>CAWDTZ010000002.1:0-2249759 GCA_963805355.1 uncultured beta proteobacterium | reverse complement strand
CCGAGCAAGGACGTCACCGCCGCATCATCGGCGACACAGCCGGCGGCCTCGCCGGCTGCGTATGCGCCCGGCATCGCGGCCACGACCAATGCGGCAAGAACCAGCGTACGGAAGAGCACTGCACACTCCTGCGATCGGAAGAAGCAGACAAACCTTACCCTTGCCGCCCTGCGTGTGTATTGATCTCCCGCAATGCGGCGGTGCGTCCGCCGCCTACTTCGGGGCGCACATCGCCACGACGTCCGACCCTTCAAGCTTGGGCAACCCACCACCCGCCGCCATCTGATCGCGTACCGACGTGTCCGTCGTGTAGCGATAGCTCACGTCGTTGATGCGCAGGCGATGGACGGGCACGGTGCCGACCGGACACCAACCCACGTGCGGCGGCACCATGCGTGCCGTGAAGTTGGGCGATTCAAGCAGGTAGCCCGGATTGTCCCGCGCGATCGCGCTGCATTCGTCGGCGCCCAGTCCCAGGACGTGTGAACCGCCGAGACCGGGCGGGATGCGGAAGCGGCACACCGGCAAGGTTCCAGGCTGCGCCGTAGCGTAAGTCCGGAACGCGTGCCCGGTACGCACCCACCCCGTGACGTCGACATCGGCATCAAGGGTGGCGATTTCGTCGGCAACCCAGGTGACGAAGTAGCGGTCAAGCACAGGGTTGTAGTACTCGATGACGGGCACGACCGGAACTACCGCACCGGGGGCACGCGTGCTCGCGTAGGCCTCGGCGTAGGTGGATTCGGCAATCGCCAGCCGGTCGAGGCGCACAGCGCCTCCCGGTTCGCACGCAAAAGAGATCTCGAAGTTGCCGGGGCCGTCAATGCCAGCAGGCCAGGTCGCAGTGCGCGTTGATATGCCGAACGAAAACGTGTGGGCACCGGCCTTGCCTGCGAGATCGAACGGATAGTAGGCCACTGGAGCCAATGGATCAGGATTCGCAGGTATCGGACGAAACTGGATCAAGCCATCACTGCAGACGTTGCTGCCAGGGAGTGTGGTGACCTCGAGGATCAGGAACAGGCTGCGCTGCCAAAACCTCGCGTTGCCGGCAATGCCTTCGACATCGGGCAGCGCGATCCGGATCGAAGGTACTTTGGCGGTTGCGGTGAGCGCATTGGGGTTACGGCCGGCAACGAAGCCATTGAGCGACCCGTCGGGGGCGCCACGTTGTTCCCAGACGACCCGGTGCGGAACGCTCGCGCTGAAATGAAGCGGAACAACAGCGCCTTCAAGCAATCGGATCGTCTTTCCACCGTAGATGGCCGCGGCGGTCGCAAGCGCAAACAGCAATGCATTGCGCGGCGACCAATGCGAAACGGCAGCGAAACCACATCCCGCGAGCAGCGCCAGCCACAGGTCGAGCGCGCCCACGGAATAACGCGGGGTGTAGAGCAGCGGCATGTGCGCCAGCACTTGATAGAACGTCGCCGCCACCGCCAGCAGCACGATGGGCGAGCGCCAGCCGCGAACCACGCCGACGGCGGCACCCGCCAGCAGCGCGATGCGCCAGGAGCGCAGCGTGAACAGGCTGTCACTCACCGCGACGTTGGGGTAGAACAGAAATGCCCATGTCTTGCGCAGGTAGTTCGCGAGCGTCACGTCCAGCGGTTGGGCTCGCAACATTTCCCAGCCGATCGCGAAGAGTTTGCGATCGGCCTGCACGGTGAGCTGGAGTTCCTGTGCGACGCCGTTGACGTCGAAGAACAAGCCGACTACGTCGGGGTCATAGCCTCCGGTCAGCGGATGATTGCCCAGGTAGAAGGCATTGCCGCCGCCCGTACTGATCTGCGGCAGATCGAACAGCAGCCAGTTCTTGGCGATCACGACGAGCGTGAGCACGGCCGCGACCAACTGAACGCCGGCCAATTTTTTCCAGGTGTCGCGACCGGGGCTGCCGTACCTGCTCATGAACACTGCGAGCATCGCACTGCCGAAAATGAAAAGCACCAGCGAGGCGCGCAAGTTCACCGCGCAGGCCAGCGCCAAGCCGCCGATCCACATCCAGCGACGTTGGCCGGACGCACAGAGTTCGCTGAACGCCCACATCCACACGGCGCATAGAAAGAGGTACGGAGGTTCGGTCAGGGCGTTGATCACCAACGGCGCCACCGCGGGCGACGCCGCGTACAACCACGCCGCAACGATCCCGCCGCGCACCGAGTACGCCAAGGTTGCGATGCGGTACAACAACAGCACGACCGTCGACGAGAGCACCAGGTTGACGGCCTCGATGATGTGCAGGTTGGCGCCGAGCAGCGCGGGGTAGCCGTACGCACCGAACGGGTACCACACCGATCGTTCCGAGGCGAGAAAGGCCCATCCTTCGCCCAGCAGGCGCTGCGCGAATGGCAGGTAGACGTCTTCGGGTCGAAGGCGAGATCCGTACGCAGGTGCCAGCACAACCCTGCGTGGACGAGGACGGCCAATGCCAGCAGCGGATAGGTCCACGCGGAAGTCGACTTCGCTACCGACGTCGCGCCGGGAACCGGATGCATGTGAACAATGGTTCCTGAAGTCCGCGCGCGATCGAGTGCCGTGCCTACCGGTAGAAAGCCTCGACCTTGCCCGTAAGCTTGATCAGCAGTGGATGCCCCTTGCGGTCAACCGTCTTGCCGGCGGGCACCTTGACCCAGCCTTCGCTGATGCAATATTCCTCGACATCCTTGCGTTCCCTGTCGTTCAGGCGGATGCCGATGGCGTGTTCCATGGCGGCGGCGACGTAGTGGGGACTGCGCGCGTCCACGGACAGGCGGTCAGGCAACGGCGGGCGTTGCGAAATGTCGGACATGGCGTACCTCGGGTTCGCTGATACTGTGCACTATAGCAATTGACCCAACCGTGCTGACGCGTCCCGTAGTGCGCAAGCGACTGCCTGCCATCGATCGTCAGCACACTCGCGGCGTGGCGCTCGGCGTTGGAATGCTCGTCGTGTCGTCGGTCGGCCACGCGGCGGTGGAATACGTGAAAGTATGTTCGCTCTACGGCGCCGGCTTCCACTATTACCCCGGCACCGACGTCTGCATCAACGAAGGGTCCAGTGACGCCCGGCAGCAGACGGAAGCCGGCACGTGGCGGTCGCTTCTCCCGTATCCGGAAGGCAAATGGGCGGCCATTCCGCGGCTCGAATGCGGATTCGGCCGGCTCGTGCCTCTCGACAGCGCGGCGACCGGGCATCCGTTTTCCACCGCCGCCAGATGCCGGTCCAACCGATAGCTTTATCGACAAAGGCGCGCAAGGCGCGGGCGCCCATCGCCTCGCGTAGCGATGCATTCTTGGCAATGCGGGCGGCGCGGTCCTGGCCCGCCCGTTCGATGGCCTCGCTGAATGGTCTGGCCGGCGCGCTACGGTCGGCGACACTCGATTTCGAGACCACGCTCACCGCTATAACGCAGGCGCGTGAGTGAAAGTTGCGTCACCGTATACGTATCGGGCGCGCCTTGCACGTACGTGTGGGACAGGCGCTGCCCGACGATGGTCCACCTGGTCGGCGCCGAGGCGGCTATTTCAGGCGATGGCGGCAATTCGCTCAATGCATCGCCATGGAAAATCAGCCTGCCATCGGCGAAGTAGCTCCAGTAATCCGACACGCCTGTGCGCTGATTGGTACAACGCCAGGGCCCTTCAAACAGGCTTGCGTTGATGTCCGGCGACGGAGCCGGCTCAATTTCCTTGGCCGGGGCACGTGCGGGTGCAATTCCTGCCGGGGCCGATACGTTGCTCGCAGGCGATAGGGCCTGTTCAGCCAGAGGCGCCAACAGGATCAAGGCGCCAATCATGAGAACGGCGCCAACGCCACGCAGCGTCCATTTGGAACGCACCACGCGCCATAGGCGGGCGCGTCGCGCCTCGGCAGGCGAGATCTCCGGCAATGCCTCCGAACCGGGGACGATCGTGGGTGGTCCGCTGTAGAACGGCGTGGCGATCACGAGGTCGCCTTCCGGCGTCTCGTCGTCCGTCCCGGGCACTTCCCGCTCCACGGTGGCTGCGGCGCCGATGGCGCGCAGCGTGGCGGCGATGCGTTCGGCGTCGATTTTCTCCACCTGGCGCTTGACTACGTGCGGCATGCCACCGAACATTTCCTCGGCGACGCGCAATGGCAGTCCGGTGACCCGGGCAAAGTGGCCCTTGACCTCCTCGAGGTCAGCGCCGCCCAGCACGTGGCCCTGCATTACGACCCGATAGAACATTCCCTACCCCTATCTCACCTCGCACGGTAGTGTCGTTTCGCATCCGCGTGGTGTCGCTGCAATAGCCCGCGACAGCATCGCCCGTGGGGGAAATACTGATACAAAGCAAGTCTAATGCCATTTCCAGGCTGACCGGGCTTAGCCTGACGGGGACCCCGCCCGGCCGCCGGCCGTGGTGGCTGCCACGAGGACAAATTCGCCCGGCACGCGATACCCCTGACCGCGCCGCCATGCCTCGATTGCGTCGACATAGCGTCTCCTCACCCGCACCCGGACATCTTCATCGAAGCGCGACCATGCCAGCGCCACGGGGCCGCCGACCAACGCCGCGTGACAAGCTTCGTCGGCATCGGCGTAATCCAGCATCGCGTCCAGCCGATGATGCCTGATGTTCTCGAACCCGGTTGCGGCGCACCGGTTTGCCAGCGCATCGCCCTGCCCCAGCTGGAAGAACAGTGGGCACACGTCGCTCTGGATCTCGGCATCGACGATGGAAAACAGGGCCGACCATCCGCACCGCGCGCGCTCGCCCCACACCGCGAGGACGATACGACCGCCGGGACGCAAGACCCGGTGCATCTCGCGCAGTGCTTGCCGGGGCTGGGGCACGTACATCAGTCCAAGCGCGCACAACACAACGTCGAAACTGGCGTCGGGCAGACCCAGTTGTTCCGCATCCATGCGCGCAAAGTCGATGTTGGCCAGCTCGCGTTCCCGTGCCTGCCGGCCCGCTGACTCGACCATCCGGCCCGACAGATCGACGCCAAGCACCTCGCCACGCGCGCCTACCGCGGTCGCGGCGGCGAAGGCGATCAACCCGGTGCCGCACGCCACATCCAGCACGCGCTCGCCGGGTGCCAGTGCCGCGCATGCCATCACTGCGGCATGCACGGCGGCCAGCTGCTCCTGCCACAATGGATCGTAGGATGCGGCCGCCAGGTCCCAGCCATAGCGTTGGACGCGGCGTTGCAGTCTCGGGTCCATGCGGCGCGAAGCCTTAGCGACGGGTGACGACGATTTCGAGGTATTCGCCCGGCACGACCAGCGAATGCGCGCCGCCGCGGTTCAGGCCATTCAACAGTGCCGTGAGGTCATCCTCAAGCGCGCCGGCCTTCTCCGGCGGCAGCGCGGCGAACGACTTGTGCACGGGGCCGTACCACGTGCGGAAGATGTCGATGAAATGCGCGGCCGAGCGATAGCGGAAATTGAAGATTCGCGGCGTGATTGCGATCGCCGCGGCCTCTTCGCCGAAGAGCGCGTGCAAATGCGTCTCCGCACCCCAGCGCGCCGGCGACTGCACGCCGGCGGGCGGCGGCATATGGCGGCCAAGCGTCTTGAACAGTTGCCCGATGAAACCTTCCGGCGTCCAGTTGGCAAGGCCGATGCGCCCGCCGGGACGACATACGCGCGCCATCTCGGACGCCGCACGTTCCTGATCCGGGGCGAACATCACGCCGAAGGTCGACAGCACGGCATCGAAGCTTGCGTCGTTGAAGGGCAGCGCCTCGGCGTCGGCCACCTCGAACTTCACGTCGAGGCGCTCAGCCCGTGCCCGTTCGGCCCCACGGTCGAGCAACGTGGATACGTAATCGGTCGACGTGACCTTGCAACCGCGGCGCGCCGCGGCCAGCGTGGCATTGCCGTTGCCGGCGGCCACGTCGAGCACGGTTTCGTCCCAGTTCAGGTCACAGGCTTCGGCCAGCGACTCGCCGACAATCTGCAACGTCGTGCCGATCAATGCATAGTCGCCGCTCGCCCAGGCCTGCTGCTGGCGGATCTTGATTGCGGGAAAGTCAACGGGTGCGTTCATGGTTCATTGCTCCTTGTCAATTCGATGTTGAGTGGGGGTTCGTCGAGAACGGTATTGCCCGAATCCGGTTCCGTCCTGCGACACACTTTGCGGCCGCGCACCGACCCGCGTCCTGCCCGCGCGTCGCTACGACTTGACCGATCGTCCGCAACTTGTCGCGCGCGCTTGGTCCATTACCCAAGCGCCTGCAATGGCGATCCATCCGTCCCGGCGGTCGTCGCCGAGGCGGCAATTCCGGTGGTGCCCGCCGGCTCTGCAACCGCAATGGCGGCCTGTTCGCGCCACCGGGAGAACCAACGCCACGTCCACGCCAGACATCGCGCCGCGGCCAGCGCGGCACTGCCGTTGCCGGTGGCCACGCCGAGCAAGGTTTCATCCCAGTGCAGCTGGCAGGCTTCGGCCAGCGATTCGCCGACGACCTGAAGGGCGGTGCCGATCAATGCGTAGTCGCCGGTCGCCCATGCCAGCGGCTGGAAGCGCTTGAGTGCGAAAAAATCGATCAGTGCGTTCATGCTCTACTGCTCCATGTAAATTCGTTGCGCAAAGGGCTACCGTCGAGAACGGTGTCGCCTGAATGCGGTTCCGTCCTGCGCCGCACTTTGCCGCTGCACGCTAAGCGGCGTCCTGCCAGCACGTCGCCCGGACCTGTCCAATCGTCCGCATCTCGCCGCGCGTGCGTCGTCCATTGCCCGGGCGTCCGGAATTGCTGTCCAATCGTCCCTGCGGTCGCGAGCACGGTGGCAAACCCCTTGGCATCGCCAGGCACTACGGCCACAATCAAGCCTTGCAGGCGCAACCGAGAGAACGAACTCCATGACTACGCAAGACATTGCGGCAGCATTGAAGCGCGTGGAGAGTGTCATGCGGCGCCGTCCCGAACTGGGCCTGCATGACGACGCGCCCGCCACGGCACGATGGGAGAAGGGCACCCGCGTCGTCGCCAGTCACGCCAACGGCACGCAAGTGGCCACCGACATGCCGGGTGAGTTGGGTGGCACCGGCGACAAGGTCACGCCGGGTTGGATGTTTCGCGCGGGCATGGCCTCATGTGCGGC
This sequence comes from uncultured beta proteobacterium, assembly GCA_963805355.1. Classification (GTDB taxonomy): domain Bacteria; phylum Pseudomonadota; class Gammaproteobacteria; order Burkholderiales; family Casimicrobiaceae; genus VBCG01. The sequence continues at coordinate 2,242,704 of CAWDTZ010000002.1, read as the reverse complement.
AACCACCATCGCGCTCGCCGCCGCAGCGCAAGGCATCGAACTGACCCGTCTCGAAGTGCGCGCCAGCAGCCGTTCGGACGTGCGCGGCCTGCTGGGCATGCAGGAAGCCGATGGCATGCCGGTAGATGCCGGTCCCAGCGATGTGCAACTTCACGTGCGCATCGCTGCGAACAGTGTCGAGCCCGCGCGATTGCGCGCGCTCGTCAACGACGCCTACCGTAGTTCGCCGGTCCCGCGTGCAGTATCGACGGCGTTACCCGTGGACCTGCGTATCGACATCGACGGCCAATAGACGATACCCGCCCATGGACGCTCTTTCGGAAACGCTCCGCGTCGTTCGCCTGGTCGGTGCCATTTTCATCCAGGGACGATTCACGGCCCCCTGGTGCTATCACTCGCCCAGCGCCGACTCGGCAGCGCGGGTGCTCGAACCCGGCGCCGAGCGCGTGGTGATCTTTCACATGATCACCGAAGGCGAGTGCTTTGTGGAAATCGGCACCGACGCGCCGGTACACCTGACCGCCGGCGACGTCGTCATCTTTCCGCAAGGGCACGCGCACAACATGGCCTCGCAGCCCGGGCTGCCGCTACCCACCGGCGCCCGCCTCGACGAGGTGCTGGCGCGCCGCCCACGACAACTCAACTACGGCGGCGGCGGCCCGACCACGCGCCTGGTCTGCGGTTACCTTGCCTGCGACGATCGCCTCGCCCGCATGCTGCTCGCGGGGCTCCCGCCGCTGGTGCGGGTGAACGTGCGCGGATCCAATGCCGGCATCTGGCTCGAAGCGTCCGTGCGCTACGCGCTGGCCGAGGCACGCTCGCCGCGTCCCGGGGGCGCCGGCGTTCTGTCCAAGCTGTCCGAGGTGCTGTTCATCGAAGTGCTGCGCCTCTACATGAATGAACAGGACCCCAGCCGCACCGGGTGGCTGGCCGGCGTGGGCGACCGGATTGTCGGCGCGGCGTTGAACGAGCTGCACCAGCGTCCGGCGCACGCATGGACGCTGGAAGAGTTGGCACGCGAGGCCGGCACCTCGCGCTCCGTGCTCGCGGAGCGCTTCCAGCATCTCGTCGGCAGTTCGCCGATGCAATACCTCACGCAATGGCGCATGTTGCTTGCCGCCAATCTCCTGTGCCGCAGCAATGCACCGCTGGCGCGCATTGCCGAGGATGTCGGCTACCAGACCGACACGGCATTCAGTCGTGCGTTCAGGCGCGAGTTCGGCGCGCCGCCGGCGGCGTGGCGCCGGCGTCAGTCGACGCCTGCAACAGCTGGTAGCGTTCGATCGCCGTCCGCGCGTTGAACAGCATGCGCTCGCGGCCGAGCCGATGGTCCAGTCCGACGTGGCGCACGACCTCCAGAACGCCGGGATTCAATCCCACCAGCCAGATCACGACACCGCCTGCGGTCGCACGCTGCTCGCCCTCCATCAGCGCCTGCAACGCCGAGTATTCGATGTCAGGCACGCGGCTCATGTCGATTGCGACCACGCGGGGTTTGTGCTGTGCGATCAGGGTATCGATCTGCTCCGCCACATTCTGGGCATTGACGAAGTAGAGCCGTCCTTCCGGGCGCACGATCAACAGGCCATCAAAGGTCTCGTCGTCGGGATGTTCGGGCGAAAGCGGGCGCAGCACGTCGCCACCGCGCTTGCGGCCGATGACCGACACGCGCGGATGGGCCGTCTGGCTGGACAGGCCGATCAGCGATGCGATGATCGCCACCACGATGCCCTGCAACGTGCCGAAGACCAGCACGCCGAGCGCGGCGATGATCGCCCAGCGGAACTCCATCGTGCGCACCTTGCGGATGGCGATGAATTCCAGCGGCTGGATCAGCCCGACCGAGTAGACGATCACGATCGCGGCCAGCGTGGCGTTGGGCAGGAGGCCGAGGAGCGGCGCCAGCAGCAGCATGGTCGCGACGGCGGCGGCCGCCGTCACCAGCGACGCTTTCTGCGAGCGCCCGCCCGCGGCCCGCACGACCGCGGTCTGCGACGTGCCGCCGCCGGCCGGCATCGCGCCGAACAGCGCGCCGCCCAGGTTGGCCACTCCGGTGGCGACCAGTTCGCGATTCGCATTGATCGGAGGATCGTTCGGCCGGGCAAACGCGCGACCGGCGGCAATCGATTCGGTGAAACTCATCAGCGCGATCCCGAGTGCGCCCGGCACCAGTTGCATGACCATTTCGGGGTTCGGCAACGTGAGCGACGGAAAGCCTTGCGGGATGTGACCGACGATCGAGACACCCATCGCCTGCAGGCCGAAATACCACGCCGCCGCGATGCCGCCGCCGACCGCAATGAGCGGCGCCGGCGAATGCGGCCATAACCGTTCCATGCCGATCAGCACGAGGAACGTCGCCGCCGCCACGGCGAGCGTCAACAGCGAGGTCTCGGGAATATGCTGCGCGACGCTCAACGCATCGAGAAAGAATCCCTGCTTCGTGATATGGATGCCCAGCAATTTCGGAACCTGGTCCAGCACGATCACGAGGCCGATCCCGGCCTTGAACCCGGTGAGCACCGGCGTGGAAATGAAATTGGCGACGAACCCCAGGCGCAGCAGCCGCGCCAGCAGCAGCATCGCGCCGACCAGCGCGACCAAGGTGGCCGTCGCAGTGATCAGCATCGCCGGATTGCCGTCCGGCACCACCAGGCCGAGTTCGGTGCCGGCCAGGATGGCCAGCGTGGTAGTGGAACTGACGCTCAATACGCGCGAGGTGCCGAGCAGCGCGTAGATCGCCATCGGGATGAAGGCGGTGTAGAGACCGACCGCCACCGGCAGGCCGGCTACCGTCGCGTAGGCCATCGCCTTGGGCAGGACGACCGCGGCAGCGGTGAGCCCAGCCACCACGTCGAAGCGCAACGCGGGCAGGCCGGACGCGTCAGCCGCGTTGGCGTGGCGTTGTTGATTCATGGTCATCCTCGCGCGCCGTCAGAACGAGGCGCCGATCGCGCCCACGACCACCTGGTCGCTCGATCCCGGGTTGAACCAGAATGCGCCAACGGTGAAAGGGCCGACGGTCACCTGGCCGAAGGGCCCGACATCGAGCGCGCGGTCGCCGCCGTGGATCCGGGTGCGTTGGCTGGACACACCAATGCGCAGCCATTCCACCGGCCGGAAGCCAAGTTCGATCCACGCATAGACGTAGCGATCCGCGCTTTCGCTCGTATGGACATACTCGGCTTCGACATAGATATCGAAGTTTCGCCATGCCAGAGTGGCCTCCAGCCCGGGCACGAAGGCCTTCGTCGTGCCCCACGCACCGCCGAGCAGCGGCGTCAATGACCACGTGACATCCTCGCCACCGTCGAAGGTCCAACCCACGAACACCGAGCGCGCACCAATCGATTCGTAGTTGACGCGGCCCTCGAAATGCAGCGCGCCTCGATCGGCGGTCGCGATGACCGACGTGTAGTTTTCGTCGTCGCGCACGGCCGTTGGATAGGCGGTGCTCGCAAATTCCCAGGGAGGTGTTTCGGCGGGACGGGCGGGATGCGCGGTGCGCACCGGGTTCTGGGCATGGGCCGCCGTGGTGATCGCCACTGCAAGCGCCATGGCGGCGGCGCACATGGCGTTCATTCGCGCAGCACGCCGATCGGGCCTTGGCGCCAGCCGGGCCCTGGTCGGACGACGCCGGGGACGCTTGTGGTCATCGGTCCATTCACGCTGCGCTCTACTCCAGGAACCGCACGCGGCCGGTGGCGAGGTCGTAGACGGCACCCACGAGCATCAATTCATCCTGACCTTCGCGGGCCTTCGCCTCGGGCGATTCGAGCACTGCCGAAACGGTGCGACGCACGTTGGCTTCGACAGCTTCGCTCAGCAGCGCGGCGGCGGGCAGCGTGTGGTCGAGATGGTCCAACGCAGGAACGATATTTTCCAACAGCAGGGCGATGCGACTGCGATGGGTCGCGCCATGAAACTGCGCGGCGATCGCGGCCTCTACCGCCCCACATCCTTCGTGGCCGAGGACGACAAACAGCGGCGTGTGCAGGTGTGTGCCCGCATACTGCAATGTCCCGTTGATCGACGGTCCGAGGACGTTGCCCGCAACACGCACGACGAAAAGTTCGCCGAATCCGGCATCGAACAGGAGCTCCGGCGGCACCCGGCTATCGCTGCATCCAAGCACGGTGGCGTAGGGCTGCTGCCCTTTGGCAAGCTCCGCCAGGACGTCCTTCTGCACGGTGGGGAAACGCGCATGGCCGCTGACAAAGCGCGCGTTGCCGTCCTTCAGGCGCTGGAGCGCCTCCGCCGCAGTAGGGACGGGCTTGGCGTGGCTTGCGTACTTGGCGTTCTCCATGGCGCTGACAGTGGTTACCCTGGGCCAGCCAGGCGCGCACCCGACGATCCACCCAGTCCCTGCATATCGGGAATGCGGGCCAGCGCAAGTTCATCGGGGCGGCTGAAGTGCGCTTCGATCGCCCAATCCAACAGGCCAAGTTCCGTTTCCAGCGCGGGACGCCGATGTTCCGGCAGCGTGCTGCGAAGGTTGACGAGCATCGCGCGCATGCGGCGGGCCACCTGCAGGTTGTTGGCGCCGCATGCGCGAATCTCATTGCACGAGACCTGGACGTAGTGTTCCCAGTTGGGCGTGCGGACGATGACGCGCGGCTGCCCTTGCTCATCGAGGATGACCTCGCCGCGCAGCTTCCGCTGGCCCACGACTCGAAGCATTCGATGCACCTGGTCCAAGGCCACCACGGCGGTCGTCGGGTCGTTGATCGCCGGCGACAGGGCCTTCAGCGCGATGTCGACAATGATTCGGAACGCGAACATCGGATCCTGCTCGAGCGTGCGCTCGGGGCCGAAGGCCACCGTCGACAGCAACGCGCGATCGTCGATCGCCATTGCGCCGCCATGGAGCATGAACTGCGGCTCTCCGTCGGCGACGAAATCACCGACTTGCGGCAGGAACGCGATCATGCCGCCGTGGAGCCGCGCCAGCGCCACCAGCGTGGGGATGTCGACAGCGAGCACGATTTCCGATCCGCCAGTGTGCGCCACGATGCGGCCGGGCATCGCGGGCTGCCCGTGCAGGGCCGCGACCTCCGGTGGCAGCGTGGTGGCCGGATCGGGATAGACGGCGTTGATGATCGCGATGCCCGAATTGCCGACTTTGGCGACGACGCTGACCGGCCGCAGCAGGCGCGCCGCATAATCGATCAGGAACAGGAAATCGGCGATGCACGCAACACCGAGAACACCGGTGATCATGGCCACCAGCTGGTGCACCGTTTCTTCCTGCCGGTTGAGCGCGCCGACGGCAAACACCAGCGTGAAGACGAACAGGCCAACGCTGTACCGGACGACGTTGTCGCGCAACAGTGTCGTGGCAATGATCCGGGACGTAAGCTGGCCACCGGCCACCTGGATCGCCACCAGCAATGATCCGAAGGTGAACACGAGAAACGAAAGCGTCAGCGTGATCACGGTCTGATACAACCCTGCGGCCCCGGCCGGCGCGAGATCCGCGAGCCGCCAGTGCTGCCACCCGTCGAACGCGTGGACCATCGGCTGCACCATCAACTCAAGCGCGATGGCAATGAGCGGAACCGTCCACAGGGCGGACTTGAGGTAACTGGTTGCGCGGTACAGTCGACCCCATGTCAGCCTGCTCCGGACGAAGGCTCGCAAGCGACGCCAACGCGCCGTGACCGTGGTTTCGCTCGCCGCCTCGATCATTGTCATCCGCCCAGCGCGTTGATCGCGACCACGAGCACCGTGCCCAGCCCCGCCATCATGAGCCCGACCTTCCAGCTGCCGTAGCCCGCGTAACGCCCGAGGGCAAGGCCGCCGAAGAACAGCATCGTCACCGCGACGCCGCGGGACGCGTTCTTGGCCGTTGCCACATCCTGGAACAATGCGAACGGCAACACGACCGGGAACGTCGAACCGACCACGATCAGGAATATCGCCAGCGCCGCGAGCAGGTCGCTCCGATTCAGCTTCGGCCGTGCCGGCAATGCCGTGAGCGCGACAATGCGTCCGCGCATCGCCTCGATTTCCGCCGTGGACAATAGTCCCGCTGCAACTCTCGACAGCGAGTGCTCGATGTGCCTGCGGCCGGCTTCCGCATCGGCGGCGGATTGCACCGCGCGGATAAGGGTCAGCTTCCGGCCACGATCCGCGACGGTACGCACCAGGAACATGACCGCGTCGACCAGGCCCCAGGCGAGATTGCAGCCCAGCGCCGCGATGAACATCGACTGGATCTGTCCTCGCCCCTGGTCCGTCACCGACACGGCGCCGACGAACGTCAACGCCATGAACAGGCCGAAGAGCATTTCCGAGATGCGATCCACGGGGTTCAGCACCGGCTCGCGGGCATCGTCCGCCGGCAAGCTCGTTTCACTCATTGCGCCCCCCTTCACGCTTGATTTCCGCGGACGGCAAACCTGCAGGACGTCGGGTCCTGCGGCCCTGGCCTCAGAACTTGTCGGGGATGTACTTGAACGGGTAGTCGGCCGCCTTGACCTTGCCGATCTTGCGATGGGGCAACTTGACCTTCGGCGCCGGGATGGACTTGTACGGCACCTGCTTCAAGAGATGGCTGATCACGTTCAGGCGCACCTTTTGCTTGTCTTCGGAACGCGCGACGTGCCACGGTGCCCATGAGGAATCGGTGGCGGCGAACATCGCGTCGCGCGCCTTCGTGTAGTCGTCCCAGCGATCGTAGGACTTCAAGTCCATCGGCGTCAGCTTCCATATCTTGCGGCCGTCGTCGATGCGCGCCTTCAGTCGCCGCGTCTGTTCCTCCGGGCTCACTTCCAGCCAGTACTTGAGCAGGATGACGCCTGATTTGATGATCAGCTTCTCGAACGACGGCGCTACCTGCAAGAACCCCTCCAGCTGCTCCGGGGTGCAAAACCCCATCACGCGCTCGACCCCGGCGCGGTTGTACCAGCTGCGATCGAAGATGACCACTTCGCCCGCGGCAGGAAGATGCGGCAGGTAGCGCTGGATGTACATCTGCGACTTCTCGCGTTCGGACGGCGCAGGCAATGCAACGACCCGGAACACGCGGGGGCTGACGCGCTCGGTGATCGCCTTGATCGTGCCGCCCTTGCCGGCGCCGTCGCGGCCCTCGAACAGGATGCAAACCTTGAGACCCTTGTGCACGACCCACTGCTGGAGCTTGACCAGCTCGACATGCAGCTTCTTCATCTCGCGGTCGTAATCCTTGCCGGAGAGTTCCTTGCCAGACTTGGCATCGCCACCCGCCCTGGCGTCCACCTTGGCAGTACCGCCCTTGCCCGCCTTCGCCTTGGGTTCGACCTTCGTTTTGGCCCTCGTCTTGTTCATAGTCATCTCCGTCATCGTCATTGCGCCGCCACGGCGGGCATCGCCGGCATTTCGAAACCTCCGCCGAGGGCGAGGTACAGGTTGACGCGCTGTGCCAATCGCTCCGCCTGCACACGCAACAGCGCGATGCGGGCCGAATACAGCGCAAGCTGATTCTGCTCGACTGCCCGCAGGTCGGTGCTGCCGACGCGATACTGAATCTTCGCCAATTCCAGCGCACGTTCGTTGTCACCGATCTGGGCCGCGAGAATGGCTTCACGATCGCGCAATGCGTTTTCCGCGCCCAGCGCATTTTCCACCTCACCGAACGCGCGCTGCCCCGCTTTTGCATATTCGGCGACGGCCTGCTTTTGTTCCGCAGAGCGTATCTCCACCTGCGCGCGAAGCGCCCCGCCCTGGTAGATCGGCGCCAGCAGATTGGCGCCGAAGCTGAAGCCAGGATTGCTTCGATTCTGCAATACGAAAACATCGCTCGTGAGGTAGCTGCCGCCGGCGGTCAGGCTGATGCGCGGCAACTGCGCGGCCTTGGCTTCCCCGACGCGGTCGAACGCCGCGGCGACCCGGCGCTCCGCAGCAATGACGTCCGGCCGGCGCTCGAGCAGTTCGGAGGGCACGCCGACGGGAACGGCGGCGGGCATTGCCGTCAGTTGCTGCGCCACCGCGATCTCTGCCGAGGGGTAGCGCCCGAGCAGCAGTTCGAGCGCACGCAATGCCTGCTCGCGCGCCAGCTCGACCTGGCGCAAGGTGTCGCGATAGGTGCCGACATTGGCGCGCGCTGACGCCACGGGTTGTTCGTTGCCATTGCCGATGCGTAACCGTTCCTGCGCAAGCTTCAACAGCGACTCGGACGAGCGTAGCGACTCGACGACGATCGCGCGCTGCAGTCCCGCTTCGATGGCGACGAACCAGCTCTTGGCCACCATGGCCGCGAGCGACTGGCGGGCATACGCATAGTCCGCCTGCACCGCTGCGGATTGCGCCTCAGCTGCGGCCTGGCCGTAACGCAAGCGGCCCCAGACGTCGAGTTCGAGGGACGCATTCAGGAACACCGCATTCAGGCCGCCGCCACCGCCGGACTTGCCGCTCTGCGTGGCGGCCAAACCCACCGATGGCCACAGTGAGCCGCTCGCCACCGCGACATAGCCTGTTGCCTGCTCGACGCGCGCCGCGCCTACCTGCAGGTCGGCGTTGTAGAGCAGCGCCTCGTCGACGAGCGCCAACAACGCGGGATCGTTGAACGTGGCCAGCCAGCGATCGGCAGCCGGTGCGGCGGCCCCGCCTACGGCCTTCCATCCGGCGGGCACTGCCGTGTGCGGCAGCGCGTCCTTCTGCAACTCGCGGGTCGTCGGCGGCGTGTTGAGCGCGCACCCGGTCACGACAATCGCGAGGGCAGCCGCGAGAATCCATCGGCACGTGCGACGCGTGCGCATCAATGCAGCTTGAGCACGAGGTAATCGGTGATGGAGCCGACCCGCAGGATCACCATGCGCATGATATGGATGGCGTGAACGTGATCGGTGTAGATCGCGCCGGCGCCTTCCGCGCCGGCGGCAAGGAAAAGCTCGCGGTCCCGTTCGGCGACCGTGAACTTGACGGGAAAACGACCGGGCGCCTGCGGATAGCCCCCGGTTTGCGGCAATGTCCCCGATTGCTGCACCTGCCCCTGGCCCTGCGCCCAGACGATGGAATCGACCTTCGCCTTGATGACCTGGCCCGGATACGTCCGGAGCGTGAACTCCGCCTCGTTGCCGGGTTCGACCAGGCGCAATTCGTTCTGCGCATAGAGCGCGATCACCTGGTAGGTTTCCTCGACGAAGCTCATCGCCGGCGCCACGGGAAAGGCCGTCACGAAAGATCCCGGCCGCAGTTGCACGTTGATCGCGTAACCGCTCGTCGGCGCGTAGACCGAAGTCTGGTCGAGATTCCACTGCGCGTTGGCGAGGTCCGCGCGGCTCAGGTCCACCTGCGCCTTCGCCGTCGCGAGTTGGGCGCGCGCCGCGGCGACTGATGCCTGCTCGCCGTTCACCTGCCCCGACAGTTTCTGCGAGACCTGCGCCTCGTTCGCCGTGGCGGTCGCGATCTGGCCTTCCAACTCGATGACGTTGGCCTCGGCCTGCTCCAGCGCGAACTTGTCGCCCGCACCGCTGGCTACCAGTTCCTTGTTCTGGCGGACGCGCAGCCGCGCGAGATCCAGTCTTGGTTGCAGCGAAGCCACCTGGCCACTGGCGGACTTCAATTGCTCCTGCAACTGCCGTGCACTCGCCGACGCATCCACCACGCCCGCACCGGCCTGCGCAAACTTCGCCTCATCGGCCGCGAGCCTGGCCTTGGCGACACTGAGCTCGTTCTGGTATTGGGTAGGGTCGATGCGAAACAGCAACTCGCCCTTCTTCACCAGCCGGTTGGGCTCCACCGGCACCTCGACCACGCGCCCTCGAACCTGTGGGATCACCTGAACCACATACTTGAAGACACGAACGTCAGCGGTAGAAGGTGCGACCACGTTGAGTGTCAGGATCAGCGCGCCCATCGCAACGATCGGGATGATCACCACGGTGACCTGCCACGCAGTGTTCCACGGCAGCCACTTGAACTTGATGAAGATGAGCCATACGAAGAACGCGTAGATACCGAGGAGGATGGCTTCCATCAGGCGCTCGCCCCGCCGGCAGCGCCGGCCCGCGTTTGTGCCGCGGGAACGGAAGCCGGAAGCGCTGCCCCAAGATCCCGGCGCAGCACCTTGAGCTCCGCCGAAAGTCCGTCCTTGGCGGCCAGCGCGTCGAGCTCCTCGCGCAGATGCGCAAGCTCGTGCTCGAGCAACGCGCCGGCCTTGGCCTTGTCGCCCATCTCGTGGAAATAGTCATCGTGCTTGTCCGTGCCATAGGCCGCCCGGTAGGTGACCGGTTTCGTATAGGCCCAAAGCCAGGCAAGCGGCCACAGCAAGCCGCCAAACAGGAGCGACAGGAGGCAAAGCGTGTGGATGGCATCACGCTGCGGATGATGGCGCTTGTGCGCGATCTTTTCCGGCAGCACGTGCACCATCCAGAACAGCACGATGGCACCGATGGGGACGAAGATGATGATGAACCAGGCGACGTACATTGCCGCCGAGTCCATCAACGCGGGCGGCAGGAACGAGGCGTGCGCCGCCGGGGCAAAAACCAGCGCGGCCGCGGCGAGAGCCGCAGTCGCGACACCAGGTCCCGACGCGGATATCGCTGCCTTTGCCGCCATGCGCACGCAGTCAATACAACGGGTTGACGTGTCGCGCGCCATGCTGGCGATATGTTGGCCCACCATTGTGCTGCCCCCGTGCTTCATCCAAAGATTATGGCGTGGTCCGCAAGCCGGACGCCGTCGCGGCACGATGTTGAAGCCGGTGACGCTGTTAACCATTTTGCCGACAATGCGTTGCGCCCAACGGGTTGCAAGATACGCGCAGGTGAAGCCGACGTCCATAACGTCGACCGGCCCGCCGGCACCACGCCGCCACGGTGACATTCTACGCAATGCCATCCGTAGCATTGACGCGCCATCAAGCGCGCGTAACATCGCGAATTCGCGCGCTGCATCCGCACCGGAGCCACTTAACGGAAAGCCCCCAATGCTCTTGATTCGAAACACGATGAAGTACGTTCTCGCCTTTGCTGCGGCATTGTTGTTCGTGCAGGCGGTGCCCGCCGCGGCGCCGCCGGCCAAGGGTCAGGCGCCCGGCTACTACCGGATGATGCTCGGCGACTTCGAGATCATCGCGCTGTCCGACGGGACGGTACCGCTGGAAGTGAAGAAACTGCTGACCAACACCACGCCCCAGCGCGTCGACCAATTGCTGAAGCGCGCGTTCCTGGCCGACCCGGTGGAGACCTCGGTGAATGCATTCCTCGTCAACACCGGATCGAAGCTGGTCCTGATCGACAGCGGCGCAGGCAATCTCTTCGGTCCCACGCTGGGCAACCTCGTCAATAACCTGAAGGCCGCCGGCTACCAGCCAGAGCAGGTGGACGAGATCTACATCACCCACATGCACGCGGATCACGTCGGCGGACTGATGGCCGGGAACACACTCGCATTCCCCAACGCCATCGTGCGCGCCGACAGGCGCGACGCCGAATACTGGCTGTCGCAGGCCAATCTCGACGCCGCACCGGAGGGCTCGAAGGATTTCTTCAAGGGCGCGATGATGTCGCTCAACCCGTACGTGGCGGCCGGCAAGTTCAAGCCCTTCGACGGCAATGGTGAAATGGTGCCCGGCATCACCTCCGAGGCCACCTACGGACATACCAAGGGTCACACGACGTATGTCGTGCAAAGCAAAGGCCAGAAAATGGCCATAGTAGGCGACCTGATGCATGTGGCGGCGGTGCAATTCCCGCAGCCCGCAGTCACCATCCAGTTCGACACCGACGCCAAGGCCGCGGCGATCCAGCGCAAGAGGGTGTATGCCGACGGCGCGAAGCAGGGCTACTGGCTGGCGGTGGCGCACCTGCCGTTCCCCGGGATCGGCCACATTCGCCCGGAAGGCGGGGGCTACGTCTTCGTGCCTGCCAACTACTCGATTCCGCGCTGACCGAAACCGCGTGCGTGACGGCCGATCAGGCCGTCAGCACGCGCGTCATCCTCTGCACGTGCTCGGCCGGGTGCTGCAGCTGGCCGCCTTCGGCCAGCACGGCGTGGTCGAAGATCAGGTGCGCCAGATCGTCGAAATGGGCATGGCCTTCAAGGCGCGCCACCAGCGGATGCTGCGGGTTGATCTCCAGGATCGGCAGCGTCTCCGGCGCGGCCTGCCCCGCCTGTTGCATCAGCCGCGCGAGATGCGAACTGACTTCGCCGGCCTCGACCACGATACAGGCCGGCGAATCCACCAGCCGGGCGGACACGCGCACGTCACGGGCACGATCCTTCAGCTGTTCCTTCAGGCGCTCGACCAGCGGGCCAGCCACCTTGGCAGCCTCGTCCGCCTGCCGTTTTTCTTCCTCGTCCTGCAACGTGCCCAGGTCGAACGCACCCTTCGCCACGCTTTGCAGCGGCTTGCCCTCGAATTCCTGCAGGAAGCTCAGCATCCACTCGTCGACGCGGTCGGTGAGGAACAGCACCTCGATGCCCTTCTTGCGGAAGATCTCAAGCTGCGGGCTGTTGCGCGCGGCGTCGATGCTGTCGGCCGTCAGGTAATAGATCGCGGACTGGCCTTCCTTCATCCGCGCGACATACGCGGCAAAGGACACGCCTTCGTCGGCATGCGTGGATGCGAAGCGCAGCAGCTTCGCCAGCCGTTCCTGGTTGGCGTGATCCTCGCCGATGCCCTCCTTCAGCACGGCCCCGAAGTCCTTCCAGAATGCGGCGTACTTGGCCTGCTCCGCCACGTCCTCGCTGTCGGCCAGGCCTTCCAGCATGGCCAGCACGCGCTTGGTAGAGCCCTCGCGGATCGCCTTCACGTCGCGCGACTCCTGCAGCAGTTCGCGGCTGACATTGAGCGGGAGATCCGCGCTGTCGATCACGCCGCGCACGAAGCGCAGGTAGACCGGCATCAGCACCTCGGAGTCGTCCATCACGAACACGCGCTTGACGTAGAGCTTCACGCCACCACGCTTGTCGCGGTTCCACAGGTCGAACGGCGCCTTCGACGGCACGTACAGCAACTGCGTGTATTCGCTGCGGCCCTCGACGCGGTTGTGGGTGTAGGCCAGCGGCGGCTCGGGATCGTAGGAAATCTGCTTGTAGAACTCGGCGTATTGCTCCGGCGTGATCTCGGACTTGCTGCGCGCCCATAGTGCAGCCGCATCGTTGACCTGTTCCCACTCGTCCTTGACGACATTCTGCTTCAGCTCCGCGTCCCATTCCTCCTTGCGCATCATGATGGGCAGCGAGATGTGGTCGGAGTAGCGGCGGATGATCGACTTCAGTTTCCATGCCGACAGGAACTCGTCCTCGTCGGCGCGCAGGTGCAGGATCACATCGGTGCCGCGCGCCGCGCGCGTGATGGGCTCGACGTCGAATTCGCCGGTGCCTTCGCTCGACCAGCGTACGCCTTCCTCTGCCGGCAAACCGGCGCGGCGCGACTCCACCGTGATGCGGTCCGCCACGATGAAACCGGAGTAGAAGCCGACGCCGAACTGGCCGATCAGCTGGGCGTCCTTCTGGCGGTCGCCGGCCAGCTTGGCCATGAACTCGCGGGTGCCGCTCTTGGCGATGGTGCCGAGATGGGCGACGGCCTCGTCGGCGCTCATGCCCACGCCGTTATCGCTGATCGTGACCGTGCGGGCGGCAGGATCGAACGCCACCCGGATGGCCAGGTCGGGACTGTCCTCGAACAACGCGCCGTTTTCGAGCGCCTCGAAGCGCAGCTTGTCGCACGCATCCGAAGCGTTGGAGATCAGCTCGCGCAGGAATATTTCCTTGTTGGAATACAGCGAATGCGTGACGAGATGCAGGATCTGCGTGACTTCAGCCTGGAACGACAGTGTCTGTTTCGTGCTCATGATCGTGATCCGAAAAATAGGGGGAACGGCCTCGCGCCGGCGAGGCGAAGATGGGGGCGGATGCCCGGCGATTCAACCCTCAGGGGACAACCAGAGGCAGCAGGCGCGATTTCAATATTCCGGGGCGCCTAGTCACTCGGCGTGGTCGCGGTCGAAGTCCCAGACGTCCTGGAAGCCCATCAGCAGCGACAGTTCAGCGAAATCGTACAGCGGCACGGGCACCCCCACCGTGGAACCCGTGGCCTTCAGGTGCCCAAAGACGCCCGCCATGGCCTGGATCGCGGCCAGCAGCGCCGACACCGGAAAGATGGCGATGCGGTAGCCGAAGGCTTCGAGATCGGCCCTGGCCAGCACCGGCGTGCGGCCCTTCTCCACCATGTTGGCCACCAGCGGCAGATCGAAACGCGTGCCGATGGTACGCATTTCCTCGACGGTCTCCGGTGACTCGATGAACAGGATGTCGGCGCCGGCGTTGGCATACGCATCGGCGCGCCGCAGCGCCTCGTCGAGGCCGAGCGTGGTGCGCGCATCGGTGCGCGCGACAATCAGGAAATCGGGACTGGATCGCGACTCCGCAGCCACGCGAATCTTCTTCACCATGTCGGCGGTGGGGATCACGCGCCGGCCGGGGGTGTGGCCACATTTTTTCGGAAATTCCTGGTCCTCGAGCTGGATGGCGCCCGCACCGGCCTCCTCGTAGCCGCGCACCGTCTGCCGCACATTGAGGAGACCGCCGTAGCCCGTGTCGCCATCGGCGAAGAGCGGCACGCTGGCCTGCGCGGCCATCGTGCGCACGCGGCCTACCATGTCGGTGTAGGTGGCGATGCCCGCATCGGGCAATCCGAGATGGGAAGCCACCGTACCGTAGCCCGTCATGTAGAGCGCCTCGAAGCCGAAGGTGTTGGCAAGGCGCAGCGACACCATGTCGAATATGCCCGGCGCCACCAGCAGGTTGCGCGTGGCGAGTCGTTGCTTCAGGGTCATGGCGTTCATGGCTCGGGGTCCATGGGATGGCGGAACATGTCGACGTTACCAGACCGGGCTCGGGCCTGCGCCGATCCCTGCCGGGAAAGGCCGGCGCCCGCGCTTCCGCTTTTGCGAAATCGACAGCTATGGGATACTGGGCCGCAATCAAAAAAACATGTTGCGCCATACCCACTCGGAGGAGTGAAATTCATGAAACGTATCCAATTCCCGTTTTTGCTTGCCGTTGCGGCCGTTGCACTGGCTGCGTTACCCGCCGCAGCGCAGCAAGTGCGCCTCATGACCGGCCCCCAGGGCGGTGTCTGGGTGCCGCTTGGCGGCGCCTTCAAGAACATGTGGGAGAAAGCCATTCCCGGCCTGGCAGTACAAACGCTGCCGGGAGCCGGCATCGCCAATATCCGGGGCGTCGACGAAGGCAAGGCGGAAATCGGGTTCGGCAACAGCATCAGTTCGGTGGACGGCATCAACGGCGAGGCGCCGTTCCCGCATAAGGTCACCAAGGTCTGCCAGATCGCCAATCTCTATCCGCAGTATTTCCAGATCGTCGCCTTGGCCGACGCAGGCGTGAACGACGTGACCGACATGAAGGGCAAGACCATCGCCGTGCAGCCCAAAGGCAACACGGCAGAGAAGGTCTCGCAGGACATCATGAAGGCAACGGGAATGTCCTATGCCAGCGCCAAGGTCAACTTCGTGAACTCCTACACCGACGCGGCGGCGCTGATGAAGGACGGTCACGCGCAGGTGTTCACGCTGGGCACCACCATTCCCGCCTCGTCGGTCATGGACGTGGCGGCCGGGCGCGACATCAAGATGGTGCCGGTGACGCCGGCCATCGTGCAGGCCATGAAGAAAATCAATCCAGGCTACATCAAGGGCACGATCAAGGCCGGCACCTACCCCAAGCAGGACAAGGAAGTCGATGCGATCGTCTATTCCGCGCATCTGGTCGGCGCCTGTTCGCTGCCGGACCAGCAGGTCTATGCGATGGTCAAGACCATCGCCGCCAACATTCCCGACCTGGTCGTGATCAACAAGGCGATGGAGGGGCTCACGCCCAAGATGATGGCCGAAGACATCGGCGTCCCCTTCCATCCGGGCGCGGTGAAGTACTACAAGGAAGTGGGTGCGATGTAGCGGCGCCTGACGTGACCCGCCTTCGCTTCGTTGCCATGCCCCCGCCTCACGGCGCGGGGCATTTCTTTTGCATGCGGTCGCGATGACGCTCAGCCGGGCCGTGCGCTTGACGGCAGGCGTCGTCGCGGTGGCGATGGCGCTGTATCACATGTGGACCACCGCCTTTGGCCCGCCCGAGGCGATGATCTTCCGCAGCACGCACCTGCTGTTCGCATTGACGCTGGTGTTCCTGCTGCATCCGGTGGTGGCCTTGACGGCCGATGGGCGCCGCCGCCTCTTCTGGGTCGATGTCCTGCTGATCGGCGCATCGTTCGCGATGATCGGGTACATTTTCCTTACCTACGAGAGCATCACCAACCGCATCATCTACATCGACGAGCTTACCGGCTGGGACAAGGCGATGGCGGTGGTGGCGGTCGTGCTGGTGCTCGACGCCACCCGGCGGATCATCGGCTGGCCGCTGCCGATCACGGCACTGGTCTTCCTCGCCTATACCGTGTTCGGCACCAACGTCAGCATGCCCGTTCTGCTGGAGCAGATGTACCTGTCGACCGACGGCATCTTCGGTTCCACGTTGGGTGTCTCCGCGTCCTACGTGATCATCTTCGTGCTGTTCGGCAGCTTCATGGAGAAGTCGGGCACCGGCAGGCTGTTCATGGACTTCGCGCTGTCGATCACCGGACAATACGCGGGCGGCCCCGGCAAGGTTGCCGTGGTGAGTTCCAGCCTGTTCGGCACCATATCGGGGAGCGCGGTGGCCAACGTGATGGTCGACGGCCCGATGACCATTCCACTGATGAAGCGCACCGGCTTCAAGCCGGCGTTCGCTGCCGGTGTCGAAGCCACCGCGTCCACCGGCGGGCAGATCATGCCGCCGGTCATGGGCGCCGCCGCCTTCGTGATGGCCGAGTACCTGGCAGTGAGCTATTTTCAAGTCACCATCTGGGCCTGGATACCGGCGCTGTTGTTCTATGTGGCCGTATTTGCCGCCGTGCATTTCGAGGCCAAGCGCGTCGGCCTCATGGGCGTGCCGCGAGCGGAGTTGCCGCGCCTGGTGCGCGTGCTGGCAGAACGCGGCCACCTGTTCATTCCGATCATCGTGGTTTTCACCGGCATGACGCTTTCCTACTCGGCACCGCTGTGCGCGCTGGTCGGCGCGCTGTCCTGCCTGCCGATCGCGCTGCTGCGCAAATCGACGCGCGAAGGCATCCGCTGGATCACGGTCATCGAGGCGCTCGAAGGCGGCGCGCGCGACGCGCTGGCGGTGGCCATGGCCTGTGCGTGCGCCGGCATCGTGATCGGGGTGATCTCGCTCACGGGTCTAGGCATCACCTTCACGCAGGGTGTGGTAGCGCTGTCGCAGAACAGCCTCGTGCTCGCGCTGATGCTGACTGCGGTTGCCGGCATCGTGCTCGGCATGGGCATGCCCACCACACCCGCTTACATCGTCATGGTGTCGCTGCTCGTGCCCGCGCTGGTCAAGCTGGGCGTGGTGGTGCCCGCCGCCCACATGTTCGCGCTCTACTTCGCCGTGCTGTCGGCCATCACGCCGCCGGTGGCGCTGGCCGTATTCGCGGCCGCCGGCTTGGCCAAGGCCAGCCTGTGGCAGGCGGGATGGGAGGCCGTGCGCATCGGCGCCGCCGGCTTCATCGTGCCGTTCATGTTCGTCTACGAGCCGGCGCTGCTGATGATCGGCGACTGGTCCACCATCCTGCTTGCAACGGTCACCGCAACCGTGGGATGCGTCACGCTGGCGGCAGGATTGTTCGGCTACCTGGTGCGCCCATGCGTGGCGTGGGAGCGCATGGTGCTCGTCACCGCGGCGCTGTTGCTGATCATTCCGGGCTGGGTCACCGACCTCATCGGCTTCACGTTGCTTGCCGTGATTCTGGCAAGGCAACTGGTGCAGGTCGCGCGCCGCCTCGCTCCGGCAAAATAGTCGCGACCTGTTCCAGCGGCAGGCACGCGTCGGCCTTATCGATAGGTGCCCGGCCATTCCTTGGGCCAACATGAAAAGAACATGGACTACACCAGACTCATCTCCTTCGTTTCGCTCGCCCTGTTTGCAGGCATGCTGGTGTTGTTCGATATCGGTCGACGGATCGGGCGGCGCAGACTGGTCGCCGATCCGGATGGCGCCCATATCGGCACCGGCGCAGTCGATGGCGCCGTATTTGCGCTGCTCGGCCTGCTCATCGCCTTCACCTTTTCCGGCGCGGCCTCGCGCTTCGACGAGCGTCGCAATCTCATCGTGCAGGAAAGCAACGACATCGGCACCGCCTACCTGCGCGTCGACCTGATGCCGGAGAGCGCGCAGCCAGCCATGCGCGACCTGTTTCGCCGCTACGTGGATTCCCGAATCGAGTTGTACCGTGGGTTTCAGGACACGGAGGACATCGAAGCCGCCTACGCGATCTACGAGCGGTCCACCAAAATCCAGGGTGAACTCTGGGGTCACGCTGTTGCCGCAGGCAAGACCGACGGCGCATCGCCCGGCGCCACGATGCTGCTCCTGCCGGCCCTCAACCAGATGTTCGACATCGCCTCCACCCGTGCACTGGTCATCAGGATGCACCCACCACCGGTCATCTTCGCCATGCTTTTCGGGCTGGCGCTGGTCGGAGCGCTGTTCGCGGGATACGGCATGGCCGGTCGCAAGGCGCGAAGCTGGATTCACATGGTGGGCTTCGCGGCGGTGATGGCCGGCGCGGTCAACGTAATCATCGATCTCGAGTATCCACGCCGGGGCCTGATCCGCGTCGACTCCTTCGATCAGGCGCTGGTGGAACTCAGGGCCGGAATGAAGTGATGCCGGGCCTAACGCTTAGGCCGTAGTACTCGCATTGCATGACCAGGTTGAAGAACGGTGATCAATACACCTGTGACGCATCGCCCCCAAACATCACACGCAATTCGCGGCAGATGATGGCGCGAAGCGCAACTCGCTCGACGCGAGCGTGCTCCACGAAATCGGCCCGCTGCAATAGGTGGGACCGTCGATGGCGTTTCCCCTCAGGAGCCAATCATGCAAGTCCGTCCGCACCGCTTCGCCGCTACCGCAAGCTCGCGTTTCCTCATCGCCGTTGCCCTGCTCGCACTTGGCGGCTGCGCCACAACGCCGGTCGAAGACCCTCGCATCACGACCGAGCGTGCCAACAGCGTCATTGCCAGTCCGATTCGAACCGACCAGGACCGGCGCATGGACGCGGCGCGACGTCCCGCCGATTTCATCCAGTTCACGCAGGTGCAGCCGGGCATGCAGGTGCTGGACGTATCTGCCGGCGGCGGCTACACGTCGCAGCTGATGGCGCTTGCCGTCGGTCCCACCGGCAAGGTGTGGGCGCAGCGGGAACAACCGGGCGCCGCCCTCACCAAGCGCCTCGCCGAAGCGCCACAAGCCAATTTGGTGGTGGTGCTGCGTCCCTTCGAGGATCCGGCATCCGAGGCAATGCCGAAGCTCGACCTCATCACCCTCGTCCTCAACTACCACGACATCACCTATCTGCCCGTCGACCGCGCCAAAATGAACCAGCGGTTGTTCGCGGCATTGAAACCCGGCGGGCATTTCGTCGTGATCGATCATTCGGCCAAGGCGGGCACAGATATATCAAGCGGCAAGTCGCTGCATCGCATCGACCAGGCCATCGTCATCGCGGAAGTGCAGAAAGCCGGCTTCGTCCTGGAAGCCGAGGGCAATTTCCTGCGTGACCCTGCCGATACGCGCGAAGGCACCTCGGGCGATGCGAAATTTCCCACCGACAAATTCGTGCTCCGGTTCGTCAAGCCCGGGTAGGCAGCACACTGCCCGGCGTCCATTCACGCCGCGATGAAGCGGATCTCGGCGGCGGGCTCGCTCCCTCCTGCACGGAGTTCGACAGGCCACCTTGTCTCCGCGGTTGACGGAGTTTTGGGCATTCGATGGCACGGGTCAAACCGGATTGTGACAGCGCGCGTTGCCGCCATGGGGTATAAAGCGGCACTTGCGGTTCAACAAAGCCAGGAAGGGTGACGCATGAAGGATCCCATCAGCAAGAAAGTCGATCTCGGCCGCTGCGGCGACGTGAAGCTGCATGTTTCGGGCAGCCGCAAGCGTCTGCTCATCGAATTTGACGTCGAGCCTGAGGGTTTCGACAAGTCCGGCCTCAACGCCTTCATCGACGCACTGAAGGATATTCGCGACAAGATGGACCGGTAACCGCGGCCCCAGCGCATGGCCACCACACCGGCGCCTGGCGGCAATGCGTTAAGACCCAGGCCCGTCGTCGCGGTGCTGGGCAACGTGCGCGTACTGCTGCTCGACTCCATCACGTGGGTCGAGGCCGATGACGCCGGCCAGATCGTCATCAGCGGCTCGCATGGCGGGCGCAGCGCCGCCGAATACGCCATCCTGTTTCCGCTGGCGCTGTGCTGCATCAACGATGCGGGCGTCGGCAAGGATCGCGCCGGCATCATCGCGATGGACATGCTGGAAGCGCGCGGCACCCCCGGCGTCGCGTTCAGTCACGATTCCGCGCGCATCGGCGAGGCGCGCGATGCGTGGGAACACGGCGTGATCTCCCACTGCAATCCGCGCGCGGAGGCGCTGGGCTTCAAGGCGGGGCGCAGTTTGCGCGCCGAAATCGAGCGCATTTTAGGCGCGCGATGAACACCGCCGCCTTGTGAGGCCGCTACAGCCTGTGTGAGCGGTCGCCCTGTGCGAATCCTGGCCACGCGATGCCTTCGCTTCGCGCCAGCGCCAGCACTTTGAATATTTCCCCCATCTCCGTGGGCGCCAGCAGTTTTTGCACCGCGGAGGCCGCGCGCAGATAGGCCGGCGATGCCGGTTCGCCGGTGTCGCGCAATGCATCGAGCACGCCGGCACCGACGAGAAACGCCGCCTGCGTCGCAAAGCCCGCCAGCGACAATCCTGCATCGATGCCGGCCACCGCGATGGCCGTGAAGTCGACATGCGCGGTGAGGTCGGCGAGGCCAGGCCAGACGAACGGATCGGTAGTGGCACGATGTCGGTAGTGCGCGAGCAGCGTGCCACCGTCGCGATCGGGCGCGTAGTACTCCCGCTGCGGATAGCCGTAGTCGACAATCAGCATCGCGCCGCCGCGCAACCGTCGCGCGAGTTCACCCACCAGTGCCTCGGCGGCTGGATTGATTTCGCTGGCATAGTCGATAGCGGGCGGAAAGCGCTCCGCCGCCATGGCTATCATCGTTGCATCTGCCAGTGGCCGTTCCGACCAACGCAATTCAGGATGCACTTCGACACCACGCTCGAACCATGCGCCGTCACGCCGAACCACCAGGTGCGGCGGGATCGCATCGAGCACCTCGTTCATCACGATGGCGCCATCGATGGAATCCGGTAATGCATCGAGCCACTGAACGCGCGCCAATTGGGCCGGCGCGCGCGCCGCAAGCGTCGCCTGCTGGCGCTCGTGCAGGTCCGGGCTGACATCGAGAATCAGATATTGCGCCGGCAACGCATCGCGTGCCGCCAGCGCATTCAGGAGATCTGCCGCCAGCGCGCCGCTGCCCGCGCCAAGCTCGACCAGTTGCCTCCCGCGCGTGGCCGCGAGAATCGCGTCCACCTGCGTCGCCAGCGCCGCGCCGAACAGTGGTGTCATTTCCGGCGCGGTGACAAAATCGCCATCCGCGCCGAACTTGCGCGCGCCGGCCACGTAATAGCCGAGTCCCGGCGCATACAGCACGTGCCGCATGTAACGCTCGAAGGTGATGAATCCCCCCGCACCGGCAATCAGCGCATGCAACGCCGCCGTCACCGCCGCGCTGTGCGCGTGGGCGGCGGGATCGGGATCGGGGAATGCGGAAGGCAACGCGGAGCGCATGCGTATTGAGGGCGCATCGTGGTTGCGGCGCCGGGTCGATGTGCTAGTGTGCCGGAAGTCTAGCGCCGGAGCGCCGCGTGCAGGGAAAAGTCGTTTTGATCACTGGCGGGGCCAAGCGAGTGGGGGCGGCAATCTGCCGCCGGATGCACGCCGCCGGCACGAACCTGATGCTGCACTATCGCACGTCAGGAGGAGAAGCCCGGCTGCTGCAGGCCGAATTGAATCACGCGCGCCCGGATTCGGTGGCGTTGATCCAGGCCGACCTCCTCGAGACCGCCAAGTTGCCGTCGCTTGTGGACCAGACGCTGCACACCTTCGGCCGCCTCGACTTTCTCGTCAACAACGCGTCGTCCTTTTTTCCGACACCCATCGGCGAAATCGAGCTCGACAACTGGAACGACCTGATCGGCACCAACCTGCAGGCGCCCCTGTTCCTCTCGCAGGCCGCGGCGCCGGCGCTGCGCAAGGCCGGCGGCGCTATCGTCAACATCGCGGACATTCACGCCGATCGCCCCCTCAAGAGCTATATCGTCTACTCGATCGCCAAGGCCGGCCTGATCGGCCTCACGCGATCGCTCGCCCGCGAACTGGCGCCCGAAGTGCGCGTCAACGCCGTTGCTCCGGGTCCGGTGCTGTGGCCCGATGACGAAACGTTCGACGAACTCTCGCGCCAGCGGATCATTTCGCACACGCCGTTGAAGCGCGAGGGTACGCCCGAGGACATCGCCGGTTCAGTGCACTACCTGCTGGCCGAAGCCACCTACGTGACGGGCCAGACGATCAACGTCGACGGCGGCCGCAACATCGCGATCTGAGCCCGATTGCGATCGGATGGCGCGCGGACACGGAAGCGCTGCGGCGCCCGCGGGCGACTACCGTTTCGCAGTTCGTTCGCCACGTCAACCCAGCGGAGCCGAAGCCTCACCGGCAAGCGCAGACAAGTCCCCTGCGGGCGCTCCCGCGCCGCGGATCGCCATCACCTTCGCGGCTAGCGCTTCGAGATAGGGATCGACGATGCCGTGCGTGACCAGCGCCACGCGCGTGCGCTCGAAATAGTCGAACGACGAGCCGAACGCGCCGTGCGCGGTCGCGAGTATCCGCGCCTCCTCATCCAGCGATTTCCGGCCCGCATAGTGCGGATGCGCGTGGCGGACGGTGAACGTCAGCGCAACGAGGCGCCGATCGCCCGACTGCACGTTGACCCAGCGCGGATGATAGGACCCCACCACCATCTCGCGCCGCCACAGGAGATGCAATTCGTCGAGCGCGACGGGCGCGGGCAGGCGATACGCGACGCCGGTGCAAGCACCGCCGCGATCGAGCCCCAGCACCAGGCCTGGCGCGACCGGCGAGCCGCGCGCGGCCATCGAGTGCAGGCAGAACCGGCGATGCAACCCGCGCACGATGCCGGGCCGCGATTCCGCGAACGGAAACAACGGGTTCCACAACAGCGATCCATACGCAAAGACCCACCACCCGGCGCCCTTCGGTCGAATGGCGAGGGTGCTGGTCAACGATTCGGACAGCTGATGATCGTCCAGCGCATGGCCGGTGGCGCCAATCGCGGCCATGTAGAGGTCGCGCATGCGGCCCGATTCAAGGTCGCCACGGCATAACGTGGTCGGATCACTCTTCGGCATGCGGGTCACGTTGCAACCTCATGAGTTCGATGTTGGCTTGCCGCCGCCTGGCGGCCGCGGTCTTGCCGTGGGCACCGCCCTTGCCCAGCAATGGCGAGCGGGCGACCGGATTGCGGATCTTCGGCACCGGGGGGGCGTGCAGTTTGGCGCGCTTCACGGCCTGCCCACGCTGGAGGTGTGCGCCACTACACCAATCCTCGATAGGGCAATCGCGCCTCGCACCATGCCGCGACCGCCAGCAGGCGGTCATCGCATCCGCGTGGCGCCGCCAGCTGCAATCCGATCGGCATGCTTTCGGCAAAGCCCACCGGCAGATTGAGCGCGGGAAACCCCAGCAGCGACCACAGCGTGCAGCACGACGGATCGCCGGTGGTGGCGAGGCTCCATGGCGCCGGACCCGGCGCCGAGGGCGCAAGAATCGCGTCAAAGCCGCTGGCCCAGTCGGTGAAGAACGCAACGGCAGCTTTCGCGCGCCGCCATCGCGACCGCATAGTCCTGTGCGGTGATCGCCGCACCTTCGTCCAATGCCGCGTTGAGCGCAACGGACATGCGTATGCGTTCGCGTTGCTGCATCGGCAACAGTTCGCGGGCTCCCTCGAACAGCATGATCGTGCGATGCACGCGGTTGGCCTCGCGCCACAACGCCGGCACGTCGCGCGGCACAACATCGGTGCGCATGCGCAACAGCGTGACCGCAGATTCGACCACCGCATCGGCGTCGCAATCGAGCTGCGTCCATGGAAAGTCGCCGATGTAGGCAAGGCGCGGCGTGCGCGCGAGCGGTGGCGGCACTGCCGCAATGCGGCCCGGATCCGCCAGCACGCTGGCCAGTCGGGACGCGTCGGCCACATTGCGCGTAAAGGTACCGATGGTGTCGAACGTGGGACTGAAGAGATGCGCGCCGGCAAACGGGATCACGCCGAGCGAGGGCTTGAAGCCGACGACTCCACAAAAAGCGGCCGGACGCACAACCGAACCGTTGGTCTGCGTGCCGATGGCCGCCGCGACATGGCCTGCGGCGACGGCCGCGGCGGAACCTGCCGAGGAACCGCCCGGCGTATGCGCGGGATCCCATGGATTGCGCGTCTTGGACGGATCCATGTACGCGAACGGCGTGGTCGTGGTCTTGCCGAACACAAACCCGCCCGCGTCCCGCAGCCGCGCAATGCACGCCGCATCGGTCGCAGGACGATGCGCCGCGAAGATCGGCGAACCCATCTCGGTGGGCAGGTCCTGGGTCGCGATGATGTCCTTGACGCCGACACCGATGCCGCCAAGTTCGGCGCCGGGCACCAGCGGGCGCGACGCCTGCGCCCGCACCTGTTCCGGGTCGAGCGTGGCCCATGCCTCGATGGCCGCGTCGGTGGCGGCAATCCGCGTGAGTTGCGATTCGGCCACCGCCAACGGCGCGATATTTCCCGCGGCAACCGCGGCGACGGTCTCCGCCAGTGTCCAGCGCCAGGGCGCGTGTTCGGTCATCGCTCTACTCCGGTGGCTTCGATGCGCACCAGCGGCACCGCTGCCGGCACGCGCGATTTGCGCGTGAGAAACAGTGCCTGCAGATCGTTGAGAAAGCGCTGGCCAAGTGGCGTTGCCTTGAGCGTGGCGGGATCCGGATCGAGCAGGCCGCGGCGCACGCCCTCGGCCAGCGGCTGCGCGATCAACGCCAGCGGATATCCGGTGCGCTCGGCAAAGAGCGCCGCCGGCACACCGTCGGTGAGACGCAACGCATTGAGCATGAATTCGAAGCCCACATCGTCGCGCGCGACCTCCACCGTTTCCTGCACCGGCGTACCCGCCATCGCCTGCTCGAGATATTGCCGTGGCTGCTTGTAGCGCAGGTGGCGGATCATCCGGTCAGGCAGCGAGAGCTTGGAATGCGCGCCGGCGCCAATGCCGAGATAGTCGCCGAAGCGCCAGTAGTTCGCGTTGTGTGCGCACTGGCGCTGCGGCTTGGCGTGCGCGGATGTTTCGTAATGCGCATAGCCGGCGCGTGCCAGCGCCGCGTCCACCGCGTCTTCGATGTCAGCCGCGGTATCGTCGTCGGGCAATGGCGGTGGATAACGATGGAACAGCGTGTTCGGCTCGAGCGTCAAGTGATAGAACGACAGGTGCGGCGGCGAGAAGGCCAGCGCCGCGGCAAGGTCGGCTTCCGCGCCGGCCACGGTCTGGTTGGGCAACGCGTACATCAGGTCGAAATTGACGTTGCCGAAGATCATCAGCGCGGCCTCGGCGGCGCGCCGCGCTTCATCGGCATCGTGCACGCGTCCCAATGCCTGCAGCTGCACGGGATCGAAGCTCTGGATGCCCAGCGAGAGGCGATTGACGCCGGCGGCGAAGAAGTCGGCGAACTTCTGCCGCTCGAAGGTGCCGGGGTTGGCTTCAAGCGTCACCTCGGCGTCGGGCAGCAGCGGCACGCGCGCGCGAATGCCGGCCAGCAACCGGTCGATGGACGCAGCCGAGAACAGGCTGGGCGTGCCGCCGCCGATGAAGACCGACACGACCTTGCGACCCCAGATCTGCGGCAATGCGAATTCGAGGTCGGCGAACAGCGCATCGACGTAGGCATCCTCGGGCACGGCCACGGGCGCTTCATGCGAATTGAAATCGCAATAGGGGCATTTGCGGATGCACCACGGGATGTGCACGTACAACGCGAGCGGCGGCAGCACGTCGAAACGCGGCCGCCCCTGCGGTGCCGGCACGACGGAAACAGCCGGCGGGCGCGTCATCGGGCCTTCGCCGCGTCGAGCTTGGCCACCAGCGTGCGGATCGCCTGCCCGCGATGCGATCGCGCGTTCTTCGCCTCGAGGTCGAGTTCCGCCCCGGTGAGCCCGGATTCGGCGTCGAGAAAATACGGATCGTAGCCAAAGCCGCCGCTGCCCCGCGGCGTGTCAATGATCGTGCCGCGCCAGATGCCTTCCGCGATGAGCGGCTCGGGATCGAGGGCATGCCCTACCAGCACCAGTACGCAATAGTAGTGCGCGCTGCGGTCCGTCACGTCGCGCAGGTCGCGCACCAGCTTGTCGTTGTTGGCCGCATCGGAGCGTTGGTCGCCGGCATAGCGCGCGGAATAGACACCGGGGGCTCCGCCCAGTGCCGCCACGCACACCCCGGAGTCGTCGGCCAGCGCGGGCAGGTGCGCCAGCGCGCTGGCATGCCGCGCCTTGGCCAGCGCGTTCTCGACAAAGGTGACGTGCGGCTCCGGCGCGTCGGGAATGCCAAGCTCGGCCTGCGGAATGACGTCGATGCCAAGCGGCGCCAGCAGCCGTGTGAACTCGCGCACCTTGCCCGGATTGTTCGACGCCAGCACCAGCCGGGTGATCACCGCGCCAGCGCCTCCGTCTGTGCCGTGAGCAGCCCGCGGATGCCACCTTCAGCCAGTCGCATCAGCGCGTCGAGTTCGAGCCGCGTGAAGGGCGCACCTTCGGCGGTGCCCTGCAGTTCGACAAAGCCACCGCCCGCCGTCATCACGACATTCATGTCGGTGTCGCACTGCGAGTCTTCGCCGTAATCGAGATCGAGCATGGGAACGCCGTCGACGATGCCCACCGACACCGCAGCCACGTATTCGCGCAGAGGAGCGCCGGTAACGAGGCCGCGCTCGCGGCACCACGCAATGGCATCCGCCACCGCGATGCACGCGCCGGTGATCGACGCGCAGCGCGTGCCCCCATCGGCCTGCAGCACGTCGCAATCGATCTTGATCGTGCGCTCGCCCAGCGCCTTCATGTCGGTGACCGCGCGCAGGCTGCGGCCGATCAAGCGCTGGATTTCCTGCGTGCGGCCGGATTGCCTGCCGTCCGCCGCTTCACGCTTCATCCGCGTGTTGGTGGAGCGCGGCAGCATGCCGTATTCCGCGGTCAGCCAGCCCTGGCCCTTGCCCTTGAGGAACGGGGGCACGCCCTCCTCGACACTGGCGGTGCACAACACGTGCGTATCGCCCATCTCGATCAGGACGGAGCCTTCGGCATGACGCGTGAAGCCGCGCGTGACGCGCACGGTGCGCAATTGATCGGCCTGGCGGCCGGTAGCACGGGAGACCATGGACAGCGGCCTGGGGAACGAAGAGGAGCCCCGATTATAGCGGCGATGCCGGTCTCAACGCTGCGGCGAGCCCCTGGTGGAGCGTGAACGGCGGCGTCCAGCCGAAGCGTTCGCGGAAGGCGCGGGTGTCGGCTTCGAGGGAGCCCGTAAGCCGCGCGAGCGTCACCTCCCGGCCCAGCGCAGCCGCGATCGCATGCAGCAAACCCGGCGGCAGCCTGAACAGTCGCGCCGGCACGCCTTCCGCGACCCCGATCGCGCGCGCCAGCGCAGGCGTGGCTATTGCGGCCCCGTCGGCCAGCAACCACGTCGCGCAGCGCCCCCGCCCGGCGGCATCGACGTCGGTCAGCACCACCGCCAGCGCGTCCGCCAGATTGCCGACGCCGAGCAGGCTGCGCCGGTTGACGATCCCAGCGAGCGGCAACGGAATCCCGCGGCGAACGGCGCGGGCAAGTGCGGCGAAATTGGCCTTGGCATCAGGCCCGTAGGTGAGCGGCAGGCGCAACGCGGTGACGCGCAAGCCCGTGGCTGCGGCGACCTGCGCAAGCGCGGTTTCAGCGTCCCACTTGCTGCGCGCATAGGCGTCCTGCGGCTGTGGCAGATCGGTCTCGCGAAAGGGCCGACCCGGCAACGTGGCTTCGCCGTTGACCTTGATCGAACTGGCAAATACGAAGTGATCGATACCGCAGGCAGCGGCCGCCCGCGCCAGGCGTTCGGTCAACTCCACGTTCATCGTCCGATACGCCGCCTGCGCGTCGGCGCGCGCCGGTACATGCACCCGCGCGGCGAGATGCACCACGGCATCGGCGTCGCGCAGCATCTCCGCCAGCGCGTGCCCGTTCATCTGCGTGAGGTCGCCGATGACGCGGATCTCCACGCCGTCGGAAGGCGGCGGCGCGTCGCGCGCCAGCCCGCGGACCGCGAAGCCCCGCGCGGCAAGCGCGGGCATCACGGCACGTCCGATGAAGCCCCCGGCGCCGGTGATCACCACGCGCCGCCCCGCGGCCGCTAGAACCATTTCCAGCCGTGCAGCCGGTAGAACCGGACGCCGCTCCTGACGAACCAGTTGATGTGGCGGCTGCCCTTGCGCGCCGCGCCGCCGCCATGGTGTCCGATCTGCACGCTGGGCACGAACGCGGTCTTGGTGATGCGATTCAATCGCACGCTCCAGTCGAAGTCCTCGAAATAGAGGAAGAACTTCGGATCGAAGCCGCCGGTTCTGTCGATGGCGGTGCGCCGGACCAGCATGAATGCGCCGGATAACGCCGGAATGCCGATCAGCTCGCGCGGTGGCTCCACGTCCATCATGTCGCGCAGCTCATAGCGATGCAGGCGGGCGCGAAAAAGCCGCCGCAGGAATCGCGGCGCAAAGCCGCGCAGGAACAAGTCGAACACCGCCGGATAGCGCTTGCACAGGTACTCGCGGCGACCGTCCGCGCCATGCACCATCGGGGCCAGCGCGCCGACCTCAGGATGCTCGTCCAGCCAGCGCACGCCATTGGCCAATGCGTCGGGCGCGAGTTCGACATCCGGATTCAACACCAGGTGATAGTCGGAACCCGTGCCATGCAGCACGAGGTTGTGCGCCGCGCCGTACCCGATGTTGGCGTGGCCGCGAAGGTAGGTGACATGGACGCCGGAATCCGAAAAGCGCATCTTGCCGAGCTTGATGACCGCGTCGGCCACCTCGCGGTCTTCGCTGTTGTCGATCAACGCGAGGTGCACCGTGCGCATGGCGCCGGCTTCGCGTCCGGCGCCGATGGCAAGCGCGAGCTTGCGCAGGCACCGCTCGAGCAGCTTCATGTCGGGGCGATGCGTGACGATGCTGATCTGCAACGAGGAGGGAAGCACGGTGGCGGCAGCGCCTTTGGCGGTCGAGAACGTTGATGCGGGTGAGGCGCCGCGGCGGCGCATCGCCGCCGGATCTTCAGCTAGAATCGTGTTCGAAGCAACGACAACAGTCAACACCAGCGGCGCCTGTTGAAGGCCGCGCGCCCTTCCGAGGAACCCAGGTGGCAACCCCCGACAAGCTCTCGCATCCGCTGCGCGCCAGGCTCGCGCGTGGCCTTCCCATCGCCGGCATCTGGTCGGTGCTGCCCAACGCACAGGCCGCCGGCGTGATGGCCGCGGCCGGCTTCGACTTTGCCATTCTCGATTGCGAGCATGGCGGCTTCGATTTCACGACGCTCGAAGCGGCCATCACCGCCTGCGACGCCGGAGGCACCAGCCCGCTGGTGCGCGCGCCGGGCGCCGATGCATTCTTCATCCAGCGCGCGCTCGATCTGGGCGCCGACGGCATCGTCGTGCCGCAGGTGGCCGATGGTGCCGCCGCCGCGCGCGCGGTGAAGATGGCGCATTTCGCGCCTGCGGGCACGCGGGGTTACAACCCGTTCACGCGCGGCGGCAACTACGGCATGCCCCCGCAACCCCGGTACGTGCCCGGCTATCCGTTCACCGGCGTGCTGGTCGAGTCGCCGGCGGCCGCCGCGGAACTCGACGCCATCGTCGCGGTGCCGGACCTCGATCTCGTCTACCTCGGGATCTTCGACTACTCGGTGGCGCTGGGCGTCCCCGGGCAGGTGGAGGATGCGCGGGTTCAGGATTTCATCGCGCGCGCGACGAAAATCGCCCGGGCCGCCGGCAAGGCGGTGGGCACCACGGCGATGAGCGCAGCGCAAACCGAGCGGCTCACCGCACTCGGCATCAACGTTCTGCTGTACGGCACCGACACGTGGCTCCTGGGCCAGGGTGCGCGCGCCGGTCTCGCGATGTACCAACAATATGGCTGGAGTCCGCGATGAGCAGCCTTCTCCGTTATCACGTCGACGCACTGGTCGACTTTGCACACGCGCTGCTCGCGCGTACCGGCGTCCGTGACGACATGGCTCGCGACGTTGCGGCGGTACTGGTCGATGGTGACCTGCTGGGACATACGACGCATGGCCTGGCGCTGCTGCCGGCGTATCTGGCCGAAATCGAGAAGGGTTCGATGACCAGGACCGGCGAGCCGCGCGTGATCAATGGCCGCCCGGCGGCACAAACCTGGGACGGCATGCGGCTGCCCGGCCCCTGGCTCACGCTTCGCGCGTTCGATACCGCTGCCACGATGGCGCTGACCTATGGCACCGGCACGGTCGTGATCCGCCGCGCGCATCACATCGCCTGCCTCGCCGCCTACCTCAAGCGCATGACCGACCGCGGCCTGATGGCGTTGCTGGTGTGTTCCGATCCATCGGCGTGCAGCGTGGCGCCCTTCGGTGCCGTGTCGCCGGTGTTCACGCCCAATCCGATGGCCGCGGGCATTCCCACCACGGGTGATCCGATCCTGCTCGATATCTCCGCCAGCCTCACCACCAACGGTCTCACCGCGCGGCTCTACAAGGCCGGCCAGCACCTGCCGCATCCGTGGGTGCAGGACGCGCAGGGCAACGCCACGGCGGACCCCGCCGTCCTGTTCAACGATCCCAAGGGCACGTTGTTGCCGTTGGGTGGGCTCGATGCCGGCCACAAGGGCTATGCGCTGGCGCTGATGATCGAAGCGCTCACCGCGGGTCTGTCCGGATTCGGCCGCGCCGATCCGCCGGATGGCTGGGGCGCCACCGTGTTCGTGCAGGTGCTCGATCCCGCCGCTTTCGGTGGGGCGGATGAATATGCGCGGCAGAGCGACTGGCTGGTTGGCGCCTGTCATGCGGCGACGCCGCGGCCGGGTGTTGCCCGTGTACGAGTTCCGGGCGAAAACGGGATGCAGCGCTATCGCGACCAGCAGGACCACGGCGTCGCGCTGTTCGGCGGCATCATGCCGTCGCTGCAACCGTGGAGCGAGAAGCTGGGCGTGGCGATGCCGGTTACAGCGTCGTAGGCTTGTTCGCGCCTGCCACGCGCCAGATGCCGGCGAGGTCGCGCGCCGCGATGGGTTCGACCAACCCTGCGTCCAGCAACATTGCGCGCACTGCATCCGCCTGGTCGTAACCATGCTCCACCAGCACCGTGCCGCCTCCCACCAGGCGCGCCGGCGCGCCGTTGATGATCGCGGCCAGGGCAGCCAGCCCATTGCCGCCCGGCGTGAGCGCCTTGACGGGTTCGAAGCGCAGGTCGCCGTCGGTGAGATGCGGGTCGCCCTCCGCCACATACGGCGGGTTGCTGACGATCAGGTCGAATGCTTCCTCGGGGACGCCGTCGTACCAGTCCGCCTGCACGAAGGTGACGCGGGCCAACGCGAGCCGCGCCGCATTGGCCGTTGCCACAGCCAGCGCAGGCGCCGACGCATCGCTGGCGAGCACGCGCGCGCGCGGTCGGTCATGCGCCAGCGCCAATGCAATGGCCCCTGACCCGGTACCGAGATCGAGCACCCGCACTTCCCGCTCCATCGGCATGCGCGCCAGCGCCAGTTCGACCAGCGTCTCCGTTTCCGGGCGCGGGATCAGCACGTCGGGGGAGACCGCAAGCGGCAGGCCCCAGAACTCGCGCACGCCGGTGAGATAGGCCACCGGCTCGCCGTCGCGGCGACGCTTGGCCAGCGCGAAGAACGCAGCGGCCTGCGCGATGCTCAGGGCATCGTCGCGATGGGCAATCAGCCACGAGCGCTGGCAGCCGAGAACAAAAGTCAGCAACACCTGGGCCTCGATGGGCATCAGGCCCGCCTGCGCCAGCGCGGCACCCACCGTGGGGGTCATGCGTCGCCGTTGGTGGCGACGAAGAGGCGCAGCCGCTGGTCGTAGTAGCGGCCCCAGCCGGCGTCTTCGAGGCCCGCCTTCATCAGCACGCGCTGCGACGCGACGTTGTCGGGATGGGTCACGCCGATGATCCGGTGCAGACCGAGATCGTCGAAACCGAAGCGGACGAGCGCGGTGGCGCCCTCGGTGGCGAAGCCCTGGCCCCATGCGCGGTGCATCAGCCTGTAGCCGACCTCGATGTCGGGACTGCGCCCCGCGTATTTGAAGCAGAACCATCCGATGAACTCGCCGGTGTCGCGGCGCGTCGCATACCAGGCCCCGAGGTCGGGATACAGCGCGGGGTAGCGCAGCACGCGGCGCATCGCGGCTTCCACCGTCGCGCGCGGTGCCGGTTGGCCACCGGTGAAGAAACGCATCACCCGCGGATCGCTGTCCAGGGCGAAGAAATCGTCGAAATCATCCGGATGAAACGCCCGCATCTCGATGCGCAGCGTCTCGAGCCAAGGCGCGGGACGCGCGGATTTGGCCGTCATGTTTCCCCCGCCACGGTCGCGAGCTGTTCGGCCTGGAATTCCTGCGCAAGCGCGCCTACCACGTCGTCGAGTTCGCCATCCATGATCGCGTCGATCTTGTAGAGCGTGAGATTGATCCGGTGGTCCGTTACCCGGCCCTGCGGAAAATTATAGGTGCGAATGCGCTCGCTGCGGTCGCCGGAGCCGATCAGCGACTTCCGGTGCGCGGCTTCCTTGCTGTGCCGCTCCTGTGTCTGCTTGTCGAGCAGGCGCGACGCCAGCACCGCCATGGCCGAGGCGCGGTTGCGGTGCTGCGACCGGTCGTCCTGGCACTCGACGACCAGCCCGGAGGGCAGGTGGGTGATGCGCACCGCCGAGTCCGTCTTGTTGATGTGCTGCCCGCCGGCGCCGGACGCGCGAAACGTGTCGATGCGCAGGTCGGCCGGATTGATCGTGATGTCCGCGATCGGATCGGCCTCGGGGATCACCGCGACCGTGCACGCCGACGTGTGGATCCGCCCCTGCGACTCGGTGGCCGGCACTCGCTGCACCCGGTGCCCCCCCGACTCGAACTTGAGCTTGGAATACGCGCCCTGCCCGACGATGCGCGCGATCACTTCCTTGTAGCCGCCCAATTCCGAGGACGAGGCGGACACGATCTCGGTCTGCCAGCGATGGCGTTCCGCATAACGGACATACATCCGCAACAAATTGCCGGCGAACAATGCGGACTCGTCCCCCCCGGTGCCGGCGCGGATTTCGAGAAACACGTTGCGTTCGTCGTTGGGGTCCTTTGGCAGCAAGGCGGCCTGCAGCACGATGTCGAGTGCGGCCATGCGCGCGTGCGCGGCGAGGCGTTCCTCGTCGGCGAAGGCGCGCATCGTGGGATCGGCGGCCATGTCCGCTGCCGCGGCGAGATCGGCTTCAGCCTGCCGATACGCCACCAGGCTCTCGACGATCGGCGCCAGATCGGCGTGTTCGCGCGTCATCCCGCGATAGCGATCGAGATCGCTCGTGACCTCCGGCTCACCGAGAAGCCGGTTGAGCTCCTCCAGGCGGTCGGCGAGTTGGTCGAGCTTGGTGCGCAGCGAAGCTTTCATGATCTAGACGTTGGCCATGACGGATCGAACTCAAATTTGAATCCGGCGCGAACCGGACTTCGTGATCCCATGCAATCCGAAAATTTCCGGGGCGAGGCACGAGCCTCGCGGGATAGTCCGACAGATTTGCGGGAAGGCGGGATACTGGCGCCATGGATGACGCCTCGCGAGGCCGAAGCGTCGCCTGCGGCAACATCAAGGGTCGGGGCCCCGGTGAAACGCCCAGCTAATGCTCGTCGGCGGGCGGCTCGTCGAGCTTGTAGACACGCTGGAGCGCGGCAATCAATTCCGCGCGTTCGGTGTCGCCGGCGGCATTGAGTGCGGCCAGCGGCGCATGCAGGAATTTGTTGGTGAGGCCGCGCGCGAGCGCGTCCAGCACCTTGTCGGGCGAAGCGCCACCGGCCAGCATCCGGCGCGCGCGTTCGAGCTCCACCGTGCGCAGCTCGTCGTGATGGCCGTGCAGCGCCTCGATGGTGGGCACCATCGAGCGACCTTCCAGCCAGCGCAGGAAGTGTTCGGTCTGGTCGGAGATCATCTGTTCCGCCTGCGCCACGGCTTCGTGGCGCACCTGCAGGTTTTCCTTCACGATGGTGACGAGGTCATCGATGCTGTAGAGGAAAATGTCGTCGAGCTCCGCCGCCTCGGGCTCGACGTCGCGCGGCACCGCCAGGTCGACGATGAACACAGGCGCATGCTTGCGCTGCTTGACCACGCGCTCCAGCATGCCCTTGCCCAGGATCGGCAGCGTGCTGGCCGTGCAGGTGACGACGATGTCGAAATCCTGCAGCCGATCGGACAACTCGTTGAGCGTGATCACGTCGGCGCCAATGCGGTCGGCCAGCTGCCGTCCGCGTTCGACGGTGCGGTTGGCCACGGTCATCGACTTCGGGCTCTTCGCGCCGAAATGCGTGGCGGCGAGTTCGATCATTTCGCCGGCGCCGATGAACAGCACCCGCTGCGCCGAGATCGACGGAAAGATCCGCTCCGCCAGCTTGACCGAGGCCGCCGCCATCGACACCGAAGCGCTGCCGATGTCGGTTTGCGTGCGGACATCCTTGGCCACCGCGAACGTGCGCTGGAACAGGCGATTCAGGACCAGCCCCATCGCGCCGGCCGATTCCGCCGAGCGCACGGCCAGTTTCATCTGGCCCAGGATCTGCGGCTCGCCCAGTACCATCGAGTCGAGCCCGCTGGCCACGCGGAAGGCGTGCGTGACGGCCTTGTTCCGGGGCAGCGTATAGATGTACGGCGATATCGACGCGTGCGACAGTTCGTGAAAGCCCGCGAGCCATTCCGCGACAGGTGCGGGATCCTTGCCCCGGAAATAGACTTCCGTGCGATTGCATGTGGAAAGGATGGCCGCTTCCTTGACGCTCCCCACGCCGATCAGGTCACGCAAAGCGTCGCCCAGATGGTCAGGCGCAAAAACGACACGCTCGCGCACTTCGATGGGCGCGGTCGTGTGGTTGAGGCCGAGGGCGAAAAGAGTCATGGATCGGGCGGGGATTGGCCGGCCATTCTAGCGTACCTTCCCGCCGTACCAAACGCCAAGATCTTGTTTTACGTCAACTTTGGTGCTTGGCAACCTCCGGGGCCGAAGCCACGCCCCCTGGGGAAGCGCGCAGCCCATCGTCGTCGGGGCTTCCGCCTTGCTGCCGGTTCACGCCTTGATGAACTCTTCCCGGCCGCCCAACCACCGGTCGAGGTGCGCCGCCGCCGCCTCGGGGTCGGCGCGCAGCAGCTCGTCGGCCGTGTCGCGAGCCTGCTCGATCAGCGCAGCATCCCGTTCGAGGTCGGCAAAGCGCAGCATCGGCAAGCCCGATTGCCGCGCCCCGAGAAATTCGCCGGGGCCGCGGATCAGGAGGTCCTGCCGCGCGATCTCGAAGCCATCGGTATTCTCGAAGATCACCTTGAGCCGCATCTTGGCGATGTCGCCCACCGGCTCCTCGAACAGCAACACGCAGGTGGACTCCGCCGCGCCCCGGCCAATGCGGCCGCGCAACTGGTGCAGCTGCGCCAGGCCGAAGCGCTCGGCATGCTCGATCACCATCAGCGACGCGTTGGGCACGTCCACGCCGACCTCGATCACCGTGGTGGCCACCAATACGTTGATCGCGCCGGCGACGAACGCGGCCATCGTCGCGGCCTTCTCGTCGGGCTTCATCTTTCCGTGCAGCAAGCCCACGCGAAACTGCGGCATGCACGCCGTGAGTTCCTCGTGCAGCGCCACGGCCGTCTGCAACTCGAGCTTTTCCGATTCCTCGATGAGCGGACACACCCAATAGGCCTGCCGACCTTCCGCGCAGCCCCTGGCCACCCACGCGACGATTTCGGCACGGCGCTTCTGGCTCACCAGCCGGGTGGCCACCGGTGTACGGCCCGGCGGCATCTCGTCGAGCGTCGACACATCGAGATCGGCATAGAACGTCATGGCCAGCGTGCGCGGGATCGGCGTGGCGCTCATCATCAGCTGATGCGCTTCGGCCAGCCCCTTGCCGCGCAGCGCCAACCGCTGCGCCACGCCGAAGCGATGCTGCTCGTCGACGATGGCAAGCCCCAGGTGCGGCAGTTCGACGCCCTCCTGGAACAGCGCATGCGTCCCCACCGCGAATGGCGCCTCGCCACTGGCCAATGCCGCCAACGCTTTCCTGCGTTCCTTCGCCGGCACCGAGCCCGACAGCCACGCGATGGGAATGTCGAGGCCGTCGAGCCAAACCTTCAATTTGCGGTAATGCTGCTCGGCCAGGATCTCGGTGGGCGCCATGAACGCCACCTGCTTTCCGCTTTCGATTGCCTGCAGCGCAGCCAGCGCAGCCACCACGGTCTTGCCCGAGCCCACGTCGCCCTGCAGCAGGCGCTGCATGGGCGTGGTGCGCTTCAGATCGTGGGCGATCTCGCGCACGACGCGCTCCTGCGCGCGCGTCAGCTTGAAGCCGATGCGCTCGCGCAGCCGCGCCGTGAGCACCCCCGTGCCGGTGAGCACCGGCGCGTGCTGCTCGGCGCGCGATTTGCGATGGATCTTCAGCGACAGTTGCTGCGCCAGCAATTCGTCGAACTTGAGGCGCGTCCACGCCGGATGGGTGCGCGCGTCCAGCGCCCGTTGCGTGAGCTCCGACAGCCGTGGCGGCGGCGCATGCAGGAAGCGTACGGCATCGCTGAATTTCCACAGGTGCCGTCGCGCGATCGTCTGTTCGGGCAGCGTCTCCGCCGTCAACGCAGGATCGGCATCGAGCGTGCGTGCCACGACCTTGCGCAGCGTTTCCTGGCCGAGCCCCGCCGTGGTTGGGTACACCGGCGTCAATCGATCGGGCAGTGGCGCCGCGCCTTCGATCACCTTGAATTGCGGATGCACGATCTCCAGCCCGAAATGGCCGGGACGCACGTCGCCGAATACGCGGACGCGGCGCCCGGGTTCCAGCACCTTCTGCTGGCTGGGATAGAAGGTGAAGAAACGCAGCACCAGTTGCGCTTCGCGGTTGTCTTCATCTGCGATCAGGCAAACCAGTTGCCGCCGCGGCCGGTACTGCACGTCGGTGTTGACGACGATGCCCTCGGCCTGCTGCGACAGACCCGGTTGCAGCTTCGAAAGCAGCGTGACGCGCGTGTGGTCTTCGTAGCGCAGCGGCAGGTGCAGCACCATGTCGGCATCCCGGACGATGCCGAGCCTGGCCAGCTGGTCGGGAAGGCTGCGGCCCGCCGGCTTTTTCGCGGCGGCGTCGCCTTTCGCTTTCGCCGCCTTGGCCATCACGAGCTTCTCGCGGCGCCCGGGGGGCTATTGCCCTTTGGTCTGGTCAAAGGTTTCGAGATAGCCAGTCTGCGGATCCGCAGGCGGCGCTTGCAACACCAGGATGCCCTCGATTTCGATCAGTCCGGCTTTGGGCAACGCAGCGACCTGATAGGTGGCGCGGGCCGGATACGGCTGCTTGAAATATTCGGTCATGATGGCGTTGACCTTGGCGAAGTCGCTCAAGTCCTGCATCAGGATCGACAGCTTCACGATGTCGTCGAGCGTGCCGCCGGCGGCGATTGCCACGGCGCGCAGGTTGCGGAACACCTGGTGCGCCTGCGCCTCGACGCCATCGACCAGATTACCGGTCCTGGGGTCGAGCCCCAGCTGGCCGGAAAGATAGACGGTGTTGCCGGCGCGAATGGCCTGCGAATACGGACCGAGCGCCGCGGGTGCATCGGGTGACGAGACGACATTCTTGCTCATGGCAACCTCCTGTTTCGAGTGTAGCATTGCGACGCCAACCGGCCATCTCGATTCGATACCTGCAAGCGACGCTGATGGCACGCCCACGTCGTCACGCTGATACCTGACCCATGCGAGCCTTTGTCTGTACTTGCGGCCAGCCGCTCTACTTCGACAACCTCCGTTGCCTCGCCTGCGGCTCCGACGTTGCGTATGACCCGCAAACGTTGCGCCTGACGGCCGTGGTGCCCGAAGGTTCGGGCCAATGGTCGATCGCCGGCGACGTGCGCGCGCCCGTACCGCGCTTTCGCCTGTGCGCGCATCGCCCTGCCGCGGCCGTATGCAACTGGCTGGTTCCCGCCGACCTGCCGCACGCCATCTGCCTGTCCTGCCGCACGACCAACAAGGTGCCGCCGCTTGATCGACCGCGGAACGTCGCCCGCCTGCGCGAAATCGAGGCCGCCAAGCGTCGGATGCTGCACGCGCTGTTGAGCCTCGACTTGCCTGTGGTGCCGAAGGAGGATGACCCAGTTCATGGCATCGCCTTCGACCTGCTCGAATCGCTGGAAGGCGAACCGAAGATTCTCACGGGTCATGCCAACGGCCTCATCACCATCAACGTCGCCGAAGCGGACGACGACTACCGCGAATTTCACCGCGAGGCGCTGCACGAGCCGTATCGCACGATCCTCGGGCACCTGCGCCACGAGGTGGGCCATTACTATTGGGACCGGCTGATCGTCGACACGGATTGGCTGCCGCGCTTTCGCACGCTGTTCGGCGACGAACGTGCCGACTACAGCGAAGCGCTGCGCCTGCAATACGAGAACGGGCCGCCCGCCGATTGGCGGGATCGTCACATCAGCGCGTATGCCGCATGCCATCCGTGGGAGGACTGGGCCGAAACCTGGGCGCACTACATGCACGCGCGCGCCACGCTCGGCACCGTGGAAAGCTTCGGCCTCGGCGTGCACGACACGCCGGTCAAGATCACGCCCTTCGGCGACGACGTGCTCTATCAGCACGATGATCCCGCGTCGGCCGAGCGTTTCCTGGCGTGGGCCAATGCGTGGGTGGTGCTGACCGCCGTGCTCAACGAAACCGCGCGCAGCATGGGGCAGCCCGATATCTATCCGTTCGTGCTGAATCGTCCGGTGGTCACCAAGCTGCACTTCATCCAGTGCCTGATCGAGGACCAGGTCAACGGCATGAAATTGAACACGCCGCCGGAATTGTTGTAGCACGCTCGACGGGGCGCGCGGTTCGACGGCTGCCGGCGTGGCTTCAGCCCTGCCAACGCTTCACGAATGTTCGACCGGGTGCCCGGCCGCGATCCACGCATCGATCCCGCCCAGCAGCGGATGCACGCGCGTGAACCCATGCTGGATCAGCACCTTGGCGACCTTGGCGGCCGTGTACTCATTGGGACACGCGCAATAGACAATCACTTCCTGCTGCGGATTGATCGGCAGCAGGTCGACCTTGAGGTTCTTGACGTCCACGGCAATGGCGCCGGGGATCCGACCCGTCAGCGATTGCGTGATCGGCGAACGCACATCGATCACGGTGCCCACACGGTTGGCGGTCATCATTTCATGCAGCTCATCCACCGAGATCCGGTCCATCCGCAACCGCCAGATGAAGAGCTCGCGCTGCCACCACTTGGCCACGGCATAGAGCAGGAAGCCACCGACCACCAGCCATAGCCCGATGCGGCCCAGCGTTTCCAGCACCTTCAGCACGTCGTTGATCGCATCGCGGAAAACATAGCCGAGGCCAAGCGCCACGCCCGACCAAAAGGCGGCGCCCACCGCGTCGAACACGAGGAATTTCCAGAGCGGCACGCGCACCACGCCGGCCATCGACGTGGCCACCGACGCGAACCCCGGGATGAATTTCGCGACCGCCAACGACGCCACGCCGAAGCGCGCAAAGATCGTTTCGGTCTGACGCACGCACGAATCGGGCGACATGGACACGCGACAGATGGTCTTCAGCACCTTGCTGCCGAACCGGCGGCCGGCATAGAACCATGCGACATCCGCGATCAGCGAGGCTACGACCGCAGTAGCCAGTAGATGGTGCAACGGCGCGCCACCCCGCGACGCCAGCGCGCCGGTGATGATGAGCGTGGGGTAGGCCGGAAACGGCAAGCCCGCCTGCAGCGCCAGCACGTTGATGAAGACGAAGGCCAGGCCGTAGTACTGGATGAGGTCGACAAGCTGGGTCATGGGGTGCGGCTTTTTTGCGTGGTCCGGGCGAGCTAGGTGGTAGCGGGATGCCGCGATTCCAACCCCACGCGCATTGGGGGCATGGCTCTGTCTGCGCACGGTGGCGAAAAAGGGGTGAGTTTACGGCAAACCCCGGTTCCGGCTATAATCGCGCCCCTTGTGGGGACGTAGCTCAGCTGGGAGAGCGCCGCGTTCGCAATGCGGAGGTCGGGAGTTCGATCCTCCTCGTCTCCACCATATATTCCGTGCTGCAAAAATGAGCCCCTGACGTATCAGCGTTCGCGCTGTGGTCAAGGGCTTTCTTGTTTGGATCGGCGTACATTTTGGTGTACATCCGCCCTTCCAGGCGCCCCGACAACGGGCCCTTCCTCATACGGCGGAGGCCGGGTCCCATCCGCCCGATTGTCAGATGCCGACTTGCAATCCCACCTTCATCACCTGCGCGATCGGAATCTGGTAGGAGGCGGTGGCATCTTCGGTATTGCTCGCCATGCGGGTGAAGAGCCGGTCGCGCCACAGAGCCATGCCCTCCTGCTTGTGGCCCGCGAGCAAGTCGACGTGGCCGATGATGTAGTGGATCTGATCCAGGTCCACGTCGAGTCCAAGCTTTCGACATTCGGCGAGTTCCGATGGGATATTGGGGCGTTGCATGAAGCCGTAATGCAGCGTGAGGCGGTAGAAGCCGGCATCGAGCGCGGTCAATTCGATGCGTTCGTCGCGATCCATCTTTGCGATCGGCTCGATGACCACGGTGACGATGATGATCGTTTCGTGCAACACGCCCGTGTGTCGCATGAGCTTCTGCAGCGCCGTCGGGGTCTGCTCCAGCCGCCCGGTGAGGAACGCCGCAACACCCGGCACCCGGGGAATGGACTCGCCCGTCACCCTGCCGATAAAGGTCTCGAGTTTCGGCGTCG
This sequence comes from uncultured beta proteobacterium, assembly GCA_963805355.1. Taxonomy (GTDB): domain Bacteria; phylum Pseudomonadota; class Gammaproteobacteria; order Burkholderiales; family Casimicrobiaceae; genus VBCG01. The sequence goes on along the minus strand of CAWDTZ010000002.1, from coordinate 2,201,653 downwards.
TACTGGCGACATGCTCGGCCAGGAGGATCGCGCCGCGTCGCCAGGTCGTCATTACCGTGAACAACGCGGCACCGATCAGCAAGGGCAGCCAACCGCCGTCCGGGATCTTGAGCAGGTTGGATCCAAGGAATCCAAGGTCGATCGCGAGGAATCCTATCAAGAACAACAATGCCGCCGCGAGGCTCCATCCGCCCCGCTCGCGCGCGACGTTGAACGCCAGGACCGTCGTGATGGCCATGGTGGAGTTCACGGCCACGCCGTAGGCAGCCGCCAGATTTCCGGACGAGCGAAACGCGAGCACCAATCCGATCGCCGCGACCATGAGCAGCCAGTTCACGGCAGGCATATAGATCTGACCGCGAGCGTCCGCGGATGTCTGCATCACCGTGAGCCCCGGCAGCAGCCCGAGTTGGACCGCCTGTCGCGTGAGCGAATAGGCGCCCGTAATGACCGCTTGCGACGCGATGCAGGTGGCCGCGGTCGCCAGGATGATCAGGGGGTAGAGGCCCCATGCGGGTGCCAGGTGAAAAAACGGGTGGACACCTTGTGATGGTTCCGCAATCAGCAGGGCGCCCTGACCGAAGTAGTTGAGCAGCAATGCCGGCAGCACGAAGACAAACCAGACTTTGCGGATGGGCTGGCGCCCGAAATGTCCGAGATCGGCATAGAGCGCTTCGCCGCCCGTCGTGACGAGAAACACGGCGTACATGGCCAGGAAGCCCGTGAAGCCGTTGGTCGCGAAGAAATTGACCGCGTACCACGGGTTGACCGCCAACAATACGGCAGGCGTCTGCACGATGCCGCGAATACCGAGCGCGGCCAAAACGGCAAACCAGACCAGCGTCAGGGGACCGAACACCGCGCCCACCTTCGCCGTGCCGTGCCTTTGCACGGCGAAGAGCGCCAACAGAATGCCAACGGTAATGGGGATCACGAAATCGTGCAGCGCAGGAGCGGCGAGCTGCAGGCCCTCGACTGCGCTCAGCACCGAGATCGCGGGAGTGATCATCGTACCCCCATAGAGCATCGATGCCCCGAGAACCCCAAGCAGGATCAGAATGCGGCGCGGCAGCCGGCTCTGATCCCGCTCCGGTCGAAGCAGCGCCAACAAGGCGAAAGTGCCGCCCTCGCCCCGGTTGTCCGCGCGCAGCACGAACACCATGTATTTGAGCGATATCACCAGGATCAACGTCCAGAAAATAAGCGAAAGGATCCCGAGCACGTTCTCCGGCGTAATGGCGAGCGGATTCTTGCCTGCAAAGCACTCCCGCAGCGCGTAAATCGGGCTGGTGCCAATGTCGCCATAAACAACGCCTAGAACGGCGATGGCGAGTACCGCGGACGATTTGCCATGGGGCGCCGCAGGTGGCGTGTGCATGGACGCCTGATGCCGCGCGTTACGGCCGATTTCGCCTCCCTGAGTTGTGGCCATGCGGTCCTCTGTACCTGAACATCAGCCCGGGATCGTGCCATAGAACGACCGTTATCAGCGACTCTCTGTCCGTCCCCGACGTGTCGGCCAGAGAACCGTGCAGTCGCATTCCCGATCCTGTGCGGTTTGGTACGTGCAAAGGCCGACCGCGCCGCACCTCGGCGCTCTCGTCGACTGAGCTCCGCAGTCGTCGTGATCGAGGGACTGCCATGCCGGAACGGAAGCGCTCGGCCAAGGAAGCATTCGCCATCAGAAAAGTAGTGACCATACCGACGACTTCTGCCGCTGCCGACGCGTCAGTCCGGCGGAGCATCAGCCGTAGGGGGCTCCGCTTGCCTTGCAAGGCGATTCAAGTCGACTTTGTCTTGACGGTCGCCAACAATTTTTCCAGGGCTACAGGGTCGACCGGCTTGACCAGGTGGTGATCGAAGCCCGCTTCCTGCGATCGGCGCTTATCCTCGTCCTGCCCCCAACCGGTCATGGCAACCAGGATGGCGTCCTTGCCCCACGGCCGTTCTCGAATGCGCCTACAGGCTTCAAAGCCGTTCAGCTTCGGCATCCCGATGTCGAGCAATATGACGTCGGGCCGTAAGCTCTCTGCGACCTCCACCGCCTGCGATCCGTCGTACGCCGTGGTCACATCGTTACCGAGCAATTGGAGCAGTTGCCCGAGCGACTCGGCAGAGTCCACGTTGTCGTCAGTAACCAGAATGCGGCGACGGGTCGAACCGACCGGCGCCTCGGCTGACGTCTGTTCGATGGCCTGACCCGCTGACAATGCTTCCGGCAAGCGCACGATGAACTCGCTGCCCCGTCCCTCACCTTCGCTGCGGGCCTCGATCGTTCCGCCGTGCATCTCGACGAGGCCCTTGACCAGCGAAAGCCCTATCCCCAGTCCGCCCGTCGTTTTTTCCAGCGCGCGGTCCACCTGGGTAAACATCTCGAATACGCGGCCGAGCATTGCTGGCGGAATACCGATCCCGTCGTCTGCCACCACCACGACCGCCATGCCGTTTTCACGACGGACGGCCAACCGGATACGGCCGCCCCGGTGCGTGTATTTGGCCGCGTTGTTGAGCAGGTTGGATATCACCTGCGCGAGTCGCGTTGCGTCACCATCCACGAAAATCGAGCCGTCCGGCACGGCAACAGCCAATGCGTGCCCGGCCTGCACCAATGCAGGACTGCTCGTCTCGATGGCGGCGTCGATCACCGTCCGTAGTTCGACCCGCTGTCGGCGGAGTTCCAACTTGCCGCTCGTCACCCGGTTCATGTCGAGGAGGTCGTCGACCAGTCGGACCAATTGCGTGGTTTGGCGCTCCATCATGTCGAGCGTCTGCTCGATTGTCCCGCTCACGCCGGCAAGTCGCATGACTTGTAGTCCGTTGCGGATCGGCGCCAGCGGATTGCGCAGTTCGTGGGCCAGCGTTGCGAGGAACTCATTCTTCCGCCGGTCGGCGTCCCGGAGTTGACCCACCAGCCGTTCCCGCTCCTCCTCGATGCACTTGCCGGCGGTGATGTCGGCTACCGTGCCGTCAAAGCTCACGAGCCGCCCCTCTCCCTTCCGCTCGTAGTTCGCCCGTCCTTTGGCGAAGACCCATCGGACCGAACCGTGCGGATGTATGACCCGGTACTCCTCGGCATAGGGGACGGGGTCTTGGGTGCGCGTCGCCGCGGCCATTGCAGCCCGGACTCGCTCCCGGTCTTCCGGGTGAATGGCGGCGAACGCTTGTTCGTAGTCCATCGGCTCGGTGGTGTTCGCGAAGATCATGCGGAAACGGTCGTCGGTAGTGAGGACGCGGGACGCCGGGTCGATGTGCCAGGCGCCCAACTCGGCCCCGTCGAGCGCCAAGCGTCGCCGTTCCTCGCTCGCTCGCACCCGCTCCTCGGCCTGCCAGCGGTCGGTGCTGTCACCGACGATGCCGAGCATCTGCTCAACTTGCCCTTGGGCGTCCCGTCGGATCCGGGCCTTGAACCAGAGGTGCCGCTCGGCCCCGTCGGCCCGCCGGATGCGACACTCGAAGGTCCATGCCGAGCCGGTCGCCACGGACTTCCGGAAGCTTGCGTCCACTGCCGCCCGGTCGTCCGCGATGACGTGCTGGAGGAACATCTCGTACGTCCACTCCGGGAGCAGCACGTCGTACCCGAATAACTGGTCATGCCGAAGGGTGCGCCGAACCGTGTGGTCGGTCAGGTCAAGGGTCCATTGGCCCAGGTCGGCGGCCGTCAGGGCAAAGTCCAGTTGCTCCTGCCCTTCCCGCAACTGCCTCTCAGCCTCCTTCCGCTCGGTGATGTCGCGGGTCGTTCCCGCCACCGCCTCGACCTCGCCGTCGGCCCCGATGACGGGCACGAAGATGTAGTCGTAATAGCGTCGCCCGCTCGTCCCGGTAAACGGCACCTCGCCCCGGATAGGCTGCCCGGTGGCCCGCACCTGGTCGATCTCCCCGTCGTGCATGGCCGCATGCCACGGCTCGTACCCGATTTCCAGAAACGTTTTACCGATCGCCCCGGCGTGGCCCCGCCCCCACATCTTGATGAGCGCGTCGTTGGCATACAGAACCTTGTGGTCAAGGCTGAATACGTAGACGAAGTCGGGCGTATTCGTCAGTACCGTTTCGTACAAACGCCGTTGCCGCTCGGACTCGGCGGTGATGCGGACGATTTCCTGTTCCGCGTCCATCAGCATGCGGCCGATGCCAAGGCGCAGTCACGCCCGGACCTGCAGGACGCCAGCTTCGTGGCTGCGCGGCATGCCGCCTGCCGGGCCCACTTGACACCTCCGGTCCGCGCCGTCAAAGCCACGTCGCTGGTCCCACGCGGCTTGCGTTTGAACACCGTTCTGCCGGACGTCAATCGCCGCCTTGGCGTCATTGCAGGGCAGCCATTCGGCCGAGCCGAAGTCGATTGGTTCCAAGGGCAAGTCATGTTCCTGGCCGGATTTGCCGTTTCACTGTTTCATCGAGATGATCCGCCCGGGGTCAGCGCAGAAGTGGACCATAATCCCGACCGCCGTCAGGCTGTCGGCAAGCGCATGATTGTAATACGAATGCCCGGGAAAACATCGAAGCCGCGTAGGCGGAAGTCCTACAGAAATTTGCATTCATTTGCGGTGGAATTTACAAGTTCACTCTCCCGTTCCCGTCGTCCCGGACCTGGGTCAAGTACCGATTTTTAACAATGGTTAGCGGCACTTTCAAATCATCGGCGATCGCATGACTGCTGCCGCCGAGGCGATATTCAATGGGACGATGGGAAACGGCCATGCCTGGATGCCTGTTGTTCCAAGACGGAGAAAAGACAGATGACGATCCATGCCAGCGCCGGCCGCGGTTTGCGGTACACCGTGATCGCCATCGTGGGACTGCTTGCGACCCTCGCCACGGTGTCCGTTGGCCCGCGTCTACTCGCCACCGAACAGTATCTGCCACATGGATTTTGTTATACGTGGCAACCAAACCTGATACGGCTGCACCTCGTCTCCGACTCGCTGATCGGTCTCGCCTACCTTGCGATCCCGGTGTCGCTCGTGCGCTTTACCCGACTGCGTGCCGACCTGCCATTCCACTGGATGTTCGTACTGTTCGGCGTTTTCATCGTCGCCTGCGGCGCCACCCACTGGATGGAAGTCTGGACGTTGTGGAATCCGCAGTACTGGTTGGCCGGGATGATCAAGGCCATCACCGCTGCCGCGTCCGTGCCGACTGCAATCCTGCTGTTCCTGCTCATACCGCGCGCTCTCGCGCTGCCCAGCACCGCGCAATTGCGCGACGCCAAGGAAGCGCTCGAATTAGAGGTCACCCAACGCAAGGCCGCTGAGCGCGCGCTGCAGGAGGCTCACGCGCAATTGGAAGCGCGCGTGACCCAGCGGACCGCCGAACTCGCGCAGGCCAATGCGGCGCTGGAAGTGCAAAAAATTGAACTGGCGGAGGTCGACCGTCGGAAAGACGAATTTCTCGCGGTCCTGTCGCACGAACTCCGCAACCCTGTCCATGCGATCAGCACGACGGCGGCCGTCCTTGCGCGCAAGAATTCGGGCGACAAATCGATTGCGGATGCCATGCAAATCATCGACCGCCAGATCGGAACGCTCGCGAAGCTCCTTGGCGATCTTCTCGATGTCGTGCGCCTGGCGCGCAAGAAGGCAGACCTGCATCCTGAAATCATCGATCTGCGCACGCTGGTGGATGCCGTCGCGCGCGCGGTGCCGGCGGCCACGACGTCCGAGCGTCGCCTCACCGTTGAACTGCCGTCATCACCGGTGTACGTGCTGGCGGACCCCGTTCGCATCGAGCAGGCCGTCGCGAACGTCGTGGGCAACGCTGTGAAGTACACCGATACGGGCGGCGCGATCACCATCGGCCTGGCGGTCACTGGGTCCGAAGCGGTGCTCACGGTCGCGGACAATGGGTTGGGCATCCCGTCGTCCGAACTCCCGCAGATCTTCGACGTGTTCATGCGCGGGACGTCGTCACAGCAGCACGCACCCGGCGGCCTGGGACTGGGACTTCATGTCGCGCGCGAACTCGTGCGCGCGCACGGTGGGCGAATCGATGTGGCTAGCGAAGGTCCAGGGTTCGGCAGTAAATTCGTGATCGGCCTCCCGCTTTCCGACCGCACGCCTGAAGTCGCGACCGCATTGCCCGATCCGCTGGCAGACCTCGTGATCAGGATGCGGATACTCGTGGTCGACGACAATCGCGACGCAGCCACCAGCATGGCAACGCTATTGCAGACCTATGGCCACGAAGTTGCGGTTGCCTTCGACGGGGCCTCCGCGGTGACGCTTGCGGAGGACATGCAACCCGAACTGATTCTTCTGGATATCGGATTGCCCGACACCGATGGCTACGCGGTGGCGCGCAGGCTTCGTGCGTTGCCATGGCGCAAATCGCCTCTGCTGGTCGCCGTCACAGGATGGGGCGCCCCCGCTGATCGCGAGCTCGCGTTTGCGGCTGGTTTCGACGACCATCTCACGAAGCCGATCGATTTTGGCTCGCTGGCCGCGATCATCAAGGCCTCGCGCAAATGACACTGCATCCGCACCAGGCAGGTTCATTGCGTTGCCAAGTCCGCATTTGTGCTCATGGACATAGCGGACACGAGCGAATCGTGCGAAGACGACGACGAGCCATTGTAATCAATGCCCCTCCCGCGCCACGACGCCGTGCCTAAAACGACAACGCCCCGGCATGGCTGCCGGGGGCGTTGTCCTAGTCACGGGTCTGCCGGCGACCCATCTTCGGTTTACCAAGATCCATTCATCTCCTGCACCAACCCCATCCGGCATCCGGTCGTTCGATCAGCGCACCGCACCTCGGCGGAAAAGATTGACGATCGCAAGCAACACCAATGCACCGACGAATGAAACCATCAATCCAGCGATGCTGAAGTCGTTCGTATTGATGGTTCCGGTTCCGAGCATCGGAGCGACGACGAATCCAGCGATGAGTGCGCCGACGATGCCGACGATCACGTTGAGAAAAATGCCTTGTTGGCCATCCGTCCTCATGACAATGCTGGCGAGCCAACCGAGCACACCGCCAACGATCAACCAAATGATGAAATTCATGTTTGCCTCCCAGAATGTTGATAAAAAATGCGACCCACCTGCCAGGTGCTGCTACTGCATCGGACTCCAGTCTGGTCCCCCGCCGATGTGCATGGAGCGGTGCTCGCCAGGAGCGTTGGTCGTGCTGCCCGTGAGCGCCACTTTCACCGGCCTGGAAAACAGGACCGCCTCGCCTGCGTGTCCATTCCAGTACTTTCCGTCTTGCGAAGGTCTCGCAAAACCGTGTTGCCATGATCTCTGCCGCGGTGTCGCCGGGGTGCTGGTGAAATCAGCAAATCCGTGTCGGAAACCCGAGCGAAGCAATGTAGGACTGCCACCAACTCGGGTGCCGCAACGCGGCTCGCCCACGCATGGCGTCCACCGTGATAATCTGGGTCGTCACCGTCGGCGAATGCTTGATCCGTCAATGTCTCCGCCATTGGCCGACGGCGTGCAGGACAACTCGCTGCGCCGACCATGACCGCGCCACTACGTTCGAGCAGGCGACATGCAACGTGGATCCATTGACCTCCGCCGAGAATCCGTCGCTGGCTAACGCCGCAACCGCCAACACGCTTACCTGGCTCAAGGCAGTCGTCGGTGCCGCCATCATCCTGCCGGTCGTCGCTTTTGCCGGCATCGCGTGGTACACGCATGGGCAGGCCATCCAGGCCGCGGAGTTGCAGATCGACCGCAGTGCGCGTGTGGCGGAGGAACATGCGCGAAAAGTATTCGAAACCAACGTCGCGATGCTTTCGCGCATACTCGATCTCGTGGGTGATGACACTCCGGCGAGGTTGCCGGCGCGGGAAGAGGAGCTGCATGCGGCGTTGACGAACATGTCCGCCAACCTGCTCCAGTTGCAGGGGATTTTCCTGATCGATGAAACCGGGCGCCTGTTCGCCTCGAACCGGATGCAGCACGTTCCGCGCGACATCGACTACACCGACCGCGAGTTCTTCAAGCAACATCGCGCCAAGCCGGGGCCGGAACCGTTGATCACGCCGTTGTTGACCAGCCGGTCCACCGGCGAATTGTTCTTCAACATGAGTGTCCGGCGGACGCATCGGAACGGCACCTTCGGTGGGGCGATTTCCACCAGCATGGCACCGGGATACTTTCACAATTTTTACCGTGAGTTGGCCGGTGGCAACCGGCAACTCAATATCGAACTCGTGCGGGAAGACGGCGCGGTCCTGGCTGCGTGGCCGGATGCACCCGCGGAGTCGGGTCCCTCATCCACCGCCGGAGACACGCCGCGCGCTATCGGCGCTCGCGGGGTAACGCCGGCGAAATTGCGCGATGGTCGCAGCGGGCTGATCGCGGTGCACGACGTCGCGCCTTTCGGCGTACGGGTACGGGTCTGGATGGAGGATCCCGCCGTATTCGCGCCTTGGTACAGAGAGCTCGCGCTGCTGGGGTCGCTCCTTGTCATTGCCGCGGTGGGACTCGTGACAATTGCGAGGGTCGCGTTGCAAAAGACACAGGCGGCGCTCAAGGCCGCCGAGTATCTTCGCGAGGAAACGGCGCAGCGTCGTCGCGTCGAGGAAATGCTATGGCAGACCCAGAAGCTCGAAGCGTTGGGTCGACTTACCGGCGGCGTTGCACATGACTTCAACAACCTCCTGTCGATCGTCAGCAACAGCGTGTTTCTCCATCGTCGCGCCTACCCGGCGGCAGGCGCAGATCCTGCTCTCGGGGCGATCGAACGCGCCGTGGGAACCGGTTCGAACCTCACGCGCCAACTTCTGTCGTTCTCGCGTCGCCAGCCATTGCGCCCGGAATCGTTGCGCCTGCAGGACCGGCTACCGGCCACGGTTGAGTTGCTGCGGACCGCCGTCGGCAGCAACATCACCATCGTCCTCAGCGTGGACCCCGCCACCAGTTCCATTTTCGTGGACGCCGCAGAATTCGAACTGGCACTTCTCAATCTTGCAATCAATGCCAAGGACGCGATGGTCACCGGCGGCACCCTTCAAATCGAGGCCGGAAATCGCGGGCCCGCGTCGTCCGACCCCCAGGGTGATTTCGTGATCATCCGCGTGCAGGACAACGGCGTGGGCATCCCTGCAGCACTGCTTGGACGTGTATTCGAGCCACTGTTCACCACGAAGCCCGCAGGACAAGGTACCGGCCTCGGTTTGAGTCAGGTCTATGGATTCTGTGTCCGGGCCAATGGCAAGGCAACGGTGGAGAGCGAACCGGGCCGCGGCACAACCGTGCAGTTGCTGCTGCCGGTCGCGTCGACCCAACTGGCGCAACCGGCCGGCGCCGCCGCGGCTCCCGCGGACCACATGAAGGACCTGCAGATCCTGCTGGTGGAAGACAACGATGAAGTAGCCATGGCCACCACCGCCGTGCTTGAATCGCTGGGCAGTCAGGTCCGGCGTTGTCGTTCCGCCGAGGACGCGCTCGTCGTGCTGGAGGTCGATACACAAGCGTTTGATCTGATGCTGAGCGATATTGTCATGGATGGCACACTCGACGGCGTTGCTTTGGCCCGTCGGGTTCGGATGCTGCGGCCTGCTATGCCGGTCCTGTTGATGAGCGGATATTCCGCGTCATTGTCCGACGCCGACGCCCATCATTTGGACGTCCTGGCCAAACCCTGCGAGCCTGCCGCGTTGGTCAAGGCCATCCGGGATGCGCTGGCGGGCCACCGGAAGAAAAAACCTGATTGAACCGATTTAAAGTACATTCTCGCACCTGATGCCGTCTTGTCTCCGCGGGTGGAAACCCACCTGGTCCGGCATTACAAACTTCGAGGGCGTCATGGAAGCGGCAAAGAAGCGGGTAATGGTCATCGACGACGAAGCAATTCACCGGGAAACCCTGGCGGCCATCCTCACCGACGCTGGCGCGGAGGTCACCGGCTGCGATTCCGGCACCGCCGCACTCGCATTGCTGCGCGTCGGCAGGAAATTCGACCTCATCCTCTCCGACGTCATGATGCCGGGAATGGACGGCGTCACGTTTGCGCGTGAAGCGCGGATCCTGGCGCCGAACATCCCGGTGATCCTGGTCACCGGGGGCGATAGTGCGGTCGACACCGCACTGGCCGAAGGTTCGGTGGCAATCATCAAACCCTATTCCCCCGATACGTTACGCACGGTCGTGAGGCAATATATCGATCTTCCCTGATGGAAATCGGCAACCCGGGTCGAGAAATTGGTCCCTTCTTTTCGCTGGCGCAATAAACTGTCGGGTGTAGCAACGATCCACAACGAAGATGACGCCGCTTGAACGGCTCCTTACGTGCTAGCGAACACTGGGTCCGGGCCTGCCACGTTTCGCGCGTTCCAGCAAAGCCTTGGGTATCGATGTCCAGGTCGCGCTTGCATCACCTTCGTTCAAATTCCAGATGACGGCGTTGAGCACGATGGCGAAGCCGACCCATAGTGCATACGGGACAAATAGCCAGGAAGCGGCCGGGCTGTACAGCTGCGCTGTGGCGATAAAAAGCAACACTGCGACCAGCAGCAGCATGCTGTCGATCAGCGCACCGAAAATGGAATGACGTCCAAAATACAGCCAGGACCACGCGGTATTCAGGACGACCTGGGCAGCCCAGAAAACGAGGGGCACGCTCCATGCATCGGCATTGGCCCACCACACCAGCCATCCGGCGAACGTAATGAAAAAGTACAGCACGCTCCACACCGGCGCAAAAACCCAGTCCGGGGGATTCCATGCCGGTTTGCGAAGTTGCGCATACCACGCATCAGGCTTGTAGCGGCTGCCGATGAAGGCGCCGATGCCCACGATGATCGCAAAGCTCAGGAATGCGGTCATGCCATCTCCAGCGAAATTTCGGCAGTGCGGCGAGGGACGCCGGGGTGGCGCCCCTCGCACCGTTGACGCCTGAAAATTACTTGCCGTCGTGGTCGGAATCGCCCGGAACGGCGCGTTCCACCGTGTCACTCAACCGCTGCCAGGAATCGCGCGTCGCGTGGCGCGCACGATCCCACGTCAAGGTTGAATTTCCCCGCGCCGTGACCCAGTCGTCGCGCAGTGTGTCCTCCACGTCTTCGAAGCGACGACCTTGATATTCCGGGAAGGTGTCGACACCGTAGCGATACGCCGGACCGTATTCATCATAGGTTGCGCCCGGCGCGACGTAGGGACGCGTGGCGTAGTTTTCGCGCCAGTACGCATCCTCGCGGGTGGGATCGATCATTTCCGCCACACCTTTGCCGGCCAAACCGCCAACCACCGCACCCACCACGGCGCCGGCGATCGCGCCAACCGGACCCGCGACCGCGCCCACTGCCGCGCCAGCCGCGACGCCGCCTGCGGCAGCGCCCAACCCGGTACCTACCGGATGGGCACCCGGCGCGCCACTGATGGGATCCCGGTTGGCCGAGGCGTCCTGCTTGCGTTCCATTTCGTTGATGGTCGAATTCATTGTTATCTCCATTTGAGGTTTCGATCCTGGCCGCAATTGGGCTGGACGCCGTTACAATGAATCTGCTGGCGGGTGTCTGATATCAGCCAAATTCACGCGATGCGGTAGGAACGCGCCGACATCCGTGGAATGCGGGACCGTCCCACAAGCGTTTCTAGTGTTCACCGGCTGTTTGCCGCAAAGAAAGCAGCCGGAGCACGAGTTGCTCTGCGGCTAGCGCCCTGCCCCGGCGCTTCGCCGCGAACATTGCGTGGAGTCGTCCCGAGCGCCAATGCGCGAATACGACGGGATTGACATACGATCTGCGACACACTGCCGGGGTATTCCGTAGACGCTTCGCCACCGTGCGGATGACCTCGAGCTCACACGCCCTAAGTGCACGCTCCGACGGCGGATCGGGCAGTGGAACATTCGAGGCCAGTTGGGCGGCCGCAACCGTCGCCGCCCATGTCCTGAAATCCTTCGCGGTGAATTCCGCCCCGGTAGCGTCGCACAGGTAATCGTTGACTTGCGCCGAGTCGACCGGATGCCGCGTGCCGGCGTCGTCCACATATTGGAAATGGCGTTGGCCTGGAAGCTGGTAACACCCGCGTATGATCTGCACCAGCCGGCGATCGTTGACTACCACTTCATTTTCCGTGCCGCCCTTGCCCCGGAATCGTAAACGCAGCCGGCCTTCCGCGACGAAACTGACGTGGCGATTGCGCAGCGTTGTGAGTCCGAAGCTCCCGTTCTCCCGAGCATACAAGTCGTTGCCGACCCGCACCTGCGTGGTATCCAGGAGGCGAACGATCGTCGCCAGTATTTTTTCAAGCGACAACCCGGGCTTGGCAACATCCCGGCGCACGCGTGCCCGTAACGCCGGCAACGCGACGCCAAACATTTTCATGCGGGCAAACTTCACGCCGTCACGTGCCACACGCCATTTCGGGTGATAGCGGTATTGCTTGCGGCCGCGGTCGTCGCGCCCGGTGGCCCGCAAATGGCTCGCCGATCCTCGCAACGCACGGCGACTAGAATCGCGCCGGCACCGATGGCGTCGGCAAGCCCGATATCAGTGACGGTCCGGTCTGAACCCGGCACCGGGCGTGCTCGTCCACTCGCTGCCAGCGGACCGGCCACCAGCGCCCCGCGCCGCTCTCCGGAGGTACACGTGATCGAGCAAACGCTGCCGTCGTCGACCACGACGCCTCCCGACGCGCCATCGACGGCATGGACGGTGCGCTCCTTCGCCATCACGAAGCTGACGCACCGTCTATCGAATCCCGCGTCGATCAGGTCGAGAATGGACTGCTGCGCGTCGACGATCGATTGTGACAGTCCAACGACCGTCGTCACCGACGCTCTCGTCGACGCGTCGCCGCCCATGGACCGTCGGCATCCGGTGGCAGGTCAAAATATGGATTGAATCCGGCGCTGGGAGATGGCGGGGCTCCCAACGACGTGGCGACATCCGGGGCCCGGTTGCCCGATCGCTTGCCTCCACCCAGTGGCCCCGGGAACGGCTTCAATAGAAATGGCAGTTCAGAATCCACGTCCTTGTTGCCAGCACGTTGGAGCTTGGTCATGGCGGGTCTCCCGATACCTGTCGGACAAAGGTCAACATGACGGTGTTCCGACGCGAGCAAGTTAACGTGCAGCATCGGCAACGCAGATAGGGCTGCAGCGGATTGAAGTGTCAGTCAAACACCGACCCTGACGGGTCGCCGGTTTGATTTCAGCGTGACCAGGCGAGCCCCAGCTTCTTCGCCATTGCACAGGTGATTGCCTGTCGGGTGTCGAAATATCCGGCCCACGGGTCCGGGCCCTTCCGTACCCGGTCCCGGATGTTGTGGATGTTGAAATGATCGAAGCGGACATCGGCCCGCAACTCGTCCCATGCAATTGGCGTGGCAACGGGCGCATTCTTGCGGGCCCGGACGGAATACGGGCCTACTGCCGTTGCCCCTTTGCCGTTGCGCAGGTAATCGATGAAGATCCTGCCTTTGCGCTTGTCCTTGGCCAACGTGGTGGTGAAGCGCGACGGAAACGTGCGTGCGAGCACTGCAGCCACCGCTTTGGCGAACGCCTTGGCCCGCGGCCACGGCAATGCGGGCCGAATGGGCACTACCACGTGCAGACCCTTGCCACCCGTTGTCTTGAGGAAGCCCATCAACTTGAATTCTTCCAGCAGGGCGCGCAGCACTTGGACGCCTTCGACGAGCGCGGCCCACGCCACGCGTTCGTCCGGGTCGAAGTCGAATATCAGCGTATCGCAACTATCGAGGCGCGGCGCGCGGCTTCCCCACGGGTGCAGCTCGATCACGCCCCATTGGACCAGCGACACCAGGGCCTTTGCCGACTTGGCCCCCATGTAGGTGGCGGGACCCGACGACGTTGTCACGGCGATGCGCGGGACTGCATCGTCCATGTGGTCAGCCACATTTTTCTGGTAGAAGCACGCGCCACGCCAACCGTCGGGACAGCGCAGCAGGCTGAGCGGACGGCCCGCAATGTAGGGTAGCAGCGCCGGTGCAATGTCGTCGTAATACTGCGCCAACGCCAGCTTGGTGACCTTTACCTCCGGAAAATAGGCCTTGTCGGCATGCGTGATTGAAATGCCGGCCACGATCGGAGAAGGCCGTGGCGCGGCAGCACCGGCGCGTGCTCCTCCTTTGCTGGACACCCTGGGGGTGACCGGCGTCGATTCCTCCGCAATCTCGCGCACGACAAGCTTCGCGTCCTTGTCGGCGCGCAAACCCTTGAAGGCAGGATGGCGAAGGGCCCCGCCCGCACTCCATTCGGTGAACGTAACCTCGGCCACGAGATCGGGACGCACCCAGCGCGCGCCGCGCGCGTCGTTTCCATGGGGCGGATCGATGAAAGGGGATGTCGCGCGTTCCCGCGCCCGCAGCAGCTTCCCGATACGCTGCAAGGCCACATTGTCGAAGCCGGTGCCGACCTTGCCTGCATAGCGAAGCCCTGTCTCGTCGTAGACGCCGAGCAGCAACGCGCCAAATTCCCGGCGCATGCCTTGCGGCGGCGTGAATCCCCCGATCACCATCTCCTGCCGGCGCACGCACTTCACCTTGACCCATTGCCGGCTGCGAACACCATCCGCGTAAACCGATTCGAGGCGCTTGCTGATCGCGCCTTCGAGCCCCAGCGAACAGGACTGCCGGAAGAAGTCCGCGCCGTTGCCCGCCACTTCCAGGCCTACGCGAACGCATCCCTTGCCTGTGCCGATGGCCGCGCGCAACAGCGCCTTGCGCCCGGTGAGCGGGACTTCGCGCAAGTCGCGTCCGTCAGCGTAGGGAAGGTCGAAGGCAAAGAACATGAACGACGCGTCGGCCGGCGCTGCCAATGCGCTCTGCAGCATCTGGAACCGGGACCGCCCGTGTTGGTCCACGACCACCACCTCGCCGTCGATCCACGCTGTACGCAAGTTCGCCCGGACCAGATCGCGCGCCACCCGGCCGAACGCGGTGGTCCAGTCCTTGCCGCTGCGCGAGTACATCTTGCATTTTCCATTGGCGATGCGCGCCAGCATGCGATAACCGTCGTACTTGATTTCGTGGACCCAGTCATCGCCGGTGGGGACGCTGGACACGAGTGTTGCAAGCATCGGACGTAAACGAGCAGGCAACGCAGCGGCCGTGCCGAGGCGGCGGCCCACGGGCGCCTTGGCGACGCGGACCTTGACTGCCTTGGGCGCGGGCACGGCACCCGCGGCAACGTTGTGTGCCGCCGACCGTTTCGAGTGCCACCCGTGTTCGCCGTGCGCGGCGATCGCCGACATCGTGCGTCCGGTACGCACGCTTTCCATCGCCTCGTCGACAATCGCTCCACCACCTTTGCGCGCGGCGGCGTCGTTCGCCTTGATGAGGAGCCATGCGCGCTGGCCGCTCCTGCCACCGAACTTGCCGCCGGACGTACGCACCAACGACCACCTCCCGCGCAACCGCTCACCTTGAAGAGAGAACTTGAGGTGGCCTTTCGCGTAGGCCGCACCCGGGTCCCCGTCGGTGCTCCAGGTGCCCTCGTCCCAGAGCATCACGGTGCCGCCGCCATACTCGCCCCGCGGAATGCTTCCTTCAAAATCGCCGTACTCGACCGGATGATCCTCGACCTGCATCGCGAGGCGCTTGTCCGCGGGATCGAGGCTCGGCCCCTTCGGCACCGCCCAGCTCAACAACACGCCATCGAGCTCCAACCGAAAATCGTAGTGCAGGTGCGACGCCGCGTGCTTCTGGATGACATACCTCCGCGACGAGGCTCCCCGGAGGCTCTTGCCCGTTGGCTCCTGCGTACGCTTGAAGTTGCGTTTCGCGCGGTAGGTTTCGAGGGCCATCGGAGGGTCGGCGTCCGGAGCAGGAACTTTCGCGCGCGGCAGCGCATTACGCGCGCTTGCGCTTCGCCACACCCTTCGCTGCCGCGGGTCGCGTCGCCACTTTCAGCGCCGCCTTCCGCACGCCCGACGCGTGAGCGGGTGATGACCTGCCGGCGCCCGCCTTGCCGAGGCTGCGTTTCAGCAGGTCGGCGAGGTTGATGATCTGCGCCGTTTGGGGCGCACTGTCGTCGCCGCTGTCGGGAGTCGTGATCTCCCGTGTCTGCCCAGCCTTGATTTTCTGCCTGATGCGTTTCATCAGGTCATCGTGATACGTGCTGCGGAATGACTCCGGCTTCCACTTCTCGGTCATGTCATCGACCAGACGCTTGGCCAGTTCAACTTCCTTGACCGTCACGCCGGCCCCCTTCAGTCCCGCCGGCGGCAGGTCGAGATCGGTTGGCTTGCGCAGCTCTTCCTGGTAGCGGAGCGTGATGAGCATCAACGCGTTGCCCTGCACGACCACGGCAGCCAGGTGCTCCGTCTGCCGGATGACCACCTGTGCGATCGCGACCCGCGAGGTTGCGCGCAAGGTCTCGCGCAACAACGCATAGACCTTTTGACCACGCCCGTCGGGCGCAAGATAGTAGGGCGTTTCGAAATATTCCGCGGCAACCCCGGAGGCATCGACGAAGGCTTTGATGTCGATTGTCTGCGTGGCCTTGGGATTGGCCTTGCGAAAGTCCTCGTCGCTCAGCACGACGAATTGATCCTTCTCGTATTCGAATCCCTTGACGATGTCGTCCCAGGCCACCTCGTTCCCACTTGACTTGTTGTACCTCTTGTAGCCGACCGGCGAAAAATCGCG
Source organism: uncultured beta proteobacterium (assembly GCA_963805355.1). GTDB lineage: Bacteria > Pseudomonadota > Gammaproteobacteria > Burkholderiales > Casimicrobiaceae > VBCG01. The sequence goes on along the minus strand of CAWDTZ010000002.1, from coordinate 2,185,094 downwards.
CTTGTCGAGCATGGAGAACTTGAATGCCTTCCGATCCTCGGCGGGAAAGAGCTCGACGGGTACATTCACCAGGCCGAATGAAATGGCGCCTTTCCACAATGCTCGAGCCATCTCAATTCTCCTCAAGGTGCAAAACAACGGATTCAAGCAAAACGGCGCAGGCAGTGCAGGACCCCAGCGCAAATCGTTGCGGAGCAACGCTGCCGCAATCCCAGCATTGGGCCAACGACAACGCTCCCGAGCGAGCGCAATATCCCGCCTGACACGCGGGCGCGTCACATGCCGCGACATCGATCGGACAGAGCATCATCGAAGCAGTAGCAAAGATGTAGAGGGAAAATTCAATGGCGCACCCATCGGCAGTTGACACCATGCCCGCGCTCACGGTACGGGACTCTGCGAAACTGTACGCCGCCGCGCCGCCTGGTCATGCGCGGTACAACGACGATTCGACTGTAGGACAAACTGTTACTTCCAAGCGCCAATGATTGGACGCACGCGACTATCATCGAAGGGCCGGGGATAGCACCGCGCTATCATTGCAGGCGCCCGAGCCAAAAGGTCCACTGCCATGAATGCCAGGAACGACATTGCCATCAATCCGCTGCTGCTGCCGTGGGACACGCCGTTCGGGCTGCCGCCGTTCGAGCGCATCCACGCCGCGCATTTCGCGCCGGCGCTCGATGCCACGATGCAGGACCACTGGCGCGAGGTGGAAGCCATCGCCGGCAACGGTGAGGCGCCGACCTTCGAGAACACCATCGCGGCGCTGGACCGCAGCGGCCGGATGTTGAAGCGCGCCTCGAGGCTGTTCTTCAACCTCACCGCATCCCACACGTCGCCGGACCTGCAGGCGGTCGAGCGGGACGTCATGCCGCAACTGGCCTCCCACAACAATGCCGTCATGCTGCACGCCGCGCTCTTTGCGCGGGTTGAAGCTTTGCATGAGCGGCGCGCGAAGCTGGGCCTCGCGCCCGAGGCGCTGCGGCTGCTCGAACGCACCCATCTCGACTTCGTCCATGCCGGCGCCCGCCTCGACGCGGCGGCAAGGCAGCGACTGACGGAAATCGGGGCAAGACTCGCCGCGCTGTACACGCGCTTCCGGCAGAACGAACTGGCCGACGAGGCGTCCTTCAGCCTCGTGTTGCACACCGAGGCGGATCGCGCGGGACTGCCCGAGTCGCTGCTGGCCTCCGCGCGCGCCGCCGCGAAGCAGCGCGGCATCGCCAGCGCTTGGGCGATCACATTGTCGCGCTCGCTGGTCGTCCCCTTCCTCACCTATTCGGACCGGCGCGATCTGCGCGAGCAAGTATTCAAGGCGTGGACAGGTCGCGGTGAAAACGAAGGTGAGCACGACAACCGGCCGGTGGTGCGCGAGATCCTGGCGTTGCGTCACGAACTCGCGCGCCTGCAGGGCTACGCGAACTTTGCCGACTATGCGCTGGTCGACCGGATGGCGCGCAAGCCCGCGGCCGTCGCGGACCTGCTGGCGCGCGTGTGGGAGCCCGCCAAGGCCAAGGCAATGGAAGAGCGCGACGCGCTGCAGGCGCAAGCCCGCGCGCGTGGCGACAACATCACGATCGAGCCCTGGGACTGGCGCTATTACGCCGAGAAGGTGCGGGCGACGAAGTACGATTTCGACGCCGCGGCATTGAAGCCCTACTTTTCGCTCGACCGCATGCTCGCCGCCGCATTCGACTGCGCCGGCCGTCTCTTTGGCATCCGCTTCATCGCCCGCCCGGATCTCGTTGCCTATCAGCCGGACGTGCGCGTCTTCGAGGTGCGCGACCGCGACGACGCCGCGGTCGGACTTTTCCTTTCCGATAATTTCGCGCGGCCGGAGAAGCGGGGCGGCGCGTGGATGAGCGTGTTTCGCGCCCAGTCGCGTGCCGATGGCGACGTGCTGCCGATCGTCGTCAACAACAATAATTTCGCCAAGGCGCCGGAAGGCGAACCGACGCTTCTTTCCACGGACGACGTGCGCACGCTCTTCCACGAGTTTGGTCACGGACTGCACGGCCTCTTGTCACAGGTCACTTACGAGCGGTTCTCCGGCACGAGCGTGTTGCGCGACTTCGTGGAGTTTCCGTCGCAGGTCTTCGAGCATTGGGCGCTCGAGCCCGACGTGCTGCGCCGGCACGCGCTGCATCACCAAACGGATGCGCCGATTCCTGACGCGCTGCTCGAGCGTTTCCACGCGGCGCGGCGCTTCAACCAGGGCTTCGAGACCGTCGAATACACTGCCTGCGCCCTCGTCGACATGGCACTGCACGCGCAGGACAACCCCGCTGGCATCGACATCACCACTTTCGAGGCCACCGAGCTCGCACGGATCGGCATGCCACGCGAGATGGTGCTGCGGCACCGCCTGCCGCACTTCGGACACCTGTTCGGCGGCAACGCGTATGCGGCGGGCTACTACGTCTACATGTGGGCCGAAGTGCTCGACGCGGACGGCTACGACGCGTTTGTCGAAGCCGGCGATCCATTCGACCCGGCGCTTGCGGCACGGCTTCTGAGGTACGTCTATTCCGCCGGTGGCTCCCGCGATCCGGCGGAGGCCTATCGCGCATTCCGGGGCCGCGATGCGCAGGTCGAACCGCTGCTGATCAAGCGCGGGCTGCTGGCGCGCTGACGAAGCGCGGCACGCTCAACACGCTCAAACCTGCGTGTTCACCCCGGACCGCCGCGGGTGGCAGCACCTTGATCCGCGGGCAGGTCGAAGTCGGCGACGGCCTCACACGAGGAACATTCGATAACGCCGGACTATGTAGCAGCACGGGCCGGAGTCGGGCCGACTTGCCCGTCGAGCACCGGTGCCAAGCCTGCTGTCTTGCGCAATTCGCGTTCGTAGCATGCGATCACCTGCGCCCCTAGCAGCAGGAACAACACGGCCACTTCCACACTGAGCAGGATGGTGACCGCCGCCGCAAACGAACCGTAGACCACCGTGATCTGCGAAAGCGCGCCGTAATACCAGACGAGGCCATGGCGGGTGATTTCCCAGAGCAGTGCCGCGGTGACGCCGCCGATGATGGCGTGTTGCCACGACACGCGGCCTACGGGCATCACGAGATAGATCGCGGACAGCACCAGGATTTCGCCGGCCACCCCCAACAGGTAAAGCAGATAATTCGACAATCCCTCGAGCGACAGCGTGCCGCCCATGACCACGATGTCGCGCGACGCAAGCCATTCGAGCTTCCCGGACACGGTCGTTGCGATCAGCAGCCCGACGCCGAGGCAGACGATGAAAATGTACGGAAGAATGGCGGACACCAGGAAGTGGCGACGCCGGGCCGTCACGCGATGGTGAAAAATGACACCCATTGCGGTTTCCAGGACGGTGAACGCCAGCGCGCTGAAGAACAGCAGAGTCAGCAAGAGCAGGCCTCCCACCATTTCGCGATGGATGAGCACGGTCTGCAGTTGCAGCACCAGGGCCGACGATTGTCCCGGTATCAGGAATTCGAGATATTCGCCCAGCGTCGCCAGCAGGCGATCTTCGCTGACGAAATGCGCAAGTCCGATCAGCGTGAGGATGAGCAACGGAATCAGGGAGAGGAGCGTGTAATACGCAACGGCGCCCGCGAGCAGGATTCCCTGATTTGCACGGAATGTTCGCAGCACCTCCAGGGCGAAGCCTGGAAGTCTTCGCAACAGCTTCAGGACGCGGTATCGCATGGGCGATTGGCAGGCCGTGCCGGTACCTGCATCCGCAACGGCGCGCCTGTCTCAATAAAAGAAGACCATCTCACAAATTCATGTCAGCCCGTGTAGGCGACTTCGCCTTTGGATGTAGGACTTGCCATAGGCGGGGACCGGCGCAAGCGCATCGCTATCCGGCCTTCGCGTCGCACCGGTAGGCACGCGCCGTCGTTTGCCCGGTATTGAACATGCCGGAATTGTCGACCGTCATGAACACGACATGCGTGGCGCCCATGGCAGCGGCCTTGTTCCTTGCGTCTTGCATGGCACCTTCCATGCGGGCGGTGTCGCTGCCGCCGAAGAGGCTGCGCCCGCTTACCGTGCCCAGCAACTTGCAATCGCGATTGACCACAGCGGGATCGCCATCCTGCACCATCACGCCTGAGGTCGGCGAGGTGGATGCACATCCCGCCAGCAGCGCCGTCACAACGAACAACGCTCGTGCACCTTGCCTCGGTGCCATCACTGTGCCCCCATCCGCACGGTCTTCGCCATTGCACGCACCTGCGCGAGGTCGCGCTTGACCATGGCGCCCAACGCCTCCGGCGTGCTGGACGTCGGCAATACGCCTGCATTGAGCAGCCGCTCGCGCAATTCGGGCTGCTGGAGGCTGCGCTCGATGGAGGTGTGCAAACGCGCAATGACGTCGGGCGGCGTCTTGGCCGGCGCAAACATCGCCAGCCAGAACACCAGTTCGTAGCCAGGCAAGCCCGCCTCGGCCATCGTCGGCGTGTCGGGCAGGAACGGCGGCCGGTGCGGACTGGCCACGGCAAGCGCGCGGATCTTGCCGGCCTTGATCTGCGGCAACGCGGACGCCGCGTCGATCAGCGCGACCTGCACGTCGCCCGTGACCAGCGCGGTCACGGTCTGTGCGCTACCCTTGTAGGGAATGCGATACAGATCGATGCCCGTTTGCTGCTTGAACGTCTCGGTGGCGAACGTGTAGCCGCTGTTGGCCGACCCGTAGTTGAGCTTGCCGGGCTGGCCTTTGGCATAGGCAATGAATTCGCGCAACGTGGTCACCGGCACCGCAGCATTGACGGCCAGCACCAGCGGGTAGATGCACACCATGGAGACCGGCTCGAAATCGCGCAGCGGCTCGTAGGGCAGCTTTTCGTGCACGACGGGATTCATCACCATCGTCGAGGTCACTGCCGGCATCAAGGTGTAGCCGTCCGGTGCAGCCACGGCGACCGCGTTGGCCGCCAGGATGCCATCCGCGCCGGGCTTGCTGTCGACGAATACAGGCTGCCCGAGGTCGTCCGTCATCCGCTCGGCCAGCAGGCGGGCGGCCAGATCCCATCCGCCGCCCACGGCGCCGCCGTTGATCAGGCGGACGGGCTGCGTGGGAAAGACCGTCGAGTCAACGCCATAAGCCGATACGGCAAACGCACATAGCAGAATTGAAATTGCCGGGAACCTGATACGCAAGTGAAGTTTCCTGTCGGGAACTAGAGGCGGCGCTCGTGCCGCACCAGCCACGGCAACGCATGTCGCCCGCGATTGGTTCCCCCATTATCCTTCACTGCGCTGCCCATCGCAAAACGCGCCATGGGCAGGTGATGCCTCAGCCGCCGATGCCTTTCAGCAGCGATGACATGTCGTCCGCGTGCTCTTCCTCGACGCCCAGGATCCATTCCAGCATCTTGCGGGTGGTGGAGTCCTTGTCGGCAAGCCAGGAAATCATCTCGCGATAGCTTTCAATGGCTACGCGCTCGGCTACCAGGTCTTCCATGATCATGTCACGCAGCGTCTTGCCTTCGACATACTCCGAGTGGCTGCGCGAGGCCAGGATGGCGGGATTCAAGTCAGGTTCGCCGCCAAGCTGCACGATGCGCTCGGCGATGGCGTCCGCATGCTCCTGCTCTTCGTCGGCATGGGCCTTGAATTCGGCCTTCACCGATTCCGAATGGATGCCTTCCGCCATGAAATAGTGTCGCTTGTAGCGCAGCACGCAAACGATTTCGGTGGCCAGTGCCTCGTTCAGCACCTTGCACACCTGCTTGGGATCGGCGTCGTAATTGGACGTGACCGCCCCTTCTGCGATGTGCTGGCGCGCGCGCTTGCGCAGCGTCTCGATATCGGTCAGAAACGGGTTGGCGTCTTTGTTGGGGGCCTTGGCAGGCACCTTGTTGCGTGAGGTCATCGTATTTTCCCGGTTATGGTGCGGCGCCATGGGCGGGCCGCAGCGAGACACCCTCGCGGGTGGACCCTCCAGACATGAGCATTCCCCGTGCCATCGGGTGACGATCCCGCATCCGCGCAGGATCAGCAGGTTGCGTCGGCTCTGGAAAATGGACCGGGGACCGTATGCCATGCGCGCATGCAGGCTTTTCCAGCTGCGTCGGCCAAGTCCTACAGCGCTTTCAGTTTCGTCGCGCTATCGAAGTCCGTCCGCCGGAGGCAGGATGCCTCACCAGCCAATCACCGGAGTTGTCATGATTCGTCCTATTGCGTGTGTCATCGCCATTGCCGCAGCATCGCTCCTCGTCGGATGCAACGACGCGCCCAAGTCCGCCGCCGCGCCGACGCCTTCGGCCACGGTGACGCCGCCTGCAGAATCCGCGCCGCCAATGGCTGCTGTGCCCACTCCGCCATTGCCGGCTGCCGATACGGCGTCGAGCGAGACGGCCAAGGACACCCCGGCGAACACGCCGATGGGAACCTTGAGCAAGGACGAAGCGTCGAAATCGATGCCGATGGCAGGCCAGGCCAACAATCACTCTTCACCGTCGGTTGACGCCTCCAAGAAATGAAGCCGCGGTGTGGCCCGCCAGCTGGCGCGGGTCGGGACACACGACGCGCGGAAACCATCGGACACCCAAGAAGGAGCAGCCATGAAGAAAATTGTTCAAGTGGTCGGCATGGCGGCCATCGCCGCTACCGCATCCTGGGCCATGCAACGGTGGCTTGACGCCCGCTATGCACCGGCGCCGCGCAGGCTGCCCAAGCCCGTCGACGCGTGGGAAGACGAAGGTGGCGCCCTGGCGCCCCTTGCGCAGGGAATGGAGACGTCCCAGGTACCACGATGACCGATCGCGTCGGGAAGTGGATGCTGGCGGCTTTGGTGGCCCTCGGCTCCGCGGTGACGTGTGCGGCAGCGCCACCGCTGCCGGTCGTTGCTGCCGTGGATCTCGATCGCTACGCGGGCCAGTGGCACGAGATTGCGCGCTATCCCAATCGCTTCGAGCGCATGTGCGTGGACGATGTCACCGCCACCTACACCCGCAATACCGACGGCACGATTGCGGTGGTCAATGAATGCCGCAAGGCGGATGGCACGCGCGAACGCGCCGACGGCCTGGCGCGTGTCGTGCACGCGCCGGCCAAGCTCGAGGTGCGATTTGCGCCGCCATGGCTTTCGTGGCTGCCGCTGGTGTGGGGCGATTACTGGATCATCGACCTCGACCCCGATTACCGGTTCGTCGTCATCGGCGAGCCGGCGCGTGAATACCTGTGGATACTTGCGCGTGAACCGGCGCTGGACGATGACACATGGCACACCATTTACGGCACCGTGTCGCGCCTGGGCTATGACCCTGAGAAACTGGTCCGCAATCCCGGCACGACACGTTGACGCCTGACGCCGCGGCACCCGGAATGCAGTGCGCGCGCCGTGGCGCGAGTCCGTTGCCCGGTGGCGCATCGGGTGCGTATAGTGATATTCCCCGTCGATGCATTCCGGTACGCGCCGCGTGAAATCCCCGTTTCCCCTCAAGATCCTGCTGCCCCTTGTCCTGGGGATCTTTGTGTCGTTCGGAATCGTGGTTTACGCGGAGTTCAGCTACCGCAGCCTCGAGTCGGCCAACCGGCAAATGGCGGCCGCGGTGATCATGCAATCGACGCTGCATGAGACGCTGGCACTCGTGATCGACGCCGAAACCGGCCAGCGCGGCTACATGCTCACGGGCAAGGACGAATACCTTGAGCCATACAACCAGGCGCTGCTCAAGATGGACGAAGCATTCGTCAGGCTGCGCGAGCAACTGGTGCTCTACGGCACAGCGGCCCAACGCACCAGTGTGGGTCGCTTCAACAGTCTCGTCGGCAAGAAGCTGGCTGAACTCGAGTCGACGCTGGCGCTCTACAAGTCCGAGGGACCCGAAGCCGCCATGAAACTCATGAACCTGGGCATTGGCCGGCGCACCATGGATGAAATTCGCTCGGAAGTGAGTGACCTGGCGCGCGCCCATCGCCAACAGGTCGACGCCGCCAACCGCCAATGGAATTCCGACATCGAGATCGCGCGCTTCGGCATGCAGTTGATGACCGCATTCACGGTGTCGCTGTTGCTTGTCGTATGGCTGCTGGCCCGACGCGACGCGCGGCAGCGCGAGGAGCGACGCCTGTTGCTGGCCGGCGAACGCACGCGGCTGCAGACCCTGGTGGAAGAACGCACTGCGCAGCTGTCGGATCTCTCGAACCACCTGCAGGACGTGCGCGAAGACGAGAAATCGAAGCTCGCCCGCGACATCCACGACGAGCTGGGTGGCATCCTGGTCAGCGCGAAGATGGACGTGGCCTGGGTTCAGGAGCGTCTGCAGGCGCTCAAGCCGGAATACGCCACCAGGCTTGCGCGCGCGCAGAGCGTCCTCGACGACGGCGTCGACATCAAGCGCCGCATCATCGAGGAGCTGCGACCCACGCTGCTCGACAACCTGGGACTGTCGGCCGCACTCGATTGGCAGATCCACGAGATCTGCGATCGCGCAGGACTGGCCTGTCTCATCGAAATGCCCGATGACGACAGCCTGATTCCACCGGCCACGGCCATCGCGCTCTATCGCATCGTGCAGGAAGCCCTGACCAACATCGTCAAGTACGCTCGTGCCAAGACGGTATCGGTCGATCTGATGATTGCGGATGGCAGTATCACGCTGGTCATCGGCGACGACGGCGTCGGCATCTCCGAATCGGCGCAGGACAATCTGCTGTCGCATGGCATTACGGGCATGCGTCAGCGCGTGTCCGCATTGCATGGCGAATTCTCAATTCAACGCGGCGCCAACGGCGGCACACAACTCGAACTCTCGGTGCCGCTCGCTGCGGAGCCGCACGGCCCGCCAGCCCGGTGACCCGGCACCCGGATCGACAGACGCTTCGAACGACGACGGCGCCTGTCACTCCGCCGTGGATACCGCCAGATTGGTCGCCACCGGTTCGAGAATGCCATTGGCCGCGTCGCTGTCGGCGGTGATGACGATGGTGGGCGTGCCGGTCAGCACCGGACCGAAGATCGTGGCAAACGATACGTCGGCCGCGTCACGCCCGGTGCCGATACGGATCAGTCCGGTGACAGGAGAAATCCCGGTTGGATCGAAGACGAACCAGGCGCCGCCGACAAAAACCTCGACGTACGCATGAAAGTCCTGCGGGCCCAGTTCGGCGGCCGCGCCATAATCCACGCCGGTGACGAATCGCGCCGGATAATTCAGCGCGCGACAGTAGGAAATCATCACATGCGCAAAATCGCGGCAGACGCCTGCGCCATCACGCAGCGTGTCCAGCACCGACGTCGTGGTCGACGACACCCCCGGCGAGAATCGCAATGCGGCCTCGACCCAATCGCGCACCGCGGCCACCTGCGCATAGCCGCGTGGCATGGCGCCGAACTGGTCCCACGCCGCCTTCTGCACCATATCGGCCTGGCAATACCGGCTCGGATAGAGGAAACGCAACGTGCGTACCGGCAATGCCGCCGGCTCTTCGATGGGAAGCGTCGCGGGATCCGCGATGCGATGCGTGATCTGCACCGCCGCCGAATAGGTAACCCGCAGCGAACTGGCGACACCACTGAACGCGGCGATGCGGTTGCCCGTGGCAGGATCGGAGTCGATGGTGGGAATGCACATCGGATGCACGGCGAAATGCTCCTCGACGACCGCCTGCTGTGGTGTCATGGCTGCATGAACGTTGAGCAGGAATTGCGCGGGTCCGGCCAGCTCATAGTTGAGCTCGACCGAATATCGGATCTGCACGCGGCTGCCGGTGATTTCCTGGGCGTTGAATCGCATCGGGGACTTTTCGTTGAAATTGGAAGGCTGAAACGAAGACCGCCGGTACGCCTATGGCGCCCGGCGGCGATCGGTGCGCGAAGGTCAGGGGCCGCGCTTGATCAGTCCGGCCACCAGCGAAACGATGAACAGGACGAGGAATATGAAGAAGAGGACCTTGGCAATTTCCGTTGCGCCGGCAGCGATACCGCCGAAACCGAAAAGCGCGGCGACAATCGCGACCACAAAGAAGATGACGGCATAGCGAAGCATGGGAGACCTCGTGTAGGTTGGATGAAGGACACTGCGATCCGTGGCCAGTTTGCGGCACCGGGCGTTTGCGGGCGATAAGCCGGCCGCGCGTTCCGTTGTTGCCTGCTGTCCTACAAATCGTGATCGTCGCGGATTGGTGTGGAAAAAAACCGGGATCGCAGCGCAACCCCGGCCGGGACGAAGCGACGGCGGCGGAAGGAGAGAGAAGTCCGCGCGCCGTCACCCCATCACCGCGGTCAGCTCTTGCCGTACCGACCCTTGGCATCAAGGATGCATGAATCCTTGCTCACACCGGCCAGCACATCGCACTTCTCGAGTGCAACCTTGTAGTCGGCGTCGCGCTTGTCGGCGTTGGCGTCCTTACGGGCGTCGGACGTCTTTTCGACCGCCTGCATCTTCGCATCCGTCGCCACCCGGTCGACCTTGGCGTCAGCCTTGGCGTGGACCAGCGCGGCCTTGGCTTCCTTGACGCAAACGTCCTTGACGTTGCCTGCCACGTCGTCGCACTTTTCCTTCGCCACGGCATAGGTGGCTTCGGCACGCGTCACCCGTGCGCTCTCGCGGGCCTTGGGCGTATTCGCGTACATTGCCTCGGCATCGGCCTTGGCGACCTTTTCGTTGCCCTTGGCCTCCTCCATGCAGATGTCCTTGGCATTGCCGCTCAGCGCAGAGCACCTGTCCTTGTCGGCCTTGTACTGCTCGGAGGCGTGTTTCACCGTCATATCGCGCGTTGCCTTCGGCGTGCCCTGCGCCATCGCGCCGGCGGTCATGGTGAGACCGGCCAGCGCGAACAGCGCGACCATCAACTTTGATTGGATCATGGCTGGTTATCCTTACTTCTGGTTCGGAAAGTCTTCGTCGCGGAACGCGCCGCCGAAGAGATCGACCTGCTTTTCGGCTTCGTCCTTGGTGATCCCATAGGACTCCTGGATCTTGCCGACCAGCTGATCGCGCTTGCCCGCGATCACGTCGAAGTCGTCGTCAGTGAGCTTGCCCCACTGCACCTTGGCTTTGCCCTTGAGTTGTTTCCAGTTACCTTCGATGCGGTCCCAGTTCATGTGCGACTCCTTGGTTGGACTGCCCGGCGCCGTTCGCCAGGCCATGTCGTATGGGTCGCAACCGGCGTGCCACCGCAAGTCTTAAATACAAACAAGGAGTTAGGGTCCGTGCCGCTGTCCCGTTGTGCAACGAGGCGGTGCCGATGCGGTAAATCGCGTTGCCGCTGTAGGAAGTGGACGACGACGCAACGGGGCGGCAGAGCAGTGGCGCGCGCTTCAGCGCTCAGGGTCGGCGGGATGCCTCGCCACCCAATCGCGCGATCAGGCCCGCGGTGCGCACGATTTCATCCTCGACATAGGCCTTGGCCTTGGGCCCGCTCAAGCCAACATAGTTGAGGCCGGTGGCGCGCAGTGCCTGCGCGTGGCGCGGCTCCAGCATCATCACGCCGATAGCTGCGGACAACCGGGAATACACCTCGGGCGGAAGGCCGCGCGGCGTTACGATACCCACCCATACGACGAAGGATTCACGCGGCCACCGCTCGCCAAACGCGGGCGTGTCGGGTAGCGCAGGCACCCGCGCCGCCGAGGTCACCGCCACGATCCGATGTCCTGCACGCGGTGCCGCATCCACCGCATGCGGCACACCATCGAAGAGGATATCGATCTGGCCCGATGCGAGCTGCTCATAACCGTCGTCCACGCGCTCGAGCGGAACGTGGACCAGCTTCGCCTGTTGTTCAAGGGTCAGGAAGCCGCCCGCGAGATGACCGGCCGTCCCGACCCCGAACGAACCGTAGGTGAGTGGCGTTGTGGCGCGCCGCGCGGAGGCGAGCACTTCATCCAGGGACCGTTCCGGGCGTCGCGAGCTGACCACCATGGCGTTGGGATACGTGCCGAGGATGGCCAGCCATTCGAAATCCTCGACCGGATTGTAGGTGGCGGCCGGCGTAAGCAGCTTTCCGGCAATCATCGGCACACTGATGCCCAGCCCCATGGCATTGCCGTCGGGCCTGTTGGCAACGATGGCATTGGTCCCGGTGACGCCTCCGGCGCCGGCGATGTTGTTTACCTCGATCCGGCGCTCGAGCAGTTCGCCCAAGGCGAAGGCGGCCACGCGCGCGACGCGATCTGCCGAGCCACCGGCGGCGGTAGGAACGATGAACGTGATGGAGGGCGGCGACTGCGCGACACCCCGCCGCGCGACCGGCAACGCGAGAACGGCGAGCAGGCCCAGCCGACGGCGCTGTATGAGGCGGCGATGACCAATCTGGACCATATGGAACGGACCACCGCTCGTTATGTCTAAGCCTGAGTGTGCCACAAGGCCGGGCGCGAGGGTTGGACCGCGTCACGCACATCGCCCTCAGCGTTCCTCCGACACCACAATCGTCGACACGCCGATGATCCGGCTGCCGCGTCGCGGCGATGATGGTATCGCGTCAGGAAGCATCGGCCGGATGCCGCAAGGCACGCGATGCGATTTCCACCTTCACACCCAAAGGAGTCACCATGAACAACACCCAAGCCGTGAACCCCTCCGCCACCATCGCCGGGGCGGCCAACTTCGCCCATGACGCCGTCAATACCGCGCATGAAAAGGCCACGCCCGCTCTCGATCGCGCGGCGGGTGCCGCCCATCGCACGATCAATCGCGCCGCCGATGCCGCTACGCCGGCGGCCGAATGGGCCAGCAATAGCACCCAGGCGATCGCGGCCCGTTCTTCGGACGCCGTCGAAGTCTGCAGCAGCTATGTCCGTGAGCGGCCGTTCACTGCCGTCCTGGGTGCATTGGCAATCGGCTTCTTCGTGGGCAAGGTCCTGCGCTGAGTCTCGGATCGCCCAACGAAAACGGCCGGGTCATGGAGACCCGGCCGTTTTCTTTCGAGGTTCCCCGCTAGACCGATGCACCCATTCCGCCAGCGCTACGATGGCGTCCACTCGTGCTGCCAACAGGCTTCGCTCCCGCCGCCCGTGCCTTGGCCGCAAGAAAACGCCGACCCAGCGCCGCGAGGGCCGCGTCGTCGAAGTGCTCGCCTAGCAACTTGAACATGCCGGCCTGTTCGGCCTCAACGTGAAGCACAAGCAAGTCGAGCAGGCTTTTTGCCCGGGCGTGCCATTCGTCGGAGCCGGACTTGCGGCTTTTTGCCAGCCACGCGAGCAGCGCCTCGAGCGACCGGTGTTCGTCCAGGCGACTATCCGCCATCGTGCGCGCGCCATCCACGCCACGCAGCTGGCGGAGTGATTCGTAGACCGTACACTTCGCAGCCTGGGTATGCGCCGCCAGCGCCGGCATCATCTGCCGCAGCAGCGCCCGCCTTGCTTCGGCATCTTCGGCGTCGACCATGTCGCGCGCGACTTGCAGCGCCTCGTCATGGTCAACCCGAAGCAACGTCCGCACATCGTCTACGTTCATCGCTGGCGCGTCCAGCAGTGATTGGATCTCGTCACGCAGGTTCATGGCAGGTTCCGTCGGGAAACAGCAGGGAAAAACGCGCGGCACCGCCGCGCTTCGACATCAGTTGGGCTTGGCTTTGTCCGCCGCGCGTTCCACGGCCGCGCCGGTGGCTTTCACATCCTTGCCCGCGCCTTCGACCGTATTGCAACCGGCGACGAACACCACACCAGCACCCAGCAACGCAATCAGCAATGTCTTCATGGTTCAATCCCCTTTATGGAGCGAAATGCCTCACGCCAATCGTGGACATCGCACGGTATTGAATGCACGGCGCGTGCCTGCGACTCCATGCATAAAATCAACAACTTGCAGCATATTTGGCGGCGCCGAAGGCCAGCGCTACAACGGCCCGACGCCAACCTGCACATCCCGTAGGACACGACCGACATGGCGATGCGACATCTGCGCCATGACGCGCTGCCGCGTTACGGGCTCAGCATCTCGCTTACCGCGTTCATGCCTTCCACGCGATCGGCAATGCTTTTCAGAACGGCCATCAACGGCATGCCCAGCAGCAGGCCCCAACCGCCCCAGAGCCAGCCGAAAAACAGCACGCCGACGAACGCCGCCACGGCATTCATCCGGCAGGCCCGACCCTGCATCCATGTGGTGAAACCGACACCAATCAGCAGCGCAACGGCGAAGATCATGCCAACCGCCGCGAATGCGGTCGAAAAGCTGCCGGTGTCCATCAATGTGCCCACACCGACAACCGCCGCGCCAATGACCGGTCCGGCGTAGGGGATCACGTGCAGCACACCCACGATCGCACCCCACATGCCGGAATTCGAAACGCCCAGCAACGCAAGGCCGCCCCAGGTAGCAAACGCAATCATGACGTTGGCAACAAGCAGCGTGATCATGTAGGCCTGGATCTGGGTGTCGATCTCGTCCAGGACCTCGACGGTGATCCGCCGTCGCGCCAGGGACGCACCGGCAAGGCGCGCCACCTTGCGCCGGAACTTGTCGCCGGCAGCAAGCACGAAGAAAGCAAGCACGAAAGCCAGCAGAATCTCGCTCAGCACGACGAGTGCCTTGGACGACTGCGTGGCCAGGAAACCTTGCACCTGCGCCGCCACGCCGTTGATTGCCGGCGCCGCAGGCGGAGCACTGCCGGACTTGCCCGTGGCTTCGGCCGCAGCGCGATCGAGTTCCACGGCCGCTTCTTTCACATGGGTCATCGTGCTGTGCGTGTCGCGGGCCGATTCCGCGGCCACGATGCGCAGCTTGCGCGCTGCATTGGGCAACTCTGCCATCGCGGCATTGAAGTCGTCCCGCAGCCCCCATACCGCCACCGACAGCAGTGAAAGCAGCGTTGCGATCACCAGCGCCGCGCCCACAATCCTCGGTATGCGTACGCGTTCGAGCCACGTAACCAGCGGCCGCAAGGTGTAGGAAATCAGGATCCCGGCAACGACCGGGACGAGGAACGGTTCGGCAATGCGCGCTGCCGCAATGGCGGCCAGTACCGCGATGCCGATAGTCGCCGCTTCAACGACCGAATAGCCGGTTGTCGGCGCAAGGACCGCCGGTGCCTTTTTGGGCGCAACTCCAGCCGTCGCCGCCACCGCAGACGGCGCCCTGATCACCTTGGCCACAGCGGGTCAGTGCGCCACGGGCGCGGGGCCGCCGGCCATACGGGCCAATACCTCGCGCACGCGATGGAATTCGCGCGACTTGTCGAAGAAGAAATCAGCACCCAGCGCCAGGCTGCGCTCGCGGTATTGCGGGAACGCATAATTGGTGAACACGATGATCTTGGCGTTGGGCGGCCGCAGATTACTGCCCAGACCCTTCAACACGCCCAGTCCGGTGCCGGTCTTCAGCTGCAGGTCGAGCACGGCGACATCCCAGCGCTGCTGGCGCAACACTGCCAGCGCGTCACCCTCGGTCTCCACCTGGCCGACAATCTCGACGTTGGGAATCTCCAGCAACGATTCGGCAAGACGCGCACGAATGATCGCCGAATCCTCGACGATCACGACGCGCAGTTTCGGTGTATCCAGCATCATGAAGGGAGAGCCGCCGGCGGCGCGCCTCGTTGCAATTGCAGATAGCAGAAAGTGGTCCATGGGTAATTGGACCACTCACCCGGGTGCACGACAATTGTGCGATGTGCTCAAAACAGTATCAGGTCAGCGGTCGGTTGAATGTAGGTGTCCGTCTTACGCGCCCGTCCGCAAGGAAGGATGCATGGCATGACGCGGCCTGCTGCAACGTTCAATCGATCAGCCCATTCTTGATCGCGTAGTAGGTGAGATCGGCATTGGATTTCATGCCCATCTTCTCGAGCACGCGGGTGCGGTAGGTGCTGACCGTCTTGACCGACAGGAACAGGTCGTCGGCGATCTTGGAGACGGCCGCGCCGGCCGCCAGCTTGCAAAACACCTGGAACTCGCGTTGCGACAGTTCGCCGTGAAGGGGTGTTTCGCCGTCACCGGTGACGCCATCCGCCAGGATCTGCGCCAGCGCCGGGCTCACGAACTTGCGCCCGCGCACTACGGTGCGGATTGCACCCACCAGCTGGGTCGAGGCGGCCTCCTTGTTGAGGTAGCCCGCCGCACCCGCCCGCAGCAGGTTCACCGCGTATTGCTCCTCGGCGTAGCCCGACAACATCAGTACCGGCATGTCCGGACGCACCTGGCGCAGCGTTTTCAGTGTGTCGATGCCGTTCTTGTCGGGCATCGAGATGTCGAGCAGCACCACGTCGTATTCACCGGCGCGGACGAGCGCGATAGCCTCGGTGCCGGTGGCGGCTTCCCCGGCCACCTGCATGTCGCCCTGGTCGGCAATGAATTGCTTGAGGCCCGCACGCACGATGGCATGGTCGTCGGCGATGAGGATGCGGATCATGGCAGGGATAGAGCGTTGTCGGAAAAGTGAGCCGTGGCGTCCGGCATCATCCGATCACCGTCACGTTGGTGGGACCGGCCTGGTATTCGCTCAGCCGGTTGTAGAGCGTCTTGAGACTCACACCGAGCATTTCGGCGCAACGCCGCTTGTTGCCTTCGCACAGGTCGAGCGTGGCGTAGATGACCTGCCGTTCGATCTCGGCCAGGGGCGTGCCCACCGGCAATCGCAGGCAATCGCCCACCGGCTCGGCGCAGGCCAGCCCCGCAAAATCGAGCTCCACGATGTCGTCGGCCAGGATGAAGGCGCGGTGGACGGCATTCTTGAGCTCGCGCACGTTGCCGGGCCAGTGATGCGCGCGAATCGTGGCCATGGCCTGCCGCGAGAAAATCTTGTCGGTGCCTTCCGCGTCGTTATGCTGGGCCAGGAAACGTTCGGCCAGCAGTTCCGCGTCGCCTTCGCGCTCGCGCAGCGGCGGCAGGGCGATCGGAAACACCGCCAGACGATACATCAGGTCTTCGCGCAGCTTGTGGTCCTGCACCGCCTGCTGTGGATCGCGATTGGTGGCCGCCAGCACGCGAACACGCGCGCGCAACTCCTCTTCGCCGCCCACGCGGGTATACCGGCCGGTCTCGAGGACGCGCAGCAACCGCACCTGCATTTCCGGCGCCATCTCGGTGATTTCATCGAGAAAGAGCGTGCCGCCCTCCGCCCGCTCGAAACAGCCGCGGTGCTGGCGGGCGGCGCCGGTGAATGCGCCCTTCTCATAGCCGAACAGCTCGGCTTCGATCAGGTTGGCAGGAATCGCGCCGCAATTGACCGCCACGAAGGGCAATTTCGCCCGGTCGCTGCGGTCGTGAATGGTGCGGGCCACGACTTCCTTGCCGCTGCCCGATTCGCCGGTGATCAACACCGTGGCGCTGGTGGGCGCCACCTTGTCGATCCGGTGATAGATGTCCCGCATGACCGCCGACCCGCCGAACAGGTGCCCGAAGCGGCCGAGCGCGGGGGCCGAGGCGGCGGCCACGGCCGCAAAGCGTGCTGTCACTACATTGTCGGCAATGGAAATGGTGTGGTTCATGCGGGCGTTCCCAGGATAACGACAGACGTCGATGACGCATGGTAGTCGTGCGGGCGGCGCGCCCCGGTCGCCGTCCCGCCTATAGCCTTGTCAGATGAATCCTACAGGGTGGCGCTGCAGGGGCGGGCCGCCAGTCCTACAACTTGCGCCGAACTTCCCTTTACACATTCTTGATGCCGGCCGGCTCGATCTCTGCGGCGTCTTTGCGGGCGACGACCTATCGTGGCGGCATCTCCACCCCAACAGGTCTTGTCGTCATGGACATCGTCTTTCTGGCCGCAATCGGTGCATTGATTCTGGCCGCTGTGGGCCTCGTCGTCGGCTGCTCACGGCTCGGAGCGCGGTCATGACCGCGCTCGTCTGGCTGGGCGGCTTCGCTGCCGCAGGCCTCTTCGGCTACCTGCTTTATGCCCTCCTGAACCCGGAGCGATTCTGATGACTGCGCAGGCATTGCTGTTGCTGGCGTTTTTCCTCGCCGTACTTCTGGCGCTGGCGCTGCCAATGGGACGTTGGCTGGCCGCGGTCGCCACCGGCAAGTTGCCGCGATGGACCGCGCCGCTGGCGCGGTTCGAACACGTGTTGTATCGCGTCGCGGGAATGGATCCCGCCACCGGCATGACCTGGCGCGCGTATGCCATCGCCGTGCTGGCGTTCAATGGCGTGGGTGTCGTCGTTGCATATGCGCTGCAACGATTGCAGTCCATGCTGCCGGCCAATCCGCAAGGGCTTGGGGCGATCAGTCCCGACTCCGCGTTCAACACTGCGGTCAGCTTCGTCACCAACACCAACTGGCAGGGCTACGCCGGTGAGAGCACGATGAGCTATCTGACGCAGATGCTCGCGCTGACCGTGCAGAACTTCTTCTCGGCTGCAACGGGCATAGCGGTCGCGTTTGCGCTCATCCGGGGACTGGCGGCACGATCGTCAAGCGTCATCGGCAACTTCTGGGTCGACGTCACCCGGATCACGCTGTATGTGCTGCTGCCGCTCTCCCTCGCGTTCGCGCTGGCGCTGATGCAGCAAGGCACGATCCAGAACTTCGAGCCGTACCGCGTGGTCACGACGATCGAGTCGTTCAACTGGCAGGAAGCAAGGATCGGCACCGACGGCCAGGCGGTGAAGGACGCGCAGGACAAGCCGGTGCTGGACGACAAGTCGGGTCAGGCGCAGACGATCGCGATGGGTCCGGTGGCGTCGCAGGAGGCGATCAAGATGATCGGCACCAACGGCGGCGGCTTCTTCAACGCCAACTCGGCGCATCCGTTCGAGAACCCGTCCCCGCTGTCGAACTTCCTGCAGATGCTCGCGATCTTCATGATCCCCGCCGGGCTGTGCTTTACCTTCGGCCGCGTGGTCGGCGATGCGCGCCAGGGCTGGGCGGTGCTGGGCGCGATGACCGCGATCTTCGTGGTCATGGTCACCGTGGTGCTGGTTGCCGAACAATCAGGCAATCCGCGGCTGACCGCGCTGGGCATCGACCAGGCGGCAAGTGCGCTGCAGGCCGGCGGCAACATGGAAGGCAAGGAAGTGCGCTTCGGCATCAGCGCCTCGGCGCTGTTCGCGGCCATCACCACGGCGGCGTCCTGCGGGGCGGTCAACTCGATGCACGACTCGTTCACGCCGCTGGGTGGCCTCGTGCCGCTGTGGCTGATCCAGCTCGGCGAAGTCGTGTTCGGCGGCGTGGGCTCAGGTCTCTACGGCATGCTGGTCTTCGCGATCCTGGCCGTATTCATCGCGGGCCTGATGATCGGCCGCACCCCGGAGTACCTCGGCAAGAAGATCGAGGCGCACGAGATCAAGCTCGCGTCGCTGGCAGTCCTGGTGACACCGTTCCTGGTGCTCGCAGGCACTGCCATCGCAGTCGTCACCGAGGCCGGCACTGCCGGGATCGCCAATCCCGGCGCGCACGGTTTCTCCGAAATCCTCTACGCGTTTTCGTCGGCCGCCAACAATAACGGCAGCGCATTTGCAGGGCTGTCCGCCAACACGCCGTTCTACAACGTGATGCTCGCCCTCGCCATGTGGTTCGGCCGCTTCGGCGTGATCATCCCCGTGCTGGCGCTGGCGGGCGCGCTCGCCGCGAAGAAGCGCCTCGACGCCAACGCGGGGACGATGCCGACCCACGGCCCGCTGTTCGTGGTGCTGCTCGTGGGCACCGTCGTGATCGTCGGCGCCCTGACGTTCATTCCCGCACTCGCACTGGGACCCATCGTCGAGCACTTCCAACTGGTCGGCGCTTCCGCCGCCGCTCGCTAAAGGCTGGACCACCATGTCTCGCGTCTCTCTCTCACTGCTGGATCCGGTGTTGGTCAGGCCTGCCCTCGTCGACGCCTTCCGCAAGCTGTCGCCGCGCGCCCAGGCCCGCAATCCGGTGATGTTCGTCGTCTACGTCGGCAGCATCCTGACCACTTTGCTGTGGCTCAACGCGCTGGCCGGTCATGGCGAAGCCCCCACGCTCTTCATTCTCGCCATCGCGCTCTGGCTCTGGGCCACGCTTCTGTTCGCCAACTTCGCCGAGGCACTGGCGGAAGGCCGCAGCAAGGCCCAGGCCGCGAGCCTGCGCGGACTGAAGAAGAAGAGCTGGGCCAAACGGCTCCACGAACCGCGCTTCGGCTCCACGACCTACACGGTGCCGGCGGATGAACTGCGTCGAGACCACGTGGTGCTGGTCCAGGCCGGCGACGTCATTCCCGCCGATGGCGAAGTGATCGAAGGCGTTGCATCCGTCGATGAATCCGCCATCACGGGCGAATCCGCGCCGGTGATCCGCGAATCCGGCGGTGATTTCTCGGCGGTCACAGGCGGCACGCGCGTGCTGTCGGACTGGCTGGTGGTGCGCGTCACCGCCAATCCGGGCGAGGCGTTCCTCGACCGGATGATTGCCATGGTCGAGGGCGCCAAGCGCCAGAAGACGCCCAACGAGATCGCGCTGACGATCCTGCTGGTGGCGTTGACGATCGTGTTCCTGCTGGCCACGGTGACGCTGCTGCCGTTCTCGATCTTCAGCGTTGCCGCCGCCAAATCCGGCTCGCCGATCGCGATCACCGTGCTGGTCGCGCTGCTGGTTTGCCTGATCCCGACCACGATCGGCGGCCTGCTGTCGGCGATCGGTGTCGCCGGCATGAGCCGCATGATGCAAGCCAACGTGATCGCGACCTCGGGTCGCGCCGTCGAGGCCGCCGGCGACGTCGACGTGCTGCTGCTCGACAAGACCGGCACGATCACGCTGGGCAACAGGCAGGCGGCGAGCTTCTTCGCGGCGAAGGGCACCTCCGAGCGCGATCTGGCCGACGCTGCGCAGCTGGCCTCGCTGGCGGACGAAACACCCGAAGGCCGCAGCATCGTCGTGCTGGCCAGGCAGGTGTTCGGCTTGCGCGAGCGTGACATGCGGGAACTCGATGCCACCTTCGTGCCGTTCACTGCACAAACGCGGATGAGTGGCGTGGATATCCCCGCGGCTGGGGGCGCCCGCGCCATCCGCAAGGGCGCCGCCGATGCGATTCGCGCGCACGTAACCGCCCGCGACGGCGCCTTCCCCGACGATGTCGCCCGCATCGTGGACGATGTTGCCCGTCGCGGTTCCACGCCGCTGGTGGTGGCGGACGGCGCGCGCGTGCTGGGCGTGATCGAGCTGAAGGACATCGTCAAGGGCGGCATCAAGGAGCGCTTTGCCGAACTGCGGCGGATGGGCATCAAGACCGTGATGATCACCGGCGACAATCGGCTGACTGCGGCGGCCATCGCCGCCGAAGCGGGCGTGGACGACTTCCTGGCCGAAGCCACGCCGGAAGCGAAGCTCAAGCTGATTCGCGAGTATCAGGCCGAGGGTCGGCTGGTGGCGATGACGGGCGACGGCACCAACGATTCGCCGGCATTGGCGCAGGCCGACGTGGCGGTGGCGATGAACACGGGCACGCAGGCCGCCAAGGAGGCCGGCAACATGGTCGACCTCGACTCGAATCCGACCAAGCTGATCGAGATCGTGGAGATCGGCAAGCAGATGCTGATGACGCGTGGCGCGCTGTCGACATTTTCCATCGCCAACGACGTCGCCAAGTATTTCGCGATCATTCCGGCGGCCTTTGCGGCGACGTATCCGGAACTGCTCGGGCTCGATGTCATGCAGCTGCACAGCCCCCACTCCGCCATCCTGTCGGCGGTGATCTTCAACGCCTTGATCATCGTCGTGCTGATACCGCTGGCGCTGAAGGGCGTGGCCTATCGCGCGATCGGCGCGGCCGCGCTGCTGCGCCGCAACCTGTTGATCTACGGCCTGGGCGGCCTCGCCGTGCCCTTCATCGGCATCAAGGCCATCGACGTGCTGCTCACCGTCACTCATCTTGTCTGAAAGCTGATCATGCCCACCTTGCTCCACATCCTGCGCCCCGCTGCCGTCCTCTTCGTCGTCCTGTCGGTCATCACCGGCCTCGCCTACCCGCTGCTGGTGACCGGCATCGGCCGCGTGGCCTTTCCCTACCAGGCGGCGGGCAGTCTGGTCGAACGCGATGGCAAGGTCGTCGGCTCTGCATTGCTCGGACAGCCGTTTGCGGATCCGGGCCGTTTCTGGAGCCGACCGTCCGCCACCAGCCCGATGCCCTACAACGCCGCCGCATCGTCCGGATCCAACCTCGGGCCGAACAATCCTGCGCTGGCCGATGCGGTGCGCGATCGAGTCGCCGCATTGCACGCGGCCGACCCGTCCAACACGGCGCGCGTGCCCGTCGACCTCGTCACGACGTCGGCCAGCGGCCTCGATCCCGACATCAGCCTCGCCGCCGCGTATTACCAGGCCGCGCGCGTCGCGCGGATTCGCGGCGTCGCCGAAAACCAGGTCAACGGGCTGATCGCGGCGCGGGCAACGCAGCCGCTCGCCGGATTCCTGGGCGAGCCGCGGGTCAATGTGCTGCGGTTGAATCTTGCACTGGATAACCTGAAATAATCCGTTCATGGCTACTCCCGCCGATCGTCCCGACCCCGACGCGCTGCTTGCCCGCGTGCAGGAGAGTGAGGCCCGGCACGGCCGTGGACGACTGCGCATCTATTTCGGCGCATCGGCCGGCGTAGGCAAGACCTTTGCAATGCTCGCCGCGGCACGCAAGGCCCGCGAGGAAGGTCGCGACGTCGTCATCGGCCTCGTCGAGACGCACGGACGCGACGAAACCGCCGCGCAACTCGAAGGTTTCACCATCCTGCCCCGCCGCGACATCCGTTATCGCGATCGCGAGCTGTCCGAATTCGACCTCGACGGCGCCCTCGCGCGCCGTCCGGAACTGCTGCTGGTCGACGAGCTGGCGCACTCCAACGTGGAGGGCTCACGTCACCCCAAGCGCTGGCAGGACGTCGAGGAACTGCTCGCCGCGGGCATCGATGTCTGGACCACGCTCAATGTGCAGCATTTGGAGAGCCTCAACGACGTCGTGGGCGGCATCACCGGTGTCCGCGTGTTCGAGACCGTGCCCGACACCGTCTTCGACACGGCGGATGAAGTCGTCCTGGTCGACGTTCCCGCCGACGAGTTGCTGGCCCGACTCGCCGCCGGCAAGGTCTATATGGCGCAACACGCCGAACGGGCGGCCGCCAATTTCTTCCGCAAGGGCAATCTGATCGCCTTGCGCGAAATTGCCTTGCGCCGGACGGCCGATCGCGTCGAAGACGACGTGCAGACCTACCGGATCGAAAAATCCATTGGTCCCTCGTGGAAGACCGAAGCCGCGCTGCTCGCGTGCATCGGCGCCACGCGCGGCGCCGAGCACATCGTGCGCAGCGCCGCGCGACTGGCCGGGCAGCTGTCCGCCGATTGGCACGTGATCTATGTCGAGACCCCGGCGTTGCAGCGGCTACACGCCACCGCACGCGAACGCACCCTGCGGGTATTGAAGCTGGCGGAGGAACTCGGTGCCACCACCGCCGTGCTCACCGGCGAGGACGTCGCAGTGGCGCTGGTGCAATACGCTCGCACCCATAACCTGTCGCGGGTCATCCTTGGCCGGGGGTCGACGATGCAACGCTGGCCATGGCAACGCCATGTCGCAATGGACGTCGGACGGCTGGCCCCCGAGATCGACGTGCTGTCGATGGGCGCGGGCGGCGAGCGCGCACCGTCGCGCAATGCATCCACCGCCACGACCCGCGCCGACGAAGACGACGCACGCAGCGGGTCGAAGCGGCTGCGCTATGCCTGGTCGGCGCTTGCGGTAGCGATCGCCACGCTGATGGCGTGGCCACTGAATGCGTGGCTCGACCTCGCCAACATCGTGATGCTCTTCCTGCTCGCAGTGGTGGTGGTCAGCGTGCGCCTCGGTCGAGGACCGGCGATCGTTACCTCGATTCTTGGCGTCGCATCATTCGATTTTTTCTTCGTGCCTCCGCGCTTCACGTTCGCCGTCGGCGACTTCCAATACATACTCACGTTCGTCGTCATGCTGGCGGTCGGCGTGATCATTGCGCACCTGACTGCGCGGCTGCGCTACCAGGCCCGAATCGCCACGCAACGCGAGACGCGCGCGCGCGAACTGTTCGAATTCGCGCGCGATTTATCGGGCGCGCTGCTGATTGACCAGGTAGTCGAGACCAGCACTGCCGTTCTGGGCCGGGCGTTCTCCGCTAAGGTTGCGTTGCTGCTGGCCGACGCGGAAGGCCGCGTGCCTGTCGACGGCAATGCCGTCGCCGCCGGACTCGACCTCGCCGTGGCGCAGTGGGCCTTCGATCATGGGGAATCCGCCGGACTCGCCACCGACACCTTGCCCGCGAGCCCGTTCCACTACCTGCCACTGCGCGCGCCGATGCGCGTGCGCGGCGTGCTCGCGATCCGCCCTGCCCGGCCGCGATGGCTGCTGATTCCGGAGCAGCGGCGGCAGCTGGAGACCTTTGCCAGCCTGATCGCCATCGCGATCGAGCGGGTGCACTATGTCGAGGTGGCACAGGAAGCCCTGGTGAAGATGGAAGGCGAACGCCTGCGCAATTCGCTGCTGGCCGCGCTTTCGCACGACCTGCGCACGCCGCTCACCGCTTTGGTCGGCCTTGCGGAAACGTTGACAATGACCGGGCCGCCGCTGTCGCCGCAGCAGGCGGACATCGCGGCCGCGATGCGGGACGAATCGTTGCGGATGAGCACCCTGGTGGCCAACCTGCTCGACATGGCCCGGCTCGAAAGCGGCGAGGTCCGGTTGCGCCGGGAATGGCAATCCGTCGAGGAAGTTGTGGGCAGCGCACTGCGGGCGTCGCGCCCGGCGCTGGGGTCGCGCAGCGTCGAAGTGACGTTGCCTGCCGACCTGCCGCTGGTCGAGTTCGACGCGGTGCTGATCGAACGCGTGCTGGCCAATCTTCTCGAAAACGCCGCGAAGTACACATCGCCACCAGCGCCAATCAGCATCACCGCCGCGGTTGGCGCCGACGCCATCACGATTCGCGTAGCCGACCGCGGCCCCGGCTTGCCCAGGGGGCGCGAGGCCGCCCTGTTCGACAAGTTCGCGCGCGGAAGCCCCGAGACAGCTACGCCGGGGGTGGGGCTGGGCCTCGCAATTTGCCGCGCCATTGTGGAAGCGCACCGCGGGCGCATCGAGGCGCACAATCGAGAAGGCGGTGGCGCGGAATTCATGTTCACGCTGCCGCGCAGCGCCCCGCCTGCCGACGCACCGGAAACGCCATGAGTGGCCCATACCCCGTCGCGCTCATCATCGAAGACGAGCCGCAGATCCGACGCTTCGTGCGCGCGGCGTTGGCAGCCGAAGGCTGGCAGGTGTACGAGGCAGCAACGATGCAACAAGGTCTCATCGATGCCGGCACTCGCGCCCCGAACGTGGTGATCCTTGACCTCGGTTTGCCCGACGGCGACGGTGCGGCGCTGATCCGCGACCTGCGCACCTGGTCGCAAGTCCCCGTGATCGTGCTAAGCGCGCGCAGCGGTGAAGACGAGAAGGTGATCGCACTCGACGCGGGCGCCGACGATTACCTGACGAAGCCCTTCGGCGTCGCCGAGCTGATGGCACGCGTGCGCGCCAGCATGCGCAGGCGACAGGGCGCGGATGGCGCGGCCGATGCTCACTTCGCCTTTGGCGATATTGACGTCGATTTCACTGGCCGCGTGGTGCGCAAAAGCGGGAAGGCCGTCCATCTGACGCCGATCGAATATCGCCTGCTCGGTCTGCTGATTGCCAACGCCGGGCGGGTGCTCACCCACCGGCACTTGCTACGCGATGTCTGGGGCCCCTCGCACGTCGAGGATACGCACTATCTTCGGGTCCACATGGGTCACCTTCGGCAAAAAATCGAGGACGATCCCGCGCAGCCGCAATATCTTGTGACGGAAACTGCAGTCGGGTATCGCCTGGTCGTGTAATTTCCCCGTCCGATTTCCGGCGTCCTGCCGCCAACGCCTCAGCCTCGCGAAACGCCTCGCGAGGCTGACACCCGACCACGGCCTCATCTACAGCGTCGCATCCAGCCCGATCACTCGGCCGCCCGCGGCCGTCGCATCCGCAACGTCATGCGTCACCAGCAGCATGGGCAACCCGCGCTGCGCCGCATGCTCGAATACAAAGCTCCGGAAATCCTGCCGCAACTGCGCGTCGAGGCGATTGAAAGGCTCGTCGAGCAATAATGCCGCGGGTTCGGCCAGCAGCGTGCGCATCAGCGCCACGCGGGCGCGCTGTCCGCCCGATAGCGTGGCCGGATCACGCTCTCCAAATCCGCTCAAGCCCGCTTCGGTCAACGCCGCCTCCACTTGTTGGCGCCGGGCCTGCCGCCCGCGCACACGATCGGTCAGCGCAAACGCCAGGTTCTCGCCGACGGACAAATGCGGAAACAGCAGGTCGTCCTGGAATTGGATGCCTACCCGACGGCGTTCCGGCGCTGCTTCCGTAATGTCGACACCGCCGATGAGGGCGCGCCCAGTGACGCCGAATACGGGATCGAGCGTGCCCGCGATGAACGCCAGCAACGTCGACTTCCCGCAGCCCGACGGGCCCATCACGGTGACGCATTCACCCGGGGTCACCGTCAAGTTCAACGTGGGAATCAACACACGGCCGTGCAGCATGATGTGCACATCGAGTAGTTGCAGTGAAGGAGACCGGGCCGCGTTCATCGCCACCCCTGCACGCCACGGCGATTCGCATAGAGCAGCGCGGGCAGCACCGCGGCCAGCAGGTAAAACAGGAGTGGCAGCGCCGCCTGCATCAACGCATAGGCGCCGATCACTCGCCGGTCGGCACCTGCGGCCAGCGTGACCGCTTCGGTGGTCAAGGTCGGAATGCGCCCGTTGCCGGCGAACAGCGTGGCAAGGTACTGTCCGACGCTGACCGCGAATGCAACCGCACAGGCGATCAGCAGCGGGCGCAGCAGCAGCGGCAGCTTCACGCGGAACAATATCCGCGACGGCGATGCGCCGAAGCTCGCCGCCGTGCGTGCATAGCGTGGATCGAGCGCGCGCCATGGATCCGCGAGCGACAGGAAGAGATAGGGCAGCACGAAGACCAGATGGGCCAGGATCACGGCGGCCACCGTTCCATCAAGGTTGAACCGCACGAGCAGCACTTGTGCGCCGAACAGGAACGCCACTTGCGGCAGCAGCAACGGCAGGTACAGGATCCATAAGGCGCGCGGCCCCGCCTTCACCTGCGCACGGGACTCGTGCTCGAGGCATGCCAGCGTCAACACCAGCGCGATTGCGGTCGCCGCCGCGCCTACCACCAGCGTCCACTGCGCGGGCGCGGCCAGCCCCTGCAGTTGGCGCTGCCAGTTCGCCCATGACAACGCTTGCGGCAGCGCGTCGGGAAATCGCCACTGTGTAGCCAACGACCACAAGCCCATGCCTACGATCGCCAGCACCGCGAGCACGAACAGCAGCGTCACGATGCCCGCCACGCCCGTCGTCGCGGCGTTTGCAACGCCACCCCGCCGGCCACGCACGATCCAGCGCCGCCCGGCCACGATGGCCACGCGTTCGAGCGCAAACCAGGCACCCACGACAGCGGCGACAAGCGCCACCAGCAGGATGGCCGCAGCCGACGCCTGAAAGTAGTAGGCGATGTCGGCGTCGGTGAACCACCGCACCGCGAGCACGGCCAGCGTGGGTGGGTTGGTCGGTCCGAGGATCAGTGCCACATCCACCACTGACAATGAAAATGCAATCACGGCATAGATGGGCAGGCGA
The DNA here is from genome assembly GCA_963805355.1 of uncultured beta proteobacterium. Taxonomy (GTDB): domain Bacteria; phylum Pseudomonadota; class Gammaproteobacteria; order Burkholderiales; family Casimicrobiaceae; genus VBCG01. The sequence goes on along the minus strand of CAWDTZ010000002.1, from coordinate 2,157,580 downwards.
ACCTGCGGATAGATCTGCGGCAGGATCACCTTGAGCCAGGCTTCGGCCCGCATGTAACCGGCGGCGCGCGCCACTGCGAGATACGGCGTGGCGGCGACCTGATGCAACGCGCCCACGATCATCAACACGAGGTAGGGAATTTCCTTCAGCAGCAATCCCAGCACCAGCGCAGCGCCGCTGGGATGGCCGACGGTGGCAACATCGGGTGGCAGCAGCCAGCCGGTGAGCCACGGCGAAATCGCGCGGACCACCCACCCCGACGGTGCAATCAGGAACGCGAGACCGAGCGCGAGCGCCGAATGCGGTGTGGCGAGAATCGGCGCCATCCACCCACCCACGCGGCGGGTCCATGGCCGCCCCCACGCCCACGCGCAGAAGCCGAACGCCCCGATGACGGCCAGCATCGATGCGGCGACGCCCGTGACCAGCGTGGTGAAGAGGCTGGTGGAAAATCCGGGGGCCGCCGCGAGCTTGCGCCAGCCATCGAGATTGAAGGACGCGCCACCGATCGCCGGCAGATAGCCGAAAGCCGGCAACAGCGTACCGAGCAGGCCGGCCATGATCGGCAACAGCAACAAGGTGACCGTCATCGCCGGCGCGAATCGCAGTACGCCGACGGTGCGCCGCGCGGTCACTTGGTGTAACGCTTCTCCCATTCCGCCGTGATCCTGGTCATCCACGACGGATGGGGTTCGAGCAACGTCACACCCAGTTCGGCATTGGTGGGCAGCGCGGGTGACTTCGGCAGGTCGTCAAAGCGCTTGCGCTCGATGGCGTTGAGCTTGGCGAAATCGAGCACGCTGAAGTTGCCCATCTGCCGGAAGTCCTGCGCGTAGGCCTGCGTCGCAGGTTCGAGCAGGAAATTGGCCACCACCATCGCCCCTTCCTTGTTGGCGGCGTTGTAGGGGATGGCCACAAAGCTGGTGTTGCCGATGGTGCCGCCTCGCAGGACGAATGTGCGCACTGAATCCGGCAGCAAGCCGCCATTGATCGCCACTGCGGCTTCCGCCGGATTGAACGAGATCATGAGGTCGATCTCGCCATCGTTCAGCAACTGGCGCTGCGCGGGGCCGTTGTCGGGAAACTGCTTGCCCTGCCGCCACAGGTGCGGACGCAGCGTGTCATACCACGCCCACATCGGCGCCGTGACCGTTGCAAAATTCTCATCGGTGGCCGGGCGCTGCAATACCGCCGGGTCCGGCGTCAATTCGTGCAGCGCCTGCTTCAGGAATGTGGAGCCCAGGAAATTGCGTACGTTGGGATGCGTCGTCCGCCCGGGATGCTGTGCCGCCCACGCCGCCAGTTCCACCATTGTGCCCGGGTTCTCGTGCATGCGCTTGCTGTCATAGACGAACACGATCTGCGCGCGCCGCCACGGCGACTCGAGGCCGTCCACCGGAATGGTGAAGTCGACGAGGTTGGAACGGGTGTTGATCGTGTCCACGCGCGCGAAATTGGGCATCACCTGCGTGAACGGGCCGAACAGCAGGCCCTGCTGCTTCAGCGCGAGAAAATTGGCGCCGTTGATCCAGATAAGGTCGACCGCGCCATCAACGTTGCGGCCCGCCGCCTTTTCGGCGACCACGCGGGTGACCGCCTCGGCGGTGTCTTTGAGCTTGACGTGGTTGATCTTGACGCCATAGCGCCTGCCGACCTCGTCGCCCACCCATGCGATGAACGCGTTGGTCTTTTCGTCACCGGCCCATGCATTCCAGTTGACGCTTTGACCCCTGGCCTTGGCCACCACATCGGGCCACTGGAGATCCTGCGCGCAGACCACGCTCGCGGCCAGCGCAAACGCCGCCGCAACCATTGCGCGCGCGATCACGACGGAATCCGCTGCGAAAACTTGACGACCGCAGGTTCGTCGACACGCTCGGGCACCTCGGTATCCGGCTCGAGTGGCAATCCTTTGGCCACGCGCCTGCGTGCGCGCGCCTGCGCCAACACCGGCCCCAGCATTGCTTCGTGATAGCGGTCGCAACCAATGCATAGATTCTGGTACGGCGTGCCATCGGGCAACGTAGTGCGCGATTGCGCGAGGAATTCGCCCTCGCTCCAGCCATCGACCAGTCCCATGCGCTCCGGATGCCCCATCGTGATGGCCTCGTAAGCAGGCACGCCCACCAGCGATTCGAGGATTTCGATCAAGTTGTCCTCGAGCAGGCTGCCGATCGGCAACTTGGTCTTCACGCAACAGGGATACACGGCGCCATCGGGCTCAATGGAAACTTCGGACCCGTTGTACTGGTGGCGCAGGAAGTTGAGGCCGCCGGACCAGCGATTGCAGAAGTTGTCGGCGAGTGTCGCGTGCGACAGGTTGTTCTGCCATGCGCGCCCGCGCGGCCACAACTTGCCGATCCACGAATCCGGCGTGGCGCCGAAGAAGCTGAACACCGGCCCCGGCTCCTCGTGCCAGTTGCGCGTGGTGGCCAACAGACCCGACCGGCGCATGCCGTGCCGCTCGAACAGCGCCGTCAGCTTGTCCATGAACGCCTGCTGCTTAACCGGCCCCTCGAGCCCCACGTGGAAGTCGTCGACGCTGGCCACGGAGATCATCCAGACGCCACGCGCCAGCAGGTCGGCCACGATCTCGTCCGTCAGCAGGTCACCCGTGGTCTGCACGACGACCTTGATGCCGCCCTGCGCCGCATACCGGTCGCGCAGGCCTTCGAGCACCTTGTAGGTGACGCGCTCGCGCACCGGTTCGAGCAACGATTCGCCGCCGGAGAGCACAATGCGGCCGGTCTTTTCAGGGAAGGTGCCGTCGGCCCGCGGAGCGTCGAGATCGAGATAGGTGAAGCGCTCAGGCAGGTTGGCAAGAATGCGCGGGAAATTGCGCTCGGCTTCCCGTACGACTTCTTCCAGCTCGCCGCGGATGTACGGGCGAAACCGCTCCTCATAGCAGTGCCTGCACTTGCGATGGCAAGCCCAGGCCATGACGTAATAGATGGATTCCATGGATCGGTGGTTGGCGCGACGAAGTGGACAGGTGAGGCAATTATGCAGGATAGGGTCAGGGCCGCCATCGGCGCTGACCGCGTTGACTCATTGGGTCGAGCATCGACAACGGAAATTTACAGCGGACTTCGCTCCAGGATCGGGCGCAGGATTCTTCGATGACCGTTGGGACGCGAAAGCCGGGGATGCCCGGACCCGGTGGCGGCTGGAGCCGGTCCACCGCATGGGCCATGAGTCCGGTGGTCGCGTGAGGCCCATGTACGCGATTTCCGGGTCTGCGGCACCTCGGGATGCGATCAACTGGCCGACTTCGGTCAGGGAAGAATGCCGTCAGCGCGGCGAGCGCCAGTCCACCTGTCCCGGTCGGCCAGGCAGGTCGACGCGCGCGGTCGCCGCCGGCGTCTCGGCCACGACCTTGCCCGCGCGAAACACTTTCAACCGCGTGGCCCGCAACCGGATCGCCTCGACGGGATCGCGCGCCTGTAGCAGCACGAAATCCGCGCGCATGCCGGGCGCGATGCCATAGCCGTCGAGTTCGAGGATCTTCGCCGCATTGACGGTGACCGCATCGAAGCACGCGCGCATGCCGTCCTGGCTCGTCATCTGCGCCACGTGCAGTCCCATGGATGCCACTTCGAGCATGTCGCCGCTGCCCAGCGAATACCATGGGTCCATCACGCAGTCGTGGCCGAACGCGACGTTGACACCCGCGGCCATCAGTTCGGGCACGCGCGTCATGCCGCGACGCTTCGGATAGGTATCGTGCCGCCCCTGCAGCGTGATGTTGATCAGCGGATTGGCAATGGCATGCACGCCCGCCTCGCGCATCAGCGGGATCAGCTTGGAGACGTAGTAGTTGTCCATCGAATGCATCGACGTCAGGTGCGAGCCGGTCGCGCGCCCCTGCAGTCCCAGCCGCAGCGTCTGCATGGCCAGCGACTCGATATGGCGCGAATGCGGGTCGTCGGTCTCGTCGCAATGCAGGTCGACCGCGCGGCCTTCCGCGGCTGCCAATTCGCACAGGATGCGAACGCTCTCGGCGCCATCGCTCATCGTGCGCTCGAAATGCGGAATGCCACCGACGACCTCCACCCCCATCTTCAGCGCGCGCTTCATCTGCTCGAACGCACCGGCTGATCGCAGCACGCCGTCCTGCGGAAACGCCACGAGCTGCAGATCGAGGTAAGGCCTCACCCTATCGCGCACGTGCAGCAGCGCCTCCACTGCCAGCAGCCGCGGATCGCACACATCGACGTGCGTCCGAATGGCGAGCAACCCCTTCGCCACTGCCCAGTCGCAATAGGCCAGCGCGCGTTCGACGATCGCATCCTGGGTCAGCGTGGGCTTCAGCTCGCCCCACACCGCGATGCCTTCCAGCAGGGTGCCGCTGCTGTTCACCCGCGGCAATCCATAGGACAGTGTTGCGTCCATATGGAAGTGCGGATCGACGAAGGGCGGCGTCAGCAACTGGCCCTCGGCGTCGATCGTCTGCGCCGCCTCGGCGTTGATGCGCGGCGAGACGTTCACGATGCGGCCGGCGGCCACCAGCACGTCGATGCCCGTGCGTCCGTCGGGCAGCGTCGCGTTGCGCAGCAGCAGGTCGGCCATGTTCGCGGTCCTATTTGGTGCCGAAGATCCGGTCGCCGGCGTCACCCAGCCCGGGCAGGATGTAACCGTGATCGTTCAGCTCGCGGTCGATGGCCGCCGTGTAGATCGGCACGTCGGGATGCGCGGCCTGAAATGTGCGTACGCCTTCGGGACATGCCACCAAACATACGAAACGGATCGAGCGCGGTTCGGTTTCCTTCAGGCGCTCCACCGCCGCGACGGCAGAATTGCCCGTGGCCAGCATCGGATCGAGCACGATCGCATCGCGCTCCGGCATGCCACCCGGCATCTTGAAGTAATACTCGACGGCCACCAGCGACTTGGGATCGCGATAGAGGCCGACGTGACCGACACGCGCGCCCGGCACCACCGACAGGAAGCCGTCGAGCAGGCCCGTGCCGGCGCGCAGGATCGGGACGAACACCAGTTTCTTGCCGTCGATCAGCTTCGAATTCATCGTCTCGAGCGGCGTCTGGATCATCACCTCGTGCATCGGCATGTCGCGCGTGACTTCATAGGCCATCAGCGAGCCGATCTCGTTCAGCAGCCGCCGAAAACTCGTGGTGCTGGTTTCCTTCTTGCGCATCAGCGTCAGCTTGTGCTGGATCAGCGGATGGTCGAGGACGCGAACGTTGGCGGGCATGGGGGCTTCCGTGAAGGGTTGGATTCGAAATCAGAAAACGGTGCCGTCACTGTCGATGTCGAGCGGTGGCGCGCCACCGCGCAATTCGGCCGCCAGCTCACGGCCAGCGGCCCACGTGCCGCCTTCGAGGATGCACGCGAAGGGCAGGTCGGGCACACCCAGCAACAGGCGTACCTTAGGTGCAAGTTCGTCGAGCAGGGCCACCGTGAGTGCGCGCCACTCGACCACAAGTTCACTGCCTACGTCCCAGGCAATCCGCGCGTCCCCCGACTGACGAAGCACAAGCACGCCCGTGTCGAGCAGCAGGCCGCCATTGCGATATTCCGGCAGGCCCGTCAGGTCGTCGTGACCCGTAACCTCGATACCTGCCCACTCGAAGGGTTCAAACAGCGAATAGGTCAGCCATTGCGACAGCTTATGGAAAGGTACCCAGCCCGCGGTCTTGCCTTCGCCGCCGGCGAATGGATGGCGCCATACATCGCCCAACGCAACGCCGTCGATGGCGTTGCCGGTGAGCCAGATGGAACCGAGCCCATCGAGCACCGCGCGCAGGATCGCCTCCGCACGCACGCCGCGATTGGCCTCATGCGGCATCAGGGCGTCGAACAATGCGCCCGGTCGCGGCCTTGCGGCGAATGCGCCGTCGCCGCGCAGCATTGCGGCGCCCAACCGGCGCAGCAACGCGACACGTCCCTCGAGACCCACCAGCGGATTGTCGCGTCCTGCCTGGAACCACCGTCCGAGCGTTGCCGCATCGATGGCAGCAAGCGCCGCGGCGTCGACCCGAAACGAATCACCTTTCGTTGCCGAAAAGGCACCGGCCATGAAGGCGCGAAAACTCGCCACGCCCAGCCCTTCGGAGCGCGTGAAACGCCGGCCGCTTGAGGCTTCGTCGTAATGCCATGACGCGCCGGCGCCCGCATCGAGCAGGACGCTCACCACCGCCAGGTCGATCTGCGCCCGGGCGATATCGGCGGTCGATCTTCCGATCAGCGCTGCATCCACCTCTGCCTTGCGGTTCACGCCGCCCGCTTCGAAATGACGCCAGCGACTGTGATAAGGGATCGCGAGGTCGGGATAACGGCGGCGCGTGACCGCGGCCACACGCTCGGCGGCAGCCTCGAGCCTGCTGCGGTCGATGCGCCAATGACGCGACCGGCCCTCGGTGACCGCCGCCGCGATGTTCCCGCAACGTGCGCGGATCGCGGCAACCGGCAATAGCGCATTGGTGGCCGGCTCGTCAGCCACCACTGTCACAATCCGCGACCCTTCGCCTGTGCGAGCTCAGCGGCGTCCGGCAGCTTGCCGTCGGTGAAGTAGCCGGCCGCGGTCTTGGCGTCCATCTCCACCCGCGCGTCCTCGGGGATCAGCGCGTCGGGAATCTTGATGCGCTCGCCCACCTCGATGCCGGAGCCCACGATCGAGTCGTATTTGAGGTTGCTCATCGACACGAGGCGGTGAATGCGGCGAATGCCGAACCAGTGCAGCACGTCAGGCATCAGTTCCTGGAAACGCATGTCCTGCACGCCCGCGACACACTCGGTACGCAGGAAATAATTGCTGGCCGAATCGCCGCCCACCTGCCGCTTGCGCGCGTTGTAGACGAGGAACTTGGTGACCTCGCCCAGCGCCCGCCCTTCCTTGCGGCAGTAGACGACGAGACCCACACCGCCTTCCTGCGCGCCGCGGATGCATTCCTCGATCGCGTGCGTGAGATACGGCCGGCACGTGCAGATATCGGAGCCGAATACGTCGGAGCCGTTGCACTCGTCGTGCACGCGCATCGTGAGCGTGACCTCCGGGTTGGCGAGGTCGTGGGGGTTGCCGAATACGTAGGCCGTCTGCCCGCCGATCGGCGGCAGGAAGACCTCGAGATCGCTGCGCGTGACAAGTTCGGGATACATGCCGCCCGTTTCCTCGAACAGCGCGCGGCGAAGCTCCGCCTCGCTGCAGCCAAAGCGCAGCGCCACGCCCGGCAGCCACCATACCGGCTCGATCGCCGTCTTGGTCACCACCGCGGAACCGTTGTCGAGCAGAATGCGGCCATCGGGTTTCAGGCGCCCCGCCGCCATGGCCTCGCGCACCTCGGGCATGTCGATGTGCGCCTTGGTGACGGCGATCGTCGGCCTGACATCGACGCCTGCCGCGATCTCGGCTCGAAACACGTCAGCCACGATGGCCCCGAACGGGTCCATGGACACGATGCGATCGGCGTCCCCCCACGCCGGATACGGGCCCAGCGGATCAGAGGGCATCGTATTGGTGAGATCGGGCTTGTGCCCGCGCGTGAGCGATCCGGCGGCCACGGCCAGGGCGCGATAGACGCCATAGGACCCGCTGTGCGTGCCGATCACATTGCGATGGCTGCGGTTGGTGGTGCTGCCTACGATCGGGCCCCGCTCGGCGGGATCGGCCCGTCCCCAATGGACCGGACGCACGCCCGGCGCATCGGCAACGGGATGCGACGTGAGGCGGATATGCTTGGCGGGTGGTGCGTCAGGACTCATGATGCTCCCCTAAAGCACGACTATACCGCCGGAAACCGCAGAAAATATCGATGGGTCGATTCGGCAGGCGATCTGCAGGCAAGGCTTCAGCGCGACGCGTCACGCCATGCGAATTGGCCAGCGCCTCGCCTGATGCATTCGTCCCGAGCGAAATGTATCAGCGTGTCCCACACGGTAATGCGTGAAACGCGGACAGCCGCACTGCCGCAGCACGCGCGAGAATACTGCGACAGGCATTTCAAAAGGCGCTGGCCAACCCGCATGGAAGCGATTTTCCCGACCAACTTGCCCGGCCACGTTCCGCGCCACGCCTTGTGTCGCCTGTGAACCCGAACGATTGGTGGAACCTGGCGCGCCAATCGGTGCTGGCCTGGATCGACGATTACGCGCCGAGCATGGGCGCGGCCATCGCGTATTACACGGTGTTCTCGATTGCACCGCTGCTGGTTATCGTCATTGCGATTGCCGGATTCGCCTTCGGACAGGATGCGGTACGCGGAGAAATTGCGGCGCAACTGGCCGGCCTGATCGGTCCCGAAGGCGCCCAGAGCATCCAGGGCCTAGTCGAAAGCGCCAGCAAGCCGGCGGAAGGGATTCTCGCCACCATTCTCGGCATCAGCATCCTCGGTATCGGCGCGACAACGGTGTTCGCCGAATTGCAAAGCGCGCTCGACCGCATCTGGCGCGTCCCGGCCCCGCCCAATGAAAGCGGGATCTGGCGCCTGCTGCGCACGCGCCTGTTCTCGTTCGGCATGGTGCTGGGCCTGGGTTTCCTGCTGGTGGTGTCGCTGGTTGCAAGTACGGCACTGGCGGCGTTGGGGTCCTGGTGGGGAAGCAGTTTTGGCGGCTGGAAAATCATGCTGGAAGTAGTGAACTTTGCCGTGTCCTTCGCCTTCATCACCGTCGTGTTCGCGATGATCTACAAGATCATGCCGCGCGCGACCATTGCATGGGGCGACGTGTGGGTAGGCGCCATTGTTACCGCGCTGCTGTTCCAGTTCGGAAAATTTCTCATTGGTCTCTATATTGGAAGAGCGGCACTGAGCTCAGGTTTCGGGGCGGCCGGCTCGCTCGTCGTGCTGCTGGTCTGGGTGTACTACTCGGCCCAGATTTTCCTGCTCGGCGCGGAGTTCACGTGGGTGTATGCAACGGAACATGGCTCGCGGAGGGCGCGGCCCGATTCGCGTGCCGCCCCGCGCGTTCCCACCCAATCCGGCGATTCTGCCGCGGTCGTCGCTCAACCTGCGCGCAGACAACGCGCGACCGATGTGGAGCGAGGCGAGGTCTGAATCACGTTCGGCACGGGATCATGTCGAAAGCGCCATCCTTGGCGTGACGACCAGAGTGGCCACGCGCTCAGCTGAGAGCGAGTTGCCCAGCCTCACGGCCGACGGCGTCCTTGGCCAGATGCAGGCGGCTGGAGCGCGGGACGCCGGCCAGCAGATACTCCATCTGGTCGGCCAGGATACGGCGATTGCGCAGGATGAAGTGCTCGTGCCGGTTGGGCACATAGGGCACGTACAGGAGCGGCATATGCGCCTGCTCGGGCGAGCGCCCCCCCTTGCGGGTATTGCAACTGCGGCAGGCGGTGACCGTGTTGGTCCAGGTGTCGCGGCCGCCGCGGGAAACCGGCACCACGTGATCGCGCGAAAGATCGCGCAACAGGTAGCGTTTGCCGCAATACCCGCACAACTGGCGGTCGCGCGCGAAAAGCATCGAATTGGTGAGGCCGGGCGCATGCAGATGCGACCCGGCGCCGGTACCTTTGATGGCAAGAATGGATTTGGTGGCCAGTCGTGAACGTTCGCCGTTCTTCTGCCAGCCGCCGCGGAACTCGCACACCTCGCGGCCGATCGACCACGCGACCATCTGCTTGGCGTGGTACGTGATGGCCTCTTCCAAAGCCACCCAAGCCTGGGGCAGCCCGGCCATGTCGACGGTCAGGACCAACGGTTCCATGATTAACGGAAATCATATCAGTTTGACGATGACAAACAACAATCAGGGTCAGACTGCCACGTTCCGTCGCTGAATCGGCGCAAACAACCGGAACATGACCCTGGCCGGTTGCATTTCGTCACGGCCCCGGCGGGCGAACCCGCCGGGGCTGTCGCGACTGTTGACCGCGTCAAACGGGCACGTAAGACGCGGCGGCGATCCCGATTGTCGGTTGGGAAGGCCGCGCACAGCCTTCGCAATCGCCGGTACTGCATTTCCGTGTCACCACGGAGTCTTCGTCGTGAACATAGTTTCACCTCCCCGCCATGCTGCGGCGGCAGATGGGGCCTGTCGCACTCGAGGCGCGTCAAGCCGACACCCGTTTCGACGTTGCTGCCCCGGTGCGCCACATGGCGCACCGGCCCTGCCTCCGGTGTTGCCACCGGATTACTGCCCCAGCGCGTACTTGCACGCCAGTTCGAACAGTTTGCGCGCGATGTGTTCTGCCTCGCGCGCTCCTTCTGCCGCGGCGATCCGGATGATCAAGCCATCCGCCGCCCGCCGGTAAATCTCTCCGCGACCCGCCTTGATGAGATCGAAGTGTTCCCGCCCGTAGGGTCGCTCCAGTTCTTCCAGGAGCCTTGCCATTTTGTGTGCCTCATTGTTGTCAATTATTGTGGCAACGGGCGACAGCCATGCCCGGTGCCGTCTGGCAGTCCGGGCATTCCGGGCGGGAGACGCTTCAGCCTATACGTCGTCTCCCGGCGCGGAAATCCGGCCGCCGCTGCATTGCATCCCCGCCAGGCCCGTTGGTGCCGACCCCAGAATCGCGCCATAGGCGAAGCCGGTGCGGACGGAGCCGAAGGTGACCGAGCCGCCGGCGCCAGCCGGCATCCCGGACGCACGTGGCGCCTCGAGGCTGTTGCGGGTGTTGCGGATGATGGTTTGCATGGTTGCCGTTCTCCTTTCTGAGCGGTCCGTGCGCGCGGGATGCGCGAACGACCGAACGTCCGGTGCTCAAACCCGGGCGAAAAACGGCGGAAGGAGAAGCTGACTGCGACGACCTTCCGAATTTTCCGCCTGTCCCCTGGCGGAAATTCTTCCGGTCGGGTGAGGCTACAACGTCGACATTGCGCCGGTGATGACCGGCGAATTGTCCGATTTCCAATGCTGTGCACCGCCAAACGCCATGGCTCCGCCTCGCGCTTTGGGCGCTTGGGCAAAAATTCCGGAGGTGCGTTGGAGAGCTAGCATCGGTTCGGCTACGGCGTGGTATCCGTGTGAGTACAGGAGGTGCGATAGTATGCGAGCGCACATAGTCCGCGCAAGCAGAATCCTCACCCTCGCCATCGCACCGTGACGAAAATACAACACACATCCTTTGACGGGCCGTGGCGCGGCCAGCCGCGATATCCGGCATGACCCTCGGTGAGCGCCTGCGTCTCGTTCGCGGCACGGCCACGCAGAAGGCGTTTGCGGCCGGGCTCGGCATCCACGAGAATTCAGTGGCCAATGCCGAGCGCCGCGATTCAGCCACGCAGGACTACCTGCTGCGCATCGCCGAAGTCCACCGCATCAACCTGCACTGGCTGCTGACGGGCCACGGCACGATGCGCCTCGATGAACCCGAAGGTTCGCTGCTGCAGGAAATGCTTTCAGTTGCGCTGACCGACGCGCTGCGCATGGCCTACGGCAATCGCTATGCGAGTCTGCCGCTCGATACCCGGGCGCGCGCGTTGCGGGCGGCATCCACCTACCTGCGCGCGATCGGCATCACCGCGGACACGCTGCCCGATGCCGAATCGCTCGCCCGGCTGGTCAAGCTCACGATCGACGTGATGCAGAAGGCGGACTGAACAAAGTTCGATCGTTGTCGCCACGAGAAGTGGCACGAGCAGGCGGCGCTGCTAAACTTGCCCGCATCGCGTCGCTTGCGGACCTTGACATGCCGGCACTTCGCATTCGCACACCATGGCTTGCCTTGTGCGCCGGCCTGGCCGCGGCGCTGATCAGCCCCGCGCCGGTGCGCGCGTTGGCGCTGCCGCCGGTCGATGCGGCCATCGAGTACTACCACGCCGGATTCGACCACTATTTCATTACGGCAGATCCCGCGGAAATGGGCGCCCTCGACGCGGGCGTCATCACGGGCTGGAGTCGTACCGGTCGCGGCTTCGCCGTTGCCTTTCTCGGTTCGCGTCCCGGTCCCTATCCGCTGCAACCGGTCTGTCGGTTCTATATTCCGCCGCAACACGGCGATTCCCACTTTTTCTCGGCCTCGCCGGCGGAATGCGACGACGTGCTGGTCAAGTCCGGCACCGATCCCAACTACTCGGGCTACGTGTACGAGTCGCCCAACGTGTTCATGGTCACGTTGCCCGATCCCGTCACGGGCACCTGCCCCGGCACCACGGTCCCCGTCTACCGACTGTGGAACCAGCGGGGCGACTCCAATCATCGCTACACCACGGACCCCGGCATCAAGGCCGCGATGCTGGCCAAGGGTTACTTCGCCGAAGGTTATGGCCAAGACGCCGCGAGCATGTGTTCCCCTGACATCGTGCTGGTGGATGCGCTGACGCGCGCCTCGGGCGCCTCGCCATTCACGCCAGGATGCGAAGGCGTAAGCGCTGGCACCGCCACCTTCGCGCCCGGTGGCGAGGTCGAGCCCTATCTCGCGATCAATCCCGTCAACCCGAACAATTTCATCGGCGTGTGGCAGCAGGATCGCTGGTCGAATGGCGGATCCCGCGGCGTGGCCGGCGCCATTTCGATGGATGGCGGCGGCACCTGGGCGCGTGTCACGGCGCCGTTCTCGCGCTGCTCCGGCGGCAATGCAGCCAACGGCGGCGACTATGAGCGCGCCACCGACCCCTGGGTGAGCTTTGGTCCCGACGGCACCGCGCACCAGGTCGCGTTGGCGTTCAACAACCGGGCCAATGCCGACAACGCGATCCTCGTCAGCCGCTCGGTCGACGGGGGGCGCACCTGGAGCAATCCGATCACGGTGCGGCGCGACGGCGCGCAGGCCTTCAACGACAAGGAAGCGATCGCTGCCGACCCGACGGATGCGCGCTACGTTTATGTCGTCTGGGATCGTTTGGCGGGCAACAACGGCCCCACATGGTTTGCGCGTACCGCCGATGGTGGCGCGTCATGGGAACCGGCACGCGAGATCTACAACCCCAGCGCACAGGGCCAGACGATCAACAACCAGATCGTCGTGCTGCCCGACGGCGTGCTCGTGCTCTTTTTCACCGAAATCGCCGATGCGGGTCCGCAGTTGCGGATCATGCGCTCCGCCGACAAGGGCGCAACGTGGTCCGCGCCGATCACCATTGCCGCGCACCAGGGCATCGGCACCGTCGACCCGGAAACCGGCACGCCGATTCGCGACGGCTCGATCCTCGGCGCGATTGCCGTGGGGAAGAGCGGCACCATGGCGGCGGTGTGGCAGGACGCGCGCTTCGCCGGCGGGGTGCGCGACGGCATCGCGTTCGCGCGTTCGACGGATGGCGGACTGACGTGGTCCGTGCCGGTGCGCGTGAACGGCGATCCCGCCGTGCCCGCATTCTTGCCGACCATCGCGATCCGCGACGATGGCCTCATCGGCGTCTCGTATTTCGATTTTCGCAGCAACACCGCCGACCCCGCCACGCTGCCCACCGATTCGTGGCTGGCCACGTCGAGCGACGGCATCGCGTGGCAGGAGCGCGCCGCGGCGCCGGCATTCGACTACGCCACCGCGCCGTTGGCCGGAGAAAGCTACTTCCTCGGCGACTACACGGCGCTGGGCGCGGCCGGGACCACCTTCGTGTCGTTCAATGGCCGCACGACCGGCACCACGACCTCCAATCGCAGCGATATCTTCGCCACGCTGCAACCGGCGGCCATCGCCGCCACGCCGTTCGCCAAGTCGATGGTCGCGGCATCGGCACCGCCGTTGCCGCCCGAGTTCGTCGAACATCTCATTGCCCGGGCACGCCAAACGGTCGCGCAACGGATTCCGGAAGGCATCCTGCCCGGTCGATACCCGGTGCGCTGAATCACCGCAGCGCCGGCAGGCACAGGCTGGCAACCGGGCGCTGTTCGGCGCAACCGGCAACGCCGCCCCGGAAAGCAAACACAGGCAACCAATGCGGAAACTCATCAATCCGCGTGGCCATCGGTTTGATCAAAAAATTATCGATAATTTTATTGACACTTTGCCGAAAGCAGCCATAATTCGCGACAATCGCCCATTCGACGGCGAAGGAGGAGCCCATGAAGACCCTGCGCCCATCAATCGCAACTGTTGTCCGCCGCGCGACCGCCGCTGTTTGCGCCACGATAATGGCGTTGACCCTGCTTGCCGCCCCCGTCCCTGCCGCCGCACAGGAAATCACTCTGTGGACGCATTGGGCCGCCGAGAAGATCAAACGCGAGTTCGTCGAAGACGCAATTCGCCAGTTCGAAGCCGCCAATCCCGGCGTCAAGATCAAGGCGTCCTTTTACGAGAAGACAGCCCTTTATGCTGCACTCAAGACTGCGCTGCGCGCCGGCCAGGCGCCGGACATCTTCTATGCCGAACCCGACCAGGTCGAATACATGGAGAACGGCCTGCTGCTTGATCTCTCGACGCTCAACTGGAATGCGATCGAGCCGTGGGCCAAGGACATCTGGACCTACAAGGGCAAGCCTTACGGTTTTCCGCTTGAAGCATGGACCGTGGAGGTCTACTTCAACCAGAAGATGATGCAAGAGTTGGGCGTGCCGGTATCGGCGTCGACGCAACTCGACGCGGCGCAGTTTCTTGATCTCACGAAGAAGGCCCGCGCCAAGACCTGGACGCCCATGTCGCTCGGCGTGGGCGACCGGCCGTTCCCGGGGGCGCACCTCACGCACGAAGCGCTGCTGCAGAAACTTGGCATCGACGACTACGGCAAGCTGCTGACCGGCAAGCTCCCGTGGACCGATCCACGCATCGCCGACACGCTGCGCTACATCAAGTCATTGGTGGACGCCGGCCTGCTGCCCACCAGTTTCACGAGTCTCAAGCTAGGCGAGGCGCACACATACTTCCACACCAATCCGGGTGCGCTGATGTTCCTCAACGGAAGTTTCTACACGTCGCGGGCGTTCAATCCGCCGGACAAGGGCGGGCAGCCGGCCGGATTCCCGCTTGGCATCATGCGCTTTCCCGCCATCGCCAACGCCTCGTGCAACAACTGCAAGACGATGGCCGTCGGCGGCAGCTATGTGGTCAACGCAGCAACCAAGGCGCCGAAGCAGTCCATTGCGTTCCTGAACTCCATGGCCACACCGGAGATGGGCAATCGCTGGCTCGAAAACGTGCTCGTCCAGACCGGTATCAAGACCGATCCGTCGAAGATCGCCGGGCCGCATGCCGCCTATTTCCGCGAACTTGCGGCGGTCAACGCCGGAGCGAAGTATTTTTTCGGCATGCCGTCGCAGGTGATGCAGGGCAAGCCGAAGGAAGCGTTCACGCAGATCTTCAACAATGCGTTCCCCGCCGGCTCGATCAGCGTCGAGGATGCGGTCAAGCAGATGGCTGCCGCTTACCAATAGATCCTCCGCCGGGCCGCGCCACGATTCGTGGCGGCCCGGCACCTTTTAATGTCCCGCTCCGCCGAACGTCCCCCATGGGGTGCGATTGCCGCATTCCTGCTGCCCGCGCTCGTGATCTACACGGCGCTGACGGCGTATCCCGTCATGCGCACGTTCTGGAACAGCTTCCACAAGGTGCTGCCCAATCGCCCCGACGAATTCGTGGGGCTCGCCAACTATGCAACGCTGCTGCTTTCGGACGACGTCTTCTGGCGCTCGGTGCGCAACACGCTTGTCTGGTCGGTGGCCTCGCCGCTGTTCGAGGTCGGCATTGCCCTGCTGCTGGCACTGGCGCTCTATGCGAAGGTTCCTGGAGCGCGTTTTTTCCGGATTGCATGGTTCACGCCGGTACTGATGTCGTATGTCGTCGTCGGCATCCTCTGGGTCTGGATCTACAACTACGACTGGGGCGCGGTCAACGCCCTGTTGCGAATGGCGGGCCTCGACAGCCTGACCCGCGCGTGGCTGGGCAAGCCGGAAACGGCATTGCCTGCGTTGATCTTCATCACCACGTGGATGTGGACGGGATTCAACATGGTGGTGCTGCTGGCCGCGCTGCATTCGCTGCCGTCGGAAGTCATCGAGGCTGCGGAACTCGACAACTGCGGCTGGGGCGCCAAGCTATGGCACGTCATCATCCCTCTGATCAAGCCGACGCTTCTCAACCTGCTGGTGCTTTCGTTCATCGGCAAGATGAAGATCTTCGACCTTGTCTGGATCACCACCAAGGGCGGCCCGCTATGGTCCACTGAAACGGTGTCGACCTACCTCTACAAACGCGCCTTCGAATGGTCAACCTTCGACCTTGGCTATCCGTCGACCATCGCCGCCGTGTGGTTCGTGATCATCATGGCGGCGGTGCTGGGGCTGACGCGCCTGCTGCGAACGCGTGAAAGGCTGGAGTACTGAGTATGGGCGCGATGCTGACCCGCGCGACACTGCTGCTCGTGCTCACGGTCTATACGGCGTTCGCCGCCGGCCCCTTCGTCTGGGCCGCCATGATGTCGCTACGCACCACCACCGAAATCTCGCGCAATCACTTCGGACTGCCCTTCCCCGCGCACTGGGAGAAGTTCGGCCAGGCGTGGTTCAACTCCAACTACAGCGTCTACTTCACCAACAGCGCGTACGTGGTGGTGACCGCGGTGGCGGTGCTCACCATCATCGGCGCCATGGCCGCACACTGCCTGTCCCGCTACAAGTTCACCGGCAACCGCTTCATCTACTTCCTGATCTTCTCAGCCATCATTTTTCCGCCGCAGATCACGATCATCGCGCTGTTCCAGACGCTGGTGAACTACGGACTCTACAACAGCCTGGTCGGCCTGACGCTGGTCTACATTGCGCTGCAACTGCCGCTCACCGTGTATATCCTGGAAAGCTTCTTTGCGCGGATTCCCGCCGATCTCTTCGACGCGGCCCGGATGGACGGGTACTCCGAGTGGTCGATCTTCTGGCGCGTCAGCCTGCCGATCGCGCTGCCGGCCCTCGCCACCACCGTGATCCTCAATACGATCCTGCTGTGGAATGAATTCCTGTACGCCGTGGTGCTGATCACCGACGAGGACAAGCGCACGCTGCCGCTGGGCATCCAGCGCTTCATGGGCGATCAACTGGAGGACGTGGGCATGATCGCCACCGGCCTCATGATCGCTGTCATCCCCATCGTGCTGATCTATGCCTTCTTCTCGGAAAAGCTGATCCAGGGGATGACCGCCGGAGCCGTCAAATGAGCACGTCCATCACCGCAACCGATAGCCGAATCCAGCCATGGCCACGCTGACGCTCGACCGCCTCTCCAAGCGCTACGCCAGTGCGCACGAGGTAGCCGTCCACGACGTGACCTTTACCGTCGCCGATGGCGAGTTCATGGTGTTGCTGGGGCCGTCGGGCTGCGGGAAATCAACGACGCTGCGCATGGTCGCGGGTCTCGAATCCATCACCTCCGGGACGCTGGCGATCGATGGCGTGCCGATGAACGCCGTTGCCGCCAAGGACCGCGACATCGCCATGGTCTTCCAGTCGTACGCGCTTTACCCGCACATGACGGTGTACGACAACCTCGCCTTCGGACTGCGCCGCCGGTCAATGCCGGGCGATGAAATTGCCAGACGCGTCAACGATGCCGCGACGACGCTGGGACTCGATCCACTGCTGCAGCGCAAGCCCCATGCGCTGTCCGGCGGCCAGCGCCAGCGGGTGGCACTGGGGCGCGCCATCGTCCGCGACCCCAAGGTATTCCTGTTCGATGAGCCGCTGTCGAATCTGGACGCCGCCCTGCGCGTCGGCATGCGTGGCGAGCTCTCCGCGTTGCATCGTCGCCTGTCGGCCACGATGCTCTACGTCACCCATGACCAGGTGGAAGCGATGACGATGGGTGACCGCATTTGCATCATGGAGGGCGGCAACGTGGCGCAGATCGGCGCCCCGCTGGACGTCTATGGCGCGCCTGCCAACACCTTCGTGGCAACGTTTCTCGGCAGTCCCGCAATGAACCTGCTGCCCGCGACGCTGACCGACGACAGCAACAAGGTGCGCATCGGCACGCAGGCGTTCATCGTGGCGGGAGGGCTGCGTGCCGCAGCCGCACGCGCAAGTAGCCGCGATGTGCTGTTCGGCATTCGTCCGGAAGACCTTCGCGCCGGCGACGGCGTGGCCACGCTGCAGGCTCGCGTGCTTGACGTCGAGCCTCTCGGCGCGGAAACCATCGTTCGCCTGTTGCCCGAGGGCACGTCGACCGAAGTCCTGATGCGCGTACCCCGCTCGTTTGCCGGTATCCCGGACGAAGTCGCCACCATTGCGATCGACCTCGATGCCGCCCATCTTTTCGACCCGGCGACAACCCGTCGGATCTAGACCTCGCTCCCACTCGTACAAAGGAATGCCATGGCTGCCTCCACTGCCGCACTCACCGTCCGCCGCGAATTCGCGCGGGTGCCTGCAACAACACTCGATCGCGTTCGCGGAGCCTCAACCGGCTGGGTCGTCGATGCCAATGGCCGGCGCGGTGCACTCGACTGGCATATTCGGCCGTTGACCCAGGCCACGCGGTTCGCCGGTTCGGCGCTGACGGTCCACAGCCGGGCCCGCGACAATCTTGCTCCTTATGCCGCGCTCGCCTTCGCCAAACCCGGCGATGTCCTGATCATCGCCACCGACGACTATCAGGAAGCAAGCGCGGCCGGCGATGTGCTGCTAGGCATGGCGCGCAACGCCGGCGTCGTGGCGCTGATCACCGACGGCATGGTGCGCGACATCGACGGACTCAACGCAGTCGGCATCCCCGTGTTTGCGCGCGGCCTGTCGCCCAATTCTCCGTACAAGGATGGTCCGGGCGAAATCGGCCTGCCGATTGCGATCGGCGGCATCGTGGTGAATGCCGGGGACCTTATCCTCGGCGACCAGGATGGCATCGTGGTCGTGGCGGCGGCGCAGATCGATGCGGTCGTGGCCGAACTCGACAGTGTGGCCGCCAAGGAGAAGACGATGGACGGGTGGGTACGCGACGGCGCCAAGGTTCCCGCGTGGCTGGACGCCACGATGGCGGCCAAGGGTGTGCGCTACGTCGACTGACCTCCCATGCCCACCGTCTTCTACAATTCGCACGCGACGGCGGAGGTCTACGCCATCATCCGCGCGGCGGCGCCGCGAGGCTATGAGCTGCTGACGCTCGACGCCGATTCGGACACGGAGCGTGGCGCCAAGCTCGCGTTCGCCGACGTGGTGATCGTCGCTGCCCACCCCTTGCGCAAGGCGCTCATCGATGCCGCACCCAACCTGCGCCTCGTCCAGCATCAGGGCGTTGGGTGGCAGGACACGGTTGATGCTCCCGCCCTGTTTGCGCGCTCCATCCGGCTTGCCCTCACGCCGGAAGGTACGACCGTCGGCGTGGCCGAGCATGCAATCATGCTCATGCTTGCCGCGTGCAAGCTGCTGCCCTTCGCCGATAGCGAACTGCGGGCGGGCCGGTTTCATATCAACGCGCTGCGTCCATTTTCCTTCGAGCTTGCGGGTCGCACGGTTGGCTACCTGGGCTTTGGCCGGATCGGCCAGGCCGTGGCCGAGCGTCTGCGCGCGTTTGGCTGCAATGCCATCTATCACGATCCTGCCATCGCCGATGATCCGGGGCGCGACGATGCACTGGCAGCGCGCCGCGTCGCGTTCCCGCAACTGCTGCGCGATTCCGATGTACTTTCGATCCACGTGCCACTTACCGCCGCTACGCGCGGATTGATCGGGCGCGAAGCCCTCGCGCAGATGAAGGCGACGGCGATACTGGTCAACACGGCGCGCGGCAGTATCGTCGATGAAGACGCTCTGGCCGACGCACTGGCCGAGGGGCGCCTTGCGGCCGCCGGGATGGACGTGTTCGCCAGCGAACCGCCGGACCCGACCCACCGGCTGTTCGCATTGCGCAATGTGGTCGTCACGCCCCACATTTCCGCTGGCACGCGCGACGCGCTCACCACCAAGATGCGGGCTGCATTTGCCAACATCGAGCGCTTTCATCGTGGCGATGCCCTCGCCAATGAGGTACTTTCCCGATGATGAATGGCGCCATCGACACGCACGCCCACATCGTCGATCCATCCCTGTTTCCGTATTCCCCGGACGCCGCCTATCATCCGAGCGGTCAGGAGATCGGACCGGTGGATCGCTATCTGGCAGTCCTCGACGCGCACGGCATCGCCGGAGGTGTCGTGGTTCAGCCAACCAGCGGATACCTTTTCGACAATGCGGTGACGCTCGACGCCGTGGCGCGCTCGGCGGGTCGCCTGCGGGCGCTCGTGCGCATCGATCCGGCGAACGCGGTGAGCGGCGAAGCGATGCTGGATATCCCCGCCGTGGCCGGCGCACGTCTCGACCTGATCG
The DNA here is from genome assembly GCA_963805355.1 of uncultured beta proteobacterium. Classification (GTDB taxonomy): domain Bacteria; phylum Pseudomonadota; class Gammaproteobacteria; order Burkholderiales; family Casimicrobiaceae; genus VBCG01. The sequence continues at coordinate 2,137,447 of CAWDTZ010000002.1, read as the reverse complement.
GCGACGGCATTGCAGCGCTCGACCTGCCGGGCAATCGCCGGTTGCTCGCAGCACTCAAGGAGAGGGACAAGATCCTGACGGTGCAGGTCGAAGGCGACCAGCTCGCCGTTGCGTTACCGGCGCTGCTTGCATCGGGTGTGGCCGTTTGCGTCGACCACTGCGGACGGCCCGATCCGCGTCGGGACGTCAACCAGCCCGGCTTTCAGGCGCTGCTCGAACTGGGGCGTGCAGGTCATGCAGTCAAGCTATCCGGACCATTCCGGTTCTCGCACGAAGCCCCGCCCTACCGTGACACGCTGCCCTTTGTGGAAGCGTTGCTCGACGTCTTCACGCCGGCGCGATGCTGCTGGGGCTCGGACTGGCCTTTCCTGCGCGCCAAGGATCGACTTGACTACGGTCCCGGCCTGCGCGTGCTCGAATCCTGGCTGCCGGACGCCGCTGATCGCGCCCACGTGCTGCAAGACACGCCGCGGCGATTATTCGGCTTCACCGGCGCGTGACGGCATACGACGAAGGCCATGCTTCGCGTCGCTATCGCCGGTGCCGGCATGGTCAGCCTGCATCATTTGCGGGCCTGGGCTGCCATGCCGAATGCGACCGTGGTCGCGATCGCCGATCCCGATGCCATGCGGGCCGGCGCGCGTGCCGCCGAATTCGGCATCGCTGCATCGTTTACTGGCACGGAGGCGATGCTCGACACGATGCGCCCCGACGCGCTCGACATCGCGGCCGGTCACGCCGCCCATCGGCAGCTGTGTCTTGCCGCTGCGCAGCGTGGCATTGCGGTCCTTTGCCAGAAGCCACTGGGACCGACCTTGGCCGAGGCGGCGGCGATCATCGATGCGATAGGTACGCGAACCCGCCTGATGATCCACGAAAACTGGCGCTTCCGACCCTGGTATCAACAGGTCGCTGCGTGGATCGACGAAGACGCTATCGGTACGCCGTCACACCTTGCGCTGTCCGCACGATCCTCCGGCTTTCTGCTGCGCGATGGGAAACGACCTGCACTGGAACGACAACCGATGCTTGCCGGGGTGCCTCGACTGATGATCGGCGAAGTACTCGTCCACCACCTCGACGTCGCATGCTGCCTGATGGGCGCGTTGCAAGTGACCGCTGCGTCGATCGAATGCAATGTCCCGGGCATTGCAGGGGAGTCCGCTGCCCGTATCGAGCTGGAGGGGCGAGGGACGCGCGCGGTGTTGACCGGCAATATGGCGGACCCGGCGGCACCTCTGCCGGTGACCGACTCGATGCATCTGGCCGGCACCCACGGCGAAATTACGCTGGAGGGCTCCTGCTTGTCGCTGGCGGGACGCCGCTATCAGCAAGTGCAATTCGATCTCGATGCGGGCTACCAGCGCTCGTACGATGCGGCCATCGCGCACTTCGCCAAAGCGTTCGTTGAGCAGCAGCCGTTCGCCACAGCGCCAAACATCCACCTGCGGATTCTTGCGTTGGCCGAGGACGCTTACCGCCACACGTCCATGGCCGGCAGGACCTGACACTGCAGTTCACGGCTGCCGCTTGCGGCGCGTCGGCGTCTCGGCCTCGGGCCAGCCCTGCATCGACATGTAGACCCGCTTCGATGGCCGCGTGTGCTCCACGCACAGGCGCACGAGCCGGGCCCGATCGCCTTTCCGCAATGCCGCGATCATCGCCAGATGCTCGTCCCGTGCGCGGCGCGCCAGGAACGGATTGACCATGACGTGGCAGCGAAATCCCAGCGACATTTGCGCATAGTCGCGGATCGATTGCAGCAGAAACGGGTTGCCGCACGCTTCGAACAGGGTCTCGTGAAAGGCGTTGTTGACGCGATGGATACCGGAAGGGTCGCCTGCTTCCACCTGCTTGCTGTGCGCTTCATGCAATTGCTCCAGCTTGCGCAGAAGCAGCGGCGAGGCGGGCAATGGAATCAGTGCTGCCGCATTGGCGTGCAGCATTTCACGCACGGCGCATATCTGCTCGACTTCGTCGCGGCTGAAGTCCCGCACCACAGCGCTGCGCCCGCGCTCGCGGACCACCATGCCCTTGCGTTCGAGCTCGACGAGCACTTGGCGCACGACATGGCGCGTAGCGCCAAAGCGTTCGATCAATTCATCCTCGATGAGGCGCTCGCGCGTGCGCAGCCGCCCGAAGAGGATGTCCTCTTCGAGCGCTGCCACGATGCTGCCCAGCGCCTTGGGTTTCTTGGCCACCGCGGCAGTATCGCGCGGCCCCGATGAAACGGCAATCGACCGGCTAGACCAGGGTGATCTTGCCCGAAGCGATATCGTAGACGGCTGCCACGATGTCGATCTTCTTCGCCGCGTAGGCCTGCTGCATGATCGGCGGCGAGGTCTTGATCCGGTCGGCCTGGCGTCGCGCGTTTTCCGCGATCGCGTTGTCCAGCAGGTCGCCCTTCGCCGTCTTTTCTGCCACGAGCACGGCCGGCTTGATCGCGCGGATGAGGTCGGGCAGATGACCCGGCAGCACCGCGTTCTTCTTCAGGACCTTGATCGCCGCATCCACGGCGCCGCAGGCCGAGTGGCCCATCACCATCACCAGCGGGGTGCCGAGAAACTGCACGCCGTATTCAAGCGACGCCAGCAGGTCCGGACTGACGACGTTGCCCGCCACGCGCACGACGAAGAGATCGCCGGGATTCTGGTCGAAGGTGAGTTCGGGCGCCACGCGCGAATCGGCGCAACTCAGGATGGCCGCGATCGGATATTGCGCGGTGGCGCGGGCGGCCCGCCCCACCGAAAAATCCTTCTGCTCGGGCGTGTTGGCGGCATAGCGCGCATTGCCCTCCATCAAGCGCTTCAATGCCGCCTGCGGGGTGATCGCATTGGGCGGCGGCGGTGCGCCGGGCTTGGGCGGATCGGCCGCAAAGGCCTGCCCCATCATCCACGGCGCCAGCGCCGCCATGGAGCCGGTCTTCAGGAAATTGCGGCGCGTGGTGCCCGCAACGTGTTCGTCATCACCGCAGATGGTGCACATGGTGGTCGGCCTCTCCATCGATGTTGTAATTCGCTATCGGAACCCAGGACGTCCGATTCATTGTAGGCGTGGCCTTAGCGTCGCGCGGCCCGAGGCCGAAGTCTCGCCAACTGATCCAGCCATGGGTGAAACAACAACGCGCAACGCCATCAAAGGTCCAATGCGACCCGCGTTCCCTGCTCGATCGCCCGCCGCGCATCCAGTTCGGTAGCAACATCCGCGCCACCGATCAGCTTATGGGCAATGCCCTCCGCCACCAGCCCGTCGACCAGCTCGCGCTGCGGCTCCTGGCCCGCGCAGATCACGATGGTGTCCACGTCCAGCACCCGCGGCTGCCCGTCGACGCGGATATGGAGCCCGGCGTCGTCGATGCGATCGTATTCGACGCCGCCGATCATCGCGACACCTCGGCGCTTGAGCAACGTGCGGCGGATCCAGCCGGTGGTCTTGGCCAGGCCCGCGCCGACCTTGCTGTCCTTGCGCTGCAGCAGCCACAACTGGCGCGGTGGCGGCACTTCATGCGCGGGCTTCAGTCCGCCACGCTCGGCATAGCTCGCATCGATACCCCACTCGTCCCGAAACGCGACGATCGCGGGATCATCCTGCAAGCCGTCGCTCGCGGCGCCATCGGGCGCATTGGCCACCGACAACAACTCCGCGACATCGAAGCCGATGCCGCCTGCGCCCACCAACGCCACCTTCGCGCCTGCCACGCGCCGTCCGGAAACGACATCGACGTAGCTCGCCACCTTCGGATGCTCGATGCCGGAAATGGACGGTGTGCGCGGCACGATGCCGGTGGCCAGGATCACGTCGTCGAACCCGGCCAGGTCAGCGGCAGTGGCGCGCGCGCCAAGCCGCGTGACCACCCCCAGTCGGTCGAGGCGCGTGCGGTAATACCGCAACGTCTCGCCAAACTCTTCCTTGCCGGGAATGCGCCGCGCCAGGTTGAACTGGCCGCCGATTTCCGCTGCCGCGTCGAACAAAGTGACGCGATGCCCGCGTTCGGCCGCAGTCACCGCCGCGGCCATGCCCGCGGGACCGGCGCCGACGACGGCGACCTTGCGCGGCGTCGCGGCCGCCGTGAGTTTCCATTCCGTCTCGCGACAGGCGAAGGGATTCACGAGGCACGATGCGATCTGCCGGTTGAAAATCTGGTCGAGGCATGCCTGGTTGCAAGCGATGCACGTATTGATTTCGTCGGCGCGGCCGGCGGCGGCCTTGTTCACGAATTCGGCATCGGCCAGGAAGGGCCGCGCCATCGACACCATGTCTGCGTCACCGCGCTCGAGCACATCGTTGCCCACGCGCGGATCGTTGATCCGGTTGGTGGTGATCAGCGGTATCTGCACCGCGCCGCGCAGGCGCCGCGTGACCCACGCGAAGGCCGCGCGTGGCACCATCGTCGCGATGGTCGGGATGCGCGCTTCATGCCAACCCACGCCCGTGTTGATGATCGTGGTGCCCGCACTTTCCACGGCCTTGGCCAGCGCCACCACTTCGTCCCAGGTGCTGCCGCCCTCGACGAGGTCGAGCATCGACAGCCGGAAGATCAGGATGAAGTCGCGGCCCACCGCTTCGCGCGTTCGCCGCACGATCTCCACCGGAAAGCGGATGCGATTTTCGAAGGCGCCACCCCACTCGTCATCGCGATGATTGGTCTGCAGCGCGATGAACTGGTTGATGAGGTAACCCTCGGAGCCCATGATCTCGACGCCGTCGTAACCGGCGCGCTGGGCCAGTTTCGCGCAGCGCACATAGGCGGCGATGGTCCGGCGCACGCCCCAGCCACTCAGGCCCCGGGAGCGAAACGGACTGATCGGGGATTTCGATGTCGACGGCGCCACTGCCAGCGGGTGATACGCGTAGCGGCCCGCGTGCAGGACCTGCAGCGCGATCTTGCCGCCGGCGGCATGCACCGCGTCGGTGATCAGCCGGTGCCGCGCCAGTTGCCAGGGAAACGACAGCTGCGACGCCTTGGGCTCGAGCCGGCCGACGAAGTTGGGGGCAATGCCGCCCGTGACGATTAGGCCGACGCCGCCGCGCGCCCGCTCCGCGTAGAACGCAGCCATGCGCGCGAAGCCATCGGGCGCCTCCTCGAGCCCGGTGTGCATCGAGCCCATCAGGACGCGATTCTTGAGGGTGGTGAAGCCGAGGTCGAGCGGTGCGAGAAGGTGGGGATAGGCCGACATGGGTGGGGATTGTAGCTGTGCGCCATGGGGGCGTCTGCCGAGGCGCCCGCAGGCGAGGCTTCAGCCTCGCTGCTTCAATGCGCGCATCGACCGCGCGAGGATGCAGCCTGTCTAGGTGGTTGTCGACGCGCCCGCGCGCGCATCCAAAGCGGCCCACCGCTCGAATTTCTGCGCTAGCAAATGCTCGACCTGCTCCGCCCGTGCGCGATCGGCCTTCATCGCGGCCGCATCGCGCCTGTGATAGTCCGGTGCGCACATCGTCGCCGTCAGCGCATGCTGTTCCTGTTCGAGCGCTTCGAGTTCCGCCGGCAGGGCCGCCAGTTCGCGCTGCTCCTTGAAGCTCAGCTTGACCGCGGGCGCCGCGCGTTCGACGCGTGGCGCCACCCTGGCCGCCGCGACCGTGGCCGCCGCATTCCGCGCGGCCTCGGCCTCCCGATGGGCGATCCAGTCGCTGTACCCGCCAATGTATTCGCGCCAGCGGCCGTCGTCCTCGGCCACGAGCGTCTGCGTGACCACGTTGTCGAGGAATGCGCGGTCATGGCTCACCACCAGCAGCGTGCCGGCATAGCCCTGCAGCGTGGCTTCCAGCAGGTCGAGCGACTCGATGTCGAGATCGTTGGTCGGCTCGTCCAGCACCAGCAGGTTGGCGGGCTGCGCAAAGAGCCGCGCCAGCAGCAACCGGTTGCGTTCGCCACCGGACAGCATCTTCACCGGTGCCATCGCGCGCTCCGGCGGAAACAGGAAGTCGGCGAGATACGACAGCACGTGCTTGCGCGAGTCCCCGGTTTCCACCCAGTCGCCACCAGGGCTGATCGTGTCCTTCAGCGAGCGCTCGGGGTCGAGCTGCTCGCGCATCTGGTCGAAGTAAGCGATGGAGAGCTTGGTGCCGAGTTTGATCGTGCCGGACTCCGGCTGGAGTTCGCCCAGCAACAACTTCAGCAACGTGGTCTTGCCCGCGCCGTTGGGGCCGATGAGGCCGAGGCGGTCTCCGCGCTGCACGCGCAGCGTCAGGTCACGCACCAGTGTGCGGTCGCCACGGCGGATGTCCACGCCCTCCAGTTCCGCCACGAGCTTGCCCGAGCGATCGCCGGCATCGAGCCCAAGCTTCACGTCGCCGATGCGATCGCGCCGCGCCGCGCGTTCGACGCGCAGTCGCTCGAGCCGGCGCACGCGGCCTTCGTCGCGGGTGCGGCGCGCCTGCACCCCTTGGCGAATCCACGCCTCCTCCTGCGCCCAGAACTTGTCGAACTTGCGATTCGACACCGTTTCGGCGGCCAGTTCGTCGGACTTGCGGGTGAGGTACGCCGCGAAGTTGCCCGGATACGACCGCAACTGCCCGCGGTCAAGTTCGATGATCCGCGTGACCACGCGGTCGAGAAACGCGCGATCGTGCGTGATCACGATGGCGGTCGGCCCCTTCACCAGCAGGTCCTCCAGCAGCGTGATCCCGTCAAGGTCGAGATGATTGGTGGGCTCGTCGAGCAGCAGCAGGTCGGGCTGGATGGCCAGGGCCAGCGCCAACGCCGCGCGCTTGGCCTGCCCGCCCGACGCCGTTTCCGGCGCCTGCGCCTCGTCCAGGCCAAAGCGATGCATGAATTCGACCAGCCGCGCCTCGATGCGCCAGCGCTCACGGTCGTCGGACATGCGCTCGAGGTGGCCGCGCTGGACGAGGCTCTCGCGCATCGTGGACGCCGCCGGCAACACGGGTTCCTGCTCGACCAGCGTCACGCGCATGCCGTCGCGCCGCTGCGCGATGCCGTCGTCAAGGTCAAGCTCACCCGCCAGCGCCTTCAGGAGCGACGACTTGCCGGTGCCATTGCGACCGATGAGGCCGATGCGCTCGCCGTCCTGAACCACGAGTTGCGCGCGGTCGAGGAGCGGGTGGAGTCCGAACGCGAGTTCCGCGTCCTGCAAAGTAAGAAGTGCCATGGGAGCGAAGGATACGCGAAGCGCCATCCCCGGAATCCCGCAGGCGCTGCTGCAACGTCGCCTGGGTCGACTATTTCGCCAGCATCGGGTACCGGAGCAACACCTAGGCCGCGACGCGCGCCATCGCCGCGGCGTCGATCTGGTGCTGCGCGTCGCGCAGCGCGGTGCGCAAACCTTCCTCGATCACCGGATGATAGAACGGCATCTCGAGCATTTGCGCGATGGTCAGCTTCATCTGCAGCGCCCACGCCAGCAGGTGACCGATGTGTTCCATCTCGGGTCCCAGCATCTCGGCGCCCAGGAAGCGGCCGAAGACCGGGTCGGCATAGACATGCAGCAAACCCTTGTTGCGCAGCATCACGCGCGACCGGCCCTGGTTCCCGAAGGAGACCACGCCCGTCACGTGGGCGACATCGCGCACTGCCGCGAAGCCGCCGCCGACCACCGCGATCTGCGGATCGGTGAACACCACACCCAGCCCTGCCCGCCGCATGCCGGCATGAATGACCGGATACGACGCCGCGTTCGCCCCGGCGATGCGCCCCTCGTCCGAGGCCTCATGCAGCAATGGCACATCGTTGTTGGCGTCGCCCGCGATGAAGATGTTGGTGCTGCCGCATTGCAGCGTGTTGGGGTCGAACAGCGGCACACCCTTGGCATCGACCTTGACCTTCGTGTTCTCCAGGCCCAGGTTGCGTACATTGGGCGTGCGGCCGGTGGCCGCCAGCAGGAACTGGAAACGCTCCGTGCGCGCGCTGCCGTCGAGATCGCGATACGCCACCACCACTTCGTCGCCGTCGCGCGATACATCGGCATGCGCGTCGGTATCGAGGTAGAACTCATCGCCGAACACGCGGCGCGCTTCCACCAGCACCGTCGGATCCGCCAGCGGCCCCACGCCGCCGCCGCGCCCGAATATCTTGACGCGCACGCCAAGGCGATGGAGCGCCTGTCCCAGCTCGAGGCCGATCACGCCGGGGCCGAACACGGCCACGCTTTGCGGCAGGTCGTCCCATTCGAACACGTCGTCGTTGACGACCACGCGATCGCCCAGCGCCTTCCATGCCGGCGGAAACGACGGCGACGAACCCGTGGCAATCACGATGCGCGCAGCCTTGATCGTGGTGTGCTCATCGACACGCAGCGTCGTGTCGTCGACGAAGCGGGCATAGCCGCGCACATGATCCGCCGCGGGAATGGAATCGATGCCTTCGAGCACGAAACCGACAAACCGATCGCGCTCGCTCTTCACGCGCTGCATCACTGCCCGGCCGTCGACCTTGACCTCGCCGTCGAGCTTGAGGCCAAAGGCCGCGAATCGATCGACCCCATGCGCGGCTTCCGCCGGCGCAATCAGGAGCTTGCTGGGCATGCAGCCCACGCGCGCGCAGGTGGTGCCGTGGGGCCCGCCCTCGATCAGCAACACGCGTTTGCCTGCCGCCTTGGCCATGCGATACGCGGCAAGTCCCGCCGTCCCGGCGCCGATCACGGCGACATCGGTCACGAGTTCCTTCACTTGCGTCGGTTGAGTACTGGCCATCGTTGTAATCCCCTTCAAGGACTGCGGGAGCCGGGAAGGCCCGGCTCCCGTCAGTCCTGCCGCCGGCGAGATACCTTACGCCGCCTTGCGCAAAAATGCTTCAAGTTCCACCGACCCGCCGATCAGCTTGCCATTGATGAACACCTGCGGCACCGTACCGGCACCTGCGATTGCACCGACGGCCCTGGAACGGATCGTGTGCGGCAGCGTGATTTCGGCGTAGTCGTAACCAGCCTCGGTCAGTTGCCGCTTGGCCGTCTTGCAGAACCCGCAACCGTCACGCGTGAGAATGGCCACCTGGTCGGGCTTCTTCGCCTTGGGATTGATGTAATGCAGCATGGTGTCCGCATCCGACACCTTGAACGGGTCGCCGGGTTCCTGGGGCTCAAGGAACTGCTTTTCGATCGTGCCGTTGCGAACCAGCATCGAATAGCGCCACGACCGCTTGCCGAAATTGAGGTCCGACTTGTCGACGAGCAGGCCCATCTTCTCGGTAAACTCACCGTTGCCATCGGGCAGCAGCGTCACGTTTTCGGCTTCCTGGTCGCGGCCCCACTCTTCCATCACGAACGGATCGTTGACCGAGATGCAGATGATCGAGTCGATACCCTGTGCCTTGAATGCGGGCCACAGTTCATTGAAGCGCGGCAGATGGGTCGACGAGCACGTCGGTGTGAAGGCGCCCGGCAGCGAGAAGACGACAACATTCTTGTTGGCGAAGAGATCATTGGACGTGACCGTAGCCCAGTCGCCGTTGCGACGGACGCGAAAGGTGACTTGCGGGACCGGCTGGCCTTCCTTGAGGACGAATGCGGATTGGGACATGGTGCATCTCCTTGGGTTGAATGGATCGACCTACGCATTGTGGGGATCGGCGCACGATAAATCCAATATTAAATATTGATTCTTACGATAGTTTGATGTTATTACCGTCCAAAGGTTCCCGCCGTCCATGAACGCCCTTGCCTTCGCCTCCCTTGCCGAGTTGTCCGGGCAGCTTGCCCGGCGCGAAACCACCTCCCGCGCCATCGTGGAAGCATGCCTCGACCGCATCGCCGCCACCGACAGCAAGCTGCATGCATTCATCGATGTGTACGCCGCCGACGCGCGCGCGCTGGCGGATGCAGCCGACCTCGCCCGCGCCACCGGCCTTGCGCGTGGACCGCTGCACGGACTGCCGATCGCGCTCAAGGATTTGCTGGAGATCGACGGCCGCCAGACCACGGCGGGGTCCAAGTCATGGCTGGGCCGCCAATCGGATCACACCGCCACGACCGTCGACCGGCTGCTCGCGGCCGGCATGATTCCTTTGGGCAAGACGCACATGGTGGAGTTCGCATTCGGCGGCTGGGGCCGCAACCAGCCGATGGGTGCGCCATGGAACCCCTGGGACTCGGCCACGCATCGCGTCGCCGGTGGATCGTCGAGCGGTTCGGCGGTTGCCGTGGCCGCAGGCATGGTGCCCGCAGCCATCGGCTCCGATACCGGCGGGTCGATCCGCATTCCGGCCGCGCTGTGCGGCCTGACCGGCCTCAAGCCCACCTATGGACTCGTCAGCCTGTACGGCGCGGTCCCGCTATCCACGCTCTTCGATTCGGTAGGGCCACTCGCCCACACCGTGGCCGACGTCGCATTGCTCATCGACGCAATGGCCGGACCGGATCCACGCGACCCCGCCACGCTGATCGCGCCGCCCGTCTGCTGCGCGGCCGCGCTGGCTGGCGCTGTCGACATTCGCGGCATGCGCATCGCCGCACTCGCGCCGGACCAGTTTCCCGCCTATCTGACCGCCGATGTTCGGCGTTGTCGCGACGACGCGGTCGCCGTCCTGCGCAGTCTCGGCGCCATCGTCGACGAGACGCGCGTGCCCTTCGATTTCGATGCCTACGCGGCCAGCCTCGGCATGCTGCTGGCGGCCGAAGCGTATGCGTATCATCGCGCGTATGCGGAGGACGCTGCGGTGCCGATCGACCCGTGGGTGCGCAAGCGCCTGCTCGGCGGCAAGCATGTCACCGCCGCGGATTTTCTCAATGCCGTGTCCGCCGTGCGCCGCGCGCAGGCCGAGTTTGCCGCATGGATGCGGCGCCGCGATGCGCTGCTGACGCCCACGCTGCCGATCACCGCCGTGCCGGTGACCGATGTCGACGAAGCCACGGCGCCGCTGGCGGCGCTCACGCGGCCGGTGAATTATCTGGGGGCATGCGCGCTGACGTTGCCGGCGGGGCTATCGTCCGCCGGCTTGCCGATCGGTGTGCAACTGGTCGGCTCCGCCTTCGCCGAGCCGACGCTGATTCGCCTCGGCCGCGCCTTCCAGGATGTCACCGATTGGCATCGGCGGCGGCCACCGGAGCCACTGTAGGCGAGGCTGCACGAGGCTGACATCTCGCCTACTGCAAGGACGGCTTCTTCATGTAATCGCCGCGATCGCCCGACTGCACCCGGATCGGCAAGACCTTGCCTCCACGCGCGACGGTCAGCGGAATTTCAGTGCCGGCGGGCCCGAGGCGCCAGACGCTGCGCAACATGTCGGCGATGCTCGCCACGTGATGATCGGCAACGGCGACCACCGCGTCGCCCTGGCGCACGCCCGCGCGGTCGGCCGGCCCGCCCTTGGCAAGCCCGCCCACCAGTACGCGCGACTCGTCCTCGTTGGCATACAGCCCGAGCCAGGGCCGCGGCGGTCGCCCGGCGCGGCCGGTGCGGACCATGTCGTCGAGGATCGACGGAAGCAGGTCGATGGGCACAAACATGTTGCCCTTGACCATGTCCTCGCCCAACGCCTCCTGCACGAACAGCGAACCCACGCCGACCAGTCGTCCGGTGTCATCCACCAGTGCCGCCCCACTCCATTCCGGATGCGGCGGCGACGTGAAGATCGCCTCGTCGAGCAGGTACTCCCAGTAGCCGGCAAACTCGCGCCGCGCGAAGATCTGCGCCTTGAGCGCGTGCGCTCGTCCTCCGTGGGCCAGCACGAAAACATCGTCATCGACGCCCAGTCCCGCGATCGAACCCAGCGCCAACGGCGCGACGTCCAGCGGCTGCAGTGGCAGCACCAGGCCGAAGCCGGTGGCGAAGTCGTAGCCGAGCGCATGTCCCGGCACCACGCGCCCGTCGTGCGCGGTGATCCAGATCGTTTCCGCCTCGGTGATGAGATAACCGATCGTCAGCACCAGGCCGTCGTCGCGGATGACGACGCCGTTGCCGCCACGCTCGGTGCCCAGCAGAGGCGCGGTGAACGCGTCGTCGGGAATCTTGGACGCAATCCGCACCATGGCGTCGCATGCGTGCTCGAGGTCGAATGCCAGGTCCGCCTGCTTCGGCTGCATCGGCGACGGAAAGGCCCAGTGGGGAGTGTCGGTCATGGCTATCAGACTCGCGCCGGATCGACGCGTTCCCTGCGTCGCTTCGCCAGCACATCCGGCGATATCGCATGCGCGCTCATCCTGCGCGCGCGACCCGGACTGTTCTCATCCTGGAAATGACTTGCATTGCCCCGCCCCCCGATTTACGGCAGTCTAAACCAATTGCCACATGCTGCTGCTCAACGCTTCAACCGCCATGCCCACACGAATCGACCGTCTCGAATGCTGGGTGCTGCGCGCGCCGATTGCGCAACCCGTCGCCAACGCCTTCGGCGCGATGACCAATCGCCCCGCGCTTTTTCTGCGCGTGAGCGCGAGCGATGGTGCGCAAGGCTGGGGCGAAGTGTTCGCCAACTTTCCCCAGGTCGGCGCCGAACATCGCGCGCGCCTGATCGACAGCATCTTCGTGCCGTTGCTGCGCAACGCGGACACCGACGATCCGTCGGCCGTGCGCGCCCTGCTTGAAACGCGCACCCGGCAGATGGCCATCCAGTGCGGCGAGCCCGGACCCTTTGCGCAAATTGCCGGTGCGATCGACCAGGCGCTGTGGGACATCGCTGCGCGCCGCGCCGGCGTGCCGCTGTGGCGGCACCTGTCGGGAAGCAACAACGTGCGCGTCTACGCCAGCGGCATCGGTCCGGACAGCGTTGCCGCCGTGGCGTTGGCAAAGCGTGACGAAGGGTATCGCGCATTCAAATTGAAAGTAGGCTTCGGCGCACAACGCGACATGAACAATCTCGCCGCGATGCGGGACACCCTCGGACCCGCGGCAACCATCATGCTCGACGCCAACCAGGCGTGGACACCCGCGGAAGCCGCAGCGCGCATTGCGGAACTGGCGCCCTTTGCGCCGCACTGGATCGAGGAACCGATCGCGGCCGATCATGCGCATGCGACATGGCTCGCGCTCGCGGCCGGCAGCCCTGTGCCGCTTGCCGCCGGCGAAAACCTGCGCGGGCGCGACGCGTTCACGCAGGCCATCGACCACGGCTATCTGAAATTCGTGCAGCCCGACGTCGGCAAGTGGGGTGGGGTCACCGGCGGGCTCGAAGTGGCGCAGTACGCCGCCGCGGTAACCGGCGTTGCGTATTGCCCGCACTGGCTGGCCGGCGGCGTGGGGCTCGCCGCGTCGATGCATGCGTTGGCGGCGTCCGGCAGCGCTGCCGGCTACGCCGAAGTGGACGCCAACCCCAATCCGCTGCGCGAGGACGTATTCCCGCTGATCGTGGTCGACGGCCAGGTCACGCTATCCAACGCGCCGGGATTGGGAGTGGAGCCGGATCTGCACCGACTCGCGCGCTTCATCGTACCGCATTGACCAGCAGCGCGAACTACTTGGCCGGCGTGAACTTGCCCGCCTGGTAATCCGCCACTGCCTGCATGATTTCGTCCTTCGTATTCATCACGAACGGTCCATATTGCGCGATGGGCTCATCAAGCGGCGCTCCTGCAATCAGCAGCACGCGCGCGGGACTGTCCGCGCGCACGACGACACCGTCGCTGCCGCCGTCGTTGGCAAGAATGGCCATCCGCTGCGACGGCACCTTCGTGCCAACGATGCTCACTTCGCCGCGAAACACGTAGACGAACGCGTTGTCCTTCGGCGCCAACGCCTGCGCAAACGTCGTGCCCGCGGGCAGCGTGATGTCGAGGTACAGCGGTTGCGTCGTCTCGCGCTGCATCGCGCCATCGACGCCATGGCTGCGACCGGCGATCACGCGCACCACCACGCCGTCGGGCGTCGTGAATTCGGGGATCTCCGCGCTCTGGATGTCGCGATACCACGGCGCGCGCATCTTGTCCTTGCCCGCGAGGTTCAACCAGAGCTGGAAGCCTTCCATGCGGCCGTCTTCCTGTTCCGGCAACTCGGAATGGACGACGCCGCTGCCGGCCGTCATCCATTGCACGCCGCCGTTCTGCAGCAGGCCTTCGTTGCCCGCGCTGTCGCGATGGCGCATGCGACCGGCGATCATGTAGGTCACGGTTTCGAAGCCGCGATGCGGATGATCGGGGAAGCCGCCGATGTAGTCCTGCGGATTGTCGGTGCCGAACGCGTCGAGCATCAGGAACGGATCGAGACGGCGCTGCAGCGGTTGCGTCAACACGCGCGTGAGCTTCACGCCGGCGCCGTCGGACGTCGCCTGTCCCGTCACTACGCGTTCCACGGTGCGCGGATGGGTCACTGTTTCCTTGGCCGGATGCTGGAGGGTCTGAGTCGTCATGACTGATTCATCCTTGTCGATTGTTGCTTGTTGAACATTCTCGCATTCCCATCGCCATGCCGGCAGCGGCGCGCATTCGCGGTGCTGCCGGCCTGCCTGCGCGAAAATGCATTTCCGCTTATGCCGCCACTGCCAGTGCAATCTGTTCGTTGGCGGCATCGAGCGCCGCGCGTTCCGCGTCCGGACCCATGGCCAGGCCTTCGGCGTAGAAGAACTGCACATCGCCCATGCCCAGGAATCCAAGCACCGTCCTGAGATAAGGCACCTGCGAATCGGCGGCCGTATCGCGATACTTGCCGCCGCGCGTCAGCGCGATGTACACCTTCTTGCCCTGCAGCAGTCCCTCGGGCCCCGTCGCCGTGTAGCGGAAGGTGACCTGCGCGCGGGCAATGGCATCGATCCAGTTCTTCAGTTGCGCCGGCACGCCGAAGTTGTACATCGGCACGCCGAGTACCACGACATCTGCGGCCTGGATCTCCGCAATCAAGGCGTCGTCCGCCGCGACGCGAGCGGCTTGTGCCGGGGTGCGCTGGTCGGCCGGCGTCATCTGCGCGGCCATGGCCGCCTCGTCGAGCGCCGGGTGCGGCGTGCGGGCGAGATCGCGCAGCGTCAGCGTGGCGCCGGGATGTCCGGCGCGGACCCGCTCGACCAGGGCCGACGCCATCCGGGTCGAATGGGAGCCTTCGGTGCGGGCGCTGGAATTGATCTGCAGAATGTTCATGGTCACTCCTAGTGGGATCGGAACGTCGATGGAGTGAATATAATTGTTGCCTCGGCATTGGATAAGCCGTCTAATTGGATAACATTGTTGCTTTGGTAGAGCTAATAGGGATCCCATTCAAAGCCTGCAAGGGAAGCAGCACCCTCGTCTGCAGTGCTTTCGAGCCGCCTCCATGACCATCACCCCCAACGACCTGCTGCTCTTCGCCCGCGTCGTGGACGAAGGCAGCTTCACCGCCGCGGCGGAGCGCCTCGACCTGCCCAAGTCCACGGTGTCCCGGCGCGTGGCCGCGCTCGAAGCAGGGCTGGGCGAGCGTCTGCTGTTGCGCACCACGCGCAAGCTCACGGTCACGGATTTCGGCCGGAGCATCCTTGCGCACGCGCACCAGGTCGCCGACGAAGTCGCGGCGGCGTCGCAACTCGCGCAACACCGGCAGGTCGAGCCCAGCGGGCGGCTGCGGGTGTCCATGCCGGCGGATTTTGCCAACGCGATCCTGGCCGAATTGCTGGCGGGCTTTGTCGCGCGCTTCCCGGCCATCACGCTCGAACTCGACCTCTCGCCCCGTCGCGTGGACCTGATCGGCGAAAATTTCGACGTGGCCATTCGCATGGGCGCGCTGCCTGACGATGCGTCGCTGGCCGCGCGGCAGCTTGCGGTCTTTTCCACCGGCCTCTACGCTTCGCCCGCCTACGTGCGGCGCCGCGGCACCCCCATCAATCCCGCCGCGCTGATGGAGCATGACGCGTTGTTGCTGCTGACCCGATCGGGCGACCCGATGCCCTGGATACTGAACAGCGGCACGCAGCACTGGGAGGGACTTCCCCCGGCGCGCGCCACCGCCAACTCGCCTGAACTGCTGACCCGCCTGGCCCGCCTCGGCGCCGGCATCGCCGTGGTGAACTGCCACTTCGCCGTGCCCTACGTGACCAGCGGCGAACTCGCGCCGGTACTCCCGGACTGGAGTCCGCCGAGCGAAGTGGCGTGGGCAGTGTTTCCCGGCCGGCGCCTGATGCCGGCACGCGCGCGGGTGTTCATCGATGCGCTGGCCGAGGAATTCACCGGGCCCCAATGCCGCGCGGCCGAGGCGCGGCTCAAAAAATCGAAGGCGCGATCCCCGGCAACGGTGGCTCCCATCCAAAGCTAGACCGCAGTCCACTCGTGCCAGCGGCGATTTCCGGGCACCATGCGCGACGATCGTCAACTTTCACCTGGCCCCGCATGACCCTTCTCGCACAGACTGCCATCCTGCTGGCTACCGCGGTGATCGTGGTCCCGCTCTTCCGTCGCCTGAAGCTGGGCGCGGTGCTGGGCTATCTCGCGGCCGGCGCGCTGATCGGTCCCTGGGGCCTGGGCCTCATCCCCGCCTCGGAGGGCACCATGCACTTCGCCGAGATGGGCGTGGTGCTGTTGTTGTTCCTCGTCGGGCTCGAATTGGAGCCGCTGCGCCTGTGGGCGCTGCGCCATTCGGTGTTCGGGTGGGGCGGCGCCCAGGTGTTCCTTTCCGCCGCCGCGATCATCGGCATCACGATGGTTTTCGGAATGACGTGGCAGGCGGCGGTGATCGTCGGCTTCGGCCTGGCGATGTCCTCCACCGCCATCGTGCTTGCATGGCTGGGCGAGCGGGGCCAGCTCAGCAGCCCGGCGGGCCGGCAGGCCTTCTCCATATTGTTGTTCCAGGATCTGGTGGTCATCCCGCTGATCGCGCTGCTGCCGGTGCTGTCGCCCGACGGTGCCGGCCCCGAAAGCGGCTGGATGATGGCGGCCAAAGGCGTAGCGGCCATCGCCGGGGTCATCATCGGCAGTCGCCTGCTGGTGCGGCCCGCGCTCAAGGCCGTTGCCAGCTACGGTGGCCGCGAAGTCTTCACCGCGGCCGCACTGCTGGTGGTGATCGGCGCGGCGCTGCTGATGGAAAGCATCGGCCTGTCGATGGCGTTGGGCGCCTTCCTGGCCGGCGTGCTGCTGGCCGATTCGGAATTCCGGCACGAGCTGGAAGCCGACGTCGAGCCATTCAAGGGCCTGCTGCTCGGCCTCTTCTTCATGGTTGTCGGCATGAACGCCAACCTGACCGTCCTGGCCGCGCAGCCGTTCCTGATGCTCGGCTGCGCGCTAGGCCTGCTCGCACTCAAGGCGACCCTGATGTACGGCATCGCCCGGGCCTTCGGTACCGGCAACGAAGATGCCCAGC
Source organism: uncultured beta proteobacterium (assembly GCA_963805355.1). Lineage (GTDB taxonomy): Bacteria > Pseudomonadota > Gammaproteobacteria > Burkholderiales > Casimicrobiaceae > VBCG01. The sequence continues at coordinate 2,120,311 of CAWDTZ010000002.1, read as the reverse complement.
GAATCGCGGTGCTGTTGGCCCAGGGCGGCGAGTTCGCGTTTGTCCTGTACGCGGCCGCCAACGGCGCGCGGATCCTGCCCCCCGAGACCGCGCAGTTCCTGGTGCTGGTGGTCACGCTGTCGATGCTATTGGCGCCGATTTCCTTCGCGCTGCACGAGCGGCTGCTGACGCGCTGGCTGGAAAAACGCAAGCCCCCGGAGTTCGACACCATCGACGGTCCCGGCAACCCGGTGATCATCGCCGGCTACGGCCGGTACGGACAGATCGTCTCGCGGGTGCTGCGGATGGCCGGGATCGCGTCCACGGCCATTGACGCCAACTACCAGCAAGTGGACTTCGTCCGCCGCTTCGGCAACAAGGTCTACTACGGCGACGCGTCGCGGCTCGAGGTGCTGAACTCCGCCAAGGCCGGAGACGCCAAGCTCTTCGTGCTGGCCATCGACGACGTCGAGGCCTCGGTCAGGACCGCAGCGCTGGTCCGAAAACATTTCCCCAACCTGCCCATCCTTGCGCGCGCCCGCAACCGCGTCCATCTCTTCCGGCTGCGGGACCTCGATATCGAGGCCATCGAGCGCGAAACCGTGCTGTCGAGCATTGAAACCGCCCGCCAGGCGCTGGTGACCGCAGGCATCGCGCCCGAGCAGGCGGCACGCGCTGTCGAAATCTTTCTCGCGCATGATCGCAACCTGCTGGACACCCAATATGCGGTCCGCCAGGACGAGCAACAGTTCATCCAGACCACGGCGCAGGCCGCCGCGCAGCTGCAGGAATTGTTCGAGGCGGACGTGAAGGCCGCGGCCAAGGTATCTCCGGTTACCGGCGCCCCTTCCTAGGGCCAACGCGGCCGCCGGGAGGCGCCAGGCTGGCGGATTTTAGGTTTCTGGTATACTCGCCGCCGGCTTACCGCTCCAACCCATTGATTTAACGTACAACACACAATAGCAATCACGACGTAGCAAAGGGAGAAAGCGAAAGCAAATCGCAGTGCAACATGACCTCGGCTTACCTGGCAGCGGCAACGCAGCCTGGTTGGAGGCAGCCGGGATAGACATGAGGAGTGTTTGCAATGTACGCGCAACTTTCATCCGTAAACGACGCGCCGCTGGATTACAGTCGGCGCGGCATGGGTCGATGTCGACCCGCCACCGTTATCCTGATCGCCTTTGCCGCAGCGTTGGCGTTGACCGCCTCGGCCTCGTTCCGTCCTGGTCAACTGATGCCGCCCACGATGGCCATCGCGCTTCCGGCACAACCGGTCGAGATCATCCCGGCAAGCCTGCCACCTTCCCGGGCCTGCCGTGGTCCGGCGCAAGCAGATCGAGACCCTGGCCGGCCTGTTCGCCAAGAAGTACCGCGTTTCGGCCGAGGCTACGCGCGAGTATCTCGCCCATGCCTATCGCGAAGCCGACCGGATTGGGCTGGACCCGCTCTTGCTGGTGGCGGTCATTTCGGTGGAGTCGAATTTCAACCCGATCGCCGAAAGCCCGGCAGGCGCCGTCGGGCTGATGCAGGTGATCCCGCGCTTCCACACCGACAAGTACGCCCCCGACCAGGAGTCGGTGCTGGCGCCCGATACCAACATCCGGATCGGCGCCCTCGTCCTGAAGGAATACATCCGCCGCGCCGGTGGCCTGGTGGAAGGACTGCAGTTGTACAACGGTGCCGCCGAGGACGAAACCACGGCCTACGCCAACAAGGTGCTGGGCGAAAAACAGCGCCTGATGGCGGCGACCAGGACGGTCGGGGCCGGCGCGTAGCCTCTGCTTTCCCGACGGACGGGCCGCCTTGATGCCTATTGACCGAGGTCAAGGCCGCCCGCTCCCGCCGTCCTAGAATGATGGCGTCCATCGGGACGTGAGGTCATTGCGTTGAAGTCCATCACCATCATCCGCAACGAGCATCAGGCCATGGCCGCGATGCTCCACGCGTTGCTGGCGCTCGTCCACGGCATCCGTGAACACCGGCTGCGGCCCAATTTCGAACTGCTGGGCGCGATGATCTACTACGTCGACACGTTCCCCGAGCGGTTGCACCATCCCAAGGAAGACCAGTGGCTTTTCCGCCTGCTGGGCGAGCGACATCCGCCGGCGCGGGCCTTGATCGACCGGCTGCAGGCCGAACACCGCCTCGGGGTGTCCCGCATACGCACGCTCGAACAGACGCTGGCGCGCTACCGCCAGGGCGGGGAGACCGAATTCCCGGCGTTCGCCGCCGCGGTGGAGACCTTCGTGGAATTCGAGCGCAATCACATGCGTAACGAAGAGCAGGAAATCCTCCCGTTGGCACGCGAGTACCTGTTGCCGCAGGATTGGGCCGAGATCGACGCCGCGTTCGCGACCAACGCCGACCCGCTCATCGGCGTATCGAGCCAGGACCAGTTCGATGACCTGTTCACCCGGATCGTCAACCTGGCGCCGGCCCCGATCGGCGTTGGACCCCCGTCAGATTGATTTGACGCAAAGGCGCCGAGCGCCGATTGCCGCACCATGGCAGCCATGGATGACACCGTAACGCTCCCCGTGCCAGCGCTCGCATTCGATGCGGGTCTCGTCGCGAAGTACGACGGCTTCGGCCCCCGCTATACGTCGTACCCCACTGCCGACCGGTTCCACGACGGCTTCGCCGCTGCGCAGTACATGGACGCGCTGGCGACGCGCAACCACGATCGCGCCGCGCAGCCGCTGTCCTTGTATGTGCACCTGCCGTTCTGCAATTCGATCTGCTACTACTGCGCGTGCAACAAGGTCCTGACCAAGGATCACGGCCGGTCGGCCAAGTACCTGCGCTACCTGGAGCGTGAAATCGCGCTGGTGGGTGGGCTGATCGAAGGGTCGCCGCCGGTCACGCAGCTGCATTGGGGCGGTGGCACGCCCACGTTCCTGTCGCACGAGGAAATGGGCACGCTGATGGCGTCGCTGCGCGGGCATTTCCGCTTTGCCGCCGATGCCGAAATTTCCATCGAGGTCGATCCGCGCAAGGTGGGGGCCGATACCATCCGGTTGCTGGCGGGGCTGGGTTTCAACCGCATTTCCGTCGGCATCCAGGATTTCGACCCGGAGGTGCAAAAAGCCGTCAATCGCGTCCAGAGCGAGGCCGAGACGCTGACGGTGATCGACACTGCGCGCGCAACGGGCTTTGTTTCCGTCAATGCCGATCTCATCTACGGCCTGCCACGGCAGACCATCGCCGGCTTCGCCACGACCCTCGACCGGGTGATCGCCGCGGCACCCGACCGTGTCGCGCTCTACAGCTATGCGCATGTGCCGCATCTCTTCAAGCCGCAGCGGCGGATCGCGCTCGACGAGCTGCCGTCGCCGGCGGACAAGTTAGGCATCCTGGCGCTGGCCATCGACAAGCTCATGCGCGCCGGCTATCTGTATGTGGGCATGGACCATTTCGCCAAGCCTGGCGACGAACTGGCGGTGGCACAACGCGAGCGGCAGCTGCATCGCAATTTCCAGGGCTATTCCACGCAGCCCGATTGCGACCTGATCGCGTTCGGCATCTCGGCCATCGGCAAGGTGGGGATGGCCTATTCGCAGAATGTGAAGACGCTCGACGAGTACTACGAGAAGCTCGACGATGGGGTATTGCCGGTGCTGCGCGGCGTCGAACTCGACGCCGATGACGAACTTCGTCGCGACGTCATCCAGAAACTGATGTGCAATTTCGACCTCGACTTCGCCGAGATCGAGCGCGCGCATGGCATCCCGTTCAAGGCGACTTTCGCCCCCGAACTCGAGGCGCTGGCGCCCCTTGCCGCCGACGGCCTGGTCGAGATCGACGCGGACCGCATCGTCGTGACCGCGCGCGGCCGCTTGCTGGTGCGCACCGTGGCGATGACTTTCGACCGTTATCTCCGCCTGCAGCGGCAGGGGCCGCAGTATTCGCGCGTAATCTAGTCGTCACTCGACTCCAAGGAAGACGTCATCATGAACGCAAGGCGGGCATTGTTCGTTGCACTCACGGCCGTCGTCGCCGGCATCGCGCCGGCCTCCGGCGAAAAGCTGCTGACCACGTACACCACGCTGACCACCACGGCAGCGCGCGATGCTGCACAGGCGGCGCTGGCCCGCTGCCAGAAGGACGGCTATACCGTCGCGGTGGCCGTCGTCGACCGCACGGGTCAGCCGCTGGCGGTGCTGCGCGACAACCTGGCCGGCAACCATACGACGGCGACGGCCATCGGCAAGGCTGCCACGGCCGTCAGCTTTCGCACCGACACCACCGAGCTTGCCGCCACCACGCAGGCCGGCAAGCCCTCGAGCGGCATTCGCGCATTACCCTCCGTCGTGGCGGTTGGCGGCGGATTGATGATCCGCGCGAAGGGTTCGCTGGTCGGTGGCATCGGCGTTTCCGGCGCGCCGGGCGGCGACAACGACGATGTCTGCGCCAAGGCGGGTGTAGCAGCCATCAGCGACGCGATCGAACTGGAGTAACGCGCCGTGTCCACGCCGGCACAGGACCTTCCGCCGCTGCGCATCCGCGGTCGCCGGGTGCGGCCCATCGTGCAGGGTGGCATGGGGGTGGGCATCTCCGCGCATCGCCTTGCCGGCGCGGTGGCGCGATCGGGCGCGGTCGGCACCATTTCGAGCGTGGACCTGCGCCGGCACCATGCCGACCTGATGGGGCTGTCCCGCAATGCCGACAAGGCTACGGTCGACGCCGCCAACCTGGTGGCGCTCGACCGCGAGGTCCGCGCCGCGAAGGTGCTGGCAGACGGCCACGGCCTGGTCGCCGTCAATGTCATGCGGGCAGTGTCCGAATATGCCGCCAACGTGCGGCAGGCCTGCACCAGCGGTGCCGATGCCATCGTGGTGGGCGCGGGCCTGCCCCTCGATTTACCGGAACTTGCGGCCCCCTGGCCCGACGTCGCGCTGATCCCGATCCTGTCGGATGCGCGCGGCATCGCGCTGGTCGTCAAGAAGTGGTTGCGCAAGGGCCGCCTGCCCGACGCGATCGTCATCGAGCATCCTCGCTATGCCGGCGGCCACCTCGGCGCCGCCAAGATCGAGGATCTCGACGATCCGCGCTTCGATTTCGAGCGCGTGCTGCCCGAGGCGCTGGCATTCTTCAAGGCAGAAGGCATCGCAGACGGCACGATTCCCTTGATTCCCGCCGGCGGCATCAACTCGCATGAACGCGTGTGCGAGCTGTTTGCGCTGGGCGCGGCCGCCGTTCAGCTCGGCACCGCCTTCGCCGTGACCGAGGAGGGCGACGCCGACCTCGCGTTCAAGCATGTGCTGGCAGACGCCAAGCCGGAGGACATCGTCGAGTTCATGAGTGTCGCCGGATTGCCGGCGCGCGCCGTGCGCACGCCGTGGCTGGAAAGTTACCTGCATCACCTGCCCAAACTCACGTCGGCAGCGCACAAGAAGCTACGCTGCACGCTGAAGTTCGACTGCCTGATCCAGTGTGGCCTGCGCGACGGCATTGCCAAGATCGGACAGTTCTGCATCGATACGCAGTTGGCGGCGGCGTTGCGGGGCGACGTCGACAAGGGGCTCTTCTTCCGCGGTGCCTCGGCGTTGCCCTTCGGCAGCGAGATCCGGCCCGTGCGCGAACTCATCGACTACCTGCTGACCGGCGTCCGGCCGGGGCGGCAGGCAACCTGACCGGGCAGCGGCAGAACGCGGCCGGATGGAAGTGCCGGCAGGAAATCAGTACCATGCGCTTCGGATGCCGTTCCGCTCGCCTCGACCCGTAAGGACACCACCATGAAGAAGTCGTTGCCTCTCGCCGCCGTGCTTGCGCTCGTCCTGGCCGGGTGCGCGCATCCGATGCGCTACCGCGACGGCTCGTCCGACCCGCTCAATCCGCGCGTCTTCGTCGTCGCCGGTCGCGGCATCGCGGTCAACCAGGAACCCATCTACATCGCCCCCGACGCGAAGAACGTGACCATCGTCTGGCAATTGCCGGCGGAGTCCAGGTACACGTTTCCGAAGGACGGCATCGTCGTTCGGGAAGGCGACACGGTCCGGAACGGCAAGAAGGAATTCGATTGCGACTTCGAAAAGGAAAACAGGCAGCGCTTTGCGTGCGTGTTCGCCAATTCGAAGCCGGGCAAGTTCAAATACACGATCAACGTGCTGGATGGCACCACGCCGTTGAAGGCGCTGGATCCGTCGATCGTCAGCGACTGGTAACGCCGCTCGTCGGCATCCCGTTCCGTGGCGCCAGCCGAAGCCAAGCCCGTGCCGCATTCATGGTGACCTCGTACGAATTGGCACGACCGTCAAGTTCCGCGCCGGCCCACTCGGCACCCAGGGCTTTCTTCGCACCGTCAACGAGAGGCTGCAGAAATGCCTCATCAGCGGGATGTCGATGGAGTCCGATGCACTCCAGCAGGTATTCGGCGGCACCGAAGAATTGCGCCGCAGTCACATGCTCTTCGCTCATCGCCGCCAATCCTGCGCATACATCCAGCAGGGTTTGAGCAGTGGACCGCGAATCGATCTCGGCCGCGATCGCGTGGACTTCAAGCAACATTTCGCGCGCTTCCGCCTCGGCACCCTCCAATACCGAGACCATGGCAAGGTTCAGCAGGGTCACGGCGATGCTCGCACGATCGTCGAGAGCACGCGCCAGGTCTAGGACCTGCGCGTACAGCCGGTGCGCAGAGTCAAGATGCCGCTCGAGGCGCTCCAGCTGGGCAAGTTCGTTGAGGGCGGCGGCGATTTCGCGACTCTTGCCGATCGCCTGTGCCATCGCGACCGCTTCATCGAGATATTTTCGCGCAAGGACGCGGTCACCCTGACGAATTGACGTGATCGCAAGAGGCGGCAATACCGCCGTCATTGCCGGAGGCTCATTCAATTCCCGCGCGATCGCCAGGCATTCCTGCAACTGGCTTGCGGCTTCGTCGAAGCGCCCCACGAACAGGCTGAACCGGCCGGCATGGAACAATCCGCGGCAACGTGCCAGCGAGCGGTCCTGCGCGCCGGCGCGGGCCAGCGCCTCGACGGCGATTCGATGACCGAGCTCGAAAAGCCCGCGATTGATCCAGTAGAACATCATGGATCGGATGAGCTTGAATCCCCGCTCGGCGCCGCCCGGTGCGCGATTGCAGTATTCATGCGCCACGAGAATGTTGTCGAGGTCGAGGTCGAGCCGGCGCAGCCACTGCGCCTGGTTCGGGCCCGTCAATTCCGGGCGCGCGGTTTCCGCCAGCACCACGTAGCAGTCAAGATGTCGGACGCGCGTGACGTCGGCCTCGCCGGCATCGTCGAGCTTTTCCTGTGCGTACTGCCGCACCGTTTCCAGCATTCGATAGCGCTCGCCGCCCGCCTCGATCACCACGAGTGACTTCTCGACGAGCCGCGCGAGAACGTCGAGAACGTCCGGCGCCGCAATGTCGCCACCGGCGCCCACGGCCTCGGCCGCCTCGAGCGTAAAGCCGCCCGCGAACACGGCGAGTCGGCGGAACAATGCGCGCTCGTCGTCGTCAAGCAGGTCGTAGCTCCAGTCGATCAGCGCCCGCAGCGTCTGCTGCCTGGGCAACGCGGTACGATCGCCGCCGGCGAGCAGCCGGAAACGGTCGTGCAGCCGTTCCGCGATTTTTTCCACCGACATCACCCTTACGCGGGCCGCTGCAAGCTCGAGCGCGAGCGGTATGCCATCCAGCCGGCGGCAGATTTCCGCGAGGGCGACGGCGTTTTCATCGGTGACACGAAACGCCGGCACTGCCGCCGTCGCGCGGTGCGTGAAGAGGCGTACCGCCTCGCCCTGCGCAAATGCCGCGAGCGACGGCGCCGCGGCGGCATCCGGAAGCGCCAGCGGCGGCAGGGGATAGGTCGCTTCGCCACGTATGTTGAGGTGCTCGCGGCTGGACGCGAGGATCCTGACATCCGGCCCCGCCTCCAGCAGCATCCGCGCGAGCCCGGCGCACGCCTGTATCAGGTGCTCGCAGTTGTCGAGGACGACGAGCAGCTTCCGATCGCGAACGAATTGGGCAAGCGCTTCCGGCACCGTATGTCCGGCGTCTTCCTTCACGCCCAGCACCGACGCCAGCACCTGCGGCACCAGCCGGGGATCGGACACCGGGGCGAGCTCCACGAACCACACGCCATCGGGATACTCGTCGAGCATGTCGGCCGCGAGCTGCAGCGAGACCCGGCTCTTGCCCAGGCCGCCGATACCAAGCAGCGTCAGGAGACGCGTCTGTGTCAGCAATTGCGCCACATCGGCCAGTTCCCGCTCGCGACCGACGAACGACGTCAATTGCTGCGGCAGGTTGTTGGGCGTGACTTCGAGCGAGCGCAGTGGCGGAAAATCCTGCCGCAGGTCCGGATGCACGACCTGGAACACGCGTTCGGGACCGGCGAGATCGCGCAGGCGCACCGAACCCAGGTCGCGCAAAGCAATGTCTTCGGGCAGGCGTTCCGCCACGATCGCGGCCACGTCCCGCGACACCAGCGTCTGCCCGCCATGCGCGGCGCTCATGATGCGCGCGGCGCGATTGACGGCCGTGCCGAAGAAGTCGCCATCGCGACGCTCGTCGGCGCCGACATGCAGGCCGCAACGAATGCGCAGCAGGATGCCGTGCCTGGCTTCGGAGCCAGCCAACCCCTGCTGCAATTGCACGGCAGCTTCGATCGCGGCCGCCGCGTCGTCGAAGGCCGCGTGCACACCATCGCCGGTGGTCTTCACCACGCGGCCGCCATGCGCTTCGACAGTGGCGCGCGCAAGCGCGTCGTGCCACGCGAGCGCGGGCCGCATGCGCCCGGGATCGCGTTCCCAGAGTAGCGTGCTGCCTTCGATATCGGTGAAGAGAAAGGTAGTGGTGGCGGAGGCTGCGGTCACACCGGGACCCGGCGCAGATAACAGCCTCCGATTCTACGGGACCTGCGCGCATGCGCCAGTTGCCAGGCACGGCTACCAAAAAAAGACCGGGCCGCCGGAGAGCGGCCCGGTCATCGCTACCCCACTTACTTCTTGGCAGGCTCGGCGGCCATCGCATCCTTCTTCATCGGGTCGGCCATCGCGTCCTTCTTCATGCTGTCCTTGGCCATCGCGTCCTTCTTCATGTGGTCGGTGGCCATCGCATCCTTCTTCATGGCGTCCTTGGCCATCGCATCCTTCTTCATCGCGTCCTTGCCCATCGCATCCTTCTTCATGGGATCGGTGGCCATGGCATCCTTTTTCATCGGATCGGAAGCCATCGCATCTTTCTTCATCGCGTCCTGGGCGAAGGCGGCGCCGGCCGCCATCGACATGCAGGCTGCCAGCACAAGGGTCGTCATTCGGTTCATCGTGAACTCCTGATAGGGGTAGGTAGGAATGGTCGCAGCGTCGCGGGTGCCCCGACCGCAGGTGCGGCCATTGCAGCGGCCCGTTCCCTGAGTCCCCGGCACGCGTCCAATCATTACAACCAAGAGATCGACCGCGCACGGGCGCGGCGACGCGTTCACGGGCCGGGCGGGGTTCCCAGCACGGCCAGGGCCACCAGTTCGACGGCGGCACGAGCGTCGGATGCGTGTACGACGCCGTCGTGCTGCGTCGCGCACTCCAGTCCGACCACCAGCTTGCCCGGCGGGGAAGCCGGCGCAATCACAGAAGGGATCTCGCCGATGGCGATCACGCAAAATGCCGCCCGTGCCAACAGCGCATCGCACGCTGCGCCGAGCCCGGTCGCGAGGATCATGGAGACAAACGAATTGGCTGCCATGGCGTCCGCATCGGGCAATAGGCCGATCGACACGCCGCCCACGCGCCTCACGCCGTCGCACAGCGCCTGCGCAACGCCATGTCCGCCATCGCAAATCACGACGAGGCCACAATCGGCCAGCAACTCGCCGACCTGCATGGCCGCGAGGAGCTGCGCCCTGGTGGCGTCACGCGGACCGGTGACACCGATGGGCAGCCGCAGTGGATGGCGGCTTTCGCGCTGCAGCCAAGCCACCGCGGCAACCGCATCGATGGTCTCGACCACATCGCCACGCTCGCCCGTTGGCGCCGCAGTCCAGGCGCGCTTCGACGTATCGAAGCAGCGCCCACTGGCGTCGCGCAGTTCGCGCGCCGTGCGGTCGAGCAGAAAGGCGGTGTTCATTGGTGGGGGCGGATCCGGACGTCGAGCTGACAATGGAGCGGGACGCCCGCCGATGCTACCATCGGCGCGCCCCGTTGCCGCTGCGCATATTGCCGCAGCCCCGGCGCCCCTGACTGCGGATCATCCACTCGCGCCGTCAATTCCACCTTCAAAGCGACGGAGATCCCGCGTGCTCAAGGTTTTCGAACGGCTGGTCGACCCTTATCCCGACCTGCCTCCCATCCCGCCGCCACGGGGCTTTCTGGCCTTTCTGTGGACGTGCTCGAAAGGGCTGCGGCCGTACCTGCTCGCCGTCACGCTGCTGACGGCGCTCATCGGCGCATTCGAGGCGCTGCTGTTCAGCGTGCTGGGCAGTGTCGTGGACTGGCTGGCCAAAGTCGAGCCTGCGCAATTGTGGACCGTGGAAAGCGGCCGGCTGCTGTTGGTGGCGGGACTTCTCATTGCCAGTGTGGCGGTGGTAGCGCTGCAGTCGATCGTCAAGCAGCAGGCACTGTTCGGCAATTTCCCGATGCGATTGCGGTGGAACTTCCATCGGCTGATGCTCGCCCAGAGCATGCATTTCTACCAGGACGAATTTGCGGGGCGCATCGCCACGAAGGTGATGCAGACCGCGCTGGCCGTGCGCGACACGTGGCTCATCGTTACGGAGTTGCTGGTGTTCGTCGTGATCTACTTCGTGACGATGCTGGCGGTGCTGGGTGGCTTCGATATCCGCCTGCTGGTGCCGTTCCTGGTGTGGTGCGTGTTCTATGTTGCGGCGGTGGCGTACTTCGTGCCACGCCTTGGTCGCGTGGGCAAGGCGCAAGCCGATGCGCGGTCGCTGATGACGGGCCGCATCACCGATGCCTATACCAACATCGCCACGGTAAAGCTCTTCTCGCATGCGAAGCGCGAGGCCGGATTCGCCCGCTCGGCGATGCAGGAATTCCTCGCGACCGTGCACGCGCAGATGCGGCTAGTCACCGGCTTCGAGATCGTCAATCACATCCTGAGCATGGGGCTGATTGCTGCCACCGCCGGCGCCACGCTGTGGCTGTGGACGAAGGGCGACGCCAGCGTGGGTGCCGTCGCCGCGTCCACCGCGATGGCGCTGCGGCTCAATGGCATCTCGCACTGGATCATGTGGGAAATGGCGGCGCTGTTCGAGCACATCGGCACCGTGCAGGACGGCATCAATACATTGTCACGGTCGCATGCGGTGGTGGACGCGCCAGCGGCGCAGCCGCTGGTGGTCACGCGCGGCGACGTCCGCTTCGAGCACGTGAGCTTCGCCTACGGCGGCGCGAACAAGGTGATCGACGACCTGTCGCTGCACATTCGTCCCGGCGAGAAGATCGGCCTGGTCGGCCGCTCCGGCGCCGGCAAGTCGACGATCGTCAATCTGCTGCTGCGGTTCTACGATGTGGAGAGCGGGCGCATCCTGATCGACGGGCAGGACATCGCGTTGGCGACGCAGGACACCCTGCGCGCGCAGATCGGCATGGTCACGCAGGACACGTCACTGCTGCATCGGTCGGTGCGCGAAAACATCGTCTACGGCCGGCCGGATGCCACCGAGGCCGACCTCGTGGCGGCGGCAGAGCGGGCCGAGGCCACCGACTTCATCGCCCATCTCGCCGATCCCAAGGGCCGGCGGGGCTACGATGCCCATGTGGGCGAACGCGGCGTCAAGTTGTCGGGCGGGCAGCGGCAACGCATTGCCATTGCACGGGTGATGCTGAAGGACGCGCCGATCCTCCTGCTCGACGAGGCCACCAGCGCGCTCGATTCCGAAGTGGAAGCGGCGATTCAGCAGAGCCTTTATCGGTTGATGGAAGGCAAGACGGTGGTGGCGATCGCGCATCGGCTCTCGACCATTGCGGCCATGGACCGGCTGATCGTGCTCGATCACGGCCGCGTGGTGGAGGAAGGCGATCATCGCAGCCTTCTGGCGCATGACGGCCTGTATGCGCGCCTGTGGGCGCACCAGAGCGGCGGTTTCCTGGGCGAGGAGGCGGACGACGACGTCGCCGCAGCGGATCAGCCGCGTGGCGTAGCCGTGGCCAGCTGAGGGGTACCGAAGAGCTCGCCCATGGCTTGCTGATACTGCGTGTCGCCCACCCACATGCTGTTGTTGTGACTCGCGTTTTCGATCAGCAGCAGTTTCTTCGGCGCCTTGGCGGCCTGGAACAGGGACTGCGAGAACCGCGCCGGCAAGAGATGGTCGTTGACGCCGTGTACGACCAGCACCGGCATGTCCACCGCCTTGATCTTGTCCAGCGAGTCGAACTTCTGGGTCAGCAGCGCCTCGGTTGGCACCCAGTTGAACGTGAGCGCGTGCGCCGCATCCGCCAGCGTCGTGAATGACGATTCGACGATCAGGCCGCGCGCCTGCGGCGGTCCACCGGCCATGCCTGCGGCCAGATTGATGGCGATGGCACCGCCCAACGAATGCCCCAAAATGAGACGACGGGACGGGTCGGGTTGCTGTTTCACCAGCCAGGCCCACGCCGTGCGCGCGTCTTCGTAGGCCATTTGCTCGGACGGCAGGTCGCCATCGCTCTTGCCAAAGCCCCGATAATCGATGGCGAACACCGCGTAGCCCATCCGGTGCAGTTGTTCCATCCGCCGCACATGGCCGGTGAGGTTCCACCGCGCGCCGTGCAGGTACAGCACCGCCGGGGCGTCGGGCGCCGCACCGGCCCACCACCACGCGTGGATGCGCGGCGCGTCCGTCTGGTCGCCCACCGGCAGATACATTTCCTGCACGCCGGCCGGGAGCCCCGCAAAGGACACGGCTTCGGTCTTGGATGCCCGGAAAGTGATCGCGCGCTCGCGCTGTTCGAGGCTGACGCAGCCCGTGGCAAGCCCGGCCACGACCAGCAGGCCGGCCAGAAGGCGCATCAGAGTCGAGCGGGGCAGCAGACGAAGGGTCATGGCGGCGGGGAGAACGTGTTGGGGCGAAGGAAGGCCCGTCGACCCGCCACCAACCGGCAAGCCCGAACGCGTACAGACCCTGCCTGCGCCGCCAAGTTCCCGATCAGTCACAATGGCGGCCTCGTCGCGCTTGCCGACTACCGGTCCCGCCGCCATGCCTCAAGTCACTACCGCCCTGATCGTTGCCAACATCGCCGTCTATTTCCTGCAGCAGGTGGTGCCACCGTCGCTGGAAGCCCTGTTTGCCCTGTGGCCCCTGGGCACCGCCCAGGCGAGCGGTGGGCAGGTGAGCTTTCAACCATGGCAAGTGGTGACCTACGGCTTCATGCATGGCGGCTTGTTTCATCTCGCCTTCAACATGTACGGCGTCTACCTGTTCGGCAGTGCGCTCGAGCTGGTGGTGGGCCCGCGCCGGTACTTGAGCTACTACTTCGTTTGCGTGATCGCCGCCGCCATCGTCCAACTGATCTTCGCGCAATTGTCGGGCGGCTTCTATCCCACCGTGGGCGCATCCGGTGGCGTGTTCGGACTGCTGCTGGCCTACGCGGTCTACTTCCCGCACAACAAGCTGATGCTGTTGTTCCTGCCGGTGCCGATCTCGGCCCGCGTGTTCGTGCTGATCTACGCCGCAATGGAGCTGTTCCTTGGCGTGACCGGGACGCAGTCCGGCGTAGCGCATTTCGCGCACCTGGGCGGGCTTGCGGGCGGCGCCGCGATGTTGTTCTACTGGGGCAAGTTCCGGCGACGCTGACGATCAGGACCTTCGCGGCGAGGCTGCAGCCTCGCCTACGGGTGCAGCGCGCGCCATACCTTCTCGGCCGTCAACGGCATCTGCAGTTGCTCGAGTGACGACCCTACGCCGGCCCGCGCCAATGCGTCCAGCACCGCATTGACCACTGCGGGGGTCGCGCCGATCGTGCCGAGTTCACCCACGCCCTTCACGCCCAGATGATTGTTCGTGGACGGCGTGGACTCGTCCATCGCCATATCGAAATGGCGGATCATCCCCGCGCGCGGCAATGCGTAGTCGAGGAACGTACCTGTCAGCGGCTGACCGGATTCGCGATCGAAGACCACCTGCTCGCACAGCGCCTGACCGATGCCCTGCGCGGCGCCCCCTTCGAGCTGACCGATCACGATCAGCGGATTGACCACGCGACCCACGTCGTTGACGGACCAATAGCGGTCGACGTCGACGGCGCCGGTGTCGGGGTCGATCTCGACCTCGCAGACATGGCAGCCGTTGGGCCACGTCGCGTCCAGCACCGAGCTCGTGGATTGCAGCACGATGCGCGCGCCGGGCTGCTTCCGCGCCAGATCGAACAGTCCCACGGACCGGTCGGTGCCCGCAATGCGGAACACGCCGTCGCGGTATTCGAGATCCGACACTGCGGCTTCGAGTTCCTCGGCCGCCAATTCCTGGGCTTTCTTCACCGTACGCTCCGAGGCTACGTGCACCGCCGAGCCGCCGACAAAGAGCGAACGCGATCCCGCGCTGCCAAACCCGGTGCCGCGATCGGTGTCGCCCAATACGATGCGGACGCGATCGATGGGTACGCCGAACACGTCGACCGCGAGCTGCGCGAAGGTGGTGGCAAGGCCCTGCCCCATCGCCTGCGTGGCCGAGAAGATCTCGATCAATCCGTCGCCTTGCTCGTCGGCCATGACGGTCACCGTCACGTTCTCGGTGAATACGTCCGCGCCGGTCCACTCGACGAACGTGGCCATGCCCCGGCCGCGGAGCTTGCCCTGCCGCTGCGATTGTGCGGCACGCGCGGCATAGCCGTTCCAGTCGGCATGCTGCACGCCCTTGTCCATCAATGCGGCGAAGTTGCCGGTATCGTAGGTCTTGGCCATCGCATTGGTGTAGGGCAACTGCGCGGGCTTGATCATGTTGCGGCGGCGCAATTCGATCGGATCGATGCCCGTTTGCCGCGCAGCGGCATCCATCAGTCGTTCGATCGTGTAGATGGCCTCGGGCCGGCCCGCGCCGCGATAGGGGCCCGTGGGCGTCGTGTTGGTGAGCACCCCCGCGATGCGCACATCGATGGTCCCGATATCGTAGATGCTGGTGGAGACCCAGGGCCCGATCAGCAACTGGATGACCACGCCGGCGGGCGTCGCATACGCGCCCAGATTGGCATGCGAATGCACGCGCAGCGCGAGAATCCGACCCTCCGCATCGAAGGCCAGCGCTGCCGCACTCGAAAGATCGCGGCCGTGCGTGGCGCTGACGAACTCCTCCATCCGCTCGGCGGTCCATTTCACCGGTCGCTTCAGCATGCGCGCGCAATACGCGGCCAGCGCATCCTCGGCATACAGCGTCGTCTTCATCCCGAATCCGCCGCCGACGTCGCCGACCACCACGCGCATGCGCTCCGGCGGTATGCCCAATACTTCGTTGCACAATTCGTCGCGCAGCCCCGTGGGGGTCTGGCAACTCACCCGCAGCGTGAAACGCTCGGTGGAAGTGTCGTACTCCGCCAGCGTGCACCTTGGCTCGATCGGCGACGGCACCAGCCGCTGGTTGATGAGGTCGAGCCGGACCACGTGCGCCGCGCGCGCAAATGCCGCGGCGGTCGCGGCGGCATCGCCATGGCGTGCCTCGCAAGCGACATTGCCGGTCGCCGCCGGCCACACCAGCGCAGCATCCGCGGCCACGGCATCGGCAATGTCCACGACGGCGGGCAACGCCTCGTAGCGCACGTCGATGGCTTCCGCGGCATCGCGCGCCTGGTCGCGTGTCTCGGCCACGATCGCCACCACGGCCTCGCCGACGAAGCGCACGGTATCCACGGCCAGCACGTGTTGCGGCGGCGCGGCGGTTTTCGAGCCATCTGCCCGCTTGAAGTCCGGCGACTTCGGCAATGGCTTCACACCGGCGCGCACGAGCTCGGCGCCGGTCACGATCGCCACGACGCCGGGCATGGTCCGCGCTGCCGCCACGTCCAGCGCGGTGATCCGCGCATGGGCATGCGGCGAGCGCAGGAACATGAGGCACGCCTGGCCCGGCAGCGAGAAATTGTCGGCGAAAAGGTCGCGGCCGGTGAGAAGGCTGTCGTCCTCGACGCGGCGCACGGACTTGCCGCTGCCAAAGCGGGTGGAGGGAGAAGTGGTGGGCATGGGTTCGCTCGACGGAAAAGGTGCCGCGCAATATTAACCGGTATCGCGCGGCGAGGCCGCAGGGGCCAACGTGCCCATCCGCACGCCCAGCAACCGGATGCGCCGCGTGAGCGGGACGCGCTTCAGGCATTCCCCCGCGGCGCGGCGAATCGTGGTTGCATCCTGCGTTGGCATTTCGAGCGTCTGGTCGCGTGTCACGGTCGTGAAGTTATCGAAGCGCAGCTTGATGCCGATCGTGCGGCCCGCGTAGCCCTTGCGCACGAGATCGCCCGCCAGTCGTACGCACAGGTCGGTGAAGATCGCTGAAAGCTCGGCGCGGTCCCGGGTTGCGGAGAGATCGCGTTCGAAGGTCGTTTCACGGCTGATCGAGCGCGGCTCACTCTCCGTCACCACCTCGCGCTCGTCGCGACCGTGTGCGGCGCGATGCAGCCACATGCCGTAGTTGGCGCCGAAATGCTCGACCAGCCACGCGAGATCGGCCTGCGCGATCTGCCCGATGGTGCGGATGCCCAGCGCCTCGAGCCTTGCCGCGGCCTTCGGGCCGATACCATTGACGCGCTTGGCGGGCAGCGGCCAGATGCGCGTTTCGAGATCGCCTGGCCGCAGCAGCGTCAACCCATCCGGCTTGTCCAGCTCGGATGCGATCTTGGCCAGCAGCTTGTTGGGCGCGACTGCGATCGAGCACGACAGGCCCGTGGCCTCGCGTACCGCGACCTTCAGCGCCTTGGCGATGTCGCGCGCGCGCCACCATGCGTCCACCTCCGATTCCGGTTCCACGGCGGGGACTGCTGGCGGACCATCGCCGTCGTCATTGGCGAAATCGCCGCCTGCCGCCGATGGTGAAACACGCGTGCCCGGCAGCGCGACCGTGGTGAGATCGATATAGATTTCGTCGATGCCCCGGTCCTCGATGTGCGGGGCGATCTCCGCCACGGCGGCCTTGAAGAGACGCGAATGCCGGCGGTAGGCCTCGAAGTCGGTAGGCAGCAGGATGGCATCGGGCGCCAGCGCAGCCGCCTTCATGAGGCCCTGCGCCGAATGCAGCCCGAGCGCGCGCGCCTCATAGGTACATGTGGTGGCGACACCGCGTCCGACATACCCGCGCAACGTGGCAAATTTGCGCGTCACGGTCCCGGTGACGGGGTTGACGACTGCCTCCGGCTGGTGGCGGCGCCCGCCACCGATCACCACCGGTTGCCCACGCAATTCCGGATACTTGAGGAGTTCCACGGACGCATAGAAGGCGTCCATGTCGAGGTGTGCGATCAGGCGCGTGGGACGGGCGGACATGACGGATGAAATGGTACGCGCAGTGCTTCCGATCAGGCCGCAGGCAAGGCGCCCACCGCGCAGGCAGGACGTTGCGGTGAACCCGCGAGCCCGACGCCTCGCGTACGTCGCCTACGGTATAATTCGCCGGTCATCGCCGCCTGCCGCGTCCGGCCGGCGGCTTTTCATTTCCGCGCCGATGAATGCCCCGACCCAACCTGCCGACTTGATCCGCGACGTGGCCATGCGCCGCACCTTCGCCATCATTTCCCACCCGGACGCGGGCAAGACCACGCTCACCGAAAAACTGCTGCTCTTTGGCGGTGCGATACTGATGGCGGGCACGGTGAAGGCGCGCAAGAGTTCGCGCCATGCGACGTCCGACTGGATGGAGGTGGAAAAGCAGCGCGGCATCTCGGTCACCAGCTCCGTGATGCAGTTCGACTATGCCGGCCACACGATCAACCTGCTCGACACGCCGGGCCACCAGGACTTCTCGGAAGACACGTATCGCGTGCTGACTGCCGTCGATGCGGCGGTGATGGTGATCGATGCCGCCAAGGGCGTGGAAGAACAGACGATCAAGCTGCTGGAAGTATGCCGGCTGCGCAACACGCCGATCATCACCTTCGTCAACAAGATGGATCGCGAGGTGCGCGAGCCGGTTGAACTGCTCGAGGAAATCGAGTCGGTGCTGAAGATCGACTGCGCACCGATCACCTGGCCCATCGGCATGGGCAAGGCCTTTCGCGGCGTGTTCGACCTGCGCCGCGATCGCCTCGTGCGCTTCACGCCGGGCGAGGAGCGCAAGAGCGACGAGAGCGAGGCCATTGCAGGCCTCGACAACCCGCGACTGGCGCAGCTCTATCCCGACGAGATGCCCGCGCTGCTGCGTGACGTGGACCTGATCCGCGGTGCCAGCACGCCGTTCGCCCTCGACGAATTCCTTGCCGGCCGGCAGTCGCCGGTGTTCTTCGGTTCGGGCATCAACAATTTCGGCGTGCAGGAAATTCTCAACGCGCTGGTGGAATGGGCGCCGCCCCCGCAATCGCGCGACGGCGGCGAGCGCATGGTGCAGCCGGCCGAGGCGCCGTTCTCCGGCTTCGTGTTCAAGATCCAGGCGAACATGGATCCGCGCCACCGTGACCGCATCGCCTTCTTTCGGGTCTGCTCCGGACGGTATTCGCCCGCGATGAAGGTCGATCATCAGCGCACCGGCAAGGAAATGAAACTCGGCAACGTGATGACCTTCATGGCCAACGAGCGCGTGGCCAGCCAGGACGCCGTGGCCGGCGACATCATCGGCATCCACAATCACGGCCAGCTGCAGATCGGCGACACCCTCACCGAAGGCGAGGCGCTGTCGTTCAAGGGCATTCCGTACTTCGCGCCCGAACTGTTTCGCGTGGCGCGGCCCCGCGACCCGTTCAAGGCCAAGCAACTGCAGAAGGGCCTGCAGCAGCTGGGCGAGGAAGGCGCGATCCAGGTGTTCGAGACTATCGTCGGCAACATGCTGTTGCTGGGCGCGGTGGGCCAGCTGCAATTCGAGGTGGTGGCGGCGCGTCTCGCCAGCGAGTACAAGGTGGATGCGCTCTACGACGAGGCAGGCATCGCCACGGCGCGCTGGCTCACGTATCCGGATGAAAAGGTGCGCCGCGATTTCGAAAAGGATCGCGCGGCGTCACTGGCCAACGACGTCGACGGCAATCCGGTCTATCTCGCGCCCAATCGCTTCAACCTGCAGGTGGCGATGGAACGATGGCCACAGGTGGGATTCCACGCCACGCGCGAGCACGGGCAACGGATGGCGCACGCGTAACCGGCCTCGGCGCCCGATTCCTCCGGACTCGCGAAACCAGGCCCTGCGGCCGGTCCGCCGCGGTCCGGCGATCCTGTCGTGCGATATCGGCGTGACCTTGCGCAACGTCGACTTTCAAATGATAGTGCGCCCACGCCGATCCTGAGTCGCGCGATTGCAGGAGCACGTGATGATCATTCCACTCCAGTGGATAGGACTGTTCGCCGTCGCGGCGGTGTTCGTCGTGATGTTCGCGCTAGGCCTCATGCTGGGACGCGAGCAAGTCCAAGCTGCGCTGCAGCGACGCATGGTGCTGGCTGCGGTGATCTTCGCGGTCGTGGTGCCGATCCCGGCGGTTGCGGTGCTTCTCGTCAAGGCCTTCCATCCTCCGCAGGCCATTGCGGCCGGCATCGTCCTGATGGCGATTTCGCCGGGAGCGCCGGTGGCTTTGCGCCGCGCGCTCGACGCCGGCGGCGATCGCCACTTTGCGCCCGCGCTGCATCTGGCGATTGTGCTGCTGGCGGTGGTCACGGTGCCGTCCAGCGTGCTGATCCTCGACTGGATCTTCGACAAGGAATTCACGGTGACGCCGCTCGACGTCGGCCGCCAGGTGTTCTTCGCGCAATTGTTGCCGCTGGCGTTGGGGGCGACGCTGCGCGCATGGAAGCCTTCGCTCGCGCAAGCACTCGAGCCCCGCGTTGTGCGGGTGGGCAACGTGCTGCTGCTGGTTCTGGGTGTGATGGCGCTGGTCGACCTGCCCAGCATCTTCACACAGATCGGTTGGATGCCCAGTGCTGCCGGATTTTTGATGACCCTTCTCGCGCTGGCCGTCGGTGCCACGTTTGCCGGACGCGATGCCGAAGTGCGGCCGGCGGCAGCCATTGCCGCGGCCATGCGCAATCCCGGACTCGCGTTGCTGATCGCGGCGCTCAATCGCGCGCCGCCCGAGGTCACTGCGGCCATCATCGGCTACGCCATCGGACTGGCGATCGCGATCGTCATGTTCCTGCAATGGCGCAAGCGGATTGCGGTAGCGTAGTCCACTTCCGCGCAATCGGCGCAGCGCGAGTTCTCGAGGCGCCGCGGATCACGTGCGATGGAAGCGGTGACGCGGGGTGCCGGCGACATGTAGTCGCTGCGCCACCAGCAAAGCACGGGGCCATCGCTCGATCGCGCGCAATGGCTATTTTTCCTGGAGCGCTACCCGTGTCTCCAGCCTTTGGCGCATGAATCGTCAGCCCCTTCCTCAGGCGCCATGCGTGATCGGGTCAACTGCGCGCTGGTGCCAGTCCTGGCGGCGGGGGCGTACCCGGCGGCGGATAGTTCGAAGCCGGTGCGTCGCCGGACGGCGCGTTGCCTGCGTCAGGCGACGGACCATACCCCGGTGGTGGCGGCAGGTCGGGCGGAGGATAGTTCGCCGGAGGAATGCCACTGTAGGGCGCGCCGTACGGCGCCACGGGACCGGGCGGCGCCACGCGCGGCGCTGCAATGCGAGGTTGCTGCGTATAGCCCTGCGCCATGGCCGGCGGCGGTGTGTTCGGCGGCGGATACGCGGGCACGTTCGACGACACAACGCCTCGCGGCATCATCTGCCCCGGTACCGCGTTGCCGCGCATATACATGCATTGCACGTAGGTCATGTCATAGCGACGCTGCGTTTCGGCGTAGGTCCAGCCCGATGCGTTGGCACCGGCGGCGCTGCCGTAGAGCAGGCCCGCGCCGGCACCCCATGCTGCGGCAGGGCCGGAATTCCCCGACCACGAACCCATGATCGCGCCCGCCGCCGCGCCAAGCGCGGTGCCGATCAGCGCACTGGCGACTGCGGCATTGGCCGCCGCCTGGCTGGCGGACTCGCCGCCGATGGCCGCCTGCGCATTTTGCTGGCATGCCATCTGGTCGGCCTGGAATTGCGCCTGGTTTTTCTGCGAGCCGGGCATCACCATGACGTTGGGCCCGCTGGGCACGGTAGCGCAACCGCTGGCCAGAAGCGCCAGGGCCACCGGCGCTACCAACGCTCGCCTGGACATCGAGGAGAAGTGCATCATCTAGCCCGCCGCCGGGGATACGGATTGCGGCAAGACCGGAACCCACGCGCGATTGCAATTCTGGACATACGGGAAATAGCCGGCCGGCTCGGTGCAGTAGTACCAATAGACGGTGGCTGTTGCCGCGGATTGCGCCTGTTCGACAAACCCGTTGTCGTCGTTGAGCGCGAGAGGTGACTCGACCAACGCGGACGCAAACGCATCGGTATCCGCGACCCCCCAGATCGGCGTCGAAACCGCGATGCCGACGCCGGTGCCCCATACCGCGGGCGCCCACCAGCCCGACCCCCAGCCCCAGCCTGAACCCCAGCCCCAACCCCAGCCGGCGCCCCACGCGGGACCCCACCATCCCGTGCCCCAACCGGCACCCCAGCCCCAGGCAGGACCCCAACCGCCGCGCCAGCCCGAACCCCAACCCCAGCCCGCACCCCAGCCAGGACGCCAGCCGCCATTCCACCCGCCGTGCCAGCCGTTGTTCCAGCCGCCGTGCCAGCCATTGTTCCAGCCCGAGCCACCACCATTCCAACTCGATCGACCACCGCCGTTCCAGCCCGACTGGGCGTAGCCGCTGCGGCCGTTGTGCCCGCCCGACCATTGGCCGCCGCCATTGCCACCCGAACGTCCGCCGGACCATTGCCCGCTGCCATTGCCGCCCGAACGTCCGCCGGACCATTGGCCGCCGCCATTGCCGCCACCCTGCCCATTGTTTTGCCAGGCGGTGGACCGCATGCCATTGGAGGTGCCAGCGACCATGGCACCGGCGGGATTGCCGCCGCGTTGCCCAGGCCCGGCGGCAGTGGCGCTGCCGCCGTTACGATAGTTGGAGCCGGCGACAATCGCCGGTCCGGGAGCGCGTCCACGATAGTTGGCGCCCGGATTGCTGGCAGCGCCACGATTGCCAGGGGCGCCGGCATAAGCATTGCCCGGCGCGGCGCCGACACGACTACGGGCATTGCCACTGTTGGCACCCGCGCCGCGATTGCCGGAGGCCCCGGCATAGGCAGTGCCCGGCGCCGTGCCGCCGCGATTGCCGGCGTAGCCGCTGCCGGCGACCGCTCCACGGCGGCCCACGTAGCCGCCATTGGCCACCACGCCACGATTGGGCGCATTGCCGGCGTAGGGGACGCCGCCTCGATTGGCAGGCGCGCCGGCGTACCCGCCGCCCTGATAGCCGCCACGGTAGCCAACGTAGCCGCCGCCTGAGCCTGCCGCAGTGCTGCCGCGATAGCCGCCGCCGCCCGCGTAGGCACTTCCGGACGGCGCACCACGCCCGCCACCGCCGCCATGGGACATGCCCGTGCCGCCACCACCACCGGAACCATGGCCGCCGCCGGATCGCCCTTGGGCTTCGACAGTCCCGCCGGCGACCAGCACAGCGGCGGCAACCACGGCGAATGCGATTCTGTTCATGATCGATCTTCCCCTGCTGGTTGCACGGAATGCCCGCGCAGCCGGGGTCCCGGGCAATCCGGGACCTTTGTCATTGTTCAACGGTTAGGACAACCCCGGGTTGACAGTAGTGCCCGCCGGTTACAATTTGCCGCAATTTCGACTTGCCGGCGGCGCGGTGTGCGACCCCTGTGAAACCGCTGCAAAACCTGCACTAGAATGATGGATTGTCTACCCGCTTTCGAGGACTGTCATGCCCGCCGAGCCCCGCAACCCCGACGCCAACATGGACGCCACCTCGCTTTACCGCGAGGAAATCGTCACCGACCGCCGCGTCGGCACCATTCGCCTGATGGCGCCGATCAACGCCGACGGCACCCCCGATTCGGCACGCCCGACGATCTATACCGGCGAAGCACAGATCATGACCAATATGGGGGCATTGCCGGTGAGTTTCGACATCGAGGCCGCAACGTTGGCCGAGGCGGTCGAAAAATACGGCGAATCCGCCAAGATCGGCATTGAACGCACCATGCGCGAACTGCAGGAAATGCGCCGTCAGCAGTCCTCCGGACTGATTGTGCCCCCGGCAGGTACGGCCAGCGCGTTGGCCGGTGGCCTGGGTGGGATGGGCGGCGGCAAGATTCAGATGCCGTAGATACGGCCTCGGCCGGATGGCCGATGGCAAGCAGGTGGCACGACGTCCGATGCTGGGTGGCCCCCTCCACCCCGCTTTGGAGCCGCCATGTCCCACCTGCTCGACCCCGCCCGACTCACCTCTGAAGCCGCCTATGCCGCGGCGATCGACGAGCTCGAAGACCTGATGCTGGCCGATCCCGGCACGCCGGGTGGCCGCCGCTTCGACGAGCTGGTGGACCTGATCGAGGAATACGAAGCGCAGCGCGATGGCTACGACCTGCGGCGCATGAAACAGCTGCTGGCGTCCATGCGCTGAGTCTCCGCACCGGCGTTGACGGTGCCTGCCGATGTCGGACGATCGCTGACGGTGGATTGCACGTTGCGCCGATCGCCCGAGCTCGCCGGGGGGGCTAAATTGACGCCATCGAGAACGGTCGCATGCAGCCGGTGCCGCCGTGACGAACCCAACGGACCCCGTCCCAATGGAGATGAAGATGAAAACCCACTGGATCCTTGCAGGCCTCTTCGCCTTCGGCGTCGCCACCCTGCTCGGTCTCGTCCTGGCGCTGGTCGGCCCGGTGGCGCCGCTCAACGTCCTGGGCGGCATCACCATGCTGCTGGGCGTAGGCGGCATGATCGTCCATGCACAACTCTTGCAGGATCGCGATCCGCACGCGTGGTCGGTGCTGCTTTATCGCGCCGCAACCATTCCCGCGCACGTTTATGACGGTTGGTCGCGGGTGCGCCATGCCCTTCGACTGCGGATGGCGGCACCGCGCGCCCAGGTTTTCTGATCGCGCGCACGGATACGGCCACATCCGCTGTGGCATTCCGCGCTCACGCGATGCGCGTCGCGCTCCGCGCCACGAAGATGCCTCTCCCCGCGGCTTTGGCGGCGTACAACGCCAGGTCTGCGCGCTGAATCCAGGCCTCCACGTCTTCCGCGCGCGGCGACGCCTGGGCCGCGCCCAGGCTCACGGTGCATTGCAGCTTCGGGACCCGCTCGAACACCAGGCCTTCAATCTTTTCGCGAATGCGTGCCGCGGTATCCTGCGCGCCATCGAGGTTCGTATCGGGCAGGATCAGGATGAATTCGTCGCCGCCGTGTCGCACTGGCGTGTCGCTGCCGCCGCGGCTGCTGCCGCGCAACGCCTGCGCCACCCCGCGCAATACGTCGTCGCCGGCAAGATGCCCGTGCATGTCGTTGATGCGCTTGAAATGATCGAGGTCCAACAGGATCAATGACACCGGGCGCCCGGTTTCGCGCGCCCGCGTCAATTCGGCGTGCGCCACGGCCAGTCCATGCCGGCGATTGGCAAGGTCGGTGAGATCGTCGGTGCGACCCAGTTCGTCCAGGCGCCGGTTCTGCTGCACGATGCGGCTCGCCAGCGCATGGTTGGCCAGACTGATCGAAAGCGGATACACCACCAGCAACGGCAGACAACCCAGCACGACCGCCATCGGCGTGGCCAACGCCACCGGAAAGCCCAGCAGCGCAGAGGTTGCAACGCACGCAGCGAACAGGCACCCCAGCGCGCGGCCAAGGAGTCGCGGGCCACCCGCGCTGACCTTGTCCAGCGACAACATGGCGAGCAGCAGCACGCTAGGCAGCAGGTTGAACTGGATGACGGCGATCCACATGCCGCCCAGGGCCGAGTCGATTATCAGGTTGCGTTCCTCGGCACGGCGCGGCGCAGCGCTGCGCTCAGCCAGGCGATGTGCCGCATGCGGCCACACCAGGCCGTTGCACGCGAGCAGCAACCACCACCACCCGCTTCCTTCCAACCACAGGACCGGCGCTACGCAGAACATGCCAAGCCCCAGTCCCAGCACGCGCAGGCGATAGACCCGGTGCACGAAAGCCAGTTCGCGCGCGCGCGACGCGCCCGCAGGCTGCGCGGCGCTGGCACGATTGGGTGTGGCGAGATGGGGTTGGGATGGCAGCGGCACGACGTTGCGCTCGTTGATTTGCGGCAACCTGTGCCGACACGCGACAGTATTCGCGCATCGCAGCACCGGCATTGCCTGGTCCTTCGATTGCAGGATCCACTCGCAAGGACCTTGCCAGCAGGGGAACCGGTACGCTACAACAGGGAGTCGGTCAGCCGCGCCAGGTTTTCCATCGCGCGGCGATGCAGAGGCAGCGCCCGCCGTTCCGCCGTCGTCACCAGGTTGGTGTGGGCGAGATAGCCGTCCTGGATCTCGCGCAGCGCCGCCACCACTTTGCGGTCGTATACCAGCACGCTCACTTCGGCATTGAGTGCAAACGACCGGATGTCGAGGTTCGATGAACCGATCAGTGCCACGTCGTCGTCCACGCTCATGTGCTTGGCATGCAGGAAGCTGCCGGTGTGCCGATGGATGTTGATGCCGGCCTTCAGCATCGCGTCGTAGTACGACTGCTGGGCGAGCTGCACCATCGGCTTGTTCGACTCCTGGTCCACGATCAGGTCCACCGACACGCCGCGCCGCGCAGTGCTGCACATCGCGATCATGAATGGCTCGCTCGGAATCACGTACGGCGACGTCAAGACCACGCGCGATCGCGCGCCGTACATCAGCGCGATCATCACCGCCTCGGCGGTGCCTTCGTTGTACCCGGGGCCGCTCGGCACCACCTGCGCGAGTCCGGTCGTTGCGGTCACTAGCGGCTGCGGATCGAGATTGTCCGACTCGGACGGCAGGTCCCCCGTTTCAAGATAGCGATCGCCCAGCAGCACCGCGTGCAGATGGCGCACGATCGGACCGGTGGCACGCACCAGCATTTCTTCGTTGACCATGCCCTTGTTGGCATGCGGGCTGACGATGTTCTGCGATCCGAAGAAGGCGGAAGCGTCGTCGACGACGACGATCTTGCGGTGATTGCGCAGGTCGAAACGCGCGGCGTTGGGACCCCAGAGACGCAGCGGCATCACCGCGATCACCTCGGCCCCGGCGGCCCGCAATCCCGGCCCCAGTCCCTTCAGCCCCGCCCGCGAGCCGATCGCGTCCATCAGCACGCGTACCTTGACGCCGCGGCGCGCGGCGCGCGCGAGCGCGTCGGCCATGCGGCGACCGACATCGTCGTCCTCGAAGATGTAAAACAGCATGTGGACGAAGCGCTGCGCGCCGTCAACGTCGGCCGCGATGCGGCTCAGTGCCGCGTCGTACTCCGGCAACAGTTCAAAGCGGTTGCCGCCGATCACCGGAAACTCCGACAGCTGATCAGCCAATCGCAATGCGGGCAGCAGCTCGGGCGAAACGGCATGCGCAACGCCAGCATCGAAGCCTTCGGGCCGCGGCACTATCTTGCGGATCAGTTCGCAGATTTGCCGTTGCAGGTTGAAGCGGCGGCGCGGCATATAGGCGCGACCGATCAGCAGGTACAGCACAAGGCCTGCCCACGGCAGGAAGAAGATCAGCAGCAGCCATGCCCGCGCCGCATTGGGTGGCCGGCGCTGCGGCACGTAGAACAGGGCGCCGATGCGCAACGCCCATTCGCTCGCGACGTAGAGGGTGCCCCAGTCGAGCGAGCGCAAGGAAATGTCGAACATTGATATCGGCCGGTGGGCGTCCCGCGCGCATGGTACCGCGCCCGGCGTGTTCGCGCGGCCCTTAACGCGAGCGCGCAGGCGGGGGCCGCTACAATCGGTACTTTCGTCGGCCAGATGCAGGTCCCACACAATGCAGGATGCCGCCCCACCGCTCGATATCGTCCATGACCTCGACCGCCAACGCTTTGAGGTCGTCGTTGACGGGATGCCAGGCGAAGCCGTGTATCAGCGTCTCGGCAACACGCTGCACCTGGTGCACACGGAAGTCGCGCCGGCACTCGAAGGCCGGGGTATCGCCGGGGCGCTGGTCGAGGCCATGCTCGATTACGCCGCCGCCAACGGGCTCAAGATCATCCCGCAATGCTCGTTCGTGCGCGCGTGGATGCGGCGCCACCCGGAGACGCAGGCGCTGCTGGCGCCCGGCGCACGCATCTAGGCGAAGCTCAGGCCACGCCAGCGGGTCTGGCTGGCACCCGGTCCATTACGCCGCCGGCGGTGGTGCCAGGGCCCCCAGATAGCCGCGCGCGCCCGGATCGGCGGCCAGCGCGTCGAATGACGCAAATTCGCTGATACCGCCCTTCTGCACGAAGATGAAACGCTCGCAGGCCTCGCGCAGGATCTCGAGGTGGAACGGCTCGTTGGGATGCACGCAAAGCAACACGACATGGCCCTCGCGGCGCAGCCGCGCGAAGAAATCGAGCATGAAACCGATGTAGCCGTCCTGCACGGAAAATTGCGGCTCGTCAAAGAGATGCACCAGAGGCCGCGTGCGGCCGGCCGATTCCATCATGAATGCGGGGCGCGTCCGGCGAAATGCCCGCACCTGATATGACTGATGGTAGTGAATCGCCAGGCGGTCGCGCTCGCCATAGCGGACGCGATGGATTGCACGGCCATCGACCATCACCCGTCCGGAGGTTGGCGCGTTGCTGCCGGTGATCAACTCGAATAGCGTGGTCTTGCCCGACCCGTTGGGGCCCAGCACGCCGATGGTCTGCGGCGCGTCGACGCGGAAATCCGCAGACAGCGTAAACGTGGGTCGACGCGCGAAGCCCGGTGCGTGGTAGGACTTGACCAGGCCGTCGACGTGCAGAAGCGGTGTGCAGTTCGCCGTCATGTCATGCCGCCAGGCCGAGAACGCGCCGCGCCGACGCGTCTTCGCGCAGCGCGGCACCCGGGCCTTCGTGCACCACGCGGCCGGCGTGCAGCACGATCACGCGGTCGGCGATGTCCAATACCGTGCGCACATTCTGGTCGACGACAAGACAGGCGACCCCAGTGGCCTTGAGGCGGACGACCGTGCGCATCACGTCCTGCACGACCTTGGGGGCCAAACCCTGGCTGGGCTCGTCGAACAGCACCAGCCCGGGCGCGCCGACCAGCGCCCGCGAGATCGACACCATCTGCAGTTCGCCGCCCGACATGTTTTCGCATTCGCGCGGCAGCAGATGCTTCAGCGCCGGAAAGATCTCGCAGCACTCGTCCTCGTCGTAGCCGCGAAACGGCGTCTTCTTGCGCGCGATGGCAAGGTTGCGGGCAGCGGTCAATGTCGGAAATACACGACGGTCGTCCGGCACCCAGCCGACACCGGCGCGCGCAATTTCATGGGTGGGCAGCCGCGTGATGTCGCGCTCATCGAACATGATGGCTCCCTGCCGCGCCGGCGTGAGCCCCAGGATCGACCGCAGCGACGTGGTCTTGCCGGCGCCGCTCGGCCCCAGCAACGCGACGATCTCGCCTGCGCCCACGTCGAACGAAACGCCGAACAGCACCTGCGTTTCGCCGTAGAACGTATCGATACCCCGTACCTTCAACATGGAATGGCTCCCAAGGCCGAGCGTTGCACCCAGTCGTTACCGCGCAACTCGGCAGGCGTGCCGCTTGCTATGACCTGGCCCCAGTGAATGACGTTGATGGTGTCGGCGAGACCGAAGAGGAAGCGCATGTCGTGCTCGATGATCACCAGCGTGAGATTGCGCTTGAGTTCGACGACCAGTTCGGTCAGCCGCGCTGTGCCGTTGGCACCGAGACCGGACGTGGGCTCGTCGAGAAACAGGATGCGCGGGGACGTCGCCAGTGCGAGGCCGATCTCCAGCGCGCGTCGCTCGCCATAGGCCAGGTCCCTGGCGCGCACCCGTTCGCGACCGCGCAAGCCCACGCGCTCGAGCAGCGCTGCCGCGCGGTCTTCGGCCACGCTGTCGCGACCGCGATCGCGCCACACATCGAACGAGCGCCCGCGCATCGAGGGCAACGCGACCACCAGGTTGTCGAGCGCGGTGTCGTCGTTGAAGAGATTGATGGCCTGGAACGACCTGGCGACGCCGCGCCGCGTGATCGCGGGCGGTGGCAGGCCGTTGATATTCTGCCCGTCGAAGATGATCTCGCCGCGATCCGGCGTGTACATGCCGGTCAGGCAGTTGAAGCAGGTGGTCTTGCCGGCGCCGTTGGGACCCATGATGCCGGTGAGGGTCCCCGCCTCGAACGCGAGGTCGATGTCCTCCAGCACCACGCGGTCACCGAAACGCTTGTGCAGGTGTCGTGCCTCGAACAGTGCCATGTCAGTGCGACTTCGCGCGGCGCAGGTTGCCGGCGAGATCGCGCAACATCCCGGCGATGCCTTCGGGCTTGTAAAGCACGACGGCCATGAACAGGAGGCCGTACCAGAAAAGCCACGTCTCGGTGTACGCACCGAGCAGATCGCGGGCGAGGATAAAGAAGGCGGCTCCCAGCAGCGGTCCCCAGAAGCTTGTCAGGCCGCCGCCGATCAGCACCATCATCACGACGAAGCCGGATTGGTGGAGACTCATCACGTTGGGATAGGCCGATTGCTGCGCCATGGCGAACAATGCGCCGCCAAGCCCGGCAACGGTCGCCGAAACCACAAACACCAGCCACTTGTAGATCCACACGCGGTAACCGAGAAAGCCGGCGCGCATCTCATTTTGCTTGATGCACTGGAGCACGCGACCCATCGGCGAATGCACGAAGCGCCAGCAGAAGAGCACGACCAGCAGCAGCATCGCAAACACGAAGTAGAAAAGCGCGTCGTTGGACTTGAGGTCGAAGGTGGCGATGCCGAGTTCGACCGGCAGGCGCTTCACATTGAGGAGGCCATCCTCGCCGCCGGTCACCGAATGCCACTTGACCGCCACGAACCAGAACACCTGCCCGAAGGCGATCGTAAGCAGTGCATAGTAGATGCCGCGCCGGTGCGAGATGAGCGCGGCGACGCAGCCACCCAGCACCGCAGCCGCGAGCATGGCGCCGGCAAGATCGAACCAGAGATTGGCCCACACCTTCAGTTGCAGCAGGCCGAACGCATAGGCGCCCACGCCGAAGAACGCGCCATGGCCGAACGACGGCAGGCCCGAATTGCCCAGCAGCAGGTTGTAGCCCATCGCGTAGACCATGAAGATCGCGATCTCGACGGCCAGGTACTGGTAGAGGCCGATGCGCGCCATCCACAGTGGGCTGGTGCCCATGATCAGCGCCAGCGCAATGAGCGGCCACGGCAGTGCGGCCACTGGTTTCGCATGGGCAAAAGCCAGTGGCTGGACGGGGAGACGGACAGAGGTGGTTGGCATCGACGGACCAGGGAATGTGGGGTCGAGGACAACCCCGGGGAACGTTCCAATTCATTCCAAGATAGAATAAACGTTCCAAATTGACAAGTCCCCGCGCGCGGGACCGAGGAAGCTTCCCATGCCGGCCAGCACCCGTTACGACGACCTAGCGCGCTCCATCACGGAGAGCTATCCGCAACTGCCCAATCGGCTGCAGGGCATCGCGCGCTTCGCGCTCGGCAATCCCGACGCGATGGCGCTCTCAACTGTGGCGGAGATCGCGCGCGAGGCCGCGGTGCCGCCGTCCGCGGTGATCCGTTTCGCCAACGCGCTGGGTTATCCCGGCTTCACCGACCTGCAACGAATCTATCGCGAGCGCCTCGTCGCACGCTCGGCCACCTATCGCGAGCGCATCGAGCAGTTGCGCCGCACCGGTGGCGACAAGGGCCATGTGGTGCCGCAGCTGATCGAAAATTCGATCCATGAACTGGAGCGGCTGCGCGACCATTTCGATGCGCGCCGTCTCGATGTGGCCACCGGCCATATTCTCGCTGCATCGAACGTCTACCTGCTGGCGCAGCGACGGGCATTCCCGGTGGCGGGCTATCTCGCCTACGGCCTGGCGCAACTTGAGATCCGCGCGTTCCTGCTCGACTCGGTCGGCGGCATGCTGCGGCAGCAGCTCGCGGTTGTCGGCGCAGGCGACGTGCTGGTCGCGGCCAGCTTCCGCAACTACACCGCCGAGGTCGTCGACATGGCCACGCTGGCACGCGAGCGTGGCGCCACCGTCGTCGCCATCACCGATCACGCGGTGTCGCCGCTGGTGCGCGTGGCGCAGGTGACCATCGAGATCGGCGACGACCCCGACGCGCCCTTCCGTTCGCTGGTGGCGCCGCTGTGCGCTGCGCAGGCGCTGGTGATGTCAGTGGGCTACGCGCTCACCGAGCGCAATGGTCGCGCCAAGGCCGCCAGGAAACCTCGCCGCCGCACTTGACAGGTCGTGGCAATGGAATGAATATTCCACTTTCTGGCCTAACAGAACGATTGAATCGTCCGGGGGCCACCCACCCGCCTGGAGGCAACGATGAACGAAAAGACCCCGCTTTACCCGACCCACGCCGGCACCGACGTCCCATCGTCCGCGCCGGACACGTCGCGACGTTCATTGCTGAAGACCATCGCGGCTGGCGCCGGTGCGGCGACGTTCTTCGGGCCCTGGAAAGAAAATCGCGTATGGGCGCAGGCGGCACAGAAGAAGCCGCTGGTGATCGGACTCACGATGGACGCGTCGGGCCAGTACGCGGCCTCCGGCGGCATGGAGCGCCTGGGCGCCATGATGGCGATCAAGGAATTCAACGACAAGGGTGGCGTGCTTGGGCGGCACATCGAGTCGATCCACATGGACACGGAAACCACGCCGGCCACCGGTTCGCGTGTGGCGGAGCGGATGATCACGCGCAACGAGGCGGCGTTTCTCATCGGCGGCGTGCACTCCGGCGTGGCCAATGCCATCTCGCAGGTGGCGCAGAAATACGGCTGCATCTACTTCAACTGCAATTCGAGCTCGCCCACCGAATCGGGCAAGGACTGCCATCGCGTCAAGTTCGTCTGGGACGGCAACGGCACCAACTTCGCCGAGGCGATCGTTCGCAACGCGATGAAGGCCAACGGCAAGAACTGGGTACTGCTGACCAACGACTATGTGTGGGGCCACACGACCAGCAAGGCTACGCGCCAGTTGGTGGAGGCCTACGGCGGCAAGATCGTCGACGAGCTGATGATCCCGCAGAACACGCGCGATTTTTCGTCCTATCTCATCAAATTGCAACAGATCAAGCCCGACGTGGTGGCCACGGCTGTCGGTGGTGACGACATCAAGGCGCTGCGCCAGCAAGTGGTGCAGCTCGGCTTGCAGAAGAAGATGGCGTGGATCAATAACCAGCAGGACTGGCCGGATGTCTACGGCCTGGGGCCGGAGCAGATCTTCGGCGTGTTCGGCACCAACTGGTACTGGCGGCTCGACCTGCCGGGCGTCAAGGAATTCGTCGCCAACTACCAGAAGGTCTACCCGGGGATGGCGATCCGGGTTCCGGGCAACGTCTACTACAACGGCTACGTGTCCACGCGCGAACTCCTGCGCTGCATCGAGGAGGCCGGCACCACGGCCAATCTCCCGGTCATCAAGAAGCTCGAGGGCCGCAAGATGGGCGCGCGCGATCGCATGCAGGCTTACGACGCATGGATCGACGCGTCCACGCACCAGTGCCAGCAGACGATCTACATGGCCACCTACAACGACCAGCCCGCGGCCAAGGACGATCTCTTCCGGGTGCTGACGCAGTCCGAGCCCAAGGAAGTCGAGGACAAGAATTCGTTCGCGACCTGCAAGCTCGAGACCTACGAGGCCACGCCCACGTACGAGATGTAAAAAGTCCACCGCGTGACGTTGCTTCCCCACCTCGTCAACGGCGTCGCGCTCGGACTGCTGTTTGCGCTGATCGCCCTCGGGTTCATGCTGGTCGTGAGCCTGATGGAGACTATCAACCTGGCGCACGGATCCTTCTTCGCGCTGGGCATGTACGTGGCGCTGATGTTGATCGCGCCCACCGGCGAATGGGCCGGCGCGTACACCCAGTCGTGGCGCGCGCTGCCGCTCGAGTGGCGGTACACGCTGGCCCTGCTGATCGCGCCCATGATCGTGGGTGCGGTCGGCATGGTGCTGGAACTGGCCCTGCGCCGCACCTACGGCCGCGATCCGCTATACGGCTTGCTGCTCACGTTCGGCGCGGCGCTGGTGCTGGAGGAAGGCATCCGCGCGATCTGGGGCTCCACCGAAAAGCAGCTGCCGCTGCCCGATGTCATTGCCGGCGCGTTCATGGTCGGCGACCTCATCTACGCGCGCTATCGCCTCTTCGCCTGCGCCTTCGCAGCGCTGGCCATTGGCCTCCTTTGGCTCTTCCTCGAAAAGACGCCGTACGGATCGATCATCAAGGCCGGCGCGCACGACAGCGAAATGGTGCGCGCGCTGGGCATCAACCTCGCGCGGCTGCGGCTCTTCGTCTTTGCGCTGGGCGTGGCGCTGGCCGGCATCGCCGGCGTGATCATGGCGCCGATCTGGGGGATGCGTCCGCACGTGGGCGTGGACGCCGTCGTGCCCGCGTTCCTGATCATCGTGCTGGGTGGTGTAGGCAGCTTCTGGGGGGCGGTCGTGGCCGCGCTGCTGGTCGGGATGGTGGTCGGGCTCACCGGCGCCTATGCGTCGGAATGGTCGCTGCTGTCGATGTACCTGCTCTTCATCGCGGTGGTCACCTTCCGCGCGCGCGGTTTCTTCGGCAAGAAAAGCGTGCTCGATGTATAACCGCTGGCACCCATCCTCCGCGCGTTGATGCCATGACCAACACCCGTTTGCCCACCGACGATTTTTCCGGCAAGGTCGCACTCGTCACTGGCGGCTACGGCGGAATCGGCGAAGCCATTGCGCGCGATCTCGCCCAGCTTGGCGCCACTGTGATCGTTGCCGGCCGCGATGCGGACAAGGCGCAGTCGCTGGCCGACGCGCTGATTGCCGACGGCGGGAAGGCTTCCAGCATCGCCTACGACGTGCGCAACATCCCGACGATGCAGTTTGCCGTCGCCACTGCCGCGGCGCGGCACGGCGCCATCGACCTCCTCGTCAACAGCGCGGGAACCCAGCAGATCGAACCGCTGGTCGATGTGACGGAGGAGGCGTTCGACCGGGTGCTGGACGTGAATCTCAAGGCCTCGATGTTCGTCGCGCAGGCGGTGGCGCGCGTGCAGATCGCCACGGGTCGCGGCGGGCGGCAGGTGCACATCCTGTCCGTGCGCGCGCAACTCGGCATGCGCGACCGCGGCTACTCCGCGTACTGCAGCAGCAAGGGCGGCCTCGCCATGCTGGTGAAGCAGCACGCGGTGGAACTGGCGCGGCACGGCATCACCGTGAACGGCGTGGCGCCCACCGTCGTGCGCACGCGGATGGCGTCCGATTGGCTGAACGACCCCGAGACCTATCGCAAGCTGATCGACCGTATCCCGCTGGGACGCGTGGCCGAGGTGGGCGACGTGAGCGGGCCGGTGCTGTTTTTCCTTGGCGCCGCCAGTGCGTTCGTGACCGGGCAGACCCTCTACGTCGACGGTGGAATCACCGCAACACAGTAGCTGGCGCGAATCGGTTCAGTGCGACATCAGCACCGGCACCGTCATCGACTGCAACATGAGGCGGGTGACCCCGCCCAGCACGCGCTCGGTCATGCGCCCGCGGCTGTACGCCCCCATCACGATCAGGTCCGTCGAAAGGTCGGCCGCCCGCGACAGCAGGACTTCGCCGACATCGATGTCGTCCGCCACTTCGGGACGAACCGTGGCGACGATGCCGTGCCGTGCGAGGTAGCCTGTAATCGCGGCGCCGGACTGCGCGCCGGCGGAGCGGTCATCCTCGGGTGACGCAATCATCATGACGACGACCTTGCCGGCACGCTTCAACAGCGGCAGCGCGTCGCACACGGCACGCGTCGATTCGCGCGATTCCTTCCAGGCGATCAACACGCTTTGCCCGACCACCGGATACTCGCCGTAGTGCGGCACGACCAGCAACGGCTTTCCGGCGCCCATCATCATTTCATACAGCAGGTCGCTCGCGAATCCGGCGTGAGCGTCCTCGGGCAGCGGTTGCCCGACGACGACGATGTCGGCGTAACACATGTGGAGGATTGCCGCGTCGATCGCGGGACCCGCGGGCGCGCTCCATGAAACGGCCGTCAACTGCTCCGCGGCCGCGCCGGCACGAAAGCGACTCTCCGCACCTGCCTGCGCCTTGCCCGTTTCATGCAATCGGCTTTCGACCACCGCATCCGGCAGCATGGCCGCAGCGAATGGCGTGATCGCGCGCGCCGACGACAGGTAGACACCCTGCAGGTCGGCACCATAGCTTCGTGCCAGCCGGGCCGCCAGGCGGACGCGGCGATCACTCTGGTCGGTGTCGTCGACCTGGACGAGAAACGAACGATAGCCCATGGCACCCCCGCAATTTGGTCTCCCGACATTGTGTACCGATGTCTGCGCGCGCGCATTGACATCGATCATGCCGGAGGTGCCTCCCGGCCTACGCGGGGGCTGGCGGCTATGCCGGACGCTGCACGGTGGGCGGGCCGCGCGATGCAGTGGGATCCGCCGGAAAACTCAGTGCAGTCGTTCCCGCGACTTGCGGGCGGAGTCCGACAGCGTGCGGCGCGAACCGCTGCCGCGCGTCTGCGCGGTGCGCAGGCCCTGCCAGAAGCGAAAGATCAGCACGGAAGCAACCGCCAGTTCTTCTACCAGGCTGGCGCGCTTTTCCTTGTCGTCGATCCATTCCGCGAACTCGGGATCCTGGTCGCCGAACGCCAGCGCCTCGATCGGAAAGATCCAGTCGCGCGCATCCTCGGCGTCGTATAACGGTTGCCATGCTTCATCGCGCAGCTTGATGCCGGCCATGTAGCCTTCGCACCACGCCGTGCCTTCGGGCGGCTGTTTCTCGTCGGCCTTCTTTTCTTCCGGCAGGTACAGGAGCGGCTTGAATCGCGTGGGCGATTCGGCCAGCGTGCGCTGGATGCCCACCATGTGCCTCAGGATCAGCGCCATGATCGTCTGCGCCTGCTCGCTGTTGCCGTAGGCCGGCGTGGCGCTGCGGCCGCCATCGCTCCAGACCTGCGGCAGCCATTCCGACGGCTGGATCTGCTCGGGACCGCTGACGATGGACGCAAGAAACCCGTCGAGCATCTCGAGATCCATGCAATCTTCGGGCACGGCGTCGGACGCGAGAAAATTCTCGAGTTCGTCGAGCTCGGCGTCGTTCAGCGGTTCGTCCAGCGCGCGCGTTTCGTTCATGGTGGCCATGCAAACAAAGTGGAACCGCGCATCATGCGGGTTTTCCGCCAATGGTGCAACCTGAGTGGATTCGGCGCCTGGCTCGCGAGAATCGCGCCTGGCCTGCGAATCCACGTTGCCGGCGCGACCTATGCCACGCGCCGCTACCGCAATTTGTGTGTGAGATTGAGCGCCGCCGCCATCAGCAGCACCGCGCCCGCCTGATGCGCCGCGGCCAGATGCAGCGGTACGACATGCAGCAGCGTGACAATGCCCAGCGCGATCTGCACCACCAGCATCGCCAGCAGCAGGTGCGACGCGACGCGCGCTCGCGCCGGCACTTCCATAGTCCGCGCCACCTTCCACCAGAGCATGGGCACAGCGAACGCAAGCAGCCATGCCAACAGGCGATGGTCGAATTGCACGGTGGCCATGTTGTAGAAGAAGTTGCGCCACCACGGCTCGATCATCATGATCTCGGGCGGAATCACCTGGCCGTTCATCAGCGGAAACGTGTTGTAGGCAAAACCCGCGCGAATCCCGGCGACGAAACCACCGGACAATATCTGCACGAACACGAGTGCGACGATGCCCAGTGCCCAGCGCCGCACCGGACGCGGCGCGGCGACCGCGCGGTTCGCGCGTCGCGCATCGAGCAGCGAGAGCGCCACCCAGAACATCGCCGCGAAGATCACGATCGCAAGGCCAAGGTGCGCCGTCAGGCGAAACTGCGACACCCGCGGATCGTCGACCAGCCCGCTCTTGACCATGTACCAGCCCATCGCACCCTGCAGTCCTCCCAGCACGAAGATGGCGGCCAGGCGTCCGCCGTAACCCGGCGGAATGCGCCTGCGCGCGAGAAACCACAGGAACGGCACCAGGAAGGCGACACCGATCAGCCGTCCAAGCACGCGGTGCGCATACTCCCACCAGAAAATTCCCTTGAACTCGTCGAGTTCCATCCCCTTGTTGACCTGCTGGTATTCGGGCGTTGCGCGGTATTTGTCGAATGCCACCTGCCAATCCTGCGCGGATAACGGCGGCACGGTGCCCACGATCGGCTGCCACTCGGTGATCGAAAGGCCCGAATGGGTCAGGCGCGTCACGCCCCCCACCACCACCATCGCGAACACCAGCAGCGCAGCACGCGAGAAGCCAGATCGCGACCGCGCGTGAACCCCCGGCTGCCCAGGGCGAAGCAGTGCTGGCGGGACCGGAGGAGCCGGGATGGGAAAGCACCGTGGCCATGGCTGGATTATCCCACGCCACCCCGGTGAGACCCGGGTGGACGCCAGCAGCAACCACAACGCGTAGAATGGCCGCCGATGCGACACCGGCTGACCGCATGGATGGCACTGTTCGCGATGCTGACCGGCATCGCGCTGCCCGCGCACGCCTATGCGAATCACCAGCGCAACGCGGTGCCCGGCGCGGATTTCTGCACGACGGTCAAGCCGGTTGATGTCGCGGTCAATGCGTCCGGGGCTGCCGCCGCGGAGGCACCGGCGCCGCCTGATCATCATCATGCGGTTCAGTGTGACACCTGCTGCGGATGCGGCGGAGCCGCCGCTGCGCCGGCGCTGCCTGGCACCACGTCCCCGCTCGCGGCAACGCTCGTGGCACCCCTCGCCGCGCCCACTGCACGCCAGTCAGCAGTCACCGGCCGCGCGCGCGCGCGCGGGCCACCGGCACTGGCCTGATTGCTGCGCGACCCTGCGGGGTCGTCCGTCCGTACCGTATCAGCTTTGCGGCCATCAGGTCGCACGCAGCACCATTCCACATAAGGATTCCCATGACTTCGAAACTCTCATTGCTGGGCCTGCTGCTTGCCCTCGTCGTTGCGCCGGCCCTGGCGCAAGTCACCATCACCGATGCCTGGGTGCGCGGCACCGTTCCCGGCCAGAAGACCACCGGCGCGTTCATGAACATCACCAGCGCCACGGATGCGGCGCTGGTGTCGGCCTCGTCGCCGGCGGCCAAGTTCGTGGAGATCCACGAGATGGCCATGGATGGCGGCATGATGAAGATGCGCGCCGTCGACAAGGTGCCGCTGCCTGCCGGCAAGTCCGTCGAATTGAAGCCGGGCAGCTATCACGTGATGTTGGTGGATATCACCCACCCGCTCACGGAAGGGCAAACCGTGCCGGTCACGCTGACATTCGTCGGCAAGGACGGCAAGAAGACGACGCAGGAAGTAAAGGTACCGGTGAAGGCCCTGACGGCTGCCGCCGCCATGCCGAAGCACTGACGCTTCGCTCTTCCACGTTTGCCATTGGCCCCGAGCGATCGCTTCGCTCAGGCCACGAGAGGATATGCCATGCACCGTTGTTGCAGGGGCGCCGTCGCGGCGTCCATCGTCATGTTCGTCACCATGAATGCAAGCGCCAGCTGCGGCTCGGCGTTCTGCTACGTCAACACCAACTGGAGCCTGCAGGGCCTGTGGACCGAGCCGGGCTGGCATGCCGACGTACGCTTCGAATACATCGACCAGAACCAGCCCATGCACGGAAGCAACAAGGTCCAGGTCGGCCAGATTCCGGCGCACCACGATGAAGTGGAGACCGTGAACCGCAACCTCCTCACCACGTTCGACTACGGTTTCAATTCGAACTGGGGCATGACGTTTGTGATTCCTGTGGTCGACCGCAGCCACGAGCATATTCACAACCATCACGGCGACAAGATCAGTGAGACCTGGGATTTCACGCAACTGGGCGACATCCGCGTGCAGGGGCGCTTCCAGACGCCGGTAGGTACGCCCGACCTCGACCACGCCAGCGTCATGGGCGCCACGTTTGGCCTGGTGCTGCCGAGCGGCGCCACGGATATCACCAACGGGAGTGGAGCAGCGGCCGAACGCTCGCTGCAGCCGGGCACCGGCACGACCCAGGTCGCGCTTTCCGCCTATTACCGCGAAGCATTGCCGGGCCAGTCGTCGTCGTGGTACGTGCAGGTCGGCGCGCAGCTTCCGTTGAACGCGCACAACAACTTCAAACCGGGCAACGTGTACGCGGTCGATCTCGGCTACCGCTATGACGTCAACGACAAGCTGGGGCTCAACCTCCAGTTGAACTACGTGTACAAGAATCATGACCAGGGGACTGAAGCCGAGCCCGACGACTCCGGTGGCCAGACGCTGGCAATTGCGCCGGGCATCACTTACGCGTTCACGCCTGCGGTCCAGGTCTACGCGTTCATCTCGGCACCCGTGTACCGGTACGTCAATGGCGTGCAGCTCACATCCAATTGGTCCGCCGCCACCGGAGTGAGCATGCAGTTCTGAGGGCGACGTCCAACCCGAATTTGGGGGCAGGGCGGCGGCCACGCGTTGCGTGCGTGGCCGCCGCCACGTCGACGGACCCGATGTCCAAGGTTTTGCTGCACAGCACAATGCTATTAGCGTTGACAGAGGGTCGCACTCACGAAACAATTGGTCCGACCACTTGACCAGAGCGCTGCGTGGTGGACTTGAGTCCCAACGCAGTCATGCGCCAACCGGTGGCCCCACAAATCCGAGGAGGAATGACATGCGATTTTCCATTCGCGCGCTCATGCGCGGCCTGACCGTGCTCGGGCTGGCGGCATCCGCCACCGCATTCGCGCAGGCACCCATCACGCTGCACGGCGCCGTGCAGTTCAACGACGGCCACGCCTTCAACCGTTCGCTGGAAAAATTTCAGGAACTGGTCGTCAAGTACTACGGCAAGCCCGTCAATTTCGTGTTGCACAAGAACAGCGAACTCGGTCTTGAGAAAGACTACTTCGCATTCATGAACCAGGGCATTTCAGTCGACTATGCGATCGTCTCGCCGGCGCACATGTCGACGTTCTCCAAGGCCGCGCCGTTCATCGACGCCCCGTTCCTGTTCCGCGACATCGACCACTGGAACAAGGTGATCGAGGCCGACACGCTGAAGCCGATCGCCGACGAAGTGGCGGCCAAGGGCGACGTGATGCTGATCGGCTTCGCCGGCGGCGGCACGCGCAACATCTTCGCCAACAAGCCGGTGCGCAACCTGGCGGAGATGAAGGGCCTGAAGGTACGCGTGCAGGGGGCGCCGATCTGGAGCAAGACGTTCGCGGCCATCGGCATGTCGCCCACCGTGATCGCCTAT
This sequence comes from uncultured beta proteobacterium, assembly GCA_963805355.1. Classification (GTDB taxonomy): domain Bacteria; phylum Pseudomonadota; class Gammaproteobacteria; order Burkholderiales; family Casimicrobiaceae; genus VBCG01. The sequence continues at coordinate 2,080,014 of CAWDTZ010000002.1, read as the reverse complement.
GACGAAATCTACAATGGCATCCAGAACGGCGTGATCTCCGCTGGCGAGAACGAAGCGGCCGGTGTCGAGGCGATGAAGTTCTACGAAGTTGGTCCCAACCTCAACCTGACGCAGCATGCGATCACGATCCGGCCCATTGCCTTCTCGGGCAAGACCTTCAAGAAGCTGCCGCCCGACCTGCAGGCCGCCATCATCAAGGCCGGCAAGGAGGCGGGCGCCTACGGCCGCCAGATCGAGTCGGGCGAGGACCAGAAAAAGCTCGAGGCGATGCAGGCCGCAGGCAAGCTCAAGTTGATCCCGTTCACCGACAAGGCCGCCATGAAGAAGCTGGCTGATCCGGTGATGGCCGAATACGCCAAGGAAATCGGCGCGACGGAAATCTACAACAAGATCAACGCGATGTAAGTGCAAGTACCAAGGTCCGGCGGAGCGCAACGCTTCCGCCGGACTTTTTTTGTCACAGCGCGGCAGGCTGAGCGAGGAAGCACATGCGCCGATTCATTGATGGTTACTACAACCTGCTCACGGTCCTGCTGGGCATTTCAGTCGGCTTGCTCGTCATCCCCGTCACACTGCAGATGATCGCGCGCTTCACCGCGCTGATCCCGGCGTGGATCTGGACCGAGGAGATGGCGCGTTTCCTGTTCATCTGGATGGTGATGCTCGGCGCCATGATCGGCGTGCGCGACGGCACCCACTTCGACGTCGACCTCTGGCCCGAATTCAAGCCGCGGACCAACGCCATGTTCCGGATCGTCTCGACTATCTTCATCTTGATCTTCGCATTGATCTTCGTCTGGTACGGCATCAAGTTCGTGCAGTTCGGCTGGAACCAGACCTCCGAGCTGGCTGACCTGCCGATGACCTATATTTTCATCGCGTGGCCGCTCACCGGCTTGACGTGGCTGCTCTTCGGCGGTCAGCGCATCCTGCGGGACATCCATTTCCTGCGCTTCGGCCCCGGTCCGGGCGATGACTTGCCCAAGGAACGTGAACTCGGCACCGGGAGCATCATTTGATCAGCGCGGCGATGTCGCCCGGCGTAGCTTCGCTGTGGCTGTTCGGCGGGTTCTTCCTGCTGCTGCTGTTGCGCGTGCCGGTGGCCTTCGCGCTGGGGCTTGCGTGCCTGCCGGTACTGGCCCTCGAGCCGAGGCTTTCGCCGATGGTGATCTTCAACACCACGTTCAAGGCCTACAACTCGTTCATCCTGCTGGCGGTGCCGTTCTTCCTGCTCACCGCCAACCTGATGAACGTCGGCGGCATCACCGATCGACTGGTGCGCCTGTCCCGCGCGATGGTCGGCAATTTCCCCGGGGCGTTGGCGCAGATCAACGTGCTGCTGTCGGTGTTCTTCGCCGGCATCTCGGGCTCTTCGACGGCCGATGCCGCCAGCCAGGGCAAGATCTTCATCGAGGCGCAGGTCAAGGAAGGCTACGATCTGTCGTTCTCGATCGCGATCACCGCCGTCTCGGCCGTGCTGGCGGTGATCATTCCCCCGTCGATCCTGATGGTGGTCTGGGGCGGCGTGCTGCAGGTGTCCATCGGCGCGCTGTATCTGGCGGGCGTTGTGCCGGGGCTGTTGATCGGCCTCGCGCAGATGGCCACCGTCCACGTTTATGCGGTGCGGCGCAAGTATCCGACGTATCCACGCGCTTCGTTGAAGGAATTTTTCTCGGCAGCCCTGGTGGCCATTCCGGCGCTGATGACGCCCTTCATCGTCGTCGGCGGCATCCTGCTTGGCTGGTTCACCGCCACGGAGTCGGCCGCCGCCGCCGTGATCTATGCGGCCACGCTGTCCCTCGTGGTGTACCGGGAAATGGGGCGCAAGGAACTCTGGCACGCGCTGCTTGAAACCGGTCGCCTGTCGGCCATTGCATTGTTCTGCGTCGGTACTGCGTCCATCTTCGGCTGGCTGCTGGCCTACTTCCAGATTCCGAAGGCACTGCTGGCCAATGTCACGACGTGGGGCATGGGCCCGATCGGCGTCGGCTTCTTCATCGTAGGTGTGTTCCTGGTGGTGGGTTGCTTCCTCGATGCGATCCCGGCCATCATCATCGTGGGCACGACGCTGCTGCCGCTCTCGCAATCCGTGGGCATGCATCCGGTGTCCTTCGCGATCATCAGCATCGTCGCCCTGGCCTTCGGGCTTGTCACGCCCCCCTATGGCATGTGCCTGATGGTCTCCTGCGCGATTGCCAAGGTGAGGTTGCGCTACGCCCTGAAGGACACGATGATCATGCTGGTGCCGATGTTGCTCGTCCTGTTTGCCATGATTGTGTGGCCCGATATCCCACTGATCCTGCCCCGCCTGATCCGTCCCGATTTCCTCAACTAGGAGGACTGCGATGAAACTGAATCCCCTCCCCGGTCCCTTCGGTGTCGAGGCGCCCGACGTCGACCTGGCGCGGCCGCTGTCCGAGGCCGACTTCAGGCAATTGGAGTCGGCGTTCTACGAAAACCACGTGCTGGCGCTGCGCGCCCAGGAAATTTCCGCGGCGCAGTTCATTGCCTTCGCGCGCCGGATCGGGCCACCGCAGCCGCATGTGATCGACCAGTTTCACCACCCCGAGGATTCCAACATCCTTATCCTGTCCAACGTGAAGAAAGACGGCCAGCCCACAGGCCTGCAGGATGCGGGATCGTATTTCCACACGGATTACTCGTACCTGCAGGTGCCGGCACGAGCCACGACGCTGTATTCGCGGGCCGTGCCCAAGGTCGGGGGCGACACGCTGTTCGCCGACCAGCAGCAGGCGTATGACGACCTTCCGGAAGCGATGAAGAAGCGCATCGAACCGCTGTATGGCATCCATCACTACGGCAACCGCAACGACCAGAACGAGCAAAGCCGCACGGTGGCGTCGGTGCTCACGTCCGAGCAGAAGGCGAAGATGCCGGTGATCACGCACAAGATCGCGCGTCCGCATCCGGTCACGGGCAGGAAATGTCTCTATTCGATTTCAGGCAGTTCGTTTGGCATCGTGGGCATGCCCGAGGACGAAGCGCGCGACTTGCTGGACGAGCTGGCCGCGCATTCCACGCAACCCAAATACGTTCTGCGCTTCAAGTATGGCGTCGGAGACATCGTCGTGTGGGACAACGCGGCACTGCTGCACTCCGCCACGCTGATCGACCCCAACGACGCCCGCACGCTGTGGCGCATCACGATGCTGGAGCCATCCGCAGCAGCCGCAGCGCCGCAGGTACTGGCGACCACCTACGCAACCGGTGCGATGTAGCGCGATCCCCGACACCCGGGGCACACCAGCGGCCGCGTTTTTCCGGCCCTCGCGAGAGTGTGGAATCGCGACCGGCGGAGACGCCCGCAGGGCTTGGGATCCCGCCGCCCCCGCGCCCGTCCTTATGGGCTGTAGACTTGCATCGTTGACCGTATCGGCCATTGCCGGGAGCCGTCCGTGAATCTTGAGAAAGTCATCTTCGGTTTCTTCATCATCTTCGCCTGCACGCTGAACTTCGGCTTCTTTATCGGCGAAATCGACCGGCCTGAATTGCACCATCCCTTCGAACTCCTGGCGGCGGTCGTCGTGAATCTGATTGCGACGGTGCTGAAGTTCGGCGATCGCACGCAGCTGGGGGCCACCCACCTCGCCACCAGCCTCGTCGCCACGTTCCAGTTGCTCGCGGCGTCCATGGTCTGGGTCTGGCAGCTCTATGTGAACCATCTGCCCGTCAACGGCGACGTGATATCGACGATCGTATCGCTCTCGGGCGGCGCGCTGCTCGCCAATGTCTTTTCGGTGGTACTGCTGCTCGGTGAAACGCTGCGCCAAGGACGATAGCGTCCCGTCCGGGCGCGGAACCTTTCCGGATCAAGGCAGGCCACGATGTCCAGCATGAGCGACGTGCTGTTCCTTGCGCTGCGGCGCCTCCGTGCACCGCTGATCACGCTGATCGTCGTGTACGCCATTTCGGTGGCCGGGCTTGCCCTGATTCCGGGGCAGGATGCGGATGGCAACCCGGGACACATGAGCATTTTCCATGCGTTCTACGTGATGAGCTACACAGCCACCACCATCGGCTTCGGCGAATTGCCGCGCGCGTTCAACGATGCGCAGCGCATGTGGGTCATCTTTTCGATCTACCTGTCGGTGACCGGATGGGCCTTCACGCTGGGGTCCGTCATTGCTCTGGCCAACAACGCAACCTTTCGCGCCTTGCTGGCCCGGGCACTGTTCATCTGGAGCGTGCGCAGGATCGCCGAACCGTTCTACATCCTGTGCGGCTACGGGCAAAGTGGCTCACGGCTTGCTCGCGCCCTGGATCGCCTGGGCCACGGCCTTGTCATCGTCGAGCCACGTGCCGAGCGCCTTGATCGCGTCGCAATCCTGGATTTCGCGACCCCGCCGCTGACCCTCGCCGCCGACGCGCGGCTCGCCGACGTGCTCGCCGACTGCGGCATCCGCAGTCCCCATTGCCTGGGTCTGCTCGCGCTGGCCGGCGAAGATGCGGTGAACCAGGCCATCGCGATCGGCGCACGCGTGCTGAACCCCGAGCTGCAGATCGTGGCGCGCGCAAAATCGCGCGTCACCAAGGCCAACCTCGAATCCTTCGGCGGCGTGCAGGTGATCAACCCGTTCGAGACATTTGCCTTCAATCTCGAGATCGCATTGCGCGCGCCGGAAGTGCTGCAGGTCGAGGAATGGCTGACGGCCACGCCCGGTTCGCCGTGTCCCTCCTGCCTGCGACCGCCCCGCGGGCGCTGGCTGCTGGTCGGATTCGGACGTTTCGGACATGAGATCGCGGAAGTGCTCGATCGGCAGCAGATCGTGTGGAAGGCGTTCGACCCCGGACTGCCGAACGACGCGAGCCAGTACCTGCAGCACGGCGATTACATCGAGACCATTTTGCTCGACCGCAATGTGGAGGATGCCGACGTACTGGTGGCGGGCGCCGACATCGATGCGGTCAACCTGGGCGCCACGATGCTGGCCCGACGCGTAAAGCCGGAGCTTTTCGTCGTCATCCGCCAGAACCATGCCCAGAACCGGATGCTGATCGATGCCGCGAATGCCAACGTCAAGTTCGTCCAGTCCGAGCTGATGGTGCACGAGTGCCTGCAGCTGATCGAGACGCCGACGCTGGGCCGCTTCATCGGGCACTTGCGGCAATCCGAAATCGCGCTTGCACTCGCGACGCTGGAACGGGTGCGCCGCGAAGTGGGGGATGGCGCGCCCCGGGCCTGGACCATCGTATGCGATGCCATGCGGCCGGGGATATTCAGAGCGCTGTTCCAGCACAGCGGCGAGCCCTTCACCATCGCGCACTTGGTGACCGACCCGATGGTGCGGCAGGATCGGATGCACGCGTCCGCCCTGATGCTCGAGCGTTCGGGCAAGGTGCAGCTCTTGCCCCCGGACGATCTGGCGCTGAAGCCCGGCGATCGGGTGCTCTTTGTCGGCAACGATATCGCGCGCCGCCTGCAGCAGCGCTATCTCGACGAGCCCAGCACCGTCGAGTGGGTGCGCTCGGGCAGCGAGCCGCCGCGAGGCCTGCTGTTCCGGTGGTGGCGCCAGCGCGTAATGAAACACGCCGGCTGAAATACCTCGATCCGGTCCGGTGGCTGGCGCAGACGTGCCGGATCAGCGCAATTCGTACGGGAAGATCAACTTCCAGTCGCGCTTCATGTCGATCAGCTGCCAGCCCAGCTGGGGCGCCAGCGTGAGCCCCCGGTCGAGGCGGCCCACCTTCGTGTCCTTGTCGTATGCATACTCGCGCACCGCATCGGTGTGCCAGACGAACGCGCCCAGTCGTGGAAATCGCGTGCTCTCCGGACTGTTGGTCGCAGTCTCGAGCATCGCGATGTCGCCGTCGGAATTGCCGAAGGCCGCGATCGGCACGCGGCCGATATTGCGATCCATGCCGATGGGCTTGCCGGGACCATCGTTGATGGCCGCCGGCCGGGGTTCGAGCCGCACCGCCGCCACGCCGCGGTCGAACGAGTAGGTCGCCTCGAACGTCGTGCCGACCACCTGCTCCGGCGGCACGCCATAGGCGCGTTCGGCAAAACTGCGCACGAAGTCGATGGTGCCGCCGGTAACGATGAAGGTCTTGTAGCCGTTGGCGCGGAAGAAGGCGAGCACTTCGAGCATCGGCTGATACACGAGATCGGTGTAGGGCCGGTTGAAACGCGGGTGCTTCGCTATGGCGAGCCACGCGGCCACCTCCCGGCGAATGTCCTCGGGGCGCTGACCGGCGCGCGTGGCGGCCATCAGCGTGAAGAAGTCGCGCTCGCTCATTTTTTCCATTGCGGCGCGATCGCCGCTGACGATGGCTGCGAAGGGCTGCTGCGTCTTCCATTCCGGATGCTGCGGCGCCATGTCACCAATGCGGGCCAGCGTGAACATCACTTCGACATACAGCGGATGCTCGCACCACAGCGTACCGTCGTTGTCGAACGTGGCGATGCGCTCGGCCGGCGGCACGAAGCCCGGCGCGCCTTCCGTGGTCGTGTCCGCAACGATCTTCAGGATGGCCGACTTGACCGGGCCGTCATTCCATGACGGCAGGGGATCGCGCGGCGCGATGCCGGCACAGGCGGTGAGCACCACCGCGCACACGACCAGCAGGACGCTGCGCGCCGCAGCCAAGGGGCCTGCACCGGAAAATCCGGGTCGCTGTTTCGCCGGCATGGGCAATCTCCTGGTCGAGTCGAGAAACGGATGCTAGCCGATCCCACCCGGCGTTGACAGGCCGGGGGCGGTCGCTGCGTCGCTTTGCGAACGCCGCCGCGGGTAGCACAATCATGAATTCCGCCGACATCAGGAAAGCCACCAGGCCATGCCTTACGGAGTGGTCGTCGCGCTTGCATCGGCCGCGCTCTTCGGGCTCAGCACACCGCTGGCCAAACTATTGGTCGGCACGGTTTCACCGTTGCTGCTGGCGGGGCTGCTTTATGCCGGCTCGGGACTGGGCCTGCTGCTCGTCATGGCGGTTCGCAGGTTTCGTTCCGCCGAGCCGCGCAAGCTCGTCCTCCCCCGAGGCGGCGAGTGGCTCTGGCTGTTGGCAGCGATCTTCTTCGGCGGCGTCGCCGGGCCGGTCGCGCTGATGGTTGGCCTGGTCACAAGTTCCGCGGCCACGGCGTCGCTGCTGCTCAATCTGGAAGGTGTGTTCACGGCGCTGCTTGCGTGGTTCGTGTTCCGCGAAAATTTCGACCGCCGTGTGATGCTCGGCATGGCAGCGATCGTCGGTGGCGGCCTGGTGCTGGCGTGGAGTCCCGGCGCGCAAGGTGAGGTTTCGTTTGGCCTGGCCATGGTGGCGGTTGCGTGCCTGTGTTGGGCGATCGACAACAATCTCACCCGCAAGGTATCCGGCAGCGACGCGGTGTTGATTGCATGCCTTAAGGGAGTGGTAGCTGGCGTCGTCAACATGAGCCTCGCGTTGCTGCTCGGCCAATTCTTCCCGCCACCCGGCGCCGCAGCGCTGGCGCTGTTGCTCGGGTTTTTCGGCTATGGCGTCAGTCTCGCCCTCTTCGTGTTGGCGCTGCGCCACCTCGGCACGGCGCGCGCGGGCGCGTATTTCAGCGTGGCGCCCTTCTTCGGTGCCGCGCTTGCGCTGGTTGTCGTCGGCGACGCGCTGACCTGGCAACTGAGTGCGGCGCGGACTGCTGATGGCGGCGGGGGTGTGGCTGCACCTTACCGAACAGCATGGGCATCGCCATGTGCACGAAGCGCTCGACCATGAACATGTCCACTCGCACGACGAACATCATCGGCATGCGCACGGCTTTGCGTGGAACGGCGAGGAGCCTCATGCGCATCCGCATGTCCATGCACCGATGGTGCATTTCCACGCACACTACCCCGACCTGCATCACCGGCATCGGCACTCGCACTAGCGCCCCGTCGGGAGACCGATCGACTGTCTCCCCAGGCTGATCAGAACCGATACGCCAACGACACGCGAAAGCTGCGATTCTCCCCGGGATGGAAGTGCGTATCGGCAACGCCGCCGGGCGGCTCGCCGGGCAAACGCGACTCGTAGTAGTAGGTGATGTCGTTGGTTTGCGTGTCGAAGAGATTGAACACGTCGAGCCGCAGTCGCGTGTTCCGGGCGATCTCATAGCCCACCTGCGCGTCGAACACCGTCGAGGCATCGGAGCGCACGCTGTTGTCCTCCAGGAGCGGGTAGGCGCCGATATAGCGCATGAAGAGCGCCCCGGACCACGGTCCGTATTTGTCGACCGCCACGCCGGCGGAGATCACCGTATCCGGCGCGCCCGGGATGTAGCTGCCCTCCGGCGCATCGTTGGAAAAGCGGGCGTGATTCCACGCCACGTCGAGATCGACGAACATCCACGGCAATGGCCGCCACCGGTTGTTCCATTCCACGCCATAGCGCTGCGACGGTCGTCCGGCCTCTGTGGTCCCCGCATCGCCGACAAACACCAGTTCACTGTCGAGCTTCAGGTACCACAGCGCCAGTGACGACTGCACGTTGGGCATGGCCTCGGTGCGCACGCCAAATTCCGCGCCCTTGCTGCGTACCAGCGGCGTGGCGGGATCGACAGCGTCGCCGGTGCCGGGATCCACCTTGATCGTGACCCCACGCGCATCATTGCTGTGAAAGCCGTAGCCGGCATTCACGAAATATTCCGTCTTGTACCAAGGACCGAACACGAACGAAGCCTTGGGCGACACGATGCCCGCCGTCACGCTGCCGGAATTTTCCACCACGCTCGAGTCGACATTGAATCGGTACCAATCGTAGCGCAGCCCGAAGATCGAGCGGAGCCAGTCGTTCCACTGTGTATCGTTCTGCGCGTAAAGGCCGGTGCTGCCTTCCACGACGTTGTCTTCGCGCGTGGTGGACAGGCGCTCGCGTCGCACCGTGGCGTACAGCCCCACCGGATCGATCCGGTCCTGCCGGAATTCGAATCCCAGCGTGTTGCGCGTGGGCGCACCGAAGAGTTCGCCGGACTTCACCCAGCTGCCGGTCCAGCCGTAGACATTGCGATCATCGGCCTGATGAAATTGATCGCCATTGTCCGGATCGTTGAGGAAGTACGTGAAATTGGAGTAGAGGTCGAGCTGGTATCTGAACCAGTAGGCCGTGGTCTGCAATTGGCCGCCGGCCAGCGGCGTTGAGAACTCGGCGGAAAGGCTGTACCGGTTCGAATTGCCGCCGTCGCTGTCATCCAGCGAGCCGTACCGACCGATGAGGCCGCTGTCAACGGCGCGTTGCGGCACCTGGTCGGTGGAATTCCACTTGCCGGCGTAGGCCATGGCTGTGATGCCGATCTTTCCCTCGCCCACCGGCATCACATAGCGCAACAGCGCATTGTACTTTTCGAAATTGTCCGGCATCTCCCACGGCCCATCGTTGTGCAGATATTCGATTCCATAGGTAAGGACGCCGGCGCCCACAGGCGCCGATCCTGCCAGCAGCGCCCGCGCATAGCCGAAGTCGCCTCCTGTCCCGAGCGCAATACCCTGCTTCATATTGTCGAAGTAGTGCAGGTCGGCGCTGCCGGCAGACCCGAAGTCGCCCACGTTGGCGTAATACGGTCCTTTGAAATAGTCAACGCGCGAGATGAGTTCCGGAATGACGAAATTGAGGTCGGTGTAGCCCTGCCCGTGAGCATGAGTTCGCAGGTTCACTGGCATGCCGGCCACCCACGTCGAGAAATCCGTCCCGTGATCGAGGTTGAAGCCGCGAAGGAAATACTGGTTGGCCTTGCCGGCACCGCTGTGCTGCGTGACCACCATGCCGGGAATGTATTCGAGCAGGCTGCCCGGCCGCAGCAGCGGCCGGTCGGCGATCAGCTGCGACGTGATCACGCCCGCGCTGGCGGCGTCGCCGCTGCCCACGCTGTTGTCGTAGTGGCCGCTGACCTCCACGGTGCCGAGCTTCTCGGATTCCCGGGCAGTGGTCACCTGGACGTCCTGGGCCGCTGCGCCTGATGCAAGCAAAAGGCCGGCAAGTGCGGCGGCGGCAGAGGAAGGTCGAAAGGTGGGCATTGCTGGTTTTCGCTCCGTTGTTAAGCACTTTATTAGATTAGTTCCTACCTCCATACGCAATAAGACGCGCGGTGGATGCCGTTTCCGGTCACCGCTTGGGGATGAGATGCAGATGACCGTGATGATGATGAGCGCCGGACCGGAAATGCGCGTCGCCGGTCTGCACCGTGACGAGGTTGAGCGCGCAGTGGCGCACACCCCGCTCCGCCTGTGTCCGGTCGGCAAATGCCCGCACCGCGACCATCGGCCCTTTCAAGACGGTGCTCTCGAGGCAATGTTCATGATCGAGGTGCACGTGCATCGTGGCCACCACCAGATCGTGATGCTGGTGCTGCGCCTCGGTGAGGCGCTCGGTCAGCTGGCGTTCGTGGTGGTTGAATACATACGAGAGGTTGGCCACGCATTGCGTACGGGCATCGCGTGCCTGGCGGTAGGCCTCGATCTCGCGGCGCACCAGGTCGCGCATGGCTTCGGAACGACTGGTGTATCCGCGATCCTGCACCATGCTGTCGAAATCCTTGGCCAGTTCCTCGTCCATCGACATCGTGATCCGTTCCATTGCTGCTCCATGTTGCTTGCGTTCAGGTCCCAAAACCCGGCAACAGCGCGATATTGAATATCCTTTCCAGCAACCATACCACTGCGATAGCCGCCACGACCAACGAGCCGCCCATCATGACGAAGCGCCGGTAGAACCTGGACCCGCGCATCGCAAAGGCCACCGGCAGGAATACCGCCACAATGGCCAGTTGCCCCAGTTCGACGCCGACATTGAAGGCCACCAAGGCCAGCACCAGCGAATCCTGCGGCAACCCGAGATCGGTCAGCACGCTGGCGAAGCCGAAGCCGTGAACCAACCCGAACAGGAAGGCGATGGCCCACCGCATGCCGAGGACCAGTCGGTCGCACGTTGTTGAGTGCCGCCAGCAGCACCGACGCGGCGATGGCAGACTCGACCAACCGCGACGGCAGGCTGATGACGCCGAGCGCCGCCAGCGACAGCGTGATCGAGTGGGCGAGCGTGAACGCGGTGACGATCTTGAGCACGTCGATGAACGCCGCGTGAAACGTCGGCACCGCCGTCCAGGTCTCGCCAGGAACGCGCGAACGCACCAGCACCGCCGGCAGCAACAGCGCGAGAAGGAACAGGATGTGGTCGAAGCCCGTCCAGATATGCAGGACCCCTTCCTTGACATACTCGGCAAACTGCGCGGCCTTCGATGGCTCCGCAAGCGGCAGTGGCCGCGACGCCACGTCGGCGGCCAGGATGGCGGTGCTCGTGAACCCGGCGGCGGATAGCTTGAGCAGGCCGCGATGGGAAGGATCGATTTCCGCGAACAGGCGATAGCCTACGTCCAGCGCATCCGGCGGGCTGGCGCAGGTCGCCTTGAACCGCAGCACCGCGTAGGCGCCGTCGCTGTGGCTGTCGATCATCTGCGTGGCGACGACGGGGACACAGGGCGCATTCGTCGGCCCGAGCGTCAACCGCGACAGTGCGTACGACGCGATGGCCGCGTGCCTGGCCTTGACCTCGCCCCACGTGATCGCCCCGTCCTGGTCGCCGTCCAAGCCCAGCGCAAAATCGAGATCGCGCAATGCGATGTCCCATTGCCCCGTGATCGTCGCGCCCACGACATCGAGCGTCAGGTAGCTGTCCGATGGCTTGTGCGCCCACGCCGCGCCTTGCACGAGCAGGCCCATCGCCAGCAGGCAGCGCAGCAGCGCGTGCATCACTTGCCGGCTCCCGCACCGGGGGCCACCAATGCGGCGACGACCGGGTATTCGAGTCCGGTATCCGCCAGCCATTGGCGTACCGTCGCCTTCGCGGTCGAGTCACCCGTGGCCGCCGCCGCTTCCGCCAGAATCCGCAGGTCCGCAGGTTCGCGCTGCACCGCCCAGTTGTCGGTGGCAAGACGCAACGCCGCGGCCGGGTCGCCAGCAAGCCACAACGCGAAGCGCGCCTCCTCGCGGCGATGTACGGTATCGCCACGCGCACGGCTTGCGGCATAGCGCGAACGCAGGATCTCGATCGTGGCCCTGGCGTCGGGTTGGCCCGCCGCGGCCTGCGCCAGCGCCAGCCGCAGCAACAGACCGTCCACGCGCGCATCGTTGCGCACCAGCGGAATGACCTCCGCGGGACGCTTGCTGTCGAGCAACCAGTCGCTGTAGGCCCCAATCGTGTACAGGTCGCGCGGATCGGCCGCCAGCGCCGCGCGAAATTGCGCTTCCGCCACCGGATCGCCACGGCGCGCAGCAACCTCACCCAATGTCGACGCTGCCCAGGCCCGCGCCTCGGGCGTGACGCCGGCATTGCGCATCAGGCGTTCCAGCGACGCCATCGCCGGGCCTGCTTTGCCGGTAAGGCTGTCGACCGTGGCCACGCAGATCCCGACGTAGAGTTCCGGCGCAACGCCGTAGAGCTTCGGGCACTCGGCACGGGCCTGTGCATATTTGCCCTGCACGGTCAGCACGGTGGCGCGTACCAGCAACGCGCGCCCGTTGCGCGGCTCGCGGACCAGCGCCCGCTCGAGATCGGCGAGTGCACGATCGAATTGATGATCGCTCTGCAGGATCGTGGCACGCGCGACCAGCACCGGCGTGGGCGCCTCGGCATCGTTCCACCACGTTTTCAACGCTGCCTGCGCGTAGCCCAGATAGCGCGGATCGCCGTCGGCGCGCGCAATCTGGTAATACGCATTGGCCAACGCGGTGGCCGCATTCGCATTGCCTGGCGCGGCCAGCGCTGCCTGTTTCAGACGATCGAGTTCGCGGTTCTGCGCCGCGGCCCGCAGCGGCAGGCGTTCCAGCACCTGGGCATCGTCGGTGGGCACGAACGGCGCGGCAAACGCGACCTGCGCAACCAGCGCGACGCCCGCCACCATGACCCACCGCCCGAAAATGGCACACCCCATTCGCTTCTCCATTGAAAACGGCCCCGGAGCACCGGGGCCGTCAGGACACCGCAATTACTTCTGCGCCTGCGCCTGCCTGGCACGCTTGATCGCGTTGTCGTCGTTGGGCGAGCCCTTCAACGGCGCCCGCAGGTACGGGAACTGGTTGGCAAAGAACGCTGCGCTGACGAACGCGCCGTCGGTGTACTTGAGCGAACCAGCCGGCGCATCCGCCGGCTTGCAGCCGCCGATGTTCAACGTGCACAGCACGCCCATCGCCACGCGCAATTCGATGTCGACGACGTCGTCACCCGGACGCCGGCCATTCGGGAAGCCGGCGTTGTCGCCGCCGATCACGCCGAGACGGTTCTGCGCACTGCCGGGCGTGACGGGAATGGCGGTGTTCAGCCGGACCTGCTCCGAACCCACGACATTGGACGGCTGGTTGAGCCCAGGCACGCCGGTCAGGAATGCCGCCACCAGGTCGGTGCGCGGATAGTTGGTAGGTGCCTTCACGCCGGCACCGCCGAACAGGACTTCCAGCAATGTCGGTAATGCCGGATTAGTGACGTAATCGGCGAACTGGCCGTCGTCCTTGGGCTCGCTCGCATTGAACTTGTTCTTGTCCTTCAAACCGATCACGATTTCATTGACCAGCGGCATGCCAAGGCGCGACACCTGCACCAATGCGCCGGTCTGCGTGGTGGGATCGAGACCGCTGCCCGGCGCGGCGCTCATCGTCCGCGTGCCCGGCACGCTGGCCGTCGTCCAGCCGCCGATGATCGTGCCCTTGTTTTCGGTGAGGCATGCGATCGGCACTTCGAGCACCAGCGCCGTCACGTTGGCGTCGGCCAGCGAGTCGACGGTCGCGAATTCGGCCAGCGGATTGAGCTCCACCGCCGGATACTTGATGTTGACGAGGTCGAAGGTTTCGCCGAGGTTGACGACGAACGGATCCTTGCGCTGCCCGACGAACACGCGGCCCGCTCCGGTGCAGCCGGGAATGTTGATGTCCCAGATATGCTTGTTGGCGTAGGCGATGTAGTCGGAGATCGTTTTGGTGCCGATATAGTCCACCGGCTTGTCGAACGTGGTGCCGCCCTGCGTCGTGTTGACCACCGCCTGCGACGTGCCCGTGCGGCGCGGTCCGCGGATCACGTTGAGCGTGAAGGTTTCGCGCGTGTTGAGTGCCGGCGAGTTGGGTGTCGCGACATCCGCGCTGCCGTTCTGCACCAGCGGAATGGAGATCCGCTTGCCGCCGATCATGAAGGCGTTGTCGGCATTGGTTGTCTGGAACTTGAACTGGAACGTCAGGTTCTCGACCGCACCGCCATCGTTGGTGACATGGATTTCGTAGACGCCGTTGGTGTCGAGCTTGAAGTAGTTGGGGCCGCCATACGGATCCTGCAGCGGCAGGTAGTTGGCGACGAGGGTCACGTACCCTTCCCGCCCCGGTTCATAGCTCCTGAACATGTAGAAATCGGTGGCGTCCAGTTGCGGCTGGCCCGCAAGGAACGGCGCCTCGCGATGGCTCGACGCCAGCGTCGGGCCGGACAGGCCGGCGGCGAAGGTCGCCGCAACGAGCGTTGGCAGGACGGCCCGGCGGAAGATGCTTGGGTTGCTTCGGACAATAGGCATGACTTCGTCTCCTGGAGTTGGCTGGCGGAACAGGATGTGCGGAGATACCCAAGGGGTCTCGCGTCCACCCCCAGAGATACGCGGGCGACGGCGCACTGGATGCAGGCAAATGCGCCTGCGACCCTGTGGTCCCCGGCCTACGGACCTTGGCGCCACCCAGTAGGTACCGTAGGCGCGGCGCTCCGCGTCGCGCTATGTCCAACCCGGCCCCTTCGAGCAAGGCCTCCGCGTCGGGCAGCATCCGGCCTTAAGTCGGCGCTAAGCCGCCCCCAAGTAGAATGCGGCGGCCGCGTCCCACATTGCTCCCGCCATGCGCATCCTCCTGGTCGAAGACGACCCCATGATCGGCAAGACCCTCCATGCTGCGCTGCAGCAGGACAAGTACACGGTCGACTGGGTCCAGGACGGCATGGCCGCCCGCGTGGCGCTCGAAACGGCTGCCGGTGCCTATGCACTGGTCTTGCTCGACCTTGGCTTGCCCAAGAAGAGCGGCCTCGACCTGCTGAAGGAAATGCGCCGTGCCGGTAACAAGGCACGGGTGCTGGTGGTGACCGCTCGCGACGCCGTCGCCGACCGCGTGGCCGGCCTCGACGCGGGTGCTGACGATTACCTGGTCAAGCCCTTCAGTCTCGACGAATTGTCGGCGCGAATGCGCGCGCTCCTGCGCCGCGACATCGCGCGCGAAGACAATGTGCTGCGCAATGGCGACCTGGAACTCGATCCCACCGCGCATACGGTGCAGCAGGCCGGCAAGGCAATCGACCTGTCGATCCGCGAATTCGCGCTGCTGGCAGCGCTGCTCGAGCGTCCCGGCACCGCGCTGTCGAAGTCGCAGCTCGAAGAACGCCTGTACGGCTGGGGCGAGGAGGTGGAAAGCAACGCGGTGGAAGTGCATGTCCACAACCTGCGCAAGAAACTCGGCGCGCCCGCCATCCGCACGATCCGCGGCGTGGGCTACGTGATTGCCCGCGCATGACGTCGATCCGCCGCACGCTGCTGGCCTGGTTGCTGCTGGGCCTGGCGGCGGTCGCGGCGCTGGCCACCGTCGCCACCTATGTGGAGACCAAGCGCGAGATCGGCGACCTGTTCGACCTGCAGTTGAAGCAGCTCGCGTATTCAACCCGCATCGAGGATCTGCTGCGCGGACGCGGCCCCACGCCCACGCCGCCGGACGGGCGCCCCGCCCCCGGCGTAGCGCAGATCGTCACCCAGATCTGGAACCGCGATGGGGTGCTGGTTTACTGGTCGCAGCCGAACACCGGCCTGCCGGTGCCGGCGACCGAAGGTTACTCGACCGTGCTCGACAACGGCCGCGAGTGGCGTCTCTATACGCACGTCGTGGGCAACCATGCGCTGCAGGTGGCGCATGCGCTCGACGAGCGGCGCGAGATCGCGGCGCAGACTGCGCTGCGCACGCTGCTGCCGCTGCTGGCGCTGATCCCGTTCCTCGGCGTGCTGATCTGGTACGCGGTGGGCCGTGGCTTGCGCCCACTGGATGCGATGTCGCGCGCCGTGGCCAAGCGGCGCCCGGACGCCATGGCGCCACTGGCTGAAACCGGCGTGCCGAATGAATTGCGGCCGTTGGCCGGCAGCCTCAATGCGCTGCTCGCGCGCCTCGATGACGCGTTGGCGGCCCAACGACGCTTCACTGCCGACGCGGCGCACGAGTTGCGAACGCCGTTGGCCGCCGTCCGGCTGCAGGTGGAATTGGCGGAGCGCGCGCCGGACGAACCGGCGCGGGCGGCGGCGCTCACCGAACTCAAGTCCGGCGTTGATCGTGCCGTGCGCCTGGTCGAGCAACTGCTGACGATGGCGCGCTTCGAGCCCGAGGCGCTCGGCGCGACGGAGACGCTGGTCGACCTGACGCCCATCGTGGCCGACGCGCTGGTGGCCCGTGCAGCGCTGGCCGAGGACAAGGGCATCGACATGGGCAGCGTGCGCAGCGCGCCGGTGCCGGTGCGCGGCGATCCGGCCAGCCTCGCGATGTTGCTGGCCAACCTGGTCGACAATGCGTTGCGCTATACGCCGACTGGCGGCCGCGTCGACGTGGCCGTGGATGACGAGAACGGTGCCGCCGTGTTGTCGGTGATGGACACCGGCCCCGGCATCCCGGTCGTGGAACGCGAAAGTGTCTTCGAGCGCTTTCATCGCGGCACCAGCGCCAGCGGCACCACCGACGGCGGCGGCAGCGGATTGGGACTGTCGATCGTGAAGCGTATCGCGGTCGCCCACGGCGCGAGCGTGGCGCTGGACGATGGTCCGGGGGGACGTGGATTGACGGTGCGGGTGCGCTTTCCCGTCGTCGATGCCGGCTGACGAGCGTTGCACTTGATGGGCAAATCATCCTGCCGAAGGCGGGGACGTTAACATTGCGGCTGGTCGTGCCCCGGCGCCTCGCGTCGGCACGCCTTTCCTCCAGTCACAGGCAGGTTCCAATGCATAAACGCAAGTTTCGCGCAGCGCCGGTATCCGTGATGGCCATCGCCATCGTCGGGGTCCTGGCGTCGTCCACCGGTCCCGTCGCTGCGCGTCTCCTGGCGCCGATCGATGCGCTGGCGCAAGCCCCGACGGTACCTGCCGCAACGGCGAATGTCGTCGCGACGACCGCGACTTCGGCCGCAACGCCGTCGATGGACCCCCGTCACGGCGTGCCCACCTTCCTGTCGGGTGACGCCGCGCGCGCCAACCTCAAGGCGCAGTCGCAAGTGGCGTCGCGCAAGTCCGGCCTCGACGCGGAAAGCGCCGCCCGTGCGCATTTGCGCGACCTGGCCGGCCTGTACCGGATCAGCGCGGAGGAAATCAATGCATTGCCCGTGCACAACGTCCAGCCACTCGACGGTGGCGGCACCATCGTGCGCTTTCGCGGCACTGTCGCCGGCATCGAGGTATTCCGGGAGCAGGCCAACGTGCTGCTCGATCGCCACGGCGAACTGGCCGCCATCGGCGGCTTCGTGATGGGCGCTGGCGATGCACAGCAGAAATCCGCCACGGCCAATACGTTCGATGCCATCGCCGCCGTGGCCGCCGCGCTCCGCGACTTTCAGTTCGCGCCCGCCGTGGCCGCCAAGCTGCAACGCACGGACAATGCGGACGGTTACACGCGGGTTGCGCTGCCGGCAGGCACCGCCAGCGCGGATGGCGCCGTCATGGCCGATGCGGCCCGCGTCAAGCCCGTATGGTTCCGCATGCCAGGGGCGCTGCTGCCCGCGTATTACATCGAAGTGCAGATGCGCGATGCCGCACCGGCTCGTGATACCGACCACTATGCCTATGTCGTCAGTGCCGCCGACGGCAGGATTCTCTTTCGCCACAACCAGACCGCGGAAGTCGCCTTCTCATACCGCGTGTACGCGGAAGCCGACGGCGCCAACCTGCCGTGGCCGGGGCCCAACGGGCGCAATGGCTATCCGCATCCCACCGGCACGCCGGACGGCTACCAGGGCCCGGTGGTGCCCGCCAACGTCGTGACGCTGCAGAACGCGCCCTTCAGCAGGAACGACCCGTGGCTGGCGGCGGATGCCACGAAGACGATCGGCAACAACGTCGAGGCGTACACGGACAGTTTCACGGCCAACGGCTTCGGTCCTGCCGCAATCGACGAATGCAACGTGTCGCGGCCCATCAACGGCGACATGCATGCATGCGTCAATGGCGCGAACAGTTTCGACTACGTGTATGACACCGACCAGTCGCCGGGCGCCAGCCGTACGCAGGTGATGGCCGCGGTGACGAACGCGTTCTACATCGTCAACTATCTGCATGACTGGTACTACGACGCCGGCTTCGACGAGGCGTCGGGCAACGCGCAGACCAGCAATTACGGCCGCGGTGGCCTGGGCAGCGACAGCCTGCTGGCCGAGACGCAGGATTTTTCCGGCACCAACAACGCGAACATGACCACGCCCAGCGATGGCGGGCACCCGCGGATGCAGCTATTCCTGTGGTCCTCCGGCGTGACGCTGGCCAAGGTCAATGTCCCGGCAGTCATCAGCGGCACCAAGCAATCGGGCACCGCCGAATTCGGCGCCCAGGCGTTCGATTTCAGCAACGACCTGGTCCTCGCGCTCGACGATGCCAACCCGACGGGACCCTCCACGACTGACGGCTGCACGGACTTCACGAATGCGGCGGCCGTCGCCGGCAAGATCGCCGTGGTCGATCGCGGCGTGTGCACCTTCGTGGTCAAGGTCAAGAATGCGCAGAATGCCGGTGCGACGGGCGTCGTGGTCCTCAACAACGTGGCGCCGGGCACGACCAACATGTCCGGCGACGACGCCACGATCGCGATTCCCGCCGTGCTGATCCCACTCGCCGACGGCGATGCGATCAAGGCGCAGCTGGCGGCGGCCACCGTCAATATGCGCATTGCCCGCAAGTCGAGTGTGGCGCGCGAGGGCGGCCTCGACAACGCCACGATTGCCCACGAGTGGGGCCACTACATCAGCAACCGGCTGATCGTCGATGCCAACGGTCTCACGGCGCAGTCGGCGCGCGGCCTGGGCGAGGGCTGGGCCGACTTTCACGCGATGCTGCTGCTCGTCAAGGAGGAAGACAAGGCGGTTCCTGCCAATGCCGGTTTCAGCGGCACCTACAGCGACAGCGCCTACCCGGTCAGCGGTCCGGACTTTGCGCCCGACGTTCTGGACAACTCTTTCTACTTCGGTCTGCGGCGCTTCCCGTATTCGCACGACATGACGAAGAATCCGCTGACCTTCCGGCACATCACCGACGGCGTCCCGCTGCCCACGTCGGCGGCGCGTTCGCCGAAGAACGGCAGCGCGCTCAACGCCGAAGTCCACAACGCAGGCGAGGTCTGGGCATCGATGCTGTGGGAGTGCTATGGCAACCTGCTGAACGATACGCCCCGTCTTTCGTTCGCGGAGGCCCAGGACCGCATGAAGAAGTACCTGGTGGCCGGCTACAAGCTGACGCCGACCGATCCCACGTTCGTCAATGCGCGCGATGCGCTGCTGGCGGCCATCAAGGTGCGCGATCCGGTCGATCATGACCTGTGCCTGCACGGTTTCGCCAAGCGCGGCCTCGGCATCGGCGCCGTGGCCCCCGACAATTTCAGCGAGGACAACAAGGGCGTCGTCGAGAGTTTCATGACGGTGAAGCCGGCCGGCGGCACCAAGCGGCCGGTGGTCGAGTACTACCATGCGGCGTTCGACCACTACTTCGTCACCGACATTCCAGACGAGATCAGCAAGCTCGACAACGGCACGTTCAAGGGTTGGGCGCGCACCGGTGAATCGTTCACCGCCTATGCCAGTCCACCCGTCGGCAGCGCCGGCGTATGTCGATTCTTCAGCACCACGTTCGCGCCGAAGAGCTCGCATTTCTACACGCCGGACGTCAACGAGTGCGGCGTCGTGAAGGCCAGCGGCGACTGGCAATTCGAAGCGACGGTATTCGGCGTGCTGGCGCCGGGGCCCACGGGCAACTGCCCGGCCGGCAGCGACCCGGTCTATCGCCTCTACAACAACGGCCAGGGCGCGGCACCGAACCATCGCTACACGACGAGCCTCGCCACGCGCGCGCAGATGCTGGGCAAGGGCTGGATCCCGGAAGGCTACGGCGACCTCGGCGTGATCATGTGCTCGCCGACGTGACATGAAGCAGGTGCAAAAGGTTCCAACAAATGAAGCGGCCAATGCCGCTTTATTTGTCTTCAGTCGGGTCGGTTTTTAAGGTGCGGTTAAGCAGCCACCCCTACATTGCATCAGGGCGGCCCATGGCGGGCCTCTTTCCTACAAGGAGAGCACGATGCAATTGTCAAAGGTCACCTACGCGCTGATTGCCGCCGGCATCGGCGCCGGTATCGCAACCGGCTACAACCAACTCGACACGCATGCGGTCGGCAGCGCCTTCGCGGCGCCGGCCCCTGCATTGGTCGCGCCTGCCGCGGGCTCGGTCGCGCTGGTCAACCTGCCCGACTTCACGTCGCTGGTCGATCGCGTCGGCGTATCGGTCGTCAACATCAGCGTCGTGCATGACAAGGGTCGTCCCGGCCTGGCGGACGAGGAAGACGACAACGAACAGGATAACAATCCGCTGCGCGAATTCCAGAAGCGCTTCGGCGGCGGCCCCGGCATGCGTCCGCAGCAACAGCAACCGTCACAGGGCCAGGGTTCGGGCTTCATCGTCAGCAACGATGGCTACATCGTCACCAACGCGCACGTGGTCGACGGCGCCTCCGAAGTGACGGTCAAGCTGACCGACCGCCGCGAATTCACGGCCAAGGTCATCGGCACCGACAAGCGCACCGACATCGCCCTGATCAAGATCGATGCGAAGAACCTGCCGGCCATCGAATTCTCGTCGAAGGCCGCCGTTCGCCGCGGTGAATGGGTCATTGCAATCGGCTCGCCCTTCGGCTTCGAGAACAGCGTGTCGGCCGGCGTGGTCAGTGGCGTGCATCGCGCGCTGCCCAACGGCCAGATGGTCCCGTTCATCCAGACGGACGTGGCGGTCAATCCGGGCAACTCCGGTGGTCCGTTGCTCAATACCGCGGGCCAGGTGGTTGGCGTGAACTCGCAGATCTACAGTCGCTCCGGCGGCTACATGGGCCTGTCGTTTGCGATTCCGGCCGATGTCGCAGTGTCGGTGGCCGACCAGTTGAAGGCGCACGGCAAGGTGCAGCATGGGCGCCTGGGCATCGGCATCCAGGGTCTCGACCAGACGTTGGCGCAGAGCTTCGGCTTGAGTGATGCCAACGGCGCGCTCGTCGGCAATGTCGAAAAGGACAGCCCGGCCGCCAAGGCGGGCTTCAAGTCGGGCGACGTCATTCGCAAGATTGACGGCACTGCGGTCACCGACAGCACCGACGTCACGAGCCGCATCGGCAGCACGATGCCCGGCACCACGATCAAGGTGGAAGTCTGGCGCGACGGCAAGCCGGTCGAATTGGCCGCCACGGTCGGCACGCTCGACGACGGCAAGGTCGCCAGCGCCGGTGACGACGGCGAAACGAAGGGCAAGCTCGGCGTGGCGGTGCGCGCGCTGACGCCGGAAGAGCAGAAATCGGCCGGCAAGACGGGCGTGCTCGTCGAGCGGTCGGGCGGCGCGGCGGCGAAGGCCGGCGTGCAGTCGGGCGACCTGATCGTCGGCGTGGGCACCACCCGCATCACCACGCCCGCAGAGTTGAAGGCGCAGGTCGACAAGGCGGGCAAGACCGTCGCGTTGCTGATCGAGCGCCAGGGCCGGCAGATCTTCGTTCCCGTGAAGATCGGCTGATCGCTTCGGAGCAGTGCGTCCGGGGTTGTTTGTCGATCAACTGAAGGCGCGAGCCGCTCCACGATCCGGCATCGCGGGCGCTGTCCTGGTGCCGGGTCGTCAAGCCGCGAGGGAGACCTCGCGGCGTTTTTTTATCCCAATCGCGCGCGCATCATTTCAATCGCCGATCTGCTGCAGCAGATACAGCCGTTGGTAGATGCCGTCCCGAATGGCCATCAGCGCGTCGTGCGTGCCGGCCTCCGCGATGCGGCCATGATTGAGGACGATGATCCGGTCCGCGGCGCGGATGGTGGACAGCCGATGGGCGATCGCCACCACGGTCACCGTGCCATGCAATGCCGTCAGCGCCAGCTGCACGCGCTGTTCGGTTTCGCTGTCGATGCGCGAAGTTGCCTCGTCGAGGAACAGGATCCGCGGCTGCCCCGCCAGCGCGCGGGCGACGGCAATGAGTTGCTTCTGCCCGGCCGAAAGTCGAGCGCCGCCCTCGCCCAACGGCGTGTCGTAGCCCGCCTCGAGCGTCGTGATGAATTCATGCGCGCGCGCGGCCCGGGCCGCAATCATCACCGCTTCGTCCGACAGGCCGCGTCCCATGTCGATGTTCTCGCGCGCGCTGGCCGCGAGCAGGAAGGGTTCCTGCGGCACGAGGCCCACCGCGGCACGAAAATTGACGTCGCCGATATCGGCCAGCGGCATGCCGTCGATGTCGATGCGCCCCGCCTGTGGCGCATAAAACCGCAGCAGCAGCGAGAGCAACGTGGACTTGCCGCTGCCCGTATGCCCGACGATGCCGATGAAGGCGCCGGCCGGTATGGCGAGGGTCACGTCATGCAGCACCGGTCGCGCCGCGTCATAGCCGAAGGTAACGTCAGACAGCTGCATCTGCCCACGCTCGATCCGCCCGTCGTGCCGGGCAACGGGCGCCGCAGGCTCATGCAGCAGCACGTTGACGCGCGCCGCGGCGATGACGGATTGCTGCAACGATGAAAACTGCATCGTGATCTGGATCAGCGGATCGACGATGCGCGCGACGTAGGCGATGAACGCATACAGCAGGCCTACTTCCACGCCCTGCAGCCGCTGCGTGCCCACCGCCGCCACCATGACCACGATCAGCAGGATGTTGAGAAAATCGAGCGCCGGCCGCAGCAACCAGGCATTGGCGCGCACCTCCCCCATGCGCGCGACGTAGTGCGCCCGGTTGGTCTCCGCGTAATAGCGGCGGAACCGCGGCACCGCGCCCATGGCCTGCAGCAGGCTCATGCCGGCGATGCCTTCGGCCATGCGCGCGTTGATGTCGCTGCGCAGTGCGCGGGCACGGGTGACGGCCGCCGCCGACAGGCGTTGATAGCCCCAGACGATGCCCGCCGTGGCTGGCACCAGCAGCAGCACCAGCAGCATCAGGCGCCAGTCGAGCCAGAGCATCGCGACGATCACGCCGAACAGTACCGTCAGCCCGACGAGCAATTCGAACAGCACCTGCGTGTACAACTGTTTCACCGCTTCCGTGTCGTTGGTGATGCGGCTGACCAGTTGCCCGGTAACAGCGCGGTCAAAAAACGCCATCGGCAACCGCAGCACGTGCCCGTACACGCTTTCGCGCAGGCGTCGCACTGACCGCATGGCCAGTCCTGCCAGCCGCACCAGCTGGAAGTAGCGGATGATCGATGCCGCGGCGCCGGTGAGAAGGTACCCGGCAACGAGCAGCGTCATCGTCGTCCAGTCGAGCGCGCGCGGCAGCAGGTAGGTATCGATGAACTGCTTGCCGAGCAGTGGCCCGGCGGCCTCGAGCAAGCCCGCCAGCGCCAGCCATAGCGCAGCCCAGGTGATGTGCTTCCGGTCGGGGCGCGCCGCGCGCCAGAGCAGCGAGAATGCCTGGCGCCGTTCGCCGGGATTGGCGCGTCGCAAGTCCAATGGTCCGTCAGCCCCGTCGCTCATGGCAGGCTTTCCAGCGCGGCTTCCAGCTGTTGATAGCGCCACTGCGCGGCATACCAGCCGTCCAGCGCCAGCAACACCGCGTGCGTGCCGCGCTCGGTCACGCGGCCGCCTTGCAGAACGATGATGCAATCGGCATCGGCCACCGCCGACAGCCGATGACTGACGATGATCGCGGTGCGGCCACGGCGGGCATCGCGCAGGTGCGCCAAGATGCGCGTTTCAGCCCCGGTATCGACCGCACTCAACGCGTCGTCCAGCAACAACAGCGGCGCATGGGTAAGCAGCGCGCGGGCGATGGCCATGCGTTGCCGCTGGCCGCCGGACAGCGTGATGCCACGCTCGCCCACGCGGGTGGCATACCCATGTGCAAAACGCGCGATATCGTCGTGCAGGTCGGCGAGCCGCGCGGCCGCCTCGATCTGCGCGGACGTTGCGGCGGGATGGGCCAGCGCAATGTTCTCTGCAATGGTTCCGGAGAACATGAACGCTTCCTGCGGCACCCACGCCGTCGCGCTGCGCAGCATCGCCAATGCGTAGGCATCGAGCAGGGCATCGCCCCAACGGATCGTGCCATGCTGCGCCGCATAGTGCCGGAGCAGCAGCGCGAGCAGCGTCGACTTGCCCGCGCCAGTCGGCCCCACGATGCCGAGCGTGGAACCGGCTTCAAGCGTGAACGACACGGCGTCGAGCGTAGGGGTGGCCCGCGCATCGGCCGTCGTCGCCCCCACCGCGGGATACGTGAACGTCACCCCGTCGAAGGACAGGGCGCCGGAGGGCGCGGTCGTGACTGTGCCGCCGTCGGCCACCGAAAGCGGCTCGCGCAGCACCGGATCGAGACGCGACCACGCGGCCTTGCCGCGCTGGATCAGCGCCAGCACCCACCCCGCCGCGAACATCGGCCAGATCAGCTGCCCGAGATACATCGTGAAGGCCGTGAGCTGGCCCACGGTGATTTCCTGGTACCACACGAGCCATCCGCCGATGGCCAGCGTCGCCGCGGACGCGACCGTGAGCGTGAGTCCGACCGTGGGCTCGAAGCCTGCCTCCCACCGCTGCGCGTCGAAGGCCGCGGCGCCGGCGGACTCCGCGCGCAGCGCAAATTCCTGCGCGGCCCGCGCCTCGAGGCCCAGCGCGCGCAGCGTGCGCACCGCGGCCACGGTTTCCTGCACGTGCTCGTTCAGTCCGGAAAAGCGGTCGAGCGCCTGGCGCGAGGCGCGGTGGATGTGTCGCGAGATTCTGAAGAACGCGATCGCCATCAACGGAAACGGCAGCAGCGCAATCGCGCCCAGGCGCCAGTCGATGCCCAGCGTCATCATTGCGACGACCAGCACGAGTGTCAGCGTGCCGTCGAAGCCGGCAAGGAACGCCTCGCCCGCCGCCATCTCCACCGCATCGACGTCGTTGGTGGCCAGCGCCATCAGGTCGCCGGTGCGCTGGCGATGAAAGAACGGCGGCCCCTGCAGGGACAGTCGCTCGTACAGGCGCACGCGCAGTTCGACGCCCAGCTGGAACGCCGCCGAAAAAAGATACAGGCGCCAGCCCACGCGCAACAGGTAGATCGCCACGCCCATCGCCAGCAGGATCGCCAGTTCGCTCCACAGTCCGAGCCCGGACAGCGTGCCGGCCACGAAGGCGTCGATGATGTGGCCGACGCGGCGCGGCACCCATACGGTCAGCACCGCGATCAGGACGAGCATCGCGCCTGCGATAACGTACGCGCGCCAGTGGCGGCGGGCAAAGCCCAGGATGAGTTGCGGCAGCGTCACGGCTGTTGCTTCAGTGCCGCAAAGCGTCGATGCCCTTGCCCACGCCGGCCAACGTGAGCGGAAACATCCGCGGCCCCAGTTTCTGCAGCACGATCTGCGTCGAGCGCGTGTATTCCCACGCGCGCTCCGGTTCGGGATTCCACCAGACCACGCGCCGGAAATGCTCGAAGATGCGGGTGAGCCACGCGATACCCGGCTCGTCGTTCATGTATTCGACGCTGCCACCGGCCTGGACCAGTTCGTAGGGACTCATCGCGGCGTCGCCGACGAAGATGACCTTCCAGTCGGGGCCGTAGGTGCGGATCAGCTCGAGCGTGGACATCCGGTCGACGCTGCGCCGGCCGTTGTCGCGCCAGACATGATCGTAGACGCAGTTGTGAAAATAGAAGTGCTCGAGATGCCGGAACTCCGCCTTGGCCGCGGAAAACAGTTCCTCGCAAGTGCGCACATGCGGATCCATCGACCCGCCGACATCGAGGAACAGCAGCACCTTCACCCGGTTGCGCCGCTCCGGCTGCAGCTTCAAGTCCAGCCAGCCGGCATTGCGCGCCGTGCCTTCGATGGTGCCGTCGAGGTCGAGCTCCTCCGGCACGCCCTCGCGCGCAAAGCGGCGCAGTCGACGCAACGCAACCTTGATGTTGCGGGTGTTGAGTTCGACATCGCCGTCGAGATTGCGAAAATTGCGCTCGTCCCACACCTTGACTGCGCTGCGCGACCCGCCCTCCTTCTGGCCGATGCGCACACCTTCCGGGTTGTAGCCGTACGCGCCGAAGGGGCTGGTGCCGCCGGTGCCGATCCACTTCGAGCCACCCTGGTGGCGGCCCTTCTGCTCCTCCAGCCTGGCTTTCAGCGTCTCCATCAGCTTGTCCCAGCCGCCCAGCGCCTCGACCAGCTTCTTGTCTTCCTCCGACAGGTGGCGCTGGAACTCGAGCTTCAACCACTCTTCCGGAATCTCGCCGCGGATATCGAACAACGCGTCGACGCCGCGGAAGTAGCTGGCAAACGCCAGATCGAAGCGATCGAAGTGCTGCTCGTCCTTGACGAAGCAGGCGCGCGACAGCGTGTAGAAATCGTCGAGCGACGATGAAATCACGCGCTTGTCCAGCGCCTCGAGCAGCGTCAGCAGCTCGCGCGTGGACACGGGCAGCTTGTGTGCCTTGAGGTGAAGAAAGAAGCCAGTGAGCATCGTGGCGGCGGTGTGATCGTGGTTGGCTTTACGGCGTTGCAGGCTGGTCTGGTGGCGTGGCATCCAGCGCGGACGCGATCGCGGCATTGCGCACCCGCAGAAGTGCGGCGTCCGCTGCCGCATACAGCGCGGCGATCGTGTCCTCGCCCACGGCGGCTTCCAGCAACCGATATTGTCGCTCAACCAACGGCACGATTGCGCTCACCTGACGCCTGCTTGCCGCCGTCAGCGACACGGTCTGCCGGCGTTGGTCCACGGCCGACTGCCGGCGTCGTACCATGCCGGTGGCGTCCATGCGCGACAGGATACCGGCCAGGCTCGGGCTCGAAATCCTGCACGCGTCGGCGATCTGCCAGGGTTCGAGATCGCCGCGCTCGTGCAGCACGCGCAGGATGCGCCATTGCTGCTCGGTCACGCCGAAGCGGTTGAGGATGCCGCGAAAATGCGCGAGGATCTCCTCGCGCGCCTCCAGCAGCAACAGCGGCAGGTTGCGATGCCGCAGCGTGGTCTCCGGCAACGGCACGACAGCAGCGGGTTTCATCGGATCGTTTCCTTCATGCGCTGCAGCTGAACATGGGCGGACGGCAGACGCGGCACGCAAGGCGGTTCTCTACCCGCTTCTGCTAACATATTAACGATCTGGCGGTGGGGCTGGCAACCACAGCGATCGGTGCATTGGCGGCGCCTGGCCTCATGCATCGATTGCAGGGAGCAAAGGTTGATGGACATCTGCGTATACGGCGCCGGCGCGATCGGCGGCTTCCTGGGCGCCCGACTGGGCGCGGCGGGGCACCGCATCAGCGCGGTCGCGCGCGGCGACACGCTGGCCGCGCTGCAAGCGCGTGGGATGCGCCTCGAACTGGCGGACCATCCTTTGCAAACTTCGGTGAAGGCCTCCGCGAATCCCGTCGACCTCGGGCCGCAGGACCTGGTGATCGTCGCGGTCAAGGGCCCGGCGATGCCCAGCGTGGCGGCAGGCATCGCGCCGCTGCTCCGGCCCGACACGATGGTGCTGTCGGCCATGAACGGCGTGCCGTGGTGGTTCTTTTCCGGTCTGCCGGGGGCGCTGGCCGACGCCCATCTCGACACGCTCGATCCCACCGGCGCCATTGCCGCGGCGATCCCCGCGCGCAATGTCATCGGTTGCGTGGTGCACGCCTCATGTGCCACCAGCGCGCCGGCGGTGGTGCGTCATATCATGGGCCACGGCCTCATCATCGGCGAAGCCGGCGGCGGTTCCTCGGCACGCGTCGAGGACCTGGCGGCGGTGCTCAATGAAGCCGACTTCGAGACCCGTGTGGCGGAACGCATCCAGCAGGACATCTGGTTCAAGCTGTGGGGCAACATGACGATGAATCCGGTGTCGGCCATTACCGGCGCCACCGCCGATCGTGTGCTCGACGACGAGCTCGTCCGGCTTGCCATCACTGCGATCATGCGCGAGGCCGCCGCGGTAGGCGATGCGATCGGCCTGCCGATCGGGCAGTCGCCCGAGGATCGACATGCGATCACGCGCAAGCTGGGCGCCTTCCGCACGTCGATGCTGCAGGACGTCGATGCCGGACGCCCGCTCGAGATCGACGCGCTGCTGACCGCGGTGCGCGAAATCGCGCTGCGCGTCGCGATCCCCACGCCCAATCTCGATGCGCTGCTGGGAATGACGCGCCTCTTTGCGCGCACGCGCGGACTTTATCCCGAATAGTGTACCGAGCGGTGCACGACCGAACGCGTGAATCGCATTGGCATCGGCGACACCGCGAAAACGAACGCAGCGTTGCTGATGACCGCACTTCGCCAGCGGCGTCACGCGACGATCCGCCTGCGCCGTGATGCAATTTCCATCACGATGGCCAACGCCACCAGCACCCACACGATCACCGGCCCGCTCGGCAGGTCGGCAGTCGTCGACACCAGCAGCCCCGCCGCATAGCCCACGGCGCCGACGGTCCACGCCGCCGGCAAGCGGTGGCGCGTCATGCGCCGCGTGGCCAGTGGCGGCACGATCAGCGTGGCAAACACGAGATACAGGCCAACCAGCTGAACCGACAGCGTGACCGCAACGGCAAACAGGGCATAGAACCCTGCGCGCGGCAGCCGCGCACCCAACCCGAACCAGACGGCAAGGATGCCGGCGTAGACGGCAGCGATCCACGCGAGTCGTGCCGGCTGCACCCACAGGATCTGCCCGACGAGCAGGTCGCGCAGGTGCTCGCCGCCATGCACGTTGCTGGCCAGCAGCAGTACGCTGCCGGACGCACCCAGCACGAACACCACGCCGATGACGGCCTCCTGCACGTTGTCGAAGATGCGCTCGGTCCAGGTGAGCAGCAGCGCGCCGCCGAGCGCGGCCGCCAGCGCCGCCACCTGGACCGCAAGACCCTCCGCTTCGAAGCCCAGCTGGTCGGCCAGCAGCACGCCGCATCCGGCGATCTGGGCGATGGCCAGGTCGATGAACACGATGCCGCGTGCCAGCACCTGCGTGCCCAGCGGCACATGCGTCGCCGTCACCAGCAGACCGGCCGCGAACGCGGGCAGCAGGATCGAGAGCTCCAGCGCGCCGAAATTCACTGCGCCCCCTTGTTCAGTCGCGCGATGGTGCTGTCGAAGAGACCGAAGAGATCCTTGGCCTGGTCGTCGCCACCGACCGTGAACGGCAGCACCACTGCATTGATCTTCGCCCGCTCAGCGACCCACACCGATGCCCGATCGCTTTGGTAGGCCGCACGGAGCACCATCTTCGGCGACTGCCGCTGCAAGGTGGTCAGCACCTCGGCGAGATACGCGGTCGTTGGCTCGACGCCGGGCTTGGGTTCCAGTGCAGCCACTTCGTTCATCCCCAGCCAGGCGATCAGGTAGGTAAACGATTTGTGCTGGACCACGATGGGCACACCGCGCAGGCTGGCGCCCTGCTGTTCCCATTTCGCGATCGCGGCGAACCATCGCTCGCTGAAATCCTTGGCGCGCGCGGCGTAAAAATTGGCATTGGGCGGATCGAGTTCGGCAAGGCGCGACGCCAGCGGTTGCACCACGCGCAGGATGTTGCGCGGATCCGTCTGGATGTGCGGATTGCCACCGGGATGAACATCACCATCGGCGCGATCAAGACGCGCCGGCTTTTCGAGCATGGGCACGAAGGCAGCCGCTTCAAAATAACCCGGCTTGCCTCGCTGGATGCGCGGATTGCCCGCCTGCTGGATCACCAACGGCAGCCAGCCGATCTCCAGTTCGGCGCCTGTGGCCACCACGAGGTCGGCGTTGCGGGCCCGCGCAATCAGGCTGGGCTTGGCTTCGACGTGATGCGGATCCTGCAGTGCGTTGGTGGCAACGTAGACCTTGACCTTGTCGCCACCCAGTTCCTCGGCAAGCGCGCCCCATTCAGGGACGGTGGCAAACACGTTGAGCGCCGCCAGCGCAGGCGCGGCAAATGCAACAAGCGCGACGGCAGAAAGCCAAGGGAATATCGATTGCATCGTGAAGCTCCTCAGTAACGATGGGCGCCGTGGGCGCCGAGCGTCAGGATGTATTGAATGAAGATCTGGTTGTCGGTGATGCCGGGCTGCACCTTGCTCTGCTGGTACTGCACGCGAAAGCGGCTGAACTCCGATGGCGTGTAGTCGAGCATCACGGCGGCGCGCTGCGGATTGAACGACGTGTCGGCGAGATAGGCGCCGTTCGCGCCATAGTCCACGGTGCCCGGGTTCAGCCAGTCGTAGCGCGCCCCCACCCGCCAGTAGGGCATGAACTGGAAAACGCCCTGGGCGTAGAAGCCGCTTTGCGTCGAGCGGTAGTCACCGGCCTGGGTCAACGCAAGAGCGCCATCGGCGTCGTAGGTAAGGTCGCCGCGCTCGCGCCGCCAGAAATATTCGCCTTGCAACTTCGCGTTGCGCTCCAGTGCATTGCCGTTGGGCGCCCACTTCCACACGAAATCGGCGATGGCCACCTGGCTCTTGCCCGAAAAGCTGACCTGCGCGTCGTTGCCCGCCAGGTCTGCCTGGGTGTAGTCGCGATTCTTCGCGGCGGTCTGCAGCCACGACAGGCCGGCACGCCAGCTGTTGCTGGCATCGGCGTCGCCCCCTGCGTGGGCGTAGACGACGCCGTCGCCGACGCCGTTCTTGTTGCGCGCATTGCCCGGGTAGCCGTCGCCACTGCCGAGTTCGCCACCCAGTTCGAGGAACGTATCGGTGGGCGCGACCCATTTCACCTGCACGCCGTTGTTGGTGTACTGCCCGCCGAGGAAGGCCTGGTAGACCAGCGGCGCATCGTAGAAATCCCAGACGTGCTGATGCTGTTCGTTCAGGTAGCCCAGGCCCGAAAAGAAACGCCCGAATTTCGGCGTGATGCCATAAGGCAGTGCGGTGGCGATCCCGTAGGCCTCCTCCACCGCCACGGTGTCGTCCGGCGTCAGTGAAAATGTGAGCACGCCGGCGAACTTGTCGTCGACGCTGGCGCTCAACGCAAGTTCGGATTCGGCGATGCTGAAGCTGCGCGGTCCGGGCCCGATGTCGCCGCTCGGCGCGAAGCCTTTCAACGCGTACTTGTCCGGGTCCTGCGACAGGTTGATATAGGCGCCCTGCAGCACCGCCGAGATGGCGGGATTGAACGCGCTGATGCCGGACGCTGGCGCGACAGCGGGTGCTGCGGTCGCCGCGGTCGCGACCGATGTGGCAACGGGTGCCGGGGCCGACGCTGGTCCTGTCGCGGCGCCGGCGGCCGCCTGCGCCGTCGCGGATTCGGCTGTCGTCAGCCGCTGTTCGAGCGCGCGGATGCGGGCTTCGTAGGATTCCTTCAATTGCCGGATTTCGTCGCGAATGGCGGCGAGATCGGCGTCGCTGGCGGCATGCACGTCGCCGGCGATACAGAACGCGAGCAGCAATGCGCTGCCCGCCAGGGATCGATTGGACACGGAATATCTCCTCGTTGCATACCGGAAATTCGCCACCCGGAGGCGGCGAAGCTTCAAGTGGTGCTAGACGAGGATGGGCGGCGCGCGACTCCTGAACCAGGCGGGGACACCCGTCGCCCGGAACGCCGGCGGGCGCGACAGGGCCTGCGCAAACACATCGGCCGTCGGCATGGACGTGGCATGCGCGTGGACGGCATTGACGCCACCGGCCAGCAGCGCGCACTCCACGCAGTCGACATTGACCGCCGGCGTGGAGAGCGCGGTTTCCTGCGCGTGGTGCGCTACCCGCGCGAAATGCTCGATCGGGTGCACGTGCCCCTGCCACTGCATCGCCAGCAGCAGCAACGAAAGCGCGACAAATCCAAGGGTACGACGCATGGCAGTAAAGATAACCCTGAAACAACCAATGGCGCTATAGGCCAAAGCGCCTGGGGTACGTCCGATCAGCGCGGCAGCTCGAGCTGGTACCGCAGGTGCTGCCGCACTGCCGGCCACTCGTTGTCGATGATGCTGAACACGACGGTATCGCGCTTCACGCCGTCCGGACCCAGCTGATGGTTACGCAACACCGCGTCCTGCTTGGCGCCCAGGCGCGCGATCGCCGCGCGCGACGCGTGATTGAACCAGTGCGTGCGGAACTCAACCGCGATGCAGTCCAGCTTTTCGAACGCGTGGCCCAGCAGCAGCAATTTGCACTCGGTGTTGAGCGAAGTGCGTTGCACGCGCTTGGCATACCACGTGTGCCCGATCTCCAGCCGCCGGTTCTTCGTGTCCACGTTGAAAAAGCGCGTGCAGCCGACGATGTCGCCGGTGACGTTGTCGCGGGCCACGAAGGGCATCGCATCGAGGCGCTCGCGCATGTCGAGCGCCGTGGCGACGTAGTCGTGCATCTTGTCCGGCGGCGCAATGGCCGTGTACCAGAGCCGCCACAGTTCGCCATCCTGCGCCGCGGCGGCCAGCGCCGGTGTGTGCGCGGTCGAAAGCGGTTCGAGCGTGGCGATCCGGCCGCGCAGCGTGATCGGTTCGATAAATCGCCTCACGTCTATCGCCCTGCCCGCGCCAGGAAAGCCACTCGCTCGAACAGGTGCACATCCTGTTCGTTCTTGAGCAATGCGCCATGCAGCGGCGGGATGAATGCCTTCTTGTCCTGGCTCTTCAGCGCTTCCGGCGAAATGTCCTCCGCCAGCAGAAGCTTCAGCCAGTCGAGCAATTCGGATGTCGACGGCTTCTTCTTCAGTCCCGGGACTTCGCGCAGGTTGAAAAACACCTCGAGCGCTTCCTGCAGCAGCGCTTTCTTCAGCCCCGGATAGTGCACGTCGATGATGCGTTCCATCGTCTCGCGGTCGGGAAACCGGATGTAGTGAAAGAAGCAGCGCCGCAGGAACGCGTCGGGCAACTCCTTCTCGTTGTTCGAGGTGATCACCACCAGCGGACGCTGTTTCGCGCGGATCGTCTGGTGCGTCTCGTAGACGTAGAACTCCATCCGGTCGAGCTCCCGTAGCAGGTCATTGGGAAACTCGATGTCGGCCTTGTCGATCTCGTCGATCAGCACCACCGACGGCGTATCGCTCTCGAAGGCCTGCCACAGCACCCCGCGATTGATGTAGTTGCCGATGTCCGCCACGCGGGCTTCGCCCAGCTGCGAATCGCGCAGCCGCGACACCGCATCGTACTCGTAGAGCCCCTGCTGCGCCTTGGTGGTGGACTTCACGTGCCACTGATGCAGCGGCCGTCCGAGGGCGCGCGCCACTTCTTCGGCCAGCAGCGTTTTGCCGGTGCCGGGTTCGCCCTTGATCAGCAACGGTCGTTCGAGCGCCAGCGCGGCGTTGACGGCCAGCATCAGGTCGGGCGTGGCGACGTAGGTATCGGTACCTTCAAAGCGCATGACGGAAGCCTTGCACGAATTGAAAAGCAATGTTATCCGAAATCACGACCACGCCAGCTGCAACAGCCACACCGAGACCATGCCGACGGCCAGCGTCTTCAGCGTGCTGCGGGTGACGAAGGCGCAGGCCGCGGCGATCGCGGCGGCCGCCACCTTGGGCGTCGAAAAGTCGGTGTCCGCGCCATGCCAGTCGATCACCATTGGCAGAATCAGCGCCGTCAGCATTGCGGCGGGCACGTACTTCAGCGCCCGCGCCAGCAGCGGCGGCACGCTGCGCCGGGCGAAGACCGCGATGAAGGACAGGCGCGACAGGTAATTCAGCGCGCCCACGATGACGATGACCACCCAGAGTTTCAGCGTTGCGTCCATCGTTCCCGCGCAAAATCGGCGAGCGTGCCCGCCAGGATGCCGAGCACGCCGGCCGCGACCAGGTTGAGGCGCATCGGGAGGTCGGAGAGCAACAGCACCGCCACCCCCGCGGTGAAGGCGGCGATCACTGCTGGCTTGTCGCGAAACAGCGGCGCCACCAGCGCGATGAAGCACAGCGGCACGGCGAATTCGAGCGACCACGCGGCGGGGATCAGGTTACCGGCGAGGAAACCCGTCATGCAGGTCATCTGCCACACCGACCACAGTGCCATGCCGCAGCCGAGAAAATGCATGCCGGCCGCGTGCCGGTCCTCACTGGCATTGAAGCGGCGCACCGCCACCGCGAACGCCTGGTCGGTGAGCAGGAATGCAAGGCCCTTCTGCATCCGCGGCGGCAGCGGCCTCAGAAAGGGTGCCATCGCGGCGCTGTACATCAGGAAGCGCAGCCCCAGCACCACGCAGGTCAGCACGATCACCAGCAACGGCGCATCGGCCGCGACAAGTTGCGCCGCGACAATCTGTGCCGCGCCCGAGAAAATGATCGCGCTCATGCCGAGCGAGCCGAGCCAGTTGGCGCCTGCCGCAGCCGCGCCCACGCCACACACGAGGCCGAACGGCGCCAGGCCCACGCAGGCGGGCAGCATTTCGATGAAACCTTCGCGGAAATCCTTCGAGGCAATCAGTTGAGGCATGG
Source organism: uncultured beta proteobacterium (assembly GCA_963805355.1). GTDB lineage: Bacteria > Pseudomonadota > Gammaproteobacteria > Burkholderiales > Casimicrobiaceae > VBCG01. The sequence continues at coordinate 2,045,534 of CAWDTZ010000002.1, read as the reverse complement.
CAGGCGGCGGGAACTCTACATCGAAAGATCCAGGCTGGAACGACCCGGTGATGCAGGCATTCGGCCTGCCCGCGCCGCCCTTGGGGGGGCACGGTCGCGAGCGCGCATTATAGCGAGCGGCGAGGTGCTCGCATCCCGCGCCACCCCGCCGCGCGGCGCCTGCCAGCCCGGGCGTTTCTCCTACGCCCGAATCGGACATGCCTAAATGCAGGTTTTCCCGCTGCTCCTGCAGCATCGAGACATCCCGCGATCGACCGTAGCATGCGGACCGGTCACATTCGCAGGCATGGAAGGGGCAATCGTTCAATGCGGTGGAACTCGAAATTCCTGATACTGTTCGTCGCCACCTTTGCCACCTTTTCGTGCCACCTCGGGGCAACACCGGCGGCACCTCTTCCGATCGAGGCGACGCGACCAGCCACTGCTGAGTTCCGGCAGGCAATGGAAGCGCTCGAAAGCGCCCCCGGCTCGAAGACCCTTCTGCACAACGTCGCAAGGACGGCCGGCACCCTGCTGACGCGGCACGGCGTCAAGTGGCATCGCGCGCAGGAGGACCGCGACATCATCGTGATCGCGGCCATTCGCGACAACTCAACGCTCAACAACCTGGCCCACGGCCTCAGGCGCGACGTGGGGGGACTGGAGCTGAGGTTCGATCCTCGCGCGTTGGTGGAAGAGAGTGCCGCAGCGCTCTACGACGAGGACGCCAATCATTTGTTGCTGTCCACGAACGAAATCGAGACCGGAGCGATTTCAGATTATTTCGCGCATGAGATCGTCCACGCGCAGAACTTCCATGCGCTCACCCGCGGCATCGACAACCTTTTCATGGGCTGGATTTCGAGCGGGGAGAGTTCGCCACCCTTTCACCCGACCTATACCCATCTGTTCAGCATCGACGAGCTGCAGGCGTACGCCCGGCAGGCACGCGTCAACATTCGCGACCTGCACCGGGGCCACGGCGACATCGAAGGGACCAACGAAATGCTGGAAGCCGGTCGCAAACTTGCCATTGCGGCAAATACCGCCGCGACAGAATCGGCAGCGCTCATCGCCTCCATCGCAGCGGACGGATCGAAGTCCCCGGACATTCTGGAAATGCGCGGCCTGAACGAAGAACCGAGCCCCGTGATCGGGTTCGCGGCAGCGCAAGGACGCGTGTATTTCAAGCCGGAGCCTTTACCGTCGCGCATTGCGAATCCGCCATCCGCGCTGCGTGCGGTGGCCGAAACTCGCGAATTCCAACTGGACCTTGTCTTTCCAACTGAATTGGCACCGACCTCCTTCAATGAAGCCCTTGCTGCATTCCTGAAGCGCACACGACGGCTGGCCGACCGGTCGCAGGCGCTCGCGACAGGATTCAGCGAGCTCAAATCGATGGTCGCGGCGGGCGCGTTCACGACGGCACTCGAAGAGTCGCGCGTTCTGCAGGAACTTGCCAGGCGCAACCCCTAACTCGCCAGCGCGGCGGTGAACCGTCGACATTCCTGTCTCGACAGGCGGACTGGTTGTGCGCTCCTTCGAATTGCGAATGCCGGATGGCATCCGCGGCTTCATCGCCGCAGGCGCTATTCCCTTGCCGCCGCGGAATGCAGGAGATCCTCTTCATTAGCGCGACGATCGGCAGCGCTCTGCCGATCGAGATCGTCGCGAGGGGCAATATCGATCGCTTGTACCGGTTCCCCGTTTCCGCTTGCCCCACCGGGCGGAGGGGTGCGCGGGCGTTCGGACATCGGCCCCACTGCCTCCGATGTGCCGGGATCGAAAGACATGGTCGCCCCCGGGCGCGGTTCGAAGCGCACGTTGTAGATCGGTTCCGGCATCACAATCTTCGCTCGATCGAAGGCACCTTTGACGAGCCTGATCGCCTCGCTGCGAACTTTCGTGAATTCGGCCTCCGTCTGGTCCACCCATCCGAAGACCCGCAAGACCACGTTCGACTCGCCGAGCGCCTCCACAGTGCAATATGGCGGCGGATCGGCCAGTACCCCGGCCATCTGCGCGAGCGTCGTCGCGGCCACTTGCTGAGCTTCGGCCAGGTTCTGATCCGTATCGACGCCGATGTCGAAATTGAACCGGCGCTTCGGATTGCGCGTGTAGTTGAGGATGACCGACTTGTACACCTTGGCATTCGGAATGCGCAGGTGATTACCGTCCAGCGTGAGCAGGATCGTCGCCCGGGCGTTGAGACGGATCACTCGCCCCTCGCAGCCCTCGATCACCACGAGATCGTCACGCGCGAACGGCTGGCGCAGGCTGAGCAGAAGGCTGGCGATGTAATTCTCGACCGTGTCGCGCAGCGCAAACCCTACCGCGAGTCCGACGACACCCGCCGCGCCCAGGAGCGAACCGACCAGTGTCGACGCGTCAAGGATCTCCAGTGCAAGCAGCACGCCGATGACGACGACGACCACCCGCACCACCTGTCGCGCGAGGTCTCGCAGGAACGAATTGCGGGTGAAGCGCCGTCGGATAAGCTCGCTCTCCGCCACCCGACCGGCGAGCCACCAGAAAACCCACACCACCAGGCCCGCGACAACGAGCAGCGGCAGGAACCCCACGACATTCAGGAGCTGGGCGACCACGCTTTGCCTGCATCTGGCCCATGCGCTCGCGGAGGTCGCGTGTGGCCGTAACCTGATCGCGGACGTCGACGACGCCCTCGACACGGCGGGCGAGTCGCAGCGCCTGGTCATGCGCGGCGTTGGAAGCGGCAACGCCAGACAGCGACACCACGCCGCCCGTCACCTCGACCTTTACCGCAACCAAACCATCGAGCGCGGCATACAACTGCTCCAGGCGCGTCTTGATCCTCGCGTCGGTGCCGGCGCGAGACTCGACCTCAATGGTCGATTCGGCGGCGGGCGTTTGACCGGCCGCAATGGGCACGTCTGCCGCATTCACCGCGAAGCTGAAGAGAAGCGCGACGATTGCCAGCAGGAAGCCGGGCGGCTGCGTCACGCCACTCATCGGCAGTGAACGCTGCATTCCGTGAAGTGCATCTGCAGCCTGCGCATTGGACACGCAATGCCTCTGTTCGTCGGCCGTCACGGCAGGTCGAATCGCGCTGACCCGTTCTCGCCGCGCTTGGCCCGACGGGGCCAGCACGTGTGACTCGCCATCGTCATCCTACCTGCTGCGCGCCGGTACCCGCGCTTAGCGCGGACAGCCCGCGGATGGAGTCAGCCTTTCACGCCGCCGCTGGTAAGGCCGCCGACCACGCGCTCCTGGAAGAACGCGATGATGATGCAGATGGGCACGATCGCGATGATCAGCGCCGCGGAGATCAGTGGCCACGGGAACGCAAATTCCCCCTGGTACAGCGTGATACCCACCGACAGCGTGCGCATCGACACGCGGCTCAGCATGGTCAGCGCCAACAGGAACTCGTCCCACGCGTTGACGAAGGCCAGGATGGCCGCCGTGAAGACGCCCGGGGCCGACAGCGGGATCACGATCTTGAACAACGCCTGCACGCGCGTGCAGCCGTCGATCATCGCCGCGGCCTCCAAGTCCGGCGGTATGTCCTGAAAGAAGCTGGCCATCACCAGCGTGCATACCGGCATCGACAGCACCGCATACGGCAGGATCAACGCCAGGTAAGTATTGAGCAGACCCAACTCGCGCATCACCTTGAAGAGCGGCACCATCAGCGAGATCAACGGGAACATCGCCACGGCCAGCAGCACCGACATGATCAGGTTGCGGTAGGGCATGCGCAGCCGCGTCAGCGCGTACGCCGCCAGCGCGCTTACCAGCACGCACAGTGCCGTGGACAGCGACGCCACGACGAAGCTGTTCCACATGAAGCGCAGGATCGGCTGAGCCGTGAAGGCTGTCTCGAAGTTGGCCAGTGTCGCGGCTTGCGGCAGATAGGTGATCGGGCTCTTGATGAGCTCGGTCTCGGTCTTCAGTGCCGTCAGGAAGATCCACACAGCTGGGAAGAAACCGTTGACCGCGACGACGATCGCGGAAAACCACACGATGGCCTTGCGATTGAAACGGAACCCGTCCATCAGATCCGCCGGGCCGGTCCAGGGAGCTGTTGCGCCCCCGTGGGGGGCAGAGCGCAAAGCGAACGTGGGGGCCGTTTCACATCAATCCTCGCCGGAACGCGACGCACTGCGCCGCGTGTATTTCAGGTAGCCGGTGGTCAGCACCAGCGACAGGATGAACATCAGCGTGGCAAGGGCGGACCCGTAGCCGAAGTCGAGGAAGTCGAGCGTGGTCTTGTGGATGTACATCGCCAGTGTCTCGGTGGCGTCCCCCGGGCCGCCGCCGGTCATCGCATATGGGATGTCGAAGGTCTGGATCGCGGTGATCGTGCGGAAGATCAGCGCGACGAAGATGGCGGGCCGCAACATCGGCAGCGTGATTTCGACGAACTGCTGCCACTTCGAAGCGCCATCCACCTCTGCAGCTTCGTACAGCGACTTCGGGATCGATTGCAGTCCCGCCAGCAGCATCAGCGCCATGAACGATGAGGACTTCCAGATGATCGTGATGCAGATGGCAGTCGTCGCGAGCGTCGGGTCCGACAGCCAGCGCATCGGCTCGGCCCCGAACCGCACCAGCACATCGTTGACGATCCCCGTCTCGTACTCGAAGAACCAGCGGAAGATCAATCCGCAGAACACCAGTGGCAATGCCCACGGCAGCAGCAGACCGAGGCGCACCGGCCATTTGACCGTGAACGGCTTGTTGGCCAGCAGCGCCAGCCCCAGCCCCACCAGCAATGCACCGGGCACCGTCACGACAATGTAGAGGATCGTCTGCCACAGCGAATGCCAGAACCGGCTGTCGTCGAAGGCCCGCAGGAAATTGGCGAAGCCGACCCACTGCTCGCCCGCCTGCGGATTGGCGTTGTCGACGGCGTGCAGGCTGGTATAGAGCAGCGTCGCGATCGGATACACGACGATCAGCGACAGCAGCAGCGCAGCAGGCAGCAGCAGCAACGTGCCGAGCTTGCGCTCGGACATGTCGTTGCGGGAGGCGATGGCGCCGTCGGTCATGATCTTGATGCGCCACCAGCCCGAATGGAAGCCGGTGGCGCGAAGCGTGTCATCGCATCAGCGGAAGAGCGGCTGCAGCCGGCCCTTCATGTCGGTCAACGCCGTGTCCGTGGTCTTGGTGCCGGCGAGATACGCATTCATGTTGCTGCGGATCGCGTCGGAGACCTGCGGATACTGCGCGGACACCGGGCGCGACTTGGCGGTTTCCACCACCGGCAGCGCATCAGCGAACCACGGGTTGGCCTTCAGCACTTCCGCGTCCTTGTAGACCTGCGGGAACACGGGCAGGTGCGAAGCCATGATGGCCTGCATCTTCGACACTTCAGGCGACGACAGGTAGCGCGCGAACTTCACGGCTTCCTGCTTGTTCTTCGAGAAGGCCGACACGGCGATCTGCCAGCCGCCGATGCAGGTTGCGCTCTTGCCGCCCTTGTCGTGCGGCAGCACCGTGACGCCGACCTTGCCCTTGACCTTGCTGTCGGCGTCGTTCTCGACGCGATTCCAGAAGTAGCCCCAGGTTTGCGCGAACACGACGTTGCCGGCCTGGAAGTCGACGCGGATCCGATCGGTGGGAATTTCCGCGATGTTCTTCGGCAGCACACCGGCCTGCCTCATCCGGCCATACAGCTGGAACGGCTGGCGCGCTTCCGGCGTGTCGAGGTTGAGCTTGCCCTCCCTGGTCAGGTCGCTGCCCATGCCCCACAGCGGCACGAGGTACGTGCAGACGGTGCCTTCGATCGGCGAGCCCGCCGTCGAGAAGCCCTGCAACTGCGGCGCCTTTTCGCCGTCCATGATGATGCGCGCGGTCTCGATCATGTCGTCCCAGCTCTTCGGCACCGGCCGCTTGTACTTCTCGAGTAGGTCTTTCCGGTAGTAGAGGAACTGCGAGTCCGCGTAGTACGGCAGCGCCATCAGCTTGCCGTTGACGGTGTTCGCTTCCGCGTAGGCCTTGAGGTACGTCGGCAGGATCTTCGCCTTGTCGGCGCCGAGGTACGCGTCGAGCGGCTCGGCCCAGCCTTGCGCAGCCCACTGCGCGGGGCGGATCACATCGATCAGGATCAAGTCGAGCGTGGAATCCTTCGACGACAGCACCGTCGACAGGTACTGCTGCTGGGCATCCGACGTGGCGCCGCCCACCTCCACTTCCACCTTCACATTGGGATTGCGCTTGGTGTACTCGTCCGCGATCTTGCGCATCACGTCGGGCCGTTGCTGGCCGCCGGTGAAGATGCGCAGCGTGGTTTGCTGAGCGGCAACCTGCGTGGCGAAGGCCAACGACAGTGCCGCGGTAAGCAGGATCTTCGAGAGCTTCATCGTGTTCTCCTAGAGTTCAGTGAGGCCGCAAACAAAATCAAAAGAGGACTTACCAGTCGGCGCCGCGCACGGCCACACCGGTGTCCGGGTCGAAAAGATGGAAACGATTGAGCGCCAGCGACAGCGGAATGGCCTGGCCCACCTTCAGGCCGGCTTCGGGCGCAAAGCGGCCGGTCATCTCGCCCGCATCGGCGCCCGCGCCGATCCGGATGAGCCCCAGCGTGTCGGAGCCGAGCGGTTCGACCAGCATCACGGTGCCCGGCACTTCGAAACTGCCCGGCTCGGCCTGCGAACCGGTATTGATGTGCTCGGGACGCAGGCCGAAGCTTAAGGCCCGGCCCACGTGCCGCGCGCACTCCGCCACGCGGGATGCAGGCACCGGCAGGTCGATGCCGCCCGCCAGGTGCAGCGTGCGGCCGCCCTCGCCGATGCGGCATGGCAGGAAATTCATCGGAGGAGAGCCGGTGAACCCCGCGACGAACTTGGCGGCGGGCCGGTTGTAGATGCCATCGGGGGTGTCGTACTGGATCAGGTTGCCGGCCTGCAGCACCACGATGCGATCGGCCAGCGTCATCGCCTCCACCTGGTCGTGCGTAACGTAGACGACCGTGTTCTTCAGCCGCTGGTGCAGCTTCTTGATCTCGACACGCATTTCGGCGCGCAACAGCGCGTCGAGATTGGACAGCGGCTCGTCGAACAGGAATGCCTTGGGCTGGCGCACAATCGAGCGGCCCATCGCCACCCGCTGCCGCTGCCCGCCAGAGAGTTCGCGCGGCTTGCGTTGCAGCAGGTGCGTGATCTGCAGGATGGTGGCAGCCTCGTTCACACGGGTCTGGATCTCGGCCTCCGGGCGCTTGCGCAGTCGCAGCCCGAACGCCATGTTCTCGAACACGGTCTTGTGCGGATAGAGCGCATAGTCCTGGAAGACCATGGCGATGTCGCGCGAGCGCGGCGGCAGGTCGTTGACCACCGTGCCGCCGATGCTGATCGCGCCCGAGGTGATCTCCTCCAGGCCCGCGATCATCCGCAGCAGCGTCGACTTGCCGCAGCCGGACGGGCCGACGAAGACGACGAACTCACCCGACTTGATGGTGAGGTCGATGCCGTGGATCACCTTGACGGTGCCGTAGGCCTTGGCCACGTTCTTCAGGACGACTTCGGACATTGCGTTCTCCGCCACGTGCCTTTGCGGCATCTACGGCGGCTCCTCCTTCGATTGAAACGGTTCGAATCAGTAATCGCGCCTTGCTTTCAGTATTGGGCGACCCATGGACCGGGCGCCCGCGCGGATCGTTCGGTTACCATAATGTTCAGTTCCCCACGCTGGTCTGCGCCAGGCCGGCGTCGACGATCAGGTTTTGCCCGGTGATCCCGCGCGATTCGTCCGACGCAAGGAACAACGCCGTGCGCGCCACGTCATCCACCGAGAGCCGGAACTTCAGGCACTGCTGGTCGAGGAATTCCTGCTCCGCGTCGGGCGAATGCCAAAGCGCCACCTGGCGATCCGTCACCACCGCGCCCGGCACGATCGCGTTCACGCGAATGTTGTGCGGGCCCAGTTCGCGCGCCAGCACGCGCGTCATGCCGCCGATCGCGGCCTTGGACGTCGTATACCCGACCATCGCCGGGCGGCCGCGCATCCACGAGATGGACCCGAGGTTGATGACCGAACCCCCGCCCGCAGCCGCCATCGCCGGCACCACCGCCTGCGCGGCAAATACCTGGTGGCGAAGGTTGATGGCCTGGTTCTCGTCCCAGTAGGCGACCGTGAGGTCCGCAAGATTGTGCCGGTCGTCGCGCGCCGCGTTGTTGACCAGCACGCGGATCGGACCCCAGTCGCGCTGCACGTCGGCAATCGCCGCCTGCAGCGCACCGATGTCGCGCACATCGCACTGCGCATAGCGCACGTGCGCCGCGCCCAGCTTCGCCTCCAGCGCCTGCGACGGCGCGTCGGCAATGTCGATGAACGCCACCCGGCAGCCCTGCTCGACGAAGCGCGCGACAAAGCCGGCACCGATCCCCGAGCCGCCGCCGGACACGAACACCGTCCGGCCGGCAAGATCGGGATAGGTGACATGCGCGCTGCTCATCAACGGGGTTCCTCCGGGTGATTGGGCGGGGTGCCGCGGTGGCGGACCCCAAGTCATCTAGATGATCTATATCACATCGATGAAAATCCTGTCCAGCCCTTTTTGCTGAATTTTGGTAGCGCTTGCAACACGTATTGGTGCCGTCCATAATAAGGGAGCGTTCTCAATGATTGCAAGCGCTTTCATACTTCCTTACCTTCTGGAATGCCCGCAACCCAACGCCCATCGCGCGACCTTGCCCGGCGCCCGTCCGGACCCGCCCAGATGTCCGACGTGGCGGAACTGGCCAGGGTCTCGACGTCGACGGTGTCGCGGGCATTGCGACATCCTGGGTCGGTTTCGGTGGCATTACGGGACCGGGTGCAGTCCGCGATCGCCGCACTGCAGTACGTGCCCAACTCGATGGCGGGTGGTCTCGCGGCATCGCGCACTCGCACAGTTGGGGTGATCGTCCCCTCGCTCGTCAATTCCTTCTTCTCCGCGACCATCGAGGCCATGGCGGAAAGCCTCAACGCCGACGGCTACCAGATCCTGTTGGGCAACAGCGGCTATGCGGCCGACCGCGAAGAGGCGTTGGTCAATTCATTCCTGTCGTGGTCGCCTGCCGCGATCGTGCTCACGGGCCAGATGCATTCGCGGGGGACGCTGCAGCGTCTCCTCAATGCCGGCCTGCCCATCGTCGAGATGTGGGAACTGGGCGAGAATCCGCTCGACACAATCGTCGGGTTTTCTCACCGCGCGGTCGGACGCGCTGCCGCCCGCCACCTGATCGATCGGGGCCGGCGCTGCATGGCCTTTGCCGGGGCCGCGCTGGGGCACGACCGCCGCGCCGCCCAGCGCGGGCTGGGATTCAGCGAAGCGCTGCAGGAGTCCGGGCTGCCGCCTCCCGTCATGATCACCATGGATGAACGCGCCAGTGTGGAGGGTGGCGGCCAACTCGTCGCGCAGATTCTGGCGCAGCATCGGCAGGTCGACAGCGTGTTCTTCTCCAACGACGTGTTGATGCTGGGCGGGCTCTTCGAATGCCAGCGCCAGGAGGCAGTCATTCCGGAAACGCTTGGCCTCATCGGATTTGGCGACCTCGATTTCACCGCCTGCAGCCAGCCGACGCTCACCACCATCCGGCCGCCGCGGCGCGAAATCGGTGCCTTGGTCGCCGCTCACCTGCTGCAACGCTTCCGCGACCCTGACGCTGCACCTACCACGATCGACGTCGGCTTCGAGCTCGTCGTGCGAGGCAGCACCTGACGCCTTCGAGGCGTGCGCACCGAGCGCCCTGTCATCCGGTGGCGCGCGAGACTGCCACGGCTCACCCCATCGTTCTGTCCACCCCGGAGTCATGATGCCCGCATTCACCCAAGTTGAACTCTTCACCGATGTCGATGGCCGCGCTCGGTTTCGCGACATCACGATCCCGATGCCGGACGGCTCGGACAAGGCGCGGCTGTCCGCCATCATCCCCGCGACCGGCCTCCAGTTCCGCGAAAGCCCGGTCGGCTTCACCAACGAGTTCCATTGCTCCCCGAAGCCGCAGTGGCTGTTCGTACTGGCGGGCGCGATGGAGATCGGCCTGCAGGACGGCACCACGCGCACCTTCAGCGCTGGTCAGCACTTCCTGTCCGCCGACACGTTGCCGGAAGGCGCCACCTTCGACGACAAGGTGCACGGCCATCGCAGCGCCCAGGTCGGCTCCACGCCGCTGGTCACGCTGTTCATCAAGGTCTGACGGCGGCGTAGCGTGGCACGGACCCTCGCCGACTTCCGCTCCCAGCGCTGGTTCGCTGCGGACACCATCCGCGCGTTCGCGCACCGGCAGCGCACGCAGCAGATGGGCATGCGCCGCGCCGACTTCATGGGCAAGCCGGTGATCGCGATCATCAACACGTGGAGCGACCTGTCGCCGTGCCATGCGCACCTGCGCGAACGCGCCGAGGCGGTGAAGCGCGGCGTGTGGCAGGCGGGCGGCTATCCGGTGGAACTGCCCGCGCTGTCCGTGGGCGAAGTGATGGTCAAGCCCACGACCATGCTCTATCGCAATTTCCTCGCGATGGAGACGGAAGAGCTGTTGCGCTCGCATCCGGTGGACGGCGCCGTGCTGCTGGGCGGCTGCGACAAGTCCACGCCTGGCCTGCTGATGGGCGCGATCAGCATGGACCTGCCCGCCATCTTCTGCCCCGCGGGGCCGATGTCGAACGGCCAGTGGCACGGCGCCAAGACGGGGGCCGGCACGCACACGAAGGTGTATTGGGACAAGTTGCGGCTGGGCGAGATCACACCGGCCGATTGGGCGGATCTCGAAGGCCGGATGACGCGCAGCCACGGCACCTGCAACACGATGGGCACCGCATCGACCATGACCTCGATCGCCGATGCAATGGGTCTCACGCTGCCGGGCGCATCCTCGATTCCCGCCGTGGATTCGGGTCACCCGCGCATGGCCGCCGAATGCGGCGTGCAGGCCGTCGAGATGGTGTGGGCCGATCGCAAACTCTCGGATGTCATCACCCGCGACTCTATAACCAATGGCATCGTTACCTATATGGCGCTGGGAGGGTCCACCAACGCCGCCGTGCATCTGATCGCCATCGCGCGCCGCGCCGGCATTCCGCTGACGCTGGATGACATGGATGCGGTCGGTCGCACGATCCCCGTGCTGGCCAATCTCTTCCCTTCCGGCGACAGCCTGATGGAAGACTTCTGGTTTGCAGGCGGCCTGCTCGGCTTGTTGTCGCGCCTGCCGCAGCACTTGCAACTCGACGCCCGCACCGTCAACGGCAAGACGCTGGGTGAGAACATCGCCGGCGCCAGGGTCTGGAACGACAACGTGATCCGCCCGCTGGCCAACCCCGTCTCCGGCAACCCGGCCACGCACGGCACGCTGGCGGTGCTGCACGGCAATCTCGCGCCCTCCGGCTGCGTGATCAAGCCGTCCGCCGCGTCGCCGGGTTTGCTCACGCACACCGGCCCTGCACTCGTATTCGACAATCACGCCGACCTCTCCGCGCGCATCGACGACCCCTCGATCGACATCACCAAGGACACCGTGCTGGTGCTGCGCAATGCCGGCCCGGTGGGCGCGCCCGGCTTCCCGGAGTGGGGCAACCTGCCAATACCCAAGAAGCTGCTGCAGCAAGGCGTGCGCGACATGGTGCGTATTTCGGACGCGCGGATGAGCGGCACGCACTACGGCACCTGCGTGCTGCATGTCGCGCCGGAGTCCGCCATCGGCGGACCGCTGGCGCTGGTGCGCACCGGCGACATGATCACGCTCGACGTGCCGCTGCGGCGCCTGCACCTTCATGTCGACGACGCCGAACTCGCGCGCCGCCGCACCGCGTGGACGCCACCGCCGCGCAAGTTCGAGCGCAGCTACGCCAAGCTCTACCAGCAGCACGTGACGCAGGCCGACGCCGGCTGCGATTTCGACTTCCTCGAGACCGGCACCGCGCAACGCGTGCCCGAACCCGACATCTTCTAGGAGCACCTGCACGATGGACATGCCGCGCAACAGCTTCAAGCACGCCTTGCAGGAAGGCCGGATGGTCTATGGCACCTGGTTGATGAGTGGCGCCCCCTCCACCGCGGAGGCCCTGGGCTGCGCCGGTTTCGACTTCCTCGTCGTCGACATGGAACACGTGCCCGTCGACACGCCGGAGATGATCGAAATCCTGCGCACGATGGCCGGCACGCCCGCGCAGGCCGTCGTCCGGCTGCCGTGGAACGATAAAGTGATGGTCAAGCGCGCGCTCGATGGCGGCGCGCAAAGCCTGATGTTTCCCTTCGTGCAGGACGCTGACGAGGCCCTGCGCGCGGTTTCCACCACGCGCTATCCGCCGCATGGCATCCGCGGCGTGGCCGCGATGCACCGCGGCAGCCGCTTTGCCACCGTGCCCAACTACCTGAAGGGCGCAGACGCGGAGGTGTGCGTGATCTTGCAGATCGAAACGCCGGCCGCGCTGGAACAGCTGCCGCAGATCGCCGCCGTGCCCGGCGTGGACTCCATCTTCGTCGGCCCGGGCGACCTCTCCGCGTCGATGGGCCACCTGGGCGACCTCGCCCACCCGGAGGTGCAGGCGCAACTGAAACATGCGGCGCAGTTGTGCAAGCAACTGGGCAAGCCCTGCGGTATCGTCGGTCCCAACCCGGAGATGGTCGGCAAGTTCGTCGAGTACGGCTACTCGTGGGTGGCCGTCGCATCCGACATGGGCATGATGGTGGGCCGCGCGCAGGAATGGCTGGGTAAATTGAAAGGCGCAGCGCCCGCTGCAGCCCCCAAGCCGCAAGGCGCGTACTGAGATGACGTCTCCCTTCACCTGCGTGCTCGACGTGCGCGCCAGCCTGGGCGAATGCCCCGTGTGGTCGGTCGCCGAGCAGGCGCTCTATTGGGTGGACATCAACGCGCCATCGCTCAATCGCTTCGACCCGGCCACCGGCCGCAACACCATCATGCCGATGCCGGCATCGATCGGCTGCTTTGCGTTGCGCGCATGCGGCGGCTTCATCGTCGCCTTGCGCGATGGCCTCTGGCTGGCGCGCGCCGACGGCACGCTGGAACGCCGGATCGCCGCCGCCCCCTACGACCTCGCGACGCATCGCTTCAACGACGGCCGTTGCGACCGGCAGGGCCGCTTTCTGGCCGGCGCGATGAACGAGCCGCGCGACGCGAGCAACGCCGCGCTGTGGCGCGTGGATGCCGACTTCGCGGTAACGCAGGTGCTCGGCGACATCATGATCAGCAATGGCCTCGCTTTCAGCCCCGACGGCCGCACGATGTATCACGCCGACACGCCCACACGCACGGTGCGCGCCTTTGCCTACGACATCGCCACCGGCAAGCCATCCGCCCCGCGCACCTTCGCGCAGTTCACCGCCGAAGGCGACCGCCCCGACGGCGGCACCGTCGACAGCGCCGGCAACTACTGGACTGCGTTCTACCGCGGCGGCAAGGTGCTGCAGATTTCTCCCACCGGCGTCACGCTGGCTGCGTTCGACGTGCCCGCGTTATGCCCCACGATGTGCGCCTTCGGCGGCCCGGACCTGCGCACGCTCTACGTGACCAGCGCGCGTCAGCATCGCGAAGCCGATGAACTGGCGCGCCTGCCCGAATCCGGCGGCATCTTCGCGATGCGCGTCGACATCCCCGGCTTGCCCGAACCCCATTTCGCCGGTTGAGCCGCACCAGCAAAGGAACATTGCATGATCAAGCGAATTCGCTACGGCATCGTCGGTTGCGGTGCCATGGGTCGCGAGCACATCGAGAACATCAAGGCGCTGCCCGGCACGCTGGTCACCGCCATTGCCGATCCGCACGCGCCCAGCCGTGACGCCGCGCAGGCGCTGCTCGAGTCACCGGCGCAGGCGTTCGAGCATCACCGCGACTTGCTGGCCAGCGGCCTCTGCGATGCCATCGTGATCGCCACGCCGAACTACACGCACATCGCCATCCTGCGCGATGCGCTCGCCACCGACCTGCACATCCTCGTCGAGAAGCCGCTGTGCACGACAATCGAGGACGGCATCGAGATCATGCAGCGCGCACAGGGCCGGCGCGGCTTGGCGTGGGTCGGGCAGGAATACCGCTACATGCCGCCCGTCGCCGAGATGGTCCGGATGACACACGCCGGGGACGTGGGCCGCGTGCACCAGGTGGGCATCCGCGAGCACCGCCAGCCGTTCTATCCCAAGGTCGACAACTGGAACCGGTTCTCCGCCAACACCGGCGGGACATTGGTGGAAAAATGCTGCCACTACTTCAACATGATGGACCTGATCCTGCGCGAGAAGCCCGTCCGCGTGTTTGCGTCCGGCGCGCAGCGCGTGAATCACCTCGATGAACGCTACGACGGCCGCACGCCCGACATCCTCGACAGCGCCTACGTGATCGTCGAATACGCCAGCGGCGCGCGCGCAATGCTGGACCTCTGCATGTTCGCCGAGAACTCGATCGACAAGGAACACATCGTCGTCGTGGGCGACACTGGCAAGATCGAGACGATGCTGCCGTCCCTTACGCTGCGCTACGGACGGCGCGAGGACTGCAAGCGCGAAGCCTGGGGCGACGGCGAGAAGAGCGGCGGTGGCGTGATGGTGCGCCGTGTGTGGGATGCGTCCATCAAGTATTCCGGCCAGCACTTCGGCGCGTCGTTCGTCGAGCATCAGCATTTTGCCAACGCCATCCGCAACGGTCTGCCTGCCGAAGTGACGCTGGAGGAAGGATTGCGCTGCGTGGCCACCGGACTGGCCGCCCACCGCAGCATCGATACCGGCCGCATGGTGGCACTGAAGGAAGTCCTGCCTCAAGGCTGGTAGATGGTATCGTCGCGCTACACTGCGCAACGTCGGCAGCGAACTTGGTCGACATTGTCCCGGGATCGGACCCGCATCCAAGCACTCAACCCTTTGCTCATCCGACATGCTGCTGAACTCCACTGCATACCTGCGCATCGAAATCAAGGGCAGCCTCGGTTCCAGCGGTTCCGGCGCCTCGTTCGCCACTTCGGCGGGTGACATTCTTGAAGTGTCCGCCTACGGTGACAGCGGTTTTCGCCTGCGCCTTGGCCCCAACACACGCCCGGACTACGGTCTCATTGTCGGTCGCGCACGCGCCTGTACCGTCGCGCAGCCCGAGCCCGGGCGCTGGACCGTTGCCAACGGCGATGCGGTGCTGGAACTGACCGGCACGCCTTTGCAATTCCGCCTGTTATGGAAATCCGTGCCGGTGCTCACCTCGATCACCGACCAGCACTTTCGCGGCTGGACGCGTCTGCCGACGTTCGGTCGCGCGCAGAAAGGCGGGTTGTGGACCGCGGCCTTCGCGCTGCAATCCGGCGAATCGGTGTACGGGCTCGGCGAAAAATTCGGCTCGCTCAACAAGCGCGGCCAGCTCATTCACTCGCAGGTCGAGGATGCGCTGGGCGTCAACACCGGACTCGCGTACAAGAACACGCCGTTCGCGTGGGGTCCGGGCCTCGGCGCCGGCGCCTGGGGCACGTTCATCCACACCCCCGGCATGGTCACGCACGGCGTGGGCAACCCCGACTGGTCGCATCGCAGCTATTCGGTGGTGGTCGACGACGAGGCGCTCGATCTCTTCCTGTTTGCGGGCGACACGCCGGCCGCCATTCTCGATGCCTACACCGCGCTCACGGGGCGCGCACCGGAGGTTCCGCGATGGAGCCTCGGGCTGTGGGTGTCGCGGGCGTATTACAAGACCCCCGATGAGGCCGTGGCTGTCGCGCAGCGGCTGCGCGAACACAAGATTCCGTGCGACGTGTTGACGCTCGACGGCCGCGCTGCGTGGAAAGTCGAGGAGCGCTTCAACTTCCAGTGGGATCCCGATCGCTTCGCGGATCCGCGCGCCACGCTCGCGGCGATCCACGCCCAGAACCTCAAGGTCTGCGTCTGGGAATATCCGTACGTCTCGATCCATTCGCCGCTGTTCCGGCAACTCGCGCAGCGCGGCTTCCTGCTGAAGACCGCGCAAGGCGACCCTTACGTTTTCGGCTGGGACACGACACCGGGCAGCAGCCCCTTCGGCGACGTACTGACGCCATTGCCTGAGTCCGGCATCCTCGACTTCACGCATCCGGATGCCTATGCGTGGTGGCGCGATGCGCACCAGGCGCTGTTCGAGGACGGCGTGGACGTGATCAAGAGCGACTTCGGCGAACAGGTGCCGGACGACGCCGTCGCCTACAACGGCGACTGGGGTCGCCGATTGCACAACGTCTATCCACTGCTCTACAACAAGTGCGTGTTCGAGGCGACACGGAAATTTGCGCCTGCCGAAGACGGTCCGCCGATCGTGTGGAGCCGCGCCGCGTGGACCGGCAGCCAGCGCTACCCGATGGGCTGGGGCGGCGATCCGCAAAGCGACTGGGAGGGCCTCGCGGCTTCCGTTCGCGGCGGCCTGTCGTGGGGCATGTCGGGCAATCCCTATCACAGCTCCGACATCGGTGGCTTCTATGGCGCCGAACAACCGTCAGCCGAACTCTACGTGCGCTGGCTGCAGGCGAGCGTGTTCAGTTCGCACATCCGGGTGCATGGCATCGGCGAGCGCGAACCGTGGGCTTTCGGGCCGGAGATCGAGGCCGTGTGCCGCAAATGGCTGGCGTTTCGCTATCGCCTCATCCCCTACCTCGAATCCGTCATCAAGGAAGCGGCGCGCAGCGGCATGCCGGTGATGCGGGCGATGCCGCTGGCCTTCCCATCCAGCGCGCTGGTGCGCGACTTCGAGACGCAGTTCATGTGCGGCGATGCGCTGCTGGTGGCGCCCATCGTGCGCGAGGGCGGCGATGTCGACGTCGCGTTGCCACCCGGCTTCTGGTACGACCTCAACACGCGGCAGCGCTTTGCCGGCCGCCAGGTGCTGCGCTATCGCGCGAAGCTCGACCAATTTCCCGTGTTCGCGCGCGAAGGCTACGCGCTGCCGCTCGGTCGCGCCGTGCAGCACACCGGCGAGATCGACGCCACGCATCCCGTCGAGCTGCTGTGGATCTTCGGCAAGCCCGCGGTCGCGCTCACGAGCTTTGCGCAGCTGCACATCGATGCCGCCGGGGGCGATGCCTTTACCGTGCGCGTGATGCCCGGTCTCAGGACCGAGTTGTGGGGCGACGCGGCCGGCATCGCCGTCGGCTCGCTGTAGCGGCGCCGGCATGGCGCAACCTGTCACGCTGGCCATCACCACCGGTGAGCCCGCCGGCATCGGTCCCGAGCTGATCGCAATGCTGGCCCAGCGCCACGCCGCGCAATCTTTCGCGGCGCGGTTGGTGGTGCTGGGCGATCGCGCGCTGCTCGCCGCGCGCGCCGCGCGGATCGGCCTGTCGCCGCATTATTCCGACTACGATCCGGCGTCGTACGCGCCGCGTGGCGGCATCGTCGAAGTGTGGGACCAGCCGCTGGTTGTACCGGTGGAACCGGGGCACCTCGATCCGACCAATGCGCGACATGTGCTGACGATGCTGGAACGCGGCTGCGACGCGTGCGCCACCGGCGCCTTCGACGCGCTGGTCACCGCACCCGTGCAGAAGAGCGTACTGATGGACGCCGGCATCCCGTTCACCGGCCACACCGAATTCTTCGCCGCGCGCACGCACACGCCGCGCGTGGTGATGCTGCTGGTGGGCGGCGCGGCGGAAGCTCCACTACGCGTGGCGCTGGCCACGACCCATCTGGCGTTGCGCGACGTCCCCGCGGCCATCTCGCGCGACATGCTGCGCGAGACGCTGTCGATCACGGCGCGCGAACTGCGTACCAAGTTCGGCATCGCGCGGCCGCGGATCGCCGTGTGCGGGCTCAATCCGCATGCCGGCGAAGGCGGGCATCTCGGGCGCGAGGAAATCGACGTGATCGGCCCGGCCATTGCGGACGTGCGCGCGGCGGAAGAGGCGGACTTCACCGGACCGCTGTCCGCCGATACAGTGTTCGTGCCGAGTCACGTGCGCCAATTCGACGCGGTGGTCGCCATGTATCACGACCAGGGGCTGCCGGTTTTGAAGGCAGCGAGCTTCGGGCAGGGCATCAACGTCACGCTGGGGTTGCCCTTTCCGCGCACGTCCGTCGATCACGGGACGGCGCTGGACCTGGCGCGCGATCCGGCGCTGGCGCGTACTGCCGATGTCGGCAGTCTGGTCGCCGCCGTCGATCTCGCGATCGATCTCGCGCGACGGCAGGCGGCAGCGGGATCGACCTGACGCCTCGCCTCACGCGCGATGCGCCAGGTTCGCGACCCCGGGATCACGCCGGCAGCATTGCAACGGTCAGCGCGAGTCCGCTCTCCGTCCATTCCTTCTTGCCGCCCGGGAACACCGCGACGTTGCGGTAGCCCAGCACCTGCAACCGATGCGCCAGCACGTGCGAGTTCTGGCAGGCCGGATTCGCGCAGTAGGTGACGATAGTGGCGTCGCGGTCCGGCAGCGCGGACTGCAGCACGTCGTCGGCGACGGTATGCGGCAGGTTGATCGACCCGGGAATGTGTTCGGCCGCGAAGTACCGTTCGCCGAGTGCATCAACGAGCGTGGCGGGGGGTTGCGCGGCAAGCGTCGATTGCAGTTGGGCCAGTGTCAGTTGGGTGGTCATGGCATTTCCCTCTAAGTAGGTGTGGCACCCAGGGACCCGGGCGCCTGGTGATAATTTAGGCTCTGCCTTCTTGCGTAACAATTCCCAATTTCTGCATTTGTTCTATGCAATAATGCATAACATGGACTGGGACGACCTGCGCGTTTTCCTGACCGTGGCCAGCACCGGTTCGCTGTCGGGCGCGGCGCGGGCACTGGCGGTCAATCATTCGACGGTGCTGCGCCGGCTGCAGCGGCTCGAGGCCGATCTCCATGCGCGGCTTTTCGAGCACCTGCCCACCGGGTACGTGCTTACCGCGGCAGGCGAAACCTTGCGCGACCGTCTGCGCGGCGTCGAGGACGATATCGGGGCGGCCACCCGCGCGCTGAGCGGGCTCGATACGCGATTGACGGGTACGATCCGGATTACCACCGCCGATACACTGGCGCGTGGGCTGCTGCTGCCCGGTCTCGCCGGGTTCCGCACTGACCACCCGGGCATCGACCTGCAGCTCGTCGTGAACAACGCTTTTTCCAACCTGACGAAGCGCGAGGCCGACGTGGCGCTGCGGGGTTCCAACGAACCGCCGCCGCACCTCGCGGGACGCGAAGTCGGGCGTGTGCAGACGGCGCTCTACGCGGCGCGTGGCTATTGGCGAAGGCATCGCGCGCGCTCCGCGCCGGCGCAGCATACGTGGGTGGCCGCCGACGAGAATCTGGGGCACCTTGCGCAGGCACGATGGGTGGCAGCCCATGTTCCGGCCGAGCGAATTGCGGTGCGCGTGGACAATCTCACGGCAATGGTCGATGCGGTGAAGGCGGAGTTGGGCGTAGGCTTCCTGCTCTGCTTTCTCGCCGACCACGACCGTAACCTCGTGCAGATTGCCGATCCAATGGCGGCACTGGATACGCAGCTGTGGATCCTCACGCATCCCGATGTCCGGCGCGTGACACGTATCCGCACATTCACCGACTACCTGTACCGCACACTGGTGGCGCATCCGCATGTGCTTGCGCCACGCCGACAAGGCAGCTGAACCCATGCAAGGACATCAAGCCCGCAAGCGCTTCGGCCAGAATTTCCTGGCCGACACCCACTACGTACGCCGCATCATCGACGCCGTCGCGCCGATGCCTGGCGACAATCTGGTCGAGATCGGCCCGGGGCTGGCCGCCATCACCGGTGGACTCATTGAACGCGCGGTCCACATCACTGCCATCGAGATCGATCGCGATCTGGCGGCGCGCCTGCGCACCACGTTCACGCCGTCGCAGCTGACGCTGCACGAGGCCGACGCGCTGACCTTCGACTATGCCGTGCTGGGTCCGCAGTTGCGCGTGGTGGGCAACCTGCCCTACAACATCAGCTCACCGCTGCTTTTCCTGCTCGCCGCGCACGATGCGCAATTGCGCGACCTTCATGTAATGCTGCAGAAGGAAGTGGTCGCGCGAATGACCGCCGCGCCGGGCACCGCGGACTATGGCCGCCTGACAGTGATGCTGCAGGTGCGCTTCCGTATCGAGCGGCTGTTCATCGTGCCGCCCGGCGCATTCCGGCCCGCGCCCAAGGTGGAATCGGCCGTGGCGCGCCTCACGCCGCTGCACGATGCCAAACCCGTGATCGCCGACGCGACACTGTTTGCGCGCGTGGTCGGCGCAGCGTTCATGCAACGGCGCAAGACGCTGCGCAATGCGTTGTCCACGCTATGCGATGCGAAAGTGATCGAAAGCGCTGCCGTCGATCCCGGCGCGCGCGGCGAAACGCTGTCCGTCGACGATTTCGTGCGCTTGACCGACGCGATCGCACGGAACTGATGCGCCTGCGGGTGGTCGGCAGAACCTGTAGATAAGGCCTCCGCTTCGCTGGTTCATCGCAGTGCCATCCAAGCGCGACTGAAAGCTCACCTACACGTCCATCGGGAATCGCGCACCGCCATCCATCACGCCCATTCCCGATCTGGCCGCAGCGTGGGCGCCTCGATCCGCACCACCTTCGCCCGCGCGGTCTGCCCGCGCACCAGCGTCACCTGGCGCAACGGCACGCCGAAGCCGGCCGCGAGAAAGTGCAGCAATGCATCGTTGGCCTTGCCGTCCACCGGCGGCGCGGCGAGCCTGATCTTCAGCGCCTCGCCATGCACGCCCGCCACCTGCGTGCGCGCAGCGCCCGGCTGCACATGCAGCGTCAGCACCAGCGTCCCGCCGTCATTGCGCCGCCACGGCGGTTCCTCGCTCAAATGAAGAAGCGGGTCAGCGTGCCCTCAAGCCACGGCACGGTCATCAGCAGCAACTGCGCGATCACGATCACCACCAGCGGCGACAGGTCGAGCACGCCGCCGATCGGCGGCAGCACCCGGCGGATCGGGCGCAGGAACGGAAACGTCAACGCATTCAGCAACCCGGACAACGGACCATCGGGCGCCGCCCACGACAGCACCGCCTGCACGATGACGACCACGATCAGCAACCACAGGCAGGCCTTGAACAAAGCGATCAGCGTCGCGATCAGCACGAACAGCAGGCCGGTGCCCGAGGTGCTGATACCGCCGAAGACCAGCAGGATCGACAGGATCCACAGGAACTGGAATACGACGGTGGCCGCCAGCGACGCCCAGTCGACGCCCTTCCAGCCCGGCAGCACGCGACGCAGCGGCTTCACCAGCCAGTCGGTCAGCGCCACCACGGCCTGCCCCAGCGGATTGCGAAACGGCGCGCGCAGAAGCTGCATCACGAAGCGCAGCAGGAACGCGTAGGTGAACAACCCGAAGAAAACATCGAGCAGATACTGGATCGCTTGCTGGGCCATGGCCGTTATTTCCCTTCGCCCATTTCGCGCGCGCGCGCCGCCGCGGCCTTCGCGCCTTCGATGATCAGGGCCTTCACATGCCCGGCCTCCATCGTGGCCAGCGCACGTTCGGTGGTGCCGTTCTTCGACGTCACCTGCGCGCGCAGGATGCCGGGCTCGAGCTCGGAGGCCTGCGCCAGCTTGATGGCGCCGGCAAACGTGCCGTAGGAGAGGGTCCGTGCATCGGCCGCGGAAAACCCGAGTTCGCGCGCCGCCTGTTCCAGCCCTTCGAGAAAATAGAAGACGTAGGCCGGCCCGCTGCCGGAAATGCCCGTCACCGCATCGAGCTTCTCCTCGCGATCGACCCAGATCACCGTGCCCGCCGCTTCCAGCACACGGCCCGCCAGATTGCGGGTGGCAGTGGCGACCGCGACCGCGGCGAACGCGCCGCTGACGCCTGCGCCGACCAGCGCCGGCGTGTTGGGCATCGCGCGCACGATGCGGGCGTAGCCGTTGAGCCAGGTCGACAGGTCGTCGATGCGCGTGCCGGCGGCGATGCTCAGCACCACCGGCACGTCAACAATGAATGGGGCGATGGCTTCGGCCGCCTCCTGCATCTGCTGCGGCTTCACCGCCATCACGACGAGCTCCGCCCCGTCGATGGCGCCCGCGGTGACTTCGCCAAAGATGCCGATGCCGGGAAAGCGGGACACCAGACGATCCTGCTGCGCCGCCACGGGCTCGACCACGCGGAAGCCGCGCGCGTCCACACCGTCGTTGACCAGGCCGCCGATGAGCGCGCTGGCCATGTTGCCGCCGCCGATGAATGCAAGGTTCATGTCGATGCCCGTCGTTGATCACGCATAAGTTCGTGCGCCGAAGATGGCCGTTCCCACCCGCACCTGCGTGGCGCCTTCCGCGATCGCGACGTCGAGATCGGCGGACATTCCCATCGACAGCGTGTCCACGGTCATGCCGTCGGCGCGCATGGCGTCGAAACACGCGCGCAGCACGCCAAACTCGCGCCGCTGCTGCGCCTCGTCGGTCGTGGGCGCCGGAATGCCCATCACCCCGCGCAGCCGCAAACAGGGCAGCGCCGCCACGGCGCGCGCCAGCGGCAGCGCCTCGTCCGGGTTCACGCCACCCTTGCTGGCCTCGCCGCTCGCGTTGACCTGCACGCAAATCTGCAACGGCGGCGCGCCTGCGTTCCGCTGCGCGGACAGCCGTTGTGCCACCTTGAGCCGGTCCACGGTCTCGATCCAATCGAAGTTTTCGGCCGCCTGGCCGGTCTTGTTGGACTGGAGCGGACCGATCAGGTGCCACTCCACGTCCATAAGGTCGCGCAATGCGTCGCGCTTGGCCAATGCCTCCTGGACGTAGTTCTCGCCGAAGGCCCTTTGGCCCAGTGCGTAGACCGCGCGCACCGCCTCGGGGGGGAAAGTCTTGGCGACCGCCAGCAGGCGCACCGACCCCGCGGGACGGCCTGCCCGCGCCACCGCCTCGTCCACCCGCCGTCTGGCGGCTTGCCACGCCTTCTCGTACTGGCTCATAATCAGTTGGACACCCCGCGCCGCACAACTTTGGCACGCGACTTGCGTGCTACAAGTGGTTGCCTATCGGCGGAAATGCCTTCGCGCAGGATTATAGATGGACATCACCGAACTGCTGGCCTTTGCGGTCAAGAACAAGGCGTCCGACCTGCATCTCTCGGCCGGGCTGCCGCCCATGATCCGCGTCCACGGCGACATAAGGCGCATCAACCTGCCGCCGATGGAGCACGAGGACGTGCACTCCATGGTGTACGACATCATGAGCGACGCGCAGCGCAAGATGTACGAGGAGAACCTCGAGTGCGACTTCTCGTTCGCGGTGCCCAACCTCGCGCGCTTCCGCGTCAACGCCTTCGTGCAGCAGCGCGGCGCCGCGGCGGCCTTCCGCACCATTCCGGCCAAGGTGCAGTCGCTGGAGGAGCTGAACGCGCCCAAGGTCTTTGCCGAGATGACCAACCGCCCGCGCGGCCTGATCCTGGTCACCGGGCCCACCGGCTCGGGCAAGTCGACCACGCTGGCGGCGATGGTCAATCACGTCAACGAGGAAGAATACGGTCACATCCTCACGATCGAGGATCCGATCGAATTCCTGCACGAATCGAAGAAGTGCCTGATCAACCAGCGTGAGGTCGGGCCGCACACGCTGTCGTTCTCCAACGCGCTGCGCAGCGCGCTGCGCGAGGATCCCGACTACATCCTGGTCGGTGAAATGCGCGACCTCGAGACCATCCGCCTGGCGCTTACTGCCGCGGAAACGGGCCACCTCGTGTTCGGCACGCTGCACACCAGTTCGGCCGCCAAGACCATCGACCGGATCATCGACGTGTTCCCCGCCGCGGAAAAGGAAATGGTCCGCGCGATGCTGTCCGAGTCGCTCGTCTCGGTGATCTCGCAGACGCTGCTGAAGACCAAGGACGGCCAGGGCCGGCTGGCGGCGCACGAGATCATGGTCGGCACCCCGGCCATCCGCAACCTCATCCGCGAAGGCAAGGTCGCGCAGATGTATTCGTCGATCCAGACGTCGCAATCGATGGGCATGCAGACGCTCGACCAGTGCCTGGTCGACCTCGTCCGCCGCAACATGATCACGCTGGCCGACGCCCGCAATCGCGCCGTCAACAAAGACCTGTTCATGGGCGCATAGGTGACGACCCCCACGCTCGCTTCGCTCGCTGCCCCCGGAGGGGGAGCATCAGTCCCTTGGGGCGGCCCGGCGGGACTGAAAACGACCCCCACGCTCGCTTCGCTCGCTGCCCCCGGAGGGGGAGCATCAGTCCCTTGGGGCGGCCCGGCGGGACTGAGAACGACCCCCACGCTCGCTTCGCTCGCTGCCCCCGGAGGGGGAGCATCAGTCCCTTGGGGCGGCCCGGCGGGACTGAAAACCTTCTAACGCGCCAACGCCGGCAGGAGCACACATCGACATGGAACGCGAACGCGCCACCAAATTCATCCACGAGCTGCTCGACCTCCTGGTCAAGCAGAACGGTTCCGATCTCTTCATCACGGCAAGCTTTCCGCCGGCGATCAAGGTCGACGGCAAGATCACGCCGGTGTCGAAGACGCAGTTGTCGCCGCAGCACACGATCGAGCTGGTGCGCAGCGTGATGAACGACAAGCAGGCGGCCGAGTTCGAGGGTTCGAAGGAGTGCAATTTCGCCATCAGCCCCCCCGGCATCGGCCGCTTCCGCGTCAATGCCTTCGTGCAGCAGGGTCGCGTGGGCATGGTGCTGCGCGCGATCACCACCGACATCCCCAAGTTCGACGACCTCGGCCTGCCGCCGGTGCTGAAGGACATCATCATGTCCAAGCGCGGCATCATGATGTTCATCGGCGCCACCGGCGCGGGCAAGTCGACGTCGATGGCGTCGCTGCTCGGCTATCGCAACGAGAACAGCTACGGCCACATCATCACCATCGAGGATCCGATCGAGTTCGTGCACGAGCACATCAACTGCATCATCACGCAGCGCGAAGTAGGCGTCGACTGCGAAGGCTGGGCCATCGCGCTGAAGAACACGCTGCGGCAGGCACCCGACGTGATCCTGATCGGCGAAGTGCGCGAGCGCGAGACGATGGACTATGCGATCTCCTTTGCGGAAACGGGGCATCTTTGCCTTGCCACGCTGCACGCCAACAGCACCAACCAGGCGCTCGACCGGATCATCAACTTCTTCCCCGAAGAACGCCGCGCGCAGCTGCTGATGGACCTGTCGCTCAACGTGCGCGCCTTCGTGGCCCAGCGCCTCATCCCGCGCCGCGACGGGCGCGGCCGCGTGCCGGCGGTGGAAGTCCTGCTCAACTCCCCGCTGATCTCCGACCTGATCTTCAAGGGCGATGTGTCCGGCATCAAGGACATCATGAAGAAGTCCCGCGAACTGGGCATGCAGACCTTTGACCAGTCGCTGTTCGACCTCTACGAAGCCGGGCTCATCACCTACGAAGACGCGCTGCGCAACGCCGATTCGCTGAACGACCTTCGGCTCGAGATCAAGCTGCACGGCAAGGAAGCGAAGAACCGCAACGTGTTCTCGGGCATCGGCAACCTCGACATCGTTCCGGACGCGACCAACAACCTCAACGTGTAGGTCGCGCCGGCACGACGGGCGCTGCGCCAGATGTGCCAGAATGGGGTTCGCCTCCCCTTTCCTGACCCACCATGGCCGGCCTCGACGCCTCCACTCCGGTTCCCACGGAAATCAAGCTGCACCAGACATCGCGGGTGCTCGAATTGTCTTTCGCCAACGGCAGCACGTTCCGGCTGCCCTATGAATTCCTGCGCGTCCATTCGCCGTCGGCGGAGGTGCGCGGTCACGGCCCGGGACAGGAAACGCTGCAGACCGGCAAAGAAGCGGTCGGCATCACCGAAGTCGAGACGGTGGGCCACTATGCGATCCGGCCGGTGTTCTCCGACGGCCACAATTCCGGTATCTATTCGTGGGACTACCTGTACGACCTGGGTGTCCGGCAGTCCGAATTGTGGCAAAGCTATCTCGACCGCATGCAGGCAGCCGGCGCCAGCCGGAAGGCGGGATGACATGGACGAACGCACGCAATTCGGCTTCGAGGACGTGTCGCCGGAGGAAAAGACCCGGCGCGTGCGTGGCGTCTTCGATTCGGTGGCCGGCAAGTACGACGTGATGAACGACCTCATGTCGGGCGGCCTGCACCGGCTGTGGAAGCGCTTTGCCATTGAAGTGGCGCAGCTGCGTCCCGGCCAGCGCGTGCTGGACCTCGCCGGAGGCACCGGCGACTTGGCGTTGCTCTTTGCCCGCCGGGTGGGCGCCGAAGGCACCGTGGTCCACACCGACATCAACGGCGCGATGCTGGCCGAAGGCCGCGACAAGCTGCTGGATGGCGGATTGGTCCTGCCCACGGTCCAGTGCAACGCCGAGGCGCTGCCGTTCGTCGACCGCACGTTTGACGTCGTCTCGATCGCCTTCGGCCTGCGCAACGTCACGCACAAGGACCGGGCACTCGCCGAAATGCGCCGGGTGACCAAGCCCGGAGGAATCGCGCTGGTGCTCGAATTCTCGCAGGTGGCGGCAGCGCTGGCCCCGGTCTATGACTGGTACAGTTTCAATGTGCTGCCCCGAGTGGGGAAGTGGGTGGCCGGCGACGCCGACAGTTACCGCTACCTGGCCGAATCGATCCGTGTCCACCCCAAGCAGGAAGCGTTGAAGACCATGATGGAACAAGCCGGGTTCGACCGGGTCGAATACTTCAACCTGACGGCAGGTGTGGTCGCTGTCCATGTCGGCAGGGTGTATTGATAAGCTTTATGAACGGCCGCATTGTTCGATGCGGCGCATTGTCCGCAAGCGCGGCAATACAATGGTTGCCCGCGCGCACGGCCACCAAAGGAGATCACGCATGAATCGCACCATGGCCATTGCCGTAGGTCTGTTGACCGTCATCGCACTGCTCGGCGCCGATTTTGCCGACGCCAGGCGCTTGGGAGGCGGCAGAAGCATCGGTGCGCAACGCCAGGTCGCGCCGGCGGCACCCACTGCCCCCAGTGCTGCGCCGGCCGCGCCCGCCGCGCCGATGCAGTCAGCCGCCGCGCCCGCTGCCGCCGCCAAGGCCGCCGCCCCCGCGTCGGGCATGTCGCGCTGGATGGGTCCGCTGGCCGGGCTGGCCGCCGGACTCGGCATCGCCGCCTTGCTGTCGCATTTCGGGCTGAGCGAAGGCTTTGCCAACATCCTGCTGATTGCCTTGCTGGCAATGGGCGTGCTGTTCGTCGTGCGGATGCTGCTGGGCAAGCGCGCGCCCACCAAGTCGCCGCTGCAATACGCCGGGGCCACGCCCGTTGCAGGCGCCGCCCCCGGCGGCTACGAACCGGTGACGCCGCGATCGGAAGGCACGCCGGCTGGCAAGTTCGAGCCCGTGTTCGGTGGCGCCACGCCCGCCGTCCCGACTTCAACATCGAAATTTCCGCCAGGCTTCGAGGCCGGCCCCTTTGTCGAACAGGCCAAGCTGCAATTCCGCAAGCTGCAGGCAGGCTTCGACAATGCCGACCGCGCCGCGCTGGCCGAGGTGCTGACGCCCGAGATGATGGCCGAGGTCGGGCGTGAACTCGACAGCCGCGGATCCCACACGGCAACCGAAGTGATGCAACTCAACGCGGAAGTTCTCCAGGTGGTCACCGAAGGCAACGAACATTGGATCAATGTCCACTTCACGGGCCTGCTGCGTGAGGATGGCACCGTACTGCCGCGCGAGTTCGACGAAATCTGGAATCTCGTGAAGCCGGTCGATGGTTCCACGGGCTGGCTGCTGGCGGGCATCCAGCAGGCCGATGCCGTGGCCTGACCCCGGCGAGGTGCCGCTGCACCTTGCCAATCGCATGCTCCAGCAGCAGGACTGGGCGCGGGCCAGGCTCGCGCCCTTTGCTTCGCGTACGTTCTCGGTCGCTGCCGGCCCGCTGCGCGTGCTCTGGTCGATTGGCGATACCGGCACGCTTGCAACGGGGGAGGCCGGCACGGTTGCCGACCTCGAACTTTCGATTTCGCCGCTGGCCGTGCCCGGCCTTCTGGCCGCCCCTGCGCGCTGGAACGAACTCGTGCGCGAGAACGGCGACGCGCAATTGGGTGGCGTGCTGAAGGAAATTGCCCAGACCACGCCGTGGTTCGTCGAAAAAGTCCTCGGCGATGCACTTGGACCCATCCTCGGCCAGCGCGTCGCGGATCTCGGACGCGGCCTGCTGCAGTTTCCTGCCTATGCCGCGGAACGCCTCACCGACAGTGCCGTGAGCTACGCCCGCGACGAGGCGGCGTTGCTGGCTCCGGCGGCCGCAATGCGTCGCTTCACAACCGATGTGGCGGAGGTCGAAAGTGCAATCGATGCGCTTGCCGCGCGTATCGACGCCTTGAATGAACGGATGTCGCGCGCGGGCTGACGCTAGGCCAACGCGCGCCAGCGATTCCCGCTCGCGGTGTTTCGTTGGACAATACGGCGCTTCCGGTAGCCACGCAGGACACGATGTCGAGGTCGCCCCGCACTTCCGCCGCCACGCCGACGCTGGCGAAGTTCAGCCGGCCGCGGCTCTACAATGTCCAGAAGCGCGAGCGCCTGTATCGGCTGCTCGACGACCATCGCGCGCACCCGATCGTCTGGATCGCCGGACCGCCGGGCTCGGGCAAGACAACGCTGGTGGCAAGCTACATCGAGGCACGCAAGCTGCCGGGCATCTGGTTCCAGGCCGACCCCGGCGACGGCGACCCCGGCACGTTCTTCCACTATCTTCGCGTAGCTGCCGCGGATCTCGCCGGGCGCCGGCCACGCGCGGTCGCCGCTTTACCGGTGTTCAGCGCGGAATACGCAACCCAGCTGCCCGCCTTCACCCGCCGCTTCCTGCGTGAATTCTTCGCGTTGTTCCCCCCCGGCTCGGTACTGGTCGTCGACAATTTTCACGAACCGAAGGGTGACGCTGCATGGCGCTTCGCCTTTGCCGAGGGCCTGCGCGAGATTCCCGAAGGGATGAACATCATCATCCTGTCGCGCGAACCGCCCGTGGCGGAAATGTCCCGATTGGTGGGCGAGCAACGCATCTCGCGCATCGGCTGGGAGACGCTGCGCTTCACGGCAGACGAATCTGCGGCGATGACGGCCACCGCGCACCTCGACCCTGCGCTGGCGCAAGCCATCCATCGCGCCACCGACGGCTGGGCCGCCGGCATCGTCCTCATGCGCGAGCACCTCCACGGCGCCTCGACGACCGCGTCCGCCGCCGCGCTGCCGGAAGGCAAGGAGGCGGTGTTCGACTATTTCACCGGCGAGATCTTCGGTCGCGCGCGCCCCGAGAATCAGCGCATCCTTCTGCTTACGGCCTTGCTGCCATCGGTCTCGGCCAGCGACGCCGAGGTGGTCTCCGGCAGCACCGAGGCCCCACTGGTGCTCGACTACCTGTATCGGCGCCATCTTTTCACCGACCGCCGCCGCACCGGCGGCGAACCGGTGTACCAGTTCCACGCGCTGTTCCGCGAGTTCCTGCTGGCGGAGGGTCGCCGCCGGCTTACCCATGACGAACGCCGTGACGCGCAGACGCGCGCCGGAGGCCAGATGATCGCGCGTGGCGATTTCGATGCCGCCGCTGCGCTCTATATCGAAGCGCAGGCGTGGCCGGAATTGGCGGGCCTCACGATGCACGCCGGACGCCTGTTGCTGGACGAAGGACGGGAGCACACGCTTGGCGAATGGCTGGCGGCGCTGCCTGCAGCCGCGCGCGATGCCGAGCCGCGCCTGCAACTGGCCGAAGCCTACGCCTGCCTGCACTCGAATCCCAATCATGCGAAAGCAATGCTGGCGAGTGCCCGCGCGGGATTTGCGGCGCGTGGCGATGTGCGCCGCGAACTTCTCACGGCGGCGGCGGCAGTCGAATGTCACTACTTCGAGTGGGCGGACTTTGCGCCGCTGGACCACTGGATCGCGACCTTCGAGCGTCTGCTCGACCCGGGACCCGACGACCTCTCCACCACCGACGCACTGCGCATTCGCAGCGCGTTGCTGATCGCGCTCCTTTTCCGGCAACCCGGGCACCCGCGGATTGCCGCCACGGCGGCGGCAGTGGAGGCGTTGCTCGGCGCCGCCGACATCGACAGCGTTGCCGTCAATGAGCGCATCAACGCTGCGTCCATCCTGCTCAACTATTTCAACTGGAAGGACAAGGACGGCAACGTCGACGCGCTGATCCATCACGTGGAACCGTGGCTGGCAGCGCCGCAGACCACGCCGCCCACGCGCGTGTGGTGGCATGTGCATCGCGCCTTTCACGAGCAGATCCGCGGCCGCTATGCGCGCTCGCGCAAGATCATGGCGGAAATCGAGGACTATGCCTCCGAACATGGGCTCGACTGGGCGCGGGTGGAGATTCATCACGCCACGGTGACCGCGCTGGTGTCGAGCGGCGACGTCGCCGGCGCCGTCGCGGCCTTCGACAAACTGCGGGCCGTCGTGTCGCCATCGCGCAGGATGGATGTCGCCTATTTGCACTATCAGGAAGCCGGTGTGCGGTTGCTGCAGCAGCGCCCGCGCGATGCGGCGACCGCTGCCGCGCAGGCCGTTGCCGTCGGACGGGAAAGTGGTCTGCCCCCGGTGCAGGTGCCGCATTTCCTGGTGCGCCAGGCGACCTGTCATCTTTACCTCGAGGACTACGCCTTTGCGCTGGCGCGCTACGACGAGGCACTCGGGCTCGCGGTGGACGCAGACCGGAGAAGCTTCGCGCATCACGCCGATTTCGTGCGTGCATACATGCACGCGGACAGCGGCGACAACGCCACGGCGCTGGCGCAATTGCGCGAACTGCTGGCCGCCGGTCGCGCCGACATGTACATGGGCTTCATGCGCATTCCGCCGCCCATGCTTGCCAGCATGCTGGCGCTGGCACTGCAGCACGCCATCGAGGCGGACTATGTCCGCGCCTTGATCCGTCGCCATCGCCTCGCCCCGCCGGACCCGGACACGCCCGATTGGCCCTGGCCGCTGGCCATCCAGACGCTCGGCGAATTTGCGCTGCTGCGCGACGGCATGCCCGTCGTCTCCAAGGGCAAGGCGCAGAAGAAGCCGCTGGAGCTGCTGAAGGCGCTGATCGCCCACGGCGGACGTGGCGTGGATGCGACCATGCTCACCACGCTGCTGTGGCCCGAAGCCGAAGGCGACGACGCCAAGACCTCCTTCGACAGCAATCTCTACCGGCTACGCAAACTGCTGGATGTCGACGGTGCCCTGGTGCTCACCGAAGGCAAGCTCTCGCTCGATGCCACCCGCGTGGCCGTCGACACGTGGCGCCTCGAAGCGGCGCTCGACGCCGGCGACGTGGCCACCGCATTGCGGCTCTATCGCGGCCCGTTCCTCGCGCTCGATGCCGCGCCGGCCTTTGCGTTGCCGGCCCGCGACCGGTGGCAGTCGCGCCTCGTGCGCGAAGTGCTTGCCGCCGGCGACAAGCTCGAGCGCGCGGGCGACTGGAACGCGGCGCGGGCGATCTACGAGCGGACGCTCGAAGTCGACAACCTGGCCGAGGCGGTCTACCGGCGGCTCATGATCTGCCAGCGCGAGGCAGGGGACGCCGCCGGCGCGCTCGTCACCTATCGGCGCTGCCGGGAGTTGCTTTCAATCGTGCTGGGCCGGGTTCCCGCGCCCGAAACCGAGGCCATCCGCGCCACGCTCTAGGTCACGCGTCAGCCCGCCGTCAGCCATCCGTCAGTCGTCCGGTCAGCCCTTTGCCGGTCGTCCACGGCGGCGCGTCGCAACGGCCCGGTCGCGCCCGGTGGCCCTGGCCACGCCATAGGGAAAAGCCGGCAGCCTTTCGCCGGCGGCCCACTGTCCGAACGCCATCGCGTCATCCGTCAGCGATTCGCGAGTGGCGGCACCGCACCATGCGTCCCTCACCAAGCCAATACCCAGCAACCCGAGGAGACACCATGCAACCCCAACACCTGTTCGGACCGGCCGACACCGCCCTGGTCGAAGCGCTCAACAAGCCCTTTGCCTGGCCACAAAGCGGGCTCGAGCCCCTGCCCTGGTTCCCGTTCACGGTGGCCGTGAGCCCGCGCACCGCGGTGGCTGCCGTGCGCATCGCCACGCGTTGCGAGCGTGCGTACTGGGTATTGCGCCGGATCTTGGGCGTGGTCCCGCGCTTCCGCCTGCTGGTGCTCGACCGTGCCGACTGGGACGCGTACGCCGAGGTTCCGACCTACGGCATCGTGCACGTGACGGCAGGTGGACACCTGGTCGTCGGCAGCGAGCCGGCCGATGCCTGGCACGAGGTCAGCGGGTATCTGGCCAAGCATCTGCCCGCCGCCGCGCTGCGCAAGCTCGTGGGCATCCATGGCCGCGACAGTGCCAACGCGGGGCCGGACCTGACCGCCGTGGCGGACGCGCTGATCGCGCACGAACTGGCCCACCTGATGGCCACACAAGCCGGTGCCGTGTTTCCGAAGCGCTGGCTGGCCGAGGCGTTTGCCAATTACGCGTTGATCGCCGTGCTGGGCGAGACCGATCCGACGGGCCTGCACCGACTTGGCTCGCTGGCCGAGGCCGCCCAGCTGCTCGACCATGCGTTGCCGACGCTCGAGACCTTCGAGGAACCCGGGGACGGCATGCCGGTGGCCATTTCAGTGCTCGCACAATTGGCGCTGACGCGGTCCGCCTTTGCGGCCTATGCCGATGCGCAGACCGAGCCACTTGAGCAGTGGTTGGCATTCCACGATGTTCCGGTCGTGGCGAGCGCGGACGCCGATGCCGGCGACGACTATCGCCGGCAGCTGGGCATCGAGATTCACGCCGTGATCGCGGCCATTCCGGATCAATTTCCGGCACCGCACGCGATAGTTCGCGCCGCTGCCTGAATTCCACCTTCGAACAATCGACAACAGGAGTACCCACCATGCCATCCAAACGACTTTTGCAATTGACCCTCGCCGTCGCGGCGATTCTTGGCATCACGATGGCCGTCCAGGCCGCGGCACCTGCGGCGGCGGACGCCAAGGACGTCGCGCGTGGCCGCTATTTGATGAAGATCGCCGGCTGCAACGATTGCCACACGCCCGGCTACGCGCAGTCCGGCGGCAAGGTTCCGGAAGCCGCCTGGCTCACCGGCGACATGCTCGGCTGGAGCGGCGAATGGGGCACCACCTATCCGATCAACCTGCGCACCTACATGCAGGACATCACCGAAGCGCAGTGGATGACCATGGCCCGGACCAAGCAGGCGCGCCCGCCGATGCCGTGGTTCGCGCTGCGGGACATGTCGGATGCCGACCTGCGCGCTTCGTACCGCTTCATCCGCTCGCTGGGCCCGGCCGGCCAGCCTGCGCCCGCGTACGTGCCGCCGGGCCAGCCGGTCAAGGGTCCCGTCGTCCAGTTTCCGGCGGCGCCCAAGTGACGCGAACATCGCGCATCCCGAAACCGGGCAGTGCGCCGGTGGAGAGCAGGAAGCCGACGGCGACAGTGCAACCCGTCGCCCCGGCCGCGCCGGCTGTCCCGGCGACCATCCCGGACGCTGCGGTCGACGCGGAGGTGGCCGCGGCGACACCGCGCAAGCGCCGGCCCCGATTCGTGTTCTGACGAGGCGCGCCGGATCGGATTCCCGGCGACGGAAACCGGGAGACCCCTCCCGTAGAATGGCAGGATGCGCATCACCCGCCTGCTCCGCATCACCACCGTCTCGCTGCGCTTCGGACTCGATGAGTTCCTATTCGAGCACGCGCGGCTGCGTGAATTCAGGCCCTTCGTCAATCGCGTGCTGTTCTGGCGCGATTTGTCGCAGCCGCGCGCGGTGCGCTTGCGCCTGGCGCTCGAGGCGCTCGGCCCGATCTTCGTGAAGTTCGGACAGATGCTGTCCACGCGACGCGATCTCCTGCCGCCCGACATTTCCGACGAGCTCGCAAAACTGCAGGATCGCGTGCCGCCGTTTCCGGGCAGCGAGGTCGTCACCATCCTCGAGAAGAGCTACGGCCGTCCCGTCGACCAGGTATTTCGCGCATTCGACCGCACGCCGATCGCCAGCGCGTCGGTGGCGCAAGTGCATTTCGCGGAACTGCAGAACGGCGTGATGGCCGCGGTCAAGGTGCTGCGTCCTGGCATCAGCGACGTGATCGAGCACGACATCGCGCTGATGCACACCGCGGCGGGATTGATCGAGCGCGTATCCGCCGACGGGCGCCGGCTGCGCCCGCGTGACGTCGTGCGCGAGTTCGAGAAGACGATGCGCGACGAGCTCGACCTGACGCGCGAAGCGGCCAACTGCTCGCAGCTGCGGCGCAACTTCCGCCACTCGCCACTGTTGCGCGTGCCGGAAATCTACTGGGACTACACCAACGAGCAGGTGCTGGTGATGGAGCGGATGGCCGGCATTCCCATCGGCCGCACCGATGAGCTGCGCTCCGCGGGCATCGACCTGAAGCGGCTCTCGCGGGCCGGCGTGGAGATTTTTTTCACGCAGGTCTTCCGCGACGGCTACTTCCACGCGGACATGCATCCCGGCAACATCTTCGTGGCTACGGACGCTGCCAACCATGGCAAGTACGTGGCGCTCGACTTCGGCATCATGGGCACGCTCTCCGAGACCGACAAGAGTTATCTCGCGCAGAATTTCCTCGCATTTTTCCGGCGCGACTATCACCGCGTGGCTACGGCGCACATCGAATCGGGCTGGGTGCCGCCCGACACGCGGGTCGACGAACTGGAAGCGGAGATCCGCGTCGTCTGCGAACCGATTTTCGACCGCCCGCTGAAGGAGATCTCGCTGGCGAAAGTGCTGGTCCAGCTCTTCCGCGCATCGCGCCGGTTCAACGTGCGGATCCAGCCCCAGCTCACGCTGCTGCAGAAGACGCTGCTGAACGTGGAGGGCCTCGGCCGCCAGCTCGACCCCGACCTCGACCTCTGGGTGACCGCCAAGCCGTTCCTCGAGCGCTGGATGCAGGACCAGATCGGATTCCCCGCGTTGCGGCGCCGCCTGCTGGCGGAGGCGCCCTATATCGTGGCGGCGCTGCCGGAATTGCCGCGGCTGCTGCACCAGCGCCTGCTGGGTCCGTCCTCTGCATCGGACGCCGCGTTGCTGGCGCTGGTGGCGGGGCAGCAGGTGCGCAATCGATGGCTGGGCGCGGTGGCCATTTTGCTGGGCGCTGTGGTCGTGTTGCTGCTGCTGAAACAGTAGTCCGGCACCGCGCAGGCCGAGACACCGCCGCCCGCGCGGGCGCTGTGGCTAGACGCGGGCGCGTTGCGGCGCGGCCGCCACGGGCTCGGGCGCGTCGTCGCGCCGCGCCCGGATGTGGGCCAGCGGCGCGCGCCGCAGGAATCCGTTGGGTTCGCCGAGGATGAACTTCACGAGATCTTCCAGCGCGGGCTCGTCCAGCTTGTCCGGCGCGAACTCGAGCTGCACCGACTCGAAGCGATCGACATTGTGCAGCGTCACGAGCACAACCTGCCGATAGTAGTCGGGCTGGAAACGCACGGACGCGGAAATGGCCGGCTTGATCTGGAACAGGCCGTAGCGAACCACGCGCTTTTCGTCCTGCTCGGCCTGGTAGGTGAATTCGAGCGTCGAGCTGCGCAGGCGCTGCTCGACGCCCAGCGCCGCAGCCGGACTGACGCGCACCGCAATCGGGGCATCGCCCTCCAGCCGGTAGAACATCTCGACATGCTCCAGCAGTTCCAGTCCGGCCAGCGCGCGGCGACGAAACGAGACGAAGCCGCGATCGAAGTGGGGGCGCACGATGGAGAGGACCTTGTCGAGGACGAAGGTGTGCGCGACCGCAGGCTTGATCACCTGCAGGTGGCCGATGGCTTCGTCGAGCCAGCGAAACGTGCGCCAGAGTCCCCGGTCGATGTCCTTCAGCGCCTCTTCCATCGGCTTGCGGGCGGCCGTGTCCTGCGCACGCAGCGCCTCCGATTTTTCGCGAAGGGTGGCGAGCAACGAGGGTTTGATCGGCTGGGACATGAGTATCGAAAAATAGCACGCGCGCCGCGGTCGCGCCTGATGGTAATGACAACGGCATAACAAATGCTTGCCTTTGCGGCGGCATCCGACACTATGCAAAGGCCGTGCCGTTCCATCCCCGCTGCCGGAACCGGGGGGATTTCGCGGTCACGCACGGCGTCCCCATACGTCCACGGGCAAAAAGTGCCACAGGGCGGCGCGCCCGCAGGCGTCGGTTTTGCAGTGCGACAATTGCCTATACAATCCGCGTCACTCACATACCTCCCTTGCATTCCCGCCCGATGGCGCTCCTCGAAATTCAGGATGTCTCGCGCCGTTTCGGCGATTTCACTGCCGTTGACCGCGTTTCGCTGGCCATTGAGGCCGGCGAATTCTTTACGTTGCTCGGGCCTTCCGGCTGCGGCAAGACGACGCTGCTGCGCATGATTGCCGGCTTCGACCGTCCGGACGGAGGCGTGATCCGCCTGAATGGGGAAGACCTGGCCGACCGCCCGCCGGAGGCGCGCCCGGTGCGTACCGTCTTCCAGAGCTACGCGCTGTTTCCGCACATGACGGTGGCGGGCAACATTGCCTTTCCCCTCGAAATGGCCAAAACGCCGTCGGCGCAGATCCCGGCGAAGGTCGCCGCCGCGCTCGAGGACGTTCGCCTGGCCGGCTTCGGCGACCGCTATCCGCACGAGCTTTCGGGCGGGCAGAAGCAACGGGTCGCCATCGGTCGGGCACTGGTCACGCACCCCACGCTGCTGCTTCTCGACGAGCCGCTCGCGGCGCTGGATGCCAAGTTGCGCGTGGACCTGCAAATCGAGCTCATGAACCTGCAACAGGAGGTGGGCATCACCTTCGTCTACGTCACGCATGACCAGACCGAGGCCCTCGCGCTGTCCCATCGCATTGCCGTGATGAACAGGGGCAGCGTCGAGCAGCTCGATGCACCGTCGCGCATCTACAGCTATCCCCGCACGCGTTTCGTCGCCGATTTCATCGGCACCTGCAACCTGCTCGCCGGTCCCGTGATTGCTGCCGCGGACGGCATCGTCACGATCGATGTCAAGGCGCTGGGACCGGTCGTGGTCGCGACCAACGAAGTGGTGGCCGCGGGCACCCCGGCCTCCATCGCGCTGCGTCCGGAAAAGATCCGGCTGCAGGCAACACTCGATCCCGACACGGAGCACAACCAGTTTCAGGGAACCGTGTCGGATTTCCTCTACCAGGGCGACGTCACCGTCTACATCGTCACCACGGCGGGGGGCGCCAAGATCGAGGCACTGCTGGCCAATTCCGCCGCAGGCCGCGCCAAGTTCTTTGAAGTGGGCGACGCGGTCGCAATCGGCTGGCCGGCTGCCGCGGGTCATTTCATCGCCGAATGAGTGCCGCGCGCCGCTCCGAGCGCATCGGCAAATGGCTGATCAGCGGGCCGCCGCTGGTGTACCTGCTGTTCTTCTTCGCGATACCCGGGCTCATCATGGTGCTGGCGTCATTCCGGACGCCCGGCGAATTCGGCGGGTTGTCGCCGCTCGTCGACGCCAACGGCAAGTTCGACCTCAACCTCGAGAGTTATGCGCGTTTCTTCGAGGACACGCTCTACGCGCAGATCTTCGTGAAGTCGGTGCTCTATGCGGCCGCGACCACGCTCCTGTGCCTCGCGCTGGCGTATCCGCTGGCGGCGTTGATCGCGGGCAGCCCGAAGCACCATCGCAACCTGCTGCTGCTGCTCGTGATCCTGCCGTTCTGGAGCAACTTCCTGATACGCATCTATGCGTGGATGATCATCCTCGGCCCGCAGGCGATGCTCGCGCGCGTGGTCAATGGCACGCTTGCCACCTTCGGCATCGCGCCGGTCAACCTGCTGTTCAGCTCCTTCGCCGTGATCGTGTGCCTCGTGTACGTGCACCTGCCGTTCATGGTGCTGCCGCTCTACGCCAACCTCGAGAAGCACGATCAGTCGCTGCTCGATGCGGCGCAGGACCTCGGCGCCAACGCATGGCAGCGCTTCTGGCGCATCACCTTTCCATTGTCGCTGCCGGGCGTGTATGCCGGCGCGGCGCTGGTGTTCATCCCCGCACTCGGCATCTTCGCCATTCCGGACATTCTCGGTGGGCCGAACGACAGCCTGATCGGCAACGTGATCAAGCAGCAGTTCCTCGAATCGCGCGACTGGCCCTTCGGCAGCGTGCTGTCGATCGTGCTGACGATCGCCGCCTTGTCGCTGGCGGGTCTTGCGGCCTGGGTCGGCGCGCAAGGTCGCCAGCGGGAGACGGCGAATGCGTAGGCGCTCGTGGTGGCTGTGGTTCGCCGCGCTGTGCGGGTACGCGTTCCTGTACCTGCCCTTGGTGGTGGTCGTGGTCTATTCGTTCAACGATTCCCGCCTCAATGCCGAATGGGTCGGCTTTACGCTCGACTGGTATCGCAAGCTTTTCGCCAACGGCGAGATGATCGAGGCGGCGATCAATTCGCTGCTGATCGCCTCGGCGGCGAGTCTGTTCGCGACTTTGCTCGGCACCATGGCGGGCGTGGCGATGCACCGCTACCGGCTGCGGCTGCTGCCGGTGCTGGTGCTGACGCCGATTGCGATTCCGGAAATCCTGATGGGCGTCTCGCTGCTGATCTTCTTCGTCATGCTGAACATGACGCTGGGGCTCGTTTCGGTGATGCTGGCGCACGTGGCCTTCTGTATCGGGTTCGTCGCGATCGTCGTGCGCTCGCGGCTTTCCGGGATGGACGAGAGCCTGACCGAGGCCGCCCGCGACTGCGGCGCCAGTCCGTGGCAGGCATTCCGCCGGGTGACGCTACCCCTTATCATGCCCGGAGTCATGGCCGGCGCGCTGATGGCATTCACACTGTCGATCGACGATTTCGTCATCACTTTCTTCACTGCCGGCGCGGGAACCGTTACGCTTCCACTGCAGATCTATTCGATGATCAAGATTGCCGTCACGCCCGAGGTCAACGCCGTGTCAACGCTGCTGATGTTGCTCACGTTGATGCTGATCCTGATCGCCTCCCGCATTGCCCCCAGCATGCTTCGCTCGAGCTCGGAGAGTCCCGCCCCATGAACCGCATCGCCGCCTTCCTCGTCAGTTCCCTCCTCGCACTCGCCGTCGCGCCCGCCCAGGCCAAGGACGTCCTGCACCTCTACAACTGGAACAACTACATCGCGCCGGAAACGGTCAAGCGCTTCGAAGAGCAGTGCAATTGCGACGTGAAGCAGACCTACTACTCCGACAACGAGGAAATGCTGGCCAAGCTGGCGGCCGGCGCGAAAGGCTACGACATCCTGGTGCCCACCGGCAATGCGCTCGAGTCGCTGATCAAGCAGCAGGCGCTAAAGCCCATCGACAAGGCGGCGCTGCCCAATCTCAAGAACATCAACCAGGCCTATCTCGACACCGCGTTCGACAAGGGCAACAAGTATTCGGTGCCCTACGCGTATACGGTGACGATGCTGGGATACAACGACCAGAAGCTGAAGGAACTGGGCATCACGGTCGACTCATGGTCCGCGATCTTCGACCCCAAGGTCCTTGAGAAATTGAAGGGCCGCGTCACGGTGCTGGACAGTTCTGGCGAGCTCTTTGCCGCGGCGCTCAAGTATCTCGGCTACTCCGCCAATGACACCGATGAAAAGCACCTGAAGGAAGCCGCGGACGTGATCAAGAAGGCCAAGCCCTACTGGGCCGCGTTCAACGCGTCGTCGTACATCAAGGAACTGACGACAGGCAACATCTGGCTGGCCCACGGCTATTCCAACGACTTCTTCCAGGCCGATCTCGATGCACAAGCGGCGAAGCGCCCGTTCCGCATCGTGAAGGCGCTGCCGAAGGAAGGAGCCGTGCTCGCGCTCGACAGCATGGTCATCCACAAAGGGGCGCCGCGCCCCGACCTCGCGCTCAAATTCATGAACTTCATGCTGGAAGGCAAGAACTCGGCGGAACTCACCAACCTCATCGGC
This sequence comes from uncultured beta proteobacterium, assembly GCA_963805355.1. Lineage (GTDB taxonomy): Bacteria > Pseudomonadota > Gammaproteobacteria > Burkholderiales > Casimicrobiaceae > VBCG01. The sequence goes on along the minus strand of CAWDTZ010000002.1, from coordinate 2,005,848 downwards.
TCCGGCAATCCCAATACGCAGGCGATGCAGTTCATCAAGCCCGAGATCGCGCGGGACAAGGCGATCTTTCCGGATGCGGTGACGCTGGCCAAGCTGGAGCAGCTCAAAGACCTGACCGGCGCGCAGCGGCGCGCGCGCAACAAGGCTTGGACGGAGATCAAGGCGGGGCGCTAGCCCACGGCCGGACAAGCGTCGTCGGGGCGTGCCATCATTGCGCGATGACGGCCCCGACGCCCTGGCGCATCGAACGACTCACGCCCCGACTGCGTGAGCGTTATCTTGCCTTCTTCGACCATGAGCGGGGACCGGCCTTTGCCGACAATCCCGAGTGGGCGAAGTGCTACTGCCACTACTACGAAGTCCCGGTTGCGCTGACCTGGAGCGACTTCGACGGTGCCGCCAACCGGCTCGCGATCGACGCGCGGATCGCGACCGGTGAAATGGAGGGCTATCTGGCCTTTGCCGGCGACGAGATGGTGGGCTGGATGAACGCGCAGCCCTATTCGAAATTGCGGCACGCCTGCGCGCGCATGCGTATCGCCGCGCCTTCGCTGCCCGTGGCGCCGCACGACGCCGCCGCGATCGTCTGCTTCGTCATTCCTCCCCAGCACCGTCGGCAGGGCATCGCCACGACGCTGCTCGCCGCGGGCCTGATCGACCTTGCCGCGCGCGGCTTCGCGCTGGTCGACGCCTTTCCGTGGAATACGTCTCCCGATACAACGGCGGCCACCGACCACTATCACGGCACCCTGTCGATGTTCACTGCAGCCGGCTTTGCGACGCTGGCGCGCCATGACGACCTCACCGTCGTTCGCAAGTCGCTGCGATGATGGCCGCCGCGGATCGTCCGCACCACACGCTGCTTCCGCATGCGCTGGCGCTGCTCTACGGCGCCGCCATCGCCTATGCCAGCCTGCAACCGTTCGCGCCCTGGCTCGCACCATCCGCAGGCACGCCGTTCTGGCCGCTCGCACCGTGGCCACCGCGTTGGACCCGCTCCGATGTGCTGGTCAACGTGCTCGCCTACCTCCCCTTCGGTCTCTTCATCGCGCTGACGCCGCGCCGCGCCACGCCCGCTGCGCGCGCGACACTGGCGCTGGCCGTCGGGATGACACTGTCCTTCGGTCTCGAGACCCTGCAGATGTTCCTGCCGACGCGCGATGCCAACCTGATCGATTTTCTGGCCAACAGCGCAGGCACGCTGCTGGGCGCATTCGTAGCCGCGATCCTCGTGCGCTCGGAACCAACGCGCACGATGTTGTCCGCCATTCGCCATCGCGTATTCCTGCCCGGAATGCTGGGCGATGTCGGCCTTGCGCTGCTGGCAGTCTGGCTCGCCGCACAGATCAATCCCGGCATTTCCCTGTTCGCCATCACCTTCAATCCGGAACTGGTTCCGGCCGGGACTCCGATGGGAGATATCGCGGCGCGTCCCGACGGGGCCGCAGTGCTGATTGAGGCCGCACAGTCCGCTCTGCAGTTGACCGGCGTCGGCCTCTTCCTGGTGCTGCTGTTGCGCGACCGGCGGCACATCGGCGGCGCGGTGCTGCTGCTCATCGGCGCCGCCCTGCTGGTCAAGGGCGCATCTGCCATGCTCCTGCTGAAGCCGGCACTCTGGGAGACATGGTTGAAGCCGGGCGTGTCGATCGGTATCGCCGCCGGCCTGGTGATCCTCCTCTGCATGGTGTTCATGCCCCGACCGGTGCAACTTGCGGCCTGCGCCACCGCACTGCTCGCATCACTGCTGCTGCCCATCGTTGTCGCGGACCTCCCGCCGACACGCGCGTCGCTGACGCTATTCAACTGGCGTTATGGCCACCTGCTCAACTTCAACGGCCTCACGCAATCGATGCTGCTCGCATGGCCGCTCGCGGTGTCGGCGTGGCTGTTCGCGCTGGCCGGACGTCCGCGCTGGGGCGACCCGCGCGAACGACGCGTCGGCGCTCCGCTATAATCGTCGTTTCTTCCCGTCATTGCCGCCGGCGCATTGCGCGCCCTGCCACCGAACTGATGAGCTACTTCGAACGCCACGTTTTTTTCTGCTGCAACCAGCGCGAAGCGGGCGAAAAATGCTGCGCCGACGCGGGCGCGGCCGACATTCGAGGCTATGCCAAGAGCCGCGTCAAGGCGCTGGGTCTTTCGGGTCCAGGCAAGGTCCGCATCAATATGGCGGGCTGCCTCGATCGCTGCGAGGAGGGTCCGGTGCTCGTCGTCTATCCCGAGGCGGTCTGGTATACCTACGTGGACCGCGAGGACATCGACGAGATCATCGACCGGCACATTGTCCACGGCGAAGTCGTCGAGCGGCTGGTGATTTGACGCCGAAGTCCGCGGAGCGCGTCTCGATCGAAGGCCCCGCCGGGCCGCTTGAGCTCATTCTCAATGCACCCGCGGCTGCGCCGGTCGGCATCGCACTGGTCGCTCATCCGCACCCACTGCAGGGCGGAACCTTCGACAACAAGGTCGTGCAAACGCTGGCGCGAACGTTCTTCGCGCTGGGTTACGCCGCGCTGCGCTTCAATTTTCGCGGCGTCGGCGGGTCGGCGGGAACCTTCGACAATGGCGATGGCGAAACGCAGGATGCACTCGCCGCGCTCGCCGCCGGCCGGGAGCGCTGGGGCGACACCCTGCCGGTCGTGCTGGCTGGCTTCTCCTTCGGCACGTTCGTGCAGACTCGCGTGGCCAAGGTCATTACCGCGCAGCGCCTGGTGCTGGTCGGGCCCGCGGTCGGCCGGTTTGCGCTTGAAGCCGTGCCAGCGGATACCATCGTGATCCATGGCGAAGAGGACGAAGTCGTGCCGCTCGCGGATGTCTTTATGTGGGCGCGGCCGCAGGCATTGCCGATCACCGTGTTTCCGGGCTGCAGTCATTTCTTTCATGGCCGGCTGCCGCAGCTGCAGCGCGTCATCACCGGGATGTGGGACCGCCCATGCTGATCGTGAAGACATTGCACGTCGTGTTCGTGGTGACCTGGTTCGCCGGACTGTTCTACCTCCCGCGGCTTTTTGTCTATCACGCCACCGCCACCGATGCGATCAGCATCGAGCGCTTCAAGCTGATGGAGCGGCGCCTGCTGCGCGGGATCATGATGCCCAGCATGATGGCCGCGATCGTGTTCGGCGCGTGGCTGTGGCTGGGTTACGGCATCGGCGGGCGCTGGCTGCACGCCAAGCTCCTGCTGGTTGCGATCCTCGTCGCCTACCAGGGCTGGTTGGCGCACGCGGTGCGTGCCTTCGCGGCAGACCGCAACACGCACTCGGATCGCTTCTATCGCTGGATCAACGAAATTCCGGCACTGCCGATCCTGGTCGCGGTCGTATACCTGGTGCTGGCCAAGCCCTTCTGAGCGCGCAGGTATCCTGCCATGGCCGAACGCTTCTTTGCCCCCTGCCCGCGTGGCCTCGAGACCATGCTTGCGGCGGAATTGACACGCATCGACGCCGCGGACGTCACCACCGTCGACGGTGGCGCCGGCTTCTCCGGCCCGCTCGAACTCGCATACCGCACCAATCTAGAATCGCGGATCGCCAGCCGCATCCTGTGGCGGGTCGGCGGTGGGCCCTGCGCCGACGAGCACGCACTTTACGCGCTGGTGAAGGCCATCGACTGGAAGTCGCACTTCCTGCCCACGCGCACGCTGCGCGTCGACATTGCAGCCACCAGGTCGCCGTTGCAAAGCCTCGAGTTCGCCACACTGCGCATCAAGGACGCCGTCTGCGACCGGTTGCGCGACGACACTGGTGTGCGGCCCTCGGTCGACAAGCGCCTGCCCGACGTGCGCGTGCACGTGCATCTCACCGAGCGCGACGCCACCATCTATCTCGACACGTCGGGCGAGCCGCTGTTCAAGCGCGGCTACCGGCGCGATGCGGAAGACGCGCCACTGCGCGAGAACCTCGCCGCCGGCGTGATCGCATTGACCGGCTGGACCCCGGACCAGCCCTTCCTCGACCCGATGTGCGGCAGCGGCACGATCGCGGTGGAAGCCGCGTTGATCGCCGCCGATCGGGCGCCCGGCCTCGCCCGCACCTTCGGCTTCCAGCGACTGCTGTGGTTCGACGGCCCGACATGGCAACGGATGAAGCAATCCGCGCGTGACCGCATCCGTCCGGCGCCTGCCGCGCCAACCCTATTCGCCAGCGATCTTGCAGAAGGTGCGATCGCCAAGACAATGGGCAACCTGCGAATGGCGCAAGTCGACGGCTGGGTCGAAACCGCGTCCGCGGACCTGCTGACGCGCGCCGCGCCCGCGGCATCGGGCGTGCTGGTGGCGAATCCGCCCTACGGCGTTCGCCTCGCGGACCTGACGCAACTCGCGACGTTCTACCCGTTACTGGGCGATGCCCTGAAGCAGCACTTTTCCGGTTGGACCGCCTACTTCATCACCGGCGACCTGCGCTTGCCGAAGCTCATTCACCTCAAGGTCGCGCGCAAGGTGCCGCTGTTCAATGGCGCGATCGAGTGTCGCCTCTTCGCCTTTCCGCTGGTATCGGGAAGGCACGTGCCGGCGCCGATCCAGGTGGAGTGATAGACTTCGGCCTCGCTCCACCCTTCTGGTCTTCCCGCCATGCCGATGCTTCCCTCGCGCCTCTACGTCTCGGACCATATGCAATTCATCCAGGACCTGATCGAGAAGAAACCCGACCTGCCGCAAAAGCAGGCCGAAGGCCGGCGCATCTTCTGGGACAAGACGCCCGCGCAGGTGGGCGAGCGCGCGGAGTTGGACGAAGGTCGCGTCGCGCAAACGGCGTATGTCTACCAGACGAAGTAGCGCATAGTCTTCGTCACGCCGCCGCGATGGCGCCGTGTATGAAAAGCCGCAGGGGCACGCACACGGCAGTACGTCGCCTGCCCGGCAAGAACGGCGACCTCGGGCGCCAACCCTCATGCATTGAGCATGACCCACTCTGGCGTGGTGCGATCGGCGCCGCACCTCGCTACAATCCCCGCATGAGCAGTCCCAAGACAAAGTCCTTCACCGCGCCACGCATCTTCGCCGCGTTCCTTGCGGTGGTCGCGTTCGGTGCCGGCGTCGAGTGGTATGCGCTGATACGTGACGAAAACGCGCGCGAGCAAGACACCACAACGGCCGTATCGGTCCCGGTCACGGCGCCGGCAACCATCATCGCGCCGGTTCCCTCCGGCCTGCAAGGCGACATCGACGCGCCGCTGGGCGAGGCGATGGTCGGACCGCGCGTGGCGCTTTCGGGCTGGGCGCTGGCCCCGGGCGGCGTGCGCGCCGTCGAGATTCGCCTTGATGGCCGCGTTTATGCAGCGCGTATTGGCATCGCCCGCCCCGATGTCGCGCAGGCGCGCCCCGGCATGGCAGGCAACGCCGATGCCGGCTTCGAATTCACGGGGGATTTCTCACCCTATCCCGCGCCGACCGGCATGGACCGCCGCGCGCTCACCATCGTGGCGGTCGCCAATAACGGCAGCGAAAAGATCCTGGGCCGGCGTAGCCTCGTCGAACCGGCCGCGCTGGCGCGTTGGGCGGCGTTCACCCCCAAGCAGCAAACGCCGTTCTATCTGCTGCCCGCGCTGTCGGGTCTTGATCTGGGCGGCGCGGCGGAACTCGACACGATCTACGCACCCTACCAGTCCGCCACCGTCGCCACCGGCTTTCGCGTACCCATCCTGTATCTGCGGATGACGCGCGGCGCCGCGGCAGACTATGAATTCGATCCCGACTGGAATGCCACGCGCAAGTGCGGCGATCGCCGCATCGGTGACGATTCGCTCAACGCCGTTCTCGCGCATGCGCGTTCAAAGAAAATGCCTGTGCTGGTGACGCTGAACGGCGGCATCTGGGCCGACGCCTATTGCGACGTCCCCGACTGGGATGTCAACGACCGGCTCGAGCAGGATGTCGCCAATTGCCAGTGGAATGAAAAAAACCTGGTAATGCCGGACAACTACCTCAAGAACCTTCCCGGTTCGCAGGAGGCCCCCGAGCTCGCGCGCTCGCTCACCTTCAACGTCTACAACACCGAGGTGCGGCGCTACAAGAAGCGCAACCTGCAACAGGCGGGCGCAATGCTCGCGGCATTCGCGCGCGCCGACCCGGCGCTCTTCGTCGGAGTCAACCTCGACCCCGACACCTATCTCAATCCGTTCTTCGCCGAACAGCAGTGGTACGACTACAATCCGGACACGCTGCGCCAGTTCCGCGAGTGGCTGGCCGGCACCGGTGCTTACGCGGGCAAGGGCGGGCCCGGCATTCCCGATCTGCGCGCCTATCGCCGCGCGCGGGTGCTCACGCTGGCCGAGGTCAACCACCTCGCCGGCGCACACTGGAAGACGTGGAGCGACGTCGACCCGCCGCGCGAATTCGTGCGTGACCCGCCCGCCGGCACGTTGCCCTTCTGGAAGAATCCCTGGGTTCGCGAATGGGAAATCTTCCGGCGCCATCTCGTTCACCTGCATTACGACGAACTCGCGCAATGGCTGGTGGAGTCCGGCATACCGCCGACGCACATCTGGTCGTCGCAGGGGCTGATGGCGCCGCAGCGCGATGCAATGCCCTTTGCCATCAATCTCGACAGCCCGCCGCGCAATTACGACTCGGGCGGCATGAGCATCGCGGGCGCCAAGCCAGCGCAGGGACATCTGGGCGTCATCCTGTACGGCGAGGCCGCCGTCAACGATGTGCCGATGGACAATAGCCGCTCGCTTTTCGCCACGCTCGAAGCTGTCGATCCGCGCTGGGCCGTCGTCGAATACAACACGGCCGACCTGCGCAATCCCGCGGGCATGCCCACGTACGCTGCCGCGTATCGTGGCTTGCGCGACCTGTGGAACTACGGCGCGCGCTTTGTCTCGCCGATGGCGTGGAACGGGAGCAACGGCGTCAATGCGGGCCAGCCGGGTTATGCCAACTTCACCGCATGGCGCAATACCGCGCTCGAGGATGCCTCGCGCGATTTCATGCTTGCGCGCGCCGGGCTGCCGCAGGGCGCGCTGCTGTGGACATTCGGCGCGCCGCAGCATGTGGACGGCGACGGCTGGACCGCGGAAGTCGGACGCATCGAATTGGGACCGGGCGAATTGCGCCTGCGACCGGATGCCAATCGTCGCATCGTCCTGCTGTCGCCGCCGGGATTGCCCGAGGCCGCCCGCGCCGCGGAAGATTTCGTACTCGGGATCGAAGGGACCGGATTGCAGCGTGTGCGCATCCTGGCCCAGCGCGACGCGCGCGGTGGCTGGATCACGATCGCGGATGCCAGCGGCGCAGCGCTGCGCAACACAAATGCGGGAGTCGCCGTCAGACGCCTCGCCGGTGCACGCACCGCGACGATCGAAAGGCTTCGCGTCGACTTGACCTTCAGGACCACCAATCAGCGCGCGCTGATGCGATTCGCGGCCATTCCTGCCGCCCGCTGAACGCGGCGCGTTTCAGCGCTCGTCGATCTTGTACTCGACGTAGGCCTTGTCGCGCACCTGGCGCAGGAATTCCTGGAACTGTTCCTCGGATTTGCGCTGCCGGATCGCGGTGCGCGCGACATCGCGGCGGCGCTCCTTCGTGATGTCCTGCGAGCGCCGCTCGTCGACGACGATGAGGTGCCATCCGAACGGCGAGCGCACGGCGGGCGACAGCTCGCCGATCTTGAGCTTGTTCATCGCCTGCTCGAACTCGGGCACGGTGTCGCCGGGGCTGACCCAGCCGAGGTCGCCGCCCTTGACCGCCGATCCGTCGTCGGAACTGACCTTGGCCTGATCCGAGAACTGGGCGCCGGCCTCGATCCGGTCGCGCACGCGATCGATCTTGATCTTGGCTTCCGCCTCGGACGTAATTTCGTTGACGCGAACAAGGATGTGGCGCACGTGGGTCTGGTCGACGACGGTCGGCGCATTGAGGCTGCGCATGTCGTTGAGTTTGACCACATGAAATCCACCTGGGCTGCGCAGCACCGGCGAAATGTCACCGGGCTTCATCGTCTTGATGGCATCGAGGAACACCGCCGGCAAACGCGCGGGGGTACGCCAGCCGAGATTCCCACCCTGCGTGGCGTCGTTGGAGTCTGAAAATGAAGCGGCCACCTGGCTGAAGTCGCGGCCGCCCTTGGCCAGTTGCAGCGCCTCGTCGGCGCGCTTGCGCCGCGCGTCGATCTGCACGGACGACGCCTGTTCGGGTACGGTGACGAGGATGTGCGACAGCAAATATTCGCTTTCACCTCCGGCCTGCGACGCTACCGTGGCGAGGTAGTTGTCGACTTCGGCATCCGACACGCTGACTCGCGCGTCCACCTCCCGCTCGCGCAGTCGCTGGATGGTCACCTCGCGGCGGATGTCCTCGCGGTACTTTGAATACGGAATTTTTTCCTGGTCGAGCGCCTTGCGCAGATCCTCGGGCGAGAGCTTGTTTTCCTGGGCAATGCGCAGGATCGTGCGCTCGACCGTCTGGTCGTCGACGCGAATGCCGTTGTCCTTGGCAAACTGCAACAACGCGCGTTCGGTGATGAGGCGCTCGAGCACCTGCGTATTGAGCGCGTCGGCGGCCGGCGGCTTGATTTTGGAGGCCTGCATCTGCGCGAGCACGATGCGCTTCTGCTCATCCAGTTCCCACTGCGTGAGCGCTTCGTCGTTGACGACCGCAACCACGCGCTCGAGCGGCACGACTGCATTGGGCGCGATGGGTGCCACGGCCGGACGCGGCACCGGCACGCCGGGGCGCGGTCCGGCATTGGCGCCCGGCACCTGGATGCCGGAACCCGTGGGCTGCGCCCAAGCGCCGGCAGCGGCGAAAACGATGGCCGCGACAACTGCGAGCGGCAAAACGGGGCGGATGCGTCCCATGGTCAGGTCCTTGATCGCGACCGTGGTGCAGGTCGCGTGCATGCGATGGAGTGGTATCGGGTTCTAGAACTCGGGCAGCGGATCGAAGCTGCGGTCGCGTTGCTGGATCGCCGGATCATTGGTGCGCACATAGCCGGGTACCGTCCGCCGCAGGAGATCGAGCGGACTGGTGCCGACCCGCGCAAGCCCGTTGAGCTCGAGTTGCACAAACACCGAGCGCGTCGTCTGCTCGGTTGTGGTCGTCAATTGTTGCCCGACGACGCGCAAGACCCAGCACCCGCCATTGTACTCCAGCCCCACGACGGCCTCCAACGACTTGCGGTCGGGGATCGAGTAGTTCCACGCCCCCAGGAACGTCATGTTTTCGGTGAGCGGCCATTGCGTCGACAGGTAAGTCTGTTTCAACTCGGATTGACCGCCGATCTGGTCGACGAGTTCCCGTGAATAGCGATAGGTGGCGCTGAGCACGCGCCCCGCGCCCGGCGAATAGCGCGCACCCAGATTGAAGCGATCGAACTGCGACGTGCCGAAGTCGTACTGCGCGAGGCCGATCAGCGCCCAGGCATCGGCAAGGCGGCCTTCCGCGCCCACCAGGAAATCCGACGAACCCGCCACCTGCGGCGTGCCCCCCAGGTTGATCTGCTGGTCCTCGAAATAGAAGCGCTGGCCGACCGCCACACGAAAACGCTCGGAACCTGTGCTGGGATCGAGCAGGCGCGACGTGATGCCGAGCGCCAGCTGATTGGTGTCGCCCATCCGATCGCCACCGACGAACCGGTTTTCACTGAATAGTTGCGTGAAATTGAAATCGTCCAGCACGGTATCGAATACCGGCAGCTGGTTCTGGTTGCGATAGGGGATGTAGGTGTAGAGCGCGCGCGGCTCGAGCGTCTGCACGAAGTCCGCGCCGAAGATGCTCCAGTCACGCTCGAAGATCAGGCCCGCATCCACGCTGCCCACCGGCACCGCCACGCCAGCGCGACCGCTGGTCACCCCGGACGTCGGCTGGTTGAGGTCGTATTGCCATGCATTGATGCCAGCATGCACGTCGACGAACCATGAGCTGCCCTGGCGAATCCAGCGCGCCGACGGATAGAGCGACGTGCGATTACCGGTGGGGTCGAGCGTGGATTGCGCGAAGCGCACGAACTCCGCCGACCCGCTCCAGGTGAGCCCCATCCAGTCGGTTTCGGACATGGCAGCGCGCACTTGCGGCAGCATGTTGTAGGGCGGCACGACCGCCGCGGAAGGATTCGGATCCTGCAACGTCTGGAATGCCTGCGCGCGCGCCAACACAAAGAATTTCCCGTAATTGGCGACGAGGCCCGCTTCCTGCGCCAGCGTCTTCTGCGAGGTGACGGAAACGCGATCGGCAAAATCCGCAAAATAGGTGTCGTCGGATACGCGACTGTAGTTGACGTAACCGGAGAGCCAGGGCGCCAGCTGCTGATTGTGTTTCCACGATACCGCCCAGCGCGCCGAGTTGGTCACGCGATCGTCGGGCAGGATTTCGCCCAGCGCCTCGCCGGCCGCGGATTCGAAGAGATAGCGGCCCTGCGCGCCGAGCTGCAGGCCGCGGCGGGTCATGAGGCGCGGGACCAGCGTCGCGTCGTAGTTAGGCGCAATGTTCCAGTAGTAGGGGGTGGCGATTTCAAAGCCACGGACCTGCGACGATCCGATTGCCGGCGTCAGGAAGCCCGACTTGCGGTCGTTGGAAAGCGGAAATTCCAGCCAGGGCGCATACATGACCGGCACATCGAGAAAATAGACGCGCGCCCCATGCGCCGTGCCCACGCGTCGCTGTTGATCGATCTCGATCTCGTCGCTGCGCAGGTACCAGTCGTTGTTGGGTGCGACGCAAGTCGTGTAGCGCGCGTCGCTGGCCGCGTAGAGGTCCGGGCCCTCGAAGCGAATGGTCTTGGCCTCGCCGCGCGATGCGTTTTCGTTGAAGTAGAACTTGGGATCGTCGAAAAAGCCGATCTCGCGCGAGCGCTGGAACTTGACCTCGGGTCCGGTGATCCAGTCGAGTCCGCGCCGCAGCGTGACGCCACCTTTGCCCCAGACCTCATCGTTGGCCAGGTCATATTGCAACCAGTCGGCGAGAACCGTCTCCCGGCGCGTGCGCAGCTCGACCTTGCCCGCGGCCTCGATCTTCTTTTCCATCGAGCCTTCCAGCCGATCGGCACGCAGGAAGATGGCGTCGCGCTCGTTTGTCGCAGCGGACCGCGGTGGCGCAATGGTCGTCGCGGGAACCGGGATCTGCGGTCGCGCCGTGCCCGCCACATCCGTCATCCGCGGCGACTCGGTATCCACCGATCCGGCCCTGCGATTGCCACCTCCGGAGGACTTTTCCGCCACGGGCTCGATCTCGCGCGCGAGCTTCAGCACGAGCCCCTGCGCCGCCAATGCGCCGGACAGACATACGGCCACCAGCGAAGCGGCAACGACGGACCAGCGCGGCGGATGGGGCTTGATCGGAGAACTCACGGGCTGGTTTGTTAAAATGGCGCATTCTAGCCTGTGCGTGATCGCCGTCCTTGCCGCCGTAGCGATGCCGGCGACGAAATCGCCGGTTGCCCAGCTCCGTGCCGCCTTTCTCCGCGCCTCCCTGTCCATGATCACGTCCGCCGCCGACCCGCGCCTTGCCGCGCTTGAACAATGGGTCGCGCACGCGCTGAACACCACCGCGTTCACGCTCGCTCCGGCCTCCGCGGACGCAAGCTTTCGCCGCTATTTTCGCGCCACGCTGGCGCGTCCGCATGCGCTCGCGCCCGACAGCGCCACGCTTATCTTGATGGATGCGCCCCCGCCACAGGAAGACTGCCGGCCCTTTGCGCACGTGGCCGCGCTGCTGCATGCCGCCGATGTCCATGCGCCAACCATCCTGGCGCAGGATTTGGAGCGCGGCTTCCTGCTGTTGAGCGATCTTGGTGACTCGACCTATCTCGACGTATTGACTGAGGACAACGCCCGTACGCTCTATCTCGATGCGATCGATGCGTTGCTGCGGTTCCAGCGTACGTCACGGCCCGACGCGCTGCCGCACTACGACGAGCCCTTGCTGCGGCGCGAGCTGGAACTCTTTTCCGAGTGGTATCTGGGCCGTCATCGCGGGCACGTGCTGACCCCCCCGCAGCGGAAGGTGCTGGACGACGTCTTCGCGCGCGTGATCGCCAACAACCTCGCGCAACCCCAGGTCTTTGTCCATCGCGATTTTCATTCGCGCAACCTGATGGCCAGCGCGCCCAATCCGGGCGTGCTCGATTTCCAGGACGCGGTCTACGGCCCCATCACCTATGACCTGGTCTCGCTGTTGCGCGACGCCTACATCGGCTGGAATGAGGAACGCCAGATCGACCTGGCCGTCCGCTATTGGGAACGCGCCCGCAAGGCCGGCGTGCCGGTCCACGACGACTTCGGCGCGTTCTGGCACGACTTCGAATGGATGGGGGTGCAGCGGCAGTTGAAGGTGCTGGGCATATTCGCGCGGCTCTGCCACCGCGACGGCAAGGATGGTTACCTGAAGGACATGCCGCTCGTCATGGCTTACCTGCGCGGCGCCTGCGCGCGCTATCGTCAACTCGAGCCGCTGCTCGTGTTACTCGACGAAATCGACGCGCGCCCGCGTGTGGTCGGCTACACCTTCTGATGCCGGTGGGACGCACTGCGATGATTCTGGCGGCTGGCCGCGGCGAGAGGTTGCGGCCGCTGACCGATACCGTGCCGAAGCCGTTGCTGGAGGTGGGCGGCAAGCCGCTGATCGTATGGCAAATCGAGGCGCTCGCGCGGGGCGGTTACCGCAATCTCGTGATCAATGCCGCGCATCTCTCGGCGCGACTCACCGCCGCGCTCGGCGACGGCAGTGCCCTCGGTGTACGCATCCAGTGGTCGCTCGAATCCGAGGCCCTGGAAACCGCCGGCGGCATCGCCACCGCCTTGCCCCTGCTGCCGCCGGGGCGCGTGCTGATCGTGTCGGCCGACATCGCAACCACGTTCGACTACAGCGCAATCGATGCGCGTGCCGAGGCGCTCGCCGCGGTGCATCCGGCGCGCGTGCACCTCGTGATGGTGCCCAATCCGGCGTTCCATCCGGATGGCGATTTCGCGCTCGAAGGCGACCGCGTCAGCACCGCAGGTAAGCCTCGACTGACCTTCGGCAACATCGGCCTGTACGATACCGACCTGTTTGGCGAACTTCCGCGCGGCGTGAAGCTCAAACTGCTACCGCTGTTCCTGGAATGGATCGCCCGGGGCTGGGTCTCCGGCGAACGCTTCGACGGGCCCTGGGCCAACGTCGGCACGGCGCAGGACCTCGCCCAACTTGACCAACGGCTGCGTGCCCACAAGGCGTGACGCCCAATTTCCCACAAGGATCACCCGCATGAATTCGCTGTCCAATCCCCTGCTCGATTTTTCCGGCCTGCCCCGCTTCGACGCCATTCAGCCCGAACACATCATGCCCGCGATCGGGGCGTTGCTTGCCGATGCCCGCCGCGCGGTCGAAGCGGTGGCCCTGCTCGATGCACCGCCGACGTGGGAAACCGTGGTCGAGCCGCTGGCCGGGAGCCTTGATCGGCTCGATCGCGCCTGGGGCGCCGTGCGGCACCTCAACGCGGTAGTCAACACGCCTGCCCTGCGCGACGCCTACAACGCGGCGCTGCCCGATGTCATTGCGTTTCATACCGAACTCTCGCAGGACCTGCGCCTGTACGACAAGTACCGCGCCTTGCGCGCGCAGCCGGCGTTCGCCTCGCTCGACGCGGCGCAGCGCAAGCTTGTCGACAACGAACTGCGCGACTTCAAGCTGGGTGGCGCCGAGCTCGACGTCGCGGGCAAGGCGCGCTTCAAGGTCCTGCAGGAAGAACTGGCCGACCTTTCCACGCAATTCGACGAACACGTGCTCGACGCCACCAATGCATGGTCGCTGCACATTGCCGACGTCGGCGAACTCGCGGGCGTGCCGCAGGATGTTCTGTCCGCAGCCAGCGCCGCCGCGAAGGCCGACGGCAAGGACGGCTGGAAATTGACCCTGCGCCGACCCTGCTACCTGCCGGTGCTGCAATACGCGCGCAACCGCGACCTGCGCCGACGCATGCACGAAGCCTATGCCACGCGCGCGTCCGAGCTGGGCGCCAATGCTGCCTGGGACAACACGGCCATCATCACTCGCATCCTCGCGCTGCGCCACGAAGCTGCCGGGCTGCTCGGCTATCGCAATTACGCCGAGGTGTCGCTGGTGCCCAAGATGGCCGGCAATCCCGCCGAGGTCATCGCGTTCCTGCGCGACCTGGCGCAGCGGGCGCGACCCTATGCGCAGCGCGACTATGCCGAACTCGCGCAATTCGCCCGCACCGAACTCGAACTGGCCGATTTTTCACCGTGGGACATTGCCTTCGCCACCGAACGGCTCAAGGCGCGACGCTATGCCTACTCCGAGCAGGAAGTTCGGCAATACTTCCCGGAAGACCAGGTGCTGCTGGGCCTATTCCGCGTGGTCGAAACGATCTACGGTGTCCGGATCCGCGAGTCCAGCGCCGCCACATGGCATCCTTCCGTGCGATTCTTCGACATCGTCGATCGCCACGGCGCTCTGGCCGGACAGTTCTACTTCGATCTGTATGCGCGCGAAGGCAAACAAGGTGGCGCATGGATGGACGACGCGATCAACCGTCGCCACGTCGCCGGCGCGGTCCAGCATCCGGTGGCCTATCTGACCTGCAACCTGTCGGCGCCCGTGGATGGCAAGCCCGCCACGTTCACGCACGACGAAGTGATCACGATCTTCCACGAGTTCGGTCACGGGCTGCACCTCCTGCTCACCCGCATCGACGTTGCCGGCATTTCGGGCATCCAGGGCGTTGAATGGGATGCCGTCGAGCTGCCTTCGCAGTTCATGGAAAATTTCTGCTGGGAATGGGATGTGCTCACGCATATGACGCGGCACGTCGACACCGGCGCGCCGCTGCCCCGCGCGCTCTTCGACAAGATGATCGCCGCCCGGAACTTCCAGAGCGGCATGGCGACGATGCGCCAGGTCGAGCTGGGGCTATTCGACATGCTTCTGCATGACGGCGAGGGCCACGACAGCGTGGCGCCACTGGCCACGCTCGACGCGGTGCGCCGCGAAGTCGCCGTGGTCGAGCACGCGCCCTACGACCGCCTGATGCATGCCTTCGGACATGTGTTTGCCGGTGGCTACGCCGCCGGCTATTACAGCTACAAGTGGGCCGAGGTCCTGTCGGCTGACGCCTTTTCCCTGTTCGAGGAACAGGGGGTGCTGTCCCCCATCGCCGGCGCCCGTTTCCGCGACGAAGTGCTGGCGCGCGGCGGCAGCCGGCCGGCGCTCGAGTCCTTTGTGGCGTTTCGGGGTCGTCCGCCGCAACTCGATGCGCTGCTGCGCCACCACGGCATGACTGCAACGGCGTAGGATGGAAGAAATGGGGTGCCGCCGATCGGTCATGGCGCCCCCGCTATGACTTCGGCATAATCACAGGTCCGCTGCAATGCCTCGAGGAGGCTCCATGCTTAGGTCAGCACTGCGTTGGACGCTCGTGATCGCCACCGTTGCCGTCGCCGGCCAGGCGCTCGGCCAGAGTGCGCCTGTCTATCGGTACACCGATCCGGACGGCAAGGTCGTCTATTCCGATCGCCCGCCCCCGGCCAACGCCAAGGGCGTGCAGACCAAGCGCCTGGGCGGCAATTTCATCGAAACGAGCGAACCGAGCATTGCCGCGCAACAAGCCTCGGAAAAATTCCCGGTGACGCTGTTCACGTTCGACTGCGGCGAGGTCTGCCAGAACGCCGAGTCTCTCCTCAACAAGCGCGGCGTGCCATTCACGCTGGTCAACGTGCAAAGCGACGAGCAAGGCATGGCGCGCATGCAGGCATTGACCAGCGACGACAAGGCGCCGACGCTGGCGGTGGGCGACCAGCTGGTCATCAAGGGCTACAACGAGGCACGCTGGCAATCCACGCTCGATACCGCCGGCTATCCGAAGACGCCCGCATCGCGTCGCGCGCCGCCGGCCTCGCGGCTCGCCGAGACTGCGGCGGCACCGCCGGTCCCAGTTGCGCCCGACGGCACCCGCTCCCTGGCGCCTCCGCCCAAGGGTGGCGACTACCCCAAGCAATAGCCGCTTGTTTCGCCGTCCTTCATCACGTTCGCAACCTGGTTCGCGAACGCCGCTTGCATGCCCTCGCCCATGATCATTGCCGCCTGGAACGTCAATTCGCTCAATGTGCGCCTGCCGCGCCTGCTGGAGTGGCTTGGCGCGGTCCGCCCCGACGTCGTCTGCCTGCAGGAGACAAAACTCGAGGATCACAAGTTTCCGGTGATGGAGCTCGCGGCTGCCGGCTATGCGGCGCACTATGCGGGTCAGAAAACGTACAACGGCGTGGCGATCCTGGTGCGCCACGGGCTCGACGCGAGTGAAGTGACCATCGGCATCGCGGGTTTCGACGATCCGCAGCAACGCGTGATCGCGGCCACGATCGCCGGCATCCGCGTGGTCGGCGTGTATGTGCCCAATGGGCAGGCGCTCGATTCCGAAAAGTATCCGTACAAGCTCGCGTGGTTCAAGGCCCTTGCCGCGATGCTGCGCATCGAGATGGCCGCCCATCCGCAACTGGCGGTGCTCGGCGACTTCAACGTCGCGCCGGAAGACCGCGACGTCCACGACCCCGCGGCATGGGAAGGCCAGGTGCTGGTGTCGCCGCCCGAACGCGCGGCACTCCAGGTCCTGTTCGATGCCGGCCTCAAGGACAGCTTCCGCCTGTTCGAGCAGCCGCCCGCAACGTTTTCGTGGTGGGACTACCGCATGCTGGCGTTTCCCAAGAACCGTGGCCTGCGCATTGACCTGATCCTGCTCACGCCCGCGCTCGCCGCGCGCTGCACGAGCAGTCGCATCGACCGCAACGCGCGCAAGGGCGAGAAGCCTTCCGATCACGCGCCGGTGTTGGTGGAACTGCGGGATTGATCGCAACGACGGGGACGACGTCGCTGCCGTAGGCAGCGATTCCTGACCCCGGTCCCAAGAGACGTTTTCCCTCGCTCCCCATGGTTTTCGCTTCTCCGATATTCCTGTTCCTGTTCCTGCCGCTGACGCTTGCAGCGTATTTCCTGCTGCCTCGGGCGTGGCGCAACGGCGTGCTGCTGGTCGCAAGCCTGGGGTTCTATGCGTGGGGCGAGGCGCCGTACCTGTTGCTGGTGCTCTTCTCGGTTGCGTTCAACTATCTGCTCGGCACCGCCATCAGCCGCGCGCCCTCCGCATCACGTCGGCGCGGCTGGCTGGCCGCGGCCATCACCGGCAACCTCGGCCTGCTCGCGCTGTTCAAGTACGCGAATTTCGCCGTGGCTAACGTCAATGCGCTGGCGCCCATTCTCGCGATCACACCGCTGGCGGTGGCGGCGATCCCGCTGCCGCTCGGCATCTCCTTCTTCACCTTCCACGCGATCTCCTACGTGGTCGACGTCTACAAGCGCAATGCTGATGCCGAGCGCAACCTGCCGCGCTTCGCGCTCTACATCCTGCTGTTTCCGCAACTGATCGCAGGCCCGATCATCCGCTGGCGCGACATCGCGGCGCAGTTGCGCGCGCGCGACCAGCGGCTGGCCGATTTCAGCTACGGCGCACGGCGCTTCGTGCTGGGCCTCGGCAAGAAGGTGCTGATCGCCAATACGCTGGGCGCAACGGCCGACCGGATCTTCACGCTGCCTTCCGGCGATCTCACCACGCCGCTCGCGTGGCTCGGCATCGTCTGCTACACGCTGCAGATCTACTTCGACTTCTCCGGATATTCGGATATGGCGATCGGGCTCATGCGGATGTTCGGCTTCCGCATTCTCGAGAACTTCAATTACCCGTACATTTCGCGCAGCGTGCGCGAGTTCTGGCGACGCTGGCACATTTCGCTGTCGAACTGGTTCCGCGATTATCTGTACATCCCGCTTGGCGGTAACCGCCGCGGCGAGCGACGCGCCTACGCCAACCTCGTGCTGGTGTTCACGCTGTGCGGACTCTGGCATGGCGCCAGCTGGCCGTTCGTGCTGTGGGGCGCCTGGCACGGACTCTTCCTCGTCGTCGAACGGGCGGGACTCGACCGCGTCCTTGCGCGCATCGGTCCGTTCACCCATCTCTACACATTGCTCGCGGTCATGGGCGGCTGGGTGCTGTTCCGCTGTGAAACGTTGCCGCAGGCCGGGCATTACTACGCGGCACTCGCGGGTTTTGTCGACGGCAACCCACAGCGCCATCCGTTCGCGGAATTCTTCGATCCCCATGTGGCGTTTACGCTTGTCGTCGGTGTGATATTCGCGGCACCCGTGGCGCGGCATATCGGGCGCTGGCGTGACCGTGTCGCCGCCCAACCCGGCCTGCGCGCGCGCGGCATACTGGCCGCGGATCTCACCTGGATCATGCTGGTCTACCTCGCCGCGTGCGCGATGCTTGCCGCCGGCACCTACAATCCGTTCATCTACTTCCGCTTCTGACCGTTGGCCACAGACGACCCCCTGTCATTGCCGCCGGTGCCGCGGCCCGCGCCCGCGGATCATCCGTGGCGCGATCGTGCGCTGGCGGCGCTGTTCGCACTCGGACTGGCGTTACCGGGCCTCGCACTGTTCGCGACCTGGAAGACCACGCTCACCCGCTTCGAGAACCGCGCGACAGCGCCGTGGCCGGCATGGGCTTTCACCCGCGATTTCGCGCCGGCCTTCGAGCGCGCATTTGCGGATCGCTTCGGCGGACGCGACTTCTTCGTGCGCCTCCATCACGGCACGTTGCTGCGCGCGTTCGGCGTTTCCGCGCTCGGCACCGTGATGCCCGGACGCGGCGGCTGGTACTTCTGGCTCGGCGAGGATGGCCTGTCGCTGGCACGTCACTACCGCGGCACCGCGAGCTTCAGTCAGAGTGAGATCGACGGCACGGTGACCGAACTGGCGCGACGGCGCGAATGGCTCGCCACGCTGGGCATCGCGTATCTCGTCGTCGTGGTCCCGGAAAAATTCACGATCTATCCGGAGCAGCTGCCCGCATGGGTGACTGCCGCCGCCGGTCCGACGCCCTACGATCGTGTCCGCGACGCCATCGTACGCGATGGCCGCGTGCCTTTCGTCGATCTGCGCCCCGCGCTGCGCGAGGCCAAGTCCCGCGAACGCGTCTATTTCCAAACCGACTCGCACTGGAACTACAACGGCGCGGTCGTGGGCTACGGCGAAATCATGCGCGCGGCCGAAGCGCTGTTGCCTCCGGACAAGCGCGCGGCCATCGCCCCGGCGCCGCGTCCGGTCTACGTCCCGGGGGTCGACTTCTACAGCGGTGACCTGGTGCAGATGCTCGGGTTGCCATCACGCTTGCGGGAAGACGACGTGGCGCCACTGGGCAAGGTCCTCGGCGACGCCGCTGGACGTTGCGCGCGCCGTCTCGACAAGGATGAGTATCCGGGCTTCGAGTTCTACGCGTGCGACAAGCCCGGCCTCCCGCGCGCCGTAATCCTGCGCGATTCGATGGCGATTCCGCTGATTCCTCTGTTGTCGGAAAACTTCAGTCGCGTGGTCTATGCATCAACGCGCAAGCTCGATCGCGCGCTGATCGAGCGGGAGCGGCCGGACATCGTGATCGAGGAGCTGGTGGAACGCTCGCTGCACGCGCCCGGCGCGCTGCCGATGGATCGGTAGGCGAGGCTTCAGCCTCGATTCGAAGGACACCGGCGAACTTCAACACATCCACGCGCCCAACGGTAGAGCCCGACGGGCAGGGGGCGGCGTGCAGCTTTCGACGAGCGCGCCCGTTCAGGGCGCCAAGCGAGCGAAATCGGAAGGACGCACCGTGCGCGGCGGGCGATGCACGCAATGCCGGAGCACGTGTTACCCGCGCATGCCCTTGCGCAACTCCGGCTCCATGCCAAGTTCCTGGATCTTGCGCGTCAGCGTATTGCGACCCCAGCCGAGCCACGCCGCTGCTTCCATCCGGTGGCCACCCGTATGGGTCAGCGCGCGTCGAATCAGCGTCTTCTCGAACTCCTTTTCGAGCCGGTCGCCCACGTTGCGCTCGCCGCGCGCCAGCGCTTGCGCAAGTTCACGATCGAGCGACTGCTGCCAATCGGGTTCGCCGGTCGCGCCCGCAGCTGCCGGCGCTTCACGCACTTCGGGCGGCAGGTCGGCAACGTCGACCCGTTGACCCAGCGCCATCACGGTAAGCCAGTGGCAGATGTTCTCGAGTTGCCGCACGTTGCCGGGAAACGAGAACAGCGCCAGCGCCTTCGTGGCTTCCTCTGTGAGCACCTTGGGTTCCGCCGCCAGGTCGCGCGCGCTTTTCAACAGGAAATGCCGCGCCAATGCCGGGATATCCTCGGGCCGCTCGCGCAGCGCCGGCAGCCGCAGGCGCACCACATTGAGCCGGTGCATCAGATCTTCGCGGAACATCCCCTGGCGCACGCGCTCCTCGAGATTCTGGTGCGTGGCCGCGATGATGCGGACATTGGCGCGCAATGGCGAGTGGCCGCCAACGCGGTAGTACTCGCCATCCGCCAGCACCCGCAGCAATCGCACCTGCAGGTCCGATGGCATGTCACCGATCTCGTCGAGGAACAACGTGCCACCTTCGGCCTGCTCGAAGCGCCCGCGCCGCAGCGCCTGCGCCCCGGTGAAGGAGCCGCGCTCGTGGCCGAACAGTTCCGACTCGAGCAGGTCCTTGGGAATCGCAGCCGTATTGATCGCGACGAAGGGCATCGCGGCGCGCGGTCCGTGCCGATGGAGCGCTCGCGCGACGAGTTCCTTGCCCGTGCCGGATTCGCCGGTGATCGTCACCGTGGCACTGGATTGCGACAGGCGCCCGATCGCGCGGAAAACCTCCTGCATCGCCGGCGCCTGGCCCAGGATCTCGGGCGTTTCGTTGACCACACCGGCAGCGGGCGCGGGAACCGCGGTCTCCGTGGTCGCGCGCCGGATCAACGCCATCGCATGATCGACATCGAATGGCTTCGGCAGGTATTCGAAAGCGCCGCCCTGGAAGGCCGCGACGGCGCTGTCCAGGTCTGAGTACGCCGTCATGATGATCACCGGAATCTGCGGAAAGCGCTCCTTCACCTTGTTGAGAAGGACCAGGCCGCTTTCACCCGGCATGCGAATGTCGGAGACCAGTACCTGCGGCTCGCTCGTCGCGAGCGCCTGCAGTACTTCGTAGGCCGTGGCAAACGTCTTGAACGGGATGCCCTCGCGTGCCAGGGCTTTCTCGAGAACCCAGCGAATCGAGCGGTCGTCATCGACGATCCAGACGGCGCGGGTGTTATCGCTGCGCGGCGGTTCGTAATCGTAGGCATACATGGCGGTGGACATTCCCTTCTCGTGCGCTCTATGGGGCAGCGCGCGTCAGTTCAAGTGGAATCACGATCGTGAACACCGTATGCCCTGGCACACTGCTCCACTCGATCGATCCGTGATGTTGGGCGACGAAGGTCTGAGCGATGGTGAGGCCCAGGCCGCTGCCACCGTCGCGCCCGGACACCAGCGGGTAGAAAATCCTGTCGCGAATGGCCTCCGGCACGCCGGGGCCGTTGTCGTGAATCGACAGCGCGAGCGCCAGCCGGTGCCGCTTCTTGGCCAGCGTGACGCCGCGCGCGATCCGCGTCTCGAAGCGGATCTCCGGCGCCGCGACGGCGCCCTTCAACGCCTGCGCAGCGTTGCGGGCGATGTTCATCACCACCTGCGTCAATTGCTCGGCATCGGCCTCGAACTCCGGGATGCTGATGTCGAAATCCGAGACCATCCCGATGGCGGGAAACTCCGCCTGCACCACGCTGCGCACGCGCACCACGATTTCGTGAATGTTGGTGCGGCGGTACATGGGCAGCCGGTGCGGTGTCAGCAGGCGGTTCACCAGCGACTGCAGGCGGTCGGCCTCGCCGATAATGACCTGGGTGTACTCGATGAGGTGCGGCCGGTCGAGCTCGCCTTCCAGCAACTGCGCCGCGCCGCGAATGCCGCCCAGCGGATTCTTGATCTCGTGGGCGAGGCTGCGAATCAGTTCGCGATTGGCCTGCTGCTGCTCGCGCAGGCGTTCCTCGCGGGCAACCTTCAACTGCTGGTCGATGTGCCGGAACTCGACCAGCAACGCGGCCTCGCCGGCTTCGATCGACGATACCGTGCAGGTGAGATGCAGCCGCGCATGCCCGGCAACGCCCAGTTCGATTTCCTGTTCCGTATAGGACGCGCCGCTGACCACGGCTTTGGAAATCGCACTGCGCAATGGTGCGCACTCGCCGAAGAGTTCCTCGGGGGTGTGCCCCAGGAACTTGACGCGTGAAAGTTCGAACAGGTTTTCGGCAGCAGGATTCACGTAAGTCACGCGTCCGTCAGAGCGCAGCATCAGGATCGCGGCCGCGAGGAGATCAAGGCCGGGATATTTCACCGCGACGGGCGCCGCCGTCGCCGTCGATGGAAAGAAGCGAAGCTTCATCGCGCAGTCCCGCCGTGCCACGCCGCAGCCACGGCATGCCCACGAAAACTTAGCAAGTTCCGCGCCCGTGACTGGGCGCGCGGGTTATTTCGTGGGGCCGAGCTCTTTGCGCAGCGCCTCGATGTTGCGCTCGTGCAATTGCATCGACTGGCGCAGCCGAGCGATGCGTTCGCGATACTTCTCGGCGTTGCCCTGCTCTTCGGGCAACGGCACGGGCGCGCCGTTGGCGTACGTGGTACGAGCGTCGACGAGCAGCTTTTCCTCTGCGCCGAGCTCGTCGGAAAGCACCTTGCGGCGCATGTCGTCGCGATTGCGCTGAGTGTCGGCATCGACCTTGGGAAAGCCGGCGGGCGTGGGCGTCCCGCGCGCAGGCGCTGGTCCCTTGCGCGGTTCGTCGCTGCCGACGCAGGAAATTTTCCGTTGTCCCTTTTCCGGTGGCATGTTGGAGAACACGATGTTGCCGTCGGCATCGACGTACTTGCACACCGAACCCTGCGCCCATGCCGCGGGCGCGCAAACGACTGCCGCGCACCACGCAAGCGCGCAGACGCACCGTTTTCCAGCATCGAGGACTTCGTGGACCATAGCGGCCGAGTGTAGAGCACGCGGGCAGGAAGCAAAAGGGGCAGGCACAAGGCCTGCCCCTGCTCTTCCACTAACGCTTGCGCCGCGCGGGGCGCTGACATGGATCCGCGCTTACAGGCTGTAGTACATATCGTACTCGACCGGATGGGTGGTCATCCGGAACCGGGTCACTTCTTCCATCTTCAACGCGATGTACGCGTCGATCATGTCGTTGGTGAACACCCCGCCACGCGTCAGGAACTCGCGATCCTTGTCGAGATAGTCGAGCGCCATGTCCAGCGACGAACACACGGTCGGGATCTTTGCATCCTCTTCCGGCGGCAGGTCGTAGAGATTCTTGTCGGCGGGATCGCCCGGATGAATCTTGTTCTGGATGCCGTCGAGTCCCGCCATCAGCATCGCCGAGAAGGCGAGATAGGGATTGCAGGTGGGATCCGGGAAGCGCACTTCGATGCGCCGGCCCTTCGGGTTGGACACATACGGAATGCGAATCGATGCGGAGCGGTTGCGGGCCGAATACGCGAGCTTGACCGGCGCCTCGAAGCCCGGTACCAGACGCTTGTACGAGTTGGTGCCCGGGTTGGTGATCGCGTTCAACGCACGCGCATGCTTGATGATGCCGCCGATGTAATAGAGCGCCAATTCCGACAGGCCCGAGTAGCCGTCGCCGGCGAAGAGATTCTTGCCGCCCTTCCAGATCGACTGGTGGACGTGCATGCCCGAGCCGTTGTCCCCGACGATCGGCTTCGGCATGAACGTAGCCGTCTTGCCGTAGGCGTGCGCGGTGTTGTGGATCACGTACTTCATGATCTGGCACCAGTCGGCGCGCTTCACCAGCGTCTCGAACTTGGTGCCGATCTCGCACTGCCCGGCGTTGGCCACTTCGTGGTGATGCACTTCCACCTCGACGCCCATCTGTTCCATCGCGATGCACATCGCCGAGCGCAGGTCCTGCAATTGATCGACGGGCGGCACGGGGAAATAGCCGCCCTTCACCGTGGGTCGATGGCCCATGTTGCCGCCCTCGAACTTGTCGGCGGTCGACCATGCGGCCTCCGACGAGAACACCTTGCAGTAGCTGCCGGACATGTCGACCGACCACTCGACCGCGTCGAAAACGAAGAATTCGGGCTCGGGACCGAAGTACGCGACATCGCCCATGCCGGACGATTTGAGATAGGACTCGGCACGCTTGGCCAGCGACCGTGGATCGCGCTCGTAACCCTTGCCATCCATTGGTTCCACCACGTCGCAGGTGAGCAGCAACGTGGTCTCATCCATGAACGGATCGATATTGGCCGAGGCCGGATCCGGCATCAGCAACATGTCCGAGGCCTGGATGCCTTTCCAGCCGGCAATCGAGGATCCGTCGAACGCATGCCCGGATATGAACTTGTCTTCGTTGAATTGCTTGGTCGGCACCGAGACGTGCTGTTCCTTCCCCTTGGTGTCGGTAAAGCGAAGGTCGACGAACTTGACCTCCTTGTCCTTGATCATTTTCAGCACGTCAGCCGGTGTTGCCATGAAATCTCCTGATGATGCGTTTGTAAAGGGGCGTCTGTTGCATCGCGCAAATCGAGCAGGTCCGGTTTAGCGAGAACCATGCCATCGACCCAACCGCCGCAACTCGCGGTTTTCAGGGCGCTTTCAGATCGCGGCAGGCAATGACCTGGATATTTTGCACTATTTCGGAGCGCCCCGAAAGGACAAAGCGCGTGAATGGTGCGCAAGCCTGCTCGCAGGAGCCACGCCCCTCGCAATCGTCGGAACCTGAACCCCAAAATCGGTTGCGGTGCAAACACGATCCGGGTTTTCCAGCGGCGTGACGCCGCCCTGGCGTGCGCGGACGGGCAGTGGGGCGTGGCGCATCGATTCGATTGCGCCGAATTGGTGCGCGAGCCGGTTTTAACGGGTGGTCAGGGGAAAAACAGATACAGGCGATATCCCGCCTGCGTGGTCGCGCTGGCGTCGATGAAGATCTTGACGGGCACTTCGCTGTTCCCCGCGATGCCGGCACCCGTATCCGCAGTGCCGCCGACATAGTCGGCAGGCGCCAGCGCGCGCCTTACCACCACCTGGTCCTGCGCGTCGGTCAGCGAAAGCTCAAGATGGGGAAAGCCGACGGCATAGGGCGCGCGATTGCGGATCGTCGCCGTGAGGATGAGCAATCCGCGATGGGCGGGGTCGGCCTGCAGGTCGGAGGCATCGATCGACAGCGCCGCTACGCTGCGAAGAGGCTGGATCGAACAACCGACGGCGGCACAGGCGCGCACCAGCAACGGTTTGAACGCCGGGCTGTTGGCGGCAAGCGAATCGCGGAAGTGAAAGAGCGCCTGCGCCAGCAATGCCAACATGAGTACCGGGATGCCGATGCCGCCCAGCACGCCCCAGACGCGCGACCGCGGCCGCTTGGTTTCCCACGCGAAGCGGTTTTCGTAATCCACCGCAGCGACTGGCTCGGCCGGCGGCGGCGCGGGCGGAGGGGGATCGAGTGCCTGCGCGCTGCGCAGGGTCACCGTGGGCGGGCCGGACGCGAGTTCGTCAGGCGGTTCGTCGCCTTCCGCGGGAATCGTCGGCGTGAGCGAGAGGAGATGCTGGCGACCGTCGAACACCGTTCGGCAATGACCGCAGCGCACCTGGCCATCGCGCAACGCGAGTTGCGCGTCGGTGACGCGAAACACCGTCCTGCAGCCCGGGCAGCGAGTGAATTGTTCTTCGGCCATCATCGGATCCAGGCGCCTGGGCGGAGCGCGTTGGCTGCGGGCGCGTCGCTCATGCGCGCCGCGTACCGGTCAACAACACCCATCCGTCGTCCTCCCGCCACGGCGCGAGTGTAAACCAGCGGGCGTAGGCAGTGGCAACGGCGGTGGCCTGCGCCGCCAGAATGCCCGACAGCGCGATGCGCCCCCCGAGGCGGACCCGGGTCGCCAGCGCAGGCGCCAGCAGGATCAGGGGGTTGGCAAGAATATTGGCGACGACGATGTCCTCGGTCCGCATCGGCAACACGTCGGGCGCGACCACCGCAATGTCGACCTCGTTCGCCTGCGCATTGGCGCGGCTTGCCGTCAGCGCCTGCGGATCGACGTCGGTGGCAGTCACCTGCGTGGCGCCGAGCCGGGCCGACGCGATCGCCAGAATGCCGGAGCCGCAGCCATAGTCCAGCACCGATTCGCCGCCGGCGATGCACGCGCGGAGCCATTCGAGGCAGAGCCGGGTCGTCGGGTGCGAGCCGGTGCCGAAGGCCAGTCCCGGATCGAGGCGCAGGTTGAGCGCGGTCGGATCCGGTGCCTCTGCCCAAGTCGGCACGATGTAGAAGCCGGGCGCGATCGCGATGGGGCCGAACTGGGCCTGCGTCTGCCGCACCCAATCCTGCTCCGGCACCGGCGCGAGTTCGAACGACGGCAGCGATTCGTCGATGGCATCCGCCGCGAGTGCCAGCACCGTCCGCGGATCGGTTCCGGCGCCGATCAGCGCCGCCACGCGCGACAGCGGCCAGGCGCTGGCCACCGGCTCGCCGGGTTCGCCATACAGCGGCATTTCGGCATCGGTGCCGGCGCCCGGGTCCGAAACATCGACCGACAGCGCACCAGCTTCGAGCAACGCATCGGACCACGCATCCGCCAGCGCGGCCGCGGTATCGAAGCGCAGCGCGGTGTAGGTCACGGCGTCCGGCCGAAGCACTTCATAGCCGCTTCGCCATCCGCTCTTCGAGATAATGAATCGAGGTGCCGCCACGCAGGAACTTGTCGTCCTGCATCAGTTCCTGGTGCAGAGGAATGTTGGTCTTGATGCCCTCGACCACCATTTCCGATAGCGCGATGCGCATCCGGGCCAAGGCCTGGTCGCGCGTGTCGCCGTACGCGATCACCTTGCCGATCATCGAATCGTAATAGGGCGGCACGAAATAGTTGGTGTAGGCGTGCGAGTCGACGCGAATGCCGGGACCGCCCGGCGGATGCCACGACGTGATCCGCCCCGGCGATGGCACGAAGGTCACCGGGTCCTCCGCGTTGATCCGGCATTCGATCGCGTGCCCGCGCTTGACGATGTCGCGCTGGCGGAACTCGAGCTTGCGCCCTGCCGCCACCAGGATCTGCTGCTGCACGATGTCGATGCCGGTGATGAGTTCGGTGACCGGATGCTCGACCTGCACGCGCGTGTTCATCTCGATGAAGAAGAACTGGTCATCCTCGTACAGGAACTCGAAGGTGCCCGCACCCCGATAGCCGATGCGGCGGCAGGCGTCGGCACAGCGTTCGCCGATGCGCGTCAGCGCGCGCTGGTTGATGCCCGGGCGCGGGCGCTTCCTCGATGATCTTCTGGTGCCGCCGTTGCATCGAGCAATCCCGTTCGAAAAGATAGACGGCGTTCTTGAACTGGTCGGCCAGCACCTGGATCTCGATGTGGCGCGGGCTCGTCAGGAACTTCTCCATGTACACCATCGGATTGCCGAACGCCGACTGCGCCTCGGCGCGCGTCAACGTCACCGCGGGCAGCAGCGCAGCCTCCGTATGCACCACGCGCATGCCGCGTCCACCACCACCGCCCGCCGCCTTGATGATCACCGGATAGCCCACGGTGCGCGCGATGCGCACGATTTCCTTCGGATCCTCGGGCAGCGAACCTTCCGATCCCGGGACGCACGGCACGCCGGCCTTCAGCATGGCCGCCTTGGCACTGACCTTGTCGCCCATGAGGCGAATGGTTTCCGGACGCGGGCCGATGAACACGAACCCCGACTTTTCCACCTTGTCGGCGAAGTCGGCGTTCTCGGACAGGAAGCCGTAGCCGGGGTGAATCGCTTGCGCGTCCGTGACTTCCGCCGCCGCGATGATCGCGGGAACATGCAGGTAGCTCTGCGCCGACGGCGCGGGTCCGATGCAAACCGACTCATCGGCCAGACGCACATATTTGGCGTCGCGGTCGGCTTCCGAATGCACGACGACCGTCTTGATGCCCATTTCGCGGCAAGCGCGCTGGATGCGCAGCGCGATCTCGCCGCGATTGGCGATCAGGACCTTTTCGAAGAGCTTGTCGGAGCCCTTGGCAGCCGACGTCTTGGTGAGCGCCACAGGATGCGGTCGTCAGCCGATGATGAAGAGCGGTTGTCCGAACTCCACCGGTTGGCCGTTTTCCGCGGGGATGGCTTTGACCACGCCGGCCTTGTCCGCCTCGATTTCGTTCATCAGCTTCATCGCCTCGATGATGCACAGCGTGGCACCTTCGGTCACCGTATCGCCGACCTCCACAAACGGCTTCGAGCCCGGGGTAGCCGACCGGTAGAACGTGCCGACCATCGGCGACTTGACGACATGGCCTTCGGCGACCGGCGGGGCGGCATCGACGACGGGCGCCGCCACCGGTGCGGACGCCGCCCCGCCGACCTGCATCACGGTCGAGGCGGCCGGCGCGGCCTGGGCCGCCGGAAGCGCGCGGGTGATCCTGACGCGCTCCTCGCCTTCCTGGATCTCGAG
Organism: uncultured beta proteobacterium; assembly: GCA_963805355.1. GTDB lineage: Bacteria > Pseudomonadota > Gammaproteobacteria > Burkholderiales > Casimicrobiaceae > VBCG01. The sequence goes on along the minus strand of CAWDTZ010000002.1, from coordinate 1,977,539 downwards.
CTCGGCAATGCCCGAGGTCTCGACCAGTTCGATCAACGTCTTCAGCTTGCGCAGATCCACGGTCAGCCCTTCAATCGCGCGACGGCGTAGGCCAGCGCGAATTCGTAGCCGCGCGGACCGAGGCCGACGATCGTGCCGACGGCCTTGTCCGAGAAATAGGAGTGGTGCCGGAAAGGCTCGCGTGCATGCACGTTGGTGAGGTGCACTTCGATGAACGGCATGTCGATGCCGGCGAGCGCATCGCGCAGCGCCACGCTGGTATGGGTCAGCGCGCCGGGATTGATCACGACGAAGGCAACACCTTCGGTGCGGGCCGCATGCACCCGGTCGACGAGCGCGCCCTCGTGGTTGCTCTGGAACGTGGCGACCCTCACGCCGGCCGCCTTGCCTTGGGCGACCAGCCGGGCGTTGACATCCGCCAGCGTGTCGTGGCCATAGATGGCCGGTTCGCGCGTGCCGAGCAGGTTGAGGTTGGGGCCATTCAGCACCAACACCGTCTTGCCTGCCGGGGATTTGCCAGCTTGCGCGGTTGCCGACTTGCGCGCCGTGGTCTTGCGTGGAGAAGTGGCCATATGCCGCTGTCGCCTCATCTCGATGGTCGAACGAGGCCGGAGTTTGCCGGAGTTAACCGAAGTTTGTCCAGTGTTACGGCAATATCAGGTCAATGCTCAGAGCAGCTGTTTGACAACCTCGGCCAGTTTCTCCGGTTTTAGCATACCAAGTTGCGTATGGATAATGGCCCCCTTGCGATCGACGATCACGGTGAAGGGCAGCGCCATCAACTTGTTACCCAAGGTCTTCGAAAGCTCCATGGCCCCAAAGCCGCCGACCAGCGACGGATAGTTGAGTCCGATTTCTTTTTCGAATTGAGCGATTTTGTCCGCCTGATCGACGGCGATACCGACAAATTGCAGACCTTTGGCACCATATTCGGACTGTGCCTTGACGAACTCGGGCATTTCCTCCCGACAGGGTGCACACCAAGTGGCCCAGAAGTTCACCACGATCACCTTGCCCTTCCACTGGTCGATCCGTTGCTCCTTGCCTGCGACATCCGGCAGCGCAACGCCCATCAGGCCCGTGGCTGCCACCGGCAACGGCGGCTCGCTGCGTTGCGCGAGGCCGAAATAGAGGCCGCCGCCCAAGGCGGCCAGCGCGGCGCCGATCACCAGCATCCAACGCAACCATGCATTACCCATCAATCAAGCGTCTCCGAGAGAGTGTGTACTTACTGAAGTTGGGCGACAGGGCCCGAAGCCCGCGGTCGCCCCGCTAGTTGAACCAGCGTTTCTTGAGCGGAAAGGCCTCGACCACCGGACCCGGCCCCCTGCCTGCGGCCGGGAGGACGAGCGTCACCTTCTGGATGGTAGGCGGATAGCACACGCCCTGGTCGGCACAGCCCTGCGAATCAGCGGCCAGCACCACCGATTGCCCGGCCGCGGCGCCGGAGAGGGCGAGCGTGACGACCACGTCGCCGCGATAGGTTTCGACCTTGCCGAAAAACTGGTCTTCCTTGATCTTGCCCGGCGGCAACTGCGGCAGCGCCAGCGCTGCCGCGTCGGGCGTCACCGCAAAGCGCGTCTTCTCGCGGTAGAGGTAATACCCGGAAGCCACGGCAAATCGCGCCTCGATGGTATGGTCGTCCAGCGCCCGCGCCGAAAAGCGGAAAGCCTCCTCCGGCGGCAGTAGCTTGGGATCGGCCGCCGTCGCCGGCAGCGCCAGCAGCGACGCCAGTATCAAGGCCGCGATACCGCTACGGTGCACGGGTTTCCGCGGCGATCCAGTGCAGGTAACGGTCGAGTCCATCGGTAATGGGGACAACAATGATTTCCGGAAGTTCGTAGGGGTGCCGGGCGAGGATGGCGGTCTCGACCGCGGGGAGCAACGCGACGCGCGTCTTGATCGTCAGCGGGACCTCGCGACTAGTTTCGATTTCGCCCTGCCAGTGATACATTGATTCAACGGCGGTGCCGACATTGACGCACGCGGCAAGCCTTGCTGTGACGAGTGACCTCGCCAACGCAAGCGCCTGTTCGCGATCGGGCAAGTGCGTCAGCACCAGCATTGCGGCTTCGGCCAAGGGGATACCATGCGTTTTGTCGTTCTCGCCATTTTACTGGCATTGCCTGTACTCGATGTCTATATCACGGCGCGAGTGGCCCACTGGACAGGTGTGCCGCTGTGGATATGGTTGTCCGGATCCTGCCTCGCCGGCCTGCTGCTGCTGCGCAACGAGCGCATCGCGTTCCGTGCCCGCACCGTGGCCGCGCTGCATGGCGAGCAATCGTTGCTTCGGGGCCTGCTCGACAGCGGCCGCAAGGTATTGGCGGCTTTCCTGCTGATCGCACCGGGGGTTATCTCCGACATAGTCGCATTACTGCTCCTGGCCTTACCTCTCAATGTCGGCGGCGGCTTGGGCCCGCAGCCCGCCACAGCGGGGCGCTGGCCGCCCCGGCGGGGCAATTTCGAAGCGCTGGATGGCGATTACCGACGGCTCGACTGACGGCGCGTCAACGCATCCGGTCCGCGATCGTCTGCTGCGCACTGGCGGCGTGGCGATAGGCCCACACCATCATCACCAGTCCCGCGGCGAACATTGGCATTGACAGCCACTGGCCCATCGACAGGCCGCCCGCCAGGAGGCCCAGGAAGCTGTCCGGCTCGCGCGCGAATTCGGCGGTGAAGCGAAACGTGGCATAGCCCATCAGAAACAGGCCCGAGATCGCGCCCCGCGGCCGCGTGCGGCCGGCAAACCACCAGAGCACGACGAACAGCGCCACACCTTCCAGCGCGAACTGATACAGCTGCGACGGGTGCCGTGGCAGCCCATCCACCTGGGGAAAGACCATGGCCCACGGGCCGCTGGTCACGCGTCCGACCAGCTCGCCATTGATGAAATTGCCGAGGCGCCCGGCCGCGAGTCCGAGCGGCACCAGCGGCGCCACGAAGTCGGTGACATCGAGCCACTTCTTGTCCCGGGCCTTCGCGAACACCCAGAGCGCCACCAGCACGCCGAGGAAGCCCCCGTGAAAGCTCATGCCGCCCGTCCAGACCTGCAGGATCTCGAGCGGGTGGGCGAGGTAATACCCTGGCTTGTAGAAAAGCACATAGCCGAGGCGCCCACCCACGATGACGCCGAACACGCCGTAGAACAACATGTCATCGACGTCGCGCGGGTGCCATCCGGTCAGCAGGTTGCGCCGCGCGCGCACCTTGCCCAGCACCAGAAACAGCACGAAGGCGGCAACGTACATGAGGCCGTACCAGCGCACGGCGAGCGGGCCGACCTGCAGGGCGATCGGGTCGAACTGGGGATGCACGAACATGGGAGGGGATGCAGTCCGGAAACGGTGGAACGTCGGCAGGCACAGGCTCGTGCGCTAGAATCGTCATCGATTATACAAACCGTGCGCCCGCACGCCCAAAACAAGGAAATCCGCATGTCGTTCAACCGCCGCTCGCGGCTCATCACTCATGGCATCGCCCGCTCCCCGAATCGCGCGATGCTCCGCGCCGTCGGCTTCGGAGACGGCGACTTCGACAAGCCGATCGTGGGGGTGGCCAATGGCCACAGCACGATGAATCCGTGCAATGCGGGTATCCAGCCGCTGGTGGACCGGGCGATGGATGGCCTGCGGGCGGCAGGCGCCATGCCGCAGATGTTCGGCGTCCCCACGGTCACCGACGGCATCGGCATGGGCACCGAGGGCATGAAGTATTCGCTGGTGTCGCGCGAGGTGATTGCCGACGCGATCGAGACGTCCGTCAACGGCCAGTGCATGGACGGCGTGCTGGTTGTCGGTGGCTGCGACAAGAACATGCCGGCCGGCATGATGGCGATGGCGCGGATGAACGTGCCTGGCATCTATGTGTATGCCGGCACGATCAAGCCGGGCCACTGGAAAGGCGAGACGCTGACGATCGTGTCGCCGTTCGAGGCCGTGGGCAAGTTCGCGCAAGGCAAGATGTCGCAGGAGGATTACGACGGCATCGAGAAAAATGCATGCCCGTCGGTGGGCGCGTGCGGCGGCATGTACACGGCGAACACGATGTCCTCGTCGTTCGAGGCACTGGGCATGAGCCTGCTCGGGTCATCGCAGATGGCGTCGCCGGATGCAGAGAAGGCCGATTCGGCGGCGCAATCTGCAGCAGTGCTGGTGGAAGCCATCAAGCGCGACTTGAAGCCACGCGACATCATCACCCGCAAGTCCATCGAAAACGCGATTGCGCTGGTGATGGCCACCGGTGGGTCCACCAATGCGGTGCTGCACTACCTCGCCATCGCCGCGGCAGCCGAAGTGGCCTGGACGATCGACGACTTCGAGCGCATCCGGCAGAAGGTGCCGGTGCTGTGCGACCTGAAGCCCTCGGGCCGTTACGTCGCTGTCGACTTCCACCGCGCCGGCGGCGTGCCGCAAGTGCTGAAGATGCTGCTCGAGGCCGGACTGCTGCACGGCGACTGCATCACGATCACGGGGCGCACCATGGCCGAGGAACTCGCTGCAGTCCCGTCGAAGCCGCGCCCGGACCAGGACGTGATCCGCGCGTTCGACAACCCGATGTACGAGCACGGCCACCTCGCCATCCTGCGCGGCAACCTGTCGCCGGAAGGCTGTGTGGCCAAGATTACCGGCCTCAAGAATCCCTCCATCACCGGTCCTGCGCGCGTCTTCAATTCGGAGCCGGAAGTGATGGATGCCATCATGGCCAACAAGATCAAAGCCGGCGACGTGGTGGTGATCCGCTACGAGGGGCCGAAGGGCGGTCCCGGCATGCAGGAAATGCTCGCGCCCACCGCGGCACTGATCGGCCAGGGACTGGGTGAATCGATCGGCCTCATCACCGATGGTCGCTTCTCGGGCGGCACCTGGGGCATGGTCGTCGGCCACGTATCGCCGGAGGCCTTCGAGGGCGGTACGATTGCGCTGGTCCACGAAGGTGATTCCATCACCATCGATGCGCCAACGCTGCTGATTCAGCTGAACGTGCCGGACGAGGAAATCGCGCGTCGCCGCGCGGCATGGCGCCAGCCGCCGCCGCGCTACACGCGCGGACTGCTCGCGAAATATGTGCGCCTCGTGTCGACGGCCAGCAAGGGCGCCATCACCGACGGCTGATGGCCTGTCGTCCACGGCATACGGCGCCGCTTGCGGCGACATGCCATCATGGTGCTGGCGCGGCTAGCGCGCGCTTCTGCATACGACCGTTGAGGAACCGATGTCCGTCCGAATCCTTGCATTGATCACCTTGGCCATCGGACTCGGCGGGTGTGCGACACCATCTTCAGTGCCGATAGCGACGCCCGCGGCAGCGGTGACCCAACCGGCCGCCGCGCCGGCTGCCCCCCGACCGGAGAGCCTCACCAACGCCGGATTCGAATCCACGCGACCCGGACCGCGAGGCGATCCCGAAGGCTGGTTCTCGTATCAGCATGCGGGCCCGGTGTCCTATCAATTTTCGGTCGACGCGACCGAGCGACACAGCGGCGAGCGCAGTCTGCGCATCGACAACACCGGTCCCGAAGTCTATGGGGCCATTGCGCAGGGCATCAACGCGCGCGCGTGGCGAGGCAAGGTGGCGCGCCTGTCCGCGTGGATGAAGACACGCGACGCCGATGATGGCGGCGCCGTACTGACGCTGCTGTCTCTGCAGACCGGCGCCACGCTCGCGCAGAACTTCATGCCCGACGCGCCCGTCAAGGGCACCACTGGCTGGAAGCGCTACACGATCACGCTGACGCTGCCTCCACGCACCGACAAGCTCGAGGTGGGCGCGATGCTGCGCGGCCGCGGTTCGGTATGGCTCGACGATGTCGAGCTCGAGATCGGCGAACCCTGACCCGCATTCATCCATTCGCCCCGGGAGTAGGACATGCTGCACTGGTTGTGTCTCGCCGGCGCGATCGCGCTCGAGATCGCCGGCACCATCTCGATGAAGCTGTCGCAGGGCTTCACGCGCACGTTGCCGTCGGTGTTGATCTTCATCTTCTACGCCGGGTCCTTCACCTTGATGACCGTTGCGGTGAAGAAGATCGACGTCAGCGTATCGTATGCAATCTGGTCCGGCGCGGGCACCACGGCGATAGCGCTGATCGGCGTGTATGGGTTTCGAGAAACGCTCACGACGATGCAGATCGCCAGCATCGTGCTCATCGTCATCGGCGTGATCGGGCTGCGCGCGGGCGCCTGACTCCGTCGGCATCGAACGGAAAGGAAGCGCGATGGATCGACGAACTTTTCTTGGTGCTGTTTCAGCCACGGCGCTGGGAGCCTGCGTAAGTGTCGGCGGCACTGCCGGTGCGCCGGTGCCGGCGCCGACACTCCGCGTCGGCGATCGTTGGGTCTACAACGCGCGCGACGGATTCCGCGTGCCGGTGCAGTGGACGGAGACGCACGAAGTGATCGGTGTGGCTGCCAACGCGATCGAGGTGCGCGTTGCACTCCGCGGCGAGACGATCGACACGGTGCGCACCGAACACCTGCTCGCGCCCGGGATCGTGGTCTCCGGAGCCGTGTTCAACAACGACGAGACGCGCGAATTCATGCCGCCGCTGGAGCGTTATCGGTTTCCGCTGACCTTCGGCGAGTCGTGGACGCAGAACCTGCGCAACGCCGTCAGTCCACTGAACGGGCAGCGGCCGCAGATCAACCGGTTCGTACGCGTCGGCGGCTTCGAGTCGGTAACCACGTCCGCCGGCACGTTCGACGCGGTGCTGCTGCGCACGATCATGAGCGTGGACGAGAACAACCCATTCCGCTGGCCGTTTCAATGCAACTACCTGACTTGGTATGCGCCCGCCGTAGGCGCCATGGTGCGCGAGGTCAAGACGGCCACCTACCGCGAACGCGGCGATGGCCGCGAAGGCATCGACATCCGCGCGCAGAACATGACGGTGGAACTCGCGTCGTGGACGCGCGGGGCCTAGCGGCTCGCTAGAGCCCCAGCCGTTGCCAGATCGTGGTGGTCAGTGCGGCGGAATTGAGCGTGTAGAAGTGCAATCCGGGCGCACCGCCCTCGATCAGCTCGCCGCAAAGGTCGGTAACCACATCGAGTCCGAAGGCGCGCACCGAGGCCGTGTCGTCCCCATAGCTTTCGAGCTTGCGCCGGATCCAGCGCGGAATCTCCGCGCCGCACGCATCGGAGAAGCGCGCGAGGCGGCTCGAGCTGGCAATGGGCATGATGCCGGGCACGATCGGCAGTTCGAGGCCGCGGGCATGGCACGCGTCGACGAACGACCAATACGCATCGATGTTGTAGAAATACTGCGTGATCGCCGAATCGGCGCCCGCCGCAACCTTGTTCGCGAAATGCGCGAGATCGTCCTGCGGGCTGCGCGCCTGCGGGTGGTATTCGGGATACGCCGCCACGTCGATGTGGAACCGGTCCCCGGTTTCCTCGCGAATGAAGGCCACGAGATCGCTGGCGTACCGGAACTCGCCGCCTTCCATCATGCCCGACGGCAGGTCGCCGCGCAGCGCGACGATATGGCGGATGTCATGATCGCGATACTGGGCCAGCACGTCGCGCAGCGATTGCCGCGTACCGCCGACGCACGACAGGTGCGGCGCCGCCGGCATGCCGTCATCGCGGATCTCCAGCACCGTCGCCAGCGTGCCTTCGCGCGTGGACCCGCCGGCGCCGAACGTGACCGAGCAGAATGCCGGCTTCAGTTGCGCCAGTTGCGCGCGCGCGGTGCGCAGCTTGGCCACGCCCTCGGGCGTCTTCGGTGGAAAGAACTCGAAACTGTAGTTGCGACTGACTTCGGACATGGGGCGGATCAGCCCTTCTTCGGCATCAGCACCGACGCCAGCGCCCACGAGATGATGCTGTAGACAATCGCGCCGAACACCCCGACCCAGAAGCCATCGACGTGAAAGCCGGGCATGAACGAGCCCACGGCCCAGAACAGGAGTCCGTTGATCACGAAGATGAAGAGCCCCAGCGTGAGCAGTGTGACCGGCAGCGTCAGGATCACCAGCACGGGCCTGATCAACGTGTTGATGAAGCCGAGCACGACCGCCACGACCAGCGCGGTGGTGAACGAATCGACACTAATCGAGCGGAAGATGTAGGGCAGCGCGATCAACGCGAGTGCGTTGATGAGCCAGGTGATCACGAGACGCATGGAATATTCCTTGGATTGGGCCGGCAGCTATTGCGATGTGCCGGCGAGATAGGGTTTCATCGCGGCAAAGAAGGTCGCGCTGACGGGTGCCGCAGTACCGGTCTCGACGGCCATCCGCGCCACCGCGCCCGAAAGCCATGGCGCTTCGAGCCGATTGCCCGCGACCAGATCGTTCAGCATCGATGAGCGCATGGGCGCCGGCAGGCCGTCGATGAAGGTCATCTGCTTGGCGACGTAATCGTCGGCGAGCGGCACGCCGCGCGCGCGTCCCAGCATCCACGCCTCGCGCATCGCCGCCTCGAAAGCAGCGCGCAGATCGGGGTCCGCACGAATGACGCCGATCGGCTGCCGCGCCATGGACGTGCAGCCCGACATCGCCGCCAGGAAGCAGAATTTCTCCCAGAGCGCCCGCCGGATATCGTCGGACAGTTCGACGTTGACGCCCGCCGCCACACAGGCATCGCGAAATGCCGTCGCACCCTGCGTATTGCCGCCATCGAAGGCGCCCACCACCAGGCGCGCCATGGTCCCCGTATGGGCAATCACACCCATTTCGCGGATGGTCGCCGCGATATAGGCCACGCCACCGAGCACGCGCGCCGGGCCAAGCACGCGCTTCAGGATCTCGGGTGCATCGACGCCATTCTGGAACGGAATCGCCACGCCGCCGCCAGCCACCAACGGCGCGATCATCGGCGCCGCAGACTCGACATCCCACAACTTCACGCAGAACATGACCGCATCGCAGGGTGCCACGGCACTGACGTCGTCCGTGAATGTCGCGTTGCGGATGACGGCGTTGCCAAGCCCGCTCTCCAGCACCAACCCGTGCTCGCGCAGCGCCGCCAGATGCCGGCCCCGCGCAATGAAGGTGACGTCGTGGCCGGCCTGCGCCAGCCGGCCTCCGAAATAGCCGCCGACGCCACCCGTACCGATGACTGCGATGCGCATCATGCGCTCAGTACCGGTACGCGTCGGGTTTGTACGGGCCATCCTTGCGCACGCCCAGATACGACGCTTGCTTGTCGGACAGCGGCGTCAGCGTAGCGGCCAGTTTCGACAGCTGCAGGCGCGCGACCTTTTCGTCGAGATGCTTCGGCAGCACGTACACGCCCACCGGATAGCGCTTGCCGCCGGTACGCGCGTCGGCCCACAGCTCCATTTGCGCCATCACCTGGTTGGCAAAGGACGAGCTCATCACGAACGACGGGTGACCGGTGCCGCAGCCCAGGTTCACCAGCCGACCTTCGGCCAGCAGGATGATGCGCTTGCCGTCGGGGAAGATCACGTGATCGACCTGCGGCTTGATGTTGTCCCACTTGCAATCCTTCAGTGCCGCGACCTCGATTTCGTTATCGAAGTGGCCGATGTTGCACACGATTGCCTGGTCCTTCATCCGCTTCATGTGGTCGAAGGTGATGATGTCGATGTTGCCCGTTGCCGTCACGAAGATGTCGGCCTTGTCCGCGGCGTAGTCCATCGTGACCACGCGATAGCCTTCCATCGCCGCCTGCAGGGCGCAGATCGGATCGATTTCCGTGACCCACACCTGCGCCGACAGCGCGCGCAGCGCCTGCGCCGAGCCCTTGCCCACGTCACCATAGCCCGCCACGACGGCGACCTTGCCCGCGATCATCACATCGGTGGCACGCTTGATGCCATCGACCAGCGATTCGCGGCAGCCGTAGAGATTGTCGAACTTGGACTTCGTGACCGAGTCGTTGACATTGATGGCAGGGAAGCCGAGCTTGCCTTCCGTGTGCATCGTGTAGAGGCGCTTGACCCCGGTGGTCGTTTCCTCGGTCACGCCCTTGATTCCGGCCTTCAGCCGCGAGTAGAACGTGGGATCCTTGGCGAGCTTGGCCTTGATGGCCGCGAACAGCGCGGCTTCTTCCTCGTTGGTGGGATGACCGATGCAGGATGGATCGGTCTGCGCCTGCGTGCCCAGATGCACGAGCAGCGTGGCATCGCCGCCGTCGTCGAGGATCATGTTCGGGCCTTCGTCATTGCCCCATTCGAAGATGCGGTGCGTGTAGTCCCAGTACTCGGCCAGCGACTCGCCCTTGAACGCGAATACGGGCGTGCCGGTGGCGGCAATCGCGGCCGCCGCGTGGTCCTGCGTCGAATAGATGTTGCACGATGCCCAGCGCACCTCGGCGCCCAGCGCCTGCAGCGTCTCGATCAGCACCGCGGTCTGGATCGTCATGTGCAGCGAGCCCGCCACGCGGGCGCCGCGCAGCGGATGCAGCGGAGCGAATTCCTCGCGAATGGCCATGAGGCCGGGCATTTCGGTCTCGGCAATCGCGATTTCCTTGCGGCCCCATCCGGCGAGCCCAAGGTCGGCGACCTTGAAATCGGAAAAATTCTTGGTTTCGGTTGCAGCGTTCATCCGTCACTCCTTGGCGAGCGACTTCGATGCGGGGACGGAGAACGGTCGGCAGCGTCTCGTCATCCCGCGCCGGAGTCGCGGTTCAACGAGCGCAGTTGCGAAAGAGAAACCCCGAGCCTGGCAGCCCGCGCACTGGCGGCAGGCTGTTGCAACGCTCCTCGGGGCGTGGCCGGATTTTACCTGAAATTGCCTCCGCTGCCATTGGTCAAAGGCCGGCGCAGCGGCGGGTCACTCGCCGGCAGACGTCGAGGCAAAGAGCGCGTTGGTCAGGCTCGACTCGCGCTTGTAGAAGCCCTCGGTATGGAAAGTTTCCGGCAGCTTGAAGTGCTCGTAGTCGAGATGGTGCAGAAATTCGTGGACCAGCGTGCGCAGGAAGGACTTGTATGCGACCACCTGCTTCTTCTGCGCCGTGCGCATCCACACGGAGATACGGGCGACCGGGATTTCCTCGTCGGGCTCGTAGAGCCCATGCAGTTCGCCATCGACGTCTGACGGCCGCGCGGCCAGCACGCGGACCTCCACCGCCGGCACAACGAAGCCGCCGACGAGCGCATCGATCAGCGCCTGTGCATCCTGCTGCACGGTGGGGCGATGCGCCCTTGCCAAGCCGTCGCGAATGCCTGCAACGCGGCGACCGACGTCGATACCCGGCGGCAGTTCGAGCGTCGCGATCGCGTCGCTCTGCCGGTAGACTTCCTTGCGCGCCGGCGACAGCATGTCGTAGTAGGCAAAGACCATGGCGCGATTATGGCATCCACCGCGGTCCAAATGAAAAGGCCGCCTGCGGGCGGCCTTCCGGTGCTGCGAACCAACGGATGCGTCAGTTCTTCTTGATTTTTTCCAGCATCTTGAAGATGCCCTTCGGCGCGCCGACGAACATGCGTTTGAAGGTCTTGGGCAGGCAACGACGCTCAAGCGTGTTGCGGCGGGTGCGGGAACGTTCGGCCATGGTCAATCCTCGTCGTGGGGGTCGCGTGGTCGGCCGCACACAAACGCGGGACCGCGAAAACCGTCAATAATACAGGAACTTGGTACATTCCGCCACAGGCTGTCTTGCCCGGGTCAAAGAATCCCGAAAAGCCCGGATGGCGTGATCGTCACGTCATAACGTACCGTGCGCTCGGAAGCCACCGACTGCCCGGGCGGGGCCACCCAGGCAAACTCGACCACGGACGTGCCCGGCGCATTGGCCCGGAACCGGAACGTGGTGGCGTCGGGCACCCCCATGATGGATGGGGGCTTGGGGTTGGTGGTGACGTCCGGACCGCCGATGACCGCCAGTCCGGGTCCCGTTGACTTCAGGACCCAGCCATAGCCTTCCGTCGGGTCGGGCGTCAGGCTGACCACCAGGGGCGCGCCGTCACGCACGATCACCGCGCCACCGGACTCCGGGGCCACGACGCCTTCCCGCACGAGCGTGGCGCAGCCGGCCAGCAGGGCCAGTGCAGCAGTGCCGGCCAGCGTGTGCCGGATCGTCCTGTTGGTACGAATGCTCATCGGGTTCATTCCTTCCCTGCGTTGAAGCTGCACGTTGCTGGATCGCGCCGACGGCGTCAAGGTGCAACGGTGACGGAGTAGCGCACTGATTTGACCGGCGCGACGTTTGCCCCCGAGACGTGTTTGTAGTCGAAATGCAGCGTGGCCGTCCCCGGTTGCTCGGCCTTGAAGCGGAATACCATGAAGCCTCCCGCACGCACGTCCCGCGGATCACCCTTGCTGACGAAGATGGCGGTGCCGATGGGGGAGAGCATGGGCCCGACGGTGGCCTGCACCTGCCATTGATAGCCGGCGATGGCGTTGGCATCGAGCAGCACCTTCAGTTCGCCGCCGCGCTTGATCGCGATGACGGCTCCGTCGGCCGCATTGTCGAGTTCGCCCATCTCGACCGCTGGTGGGCCAGGGGGCGTCATCGCGCACGCGGCCACCAGCAGTGCGAACGCAACGAAGGCGCCCCGCATGAGCATGGATTTGCCGATGGACCGCATGGCGGCTCTTACAGCCCCGCCGCCGCGCGCAGTGCTGCCGCGCGGTCGGTGTTCTCCCACGTGAACTCCGGCTCGTCACGGCCGAAGTGGCCGTAGGCAGCCGTCTTGAGGTAGATGGGTCGCAGCAGGTCCAGCATCCGGATGATGCCTTTCGGACGCAGGTCGAAATGTTCATTGACGAGCGCCGCGATCTTGTCGTCCGGAATGACACCGGTGCCTTCGGTATAGATCGTGACGTTCATCGGCCGGGCCACGCCGATGGCATAGGCCACCTGTACCGTGCACTGGCGGGCGAGTCCCGCGGCGACGATGTTCTTGGCAACATAGCGCGCGGCGTAGGCGGCTGAACGGTCGACCTTGGACGGATCTTTGCCCGAGAATGCGCCGCCACCGTGCGGTGCGGCACCACCGTAGGTATCGACGATGATCTTGCGCCCTGTGACACCGGCATCGCCGTGCGGGCCGCCAATCTCGAAGCGGCCGGTGGGGTTCACCAGGAAGCGGGCGCTGGCCAGCATTTCCTTGGGGAACACGGGCTTGATGATTTCCTCGATCACGGCTTCGGCCAGCTTGTCCTGCTTGTCGTTCATCGACGGGTCGTGCTGCGTCGAGAGGACCACCGTCTCCACCGCCACCGGCTTGCCGCCTTCGTAGCGCACCGTGACCTGTGACTTGGCGTCGGGCCGCAGGAACGGCAGGCGGCCGTCGCGTCGCACTTCGCTTTGCCGCTGCACAAGCCGGTGCGCGTAGTAGATGGGATACGGCATCAGCGACGGCGTTTCGTCGCACGCGTAACCGAACATCAGTCCCTGGTCGCCGGCGCCCTGGTTGAGGTAATCGTCGGACGCGCGATCCACACCCTGCGCAATGTCCGGTGATTGCCGTCCATAACACACCATCACGGCGCAGCCGTCAGCATCGAACCGCAGCCCGGGGTCGTTGTAACCGATGGCGCGAATCGTGTCGCGGGCAACACGCGCGTAGTTGACGTTGGCGCTGGTGGTGATCTCGCCCGCCAGCACGACCAGCCCCGTCGAAACAAGCGTCTCAGCCGCGACCCGGCCGGTGGGGTCTTGCTCTAGAATCGCGTCGAGGACTGCATCGGAAATCTGGTCCGCGACCTTGTCCGGATGGCCTTCCGACACCGATTCCGACGTGAACAGGAAATTGCTCATTACGGCTCCTTGCCTCGTGCATGTGCGGTTGCTTGGCCGCCCGTCGCGGCGGCCGACTGCCGTGACCGCAACGAAGCGCAAAAGCCGCGATTCTAGCAGTTTGGGCTGGCGCCTCGGCGCAGGAACCCCGCCGCCCGTGGGCGCGGTGCCGTCCCCCCCATGACCGCCAACATCGTCACGCCGACCGAAGCGACGCTCGATCGCGCCGCGTCGCTGCTGCGCGCGGGCGCACTGGTCGCATTTCCGACCGAGACGGTCTACGGATTGGGCGCGGACGCGCGCAACGACGATGCCGTGCGCGCAATCTTCGCGGCGAAGGGTCGGCCCGCCGATCACCCGGTCATCGTGCATCTCGCCGATGCCGCGCAGGCGCAGGCGTGGGCACGCGTCGTGCCGGCGGGCGCGCGGGCGCTTGCGGCAGCCTTCTGGCCCGGGCCGCTCACGCTGATACTGCCACGCGCCGCGGGAGTCGCGGATGTCGTCACCGGCGGTCAGGACAGCGTGGGCCTGCGCGTGCCTTCGCATCCCGTCGCGCTAAGACTATTGAAAGCGTTGCGCGCCCAAGGCGGCGACGGCATTGCCGGGCCCTCCGCCAACCGCTTCGGCCGAATCTCGCCGACGACCGCGGCGCACGTCGCCGATGACCTCGGCGCCGATGTCGCGATGATCATCGACGGCGGCCAATGCATGGTCGGTATCGAAAGCACCATCATTGCGTTTCGCGACCATGAGCCTTTCCTGCTGCGCCCCGGCGGCATCGCGGCCACCGACATCGCGCGCGTACTGGGCCGCGCTCCGCTGCTGCCGGATGCCGATGCGCCGCGCGCGTCGGGCACGCTGGCCTCGCACTACGCACCACGAACGCCGGCGCGCCTGCTGTCCGCGGCCTGGCTGGCGAGCGAGGCGCTGCGGGTCGGTACCGATGCGGCCGTGTTGGCACGAACGGTGCCACGCCCGTCCGGATTCGCCGGCCCGTGGCGGATTGCGCCGATGGCCCCGCACGCGTTCGCGCACGATCTCTATGCGAACCTGCGCGCGCTCGATGCCGCCGGCGCCGCCATTATTCTCATCGAGGACGTACCGGACGATGCGCCATGGATGGCGGTACGGGACCGCGTCACGCGCGCAGCCCATGGGGAGGAAGACGACCGCGACTGATTGGGCGTAACGCGTCGGCCGCGCCGAACGCGCCATGTCATGCATCCGGGGTCACTCCGGCGGGCCACCTGCGCTACACTCGTTGCCGCCTCGTTGCGGAGTTGCCAGGAATGCTGCGCGTCGTCATTGCCCCGGATTCGTTCAAGGGATCGCTCGCTGCCCATGACGTAGCGGCCGCGATCGCGCGTGGCGTCGCGCGGGCGATCCCCGATGCCAATCTCAGGCTGCGGCCCATGGCCGACGGCGGCGAGGGCACTCTCGATGCCGTGCTGGCCGCCGTCGGCGCGCGCGGTGCGCGGCACACGCTAGAAGTGCGCGGGGCGGCCGGCCAACCGGTCGCGGCGGCGTACGGCGTGCTTGATGCCGGCGCGGCCGCCACCGCGGTCATCGAGGCCGCTCAGGTCGTGAGCATCACCGATCCGCAGGGCATGGCCATCGCAATCGAGCAACGCTCGACGTATGGCATCGGCCAGCTGATCGCCGCGCTGCTCGACCAGGGCACGCGGCGCTTCATGATCGGCCTCGGCGGCAGCAGCACCAACGACGCCGGATGCGGGATGCTGGCAGCGCTCGGCATGCGCCTCACCGATGCCGCCGGCGTCACCATTCCGCCGACGCCGGAAGGACTCGCGGCGTTGGCGCGCGTGGATGCGTCCGCGCTGCATCCGGGACTTGTGCAGTGCACGCTGCAGATCATGTCGGATGTCAACAATCCGCTGTGCGGCACGAACGGCGCCACGGCGATCTTCGGTCCGCAGAAAGGCATCGCGGCCGCAGCCATTGCACCGCTCGACGCGCGCCTGGCGCACTTTGCGCAACTCGTGGAAACCGCCGTCGGCCGCAGCGTGGCATCCATGCCGGGCGCTGGCGCGGCCGGTGGACTTGGCTTTGCGCTGCAACTCGTCGGTGGACAGTTTTCCTCGGGTGCCGACGTCGTGGCGGCGCTGATCGGACTGCCCGAGGCCCTCGCCAACGCCGACTGGGCGATCACCGGCGAAGGCCGCAGCGACGCGCAGACGCTATTGGCCAAGGCCCCATTCATCGTCGCGCAGCTTGCCGCCGCGAGCGGCATTCCGGTCACGCTGATTTCCGGCGCGATCGATCCCGCCTCCCTGCCTCAATTGCGCCGACACTATGCGGGTTGCTTCGCCTTGCCGCATGGCCCGGCAACGCTCGACGCATGCATCGCCAATGCAGCAACATTGCTGGCCGACCGCGCTGAGGAAATTGCCCGCGTGTTCGACGCGGGACTTCATACTTCCGGAACCCCATGAACGCCAACCTGTACGCTCTCTTCGAACGGCACTTCCCTCAAGGCAACGAGCAACCGTTGCTGGTGATTCCCCATGGGCCAGTCATCCACTACGACGACATGGCGGCGGCATCGGCGCGCTATGCCAACGCGCTCGTGGCGGCGGGATGCGTGCCCGGCGACCGCGTGGCGGCGCAGCTCGACAAGGACTGGCGCGTCCTCGCGCTCTACCTCGCCTGCCTGCGCGCCGGCCTCGTCTACCTGCCGCTCAACACCGGCTACCAGAGGACCGAACTTCAATATTTCTTCGGCGATGCGGAGCCGCGGGTCATTATATGCAACGCGGCGCATCTCGGTACGGTGGCAGCGATCGCGGGCACGGCAACGGTGCTCACGCTGGACGAACTCGACAACCGCGCGCAAGCGCAGCCGGCTTTATTCGACACCGCATTTTCGCAGCCGGACGATCTGGCCGCGATCCTGTACACGTCGGGGACCACCGGCCGCTCGAAAGGCGCGATGCTGACCCATCGTAACCTGGCCTCCAACGGTTTGGCGCTGGTCCGGATCTGGGGCTTTACGCGCGGCGATGTGCTGCTGCACGCATTGCCCATCTATCACGTGCACGGATTGTTCGTCGCAATCCACTGCGTATTGCTGTCCGGCGCGCGGATTCTGTGGCTTCCGAAATTCGATCCGCGCGAAGTGGTGGCGCTGCTGCCGCGCGCGACGGTGATGATGGGCGTGCCCACGTTCTACACGCGGCTTCTCGGCGAGCCGACCTTCACGCGCGACGTGGCGGCAGGGGTGCGGCTCTTCGTCTCGGGCTCGGCCCCATTGCTCGCGGAAACATTTGTCGCCTTCGAAGCACACACCGGCGTCGCGGTCCTCGAGCGCTACGGCATGACTGAAACCGGCATGAACACCTCCAACCCGCTCGACGGCGCGCGGGTAGGCGGCACGGTGGGCAGGGCGCTACCAGGCGTGGAGCTGCGCGTGGTCGACGGGCGCGGTGGCTCCTGCGCGCCGGGCGAAGTCGGCGCGGTGCAGGTGCGCGGGCCCAATGTCTTCGCCGGCTACTGGCGGATGCCGGAAAAGACCCGTGAGGAATTCACGGAGGATGGCTTCTTCAAGACGGGCGACGTGGGCGAACTGGTGGCGGACGGACCGGCGCGCGGCTACCTGCGCCTCGTCGGCCGCGCCAAGGATCTCATCATCACCGGCGGCCTCAATGTCTATCCGATCGAGATCGAGGAGCGGATCGATCGCATGGACGGGATCGTCGAATCCGCCGTCATCGGCGTGCCCGACCCCGATTTCGGAGAAGCGGTCACCGCCGTCGTCGTAACGCAGTCGGGTCACCCCATCGACGAGGCCACGGTGATCGGCACACTGAAAGGCGAAATCGCCAATTTCAAGGTGCCGAAGCGCGTGCATTTCGTGACGGAGCTGCCGCGCAACGCGATGGGCAAAGTCGAAAAGGCGAAGCTGCGCGGGATGTTCGGCACGCCGGCGACGTCGTAGGCGCAATCGACCGGTTGGCAGTTGGATGCGAAGCCGAGGTTGCCGGCGAAGGATCCGCCTCGCGATTTCGACGCGCGGTGTCGCTGCGAGGCTGCAGCCTCGCCTACGCAGCAGCCGGCCCCCAGCGCCCGAGCGTATGCAGGCGCTCGGGACCAAGTTGATCCTGCAGGAACATCGGCGTCTGCGGCCCCGGCAGGCTGCCCGTCACGGCGGCCTGCGCCACCGCAGAGATGCCGGCGCGGACCTCACCATCTTCGAGCGCCAACGCCAATGCCGCTGCGTCTGCCCATACCGGCACGCCGGCTTCAAGGTGCAGGTAAATCTGTCCCGTTGCCGGGACGACGAAATTCAGTCGCGGCAAACGGCGCGCGCAGGCCGCGAGAAATCCGGTGTTGCGCATCGGCGCCATCTCGGCGGGATCGGCATACAGCTCAGCAGGGCCGGTCGCATCCACATTCACCTTCCGAAAGCGCCCGATATCGAGCATCGACTTCACGTCCAGCACGTTCAGCTCGCCGTTCCAGCCAAAGGCTGCGGTCCGCGGCCGCTCGCCGTACGGCACCGTGTTGTCGAGAAATTCGCAGTGGACCTCCTTGTCGCCGCGCAGCGCCCACGTGAAGAACAATTCCGGCATGCCGGCGTACGCGTCGATGTTGTGTGCAAGCAGGTCGTCGACGGCCTTGTAGCGACCCACTTCAAGACCGCGCCGCCATGCACGCTCGACAATCGCCTCCGGCGGCGTCAGCATGAAGAACATGTAGACGGTGTGGCCGAAGCGCGTCAGCAGATTGCTACCTGCCTCGCTGGAATCGGGCGCGAAGCTGTCGAAGCGGAAACGGTCGATCAGAAGATGCGTCATTCCTTCGGCTTGCGCCTTGCGCGCCATGTAGCGGTCAAGCTTCTGGTCGATGATCTGGAGCTCGTCGCCGGTGCACGCGCCGCCGTACTTGTAGGCGGGCCCCAGCGATGAATAGTCGAGCAACTGCTTGCGCCAGATGTCGGGACTGATCAGCGCGAAGTCCGTCCACGTGACGCCGATGCGCTGGGCCAGCGATTTCTGCACCGGACGCATCGTGCTCTTGCCGGCCGCCGACGCACCCTTGGTGTTCATGATCACCGGTTGCGTCTGCAGCGGCAGCAGTGCGTAGCCTTCGCGTACGGCGGCTTCGCGCACCAAGGGGTTGATCAGGCGACCGATCTCGTCGCTGCCGTAGTCGTTGCACGCGATGGTCGTGGCTACCGCGCCAATGATTTCCGGCGTACCCCACAGCTCGCCGTGCCTGGAAAGCAGCGCCCCGACCACGCGGGCAAGCGCCCGGCAGGCGGCGCGGCGCAGCGGATCGGCCGCATCGACGGCCTCCGCTTCCCACCTCCGCACCACGGCGTCAGGGGATGCGGCGTCAGCGCTGCTTCTGGCCACCGGCGCACGGCGCAACAGTCCGAAGAAACGTCGCGCGGCGACCGGTTCGGATGGCGGTGTCACCGCGAACAGCCGGGCATCGAGTTCGTCGCGGATCACCCGCGCCAGTTGGTTTCGCGTTGTTTCGAACGCCGCGACGATGTCGTCCATCCGCGTGGTCAGGTGGTTGGCGAGAATGGCGCCGACCATTTGCCGGAAATTGATGCCGAGATCTTCGACCTTGGTACCGCTGGAGACGGAGAGATCAGCCGTGATGCGAATCAGCAGCTCGTGCAGGACGAGCCGCTGCGGGCGAAATGCCACCAGCTCGGCCACGTCGAAACCCGTGAGATCGCAAAGTTCTTCCGCGCCGGCGATCGACGTCGTGACATTTTCGGGCCGGAAGATCGTCGCGAACGGCAGCACCTCGCGCGGAATGCGCGAGACGATCCCCGGGTTCCACGGGCCGTGGGGCGCCGTGTCCTCCATGTTTTGGTGGTGTTAGATCAGTCCTGCGCCCCGCGCCCACTGGTACTTGGCGCCGAGCACGGCCACGGGAATTTCCGTCGAGTAGGCGTACGCCGGAATGCCGTGGTCGTACAGGTACTCCGCGGCTTCCTCCACCTCGACGTCCCCGGCCAGCGACGCCACGATCGGCTTGGAAATGCCCTTGGCGCGCATCTCTTCCACGACCTCGACCATGATCTTCGCAAACACCATCGGTGGCGTCACGATCGTGTGCCAGTAGCCGAGGATCAGCGCGTGGATGCGCGGATCCTCGAGGCCGAGGCGCACGGTGTTCTGGTAGGTCTTGGGCGGCTCGCCGCCGGTGATGTCGACAGGATTGCCCGCCGCGCCGAACGGCGGGATGAACTTGCGGAACGCCGCATCGAGATCCGGCGGCATCGCCATCAGCGACAGGCCGTTGTCCACGCACGCGTCGGACAACAGCACGCCCGAGCCGCCGGCGCCGGTGATGATCAACACGTTCTCGCCCTTCGGGGTGGGCAGCTTCGGAATGCCGCGCGCAAATTCGAGCAGGTCGCGCAAGGACCGCGCGCGGATCACGCCCGACTGCTTCAGCACATCCTCGTAGATCTTGTCGTTGCCGGCCAGTGCGCCGGTATGCGAACTGGCGGCGCGCGCGCCCATGCTGGTGCGGCCTGCCTTCAGCATCACCACCGGCTTTTTCTTCGACACGCGCTTGGCCACTTCGGCAAAGGAGCGGCCGTCCTTCAGGTCCTCGCAGTGCTGCGCGATGATCTCGGTGTTGTCGTCCTGCTCGAAGAATGTGAGCAGGTCGTCCTCGTCGATATCCGACTTGTTGCCCAGGCCCACGATGGCCGACACGCCCATCTTGGCGGAGCGCGAGAAGCCGATGATCGCCATACCGATGCCGCCTGACTGCGACGACAGCGCCGCTTTGCCCACGACATCGTAAGCCGTGCAGAACGTGGCACACAGGTTCTTCGGCGTGTAGTAAAAGCCGTAGATGTTGGGGCCCATCAGGCGCACGCCGTACTTGCGCGCGATGTCGACCAGCTCGAGCTGGCCTTCCATATTGCCGGTCTCGGCAAAGCCGGACGGGATCAGAATGGCGCCGGAGATTTTCTTCTCGCCCACTTCCTTCAGTGCCGCCGCGACGAACTTGGCGGGAATCGCGAACACGGCGATGTCGATCTCGCCTGGGACGTCCTTCACGCTCTTGAACGCGGGCAGGCCCATGATTGTGGTGGCGGAGGGATTGATCGGATAGATCTTGCCTTTGTAGCCGCCGTTGATCAGGTTCTTCATCACCGAGTTGCCGATCTTCCCGGCCTCGTCCGACGCGCCGATCACCGCCACCGCGTCGGGCTTCATGATGTGGTTCATCTGCGTGACGATCTCGGCCTGGCTGGGCCGGTATCGCACCACGGGCGGCGTGAAGTCGAGCACGATGCGCACGTCGGCGGCAATGGCGCCCTGCTTCGATGCAAACACCGGGTTCAGATCCATCTCCGCGATCTCGGGGAAATCGGACACGAGCTGCGAGACATTCTCGATCAAGGCAGCGAGGGCATCGCGATTCACCGCATCGCCGCCGCGCACGCCCTTCAGCATGGCCGCCGCGCCGATGCCGTCCAGCATCGACAGCGCGTCGTCCTTCGTGGCCGGCGCGAGCCGAAACGTGATGTCCTTCAGCACTTCGACCAGGATGCCACCCAGGCCGAACGCCACCAGCTTGCCGAACGATGGGTCCGTGACCGCGCCGATGATCACTTCCTGGCCGCCTGCGATCATCTGCTGCACCTGCACGCCGAGCAGGTTGGCCTTGGCATCGTACTTCTTCGCGTTGGCCATGATCGTGGCGAAGCCTGCCTCGACGTCGGCGGCGCTCTTCAGGCCCACGAGCACGCCGCCCGCCTCCGTCTTGTGCAGGATCTCCGGGGACACGATCTTCAGGACCACGGGGAAGCCCATGCCGTGCGCAAGCCTGGCCGCTTCCGGAGCCGTGGTGGCGACACCTTCCTTCGGCACCGTGATGCCGTAGGCATCGCATACGAGTTTGCCTTCCGGCGCCGTCAGCGACGTGCGGCCGTCTGCCTTCGCCTTGCCCAGAATCTGCTGCACCGCCGACTTGTCGTGCGCCATGATGATCCTCGTTGGTAGGTGTTCAATGCAACGCACCGCGCGAAGCGCAGCGCTAGATCACGCCTTCAGCGCGCAACGCCTCGATGGCGCTCTTGCCGTAACCCAGTTCCGCCAGCACCTCGTCGGTGTGCTCACCCAGCAGGGGCGAGCGCGTCACCTCGGTGGGGCTGTCGGATAACTTGATCGGATTGCCGACGGACAGGTACTTGCCACGCTTGGGGTGATCGACCTCCACCACCGTGCCGGTCTTGCGCAAGCTCGGCTCTTCCGCGATTTCCTTCATCGACAGGATCGGTCCGCAGGGGATGTCATGCTCGTTCAGGATGTCCATGGCCTCGAACTTGGTCTTGGTCATCGTCCACTCCTCGATCTTCCCGAAGATCTCCATCAGGTGCGGCAACCGCGCCTTGGGCGTGGCGTAGCGCTCATCGGTGAGCCACTCCGGGCGGCCGATCACTTCGCAGATTTTCTTCCACACCGGCGCCTGCGTGATGAAGTAGATGTACGCGTTGGGGTCGGTTTCCCAGCCCTTGCATTTCAGGATCCAGCCCGGCTGGCCGCCGCCGGAGGCATTGCCGGCGCGCGGCACCGCGTCGCCGAATTTACCGTTGGGATACTGCGGATACTCTTCCATCACTTGCGTGCGATCGAGGCGCTGCTGGTCGCGCAGCTTCACGCGGCACAGGTTCAACACGCCGTCCTGCATCGCGGCCGTCACCTTCTGGCCGCGACCCGTCGTGTTGCGTTGATATAGCGCCGCGACGATGCCGAGTGCGAGGTGAAGACCCGTACCGGAGTCGCCGATCTGCGCACCGGTGACCAGCGGTGGACCGTCGTCGAAGCCCGTGGTGGACGCGGCGCCGCCGGCGCATTGCGCGACGTTTTCGTAGACCTTGCAATCCTCGTAGGGGCCGGGGCCGAAGCCCTTGATGGACGCCACGATCATGCGCGGATTGAGCGACTGGATGTGTTCCCAGGTGAGGCCCATGCGCTCGAGCGCACCGGGCGCAAAGTTCTCCACCAGCACGTCGCATTTCTTGACGAGTTCCTCGAGCACCTGCTTGCCCTTGGGGTTCTTGGCGTCGACCGTCACCGAGCGCTTGTTGTGGTTCAGCATCGTGAAATAGAGGCTGTCCACGCCGGGAATGTCGCGCAGCTGCCCGCGCGTGATGTCGCCTTCTCCGGCGCGCTCGACCTTGATCACGTCGGCGCCGAACCAGGCGAGAAGCTGCGTGCAGGTCGGCCCCGATTGCACGTGCGTGAAGTCCAGGATGCGGACACCGTCCAATGCCTTGCTCATTGTGTTCCCCTATCCAATACCGTGAATTCGAATGCGCTGCGCCGGCTCCGGAAGAGCATTACGGCTTTTTCTTGGCCGTCGGGTTGAGGCTGGTGATGCGGCCACTCTCCGTGCCGCCGGCCTCATCGATGACCGCATTGATCAGGGTCGGCCGGCGCGAGCGGATCGCCTGTTCCATCGCGGCGCGCAGCTCGTCCGGGGTCTTGACGTGGGCACCGACGCCGCCCCACGCTTCCATCATCTTGTCGTAGCGGGCGTCCTTGACGAACACCAGCGGCGAAGGATCCGGGCCGCCCGTGGGATTTATCTCGTCGCCGCGGTACACGCCGTTGTTGTTCATGATCACGATGCATACCGGCAGGTTGTAGCGGCAGATCGTCTCGGTCTCCATGCCGGAGAAGCCGAAGGCACTGTCGCCCTCCACTGCGATCACCTGCTCGCCGGTCACGACTGCGGCAGCCACGGAGTAACCCATGCCCACGCCCATGATGCCCCACGTGCCCACGTCGATGCGTTTGCGCGGCTTGTACATGTCCACGATGCTGCGGGTGAAGTCGAGCGCATTCGCGCCCTCGTTGACCAGTACGGCATCAGGATTGGCCTTGACGATGTCGCGCACCACGTTGAGCGCACTCTGGTAGCTCATCGGCGACGGATTCTTCGCAAGCGTCTCGGCCATCTTCGCGACGTTTTTGGACTTGCGCTCGTTGATGGCATCGAGCCACGCCGCGGGCGGCTGCGGCCAATTCGATCCCATCGCACTCAACAAGGCGGCAACGCACGAGCCGATGTCCCCAACCACCGGCGCATCGATGCGCACGTTGCTGTCGGCTTCCTGCGGCGAGATGTCGATCTGGACAAACCTCTGGCCGCCCCACGACTTGGAGGTGGCGCCGCCCCACGTCTTGCCCTTGCCCTGCGACAGCAGCCAGTTGAGACGCGCACCGATCAGCATCACGACATCGGCCTCGGGCAGCACATACGAACGCGCGGCCGATGCGGACTGCTCGTGCGTGTCCGGCAGCAGGCCCTTGGCCATCGACATCGGCAGGTACGGAATGCCGGACTTCTCGACCAGCGCGCGAATGTCGGCATCGGCCTGCGCGTACGCCGCGCCCTTGCCGAGGATGATGAGCGGCTTCTTGGCGTCCTTGAGGAGATCGATGGCGCGCTGCACGGCATCCGCGGCCGGGATCTGGCGTGGCGCGGCATCCACGACCTTGATCAGTGAACGCATGCCGGCAACCGCATCCATCGCCTGCGGGAAGAGCTTCGCCGGCAGGTCGAGGTATACGCCGCCCGGACGGCCCGACACGGCGGCCCGGATCGCGCGCGCCACGCCCACGCCAATGTCTTCGGCATGCAGAACGCGAAACGCGGCCTTGCACAGCGGCTTGGCAATCGCCAGCTGGTCCATTTCCTCGTAGTCGCCCTGCTGCAGGTCGACGATCTCGCGCTCCGAGGAACCGCTGATCAGGATCATCGGGAAGCAGTTGACCGTCGCATGCGTGAGTGCGGTGACACCATTCAGGAATCCCGGCGCGGACACCGTCAGGCAAATTCCGGGTTTCTGGGTGAGGAAGCCGGAAATCGAGGCGGCATAACCCGCGTTCTGCTCATGCCGGAACGCAATCACGCGCAAGCCTTCCTTCTGCATGCGGCGCGTGAGGTCGGTGATCGGGATGCCGGGCAAACCGAAGATCGTGTCGATGCCGTTCAGCTTGAGGGCCTCGATGACGAGCTGGAAGCCGTCGATTTCCTGGGCGACCGCAGCGTCGCCTGCGACCTTGGAAGTGTCGGCGGCGGTGGACGAACCGGGCTTGGCAGCGGTTAGGGTGGACATGGTGTGCTCCTGAAAATATGGGACCGCATCAGCACGCGGACATGGCCCGGGCAAAGGTCGCGCGACGCAGCCCGCGCTGTTGCCAGAGTGCGGGCCCCATCCCGTAGGCACTTGAAAACACAATATACAATATATCAGCGAAGTTCACTATGCGGTTTCGGCCGATTTGCCGGCAGCCCACTAGTACTTGCTGACGGTGAAGCGTCGGATTCCCGACTCGATGGACCGCAGCTGGTTCGCGACGGACTTCACGCCATCGACCGTCGCGATGACTTCGGCCGCGCGCATGCTTTCCGCCGCATTCACGACAATGCCTCGCAGCGTCACGGCGCCGTCGTCCGCCTCCGCCGCGATATTCACTTCGGCCGTGGCCTCGTTGGCCTTCAGTGCCGCGCGGATGCGTGCCTCCAACGCGAGGTTGCGCAACTTCGCGGCGCTGGCTGGCGTCGGCTGGAACTCCGGCCGCCGCGACAACGCGATCACCTGCTCGATGCAGCTTTCCACCGATACCCGGCCGGTATTGAGGGTGAGGTCGTACATCAGCGGATCGAGCAGGTCCACGCCGAAGTTCTGCTGCGTACGTGCCACGTGCGCCGCTTCCGAACGTTCGATTTCCTCGCGCGCGAGATCGGCATCGTCGGAGTCGAGCCGTTCCATCAGCCACTGCACACGGTTGGCCATTGGCGCGCCGACGCGAACCGTGGGAATGTGCGATACGCCTTTCAGGATGCAGGTGGCGCCCCAGCCGCGGATCACGATGCTGCCTTCCTGCGCGAGTTCCAGTATTTCCTCAGCCGCGTAGACGGCGAACACTTCGCGATCGATTCCGCGCTTTTCCAGCCATCCGGCCTGGCCTTCGCGCACGCGCCGGATGAGGCTGCGCTTGACCTGCATGCGCTCGGCTACCGTATCGCCCACTTCGTGCTGGACAACCTTCAAGCCAAGCGCCTGAGCCACGCCCTGCGCCACGTCGGTGCCGAGCGTGGCCATTTCCTGCGTCATCGCGATCACGGTCATGGCAGTCTCCTTGCGCGTCGCGCCGGCGTGATCACGCGGCGCCCTTCGGTTGGCGAACCAGCGCGTACAGTCGGGTGATCACCGGCAGGAACAGCAGCACGAGCGCCAGCGTGGTGATGGATCCAACGAGCGGGTTCGAGAAGAAGATGGCGAGATCGCCCTGCGAACCCAGGATCGCCTGCCGGAAGGAATCCTCGGCGCGGTCACCAAGCACCAATGCGAGCACCAGGGGCGCCAACGGATAGTCGAGTTTCTTGAACAGATAGCCGAGCACACCGAATACCAGCATCAGGTACACGTCGAACATCGAGTTGTGCACCGTGTAGGCGCCGACCGCGCAGATCACGATGATGATCGGCGCGATGATGGAGAAAGGAATGCGCAGAATCGCGGCGAAAAGCGGCACCGTCGTCAGCACGACAATTAGTCCCGCGATGTTGCCGAGGTACATGCTGGCGATGAGGCCCCACACGAAATCCTTCTGTTCGACGAAGAGCAGCGGCCCGGGCTGCAGGCCCCAGATCAGCAGCCCGCCCAGAAGCACGGCAGCGGTGGGCGAACCCGGAATGCCCAGCGTCAACATCGGCAACAGCGCGCTGGTGCCGGCTGCATGCGCGGCCGTTTCGGGCGCGATCACGCCTTCGATCTGGCCGGTGCCGAACTTGTCGCCGTTCTTCGACATGCGCTTGGCCACACCGTAACTCATGAACGATGCAGGCGTGGCGCCGCCCGGCGTGATGCCCATCCAGCAGCCGATAGCCGAACTGCGCAGCAGTGTTGCCCAGTATTTCGGCAACTTCTTCCACGTCTCCAGCACGACCTTGGAGTCGATCTTGCCGCGCGCACCCTTGAACGCGAGACCTTCTTCCATCGTAAGCAGGATCTCGCCGATGCCGAAAAGCCCGATCACCGCGATCAGGAAGTCGAAGCCTTTCAGCAGTGGCGTGAACCCGAACGTCAGGCGCAGCTGGCCGGTGACGGTATCGAGGCCCACCGTGGCGAGGCCGAAGCCCAGCATCATCGCAGCGAGCGTCTTCCACGGTGAACCCTTGCTCATCCCGACGAAGCTGCAGAACGTGAGCAGGTAGACCGCAAAGAATTCGGGCGGCCCGAACTTCAGCGCGAACTTGGCTACGAGCGGCGACAGGAAGGTAATCAGCACGACGGCGACAAACGCGCCGACGAACGACGATGTGAACGACGCGGTGAGCGCTTCGCCGGCGCGTCCCTGCTGCGCCAGCGGATACCCGTCGAACGTGGTGGCCACCGACCACGGCTCACCGGGAATATTGAACAGGATCGACGTGATCGCGCCGCCGAACAGCGCCCCCCAGTAGATGCACGACAGCATGATGATCGCGGACGTCGGGTTCATCGAGAACGTCAGCGGCAGCAGGATCGCCACACCGTTGGCGCCACCGAGCCCGGGCAACACGCCGATCAGCACGCCCAACAACACCCCGACCAGCATCAGCGCCAGGTTGTACCACGACAACGCGACCGCGAAGCCACCGAACAGCGAGTTCAACTCATCCAATGGTGCTCTCCCATATTGCCGTTGTCGCACGCATCACCGCCACGCGCCGGGCGTGCCGGTCCGCGAGCCGCGATCACGTCGTCGGTCAGTAGCCGAACATGGCCTCGAGCGGGCCCTTGGGCAGCGGAACCTTGAACCAGACTTCAAACATCATCCACAACGCGATCACCACGAACAGGCTGATGATCGCGCTCTTCAGCCATGTGAACTTGCCCTGCCACACCATGAACACGCCGATGAAAATTGCCGACGCGACATAGATGCCCAGCAGGCCGATCGCCACGACATATACGATCGTCGGAAGGAGAACGGCCATGATGAGCTTGGCTTGCCCGCGCTCGACGAAGGCATCGCCGGCACCAGGCGCGCGCATGCCCTGAAAGATCGCCACCGCGCTGGAGAAACACAGGATCAGCCCGATGTAGAACGGGAAGTACCCGGACTTGGGGCCGTCGTCACCCCAGCCTGTGCCAAGACGATTGGCATCGAAAATGAGCACGAGGCCCAACACGAATAGAAATGCGCCGACGGCGATTTCCATGACTCGCGTCGATACGAGTCCCTGCTTGTCCGGTTCCATGGATTAGAGGGCTTCGGTGAGATGGATGACAGGCGCGTGGAAGCGGGTCCGTGCGCTGACGCGCGCGGACCCGCAGGTAAGAACTACTTGGCGAGGAAGCCGGCTTCCTTCATGAGACCCTCATGGGTCTTCTCGGCCGCCGCGACCCACTTCGCGTACTCGGCGCCGGACATGAACGTCTGGTTGAAGGCGCCCTTCTCCATGAATTCCTTCCACTCCGGCGTTTCGCGCACCTTTTTGAAGAGATCCACGTAGAACGCAACCTGGTCCGGCGTGACGCCCGGCGGCATGAAGATGCCACGCAACATCAGGTAGTCCATCGCCACGCCGGATTCCTTGCACGTGGGGATGTCGTTCCACGACATGTCGGCGGTCACCTTGGTCTTGTAGGGCATGCGTGTGTCGTCAAACACGCACAGTGGGCGCAACGCACCGCCGCGCCACTGCGCCACCGCCTCGATCGGGTTGTTCACCGACGAATCGATGTGCTTGCCCGTCAACTGCACGGCCACGTCGCCGCCGCCTTTGTACGGGATGTAGGTGTACTTGACCCCGGTAGCCTTTTCGATCGCGACCGTGATGATCTGGTCTTCCTGCTTCGAACCGGTGCCGCCCATCTTCATCTTGCCGGCGCCGGCAGCCTTGGTGGCGTTGATGTAGTCGTTGGCAGTCTTGTACGGCGTGTCGGCATTGACCCACAGCACGAACTGGTCGAGCGCCAGCATCGCCACCGGCGTCATGTCCTTCCAGTTGAAGGGGACCCCCGTGGCCAGTGGTGTGGTGAAGAGGTTGGAAAGCGTGATGATGATCTTGTTCGGATCGCCCTTTGAACCCTTGACGTCGAGGAACCCCTCGGCACCCGCGCCACCAGACTTGTTGACGACGACCATCGGCTCCTTCATCAGGTTGTGCTTGACGACGATGCCCTGGATGAAGCGCGCCATCTGGTCGGCACCGCCGCCGGTTCCGGCCGGAACGATGAATTCGACCGATTTGGTCGGCTCCCACGCGGCAAACGCCGGCGCGGCTGCCGCCAGTCCTGTGAGCGCGGCGGCGCCAATAAAGCCCTGCATGATCCGATTTCGCATGTTGCTCCTCCTAGAGTTGATTGCTGGCGCCCCACGAGGCGCGCGCGATTGCCGCTACGGGTGGGTCAGAAGACAGGGGGGTGATGCGGACATGCAGCCCCGGCCAAGGGCACGCGACGACCGGGTACACCAACGCGCCTGCGCCAGGCGCAGGACAGGAGCCGAGTGTTCACACTGCATCCTCCAATGTAGCCGGCTTGACTGCCGGCGCCGTGCGCGATGTCGCGTGGACAAGCCCGCGATCTTTTGTAATGCACACGATTGATATACCGTATCTGATATATTTATAGGCGTCAACACTCATTCCAGGCATTCGCAAAACAAGACATTCGTACTGGCAGTGGCATGCAGGGCGCCTCGCCGGAATCGCATGCAACGCCGGGCTGCTGCAGGGGCCGCCGACGAGGGGATCTGACATGAAGATTTGTGTCTATGGCGCAGGAGCGATCGGGGGCTATCTCGGCGTGGCGTTGGCCGAGGCTGGCGCCGACGTGAGCCTCGTCGCGCGCGGACCGCATCTGGCGGTGATGCGCGAACACGGCGTGCGTCTGCAGATCAACGGCGAGGAACGGGTGGCGAGGGTGCGCTGTACGGACGACGCACGCGATTTGGATGTCCAGGATTACGTGATCATTGCACTCAAGGCGCATTCGGTACCCGGCGCGGTGGAAGCCATGCGTCCGCTGCTCGGCCCGGATACTGCGATTGTGACCGCGGTCAACGGTATCCCCTATTGGTATTTCCACAAACATGGCGGCGAACTCGAAGGCACTGCCGTCGAGACGGTGGATCCCGACGGCTCGCAGTGGCGCGTTCTGACGCCGGAACGCGCGATCGGTTGTGTCGTGTATCCCGCCACCGAAGTCATCGCACCCGGTGTGATCAAGCACGTCTACGGCAACAGGTTTCCAATCGGTGAGCCCGATGGCACGCGCACGCCACGCGTGGAGCGCTTGCAGCAACTGCTGCAAGCCGGCGGCCTCGAGGCGCCGATCCGCGACAATATCCGCGACGAGATCTGGCTGAAGCTATGGGGCAACCTGTGCTTCAACCCGATCAGCGCACTCACGCATGCCACGCTCGACATCATTGCCAGCGACCCGGGGACCCGCGCCGTCGCGCGCGCGATGATGGTCGAGGCCCAGACCATAGGCGAGCGCCTCGGGGTGAATTTCCGGGTCGACGTCGAACGCCGGATCAACGGGGCCGGAGCCGTGGGCGCGCACAAGACCTCGATGTTGCAGGACCTGGAGCTGGGACGGCCGATGGAGATCGATTCGCTGGTCACCGTCGTGCAGGAACTCGGCCGGCGCACCAGTCTGCCCACACCCACGCTCGATGTCGTGCTTGCGTTGATCCAGCAGCGCGGACTGACGACGCGGCAGGCGCGCGCAAGCTGAGGGCTACGAGGACTGCCATGGACCAGAATCCGGAAACTGCCGTCGATTCGACGATCACGCTCGCTGCTGCGCCGTCGTTTTCGGTGCGCCCGCTCAACACCAACATGAGCTTTCGCGAGCAGGCCTACGCGGTGCTGAAGCAGGCCATCGCCAATGCCGACGTCTACGACCAGCACGAGGAGATTCGCCTCGACGAGCGCGAGCTCTCGGCGGCACTGGGCGTCAGCCGCACGCCGATCCGCGAGGCGATGACGCTGCTGGAACAGGAAGGCTTCCTGCGCACGCAGCCGCGCCGCGGCATCTTCATCGTGCGCAAGACCAAGCGCGACATCATCGACATGATCGTGATGTGGGCGGCGCTGGAAAGCATGTCCGCGCGACTGGCCACGCAACGCGCCTCCGACGCCGATCTTTCGGCGCTGCGCCACATGTTCGACACCTTCGCCGACTCGACGCCCACCGCCCATCTCGAGGAATACTCCGAGACCAACCTCGCGTTTCACCAGGCCATCTTCAAGCTCGGCGGATCGAAGCTGATGACGGAGACCGTGCAGAACCTGCTGATCCACGTGCGCGCGATCCGCAAGATGACCATCTCCAAGGACGACCGGGCTTCCCGCTCCATCGTCGACCACATGAGGATTATCGACGCGCTCGAGAAGCGCGACACCGAACTGGCCGAGCGCCTGACGCGTCAACACACGCTCGATCTCGCCGACTATGTCGAGAAGTACTGCGACTTCCTGACTTGATGGCGGGGAAACAGGACATGGCTGAGTCGCGGGAACAGGTCATCGACATTGCGGGTCTGGGCAGGAAGCGTGGTGGGCGCGGTCAGCCCAAGGGGCGCACGGCGGATCCGCAGGCGCTCGCGGAAATCGTTGCGCTCCTGGGCGACAGCCCGCGGCGCCGCGACCTGCTGATCGAATTCCTGCACCGGATCCAGGATCGGTACCATTGCATTCGCGCCGCGCACGTGACTGCGCTGGCCGCCGAGATGAAGCTCGCCACGACCGAGGTTTACGAAGTGGCGACGTTCTACCATCACTTCGACGTGTTGCGCGATGGCGATCCGGAGCCGCCGCCGATCACCGTGCGGGTATGCGACACCTACTCCTGCGCGATGGCCGGCGGGCACGAATTGCTGGCACAGCTGCAGCGGTCGGCCGGCCCGGGGGTGCGGGTGATTCCGGCGCCGTGCATCGGCCGTTGCGAGCATGCGCCCGCCGCCGTCGTCGGCACCCGGACGATCGATGAAGCGACACCGGAACGGGTGAGCGCGGCGCTCGCCGATGGCCGCGTGCATGCGGAGCCGCTGGCGGCGATGCGGCTCGCGGAATATCGCGCCAGCGGCGGTTACGCGATGCTGCGGCAATGCGTCGATGGCGCGCGCGATCTCGACGCCGTGATGGCGACGATGGAGCATTCGGGGCTGCGCGGGCTCGGCGGCGCAGGCTTTCCCACCGGACGCAAGTGGCGCATCGTTCGCGCCGAGCCCGCGCCGCGGCTGATGGCCATCAACATCGACGAAGGCGAGCCCGGCACCTTCAAGGACCGCCACTACCTGGAGCGCGATCCACACCGGTTTCTCGAAGGCATGCTGATCGCGGCCTGGGCCACGGGCATCGACACGATCTACATCTACCTGCGCGACGAATATGCCGCGTGCCGCGAGCTGCTCGAGGCGGAGTTGGCGGCGCTGACGGCCGACCCACCCGTACCGCTTCCGTCCATCGAGTTGCGGCGCGGCGCGGGGGCCTACATTTGTGGCGAAGAGTCGGCGATGATCGAGTCGATCGAGGGCAAGCGTGGCATGCCGCGGCTGCGCCCACCCTATGTGGCGCAGGTGGGGCTCTTCGGAAGGCCCACCCTCGAGCACAACATGGAAACGCTCTACTTCATTCGCGACATTCTCGAGCATGGCGCGGATTGGTTTGCCGGTCACGGTCGCAACGGTCGCCATGGACTGCGCTCATTCTCGGTGTCCGGTCGCGTGCGCATTCCCGGCGTGCATCTCGCGCCGGCGGGAATCACGTTGCGTGAACTGATCGACGAATTTTGCGGCGGCATGGCACCTGGGCACACGCTTTACGGGTACCTGCCGGGAGGCGCCTCCGGCGGCATCCTGCCCGCATCGCTGGCCGACGTGCCGCTCGATTTCGACACGCTGCAGCCGCACGGCTGCTTCATCGGTTCCGCCGCCGTGATCGTGCTGTCACAGCACGACAAGGCACGCGATGCCGCGCTCAACATGATGCGGTTCTTCGCGGACGAGTCGTGCGGCCAGTGCACGCCCTGCCGTGTCGGTACCGAGAAGGCCGTGGGCCTCATGTCCGGCGCGAAGTGGGATACCGCGCTGCTCGAAGACCTGTCACAGGCGATGGTCGACGCGTCGATCTGCGGACTGGGGCAGGCCGCGCCCAACCCGGTGCGCTGCGTCGTGAAATATTTTCCTGCCGAGATTGGCTGAAGCGGCCATGCGCGCAGGCGTGACCCCACCTTCTGGAGAGCGCCGATGAACGCCCGCGACGCGAACACCGTCGAGTTCCTGCTTAATGGCCAACCGGTGGTGGGCAATGCCGGCGAAACGCTGCTGCAGGCGGCCGACCGCTACGGCGTGGAAATTCCGCGGCTCTGCTACGCCGATGGCATGCGCCCGGACGGCAACTGCCGTTCGTGCATGGTCGAGATCAAGGGCGAGCGCACGCTGGCGCCTTCCTGCTGCCGCTATCCCACGCCCGGCATGGACGTCAAGAGCGACAGCGCGCGCGCCGTGCACGCGCAAAAGATGATCGTCGAGCTGCTGGCCGCGGATGTCGCCCCCACGGTCTACAAGCCGGACTCGGAACTCGCGCTTTGGCAGCGCAAGCTCGGCATTGGCATCCCCCGCTTCGCGCCCCGCGCCCAGCCTGCTGCGGACTTTTCGCATCCGGCGATGACGGTCAACCTTGACGCGTGCATCCAGTGCACGCGTTGCGTGCGCGCATGCCGCGAAGTGCAGGTCAACGACGTGATCGGGTACGCGTTCCGTGGAGCGGCGTCGGCCATCGTGTTCGATCAAGGCGATCCGATGGGTGCGAGTTCGTGCGTCGCCTGCGGCGAATGCGTGCAGGCCTGTCCCACCGGCGCGCTGGCGCCGGCGAACAACGCCTATCTGGTCAAGGCCGACAAGGAAGTGTCGTCGGTCTGTCCGTATTGCGGCGTGGGCTGCCAGCTCACCTATCACGTCAAGGACAATCAGATCGTCCGGGTAGAGGGCCGCAAGGGACCCGCCAACGAGGAGCGCCTGTGCGTGAAGGGGCGCTTCGGCTTCGACTACGTGCACCACGCGCAGCGCCTCACCCAGCCGCTGATCCGCAAGGCCGGCATGAAGAAATCGGCCGACTTCACGATGAATCCCGGCGACCCGTTGTCCGTGTTCCGCGAAGCGACGTGGGACGAGGCGCTGGCGCTTGCCGGCGGTACGCTGGCTCGCATCCGTGACGCGCACGGCAAACATGCGCTGGCGGGCTTCGGGTCCGCCAAGGGCTCCAACGAGGAGGCCTACTTGTTCCAGAAACTGGTGCGCACCGGCTTCGGCTCGAACAACGTCGACCATTGCACGCGCCTGTGTCACGCATCGAGTGTTGCGGCACTGCTGGAAGGCATCGGGTCGGGCGCCGTATCCAATCCGGTGATGGATGTGCTCGATGCCGAAGTGATCTTCGTGATCGGCGCCAATCCGACGGTCAACCATCCGGTCGCCGCCACCTGGATCAAGAATGCCGTGAAGAACGGCAGCAAGCTGATCGTGGCCGATCCGCGCCGCTCCGATCTCGCCAGGCTCGCCACGCACTACTTGCAATTCCGGGCCGATACCGACGTGGCGCTGCTCAACGCGCTGATGCATGTGATCGTGCACGAAGGGCTCGTCGACGAGGGCTTTGTCGCGGCGCGCACGTCGGACTACGACCAACTGCGCCGCAATGTCGAAGGCATGAGTCCGGAGCTGATGGGGCCGATCTGCGGCATCCCCGCCGACACGATCCGCACCGTCGCCCGCATGTACGCATTATCGAAGGCGTCGATCATCCTGTGGGGCATGGGCATCTCGCAGCACATCCATGGCACCGACAACGCGCGCTGCCTGATCGCGCTTGCGCTGATGACCGGACAGGTGGGCCGCCCCGGCACCGGCCTGCATCCGCTGCGCGGGCAGAACAACGTGCAAGGCGCGTCCGATTGCGGCCTCATCCCGATGATGCTTCCTGACTACCACCGCATCGACGAGCCGGTGTGGCGCGCGCGCATTGAAGCGCTTTGGGGCACGCCGCTCGATCCCAAGCCGGGCCTGACGGTGGTCGAGATCATGGACGCCGTGCACGCCGGCCAGATCCGCGGCATGTACATCATGGGCGAGAATCCGGCGATGTCCGACCCCGACGTACAGCACGCGCGCGCCGCGCTGGCCAACCTCGAGATGCTGGTGGTGCAGGACATCTTCCTCACCGAGACGGCCTACCTGGCCGACGTGATCCTGCCGGCCTCGGCATTTCCCGAGAAAACCGGCACCTTCACCAACACCGATCGCACCGTACAGCTCGGGCGGCAGGCCCTGGCACCGCCGGGCGAGGCGCGGCAGGACCTGCGCATCGTCGTCGACATGGCGAAGCAGCTTGGCCTCGACTGGAATTACGCGCATCCACGCGATGTGTTCGCGGAAATGCGCCAGGCGATGCCGTCCATCGCGGGCATCACGTGGGAGCGCCTGGAAGCCGAGAGCGCGGTTACGTATCCGTGCGAGCAGGAAGGCGACGCCGGCGAGCCGATCATCTTCATCGACCGCTTTCCGACGGCGAGCGGGCGCGGTCGCTTCGTACCGGCCAACATCATCCCCGGTGCCGAGCAACCCGATGCCGACTATCCGTTCGTGCTGATCACCGGACGCCAGCTCGAGCATTGGCACACCGGCAGCATGACCCGGCGCACTCGCGTTTTGGACGCGATCGAACCCGAAGCGCACGTGTCGATCCATCCGCTGGACCTCGATGCACTGGGCTTGCCACCCGATGCGGTGATCACCGTCGAGTCGCGGCGCGGCAAGGTATCCCTGCGCGCGCGCGCCGACGCAGGGACGCCGCGCCATACCGTGTTCATCCCGTTTGCGTACTACGAAGCAGCCGCCAATATCCTCACCAATGCCGCGCTCGATCCATTCGGCAAGATCCCGGAATTCAAGTACTGCGCGGTGCGGGTTGCGGCCGGCGGCACCGTGAGCGCACAGTCCGGCTACAACCTGGACACCGCGGCGCCGGGTCGTTGATGCGCAGCCGGCGCGTGCTGCGCAGGACGTTTCATTGGGTGAGGCTTTAGCCGCGCAGCGATGGTGTCGCGGCACGTCGCCATCGACGCCAGTTCACCGCAGCGCCTTCCATAGCATGTAGGCGCCCAGCACGAACAGCATCCCGGCAAAGGCGCGGCGCAGGCGCGCCACCGGCCACGCATGCGCCATCCGTGCGCCGAGCGGCGCGAGCATGGTCGTGGCGAGTGCGATGACCACGAGCGCGGGCAGGTAGACATAGCCGATCGCGTGCGCCGGCAGGCCGGCCTTGCCCCACCCCGCGATCATGTAGCCCGCAGTCGCTGCGATCGCGATAGGTATGCCGATTGCCGCAGAGGTGGCCACCGCCGTCTGCATCCGGACATTGCAGCGGGTGAGGAACGGCACCGCGAGGAAGGCGCCGCCCGTGCCCACCATGCCGGCCACCACGCCGATGACGCCGCCCATGCCGAAGAGCGCACCGGCGCCGGGCAACTCGCGGTCGGCCTTGGGTGGCTTGTTGCGCACCATCTTGTAGGACGCAGACCAGATGAAGAGACCGAAGATGGCCGCCAGCACGCGCGTGGGCAGCGCGCTGGCGATCTGCGGCCCGATCAGTGAACCGGCGACCAGTCCCGGCGCCATCGCCCGCACGGTCGGCCAGTCGACGGCACCGCGCGAATGATGGGCACGCGTGGACGCGATGGCCGTGAAAACGATCGTGGCCGAGGACGTGCCAATGGCCAGCGGCAACACGTGCGCGGCCAGCACGCCTTCGCGCTCGAACACTTCCATCAGGACTGGAACGATCGTGAAGCCGCCGCCAATGCCGAGCAATCCGGCCAGGAATCCCACGACCACGCCCAGCGCGACCAGGACCGCAAGCAGCGTGAAATTCAAGGCCGCACGGCGCTGCGGCCGGCATGTCTGGATTCGGGCAGCGCGTTCACGCGTTGTGCGGCTTGCGCGCAGCAAGCTTCGTGACGACATCCCATTCCTGCTTCGTCACCGGCGTGACGGATAGCCGATTGCCACGGCGCAGGATCACCATGTCGGACAACGCCTCGACCTGACGCAGTTCCGTCAGCGAAACAAGGCGCGTGGTGGAGACCCACTTGACGTCGACGTTCCACCAGCGTGGTTCCTCGCGCGTGGACTTGGCATCGTAATACTGGCCGCGCGCGTCGAATTGCGTGACATCGGGATGCGCGGCTGCCACGATCCGGGCAATGCCGGCAATGCCGGGCTCGGGACAGCTCGAGTGATAGAAGAACGCGCGATCGCCCACTTCCATCTCGCGCATGAAGTTGCGCGCCTGGTAGTTGCGCACGCCGAACCAGGACGTGGTCTGTTTCGGCGCCTTTTCGAGATCGGTGATCGAGAACTCGTCGGGCTCGGATTTCATCAGCCAGTAATGCACGCCCGCCCCTCACATTCGTCCGCCAGCCAATGCTCGCCGCGCATCATGGTCCAGGCGCCTTGCTGATCAGCCGCATGTTTTGGCGGGTGGGGCCGGTCGGCGCATCGTAGTCATCCTTGATTTGCTGCGTGAGCGTCAATTGCGGAATCAGCGGATGCCACGGTTTGTCCCAAGACGTGGCCCGCGAAAAGCATGACCATGGACATTGCCGTGATGCGACCCTTCGGTCCGTAAACTGGCATGCATCTGATCCTCATCAATGCGAACGGCGCCCGCAGCTGGCGCCGTTCACGCAATGGGTGTCCCCCGATGATGCCGTGCCCACCGTCATCCTGAACCTGGGTTCAAGAATGGCCACCTGCCGGAACCTTCAGGCACTTCCGCATGGGAGCGCACACCGGTTCACAAAGGGCAAAGGCAACCTCGCTACGAGAGCATTGGTTCAAGGAGTATTTAGCGGGCTCGAACACCCCAGGGGACATTGAAAAATGTGACAGCTGCGACCGGGGACAAGTTGCAACGCGCTGCCGGTCGCCGCGCGCTTCGACGGCGGAACCGGGCGTCAGAACAGCTTTTCCTGCCCCGCCAGCACCTGATCGATCGAAGCCTGCATCGACTGGATTCTACGCTGCGCCGCGGCGTCGTCAACGTTACCTGATGCGACAGGCGCAGCGACGACGGCAGGCGGTGGTGCCTTGCGCTCGCGCAACAACTCATTGGCGAGGTTGAGTGCCGCCATCACGGCAATGCGGTCGATGGCCGCGATCTTGCCGCCTTCCCGGATCGCGCGCATCCGTTCGTCGAGCATGGCCACCGCGTCCATGAGTTCGGCGCGCTCATGCTCCTTGCAGCCGACCTTGAATTCGCGTCCGAGCAACGTGATGTCGAGTTGCACGGTGCGGTCGGCCGGCGTGCCGCTGCGCGTGCTCATTCGGCCGGCATCCTGGCGATCAGCGCGTCGAGACGCGCGCCAGCCTGCTGCGCGCGCATCGTCATCTCGCGATTGCGCTCCTGCGCAGTGGCCAGGTCGCGGCGCAGCGCGTCGTTGGCCGCACGCAGCGCGCGGGTGTGCGCGATCAGCGTGGCGAGCTTTTGTTCGAGTTGGGCGAGGTCCGGATCCATGGGCTATTGGTGTCGTTACGTCTCGACTATAGGCGGCGCGCGCGCGATGCGTCAACCACCTGCCCGTCCGTCCATCGGGCGCCGGGTACGCCCGTTCATCGGGCGTCGCGAAGTCCCCTTCACAGCGCGGGCAGCGATGCCTCCGGGTCGGTGGCCAGCGCCCGATAAGCCACGCGCACGACGGTCAATGACTCGTCGCCTACCGGCGTATGCAGCATCACCGTATCGCCTTCGTGCGCCTTCAGGAGCGCGCGCGCCATCGGCGACACCCAGCTGATGTAGCCGCGCGTCGTGTCGATTTCGTCGATGCCAACGATGCTCACCGTGCGCTCTTCGTTGCGCTCGTTACTCACCGTCACCGTGGCCCCGAAGAAAATTCGATCCGCATCGTCCGCCTGTTCGCGGCCCGCGGGGTCAACCACCTGCGACAGGTCGAGCCGCTTGATCAGGAAGCGGATGCGCCGGTCCACTTCGCGCAGCCGCTTCTTGCCGTAAATGTAGTCGCCGTTCTCCGACCGGTCGCCGTTGCTTGCAGCCCACGATACGGTGGCCACGAGTGCAGGCCGCTCGGTGCCAACGAGGTGGTCGAGCTCACCCTTGAGCCGGGCGAAGCCGCCTGGCGTCATGTAGTTCCTGGTCCCTGCGGGGAGCAGCGAGGCGACGTCAGGCACATCGTCGTCGATGTCGTCGCCATCTTCTGCTTCGCGGGTGAAGGCCTTGTTCATGGTTGGCCCATGTCCATCGCGGAGGTGCGATGCGGTCAATTATAGGCTTTGGGCGCCCCACCCCACGGTAACGAGCGGACAAGCATCGGCGACCTGCGGTCCTATAATCGCGGCTCCACCCACGACCGAGCAATGCGTGCGTCGCCTCTCCCCTTTACCGGTCCTGGCCGTCCTCGTCCTGGGTACCTGTGCCGCGTTGCTGTTTGCACTGGCAGCCGGCAGCGTGCCCATCGCGATGCCGTTGGTATGGAACGCGATCGTCGGCGATGGCGGCGACACCGCCTCCGCAGTGGTGCGCGAACTGCGTTGGCCCCGCGCGATGGCCGCGTTTGCCGTCGGCGGCCTGCTGGCCCTTGCCGGTGCGCTGATGCAGGTGCTGTTGCGCAATCCGTTGGCCGATCCCTATGTGCTCGGCTTGTCCGGTGGCGCCGCCTGTGGCGCACTTGGCGCGATGTTGCTCGGCGCCACGGCACTGGTGACGCCAGCAGCCTTCGGGGGCGCGGTGGTATCGAGTGTGCTGGTATTCGGGCTGGCGCGCGGCGAAGGCGCCTGGTCGCCGACCCGGCTCCTGCTGACCGGGATCGTAGTCGCCGCCGGCTGGGGCGCTTTCATCATGTTGCTGCTCTCCACCGCACCGGAAGCGCAGGTGCGCGGGATGCTCTTCTGGCTGATCGGCGATCTTTCCTCGAGCACCCATGGCGGACTGGCGCTCGTTGCGCTCGCTTTCGTGCTGATTCTGGCGCTGCCCCTCGCGCGCGATGCCACGCTGCTTGCGCGGGGTGATGTGACCGCGGCGAGCCTGGGCGTGCCCGTGCGGCCGCTGACCTTCGCATTGCACGGATTGGCCGCCGCCGCCACCGCGGTCGCCGTGACGGTAGCTGGCAGCGTTGGCTTTGTTGGCCTCGTGGTGCCGCACGCCATGCGCATGCTCGTCGGCAACGACCAGCGCTGGTTGCTGCCGACTTCCGCACTGGCCGGCGGCGCGCTGCTCGTGATTGCCGATACGCTGGCGCGCACGATCGTCGCACCCGCCCAATTGCCGGTGGGCGTGCTGACGGCGCTCGCGGGCGTGCCCGTGTTCCTGTGGTTGCTGCGACGGACCGGCGCATGAGCGCGCCCGTCCTCGCTTGCGCAGGACTCGCGCTGACGGTCCCGGGGCGCACCCTGTGCCGCGACGTGGCCTTTGCGATCCGCGCGGGGGAATGCTGGGTGATGGTGGGACCCAACGGCGCCGGCAAGACGACGCTGCTCAATACGCTGGCCGGACTGCGCCCGCCTGCCGCAGGCAGCATCAGCGTGCACGGGACGCCGTTGGCCACCATGGCGCCGCGCGCGCGCGCGCGCGCGCTGGGACTGATGCCGCAGGACACCACCGACGCATTCCCTGCCACTGCGTTTGAAATCGCGCTGGCCGGCCGCCATCCGCATGTCCCGCGCTGGCAGCCAGAGAGCGCGGCCGACCTGGCGCAGGCGCGCGCTGCCCTCGCGGCGGTGGGCATGGCCGATGCGGAGGCGCGCAACGTGCAAACGCTGTCCGGTGGCGAACGCCGCCGCGCGGCCCTGGCCATGTTGCTTACGCAGGACCCCGACCTGTTGCTGCTCGACGAGCCGGCCAACCATCTCGACATTGCGCACGAGGTGCGTTCGCTCGAACTGCTGGCCGGCCTCGCCCGTGACCGCGGCAAGGCGGTGCTGATGGCGCTGCACGACCTGGCCCTGGCCGCACGCTATGCGACTCACGCGATCCTGCTTGGATGCGAACGCGTCGAGGTCGGTCCGGCGGGCGCGCTGCTGACGGCCGAGAAACTCTCTGCGCTCTATGGACAGGCGCTCGTTGCCGTGCCCCATCCGCGCGGCACTGCCTTCCTGCCGGCCTGATGCCGCGCCAAGTGGCGATGGCCCCACAACCGGCGCGCGACTAGCGCGACGATGTGACCCCGCGCG
Organism: uncultured beta proteobacterium; assembly: GCA_963805355.1. GTDB lineage: Bacteria > Pseudomonadota > Gammaproteobacteria > Burkholderiales > Casimicrobiaceae > VBCG01. The sequence continues at coordinate 1,936,626 of CAWDTZ010000002.1, read as the reverse complement.
CGCGATCCAGCAGCATGCAGAGCTGCTCCACACCGTCCAAAAACCGCGGGCCCGGTCGATGGAGCAACATTGCGTCCGCGGTAAACAGGTTCCCCGCCTTGACCGCCGGCAGGTCGGGCCAGCGCTTCCATGCGGCCAGCCACGCCGGCGGCTGTGCGTGATCCGTCCCGGCAACGATCGCCTGCGGACGCGCGCCCACCACCGCTTCGGTATCGATCATCGGCGCGGGCGCATTCAGCGCGGCGAAGACGTTGCGTCCACCGCATAGCGCGATTGCCTGCGTGATGAGTTGCGGGCCGCCGATGGTGAACATCGGCGCATCGCCAAGCTGATAGAAGACCCGCAATGGCGGCGTTGCCACCGGCCGTGCTTCCAGCGCCCGCAGGCGACGGCGCCATTGCGCCACTGCGGGCCCCGCCTGCCCCGTGGTTCCCGCCAGCGTGGCCAGTCGCTCCACGTTGTCGGCAATGCCGCCGATCGACTTCGCGTCGATCATGTAGATGCGCATGCCGCGGGCGCGCAGTTGCTCGACCTGCGCCGGCGCGGTCCACGGCCATGTCACCACCAGGTCGGGCGCCAGCGCCACGATCCGTTCGAGGTCGAGGCCGATCGCGTCGCCCACCTGCGGGATCGCGTTGGCCTCCGGCGGAAAATCGCTCCAGGCCGTCACGCCCACCACGGCGCGTCCGGCGCCGGCTGCGAACAGGATTTCCGTCGCGTGCGGCGCAAGGCTGACGATGCGCTGCGCCGGGGCGGGCAGCGCCACGACCTGGCCGCTATCGTCGAGCACGCTAACGCCGGCCGCGGCGGCCACCGCCGCCATGATCATCGTCAGCAGCAACGCCAGCGACTGCGCGGCAAAAATCATGGCCGCCAGCGCACGCCCGCAAGCACCGTTGCGCCGCCGGTCGAATAATCGGCGGCAAGCTGGTAGTTCTTGTCGAGCACGTTGTTGCCGCGCGCGAACAGGGTCGTGCCCTTCGCCACCTGCCATTCGAACGTGAGATTGACGATGCCGTAGCCGCCCATCCTCACGGTATTGGCGGTGTTGTCATAGCGCAGCGACGACGCGACGAACTCCACGCCGAGCTGGACCGGCCCCCATTGCTGCAGTGCCTGTAGCGCGCCGTGCTGCTTCGCGCGTCGCGGCAACAGGTTGCCGGTGCGGTCATTCTCCGGATTCTGCAGGTCGAGGGAGGCCTTGAGACGCGTGTCGCGCCAGCCGAGATCGAACCCAAGCGTAATACCCTCGAGCGTCGCGCTATCGACGTTGAACGGAGCGCAGTTGAAGTCCGCATCGCACTGGAACACGATCAGCTGGTCGACCTGGTTGTGATAGCCGATTGCGCGCGCCTCCCAGTCCACCTCGCCCGCGGTCGCCGTCCAATACGCGCCAATTTCCGTGTTGCGCGACGTCTCCGGCTGCAGGTTGGGATTGGAAAATCCCGGAAAGTAGAGATCGTTGAACGATGGCGCCTTGAACCCGGTGCTGTACCCGGCGGTGAAGCGCCACGCGGGCGATGGCCGGAAGCCCAGCGCGATGCCGCCGGTGGTTTCGCCGCCGTACTGGCTGGAATGGTCGTGTCGCAGATTGGCCTGCAGCGCCAAGGCCCCATACCGCAGCTGATATACGCCGGTGGCGGAGTTGGTATCGCGTTGGGTCACCGCAAACGGATCGTTGCTGGCGAGCTCCTCCTCGCGTCGCTCCAGGATCACGCCCAGCGAGCCCAGTGACAGCGTGAAGTCATTCTGCCAGATGGTCTGCCGTTGCGTGGTCTTGTACGGAAAGTCGCCATACCCGGTCTGCGACACTGAATCGTCGCTGCCCTGGCCGATCGTCAGCAACGACGACCAACGGTCGGCCAGCTTGTTGCGGCTTGCCACCGACCACGCTTCCAGCGTGGTGATCGTGCGGTCATCCGACCCGGCGCCGCCGTCAAACTGGTTGTTGAGCCGGTTGCGGAAATACTGGACGGCCACCTCCTGGCCCGGCGCCCACGGCAACGCGGCGTTCAGGCCGACGTTTTCCGTCGCATAGCCGTCGTTATCATCGTTGTAGCTGAAGTTCTGCGGATTGGCGATGGCGTTGTAGCCCGTGCTGCGCGTGCCGCCTGCCTGTACCGAGAACCGCAGCGGGCCGAGGGCACCGTTCATGCCACCGCTGAATTGCCGCGTGTCGTAGGTGCCGTAGCCGGCTGCGACGCTGGGCACCCACTTGGTGCCATCGGCCTGCTTGGTGAATACCTGGATCACGCCGCCAATCGCATCCGCGCCGTAAAGGCTCGACGCGGGCCCGCGCAGGATCTCGATGCGGTCGATCTGGTCAAGCGGAATGGCTTCGAGCGCCGTCGCGCCCACCGATGCGGAGCCCACGCGGAGGCCATCGATCAGCACCAGTGTCTGGCCGGCATTGGCGCCGCGCAGGAATACGCCCGACGTGGCACCCGGACCGCCGTTGATCGTGACTTCGACCCCGGGTTGGCGTTGCAGCAGTTGCGGCAGGCTTTGCGCGCCGCTGCGCTCGATCTCGGCGGCGCCGATGACCGTGAGGTCGGCCAGCAGGTCGGCAATCGGTTGGGGACCACGCGCGGCGGTTACCACCACGGGCTCAAGTGCCGTCGGTGCCGACGGTGGAGCCGGCTGGGCGAAGGTCGCGCCGCTGGCGGATGCGGCGATGACGTAGGCAACGGCACGAATGGAACGGAATGACGAACGGCGAACGCACCGGGCGGTACGAAACGAGAGGTCGTGCAGCATGCAACGTTACTCCGCGTAGCGCCGTGCATCCCCGCACGGCAGTGGACGACAGGATCAACGCGGAAATGGAGTGCTGCGCACGGACCGCGCGCTGGAGGTGGCGACACGCATGGACGCGCGCGACCGGGTCGGCAGACCGTGCGCAGCGCCACCCGCGCTGCGGTCTCCGCTGGCATCGCCGCGTGAAGCGGCAATGTCACCGGGGCGCAGGCCGGTCTCCGGACTCGCCATGCGAACCGCTCGCCTTCCCGCCGCAACGCGCGGCAGTGGCATGAAAGAGCGGCCCTCGAAGGGCTTACCGTTGCGGGGGCAGTCGCGGAATTGGCCCCCATCGCTGGATGCCGCACCGCGTTCCCGTTTCACCCGCCGCGAAGGGATTCGCGGCGGACACCTGCTGCCCGAATTGTACGCGCCAGGGAAGCCGGCGTGGCTGCGCAACGTCGCAGGCGCCGCCGTTCGGCTTGCAGGCGGGGCTTCAGCGTCGGGGCGACCGGCCGAAACGCGGCGCCTGCTATCATCTCGCCCCCGCAGTCGACAAGGTCCCCCACGGCATAAGCGCCGGTTCCGGGGCCCTTCCAGTGCCGTGACCAGGAAGCTGTACATACGCACCTTCGGGTGCCAGATGAACGAGTACGACTCGGACAAGATGGCCGACGTGCTCCATGCCGCCGAAGGCCTCACGCTGACACAGCGCCCCGAGGACGCGGATGTGATCCTGTTCAATACCTGCTCGGTGCGCGAACGGGCACAGGAGCGCGTGTTCCACGACCTGGGCCGCGTACGCGAACTGAAACTCGCCAACCCGGATCTCTTGATCGGGGTGGGCGGCTGCGTGGCGTCGCAGGAAGGCAGCACGATCCAGCAACGCGCGCCCTACGTCGACGTTGTTTTCGGGCCCCAGACCCTGCACCGGCTGCCGCAGCTACTTGCGCAGCGGCGGGCCACCGGGCAGCCGCAGCTCGACATCAGCTTCCCGGAGATCGAGAAGTTCGATCACCTGCCGCCGCCGCGCGTCGATGGACCTGCAGCCTTCGTGTCGATCATGGAGGGCTGCAGCAAGTATTGCTCGTTCTGCGTGGTGCCCTACACGCGTGGCGAAGAGGTGTCGCGCCCCTTTGACGATGTGCTGACGGAGGTGGCCGACCTCGCCGACCAGGGCGTTCGCGAGATCACGTTGCTGGGCCAGAACGTCAATGCGTATCGCGGGCTGATGGGCGATGACGCCGGCATTGCCGATCTCGCGACCCTTCTCGAAACGGTGGCCGAAATTCCCGGCGTCGAGCGCATCCGCTTCACCACGTCGCATCCGAAGGAAATGTCGCCCCGCCTGATCGACGTGTTCGCCACGCTGGAAAAGCTTGCTGATCACCTGCATCTGCCCGTGCAATCCGGGTCCGACCGGGTGCTGGCCGCCATGAAGCGCGGCTATACGACGCTTGAATACAAGGCCATCGTCCGCAAGTTGCGCGCGCGTCGTCCCACGTTATCGATCACTTCGGATTTCATCGTCGGCTTCCCCGGCGAGACGAATGCCGATTTCGCGCAGACGATGCGACTGGTCGAAGCCGTGGGCTTCGACGGCGCCTACAGTTTTCTATACAGCACCCGGCCCGGCACGCCCGCGGCGAACCTGCCCGACATGGTGCCGCAGGACGTCGGCGAGGCTCGTCTCGCGCAACTGCAGGCGCTGCTGGACAACCAGTACAGGGAACGCAGTGCCGCGATGGTGGGTGGGCGCGAGCGCGTGCTGGTCACCGGCCCGGCCGCGAAGGATCCCCAGGAACTCGCTGCGCGTACCGCCAACAATCGCGTCGTCAATTTTGCCGGCACGCCCGATCTCATTGGCCGCTTGATTGACGTCACGATCACCAAGGCGCAGGCGCATTCGTTGCGCGGTGAACCCGCGTGCTGACCCGCCATTGCCCGGTCGCGCACTACCCGACGGCATTCGCCTACAGGAGCATCACCATGACGAACGTTCCCCGCGCTGTGCTGGTGAGCGTCGCGATACTGGCCCTGGCCGCATGCGCGACCGTGAACGAGCCGGCTGCGCCCGCATCCATTTCGGTCGCCGCAGCGCCCGGTTCCCGCGCGCCATCGGGGCCGGCTGCACCGGCCCATGCGCCCGCGGTAACGACTGCCGCTGCGGTCATCCCGACGGCATCGGCCATCGCCAATGCGCAACGCCTGGCCGGCGCGCCGGGCAGCGCCACGCCCACGCCACCCACGCCTGCGCCCTTGCCCGGTGCGCTGCGCAGCTTTGCCGACGTCGCCAAGGACTACAAGGAATTGCCGGGCTTGCTGCCGCTCTGGCAGAAGGACGACAAGGTGCTGATCGAACTCTCACCCGACCAGTTCGACCGTCTCTACTTCTTTTCCACCAGCCTCGATCAGGGGCTGGGCGAGAACGGCCTGCTGGCAGGTTCGATGGGCAGCCGCGGCCGTTTCGCGAGCCCGGCCATCGTCCTGTTCCGCAAGGTGGGCGGCAGTGTCCAGCTGATCTCGCGCAACGTCAAATACACGGCGAAGGCGGGCACGCCGGAAGCGCGCTCGGTCGCAGAAGGATTTTCGGACAGCCTGCTGGCCAGCACCGCCGTCCTGTCGGCGCCGCACCCGGAACGCAAATCCGTGCTGATCGAAGCCAACGCCCTTCTCTTCTCCGACCTCACCGCGACCTCGCCGCGCCTCGAGCAGGCCTACCGGCAGTCGTATGGATTCGACGCGCGCAACACCTCGTTCAAGGAAGTGCGCAGCACCGCTGATTTCGTGTCGTTCAACGTCCTGGCGCACTACGCGCTGGCGCGCATCGCCATGCCGGCCCCGGGACAGCCGGTGACGCCGCCGCCCGCAACGGTGCCCGACATCCGCAGCCTGTTCCTCGGCTTTCACTATTCGATCGCCAAGCTGCCCGACGTGCCGATGCACACGCGGACTGCCGACACCCGCGTCGGCTACTTCGCGACTGAACGCTGGGACTTCACCACCGACGACCGGCGCATCCCGATCTTCCGCTACGCCAACCGCTGGCGCCTCGAAAAAAAGGACCCGACCGCGGCGTTGTCCGAGCCGAAGCAGCCGATCGTCTACTGGATCGACAGGACGGTGCCCGATCGGTACCGCGCCACCATTCGCGAAGGGGTGCTCGAATGGAACAAGGCCTTCGAACGCATCGGCTTCAAGGACGCGATCCGGGTGGAAATACAGCCGGATGACGCCGACTTCAACACGTCGGATATTCGCCATGCATCCATACGCTGGATGACCTCGGCCCGCAGCTCGTTTCTGGCGATCGGCCCGTCACTGGTCGATCCGCGCACCGGCGAGATCCTCGACGCCGACATCGGCATCGACGCGTCGAGCATCCGTTCGATCAAGGCCTATGGCAACGAAAGCGTCCCGCTGCGACCCTCGCTCGAGTTTCGCGACGATGCCCCCTATTGCACTTATGCCACGGAAGCGGCCGAGCATGAGGGCTTCGCGATGTCGCTGCTCGAGGCGCGCGGCACGATGATGCTAGACAGCGCGGAGTCCGAAGCCTTCCTGCTGTCGCGCCTCAAGTCAACGACGATGCATGAAGTGGGGCATACGCTCGGGTTGACGCACAATTTCAGCGCGTCCACGGTCTACAGCGAGGCGCAGCTGGCGGATCGCGATTTCACCCGCGAGAACGGTATTGCGGGTTCGGTGATGGAGTACAACGCGGTCAACATGGCCTTGCCCGGGGAAAAGCAAGGCGAATATCACATGTCCACGCTTGGCCCGTATGACTACTGGGCGATCGAGTATGGCTACCGCGAGTTCCCGCCCGCCGAGGAGGCCGCGGCGCTCACGCGCATCGCCTCCCGCTCCGGCGAGCCGCTGCTTGCGTTCACGGCCGACAGTTATGTCTATTTAAGCGGGCTCGATCCGCGCGTGAATACCTTCGATCTTGGCACCGACCCGCTCGTCTACGCCACGCGCCAGCTGAAGCTCGCGCGCGAACTGTGGCAGTTGTCGGAGACCCGCAAGCTCGAGAGCGACGAGTCCTATGCCGTACTGCGCCGCAACTTCTCGCGTGGCCTCTTTGAAGTGCGGCAGAGCGCGTTGTTCGCGACCAAGTACGTCGGCGGCCTGTCCGTCGTGCAGGATCGCGCCGGCAGCGGCCGTACGCCGCTCGAGCCCATCCACGCCGACAAACAACGCGCGGCGCTGCAACTCCTGGCCGGCACCATCTTCGCCGCCGACAGCTTCCGCTTTCCACCGGCATACCTGCGCAAGCTGTCGCTGACGGACTTCGACATCGACGATGCGCAGGAGATCGCGCGGACCGCGCCACCGGTCGATATCGCGGTCGACCAGCTGGTTCTGGGCGTCCATCGCGCGGTGCTGGGGCCGTTGCTCGGCCCCGAGATCGCGCAGCGGATGCTCAACAACGAGCTCAAGCTCGCGGATCAACGCGAAGCGCTGCGTCTGGCCGAGCTCTATCGCACACTGCACGACGCGATCTTCAGCGAAGTCGCCGCCGGGCAGGACATTCCACTGATCCGCCGCAACCTGCAGCGCGAGTACGTGAACCGCGTGGCGCTGGTCATCCTGCGGCCGGTGCCCACGATGCCCGCCGACGCGCGCGCCCTGCTGCGCGCCGACGCGAAGCGCCTGCGCGATGAGATCGCCAACCGCAAGCGCGGCGACAAGGGCTCGCCGGAGACGCGCGCGCACCTGGCCGAAACGCTGGCCACGCTCGACGACGCGCTGCGCGCGCCGGTGCTCAGACAGGCACTCTAGATGCCGCAACGCCACCCTCGGCACACCGTCACGCTGGCGCCACTCGACAACCGCGCGCTGGCCAACCTGGCCGGTCCGATGGACTCGAACCTCCGCCAGATCGAGGCGGCGCTCGATGTCACGATCGCGCATCGCGGTGGTGTCTTCACGATCACCGGCGACGCGATTCGCGCCGCTCGGGCCGGCGCGGCGCTGGAGCGATTCTATGCAGCCGCCGAAAAACCGTTGTCGGTCGAGGCGATTCAGCTGGGGTTGGTGGAAATCGCCACGCAACCTGCCGCGCCGATCTCGATCAGCCCCGACGCGGACAGCGGGCCGTTCCTGCGCACGCGGCGCGCCGACCTGCACGGACGGACGCCCAACCAGGTGGAGTACCTGAAGGACATCCTCGGCCACGACATCACGTTCGGCATCGGCCCTGCCGGCACCGGCAAGACCTATCTCGCCGTGGCCTGCGCCGTCGATGCCCTGGAGCGCGACGCAGTCAAGCGCATCGTGCTGGTGCGACCTGCCGTCGAAGCAGGCGAGCGCCTGGGATTCCTGCCGGGCGATCTCGCACAGAAAGTCGATCCCTACCTGCGTCCGCTCTACGACGCGCTCTACGACCTCATGGGCTTCGAGAAGGTGGCGCGCCTGCTCGAGCGCACCACGATCGAACTGGCGCCGCTTGCCTACATGCGCGGACGCACGCTGAACCACGCCTTCGTCATCCTCGACGAAGCGCAAAACACCACGCCCGAGCAAATGAAGATGGCGCTGACCCGCATTGGCTTTGGCGCCAAGGCCGTGATCACCGGCGACGTCACGCAGATCGACTTGGCCCGCGGACAAAGGAGCGGCCTCATCGAGGCAGCGCGCGTGCTGGCCGGCGTGCGCGGCATCGCCTTTCGCCACTTCACCAGCGCTGATGTGGTTCGGCATCCACTGGTGCAGAAGATCATCGACGCCTACGATCGCGACGCGGCAAAGAACCCGCCCGCCGACCGTGCGCCGCGATGACGGGAAGGGCTTCGATGCGGCTGACGGCACAGGAGACGGAGGCGTTGCGCGGTCAGTGCACGCATATCGTCCCGGGCTATCGCGAAAGCGATCCAGGCGACGAACTGCTCCGCGTCGGCGAATGGTGCCGCGAGCACGGTCATCGCGCCGATCGTTACGGCGACGGACCCTTGATCGAGGCCTTCGAAGCGAAGATCGCCGCGCTCACCGGCAAGGAAGCGGCGGTGTTCATGCCGAGCGGCACGATGGCGCAGCAAATCGCGCTGCGCATCTGGGCCGAGGAAACCGGCATCGCGCACGTGGCCATGCACCCCACGTCGCATCTCGAACTGCATGAGGAACGCGGCTATGCGCGCCTGCATGGACTCGAAGCCACGCTGCTGGGCGCGCGCAACCATCCCATGCTTGCCGCCGATCTCGAGCGTTGTCCCGAGCGCCTCGCGGCGCTTCTGGTGGAACTGCCTGCTCGCGAGATCGGCGGCCAGTTGCCCACCTGGGACGAGCTGGTGGCGTTGTCCGCCCTCGCCCGCGCCCGCGGCGTCCGGCTGCACATGGACGGTGCGCGCTTCTGGGAGGCGCGCGAAGCCTATGCGCCGCGGAGCTACGCCGAGATCTGCGCGCTCTTCGACTCGGTGTATGTGTCGCTCTACAAGGGCATCGGCGCGCTCTCGGGCGCCATGCTGCTGGGGCCGGCCGCATTCGTGCGTACGGCGCGCGTCTGGCGCCGGCGCCATGGCGGCACGCTGGTGCAGCTGCACCCCTCCGTTGCGTCGGCCGCCATGCGCTTCGACGATGCCCTGGCACGGATGTCCGCGCTGCGCGGCCGCGCGCTGACGCTGGCCGCAGGCCTCGCGGCGATGCCCGGCGTCACCGTGTTGCCGTCGCCACCGCAGGTCAACATGTTCCACCTCCATGTTGCTGCCGATGCCGAAGCGCTGATCGCGGCGCGGGACCGCATCGCCGCGGAGAGCCGCGTGTGGATCGCGCCGCGATTCACTGCCACGGCGATTCCCGGCCACGCGATGGCCGAATTCAATGTCGGCGATAACCTGCTCGACCTTTCCGATGCGTTCGTGCTGCCGCTGTTCGAACGGCTGCTGGCGCATGCCAGGTCGCCCGCCGCGTGATGCGCAGCCCCGCGGCGAAGCAGCCGCCCGCCCTCTCCCTGTCGGTGCAATTTGCGAGCAACGCGGCGGAACTGCCGACGCGCGCGCAGATTCGCCGCTGGGTGCGCGCCGCGCTGCTTGCCGATGCGCAGGTGACGGTGCGCTTCGTCGATGCGATCGAGGGCCGGGCCCTCAACGCCGAATTCCGCGGCAAGGACTATGCGACCAACGTGCTGACCTTCGTGTACGATGATGCGAAACCGCAGGCAGGCGACATCGTGTTGTGTGCGCCGGTCGTGCGGAAGGAAGCCGACGCGCAGGGGAAAACACTGGCCGCGCACTACGCCCATCTGGTGGTCCACGGCATGCTGCACATGCAAGGCTATGACCACGAACGCGCCACCGATGCCAAGCTGATGGAGGCGCGCGAAACCGCTATCCTGGCGCGGCTGCGGGTGCCCGACCCCTATGCCGATGGATAGCGACGACAAAGCGGCCCCGGCCCGTCCATCGCTGCTCGAGCGATTGACCGCGCTTCTCACGCGCGAGCCTGAGGACCGCGAGGAACTGCTCGACCTGATGCGCGGCGCCTTCGAGCGGCATCTCCTCGATGCCGATGCACTGTCGATGATCGAAGGCGTGCTCTCGGTGTCGGAGACCACCGTGCGCGAGATCATGATCCCGCGCTCACAGATGGATTGCGTGGCGCTGGAGGACGCGGTGCCCGATTTCCTGCCCAACGTCGTGGAAACGCGCCATTCGCGGTTCCCCGTGATCGGCGAATCCAAGGACGACGTGATCGGCATCCTGCTCGCCAAGGAACTGCTGAACTACTACGCCAACCCGGAAGCCTTTGTCCTGCGCGACACGCTGCGCCCCGCCGTGTTCGTGCCCGAAAGCAAGCGCCTCAATGTCCTGTTGCGCGAATTCCGCGCCAACCGCAACCACATCGCGATCGTCGTCGACGAATACGGCGGAGTGTCCGGTCTCGTCACGATCGAGGACGTGCTGGAACAGATCGTCGGCGAAATCGAGGACGAATACGACTTCGACGAGGACCACGACAACATCATCGACGAGGCTAACGACAAGTTCCGGGTGAAGGCGCGCACCGAGGTCGTCGACTTCAACGAGCACTTCCAGACCACCTTCGTCGACGACGAATTCGACACCATCGGCGGCCTGGTCCTGCATGCGTTCGGCCGCCTCCCCAAGCGCGGCGAGACCGTCACGATGGAGAGCCTGCGGTTCCGCGTGTTGCGTGCCGACAGCCGGCGCCTGCACACCCTCCAGGTGGAGCGCATCGCACCGCCGGTGGTCGAAGCCGACGCGTGAGCGGCGCAGCGTCCCGGCGCGCGTGGCTGCCACGCGGCCTAGCGTTTGCCGCGGGCGTGTTCGCGGTCGCCGCCTTTGCGCCCTTTCACTGGACCGTGGCGACGACCGCCGCGCTCGCCATGCTTTTCCTGCTATGGCAACAAGCGGCCACGCCGCGGGCGGCGGCGGGTATCGGCTTCGCCTTCGGCATGGGCATCTTCGGTGCCGGGACCTCGTGGGTCTACGTCGCGCTCGAATCCTTCGGCGGCATGCCGGCACCGGTGGCAGTCGTGGCCACGGCAGGTTTCGTCGCCTATCTCGCGCTGTGGCCGGCGCTCGCCGGCTGGCTGGTGGCGCGCACCAACGCCATCGGTTCGCCGTGGCGTCTGTTCGCCGCGGCCGCAGCGTGGCCGCTGTCAGAGTGGCTGCGCGGGTACGTTTTCACCGGCTTCCCCTGGCTGACCGTGGGCTACGCCGAGCTGCTGCCGGATCGCGCGCTGCCGCTGGCGGGATTCGCAACGATCGGCGGCGTCTTTCTCGTGTCGCTGGCCGTGGCGGCGTGCGCCGCCGCCATCGCGGCGATCATGGGTGCGCTGACGGATGCGCGCCGTGGCACTGCCATCGGTGCGTTGGCCCTGATCGCTGCGATCATGGCCACCGGTGCCTTGCTGGCGCGCAACGAATGGACGACGCCCACCGGCCCGCCTGTTGCCCTATCGCTGGTGCAGGGCAACGTATCGCAGGAGCAGAAGTTCGACCCGTCGTTTCGCCAGACCAACTACGATCGCTACGTGGATCTCGTGCGGTTGTCGCGCGGGCGCATCGTCGTGCTGCCGGAAAGCACGTTTCCGCAGTTTGCCGACGAAATCCCGGGCGACGTGTTCCTGCGCCTGGCCGACCTGATGCGCGCACGCGACGGCAACGTGCTGGTGGGTCTCTTCATCGCCGAGCCGCCGCTCGAAAAGGGCGAGGACGAGCGCATCCACAACAGCGTGGTCAGCGTAGGCACGACGCCGCCGCAGCTCTACCAGAAACATCACCTGGTGCCCTTCGGCGAGTCGATCCCGCTGAAGTCATTGACCGGCTGGTTCATCAACCGCGTGCTGGACATTCCGCTGGCCGACCAGACGCCGGGTCCGCCACGGCAGCCGGCATTCAACATCGCCGGGCAGCGCCTGGCCGTGAACATCTGCTACGAGGATGTGTTTGGCGGCGAACTGATCGAGGCCGCGCGCAACGCGACGCTGCTCGTGAACGTCACCAACGACGCATGGTATGGCCGCTCCATCGCCGCCCGCCAGCACAACCAGATCGCGCAGATGCGCGCGCTGGAAACGGGGCGCCCGATGCTGCGCGCCACCAATACCGGCATCACCTCCGCCATCGGCCACGATGGGCTGGTGCTGCTCGAGTTGCCCTGGTTCACCCAAGGCATCCTCGAGGTCGAGATCGCGGGTCGCACCGGGCTGACCCCATACGTGCGTTTGGGCGATGCGCTGGTCCTGGCGCTGTCGCTGCTGTTGCTCGCCGCGGCGATCGGTGTGCCGCGATTCACACGCGCGCGCTGATTCGCGCCGTGGCTTGCGGCATATTCGCCGCAAGCCACGGCTAAACCGGTAAAATCCGCATCTTTCAAGCAGTTAGGCCCGCACTTCGCGCCGTCGGTTCGCCATGATCACCTTTCAGAACGTCATCCTCCGCCTGCAGGACTACTGGGGCCGGCAAGGCTGCGCGCTGCTGCAGCCCTACGACATGGAAGTCGGCGCCGGCACGTCGCATACCGCCACCTTCCTGCGCGCACTCGGCCCCGAGCCGTGGCGTGCCGCCTATGTGCAACCGTCGCGGCGGCCGAAGGACGGGCGGTATGGCGAGAATCCCAACCGCCTGCATCAGCACCACCAGTTCCAGGTCGTGCTGAAGCCATCGCCCGCCAATATCCTCGAACTGTACCTGGGCTCGCTCGAGGCGCTCGGTTTCGACCTCACGAAGAATGATGTGCGCTTCGTCGAGGACGATTGGGAAAACCCCACACTCGGCGCCTGGGGCCTCGGCTGGGAAGTGTGGCTGAATGGCATGGAGATCACGCAGTTCACCTACTTCCAGCAGGTCGGCGGCCTCGACTGCAATCCCATCACGGGCGAGATCACCTATGGCCTCGAACGGATGTCGATGTACCTGCAGGATGTCGAATCGGTGTACGACCTGCGCTACACCGACACGATGACCTACCGCGACATCTACTTTCAGAACGAGGTCGAGCAGTCAAAATACGCATTCGACGCGTCCAACGAGCCGAAGCTCTTCGAGCAGTTCGTCTTCTTCGAAAGCGAAGCGAAGCGCCTGCTCGACGCCAAGCTGCCGCTGCCCGGCTACGAGATGATCCTGAAGGCCGGACATACGTTCAACCTGCTCGACGCGCGTGGCGCCATTTCGGTCACCGAGCGCGCGGCCTACATCGGCCGCATCCGCACCCTGTCGCGGCTGGTGGCGCAGGCCTACTACGAGTCGCGCGAAGCGCTGGGCTTTCCGATGTTGAACCAGCCTGCGAAGGCCGCCTGACCATGGCCGACCCGCAAACGCTGCTCGTCGAACTCTTCACCGAAGAACTCCCGCCCAAGGCGCTGAAGCGCCTGGGCGAAGCCTTTGCGGAGGGGATCGCCAGCGGCCTGCGTGCGCAGGGCCTGTTCGCGGACGATGCCGAAGTCGTCGGCTACGCCACGCCGCGGCGCCTGGCCGTGACCATTGCCAACGTCCGCGCGGTGTCGCCCGCGTTGGATTTCAAGCAGAAGCTGTTGCCGGTCAGCGTCGCCTTCGATGCCAACGGCGCACCGACGCCGGCTTTGCTCAAGAAACTGGCCGCGGCGGGCATACCGGAATCCGCGCTGTCCACGCTGCTGCGCGAATCCGACGGCAAGGCCGATGCGCTTTTCCAGGTCGGCATCCGTCCCGGCGTGACGCTCGCTGCCGTGTTGCAGGCGGTGCTGGCCGACACCATCGCCAAGCTGCCGATCCCCAAGGTGATGAGTTACCAGCGCCCCGACGGGTCCACGGTCAAATTCGTGCGTCCCGCCCACGGGCTCATCGCGCTGCATGGCGCAGACATCGTTCCCGTCACCGCGCTCGACCTCCGCGCGGGCCGGACCACGGGCGGCCATCGCTTCCTGTCGCATGGCGAGCGGACCATTGCCACTGCCGACGCCTACGCGGCCACGCTCGAAGCCGAAGGCAAGGTCATCCCTTCGTTCGCCGCCCGTCGCGCGCGTATCGTCGTGGGCCTCGAAGGTGCCGCCGGCAATGCCCGCCCCATCATGCCGGACACGCTGCTCGACGAAGTCACCGCGCTGGTCGAGTGGCCGGTGGTTTACGCCGGCACTTTCGATGAATCGTTCCTGACGGTGCCCCAGGAGTGCCTGATCCTGACGATGCAGTTGAATCAGAAATATTTCGCGCTGGCCGACGATGCCGGGCGCCTGGTCAACCGCTTCCTGCTTGTCAGCAATCTCGAAACCCGCGATCCGGCCAAAATCATCGCCGGCAACGAACGCGTGCTGCGCGCGCGACTTGCCGACGCCAAGTTCTTCTTCGACCAGGATCGCCGGCAGCGGCTCGACACCCGCGTCGACAAGCTGCGCACCATCGTCTATCACAACAAGTTGGGCACGCAGGCCGAGCGCATGGACCGTGTGCGCTTCATTGCCGCCGCCATCGCCCCGCTCCTGGGTGCGGACGCAACCCAGGTCGACCGCGCCGCCCTGCTTGCCAAGGCGGATCTCGTCACCGACATGGTCGGCGAATTCCCCGAGCTGCAGGGCCTCATGGGCCGTTACTACGCCACGCATGACGGCGAGGCGCCCAATGTGGCCGCCGCTATCGAGCAGCATTACTGGCCCAAGGGCGCCGGCGCCGCGCTGCCCGACGATGCTGTTGCGCAAGCCGTCGCGCTGGCCGACAAGCTCGAGTCATTGGCCGGGATGTTCGGCATCGGCCAGGTTCCCACCGGCGACAAGGACCCATTCGCGCTGCGCCGCGCCGCGCTGGGCGTGATCCGGATCCTGATCGAGCGCCAGCGCGCGTTGAGCCTCGCCCAACTGGTGGATAGTGCGTTGGCATCGTTCACCGCGGTCCCCGGATTCACGCCTGCGCGCGAGGCGATGCTCGACTTCATCGTCGAACGTCTGCGCGGCTACCTGCGCGAGCAGGGCTACTCCGCCAACCAGGTCGCGGCCGTGGTCGATGCCCGGCCCGACACCATTGCCGATCTGCCGTCACGCCTGGCAGCCGTCCAGGACTTTGCCGCGCTGCCTGAAGCCGCTGCGTTGTCCGCCGCCAACAAGCGCATCGTCAACATTCTGCGCAAGAACGGCGCCGAAGCGGCCGCCAATGTCGACAACGCGCACCTGGCCAAGGGCGCGGAAGCCGACCTGCATGCGATCTTCGCGCGCCTCACGCCGCAGGTGGACGCCGACTACGGCAGCGGCGACTTCGCCGGCGCGCTGCGCGCCCTGGCGTCGGCCAAACCAGCCGTCGATCGCTACTTCGAGGAGGTGATGGTGATGGCCGACGATCCCGCCGTTCGCGCCAACCGGCTGGCGTTGTTGCGCGGCGTCGCGGCCACGATGAACCGCGTCGCCGACATCTCGAAGCTCGCCCAATAGCGCCATGGTCCAGCTCGGTTCCGAAGCCGTCATCCCCACCCGCGCGGCCAAGCTGATCGTGCTCGACCGCGACGGCGTGATCAATCAGGACAGCGACCAGTTCATCAAGTCGCCTGAGGAATGGCGGGTCGTGCCCGGCAGCCTGGAAGCCATTGCGCGACTCAACCACGCGGGTTATCGCGTGGTGGTAGCCACCAACCAGTCGGGCATCGGCCGCGGGCTCTTC
This sequence comes from uncultured beta proteobacterium, assembly GCA_963805355.1. Lineage (GTDB taxonomy): Bacteria > Pseudomonadota > Gammaproteobacteria > Burkholderiales > Casimicrobiaceae > VBCG01. The sequence continues at coordinate 1,920,805 of CAWDTZ010000002.1, read as the reverse complement.
GACATGGCGATGCTCAACACCATCCACGAGAAGATGCACAAGGCCCTGGCGCACGTCGGCGCCCGCCTCGATGCCGTGTTCTTCTGTCCCCACACGGCCGACGCGCGTTGCGATTGCCGCAAGCCGAAGCCGGGCATGCTGGCCGAGATCGGCCGGCGCTTCAATATGGAGTTGACGGGAGTGCCCTGTGTCGGCGACTCTCTGCGCGACCTGCAGGCCGCCGAGGCCGCGGGCGCACAACCCATCCTGGTGTTGACGGGCAAAGGCGAGAAGACATTGCGTGACGGCAACTTCCCCAGGAACACCGTGATCTTTCCCGACCTGGCCTTCGCCGTGTCGGCTTTGCTTGCGGGCGAATGAGCGCGGCGGGCGCAGCCAGGCGCGAAGCGCGCGTTGCCGCGCGATTGAGCTCGGCCGACCGCTCGGCTTTCCGCCATGCTGGCGAGTGCAAAGAGGCCGAATGAAAGGCAGATCCGCATCGATGTCGTCGGCGCTGCGTTCGCTCGCCTTCCTGTTGTTCCAGCTCATCGTCACCCCGTGCTATGCGGCGGCGATGCTCGCCATGGCCTGGTCGCCACGGCTATGGACCTACGCGATGGCCCGGAGCTGGTGCGGCGTCAACCTCTGGGGCGCGCGGATGATCTGTGGCATCCACTGGCGGGTGAATGGACTCGAGAACATTCCCGCCGACACGATGGCCGCGCCGCACATCGTTGCGTCGAAGCACAGCTCGACCTGGGAAACGCTGTCGCTCAACCAGTACTTTCCGCCGCTCGCGTATGTCGCGAAGAAGGAACTGCTGGCAATTCCATTCTTCGGCTGGGGCTTCGCGCTGTCGTCGCCCATCACCATCGACCGCAAGGCCGGCACCGACGCGATGGCCCAGATGGTCGAGCAGGGTCGCGAGCGCTTCCTGCAGGGCTTCTGGATCGTCGTGTATCCGGAAGGCACGCGCATCCGCGCGGGTACCCGTGCCAAGTACAAGACAGGCGGCGCGCGCCTGTCCATTGCGATGGACGTGCCGATCATTCCGGTTGCGCACAACGCGGGTTTCCTGTGGCCGAAAGGCATCTTCGGCAAGAAGCCTGGAACGATCACGATGACCATCGGTCCGGCAATGCAAGCCAACGGCAGGGACGCCTCCACGTTCATGCAGGCGGTGGAATCATGGATCGAGGCGGAAGTCGCGCGTCTGGGCATACCGCAATGACACGCGCCGCCACGGCCTATCTGCGCCTCGATAAATTGAAAGGCGATCCCGCCGGGCGTGCCCGCGAAGGCCAGGCGCGCCGGGTCACGCTGGCGGACCAGGCGGTCGACTATCGTCTGATCCGCGCGCGCCGGCGCACGATCGGCATGGAGGTCGACCTCGAAGGACTCACGGTGCGCGCGCCCCGCTGGGTGACGCTGTCCGAGATCGAGGCAGCGCTGGTCGAGCGCGCGCTATGGATCGTCAAGGCGCTGGCGGAGTGGCGCGGGCGCCGTCGCGACGTGATGCCCCGCGTATGGAAGAGCGGTGCGCCCATCCTGTTCCGCGGCAGCGAATTGGCGCTCGAAGTCTATCCGGCCCGCAAGCAGCGCATCGGCGCCGATCTCTTCCATCTGACGGTCCTGCATCCGCATGCGCACGAGGAAGCCGTGGTGGCGGACGCCGTGGGCAAATGGCTGCAGGAACAGGCATGGAGCTTCGTGGCGCCGCATGTGGAGGTCTACGCGGGGCGCCTGACAACTGCACCGCCCACCGTGCGCCTGTCGAACGCCCGCAGCGAATGGGGCAGCTGCAACGCCCGCGGCGTGATCCGCCTCAACTGGCGGCTTGTGCAGTTGCCGCCCGCCCTGGCCGAGTATGTCGTGGCCCATGAAGTCGCGCACCTGGTGGAGCTCAACCATTCGGCGCGCTTCTGGGCACTGGTGGAAACGCTGATGCCGGGTCACGCGGAGCGGCGGCGCGAACTCGAGGACTGGACGGCGCTCCTCGCCGCGTAAGCGCGGCGTCGCGCCGGCGTGGCTACGGCGAAGCCGGCGGCAACCCCGACAAGTCGACGGCCAGGTCCGCCTGGTTGCGCAGCAGTCGCTCCAGCGTGGCCGCCAGCGTCTCCTGCGAGCGCGTATCGCGCCACGTGCCGCCGTCGGCACGAAAGTGATAACCGCCGGCCTTGGCCGCCACCCAGATCTCGCGATTGACCCCGTGGCGGTTGACGATGAGCTTGCCGTCGTCGCCGCAGTCGATCTCAAGGATGCCGTCGTTGAGGCTCCAGTCGACGTCGGCATCGGAAGTCACCAGCGCAGCGTCGAGCGCGGTGCCAATCGCCTTGAGCGTGGCGGCGGCGGACTGCAGGAATGCGGTGTCTTGGCTCATGGCTGCGTGTTAGGATTTGCGCCGATGTTACGTCAATTCCGCCTTTGCGCTGCGCTGCTCCTGATCCTGTCCGCCCTTTCGGGCTGCGGCATCAAGGGTCCGCTGGTCCTGCCGCCTGCGGCACCGCCCGTGGCCGCCGCTACGGCACCCGCGGCCGCGGCGCCTGCAGCCGCGCCCACAACGGCGCCCGCCGAAAAGAAGCCTTGAGCGTCTTCGCGTATCGCGACGGCGAACTCCACGCCGAAGGCGTCCCGCTGTCCGCCATCGCAGAGGAATTCGGCACCCCGTGCTACGTCTACTCGCGGGCCGCGATCACCGCTGCGTATCGCGATTACCACGCGGGTTTTGCCGGGATGCCGCATCTCGTCTGCTACGCGATGAAGGCCAATTCCAACCTCGCCGTGCTGAAGCTGCTGGCGGATCTCGGCAGCGGCTTCGACATCGTGTCCGGCGGTGAACTCGCGCGCGTGCTTGCTGTCGGCGGCGATCCCGGCAAGGTGGTTTTTTCCGGCGTCGGCAAGTCCGGGGCCGAAATGGCCGACGCGCTTAACCACGGAATCCTCTGTTTCAATGTCGAGTCCGAAGGCGAACTGGCGCGCCTCGATGCCGTCGCCGGCGCGCTGGGCAAACGCGCGCCCGTCAGTTTCCGTGTGAACCCGGATGTCGATCCGAAAACGCATCCCTACATCGCCACCGGGTTGGCCGAAAGCAAGTTCGGCGTGGCCTTCGCCGACGCCCCCGCGCTATATCAGCGCGCGGCGAAGATGCGCAATATTGCCGTACACGGGATCGACATTCATATCGGCTCCCAGATCACCGAACTCGCGCCCTATCGCGAGGCGGCGGCCAAAGTCCTCGACCTGGTCGATCGCCTGCGCGCCAGCGGCATCGACCTCGCGCATATCGACGTTGGCGGTGGCCTCGGAATCCGTTATCGCGACGAAACGCCTGTGGCGCTGGCGGACTATGCCGCCATGCTGCGAGCGCTTTTCGCCGGCCGCCGCGAGCGCCTGCTGCTCGAACCGGGACGGCGCATCGTCGGCGGCGCCGGCGTACTGTTGACGCGCGTCGAATACCTGAAGCCGGGCGTGGCGAAGAACTTCGCCGTCGTCGACGCCGCGATGAACGACCTCCTGCGGCCAGCCCTCTATTCCGCGTGGCATCCCGTCGACGCGGTGCGCCCCCGCACTGGCGACGAGCGCGCGTGGGACGTGGTCGGACCAGTCTGCGAAAGCGGTGATTTCCTGGCACTCGATCGACGGTTGTCGCTCGCACCAGGCGACCTCCTGGCGGTGGGCGCGGCTGGCGCCTACGGGATGGCGATGAGCTCGAACTACAACGCGCGCCCCCGTGCATGCGAGGTGATGGTCGACGGCGTCGCGATGCATGTCGTGCGTCGCCGCGAACGCATCGGCGATCTCTTCGCCGACGAAAAAACACTGCCCTGAAATTCGCTGCGCGTCGACACGATCTGCACGTGCGCGGAATACTCGATCACGTCGTTCATTCGACGAAGATTCGCGCTTCGGAAGCATGTGCGAAATCGCAACAGTCGTGATTCCAAGTACCGGAACAAGTAGCGAAATCTTGCAAATCTGTCAAACGTGGCTACAATGCAGGCAGCAGGAGGAATGGGTTTGTCAAGAGGTTCCAAAAAAAATTGACCGCTCGAAGCCACCTGCATCCAAGAGAAGCAACATAACAGTTACGGTAACTCAGACAGGAGAAACCAAGATGATGGCAGACATGATGTCGATGATGACGCCCGCGGCTCCGGCCCCGGCGCCGAAGAAGAAAGCGGCCAAACGCAAGCCGGCCGCGAAGAAGAAGGCCGCCCCGAAGAAGAAGGCAGCCAAGAAGACCGCGAAGAAGAAGGCCGCCCCGAAGAAGAAGGCAGCCAAGAAGACGACGAAGAAGAAGGCCGCCCCGAAGAAGAAGGCAGCCAAGAAGACGACGAAGAAGAAGGCCGCCCCGAAGAAGAAGGCAGCCAAGAAGACCGCGAAGAAGAAGGCCGCCCCGAAGAAGAAGGCAGCCAAGAAGACCGCGAAGAAGAAGGCCGCCCCGAAGAAGAAGGCAGCCAAGAAGACCGCGAAGAAGAAGGCCGCCCCGAAGAAGAAAGCAGCCAAGAAGACCGCGAAGAAGAAGGCCGCGAAGAAGCTGTAACTAGCGGCAGCACGATCCACCTGCCTTGCGGCGGCGGATCGATAAGCGGGCGGCGCCTCAAGCGTCGCCCGTTTTGTTTTCGGGGATCCCTACGAGCCGCGGAACTGGCCGCTCATGCGCACAGGCGGCTTGGCCGAGCCCTTCGAGGTGGTCTTCGCGGTGGACTTCGAGGTGGTCTTCGCGGTGGTCTTGGTGGCAACGGGCTTGGCCGCGACCTTGGCCCGCTTTCCCGCGCCCCGGGTTGCGGCCACGTGCTTGCCGGTGCCACCTTTCTTTGCCACCTGTGGCGCGACGTCGCTCGTGACCCGCAACTTTTGCCCGACTGCCAGTGTGTCTCGCGACAGGCTGTTCCACGATTTCAGTTCCTGCACCGTGACGTCATAGCGAGCCGCAATCCGCGTCAAGGTGTCACCACGCACCGCGGCGTAATAGAACGTGCGGCCTGACGGCACCGCGGTGAACACCGCAAGCTGCAACGACTCCACCGACTCGAGCGTAGGTCGCTGTGCCGGAACGAGCAAGCTATGCCCTTCGTGAATCCGGGCGCGGGGGCCGATGCCGTTGACGGCCTTCAAGGTCTCCACGGACATGGCGTACTTCGCGGCGATTTGCGGGAGAGTCTCGCCGGCCTTCACGCGGTACGCCTGCCATGAGACGAGCGGCTGGTCGATCAGCTCGAGCTTGGCCGCGAACAGTTCTGCATTGTCGATCGGCAACAGGATCGAATACTCGTCCGCGCCGGCGATTACCGGCCGGTTGTGCTGCGGATTGAGGGCCAGGAAGTCCTCCAGCGAGAGCTCTGCGAGTTCCGCCGCGCGCTTGGTGTCCATTTTGCGCGTCGTCTTCACCACCGCAAAAAAGGGCGCGTCCGGAATGTCGGCCAGCGCGAGACCGTATTTTTCCGGATCGCGGACGATGTTCTTCACCGCCTGCAATTTGGGCAGGTAGTTGCGCGTCTCGGCCGGCATCGAGAGGCTGCTGTAGTCCGTCGGAAGGCGCTTCGACTTGTTGCGGGCAATCGCCTTGCCGACGTTGCCCTCGCCCCAGTTGTACGCTGCAAGTGCAAGCTGCCAGTCGTCGAAATCCCCGTGCAGCTTGACGAGGTAGTCGAGCGCCTTGTCGGTGGCCGCGATCACATCGCGGCGCGAATCCACCCAGAAATTCTGCGCCAGGCCGTAGTGCTTGCCGGTCGACGGAATGAATTGCCAGATGCCCGCCGCCTTGCTGGTGGACATCGCGGTGGGATTGAACGCGCTCTCGATCATCGGCAGCAGCGCCACTTCGGTGGGCATCTTGCGGTCGGACACCTCGGTGACGATGTGATAAAGGTAGCGGCGGCTGCGCTCGATCATCCGTGCCATGTATTCGGGCCGCGAGGAGTACCACTGCTCCCACTTCTCGACCAGCGGATCGTTCTCGAGATCGGGGATCGCGTAGCCGGCGACGATGCGTTCCCACAGGTCGCCCACCGGCGGGGGCAACGGCTCGAGTTCCGCGCCCGCAGCATCGGGAAACAACTCGACGACCACGGGCTTCGGAATCTCGACCACGACGGGCGCGGGTGGCGCCGGCTCCGGCGCCTTCACTACTTCGGGTGGCGGCACCTCGGCGACCGGCGCTGGCGTCGTGGCACATGCGGAAAGGACGAACCCCACCAGGACAACCAATGTCATTCGCAATTCGTGAGTCCTCTTGGTGCGAGCCGTCGCCGCGCGGCGCTGCATGAAAGGCGATGGTAGGCCAGGGGCTGCGGATGGGTCAACCCGACCAAGATACTGGTAGGCCCGATCCGGACGAATCAGAACTGGTTTTTCCACGCCCGCAACGCCGCGAATACCGCAGTATCATCGGGCAGTTCGTGTCCCGCGTGCGCCTGTGCGGCGGCCCGCACTTGCGCCAAGCCCGCGCGCAGGAAAGGATTGGTCGCGACCTCGTCGGCCAACGTGGAAGGCACGGTGGGCACGCCGTGCGCGCGCTTGCCTGCGTCGCGCAACTGCCGCGCCGCCAGCGCCGCATTGTCGGGTTCGACCGCGGCGGCGAAGCGCAGGTTGGCCAACGTGTACTCGTGCGCGCAATAGACGCGGGTTGCCTCAGGCAGGCGCGCGCACGACGACAGCGAAGACCACATCTGCGCCGGCGTGCCTTCGAACAGGCGCCCGCAGCCGCCGGCGAAGAGTGTGTCCCCGCAAAAGAGCGAAGGCACGTCGTCGACGTTGCCAAAATAGGCAATGTGTCCGGCCGTGTGACCCGGTACGTCGAGCACGGAGAACCGCAGCGGCAGTCCGGGCACATCGACTACATCGTCCTGCGCCAGTGCGCGAGTGCGCCCGGGAATGTGCTCATGCGCCGGGCCGAACACCGGCACCGGATATCGTGCGAGCAATCCCGCGACACCCCCGACATGATCGCCATGATGATGCGTTGTTAGGATGGCGGTGAGCGCAAGGCCCTCGCGCGCAAGTACCGCAAGTACCGGCGCGGCGTCGCCGGGATCGACAACCGCGGCGCGGCCGGCGGCGTGCAGCAGCCATATGTAGTTGTCCGCAAAAGCCGGGATGGGGATAATCGCGATCATGGATGCATCTTCGGCACCAGACACCGTCGTGTCAACGACGCTTGCGAACTGGTTTGCGACGCCGCTGGGGGAATACCTGCTGGCGCGCGAGCAGGCGTACTTCGATCAGACCGTCGCCGACATCTTCGGGTTCCGCGCACTGCAGATCGGATTGCCCGATTGCCCGTTCCTCGGCCAGAGCAGGATTTCGTCGCGCTGGACGCTCGACTACGATCCGCCGGGGGAGATCATCGCCGACCCGCACGAGTTGCCTTTCGCCGAGAATACCTTCGATCTCATCGTGCTACCCCATGCCCTCGAATTCACCGACGACCCGCACCTCATGCTGCGCGAGGCCTGGCGCGTGATCCGGCCCGAAGGGCAGATTGTGATCGCCGGCTTCAATCCGTTCTCGCTTTATGGCGCCAAGCGCTACTTCGGTCGCGCGCAGTCCCCGCCCTGGAACGGCAACTTCATCGCCCTCTACCGGTTGAAGGACTGGCTCACGCTGCTCGGCTTCGACGTGGTGGGCGGGCGCCTCGACGGCTACGCGCCGCCGTTCGCCAATCCCAAGTGGCTGCAGCGCTTCGGCTTCTTCGAACGCACTGGCGATCGCTGGTGGCCCATTGCGGGCGGCGTCTATTTCCTGCGCGCCACCAAGAAAGTGCTGGGCATGCGCTTGTTGACGCCCGCGTGGCAACGCCGCGAACGACGCGTGAAGGCACTGTCGCCCGCGCGTGTGCGCGAAAGCCTGACCACCGCGGACCGACTGCAATGAGCGCCGCCGGGCCGTCCCAAGGCGATCGCCCCCTGGGGGAGGCGCGCAGCGCCGTTCCGGGGGACCGTACAAACGCGGTCGTGATCTACACCGACGGCGCCTGCAAGGGCAATCCCGGTCCCGGCGGCTGGGGGGCGCTGCTTCTGGCGGGCGACAACGAACGCGAGATCTTCGGCGGCGAAGCTCTGACCACCAACAACCGCATGGAACTCACCGCGGTGATACGCGCACTGGAGGCGTTGACGCGGACCACCACCGCGCAGGTCTACACTGACTCGCAGTACGTGAAGAACGGCATCGAAACGTGGATCCACGGCTGGAAACGCAACGGCTGGAAGACCGCCGACAGGAAACCCGTCAAGAATGCGGAGTTGTGGCGCGAACTCGACGTGCTCGTGGCACGGCACGCCGTGTCGTGGCACTGGGTGAAGGGGCACGCCGAAAATGTCGGCAACCAGCGCGCCGATGCGCTGGCGAACCGGGGCGTGGAGACGGTACTTCCTTAAGCGCGAACCAGGCGACGCACTGGCTTCGCGCGCATGCGCGCCATTCAGCGAGGCCGATGGCTCGCCTATCACCCCGCATCGGGTGCATCCGGCGCCGCCGCTTTCTCAAGCCGCTTCGCGAATACCGCCATCTCGCGACCCGCCTGCTTGTCACCCTTGCGCTGCGCCACGGCGATACCTTCGCGATACGCCGTCAGTGCGCCCTCGGCATCACCGGACTCGGCCAGCGCCCGCCCCAGGAGCTTCCAGGCCGCCGTGTAACCGGGATCGAGCAGAACCGCCTCGCGCAGATGCACCGCCGCGCGCGCGATGTCCGAGACCTTCAGGTATTCGTTGCCGAGCGAATACCGCAACAACGCGCCGTCCTTGCCCGAGGCCAGCATCCGTTCGAAGCTGGCCAGAATCGGCGAGGCGGGCGCGGTCATCGAATGGCCTCTAATTACGGATGAACTCGCCGTTTTCGCAACCCACGTGCCGCATCGGGAAGATCACCTGCTTGTCCTCGCCCTTGACCTTGCCGTCGATGGTTGCATACAGCCAGCCCTCGGTGCCGCGGCGGTAGGAGATCCGCTGCGGAAACTCGTTTTCCGGATTGGCGAAGATGAATATGGTGTCCTTGTCGTCGGTATCGATGGCGACGAGCTTGAACGCGGTCTCGCGTTGGCCGGACGGCAGCGCCACATAGTAGAGGGCGTCGGGCCGGCTCTCGATGCGCAGATATTCGTAGCTCTGCGTCTTGCCCTGGTGGACGGTGGAGCCCACCCCCAGAAGCATCGTGCCGCGCAGCGGACTCCACTGCTCGCGGAAGTCGCGCTGGTTGACGTTGCCGGCCCAGCAGCCTTCGAGCCACACCAGGTTGTCGATCTTGAGCAATTCCGCGGCCGGCGCCGTGGTGCGCTGCGGAGCGGGCATCGCCACCGGTGCGGGCACCGGTTGGGCATGGGCCAATGTGCATGCAAGAAGGCCCACGGCGACCATCGCGTGGACACGACACAACGTTGCAGGACAGGAACAGGATGTCATCGTGATCATTGGATTTGCGCCAGCGGAAGATTGAGGAGCAGGTTCTGGGGCTTCAGCCGGAGCCTTTGCCGTTCGTCCATCGCCATGGCCAAATAGACGGGGCGGCCCGCAAGCCCGGGCCGCATGTCCGCCGGATTGCGGAATTCGAGGCGGAAGAGGCAAAGCAGCCGCCCCATCCGGGCGTCGTCGATGTCGACCTTGTTGTATAGATCGTTGAGCAGTGCGCTGGCCTCGGCATCGAGGCCCACGTGCCACACCCAGCGCGCGTCGTCGATCGCGCGCTCATGCACGATGGTGACGTCGACGCCCAGAAAATGATGCACCCACCGCTCGAGCACGCGGCACAGCGCGTCCAGCGCAGGGCGGCCACGATTCAGGCTGACCGAGAAGTCGTGCCGCTCGTCACGGTCCCAATAGGCCGGCGCATTGCCGGCATCGAGCACATCGAGTTCGATATCCCGCGTGGGCGTGCGGTTCTGCGCCAGAAGTTCGCCCAGCGACCCGAACCCGCCGGTGGTGGCAAACAGTTCGACCGTGGTTTCGTCTGCTGCCATGACCGCGCCATCCTCCATCACCGCGATCTTCTGCGGGCGAAAGAGCATCTCGGCAGCGCGCGCTGCCATCGGATCGGCATCGGCCGTGAGGATGTGCCGCAGCAGCACCTGGGTCAATTGCTGCACGAAAAGCGGCGGCACATCGACGCCATCACCCCGAAACAGCGCCGTGTAGGCCGCCTCGATCGATTCGGCCTCTACAAGTCGCGCCCGGAAGCGCAGCCAGATCGCATAATTTTCCCGCGCGTCGGGGTCCACCAGCTGGTCAATCTCGGCGCCTGCCACCGCGCGCGTCGGCGCGGCCAGCAGTGCGTCGTGCAACGCCAGTTCGGCCGGGCACGACTCCGGCACCGGTGCCAACTCCGGGCGCACGAGGAAGCTGCGCAGGAAGTCGTCGGTGACCATCAGCCGGCCGTCGGATCCCGTCGCCAGCAAGCCATAACCTGAGGAAAGCCAGAAATCGGGCATCAGCTGCCGAGCATTGCTTTCTTGAGATCGCTCTGGACCGGTTGTTCGCCGAGCCAGATCCGCGTCAGCGCGTTGTTGAACGCTTCGCCGGCAATCGAACTCTTGGCCGCGCCGTTGAGTCCGATCTTGGTCGCGCCATCGACGAAGTCCAGCGTCACTACGTCCTTTTCCTTGACGTCGCCGAAACCCTTCATCGTGGCAACCATGTTGTCGATCTGCGCCTTGATGGCGGCCTGCTCGGCCGCCGAATTGTTCTCCTTGATGCCGTCGATGAGCGCGTCGACCAGTTGGTCGGCAGAAAGGTTGCGCAGGAGATTGAGCTGGATGCGACGGGGTCCCTTCTCGAGCACCGCTGCCAAAGTGCTGGCCTTGGCCGGCAGGTAGAGACTGCCCACGTACACCTTGAAGACCACACGGGTGCGAATTCCGGCGCCGTTCAGCACCAGCTCCTGCCCGCCCACGCTCATCTTGTCGGGGAGATTGACGCCGCCAACTTCAACGGCCTGGGCCGCGCTGGCAAGCAGTGCCGCTGCGACGATGATGATGAATTTGCGCATGTCTTTTCCTTCGTCAACGCGTTATCGGCCGCGACACTGCACCGCGGCCTGGAATGGCCGGTTACATCGCCTCGAAGATGCCGGCGGCGCCCATGCCTGTGCCTACGCACATCGAAACCATGCCGTACTTCAACTTATGCCGCCGCATCGCGTGCGTGATCGTGGCGGTGCGGATGGCGCCAGTGGCGCCCAGCGGATGGCCAAGCGCGATTGCGCCGCCCAGTGGATTAACCTTGGCCGGGTCGAGCTCCAGCTCGCGCATCACCGCGATGGCCTGCGCGGCAAAGGCCTCGTTCAATTCGATCCAGTCGAGCTGGTCCTGGCGGATGCCGGTGGTCTTGAGCACCTTGGGAATGGCGGCGATCGGCCCGATGCCCATGATCTCCGGCGGGACGCCAGCGACCGCGTAGCCCACCCACCGCGCCAGCGGCGCCAGGTTCAGCTCCTTCAGCACGCGCTCGGACACGAGGATCGACGCGCCCGCGCCATCCGAAATCTGCGAACTGTTGCCGGCAGTGACCGAGCCGCGTGCAGCGAATACCGGCCGCAACCTGGCCAGCCCTTCGGCAGACGTATCGGCGCGAGGCCCCTCGTCGCGCTCGAACACCTTGCCGCGCTTGACGATCCGGTCCGTGGCCAGATCGGGCACGCTTTCGTCGATGGCGATCGGACTGACCTCGGTGGCGAATTCGCCTCCCGCCTGCGCCGCCAACGCCCGTTGATGCGACTGCAGCGCGAACGCGTCCTGATCCTCCCGCGATACCTTCCACTGCGCGGCCACCTTTTCGGCCGTGAGACCCATGCCGTACGCAATGCCGACATTTTCGCCATGCTCGAACACGGCCTCATTGAGCGCCAGCCGCCCGAGCATCGGGATCATGCTCATGCTCTCGGTGCCGCCGGCAATCATGATGTCGGCCTCACCGGTCCGAATGCGATCCGCGGCAATCGACACGGCATTGAGGCCCGAGGAGCAGAAGCGATTGATGGTCATGCCCGCGACGGAGTTGGGTAGTCCGGCCAGCAGCACGCCGATGCGGGCGACGTTCATGCCCTGCTCGTATTCGGGCATCGCGCAGCCGATGATGGCATCCTCGATCCGGTTCGGGTCGATGGCCGGAACCTGCGCCAGCACGGCCTTCAGGACGTGCGCCAGCAAGGTATCGGGGCGCGTGGAACGGAACGCGCCGCGCGGCGCCTTGCCCACCGCGGTACGCGTGGCGGCCACGATGTAGGCATCCTGAATCTGTCTGTCCATGGTTCGCGATCTCGATCGTGTTTTTCGTAACCTACTAGTTGCGCAGCGGCTTGCCGGTCGCAAGAGTATGCGCGATGCGGGCCTGGGTCGATTCGTGGCGCAGGAGATGCATGAATTCGGCGCGCTCCAGCTCAAGCAGCCAATCCTCGTCGACCACGCTGCCCGACTCGACTTCGCCGCCGCACAACACCCGCGCCACCCGTTTGCCGACTTCGAAGTCGTAGGCGCTGATGAAGCCGCCGTCACGCATGTTGACGAGCATCATTTGCAGCGTTGCGAATCCGGTCTTGCCCGCCACCGGAATATTGCGTGCCGGCAGCGGCGGCCGGTATCCGGCGTCGGCGAGTGCCCGTGCCTGGCCTTTGGCGACATACAGCAGCTCGTTGGCGTTCATCACGACGACGTCGGAGGCGCGCAGGAAGCCCAGCTCCTTCGCCTCCAGCGCGCTCTTCGACACCGTGGCGGTGGCGATAGTCTGGAAATAGGTGCGGATGAACGGAAACTGGTCGATCTGGCTGCCATTGGCGCCGCGCCGCACTTCTTCCGCGGCACGTACCGCGAACTCCTTGCTGCCGCCACCGGCGGGCAACAGGCCGACACCCACTTCCACAAGCCCGATATAGGACTCCAGCGCGGCCACCGTGCGATCCGCGTGCATGATCAGCTCGCACGATCCACCCAGCGCCATGCCGCGCACGGCGCATACCGTGGGAATGAGGCAGTGGCGCAACCGCATCGCGGTGCGCTGGAACTTGGCGACCACGGCATCGATCTTGTCCCATTGCCGGGCCGCAATGCCCGGCGACACCGCCGCAAGGTTGGCGCCCAGCGAAAATGGCTCGCGCCCCTGCCAGATCACGAGGCCGGCGTAGTCACGCTCGGCTTCGTCTATCGCGCGCAGCAGACCGTCGAGAACGTCCTCTCCGATTGTATTGGCCTTGCTCTTGAAAGACAGGATGGCCACGCCATCACCCTGGTGCCACATGCGCACGGCCTCGGTCTCGAAGACCGTCGTGCCACGCTCCGCGGCAACTTCGCCCAAAACCGTTTCGGGAAACAACTGACGTCGATAGACCGGAAGCGTGGACCGCGCGACGAACCTGTTCTCGCGTGGCGCATATGCGCCAGCAGCGCTATGCACGCCCTTGGCCGCGCGCACGGCTTCGCCCGCAACCCATGCCGGCAACGCCACCGTGGCCAGCGCGCGACCCGCCGCGACGTCCTCGGCAACCCATGCGGACACCTTCTCCCAGCCCGCCGACTGCCACGTTTCGAAGGGACCCATCTGCCAGCCGAAACCCCAGCGAATCGCAAGGTCGACGTCGCGCGCGTTGTCGGCGATGTCTGCGAGGTGAAACGCGCTGTAGTGGAACAGGTCACGGAAAATGGCCCACAGGAACTGCGCCTGCGGATGCTGCAGCGCCCGCAGCGCGGCAAACTTTTCCGCCGGCGACTTGAGCTTCAGGATCTCTGCGACTTCCGGCATCACGACGCCCGCCGCCACACGATATTCGCGCGCGGCGGGATCGAGCACTTCGATGTTCTTGCCCACCTTGCGGAAGAATCCTGCCTTGGTCTTGGCGCCCAGCGCGCCTTGCGCGACCAGGCCCGCCAGTACCGGCGGCGTGGCGAACAACGGATGCCAGGGGTCATCGGGCAACGTGTCCCACATCGTCTTGACCACGTGCGCCATCGTGTCGAGACCCACCACGTCCGCGGTGCGATAGGTGGCGCTCTTTGCGCGGCCGATCGCAGGTCCGGTAAGCGCGTCCACGACATCGAAGGACAGGCCGAAGGTCTGCGCATGCTTCATCGTGGCCAGCACGGAAAAAATGCCGACGCGATTGGCGATGAAATTGGGCGTGTCCTTGGCGCGGATCACACCCTTGCCCAGCGCGGACGTCAGGAACGTCTCCAGCGCATCGAGCAGTGCGGCATCGGTCTGCGGACCCGCGATCAGCTCGACCAGATACATGTAGCGCGGCGGATTGAAGAAATGCATGCCGCAGAAGCGGGTGCGCACCGCTTCGGGCACCGCCGCCGACAACGCCGAAAGCGACAGCCCTGACGTATTCGACACGAGCACGGCCGTGGGCGCCAGGTGCGGCGTGATCTTTTCGTAGAGGTCGCGCTTCCAGTCGAGGCGCTCGGCGATCGCCTCGATCACGAGGTCGCACTCGGCCAGTCGCGGGAGGTCGCTGCCGTAGTTGGCGGCAACGATGGCCGCCGCGCGATCCTTGGCGGCCAACGGGGCGGGCTCGAGCTTGACGAGGCCCGCGATGGCGCGCGTGGCCAGGCCATTGGGATCGCCTTCCTTCGCGGGCAGGTCGAACAGGATGACCGGGATGCCGGCGTTGGTGAAATGAGCGGCGATCTGCGCGCCCATCACGCCAGCGCCAAGCACGGCAGCCTTGCGGACGATCAGCGGTGAATTTGACATGAATGGAGTGCCGGAGAGGCCCGTGGAATCGCGGGAAGGGAATGAAAATGCGGGGTGCAGCGGGAGGCCAATTCTATCAAAGCCGACTGGATCGAATCGCTGCTGTCGCGGTGGTTGGTGGGCGAGAATTGTCGTCCGTACCGAAGTCCGTGGCTCAGGAAAAAACGGCCGGGTTGCCCCGGCCGTCTTGCGCGTACAGCTGCGATCGATGCAGGAGCAAACCGCTCCGGCTTGCCTAGAACGTATAGGTGCCTTGCATCGACAGAATCGTGGTGCTTGCCTTGAACGTTCCGTTGACCAGGGCGTTGCCGGCCGTGCTGCCCTGATTCTGGTTGAAGTTCGTGTTGTCCCCGATGATGTAGGCAAAACCGGCATCGAACTTGAGGTTCGGGGTCCACTTGTATTCGCCGCCGATTGCCAACCACCAGCGGTCCGAGTCCGGCAGCCGCACCGTGGGGTCGTTGGTAACCGGCGTCTGGTCGAAGGCCACGCCGAAACGGGCCTTCCACACGTCATTGGCCTTGTAGGTGGCGCCAACCGAGAACTTCCATGAGTCGTCCCAGTTCAACGCCGTCGGCGGCAGTGCGGGGGGCGAGCTGGCGATGAATCGAAGTTCAGGGATGCTCGACCAGCCGGTGTACTGCGCATCGGCCATCACTTCCCACTTGCTGTTGAGCCGGTAGAGCATCGACAGGTTGGCAATCGCCGGGATCGTGATGTCCGACGTCACGCCGCGACCATACAGCGCCGTACTGTTGACGCCGGCAGACAGCGCCGCAATGGTTCCCGCCAGTTGTGGCGGTGTGCCCGGTGCGAGTGTTATCGTCGGATTGCTGAAGTCGATGTTCCCGGAAACGTCGTATTTGATCTCCGAGCGGTAGCTGGCGCCCACGCGAAGCTGCGGCGTGGCATCCCATGCAAAGCCAATGTTCCAGCCCCACGCGCCGTCTTCGCCCTTGACCTGTGCCTTCGAATCGAGGCCCGGTGTAGCCTGCGCAATGGCGTTGAACGTTGGCGATCCCGGCGTGATGCCATTCAGCGCCGCGGCAGACAGCAGCGCCCCGGAGTAATTGACGTTGTTGGTGAGCGTAGCCTTGATGTACTGGTAATTGACGCCGGCACCGATTGCCAGCGTTGGGGTCACCTTCCACGACAGCGCCGGATTGACGTTGATCGTCTCGATCTGCGACTTCAGCGCCTGGTAGCGGCCGATCCAGCCATCGTCGTATTCCGTGGTCAGGCCGAATGGGGCGTTGACGCCCAGTCCAAAGCTCCACTGCGCGTTGATCGGCACAACGAGGTACATGTTCGGCACGAAATTGAAGCCACCGGCGTCGCCACCGTCACCACCGAGCGGCTGGTTGGAGGCCGGGATCGAGGCATTGTTGCTGAACTTGATCGACGGCGTGATGATGTGCAACGCCGCTGCCGCTTGCATCTTGGGAAACAGCGAAAGCGCGGCCGGGTTCGACCACATCGCCGTTACGTCGTCGGTGGCAACGGCGCCACCCGCAAAGGCGTTGCCGAGTCCGCTCGCGCTGTTCTCGTTCAACTGGAAGCCGGTGCCGAACGCCTGGCCAGCGCCAAGCGCCAATACGAGCGCGCCAATCGCCGAGGCGAGTTGCGTCCTGCGATACGTGGTCGATGACATCGTTTACTCCTCCTGTGTGCCGCGGCCGGCACGATTGGAATTACTTCTTAATTGGTCTTTTGAATCCACCGGCTTTGCCTGCGGCAAACCCGGTGGATACTTCACGCAGGACTATACACCCGGGCGGTGGCGCAAAGGAGAGTCCAGAAGGGGGTGCGACTACATACATTTCAAAGCAGATTCAGGAGGCGCGGCCGGCGGTCAGAACCTACCGCCACGTAGGTGAGGCTGGCTTCGGTCACCCTGACCGTAACCTCCTCTTTTGGGTTGCGCTGCGCAAAAACCTCCACTGCGACCGTTATCGACGTATTTCCGATACGGGTGACCTCGGCAAAAAAGGTCACCAGGTCGCCCACCAGCACCGGTTGCTTGAAGGTAAACGAATTGACGGCTACCGTAGCCACCCTTCCCCGCGCATGTCGCGCCGCTACAACACCACCCGCGATATCGACCTGCGCCATGATCCAGCCGCCGAAGATGTCGCCGTGCTGGTTGACGTCGGCCGGCATGGGCACCACGCGCAGCACCGGTTGCTTGTCAGGAAGGGTCATGGCGCGTTGAGCGTTCAGGCCGCGGCTTGCTGCCGTTTCATTTCGTCGCGCAGTTCGCGACGCAGGATCTTGCCAACGTTGGACTTCGGCAGATCGCTGCGGAACTCGACGTGCCGTGGAATCTTGTAGCTGGTCAGGTGCTCGCGGCAGAACTTCAGCACGTCTTCGTTGGTGAGCGCCGGATCCTTCTTCACCACGAACAGCTTGACTGCCTCACCGGACTTCGCATCGGGTATGCCGACGGCGGCGCACTCGAGCACCCCCGGATGGCCGGCGACCACGCCCTCGATCTCGTTGGGATAGACGTTGAATCCGGAGACCAGGATCATGTCCTTCTTGCGGTCGACGATGCGTACGAATCCGCGTTCGTCCATCACGCCGACGTCGCCGGTGGCGAACCAGCCGTCCTTGTCGATCACTTTGTCCGTTTCATCCTGGCGGTGCCAGTAGCCCGCCATCACCTGCGGGCCGCGGATGCATATTTCGCCGGGCTGGCCCAACCCCACCGTGGCACCGGCGTCGTCGCGCAGCGTAAGCTCGGTGGAGGAAATCGGCAGCCCGATCGAGCCGTTGAACTCGGCGAGGTCAAGGGGATTGATCGTGGCCGCCGGCGAGGTCTCTGTGAGCCCGTAGGCCTCGATCAACGGCACGCCGGTGATTTCCTTCCACCTCTTCGCCACCGCTTCCTGCACCGCCATGCCGCCGCCCAGTGCCAGCTCCAGCGACGAGAAGTCGAGCTTGCGGAAGTCATCGTTGTTGACCAGCGCGTTGAACAGCGTATTCACGCCGGTGAAGGCGGTGAACTTGTGCTTGCCCATCTCCTTCACGAAGCCGGGGATGTCGCGCGGATTGGGAATGAGGATGTTCTCGGCCCCGAAGGTCATGAAGCAGAGGCAGTTCGCGGTCAGCGAAAAGATGTGGTAGAGCGGCAACGGCGTGATGACGATCTCGCGGCGGTCAGGCTTCCGGAACGGCCGCAGCCACGCCCGCGCCTGCAGCATGTTGGCGATGATGTTGCGATTGAGCAGCATTGCGCCCTTGGCCACGCCAGTGGTGCCTCCCGTGTATTGCAGGAACGCGATGTCGTCGTGACCCTGCGGGACGCGCTCGAGCGTTCGCAGGCGCCCGGCGGCCAATGCATCCGAGAATCGGATCGCACCCGGCAGCGCATACGCGGGAATCATCTTCTTGACATGCCGCAGCACGAAGTCGACAGCGATGCCCTTGAAGCCTAGCAATTCGCCGATCGACGTGACCACGACCTGCCGGACCTTGGTCCGGCCGACCACCATCGCCACCGTGTCGGCGAAATTCTCGACACAAATGAGGATCTCGGCGCCGGAGTCGGAGAGCTGGTGCTCGAGTTCGCGCGCCGTGTACAACGGGTTGACGTTGACCACCGTGCACCCGGCGCGCAGCGTGCCGAACAGCGCCACCGGATATTGCAGGATGTTGGGCATCATCAGCGCCACGCGGGTGCCCTTCTTGCAACCCATGCCCTGCAGCCAGGCGCCGAAAGCACTCGACAGCGTGTCGAGTTCGGCGAAGGTCAGCGTCTTGCCCATGCAGGTAAAGGCGGGACGCGTCGTGTACTTGCCGACACTTTCCTCGAACACCTCGGACACCGACGCGTATTCGTTGATGTCGATTTCGGCGGGAACGCCCTTCGGATAGTGCTTCAGCCAGATTTTTTCCACGACGCTCCTCCTTGACCACCCGGACATGCCACGGCAAGGTTGCCCCGACAACGTCCCCGGACGGCCGCCATCGGCATGTCCGAATCACGGCGGGACCCTTCTGTAGGGCCCGGCGTCCGTCACCCAAAAATCGTACACCAGATGCGGTCTACGAAGTCGAGTCAATACCCGAACGGTTCAATCCGCACCGGCAAAATGCAGCGGCCCGCCGCGAAACGGTGCAAATCCGGTACCGAAAATTGCACCGGCATCGACAAGATCGGCATCGGCCACGATGTTTTCCGCCAGTGCCGCGCGTGCTTCGTCGACCATCGGCTGGACCAGGCGCTCGGCCAGTCCGGCAGGAACGGCGCCGGCTGCGCTCTTCTGCGGCTTGCCGTCGGTCCACACATAGAATCCGCGTCCGGTTTTGCGGCCAAGTTGGCCCGCATCGATGAGTTCCTTCAACTTCCGCGGCGGTTGCGCGCCGCCGCCCAGCAATTGCCCCACGGCCACGCAGATGTCGAGACCGACGGTGTCGGCGAGTTCGATCGGCCCCATCGGCATGCCAAAGGCCAGCGCGGCCTCATCGACCGTTTCCGGCGCAATGCCCTCGTCGATGCAGCGCATCGCCGCCATCAGATACGGCGCCAGCACGCGATTGACGAGGAATCCCGGCGCGCTTTTCACGGGCAGCGGCAACTTGTCGATCTGGCGGACGAATGCGGCGGCCTGCGGCACCAGCGCGGGTGCGGTGCGCGCGCCGACGACGATCTCGACCAGCATCATCTTCGCCACCGGATTGAAGAAGTGCAATCCGATCAGTCGCTCCGGCGACTGCAATATCGATGCGATTTCCTCGAGCGGGATGCTCGACGTATTGGTGGCGAGCAGCGCCTCCGGACGCGCCCTGGTTTCGAGCGCGGCGAAGAGACTGCGCTTGGCGTCGACGTTTTCGAAGATCGCCTCGATGATCACGTCGGCGTGCCCAACACCGTCGCCTGCCACGTCCGGAATCAAACGATCGGTGGCGTCGCGCACGCGGCGTGGATCGCGCAGGCGGTCGGCGAACAGCTTGGCCGCACGCTTCATCGCCGGCGCCAGTCGTTCCGCGTTCTGGTCCTGCAGCGTGACCCGCAGCCCCCGCAACGCGCACCAGGCGGCGATATCGCCACCCATCGTGCCGGCGCCTACGACGTGCACATGGGCCGCCTTGAAGTCGCCGTCCTTGCCGAGGCTCTTCAGGCGTTCCTGCAGTCTGAACACGCGAATGAGATTGGCCGCCGTGGGCGTCTTGAGCAACGACGGGATCGACGCGGGATCCGCGGCGGGCGCATCCAGCGCGTTGCCATCGAAGCGCACCCACAGGTCCAGAATGGCGTAGGGCGCCGGATAGTGTTCGCGGCGAGCGCGTTTGGCCACCTGCTTGCGCGCCTGCGCTGCGATGTAGCGGCGCACCAGCGGATTGAGCGTCATTGACAGCGGGAACTTGAGCCGACGTGGCGACGCCAACGCGCGCAGCATGCCACGCGCCGTGTTCTCCATCACGCGCGGCGGGACGCACTCATCCGCCAGGCCCAACCGTTTGGCGCGGCGCGCGTCGATGGTCCGGCCGGTCAACAGGAGGTCGAGTGCGGCCGGCGCGCCGATCAACTTCGGCAGGCGGCGTATCCCGCCCCACCCCGGCACGATGCCCAGCATGACCTCGGGCAAGCCGAGCCGCGTTCCCGGCTCGTCGACCACCACGCGATAGCGGCACGCCAGCGCCAGTTCGAGACCGCCACCGAGGCAAAAACCCTTGATCAGTGCGAGCGTGGGATAGCGCACCTGCGCCAGGCGTTCGAACGTGTCCCACCCCCGCTTGACGATGGCCAAGGCGCCCGCCTCGTCGGTGACACCGGCAAATTCATCGACATCCGCGCCGGCGATGAAGCCGTTGGCCTTGCCCGACCGGATGACGAGTCCGCGCGGCGCGGCGCGATCCAGCTGGTCGAGCGCCTCGTTCAACTCAGCCAGCACTTCGCCCGACAACGTGTTCGCCGTCGCGCCGTGCTTGTCCAGCGTCAGCCAGGCAAGGCCGTCGTCATTGCGTTCAATTGTCCAGTGCTGCATCAGTGATCCCGGATATTCAGGTGAATGGAGATGGCTGCGTACCCGCGGCGGACGCCCGGCGGGCTGCCACGCGCCACACGCATCGTCCTGCTCATGCGCGCTCGATCAGCATGGCTCCGCCCAGACCACCGCCAATGCAGATAGCGGCCATGCCGCGCTTGCCGCCGGTTCGACGCAGCACGTTCAACACATGCAGCACGATGCGCGTGCCCGAAGCGCCTACCGGATGCCCGAGCGCAATGGCGCCGCCGTCGACATTGAGCCTTGCCGGATCGATGGCGCCCAACGCCCCCGGCAACCCGAGTTCCGTGCGGCAATAGTCGTCGCTGCCCCACGCGCGTTCGCAGGCCAGCACCTGCGCGGCAAAGGCCTCGTTGATTTCCCACGCGTCGATGTCGTCGAGACCCAGTCCGTGCCGCTGCAGGATCGGCGTGGCCGCGTGCACGGGGCCAAGTCCCATCTGCGCCGGGTCGAGCCCCGCCCATTGTGAATCGACGATGCGGCCCAGCGGTTCCAGGTTGTGCTCGGCCACCGCACGTTCCGAGGCCACTACCACCCACGCGCCGCCATCGGTGATCTGGGAACTGTTGCCGGCGGTGACGTTGCCGTATTTCTTGTCGAAGAACGGACGCAGCTTCGCGAGATTTTCCGCGGTCGAGTCGGTGCGCGCGCCGTCGTCCTCCGCGTAGACCTTGCCGGCCTTGTCGAAAAGCGCCACCAGTTCGTCCGCGAAGTGCCCGGACTTTTGCGCAGCGAGCACCTTCGCATGACTGCCTGCCGCGTATGCATCCATCTCCTGACGCGTGATGCCGAAGCGATACGCAAGGTTTTCGGCAGTCTGCCCCATCAGCAATCCACAGATCGGATCAGTCAGGCCTTTCATCAGCGCTATCACAGGGGCAAAGTAGCCCGGCCGGAACTGAGCGAGCAGCGCCGCCCGCTGGCCGGTGGACTTGGCGGCATACCATTTCGACAGCCACATCACCATGGCGTCGGAGAACAGCAGCGGCGCCCGCGACAACGCATCGACGCCGCCGGCGAGCACGAGATTGGATCGCCCCGCACGGATGTTGTTGACCGCGGAGTCGATGGATTGCATACCCGAAGCGCAGTTGCGCATTACCGTCCAGCCCGGCACCTTGAGGCCGCAACCCATGCGCAGCGCCGCCACGCGGCCAATATTCACTTCGTCGGCCGACGGCGCAGCGCAGCCCAGGATGACTTCATCCAGCTGCGCGGGATCGAATTGCTGACGCAGCAGCAGCGCGCGTCCCGCATCGGTCGCAAGGTCCGACGCCGCGAACGGCCCCGGCCGATTGCGCGACTTGAGAAACGGCGTGCGGTTGCCGTCGATGATGTAGACAGGTTCGTTCATGGCCATGGGAAAGGGGTTCTTTCGGCTTCAGGCGGCGGCGCGGTGCTTGGGCGGGTCAACGCGGACCTGTGCCGCGTCGATCGCCGGTTGCAACAGGCGGGCGCCCAGGTCCTGGTCGAAATCGTCCACCTTGATCACGCGCGCCGCCAATTCGCGCTGCGCGATCAGCAAGCGTGCCTCGGTCGCGTCGATCACCCCCGCTTCGACGCCGCGCATCGCCAGGATTTCGACGTCCGCGCCCGGCGGCAGGCGTCCGTCCATCTTCTGCTCGCGCATTGCGGTCTTCAACTTGGCCTCGACCGGTTCGACCGCCATGGTAGCGGCCAGCGCCCGCTCGATCAGTGCCACCGGATCGTCCTCGCCGGCACCGAGATACATGCCCGCCGTGAGTCGGTCGCGAGTAGCCGACGGTTCGATCAGCAGACGTGCGACTTCGTGCCCAAGTTGATCCGACGGAATGACGTAGGGCCGGCCCAGCGGAAATACCGTGCGGCGCAGCAGGAAGGCGGTGATCCGGTTCGGGAAGTTGGAGATCACGCCTTCGAACGCGCTCTGGATCTGGAACATCGCATCCCAGATCGCCCAGTGCATCAGCGGCGCATCGGCCTCCTGCCGCCCCTCCGCCTCGAAGCGCTTCAGCGTGGCCGAGCACAAATACATCAATGACAGGATGTCGCCCAGGCGCGCCGACAGCTTTTCCTTACGCTTGAGCGCGCCGCCCAGCGTTCCCATCGACACGTCGGCGAGGAAGGCGAGCGCAGCCGAGAAGCGCGTGAGCTGCTGGTAGTAGCGGCGCGTGGCCGGCGCCACGTCGTCGGGTACACGCACGAAATGCGATCCGGTGAGGCCGGTGACGAACGAGCGCGCGAAGCTAGCGAGCGTGAACCGGACATGCCCGAAGAGCGCAGCATCGAAGGCGATCGACGCGCGTTCGCGGTCCGTTTCACGCGTGGCGCCAATTTCCTTCAGCACGAACGGATGACAACGAATGGCGCCCTGCCCGAAGATGATGAGGCTGCGGGTCAGGATGTTGGCACCCTCCACGGTGATCGCCACCGGATGCTGCATGTAGGCACCACCAAGAAAATTCGACGGCCCCATGCAGATGCCCTTGCCGCCAATCACATCCATGCCGTCGTTGATCGTCTTCCGCGCCCGCTCGGTGATGTGATATTTGGCGATGGCCGTCACCACCGCGGGCTTCTCGCCCTGGTCGATGGCCGCGGCGGTCAGCATCCGCGTCGCATCCATCATGTAGAGGTTTCCGCCCATGCGTGCCAGAGGTTCCTCGATGCCTTCGAACTTGCCGATGGCGGTCTTGAACTGCGTGCGCACCCGTGCATACCCACCCACTGTGCGCACCGCCAGCATCGACATGCCCGTGTTCGACGACGGCAGCGAAATGCCCCGTCCGGTCGCCAGGCATTCCATCAGCATGCGCCAGCCCTGACCGACCATCGGCCGTCCGCCGATCACCCAGTCGAGCGGAATGAACACGTCGCGACCCGAGTTGGGCCCGTTCTGGAACACCGCGTTGAGCGGCATGTGCCGGCGGCCGATCACAACGCCCGGATGCTTTGCCGGAATCAGCGCGCATGTGATGCCGAGATCCTCCTTGTCGCCCAGCAGCTTGTCGCGGTCGTAGACGCGGAACGCGAGACCCAGCAGCGTGGCCACGGGACCGAGCGTGATGTAGCGCTTGTCCCACGTCACCGACAATCCGAGCACGCGCTTGCCCTCAAACTCGCCCCAGCACACATGCGCGTAATCCGGAATGGCCGCGGCATCCGATCCCGCGTTGGGATTGGTCAGCGCGAAGCACGGGATCTCGAGGCCCTTGGCCAGCCGCGGAAGGTAGTACTGCTTCTGCGCGTCGGTGCCGTAATGCAGCAGCAGCTCGCCCGGCCCGAGCGAATTGGGCACCATCACGGTGACCGCCGCCGTTCCGCTGCGCGTCGACAGCTTGTTGATGACCTGCGAATGCGCCCACGCCGAAAACCCGAGGCCGCCGTATTCCTTCGGAATGATCATCCCGAGGAAGCCCTTGTCCTTCACGAACTGCCACACCTGGGGCGGCAGGTCCTTGTAGACGTTGGTGGTTTCCCAGTCGCTGGTCATGCCGCACAGCGCTTCCGTTTCCACGTCCATGAAGCGCTGCTCTTCGGCGGTCAGCGCGGACAACGGCGTTTCGAGCAACCGGCTCCAGTTCGGGCGGCCCGAGAAAAGTTCGCCGTCCCACCACACGGTGCCGGCCTCGATCGCCTCGCGTTCGGTCTGCGACATTGCCGGCATCACCTTACGGAAAACGCCAAGTACCGCATCACTGATGAGTCTGCGCCGCAGCGAAGGCACGGCCAGCGCGACGCCCAGCGCGATGAAGATGATGGTGAGCACAAGGCTGAGCACCAGCGGCAGCGCATGCAGCCCCCACGAAAGCCCGAGCGCGACCGCGATGCCGATGGCCCAGTTTCGGCCGGAAGCATTGACGTAAGCCAGCGCGAGGAAGCCGGCGACGACGGCGATGAACCAGAAAAGAGTCAACATGGCAAAGCTCCTTGGCGGCGGGCGGTATGCGACATGCGCATGTGCCTGTCGGGCATTCGGTGTCAGCTTCGGCGCGCGATCTCGGAATCGAATTCGCGCGTCACGTCATTCAGGTCCGGCAGCGGCGCGTTGAGGCCGGCCAGCAAAAAGGGGGCGAGGCGCCGCAACAGGATTTCATCGTTGTCGGTGGCCAGCGGATTCAGTTCGGAAATGATCTTGAGCGCATCCGTGCCGGCCAGCGTGTATGACAGCGCGCCCATGATGAAATGCAGACGCCACGACAATTCCTTCTTCGGCAGGTGCGGCAGCGCGCGGCCGAATGCCGCCTTGAAGCGGGCGATCATCTGCGCGTACTGCTCGGACAGAAAACGCCGGATGAACGGCGCCGGGTCCGCATAGGCCCGTCCGAGCAGGCGCAGGAAATTGTTGCCGCCAAGCGCAGGGTCGCGCGCCAGCCGCAAGGCGGGAATGAACAGTGCGGCGAGGATGCGATCGCAACCAAGGGGCGTGGGCGCCGTTTCGGCCTCGAAGCGATCCAGCAATTCGACCCGCTCCAGGTTCATCGGATCGAGCCGCCGGGTGAGCACCGCTTCGAACATCGACTCCTTGCTGCCGAAGTGATAATTCGCCGCGGCGAGGTTGGCGCCGGCCTTCGCGGTGATCAAGCGCAAGCTCGTGGCCTCGAAGCCGTGTTCCATGAACAGGGCCTCGGCGGCATCCAGCAGGCGTTCCTTGGTCGCGGCGGCACCGCGCAATTCGGGAAGGGCCACAACGCTGGTGTTCATGGATCCTCGAAATATGGGCCGGTGATCGGATAATTTCAAACAACTGTTTTAATCCTATGTTTGATCGGATGCCATTGTCAAGCCCCGGACACCCGTCACCGCCGAATCCGCAGGATGGATAGGGCCTTTGTCGTCCCCTGCCCGCAGATCCTTAGCGATGCTTGGGCGCGCGGGCGCCTCGACGCAGCGCCTCGGGACATCGTCGGCGGGTGCCTGGGACCCGTCACGTCAATTAGTCGATAAAATCAGTCGGATATAATTTCGCCACGATGCGGACCCGGTTGCCCCTTTCCTCAAGCGCATCGGCCCCCGGGGTCACCTACCAGCCGACCTCCGCCAATCTCACGCTCGGTCTGTGGCTTGGCCTGCTGGCCGTGGTCGCCTTCAGCGGCACGCTCCCGGCCACGCGGTTGGCGGTGGCCTGGCTCGATCCCGTCTTCGTCGGACTGGGGCGCGCGCTCGTGGCCGCAGTACTGGCCGCAGTCGTTCTGGCGGCCACGCGCACGCCGTTTCCGCCCCGCGCGCTGTGGCCGCGCCTTGGCGTGGTGGCGCTGGGTGTGGTCGCCGGATGGCCCGTGCTTTCCGCGCTGGCGATGCGCTACGTTCCCGCGGCCCATGGCGCGGTCATCGCCGGCCTGCTCCCGCTCGCCACCGCCTTGGCCGGCGCGTGGCTAGCGCACGAGCGGCCCCGCCGCAAGTTCTGGGTGTGGGCCCTGTTCGGCAGCGCCGTGGTCGTTGCCTTTGCGCTGTGGGAAGGCGGCGGCGCCCCGCAGCCGGCCGACCTGCTGCTCGCGGGCGCCGTGGCCGCGGCGGCGATCGGCTATGCCGAGGGCGCGCGCCTGGCCCGCATCCTCGGCGGGTGGCAGGTCATCTGCTGGGTGCTGATCCTGGCCGCGCCGTTTGTCGTCATCCCCACGTGGCTCACGTTCGACGCGCGCAGCCTGGCGGCACCATGGTCAGCGTGGGCCGCGTTCGCGTACGTCGCCATGATTTCGCAATTCCTCGGCTTCTTCGCCTGGTATCGCGGCCTGGCACTCGGCGGCATCGCGGCGGTAGGGCAGACACAACTGCTGCAGCCGTTCCTGACGATCATCGCGTCGGCGTGGCTGCTGGCGGAACCGGTAAGCGCGGCCACCTACATCGCCGCCGCGCTGGTGATCGCAGCGATTGCGATGGGCCGGCGCGGTTGACGGGTGAACGACCGCTATTCGGTCGCCCCCGAATACGCCGCCTCGATCGCACCGGCGCGCTGCTGCAGCAGCACCGGCCGACGCAACTTGAGCGTAGGCGTCAACAACCCGTTATCCACGCTCCACGGTTCCACCGAACTCACCACCTTGCGGATGCGCACCCAGCGCGGAAATTTCTTCAGCTGCTCGTTGGCGCGCCGGGCCAGCACCTTCTCGTCGGTTTCCTGCGATACGGCCAGCAGCACGACAAAGGGACGGCCCTCGCCCACCAGCATCACCTGCTCGAAGATCGGGTCGTGCAGGATCGCAAATTCCACATCCTGCGGCGGCAGCTTCTCACCATTGGACAGCACCAGGATGTCCTTGGCGCGGCCGCGGATGAAAATCTTGCCGTCCTTCAGTTCGGCGATATCGCCCGTATGCAGCCAACCGCCGCGCAGCACCGCAGCGGTGGCCTCGGGATTGCGCCAGTAGCCCTGCATGACATTGGCGCCGCGCACCAGCAATTCACCGCCGTCACCGAACTTCACTTCGATGCCTTCCACCGGCGGCCCCACCGAATCGGGCACGTTGTCGTCGAGCAGATTAACCGATAACACCGGTGACGCCTCGGTCATGCCGTAACCCTGCAACATCGGCAGACCGAGACCAATGAAGACGCGGGCAAGTTCCGGATCGAGCGCTGCACCGCCGACCACGACGAGACGCAATCGGCCACCGAGACGCGCCAGTATCGGTGTGGCGACCAATTTGCGCAGAAGCGGGGTGGCCGCATGATCGAGCAGGCTGCCGCTTCCAGTGGCCATCCGATAACCGCGCGCAACGCACATGTCGAAGAGACGCTTCTTCCACGCCGACGACGCCAGCGACTGGTCGATGCGGGCGCGGAATTTCTCGAAGATCCGCGGCACCGCAAACATCGCCGTGGGTGCCTGCGATTCGAGGTCCTCCGCAATCTGCGCAACGCCGCGCGCAAAGGCCACGCGCGCCCCAAGCGCCAGCGGGAGGTAGTAGCCACCGGTGCGCTCGAACATGTGCGACAGCGGCAGGATCGACAGGAACAGGTCGTCGGGACGCGCCATGTTGGTGGCGCGGCATTGCTCGACATTGGCGAGGATGTTGCCGTGGGTCAGCATCACGCCCTTGGGACGTCCGGCCGTGCCCGACGTGAAGCAGATGGTGGCCAGCGTCATCGGCGTGACGTCGGCGACGGCGAAGGCCGTGGCGCCCGCGGGCAGCCAAGTGGCCATGGTGGCCCCCGCCTCATCGTCGTCCGGACGCACGATCACGCGCGGCGGCAGCGGCTGCTGCGGATCTTCGACCTTGACCAGCGCTGCCGCAATCCGCGAATTCTCCACGATCAACAGGCGTGCCTGTGCATTGCCCGCGCACCAGGCCACGTTGTCGGGATTGTCGTCGACATAGAGCGGTACCACCACCAGTTGCATGCCCAGCGCAGCGAGGTCGATGGCAACCCATGTCACGCCGTTGCGGAGGCACAGCGCAATCCGGTCGCCGGGTTGCAGGCCTTCGCGGGCAAATGCGGCCTGCCAGCGCGCGGCGAGTGCGGCAACCTCGCCCGCGGTGACGTCGCGCCACGCCGCGTCCACAAAATGCCGGTACAGGACGCGCTCCGGTGCCGCGTCGATGTGCTGCATGAACAGATGCGCGATGTTTCCCGCCACAATGCCCCCTGATCGCACCTCATGTCCACGGTGCTGCAATCGAGCGCCGATTGTGCCTTCAAGCGCGTCCACAATCCATCGGACACTGCGGCGGGCGTTGGCTATACTTCGCCGCTGGGGGGACGGCATCGATGGCCACAATCAGGATTACGCGCAAGCACACGCTATCGCACAAGAAAGCCAGGGACGTCGCGGACAAGATCGCGAAAGACCTGCAAAAACGCTTCGAACTCGAATACGAGTGGGATGGCGAGGAGGTCGAATTCGAACGACCAGGCGTCACCGGCCGCTTGCTGGTGGCCAAGGACCGTTTCGACCTTGACGTGAACCTGGGCTGGTTACTGTCGCCGTTGAAGCCCGCCTTCGAGAAGGAAATTCACCTCCAGTTCGACAAGCTGATCGGCAAGGCTTGAGACATGCTGCGTCCGGGGCGACCGGACGCAATCAACGCATCGTCACCGGCTCGGGCGCGCGAAAGACAAGCGGATCGGGGAATGCTTCGACGACGCCACCGACGATCGCTTCGAGGATATCGGTTTCGCGTGTCTGCACGGTGTCGAGGAACGTCGCGGCGCCGCCCATGCTGCGAAATGCCGTGAAGCCGCGCTCCAGGAAATCCTGCAGCGCAGCCATGCCGGCCATTCGCGCCGGCTGCCGCATCATCGCGAGCGCCGTTCGGATCAGCGGCTTGCCGACGTAGCGGTCGAGCGCCGCGCCCACTTCGACGATGAGGCCGATCTGCCGGCGCCGCAGCGGAATGTTGCCCGCGCGCCGGTACGCCCGGCAGTAGTCGGCGACCGAAAAATGGCCGTCGGCGCGGGGCAATCGCGACAGCAGCGCGCGATCGAGTTCCTGTGAGAGCGCGTTCAACTCCACTGCGAGCGCGATGGTGCCGATGACGCCCGGCGGCAGCACCTTGACCATGACCGGCACCACACGCGCAAGATCGGCATCGCGCTTGCTGAAGTCGCCGGTGCCGTAAAGATCGTTCTGGAAGAAATCCACCGCCTTCGAGTAACGGCGGTCGACGGCAAGGTCGGCATAGGTCATGCGCAGTCGCCGCGACTGCCACAGCGCGAGCCGATGCAGCGCACCTGCCAGAATGGGATTGTCCACGCGCTCGCCGTGCAGGCGTCCCACGCGCTCGAGTTCGCGGATGAGGGAGCCTTGCGCGGCGGTGGCGGAGTGGATTTCGGCCATGGAACGCACGATCGATCAGGACAGCAACGTGAAGTCTAGCAGGCAGCGCGCCACGCATTAGATTGTTTGCTCTACCGGGCGTGGCTATCGTCTACGTGTGTCGCATTCACCGCCGAAACTGAACCGTCGTACGTTCCTCGCCGTAGGCCTGGCCGGCGCTGGCGCGCTGGCGCTCGCCGGATGGCTGCGGCGTTCCCCGGCGCCTGCCGTCAATGTGGAGTCGACAAACATTTCGATCGATGGTCAGGACATTCTCCGCGCGATCGTGCCGATCATGCTCGCGGGAGCACTGCCGCAGGAGCCCGCGGCGCGCACTGCCGCGATTGCGCAAACGCTCGACGCTTTGGATACCGCAATTGGCGGGCTGCCCATTGGCGCCCAGGCTGAACTGGCACAGCTCTTCGCTCTCCTTTCGTTGCCGCCGGTGCGACTTGCCGTGGCCCGCGTCGATGCGCCGTGGGCACAGGCAGCGCCTGACCAGGTGCGTGCATGCCTCGACCGCTTTCGCGGCAGTTCCATCCAATTGCTGCGCGCCGCCTACGACGCGCTGCACCAGTTAACCTTTGCGGCGTGGTACGGCAATCCGCAAGCCTGGGCGACGATCGGGTATCCCGGACCGCCGGCACTGGCATGAGCACCCGTACTCCCTCCTCCATCGCGGACCCGTGGGCTGATGCGGCCGTCGCAGGCTGGCGTGTCGTCGATGCCGCCACCCTCGCCGGCGACACCACCCTGGAAGCCGATGTCGTCATCGTTGGCAGCGGCGCGGGTGGCGGCACTGCGGCGGAGATCCTGGCGGATGCGGGATTGCGCGTACTTTTGCTCGAAGAAGGGCCGCTCAAGTCATCGCGCGATTTCAACATGCTCGAAACCGAAGCCTATCCGCAGTTGTACCAGGAATCCGCGGCGCGCAAGACGCGCGACAAGGCGATCAACATTCTGCAGGGGCGATGCGTCGGCGGCGGCACCACCGTGAACTGGACCAGTTCCTTCCACACGCCGTCCACCACGCTGGCGTACTGGCGCGAGCACTGCGGGCTGTCTGGATTCACCGAAAGCGCTTTGGCGCCGTGGTTCGCGCGCATGGAAAGCCGCCTGTCGATTGCGCCGTGGCAAGTGGCGCCCAATGCCAACAACGAAGCGCTGGCCCGCGGCGCACGCCGCATTGGCATCGCCGCACCGGCCATCCAACGCAATGTGAAGGGCTGCTGGAACCTCGGCTATTGCGGGATGGGCTGCCCGACCAACGCCAAGCAATCGATGCTGGTGACTACCATTCCCGCGGCGTTGGCCAAGGGCGCAACGCTTGTCACGCGCGTGCGCGCGGAGCGTTTCGTCACGCGGGGCGATCGCGTGGTCGCGCTTGAAGCCCGGGCAATGAACTCCGCAGGCACCGCGGCCACCGGACACCTCGTCACGCTCCGTGCCCCCACGTTCATTTCTGCAGCCGGCGCAATCGGCACACCGGGCCTCATGCTGCGCAGCCGACTGCCGGACCCGCTCGCGCTGACCGGCCGCCGGACCTTCCTGCATCCATCCGTGGTGTCGGCTGGCGTGATGCCGGACACCGTTGATGGCTTCGCCGGCGCGCCGCAATCCATCTACTCGGACCACTTCCTCGACACGCACCCCGTGGATGGCCCGATTGGCTACAAGCTGGAGGCGCCGCCACTGCACCCGATACTGACGGCGATCACGCTGCCCGAGGACGGCGACGCGCACGCGCGAACGATGCAGCAATTCTGCAACCTGCAGGTAGTGATCGCACTCCTGCGCGACGGCTTTCATCCCGACAGTCCCGGCGGTACCGTGCACCTGCGCGACGATGGCACGCCGGTTCTCGACTACCCGTTGACGCCATTCCTCTGGGACGGCATGCGCCGCGCCTTCGTGACCATGGCGGAAATCCAGTTTGCCGCCGGCGCGAAATCCGTGAGCCCGGGCCATGGCACGGGCATGGCCTTCACGAGTTTCGCGCAAGCCAAGGCGGCCATTGCCGGTTTCGACTTCGCGCCGATCGTGACGCGCGTAGTGTCGGCGCACGTGATGGGCGGTGCGCCGCTCGGCCCTGATCCCCGGCGCGCGGTTGTCGATGTCGACGGCCGGCATCACCACCTGCGCAACCTGCACGTGATGGACGGATCGCTCTTCCCCACCTCGATCGGGGCCAACCCCCAACTGTCGATCTATGCGCTCGCCGCGCGCCTCGCATCCGGACTTGCCGCGCAGTTGAAAGCGCAGCCGGCCGCTGCAACATAGGCGCATTCATTCGATTCGATTAGTGTGACTGCTCTAGACGAACTGCGTAAATTCATGTTCAAGCGTGCCACGCACGCGTGATTTCACACACAGGAGAACTCACCATGCGCACCACCATCGAAGCTCGTTTCAACCCCGTCGGCGATGCCGTAATGAACGCCTCGCGCCAATTTTGGCTCGCCAGCCTTGGCGCGGCCGTGGTCACGCGCGATTGGGCGCAGACCGAAGCCAGCAACGTGTTCCGCACGTTGGTCAAGGAAGGCACGGCCGTCGAGTCCCGCACGATCCGCCTGGTCGGCGATCGCCTCGAAGGCTCGTTCGCCGTTGCCAATACGTTCTGGAAGCAGGCGCGCACCACAGTGCAGGCCTCGGTCAAGCAAGCGGCCGATACGGCCGTCACACTCGTGCAAAGCAACCTGCCGAAGTCGCTGCCGAAGGTGACGCTGCCCGCGATGATGAAGCCGGCCACGCGTGCCAAGGCCGTGAAGCGCGTCAAGCGCACGGTCAAGGCGAAGCGCGCCGCGGCAACCCGTACACCCAAGGTTGCGAAGCGTGTGAAGCGCGCTGCAAAGTCCGCCACCCGCAAGTAAATCTCCGCTACCATTGAATGCGAAAGGGAACCGTCAGATGTTCCCTTCGTCTTGAATGAGGAGCGACATGCCGGACCCGAAGCCTTCCGGGCGCGCCCCGCGCGCCCGGAAGCGTACTGCAGCAAAAACACTCAGGGCCCCGACACCAGGCGGCAAGTCCGGCATCGGACTGGCGCTGGCCGGGGGCGGCCCGCTGGGCGGCATCTATGAAGTCGGCGCGCTGCTTGCGCTGGCCGATTCGCTCGACGGCCTCGACCTCAACGAACTCGACGTCTATGTCGGCGTGTCCTCCGGCGGCTTCGTCGCGGCGGCGTTGGCCAATGGCCTCTCGCCTGCCCAGATGTACCGGCTGTTCATCGATGACGGTGCGGATGCCGCGCTGAAGCCGGAGATATTCCTGCGGCCCGCGTTCGCGGAGTTCGGTCGATGCCTCGCCGCCTTGCCCGGCCTCGCCGCGCGCGCCACGTTGCAATATGTGCGCGACCCGTTCCATCACGGCATCGCCGAATCCTTCGCCACACTGGCGCGGGCCATCCCCACCGGTTTCTTCGAAAATCGCGCGATCGACGCCTTCCTCGCGCGCCTGTTCGAAGCGCCGGGCCGCACCAATGACTTCCGGCAGTTGAAGCACAAGCTCTATCTCGTCGCGACCAATCTCGACACCGGCGCGTCGGTCACGTTTGGCCCGGGGCAGCATGCCCACGTGCCGATCTCCCGCGCGATCGAGGCTTCGAGCGCATTGCCGGGATTGTTTCCGCCCGTCGTCATCGACGGCGCCTATTACGTCGATGGCGCGCTCAACAAGACGCTGCATGCGTCCGTGGCGCTCGACGAAGGCGTGCAACTCCTGTTCTGCGTCAATCCGCTGGTGCCCTTCGACGCGAGTTCCACCACCCACGGCAAAAGACTCACGGTTGCCAAGCTCAACCAGGGCGGGCTGCCGCTGGTACTTGGCCAGACCTTTCGCGCCATCATTCATTCGCGGATGAAGACCGGCATGGAAAAGTACCGGCAGCAGTATCCGGACGCCGACATCCTGCTGTTCGAGCCGGATCGTGAGGATGCCGACATGTTCTTCGCCAACATCTTCAGCTATTGGCAGCGCAAGAAGCTTTGCGCGATGGCGTTTGCCAAGACCCGGCAGAGCCTGCTCTCCCGTGCAGTTCACCTGCAGCCGCTGCTGCGGCGACACGGCATCACGCTGCGGCTGGACCGGCTCAACGACGATTCGCGTCACGTCCATGCCGCGGTCAATGATGCGCGGTCGCTGCATCACGACATCAAGAGCAACAACGTGCGCCAGGCGAAGCGGGAATTGCGCCATACGCTCGATACGCTCGAACGGGCGCTGGCCGTGCCACGCTGATTGCACTGCACAGTTTGCGCGCGGGCGGCTTGGACTTACACTGGCCGCCCCATGGCTGAGAAAAAGACGCCGCGACGCACGCGCGAACGCATCCTCGAAACCAGCCTCGCGCTGTTCAATCGTTTCGGCGAGCCGCACATCACGACCGCCGACATTGCCGACGAGATGAACATCAGTCCCGGCAACCTGTACTACCACTTCCGCAACAAGGACGACATCATCGGCGAGCTGTATGCCGCCTATGAGGCCACCGCGCTGCCGCTGCTTACCGTTCCGGAGGAGCCGCCTCCCGGGGTCGAGGACCTGTGGTTCCTGCTGCATGCGCTGTTCGAAAGGATGCGCGACTATCGCTTCCTGTATCGCGACCTGGACGAGATCACGTCGCGCAATCGCAAGCTTGCCACCCGGTTCGCGGAGCTGTCCCGGCGCGGGGAACGCACCGTGATAGAGTTGTGTCGAGCCTTGGTACGCAGTGGCCAGATGCTGGCATCCGAGCGCGAGATTGGCGCCCTGGCCGCCAACGTGGTCGTGGTTTCCACCTATTGGATGTCGTGGCAACGCGTGGCCGGCCTCGCGACCGGGCCACCCGGCGAGCATCGCGACGTGAGTCTCGATCATGCAGCCTACCAGGTGCTGGCGCTGATTGCGCCGTTCCTGGTCGGTGATGGGCGCACGCTGATCGAACGCCTCGGCGACGATTATCTCTAGGCATCGGAGCACGCAAAAAAGGGGGGACGATGGCAAAAAAATGGGCGAAGTTTCCGTACGCCGACAAGGCCTATGCCTACGATGCGGCTGCACTCAAGAAGCAATGGGCACGCCTGCATCGCGGCGACTGCGAACCCTTCCCCAAGGATGCGGAAGTGCTCGAGGCATGGCGCCACTTCCACGCCGGCGATTTCCAGCAGGCGGTGGCAGCAGGCAACGCGGCAGGCGGCGCCGGCGTCAATGCGGCCGTGAAGGCCCAGGTGGTTTACGCGCAATACATCGAGAAGGCGGAGGCCACCAAGCTGGCGCTATTCGAGGAAGCGACCGGTTGGGCCGAAGGGCGGCGGGCAGAGGCGCCCAAGGACGCCAACGGCCACTATCTCTACGCCTTCGCGCTCGGCCGCCATAGCCAGGGCATCAGCGTCGGCAAGGCGCTGGCGCAGGGCTTTGGCGGCAAGATCAAGGATGCGCTGCTGACAGCGCTGAAGCTCGACGCCAAGCACGCTGACGCGCACGCGGGCTATGGGTCCTATCAGGCTGAGGTCATCAACAAGGTCGGCGGCATCGTCGCCGGCCTTACTTACGGCGCCAAGAAGGATTCGGCCATCGAGCACTACGAGAAGGCGATCAAGCTCTTCCCGGAGTCGCCAATCCTGCGCATCGAACATGGCAACGGGCTCATCATGCTCTTCGGCAAGGGCAGGATTGCCGAAGCTACCAAGCTTTACGAGCAGGCCGCTGGACAAAAGCCGCTGGACGCCATGGAACGGCTGGATGTTGAACTCGCGAAGTCGGAACTGGAATAGACTCGAAACTCAACGCGAGCGGGGATTGGATGTTGTCACGCAAGTCATCATTGTTGCGCGCCGCGATTCGGCGCACGGTCGTCCTGGTCGCCGCCGCGGGCTGGCTCGTCGGCATCCCCGCCGATGCGCAAGA
The DNA here is from genome assembly GCA_963805355.1 of uncultured beta proteobacterium. Taxonomy (GTDB): domain Bacteria; phylum Pseudomonadota; class Gammaproteobacteria; order Burkholderiales; family Casimicrobiaceae; genus VBCG01. Next base: position 1,885,514 of record CAWDTZ010000002.1, on the reverse strand, counting down.
CAAGAGTGCGCCCGCGGGCGCCGTGCCGGCCAAGGCCGCCGAAAAACCCGCCGAGAAAATCGACACGCTGCGGCGCATCCGTGACACCGGTACGATCATGCTCGGGGTCCGCGAAACCAGCGTGCCGTTCTCCTTCCTCGATGCCCAGAAACAGCCGCAGGGCTACTCGGTGGACCTGTGCATGCGGGTTGCGGACGCCGTCAAGACGGAGCTGAAGCTGCCCCGCCTCGACGTCAGGTTCGTGCCGGTATCGTCGTCCGATCGCATTCCCATGCTGGTGGCAGGCAAGATCGACCTCGAATGCGGTTCCACCACCAATACGCGCGATCGGGCGCAGCAGGTGGCGTTCGCGTACACCACATTCGTAGCCGGCATCAAGATGCTGGCCAAACGCAGCGCCAACATTTCGAGCATCGAGGACCTGCGCGGCAAGGACGTCGTGGTGACCAAGGGCACCACGAGCGAGAAAATCATGACGGCAATGAACGCCGATCGGCTGCTGAAGATGAACATCATCACCGCCAAGGACCACGGCGAATCGTTCAAGGCCGTTGAGGACGGCAAGGCCGTGGCCTTTCCGATGGACGATGTGCTGCTCTACGGCCTCATCTCGAAATCGAAGAAACCGGACGACTTCGCGGTCGTCGGCCGTTACATCTCGGTGGAGCCCTACGCCATCATGCTGCGCAAGGACGAGCCGGCGTTCGAGAAGATCGTCAACCGCGCTTTGATCGATCTTTTCCAGACGGGCGAGATCAAGCGGATCTACGCCAAGTGGTTCAACACGAAAGACCTGGTGGTGCCGCTCAACCAGTATCTGCGCGAAGCCTTCGCCACGCCCAATACCTATCCGGCGTTTCCCTGAGCTTCACGACCAGGGCAAGCAGCGGCGAGTACGCGGTCCTGGCGCATCGGCGCCGATCAAGCTTCGACGCCGGCCACGGCCGCCGCTTCGACGGGGTCAAGATCACCTTCGCGATGCCACGGCGCCATCAGCGTGACCAGGACCAGCTTCTCGAATTCACCGGCAAATCGCTCGATGATCGCTTCGGGATCGGGGCACATGCCGCGGTCGGTGATCAGGCCGAATTGCACGGCACCGTGGTACGACAGGATCGACACCCCCATCCCGATGTCGCCCGATTGGGGCACCCAGAACATCAGGCTCTCGATCCGCTTGCCGGCAAGGTAAAGCGATTCCTGCGGTCCCGGTACGTTGGTCATCACCGATGTCGCATTGCGCGCCAGCGCATATAACAGCACTTCCTGGAGCGCCTTCGGCGCCGCGCCCATCGCGGCCAGCAATCCCAACGCCAGTACCGGCTGGAACGAACCCTTGAGTGCATTCATGTTGGCGCGAACGGCGTAAAGGCGCTCCACCGGATTCTCGATGCCGATCGGCAATTCGAGGAACACGAGGCCGAACTGGTTGCCGAGCTTGTAGGCTTTTTCCATCGGCCGCAGGTTGACCGGTACCAGTGCCCGGATCATCACGCCGTCCACGGCGTCCCCCTTGCCCACCAGATAAGCGCGAATGGCACCGGCAACGCAGGACAGCAGGACATCGTTGACCGACGCGCCAAGCGCCTTTCCTATGGTCTTGACGTCGGACAGCGGCAGCGGGTCGGCCCACGCCACCCGCTTGCCGATCCCGGGCTTGCCCTTGAAGCGCGTGGGCGAATCCTGCGGCATCAGCACGAGCTTGGCGATCTCCGCGGTGAGCGCGCTGCCCTGACCGGCCAGCGCGACTGCCTTGCCGGGGTCCGACCAAAGACCCACGCCCTTCTCGAGAATGGTGGCGCCGATCTTGCGCGCGGTATCCATCGCGCCGGAGAACGGTGCCAGCAACTGGCCCAGCGCATCGTCCGGTTCGGCGCGGCGGCGCGGGCGCGGCTCGAAGGGCATGGCCGGCGGACCATTGGGTGCTGCGTCCGTCATCGACAGCATCACGCGCACCAGCGCAATGCCGTCGGCGTAGCTGTGGTGGATGCGGACCACTACCGCGCTGCCACCCGCATAGTTGTCGACCAGGTGAAACTGCCACATCGGCCGCGCCGGATCGAGCGGCGTGGTGGACAGTCGCGAGGCGAGGTCCTGCAGTTCCTTGCGCCCCGCCTTGCCGGGCAGTGCCGTATGCACGACGTGTCGCTCAATGTCGAAGTGGCGGTCCGTTTCCCAGAAGGCCATGCCCGGCATTTCGACCGCGCGCTGGCGGAAGCGGCGAAAACTGAGAAAGCGCTCGCTGATCACGTCGCGCAACCGGGACAGCGACACGCGTTCGCGGAACAGCAACACGCCGCAGATCATCATCAGGTTCTGCGGTCGATCCATCCGCAGCCAAGCGGTGTCGACCGCGGAGATTTTCTCGCGTTTGGGAGTCGCGGCCATGGTCTCGCGGAAAAGGTGGGCGTCCGGGCGTGCGTTGCGCCCGCCTTCGGGTTCGCGCTAAAGTAGCACGAATTTCCGTGTCAGTACGAGGAGGACAGCGTGGCCCAAGCCCCGAAAAAAGACGATCTCAAGGCCAGGTTCGACGCCGCGGCGGGCGCCGCCAAGCAGACCAAGAAGAAGCCCGACAACGCCACGCTGCTCAAGCTCTATTCTTACTACAAGCAGGCCACGGACGGTGACGTCAAAGGCGATCGGCCCGGCGGCTTCGATTTTGTCGGCGGCGCCAAGTTCGATGCCTGGTCCAAGCTGGCGGGCACCAGCCGCGACGACGCGATGACCAGCTACGTCAAACTGGTGGAGAAACTCAATCGCGAGTGACGAGCAGGCAGCGCCCGATCGACGAGGAGGACTCGACTAGTCCAAGCCAATAAGGCGAGTCTTACCCTGCTCGTTTGGCCGCGACAGGTTACTTCAAGGCCGCCTTGGCCACCTTGGTGGCGGTCCGCATGGTCTTTTTCGCGGACTTGGTCGCGCTGTTGACGGCGCCAGTGGCCGAACGTGCTGCCTTGGTCGCCGAGCGTGCCGCATTGGAGGCCGTGCGCGATGCCGTCGTGACGGCGCCCTTCATCATGCGTTCGACCGTCGATGGCGGCGGTGCCGGCCGCCGCTTCGGCTTGACGCCGGTGGCCTTGATCAGTTCGTTCACCGCTTCCGACAACACATCGACGCGCTCGGTGAGTCGCTCGACGTCGGTTTGGGTGTGCACCCCCAGCTTGGATAGCGCGCGGGCCACGCGATCCTCGAAGACCTGCTCCAGTTTGTCCCAGGTGCCGCCCACGCCGGACTTCACTTCGCTGACCTTGGCCTTGGCGACACCTTTGGCCGCAGCAGCGGTATGGGCCGCCGCGCGGCGCGTTTTTGTCTCCAAGACCTCTCCCTGCTTGACGAGTGATTCGAAGACTTTCGTGCCTTCGGCCTGCGCCCGGGAAAACGCGCCGAGTCCGGCGAGCCAGATGTGTCGCGACGAATCGAGGACTGCCTGCGACATGTCCTTGCCTTCGCCGGATTCCTTGTCAGCCCGGCCGGCCTTGGCCTTCTTCAGCATGGTGATTTCTCCTGTTGTGGGCGCGCGCCGGCGCGAGGCGACGGCGGCGCTCTTTGGATTCTAGATTGCGGAGCTAGAGCATTCATACTAAAGCACGGCGGAAGCCGCGCCTATAAGCGACAAGGGAGGCCGCCCACGGGGTCCACCCCGGCGCGCGAGGCGCTGGCGTACAATCGAATACGCGGTCGGCGTGGGCATTTTCCCGGGCCGCGTGGCACGAAACGCGCGGCACGCATCGAACCAACAACGAACGTCGAACCGATCCGGAACCAAGCCGGGGCGGGATCGGCGCGTCAAGTTCCACTCGCAAGGAGGATGGGATGGCCTACTTTGTCACCGGCGCAACCGGCTTCATCGGACAGTTCCTGGTCCGCAATCTACTGAAGCGCGGACAGCCGATCCTGGTGCTGGTGCGCAAGGCCTCGGTGAAGAAACTGGAGGCGTTGCGCATCGAGTGGGGCGCCACCGACAAGCAGATCATTCCGGTCATTGGCGACCTCGGCAAGAAGAATCTGGGCGTCGCGGACGCGGACCTGCGCAAGTTGAAGGGCAAGGTCGACCAGATGTTTCACCTGGCCGCGATCTACGACCTCAAAGCCGACGCGCAATCGCAGCAGGTCGCCAATGTCGACGGTACCCGGCACGCGGTGCAATTTGCCGACGCCGTGGCGGCCAAATGCTTCCACCATGTGAGTTCGATCGCGGCCGCGGGACTTTACGACGGCGTGTTTCGCGAGGACATGTTCGAAGAGGCCGAGGACCTCGACCACCCTTACTTCAAGACCAAGCACGACTCGGAAGGCGTAGTCCGCGACGAATGCAAGCGGCCGTTCCGGATCTACCGGCCCGGCTTCGTGGTCGGTGACTCGAAGACCGGCTACATCGACAAGATCGATGGCCCTTACTACTTCTTCAAGTTCATCCAGAAGATGCGCAACATGCTGCCGCCGTGGGTACCGATGGTCGGCATCGAGGGTGGCCGCATCAACATCGTGCCTGTGGACTATGTCGCGGATGCGATCGACCACCTCGCGCACAAGAAGGGCCTCGACGGCAAGTGCTTCCACCTCACCGACCCGCATCCGCACCGGATCGGCGAAGTGTTAAACATCTTCGCCAAGGTGGCGCATGCGCCGCAGATGACGATGCGCCTCAACGCCCGGATGTTCGGCTTCATTCCCGCGCCAATCCTGTATGGCCTGGGTTCGCTGGCGCCGGTCAAGCGCATGTTGCGCGCAGTGTTGACCGACCTGGGTGTGCCGAAGGATGTCTTCCAATTCATCAACTGGCCCACCCGCTACGACAACCGCGAAACGGTCAAGGCTTTGAAGGGTTCCGGCATCACCGTGCCGGCACTCGAGTCGTACGCGCCGAAGATCTGGGACTACTGGGAACGCAACCTCGACCCCGACCTCTTCATCGATCGCACGCTCGCCGGCAAGGTCAAGGACAAGGTGATCGTGGTCACCGGGGCTTCGTCGGGCATTGGCAAGGCCACGGCCATCAAGATGGCCGCCGCAGGCGCCAAGGTGATCCTGGTCGCGCGCGGCGAGGAAAAGCTGGTCGAGACGAAGAAGGAAATCGAGGCCGCGGGCGGGCGCTGCTGGATGTACACGGCCGACGTGTCGGAACTCGCCTCCTGCGATGCGCTGGTGACGCGCGTGCTGAAGGAACACGGGACCTGCCACTACCTCGTCAACAACGCCGGCCGCTCGATCCGGCGCGGCGTGATCAATTCCTTCGATCGCTTCCACGACTACGAGCGCACGATGCAGCTCAATTACTTCGGCGCGCTGCGGCTCATCATGGGCTTCCTGCCGAAGATGATCGAGCAGCGGCAGGGGCACATCATCAACATCTCCTCGATCGGCGTGTTGTCGAATGCACCGCGGTTCTCGGCCTATGTCGCATCCAAGGCAGCGCTCGACTCGTTCTCGGCCTGCGCGTCGTCGGAGTTCCTCGACAAAGGGATCAACTTCACGACGATCAACATGCCGCTGGTGCGCACGCCGATGATCGCGCCCACCAAGATGTACGAGAACGTTCCCACGCTGTCGCCGGAACAGGCGGCCGACCTGGTGGTTGAGGCTATCGTCTACAAGTCGGTGCGCATCGCGACAAGGCTCGGCATCTTCGGCGCGATCAGCCATGCCGCCGCACCTCGCCTCACGCAGATCATGCTCAACACTGCGTTCAACATGTTCCCGGATTCGGCCGCGGCGCAGGGCAAGAAAGGCGAGCCGACGGCTCCGCAGTCGTTGAGTCCCGAGCAGATGGCGTTCGCGCAGATCACGCAAGGCATCCACTGGTAGGCACTGCCTATGGACCGGTGCGCGAGGCTTCTGCCTTGAAGTGAAAATGGGCGGGGCGCGCGCGGCTGTTGAAAACATCTAGTGGGCCGTCGGAGCGCGCGGCGCGTCGACATTCGGTGGGACTTGCGCTCTGGCCTTGCGAATTTCAACCAACACGCGCGCCCACACACCGTGGTCGCCGATCAACGCATTGTGTGCAATGCCGGCAACCGCGATGTTTTCCGCCCAATCGAGGCGTGCCGAGAGTTGCGGCGTAACCATCGAATCGTGCCACGACCATAGCGATACCACGGGCACGCCGGCGGAGTAATCGCCAGGCGTGTCGATGTCGGCCAGGAACTTGCTGCCGGGTCGCAACTGCGCAAGCGACTGGCCGAACATCATGTAGGCGTGGCGGCTGCCGTGGAATGGCGTGCCGATTGTGATCAGCCGCCGCACGCTGCCGCCGCCATGGCGGCGCAGATAGGCGAGGCCCACGAGACCGCCCATGCTGTGCCCGACCAGCACGACCTGCCTGGCACCCGTCGCGGCGCGGATCGCGGCAACTTTCTGCGCCACCTGGTCCGCAAAGATTTCGATTGTCGACAGTGGCGGGCCGTAGGACAGCGCATACACCGGCCCCACGCCCTGCGCATCGAGAAAACCCTGCATGCCGAACCAGACGCCGGCGTTGCAACCCACGCCGTGGAGCAACAGCACCGGCAGGCTCGCGGGCGCCGGTGGCGGATCGCGCACCAGCAGGCGATAGAAGATCATCTTGGGCGCGGACTTGGAAAGTGCCGCGAATTCGCCGGCGAAGAGTCGCACGCGCTGCCGCCAGCCAAGCTCGACGTCGGCGGGCCGCGGGGAGCGCATCCACGCGCCCATCGTCACCCATATGCTCGTGAAGAACAGGGGTCCGGCCAGATAGGCGAACGGCAGGCCGAGCACGAATGGCCATATCGCTGCGCCGCCGGCGACCATGTGCGCAGCCCATGCGCCGTAGATGGCGATGCCGCCGCCTACGATGAGTGCCAGGGTGATTGCGGTCCACATGACCGCCAATGATAAGCGGAGCCGGGGTCAGCCCGGCGCGGGAGCCAGCGATTTGCGGAAGCGGTTCAACTGCTGCACCGATTCGAAGGTTTCGCCGAACAGCGACGACAGGTTCTTGAGGATCATGCCAATCACGCGCTGCTCCCACTTCGCGTCGAAGCGGATCTGCTCGTCCAGCCAGCGCTCCAGCCAAGACGGGTCGGGCAGCTTGCTCTGGACCGTGTCCTCGGGAAACATGGACCTGTTGACGTGCAGGTTGGTGGGGTGCAGCGGCTTGCTTGCGCGCGCGGCACTGGCCATCAGCACGCCAATCTTGGCGAAGGCCTGCTTCGCGCCGGCGCCGCCTCGCTCCAGCGCGCGCTTCATGAAGCGCAGGTACGCACCGCCGTGACGGGCCTCGTCGCGGGAGATGAGGTCGTAGATCTTCTTGATCACGGGCTCCGTGTGCCATTCGGCCGCGCAACGATACCAATGATTGAGGCGGATCTCGCCGCAGAAATGCAGCATCAGCGTCTCGAAGGCCGGTGCCGGGTCGAACTCGAAGCGGACCGCGTGCAATTCCTCCTCCGTAGGCACGAGGTCGGGGCGAAAACGCTGCAGGTACTCCATCAGCACCAGTGCGTGCTTCTGCTCCTCGTAGAACCAGATCGACATGAATGCCGCGAAGTCGCTGTCGTTACGGTTGTCACGCAGGAACATCTCGGTGGCCGGCAACGCCGCCCACTCGGTAATGGCGTTCATCTTGATCGTGCGGGCCTGCTCGTCGGTGAGGAGCGTCGGGTCGAACTCGTCCCACGGCACGTCGGTGTCGAGGCTCCAGCGCACCGCTTCGAAGGCCTTGAAGAGTTCGGGATAGAGCATTGGAATCGAAGAATGTCGAGAAAACAGCATATTACCCGTAGGTGGGGCTCCCGTCCCACTTCCCGGCATGCGGCGTCTCAGCGGCCATGCGGGTACCGTACCTGGACGGGCTGGCCCAGGGTCGTCACAGTCGGTCGAGGTTGGCCAGCATCGTGGTGGCGGTGGTACCGATTGCAGCCCGTTGCGACGCATCCAGACGCTGCGCATTTTTCGCCATCAGCGCGGTTCGCGGGTTGGCCGCCAGCGTGTCCTCGTGCTCCAGCAGAAACTGCCAGTACAGCACCGTCACCGGACAGGCGCCATCACCGCTGCGCTGCGCCGGATCGTAGCGGCAACTTTTGCAGTAGTTGCTCATCCGCGCAATGTACTGGCCGGATGCAACATACGGCTTGCTGGTGAAGCGACCACCGTCGGCGAACAGCGCCGTCGCGCCATGCAGCCTCCAGCGAGGCGTGCGTATGGGTGCCGACACGCAGGTACTCGACCGTGAATCCCGCGTCAGTCAACGCGGCGGCATGGTGCCGCATCGCCGCGAAAAACATCGCGATCCTGGCCTTGTGACTCCATACGTGCGCCGCCTCCCCCGGGCGCCTCGACCAGCAGCAACGTGTCCCGCGTCGGGTCGAGGTCGACGAGCGCCGGCGACCGGGGATCGAGCTGGTCCCCCAGGATAATGGCGAGCGTGCCCGCGCGCGCCGCGTTACGGCGAAGGTTCATCGGCGCCGGCGCCGGCGGCACGCCTCGCTGCAGTACTTGACCTCGTCCCAGCTGCGGGCCCATGCGCGGCGCCACGACATCGCGCGGCCGCAAGCCATACATGGCTTGGCGGGAAGCGATGACTTGTTGCCGCGAAAACTGCGCGGCATGGCAGGGGTTGTCACGCGGGGCGACGCCTGCAGTTTCAAGCAGAAACGCTACTGCGATTGGGGCACGTAGTGCGCGCGCCAGCTCCGCAGGGCGTTGATGATCGATGCCAAGTCGGGTATGAGGACGATGCCGGGAATCGTCTTGCGAATGCGCCGCGTCATCTCGCCGCCCGCCCACAGCGTGACCTGCGCCGGCAGCTGGCGCCGCAGCGTGGCCAGGCCGTCGGTCGCCTGCCGGACCTGGAAGGCGGCGGAGAACGACAGCGCGACGATGTTGACCCTGTGCGCAATCGCCGCCCGGCGAATGTCCTCGAGCGGCGTTTGCGGCCCGAGGGAAATGCATTGCGCGGACTCGGGCACCATCATCGCCTCCACCATCAGTAAGCCCAGGCCGTGCTGTTCCGACGGAAACGTGGTGAGGAGCACGCGGGGGGAGCCGGGCTGGCGCGGAAAGGCGTTGATCGCGGTGCGCAGTGCGGCCTGCAATTGCTCCGTGTAGAGATGCTCCTCGAAGACCTGCAGCTCGCCGCGCATCCATGCGTCGCCAACCGCGCGGTTCAACGGCGTGATGGTGTCGAGTACGAAGCGCTGCAGGCCTTGTCGCATCATCATGTTGGCCAGCGTGTGCTGCAGCCCGGTGGAGTCATGTGCCTTCAGCATGGCCAGCACGTCGTTCTCGAGCGCGGGGGCCAGCTGGTCCTGCCGCGACGGCGTGCGCGCGTCGGCCATCGCATTGAGTTCGTCATGCGAAAGCGCGATGATCTTGCCGGGTCGAAGTCCGATGTCCATGAGCCGCTTCATGGCCCGGAGCTTGCCGATGTCGGCAGGCGTGTACTGCCTTTCGCCGTTGGCGTCGCGATCGGGCTTGGGATAGCCGTACCGGCGCTCCCACATGCGCAGGACATCCTTGGACAGGCCGGTCTCGCGTTCGACGGCAGTGATATTGAGCAGGATACCCTGCACTTCCGCAACGTTGTTCATATTGTCCAGGACACTAGGTTGACATTTAGATAATTGTTGAGTTATTGTACAACCTGATTAAGGCCATGTCCATGAAAACCTACGCATCTGTCCAACAACTGCACACCCGTTCCCTCCGCGATGCCGGCTGGCGAAGGATCCTGCGTACCACCGGCACCCTGCCGGTTGCAGTTGCCTTCGCGGCCGCACTTGCCACGAGCGGCGCCCTGCAGGCGGCGCCGTTCTTCGATGAGCAAGCGGTCGCCGGCGCAGTCTCGCCGACGCTCCCTTCCCGCTGGCGGCCCGCGACAAGCCCAGGTTTTCAAAATGGCCTTGTCTACTTGGACGAAACGTCGGTAGGCCAGGCGATGTCGCCGCCATTCCCCTCGTTGTGGACGAAGTCCGCGGGCGTTCCTTCGACCGCCAGCACCGCCTGCCCTGCACTGCTCAACCATTCGTTCAATCTGCTGCAGACCGGCAACCCTCAGTCGCTTTGCCGATACCACGGCAATGTCGTCCTCGTCGTGAATACCGCCAGCCACTGTGGTTATACAAACCAGTACGAAGGCCTTGAGGCGCTGTATCGCAGGTACCACGACCGGGGGCTTGTAGTGGTGGGCTTTCCGTCGAACGACTTCGGCGGGCAGGAACCGGGTACCAACAAGGAAATCGCGGAATTTTGTCGGACGAACTACGGCATTCAGTTCCCCCTCTACGAAAAGTCCTCGGTGACGAAGCTTGCGGGTAATCCGTTCTTTGTCGAACTGGCAAAGGCGACCGGCAAGTCGCCGCAGTGGAATTTCCACAAGTACCTGATCGATCGTAACGGCAAACCGGTGGCCAGTTTCGGGAGTCCGGTGGCGCCGGATTCGCGCGCGATCACGATGCTGATCGAGCAATTGCTGGCGCAGAAACCCGCCTTGGCGAAGGGTTGAATCCACGCTGTCCCGCTCCACGTACCACCTCGTACTACCCACGGGTAACCGGGCGCCGCACGCGCCCGGCGCCTCCCGACCAGTACCAGCGCCGCCACCTGGCGCCGGCCGACCCTTGCAGCAGCACCGCTCGCCGTCACCGCGGGCGCAACGTCCATGAAGGATTGTCATGAACGCTCCGGATAGATTTGTCCTCCCCGATACCCAGGCGCTGCCCGACCTGCGCCAGTTGCCGATCCAGAAAGTCGGCGTCAAAGGCCTTCGCTACCCGATTCGCCTGCGCACCGCGAGCGGCGACGTGCAGCACTCGGTGGCGGATTTCGCGATGTATGTCGGTTTGCCGCACGACGTCAAAGGCACGCACATGTCGCGCTTCGTCGAGACGCTCGAAGCGGCGCGCGAGCCACTCGACCTCTCCGGGCTGCGGCAGATGTTCACGCAGATGCTGGTGCGCCTCGAAGCCGACTCCGGACACCTCCAGCTGTCGTTTCCTTATTTCATCCGCAAGGCGGCGCCGGTGTCCGGCGTTGAAAGCCTGCTCGACTATCAGGCCGGGCTGACGGTCACGAAAGACGCGGATGGGCCGGTGCGCGTAACCGTGGCGATGACGGCACCGGTGACGAGCCTGTGCCCGTGCTCGAAGAAGATCTCGGACTACGGCGCGCACAATCAGCGCTCGCACCTCACCCTGCGTGCCGACGTCGTGGTCGGCGAATTGTCGCTCGAGGAACTGGCCCGCATTGCCGAGGAAGAAGCCTCGTGTGCCGTGTACGGCCTCCTGAAGCGCCCCGACGAAAAATGGGTCACCGAGCGCGCCTACGACAATCCCAAGTTCGTCGAGGATTTGGTGCGCGATATCGCCTTGCGACTGCAGCGCGACCCCAGGATTGGACGATTCACGGTGGCCAGCGAAAACTTTGAATCCATCCACAACCATTCCGCGTATGCAGAGATACAAGGTCGCGGCGCCGCGTTGATCGACTGAAGTCCCCAGTCCGGCGCGTGTTCCGCGCCACCGTCTTCAATTTCTCGGAAGTCATCCTCCCGTGCGTATAGCAATCGTTGGCTCCGGGATCTCCGGACTTGGCGCCGCCTGGCTCCTGCACCAGCAGGGCCACGCCGTGACCCTGTTCGAATCAGCGTCGCGGCTGGGCGGCCACACGGCCACCGTCGACGTGACCGTCGATGGCACCACGTTTCCCGTCGACACCGGTTTCCTGGTCTTCAACGACCGCACCTATCCGCGGCTGAACGCGCTCTTTGCGGAACTTGGCGTGACCAGCGTGGACAGCGAGATGTCGTTCTCGTGCCGGGTCGATCGCGCGGGCCTCGAGTGGTCGGGCACCAACCTGCGCGCCGTATTCGCGCAGCCCGGCAACGCGTTCCGGCCCGCGTTCTGGCGCATGTTACGCGATCTCATGCGTTTCAACCGCGAAACCACGGCCCTGCATGCGCAGGGCATCGTGCCGGCGGTGTCGTTGGGGCAATACCTGCGCGTCGAGGGCTATGGCACACCGTTCCGCGACTGGTACCTGCTGCCGATGGCGGCGGCCATCTGGTCGGCGCCACGCCGCGACATCCTCGATTTCCCACTGCCCACCTTCATTCGCTTCTGCCACAACCACGGCTTGCTGCAGATCGTCGACCGGCCGCGGTGGAAGACGGTGGCGGGCGGCGCACGCCGCTATGTGGACCTCATCGCACCGCAGTTGCCCGACGTGCGCCTCGCGACACCGGTACGCCAGATCCAGCGGCACGCCGGTGGCGTCGACATCGATGCAGCCGCGGGGATGCGGGAGCGCTTCGACCATGTCGTGCTTGCCTGCCACAGCGACCAGGCGCGGGCGCTGCTGGGCGATGCATCCCACGCGGAAGACCGGCTGCTGGCGGCGATACGCTACCAGCCCAATCGCGTCGTCCTGCACACCGATGCCGCGCTGCTGCCGCGTGCGCGACGCGCGTGGTCAGCGTGGAATTATCTTGCGGTGGACGACCCGCAAGGCGAACGACCGGTGGCGGTGTCCTATCTCATCAACAAGTTGCAGCCGCTTCCATGCCGCACACCGGTGATCGTCACGTTGAATCCGCCATTCGAGCCGGCGGCGAGCAAAGTCCTGGGCGAATTCGAGTACGCCCATCCCTTGCTCGACAGCCATGCCCATGTGGCACAGGCAGGCATCGCGGCGCTGCAGGGCGCCCGCAACACGTGGTTTGCCGGCGCGTGGCTCGGCTACGGGTTTCACGAAGACGGACTCGCTTCCGCTCACGCGGTGGCCGACGGCATCGCGCAACGCGTGGTCGGCGCCGGGCGCGACGTTGCCGATCGCATCGCCGCCTGAACCACGGGCACGCACCGCACAATGTCTACGCCAACGCAAGCTTCGACCCCTGCCAACGCCACCGCAGCCATGCCGATGCTGGTGGCCGGCGACGTGATGCACCGGCGCTCGCGTCCGACACGCAACGCGTTCACCTATCCCGCATTCTGTTTGCGGTTGCCGCTGGCCGGACTCGATGCGCTGGAGGCGAACGGTGTGCGTCTCAATCGCCGCGGCGTGATCGCCTTCCATGAACGCGACCACGGACCTCGCGACGGTTCATCACTTGCGCAATGGATTGCCGCGCTGCTGGCGCGCGAAGGCATCGCGGCCGATGGCACCATCGTGCTCTACGCGTTCCCACGCATGCTGGGCTACGTGTTCAACCCGGTGAGTTTCTGGGTGTGCCACGCGGCCAACGGCGATGTTCGCGCGGTGCTGGCGGAAGTGAACAACACGTTCGGCGAGACGCACCACTACCTTTTGGCGCATCCGGACGGCCGCGCACTGCGCACCGGCGAAACGCTCACGGCACAGAAAGTGTTCCACGTCTCGCCGTTTTGCGCCGTCACCGGTCACTACACGTTCCGCTTCCACTTCGGCCCCGGTCGCTGGCTTGCCCGCATCGACTATTTCGACGGCGAACGCGACGAACCCGAGCCGCTCCTGGCCACCCACGTCTCCGGCGAGGAAGCACCGCTTACTCGCGCCGCGGCGCGCAGGCTGCTGTGGCGCTACCGCTGGTTCACGCTCGGCGTGGTCGCCCGCATCCATTGGCAGGCAGTGCGACTGTGGCGCAAGCGCGTGCCGTTCTTCAGCAAGCCCCAGCCTCCCGCCACTTTGCTCACGCGCAACTCATGACCTCCCTCGACACCACGATTTCCACGGCGCCGGGCCGGACGCCCACCGCGATGCGCTTCCTCTTCGCGCTGCTGCAGCGTCTCGAAACAGGCAGCGTCGAGCTGACTACGCCGGATGGCGTGCTGCGGCGCTTCGGCCCGGGCGGCGCGCCTGCACCGCACGCCAAGGCAGTGCCTGCCGTCCTGTACGTGCACGACTGGCGCGTGGCAGCCGATGCGCTGAAGGGTGGCGACGTCGGCTTTGCCGAGGGCTACATGGCCGGGCACTGGGACACCCCCGACCTCACGCAATTGCTGACCGTACTCGCCGCCAACCAATCGGCCCTGGAGCGCACGTTCTACGGACACTGGTGGACGCGCTCGCTGCTGCGGGTCAAGCATCTTCTCAATGCCAACACCAAGCGGCAGGCGCGCCGCAACATCCTGGCGCACTACGACCTCGGCAACGATTTCTATCGCCTTTGGCTCGACTCAACGATGACGTATTCCTCGGCACTGTTCGAGGGCGACTTCGCACGTTCGCTGCCCGTTGCGCAACAAGCTAAATACGAGCGCATGCTGGCCGACCTCGCCCTGCCGGCAGGCGGACGCGTCCTCGAGATCGGCTGTGGATGGGGTGGCTTCGCCGCCACTGCAGCCGCGGCCGGGCATCACGTGACCGGCATTTCACTGTCCGACGCGCAAACGGCTTGGGCACGCACGCGGCTGGCCTCGTCCGGCATGGCCGACCATGCGGACCTGCGGATCCAGGACTACCGCAACGTGGCCGGTACCTTTGACGGCATTGCGTCCATCGAGATGTTCGAAGCCGTGGGCGAACGCTACTGGCCCGCGTATTTTCGCAGCGTGCATGCGGCATTGCGCCCTGGTGCCCGTGCCTGCGTGCAGACGATCACCATCGCGGAGGACCGGTTCGAGCGCTATCGCACACAGTCTGATTTCATCCAGCAATACATCTTTCCCGGCGGCATGCTGGCGTCCCCCAAGCGATTCATCGACGTTGCGCTGGCCGCGGGGCTCGAGCTCGAGCGCACGCTCGCCTTCGGACACGACTACGCCGAAACCCTGAAGCGCTGGCTGGCCAATTTCGATGCCAATGCAACGGCGATCCGGGCGCAAGGCTTCGACGAGAAATTCCTGCGTTGCTGGCGCTTCTATCTTGCCTACTGTGCCGCCGGCTTCGATTCCGGCACGACCGATGTCGCGCAATACACGTTCATCCGTCGCTGAGCGCGCCCGCGTGCTGGCGGTGGTCGGCGCACTGGCACTGCTGATGGCGCCAGCGCCGTCTCGCGCCTCTGCGCCGCCGCCGCTCCCCGCTGCGATTCTGGAGATGGCACCCACGCTCAAGGTTCGCGGCGGTGGCGAACTCACCTTCTTCGGCATCTCCGTCTACGACGGCTGGTACTGGACCGCGGCATCCGGTTGGCCGCAAGCCGGGCCCTACGCGCTCGATCTGCACTATCACCGCAATCTCGACGGCGCCAGGATTGCCTCGCGCAGCGTCGATGAAATCGCCAAGCTTGGCTTCGGCACCGCAGCGGAACGCCTGCGCTGGGGCGAGGAAATGAAGCGGCTCTTTCCCGATGTGAAGCGCGGCGACCGCATCACCGGTGTGAATATCGGCGGTGGTGTCGTTCGCTATTTCTTCAACGGCAAGGCGATCGGGGAAATCGGCGATCCCGGATTCGCGGACGCCTTCTTCGGCATCTGGCTGCACCCCAGGACTTCGCAGGCGAGCTTCCGGCAGAAACTGCTGGGCACGCCGTGACCGCGGCCGACGCGGCGCTCGCCCCGCCGTCGATAGCTGCGGCACCACCGCTGCGGTTCACCGCGCTCGCCGCCTATGGCCTCCTCGGCATGCCATTGGCGATGGCGGCACTGCCGCTCTATGTGCATCTGCCCAAGTTCTATGGGGGCCACCTCGGTGTCTCCCTCACCGCGCTGGGCGTCGTCCTGCTGCTGCTGCGCCTGGTGGATGGCCTGATCGATCCGCTGCTGGGCGCGTGGAGCGATCGAGCGGCATCGCGCAAGCGCCTGATCGCGCTGTCGATCCCGGCGCTGGCGCTGGGCATGATCGCGTTGTTCGCGCCACCGGTGCAGGGCGAAGCGGCGTTGCTGGGCTGGCTCGCCGGCGCGATGGCGCTCGTGTATCTCGCGTTCAGCCTCGCCACGATCAATCACAACGCATGGGGCGCGGAACTGTCGGGCGATCCCGTCGAGCGCACCCGCATCACCGCCACGCGCGAATCGCTGGCGCTGGTGGGCGTGGTGGTGGCGAGCGTGGCGCCGGCGATATTGGGCGGCGCGGGCGGCGAAGACGCCGGACTGCCGCGCTTCGCGCTGCTGTTCGCCGTGTTCTGTGTGGCGAGCGCCATCATCACGCTGGCGCTTGCCCCGGTCGGGCCGCGCGTTCCCGTCAAGGTCGAGCCGCTGCTCAATGGCGCCCGGGCACCGTTGGTCAACCCGTACTTCCGGCGCCTGCTGGCGGTGTTCATGCTGAACGGCATCGCCTCGGCGATACCCGCCACGCTGGTGCTCTTCTTCATCGCCGACGTGCTGGGCGCGGAAGTGTGGCAGGGCCTTTTCCTGACACTGTACTTCGTCGCCGGCGCCGCCGGCATGCCGCTGTGGATTCGACTGTCGGCGCGCTTCGGCAAGGTGCGCACGTGGCAGGCCGCGATGGTGGCTGCCGTGGTCGCGTTCGTGTGGGCCGCGTTACTGGGGCCGGGCGACGTGGCGGCCTTTGCCATCATCTGCGTACTGTCTGGGCTGGCCTTCGGCGCCGATCTGGCGCTGCCGCCGTCGTTGCTGGCGGACGTGATCGGGCGGCAGGGCAGGATGCAGGGCACCGGTGCCTACTTCGGCTTGTGGACTCTCGCCACCAAACTCAATCTCGCGCTTGCCGCAGGCATCGCGCTGCCGCTGCTGGGCGTGCTCGACTACGTGCCTGGAAGTCGCGAGCCGGCCGCGTTGAGCGCGCTGGCATTCGTGTATGCCGGTGTTCCCAGCGCACTGAAGATCGGTGCCGTGGCGGCGCTGTCATGGTTCGACGCACGATGGAGAATTCGATGAAAGTGATTCGTTTTTGCATGGCCTTGCTGGTCGTGCTGGGACTGGCCGGATGCGCGAGCACCAGTGTCGACAGCTACCGCAACGAGAAGCCGGTGCTCGATCTCGCGCAGTACTTCAACGGCACGATCGATGGCTGGGGCATGTTCCAGGATCGCTCGGGACAGGTACTGAAGCGGTTCTACGTGAAAATCGACGCGTCATGGGCCGGCAACGAAGGCACGCTCGACGAGCACTTCGAGTTTACCGATGGCACCCGCGAAAATCGCGTATGGAAGCTCGTGAAAAATGGGGATCGCTACACCGGGACGGCGGGCGATGTCGTGGGCACTGCGGTTGGAAGTGCCGCGGGCAATACTTTGCAGTGGAACTATATCCTGGCGCTACCGGTGGACGGCACCACGTGGCACATGGACATGGACGACTGGATGATTCTGATCGATGAGAACACGATGCTCAACCGCACCGCAATGTCGAAGTTCGGCATCAACGTCGGGCAGGTCACGCTGTCGTTTCGCAAGCGCCGGGAATGACCATGGGATTCTTCTCGCCGCTCAATCCGCCATTGCCCGCGTGGCCGCATTGTCGCGTGTGGATCATCGGCGCATCCAGCGGCATCGGCGCGGCCACGGCGGGGGCCTTGCTGGCCGCCGGCGCGCGCGTGGCGCTGTCGGCGCGTTCGGCCGACAAGTTGCACGACGTGGCGGGAAGGCATGCCAACGCGCTGGTCGAGCCGCTCGACTTCACGCAGACCGACGACGTGGCGGCCGCCGCGCAGCGCATCCGCACGGAATGGAACGGACTCGACCTCATCCTGATCGTGGCCGGCACGCATCAGGAAGTGCGGGCCTGGGAGTTGAACGAGCCGGATTCGCGCGCGCTGCTCGAAACCAATCTGCACGGCGTCATCAATACCTGCACCGCGGTGCTGCCCGGACTGCTTGCCCAGGGTACCGGCGGGATCGGCATCGTCGCCTCGGTGGCCGGCTACTCGGGCCTGCCCAAGGCGCTGATCTACGGCGCGTCGAAGGCCGCCTTGGTCAATTTTTCGGAAACGCTCTATTTCGACCTGCATCCCAGGGGGCTTGGCGTGTACCTCATCATGCCCGGCTTTGTGAAGACGCCGCTGACCGACCACAACGACTTCCCGATGCCCAACCTCATTTCCGCAGACGAAGCCGCGCGCGAGATCATCGCGGGCTTGCGCGCCGGTGAATTCGAGATCCACTTTCCGAAGGCCTTCACTCGCAAGCTGAAGCTGCTGCGGATGCTGCCGTATCGGCTGTATTTTTCGCTGATCCGAAAGGCCACCGGGCTGTAGCGTCCGCGCGGCACCCGGAAAAAAGGGCCCGCTTTCGCGGGCCCTGGGTGTGCCGGCAGGGAGGGGGGAGCCGGCAGGGGGAAAATTGAAGTCGCGATCAGTGGTCGCGGCGAGCATTCACGTCCACCGCCGCGAACTGCACTTCGCCGGCTTGCAGCTCGCGGATGGCGTTGGCACGGTCGGCCTCGGCTGCGATGAACTGCTGCTTGGCCGCGAGGGTTTCCGGCGAGGGAGACGACATCCCGCTGGTCACCAGTTCGAGCGAACCCACACCAAGTGCGAGCGTGAGCGCTACCAGCACCAATTTTTCGGTCCAGCTTGTAGAGGTCTTCAGCGTCGTCATGGTTGGCTCCTGATTCGGTGGGTTCGTCTTTAAGATGCCTTGGTGGCCGGTTTCGGATTCACTGCGCGGCTGCCATGGATCGAACTTTAGGCAGGCGCGTCGAAGGGCTCAACGGCCAAGCGACGAAACCCGGGAAACCGGGGACGAACCGGCGGGAATCGGGGCGAACGGCGCCGCAGGGGGGCCGAAACGCCCCGTTCAGGAGGCCAGACCCTGCATCGCCCGGACCAACAGCGATATCCCGTTGCCCAGGAACAGCAAGGCCAGCAGGCGCATGAACCCGGAGCCGGACAGCGAGTGATGCAGCCGGTTGCCAATGACCAGCCCGGCGATCATCACCGGCATCATCAGCAGGGCGACCGTGAGCAATGGCGGCTGCAACAGCAGGCCCGCCACCAGGAACACGACCAAGCGGATCCAGCAGCTGACGGTAATGACCACCGACGACGTCGCGCGCAGCACCGACTTGTCGTGGATGCGCGCGGAGAGGAACACCATGTAGATCGGCCCGCCCGTCCCGAAGGTGACCGAGAAAATGCCGCCGACCAAGCCGATCGGGTAGGCCAGCCAATCGGGGGCAGTGCGCAGCGTGCGCGTGCCGACGAACAGGTAGATGCCGTAGCCGCTGACGAAAACACCCAGCGCCAGCAACAAGGGCGCCTGCGGCAGCGAAACCAGGAGCGTCGTGCCGATGGCGATACCGACCAGCATCGCCGGCAGGATGCGCCGGAACACCGGCCAGGACGCATGCCGCCAATGCCGAACGCTTTGCGTGGTGGCAGCGCCGGCATCGAGCAGCGTGATCAGCGGCACCGCGAAGGTCAGCGGCACCAGGTGCGCCAGCAAGGGCACGCCAATCAGCGATGAGCCGAACCCCGCCGCTCCGAACACCGTATAGGCGAGCAGGACGATCAGCGGGATCGCGACCAGCGCGAACCACGGCAGGTCAGGCAGCGGCAGGGGAAACGGCATAGGCCAGAGGAAATGGTGCGCATGGCCGCGTGCAAGGTGCGGCGGCGGAATCGGTGATGGCGGGCGAGTGTGTCCGTAGGCATGGTACCCACATTGCCCGGCAACCTGCCAGAATCGGTGTCACGTTTCGCCTTGGGGCAGCACATGATCGTTGTTCACCATCTCAACAATTCGCGCTCGCAGCGCGTGCTGTGGTTGCTGGAGGAGCTGGGTGTGCCCTATGACATCAAGCGATACCAGCGCGATGCGAAAACCATGCTGGCGCCGCCCGAGCTGCAGAAGGTCCATCCGCTCGGGAAGTCGCCCGTCATCACGGATGGAATGAACACGGTCGCCGAGTCCGGCGCCATCACCGAGTATCTCGTCGAGCGTTACGGCGGCGGCCGGCTCATCCCCGAGGCCGGGACGGCGGAACGGTTGCGATACACCTACTGGCTGCATTTCGCCGAAGGGTCGGGCATGCCGCCGCTGTTGATGAAGCTGGTGTTCGACCGCCTCGAATCCGCGCCGATGCCCTTTTTTGCGAAACCCGTCGCAAAGGCCATGGCGCGCAAGGTGAAAGCGTCATTCATCGAGCCCAACCTCGAGCGGCAGCTCGACTACATGGAAGCCGAGCTGGGAACGACACCGTGGTTTGCCGGGAAGTCCTTCACCGCAGCGGACATCATGATGAGTTTTGTCGTGGAGGCCGCCGCGGCGCGTGCCGGGTTGGACGGGAGCCGGCCCAGGCTGATGGACTGGCTGACGCGGATCCATGCTCGGCCGGCCTACCTGAAGGCCATCGAGCGGGGTGGCGAATTTTCGTTGTCGTAGGGGGCTGGGGCCATTCGCGGCGCTGGTTCCCTGGCCGTGAGGCAGCCGGACTGGACGGGGTGGTCCAGTTCTGCGATAATTTTTGGCTTTGGCGAGCTAGCTCAGCTGGTTAGAGCAGAGGAATCATAATCCTTTGGTCCGGGGTTCGAGTCCCTGGCTCGCCACCATTTATTTTCAACGGGTCAGGGAGAAATTCCTGGCTCGTTCTTGTTTGCGCGGCCGCTCTCGTCCGGCCGCCGCGAATTCCACGCGGCCTCGTCAAATCCACCGCGCCGCCACGTTGATGGGCAGCAGCGACGCATCGACCACGGCCAAGTTATTCGTTCCACGCAGGATCAGCGTGGCCGGATCGACGCCGCCGGGACCGTCGCTCAATGCGGCGGTGCCGCCCCAGTGGTTGGTGACCAGCGTTTTGAAATAGATGCGTTCGTCCGATGATGGACCCGTGACATATTCGCGAACGTCGGCCAGCACGTTCGGACGCAGATCGGGATGGCTTGAACTCCCGGGGCCGAATACCCGTTTCAGCGCGGAATTCTGCGCGAACATGGCGAGTAGATCGAACACCGCCTGCGTCGCATTCGTGTCTGCACGGGACGAGATTGGACTCATCGCGCGCGGGCGCAAAAGTGACGCGAAGGTTCGGCCATGGTCGGCGGAATCTGCACGTGGCGCGACCGATTGGCGATCGCTCGGGAAGACGCCGCCAGGCAACCTGTGGGCCGAAGTCATCGACGACGTGATGGTTCTCGCCGCATTGGCCGACGACGAAACGGTGCATGCTGGGCCGTGGCGCGAGTACCCTGAGGTGTCGCCAAAGCTGGAATGGCGGGCGCTTGGCACGATGGGCGACCTGATCATCGCGCGCTTTTCGCTGCTCCAAGCAGGCTTGGCAACGCAGGACGCTAAGCAGCCCTAGCACCTATGGCGCCCCGATGCCGCGAGGATGCGGCGTGGTTACTTCAATGGCTTGCGGCTTTGCGCCACGCCGCAATTGTCGTTCACCCGGGGCAACGTGGACAAAGGCCGTATTTTCTGCACAGTCGGCATGGAACCTGCTTATAAAAACTGACTGTTAGCGGTTAACATGGTGCCTATTGCGTCGTAGTCTGTCCCGACGACTACAGCGTCCACGTTGTCGACAATTTTTGCTCGTCACGCGCGCTTCGACCGACCTGACGCGCGGAAAATACATATGGCGCTGCCACTTCGCCGCATCATCGCAGTCAGTCCCCTCGGCCGCCCCGATGCGAGTGTGGTCGTGGCAGCCGGCCACGCCGGCGCCATGGGCGTACTCGATCTCGGCCGCGATCGCGTGGCGGCTATCCGCGCGCTGGAGCAATTGCGGCTGGCCTGCCCCTTCGATGCCGGGGTGCGCGTGGCCGCAGGCTTCGATTTTGACGCAGCAGCGCTGCCGCCATGCGTAACTACCGTCGTCTTGGAGGCCGGCATTGCGCTAGCACCGTGGCGCGGCCGGCAGATTTTGGTCCAGGTGACGTCGCTGGTGCAGGCACGCGCCGCGCTGGCGGCCGGCGCTGACGGTCTGGTCGCTAAAGGCAACGAAAGCGGCGGGCGCATTGGCGACGAAACCGCACTAGTGTTGTTACAGGCGCTGGTCACCGAATGCCACTGCCCAATCTGGGTGCAGGGTGGGATCGGTTTGCACACGGCCGCGGCGTGCATCGCCGCTGGTGCAACGGGCGTGGTCCTCGACAGCCAGCTGGCGCTTGCGCGCGACGTGTCGTTGCCGGAGGAAATCCGGGCCGCCCTCATGGCGATGGACGGCAGCGAAACCACGGTGCTGCACGACCTGCGCGTTTATTTGCGGCCCGATCTTCCGGTGGACGCGCTGGCGGCATCGGCCGATCCTGCGGCTTTGCTGGGATGCGCCGATTTGCGTCTCAAGCTGTTGCCCACCGGGCAAGATGCCGCGTTCGCGCGGCCGCTGGCGGAGCGTTTCCATACTGTCGGCGGCATCGTCACCGGCATCGATCGCGCCATTACCAGTCACCTTGAATTGGCGCAGAAGCAACAAGCACTGGCGCCATATGGCGCGCTTGCCGCCGATCTTGGCCTGCGCTATCCAATCCTGCAAGGACCGATGACGCGCGTAAGCGATCGCGTTCCCTTTGCGGTCGCCGTCGCCGACGCCGGCGGGCTGCCCTTCGCCGCACTGGCGCTGATGCGCGGCAGCGAAGTGGAAACGCTGCTGGCGGAAATGTCACAATGTCTCGCGGGTCGCCCCTGGGGCGTGGGCATCCTGGGTTTCGTGCCCGCCGTGTTGCGCGAAGAGCAGCTCGAGGTTGTGCGGAGATTCAAGCCGCCGGTGGCGCTGATTGCCGGCGGAAGGCCAGCACAGGCCCGCCCGCTCGAGGAAATCGGCATCACCACGTTCCTGCACGTCCCCTCGCCCGGGCTGCTCGAGCAATTCCTGAAGCAGGGCGCGCGCCGTTTCGTGTTCGAGGGTTCGGAATGCGGCGGCCACGTTGGGCCGCGCACCAGCTTTGCGTTGTGGGATCTGCAGATCGAACTTTTGCTGCGCCATCCAACGCCGCAGAAACTGCGTGTGGTATTCGCCGGCGGCATTCACGACGCGCGCTCGGCCGCCATGGTGGCGGCGATGGCCGCGCCGCTGGTCGAGCGTGGCGCGAAGATCGGGGTGCTGATGGGCACGGCGTATCTCTTCACGCCCGAGGCAGTGGCCTGTGGTGCGATCCAACCCGCGTTCCAGCAGGCCGCGCTTGCGTGTACGCAGACGGTCCTGCTCGAAACGGCTCCTGGCCACGCCACGCGTTGCGCCGAAACGGATTACGTTCGGATATTTCGCGCCGAACGCGAGCGCCTGCAGGCGTCAGGCATGCCCACCAAGGCGATCTGGGAGCAGTTGGAGATGCTCAATCTCGGGCGGCTGCGCATTGCCGCCAAGGGCCTGCAACGCGTTGGCGACCGGTTGGTTGCGGTGGATGAATCCACACAGCGCCGCGAAGGCATGGTGATGCTGGGCCAGGTCGCCGCGTTGCGCGACGGCTTGTCGAGCATCGAGGAATTGCATCGCGATGTGTCCGAAGGCTCGACACGCCTGCTTGATGCGTTCGAGGTCGCGGCTACGCCACTGGCGCCGTCCCACAGTGCCGATATCGCCATCATCGGAATGGCCACGATCATGCCGGGCGCCGCCAATCTGGACGCGTTCTGGTCGAACATCGTCCACGGGGTCAACAGCATCAGCGAAGTGCCGGCGGAGCGCTGGCGCGTGGAAACGTTCTACGAAGCCGGCTCGATGAGCGGGCACAAGACGCCGTCTAAATGGGGTGGCTTCCTCGACCCGATTGCGTTCGATCCGCTCACCTACGGAATTCCACCGCTGTCGCTGGCGGCGATCGAGCCGGTGCAATTGCTGGCCCTGGAAGCCAGCCGCCAGGCGCTGGCCGACGCCGGCTACGCCGACCGCGAATTCGATCGCGAGAATACCGCGGTGATCTTCGGCGCCGAAGCCGGCACCGATCTTGCCAGCGCGTATTCGTTCAAGGCGTTGTGGCGGCAGTATGCGGGCGAACTTCCGCCGGAACTCGACGCGGTGCTGCCTACGCTCACCGAAGATTCGTTCCCCGGCATACTCGCCAACGTGATTGCAGGTCGCATTGCCAACCGGCTCGACCTGGGCGGCGTCAACTACACGGTGGATGCCGCGTGCGCGTCGTCGTTGGCGTCAATTGACCTCGCCTGCAAGGAATTGAACGCCGGCACCAGCGCGATGGTCATCTGCGGTGGTGCCGACCTGCACAACAGCATCGTCGATTTCCTCGCTTTTTCCAGCGTGCATGCATTGTCGCCCACGGGCCAGTGCCGCACGTTCGACGCGTCCGCCGATGGCATCGCGCTGGGCGAAGGCGTGGCGGCGGTGGTGTTGAAGCGCCTGCCTGATGCGCACCGCGATGGCGATCGCATCTATGCGGTGATCAAAGGTGTCGGCGGCGGCAGCGATGGCAAGAGCCTCGGCCTCACCGCACCGCGCGCCGAAGGTCAGGCGCGAGCGTTGTCGCGCGCCTACCACCAGGCCGGCGTCACGCCCGGCGAGGTGCAATTGATCGAAGCGCACGGCACGGGCACCGTGGTCGGCGACCGCATCGAACTGGAAACACTGAATCGCTTTTTCGGCGCCGGTGGCGCCACCCGGGCCAGCATTGCGCTGGGTTCGGTGAAGTCGCAGATTGGACACACCAAATGCGCGGCCGGGTTGGCGGGCGTGATCAAGAGCGCGCTGGCGCTGCATCACCGCATCCTGCCACCTACGCTCAACATCAAGCAGCCCAACGCCGCGTGGACAGCCGACAGTCCATTCACGCTCAACACCCAGGCCCGACCGTGGCCGGATGGCGCGCGCAAGGCCGGCGTCAGCGCCTTCGGTTTTGGTGGTACCAATTTTCACGTTGTGCTTGCCGAACACGCGGGCTCTGTCGAGCAAACCGGACTGCGCCAGTGGCCCGCCGAGCTGTTCCTGTTCCGCGGCCAGGATCGCGGCGAGGCGCTGGTGCGTCTCGAGACGCTTGCCGCGATCGTTGCCGACGGCTGCTTTGCGCTGAAGGATCTCGCGCGGTCGGTGTCCGCGGGCAGTGATGCCGTGCACATCGCCATCGTCGCGCGCGACGCGGCGGACTTGCGCAACAAGCTGCAACTTGCGCGCGATGGCAATGCCAGTTCCGCCGGCGTCTTCATCGCTGTGCCGGTTACTGCCGCAGTGCCTGGCGGACTTGCCTTCCTGTTTCCCGGGCAGGGCTCGCAGCGCTTGGGAATGCTGCGCGACCTGTTCATCGCGTTCCCGTCGCTGCAGCGCTATCTGGAACTGGGCGCGCGCTGGGTGCCACAGCTGTTTCCGCCGACGCCGTGGAGCGACGGCGAATATACCGCGCAACGCGAAGCCATCAACGACACGCGCGTCGCGCAGCCCGCGCTGGGCATTGCGGAGCTTGCGCTCGCTGACCTGCTGCAGCGAGTGGGCGTGCGGCCCGATGTGCTGGCCGGACACAGCTATGGCGAGCTGGTGGCGCTTTGTATTGCCGGCGCGTTGCCGGAAGACGCACTCCTGGAATTGAGCGCATTGCGCGGCCGCCGGATCGTCGAGGCGTGCGCCATCGGCAACGATGCCGGCACGATGGCCGCGGTGGCCGCCGACGCGGCGAGTGTCGCGCGCAGCATCGAAGGTCTGGCAGACGTGGTGGTCGCCAACGACAACGGCCCGGACCAGGTCGTGATTTCCGGACCGACCGCCGAGATCAGCATTGCCAACGCGCGACTGCGCGCGGCCGGCTTCACCGTGCGCGCCATTCCGGTCGCGTGCGCATTTCACAGTCCGCTCGTCACGCCGGCATGCGCGACATTTGCGCATGACCTTGCCGACGTCGACATCGCACCGCTTGCACGCACCGTGTATTCCAACACGACTGCCAGCGCGTATCCGGTCGACCCTGCAGCTATTCGCGAGCGTCTCGCCGAACATATCGGCAAGCCCGTGCGCTTCGCCGCCGAGATCGAGGCGATGTACGCCGCCGGCACGCGCACCTTTGTCGAGGTCGGCCCCGGACGCGTGCTGACGGGCCTGGTGACGCGCATCCTGGGCGATCGTCCGCACGTTGCAGTGGCCTGCGATCGCGCCGGCGAGGATGGCATCACCCAATTGCTGCTGGCGCTGGGCCAGCTCGCGGTGCACGGCGTGCCCGTCGACACGCACGCGCTCTTCACCGATCGCCATGCGCAACTGCTGGATCTGAAGTCGCCGCCCGCGGCCGGACCGTCCACCAGTGCATGGTGGGTCAACGGCCAGCGGGCGTGGCCGATGCACGGTGAACTTCCGTCCCACGCGATGCGTCCCGTGACCGCACCGGTGGTTGCAGCATCGATGACAGTGGCCGGCCCTGTCAGCAGCAGCGACCGGCAACAAGTCGTGCTGGAATACCTGCGCAACATGCGCACGATGGTCGAGGCGCAGCGGCGCGTGATGCTGGGCTATCTCGGCACCACCGATGCGAACGCTTTGATTGAAGGCGAATCCTTCGCCGCGGCGCCCGTGGCACCCGTGCCTGCCGTGACCATCGCTGCGTTCGCGCCCAAGCCTGTGCCCGCCGCCTCCACGGCCGTGACGGCCGCCGGATCCGACGACGTTGTCGATATCGAGAAATTGCTGCTCGGGCTGGTGTCCGCGCGCACCGGCTATCCGGTGGAAATGCTCAACCTCGACCTCGACCTCGAAGCGGATCTCTCGATCGACTCGATCAAGCGCGCGGAAATTTTGGGCGCCATCGCCGAACGACTGCAGGTGGGGACCACCGCGATGCCGACGGAATTGCCCGAGGATCTCATCGCTTTGAAGACGCTGCGCGGCATCATCAGTGCGCTTGCCCCGCTTGCGGCCAAGGCGGCGCCCGCAGCTGCGGCCGTGGCGATCACCGCGCCCGACGCAACGCCGGCGTTGAGGGCGCCCGCGGTCACCACGCCGGTCGGCGAGACGTCCGTGCCGGTTCCGCGCTACGTTGTCACGCTGCAGCCGTCCACGCACGTCAACAGCGCATGGAACCTCGAAGACCAGGCGATCGGCATCGTCGGCGCCACGCCCGACCTGCGCGCGCTGCTAATGGCCAATCTCCATGCCGCGGGCAGTCGCGGCGCGCCATGGAAAAACGGCATGGCCCCGGATGGCACGCACGCCGCACTGGTCGACCTGACGCCATTGCGCTCCGACTGGAAACCGTCTGACGTACCCGAACTCTTTACGCGCATTCGCGGTGCATTGATGTCGGGTGCCAGCCACGTGCTGGTGGCCGGACGCGCCGATGCCGGTGACGACGAAGCACAGGACACATTCGCGCCTTCGGCGCGCGTCAATGGACACTTGGTGCCGGCCGCCGGCGGCGTGTCGGGCCTCATCAAGAGCCTGCGCAAGGAATGGCCCGACCGCCACGTGCGCATGGCGAGCTTCCCGCCGGACTTCGATAGCATGCAATTGGCCGGCCGGCTTTTCGACGAATTGAAGTCTGCCGACGGCGCCCCCGAAGTAGGCTATTCCATCGACGGCATCCGGCAGACGCCGCGCGTGGAGCTCGCTGCGCTCAATGGCCATGGTCACAGTGAGCCGAAGGTGATGCTGGACCGCAACTCGGTGGTGCTGCTCACCGGGGGGGCGCGTGGCATCACCGCGCGCGTTGCGCTGGAGATTGCACAGCGCTTCGGCTGCCGGCTGGAACTCGCGGGAAGGTCCGCGCTTCCGCCGCTCGAGGAAGACGACGACCTGCGCAGCGCTGCCGATGCGCGCACAATCCGGCAGCGTCTGCTGGCGCGTAAACCGGACAGCGGCATCGCCACCATCGAAGCCGCCTGCGCGCGGGTGCTGGCCCAACGCGAGGTTCGCGCCACGCTGTCGGCTCTGGCGGCCGCCGGCGCGCGCGCGGCCTACCACCAGGTCGACGTGCGCGACGCCGCGGCGTGCGGGCGCCTGGTCGACGACATCTACTGCCGCCACGACCGGCTCGATGGCGTGATCCACGGTGCCGGCGTGGTCGAGGATCAACTCGCGCGCGACAAGTCGGCCGACTCCTTCGCGCGCGTGTTCGACACCAAGGTCAACGGTGCGCTGGCCATCGCCGAGAAAGTGCGCCAGGACATCGGTTTCGTCGTGTTCTTTTCCAGCATCGCGGCCACGTTCGGCAGCCGCGGCCAGTCCGACTACGCGGCCGCCAACGATTTTCTCGATCGACTCGCCGTGGAACTCAACCGCAAGCTGCCCGGACGCGTGTTGTCGATCAACTGGGGTCCGTGGCGTGACGCCGGTATGGTCTCGCCCGAACTGGCGCGCGAATATGCGAAGCGCGGCATCGAACTGATCGATCCGGAGGCCGGCGTGGCCAGTTTCCTGGACGAGCTGCTGCACGGCTCACCGCTCGACTCACGGATCATCCTGATGCGCGGCGATCCCGCATCGATGCTCTAGTGGCACCTGGAATTGGCAACGCTCGCGGTATGGCACCGTATCGCGGGGACCCTCGCACCTCCTGTCACCTGCGTTGACGCATGAGCGGACGCGACATCGCCATCATCGGAATGGCCTGCGTTTTTCCCAAGGCCCCCGACCTCGCCGCGTACTGGCACAACCTGCGCACCGGCGTGGACGCGATTACCGACGTGCCACCGCAACGATGGGATTCGATTTTCTACGATCCGACGTCGATGGCCACCGATCGTTTCTATGCGCGGCGCGGCGGTTTCATAGACGGCTTGGCAAATTTCGACGCCGCCGCCCATGGCCTGATGCCGGTCGCCGCCAAGGGCGCCGAACCGGATCAATTGATGGCGCTGCAGGTCGCCGTCAACGCGCTCGCCGACGCCGGTTACGCCGAGCGGAGCTTCCCGCGCGAAACCACCGGCATCATTCTCGGGCGGGGCAACTATCCAGGTCCCGCCATCGTGCGCCTGGGCAACATGATGCGGGGAGCGGAGCAGTTGATCGCCACGCTCTCGACATTGCTGCCCGAACTCAGTCCGGAAAAGTTGATGGCGCTGAAGAAGGGGTATCAGGCGCGCTGTGGCGCGTATGGCCCGGACACCGCGATCGGCCTCGTGCCCAATCTCGTCGCGTCACGCATCGCCAATCGCCTCGACCTCGGCGGCTCCGCCTATACGATCGACGCCGCTTGCGCCAGCACGCTGGTTGCGGTCGACCAGGCCTGCCGCGAGCTGCGCGATGGCGCCGCCGACATGGTGCTGTCCGGCGGCGTGCACCTTTGTCATGATGTCGCGCTGTGGAGCGTGTTCTCGCAACTGGGCGCGCTGTCGCACAGCGACCAGATCCGGCCGTTTCACCAGCATGCCGATGGCTTGCTGATCGGCGAAGGCGTGGGCATCCTCGTGCTGCGGCGGCTGGCCGATGCCGAGAAGGCCAACGACCGCATCTACGCAGTCATCCGCGGCACCGGCGTAGCCAGCGATGGACGCGACGTCAGCCTGTTGACGCCGCAGGTCGATGGCCAGGTACTAGCGCTGACGCGCGCATGGAAGGCGGCCGGCATGGATCCTGCGACCGTGGGCCTGGTAGAAGCCCATGGCACCGCGACACCGGCGGGCGACGCCGCAGAACTTGCCACGCTCGTGCGCATCTTCGGCGCGGCCAAGCAAGGCATGGAACGCGTGCCGCTCGGCTCGGTGAAATCGATGATCGGACACGCGATGCCCGCTGCCGGCGCCGCCGGCCTGATCAAAGCCGCGCTGGCGGTGTATCACGGCGTGCGGCCGCCAACGCTGCATTGCGACGAGCCCAACACGGCGCTGCAAGCGACGCGCTTCCGGATGATAGGCGAAGCCGAGCCGTGGTACGGGACGACCCGGTGCGCGGCTGTCAATGCGTTCGGCTTCGGTGGCATCAACGCGCACGTGATTCTCGATGCACCGACGCGCGCTGCGCGATCGGTCCTTCACGTTCGACCAACATCGGGCACCACCGCCGCGCTGGTGCTGGCCGCGAAATCGCAGGCGGCGTTGCTGGCGGCGCTCAATTCCGGTCAGCGCGGTGGCGACGGCTCGTGGCGACTCGTGGTGCTGGACCCTACGTCCGAGCGGCTCGAGGTTGCACGTGCTGCGGTGGAGGCGGGTCGGCGCCGGCCGGCGCGCGACGGCATCTTCTTCTCGCCGTCGGGGCTATTGAGCCAGGGCGGCAAGCTGGCCTTCCTGTTTCCCGGCGTGGAGGCCGCATTTGCACCGCGGATCGAAGGCGTTGCCGAACATTTCGACATGGCGCCACCGGAACTCGTCACCGGCGACCTCGAGCGGCAGGGGGTCAGCGTTGCCAGGCTCAACCGATTCATGGCCGACGTCGCGGGTCGAACTGGCCTCGTGCCCGACGCGATTGCGGGTCACAGCATCGGCGAATGGTCGGGCATGTGGGCGGCACGCATGTTCGCCAACGCGTCGGTCGACGAATTCACCGCGGCGCTCGATCCCGGGTCGCTGCAGGTCGTCCCACTGACGTATGTCGCGGTGGGTGCGGGCGCCGACCGCATCACGGCGCTGTTTCCCGACTTGAAGAACGTCACCGTATCGCACGACAATTGCGTGCACCAGTCGATCCTGTGCGGCCCGCAGGATGAGATTGCCGAGGTGGTCGCGCGGCTGCGCGAGCAGCGCATCCTGCACGAGATCCTGCCGTTCCGGTCGGGCTTTCACTCCCCCGCGCTTGTCGGCCATGTCGACTTCTATCGCGATCATCTGGCGCGGCTGCAGTTGTGCGCGCCCGCGATTCCGCTGTGGTCGGCCACCACGTGCGCGCCCTACCCGTCGGATCCGGTAGCGATCACCGAACTCTTCATCGAGCATCTGGTGCAGCCTGTGCGCTTCCGTGAGCTGATCCTGGCGCTCTATCGCGATGGCGTGCGAGCCTTCGTGCAGGTCGGCACCGGCAGCACCATCGCCTTCGTCGATGATGTCCTCGTCGGCAAGCCGCATTGCGCGGTATCGATGATCGCCACCCAGCGCGACGGAATGGACCAGTTGCGGCATGCCGCCGCAGCGCTCTACGTCGAGGGTGCCGCCATCGACCTGCCACACCTGCTGGAGAACGCCAGTGCGGTTCCCACAGCGGCATCGCGGGCGCTGCAGCTCGACTTGAGCTTTCCGCTCGTCCATTTTGACGCGCAGGCATTGCGCGCCGCGCTGCCTGCTTCGCCCAACCCGGTCAGGGTCGGCCATCCACTGTTTGCGGAGTTCGATGCCGTGATGCGCGAGACGATGGCGGCCCAACAATCCGTGGCGCAGGCGTTCTCCGCCACAGTGGTCGCGGCGACGCCTGCCTGCCCAAGCGCTGCGCTCGCCGAACAGCTGGTCGTTTCCGTCGATACCTTTCCCGAGTTGCTCGATCACTGCCTGATTCCGCAGCGCGAGGGCTGGCCGGCGGTCGCCGATCGCGCACCCACGGCGCCGATGACCATGGCCATCGCCTTGCTGATGGAGGCGGCGAAACGCTTCGATCCGCATCGTGTCGCCATCGCGGTGGAGGACATCGCCGCACGCGCGTGGCTGTACGCCGAGCCGGCCGCGCAACTTGCCATCACCTGCGAGCGCGTCGGCCCGGACAAGATACGGGTGGTCATCGATCGCCACTTCGATGGCACGGTCACGATGGCGGACCGATTTCCGGAGCCACCGCCGCCGCTTGCCGAGTCACTGCGCGACGCCAAGCCCTACCCGATTCCGATGGACGAGATCTATCGCGACCGGTGGCTCTTTCAC
The DNA here is from genome assembly GCA_963805355.1 of uncultured beta proteobacterium. Classification (GTDB taxonomy): domain Bacteria; phylum Pseudomonadota; class Gammaproteobacteria; order Burkholderiales; family Casimicrobiaceae; genus VBCG01. The sequence continues at coordinate 1,854,085 of CAWDTZ010000002.1, read as the reverse complement.
GGTCCGCTGTACCAGGGCATCGTCGACATCGATACCTTCAGTCCCGATGGCATGCGCGGCACGCTGACCGCGCTGCCGGCCAAAGGCGCGCTGCTCGACGCCGCGGGTCAGCTCGCCGGGCTCTGGGTGATCATGGCCAACACCGAAGATCGGATGTCAATGCCGGTGCGCATCAGCAGTATCCAGTTCTTCGGGCCCGAACCCGCGCCAGGTGATAGATTCACCTGCACAGTATGGAATCGCTCGCTTGGTCGTCGCGAAGTGCGTTCCGATTTCGAATTGACCCGCAATGGCGTCCTGTATGCCCGCGTGACCGCATGGGAAGGCTGGCGCTTCCCCACCGGTGGCCCCATCTTTCCCGTCCTGCGCCAGCCGGACAAGAATCTCCTCGCCGCGCCTGACCCGGACGGCTTCGTCGTTCTGCATGATCCCGGCTGGAGTTCCAAGACCGTCGAATTCCTGATCCGCCGGTTCCTGTCGTCGCGCGAGATCGAGCAGCTGGGCGGCGTGCGCCAGGTGCAGCGGCGAACCGAATGGCTGAGCGGCCGCATCGCGGCAAAGGATGCCGTGCGCAACCTGCTGTTCCAGGCCGGCCTCCGTTCCGTCTTTCCGCTGGAAATCGGCATCGGCGCGGATGCCACCGGACGGCCGCGCGTGACCGGGCCGCTGGCGGGGGATATCCGCATTTCGATCGCGCATAAGCCGGGCATCGCCGTTGCCATCGCGCGCGAAGGCGTGGATGTTGGCATCGATGTGGAGAAAATCGAACCACGCAACGAAAGCTTCGCCGCATTCGCGTTCAGCGAAGATGAGTTGCGCTTGCTGCCCGCCGGCAGCCGGGACGAATGGCTGACACGCTTCTGGTCGGCAAAGGAGGCCACGGGCAAGTCCCACGGCACCGGATTGGCGGGCAATCCCAAGGGCTTCAAGGTCAGGCAAGTTGAAGGAGAACGTATCTTGGTCGATGCAACGTGGGTAAGTACACGCAACCTCGGCACGCATGTCATGGCGTGGACCGCACAATGAGGGCGCCGGACGAATTGCGGCAGCAGATCCTGCGGGAAGTGGCGCAGGCCATCGCCGAAGTGATCGGCGACGAATGGGTCAGCGAGACGCCGATCACGATGGAGACCAGCTTCGGCCAGGACCTCGAGGTGGAAAGCATCGAACTGGTGGCGCTATCCGAGAAATTGCAGGCACGCTACGGCACCACCATCGACTTTCCGAACTGGCTTGCCAACATGCAGCTCGAGGAAATCATCGGGCTCACAGTCGGTCAGCTCGTCGAGTACATCGCCTCGTGCCAATCGAAGTAATCAACGGCCGCAAGGTCCACGTTCAGGCCGTGGGCGCCGGGCCCGACGTCGTCATCGTGCACGGCTTGATGGGCTCGATCTCCAGTTGGTATTTTGCCGTGGCTCCTGTGCTGGCAACCGATTACCGTGTGCTGATGTACGACTTGCGGGGACACGGGTTGAGCGAGTTCTCGAAAAGTGGCTATGGCATGCGATCGATGTCCGGCGATCTTGCGGAGGTAGTGGACGGCCATACCTCCGGCGCGCCGATCGCGCTGGTGGGCCACAGCTACGGTGCCGTCATCGCGCTGCGGTATGCACTTGATCATCCGGCTCGCGTGCGGCACCTGGTGATGGTCGATCCGCCGCTTCCGGTGCTCTCGGAGGCATGGATCGACGATTTCCGGAATCAGTCGTCCGAGGGATTGTTGGCGTCATTGTCGCCGTTGGCGCAGGCGGCACTGAAGGCATTCGTGAAGCAGCCGCTCAAGCTGGGTGCGAAGATGGTGCGCCTGTCGACGCAGTCGACTATACGGGACGACATGCTGGCGGAGCCGGATATCGCCGATGACGAACTCGCGACACTGCAATGCCCCGTTCTTCTGTGCTGTGGAACCCGCTCGAACGATGTCTTCAAGGAGACCTGTGCGCGCCTCGTCCGGGTGTTGCCGAACGCCCGTCTGCAGATAATCGAAGGCGACCACTACCTGCCCGAGGCGTCCGCTGGCCCCTTGGCGCAAGCCGTCCGAGAATTCCTGGCGGCCTGATGGCGGACATTCATGCGCGCGGCGTTCGCTTCAACGTGCTGCGGATGGGCAAGGCCGGGCCGACGCTGATATTGGTGCACGGTGTGATGATCGACAACCTGTCGAGCTTCTACCTGTCCATCGCGCCTGCACTGGCCCAGTCGGCGCAGGTGATCCTCTACGACCTCCGCGGCCATGGCCGCAGCGAACAGCCGCCCACCGGATACACGACCGACGACATGGCGGATGACTTGGCCGGAATTCTCGATGGGCTGGCCCTGCCGGATCCGCGTGTGATCGTCGTCGGACACAGCTTCGGCGGTTACATCGCACTGCGCTTCGCAACGCGCCATCCGGACCGCATCGCCGGGTTGGTATTGCTGGAAGCGCATTCTGGCGTGGCCGATTTCGGAGCGCAGATGGCAACGACCATGGCGCTGGAAGGCGAGGCTCGAACCGAGTTGATGCGCACACTTTTCGGGCACTGGCTTGCGAAACATTCCGCGCGCGGAGAGGTTGATCCGGCGAATGTCACCGTCGACGAGCTGGATGCCGATGCGCGCTCGACCATGGCGATGTTCGGACGTTTGCGCCGGCGCCGCCGCACCCCGTTGGTGGATACCGCACAACGACTTGCCGCAGATACATCGTTTGCGCGCGACGTCGCGGCGGCGAAGTCGCTAACCGATGCAGCCATTGCCGATATAACTTGTCCGGTTCTCGCACTATACGGCGGCGATTCCGAACTCGTGGCCGATGGCACTCGCCTCGCGCATCTGTTACCGCAATGTGAATTGCAATTGATCGCAGGTAGCGCCCACGGCATCCTGTTTCACGCCACGGCGGAGGTACGCGAAGCGATGCTGGAGTGGCTTGGCAGGCACTGGCCGCGCCCGAATACAGAGTGAAGATTCCGGTGAGCCGTCGCTATCTCTTCGTCGTTCCACCGTTTCCGTCCCACATCCATCCGACGGTGGTCATTGCGCGTGAGCTAGTGCGGCGCGGGCATGGGGTGGGCTGGGTAACCTACGAGTCGATGCGCCAGTTCCTTCCGGAGGATGCGTGGTTCCACGCGTTGCCATTGTCCATTCCCGCGGAGACAATTGCCGACATCCAGCGCCGAGCGGGGGCAACATGGCTGGCAGGCATGAAGGTGTTGTTCGAAAGCGTATTGATCCCACTCGCGCGCGACATGCTGCCCGGCGTCGAAGCCGCAATTGCGGCATTCACTCCTGACGTGCTGATCGTTGACCAAGCGACCTTTGCCGGCTCCATGGCGGCGCGACGCGCGGGATTGCGCTGGGTCACGTCGGCGACCACAGCGGCACTGCACGGCGACGCCTTGGCCGGGTTCCCAATCGTCAAGCAATGGATCGCTGGCCTCGGCACGGATTTGCAGCGGGAATTCGGCCTCGAGCCCGTCGCGACCCACGATTGTTCGCCGTTTCTGGCGTTGCTGTACACATCGCGATTGCTGGTTGGCGCCGACGCCACGTTTCCTGCGCACTTTCGCTTCGTCGGCCCACTGCTGGGAACGCGACCGATGCGCGTTGAGTTTCCGTGGGCCGATCTGCGCGATCAGCGCCGCGTGTTCGTTAGCCTCGGTACGATGTGGGCGAGTCAGGGCGAGCATTTTTTGCACACCGTAGTCGACGCACTGTCCACTGCACCACTGCAGGTGATCGTGCACGCGCCGTCGGGCTTCATTCCGCACGCACCAGACAACTTCATTGTGCGCAAATGGTTGCCCTTGCCGGAGTTGTTTGCACATCTGGACGGCATCGTCAGCCATGCGGGCACCACGGTAACCGAAGGGCTGATGCACGGCCTGCCCGCCGTCGTGGCACCGATCGCCCACGACCAAGCCATATTTGCGCAGCAGGCGGTCGCCGCCGGAACCGCGGTGCGGGTGCGTTTCAACCGGGTCGGCGCCGCGGAATTGCGGCGCGCCGTTCTTTCCATCCTTGATGATCCGTCGTTCAAGGCGGCGGCCCTCGACGTGCAGGCATCCTTCAGGCAGGCGGGCGGGGTGAATGCCGCGGCAAGCGCCATCGAAGCCATCGAGTGAGCGCTACCTCGCGGCCCCATCGATTCCTGTTCGTGGCGCCGCCGCTGGTGGGCCATGTCATGCCGTTAGCCTCGATCGCGCGTGAGCTGATGCTGCGCGGCCACCATGTCGGATGGGCGTTGCATGCCCGTATGCGGCATCTGGTGCACGGCGAAGCGATATTTCACGACATCGCCGAGGACGATCGCTTCCCGGCTATTATGTTCGCCGTGGCGGCACTGCCGGGCCGCGCGCTGCCGGATGCGCTTGCGTCCTTCTATCGCGATATGGTGATCCCGCTTGCAGCGTCGATGCGCGAGGGCATCGATGCAGCCATCGCGGGTTTCGCGCCCGACGTCATGATCGTCGACCAGCATGCGCTGGCGGGTGCATTTGCCGCGCGGCGAGCGCGCCTGCCCTGGGTCACTTCCGCACCCAGTGGCCAACTGCTGATCGGACCGCTGGAGAGCTTCGCTCCTGCGCGCACGTGGCTAGAGGCGCTACTCGCAAAGGTGCAGTGTGATGCTGGTCTTGACGGCATCGAATCGCCCGAGTTCTCTCCGCATCTCGTGCTGCTCTATAGCTCGCCGCTGCTGGCGGGCACCGATTTCGTCGCGCCTGCGCAGTGTCGACTGGTCGGACCCTGCATGCTGCATCGCACGGAACATGCCAGTTTTCCCTGGGACGAATTGCGAGACGTTCCGCGGGTGATGCTTTCGCTGGGTACCATCGTCGGCGAACATGGGCATCCTTTCACCCAAATATTGTTCGAAGCCCTGGGCGACCAGCCGCTGCAGGTGATCGTGGCCGCCCCCGCAGGACTGTCGTCAGCCCCACCGGCCAACTTCATCGTGCGACCGTGGCTCGACCAGTTCAAGCTGCTGCCCAAATTGAGTGCCGTGATCACGCACGGCGGCAGCACCGTCAACGAAGCACTGGCCTTTGGTGTGCCGCTGATCGTCGCCCCCGTCATGGCGGACAATTTTGTCATGGCGCAGAAAGTCGTCGCCGCGGGCGCAGGGTTGCGCGTCAAGTTTCGCCGAATCGGGTCGGCGGAGTTGCGCGAGGTGGTGTTTGAAGTCCTGGGCAATCCAGCCTATGGTCGCGCGGCCGTCGCGATTGCGGAATCGTTTGCCGCCGCTGGGGGCACGATTGCTGCGACCAACTACATCGAGGCACTTGGCGCGTAAGCGTTGCGCTTTCATGGCACATTGCGCAACAGGTCGATGCGTGGCGGAGCGGAGCGGCTCGAGCTGTGCGGACATTCATGCGGGCGCCTGGGCGCGATCGGCGCGCGCCCGGCGTCGACCGGTGAGCACCGCACCGATCGCCGTGTAGCGCACCAGAAGTTGATAACTGACGACCATCACCGAGCCTCCCAGGATCAGGATCAACGGGAACTTCACCACCCACGGCCATTGCAGTCGCGCCACCAACACCTGCAACCCCACGATGATGGGCAAGTGGATCAGGTAGATCCAGTACGATGCGTCGGCGACGTACCGCCGGGTCGGGCTGAAGTTCGTCATGAAACGCAACCCCATGCCGAGAATGCCGAAGGTCCAGCACCACGCACCCACCGCAAATGAACCCGCGTAGGCGAGCTTGATGCCTTCATGCCCGGCCAGTGTGGGCATCGCAGGATGCCGCAGCACCGAAAGACAGCCGAGGGTGGCGACCAGTGCGAGGGCGATATTCCAATGCCATCGCCGCCGCCAGACGTCCAGCAACACTGGTTGTTGTTGGACGAGCCAACCCAGCGCGAACGCTGAACCGAAAGCCAGCCAGGCGGGCGGGTTCCCGACAAGTGACCCGCCAAGCGTCGGGATGCCGGTCGCGACATACCATGGGTCCAGCCTGAAAAGCGCCAGCGCCAGCGGCAGCGCCAGCAACAGCGGCAGCCGCCGGGCGACCAGGTAGCCGACCACGCGATCCGCTGCGGGACCCACACATTGGCGTGGGTCCAGCCTTGCAACGATCCCCTGGATAAACAGCGTAGCGCCGTACAGGACAAGCAGAACCCACAGGAACCATAGGTGAAACAGCGGAAAATCGTTGGGCATGAAGGTCGGGGGTGGCCGGGGATTCGCCGGCGCCGGGCCCGTGCTGGCAATGGCCGCGATCCAAGCGAGAATCGCGATGAAGCATGCCAGCGTGATCGGCCACGCAATCACCAGCGGCAACGCGATGCGCTTCAACCGGTCCCGCACGAACATTCGTCGCCCCAGCCGCCGGAACGATCCTCGCGCGAAGTACCCTGCGACCAGGAAGAACAGCATCATCTCGTACATGCGAAGCACATAGGCCGCGATGGCCAGCGTCAGGCTGCGGTCCACGTCGGCGACGAACCATACCTGCGCGCCGGGCAGGAACGACAGCGTGGCGTGCATCGTCACCACCTGCAGCAACGCCAATGCGCGCACGGCGTCGAGCCCGTGCAGCCGCTCCGGGGCGACCGCGCCGTGGCCCGAAGCAGGCGGAAGAGGATGCGCCTCGCTCAAACCGGCGGCTCGCTCGCGACAGCGGTGTCGCCGCCGGTCGGTTGCAGCGCAACCCCGCAATGCTTTGCTGACGAAATTTGTAGCATCGGTGGGCGGCGACTTACAATGACAATGTCCTGACGACTGCGAGCAAGGCTTCGTTCCTCCGCGGTCCTTCAACACCGATTTTGCCGGAGTTTGCTTGTGACCACAGCATTTCGTCGTTTCTGCCGCGGGTTAGTGGCGGCATTGCTTCTTTCTGCCAGCGCGACAGGCTTTGCTGCGTCGCCCTACTACATCACGGTGCAGGGGACGCCAAGCTCCATCAACTGCACGAACACCCCGCCGGTCCCTCCCGCGCTGGTCGGAACCAGTACCTTTGGATTCGGGTTCGGGGCATCGTTGCTCTGGAACTTTCAAGCGGCGCCGACCACCGTCCAGGTGTCGTTCATCATCAGTGGCAATACCGTAAGTTCCGGGCCCACGCCGATCGACACGACCACCGGCACGCAGATCCTGGTGGGAAGCTTTGCCACTTACGACCTTGTATCGTTTCCCTATTCGGTGGTGTTCCGGGTCATTCCGGCGGCCTCGGGCGCTGACGGCATGGAGCTTTCCTTTACCTGCACGGCTGCGGGCGGCACCGGTTACACGGTAACCACCATCCCCGCGCCCCCGCCGGTCCTGCAGGCAACTCCGTCCCCGGTGACGCTGCCACCCACCGACTACGGCATGACGAGCGCGCCGACGCAGGTAACGATCAGCAATACCGGCGCCGACGCCACCGGCGTCACGTTTGCCAACACTAACGCCGCCGAATTCATCGTCAGCGGCAACAACTGCCCGTCCACGATAGCGCAAAGCACCTCGTGTTCGTTCAATGTCGCCTTCAAGCCGGTGAACACCGGCGCGCGCAGCGGGAGCCTCGTGCTGTCGCGCTCCGGCGGCAACGGCATCACGATTCCATTCAACGGCACCGGAACGGGGATGGCTCCTCCAGGCAAACTGACGCTACCAGCGACAAGCACCTTTGCCGACCTCGCCGTCGGCGGCACCAGCGCGCCGAACAACCTCACGGTGACCAACACCGGTGGCGTTCTGGTGACGGTGGCGAGCATCAGCAGCAGCAACGCGGCCGAGTTTCCCGTCACCTCGACCTGCACGGCGGTGTTGGCCACGGCATCCTGCACCATCGGCGTCACGTTCAAGCCCTCTGCGGCCGGCGCGCGCAGCAGCACGATCACCGTGACCAGCGACGGTGTGGGCAGCCCGCAGACGATTGCCGTGAGCGGGAACGGCACCGCGGTCACCACACCCGGCCAATTGAGCTTTGATTCAGCGGTCACGTTTGCCACGCAAACGCTCGGTACCACCAGCGCTCCGACCAATGTCACGGTCACCAACACCGGCGGCACCGCCGTCAACGTGTCCAGCATCGCCAGCAGCGTACCGACCGAATTCGGCGTTTCGGCGCCGGGTTGCACGACGGTCAACGCCGGCGCCACCTGCGCACTGAGCCTGACCTTCACGCCCGTCGCCACCGGTGCGCGCAACGCATTGATCACGCTGGTGAGCAATGGCACCGGCAGTCCGCAGACCATCGCGGTCAGCGGCACGGGCACGACCGTGGCAACACCCGGCCAGTTGTCGCTGCCCGGCTCAATCAGTTTCGGCACCCAGTCGATCGGCACAACGAGCGGTGCCAGCAGTATCAGCGTGACCAACATCGGCGGCACCGCGGTGAATGTCACCGGCGTGAGCAGCAGCAACGGCGCCGAATTCCCGGTGACGACCAATTGCGCTACAGTCGCCGCGGGCGGCGGCTGCACGATCAGCGTTTTGTTTGCGCCGACAGCTGAGGGCACGCGCACCGCCACGCTCATCGTCAACAGCGATGGCGTGGGCAGTCCGCAATCGGTGAGCGCCAGTGGTACCGGCTCCACCGCCCCTCCGCCACCGGCCACGGTGACGCTGGTCGAATACCACCATGCGGAGTGGGATCACTACTTCATCACCGGCATTCCCGATGAAATCACCAAGCTCGACAACGGAACCTTCGTCGGCTGGGCACGCACCGGGCTGTCGTTCAAGTCCTATCCGCTGGGCACCGCAGACAGCAACACCGTTTGCCGCTTCTTCAGCACGTCGTTCGCGCCGCGCAGCTCGCACTTCTATACGCCGTTCGCCACCGAGTGCGCGATCGTGAAGACCAATCCCGACTGGCAATTCGAAGGCGACGTTTTCAACATCCCGATCCCTGCCATCGACGGTTCGTGCGACGCCGGAACGGTGCCGGTGTATCGCCTGTACAACGACGGCCAGGGCGCGGCGCCCAACCACCGATACACCACCGACTTCTCGGTGCGCGCACAGATGATCGCGCGCGGCTGGATCCCGGAGGGTTTCGGCGACATCGGCGTGATCATGTGCGCGCCCATCTGACTGCATCATGGAACTCGTCGTCAACGGCAGCCTGACCAGACTCGACCCGCCGCCCGCCACGCTGACGGACCTGGTCCGCGCGCTCAATCTCGAAGGCAAACGCATCGCGATCGAATGCAACGGCGAGATCGTGCCCAAGAGCCGGTATGGGCAAACACCCGTGCGCGCCGGCGACCGGATCGAGGTGGTCGCGGCGGTGGGTGGCGGCTGACCGCAGGGCCGCAGGCCGGGCGTAAAATGGCCGGATGAACGCTCCCGTCCCATCGGTCGCCCTGACGGCCGCAGTAACCGATCCGCTGGTCATCGGCGGCAAGTCCTATTCGTCGCGCCTGCTGGTGGGCACTGGCAAGTACCGCGACTTTGCGCAGACGCGCGAAGCTGTCGTGGCCTCGGGCGCACAGATAGTCACTGTCGCCATCCGCCGCACCAACCTTGGCCAGGACGCCAATGCGCCGTCGCTGCTCGACGCGCTGCCGCCCTCGGAATTCACCTACCTGCCCAACAGTGCCGGCTGCTACACCGCCGCCGACGCCGTGCGCACATTGAAGCTTGCGCGCGAACTGCTCGATGGTCATGCGCTGACCAAGCTCGAGGTGCTGGGCGATCCACACACGCTCTATCCCAACGTTCGCGAAACGCTGCGCGCAGCGGAAATTCTCGTCGCCGACGGCTTCCAGGTGATGGTCTACACGTCGGATGACCCGATCATCGCGCGCGAACTCGAAGCCATCGGCTGCGTCGCGGTGATGCCGCTCGCTTCGCTGATCGGCTCGGGCATGGGCATCCTCAATCCGTGGAACCTGAAGCTGATCCAGGAACAGGCGAAAGTCCCGGTTCTGGTCGACGCTGGCGTCGGCACTGCCTCGGATGCAGCCATTGCGATGGAGCTGGGCTGTGCCGGCGTGCTCATGAATACCGCCATCGCACTCGCGCAGGATCCAGTGCGCATGGCCCATGCGATGAAACTGGCCGTGCAGGCAGGACGCGAGGCATTCCTCGCCGGGCGGATGCCGCGCAAGCTCTACGCCGCCAGCCCCAGTTCGCCAAACACCGGCCTGATCGGCTGATTGCCATGCGCTTGCAATGGCTGTCGAGAACCGTCGCGGCGTTGGTCTCCGGCATGGCGTTGACGGCGATGGCCGTTCCGCCCACGCAGGAGCGCGTGATCGAGTTGTGCGCGCAGGTGGAAAGTCCCGGGCACTGCGGACGCCGTATCGAGACCGAGCAGTTGAAGGCATTGCCCAGCCTTGCGGTTCGCGACGGCGACACGCTCAAAATTACGATGTTTCCGACCGGTTCCCGCGAGTACACGGACGCCATTCTCGGCGCCAACGCGCGCGCCTATGCGCTGTGGGACTACTGGAGCAACGTCAACGCCGTGGTGCTGTTCATCACCGACGGTGAGCGACTCTCCTATGGCGTACTGCAGCGGGCCAACGGCCAGCTGACGATGTTGCCGGCCGAGCCGTTCCTAGCGCCTGATCGACAACATCTCGTGGTGGCGGATTTCTGCGCGAAGGATTGCACGAACGAACTTTCGGTATGGCGGGTCGCCCGCGACGGCATCCGCAAGGAGGCGGGCTTCGCGCCGAGCAATCCGTGGTCGGATGTCACCGCCGGCTGGATCGACGGCGACACCTTGACGCTTCGCTACACGATCCCCGGCCAGAACCAGCCGCGCATGGTGAACCTGCCTCTCGCGTCATCCGACTGGAAGCGCGTCGGCGCAACCAACTGATGGCCAACAATCTCAACATGCCGCGGCCCGTCGAGTCGCGGCCGGTGCGCAGCTTCGTGCTGCGCCAGGGGCGGATGTCGCCGGCGCAGACGCGCGCGTTCGAGCAATTGCTGCCGCGTTTCGGCGTGCCATTCCAGCCGTCGCCGGTGGACTTCGGCGTCATCTTCGGACGTGCCGCGCCCACGATCGTGGAAATCGGATTCGGCATGGGCGAAACCACGGCGGGAATCGCGCAAGCGCATCCGCAACACGATTTTCTCGGCATCGAAGTGCATGCGCCGGGCGTGGGCGCGCTGCTGAAGCGCATCGACGAAGCGGGGCTCGACAATGTGCGGGTGGTACGCCACGACGCCGTCGAGGTCGTGGCGCAGATGATCCCGCACGCTTCACTGGCCGGCGTCCATGTCTACTTTCCCGACCCATGGCCGAAGAAGCGGCACCACAAGCGGCGCTTGCTTCAGACATCGTTCGTGACAGCGCTGGCGCAGCGGCTGGTGCCGGGCGGTTACCTGCATGCCGCCACGGACTGGGAGGAATATGCGCACGAGATTCTTGCCACCTTCGCGGCCGAGCCACTGCTGACCAATTCTGCGGAAGCCTTCGCACCGCGTCCCGCGTGGCGCCCTCAAACCAAGTTCGAGACGCGCGGGATGAAGCTCGGCCACGGCGTGTGGGACGTCGTGTTCCGACGCCGATAGCCGGAACCCGCAGGCGAGGCTTAAGTCTCCTGCGGATCGTTGACGTGCCAAGCCCGCGCGGCTGACGCCCTGCCTGCAATCGCCAAGTCCGGGTCGCCCTACGCAGCCTTCGACTTGCCGTTGCCGCGCGCCAGCGCGATCAACCGCGTAATGGTGCTGCGGGCGACGTCGCGCGAAAAGTGATTGCGGATGTTGTCGCGGCCGCCGGCGGCCAACCGCTGCCACAGCGCCTCGTCGTGATAGGCGCGCACGATAGCGGCAGCAAACGCCTCCGCATCGTCAGCCACCAGCACGTCTTCGTCGGGCTTCAGGAACATGCCTTCCACCGAGGGCGTGGTCGCCACTACCGGCAGGCCGTAACTCATTGCGAGATTGATCTTGCCCTTGACGCCCGCGCCGTAGCGCAGCGGCGCGATCGACACGCGGCAGCCGGTGAAATACGGCGTGACATCCGGCACGTAGCCCGTGACGAGAAAGTCCTCGGCCGCCAGCGCGCGGACATTGGCCGGTACGTTGCTGCCGACGATGTAGGTGACTACCCCGGGCAATGCCTGCCGTACATGCGGCAGCACTTCCTTGGCGTACCAAAGAACGGCATCGGTGTTGGGCGGATGCTGGAAGCCCCCGATGAACACGAGACCTTGCCGCTGCGCAAACGGTTGACCCGGCGGGAAGAGTTCGTGGATGGTGGAAAGCATCAGGACGCGAGCCTCGGGCATCAGCTCGGCCAGTAACTTCTTCTCGACCGGCGACACCACCAGCGTGACGTCGGCACGACGAATCAGCGTCAGCTCCTCGTCGCGCTTCGACCGGGCCGAGGCACGCGAGATCGCGCTGCCTTCCAGTTCCGCCAGGCGTTCGGTGCGCAGGAAATGGAGGTCGACCGTATCGAATACCACCAGCGCGTGTGGTGCGAAGGTTCGCACGGCATCGATGTGCTTCACGGCGATGTAGTGCCGCGACATCACGACGATGTCGAATTCCTCGCCGCGCTTGGAAAGCAATTCCGCGATCGACCGGACAAAGGGATGGAACAACACCTCGATGCCACGCTGCTGCAGGTCGCCCACATAGGGTTGTCGATGTTCGAGGTTGTCCGCGACGAACGTGACCTTGCAGTTGAGCGACGTAAGGATCTCGAGGATGGCCAGCATCCGCATCGAACCCGCATCGTGGTCCGGCGTAAGCATGCAGGCATCGATGACCAGTACGCGCAACTGCGCCCATCGATCGCGCTCGAACTCGGGTTGGACGCCGTTGGCGCGGTGCGACGCAAGTGTGGCGGCCCACTTGGTGGCGAAGGTGCCGCGGTTCACGACCTGGTGGCGCTTGACCCCGGTCGTCTCGTCGGTACCGGAGGTCTGGCCCTCGAAATGCACGACGACGGCGGCCGGCTGGTAGTAGACCTTGCGGCCCTCGGCGCGCACGGCGAAGGCCAGGTCCGCGTCTTCGTAATAAGCCGGTGCATACCGGGTGTCGAATCCGCCCAGCGCACGGAAAAGCTGCGCGGGAATCGCGAGGCACGCCCCGGAACAATAGTCGACCTCGCGCAGGTAGTTGTACTCGGGCTTGTCGGGATTGTCGTCGCGACCCCAGTTCCAGGCCGAGCCGTCGCGCCACACGATGCCACCCGCCTCCTGCAGCCGGCCGTCGGGATAGATCAGCTTGGCACCGACCAAACCGGCTTCCGGGTGGTCCTTGAACACCGCGAGCATGGCATCGAGCCAGCCAGGCATCACGATCGTGTCGTTGTTGAGGAACACGACGGTGTCGCCGCGCGCCAATTCGGCACCGCGATTGCAGGTGCCGATGAAACCCCGGTTGGTGCCATTGCGTTCGAAGCGGACACCCGAGACATTGGCCAGTTCGTCGGCAACCGAGGTTGGCGACGCATCGTCGACCACGATCACTTCAAACGTGCCCGCGGCGGAATTGGCCTGCACGCTCTTGAGGCAGGTGAACGTCAGCAGCGCCTTGCCGTAGACGGGAATCACGATCGAAACGCGCGGCGCCTCGACCACCGGAAACACCAGGGGCGTGAGCGCTTCTTCCTGCTTGAAGTGCTCCGGAATGGGGGGCTTGTAGGCGGTTTCGCGATTCACTTTCGCCCAGCCGCGCCGCGCGACCGCGCCTGGCCCTTCGGCGCGCAGCAGCGACCACGCCGTCGCCGACAATTGCGGAATCCGCCGTACGCCGGCGCGCCACGCATGGAAGCGGGCCAGCGAAATCTTGACGCTGTGGGCCGCGTCACGGAAGGGCTTGGTCATGCGCCAGGCGGTCGAACCTTCCAGTTCATCGATGCGATCGCGCGCGAAATCAAGCGAGGATTCGAGGTGGTCAGCATGATGCTTCATCTGCCCGGCGTGGACCTGCATCTCCGACATCTGGATCTGCGCGAAGTGGAACTTGCGCTGCGTCGCCACGACCTCGGCCGCGAGTTGCTCGCGATCGCCCTGAGCACGGTCGCGCACGGCACGGAAGTGCTCAAGTTGCACATTGACAGTGTCGATCCGATGTTTCAATTCGGTGCGCGCCGCCGTGTGGCCGCACTCGACGCCGGCCGTGAAGAGCTGCGGCAATGACAACGGCTCCACTTCCTGTTGGCCTTCCTTCAGGAAGTAGTTGCCGGCGCCCAGTGCCGGCAATGCGCCAGGCAGCGACTGCGCGCGCGCCTTCTCGGGTAACGGCGCGAGGTACAGTGCAAGGTAACGCGCCGGAGTCATCATCTGGAACTCCGCAGCACCGCGCTGGAGTACGTTTTGCGAGGGCGCTCGACCACGCCGGAGGCACCCACCAGCGCGTCGTTCCACACGGGAGCGGGCGCGTTCCATGGCACGATCGTGGAGCGCGGCACGCCTTCGAGTCGCTCCGGAAATGCGCCCAATGCGGACGCCACGATCGGCAGGCCGGATTGCAGCGCTACCGACAAGGTGTATGCATAGGTCTCGGGCACCTGCGCCGCGAACAGCAGTACATCGGGACGTTCTGCGGCAATCAATCGCGGCAGTTCGCTGTCGACGTACTGTCCGTAGATCGTCAAGGGCACGTCCGGCTCCAGCGGCACGGGTTCCGTGGTCGAACCCAGGACCCGGAAGGTGAGGGGCAGGCCGCGCACCCGCGCGTCACGTGCGCATTCCGCAACGACATGCAACCCCTTTTCCGGGGACAGGTTGCCGAGTACCGCCACCCGGATCACGCGCGGCAGCGCCGGGGGTGCGTCTTCCGGATGCGGCCAGACATCGATCGTCAAATCCGGGAAATAGCCGCGAATGCGCGTGCTGACATCTTCCGACGGTGCGATCACGCGATCTGCATCGCGCAGCAGACGGCCAAATGCGGCGCGCCATTCAGTGATGTTGAGCCCCCACTGCGCGGGTCGTTTCGCAAGACAGGCGGCGCAACCGCTGGCATCCGGCTCACCGCAATAGCGACCATCTTCCGTCACCAGGTGGTACTGCGGGCAGATCGCGTAGTAGTCGTGCAGCGTGCAGTCGTACGCGATGCCCGCAGCCGCCGGAAGGTCAAGGATGGCCCGCGGCTGCATGTGCACATGGTGAAAATGCAGGCGATCGACGCCCAGGCTGCGCAAGGTCTCCGCCAGCAGCGGCAGTTCGCCCGGCAACGTGAAATAGAGGGCGAAGCTCTCGCCTTGCTGCGGCCACGAGAGCTTGACGGTATCGCCCACCGCCGGCTCGAGGTAGAGCACTTCGCAGCGCGCGGCGGCCAGTGCGGCCACGTCATGCATGTAGCGGCGGATGCCGCCACCCCACGGATGTGACACGAATACCAGCATGCGCTTGCCCGACTGCGCGAGGCGAAGCATGTCCACGCGGCGGACAAATGGGCGCGCAGGCTCGGTTTCGAGGGCTTCCTTTTTCTGGGCGACGTACATGGGGTAGAGATTGGCCAGCGCCTGCTCGGTGCGACCGGCGAGACCCTCGGCCTCGCGCACGCCAAATGAGCCATGCCCTGCGTGCCCCGCGAACACATCGCCCGCCAGCAGGTGACGAAAGCCGGCACTGCCGGCGCGCAGGCAGAAGTCGATTTCGATGCCGTAGTCGCTGCCCAGCGGCGTGCCGTCGAGCGCGCCCACGGCATTGAGGCATTCGCGACGGAAGTAGAGGCAGGGTCCATCCACCGCCGGCAATGCGACGGAGGCACCGTTGTTCGCGCGCACGAACAAGGCATCGAGCGATGCCACGGTCTGGCCCGCGGGCAACGCGTTGGCACTGTGTGGCAGCGGATAGGTGGCCACGCCGGCATTGTTGGTGAACGTGCCGATCACGCCGACACCGCGCGCGGCAGCGTGGCGGGCCAGCCGGTCGAGCCAGTCATTGGCGACCTCGGCATCGGAATGCAGCACGACCACATCGCGGTCGCGATGCAGGCCGAAGCCTCGGTTGATGGCGGCCGCAACACCGTGGCGCGAAGGCTGCCGGATGACGGTGACCCGTCCCGCATCCTCGAGTTCCCGCAGGTAGGCCTCGATCGCCGGATCGGCCGATGCATCGTCGATCAGCACCAGTTCGTGCGCTGCGCTGCAGCGGGCGACATGAACGCTCTCGACGCAGCGTCGCAATGCGGGCAGCCCCCCGTGAATCGGAATGACGATGTCAACGACGGCCATCAGCGCGGATCTCCAAAGCGCCGCCGCACCGCGGCAAAGGGATAGCGCAGCCAGCCACGGGTCGACTCGCGGTAGGCAAGACGACCTTGCGTGGCCTCATGCGCGGCCGCTTCCGAAGCGTGCGCCTGCGCCTCGCGCGTAGCCGCAGCGTGCGCCTCGTCCAGCGCCTTTTGTGCACGCTTCTGGGTGAACGCCAGCACTTCTTCCAGCGCGGCCACACGCTCGGCGCGCACGGCACTGGCCTGTCGTTCGCTGGCGAGCGCGTTGGTGACCGCGATCAGCTGCTCGAGTCGATCCTGGGCGATTTTGCGCGCGTCGAGCTCGTCCCAAGCCAGCTGCTTCTCGTGCAGCAACGTGCGCGCATAGTCGTGCCACAGTGCGAGTTCGCCGTCGTCGAAGAGCGATAGCGCGGGCAATGCCGGCAACGTGACCTCCGCGGCGGCAGCGACCACGAGGAAATACATCGGCGGTGCGGGCGCCTTCACGGCATGCACCGCGTCGTTGACCAGTGTCAGGAACGCGTTCGGCGCGGTCGAGTCGCTTTCGGCCCACAGCACCGATTGCGCGATCACACGTTGCGCATACCAGGCCTGTCTCGGAAATACAGGCGTGAGCAGGGCGGCGAGTTCGGCCCGGTCGAGCTCGCGGACGTGAAAGTGATTGTCGATGCCGCCGCCTTCGTTGTAGACGGGACGATTGGGCGACGAAATCACCAGCACTCCGCCCGCTGCCAGCACACGCCGGAACTCGGCCAGCATCGGCCCCTGTGCCGTCAGGTGCTCGATGGTTTCGAAGGAGACGACGAGATCAACACTGGCGTCCGGCAGCGGCAACGCGGTCACCGACGCCGCCTCGAAGCGCAGGTTGGGCCGGGCATAGCGCTGCCGCGCATGGGCAATGGCATCAGCGGATACGTCCACACCGACGACGCTTAGCGCATCGCGCGCGAGCAGGAAGCTGCCATAACCCTCGCCGGAGGCCGCGTCGAGCACCCGCTTGCCCACGGCAAGGGAAGCCGCCACGGCATAGCGATGCCAATGCTCATACCAGATGGCACCGCGGACTTCGGGCAGGAAGCGCTCACCAGTGAAGGTGAGCGGCGTGGCAGCGGGGAGGGTGGAGGTCAAGTTCGGGTCGTGGCGCGTGGCGGCGCCGGCGGCGGGGCGCGCGCCGGCGTCGGCCAACCCGATATTGTATCCGGCCTCCCCGCCGGGCATCGAGAGGGCCGCCGGAGGCCTCGCGGCGGGCGGTTCAGCCGAGCGTGAGAATCACGGGCTGGTGATCGGAAACCTGCGTCTCGATGTCCACCTGCACCGCGCGCACGCGCGGCCGCAGGTCATCGCTGACGAAGATGAAGTCGCAATGCAGCAGCGGATCATCCGGCTTCATCTTGACGAAGATGTTCATCGTCGGTGGGTGCGGGACGCCTGGATGCGCCAGCTCCCAGGCGTCGGCCAGGCGGGGCGTGCCATCGTCAAAGGGCGCGATCATGCGTGCATGCAGCGGATCGTCCGGCTCCAGATTGAAATCGCCGGTGATGATGGTCGCCGCCGGACGCGCCAGCGTTTCGTAAGGCCCGCCGTCGTAGCCTGTCGAGCGCGGATCGCGGGCATAGCCACTGCCTTCCGCATAGAGAGCGCGCAGCGCCTCCACCTGCGCCGAGCGCTTCTTCAGCGAGTAGTACTCGAGATGCGTCGTGACAACGCGCACCGGCCCGAACGAACCCTCCACCACCGCCTCGACGGCGATGCGGGGCATCCCGGACACGTCCTGGTCTGCCGGGTACGGCAACAGGTGCCGGAACACTTGCAGGACGGGCAGGCGCGTGAGAATCATGTTGCCGAAGCGCCGCCGTCGAGCATCGTCGCCCGGGTGATCGACCGCGATCCCCGGAACGGCGGTGTAGCCCGGCAGCAACGACGCGAGCAACGCGAACTGGTCTTCGTCCGTGGCCCCGGTCAGGCGCGGATGCGGAAAATTGTCCGCCACTTCCTGCAGGCACAGAACGTCGAAATCGGCGAGCTTCCGCGCATGCGCCACCACGCGCGCGGCATCGACCTTCTGGTCCACACCGCGGCACCATTGGATGTTCCAAGTGATGAGTTTCATTTGATCCCGGCCCGCATGAACGATTGGACGAACTGCCGTTGGAAAAGAAGAAAGGCCACCAGCAGCGGCGCGGTGGACAACAGCGTTGCCGCTGTGATGATCGACCAGTCGATGCCCTGGTCGGTGGCCGAAAAAACCTGCAGGCCCACGGTGACCGGCCGCGATTCCACCGAATTGGTGATGATGAGCGGCCACAGGAAGTTGTTCCAATGGTAGCTGACGCTGACCAATGCGTAGGCGAGATAGGTGGGCCGCGCCAACGGCACGTAGACCTTCCACAGCACCTGCAGCGGCGTGCAGCCTTCCATGCGCGCGGCTTCGTCCAGTTCGCGCGGCACTGTCTTGAACGTCTGCCGCAACAGGAAGATGCCGAACGCGGACGCCATGTACGGCAAGCCGATCGCGAGGATGGTGTCTTTGAGGCCCAGCCAGGTCATCGTCCGGTAGTTCTCGACGATCAGGACGTCGGGCATCACCATCAGCTGGACCAGCACCAGCGCGAACAGGACGTTGCGTCCGGGAAACGCGAAGCGCGCGAAGGCGTAGGCGGCGAGGGTGGTCAGCACCATCTGCGCGACCAGCACCATCGCGACCAGCACGACGGTATTGAAGAAATAGCGGGCAAACGGCGCGGCGCTCCACGCCTTGGCGAAATTGTCGAGCGTCAGCGGCGCCAGCAGCTCGAAGCGCGTTGAGAATTCGGCCGGATGAAATGCGGTCCAGAAAGCGTAGAGCAGCGGCAGCACCCACAGCAGGCCGAGCAGCCACGCCGCGGCGGTTTCGAGCGCACGCGCGGCGCCAGGAACCGCCTTGATGGTCGTGGTGCTCATTGGTAGTGCACCTTGCGCTCAAGGAAGAAGAACTGCGCCAGCGCGACCAGTCCCAGCAGCGCCAGTAGCACCACCGTCAGCGCTGCGGCATAGGCCGAATCCCAGAAGCGGAACCCGATTTCGTAGACGTAGTACAGCAGCAGCGCAGTGGCGTTGTCCGGGCCGCCGCGCGTCATCACGAACACGTGGTCGACGAGCCGGAACGCATTGATGATCGCGTTGACCAGCACGAAGAGCGTGGTGGGCATCAACAACGGAAATGTCACGCGCCGGAAAAAATACCAGCGCGATGCGCCTTCGATGGCGCCGGCCTCCTTGATACTGGGCGACATCGACTGCAGCGCGGCGAGGTAGAAGATCATGAAGAAACCGGCCTCCTTCCAGATGGTCACAACCATCAACGCCGGCAACGCCGTGCCCTTGCTGCCCAGCCAGTTGTGACTGCCGGCGCCGAAGGCACCCATGAAGCGCTCGAGCAATCCGTATTCGGGCGTATAGAAAAAAAGCCAGATGTTGGCGACCGCGATCATCGGCAGCACGGTCGGCGTGAAGTAGGCGAGACGCAGGAATCCGCGCCCAGCGATGCGGTCGTTGACCCAGATCGCCATCAGCAGCGCGATGGCGATCGACACGGGGATCGTGCCGACCGCGTACCAGAAGTTGTTGAGAAGGCTTTGCCAGAAGATGGGGTCGTCCACCAGCTGCCGGTAATTGTCGATGCCCACGAACACCACCGGGCGGCTGCCCTTGGGTGTGGAGAAAAAGCTGTGCCACAGCGTGGCCACCGCCGGGTAATGCGTAAACAGTGCGAGCAGCGCCATCGCCGGCAGCAGCAGCAACCAGCCGTAAATCCATTGGGAAGTACGGGTCATGCGACGGGCACGCAGCGATCCTTGGACATCGCAGTCACCGATTCGATGGACGGGAGGGAAGCGCGGCGCCGCCCTCCCGCGTGGTGCATGTTACTTCTTGTACGTGCGGAGGATCCGCTCCGACTCGCGTTGCGCATCCTTCAGCGCCTGCTCGGCCGGCTTGGTGCCGGTGAGTGCTGCCTGCAACGCATCGTTCAGCGCCTTGGTCACGCGCTGGTTTTCATGCGTGGACAACTCGGCCTTCGCATACGGCAACTGGTCGCGCGCCACCGCCGCGGCCGGAAAGCCCGCCACGTACGCCTTCATCACCGGGGTATCGAACGCATCTGCGCGCACCGCGACGTAGCCGGTGTCGATGCCCCATTGCGCCGCACGTTGCGGCGTGGTCGCCCACTTGATGAATTTGAAGGCTGCCTCCTTTTGCGCCGGCGTCGACTTGGCGAACAGGTAAAAATTGCCGCCGCCGGTGGGGCTGCCACGCACTTTGCCCGCGGGTAGCATCGCCACGCCGAAATCGAACTTGGCATTCGTCTTCACGTTGGTGAGATTGCCCGTCGTGGTCCACATCATCGCCATCTTCCTTTCGAAGAAGTCCTTCGGCGTGGTGCCCCACTCGACGATGCCTTCCGGATGAATCTTGTACTTGGTGGCGAGATCCATCCAGTATTGCAGCGCCTCGACCACCTGTGGCTTGTCATAGAAAGTTTCGGTGCCGGCAGCGTTCATCAGGTTGACGCCGTTCTGGATGGCCAGCGCCTGGAAGAGCCAGTACGGAAACCCGGACGAGGGGATCTGTACGCCCCACTGCGTGACCTTGCCCGACGCATCGCGTTTGGTGAGTTTCTGCCCGTAGTCGATCGTCTCCTTCCAGTTGGCCGGCGGGCGATTGGGGTCAAGCCCGGCTTCCTTGAACATTTCCTTGTTCCAGTACATGACGATCGTCGAGCGCTGGAAGGGAATGCCCCACGTCTTGCCGCCGGTCTGGCTGTTTTCCATGAAGGCCGGATAGAAGCTCTTGAGCCACGCCTGGTCATCGGCGGTTTTTACGAAGCTGTCGAACGGCACGATGGCATCTTCGTCGATCAGCGTGAACATGTCAGTGGACAGGAGGATCGACATCACGGGCGGTTCGCCGCTCTTGACTGCGGTCAGCGCTTTGGTGATCGACTCCTGGTAACTGCCCGAATAGATCGGCTTCAGCTTGATCCCGGGATTTTCCTTTTCGAACTCAGCCGCATAGCCGTCAATGATCTTGGTGATGGGACCGCCGACCGCCACCGGGTAATAGAACGAAACCTCGGTTTGCGCGTAGGCCGCCAGCGGCAGCACGGCTGCGGCCAACGGCAGCAACGTGACGACGAGACTTCTGCGAATGATGCGTTTGATCATGACTCCTCCTGAGTTGATTGTCGGCGGTTGCGATCCGCCTTGTTACGCGAGTTGGGTTGCCGCCTGATGACGGACGGGATCGACATGGCGCACACCGTCGGCGCCGAAATAGTGCTGCGCGCCGGGCGCCCAAGCAAGACCCGTGGCATCTCCGCGCACCAGCGCAGTACTGCCGGGCGCCCGCACGGCGACCGACTGGCCGCCGATCGCGCACGTTACCAGCGAATCGCCGCCCAGGTACTCGACATTGTCCACCGTCGCGCGGATGCCGCCGCCGAATACCAGTTCCACATGTTCAGGGCGCACGCCCAGCATTCCATCGGTAGCGGCGGTGGTCGGCACGGGGGGCCCTTCGGTGCCGGCAATCACAGCGCCACCGGCACCTCGCTCCAGCCGCAGCAGGTTCATCGGCGGGGTGCCGATGAAGCGCGCGACGAACGTGTTGGCAGGCGTTTCATAGAGATCGACCGGGCGTCCGTTCTGCTCGATCCGGCCGCCGTTCAACAGGATCACGCGATCGGCCATCGACATCGCCTCGACCTGATCGTGGGTAACGTAGACCATCGTGATGCCCAGCTTGCGCTGCAGAGCACGAATCTCCTGGCGCATCTCTGCGCGCAACTGCGCATCGAGGTTCGACAGCGGCTCGTCCATCAGGCACACCGGCGCCTCGTTGATGATCGCGCGACCAAGCGCCACGCGTTGCTGCTGGCCGCCTGAGAGTTGCGATGGCTTGCGCGCAAGCAGCGCGGTGAGGCCCAGCATGTCCGCCACGCGTGCGAGGCGCGTGGCGCACTCGGCCTGCGCGACGCGGCGCACGCGCAGGCCGAACAGGATGTTCTCCGCCACCGACAGGTGGGGAAACAGCGCGTAGCTCTGGAACACCATGGATATGTTGCGCTGGGCCGGCGGCAGCGCGGTGACATCGCGACCATCGATCATGATGTGACCGCCGTCGGCGGCCTCGAGCCCCGCGATCAACCGCAAAGTGGTCGACTTGCCGCAGCCCGAGGGCCCGAGCAATACGTTGAGCGTGCCCGGCTCGAGGGCGAAGGAAATCGCGTCCACCGCGCGAACGTGACCGTCCCCGGTGGTCCAGTGCTTGCTGACGGCGTCGACGGCGATGGCGGACAAGGACGGATCCCAGGTAACTGAAGAGCGCTAGCTGTCGAAAAGGGCCGTCAGCGCCGCGCCCGGATCCGGCGCGCGCATGAACGCTTCGCCGACCAGGAAGGCATGCACGCCGCGTTCACGCATCATGGTGACGTCCCGGCGCGTGAGGATACCGCTTTCCGTGACGACCAGGCGATCCGGCGGCACATGCGACAGCAGGTTGAACGTTGTATCGAGCGTGACGCTGAAATTGCGGAGGTTGCGGTTATTGATGCCCAGCAGTGGTGTCTTGAGGCGCAACGCGCGATCCAGTTCGGCGCCGTCATGGATTTCGACCAGCACATCCATGCCGAACGCATGCGCGGCCGCCTCCAGCGCCGCCATTTGCGCGTCTTCCAGCGCCGCGACGATCAGCAGGATCGCGTCGGCGCCAAGCGCGCGCGATTCCGCCACCTGGTATTCGTCGATGATGAATTCCTTGCGCAGCGCCGGCAGCGCGCACGCGTCGCGCGCGGCGACCAGGTACTCGGGCGCGCCCTGGAAGAATGGCCGGTCAGTCAAAACCGACAGGCATACGGCGCCGGCACGCGCGTACGACTGCGCGATCGCCGGCGGGTCGAAGGTCTCGCGCAGCAGCCCTTTGCTGGGGCTTGCCTTCTTGATCTCCGCGATGACGGCGGGCTTGCCTGCCGCGATGCGATCACGCAATGCGCGTTCGAAGCCCCGTGGGGCGGCGGCGGCGCGCGCGGCGCTCTCGACCTCGGCGAACGGATGCAAGACCTGCGCGGCAATCACCTCCTCCGCCTTGGTGCTGACAATTTTTTCCAGGATATCGCTGGCCATGCCGGTGGAGGCTCCTGTTGGGTGCGGCATTCGATGCGTAAGGATTCGCGGCAATCAGCTCGTGGCGCCGAGTTTCTGGGTGGCTGCCACGAAGGCGTCGAGTTTTTTCCGGGCAGACCCGTCATGGATGACCGCGCGTGCCTTTGCGATGCCGTCCTCGATTGATGCCGCCACGTTGGCAGCATAAAGCGCGGCACCCGCATTGAGTATGACGATCTCGCGCGGCGTCCCGTCGACGTCGCCCAGGGCTTCAAGCACCATTTCCTTCGACTCCGGCGCGCCCGTGACCTTGAGGCCGCGATTGGACTTCATCGACAAGCCGAAATCCTCCGGGTGGATTTCGTACTCGCGTATGGCGCCATCCTTCAGCTCGCCTACCATCGTGGCCGCGCCCAGCGAGACTTCGTCCATGCCGTCCTTCCCGTAGACGACCAGCGCGTGTTCCGCACCGAGCCGCTGCAGCACCCGTACATGGATGCCGACGAGATCCGGGTGAAAGACACCGATGAGCTGGTGCGGCGCGCCCGCCGGGTTGGTCAACGGTCCCAGGATATTGAAGATCGTACGCACGCCCAGTTCCTTGCGAACGGGCGCGGCATACTTCATCGCGGCGTGGTGACTAGGGGCGAACATGAAGCCGATGCCCGTCTGCGCGATGCATGCGGCGACCTGGTCGGGCTTCAGCATGATATTGGCGCCCAATGCTTCGAGCACGTCGGCGCTGCCCGACTTGGAGGATACCGACCGGTTGCCGTGCTTGGCCACGCGCGCGCCGGCTGCTGCGGCGACGAACATGGTCGCCGTGGAGATGTTGAACGTGTGCGACGCATCGCCACCCGTGCCCACGACGTCGACCAGATGGGTGCGATCGGACACCTCGACCTTGGTGGCCATTTCACGCATCACCTGCGCCGCGGCCGCGATTTCACCGATGGTTTCCTTCTTCACCCGCAGCCCCACGGTGATCGCCGCGATCATCACGGGCGACACTTCGCCGCTCATGATCTGGCGCATCAGCGACAGCATCTCGTCGTGAAAAATTTCCCGGTGCTCGATCGTGCGTTGCAGGGCTTCTTGTGCGGTGATGGTCATGGTCAGTGCCCGGTTCAAGGCTGAAGGTCGCGCAGGCGGCGGCGCGTGAGATCGATGCGGCAGGCGATTTCGCCTTGCTCCGCCCCATTGCCGCTCGCATACATGGCCTTGACGAAGGCACATTGGGCCTTGCGAAATTCGGCAAAGGCCCGCATCGAGCGGGCCAGCGCGGCATTGGCGCGAGGGCGACCGGTGGCGGTGTCGAGTTCGCGCGCGCGCCTGCCGGCAATGCCTTCGGCCGCATTCAGCGCAGCCTGCGCCTCCCGGTCGGCGTCCAGCAGGCAACTGGACACCGCGGCATGGTCGCCCTTGACCAGACATTCGTCGAGCGCGCCGGCGTTCGCGGTGGCGGCAGCCAGGCCGCCAAGGGCCAGCACGATCAGCCAACGGTTGCATGTCTTCATCGGACTCCCTCGAGAAAGTTCGCGAGCAGGTGTTTGCCATGCTCGGTGAGGATGGCCTCCGGGTGAAACTGTACGCCCTCCACCGCCAGTTGCCGGTGGCGAACGCCCATGATTTCACCGTCCTCCGCCGTCGCCGTCACCTCCAGCACCGCCGGCGTGCTGTCGCGTTCGATGGCGAGCGAGTGATAGCGCGTGACGGCAAACGGGCTGGGCAGCCCTGCGAATACGCCACGTCCGTCGTGCGTCACCGGCGATATCTTGCCGTGCATCACCCGCTGCGCGCGCACGATGCGACCGCCGAAGGCCTGCCCGATCGCCTGGTGCCCGAGGCACACTCCCAGCAGCGGGATGCGCCCCGCAAAGCGCTGGATCAACGGCACCGAGATCCCGGCTTCCGTCGGCGTGCAGGGACCGGGCGACACCACGATGTGCGAAGGCGCCATGGCCTCGACATCATCGAGGGTGATGGCATCGTTGCGATGTACCTGCACATCCGCGCCAAGCTCGCCCAGGTACTGGACGAGGTTGTAGGTGAAGCTGTCGTAGTTGTCGAGCATCAGCAACATGGCATCAACCTTCTTCGTCCAGGCCTTGTTGCACCATCTCGGCCGCACGCATCAATGCCCGCAGCTTGTTCAGCGTCTCCTGCCATTCGCCTTCGGGCGACGAGTCGTGCACGATGCCGCCGCCTGCCTGCGCATAGAGCGTGCCGTCCTTCAGCACCGCGGTGCGCAGCGCGATGGCCGTGTCCATGTCGTCCTGGAAGCTGATGTAGCCGACCGCGCCGGAATAGATGCCGCGGCGCGATGGCTCGAGTTCGTCGATGATTTCCATGGCGCGCACCTTCGGTGCGCCACTGACCGTGCCGGCGGGAAAGGTGGCGCGCAGCACGTCCATGCTGGTCAATCCGGGCTTGAGCACGCCTTCGACGTTGGACACGATGTGCATCACATGCGAGTACCGCTCGATGATCATTCGGTCGGCCACCTTGACCGAGCCGGTTTGTGCCACCCGCCCGACATCGTTGCGACCGAGGTCCAGCAGCATCACGTGCTCGGCGATCTCCTTCGGATCGTTGGCCAGTTCCACCGCCAGCGCCTCGTCGCTTTCGCGCGTGGCGCCGCGGGGACGGGTGCCGGCGATGGGGCGCAGCGTGATCGCGCTGCCTTCCTTGCGCACCAGAATTTCGGGAGACGCGCCCACCACGTGAAAGTCGCCGAAATCGTAATAGAACATGTAGGGCGACGGATTGATCGAGCGCAGCGCGCGATACAGCGACAGCGGCGACGCGGCAAAAGGCATCGCCATCCGCTGCGAGATCACGACCTGCATGATGTCCCCCGCCGCGATGTACTCGCGCGCCCGGACCACCGCCGCCTTGTAACCGGCCTCGCCGAATTCGCTGGCGGCATGCGCCGTCGCCGTTCCGCTCTGGTAGGGAATGGCGACCGGTTCGCGCAATTTGCCGCGCAACTGCGCAAGGCGCCCGCGCGCCTTGGCATAGGCGTCGGCCTCTCCCGGATCGGCATAGACGATCAGCGAGATCTTGCCTTTCAGGTTGTCGACGACCGCGAGTTCCTCGGTCAGCAGCAGCAGGAAATCGGGAATGTCGGCCAATCCGGCCGTGGATGGCCTGGCCGTATGCGCCAGCTTGCGCTCGATGTGCCGCACGATGTCGTAGGCAAAGTACCCGGCAAGTCCGCCGCAGAAACGCGGCAGGCCCGGCAGCGGCGCCGCATGAAACCGCGCGCGAAACGTCTCGACGAAGGCCAGCGGATCGCCATCGAAGGATTCCTGGATGCCGCCGTCGTCCTCCACATCCACATGATTGCCGCGCGCGCGCAGACGAACCTTGGCCGGCAGGCCGATGAACGAATAGCGACCAAAGCGCTCGCCGCCGACGACTGATTCGAGCAGGAACGAGTAGCGCTGATTGGCAAGCTTGAGATACAGCGACAATGGTGTATCGAGATCCGCAAACAGCTCGAGCACGAGCGGAATGCGGTTATAGCCCTGCACCGCAAGAGCGCGGAATTCGACTTCGGTGATCATGACTCGACCTCGTGCTTGATGGCGCTTGAATCCGGGGCGTCGCTTGGATGGTGTGCGCGCGACGCGAACGCGGGGGTCAGGAGGGGCGCCGCCAGCGCCACTCGCCCACGCGCCGCCAAGTCGCCATCGCGACGGCGGTACCGGAATCGAAGAGGTCGAAGATGTTGGACATGGTGTAGGTCAGGCCCGCCGCACCCACAGGGGAATGTCGTCGAGCGAATCGACTATACCATCGGCCGCGAAGCTTTGCACAGACCGCCCCTCGGTGTAGCCATAGGGGACGGCGAGCACCGGCGAACCGGCCGCCCGCGCTGCATCCACGTCATTGGCCGAGTCGCCGACCATCAGGAGTTGCTGCGCGCTTATGCCAAGTTGCTCCGCTGCCAGCAGCACCGGCGCCGCGTCGGGTTTCTTGGCCGACGCGTCGTCGCCGCCTACCACCGAACCGAAAAAGTCCTCCATGCCGGCGTATTCGAGGTGCGGACGGACGAAGCGGCTGGCCTTGTTGGTGACCACCGCCAGCAGGAAGCCGCCGTCGCGCAACCGTTGCAGCCCGCGCATGACCCCTGCGTAGGGTACCGTCTCACGACCGAGCACCGCCGCGTAATGCGCCTGGTAGCGCGCGAGTAACTCGCCCATCGCCGCGGCGTCGCGCGGCGGCGCGGCCGACAGCGCCAGCGCGCGCGCCAGCAGGTTGGACATGCCCTTGCCGACCAGATCGCGGATCGTATTCTTGGGCAACGGACGCAGCCCCTCCTCGACCAGCAGCATGTTCACGGCCGCCGCGAGATCGTGGATTGTGTCGAGCAGCGTCCCGTCGAGGTCGAACGCAACGCCGTCCACCGCGAACGTGCGTGGTTCGGCCACGTTAAGCATGGATGCCGAGCGCGGCGCGCATCCTGGCGATCGTCGCCGCGTAGTCGGGCGTGCCGAAGATGGCGCTGCCCGCGACGAAGGTATCGGCGCCCGCCGCAGCGATTGCGGCAATGTTGTCCACTTTCACGCCGCCGTCCACCTCCAGCAGGATCTCGCGCCCGGTACGTTCGCGCGACGCATCGATCAGCTTGCGCGCGGCCTTCAGTTTCTCCAGCGCATGTGCAATAAAGGACTGCCCGCCGAAGCCGGGATTGACCGACATGATCAGGACCAGGTCGAGGTTGTCGATGACGTGCATCAGCCAGTCGAGCGGTGTGGCGGGATTGAACACCAGGCCCGCCTTGCACCCCGAGTCGTGGATCAGTCCGATCGTGCGGTCCACATGCTCCGAGGCCTCGGGATGGAAGCTGATGATCGACGCGCCGGCCTGCGCAAAGTCCGGGATGATCCGGTCCACCGGCTTCACCATCAAGTGCACGTCGATGGGAATGGTCACGTGCGGGCGGATCGCCGCGCAGACCAGCGGACCGATGGTGAGGTTGGGAACGTAATGGTTGTCCATCACGTCGAAGTGGATGAAGTCGGCCCCGGCGGCCTCGACCGCGCGAACCTCGTCGCCGAGGCGCGCGAAGTCGGCGGACAGGATGGACGGCGCAATCCGGTAGCGAGTGGGCATCGGGCTATAATCCAGAAAGTTTGGAAAGGTGTGTGCGGCGATGGCGGACGGCAAGCATTACGAAATCACGGTGGCAACGACGACCTCGTATCTCGCGGATCAATCCGATCCGGGGAAAAACCAGTTCGTATTCTCCTACACGATCACCATCACCAACACGGGCGACATCCCCGCGCAGCTTCTCTCCCGGCACTGGATCATCACCGACGCCGACCACAAGGTCCAGGAAGTCCGCGGCCTCGGTGTGATCGGCCAGCAGCCCCACATCAAGCCCGGCGAGAGTTTTGAATACACCAGCGGCGCCAGCATCCCCACGTCCGTGGGTACGATGCGCGGCACCTACGCGATGCTCGCCGAGGATGGCCACACGTTCGATGCCGCAATCCTGCCGTTCACGCTCTCGGTACCGCGAACCCTTCATTGACGCTTGTCGTCATGTTGATCGGGCGCAGCCGGCGGCGCGTCCTTGCGCCGTGCGCCCATCGTCCACCACACGATGCCCACCGCCACCAATAACGCGATGAGCGACTCAAACAGAAACCATTCCATCGGCCTGTCCTTTCCGCGGCTAGCCGCGTGGCGCCTGCGCATTGTCGTGACCGCGCTGTGTCTCCTGGCCGGCTGCCAGACCCCGGCACCGGTCGTGACCGCGCCTCCATTGCCGACCAAGCCCGTGCCCGCCCCTGCCGTGCCGCCGCGCGCCGATTTCTCGCGCGTCGCGTGGTCGGCACTGCCCGGCTGGAGCACCGATCCGGTAGACGCGGCCTGGCCGGCCTTCCTGATCGGATGTCGCGCGCTGCTGGCGGACGCGAAAACGCAACCTCTGTGGCAATCAGCCTGCGCGTCCACCGGCACCGTTGGCATCGCCAATGCCGCCAACGTACGCACATTTTTCGAAACTCATTTTAGCCCATACCGCGTGGCGGCCGCGGATGGCAACGACGTCGGCCTCGTCACCGGTTACTACGAGCCGCTGCTGGCCGGGTCGCGCACGCGCACACCGGAATTCGGCGTGCCGCTGTATGCGCCACCGGACGATCTCCTGACCGTCGATCTCACCGCACTCTTTCCCGAACTGAAGGACAAGCGCGTGCGCGGGAGGGTGGAAGGCCGCAAGGTCGTGCCGTATTGGCCGCGGTCCGACATCGAAAAGGGGGCCGCGCCGCTGGCGAACAAGGCGCTGGTCTATGTGGCGGACCCGGTCGAAGCCTTTTTCCTCGAGATCCAGGGATCCGGCCGCATCGCGCTGGCCGATGGCCGCGTCATGCGCGTGAACTATGCGGACCAGAACGGCCACCCGTACCGGTCGATCGGTCGCGTACTGATTGACCGCGGCGACCTCCCACTTTCGCGGGCATCGATGCAGGGTATCCGCGCGTGGGGCAAAGCCAATCCGGACAAGCTGCGCGCGTTGCTGGACGAGAATCCCAGCTATGTGTTCTTCCGCGAGGTTGCCGCGCCGGCGCCCGGGACGCTGGACGCGCAGATCGACGGACCCATAGGCTCGCTGGGCGTACCGCTGCTGGCGCAACGAACGATCGCCGTCGATGCGCGGGTGATTCCACTGGGCGCGCCGATTTTTCTCGCGACGACGATGCCGCTGACGACCACGCCTCTCGCGCGCCTCACGCTGGCGCAGGATACTGGCGGGGCGATTCGCGGCGCGGTGCGCGCGGATTATTTCTGGGGCTTTGGTCCCGATGCCGGACGCGAGGCAGGACGCATGCGGCAGGACGGCCGCATGTGGCTGCTGTGGCCAAAGGACGCGCCGTTACCCGGAAGCTAGTGCCGCTTCCGCCTGCGCATCGGCGTGATACGACGAGCGCACCATCGCGCCCACCGCGGCATGCCTGAAGCCCATCGCATTGGCCTCGCGCTCAAACATCGCGAAACCGTCCGGATGCACGTAGCGCAGCACCGGCAGGTGGCTGGCCGATGGCTGCAGGTATTGCCCGATCGTCAACATGTCCACGCCGTGGGTGCGCAGGTCGTGCATCGTGGCCAGGATTTCGCCGTCGGTTTCGCCGAGACCCACCATCAGCCCCGATTTGGTGGGCACGCCGGGGACTTTCGCCTTGAAGTCCTGCAACAGCCGCAGGGAATGCGCGTAGTCCGAGCCGGGGCGAGCTTGCCGGTACAGCCGCGGCACCGTCTCGAGGTTGTGATTCATGATGTCCGGCGGCGCCGCCTCGAGAATGGCCAGCGCGCGATCGAGACGCCCACGAAAATCGGGTACCAGCACCTCGATCTGCGTGGCGGGTGACCGCTCGCGCACAGCGCGGATGCAATCGACGAAATGCTGCGCGCCGCCATCGCGCAGGTCGTCGCGATCCACGCTGGTGATCACGACGTAGTTGAGGCGCAACGCAGCGATGGTCTTGGCGAGGTTGGCCGGCTCGTCCACATCCAGCGCCAGCGGGCGCCCGTGACCCACGTCGCAGAACGGGCATCGGCGCGTGCAGATGTCGCCCATGATCATGAACGTGGCGGTGCCTTTGCCGAAACATTCGCCGATGTTGGGGCACGACGCCTCTTCGCACACCGTGTGCAGGTTGTGCTCGCGCAGGATCTTCTTGATTTCGTTGAAGCGCGGCGAGGAAGCAGCGCGCACACGAATCCATGGCGGTTTCTTCAGCGTTTCCGCAGCGACGATCTTGATCGGGATGCGCGCGGTCTTGGCATTGCCCTTGTGTTTGACGCCGGCGGTGTTGCTGGGCGCGCTCGGATTGAATTCGGTGGTCATGGCAGATTCAAGTGTAGGGCAAGGCATGGTGCGAATTCGCGGCCTGCGTCTTCGACAGTGCGGATTACCCCGAAATCCGCGAGTTGCGTCACGGGCAGACCTGGAAATCCACACGGATCGATGTCGGCGAACGGCGCCAGGTCCATCGCGACGTTGAGGGCAAGGCCGTGGTACGTGCAGCCACGGCGGACTTTGAGTCCCAGCGCGGCAATCTTGGCTTCGACCCCGGCGCGGGATACGTAAACGCCCGGTGCCGCCGCCTTTCCATAGGCAGAAATGCCAATGGAATCAAGCCATTCTACCACCGCCGCTTCCAGCCTTCGCACCATGTCACGGATGCCGTAGCGGCGGCGCCGCATGTCGACCAGCGTATAGGCCACCAGCTGCCCGGGCCCGTGGTACGTCACCTGCCCACCGCGGTCGACCTTGACGATCGGGATGCCGTTGTCGCGCAGGACATGCTCACGCCGGCCGGCCAGGCCGAGCGTGTAAATCGGTGGATGTTCCGTCACCCAGATTTCATCGTGGGTAGCCTCATTGCGCGCTTCCGTGAATGCCTGCATTGCTTGCCATGTTTCGGCATAGTCGGCACAACCCAGGAATCGCGTGACAAACCCCGCTGCGGGGCCGGCAGGCTGGGACATCAATTCGAAACTTCGGTGGCCATTGACCTGCCTTACGCCGGCGTGTCCGGGATCAGACGGAAACGGCCCGCTGCTCAAGCATGCGTTCCATCGCCTGCTCGAACAATGGTATCGCCTCTGCCGCAACCTGCACGCGGCCGAGCTGATGCGCCCGGTCGAGGGAAGTGGGCGAATGAATGACTGCGATGGCACCGTCGCGGTGAGTGAACAGCAACTTGGTGCCGTGCGGAGCCCGCCACGCGAACCTGGCGAGCAGCGATGCCTCGCCCTCCTCACCAACGAATGAACACCAGTCCCCGCGCATCAGTGCGCCGACAAATGCATCGGCGGCCGCCACGGCGCGGCGCTCCGATTCCATGCGCTCCGGCACCACCTCACGGGCAGCGACCGGGATGTCCGGCGGCTCGTCTACATGCGGAAGGTCGGGAAGCGCGTTCATGGCTTCGATATGCAGATCGTAGAGGCGGGCCAGGAATACCTTGCGCCGTGCGCGGGACTCTTCGTCGACCGGCCAGCCTTCGCCGACTCTGCGCAACAACTGCGGAACGAGTTGCACGAGCCGTCGACGGGCGTCGGGACCGGGCCCCGGCGCGATGCTCCACACCAGGTCATCCATGTCCTGTAGTTGGTGATTCCACGCAGCCCCGTCGGGCCCATCCCGCAAATAGGCATCAGTGAGCCTGTCCAGGCCCTCATGGTCGAGGAAGCCGCGAATTTCTGGCGGAATGTCCCGTCCGGCAAAGCGCACTGCCAGCGAAACCTTCGCGAATTCATGGGCGGCTTCATGCTCGTCCAGTGCGATCAGCGCAGGCAGGGCCTGCGCGAGTTGCCGATTGTAGGCGGCACGCTCGGCATCCAAAAACGTCTCGAGCTCATCACGCGCGGTCGCGAAGACCCCGCGGTCGTCCGCCTCCCGGTCGCGAATGACGGTGGCGAGATGGTTGGCCAAGGCGATGAACAAGCCGTCGCGGGCATCGCCGCTGCGCAGTCCCACCGAGGCTTTGGCCAACGTATCGAAGAATCGGCGTACTGGATGCGCCGGCTGCGACAGGAGGCTTCGATCGCGCAGCGCTGCCTTCAGCATCGGAATCTGCAAACGGCCGAACACCGTCTTGATCTCCGCCAGCAAATAGGGGTTGTCGAAAATTTCGTCCAGGACCCTGGAGAGAATCTCGATGGTGACGCGATCGAGTCCGGACCCGCCGACGTTCTCAGCGGCCGCAGCGACCGTGGGCAGGACATTGGCCGTCCCCGCACGGAGCTCCTCCGCGTCGACGTCGGGAATCAATTGGCGCTCTGCTGCACTGGCTTTGCCCCGCTCCAGCCGATCCAACGCACGCAGCACCGTCGACCATTCGGCAGCACGCGTTGGCGCTCCGCGAATCACGGGACCAGCTTGTACGTTCCACGCGTCCGCATCGCCGAAATCCAGCGGATCGGTTCCGGGTGTTGTGATGGCGGGCAAGGGTTGCGCCGCCGCGGCAGGCGATTCGTCCATGAAGATGGCGAGCAACTTGTCGTAGAGGCTGCCCTCGTCAGGCTGCAACGCCGTGGTGGGTCCCCCCGCTCCGGCGCCCGAGACGCGTCTGCGCGTGTGTACCCGCAGGACCGGCAGGATGTCGCGATCCTGCAACAGCGCGTCGAGTTCGCGATGAAGGGCCACGACCACCGGAGTGAACATGATCACCAGATGCTCCATGATCGGCCGCCATGCCGCGTCCTTCAACCACAACGCGCGGCAGGTATTGCCCAGCGCGTCGCAAACCAGTTCGGCACCCCAGGGATTCTTGAACTCGGTAGATGCAGGCGGCTCGCGCATGACTATCCGGGCGCGCAGATCGAAACCGAAACCGTCCTCGCGCGTTGCCGCGGACATGGCCTGCACTGCGCTCTTCAACGAGACCTGTCCTGTGTGGTCGCGCTCGCCCACCAGGGCGAGCGTGGCCGCGGACGCGCCCCGCTGCAGACCGTCTCTGACCTTGCCCTCCCGCCTAGCCTGAAACAGGAGGTCGAATTCGGACCGGAAACGGGGAAAGAATTTGCTGCGTTCGGCGCGTACGGCCGCGGCGATTTTTACCGCGCGGTCGTCCGCTGGCTTCCCGGACGTCGGCGCCCCTGGCACGTCCGCGATGACGTTCGAAAGGTCGTCCAGCGCGTGCCACGATGCGACATCGAATCGCTTGTAAGTGATGGCGAGGCACTCCCGCACGAGGCCCGCCGCCTCGCTGGACCCGACGTCGCGCACTTCCTCGGCGTCGAGGATCACTCGGTGCTGGGTCGTTTCGCTGCGAGGCTCGTTGGTTGAAATCACGGGCAAGGATTCGGACAAGGCACGCCTACTACTGGAGTGTCCTCTCTTTCTCCCCGGTGCGAGTACCCGGTTATCGGTCCGGCGGCCACGCTGTTCAGGTCGCTTCCCACCTGAATCGCGACGGCTCGCGCATGGCTTCTCGGGGACCTGCACCACCCTGGTACGAATGGCGGCCGGGCGCGCTCGGCGCCTGACGCTGCCTTCACAGCACCATCTTCACCATCGGATGCGCGACAAGTTCCCGATAAAGATCATCGAGTTGCACCCGCGAAGTGGCGTTGACCGTGGCGGTGACCGAGAGCCAGTTGCCTTCCTTGGACGAGCGCATTTCCAGTGCGGCAGGATCGAAATCCGGGGCGTGCCTGCGCACCACGTCGGCCACCGCCTGCGCGAACCCGTCCTGCGTTCGGCCCATCACCTTGATGGGAAACGTGCAGGGAAAGGTGAGCGGCGACTCGGCGTCCTCGGGCGGCATGCCGGCAGGCTTGGGATCGTTTTGGGACATCGTGCTCTTTCATCGCAACGCGGGTCAGGGCTTCAAATCGTACATGTAGTCGCGCGTGAGCGGATGCGGCAGGCGGCCATCGGCGTGCGGCTTGCCCGCGAGGATCTGCCACAGTGACAGCCAGCCGCGATCGAAAGCATGCGCAGAGCCGGCCATGTAGATGCGCCAGATGCGAAACCGTTCGTCGCCGATTTCAGCCCTCGCCTCGTCGGCACGGGCCTCGAGACGATCGACCCAGCACCACAGCGTCTTGGCGTAATGCTCGCGCAATGCCTCGGCATCGAGCGGCTCGAGTCCCTGACGGGCCATGCCCTCGATGACTTCAGCGACGTGCGTCAGCTCACCGCCGGGAAAAACATAATCGTCGACGAATTCGCCTATGCCGCTGCCCAGGCTGTCGGCATCGAGCGCGTTGTGCGTGATGCCATGGTTGAGCACAAGGCCGCCGGGCGCGAGAATGCGGTGGATCTTGCCGAAATAGGCGGGGAAGCGCTTGATGCCCACATGCTCGAACATGCCCACGCTCGAAATCTTGTCGTACTGGACGTCGTCGGGGAGCTCGAGATAATCGCGCAACTCGACGCGAACGCGCCCCGTGAGACCGCGCGCGGCAATTTCGCGCTGCACATGGTCGAACTGGTTTTGCGACAGGGTGATGCCGGTGGCGTCCACGCCATAAGCCCGCGCCGCATGGAACAGGAGCGCGCCCCATCCGCAGCCGATATCGAGCATGCGCTCACCGGGCGCCAGTCGGAGCTTGCGACAAATATGATCGAGCTTGTGCACCTGCGCCGCGTCGAGCGTTTCGTTGGCCGTGCGGAAATAGGCGCAGGAATACACCATGCGCTCATCGAGCCACATGCGATAGAACGCATCGGAAACATCGTAATGGTGCGCAATGTTGCGGTGGTTGGCCCGACGTTGCCGCAGCAGGAGTTTCCAGCGGGCGCGCATGGTGTCGCGACCGTGCGCCACGGAACCCACCATCGCCTCGGCGATATCGAGGGCGCGTCGCGCGCTGCCGGAGAAATCGATATCGCCCTGCACATACGCGCGGGCCAGCGAACCCATGGCGGGGGCGGCGAGGGCGCGCATGCCCTTCCAGGTGCGCGCCACGATATCGACGGCAGGATGTGGCGACAGCGGCACGCGCGCGCCGTCGGGCAATACGAGCGTAACGGGGAGATCTCGACCCCCGTACCGGTTCGTGATGATCCTCTGCAGCGCGTGGGCCATCGAGTGGACCTTTGGCGTTGGGCAACCGGGCGCCAGCTTCGACCTGCTGCGCCGCGTGCTGAAAAGTGTAGCAAGTCGCGGCCCGGATGGGGTATCGGGCGCGCGTTCAGGCCCCCGGCTTTGACTTCCCGCACCCGCCCCCCTACCATCGGGGACCCCTTGCCTGCCGCGTGGCGCCGCGCCGCCGCGCGCGCTTCGCCGCCACCCCATGTCCGTTTCCAGCCCTGCGAATTCGTCGCCGCAAGCTTTCGACGCCCGGCAGTTTCGTGATGCCCTGGCGCAGTTCGCCACAGGCGTCACAGTGATCTGCGCGCGCGCCGCCGACGGTCGCCTCGTGGGGTTCACGGCCAATTCGTTCAATTCGGTCTCGCTCGACCCGCCGCTCATCCTGTGGAGCCTCGAAACGCGGTCGGCCAGCCTGCCTGCCTTCGAGGCCTGCGAACGCTATACCGTCAATGTGCTGTCGGCCGCGCAGGCGGATCTTGCCCGCCGCTTCTCACGGCCGCACCTGGATCGCTTCGAAGGTGTTCCCTACCGGATGGGCTGGGCCGATGCACCGCTGATCGAGGGCTGCATTGCGTGGTTCGAGTGCAGCCATCACGGGCGCCATCATGCGGGCGACCACGTCGTTTTCATCGGCGAAGTGGCCACCTGCGAACGCGCGCCGGGTCGCGGCCTGGTCTTCCAGCATGGCGAGTTCGGCGCAACCGTCCCGCTGCCGGGGCCCTGAACGGCGACGGACACCGTCAGGCAGGCGCCATCGCGCGCGGCTTGCGCGCCTGGAATTCCTGCCACATCCGGCGAAATACCGGGCCGGGTTGGCCGCCCGCAAACGCCTTGCCGTCGATTGTCGTCACCGCCAGCACTTCCTTGGTGGACGATGACAGCCACATTTCATCCGCAGCCAGTGCTTCGGCCTTCGATACCGGCCGCATCACCAGCGGTATGCCCGCCGCTTGCGCAAATTCGATGGTCGCGTCGAAAGTGACGCCGGGAAGAATCAGGTGATCCTTCGGCGGCATGATGATGGTGCCGTCCTTCACGATCATCACGTTCGACGCCGACGCCTCCGTCAGGAAGCCGTCGCGGAACATCACCGTCTCAATCGCCCCTGCATCGGCGGCAAGCTGGCGCATCAGCACGTTGCCCAGCAGCGAGATCGTCTTGAGGTCGCAACGATGCCAGCGATTATCCTCCGCAGTCACGACGGCGACGCCACCTTCGACCTGCTCGCGCGACGGGGTGGGCAGCGGATTGCTCATCATGAACACTGTCGGGGGCACGTCCTTGGGAAACGCATGATCCCGCTTAGCCACCCCACGCGTCACCTGGAAATACACGCCTTGATCGGAAAAGGGGGTGCGCGCCACCAGATCGCGCACAAGGGCCTCCCATTGCGCTTCGGTATGCGGATTGGCCATGCCGATGCCGTCGAGACTGCGCTGCAGGCGCCTCAGGTGCGGTGTCATCCGGAACGGCTCGCGGCCATAGACCGGAATCAGCTCGTAGACCCCGTCGCCGTAGATGAAGCCACGATCGAGCACCGACACTTGCGCGCCGGACAGGGGTACGAATTTGCCGTTGAGGTAAACGATGGGATCGGGGGCATTCATCACGACTCCTAGATCGGTTGACGATTCAACTCTTGCTGAACCACAGGCGTACGCTGTCCCAAGCGCGCGTGAAGAGGTTGCCTTGCGGAACGTCCTCGAGCGCGATCAGCGGAAATTCGGCGATCGGCTTGCCTTCGAGCGCCACCTTGACCGTGCCCACCGGCTGCGCGCGCGTGACGGGCGCGACCAGCGGCTCCTGGGCCTGCATCGTCAACGAGAGCTGGTCGGCCTTGCCCTTGGGCAGGGTCAGGTAGCGGTCCGCGAGAAATCCGGCCGGCACTTCAGGCAGCGTGCCCTTCCATACGCGCAGCGCCGTCACCTGCTTGCCCGACTGGTACAGCTGCACCGTGTCGAAGGCCTGGAACCCGTAGTTGAGGAGTTTCTGCGCCTCGGTCGCGCGCGCCGCATCGGAGTTGGCGCCCAGCACCACCGACAGCAGGCGCCGGTCACCGCGCTGGGCGGACGCGATGAGGCACCAGCCCGCGGCATCCGTGTGCCCGGTCTTGACGCCATCGACGTGCGGATCGGTCCACAGGAGCCGGTTGCGGTTGGGCTGCGTGATGTTGTTGTAGCGAAATTCCTTCAGCGAATACAGCGGATAGAACTCCGGATAGTCGCGGATCAGCGCTGCCGCGAGCTTGGCCATGTCCGCCGCGGTGGAATAGTGCTGTGGATTCGAAAGGCCCGTGGCATTGGTGAAATGCGAATTGGTCATGCCGAGGCGTGCGGCTTCGCTGTTCATGCGCGCGACAAAGCCTTCCTCGCTGCCGCCGACCAGTTCGGCCAGCGCGATCGAGGCATCATTGCCGGACTGCACGATCATGCCGCGCATCAGCTCGTCCACGGTGACGGAACGACGCGGCTCGATGAACATGCGCGAACCCTCGGCGCGCCAGGCGCGCTCCGACACTTCGACCATCTGCGAAGGCAGGATGGCCTTCGCGCGCAGTGCGCCGAACACCAGGTAGGCCGTCATGAGCTTGGTCAGCGACGCGGGGTCGCGACGCTCGTCGGCATTGGCGGCGTAAAGCGTCTGGCCGCTGGTCACATCGGTGAGCAACCACGCCGCGGCGGCCACGCCCGGAGGCGCCATCACCGGTGCTGTTGCAGGGGCATCCGCGGCACGGGCAGAACCCACGGCGGCGAGCGCCGAGAGCAGGAGGACAACAACAGTGGTAAACGGCGTAGGCATCAAGGACCTTGCAGCAAAGTCCATGATTATACGGAATGACCTCCTACCAGGGATTGATTCGCAGCGATCCGACGATTGCACCGGACTTGCGGTCGATGATCATCGCGAAATCCTCGTTGCGGGCGCGCACCGGCAGGTAACCCACCGAGGCATCGGCGCGACCGGACGTGTCGATGAAATCGCGCACGAGCAGCGCATCGGCGGGACCACGCCGCGCAAGCTGCGACAACGGCCGCGCCCGACGGCCGGCATCGGCCGCGACTTCGGCAAACGAATGATAGAGGTGCGGCAGGTGGGCGATGTCCGGTCCTCCGAAGGTCGCCGACAGACTGATTTCCGACCGCTCGCGCGGATCGGAGGGCTGGTGCGCGCCGACCACGCGAGGCCCGTTGAGCGGCAGCGCCTGAAATTCGGCCGCCGCCCGGGCCCGCGATGCGTCGTCGATGCTGTTCGCCGGCACCACTTCAAATCGATCGCCGGTGAAAACGGTGAACACGGGGCGGGCATCGAACATGATGAATGCGCCGGCTGCCAGCGCTGCGATCTGCATCGTCGCGATCGCCGCGAGGTCGAATTTGAGACGCGGCTTCTTCGGGTCGAAGATGATCAGCGTGATCAGCGGGCCGAGGATTACATCGACGCCAATCAGCAGTCGCAGCAGCGTCGCTCCGCCCATCGCCGCAAAATAAGGGCCGGGATACCAGAGTTCCACGACCAGCAGCACCAAAGTGAACGCGATCAATGCGCTCAGGGCGAGATGCAGCCCGGCAGCTTTCCAGCGGTTGAGCGATTGGAGCGTCATCCCCTCGTGAACGCAAATTTCACGCCAGGTGGTCGTCCTGCCATGACGTCGGCAAGCGCGCGGCCGGAGCCGCAGGCCATCGTCCAGCCGAGCGTGCCGTGGCCGGTATCAAGGAACAGGTTGCGATAGCGGGTACTGCCAACCAGCGGCACGTTCGACGGCGTGGCGGGGCGCAGCCCGGTCCAGAACTGCGCGCTGTCACGATCGCCGGCGTCGGGAAACAGCTCGAAGGTACGCTTGACCAGCGCCTCGCAGCGCACGAGGTTCAGGTCCTTGCCATACCCCGAGAGTTCCGCGGTGCCCGCCACGCGCAACCGGTCGCCAAGTCGGGTGAACACGATTTTCCACGCGAGATCGGTCAGTGAAACCATCGGCGCGCCGCGGTGGCCGTCGATCGCGATCGTGGCCGAATAGCCTTTTGCGGGGTAGATGAGGCACGGCACGCCCAGTGGCTTCAGCAAGAACGGGCTGTAACTGCCCAGCGCCATTACATACGCGTCGGCCGCGAGCACTTCCTTGCGGTGGTCCTCGTTGACGCAGCGAACGCCCGTCACCTTGTCGCCCTCGAAGGTCAGCGACTCGACGGCCATGTTCCAGCGGAACGCGACACCGCGCACCTGCGCCATCCGCGCCAGTTCCGTTGTGAAGCGCTGCGCATCGCCGGACTCGTCGCTGACGGTGAAGATGCCACCCGCCAGCTTGTCGCGACATGCCCCCAGCGCAGGCTCGATCGCGACACACTCGTCCACCGTCTTGACATCGCGGTCGCAGCCGAACTGGCGCATCAGCGCCGCGGCCTCGACGCCATGCGCGAACTCCTTCGGGTCGGTATAGAACGACAGGATGCCGCGCTCGAGGTGGTCGTATTCGATGCCCGTCTGGGTCCGCAGTTCCTTGAGGCAATCACGCGAATACAGCGCCAGGTTGAGGCACTGGATCGTGTTGTGGCGCGTGCGCGAAGGCAGGCATTCCAGCAGGAACTGCAGGCCCCAGCGCCATTGCTGCGGATCGAGCTTCAGCCGGAAGAGGAGCGGCGCGTCCTCCTTGCCCAGCCATTGCAGAATCTTCAATGGCGCGTCGGGATTGGCCCATGGCTCGGCATAGGAGGCCGAGATCTGGCCGCCATTGGCAAACGACGTTTCGAGACCGGCGCCACCGTGCCGATCGATGACGGTGACGTCATGACCATCCTGCGCGAGATACCACGCCGCCGTCACGCCGACGACGCCGGCCCCCAGCACGATGACCCGCATCAGACGCTTTCCGCCGCGTAGTCGGGCAGCGGAATGCAGGTGCAGAAAAGGTTGCGGTCCCCATAGACATTATCGACGCGCGCCACCGGTGGCCAGTACTTCGCGCTCTTCGCCACGCCGGGTGGATACGCCGCCACCGTGCGCGCATAGCGCCGCGTCCACTCGTCCGCCGTGACCACCGCCGCTGTGTGCGGCGCGCGCTTCAGCGGATTGTCGATGCGATCGGCGCGGCCTTCCTCGATGGCGGAGATTTCGCCGCGGATCGCGATCATCGCGTCGATGAAGCGGTCGAGTTCCGCCTTCGATTCGGATTCGGTGGGTTCGACCATCAATGTCCCGGCCACGGGAAAGCTCATCGTCGGCGCGTGAAAGCCGTAGTCGATCAGGCGCTTGGCCACGTCCTCGGCTTCCACGCCGGAGGTGCTCTTCAACGGCCGCAGATCGAGGATGCATTCGTGCGCGACGAGGCCATCGTGACCGGAGTAGAGCACCGGGTAATGCGGCGCCAGCCGGCGCGCGATGTAGTTGGCGGCGAGGATCGCGCTTTCGGTCGCGGCCTTCAACCCACTGCCCCCCATCATCGTGATGTACATCCACGAAATCGGCAGGATCGAGGCGCTGCCGAAGGGCGCGGCGCTGACGGGGCCGATCCGCTGCGCCGCGTCATTGGCATTCAACGCGAAGTGCCCCGGCAGGAATGGCGCGAGATGCGCCTTCACCGCGACCGGCCCCACGCCGGGACCGCCGCCGCCATGCGGAATGCAGAACGTCTTGTGCAGGTTGAGGTGCGAGACATCCGCGCCGAAATGCCCGGGGGCGGCAAGTCCCACCATCGCATTGAGATTGGCGCCATCGACATAGACCTGCCCGCCGTGTACATGGACGATCTCGCAAATGCGCTTGATGCCTTCCTCGAACACGCCGTGCGTCGACGGATAGGTGACCATGATCGCGGCGAGCTCGTGCGCGTGCATCCCGGCCTTGGCCTCGAGATCGGCAAGGTCCACATTGCCGTCGGAATCGCAGGCCACCACCACCACCCGCATGCCTGCCATCTGCGCCGACGCCGGATTGGTGCCGTGCGCGGACGCGGGAATGAGGCATATGTTGCGATGGGCCTCGCCCCGGCTCGCGTGATACGCCTCGATCATCAGCAGGCCGGCATACTCCCCCTGCGATCCCGCGTTGGGTTGCAGCGACACGGCGTCATAGCCGGTGGCGGCGCACAGCATCGCCTCCAGTTCCTCGATCATCCGCGCGTAACCTTGCGCCTGGTCGGCGGGAGCGAACGGATGCAGCGCCCCGAACTCGGGCCACGTCACCGGCATCATCTCGGCCGTGGCGTTGAGCTTCATCGTGCACGAACCCAGCGGAATCATTGCCCGGTCGAGTGCCAGATCGCGGTCCGCCAGACGACGCAGGTAGCGCAGCATCTCCGTCTCGGAACGATAGCGGTGGAACACCGGGTGCGTTAGGAATTTCGATTGCCGCCGCAGCGCCAGCGGGAGTTCCAGCGTGAGTGTCGCATCCACATCGGCGACGGTGAATGACACCTGCTCGCCGCTGAAGATCCGCCAGATCCGCGCGACGTCGTCACGCGTGGTGGTTTCGTCGAAGCTGATGCCCAGCGTGCCCGCATCAATGACACGGAAATTCACGCCGGCCTCCACGCCCTCGGCCAGGATGGACGCCGTGTTGGTGCCGGTCAGGATCGCGATGGTGTCGAAATGCACGGTGGCCGGCACCACGAAACCCAGCCGTTCGAGCCCGGCCTTCAGGATTGCGGTGAGCCGCAGCACGCGTTGCGCAATCGTCGTGAGACCCTCGGGCCCGTGATACACGGCATACATGCTCGCGATGACTGCCAGCAGCACCTGCGCCGTGCAGATGTTGGAGGTCGCCTTCTCGCGGCGGATATGCTGTTCGCGCGTCTGCAGCGCAAGGCGGTAGGCGGGATTGCCGTCGGCATCCACCGTCACGCCGACCAGCCGCCCCGGCATCGAGCGCTTGAATTCATCACGGGTGGCCAGGTAGCCGGCGTGTGGCCCGCCATAGCCCATTGGCACGCCAAAGCGCTGCGTGGAACCGACAACCGTGTCCGCACCCCACTCACCCGGCGGCACCAGCAAGGTCAATGCCAGCAGATCCGCGGCTACGATCACCTGCCCGCCGCGCGCGTGGATCGCCGCGGCCAGCGCGCGGTCGTCACGCACGTCGCCATTCGCGCCGGGATACTGCAGCAGCACCGCGAAGGCGCCGGCACTCGCGGCATCGCGCGCCGGCCCCACAACCACGTCGATGCCAAGCGGTTTCGCGCGCGTGCGCACCACGGCCAGCGTCTGTGGCAACACGTCATCCGCCACGAAGAATTGCTTTGACTCGCTCTTGCCCACCCGCATCGAAAGCGCCATGGCCTCCGCCGCGGCCGTGGCTTCGTCCAGCATCGACGCATTGGTGATCGCCATGCCCGTCAGGTCACACACCATTGTCTGGAAATTGACGAGCGCCTCCAGTCGGCCCTGCGCAATTTCCGGCTGGTAGGGCGTGTAGGCGGTGTACCAGGCTGGGTTTTCCAGGATGTTGCGCAGGATCACACCCGGCGTGAACGTGCCGTAATAACCCTGTCCGATGTACGAGCGCAATACGCGGTTCTGCGCGGCGATCGCCTTGAGCTGCGCCAGTGCGGCGGCCTCGGTCGTGGGGCCGGGAAGCGGCAGCGGCGCAGGCTCGCGAATGGCCGACGGCACAATGGCATCCATCAACGCCGCGCGGGACGGATACCCCAGTGTGGCGAGCATCACCGACTGTTCTGCCGGCGTGGTGCCGATATGCCGGGCGATGAATTCGCCCCGGTCTTCCAGCGCCGAGAGGCTGCGCGAAGCGAGTTCGTTCATCATCATCCCGCGTTCAGTCGGTCAGCTTGCCGTAGGCTTCAGCATCGAGCATCGCCACGAGCGCGTCGGCCTTGGCCGGCTTGAGCCGGAAGAGCCACGCGCCATAGGCATCTTCGTTAAGGGTCTCCGGCGCCGACTTGACTGCGTCGTTGACCGCGACTACTTCACCGGCAATGGGCGCAAACACGTCACTGGCCGCCTTGACCGACTCGACCACTGCGCACGCCTCATCCGCCTTGAGCTGGCGACCCACGGCCGGCAGTTCGATGAACACGAGATCGCCCAGCGCGGCCTGCGCATGATCGGTGATACCGACCGTCACGGTACCGTCGCTTTCCGCGCGCATCCATTCGTGGCTCGCGGCGTACTTCAAGTCTGTTGGCACGTTGCTCACATCGGCTCCCGTTGGGCGTGGTGAAGTTGAAAATCCGGAGGGTTGGTCAGGTCACTAGTGCGTGGCCGTTGCGCGCGAACGGCGGCTTGACCACGCGTGCTGCAAGCTTGCGGTCGCGCACCGCCACTTGCACGACATCACCGACCGCGACGGCGACAGGCAAGCGCGCCAACGCGATGGATTTGCCGAGCGTCGGGCTGAACGTTCCGCTGGTGATCTCGCCGTCGCCATGGGCGGTGTGCACAACCTGGTGTGCGCGCAGCACGCCGCCCGCTTCCAGCAGCAACAGGCCCGTGAGTTGCTGCGCAGGCGGCGCCGAGGCCAGCGCGGCCTTGCCGACAAAATCGCGTGGGCCGTTGAGATCGACGGTCCATGCAAGCCCCGACACCAGCGGCGACACTGCCTCGCTCATGTCCTGTCCGTAGAGATTCATGCCGGCTTCGAGCCGCAGCGTGTCCCGCGCGCCCAGGCCGCACGGAACCACCCCCGCGGCAGCCAGCGCATGCCATAGCGCAGCGGCATGCATTGCCGGCACCATGATCTCGAAGCCATCCTCGCCGGTATAACCGGTGCGCGCAATGAAAAAGCGGCCGCCGGGCAGCGCTGCATCGACCCCGAAGAACGGCTTCAGCGCACTGCTTGCGACCTCGCTGCCTGGCA
The DNA here is from genome assembly GCA_963805355.1 of uncultured beta proteobacterium. Classification (GTDB taxonomy): domain Bacteria; phylum Pseudomonadota; class Gammaproteobacteria; order Burkholderiales; family Casimicrobiaceae; genus VBCG01. Next base: position 1,809,509 of record CAWDTZ010000002.1, on the reverse strand, counting down.
CCGCCTGCCACACCTTGGCGCGCGCCTGCGGTCCCTGCACGGCAATCATGGCGAGGTCGTCGCGCGGCGTCAGGCGCAGCTGCGGTGCGCGCGCTTGAATCATGTCGCGCAGCCACGCGATGTCCTTGTCCGCCGTGCCGGCATTGACCACCAGCCGGAAGCAATCCTCGCGCAGGAAATAGACGATCAGGTCGTCCAGCACGCCACCGTCGGGACGCAACAGGCACGAATACAGCGCCTTGCCGGGCGCAGTGAGTTTGTCGACGTTGTTGGCCAGTGCGTAGCGCAGGAATTCGCGCGCGCCATCGCCTTCGAGATCCACCGCGCGCATGTGCGAGACATCGAACATGCCGGCCTCATTACGCACCGCGTGATGCTCGTCGATCTGCGAACCGTAGTTGACGGGCATGTCCCACCCGCCGAAGTCGACCATGCGCGCGCCGGCGGCACGGTGAATTTCATACAGCGGCGTTTGTCTGGGCACGGCAGGCTCCGGATAAAGACGAAGGGCGACGCGCAACCTGCGCGTCGCCCCATCTGTCCTTTTACCTGAGAGATTGGATCGACAACAAGCGTGTCGTCGACCGGTGCCCCTTCGGTGGGTCGCTGCATCCCCGGCCTGTGACCGGGTTTGGCGCGACCGCTCTCCAGATTGCGGTTGCCTCTCGTGCAGTCCTCGATGCCTGAGCGGTTTCGGGATTACGCCTTCGGCGGCAGCGACCCCACGGCGACTCCCGCAGCGCTGCTCTCTCCTGCACGAACGAGCGCATTGTACCCCGGCGCGGGCGCAATCCGGTCAATGCGAGACCGTGGCGATGCACCATGAACGAGGGCCGGCAACGGGTATCCCCGGGGCCGGCCCTGGTGTGGCGCAAGGATGACTATTTCTTGAGCGTCAGGATCCAGGTAACCAGTTCCTTGATGTCGGCGGCCGGCACTGCGGCATTGGGCGGCATCGGGATCTGGCCCCAGACACCGGCGCCTCCTTCCTTGACCTTTTTTGCCAGCATGTCCGCCGCGTTCTTGTCGCCCTTGTATTTGGCGGCGACGTCGACATAGGCCGGTCCCACGATCTTCTTGTCGATCGAGTGGCAGGCCGAGCAGGCGTATTTCTTCATCATCGCCTCGGCCTGTGCATTGTCGAGCGCGGCATCGGCGGCGCCGGAACCGAGCAAAGCCAAGCCGGCAAGAGCGGAAAGTGCTAGTTTCATCGTGACTCCAGGGAACAGGGGGATTTTGGCGACCGAGCCTGCGTCACCGTGGCAGACCGCACCAAAACGTCGCGGATTTTACCGCACGCGGGAATGCCGGCCATGCGCAGGGCACACCCCCTCAACGCGCAGCGGTACCGCTGGTTGACGACAATTCGTCGACCAGCGCATCCAGCGTGGTGATTCCAGGCCGACAGGTCATGTTGCGGCATACGAACGCAATCGCCCCTGCAAGCGGCAATTGCCCCTTGCGCAACGTCGCCGGCACGTCGCGCAGACCGCCCAGGTTGAATACATGCACATCGGGACGATACCGGGCCTCGAGCGCCTTCTGCCACTGCGCGCACGCCACCGCATCACCCTGAACCAGCACCAGCACCGGTGGCGATTCGAGCATTGTGAGCGCGCCCAGCAATGTCGAATAGCCGCCCGTTGATTCCGCCAATGCTCCAGCGAACAACGCGACCGTGCGCCGCGCGGCTTCGACAAAACGTGGGTCACCCGCCAGTTGTCCAAACAGCAGGAGCGCCTGCGCCGCGGCGCCGTTACCCGACGGCGTCGCGTTGTCGTGTCCGGGCTTCGTCCGGTGAAAAAGTGTTTCGTGATCGTGGCTGGTGAAGTGGAATCCGCCCTCCTGCGCATCCTCGAAGCGCGCAAGCAGCGCGTCGGCCACGGCGTGCGCCCATTCGAGATCGGTCGCACGAAAGCGCACCTGCATCACTTCGAGCAACGCGGCCAGCAGGAATGCGTGGTCGTCGAGGTAGGCATTGAGCTCCGCGCGACCATCGCGACGCGTGGCCAGCAGGCGGCCGTCGCGCCACGCGGTGGCGCGCAACGCATCCAGCGCGGTCAAGGCAACCTCTGCCCAGCGCGGCTCGTCGCAAGCACGTGAGGCCCGCGCCAGCCCGGCGATTGCCAGCGCATTCCAGGCCGTGAGAATCTTGTCGTCGCGCGCCGGGCGTATCCGCTGCGACCGCTCGGCAAACAAGGCGGCGCGGGCACCGGCAACACGCGTACGGGCATCGGGCAGGTCGATTCCCAGGCGCATCGCAACCTGCGGCAGCGGTTCTGCGATCCGCAGGTTCCACGCATGTCCCTCGAAATTGGGCGGCTCGTCGAACCCCCAGAACGGCGCAGCCACCACCCATTCGTCGGCACTGACCACCGCGCGCGCCGCATCGCGCGACCACACGTAGAACTTGCCCTCCGCACCGTCGCTGTCGGCGTCGAGGCTCGAGTAGAACGCCCCGTCCGGTGCCTGCATTTCGCGCACCAGCCAGCCGACAATGTCGCGCGCAACGTCGCGATGGCGCGGGTCACCGGTGACCCGCGCCATGTCCGCATACAAACCGAGCAACGAAGCATTGTCGTAGAGCATCTTTTCAAAATGCGGAATGGTCCACTGGTCGTCCACCGAGTACCGGCAGAAACCACCCCCCAACTGGTCGTGGATGCCACCATCGGCCATGCATTCGAGCGTGGTGCGCACGATGTGCAGCGCCTCTTCGTCATCGTGACGCGCGAAAGCGCGCAGGCAGAACTCAAGCTCGGCCGGATGCGGGAACTTGGGCGCAGTGCCAAAGCCGCCGTTGTGGGGATCGAAGCTGTGCTTCAAACCCGTCAATGCCGCAGCCGGCGCGCCCCTGGGCAGTGCCATGCCGTCCGCAACCGGCTCGAGACGGGCCAGCGCGCTGGCCAGCCGCGCATTCTGTTCGGCGAGGCGATCGCCTTGGTCGCGATAGGCCGCCGCTACGCGCGGAAGCAGATCGAGGAGGCCCGGCAGACCGCGTCGGCCGGACTTCGGGAAGTACGTGCCGGCAAAGAAAGGCGCGCCATCGGGCGTCAGGAACATCGTGAGCGGCCATCCACCCGGGCGGCGGTTGAGCAGCCCGTAAGCGATCTGGTAGATCTGGTCGAGGTCCGGACGTTCCTCGCGATCCACCTTGATGTTGATGAAGTCGCGATTCATGGCCGCGGCCACGGACGTGTCCTCGAAGGACTCGTGCGCCATCACGTGGCACCAATGGCACGCCGAATAACCCACCGACAGCAGGATCGGCTTGTCCTCGGCACGCGCGCGGCTCAGCGCTTCCGGTCCCCACGGATACCAGTCGACCGGATTGTCCGCGTGTTGCTGCAGATAGGGGCTCGTGGCGTCGGCGAGACGGTTGGGCACGACGCCATTGTAGGCACGATTGCAATCCGAGGAATCCTGAGGCGAGGCTACAGCGCCGCCGGGCGCTGCGCGAGGCCAGCCTCGCCTGCCCGCGCCAAAGTCTCCGGCGAAGTCCTGCGCGGAAACTACTCCTCGAACGCCACGCGTTCGAAATCGCCGCCGCGTTGCAACAGCTTGGTCAGCCTGAACTTGCGTTCGGGGCCGGTATCCATTGACCGCAGCAGCCGCCCGGGATTGAAGGAACGCGGCGGCACGATCAGCGACGCAGCCTCCCCCTCCGTGGCGCCGAGCAGCACCGCTGGCAGCGGCAATTCTTCGGCAAACGCAATCGATATCGGCCGCACTGCCACGGTGCGCGGCACGCCGGGCCACAATGCGATCGAGATGGCCAACGCGTCGGGCTGCGCGTACGCCACCCGCGTGACATACCCCATCCGCATGCGGTCGTCGTCGCGAATAACGACCAGCTGATCGAGGAACCAGCGATAGCGCGAGCTTTCGCGGCGCTGTAACGACGTGTTGCGCCATCCGTATTCGCCGCGCCAGCGCTCCCACGGCCAGTTGCGCTCCGCCTCGTCCTTGTAACGATCGTAGTCCGTCAGGGCTCCCAGCGTCTGCAGGTGCTGCGCGCCCTGGAATGTGAGGCGCCCCAGCGGATCCTGCCGATCAAAGGTGCGCCCGCCGACCCGGAAATACGCGGAGGGCACGCCGCCCGCCGTCAGTTCGACTTCCGCCTGCACCGCATGTTCATCATGCTGCGGCAGCACGTACCAGCGCGCGTCGAGGCGGGACAGCAATGCGGTCGAGCTTTCGGCCGATGTATCGTGGCCGAGCTGCAGTTCGGCGGGACTGGCACCGGCGCCAAGGCGTTTGAGGCGACCGCGCACGCTGGTGGCGAGCTTGCCCGGGTAGCCGTATCGCATCGATGGCGACGCATCGCGCGGGGCGGCCGTGGCAAGCCATGCGCCGACCGAAGAATCGAGGTCCATCAGCATGATCGGGCCTTCGGTCTCGCGTTGCTGCGCATATGGGAACACCTTGCGCGCCCATTGGCCCAGCCAGCGGTCCGTCAACTCGATCTGGCGCACCGAAAGCCCGCACGGATCCGCCAGACCCAACAGCAACGCGTGACAGTAGGTGGAATAGCAGGAAATGCCGATGGCGTGCGGCTGCAGATCGTCGGACACCGCCGTCACCGCGCAGTCGAGCATTTCCGCAAGGCGGTAGTAGGCGTGCAGTTCCTGCCACAGCGACGGCGGCGGCACGCGCCGCGCCAACCCGTAAACGATGATCAGCTGCTTGCCTACATACAGCCCGCGCTGCAGCAGCTTGGCCTTCACGCCTTGCAGCTCGACGTCGCCTTCGAGCAGCGGTTTAAGACACGCCGAATACTGTTCCCACAACGCTTGCCACAACGTCAACGCCTGCTCCGCCGCCTCAAGTTCACGATCGGCGGCAGGCTGCGGCTTGCCGGCGTACCGCCGGGCCAACTCGGTATGCAGGTGCGCCACCTGGTCGCGCATCACCTCCGCAATCGTCGCGCGTTCCCGCGGCGTGAAATCGGCCAGGGACAACGCCTTCAACTGGCCGTGGATGGCCTCATACAGCGGATTGACGCCGGTGACCATCAACGATTTTGCCCAGCGCTTGGCGCCTTCCGCATCCGCAAATGCGAGCGCCGGTGGCGCCTGCACCGCAGGCTTGACAAGATCAGGTGAGGCGGTGTCCTGCATCAGGTACCTCGGGCGTGGCGCCTAGGCGATGGCTCGACGCCGCAAACGCATTCAATCACATTGCCGATGGTCACGTATTTCATGGTGGAAGCGGCTGGTAAGCGCACCAACTTATAGCACAAAGCGCGGGCTGGTAACCCCGGCGACCGATCGCAGGCGACGCTACGGGAATATTCGGCTAATCCCGGGCCGAATCCTCGGCAGCGGAACGGCCGCGATGCGCCTAGTCTCGGGCCTGAGCCGACCTGCAGGCCTCCGCAAGAACGTCCTCCCCTGTCACCTGCAATCGACGTGAGTTTCCTCCACCCGCAGGGACGTGCCAAGCCCCATCCGGTTCGTCCACAGCACGAAGGTCCGGCCGCCCCTGCGGGCATTTTTTGATCGCCCTCGACGGCAATCTGCTGCCGACACCGGGAGACCGGCGATGGAAACGATGTCCACACTCGATCAAATCCGGGGCGATTTGTCGTTTGCGCCACCCCCGCACCGTCCCGTGCACGCGGCCGCCGTCGTCACCACAGGCTATTTGCTGATGGTGCTCGCTGCGCCCTGGATCATCCGGTATGCGCCGGCATCCGAATCCGCAGTCGCGGCGCAGATCGCCGAACGCACCGAGCCGCTGCGGTGCGCGTCCGCGCCGGTCTATGGCCTGCCATGCGGGGTCCAGCTTCCTTGGAACGCGCCGGCCACCGCGCAAGCCCGGCTGGGCGGCGAAGTTGTTCCGCGGGTCTGAACGCGGGCCGCAGGGCCGGGAGCGGCATCACACCAGCACGCGCTCGATGCCACCCGCATTGGCGCGCGCCACATAGTCGGCCATCCAGTTGGCGCCAAGCAGGTTGCGGGCGATCTCGACCACGATGTAGTCGGCCTGCGTCCCCGAATCGTCGTTGAAGCGTGAAAGTCCCTGCAGGCACGACGGACACGACGTCAGCACCTTGACATCGCCGGTAAATCCATCCGCGCGCAGGTGGCCTGCGCCGCGCTTCATTTCCCCCTCCTTGCGGAAGCGCACCTGCGTGGAAATGTCCGGCCGCGTCACCGCCAGCGTGCCCGATTCGCCACAGCAGCGATCGTTCAACGCCACATCGGTGCCCATCAAGCCTTGCACGACCGCCATGGGCGCGTACGTTTTCATCGGCGTATGGCATGGGTCGTGATACATGTAGCGCGTGCCGGTCACGCCCTCGAGCCGAACGCCCTTCTCCATCAGGTATTCGTGAATGTCGAGCAGCCGGCAGCCCGGAAAGATCTGGTCGAATTCATATTTCTGCAGCTGGTCCATGCAGGTGCCGCACGACACGATCACGGTCTTGATGTCGAGGTAGTTGAGCGTATTGGCCATCCGGTGGAACAGCACGCGGTTCGACGTGGTGATCTTCTGGCCCTCGTCATGATTGCCGGCGGACGTCTGCGGATAGCCGCAACACAGGTACCCGGGCGGCAACACGGTTTGTGCGCCGACGTGATACAGCATCGCCTGCGTGGCCAGACCCACCTGCGAGAACAGGCGCTCCGAACCGCAACCGGGAAAATAGAACACGGCCTCGGCATCGTCCGCGGCCAGTTGCGGGTTGCGGATGATCGGGACGACGGTATCGTCCTCGATGTCGAGCAACGCGCGCGACGTGCGCTTGGGTAATCCGCCCGGCATCGGCTTGTTGATGAAATTGATGACCTGCACCTTGAGCGACGCCTTGCCCACCGTGGGCGGCGGGCGCTGCGTCTGCGCGTTCACCAGGCCGGCCGCCTTGCCGATGCGATACGCCAGCCGCTGCACCTTGTAGCCCCAGTCGATCATCACCTTCTTGGTGAGCTTGATCGTCGTCGGGTCGGTGGCGTTGAGGAAAAACATCGACGCGGCGGTGCCGGGATTGAATTTCTTGTGCCCACCCTTGCGCAACAGGTTGCGCATCGCGATCGACACGTCGCCGAAGTCGATGTCCACCGGACAGGGATTCGCGCATTTATGGCATACCGTGCAGTGATCGGCCACGTCGGAAAATTCGTCGAAGTGACGCAGGCTCACGCCGCGCCGCGTCTGCTCCTCGTACAGGAAGGCTTCGATCAGCAGCGACGTAGCGAGGATCTTGTTGCGTGGGCTGTACAGCAAATTGGCACGCGGCACGTGCGTGGCGCACACCGGCTTGCACTTGCCGCAGCGCAGGCAGTCCTTGATCGAGTCCGCGACGCTGCCGATGGCGCTCTGTTCGAGGATCAGGCTTTCGTGGCCGATCAGCGAAAAGCTCGGCGTGTACGCGCCCGAGAGGTCCGCGGGCAATGCCGGGTCACGCAACAGTTTGCCGCGATTGAAGCGTCCTTCCGGATCCACTTCGCGTTTGTACTGCGCGAACGGCGCAAGTTCGTCGTTGGTGAGGTACTCGAGCTTGGTGATGCCGATACCGTGCTCGCCGGAGATTACCCCGCCCAGGCTGCGCGCGAGTGCCATGATCCGCGCCACGGCTGCATTGGCGTCCTGCAGCATGCCGTAGTCGTCGGAATTGACGGGCAGGTTGGTGTGCACGTTGCCGTCGCCGGCATGCATGTGCAGCGCGACGAACACGCGACTGCGCAATACGCGGGCATGTATCTGCGCGATTCGTGCGGCAACGGGGGCAAATGCCAGCCCGGCAAAGATTTCGCCCAGGGGCGCCTTCAATTCCAGCTTCCACGACACGACGGTGGAATGGTCCTGCAGCGAGGCAAACGTGGCATCGAGATCCTGCAGCAATTGCTGCCAGCGGCCACGCACCGCCACCACGATCGCGCGCGCCTCATCCAGCTTGGCATCGATGATTTCCTGCGCGGGCCGCGCCTCGCTGTCAGGTCCCCAGGCTTGCGCAAACAAGGGGCTGTCGAAGAAGTCCTGCAATGCATCGGCCAGCGCCAGCTTGTTGCGGATGGAGAGCTCGATGTTGATGCGTTCGATGCCGTCGGTGTAGTCGCCAAGTCGCGGCAACGGAATCACGACGTCCTCGTTGATCTTGAACGCGTTGGTGTGCTTGGCGATCGCGGCGGTACGCGCACGGTCCAGCCAGAACTTCTTGCGCGAGTCGGCGGACACCGCAACGAAGCCTTCGGCGCCGCGCGCATTGGCGATGCGCACGACCTCGGAGGCCGCGCGGGCCACTGCATTGTCGTCGTCGCCGACGATGTCGCCCAGCAGCACCATCTTCGGCCGGCCGTGCCGCTTGGCCTTGGTGGCGTAGCCCACCGCCTTCACATAGCGCTCGTCGAGATGTTCGAGACCCGCGAGCATCACGCGCACGTCGCCCGCCTTGGGCAGCGCATCGAGATAGTCCTTGATCTCGACGATCGCCGGCGTGGAATCGCGTACCTGCCCGAAGAATTCGAGGCACACCGTGCGGATGGCCGGCGGCATCGTGTGCAGGATGAAGCGCGCGCTCGTGATGAGCCCGTCGCAGCCTTCCTTCTGGATGCCCGGCAGGCCCGCCAGAAACTTGTCGGTCACGTCCTTGCCGAGGCCCGTCTTGCGAAAAACACCGCCGGGAATCGCGAGTGTCTGCGTGCGCTCCACAGTCCTGCCGTCGGCGCCGAACCACGTGCACTGGAACGTGGCCACCGCGGCGTCGTGGATCTTGCCGAGGTTGTGGTCGGTGCGCACCACCTCCAGCCATTGCGCCTGTGGCGTCACCATCCGCCACGACGCAAGATTATCGAGCGCAGTACCCCACAGCACGGCTTTCTTGCCACCGGCGTTCATCGCAACGTTGCCGCCGATGCACGAAGCGTCGGCAGAGGTCGGATCCACCGCAAAGACGAGCCCGTCCCGTTCCGCTGCATCCATCACGCGGCGCGTGACCACGCCGGCACCTGCGTCGATCGTCGCGGTGGCGCCACTGTGACCCGGCAGCACGACGCGCTCCACATCCGACAGTCGTTCGAGCTTCTCCGTGTTGATCACTGCCGAGCGCGCGTCGAGCGGGATGGCCCCGCCCGTATAGCCGGTGCCGCCGCCGCGCGGGATGATGGTGAGACCGAGTTCGATGCAACCTTCGACGAGTCCGCGCACTTCTTCTTCGGTGTCCGGATGGAGAACGACGAACGGATACTCGACCCGCCAGTCGGTGGCATCGGTCACATGCGAGACGCGCGCCAGGCCGTCGAACGCGATGTTGTCCTGGTGCGTATGCCGGCCAAGCACGCGCCGCGCGCGCTTGCGCAATTCCGCGGTGGCCGGAAACGAGGCGGCGAAGCGGTCCACCGCCGCATTGGCCGCTGCCACGAGTTGCGCAACTTTGGCATCGCGCGATTCGTCCGTCCCGGCACCCGCCTGTCGGCGGGTCTCGATTTCGCGCAGCCGATGGCGCAGCGCCTCGACCAGCAGGCTCTGCCGCTTCGGGTTGTCGAGGAGGTCATCCTGCAGATACGGATTGCGTTCGACCACCCAGATGTCGCCGAGTACTTCGAACAGCATGCGCGCCGAGCGCCCGGTCCGCCGCTCGCCGCGCAACTCATCGAGCAGCGCCCACAAATCGTGCCCGAGCAGTCGGATCACGATCTCGCGATCGGAGTACGACGTGTAGTTGTATGGAATTTCGCGCAACCGCGGAACATCCACGCGAGGTTCCGCGACGTTGACGAAGGCGTCTTTAACGGTATTCATGGCAGCCTGCTAGTCTACCGCAGCGCAACATGAGTGCCCCCCTCGACGTCGTCAGTCACGACGATGCTGCCCGCCTGTAGGGCACGCGGCTCGCCGTCGAAGCCGTGGCTGGACGCGATCCCGGCGCCCCGGCAGGACCCCTCGAAGGCACCATGCGGGCGCGATGGGGAGCCCGCCGACATACGGCAATTGCGCATATGTGCCCAAGATCCGCCGCGGCAGGTCGGCCTGCAGTGCGCGCATGCCGCGGCGCGAACTTGCCGCGCCCACGCCGTTTTCGACAGCGGGTCAACGCGACGCCTTTCCTGTAGCCACCTGTTTTATAAAGAGGTTGCCGCAACAGCGCCAATGTCGATGGGGGCAACCGTCCAACGTCAGAGGCGCCAGTCGCAACCGCCCCGTTGGCCGCTGGTGCAGAACTTGCTGAAATTTACGCGACACTCGCCGTCGTCTGGTCGGCGTACCGAAACCTCCGATGAATCCGCCACGCCTTCGCCGCATTTCGTTGATACACCACCCCGGTTGGATATGGGCACTGCCGGTTTGCGGCGCGCTGCTGATCACATTTCTGTGGGCCGCGACGTTGACGCAATGGCAAACCCCGGCGACTACGTTCGCCGACGTGAACGGACCACCGGACGCCGCCGTTGCCGCAACGATGGCGTCGCGCGCCTACCCGCCGACCACCATGAACGACATCCGGCGCAACTATCTCCTGGTGGACTCCGCCGCCAGCGTTGCGATTGCCGCGTTGTTCGCCGCACTCACGATGCTGACCCTGCGACTTCAGCGCTATCGCGTGGAACTGAAACGGCAAGGATCGCTGCTGCGGGAACTGATCGACAACGTTCCCCATGCCGTCACGGTGCGCAGCATGCAAGCTGGGATGCAGGGTCGCTACGTGATGTGGAACACATCCTCCACTGCACTTTCCGGCATTGCGCGCGACGACGCGCTGGGGCGGATAATGCGCGACGTCATGCCCCCCGCCAACGCCGTCCGATTTGAAGCGCTGGACCGCGAGATGCTGGCCAGCCCCATGGTGCAGGAACTGACGCAGGCTCACGAAGCGCCGGGCGGGAGAAACCGGATGCTCCATGTCCTGCGCGCGCCCATCTTCGGTCCGGACCATCAGGTCGACTACATCATGTCCAATACCTCCGATATCACGGAGGCGTTCCAGCAGACGGAAGCGCTCCGTCTCGCCTCGAAGGTTTTCGAGACTACGGCCGACGGCATCATGATGAGCGATGTCGACGATCGAATCCTGATGATCAATCAGGCCTTTTCCAGGCTCACCGGCTATGTCGAAGGGGATCTGCTGGGCAAAATATTGGCGGAATCACCATTCCGTCCCCTTGACCTCGTGGCGTCGGCGGCGCGGATGATGCAAATTCGGCAAGCCGGATTCGTCACGGGCGAAGTTGCCCGCACCCATAAGAACGGATCCGCGTTGTCCCTGTGGATCACCGGCTCGTGCGTGACCAATGCAGCGGGCGAGATCACCCACTTCGTTCGGGTATTCACGGACATTTCGCTGTTGAAGTCGACGCAGGTGACACTCGAACAGCTGGCGAGTTACGACACGTTGACCGGGTTGCCCAACCGCCGATTGCTGCTGGAACGGCTTGAGCAGGCCGTGCAGCGAGCCGGACGGTCGGGCGCAACGGTAGCGATCATGTTCGTCGACCTCGACAACTTCAAGAGCGTCAATGCCACGTTTGGCCACGCGTCGGGCGATCTGCTGCTGCGGGAAGCTGCCAACCGCATGCACAGCTGTATCCGCACCATCGATAACGTGGGCCGACTCGGCGGCGATGAATTCGCCATACTGCTGGAGGACATCGCGAGTCCCACTTACGCGGCGCTGATCGGCGATCGCATCCTGAGTGCGCTGTCGGCGCCGTACTTCATCCAAGGGCGTCGGGTGGCCATTGCCGCGAGCATTGGCATTGCAAGTTACCCGCAAGGTGGCACGGACGCCGGGACGCTGCTCGGTAATGCCGACATCGCGATGTATGAGGCCAAGCAGGCAGGACGGCATTGTTACCGGTTCTACGTGCCGACCGCCGAGCTGCAGGCTCAATAAGCGGACCGTGGCCCCGCCCAATCGCGCAATGGCGTGGAATCGCAAGCGGCCTCGAGGCAATTCGCCGGGACGCCGCAAAGTCGAAGGAAGCCACGGCGCCGGCGCTCACGGCCACCCTTCAGCCTGTCGCCGAGCCTCATGGCGCCTCCCCCGCCGCCTTTGGTCGCGGTAAACTTGCGATCTCACCGCATCGCCGGAGCATGTCCGCCATGAAAACCCTGTTCACCACGACGCTGATGATCGCGGCGGTCGGGCTGTACGCCATTACCGGCGCCGCCGCCGCCCCGGCCCCGGACGATGCCTGGGCCATGAACCTCGCACAATGGCGCGCCGACGGCGACAAGCGTCTGAAGAGCGAGCGCGGCTGGCTGTCCATCGTGACGCGCGACGAACTCACCGCCGGCAAATACCGCATCGGCTCGGCCCCCGACAATGACGTGAAACTACCCAAGGCCCTGTCCCCGGCCCACTTGGGCACGATGGAGGTGGGGCAGGACAAGGCACGGCTGGTGCTGGCCCCGGGCCAGAAGATGCGCACCGTCGCCAAGGGCGACGAGGGCGAGGAATTCACGGCGCGCGATTTCGTCACGGGTGCCACGCGCCTCGAATGGGTCACGGCCGGACGACTGTCGCTGCAGATCGTCAAGCGCGAGGACGGCAAGATTGTCGTGCGTGCCGCCGACCGCGAGTCGCCGCGGCGCACCAACTTCGCGGGCCGCCAATGGTACGAGCCCAAGACCGCGTACAGGGTGCCGGCGAAATTCGTACCGCATGCCGACGGCGCCACCATTCCCATCGCCAACGTGCGTGGCGAAATCAGTTACGAGAAGGTCGCGGGCACGCTCGAGTTCGTGCTGAATGGAAACAAGACCACGCTGGATGCGCTTGACGACGAAGGCGACCTGTTCATCATTTTCCGCGATGCCACCAGCGATTCCACGACGTACCCGCCGGGACGCTTCCTGTCGATCCAGAAACCACCCGATGGCCAGTGGGTCGTCGACCTGAATCGCGCCTACAACCCGCCCTGCGCGTTCTCGGCGTACACGACCTGCCCGCTGCCACCGCCGCAGAATTGGCTGAAGGCGCCCGTCGCCGCCGGCGAGCGCTACGCCGGACGCAAATCCTGACCTGACAGGGGGCCTGTCGGGCCCCGGGTGTTTTTGTGCGGACAGAACCCGGCCAGGCTTAAGCAGGTCATGGCCCGGGAACACCGTATAGTTGGCCGAACGCACAAGGCCAATGATGAATCCAGTCACACGCAAGTCCCTCGTGCTCGCCGCGCTCATCGGCGCATTGACGGGTGCGGTCGCGCCGGCGTCGGCCGGCATGGCGGACGCCATCGAGTACTACAACGCGTCGCTCGATCACTATTTCGTGACGGCGAGCGCCGACGAGATCGGCAAGCTCGACTCGGGATTCTTTGTGGGTTGGCAGCGCACGCAGCAAGTGTTCAAGGTGCTCGATCCCAGCGACACGTCCCCTGGTGCTTCACCGGTGTGCCGCTTCTACGGCAGCCCCGCGGCCGGACTCGATTCGCACTTCTATTCGGTTTCCCCGGTGGAATGCGCCGAAGTGAAGCAAAAATTTCCCACCGCGTGGCTGCTGGAGTCGGACAACGTTTTCCAGGCGTTCCTGCCCGACCCCGGGTCGGGCGCGTGCCCCGCCAATACGCGGCCCGTCTATCGCACATGGAACAATCGCGTCGATTCCAATCATCGCTATGCGACAGATCCGGCGATCCAGGACCAGATGCTCGCCAGGGGTTATGTGGCGGAAGGCTACGGCGCCGATCCGAAGCGACTGGTCGCGATGTGCGCGCCGGTGCCGGTGACGGCGCTACCTCCGTCGTGCACGCTGACCGCCACCAGCACCAATCCCGTGGCAGGCGCCGACATCCTGCTGATGGCCGCGTGCGGCGGCAATCCAACGAGTTACAGCTGGACCGGGTGCACCGGCACCGGCTCCACCTGCGGCGCGACGTCGGCGAGCCCGGGCGTCGTCGTATATTCGGTGATCGCCGCTAACGCAGCCGGTGCCAGCGCTCCCGCCACCGTGCAGGTGACGTGGCGAACCGCCCCGCTGCCCCCGCCGCCGGAAGCCAAGCCAGTCTGCAATATCATCGTCACGTCGCCGCAGCAGGCGCCGCTTGTCAACGCACAGGTCGTGTTGCAGGCGTCCTGCTCAGGCGAACCCACGGCTTATGAGTGGACCAACTGCAGCAGCCCGACCAGTGTGTGCAAGCAACGCGTCAGCGTTCCCGGCGTGCAGACGTACTCGGTGCGGGCCGTCAATTCCGGCGGTACCGGAGACTTTGCGAGCGCGAACGTGAACTGGGTCGACAGTCCGTCGACCCCGCCCGGACTGTGCGCGCAGCTTCCGGAAGCGCTCTATACGGATTTCGGCGACTCGAGCGGCATCGCCTACTCGACGTACTCCGAAACGGGCTTTCGCTGGAACGGCGCCTGGGCGGTTCGCTTCGCTGTTCCGGGGACGGCACCCAGCGCGGCATTCGGCTCCGCGCAGGTGGCGGAATTCAATGGCCCGCCGACCTACCGCGAGGCGACGCTGTCGCGCACCGCCTGTGATTTTCGCCCGATCGATGCGACCGGCAACAATGGTCCCGTCGCGTTGGCCACCGGCAACACCGCGTCACTAACTTTTGTGATTGGCGCATCGATGCCCGGCTATCCGGGGCTGGCACCCGGCGGTACGTACTACCTCAACGTGCGCAATTACCTGGCCGGATCCGGTGCGATCACCTGCGCATCGCCAGGCCGTTGCGATGCGCTGGCGAATATCAATCTTCCGCGCTGAAGTCGACTGCGCCGACAAGACTGCCCGCCCCGCGCTGCCTTTTTCAACGCCCCGCCGCGCCGCGGTAGCCCACCGCCTCCGCGATATGCCGCGACTCGATGCGCGGTGCGCTGGAAAGATCTGCGATGGTCCGCGCCACCTTGAGCACCCGATGGTAGGCACGCGCCGATAGCGCCAGGCGCGCGGCGGCCTGCGCAAGCAACGCGCCTCCCGCACCGTCGGTTGCACAATGCTCGGCCACCTCCCTTGGCGCGAGCCGCGCATTGGCTTTGCCCTGCCGTTGCAGTTGCCGGTCGCGCGCCGCGACGACACGCCTGCGAACGCTGGCGGTGGTGTCGCCGGCAGCCAAGGACGCCTCGTTTGCCAGGGCGGGCTCGCTAGCCTCCAACTCCGGCGACCCAGATCGCGGCGCGGCCAGCTGCTCGGCCGGGACCGCGAGCACTTCGAGCGCCAGGTCGATGCGATCGAGCAGAGGACCCGAAATGCGGCCGCGATAGCGGCTGATACGGTCAGGCGTGCAATGACATCGTCCCCGCGGATCGCCCAGCCACCCGCAGGGGCAGGGGTTCATGGCCGCGATGAGCTGGAATTGCGCTGGGAACATGCATTGCCGCGCTGCGCGCGAGATGTGGATGACGCCGGATTCGAGCGGCTCGCGGAGCACTTCCAGCACGCGCCGGTCCCACTCCGGGAGCTCGTCGAGGAACAGCACACCGTGATGCGCCAGTGAGATTTCTCCGGGGCGCGGATCGCTGCCGCCGCCCACCAGCGCCACCGCGCTGGCGGTGTGATGCGGCGCCCGGTACGGGCGCAGGCCCAGCCTCTCGGGCTGGAAGCGGCCCGCGATCGAGGCCACCGCCGCGACTTCAAGGGCCTCGTCGTCATCCAGCGGCGGCAGGAGCCCGGGCAGGCGTTGCGCCAGCATCGACTTGCCGGTGCCCGGGGGCCCGGTGAACAGCAACGAATGGCTGCCTGCGGCGGCAATTTCCAGCACCCGCTTCGCGTGAACTTGTCCGCGCACGTCGGCCAGGTCGAGGCTGTCGTCAAGCGCGGCCGCCACCGTGGCGGGCGCGGGCGAAAGCACGGACCGACCCGCAAGATGTTCGCAGACCGCCAGCAGCGACGCGGCGCCGAAGACCTGCGCCCCACGCACCAGCGCCGCTTCAGCCGCGGATGCAGTGGGCAACATGAAAGCGCGGCCGGCACGACGTGCGGCAAGCGCCATGGCCAACGCGCCGCGGACGGACCGCAAATCGCCGGACAACGCCAGCTCGCCGGCAAATTCGTACTGCGCAAGCGCCCGCGCCGGAACCTGGTCCGTCGCCGCGAGGATGCCCAGCGCCATGGGGAGGTCGTAGCGCCCGGATTCCTTCGGCAGGTCGGCCGGCGCCAGATTGATGATGACCTTGCGCGCGGGAAAATCGAATTGGGCGTTCTGGATCGCCGAGCGCACGCGGTCGCGCGCCTCGCGCACTTCGGCGTCGGGAAGGCCGACGATGTGGATGCCCGGCAAGCCGCCGGTGACGTGAACTTCGACCGCAACGGCAGGCGCCGCAACGCCCGCGAGCGCCCGGCTGTTGACGACGACGACGGCCATTCCGGACTCCGGTCGGCGTTACGTCGCGTCAGTGTGAGCGCTTGCTAATGTGCGGCAGGGGTCGCGGCGGGCGCCGGGAACCGTGCCTCGAGTTCGGCCACCCGGGCCTCGAGGTGCTCAAGTTTTTCCCGCGTCTTGAGCAACACCTGCGCCTGCGTATCGAACTCGGCACGCGGCACGAGGTCGAGGCGCGACAGTCCACCCTGCAGCATCGCCTTGACATTTTTTTCGATGTCCTTGGCAGGACTGGATTCGACCGCGCGACCGATTTTGGCGGCCAGTTCGTCGAGGGTCTTGCTGCTGAAACTCAACATGAGGTGTCTCCGGCAACGGTTGAAAGTGGATGGTGCGCCAGGCCATGCCGTCGGCCATCCATGGACCAAGTCTAGCAAAGCCAAGGACTCGACTCGCTCGACCATTCGGATGAACGGTGGGCCGCCGCAAACTTCCATTCCGACCCGTCGCCTCAGTTCGGTGCGTGCGCTCCACGACGAGCACCCGATTGGTGCACTATCCCGGTGCAACACCGGCCTCGGTCGCCAAGTTCTGTCGTAATTAATTGATTAATATGCATTTATTGCAGTGGCACACGAAATGCTGACTAACCCCCGGAAGTGCCACCGATTTCATCAACCACCTTGCAAGGGATTTCGACATGAACCAGAAGCACCGCCTTCGCACCTGCGCCGCGGCCGCCATGTTTGCCACGCTGCTGGCCGGCGCCGCGCAAGCCCAGACGACCCCCGCACCCGCTGCGGCGCCCGAGCCGGACTGGACCTTCACCGGCAACGTGGGCATTTTCAGCCAATATGTGTTCCGTGGCATTTCGCAAACCAACGAGAAGCCCGCCCTGCAGGGTGGCTTTGACCTGGGCCACAAGAGCGGCTTCTACGCCGGCGTGTGGGGATCCAACGTCAGCTGGCTGTCCGACGGCAACCCGGACGTGTCCGCCAGTCTCGAGATCGATCTCTACGGCGGCTACAAGTGGGCCTTTGCGGAAGACTGGGTACTTGATCTCGGCGTCCTCTACTACGCCTATCCCGGAAGTTACCCGGCCGATTACACGAAGCCCGACACCACCGAACTCTACGCCGCACTGTCGTGGAAGTGGATCACGGGCAAGTACAGCTACAGCGTCGGTGACAAGACCTTCGGCTTCCCCGACTCGCGCGGCTCCGACTACTGGGAGCTGAACGCCACGTACGACGTCGTTGAAAAGGTGAACGACGTGATCGGCAAAGTCACCGTGTTCGGGCACCTCGGCAAGCAGAAGTTCAAGAACGCCGGCTTCTACGACTACGGCGACTGGAAGGTCGGCGCATCGACCGAGATCTATGGCGTGACGGTCGGCATCTTCGGCTCCGGCACCGACGCCGAGGCCGACGGCTATACCAATCGCTTCGGCAAGAACATCGCGTCGAACCAATTCGTCGGCTACGTGCAAAAGTCGTTCTAAACGCCACACCGCGCGGCGGCTTTGAACCGTCGCGCGCTTTTCGGGGACATCATGAAACTCGTTACCGCCATCATCAAGCCGTTCAAGCTGGACGAGGTCCGCGAGGCCCTCTCGGCCATCGGCGTGCAGGGGATCACCGTGACCGAGGTGAAGGGATTCGGTCGGCAGAAGGGGCACACCGAGCTCTACCGCGGTGCCGAATACGTCGTCGACTTCCTGCCCAAGGTCAAGATCGAAGCGGCAGTGAAGGACGACATGCTCGAGCGCGTAATCGAAGCGGTCGAAAAAGCCGCCAACACCGGCAAGATCGGTGACGGCAAGATCTTCGTGTTCGACCTGCTGCAGGTCGTCCGTATCCGCACCGGTGAAACCGGCGCGGATGCGCTGTAAGGGAGCCCTTCGATGAAAAAGCTAGTTGCGTTACTTGCCCTGCTCGGCGCATTCGCTTTGGCGACACCGGTGCTGGCGCAGGACAAGGCAGCACCCACCGCTGCGGCTCCGGCCGCGGCTGCAACTGAAGCCGCAGCACCGGCGGCAGCCGCCGCAGCGCCCGCGGCCGAGGCCGCCGCGACACCCGCACCCACGCCCAACAAGGGTGACGTCGCCTGGATGCTCGTCTGCACGGCGCTGGTTCTGCTGATGAGTGCACCGGCGCTGGCATTGTTCTACGGGGGCATGGTGCGCTCGAAGAACGTCCTGTCGGTGCTGATGCAGGTCTTCGTCGTGTTCTCGTTGATCACGGTCCTGTGGTGCGTCTATGGCTACAGTCTTGCGTTCACCGAGGGCAACGCCTACATAGGCGGCTTTGATCGACTGTTCCTCAAGGGCACGTTCGACGCGGCCAAGGGCGAATTCGCAATGGGGGCAACGTTCTCCAAGAACACGCCGATCCCGGAACTGGTGTTCGTAGCCTTCCAGGCCACCTTCGCTGCGATCACGGTCTGCCTGATCCTCGGCGCGTTTGCAGAACGGGCCAAGTTCTCCGCGGTCCTGCTGTTCTCGGTGCTCTGGTTCACGTTCTCCTACCTGCCGATCGCGCACATGGTCTGGTTCTGGCCCGGCCCGGATGCGTACACGGCGGCCAATGTCGTGGATGCGATGAATGCCAAGGCCGGACTGCTATGGCAGTGGGGTGCGCTTGACTTCGCCGGAGGCACGGTCGTGCACATCAACGCCGGCATCGCGGGCCTGGTGGGTGCTTACGTGATCGGCAAGCGCATCGGCTACGGCAAGGAATCGATGGCGCCGCACAGCCTTCCGATGACGATGATGGGCGCGTCGCTGCTGTGGTTCGGCTGGTTCGGATTCAACGCCGGTTCGGCGCTTGAAGCGAACAACGCCGCCGCGCTCGCCTTCATCAACACGTTCCTCGCTACCGCCTGTGCAACCGTGTCGTGGACCCTCGGCGAATGGATGTTCAAGGGCAAGCCCTCGATGCTCGGCGCAGCTTCCGGCGCTGTGGCGGGCCTGGTTGCCATCACCCCGGCAGCCGGCAACGTCGGCATCCCCGGCGCCTTCGTCATCGGCATCCTGGCCGGCCTCGTCTGCCTGTGGGGCGTCAACGGCCTGAAGCACATGTTGAAGGTGGACGACACCCTCGACGTGTTCGGCGTGCACGCCGTCGGCGGCATCCTGGGTGCGCTGCTCACCGGCATCTTCGTGTCGCCGGACCTGGGCGGCCCCGGCTTCGTGACGGACTGGGTCACGGGCGCGACCGGCTTCACGAGCTACGGCGAGCAAGTGTTCATTCAGGCCAAGGCCGTCGGGCTGACCGTGGTCTGGTCCGCCGTCGTGGCTTACATCTGCTACAAGATCGTCGACATGACCATCGGCCTTCGCGTCACCGAGGAAGAGGAGCGTGAAGGACTCGACGTCTCGTCTCACGGTGAATCGGCCTACCGTAGCTGAACAAACGCAACAGCGGCAACGAGCAAGACGCGGGCGGGCTCTCTCCCCCGCCCGCGGGCAAGCGGGAAGCGCAGGTTTCTCGGGCAATTGTTATCTCCTCAGTGGCTATTCGGGGCGCGTCTTACGCGCCCCGTTTTTTTTGCGCGATGCGGGACGGGTACAATTCCCCTCCATCATTGCAAGGCGTCCGCATGGTCCCCCATCTCACCACGGCACTGACCGGTCCGCTGCAGGACCTCGAGCGGCGCATCCTCGAGCACATGCCGGAGATCGAGCGCTGGCTACGCACGCAATGGCAGGAGCACGCGGTGCCTTTCTATGCCTCGGTGGACCTGCGCAACGCGGGCTTCAAGCTGGCGCCGGTCGACACCAATCTCTTTCCAGGTGGCTTCAACAACCTCAATCCCTCGTTCCTGCCGCTGTGCGTGCAGGCAGTGCAGACGGCGGTGGAGCGCGTCTGCCCCGACGCGCGGGGCGTGCTGCTGATCCCCGAGAACCACACGCGCAACATGTTCTATCTCCGCAACGTCGCCATGCTGCAGCGCATCCTCCGCCAGGCCGGCATGCGGGTGCGGATCGGCTCGCTCAACCCCGAGATCACCACGTTGACCAAGATCGACATCGGCGACGGCGACGCGCTGACGCTCGAGCCGGTCGTGCGCAACGGCCGGCGCGTGGGCCTGTATGACTTCGATCCGTGCATGGTGCTGCTCAACAACGATCTGTCGGCCGGCTCGCCGGCCATTCTCGAACGCATCGACCAGCCGGTGGTGCCCCCACTTGCCTCCGGCTGGTTCAACCGGAAAAAATCGCATCATTTCGGCGTCTATTCCGGCGTTGCCGAGCAATTCGCGGCGCTGATCGGGATCGATCCGTGGCTGATCGACCCTTACTTCGCCGCCTGCGGCAAGATCGATTTTCAGGAGCGATCCGGCGAGGAGTGCCTGCGCAGCAACGTCGATGACGTTCTCGCGCGCATGGCCGCCAAATACACGGAATACGGCATCGCCGAGAAGCCGTTCGTCATCGTCAAGGCCGACGCCGGCACCTACGGTATGGGCATCATGACGGTGCGCTCCGCAGACGATGTCGTGGGCCTCAATCGCAAGCAGCGCAACAAGATGGCCGTCGTGAAGGAAGGCCTTGAAGTAAGCTCCGTGCTGATCCAGGAAGGCGTGCCCACCTTCGAGTCGATCGACGACGCGATCGCCGAGCCCGTGGTCTACATGATCGACCGCTTCGTCGTCGGCGGCTTCTACCGCGTGCACACCAGTCGCGGCAAGGATGAAAATCTCAACGCGCCCGGTGCGCAATTCGTGCCGCTCGCGTTCGAGTCGCCGTGCATCCCCGATCTCAGCGAGCCGGCCGACTGCGAGCCCAATCGCTTCTATGCCTACGGCGTGGTCGCAAGGTTGGCCCAGCTTGCCGCGTCGATCGAGGTCGAGGAACTCGAAGCCGGCGCCTTCGCCGAACCTGTCACGGCGTGATCTCGGTCGAGTACTGCCAGCTGCTGGCGCGCTACAACCGCTGGATGAACGAGCGGCTCTACGCGGCCGCGGCGCAGCTCGATGTCATGGAGCGCACCCGCGACCGCGGCGCCTTCTTCGGATCCATCGAACGCACGCTCAATCACATCCTGTGGGGCGACCGGATCTGGCTGGGGCGATTCATCGGCCAGCGCTTCACCACGCCCGCGTTCGGCGCGGACATGTTCACTGAATTCGCAGCGTTGTCGCGCGAGCGCGAAATCACGGACACGGGGATGCTCGACTGGGCCGGCGCGCTGGCGCCGGCCTGGCTTGCGTCCACGCTCGAATATCGTGCCGCCTCCGACGGCCAGTTGCGCCAGTTGCCGGCGTGGATCGCCGCGACGCATCTCTTCAACCACGCGACGCATCATCGTGGACAAGTCACCACGCTGCTGAAGCAGGCCGGTCGCGATCCCGGCGTCACCGACCTGCCGTACCTGCCCGGCGTGGTGCGGATGGTGGACTGACGAAATCTCGCGGGCGACGCGCAAGCGTCGCGACCTTGGCGTGGCATCGCCAAGGCAAGGCCGAAGCCTCGTCTGCCAAGGTCCGGGGGCCGCGCTATTTCTTCCGTTTCGCGCGCGGATGCGCGGCGTCGTACACCTTGGCCAGCGCCTGAAAATCGAGATGCGTGTAGACCTGCGTGCTGGCAATCGAGGCATGGCCCAGCATTTCCTGCACCGCACGCAAGTCACCCGACGATTGCAGCACGTGCGACGCAAACGAATGTCGCAGCATGTGCGGATGGACGTGTCGATTGAGTCCCTGGCGCAGCGCCGCGGCCGCCAGCCTTCGTTCGATCGTGCGCGTGGAAAGACGCCGCCCGGCGCGGCCTACGAACACCGCATTCGAATCGACGAGTGACATCGTCGCGCGTTGCGCCAGCCACGCGGTGATGGCCTCGCGCGCTGCCGCGCCCACTGGCACCACCCGCTCCTTCGACCCCTTGCCCCATACGCGCACTTCGCCGCCGACGAGATCGATGCGATCGATGTCGACGGCCGCGAGTTCCGACAGTCGCAGTCCCGACGAATACGCAAGCTCGAACAGCGCACGATCGCACATGTTCGCGGGTTCATGGCCCGGCATCGCGACGAGCTGCACCGCCTCGTCCGGCGTCAGCGCGGACGGCAGACGGCGCGTCGACTTGGGCGCCTTCAGGCCCGCGCTCGGGTCCTCGCTCAGCACGCCGCGCTCCAGCAGGAAACGGTAGAACGCACGCCACGCGGAAAGCATCCGGGCGAGGCTGCGTCCGGACAAGCCACGTCCATGCAGCGTGGCCAGGCCCCGCGCCAGCTGCATACGCCGCAGCCCCGTGATGGGTTCGTCGCCTGCGATCGCCACGAGCTGCGTCGCGTCGCGCACATAGGCGTCGCGCGTGTGCCTGGGTCGCGTCGCCAGCGACGTGGCAAACGCGTCGATCAGTGTCCGATTGGCGTCGCTGTCCGCGGTGGGCGATGCGGTGGGGAGAATCCGGCCGGGACGGGGTTCGGGCAATGTCAGGCGGGCGGGAGGAAACGCGCCGTGGCCACGCTGGCAAGCTCGGCCAGGCGAGTCTGGTAGAGCGTGCCCATGCCGGGATGAAACCGGCGCGGGTCAGAGCTGCCCAATGCCAGCATGCCGAAGGTCCGCGCGGTGCGCAGCGGGAGGAAACCGAAGGATTGCAGCACGTCACCGTCGTCGAACCACTCGCGCGATTCGAAGGCCGCCACCGGCCCGCAATACGGCTGGCCAAGCTGGTCGGCGTAATGCCGGATTTCCGACGATGTGGCGGCAAGCTCCGGCAGGTACGACTGCTCCGGCACCTTGCCCCACAGCCGTGCCGCCACCTGCGGCACGCCAAAATCTTCCTTCAGGCTGTGATAAAGCACCGCGAGCGTGGTCTCGAGATCCTGCGCGGCAAAGAGCGCGAGCGTGGAGCGATGCACCTTCTCGCTGATCTGGTCGTTCTCGGTGCCGTAGCTCACGAGTTCACGGAACTTGGCTTCAAGCTCGTTGTTTTTCTCGCGCAGGGTCAGGATCTGCCGCTCCGCAATGGGAATCGCATGCCCGCCGTGTGGGTGCGGCACGAAAATCTCGGCCACCACATCCGCGTATTCCGCGAAGAACTGCGGATTGTTTTTCAGGAATTCCGCGACTGCCGCTGCGTCCATGCGCCCTCTTCCAATGCTTGTGGTTATCGGGTGGAACGACGTCAAATCGTCCACTCGCCTTCGAATACGCTGGCAGCCGGCCCGGCCATGATCAGCGGCGTGCCTTCGCCCTCCCACGCGATCAGCAGATCGCCCCCTCGCGTCTTCACTCGCAGGGGCGAATCGGCCAGGCCGCGCCGCATCATCGCCACCGCAGCGGCACAGGCCCCCGTGCCGCAAGACAGCGTCTCGCCCGCGCCCCGCTCCCAGACCCTCAGTGCAATGGTAGCGCGATCGATCACCTGGACATAGCCCGCGTTCACCCGCTGCGGGAATCGCGGATGGTGCTCGATGCGCGGCCCCTGCGAGGCCACCGGCGCCAGTTCGAGGTCAGCCACGACCTGAACCGCATGGGGATTGCCCATCGAGACGGCGGTGATCATCACGCGCTGGCCGTCGACAACAAGAGGCTCGGCGGCGGCGCCGGTACCATCGACGAACGGCACCTCGTCCGGCTTGAGCCGCGGGACGCCCATGTTGACGGTGACGTCGCCGTCGGCCTCGAGGCGCGGCACGATGACGCCGTTGCGTGTTTCGACGCGGATCTCGCGTTTTTCCGTCAGCCCTTGATCGCGGACAAAGACGACGAAGCAGCGCGCGCCGTTGCCGCAGTGCTCAACTTCGCCACCGTCGGCATTGAAGATCCGATAGCGGAAATCGGCGTCGCCCTGGGGCCGCTCGACCAGCAGCACCTGGTCGCAGCCGACGCCGAACCGGCGATCGGCCAGCGCGCGGATCTGCGCCGGCGAGAGATCAACCTGCTGGCGCACGCCGTCGATCACGACGAAGTCGTTGCCCAGGCCCTGCATCTTCGTGAATTTGAGTTTCATCGAGGTGCCATCATGCGCGCCGGCAACGGAATTTCGCCGCTGCGCGAGAAAGGCAGCGACAGGCCACTGTCCAGGAGGGCAGTACCCGACACCGCATAGTGCGCGGTCGGTGGACCGGCGGACTGGGCACGCCGCGCCACGGCCGCCGCAGCGCGCAATGCTTCGGACAATCCGGCGCGCACGGTCAGCACGGCAGGCGCCTCGCCCTTTGCCGTCACGCGGATCGGCGCCGTCAGTTGCGCCGTACCCACGGCAACGTCCTCGATGCGGACGAACGCGTCGATCGCATCGACGTTGATGTCGCGATCGTTGGGATTGGCCAGCGTCAGCGTCACGGTGAACTGCGCGTCCACACCTGTCAGCCGGTCGATGCGCAGTTCGGCGCCGACCACTTTCGGTGGCTCGAGCCGCGGCACCGTGGCGCACGCGCCCAGCACCAGCACCAGCGCACACCACGACCAGGCGGATTGCCGCGCTGCCACGTCAGACGTTGAAACGGAAATGCATGACATCGCCGTCGCGCACGACGTATTCCTTGCCTTCGAGACGCATCTTGCCGGCCTCCTTGGCGCCATGCTCGCCCTTGCAGGCGAGGAAATCGGCATAGGCCGTGACTTCGGCGCGGATGAAGCCCTTCTCGAAGTCGGTATGGATGACGCCGGCCGCCTGTGGCGCGGTGTCGCCCACATGGATCGTCCACGCGCGGACTTCCTTCGGCCCGACCGTGAAGTAGGTCGACAATCCCAGCAACGCATAGGCGGCGTGGATCACGCGGTCGAGGCCCGGCTCGGTCATGCCCATGTCGTCCAGGAACACCTGCTTGTCCTCGCCGTCGAGATCGGCGATCTCCGCTTCCATCGAGGCGCATACCGCCACCACCGGCGCGCCTTCCTTCGCCGCGTAGGCCGTCACCTCGTCGAGCAGCGGATTGTCGTGAAAGCCATGTTCGGCCACGTTGGCCACGTACATCAGCGGTTTCATCGTCAGGAGGAAGAACTGGCGGATCACCGCCTGTTCTTCAGCGTCGAGCCCGGCCATCCGCGCAGGCCGCGCTTCATTCAGCACGGGCACCAGCTTTTCCAGCGCCGCGACGATGCGCGCTGCTTCCTTGTCGCCACCGGATCGCGCGACCTTCGAATACTTTGAAATGTGCTTTTCCACGGCCGCCATATCGGCGAGCGCGAGCTCGGTGTTGATGGTCTCGATGTCGGAAACGGGATCGACGCCACCTGCGACATGGATGACGTTGTCGTCCTTGAAGCAGCGCACTACATGTGCGATCGCATCGGTCTCGCGGATATTGGCCAGGAACTGGTTACCGAGTCCTTCGCCTTTCGACGCGCCGGCGACCAGCCCCGCGATGTCGACGAACTCGACGACCGCGGGCAACACGCGCTCAGGCTTGGCGATGCCGGCCAGCGCGGCCAGCCGCGGATCGGGCACTTCGACAATCCCCACATTGGGCTCGATCGTGCAGAACGGATAGTTCTCCGCCGCGATGCCGGCCTTGGTCAGTGCGTTGAATAGAGTGGACTTGCCGACGTTGGGCAAGCCGACGATGCCGCATTTGAGACTCATGTCATGACTTTCGGGTTGGTGCGATCAGGCAATGGTGGATGGTAGTCACTTCGCGGCGCGCGTGTGCAGCGTCATCATCGCGCGCTCCATGTCGCCGGCCTCGATGTCCGGCCAGGCATCCAGCCCGCGCGCCAACGCAGCATCGATGCCGCTGCGATCGTCGCTGCCCGGCGCCTTCAGCACGTAGTCGACGACTTCCTGTCGCGACAATTCCGAGTCGCGCGGATGACCGATGCCGATGCGCAACCGCCAGAAATCGGGCGATGCAAGCTGCCCATGGATGTCGCGCAGGCCATTGTGGCCGGCATGACCGCCGCCGAATTTCATCTTGATCTCGCCGGCCTTCAGATCGAGTTCGTCGTGGACGACCAGGATCTCCCCGGGCGTGATGTCGAAGTAGCGGGCCAGCGCGGCCACGGAGCGCCCCGACAGGTTCATGTAGGTCGACGGCTTCACGATGCGACGATCGCCGGCCTTGGCCACGTCGCCTGCGAACCGGGCTTCATGGCTGAACACGGCACGCAGGCGCAACGCCAGCAGGTCGGCAAACCAGAAGCCGGCATTGTGTCGGGTGTCGGCGTAATCACGCCCTGGATTGCCCAGGCCGGCGACGAGTCGAATGGGGGCGGACATGACGGTGCGATATCGGGGTTACCGCAACGAAAAAGGCCCGCGTGAACGTGCGGGCCTTGGTCGTCGCGGTACGCGCAAGCGACGCGATTATTTCTTCTTGTCGTCCTTCTTGTCGTCTTTCTTGTCCCCGGCCTTGTCGGCACCCGCCTTGGCATCCGCTGCGGCCGGTGCGGCGACGTCGGCTGCCACCGCGGTTTCCTCGGCCTCGACAGCGGCACGCGGCACCACGGCCGTGGCCACCACCGGGTCCTTGCGGCCACGCGTGACCACCGTCACGCCGTTGGGCAGATTCAGCGAAGAGACATGGATGGAATGCCCGACTTCGAGCTTCGACAGGTCGACCTCGATGTATTCCGGCAGGTCACGCGGCAGGCAGGTGATGTCGGCGTCCGTGATGACATGGCTGACGATTGCGCTGCTGAGCTTCACGGCCGGCGAGATCTCGGCATTCACGAAGTGCAGCGGCACCTTCATGTGGATCTTCTTGTTCTCGTCGACGCGCTGGAAATCGACGTGCAGGATTTCGTTGCGGAACGGATGCATCTGGACGTCGCGCAGCAGCACCTTGGTGGCGGCGCCGTCGAGCTTCATCGTCAGGATCGACGCATGGAAGGCCTCGTTGCGCAGCGCATGGAACAACGCGTTGTGGTCAAGTTCGATCGGCGTGGGCGCGGTGACGCCGCCGTAGACGATGCCGGGAGCCTTGCCGGTGCGACGCATGCGGCGGGAGGCGCCGCGGCCTTCCGTGGCGCGCGGAAATGCGGTGAATTCGATGGTCATGCTGGTAACTCCGGTTGTCTGCGGCCTTCCCGTAGGCGCCGTCGCTGCAGCGCGCTGGGTCGTCCGCCTCAAGTTTGCCTCGATGGGCGACAGGTCGCCGCAACGGCCCGGCTGAATTGCTTCCGGAACGGGTTGCGGCGGGAAAGCCTTGAATTATAACCCGTTTGGGCAGAACTGCGCTACCGGGAGCCGGTTTGGGGCGTCCGGATCAATCGGTAAAGAGCGACGACACCGATTCCTCGTTGGAGATGCGCGTCATCGTCTCGGCAAGCAGCTGGGCGCACGAGAGCTGGCGCACCCGCGGCAGGGCCTGGGCTTCCGCCGAGAGCGGAATCGTATCCGTGACGACCAGTTCATCGAGATCGGACTCGGCGATGCGGGCCACGGCCCCGCCGGACAGCACCGGATGCGTGCAATAGGCGACGACCTTGAGCGCGCCGCGCTCCTTCAGCGCCGAGGCGGCCTTGCACAGCGTATTCGCCGTGTCGACCATGTCGTCCATGATCACGCAGGTGCGTCCTTCGACGTCCCCGATGATGTTCATCACTTCCGAGACGTTGGCCTTGGGTCGCCGCTTGTCGATGATGGCCAGGTCGGAATCGAGGCGTTTGGCGATGGCGCGCGCGCGCACCACACCGCCCACGTCCGGCGACACGACGATGAGGTTCTGGTAGTCGCGCTTCCACAGGTCGCCAAGCAGGATGGGCGTGGCGTAGATATTGTCGACCGGGATGTTGAAGAAGCCCTGGATCTGGTCGGCGTGCAGGTCCATCACCATCACCCGATCCACGCCGACGGTGGACAGCATGTCGGCAACGACCTTGGCGGTGATCGCGACGCGCGCCGAGCGCGGCCGCCGATCCTGACGCGCATAGCCGAAGTAGGGAATGGCCGCGGTGATCCGCGCGGCAGACGCGCGTTTCAGCGCATCGACCATCACCATGATTTCCATCAGGTTGTCGTTGGTCGGCGCACATGTGGATTGCAGCACGAACACGTCGCGGCCGCGGACGTTTTCCATCAGCTCGACCATCACTTCGCCGTCGGAAAATCGCCCGACCTCGCAGCGACCCAGGCTGATGTTCAGGTGCCGACACACCGCCTGCGCGAGTTTCGGGTTGGCGCTGCCGGTGAAGATCCGCATCCGTTCGAACGCCATGGTCGCGCTGCCTTGAATCCTGAATGAGTCGTGTGAAGTCTATCCGAAAACCGTCAACAAAAAGGCCACGCGCCGGCGTGGCCTTAGAAATTACGCGTTCGGAAAATGGCTGGGGAGGTAGGGATCGAACCTACGAATGCCGGAATCAAAATCCGGTGCCTTACCACTTGGCGACTCCCCAGCGGAAAACGGTGCTCCGAAGCGCTACGCAAAACCGGCCAATGGATGGCGGGCTATGGTCCTGGCCACGAAACCATGGATGGACTGCGGCAATGAGGCTACAGCACGACGCGCTTCCGGTTCGCTTGCGCACAGCGCCATTGCGCAGGCGCCCGAGCCGGTCATTCGCGCGTGTGGCGCG
This sequence comes from uncultured beta proteobacterium, assembly GCA_963805355.1. GTDB lineage: Bacteria > Pseudomonadota > Gammaproteobacteria > Burkholderiales > Casimicrobiaceae > VBCG01. The sequence continues at coordinate 1,780,836 of CAWDTZ010000002.1, read as the reverse complement.
GCATCATCAAGCGCGCTGATTGCACGGCGCACTTCCGGTGCCCTCATCACGGTGACCACCTGCAGGTCGTTGTGACCGTAACCTTCGGAAAAGACATCTATTTTCGCCGACGCCGTGTTTCGTGTCAATTCCGGTGCCGCGAAGATGTCAACAGTGCGGATGGCTGCGGGCGGACATGCGATGGCAATCCATCCAGCCGGCAGTGTCATGGGTGTCAGTTGGTCGCCGACGCCGCGCGCCATCGCCGGCGTGCCGCCCACGAAGAACGGGACGTCCGCGCCCAGCGTCGCCGCAATCGCCAGCAGGCGCGACCGCGGCAGCGACAGTTCCCACAACCGGTTCAGCGCCAGCAACGTGCTGGCAGCGTCCGAACTGCCACCCCCCAGGCCCCCGCCGATCGGGATGCGCTTGTCCACCGCCAGTTCGACACCAAAACGCGTGCCGCTTTGCATCTGCAGCGCCAGCGCCGCGCGAATCGCCAGGTCGTCGGCCGCCGCAACTCCCGCCACGTCGTTGCTGCGCACGATGGCGCCGTCGTCGCGCCGGCGCAACGTAATGGTATCGGCGAGGTCGACCAACGCGAACAGCGACTCCAGCGTGTGATAGCCGTCCGCGCGGCGCCCGGTCACGTGCAGGAAGAGGTTGACCTTGGCAGGGGCCGCAACCACGAGCATGGCGGGCAATGCGGTCACGGCATCCGCTCCGCGTTCCAGCGATCGACGACGAGGCGCACTTCGACGACCTCCGGGTCCGGGTAGCGCATCACCAGCCGCATGGGCTGCGCCGGTGGCGCACCATCTGCGTACGCATAGACGATTTCCCACCCCGACTGCCTCAACACCGACAGGCGCCCGGCAGCATCGCGCTCGTTGCCGAAAGGCTGGTCCGCGCGCGGCGCGCCGACCACCCATGCCGACAAGCCCTGCACCGGGACCGGCACGCCGAAGACCTCACTGGTGAGCGCATCCCAACTGACCGACGCGAGCGGTGCTTGCCCGGGACGCTCCACGCGAACGCCGGCGGCGTCGCCGGACAGGCGGGCCAGCGTCTGGCCCATGGGGGTCGCGACATCGATCACGTCGCCTTCGGGGCGATGTCGCCACGTGAAGTTGGCGGCGACACCTTCACGGCCGCGTCGCGCGGAGATTCGACCGGCAATGTCGAAGTGATCCACGGCGACCAGCGGACCATCCGTCACTGCCGGACCCTGCGGCGGCACCGCCGCACATGCGGCCAGCAACGTGGCGGCCAGCGCCGCAGCAAGGCCCGCGCGTGACGCGGTCCTGCGGTACGCGGCGACCGTCGGCTGCGGCTTCACCGCGCCAGGCGGTGCATGGTCTCGAGCAAAACGGGGTGGTCGGGGTTCACTTTGAGCTGCGTCTGCCAGAGCTCGCGCGCCTGCGCCATTTCGCCCTTGGCCCACAGCACCTCGCCCAGGTGCGCGGCAATTTCGGCGTCGGGGCGTTCCTTCATGGCGCGGCGCAGGTACGTTTCAGCCTCGTCGTAGCGGCCCAGCCGGAACAGCGCCCAGCCCATGCTGTCGAGAATGAACGAGTCGTTTGGCGCGAGCTTGTGGGCCTTCTGAATCAGGACAAAGCCTTCGGCGGCGCGGATCGTGCGGTCGACCAGCGTGTAGCCCAGCGCGTTGAGCGCCTGCGGATCCTCGGGGCGCAATTCGACCACCTTGCGCAAGCGCGTCTCGGCTTCGTCGACGCGATTGAGCTTCTCGGCCACCATCGCGGCGTCGTAGAGGAGGTCCGTGGAATCCGGGTGCTCCTTGAGGGCAAGTGCCAGCACGTCGTACGCGCCCGCGAAGTCGTTGGCATCGCGCAACAATTGCGCTTCGGCCTGGCGCACCTGCACGCGCTGTTCGATGGTAACGGCGGGCAGGTCCTCGAGATACTTGCGGGCCTCCACCACTTTGCCCTGCTTGGCCAGCATCGCGGCCACGCGCAGTTTGGCCGGCCATGCGCGTTCGCCTTCGGGCACGGCCTTGTAGCGTTCGACCGCTTCCTGGTATCGGCCCGATTCGTCGGCGACCTGTGCGTAGAACAATTCGACCGTGCCGTTCTCGCCGTAGTTGGCGCGCTTCAAATCCTGCAGCAGCGCTTCGGACGTCTCCCAATCCTTCATCTGCATTGAGATTACTGCGACACCGAATTCGAACTCGCGAGCGTTGCGGTCGTTGTCCCAAAGCTTCTGGTAGATTGCGCGCGCCTCGCCGTAGCGCCGTTGCTCGACATAGAGTTGCGCCAGCGCACCGGCCGCCGCCTTGGCCTCGGGGTTGGCTGCAACAAAGGTCTGGAGATAGGTCGTGGCCTCGTCACCTTTGCGCCGCGACAGTATTTCGGCCTTGAGGAGCGCCGCGCGCTCCCAGTCCGGCTTCAACGCCAGGGCCTGGGCGACCGCTTCCATCGGAATCGTGTCGGGGCTGCCTTCGGGAAGGCCGCCGTTGTAGGCCGCCAGCGCCACCGCGAAGTGCGCTTCGGCGTTCTTGGGATAGGGCTTGGCCAGTTCACGGACGATTTCGTACGTCTGCCTCCGGTCCTGCTGCTCTCCGAAGAAACGGTTGAGCTGCATGAAAATCTCACCGGCGCCACCCGGCGTCAGCGAGGCATCGGCAATCAGCTTCTCGAGCCGCAGCTTGAGGTCGTTGTCGATACCGAAATCCGGCGTGCCCTTGCCTACGGTGCCGGCAACCAGCGCGGCCAGAACCTGTTTAGGCCGCTCGGCGGCGGGATCGAGCGTAGTCCACAGCTTGGCGGATTCCTGGGCGAGGCCGCGCATCCGCGCGGCCAGCGCCACCTCGGTTGCGCGCTGTGCGAGCCGCGGGTCGCGCGCATCGCGCGCGGCCTCGAAATAGGCGCGGGCGGACAGCGACGTTTCGCCGCGCTGCAATGCCACGTCGCCCAGGATCAACCGGTAGAAGATGTCCGCGGTCAAGCCCTCGCCTGCGGCACGCGGGGCCGGTACCGGTGTGGCAAGGGGTGCCAGGCCGGGCGAAAGCGACTGGGCCTGCGCAGGACCGTGCAGGACGGCGGCGAGGGCCGCGACCAGCGGCAGCGACAGGAACGTGCGGACGGTGCGAATTGAATTCATCGAGTGATCGGGGCAGTCGCAAAGTTGAACATAGGGGCAAAGAACCGGACAGCAACGCCGGTGCGGCGAATGGCAGCAAAGCGAGAACAACGCCGCCCACACCCTGCATCGGTCGATGTTAGGCTATATCCGGCGGTGCAACCAAGCGAACAATACGTCGATACGGGCGAGAACTTCGATACCGTCAATGCCTCGCCTGCGAACCGGCGCCACGACCGCGGGCGCCCCGCGTCCCTATCCGGATCCGCAACTGACCATGCCCGAATTGCCCGAAGTCGAAACGACGCGCCGGGGGGTGGAACCCCACGTGACCGGGCACAGGATTGCGGCTCTGCATGTCTACGACAAGCGATTGCGGTGGCCGGTTCCCGGCGATCTGGCCCAGCACCTCGTGGGCGCGACCATCGACCGGGTCGATCGCCGCAGCAAGTACTTGCTGTTTCGGATCGGGCCCGGCACGCTGCTCGTGCATCTGGGCATGACCGGCAGCCTGCGCGTTCACCACGAAACGCCGCCCCGCCGCCCGCACGATCATGTCGACCTCGTGTTCGATTCCGGCGTGCGGCTGCGCTACAACGACCCCCGCCGCTTCGGCGCGATCCTGTGGCTGCCCGGCGGCGATCCGCTGCACCCGTTACTGGCAAGCCTCGGGCCCGAGCCCTTCGACCTGGCGTTCGACGCGGACTACTTCTGGCGCGAAACGCGGCGGCGCACGGCGGCCATCAAGCTCGCCTTGATGGACAACCACCTCGTGGTCGGGGTCGGCAACATCTACGCCAACGAGGCACTGTTCCGGGCGGGCATACGGCCTACGACGGCGGCCCACCGGCTGTCGCGACCGCGGCTGCGGCGCCTGGTCGAGTGCATCCGTGCCGTGCTGACGGAGGCCATCGCCAAGGGCGGCAGTACGCTGCGCGACTACGTGGATGCCCGCGGGGAGCCCGGGTATTTTCAGCTCGAGTACTTTGTATATGGGCGCGACGGCGAGCCGTGCCGGGTCTGCGCCACGCCGATCCGGCACCGGCGCCTGGGCGGCCGGGCGTCGTTCTATTGCCCCGTTTGCCAGTGTTGACGAGGCCTGAGGGCAGGCCGTACCGGCTACCCAGTTTGGGCACCCCGCGACGCGCCTCGGCAGATCGGCGCGCCCTCGCCCGGACCCGCCAGAAGCGACGACGGCGAGGCCGGGTCCCGGCATGAGTTGTGCTTTACAGCTTTCTGCTAGGATCGGTCGTCCGGTACATCCACCAGAACACCAATAATCCGGCAGCGAGGAACGACATGGTGCCCTCCCGCGAACTTGCGGCCCGTTTCGAGGCTTACAGCGACTGGCGGCGCCGGCTTTCGGCCGGCGTTTCCAGCCTTCACGGCTGGCTGCAGGAACAGGACCTGGCCGACGCCCAGGTCGACCTCAAGATCCAGCAGCTGCTCGAGCGCCTCCACCAAGACAAGCTGGTCGTGGCCTTCGTGGCCGAGTTCTCGCGCGGCAAGTCCGAGCTCATCAACGCGATTTTCTTCGCCGACTTCGGGCAACGCCTGCTGCCCTCCGCTGCCGGGCGCACGACGATGTGCCCGACCGAGCTCCTGTACGACGCTTCGCGTCCACCGTCGATCCGGCTGCTGCCCATCGAAACGCGAATGAAGGACGCCACGGTCAGCGAATTCAAGAACTACGCAGACGAATGGGTCACGTTTCCGCTCGACCTTGCCGCGGCGGAAAAAATGGGCGAGGCGTTATCGCGCGTGTCGCAGGTCAAGCGGGTGCCGGTGGACCTGGCGCGCAAGTACGGGCTTTACGGCGACGGTGACGACGATATCCTCTCGGCGCTGGAACATGGCGACGAGGGCAGCGTCGACATTCCCTGCTGGCGGCACGCGGTCATCAATTTTCCGCACCCGCTGCTGAAGCAGGGCCTCGTCATCCTCGATACCCCGGGCCTCAACGCGATCGGCACCGAGCCGGAGCTGACGCTCAACCTGCTTCCCAACGCCCATGCGTTGCTCTTCATCCTGGCCGCGGATGCCGGCGTGACCAAGACCGATCTCGAGGTATGGAACCAGCACCTGGCCGGGGCAGACTCCGCCACCCGCGCCGGTCGCCTTGTCATCCTGAACAAGATCGACGGACTGTGGGACGACCTGAAGTCCGAGGAGGCCATCGACGCGGAAATCGCGCGCCAGGTGCGCAACACGGCGCAGATGCTCGACGTGCCACCATCGCAGGTATTCGCGACGTCGGCGCAAAAGGGTCTGCTTGCCAAGGTGAATGGCGACGATGCGCTGCTGGTTCGCAGCCGGCTCCCGGTGCTGGAAGCCGCGCTGTCGCACAATCTCATTCCGGCCAAGCGCGATATCGTCGGCGGCGCATCGCAGGCCGACGTGCGCTCGCTTACCGCGTCGGTCCGAGCGATTCTCGACGCCCGCAGCGCCGGCGTGGCCGAACAGCTGGCGGAGCTGAAGGCATTGCGCGGCAAGAACCAGGATGTCGTCGGACACATGATGGGCCGCGTGCGCGAGGAGAAGGAAGTCTTCGAGCGCGGTCTCGCGCGCTTCACCGCGTTGCGCAATGTGTTCACGCAGCAGACCAACGAACTCTTCGACCACGTGGGACTGGAGGCCTTGCGCGCCAATGCAACGCGCACCCGGCGGCAGATCGAGGACAGCCCGTTCACCCGCGGCGTGCGCGGTGCGATGAACGATTTCTTCGGCAGCATCCGCAGCGATTTTTCCGCCGCAGGCCGGCAGTCGACTGAAACGCACGAGATGATGCGCGCGATGTATGCGCGCTTCGCCAAGGATCATGGCCTCGAGCCGTTCAATCCGCCGGCGTTCTCGGTGCTCAAGTACCAAAAGGAGATCGAGCGTCTCGAACGCGCGTACAACCAGCACTTCAACACGCTGTGGAACATGGTCAGCAAGGCCAAGTTCTCGCTGATGAAGCGCTTCTTCGAGACGGTCGCCTCGCGGGTGAAGCATGTCTACGTGATCGCCAATCGCGATCTCGAGGCCTGGCTCAAGGCCGTGATGTCGCCGCTGGAAACGCAGGTGCGCGAGCATCATCTCCAATTGCGCCGCCGCCTCGACAGCATCAAGCGCATCCACCAGGCCAGCGGCGAGCTGGAGGAGCGCGTGGTCGAACTCGAACAACACGAGGCGACGATCCGCCTGCAGATCAAGGGGCTTCAATTCCAGGTGGCCGGAATCGACAGTGTCGTCGACCAGCCCGACGCGATGCCCATGGCCGCCAACGGCTGACGCCAGCGCGGCATTGCCCTTGCAATTGTCGTCGCAGCACGACACCGCTACCGTTTCGCTGCATATCGCGCCCGCGCATCGGTGAAGGAACCAACCTCTCGTAGGACATGTCCTATAATGGTTCCATTCCCGATACTCTTCGCGCCGGGGTCGTTCCCGGCGATTTCACATGCGCAAAAAATTCCTGCTGGGCCTGCTCTTCGCGGTCACCTCGCTGACCGGATTCTCAGCAGTACCCACCGATGCCCAGACCGAACTGGTCGAGTTCTACAACAAGTCGCTCGATCATTACTTCGTCACGATCGAGCCCGTCGAGATTGCCAACCTCGATTCCGGCAAACTCGTCGGCTGGGAGCGCACCGGCTATCGTTTTCCGGTTGTGAAAAGTGGCGCGACGACAGCTAACACCACGCCGGTATGCCGATTCTACGGCCGGCCCGAGGCGGGCATCGATTCACATTTCTATTCGTCGAGGCCCGAGGAGTGCGAAGCGGTCAAGGTCAAGTTCGAAAAGGAATGGCTGTTTGAATCCCCCGAGGTTTTCCGCGCATTCGCGGTCGATCCCAATACGGGCAATTGCCCGACCGACACGTCCCCCGTGTACCGGCTGTGGAACAAGCGCGCCGACGTCAACCATCGCTACACCAACCAACTTTCCGTCTACAACGCGATGATCGCCAAGGGCTATGTCCCCGAGGGCGACGGCAATCCGCTGCAGCCGGTCGCATTCTGCGAGCCTACGGGCGGCGCGGTTGTGCCCCCGCCGCCGGCCGGATCGCCCAGCTGCACGATCACGGGCAGCACCAGCACGCCGCTGGTCAATTCCACGCTGACGCTCACCGCCGTGTGCTCGAGCAGCCCCACCGCCTACGTGTGGAGCGGCTGTACCAGCACCAGCAATACGTGCCAGGTCACGCGCACGACGGCAGGCGCCGCCAGCTACTCGGTGGCGGGCACCAATGCGCAGGGCACCGGCGCGCCGGTCACGCAGGCCGTTACCTGGTCCGCGGCCGGTGCCTTGCCTATCTGCACGATCACGCCTTCGTCGACCGCGCCCACCAACGGCACCACGCTAACGCTCACCTCCAATTGCAGCCAGACGCCCACGCGCATCGACTGGCTCGAGTGCAATTACCTGATCCAGCAGATCTGCGCGGTCATCCCCACCTGCTCCAGCACGGCCACCTCCTGCGCGGTCTCCTCGAACACGGCGGGCTTCGCGCGTTACGCGATCGCCGGCGCCAACGCGTCGGGCACCGGGCCACGCCAGGGCGTCGATGTCGAATGGAAGGCGGCTACCAGCGGGGGCGGAGGCGGGCCCCCGGGCGGCGGCGGCAACGTATTCACACCCGTTTGCTCCGCCCTGGCCAGCGACGAAAACCCATTGATCGGACAGTCGATCGTGTTGTCGGCCTCCTGCGCCAACAATCCCACAAGCTATTCATGGACCGGCGTCACCTGCAGCCAGGTGCAATGTTCCACATCGTCAGCGGCCACTGGCCTCGTCACCTACACGGTCACCGCCAGCAACTCGGCGGGCACCAGCTCGCCCTCCAGCGTCAACGTCAATTGGGGGGGCGTGAACGTGCCGCTGACACCGGCGTGCACGCTCACCGCCAGCAATACCACTCCCACGGTAGGGCAGACGGTGGTCATCACGTCGTCGTGCACGAACAGTCCCAGCATCTTCGAATGGACGGGCTGCAACAGCACGGGCCCGACTTGCAGCGATACGCTGACGACGGCCGCACCCAAGGTGTACGCGCTCACTGCCACCAACGGCGTGGGTTCGGGCAGCGCGTCGATCACCGTCACCTGGCAAGCCGCGCCCACCGCGGCGCCGGTCTGCACGGTCGCCTCCAGCAGCCCGACGGCGTTCATCGGGCAACCGGTCACGCTGACGGCCACCTGCAGCAACGCGCCGCAGTTCTACGCGTGGACCAACTGCGCCAGCACGTCAGCTACGTGCGTCGCGACGGCCGGGGCGGCGGGACCGCAGGTGTACTCGGTCCAGGCCGCCAACACGATCGGCGCCAGTGTGTGGGTGAACACCACGGTCACGTGGCAGCAATCCACGGGCGGCGCCGATTTCTGCGGTGCTTACCCCAACGTCTCGCGCGTATCGAAGGGCTGGGAGGACAACGGTCCGATCTACACGCAGAGTAACGGCGGCTTCGCCAACGACGGTGTGTTCGTGGTGGCCTTCACGGTACCCAGTTCGCCCGCAAGCTACGGGTCGTCCAACCATACCGATATCGCGGAGTACAACGGCGTGCCCACTTATCGGCAGATGACGCTGTCGAAGAGCGCCTGCGATTTCCGCGGCATCGATTCGTCGGGCGCCAACGGCCCCTATACCCAGGCCTACGGCAACTCGGCCAGCATCACGTGGAACGTGGGCGCGGCGCCCGTGGCACTGACGCCGGGACAGACGTATTACTTCAATTTCCGCAACTACAGTCCCGACCTGAACAATGGCCTCGGGGGCGTCAGCTGCGCGACCAGCTCCTGCAATGCGGTCGTCCAGATGAACTTCCCGAGGTAGGGCGCTTCAAGGGCAGCAACGACAACGGGCACCGTGAGGTGCCCGTTGTCGTTGAATCGTCCACTTCAGGCGGTTCCGTCCTTCGACTGCCTGGCGCGCGCCGTCAGCCTTCTGGCACCAGCCCCTTGGCCCGCATCAGCCCCTCATATTTGCGCTGCAATTGCACCCGGGTCTCGCTGTAATCCGGATCGAGCGGAATGCAGTCCACCGGGCATACCTCGCGACATTGCGGGACATCGAAATGCCCGACACATTCGGTGCATTTGGCCGGGTCGATCACGTAGATCTCGGGACCCTGGGCGATCGCGTCGTTGGGACATTCCGGCTCGCAGACGTCGCAATTGATGCAGGTGTCGGTGATCATCAGCGCCATCGTGTCGCCTGCTAGCCTTCCGCCACGCGCGCGCGCAACTGCGCCGCCACCGTCGGGTGCACGAAGTGGGACACGTCGCCGCCGAACCTCGCGATCTCGCGGATGATCGTGGCCGACACGAACGTATATTGCTCGGACGGAGTGAGGAACAGCGTCTCCACATCCGGGTAGAGATGGCGGTTCATCCCGGCCATCTGGAATTCGTTCTCGAAGTCGGAGATCGCGCGCAGGCCGCGCAGGATGATCCTGGCATTTTGCGCATGCACGAAGTCCATCAGCAGCGACGAGAACCCCATCACCTCGACATTGGCGAGCGGTTGCAGGACTTCGCGCGCCATGTCCACCCGCTCCTCCGCCGTGAACATCGGATGCTTGGCGGCGCTCTCCGCCACGCCGACGATCACCCGGTCGAAGACATGCGCGGCGCGGCGCACGAGATCCTCGTGGCCCCGCGTGAGCGGATCGAAGGTACCGGGATAGACGACTTTGATCATGGGGATGGCGGCGGGAGATCCGCGCGGCGGAGCAGATGATAATGCACCTGCCCGGCCCTGGCATGCCGGTCCACTGCAAGTTCGGGCGGAGGAACGAGGCGCCGCGGGGCCTCGGCGTAGATGGCGCCGCCGCCGGCCAGCCGGGCAATGCAGGCCGGCAGCAGCCAGTCCCACTCGTCGGTGGCGAACGGGGGGTCGAGAAAGATAACGTCGAAGCGCCGGGACTCGCGCTGCAGCCAAATGCGCGCCGGGGCCGCATGTCCCTCGAGAATCATGGCGCCGAAATCAAGAGCAGTGGCCTCGATCGCCTGGATCAGCGCCGGATCGCGGTCGATCGCCACCGCCCGCGCGGCGCCGCGCGACAGCGCCTCGAGCGACAGCGCGCCGCTGCCGGCGAAGAGATCGAGGGTTGTGAGGTCGGTCAGGTCCTGCCCGAGCCAGTTGAACAGCGTCTCGCGTACGCGATCGGGGGTGGGGCGAAGGTCGGGGACCTTGGGGAAGCGGATCACGCGGCCGCGCAAGTGGCCGCCGATGATGCGCACGCGCTGGGTTGTAGGAGTGGGCATGGCAGGATGAAAGAAGGTGAACCGGTAGAATTAGTGTTTTTACGCCCGGCACGCAAGCGGTCCGGCGTGCATGCGAGGTTTCCGTTGTTCGATCTGTTCCGTAAAAAGCCCGACGTCGCCCCCGAACCGCCGGTTGAAGAGGTGACCGCCGTTCCGGCACGATCATGGACCGAACGCCTGAAGGCGGGTCTTGGCTTGTCGCGCGGCAAGTTGACCGGTGCGCTGACAGGGGTGTTTTCCCGCCGCAAGCTTGACGACGAGGCGCTGGACGAGCTCGAGTCGGCCCTCCTCACCGCTGACGTCGGCGCGGACGCCACCGACCATCTGCTGGCCGACCTCCGGCAGCGCTGGAAGCGCGCCGGTGACAATGCCGACCCGCGCACGGTGCTGGCCGACGCGTTGACCGAGCTCATCGCCCCCCTCGAGCAGCCGCTGGTGATCGGCCCGGAGCGTCCGTTCGTGATCATGCTTGCCGGCGTCAATGGCGCCGGGAAAACCACGTCCATCGGCAAGCTGGCCAAGTGGCTGCAGCAGCAAAAGCTGTCGGTCCTGCTGGCCGCGGGCGACACGTTTCGCGCTGCCGCGCGCGAACAATTGTCGGTCTGGGGTGAGCGCAATGGCGTTGCCGTCATCCAGCAAGCCGGCGGCGACGCGGCCTCCGTGATGTTCGACGCGGTCAACGCCGCGCGCGCGCGCGGCATCGACGTCGTGCTCGCCGACACGGCGGGGCGCCTGCCCACCCAGGCCAACTTGATGGAGGAGTTGCGCAAGGTCAAGCGCGTGATCGCCAAGGCGCAGCCCGGGGCCCCGCACGCCGTGCTGCTGGTGGTCGACGCGAACACGGGCCAGAATGCCTTGGGGCAGGTCAAGGCCTTCGACACGGCGGTCGGGTTGACCGGACTCATCGTGACCAAGCTGGACGGCAGCGCCAAGGGCGGCGTGGTGGCGGCCATCGCCAAGCAGCATCCGGTGCCGCTGACCTTTATTGGCGTCGGCGAAGCAGTGGACGACCTGCGCCCCTTTGCCGCCCGGGATTTTGTCGAGGCCCTGCTGCCGGAGGCCGCGGCACCGGGCTGAATCCGGCCGCTGCCGTCATCCATCCGGCCAGGGCGCCATTCGTCCCTCGGGCGCCCCGCTCGTCGCAATGGAAAGCCCGGTTGCGCCGGAAGCTGGTAGCGTCATGTTTGCGGCAACGGGCGGAGGCAGTGTCATTTCTGGGCCACCTCCGCCGACCCATTCCGGCATCACCTCGAACCCCCGGTTGGACAAACCCGAGCAAATTGGTCGGGAACTTTCCTTCCGGTTAGCACTCGAAACTCTCGACTGCTAAAATGATCGCGGGTAACGGCGGGTCGGCAAACCATTCCCACCGCCTGCCTTACGGCTGACAAGGAGATCTGGCATGACGAATACCACCGCGCTGGCCTTCCCCACCCCTGCTTCGCTGGGAAGCCTGGATCACTACATTCAAGCCGTGAACCGTTTCCCGCTGCTTACGCAGGAACAGGAAACGGCGCTCGGCCGCCGCCTGAAGGCTTCCGACGACATCGCCGCCGCGCGCGAGCTGGTGCTGTCGCACCTCCGGCTCGTGGTCGCCGTATCGCGCAACTACGTGGGCTATGGGCTGCCGCAGGCCGACCTGATCCAGGAAGGCAACGTCGGCCTCATGAAGGCCGTCAAGCGCTTCGACCCCGAGCGCGGCGTTCGCCTCGTGTCGTTTGCGCTGCACTGGATCCGCGCCGAGATGCATGAATACATCTTGCGCAACTGGCGCCTGGTGAAGGTCGCCACGACCAAGGCGCAGCGCAAACTCTTCTTCAACCTGCGCAGCATGAAGGCCAGCACCGCCGCGCTGTCGGTGGCCGACGCCAAGGCGATCGCCAGAGATCTGGGCGTCAAGCCCGAGGACGTCGTCGAGATGGAAACGCGGCTGTCCGGCCACGACCTGGCGCTCGATCCGACGCCGGGCGAAGAGGAGAATTTCGTCTCGCCGATTGCGTACCTCACCGACACCGAGGACGAGCCCGCCAAGATCTACGAGCGCGCGCGGACGGCGGAACATCGTACGAAGGGCCTGCAAAGCGCGCTGGCGCGGCTGGACGACCGCAGCCGCCGGATCATCGAGGCGCGCTGGTTGAAGGAGGACGATTCGACGTCGACGCTGCAGGACCTGGCTACCGAGTACGGCGTTTCTGCCGAGCGGATTCGCCAGATCGAAAGCAAGGCAATGAAGACGATCCGCGCGCAGATGGTAGCCGTCTGACCCCTGCCGCACCGTCACCGCACTGACAACGGGCCGCGCACTGCGGCCCGTTGCACATTGGCCGCACGCGCGTCACAACTCGATCTGCGTCCCCAGTTCGACGACGCGGTTGGTGGGAATCTGGAAGAATTCCGATGCCTTGACCGCGTTTTTCGACATGGACGCGAAAAGGCGCTCACGCCAGATCGCCATGCCCGGCGCGCCTGTGGGAATGAGTGTTTCGCGCGACACGAAGAACGACGTTTCCATCATCTCGAACGCGAAGCCGCGCCGCCCCGACTCCTCCAGTAACGCGGGGACATCCGGGTCTTCCTTGAAGCCGTACCAGGCCAGGAACTGGTAGAAGTCGCAGCCCAGCGTGCGCACCTCGATGCGCTCGGCTTCCGGGACGTACGGCGTGTCGCGCATCATCACGGTGAGAAACACCACACGCTCGTGCAGCACCTTGTTGTGCTTCAGGTTGTGCAGCAGCGCGTGCGGGACGCGATCGGGCGTGGACGTCATGAACACCGCGGTGCCATCCACCCGGATGGGCGGCGCCACCTCGATGCTCTGGATGAAGAGATCGAGCGGCAGCGCATCCAGCGACAACCGGTCCATGAGCACGGCGCGGCCACGCTTCCACGTGGTGAGCAGCATGAACACCAACCCGCCGATCACCAGCGGGAACCAGCCGCCGTCGGGGATCTTGAGCGAATTGGAAGCGAGGAAGGTCAGGTCGACCAGCGTGAGCGGCGCAGCGATCGCCACGGCCACCCAGGCGGGCCACTTCCACAGGCGGCGCATCACCGCAAAGATCAGGATGGAATCGATCAGCATCGCCAACGTGACCGCGATGCCGTAGGCCGCCGCCAGGTTATCGGATCGCCGGAACGTGATCACCAGCAGGAACACCGCGATGAACAGGGTCCAGTTGATGAACGGGACGTAGATCTGGCCGATCTGCTTCTCCGACGTATGGAGGATCTGCAGCCGCGGGCAGTAGCCCATCTGGATGGCGGCGCGCGTCAGCGAGAACGCGCCGGAAATCACCGCCTGCGACGCGATCACCGTGGCGCAGGTGGCGAGGATCACCAACGGAATCAACGCCCATTCCGGCGCCAGCAGGTAGAACGGATTCTTGACCGCCGAAGGATTGGCCAGCAGCAGCGCGCCCTGGCCGAAATAGTTGATGACGAGCGCCGGCATCACGAAAGCGAGCCACGCCCGGCGAATCGGCGTCCGTCCGAAATGGCCCATGTCGGCATACAAGGCTTCGGTTCCCGTCACCGCGAGCACGACCGCGCCGAGTGAGAGGAACGCGGCCACCGGGGCATTGGTGAAGAATTGAATCGCGTAGATCGGGTTGATCGCCGCCAGGATGTCGGGACGCAGGACGACCTCTATCGCGCCCAGCACCGCGATCACGACGAAATAGATGCACATCACCGGGCCGAAGAACGCGCCGACGCTGGCCGTGCCGCGTCGCTGGATGACGAACAGCGCGACGATGATGCAGAGCGTGATCGGCACGATGTAATGGTGCAACCCAGGGGCGATGATCTCGATCCCCTCCACCGCGGAAAGCACCGAGATGGCGGGCGTGATCATGCCGTCGCCGTAAAACATCGCCGCCCCGAAGATGCCGAAGCCCACGAGCCACCAGCGGCGTCGCTCCTGCCTGGCAAGCCCGCGCGACACCAGCGCTGTCAGCGCGAGGATGCCACCCTCGCCGTTGTTGTCGGCGCGCAGGATCAGCGTGATGTACTTCAGTGTCACCACGATCACCAGCGCCCAGAACACGACGGACAGCACGCCGAACACGTTGCTGGTGGTGAGCGACAGCGCATGTTCGCCGCTGAACGCGGTCTTCAGCATGTACAGCGGGCTGGTGCCGATGTCGCCATAGACGACACCGATGGCCCCGACCATCAGGGCTGTAGTGCGTTTCGGATCGGCGGCAGTGCTCAATGGATGTTCGGCGCGGACACGAAAGCCTATGAAGCAGCGCTTTCGTCGACGCGACGGGAGAAGCGGATATTGAGTTGTTTCAGCTTGCGATAAAGATGCGTGCGTTCGAGGCCCGCCTTTTCCGCGACCTTGCTCATGTTGCTCTGCTCTTTGCCCAGGAGTTGCTCGAAGTAGATGCGCTCGAAGGCCTCACGCGCTTCGCGCAGCGGCATCTCGAAGAACCGCGAGGTGATCTCCGGGGCCACCGACGGATTGGGCGACGCGGCTTCACCCAGCACACGCTTCACGTGCTCGGTGGTGATCTCGCCACCCACCATCAACAGGTTGCGCACGAACGCAGCGAGATGATCGATATTCCCGGGCCAGTAGGCATTGGACAACGCGGTGAGCGCGGCGGGCGGCAACGTCGACAGCAGCGGCGGTGTTGCCGCATCGACCGTGCCCTCGCGCCAGAATCGCTCGATCAGCAGCGGGATGTCGTCGCGTCGCTTGCGTAGCGGCGGCAGGACGACGGAACCGGCCGAGAGCAGCGCCAGCAACTGCGGATCGAACTTGCCTTCGGCGGCGAGGTTACCCAGCAGGTCGACACTCGTGCACACGAGCGTGACATTGAGCTTGTCGAGCTTGGGCAGCAGGAACGCCAGGCCCTTCTGCTCGGACTTCGAGTATTGCCCGATCTCGCTGCAGTACAGCACCCCTTCGCGCGCCTCCTCCAGCAGGGCCAGCGGATTGGCGGAGAGACGCGCACCGTTGGGAAGCGCAACCCACGGCGCATCGGGCGCTTGCAGCGCGCGCGCCGCGAGGTCGTGGCCGGTGCCGGGCTCGCCCAGGATCAACAGCGGGCGCCGCCCTGCCAGCAGGAGGTCAAGCGCACGCTCGGCCTCGCGGATGGCGGCACCGCCGCCCAGTGCGGACAGCGACACGCGGCGTGGTTCCTGCGCCGCCGCGCTCTTCAGCGCGCGCGCGATGGTGGTCAGCAGCTTCTGCAGTCCCACCGGCTTTTCGAGGAAGTCGAACGCACCGACCTTGGTGGCATCGACGGCAGTCTCGATCGTCCCGTGGCCCGACATCATGATGACCGGCATGGTGAGTTGCCCGCCGGCGGCCCACTCGCGCAACAGTGTGACGCCGTCGGTGTCGGGCATCCAGATGTCGAGCAGCACCAGCGCCGGCTGCTGGCGTTGCCGGTAGGCGCGCGCCTCCCCGGCATTTTCCGCGAGCGCCACCCGGTAGCCTTCGTCCTGCAATATTTCCGATAACAGCTCGCGGATGCCGACTTCATCGTCGACGATCAGAATTTCTTTTGCATGCGCCATTGTGGCGGGTCCTTAAACGGTCGCTGCGGCGGAATTGCCGCCGACAACGGCCGGAAATGTGAGCGTGACGCGCGCGCCACCGGTCGTCGGATTGTCCAGCACGACCCGGCCGCCATGTTCGTCGATGATCTTCTTCACGATTGCCAATCCCAGGCCAGTGCCTTTTGCCTTGGTCGTTACATACGGTTCGTACGCGTGCGCCAGCACGCCGCTGCCGAACCCGGGACCGCCGTCGGCAATCGAGAGCACCACCTCACCCCCCACGACGGCGAGCGTGATCACAAAGCGCGGTTCGGCGACATCGGTCTGGGCATCGACGGCGTTCGACAGCAGATTGTGGAACACCTGGCGCAGGCGGGTGGGTTCGCCCTGTACAAGGACGGGCGCATCCGGCAAGGATAGCCTAACGTGGGGACGCAGGTCGTCGTACAGCGCCAATACGTCGCCCAGAAGCTCCGTCACGTCGATATTCTGCATCTGTCCCGGCCGCGGCTGCCGCGCGTAGATGGCGAAGTCGTCCACCATGTGTTTCATCGCGCCCACCTGCGAAACGATGGTCTGCGTGCCCCGCCGCAGCGTCTCCTGGTCGGCGCTTTCGAGCTTCGGCGTGAGCTTCATCGCCAACCGTTCAGCGGACAGCTGGATGGGCGTCAGCGGATTCTTGATTTCGTGGGCCAGCCGCCGCGCCACCTCGGCCCAGGCCGCGTCGCGCTGCGCCTGCATCAACTCGGACACGTCGTCGAACACGACTACATACCCGCCCGTGGTCGCCGTGCCCGGAAGCCGCGTGCCGCGCATCAGCAACGTGCGCGAGAGATTGGCCACGGCCAGCTCGGCCTCTTTCTGCCATTGCCCGTCGCGACTGCTGCGGAAACCCTCCGCCACCAATTCGGCGAACGGGGCCAGCGCGGGCAGGCGGCGCCCCCAATCGGCCAGTGCCATGCCGGCCAAGTCGGCCACCGGCTGCTGGAGGATCACTGCGGCGCTGGGGTTGACCGTGCGCAGCCGATGGCGCTCGTCAAACACCAGGACGCCCGCCGACAGGTTGCCAAGGATGCTTTCAAGGTATGCGCGCGTGGTCTCCGTCGCGCGGCGACCCTCTTCGGCCTTGCCATGCGCCTCGGCCAGTTGCTCCGTCATCGTGTTGAACGACTCGGTCAGCACACCCAGCTCATCGCGCGAAACCACCGGCTGGCGACGGGTGAAGTCGCCCTGCGCCACCGCGCGCGTGCCCTCCGCCAGCAAGCCCAGGGGGGCGGCGAAGCGCTCGGACAGAACCACCGCCAGGCCCAGTGCCGACGTGAGCGCGAGCAGCAGCGTCAACGTCAGCGTCAGCGCGTAGAGCCGCTTCAGCGACTGCCGCGAGAACGAAAGCTCCTGGTAGTCGCGCATACCGGCCTGCACGCGTTCGGCGTCCTGCGCCAGTGCGGGTGGCACCGGTTCGACGACCTGCAGCAACTTCAGCGGGTTGAGGCTGTCGTCGGTGTTGACCGCGACCACAACGCGCAGACGCAGGTTGCCGTCCGCCTGCTGGTCGATCTTGGCGTAAGGCTGCTGCATGCGCGCGAGCCGCAGCGCCTGCGGCGGCGGCGGATCCGGCGTGGTGCGCGAGCCGCCGGTGCCCGCCACGACAAGCACGCTGCCGGTCGGCGAGAACAGCACCGCCTCGTAGACATTGCCTTGCTCGGCAACCCGGCTGAGGGCGCCGGCGAGGTTACCGGGGCTTTCAGCGATCGCCACAGCCATCTGGGTGGCCTTGCCCTGCGTTTCCTTGAGCAGATAGTCGAGCGCGTTGCGACCCAGATTGAGGCCGCCTTCGAGCGCGCGATCGACGCGCACATCGAACCAGCTCTCGATGCTGCGGCCGATGAATTGCACCGATACCGCGTATACCAGCGCGCCCGGCAGCACCGCGACCATCGCGAACAGGAATACGAGGCGCACCGCCAACCGCGAGCCGAATACGCCTGCCTTGAGATTGCGCCGCAATCGCCACAACTGCCATCCGACCACCAGCATCAGGAGGCTGATCAGCACGAGGTTGCCGATCAGCAGCACGTCGTAGCCCTGGGCGAAGAGCGCGGTGTTGGCCGTGGCGGTGGCAAGCAGGAACACGGCGATGGCCGACAGTGATGCCGACACCAGCAGCAGCCAGCGCAATCCACGCTTTCCTGGCAGCGCGCTCATTGGCGGCTCTTGGGCTTGCGTGCGCGCTGCGGGCTCATGGCGTAAACGCGAAGCGCTGCCACTCGGAGGTGAGCGTCCACTCGCGCGACGCGAGCGCATTCACCTGGAACGGCTTGGGCAATTGATTGACGTCGAGACGCAGGCGTACCGCAGCGTCGTAGCGCGCGCCCTTGGTCAACGCATCGACGCGGATGACGGGTCGCGAGGTCACGCGGCCAATGTAGCGCTCGACCTCCTCGAGGGACCCATAGTTCTGTGTGAGGAGGCCACTCGCGACGCGATACTGGCGCGTGAGCGCGTTCCACGACACGCGATACGTCAGCGCCGATTGCAGGACCTTTTCATCCAGCCAGTACCAGCGGGCACGGGCCAGTTCGATTTCCAGCACGAAGTAGAGGGGGATGCCGTTTTGCAGCGCTTCCTCCAGCGTGGGATTGAACGTGAAGTCGAACTCCGCGTTCAGCACCACTTCGCCGTCGATGACGCGCAATTCCGCCGACTTGACCGGGATCGCGTCGGCACGCGCGGACGGCGACATCCCGGCGAACCCCGCCAGCAGCAGCATCGCCATCGCGACCAGCCATGACAGCGGACGAAGGCGCGGGACCGGCGAGGTGCGGAATGGAAGGTGGTACGGCATGCCGGCGAGCATCGTGGCGACGGGTCCGGCGGCGTGGCGGCCCGGGGACCTGGCGCGCGCGCGCTGCAGGCTCGTGGGACGGCGCGTCAGGCGCGGCGAAGGAGGGCGTAGAAGAAACCGTCCTGATTGTGGCCCGTGCCATTCGTCGCTGGCAAGAGTTGACCCCCTACGTGCAGGCAATCGTCGGGAAACGTGATGGTTTCCCGCAACGCTTCGGGGTGGTTTTTTATGAAGTCTTTGATTTGTTGATCATTTTCGGCCGCAAACACAGAGCAGGTCGCGTACAGCAGCCGTCCGCCGGGAGCCAGCGTCTGCCACAGCGCCGGCAGCATGCGGCGCTGTTGGGCAACGAAGGAGTCGAGATCGCTCTTGCGCCGCAGCCATTTGGCATCCGGATGCCGGCGCACGATCCCGGAGGCGGTGCACGGAACGTCCACGAGAATCCGGTCGAAGGGTCGCCCGTCCCACCACGCGTCGGGGTCGCCGGCGTCGCCGATCTGCGTACGCACGTTGGGGCCTGCCACCCGCAGGCGGGCGAAGTTGTCGTCGACCCGCGCCAGCCTGGCGCCATCGCTATCGAGCGCCGTCAGGTCGATGGCGGCCAGCCCCGCGAGGTGCGCGGCCTTGCCGCCTGGCGCTGCGCAGGCATCGAGCACCCGCATGCCGTCGGTCGGCGCAAGCAGTGGCGCGGCGAGTTGCGCGCCTGCGTCCTGCACGGCGAAGGCGCCTTCCGCAAAGCCGGGCAGCCCGGTCACGGGCTGGGGCGCGACGACCACGAGGCCTTCGGCGCCGACGTCGCGGGTCTCGATACCCGCCGTGGCGAATTGCGCAGCCAGCATCGCACGCGTGGTCACCCGTGCATTGACGCGCAGCGTCAGCGGTGGGCGCTCGTTGCCCGCGGCGAGGATCGCCTCCCAATGCTGCGGATGATCGGCCTCCACCCTGCCGATCCACCAGCGTGGATACGACCACAAGGCCACGCGACTGGCTCTGGAGACCTGCGCGTTGAGCGCATCGCGTTCGCGCAGGTATCGCCGCAACATCGCGTTGACCAGAGGCTTGGCCTGCGGCCGCGTCACCAGCGCGGCGGCTTCGACTGCCTGGTCGACCACGGCAAACGCCGGCGCATGCGTATGGTCGAGTTGGTACAGCGCAACTGCGATCAGCGTGGCGAGCGCGCGATCCGACAGCGGCTTGGTGGCGAGCGCCTGCGTCAGCGCATTGAGGCGCCCCCAATGGCGCAGCGTGCCGTAGGCGAGCTCCTGGACGAACGCATGGCCCCGCGTATCGGCGCCGTCGGCCACGGCCGCCAGCGCGGCCGGAAGGGGGGTGCCTGCCATCACCCGCAGCACCGCGAGGGCAGCCAAACGCTGTTCGTGTTGCATGGAGGTCCCCGGTTGCTAGCTGATGGCGGCCGGCGGGGATGCGCCAAACTGCATGCCCGGTCGCAACGCCCGGCCTGTGGCGAAGGCGGCAGCCTCCATCCGCTTCCCGCCGGCGGGTTGCAGGACGACGAGCCGGAGCACGCCTTCCCCGCACGCGACGTCGATGCCATCGCTGCCCACGCCAAACACCGTGCCGGGCGCGACACCGGCCCGCGCCGCACTGGGA
The DNA here is from genome assembly GCA_963805355.1 of uncultured beta proteobacterium. Taxonomy (GTDB): domain Bacteria; phylum Pseudomonadota; class Gammaproteobacteria; order Burkholderiales; family Casimicrobiaceae; genus VBCG01. The sequence continues at coordinate 1,760,540 of CAWDTZ010000002.1, read as the reverse complement.
TGTGCCGACCAGATCTTGACGGTCTCGTCGCGCCAGTGGGTGAAGGCACCGGGTACCGGGTCGAAGGCGCGGATGCAGCGGTCGATGGCCAGCGCGGACAGCGTCCAGTCGACGACGGCTTCGGCACGTTCGAGCTTGGCCGCATAGGTGGCGCCATCGGCCGGTTGCGGCACACTCGCCAACGGCCCGTCGCGCGCCAGCCGGCGCAGCACATCCACGATGGCCGCGGCGCCGGTGGCGGCAAGCCGGTCGTGCAGGATTCCCGCGGTGTCCCGCGCGGCAATCGCGACGGGCACCGCGGCGATCATAGGTCCGGTGTCGAGGCCCGCTTCCATCTGCATGATCGTGACGCCGGTCGTGATGTCGCCTGCGGCAATGGCACGCGGGATCGGCGCAGCGCCCCGCCAGCGTGGCAGCAGCGATGCGTGGATGTTGATGCAGCCGTGGCGCGGCCAATCGAGAATGGCGCGCGGCAGGATCAACCCGTAGGCTGCGACCACCAACACGTCGAGCGGTACCGCAAGCACGGCGGCGCGCGCATCGTCGGTCCGCAGCGTGGCCGGTTGCAGCACGGGGACCGCGTGCCGCTGCGCCAACACCTTGACCGGCGAGGCGTCGACCTGCATGCCGCGACCGCGCGGCCGGTCGGGTTGGGTGAGCACGATCGGGACGTCAAACCCGGCAGCGATCAATGCCTGCAGCGCGGCGGCGGCAAAGGCGGGCGTGCCGGCGAAGCCGACACGCAGCGGGAGAGGCGACGACACGCGGGTGGACCGTTCAGCCGACGAGCCGTTGCTTCTTGCGCTGCTTGGCCGCAAGCCGGGCGCGCTTCAGCGGCGACAGGTAGTCGACAAACACTTTTCCGATCAGGTGGTCCATTTCGTGCTGGACGCAGACCGCCAACATGCCGTCGACCGTTCGCTCGAACGGCGCGCCGACCGCATCGCACGCGCGAAACGTGACCTGGGCCGCGCGGGTGACGTTGTCGTAGTACCCGGGTACGGATAGACAGCCTTCCTCGCATTCCGCCTGGCCCTCGGCGGCCAGGATCACGGGATTGACCAGCACGAGCAGGTCGCTGCGGTTGTCGGAAATATCGATGACGATCACGCGCTTGTGAACGTCGACCTGGGTCGCGGCGAGGCCTACCCCGGGCGCGGCGTACATCGTCTCGGCCATGTCGCGGGCAAGACGGACGATCTCCGGCGTGAAGGCCGTGACGGTAGACGCGACTTTTTTGAGACGCGGATCGGGGTATTCGAGGATGGGTAGTAGCGCCATAGCTTGCCAAATGCAGGTGCCGGATGCAGAATCCCTGTTAAGTCCTTATTTTGCGGCGATTTAGGACGGTGTCTTTAGGTTGGCGGTGGGCCTGTCAACCTGAGGCGCGCGCGCGTCCGACACGGAAGAGGCGTTATGCTTCAACAGTTTAACACAGGCAAGCGCGTCATCCTGGCCATGGCTGCCGCGGCATTGCTCGCCGGCTCTATCGGCGCGGCTGCGCAGACACCGGCCAGCGCTCCCGAGATCGCCGACAAGGCCCCGGATAGCTACACCGTGGTCAAGGGCGATACGCTCTGGGCCATCTCGGGCAAGTTCCTCAAAGACCCGTGGCGCTGGCCCGACATCTGGCGGATGAACCGGGAAGAAATCAAGAACCCGCACCTCATCTACCCCGGCGATACGATTCGACTCGTGAGGATCGACGGTCAGCCCCGGCTCGAACTCTCGCGCGGTTCCAACACCATCGTCGTATCGCCGACCACGCGGACCACCCCGCTCGACCGCGATGCGATCCCCAGCATTCCGGCCCGGGATATCGAGGCCTACATCACGAAACCGCTCGTGACCGGTCCGGGCGGCCTGGACAATGCCGCGCAGATCCTCTCCGGGCGCAACCAGGAGCGCGTGGTTCGCGGCACCGGTGACATTGTTTATGTTCTCGACATCGATCCGAAGGCCGGCGACCTCTGGTACATCTACCGCCCGATCGGTGCGATCCTCAATCTCGACAGCAGCGAAGTGCTGGGCTACGAGAATCGTTTCCTGGGCACTGCGCGCGTCGAGAAATTCGGCGAGTTGTCGACCGTCCGCATTGAATCGTCCGTTCAGGAAATACTGGTGGGCGACCGGCTGATTCCGGCGCCACGCGACACGATCGTCAACTATGTGCCGCATGCGCCGGACAAGCCGATCGATGCCCGCATCCTGCGTGTGCCCTTCGACAACATCGAAACCGGCCGTGGCGGCGTCGTAACCATCGACAAAGGCACCGCGGACGGCCTCGAGCCCGGCAATGTGCTCGCCGTGTATCGCGTGATACCACCGATCATCGACCCGCGCCCGTCGCGCCAGCAGACGATCATCCTGCGCTTCCTCGATCCCACCACGGGGTTTACGCCACGCGAATACGTGCAGCCCGCCGACGAGCGCACTGGACTGATGTTCGTGTTCCGCACGTTCGACCGCGTGTCGTTCGCAGTGATACTGAACTCGACCGACCCGGTTCGTCCCGGCGACTACGCGCGCAAGCCCTGAGGCGCGCCGTCGCCTCTCGGCGTTTCGTCTGATTGCCGGCGCAGCCGCCGTCGGCGCATCCTCTGCCTGCCATGGAATCCGCGTCCAATGCCGCGGCCTGGGCCGAACTCGCCCACAAAGGGCTGCCTCCCGCCGCAATGGCCATCCTGCTGCGCGCCTTTGGCGGCCCGGAGCCGGTGCTGGGGGCGACCCGCGCCCAGTTGGCGGCCCTGCTGCCCGCCGGGGCCGTCGAGCGCCTGCAAACCCCGGCGCCACCCGAGGCGCTTGCGCGCACGCTGGCCTGGCTCGCCCAACCCGGCCATGAGCTCCTGGCATGGGACGACCCCGACTACCCCCAAGCCCTGCTCGAACTCGGCCATGCGCCGGCAGTGCTCTATTTCACCGGCCAGCGGGCTGTACTCAACCGCCCGGCGCTGGCCATTGTCGGCAGCCGCAACGCCTCGCCGCAGGGCATGGACAACGCGACGGCCTTTGGCCAGGCGCTGGCGGACGCGGGATACGCCATCATTTCGGGCCTCGCGCAGGGCATCGACACGGCAGCGCACGTTGGCGCCTTGCGCGGCGTGGGTTCCACGCTGGCCGTGGTGGGCACGGGGCTCGACCGTGTCTATCCGGCGGAAAATCGCGCGCTGGCGCATGCGATCGCGGCCAGGGGCGGCCTGTTGTCCGAGTTTCCGCCCGGCACGCCGCCCACGCGTTTCAATTTCCCACGGCGCAACCGCCTGATCGCCGGCCTCGCGCGCGGGGTGCTGGTGGTCGAAGCGGCGCTGTCGTCAGGCTCGCTGATCACCGCGCGTCTGGCCGGCGAGGCCGGTCGCGAGGTTTTCGCCATCCCGGGGTCCATCCACTCGCCATTGGCGCGGGGTTGTCACCGGCTGATCCGGGACGGAGCCAAGCTGGTGGAGACCGCGCAAGACATCCTTGATGAGCTGGGCTCGACGTCGCGCGTGCCCCCGCCCGCGACGGCAGGCGTGCCGGCGCATCCATTACTGGAGGCGCTGGGCGGTGATCCGGCCGACGTGGATGTACTTTGCGCGCGCACCGGGCAACCGCCCGCGATGGTGCTCGAGGCGCTGGTGTTGCTTGAGCTCGAGGGCCGCGTCACCGCTTTGCCCGGCGGGCGTTGGCAAGGGCGGGGTTCCGCATGAACCCTCGCGCGCGCGCCCGTACGCACGCGAGGGCGCGCGAGCGCGCGTTGGGCCGGACATCGATACCGGTATTCTTGCCCCGGTCATGCCACCACGGGTAGTATCGGCGTCCCTTTGACCCGACCTGCCGGTTGGAAGTCCCCTTGTCCAAAACCCTGATCATTGCCGAGAAGCCCTCTGTCGCCGCCGATATTTCGAAGGCGCTGGGCGGCTTCACCAAGCACGACGACTACTTCGAGAGCGACGCGTACGTGCTCTCGTCCGCGGTCGGGCACCTGCTCGAGATCGGCATGCCCGAGGAGGAAGAGGTCAAGCGTGGCAAGTGGACGTTTGCCCACCTGCCGGCGGTGCCGTCCAAGTTTGCGTTGAAGCCGATCGAGAAGAATGAAAACCGGCTGAAGACGCTGTTGAAGCTCATCAAGCGCAAGGACGTGGGCGCGCTGATCAATGCCTGCGACGCGGGCCGCGAGGGCGAGCTCATCTTTCGCTACATCGCCCAGTTCGCCAAGTCGACCAAGCCGATCAAGCGGCTGTGGTTGCAGTCGATGACCACCGCCGCGATCCGCGACGGGTTCGCCAAGCTGCGCACCGACGAGGCGATGCTCCCGTTGGCCGATGCCGCCGTTTGCCGTTCGGAAGCCGACTGGCTCGTCGGCATCAACGGCACGCGGGCGATGACCGCGTTCAATTCCAAGTCCGGCGGCTTCCAGCTGACCACCGTTGGCCGCGTGCAGACGCCTACGCTGGCCATCCTGGTGGATCGCGAGGCGAAGATCCGCGCGTTCCGGCCGCGCGACTATTTTGAAGTGATGGGCACGTTTCGCGCCGCTGCGGGTGAATACAACGGCCGCTGGTTCGACGAGAAGTTCAAGAAGACCGACGATGATCCCGAAGGTCGCGCCGAGCGGCTCTGGGAAGAGGCGCGGGCCCGCGCCATCGCCGCAGCGTGCGCTGGCAAGCCCGGGATCGTCACCGAGGAGTCGAAGCCCACTACCCAGAGCCCGCCGCTGCTCTACGACCTGACAAGCCTGCAGCGCGAGGCCAACGGGCGCTTCGGGTTCTCGGCACGCACCACGCTGTCGCTGGCGCAAGCGCTGTACGAAAAGCACAAAGTACTCACCTACCCGCGTACCGATGCGCGCGCGCTGCCGGAGGATTACATTCCCACCGTCAACGCCACGCTCGAAGAGCTGGGGCAGTCCAATGCCTTCGGCACATTGGCGCGCGAGATCATCAAGAAAAAGTGGGTGCGCCCCAACAAGCGCATCTTCGACAACAGCAAGATCTCCGACCACTTCGCGATCATCCCGACGCAGGTGGCGCCCAAGACGCTGAACGAGATCGAGGGCAAGCTCTACGACCTCGTCGTGCGCCGCTTTCTCGCGGTGTTCTACCCGGCGGCCGAGCATCTTGTCACCACGCGGATCACACGCGTGGAGCAGGAGCCGTTCAAGACCGAAGGGCGCATCCTGGTCACGCCCGGCTGGCTTGCCGTCTACGGCAAGGAGGCGCAGGGCGACGAATCGTCGCTGGTGGCCGTCAAGCCCGGCGAAACGGTCGCAACCGAGAATGTGGACGTAGTGCAACTCGTCACCAAGCCGCCGCCGCGCCTCAACGAAGCCACGCTGCTGTCGGCCATGGAAGGCGCGGGCAAGCTGATCGAGGACGACGAACTGCGCGAGGCCATGCGCGAAAAGGGCCTGGGCACGCCGGCCACGCGCGCCGCAATCATCGAGGGCCTGATCGCCGAACGCTACGTGTATCGCGAGGGCAAGGAACTGGTGCCTACCGCCAAGGCCTTCTCGCTGCTTACGCTGCTGCACGGGCTGGGCGTGCCGGAACTCTTTTCGCCGGAACTCACCGCCGAGTGGGAGTTCAAGCTTGCGCAGATGGAGCACGGCAAGCTGCCCCGCGACACGTTCATGCGCGAGATTGTCGCGATGACCGAGCACATCGTCGGACAAGCCAAGAATTACGAGAGCGATACGATCCCCGGCGATTTCGCGACGCTGGTCACGCCGTGTCCGAAGTGCGGCAGCGAAGTGCTCGAGAAGTACAAGAAATTCCAGTGCGTCAAATGCGATTTTGCGTTCTGGAAGATCATGGGCGGCCGGCAGATGGAGCCGCAGGAAGCCGAGGTGCTGCTGAAGGAACGCGAGATCGGTCCGCTCGAAGGCTTCCGCAGCAAGATGGGGCGGCCGTTCTCGGCCAAGCTGAAACTGACCGACACCAACGAGGTGACCTTCGATTTCGGCAACCCGATCGACGATGATGGACCGCCGCCGGACTTTTCCGCGCAAACACCGCTCGGCACCTGCCCGAAATGCGGCAATCGCGTGTTCGAGCACGGCATGGCCTACGTCTGCGAAAAGGCCATCGGCGCGGACCGCACCTGTGACTTCCGCTCGGGTCGCACGATCCTGCAACGGGCGATCGAGCCTGCGCAGATGACCAAGCTGCTGGCCGAGCGCAAGACCGACCTGCTGCAGTTCGTGTCACAGCGCACGCGCCGACCGTTTTCCGCGTTTCTTGTCGTGCAGAAGGACGGCAAGGTCGGCTTCGAGTTCGAGGCCAAGGATCCCACCAAGGCGCGTGGCGCGCGGGCACGCACCGCGTCGGCGCTGCGCGTGCTGGGCCCGCATCCGAAGGATCGCGCGCCGGTGGAACTGCACAGCGGCCGCTATGGTCCCTACGTGAAGCATGGTGCCGTCAACGCGACACTGCCCGACAGCGAGAAGGCCGACAGCCTGACGCTCGAGGAAGCCTTGGCATTGCTGGCCGCCAAGGCCGGCACCAGCACCAAGCCGCGCGCCACCAAGTCCGCCGTGAAAAAGACCAAGCGCGCGCCCGCGGCGGCCAAGACCGTGGCACCGCCCGCCACCAAGTCCGCCGGCAAGACCGCAGCGAAGACGGCGACCAAAACCGCCGCCACGTCTGTTGCAAAAACGGCCGTGAAGGCCGGCGCGAAAAAGGCGACAAAGACGCCAGCCAAAGCCGCTGCGAAGAAACCCGCGGTCAAGAAATCGGCTGCCAAGCGCCGCACTTCCTGACGCGGCGATTGCGGGATGCCGGACGGCGAGCCCGCGTGACGCCTGACGAACCTGCATCAACCGCGTCGCCGCCGCAGCATGTAGGCGCGCTGGACGGATTGCGCGGTTTCGCGGTGCTGCTCGTGTTCTGCGTTCATGCGGCAGGCAATACGGCGGCCGTGGTCGCAGGACTCGATCTCGGCAACGCGTCGTTCCTGTCCCTTGCGACCTGGTCCCAGCGCCTTCTGTTCTGGCTGCAGCGGTCGCACCATGGCGTCTTCCTGTTCTTCGTGCTGTCGGGCTACCTGATCGGCCGAATGTGGTGGCCGCGGCCGCGGCTCTCCTACGCGCGTTTCGCATGGCGGCGCACGCTGCGCATCTATCCCGCCTTCCTGCTGTCGTTCGTCGCCTCGATGCTCTTCGTGCGCTTCACTGGACCCATGATTGCGCTGGACGCGCCTCGCCTCGTGGGCAACCTGCTGTTCCTGAACGGCGCGCCCGCCACCGGCGTGGTGCCGTTGAACATCGTCACGTGGTCGCTGTTCTACGAAATGACGTTTTATCTGGCGTTTCCGGTGCTGTTGTTGGCCGCGGTGCGGGAGTCGGGGCGTGCCGCGTACTGGGTGCCGGCGCTGGGGATCGTCGCGCCGATTCTGCTGGTGGCGGCCGGCGTCGACACGCTCGTGCTGTGCTGGTCGCTGCTGTTCGGCGGCGTGGCGCTGGCTTTCCGGGGGGAGCGCGCGGTGCGGCGGATGGCGCGGATTCCAGCGGCGCTGGTGGGGCTGTTGTACTTGAGCATAACCACCTCGGCGCTGCTCGACGTCGTGCCGCAGACGGCGAGCATCGTCGCGTTCGGCGCCGTGTCGTTGTTGGTGGTGGCGCAATGTGTGGCGGGGGGGAATGCCATTGCAGCGATGCTGACGTGGCCGCCGCTGGTGTGGTTGGGCCGCATCAGCTATTCGTTCTACCTGCTGCATTGGATGATCGTGGTACTGGTCGCGCGCGCCGTGGCCGCGCAGGGCGAGACCTGGGGTCCCCTGCCAACGACAATCGTGATTTTCGGCGGCAGCTTCGCATTGTCGGCAACTGCGGCCACGCTGTCATGGTGGCTAACCGAGCGGCCCTATTTCGGATGGGTGCGCGCAGGCGCTAGCCGAACTTGATCCCCTGCGCCAGCAGCAGTTCATGGCCCCAGTTGATCGTGTTGGTCTGCCGCCGCATGTAGGACTGCCACGCATCCGAGCCGGATTCGCGACCGCCGCCCGTTTCCTTTTCGCCGCCGAAGGCGCCGCCGATTTCCGCGCCGGACGTGCCGATGTTGATGTTGGCGATGCCGCAGTCGCTGCCGCCCGCGGCAAGAAACGCCTCGGCGGTGTGCAAGCTGCGCGTGAACAGGGCGCTGGACAGGCCCTGGCGCACGCCGTTGTTGAGCGCGATGGCTTCGGCGATGGTCTCGAACGTAATCATGTAAAGAACGGGCGCGAAGGTCTCGCGCTGCACGCATGGCCACTCGTTGCGGGCGTGTTCGATGATCGTGGGCTCGACCCAGTAGCCGGGACCGGGTCGAACTTTGCCACCGCACGCGATCACGCCGCCGGCGGCCACGGCCTCCTCGATCGCCGCGACAAAGTGTCGCACGGCGTCGCGATCGATCAGCGGTCCCATCAATGTTGCCGGATCGAGCGGATCGCCGATGCGCACCTGGGTGTAGGCACGTTGCAGGCGCGCAAGCAGCGTATGCGCAACCGACCGATGGACAATCAACCGCCGTGTAGTCGTGCAACGCTGGCCGGCGGTGCCGACCGCCCCGAAGAGCACGGAAGGGGCCACGAGATCGAGGTCGGCATCCGCAGCGACGATCATCGCGTTGTTGCCGGCACATTCCAGCAATGTCTTGCCAAAGCGCGCCGCGACGCGCGTGGCGATATCGCGCCCGACACTGGATGAGCCGGTAAACGACACCAGCGCCACGCGCGGATCGTCGACCAGTACGAGTGCATGCTCGTTGGCCGCGACGGCCAGCGTGAAGATCGGGGGCAGCGCCAGCTGCTGCATCACCTTGTTGGCCAGCGACTGCACCGCCAGCGCGGTCAACGGCGTCTTGGGCGACGGTTTCCACACCACGGCGTTGCCACAGATGCAGGCGAGCAATGCATTCCATGCCCACACGGCCACCGGAAAGTTGAAAGCGGTGACGACAGCGACGACACCGAGCGGGTGCCATTGCTCGTACATCCGGTGCGCCGGGCGCTCCGAATGCATGGTCTTGCCGTAGAGCATGCGCGACTGGCCGACGGCGAAGTCGGCGATGTCGATCATCTCCTGGACCTCACCAATGCCTTCGGCCTTGATCTTGCCATTCTCGAGCGCGACGAGCGTGCCCAGCGCGTCCTTGTATTCGCGCAGCAGGTCGGCGAAGACGCGCACGGCTTCGCCGCGCCTGGGCGCTGGCACATCGCGCCACGCAAGCGCCGCACTGGCCGCGGTGGTGACCACCGCATGCACGTCCGCCGCATCCGCGAGTGCGACTGTTCCCAGCACTTCTTCGCTGGCAGGATTGACGGAGGCGAGACGTGCGCCGGCGCCGCGCCATTGCCCGGGGCCAAGACACGCGCCCGGGTGCTTCGCGTCGAGTCCGAAGCGCTGCAACAACGCCATTGCATCGATCGCGGTCATGCCGGTGCGCACATCACGACGGTATCGGCGCCATCGCCTTCGGCGAGCCAACCCTCGGCCACCATCTGGTCGCGCACCGCGCGGTCGGTGGTGTAGCGATGGTTGGCATCGGGGCGATTGGAAAACACGCGGTAGACCGGGATCGTGCCGGTCGCGCAGTTGCCCGCGCTCGGCGGATAGAGATACAGGAACGCCGATGACTCGAGGATGAAACTGGGGTTCTTCGCCATGGTGCCATCGCACTCCGTCGGGTCGCGCCCGAAATAGTGTCCGTCCCCCTTGCCTGGCGGAATGTAAATGCGGCACACCGCATTGGTGCCCGGCAATGCGGTCGGATACGCGTTGATCGTAAGCCCGGTACGCGCCCAGCCCTTGATGGTCGTGCCGGCGTCGAGCAGCGCGATCTCGGCGTCGGCCCAGGTGATGAAGTAATGGTCGAATGCGGCGTTGTAGTACTCGATCACGCTGACCGGAGGCACGACGCCGGTGGTGGCCAGCGCAGCGCGCACTGCGGCCGGCGCGTCGAGCAATCCCGTGCCGCACCCGGACGTGAGGCAACTCGATCCCGCGGGAAAGGGCTTCGCGGTGTTCCGTAGGATATCGCGCACCTGCGTGGCGGAAAGTTCGGGCGCCACGCCGAGCATCAGCGCCGCCACGCCGCTGACCAGCGGCGCCGAGAAACTGGTGCCGGACAGGTAGTGCGTACCCTCCGCGGCGGGAACGGTCTTGCCTTCGTTGGTGAGCACCAGGAAATTGTAGGCGCTTCCGGTGACCGCATTCCCCCCCGGCGCGGTGATGTCGATGCGCGGCCCGTAATTCGAATACGCGGCGCGATTGCCGGCAAACGTGGATGCGGCAACACTGATCACTCCCGTGCAACCGGACGGCGAGTGCGCCCCACCGCTGCCCTGGTTGCCGGCGGAGGCGACGATCGCGCGCGTGATGCCATGTGCGAATACGCGGTCGACCGATTCCTGCATGAACGCCTGGCAATTGCCGAGGCCGCCCAGGCTCAGGTTGATCACCTGCGCGGGATTGGCATTGACCGGCGCCAACGGCACCGTCACGCCGCCGGCCCATGCAATGCCATCGGCAATGTCGGCGTCGCTGCCGAAACACTTGCCGAGCACACGCACCGGCACGAGCCTCGCGTTCCAGTCGACGCCGGTCACGGCGTTGCCGTTGTCGGCCAGCGCGCCGATGGTGCCCATCACCGACGTGCCGTGCCAGGAGCTGTCCGTGATCGCACACTCGGAACTGGCGAAGACTCCCGCGCGGTCGGCCGCGCTGACCCAGTCGCCCGGGTCGCTCGCATCCACGTCGCGATAGTTGCCCGCGGCGTCGAAGACCTTGCCGTCGTTGCTGGGGCCGAAGCTGCTGACCATGTCGTAGCCGCCGACGACGCGCGCGGCGAGATCGCTGTGCGGCGTGTAGCCGGTATCGAGCACCGCGACCACCGTCGCCGGTGAGCCGGTGGTCATATCCCATGCCGCCGGCGCATCGATGGTGGTGCTGCCGCTCTGCAGGTAGAACTGGCTGGCGAAAAGCGGATCGTTGGGCACGCGCTGCGCGTAGATGCGCCGCGAGCGTTCGGCGTAGACCACGTCCGGCCGGGCCGCGAGCCGTGCCGCCAGCGCGTCGATCTCGTCGTCCGAGCCCGCGCCGGGCACGCCGACGACCAGCGCGCCGATCGCCATGGTGCGCCGGTAGACGAGCGGTGCGCCGATGCTCGCGGCGAGCGCGGCGACGCGCACCGTGGGCGCGGTCGGCGCGCCATCGGCGCGCAGCTTGACGACGATCTGCCCGGTGGTGACGGCGTCGCCACCGCCCTCGAGCGTGAGCGCGACGGCCGCAATGGACCATGCGAGCGGCAGCGCGGCAGCAAGGCGAAGGGCGGGGCGAATAGTCATCGGATGCAACGCGGGGCGGGCCGCCGATTTTAACCGACGGTACCCAGGCACATGGTTTCGCTCACAGCAATGTCACGGTGCGAAAGTGCTTGATGGCTCGGGCTTGGCCACGACCAGTCGCAGCTTTCCGCTGCGTGGCTGCAACTCGGGTTCGCCGGATTCCAGGCTCACGTCGACGTTTTGCAACGCGTTGCGATCAAGAAACGTCCGCAGCGCCGCCAAGGCAATCACGCCGGCACGTGCACGATCGACATCCATCAGCCGCAGGCCGATGGCATCCCACGTCTTCTGCACGATCTGGAACCGGTACACCTTCGCCGCGTCCTCGACGATCGTGGTCAACGCCAGCGGCACAAGCTGCCTGCGCGTGCCATCGCGCGCGAACATGACGATCACGTCGTCGCTGCGGCCTTCGACCTGGATCGCCGGCAATGGATTGCCGCAGGCGCAAGGACCGTCCTGCACGCGCACGCTGTCGCCAAGATCGTAGCGGATGATCGGTTGCACGGCGTTGGCGAGGTTGGTGAGCAGGACGGTGTGTGATAGTTCGCCGGGCGGGGTGGCCCGGTATTCGCTATCGACGGGTTCGAGCATCACCCACTCGGCATTCACGTGCAGCCAGCCTGCGGCACAGGCGTCGGCGATGGCAAGACACTCCGACGCGCCATATTCGTTCTGCAGCGGACAGGCGAACGAGCGCTCGATGTCGTGCCGCGCCACCGGCGACAGGCCCTCTCCGCCAGACCACAATGCCGCCGGGCGGATCGCGAGGCGGCCTGCCTCCTGCTCCTGCGCCAGCAGCGCCAACACCGTCGGATAGCTCGACACGAAGGCCGGCTGGAAGTCATTGAGCGCGCGCACGATGTCGGCCATGGGTTGCGTGACCGCCAGACTCTTCATGTCGAGCCACGGCTTGCCCGCGGCAAGTCGCCGCCACGACGCGATGCTCGCGAAGTGGTCGGTGTCCGCCGTGATCAGCACCGCGCGACCGCCCTGCGCAGCCGCGGCCTGCCAGTCGCATGTCGAGAATGTCGGGCCAGCGAGATGCGCGCTGACCAGCGCATCGTAAGTAGCCATTGCCATCCCATCCTGGATGAAAACACCCGGCGCACCGGAGGTGCCCGAACTCATCCAGACAATGTAACGATCGAGGAAGCGCTCGCCGATGTGTGCGCGTTCCGCGAGAAACGCTTCGACGGCGGTGCGGTTGATCGCAGCGTCGGTGCACCAGTCGTCGAAGACCGCCATCAGCGCGGGCTTGGTGACGACCGGCAGGTCGGCGAGGCGCACCGGGCCGTGGGGCAGATGCTTCCAGGCATTGCGGTAGTACGGCGAATGGGCGCGCGCGTGGCGCGTCAGCATTTCGAGGCGGCCCTGCGCCGCGGCGTGGATGGCCGCCGTGCCGAGCGAGCGCACCCACAGCACTTGCGCCGTCAGCGCAGTGGTGTTCCACTGGTCGACGGCAGCGCGCAGCGGATCGGGGGGCGAGCGATGCCCGACATTCATGCTGCAGTCTAATGGTTCCCGCCAGCGTCGGGGCTGCCATGAGCACCAAGCGCGCCGATGCCGTCATTGCCGCGCGCGTCCTCTACAATCGCGCTTCCACCTGCCGGTCCGACGCGACTTCGCCTGCCGGACGGATGCCGCCGCCAACGATTCATGCCCGCCGACCCGCCTCAGCTGTTGCCGCCCGACTCCACGCCCGCGCTCGCGGCCCGCTACGACACGATCGCCTATGCGGCGCAGGCCCATGCGCAGACGCATCCGGCGCAGCTTGCTAGTGTCGCCGCGCTGCTCGGCCTCGACGCGCCGCAGGTGGCAACGTGCCGCGTCCTGGAAGTTGGCTGCGCCGATGGCGCCAACCTGCTGCCGATGGCGGCGTCGCTGCCGCAGGCGCAATTCACGGGATGCGACCTTTCCCCGCGCGCCATCGCGCGCGCAGCCCAGGCGGCGGCCGATCTCGGTCTCGCCAATGTGACCTTGCTGCAGCAGGATCTGCGCGAACTTGTGGGCGAGAATGGCAGCTTCGACTACATCGTCGCGCACGGTGTTTATTCGTGGGTGCCCGAACCCGTGCGCGATGCGCTACTGGCGCTCGCCGCGCAAAGACTGGCACCGAACGGTGTGATGTTCGTCAGTTACAACACGTTTCCTGGATGCCACGTGCGCCAGGCCGCGTGGGAAATCATGCACGCGCATGTGGATGCGCTGCCGACGGCGCGCGAACGGCTCGACGCCGCGCGCGCGCTGTGCGCACTGCTGGCGCAGCCCGGTGCGACGCAGACGGAGAACGACGCCTTCATGCGCGCGGAATTCGCGCGGCTTGCCGCACAGTCGGACAGCGCGCTGTATCACGACGATCTGGCCGTGCCGAACCAGCCGTTCTGGTTCCATGAATTCGCGGCCGCCCTGGCGCCGCATGGACTGGCCTATCTGGGCGAGACCAAACTCTCGCTGATGACCGCGGTCGGACTGTCGCCGCAGGTTGGGCAATTCGTGGCGGGCATGGATCGACTGGCGCGCGAGCAATATCTCGACTACGCGCGGATGCGCCGGTTTCGGCAATCGCTCGTATGTCGTGCCGCTGCGCAGGCCCAGTCCGCGAGCCTCGAAACGCGGCTCGGTTCCATGCATGTGGCCGCATCGATCGCATTGGTGCGGGCGGCGGCCGAGGACAAGGCGTTGCTGGGGCCAACGGCGGATGCAGCGCCGGAAGCGCGCGGCAACCGCGCGCTGCTGCAATGGCTGGTCAACATGGCACCCGCCATCGTCCCGGTGCCCGAAGCCACGGCGTGGTACCGGCAGCACGCACCTGCCGCGAACCGGTCCGCGTCAGCGTTGCTGGTCGACGCCTGCTACGCAGGCATGGTGGACCTGCACGTGCACCCCCCGGCGTTGGCGTTCCGGCCGTCGGCACGGCCGCAGGCCAGCACCGTCGTGCGGTGGCAAGTCGCACGCCAGGCCAGCGTGACCAATCTGCGCCACGAAACGCTGCGCATCGACGATCCGCTGGCGCGCCGGCTGCTGGCGGCACTCGACGGGTCGCGCTCGCATGACGCACTGGTCGCAATGGTGGCGGAGGCGCTGCCGGCGGCTGAGCGCGACACCGCGGCGGCGCGGGTTGCGACCTACCTGTCGCATTTCACGCTGCACGCGTTGCTTAGCGCGTAGTGCCGGGCGAACAACGTTATCCCGATGGGCGACGACGCGCCCGGCAAGGCGCCGTGACACGCGACGGCGAGCCGTGATCGCGTCCGCCTGCCCGCTGCGACCTATTTTCTGCGGGCAGGCTTGGCGGGCTTGGCCGCCTCGGCCTTGACCGCGCGGAAGACCGGCCCCCAGATGGGATGACCTGCCTCCGCGGGTTCGAGGTCGAACTGCGGGTCGATGGCGAACGCCTTGCGGAATTGGTCGCGGCATGCCGAAATGCGCGAGGAAACGCAGTTGATGAACGCAAGATACTTGTGCGCCTTCACCTGCTCGGCCGGTTCGGACAATCCGAAATTCAAGGCCACCTGCAGTTGCCGCGCGGCTTCCTTGTAATCGCCGTCGTCGTAGCTCTTGAGGCCCTTGACGAGTTCCTGCTCGGCGAGGCCCAGTGCGGGCTCGGCGGGGCGGTCGGTGACAGGGTTAGGCGTATTTGATGCGGATGACGCCGGCAACGGCTTGGGCGCGGCTTGCGCGCCGTTCGCGCCTGCATCCGTCGGTTTGACCTCCGGCGTGGCGCAGCCCGCGAGCCATGCCACTGCAAGCATGATCGATGCGGTCTTTGCCAATGCGGTGATACCGGTGGTCATTGGAATTTGTGCCGGATCCTGATGCTGTTCTGGGTGCCGAGGTCAATGGTCTCACGATAGGGCGGAAACGTCGTGTTCCGGATTTCCACGACATATTTGCCCGGCGCCAGCTTGAGTTCGGTGAGCGGCGGCGACACCCCCATCTTCCTGCCGTTGACATAGACCTCGCCCCAAGGGGCGGCGGCGATTCCGAGCACGGCCGTCCGCTTCGCAGGCGCGGGATCGGGGACGGCAGCGTCCGGCTTCGATGCCGGCGCAGCGGCGGTTGTCGTCACAGCCGCGGCTACGGCCGGTACCGGCGTCGTGACCGATGGCGCGGCGGACGATGCCCGTGGGGTCGGCGGCGGCAGCGATGCCGGCGCTGCCGTCGACGAGACTGTTGTCGTGGATGTCGGCGCCGCCGCTGATGCGGGCATTTCGGTCGCCGTTGCCGTTTGCGACGGCGGCGCCGTCGTAGCGATCGTCCCTGCCTCGCCACTTCCAGCCTTGCCTGCCGCGGCGCCGGTGGCGTCTGCGACGGGTGCGGGCGTCCCCGTCCCGCGCGGCCATAGCGTCGCGCCCACGATCAACGCCAGCAATATTGCGGGAATGGCCAGCAGCGCGGGGTTGCGCCACCGCGACGACACCGCAGTGGAGCCCGTTGCAGGGGAATGGGACGGCGACCCCTCAAGCATCGGCGCCAGCACCTCCGGCAGGACGTCCGGCGCGGTCGCACCGGGCTCCTCCGTCGGCCCATCCTCGCGAACCTCCGGCAACGCCGCCGGAACCGTCCTCGGTGCCGGCGCCTCAACCGCCCCGAGTGGCGTGACAACCGGCGTGCACGCAGGCGGTGCCGCACGCCCGACCAACTCGGCGTAATTGCGCAGGTCAGCCGCCATCGCACTCGCATCGCGATAGCGTTCCGCAGGATCCTTGGCCAGCGCGGTCGCCACGATGAAATCGAAGGCAGGTGGAATGTTGCGGTTGCGGCCGGTGGGCGCCATCGGCATCGCGCTCAGGATCTGGTACAGCAGTGTGTTGAGGTCGGTACCGGTGAACGGCGGCAGTCCCGTCAGCATTTCGTAGAGCACCGCGCCCAGGGAGAAGATATCGGAGCGGCCGTCCACATGATCGCCACGCACGCGCTCGGGCGAAATGTACTTGGGCGAGCCGAACACGGTTCCGGCCATCGTGCGCGTTCCGCTAGGCATCAACGCGATGCCAAAATCCGTGATCTTCACCAGCCCGTTATCCAGCACCATGATGTTGGCCGGTTTGATGTCGCGATGCACGATGCCATTGTCGTGCGCGAACGCCAGTCCGTCGGCAATCTGCGCGGCGATATCCACAATTCGCGCAATTGGCAGCACCGTGCCGGTATCGAGAATCTCGCGCAGCGATTGGCCGCCGAGGAACTCCATCGCGATATAGGCGACATTGTCGCTTTCGCCGACGTCGTGGATCGTGACGATGTTGGGGTGGTTCAAGCCGCCGGCCGAGCGCGCCTCGCGAAAGAAGCGCTGGCGGTAGGCCAGCGCTTCGGCGCCGACCTCGACACCGATGGTCTTCAGCGCGACCAGGCGGTCGATCAGCGGATCGCGCGCTTTGTACACGACACCCATGGCGCCGCTGCCCAGCGCCCCCAGGACCTCGTATCGGCTGATCTGCAGTGGCAGTGCGGTTGTAGTCATCGTCGTGTGCACTTTACGCCCGTACCGGATGGGGGATGGCAACGTCCCCGTCCGCGTGCATGACCGATTGTCGATCGCGAACCCGCCGCAGTGCAATTTCCGTTGGATCGGAGGGACGCCTGCATGGGATACTTTTGTCGGCGCACGCTATCTTCCCGTATCGGCCGGACCCTGGCCGACATTTTCTGCCCACGCCGGACCATGTCACAACTGATCATCGAAGCTGCCGGCATCACTGACGTCGGCAGCGTCCGCCAGTACAACGAGGACTGCATCCACTTCGATGCCGAACGCGGCCTCATGGTGCTGGCCGACGGCATGGGTGGCCATCGCGCCGGCGAAGTGGCGAGCCGGATGGCCGTCGAATCCCTGCTGGCGACGCTTCACGACAAGGTCGCCCTGTTCAGTCCGGACGACGATCCGGTTTCGCTGGCACCGGTGGTCGAACAAAGCATAATCCGCGCCAATGACGAAATCCTGGCGGCAGCGCAATCCAATCCGAACTGGCTCGGGATGGGGACGACGCTTGTCGTGGCCGCGTTCCATGGCCGCCGCGTGACCCTCGCCCATGTCGGCGACTCGCGCATCTACCGTCTCCGTTTCAACCGGCTGCAACTCCTGACCCGCGACGACTCGTTGCTGCGCGACCAGGTGGAACTGGGACTGATCTCGGTCGCCGACGCGAGCGGATCGCACAATCGCAACCTGGTGACGCGGGCCGTCGGCATCGAGGCCCACGTCAAGCCGCATCTGCGGGACAACGAAATACTTGCCGGCGATCTCTATCTCCTCTGCTCCGACGGGCTCAACGACCTCGTCGACGACAGCGACATCGAGCTGATCATGAATTCGCTCAAGGTGAATCTTCCATTGGCCGTGCACCATCTGGTACAGGCGGCCAAGGACAACGGGGGCCACGACAATGTCTCCGCAATCCTCGTGCGCCTGCGCGAGGTGGCGCCCCCCGACAGGCGTCCAAGCTGGTTCGGGCGCCTGCTCGCATGGTTCAGGCAAGCACCGGAGCGCTGACATTGGCCAAGCTCGTTCTCAGCACCGGTGGTACCGTGGTATTCCAGTACTTCCTCGACGACGAGCGCCTGGGCATCGGCCGGCGGGCGTTGAACCAGGTGGTCATCGACGATCCCGACGTCAGCCTCGCACATGCGGTCATCGTGCCGGTGGGCAACGATCACATTCTCGAGGACCTCGGCAGCGCCAACGGCACATTCGTCAACGGCACCCGCATCGAGCGTCACATCCTGCAGCATGGCGACGTGATCGAATTCGGCAAGTACAACCTGCGCTACATGAATCCGCGCGCGTCCTCCGAAACGGACCTCGATCGGACGATGATCTTCGCGGGACTTCGGATACCGGCCGCGCAAGCGCCGGACGACCCGCGACCAACAGCGGAGAGCCTGCGCATTCCCACGGCCTGGCCTGCGCGCGCCCGCACGCCGAAGGCGCGCGTGGTGATCACGGCCGGACCGCGCGCGCGCAGCACGGTCGAGCTTGATCGCGTGGTCACGATGTTCGGCAAGCCCGGCGTGCGCATGGCGGTGGTCACGCGGCGGCCGCATGGCTTCTTCATCACGCACGTCGAAGGTGACCGCTTTCCCCGGGTCAACGGCAGGCGCATCGATGCCGAGCCACGGCCGCTGCGCGGTGGCGACGAATTTGAAGTCGGCGACGAGCGGGTGGAGTTCAAGCAGGACTAGTGGTGCGACCCGTCAGGACGACGCGCGGGGCCGGGTCGCACCTACACGCAGCAATATCATGCGCTGCCGCTCCGCGTTGGCAAGATGCTCCCGCATCGCGCGCCGCGCGCCGGCCACATCCTTGTTGCGGATGGCTTCCAGCACCGCGCGGTGTTCCGCGATGTTGTCGCGCTTGCGCCCGCGCGTGACGAAGAGCTGCTCGATGCGGACGTTGAGCGGCTGCCCGCCTTCCGCCCACAGTCGCTCGATCACCAGCGCCAGCGCGCTATTGCCGCTGGCGGCGGCGATGCACAGGTGGAACTCGCGGTCCGCCGGCGAGCTCATCCGGTTGGCGCGCATGTCAGTGGCGAGGCGCTCGAACGCTGCCGCCATCGCCTTAAGTTGCGCGGGCGTGGCGTGCCGCGCCGCCAGTGCAGCCGCCTCCACTTCCACCAGCCGCCGTGTGCGCAGGACGTCGAATGGCGAAATTTCGGACGACGCACGGGCGCGCGCGGCACGCCGTGCCGGTGCCTTGGCCACATAGGCACCCGATCCGATCCGGATCTCGACACGACCCTGCATCTCGAGCGCGCCCAGGGCCTCCCGCAGCGAGCTGCGCGAAACATCGAGCGAGCGCGCCAGCTCGCGTTCCCCGGGCAGCCGCTCGCCGGGCTGGAAGGTGCCGCTGTCGATAAGGCGCGCGATCTCGGCGGCAATGCGCTGATAGAGGCGCGGTGCGGCAATGGGCTGGATGGACACGGCATCGAAGTCTGCCGCTTCGGTCCTGCAGGGTCAAACGATACCGCGCGAGCCGCATTGACGAAATCCCGGGTCGCGCGTAGATTGGTCTGAAAAGAAGACCAGTTGCGTCTGCCCCCATCGTGCCGCTCCGTGGAGTTCCGTTGAAAGCCCTGAAGACCTATCCCGAAGGCACCGCCTTCACCGGCAAGATCGGCCGCACCGCGGCCACGTCCGAAGCCGCGTGGCCGCAGCCGCAGCGTGCGCGGCCCGGCGCGCCCAACGTGCTGGTATTCCTGCTGGACGACGTGGGCTTCGCGCAACTTGGCTGCTACGGCTCGGACATCCGCACGCCCAACTTCGATCGCCTCGCCGCCGGCGGCGTGCGTTACCGCGACTTCCACACCACGGCCATCTGCTCGCCCACGCGCGCGTGCCTGCTCACCGGCCGCAACCATCATTCCAACGGCGTGGGCATCATCCAGGAGATGGCCACCGGCTTTCCGGGCTACAACGGCATGGTGCCGAAGGAAAACGGCTTCCTGTCCGAAATGTTGCTGGCGCAAGGCTATGCCACGCTTGGGATCGGCAAGTGGCACCTCACGCTGGCCAGTGAATATGCGTCCGGCGCGTCCAAGGCGCGCTGGCCGCTGTCGCGCGGCTTCGAGCGCTTCTACGGTTTCATCGGCGGCAAGACCAGCCAGTGGGCGCCCACGCTGGTACATGACAGCCACTACATCGACCCGCCGCGCCGGCCCGAGGAGGGCTATCACCTCAACGCCGACCTGGCCGATCACGCGATCGAGTATCTGACCGACCTGCGCACGATTGCGCCAGACAAGCCGTTCTTCATGTACTACTGCCTTGGCGCGGGCCACGCGCCGCACCATGTCGAGCCCGAGTGGATCGAGAAGTATCGCGGCCAATTCGATCACGGCTGGGACAAGTGGCGCGAGGAAGTCTTCGCGCGGCAGCTGGCCATGGGCATCGTGCCGCCGGGCACGCAGTTGTCGCCGCGGCCGCCGTGGGTACAGGCGTGGGACTCGTTGAGCGCGGACGCGAAGAAACTCTACGCGCGGCAGATGGAGGTCTACGCCGCGTTCCTCGAGCAGACCGATCATCACGTCGGACGCGTGCTCGACTTTCTCGAGCAGCTGGGCGAGCTCGACAACACGCTGGTGATGCTGGCGTCCGACAATGGCGCCTCCGCCGAAGGCGGCGAGCATGGCTCGTTCAACGAAAACCAGTTCGCGAATCGTGTCGAGCCCACGATCGCGGAGAACCTGAAGCACCTCGACGAATGGGGCAGCGTGAAATCCTTCCCCAATTATTCGTGGGGCTGGGCATGGGCCGGCAACACGCCGTTGCGGCGCTGGAAACGCTACCTGCATCAGGGCGGCATGAGCGATCCCCTGATCGTGCACTGGCCGCAGGGTATCGCCGCGCGCGGCGAGATTCGCGATCAATATGTGCACGTGGTCGACGTCACGCCTACCATTCTCGAAGCGCTTGGCCTGACGCCGCCGCCGCTGCTCAACGGCGTGACGCAGCGGCCGCTGGAAGGCGTCAGCTTCGCGCACAGCTTCAACGATGCCGCCGCGCTCACGAAGAAGGAAGCGCAGTACTACGAGATGATCGCCTCGCGCGCGCTGTGGGCGGACGGCTGGAAGGCAGTGGTGGAGCAGCCGCAGGGCGACCCGCTCACGGACGAGATCCTGGCCGGGCAGAAGTGGGAGCTGTATCACGTGGCCACCGATTTCTCCGAGTGCAACGACCTCGCCGACCAGCATCCCGCCAAGCTCGCCGAGCTGGTCGAGCGCTGGTGGATCGAGGCCGGCAAATACAACGTGCTGCCACTCGACTCGCGGATGCAGCTGCGGATGGGCGAACGCAAGCCCAGTACGGTGCCCACCGGCACTCACTTCGTGTACTACCCGGGGGGGGCGCCGCAATTCGAATACACGGCGGTGAATGTAAAGAACCGATCGCACACGATCACGGCCGAAGTCGACATTCCACCGGGTGGTGCTGAGGGGGTGTTGCTGGCGCACGGTAGCTGGTTTGCGGGCTATGCGCTGTATGTGAAGGATCGGCACCTGGTCTACGTGCACAACCATCTCGGCCTGGCCGAGTACCGCATCACCTCGACCGAGGAACTGCCTACCGGCCACCTGAGGCTCAAGTTCCAATTCACGCGCACCGGTGAGCACCAGGGCGACGGCGTGCTGTTCGTCGACGGCAAGGTGATCGGCGCTGGGCACATTCCGCACACCGTGCCGCATGTCATCGAGACATCCGGCGAAGGCCTGTGCTGCGGCTACGACAGCGGCTTGCCGGTCACGGATGACTACCGTGCACCGTTTCGCTTCACCGGCCGCATCCGTCAGGTGATGGTGGATATCGGTGACGCACCGGCCGCCGATGCCGAGGCGCAGTTGCGCGCGGTGCTGACTGACCATTGAAGACCGATACCGCGTGCGGCGAGGCCAAAGCCCCGGCTGCGCGCACAACCGCCATGACTACGCTACGGAGAAAAAAATGACCCGAATTCTTTCCGCGTTGCTGCTGTCATTCGTTGCATGCCTGGGTTCCACGACCGCCACCGCGCAACCGTATCCATCGAAGCCGATCAAATTGATCGTGCCCTACCCGCCCGGCGGCAACACCGACATCGTCGCGCGCATGTACAGCCAGAAGTTGGCCGAACGCCTGGGCCAACCGGTGGTGATCGACAATCGCGGCGGCGCCGCGGGCGCCATCGGGATGGCCGTCGCGGCGAAGTCGGCCAACGACGGCTATACGCTGGTGATCGGGGACCTCGGCACGATGGTCATCGCGCCGCTTGCCAATCCTGGCGCCGGATACACGCAGAAAGATTTGGCGCCTATCAGCCTTGTGTCGTCGGTCTCGATCGTGGTTTCGGTCAACCCCAATTCGCCCGACAAAACCTTCGCCGACTTCCTCGCCCGCGCCAAGGCGCAGCCCGGCAAACTCACCTACGGCACCGGCGGCGTGGGTGGTCCGGGGCATCTCGCCTTCGAAATGCTCCGTTCGATGACCGGCGTCGACATCCTGCATGTACCGTTCAAGGGTGGTGCCCAGGCCATCACTGGATTGCTCGGTGAGCAGGTGGACATTGTCGTGGACGGCACGGCCATCGCGCAGGTGAAGGCCGGACGCCTGAAGGCCCTCGCCGTCACCGGCCCGCGCCTGCCGGCGTTGCCGGATGTTCCCGGCATCGGCGAGACCGTCAATGGCTATGTCTTCACCAACTGGTGGGGCTTTCTCGCCCCCGCCGGCGCGCCGCCCGAAGCGATCAAGCGCATCAACGAAGAATTGACCGCAATTGCCGCGCTGCCGGAAGTGCGGGACAGGTTGCGCGACCTGGGCCTCGCGGCGCAAAGCAGCACGCCGCCGCAGTTCGGCGAGCTGATCCAAACCGAGTCCGAGAAGGTCGCCCGCATCGTCAAGGACGCGGGCATCAAGTTCCAGTAGGCATACGTCTGGACAGGGACCGAAGTCCTGGTGTCCTGGAACTCCGCGCGGCCGGGTTTGGGTGCATGGGCAATGAGGATTGACCGGAAACCGGCGAGTACACTGAACACCAGCTCGCATAGGCTGTGCGCAACGCGCAAGGCACTGCCGCGACGAAGCGTCTGCCCCATTTGCCGTGATCACGGAAGTCTCGCGTGCCCTACAACCGCCGCCATATCGTTTCGACCCTTTGGTCGCTCACAGCGCTGGTCTGGATTGTTTCAGCCTGCGCAAACGATAACGGCTCCAGCACGCCATCAAACCGAGCCATCGCCGGGCCGGTGAGTATCGGTGGCGGCCGCACGATGTACGTCGAGTGCCGCGGCGCGGGTACACCAACGGTCGTGTTCGTTTCGGGCCTGCGATTTGCCGCCGATCAGTGGAGCATGACGGCGAACCCGTCGAGCACGTCAGCATTCGACGGCGCTGTGCAATTCACGCGCACCTGCGTCTATGACCGCCCCGGCGTGGTCGTCGGCGGGACCTCGTTCAGCCGCAGCTCGCCCGTCATGCAGCCGATCACGACCACGGATGCGGTAGCCGATCTGCGCGCGATGCTTGGCGCCATTGGCGAGACCGGACCCATCGTACTTGCCGCGCACTCGTACGGTGGGCAGATCGCGCGTCTCTACACCAGCACCTATCCGCACGACGTGGCAGGTCTCGTGTTGATCGACGCACAATCCGAGGAATTGCAGACGCTGCTTTCTCCTGTGGAATTCCAGGAGTTCCTGCGCCTCAACGCGCCGCAACGCGACAGCCTCGAGGAGTACCCCGCGATCGAGCGCGCCGATTTCGAACGCAGCTTCGCCCAGATCCGCACCGCCCCACCGATCAAGTCGCTGCCGCTGGTCGTGCTTTCCGCCGATCGGTCGGTGGCGCCGCAGATTGCGGCGGGCATTGCCAACGGAACTCTTCCCGCCGACATCCTCCCAAGCTATGGCGCTGCCATAGACGCTGCGCAACCGATCGTGCAACGCCATCTCGCCGAGCTGGTGCCGGGCGCCACGCACATCACCAACACGCACAGCGGTCACGACATCAACATCGAACAGCCCCAGTTGGTGATCGACGCCATTCATCAGGTCGTTGATGCATTGCGCGTTCGCAAGCGGTGAGTACTTCGAGATACAAGTGATGGGCGCACGACCTTGGCAGCGGCCCGCCGTCGCTGCCTGGCTGATATATCAGGCCGTGGTGTTCGGTATATCTGCACGACGCATGCAGCAGACGTCGTGAACCGACGACATCGCGATATGTCGTAAGGCCGGGGCAGGTCCGCCCGCACGACTGCTGTCGGTGCCAGGGAACCGTTTGTCTGCTTCTCCGGCGGCGCACGTCCACCGCGGAACTTGGCGCAATCGGTCCGGGTCCATCGGGGGCAATCGGGACGAGCGTCATCGTTCGCGAACGACCTTCGCCGGCTGCAGTTCATCCATAAATCCAATCCCACCGGATCGTCGCGCACGTTAACCATGGTGCGCAATGACTTCCGCTCTCTGTGGAGAATTACGCTTATGTCGCCAAAGCTCGACAACCGACCCATCCGCGCCACGATCAATTCGGCAACCGGTACCGTGATCATGATCATCGCGTTGTCGGCCACAGCGGCGGGGGCGGATGTCGGCACGGGCTACTGGCACACCAACGGCCACCGCATCGAGGACAGCGCCAACCAGCCGATCCGCATCGCGGGCGTCAACTGGTTCGGCATGGAAACGAGCACCTATGCGCCACATGGGCTCTGGACGCGCGGCTACCGCTCGATGCTCGACCAGATCAAGGCGCAGGGTTACAACACGATCCGCCTGCCCTACAGCAACCAGCTCTTCGATGCGGGCAGCACACCCAACGGCATCGATTTCGCGCAGAACCCGGATCTCGCCGGCCTCACCGGTTTGCAGATCATGGACAAGATCGTCGCCTACGCGGGCCAGATCGGTCTCCGCATCCTGCTCGATCGCCATCGTCCGGACGCCAGTGGCCAATCCGAACTCTGGTACACCGCCAGCTACGACGAAGCGCGCTGGATCCGCGACTGGACGATGCTTGCATCGCGCTACGCAGGCAACACCGCCGTGATCGGCGCCGATTTGCACAATGAGCCGCACGGCGCCGCGTGCTGGGGCTGCGGCGACTCGACGCGCGACTGGCGGCTTGCCGCGGAGCGCGCCGGCAATGCCATCCTCGCCGTCAATCCAAACTGGCTGATCGTCGTCGAAGGCGTGGAAAGTCATGCGGGCCAGAACTACTGGTGGGGTGGCAATCTTTCCGGCGCGGGCGCCGCTCCCGTGCGTCTCAACGTCGCCAACCGGCTCGTGTATTCGCCGCACGATTATCCGGCGAGCGTCTATGCGCAGACCTGGTTCTCGGCACCGGACTATCCAGCCAACCTGCCGGCGCTGTGGGATGCGAAGTGGGGCTATCTGCATCGCACCGGTACGGCACCCGTATTGCTCGGCGAATTCGGGACGAAGCTCGCCACGACATCCGACCAGCAATGGCTGACCACGCTGGCCAACTATCTCGGCACCGGCGTCGACGGCGTCCACTGGACGTTCTGGTCGTGGAACCCCAATTCCGGCGATACCGGCGGCATACTCAACGCCGACTGGCAAACCATCGACCAGGCGAAACAGGCCATGCTGGTACCACTGCAGTTTCCGTTGAGTGGTGCGGCGACACCGCCCGCGCCGCCGTCACCGCCGGTACCGCCTTCGCCGCTCGCCTGTGTCGTTAACTACGCGACGACCGAGCAGTGGCAGACCGGTTTCAACACGCAACTGTCGATCGGCAATACGTCGAGCACCGCGATCAATGGCTGGAGCCTGACGTGGACGTTTGGCGGCAACCAGAGGATCGCCAATCTGTGGAACGGTTCGTTCACGCAGTCGGGTGCTGCAGTCACCGTCAACAACGCGCCCTATAACGCAACCATTGGTGCGGGGAACCAGGTCTCGCTGGGATTCGGGGCAACCTATTCCGGCACCAATGCGTCGCCCACCAACTTTGCGGTGAACGGCGTGGCCTGCACGACCAATGCGTCGGCGCCGCCCTCGCCCCCCGCACCGCCTGCGCCGCCTTCGCCGCCCGCACCGCCGGCACCCCCGGCACCCCCGCCGCCGACCGCCGCATGTACGGTGCACTACGCCGTCGGTAGCGCATGGAGCGATGGTTTCACCGCGGATGTCACCATCGTGAATCGCTCGGGTGCGGCGTTCAGCGGATGGAATGTGGGCTGGTCCTTCGCCGGCAACCAGCGCGTGACCAACCTGTGGAACGGCTCCGTGACTCAGACGGCGCAAGCGGTGAAGGTGGCTAACGCGGCGTGGAATGGCAGCGTTGCCAACGGCGGGGCCTTGGCCTTCGGTTTCCAGGGGGCGTTCAGCGGTGTCAATGCGGCGCCGACGTCATTCACGCTGAACGGCACCGCCTGCGCGCCGATCTGAATTCTCACCCGCTCACGGCCGTCGTCCAGGTGGACGGCGGTCCGTTCAGGACACGAATCTGATCAGGACGTCCAGGCGTTGACCCGACGCGGCGGCCCGATGCCGACGGTGCCTATCATCGCGTCGAAGTGGTAATTCACGCGTATGCCTCGCAGTTCGCGGTGGCCGTGGTTATCCCACAGATCGTCGAATTCGCCAGGACCATGTTCGACGTCGTATCGTTCGCCGATCGCGACTTCGAACAGTTACGGCTCCGGCCCGACCTTGAGTGGATACGCCGCCTCGCGCCACGCCTTCATGCCGCCGTCGAGCGCCACGGTGTAGGGAAAGCCCATCTCGTGCAGCGTGGCCGCGGCCAGTGTCGAGATCTGCCCCAGTTCGCAACAGGTAAGGATGCGTCGCGTGGGATCGGGAAGCGCCTGGTTCACGCGCAATTCGAGCTGGCCGCGCGGCAGGAGGCGCGCCCCTGGCACGTGGCCGGCCTCGTAGGCATCGCGTTCACGTACATCGAGCACGATCAGGTCGTCGTGCCCCAATTCGACGTGCACCTTCAATTCCAGCAGGGACATGAAGGGCACGCTGGCCGAAGCCTCGGCCAGCAACTGCGCGACAGACTTGCCGCCGTTCATGTTGGTGCGCAGCGCCTCGGTGATGTGCGTGGGCATCGACAGGTTGAGACTGTTCATCATTTCGATGAACGCGTGACGCTCGCGCACCTGCAGGCGCGGATTGGTGGCCACTTCCTGCCCGATCGTCGAATGGCTGCGGCCCTTGTAGTCATGCGCCGGATATACCAGCAGCGCAGGATCGAGCTTCAGCACGCGCTCGAACAGACTGTCGAACAGTGCGCCGGGGTCGCCCGAGGGTAAATCGGTGCGGCCGGTACCGCCGATCAGCAATGTGTCGCCGGTGAAGATGCGGTCCTCGACCAGAAGACACATCGAGTCGCGCGTGTGCCCGGGCGTGTGCAGCGCCTGCAGCCGCAGCTTACCCAGCACCACCATCTCACCGTCCCCGATGCGCATGTCGACGAAAGGCGCCGGACTGCCCCGATGCATCACGATCGGCACGCCCAACTTCTGCGCCAGCTGCCGCGTGGCCGAAAAATGATCGGCGTGCGTGTGCGTGTCGATCACGAAGCGGATGCGCGTGCCGTTCTGCGCGGCCAGCGCGACATAGTGATCGACCTGGCTCAACTCCGGGTCGATCAGGGCGGCGCCACTCGTCTGCTCGCAGCCTACAAGATAGGATTGGCAGCCGCCGGTGGCCACCTGTTCGAAAATCATCGTCTGCTCCTCCACTGATGCCGATGCGCCAGCGTGACGGGGTGTGTGCGGAATTGCAAGTGCATGCATTGCGTGGGCCGGATCGTGGCGCCGCGCCATGCGGTGGCGGTTCACACCACTTTAAGTTCGCGCAGGGGCCGCCCTTCCAGAACGCGCCGCCAACCGAACGTCGACAGGGCCAGCGTGCGATACGCGCCAAAGGTGACGAGCTCGGACAGCGCGCGACCCACCGCGGCCGACTGCTGCAGACCATGGCCGCTGAAGTCATTGGCGAACAGCAGGTTGTCGACGTCCGGATGCGCGCCAAGGATTACATTGCGGTCGAACGTGTTGATGTCGTAGTGCCCAGCCCATGCGTTGACCATGCGCGCCGCCTCGTACGCCGGCACGCGCGCTGACCGTGCTTCACGAAGTATGCGCATCCTTCAAACACCGGCATCAACGATCGTGGCATACGCCGTTTCGCCACCACAGCTGTCTTGGCTCTGCCTTCACAGGCGGGGGGCACCTGTTGCCGCACGCGAATTTTCCGCCGTTCCGGCCCGGCATCCTCAGGTGCGCAGAGGGCGTCGCTTGCCTAGTATCGACATCACGGACGGTGAATGCTGCGCGATGGCTGTCCCGTCGGGGAGACAGGAACATGATGAATACTTCGCCTCGCAACCGTTGGATCACCACAGCCGCCGGCATCGCCGCTGCGCTTTGGGTTGCGGTCGCGTTGGCGCAAATGCCCGCCGCCGCGCGAGCCGAACCCGTCGATGCCGCTGCGGTGCTGGCGACGAGGTACGTTGCGCTTGCCGACGAACTTGCCCACAGTCCGTTCGGCTTGCCGCTGGTTGTGCGCTCGCGTGAGGAAGGTTCGCTGGCCGAAGGCGAGATCGTCGGTATGGTGCCGCACCCCTACACCGCGTTCGCCGCCGCCTTTGCCACACCGCGCGCGTTCTGCGATGTCGCCGTCCTGCATCCCAACGTGAAGGGCTGCACGCCCGCGCGCATAGGTGTCGAGGACCGGGTCACGCTCTACGCCGGACGCAAGCATTACGAACCCGCCGAGCGCGCCTATCAGCAGGACCTGGTGGCGACGGCGCGCCAGGTCAGCGACCGTTACCTGCGCGTCGTGTTGTCCGCCCCCGACGGGTCGCTGGACACGCACGACTACGTTTTCACCCTGGAGGCGATGCCGGTCGGCGACGCGACCTTCATTGCAGTACGTTACGCGTATCGCTCGTCATTCGCCAGTCGCGCCCTCACTGCTGGTTACCTCGCCACGGCCGGCAGTGGGAAGACAGGATTTTCGCGCACCGAGTCGGGCGAACCCGCGCGTGGCGTGCGCGGCGTGGTGGAACGAAACGCCATGCGCCACTATCTGGCGCTGATCGCGGTGTTGGACACGGCAGCGGTACCGGACGCAGTCCGCACCGCGGCGCGACTCGATCGCTACTACTTGCTCACCGATCGGTTTGCCGCGCAGCTGCGCGAATTTAAGCGCGACGAATACGTGGCGATCAAGACGCGTGAATTCGACGAACAGCGCACGCGCAATGTGGCAAGCGGATACTGACCAACTACTTCGGCATGAACTGGGTCTGCAGGAACCCGTTGGACTGCATGTAACTGACCAGCAGGTTGGCATACCCCGGCGCCTGCCCCGCAAAGTCGGTCGGGTCGTAGGACTTGGGATCGTAGGTGAAGATCGGGTTCATGCTGCTCGCGGCAAACAGCGTTGTGTAGATGGTGGCCACCTGGACCGTGCCGCCGGGGCCGCCATAGATGGCCGGCGTGGGCGTGTCGACATTCAACGACGGGTAAGGATTCTGCAAGCCGGTGTCGCGTGTCTTGAAACCCTCCATCCGCGTCAGCAGAACACCGTCGGCACCGGAGCGCGCGACGGCGGCGGCAATGGTGCGGTCATCCGGCGTGACGTCGGGTGGAATGAATTGATACCCCGGCACCGCCTGCCCGCCCGCGGCCTGAATTTGCCCGACCATCATGTCCTCGAAGCCGCGATGATCGGAGAGGCTGGTCGACGACAGGCCGATCACGAATACCTTCTTCAGCGGACCACCGGTGTAGCTGGCATCGCGCCAGACCTTGTGCTCGCCCGAGGGCGTGGCGCAGCCGGCGAGCACGGCCAAGGCCGCCAGCGAAAGCAGTGAAGCCATGAAACGGTTGCGCATCGGAGTCTCCGTGAAAGACATAGCTTAGCGGATGAACACCAGCCCGAGGCCGCTCGCCACCAGCAACATGCGTCCCGAGCGGGGAAAGCGGCCAGATCACCCGACGTAGGCGGGCGCGGGTTGCGTCGACGCCTCGGCGGTGGGCCACGTGATGATCGCGCGCATGTCGCCCTCCACGCGCTCAATATGCAATGCTGCGGCATTGCCATAGTACTGATGCAGTACGCTGCGGATAGGCGCCAGCCGCGATTCTTCCCATCCCGGAAGCTTCGCCGCGGAGACCACGCGGAATTCGATCGACTGGATTTCGGCGCGGACCGTCGTGCCAGGACATGGCGCGGTGACCCGTATGGACGGCGCGCCCGCCTCGCTGATGGCATGCGCCAAAGGAAGCAAAACCATCGGCGGGAAAGGTGCCGCGCCGGCAATCTCATTGATATGAGTATCCACCACCAGCTGGCCGCTGCGCCCCGCCGGCACTACCTTGAGATAGGCCTCCGCCAGCGTCGCCTCGCGCAACAGCGTGGAATGTCCGCCGCGCATCTGCGGCAGCGCCGCCCGCAGGTAGGTGGTCAGGTCGTCGAGCAGCGCGCCGGCGGCGGCGGGGTCGCGCAGGTAGGCAACCTGCACATCCCCCAGCGCTTCGAACAGAAGCTCCGGCTCAACCCGCGCCTGCAGTACCTGCAGGCGCGAGGCCACGATATCCCGCTGTGCGTCGGCCCGCGCCAGTTCCGCCGCTTGCGCGGCGCGCGTGATCTCCAGTTCGCGGTCGCGCGTTTGGCAGTAGGCGGCGAAGAGCAGGCCGGCGGCCGCGTAGAGCCAGCCGCTGCGCAGGAGGAAGGCTTCGTTGGATAACAGTTTGCCGACGCGCACGCCAAAGGTGATCGGACCATCGGCGTAGGCTAGCAGCACCAGCCCCGCAATGCCCACCAGCAGGAACGTGGCGAGCCCCGACAACACAACGCGCAAAGCCGTGCGCACATTCATCGCCTCGACGAGCAAGGGCGCCAGCGCAGCGGCCACCAGAAGCGGCGGCCCCACTCGCCCTGCCGTCATCAAACCGTTCAGGAAACCCTCCGGCGTGTCGTGAACACTCCACGCACGCGTCACGTCGTATGCGATGAGAAGCAATATGAAGACGACGACGGGCCACGCGCGCCTGCGCAACAGCGCAGCGAGCCGCTGCAGGTATGCCATCACCGCCCCACCGCTTCTCCCTCAGCTTTTCAGCTCGACCAGGTAGACCTTGCTGTCGCGGCTGCCGATGTTTTCCACAATGTGCGGGCCGCCCGGATCCCAGAAGGTGGCGCCCGCTTTCTGTTCACTCACGAACGGATCTTTGCCCTGACGCGTCACCTTGGCCTTGACGTCGGTGAGCGCAATGGTCAGGTGTGGCGGATGCGAGTGCAGGCCCGTGCCGCACACGCCCATCCGCGGGCGGCCGAGATGCGAGATCACGCGCACCTTGTCGTTCTCGAACACCACCTTGCCGCCTGGATCTCCCTCCTCATTCGCGCTTTGGGCCATGGCGCTTCCGGACTCGCTGGCGCCGATGCCCAACGCAGCCAACACGGCCAACACCTCGCGGCGACTCACGTTCTTTGCGTTCATTCGGTTCCCTTCGCGGAAAGCCGGCCTACATCTGCCGGAAAAGATGGGTATAGCCTTCGCTGACAGGCAGCGCCTCAGTACGTTGCTTCAACTTCACCTGCAAGTGGCCACGCATATCGCGGGTGACGCCGGCGATGGCGTTTACATTGACAAGCGTCGACCGGTGGATCTGCCAGAACAGGTTGGGATCGAGCTCATCGACCAGTTCCTTGATCGGCTTGCGGATCAGCGACTCGGCGCCGGGCGTGACGACGAGCGTGTACTTGGTGTCGGCGCGGAAATAGCAGATTTCCTCCACAGTGATGAGCTTGATCGACGTGCCCACCGACGCGTTCACCCAGCGCAGGTACGAGCGCGACTCGGACTTCTGCCGCGCCAGGTCGGTAAGCAGGTTGGACAGGTCCGCAGGCGTGGAGCCGACGCGCCCCTTCAAACGCTGCACCGTCGTGGCCAGGCGCGGCAGGCTCACCGGTTTCATCACGTAGTCGACCGCGCCTTGATCGAACGCGGCAATCGCATACTGGTCGTAGGCGGTGACAAAGGCACAGTGCGACCGACCCGCAGCCTGCTTCGCCACTTCGAGACCGGTCATCCCCGGCATTTGGATGTCGAGGAACATCACGGTGGGCTGGTGCCGGGTGAGAAGGCGCAACGCGTCGATGCCGTCGTCGGTCTGCGCCACCACGTCGAGTTCGGGCCACAGCTTGCGCAACATCTCGACCAGCTCCTCGCGCAGCAGCGGCTCGTCTTCCGCGATCAGCACCGTCGGGCGTGCAGGTTCCGAGGTCATGCGCTCGCTCCGGCAACCATGGCGGATGGGTCAATCGCCGCCAACGGCACGCGAATGACGGCTATGACGCCATGGGGTTCATTGGCCAGGAAATTCAACTCGGCAGCGGTGCCGTGGATGGCGGAGAGCCGGGCGCGGGTGTTGGCAAGTCCCACGCCGGTGCCCCCCGTGGCAGCGGCGCCGAAGCCCACACCGTTGTCCGCCACCCGGATCTCGATGACATCGCCCACGGCAAGCGCACGGATCGAAATGCTGCCGCCGCTCGATGAAGGGTTGAGTCCATGCTTGATGGCATTCTCGGCGAGAGTCAGCAGCATCATTGGCGGAAAGGGCTGGTCATGCAGTGCCGGCGGCACGTCGACGCTGTAGCGCAGCCGCGCCCCCATGCGGATCTTGAGTACGGCGAGGTAGGCCCGCACCAGCTCCGTTTCCTGCGCCAGTGTCGATTGTTCCTCGCGCATCCGCGGCAACGCGGCACGCAGGTAGCGCACCAGGTTGTCGAGCATCGTGATGCCGTCGCCGACATTGGTCTGGCACAGCCGTTTGACGTTGGCCAGCGTGTTGAACAGGAAATGCGGCTCGATTTGCGCGCGCATCACCTGCAGGCGGGCCTCGAGCATCTGTCGCGCAAGCGCCACCTGCTCCACCTGCGCATGGTGGAGCGCAGCCCCGGCAGCTGCAGTTCGTCGCTGGAAGCCGTGTATGGCGGCGACCCCGCCGCCGATCGCGCACCAGTACAGGAGATCACCCCAGAAGCGGCGTGAACGGACGGCACCTGCCCACTCAAGGTCGTAGAACGGGATCAGCATCAGTGCGCCCGTGATGGCGCCCGCAAACAGCCCGACGAAAACCAGTACCGTGGTCATCAGGCGTGTACTGCTTGCGGCCAGCGACTCGGCCAGAGTGAGCCCGAGCAGAATGGAACATCCCATCAAAATGCATTCGACCAGGTAGTCGAACCAGACATCCAGCAGATAGGACAGCGAGAAGTACTCGTAGAGTTGAGGCTGGAATAGCACCTGGGTGCTGACCAGCACGCAGATGGCCAGCGTGAAGAAGATCCGGCGGCCGGACAATCGATCGCGCAGCGTGGCCCCAAATTGGCCAATGCTCCGGCGCGGCCCTTCCTGTCGTTCCAGGAACGCATGCATCGGTGACACCCCCCTCGCGATGCATTCTCCGCGCCCGCCCGGAGTCCGGCAATTGCGTTCCCGACGAATCCGGCAATCCGGCGCCTGAATCCGGAATATTCGTGCCTGAATCCCCTGTTCCACGGGGCCGCAGACGACCAGAATAGCCGGGTTCCGTTGTCCGCGCGCCAGCCACAATGGTCCGGCCCATGGATGGAAAATCACCCCTCGGAGAGCAGCCATGCGCAAAGCGGTACTAGCAGCGATTCTCGCCCCCGGAATGATTTGGACGTTGCCGGGCCACGCAGATGTGGTCGGGGATGTCCACGACCTGGCACTGCGTACCGCGCGCGCCGCGGGCGCCGCGCCCACGGCCACCTATTCCCTTGTCCTGGTGGACCTCGCGATGTTCGATGCCACCAATGCCATCGAAGGCCGCTATCAGCCGTATCGCGCCCAGCCCAAGCCGCCGCCCGATGCCGATGCCAATGCCGCCGCGCTTGGCGCCGGCTGCGCCGCCATCGCGCGTTTGCACCCCGCGCAGCTGGCGGCGACCACGACGGCCTGCGATGCGATCGCCGCCAAACTGCCCTCCGGAGCAGGCACGATCTCCAGTCGCAGTTTTGGCGAAGGTACCGCCGCCGAACTGCTGGCAGCGCGCCAGGGCGACGGCCTGGGCGTGCCGAATCAGTATCGGCCCGCCACCGCGCCGGGTGTCTACGTTCCTACCGCGCTGCCGGTCTCCTTTGATGTAGCCTCGATGAGACCTTTCGCGATGTCATCGCCTTCGCAATTTCGGCCCGGTCCACCACCGGCCTTGACCAGCGAGATCTGGACGCGCGATTTCAACGAGGTCAAGGCAGTCGGCGGCCGGGGGTCCACCGTGCGCACCCCCGAGCAGTCAGCCACCGCGCTGTTCTGGGCGTCGAGCGGGCCGCAGCAATTTCTCGACTCGATGTCGGGAATCGCCTTGCCTGCCGGTGCGGGCGCCGCCGAGCGCGCGCGCGCGTTTGCACTCATGTCGATGGCCATCTGGGAATCCGGCATTGCCATCTTCGATGCGAAGTACGCCTACAATTTCTGGCGACCGATCACGGCGATCCGCAATGGCGACAACGACGGCAATGACGGTACGGCGCGCGACCCCGGTTGGACCCCTTTCATCAACACGCCGCCGCACCCGGAATACCCATGCGCGCATTGCAGCGCCAGCGCCGCCTTCGCGGAGATCACCACTTCATTGCTGGGCACCGGCGAACTCACCACGCCACTTACATTGAAGGCGGCCGATGCTGCAGGTCGCAACGTCATCGCCCGCAGCTGGCAGCGGGCGGACGGCTTTGTCCCCGAGGCATCCAACGCGCGCGTGTGGGGCGGCATGCACTACCGCAATTCGACCGAGGTTGGATCGGCCATGGGCCATGCAGTAGGACAATGGATCGTCACGACGCAACTGCGGCCCCTTGCGTCGTCGCACTAGGGGCGTGCCACCATCACCGGATGGTGGGCGCCGAGGCTGCGCATCAGTCCGGCGCGAAACAGCCACGCTTGCGCAGTATTCGCGGGTCGGTGGCAATGCAACGCGTGAATTCCTGGCGGTTCATCGCCGCCGCACCTTGACTGGAATTGTCGGTGCAGCCACGCCTATTCGACGATCCTGCCGCGCGTGGCCTTGACCTGTCCACGCTTGACCTTCGAATCCACGCGCCGTCGCTGCGACCCCTTGGTCGGCTTGGTGGCCCGGCGAATCCGCGGCACATGCGCGGCCGCATCGACCAGTTCCTGCAGCCGCGCCAACGCGTCGTCGTGGTTCTGGTCCTGCGTCCGGTAGCGCTGCGCCTTGATGATCACGACGCCCGCGCTGGTGATGCGCTGATCGCCGCTGGCGAGCAGCCGCGCCTTGACGGGCGCAGGCAGCGAGGACGCGTGGACATCGAAGCGCAGGTGCACCGCGGAGGACACCTTGTTGACGTTCTGCCCGCCCGCGCCCTGCGCCCGAATGGCCGTCCACTCGACTTCGCTTTCGGGAACGATGATCGCCATGGTCCGCAGGATAGCCCGCTAGCGTGCGGTGAGGGTGGCGCGCAGCAGTCAGCGCGGCGTGGGCTCGCGCCCGCCCATCTGCCGCGCGATCATCCATCCCGGATACTCGGCCGGCAGCGCACTGACGGCATCGAGCTTGGCCAGCTCGGCGGCCGACAGCGTGAGCGTGGTCGCCTCGATGTTGTCGCGCAGCTGCGCCTCGGTCTTGGCGCCGATGATCACGGTGGTGACATGCTTCTGCGCCAGCACCCACGCCAGCGCGACACGGGCCACGCTGACACCGTGCGCATCGCCCACGATGCGCATCGCATCGATGCAATCGAACGCTCGCTCGCGGTTGACCGGCGGAAAATCGAACGTCGTACGGCGCGAACCGGCGGGTCCGTCCTGCTCACGCGAATACTTGCCGGAAAGGAAGCCGCCAGCCAGCGGGCTCCATACCATCAGGCCCATCTGCTGATCGGCCAGCAGCGGGGCGAGTTCGCGCTCGAGATCGCGGCCCGCGATCGTGTAGTAGGCCTGCAGCGACTCGAAGCGGCTCCAGCCGTGCTGCGCCGACAGGCCGTTGGCCTTCGCGATGTGCCACGCCGCGAGGTTGGAGCAGCCGATGTTGCGAACCTTGCCTGCGCGCACAAGGTCGTCCAGCGCCCGCAACGTTTCGTCGATTGGCGTGAACGCGTCGTAGCCGTGGATCTGGTACAGGTCGATCCAGTCGGTGCCGAGGCGCTGCAACGAGCCATCGATCGACGCCATGATGTGTGCGCGCGACAGGCCCACGTCGTTGGGGCCGGGGCCGGTGCGCAGGCGCACCTTGCTGGCCAGCACCACGTCCTTGCGGCGCGCGCCCAGGGCCTTGCCCAGAATGCGCTCGGATTCACCCTCTGCATAGACGTCGGCGGTATCGAAGAAATTGATGCCGGCCTCGAGCGCAACGCCCACCAGCCGGTCTGCATCCTGCTGCGGCGTGGTGCCGATCTTCTCCCACATGCCGCTGGTGCCGCCAAAGGTCATGGAACCGAAGCAGAGTTCGGAGACAAAGAGGCCGGTGCGGCCGAAGGTGTTGTATTGCATGTTGGAATCCTGACGAAGAGGGAGCAACGTGAAGCCACGATGTTAGCGCAGCCGCACCGTCGACGCGCAACCGGGACGACGAGCGATGCCGCTACAGGAACCCGGTGGAGATCCAGGGCACCGCGGCGATGATCACCAGCGCGACGAACAACGCGCCGAGATAACTCCACACGCGCGGCATCGCGACATCGGGCGATACCTTGCCGATGGCGCAGGCCGCATAGAAGCCCACGCCAAACGGCGGCGCGAAGAGGCCCAGCCCCATCGCGAAGATCACCACCATCGCGTAGTGCACCTCGTGCACGCCCAGCGCGCGCGCCACGGGAAAGAGCAACGGACCGAACAGCACGATGGCGGGAATGCCCTCCAGCACGCTGCCCAGGATGATGAACGCGACGACGGAGATGGCCATGAAGCCGGCTTGCCCGCCCGGCACCGATGACATCACGGTGACGAGTTGGCGCGAGAAGCCGGATTGCGTCAGCGCCCACGCCATGCCGGTAGCACAGCCGATGATGAGCAGGATGGCGCCTGACAATGCCGCGGTGTCGACCAGCATCGGGAAGAGTCGCGACACCACGAACTGCCGGTAGACGAAAAGGCCGGCGATGATCGTGTAGACGATGCCGACGGTGGACACTTCGGTCGCGGTGGCAACTCCCTCGACGACCACCGTGCGGATCACGACGGGCAGCGCCAGCGCCGGCAACGCAATCAACAGTGCGCGGCGGATCTGCGCGCCGGTGGCGCGCGCGATGCCGGTCGTATTGTCGTGCCGGGTCTTGAAGAAAACGAGCACGCCCAGTGCAATCATGCCGACGACGGCAGGCAGGAGGCCGCCAGTGAAGAGCGCGGCGATGGACACGCCGGTGACGGAGCCGATGGTGATCAGCACAAGGCTGGGCGGAATGGTCTCCGACATCGCGCCGGACGACGACAGCAGCGCGATCAGGTCGCCCTCGTGCGCGCCGCGGCGCTTCATCTCGGGAAACAATGCC
Organism: uncultured beta proteobacterium; assembly: GCA_963805355.1. Lineage (GTDB taxonomy): Bacteria > Pseudomonadota > Gammaproteobacteria > Burkholderiales > Casimicrobiaceae > VBCG01. Next base: position 1,723,248 of record CAWDTZ010000002.1, on the reverse strand, counting down.
GGCGCCACCGCTGCCATGTCGGCGGCCTTGGACCCGGAGATGCCGGACACGAGATACATCGCGCCCAGCAGCACGTACTGCAGGCCGCCGCGCACGTGACCCAGCAGCGACGCAAGAAAGTCCACCATCGCGCGGGCCAGCCCCGTCATTTCGATCAGTGCGCCGAGGAACACGAACAGCGGCACCGAAAGCAGGATGAGCGAGGACATGCCTTCGTCCATCCGGCTCACGACGATGGTGAGCGGCGTGCGCGTGGTCAGCGCAAGGTAGGAAAGCGTAGCAATGCCGAACGCAAAGGCGATCGGCACGCCCATCACCACGCACAGCGCCACCAGGCCCACGAAGAAGATGACCAGATTGACATTGCCCAGCGTGGCAAAGATCGGCTTGCACAGCCACATGCCGACGATCACGGCGGCGACGACGCCGATGGCCGTGGCCACCTGGCGCCCGGTGGATCGTTCGGCCAGCCGCAGCAGCGCGATAATCATCATCAATACCGCACCCACGCCGATGGCGGACACGCGCACGGAGTCGTGCAGTTCGAGCGCGGGCGTGGTGATCAGGTACTGGTCCTTGATGTACTCCCACGACGGCGCGAGGATCAGCAGGACGAACACGATGACGATGAGCGCGGCCACCGTGTCGACCCACGCGCGCCATTGCGGGCGCAGCAGGTTGACGAAGGTGGTGAGCCGCATGTGCTCGCCACGCCGCAGCGCGATCACCGCACCCAGCATGGCCAGCCACAGGAAGAGGAGCGACGCCAGCTCGTCCGACCACGTCAACGGCTTGTTGAAGACGTAGCGCGACACCACGCCCGCGAACAGGATGACGATTTCCGCGACGACCAGCAGCGCGGCGGGGATCTCCGTCAGCCAGCCCAGCGCAGCGTCGACGCCGCGATAGCGCGACGGGACGGCTGCGTGGTCGGCTGCTGCGCCGGCGTTCAGGCCAGCTTGCCCGAGTATTGCTCGAGCTTGGCCCAGGCTTCCGGACCGAACTTGGTCTTCCACTCTTCGTAGAAGCCGGCCTTGGTCAGCGCGGCGCGGAACGGGGTCTTGTCCGGGCTGTTGAAGATGAGGCCCTTCGACTTCAGATCCGTTTCGACGTGGTCATTGAGCTTCGCCATGTCCTCGCGCTGCTTGACGACGGCCTCGGAGATGTTCCGCGCCACGATGGCCTGCAGGTCGGGCGGCAGCGAAGCCCACATCTTGCCGTTGGCCAGCACCCATTGGCCATCCCACATGTGGCCGGTCATCGAGCAATACTTCTGCACTTCATACAACTTGGCGATCTGGATGATCGACAGCGGATTTTCCTGGCCCTCGACCACCTTGGTCTGCAGCGCCGAATACACTTCGCTGAAGTTGATCGACGCGGGCGACGCGCCGAAGGCCTTGAACAGCGACGTCCACAGCGGGCTGACCGGTACGCGGATCTTGAAGCCGTTCAGGTCGGCCGGCGTGACGATCGGCTTGGAGCTGCTGGTGATCTGGCGGTAGCCGTTGTCCAAGCACTTGTCGAAGGTATGCAGTCCGGCCTTGCCGATGGCCGCGCGAATGAATGCGCCGAGATCGCCGTCCATCGCCGCCCAGACGGTGTTGTAGTCCTTGAACGCGAACGCCACGCCGTTGATGCCGGCCAGCGGCACCAGCGTCTGCAGGATCAGCCCCGACAGCGGAAAGATGTCGATCGCGCCGGAGCGCACCTGCGACAGCATGTCGGTGTCGCCGCCCAGCTGGTTGTTGGGGAATACCTGGATGTCGACGCGACCCTTGGTCTCGGCCTTGATCTTTTCCGCAGCTTCCTTCACGCGGATCGTGGACGGATGCGTGACGGGGATGTTGTTGGCCCATTTCAACTGGAACTGGGCGGCCTGGCCAAAGGCAGGCCGGATGCCGGCGGCGGCCAGCGCGGCGGTGCCGCCCACGGCCTGCACGAACTTGCGGCGATTGGTGCTCATGGTGTCTCCTCCTGGTTATTGTGTAATTCGACTTCGCGCGGGATTTGTTGTCCCGTCAATACATGCACAGACCGCCGTCGGCCACCAGCGTGGCGCCGTCGACGTAGGAAGCTTCGGGTGAGATGAGAAACGCGATCGCTCGCGCGATTTCCTCGGCCTTGCCGGCGCGATTCATCACGCTCATCGATTCCACGCGCTGGCGATGCGCATCGTTGGCGAACACATGCGCAATCATCGGCGTCATCGTCGCGCCCGGCGCGATGGTGTTGACGGCGATGCCGCGGTCGGCAAGCGACCGCGCCGCATTCTTGGTCAGGGCCAGCACCGCGCCCTTGCTGGCCGCATACGCCGCCGTGCCGGACAGGCCGCCGCCGCGCAGTCCCGCGACACTGGCGACGGTGCAGATGCGTCCGCCGGGAGCCATGTGCCTCGCCGCTTCGCGAATGGACAGGAAGGTGCCGATCACGTTGTCGTTGTAGACACTGGCAAACGTGGCGGCGTCGAGATCCATGAACGGCGTCATCTCCGCGACACCCGCACTGGTCACCAGCGCGTCGAGGCCGCCCAATGCCTTCGCAGCATCGGCGAAGGCCGCGACGATCCGCGCTTCATCGGTGACATCGAGTTCAATGGCGAGATGCTGCGCGCCGGCCGCGGCGGCCACGGCGCGTACGCCGGGTCCGTTGCGGTCCACGCAGGCCACGCGATAGCCGCGCGAGGTGAGTTCGGTGACGGTGGCGGCGCCGATGCCACTGGCGGCGCCGGTCACGATGGCGGTTCTGGGTTTCATGAGCGTCCTGTCAGCCGGCCAGTGTAGCCAATGCGCCCGGGAAGGGCTATCGCCGCAGCAGCGCCATCGCGGCCGCGACAATGCCGGCGGCGGTGACCCGTGACTCGTCTTCCAGCGGCTTCGAATAGCCCGAAGGAATGCGCGGCGCGCCCAGCCGGCGAACGCGACAGCCGGTGGCTTCGGCGACAGCGGCGACAATCTCGGCGCCGAACCCGCCCACCTGCACCGCCTCGTGCACGACCAGCAGGTGGCCGGTACGTGCGGCCGATTCGAGCACCATCGCGCGGTCCCATGGCCACAGCGTGCGCAGGTCGATCACGTCGGCGGCAATGCCCGCGGCCGCAAGCTCGGTGGCCGCCGCAACACAGGTGGGCACTGCCTTGGACCACGTGACGATCGTGATGTCGCCGCCGTCGCGCAGGCGCCGCGCCACGCCCAGCGGCACGATGGTGCCGGGCACGACCTCGCCCTGCACCGGCCACAGTTCCTTGTGCTCCATGTAGACGACGGGATCGCCCGACGCGAGCGCGCTGGCGAGCAGGCCGTAGTTGTCGTCCGGCGCCGCGGGGGCCACGACGACCAATCCGGGAATGTGCGCGAACCAGGCCTCGAGCGACTGCGAATGTTGCGCCGCCGATGCGGTCCACAGCCCGATCGGCATCCGCACCACCAAGGGCACGCGACCCTGACCGCCGAACATGAAGCGATTCTTCGCCGCCTGGTTGACGAGTTCGTCCATCGCGCACAGCGCGAAATCGACGACGCGCATCTCCACCACCGGCCTCAATCCAGCCAGCGCCATGCCCACCGCGGCGCCCATGATCGTGGCCTCGGAGATCGGCGTGTCGATCACGCGATCGGCGCCAAACTCCTGCTGCAGTCCCTTGTATTGCGCGAAGATGCCGCCGCGACCCAGGTCCTCGCCCAGCGCCACTACATTGGGGTCGGCCGTCATGGCCTCGGAGAGCGCGGCCGCCGCCGCCTGCGAATAATTCATCAGCGCCATTGGCCCGCCCCGGTGTTCTGGATGTCGGTGTAGGCGGCTGCGGCTTCCGGCCACGGCGCGGCTTCGGCCTCCGCCATCGCGATGCCGATTTCCGCGTTCGCGGCGGCATCCAGTGCGTCGATTTCGGCCACCGCGACACCGCGCCCGGTCAGCACATGCCGCGCAATCGAGAGTGGATCGAACGCCAGCGCCGCCACGACTTCGGCCTGATCGCGGTAGGAGCCGGGGTCCACCGATACGTGGCCCTTGAAGCGATAGGTAACGGCGTGGAGAAACCGCGGGCCCGCGCCGCCGCGCACCTCGGCCGCCAGTCGCGCGGCCGCGGCATCGACGGCCTCGACATCGTTGCCGTCGACCTTGAGGGCGGGCACGCCCAGGCTTTCGGCGCGCGCGCTCGCCCCGGCGCCGCCGGTCATCGGGCCTGTCGGCGTGGTGGCGGAGATCCGGTTGTCCTCGCAGACGAACAACACCGGCAACTGATAGACAACGGCCCAGTTGAGCGCCTCGAGAAACGGCCCGCGATTGACGGCGCCGTCGCCGAAGAAGCACGCGACGATCTCGGGCCGACGGCGGATCTTCAATGCATGCGCGGCGCCCACCGCAATCGGCATGCCGGCGGCAACCACGCCATTGGCGCCCAGCATCCCGACGCTGAAGTCGGCGATGTGCATCGAACCGCCCTTGCCCTTGTTGGTCCCGGTGGCGCGGCCGAAAAGCTCGGCCATCATGCGTTTGACGTCGGCGCCCTTGGCCAGCGTATGCCCGTGACCGCGGTGAGTTGAAGTCAACAAGTCTTCGCGGATCAGGTTCGCACAGACGCCGGTAGCCACGGCCTCCTGTCCCGTCGACAGGTGCAGCGGGCCGCGCACCAGTGCCGGTTTGGCGGCGGTGGCCAGGCCCCATGCCGCGACGCCGCCCTGGCTCGCGATCTCCGCCGCATTCTCGAAGGCGCGGATGCGCGCCATCGTGCGGTACAGCGCGAGCAGGCGGGCGACGCTTGGGGGCGGCACCGGCGGCAGGACCGCGGCGGGTGTAGGGTCGGTTCGTTGCTTCATGGCGGGGCCAAAGTCGACCCGCAATGGTATCGCACCTTGGCGGTGGAACAGCGCGGGCGCGAGCGGAGGAACGGCGTGGCGGTTGGCGCAGACCTGAGCCATACTCGCAGTTAAAAAAGAGCCTCTTTGTATTCGACAACAAACACGCCGCGCCGCGCAGCGGGCACTGCAGCGCGTGGCATGGAGCCAGCGACCGTCGGGCGCCCCGCACCCCCGGCCATTCCGTATCGATGAGGGAGCAGCAGCAATGAGAGCAAGTCTTGCAGCGGCAATGGTGTTCGGCGCGCTTGTCGCCACCACTGCGCATGGGCAGGCGACCGATCTGGTGTTTGCCGTCACCGAGGGCGTCACCTATCAGGCCACGCCCAAGGAAATCCGGGACAAGTTCGCGCCGATCGCAGACGTCATCGCCAAGGCTACCGGGCGGCGTGTGAAGACCGTGCTCGTGCCCGCCTACAACGATGTGCGGGCCGGACTGGCGGCCTATGAATACGACATCGCCTTCATACACCCTGCCCATGTGTCGATGGCGGAAATCAAGGCGGGGCGCTACAAGTCCGTGGCCTGGACGGCAGGCTTCACCGAATACACGGTGTCGATGCTGATACCTGCCGATGCGAAGTTGAAGTCGCTGGACGAGCTGAAGGGCCATACACTGGTCACGCCCGATCCCGACTCGATCACGGCGGCAATGGTCCGCGCGATGTTCTCGGCCGACAAGATCAAGTGGTCGGCGGAGCGCGATGCGCCGCCGACCACCGTGCGCGTGATCACCACGCGCTACCAGGATGCCGTGCCGTTCTACCTCGACAACGGATTTGCGCAGGTCGCCGCCACCGCGGCCAATTCGGTGGTGAAAGGCTGGACCGAAAAGGGAGGCAAGGTGCTTGTCAAATCGAAGCCGGTGCCGATCAAGCAGTTCATCGTGTCCAGCAAGATGCCCCTCGATGAGCAGCAGCGCATCCGCGACGCGCTGATCGGCCTCAAGGACGCCAAGGGCGGCAAGGAGGTGCTGGACGCCGTCGGCTACCGCGCCTTTGTCCCGACCAATCCCCAGGTCGAAAATGCCGCGATCGCGTGGCTGGGGCTATAGAATAGGTTGTAGATCCGCCGGCGCAATGCGCCGAGAACGTATCGCAATCGGCACTTAACACTTCTGGAGGAGTTTCATGAATACGACATTTCACCGCATGTTCGCGGGAATTCTGGTTGCCGTCGCATCGCTGGGACTGGCCGCTACCGCCAACGCGCAGGCCCCCAAGGTCATCAAGATCTCGCACCAGTTTCCGGCGTCGACCGGGGACGACGGTGATTTTCGCGATCGCCTGGCCAGGAAATTCGCGGCTGAGGTCGAGAAGCGCACCAACGGCCAGCTGAAATTCGAGATTTACCCCAGCAGCTCGCTGGTGAAGACGTTCAGCCAGTTCGGCGCCATTCGCAAGGGTACGCTCGACATGTCGGTGCTGCCGCTTGCCTACGGCGGCGGCGAGGTCCCGGAAATGAATCTCGGCCTGATGCCCGCGCTGGTCACGAGCTACGACCAGGGCCTGCGCTGGAAGTCCGCGCCCATCGGCAAGGAATTCGAGAAGATTCTCGACGACAAGGGCATCAAGATCCTGACCTGGGTGTGGCAGGCCGGCGGCATCGCCAGCAAGACCAACCCGATCGTGGCGCCGGACGACGCCAAGGGCATGAAGGTCCGCGGCGGCAGCAAGGAAATGGACCTGATGATCAAGGGGGCCGGCGGCGCGGTGACCAACGTGCCTTCGAACGAGATCTACAACGCGATGAGCAGCGGCGTGCTGGATGCCGCACTCACCTCCAGCACGTCGCTGATCAGCTTCCGCCTGTCGGAGAACGCCAAGTCGGTGACCACCGCGCGCAACAAGGCGATCTGGTTCATGCTGGAGCCGCTGGTGATCTCGAAGGACACGTGGTCGAAGCTCACGCCCGAGCAGCAGAAGATCATGCAGGAAGTGGGCGCGTCGCTCGAGCCGTTCGCCAAGGAGTCGGCGATGTCCGACGACAAGGAGCTCGCCGACGTCTTCACCAAGGCGGGCGCCAAGGTGGTGGACATGGACGAGGCATCGTTCCTCAAATGGCAGGCGATCGCCAAGGACACGGCGTACAAGAACTTTGCCGAAAACGTCAAGAACGGGCAGCAATTGCTGGACATGGCGCTGTCGGTGAAGTGATGGCAGGCGGCGCCGCGACGACGGACGACAAGTTGCCCGTGCGTCGCGGCGCCTGGGCGCTCTTCGCCCGCGGCGTCGAACGGTTCAACACGATTACGGGGTATCTGTCGGGCATCGTGATCGTGGGTTGCAGCCTCGTGATCGTGTTCGAGGTGGTGGTTCGCTACATCCTCAAGTGGGCCACCGATTGGGAGATCGAGATGTGCGTGATCCTCCTGATCATCGCCACGTTCATGAGCGCGGCCTACACGCAGTTGAAGCGCGGTCACGTCACGATCGAGGTGCTGGAGCACGTGCTGTCGAAGCGGATGAACCGCGTCCGCTTCCTGGTGGGCAACGTGCTGTCGCTCCTGTTCTGCGCGTTCGTTGCCGCGAACGCGTGGTATTTCTTCATGGAAGCCTTCGCCGACGGGCGCGTCAGCAACAGCGCGTGGGCGCCCAAGCTGTGGATCCCCTATGTCTTCATGGCGATCGGCATGACCGCGCTGTCCCTGCAGCAGCTCGTCCAGATCGTCGAGAGCCAGCGCAGCCACATTCCGGACATCGAAGCTCAACTCGACGCGCAGCATGCGCAGTGGACCGAATGATGGGCACCGCGCAGATTGGCCTCCTGTACGGTGGCGTGACGCTGGTGCTGCTATTTTCCGGCATGCCCATCGCATTTGCGCTGGGACTGTCCGCACTCACGTTCATGGCGATCTTCATGCCCACCGCAAACCTGTGGTCGGTGGCGGAAACGATGTACGCCGAACTCGATAATTTCACGCTGCTCACCATTCCGCTGTTCGTGCTGATGGGCGCGGCGATCGGCAAGACGCGGGCGGGGGCCGACGTGTATGGGTCACTCAACGCGTGGCTGTACAAGGTACCGGGCGGGCTGGGTCTCGCCAACGTGTTCGCCTGCTCGGTGTTCGCCGCGATGTGCGGGTCGAGCCCCGCCACCTGCTCGGCCATCGGCTCCACCGGTATTCCGCAGCTCATCAAGCGCGGCTATTCGGAGGGGCTCGCCGCGGGCATCATCGCCGCGGGCGGCACGCTGGGCATCCTGATCCCACCGTCGCTGACGCTGATTCTCTACGGTCTCGCCTCCGAGCAATCGATCGGTCGCCTCTTCATGGCCGGCTTCGGTCCGGGCCTGATGCTCACACTGCTCTTCGCGGCCTGGGTGGTGTTCAAGTTCCGGGGCGAACGCAAGGCGGCGCTCAAGATCGCGCATGCGCACGGGACTTCCTCCGCCATCCTGGAGGACGACCATTTCACGTGGAAGGACCGGCTCGAGTCGCTGCCGCGCTTCATGCCGTTCCTGGTCCTGATCGCAGTGATCATGATCGCGATGTACGACGGCTGGGCCACGCCTTCCGAAGTGGCCGGCATCGGCGCCGCCGGCGCGATCATCCTGGTGGTCACGCTCTACGGTTGCTATCGCAAGGAGGACCTGGGCGCCATCCTGTCGGGCACCGTGCGCGAGTCGACGATGATCATGATGATCATCTGCACGTCGTTCCTCTTCACCTACGTGATGAGCTATCTCGGCATCACGCAGGGCGCGGCCCAGTGGCTGGTGGAGATGAACCTCGGCAAGTGGCAGTTCTTCATCGGGATCAACGTGTTCCTGGTCATGCTGGGTTTCTTCCTGCCGCCGGTGGCCATCATCCTGATGGTCACGCCGATCATCCTGCCCTCGCTCAAGGCGCTCGGCATCGACCTCATCTGGTTCGGCATCGTCATGACGATCCTGATGGAAATGGGACTCATCCATCCGCCGGTCGGCCTCAATCTGTTCGTGATCCAGGGCATTGCGCCCGATCTCAAGCTGCGCAACATCGTCTGGGGCACGATGCCCTTCATCGGCCTGATGGTGCTGGGCATCGTGCTCCTGTGCATCTTCCCGGAGATCGCGCTGTGGCTGCCCAACCGCGTTTACCAGGGCATGTGAGGCGCGCAACGCAGTACCCGACGGGAGTCGTCCGATGAACGACGCCGCGGCCGTCGCGATGACGCCGGCGGCTGCCGTGGCACCCAGGTCCCGCCGCGAGTTCCTGCCCAGCCTCGCGTTGATCCGCGCCGTGGCCGCGCTGATGGTGGTCTACGATCATCTCGTCGGCGTGTGGCTGCACAACAATGAAGTGGTGTGGCGTCCTGCAGTCATGGCTGACCGGTGGGTGTTCGATCCGCTGCGCCTGATGATGCACGGCGGCGGGCTGGCCGTGGCGATGTTCTTTCTGGTCAGCGGCTTCGTCATCGTCATGGTCGCGCAGCGCGAAACCCATTGGCAGTTCGTGGTGCGGCGGGTGATGCGCATCTTTCCGCCGCTGTGGGCCTCCATCTTGTTGCTGCTCATCGTGTATGGAGCCATGACCCTTGCGGGCGTGAGCCCGAGCGGCGGCACCCATCCGGTAGAGCAGGTTTTGCAGCTGCCCAATCCGTGGCCGACGATCGCCGCCGCGATGACACTTGCGAATTACCTGTTGGGCACCCCGGCCATCAACTCGGTGGCGTGGACGCTGGCCATCGAAATGCTGTTCTACATCGCCGTCGCGGCATTGTTGCCGCTGTTGCGCACGCGACCGCATACCGCATTGGGCGTGGCCTTCGTCGCGCTGGCATTGTTGCAGCTGGGTCGCGGCGCGCACCCGGTGGCGTTCCTGCTGGCGGTCAATGCGGTCTACGTCACCTTCCTGTTTCTCGGCAGCCTCATCTACTTCCGCTGGGCCGGTCGCATCGGCAATGCGTTCTTCGCTCTGGGCACGCTGGCCTTCTGGGGACTGTTCCTGGTCGGCATCGCCAGGTTCGTGGCGCAACCGCCGCTGCAACTCGCGGACTATGGCGTGTCGTATGCGTACGCGTGGCTGGCCTTTGTCGTCCTGCTGCTGCTGAACGACCGGATGCAGCTTGACCGCGTGACGCTCTTCTTTTCACGCATCAGCTTTTCGCTCTACCTCAATCACGGCGAGATCGGCCTCTTGGTGTTGTCCGTTCTGTTTCCGTTGCTGGGGTATCCGACGTCGCTGCTCCTGACATTCGTGCTGGTGGTTGGCTTGAGCGCGGCCTCGTGGCGCTGGATCGAGGCGCCCTCGCAGCGACTTGCGCGAACGTGGACCCGGTCCGACCGCCATGCAGGCGCGCAGGCGCCATGACCGCCACGACCACCAGCGCCCGCAATACAGGTCGTGGTGGTCCCCGCGCCGCGCGCGTCGCCCTGCAAAGTACTAACGGCGCCTGATGTTCGAAGGACGCGATTTCGCCGAAGGCGTGCTGCTGGTGATTGGCGCGTTGTTCCCGATTGTCAATCCGCTCGGCAACGCGCCCGTCTTCCTCTCCCTGACGACCCATGCCAGCCGGGCCACCCGCGCCCGTTTGGCGCGCAAGATCGCCATCAACGGCTTTGTCCTGCTGATGGGGTCGCTGTTCCTCGGCAACCTGCTGCTCGAATTCTTTGGCGTATCCATCCCGGTGGTGCAGGTGGCCGGCGGTTGCATCGTTTCCAAGCTGGGCTGGTCGATGCTGACCGACACGGACGAGGACAACGCCGCGGCTGCGGTCGCGACGGTGGAAATGCACGAAGCCCGGGCGTTCTATCCGCTGACACTGCCATTGACCGTCGGTCCCGGCGCGATCTCGGTGGCCGTGACCATCGGCGCCAACTTTCCGTCGACCGTGCAGCCCTATATCGCGGATGCGTTGTCGGCGATCCTCGGCGCCATTGTTGTCTGCGTGGCCATCTACGGTTGCTATCGGTACGCGCAGCGGCTGGGAGACCTGGTGGGTACCACCGGCACGATGGTCCTGATGCGCCTTTCCGCCTTCGTCCTGTTGTGCATCGGCGTACAGATCGCGTGGAACGGTGCCAGCACGCTGGTCCGCGATTTCAGTTCACCGGCCCCCGTGACGGCGCCGGCCAAGGCCGGTTGAGGGCGCGGCACCTGTCGCGTCGCTTCCCGCCTGTGCATTGTCGTGTCGTGTCGCGTCGTCGGCGCGGCACCACGGCGTGTCGTTCGTCCGCGCCGACGATTCATCTGGCGCGCGTTTTGCCTGCGTTTGGACTTATGCGCCACACTGCGAACCGATTGTCGGGCCCAACGCAATGAACCACCTACCCAAGCGCCATCCTATTTCAGCAACAACCACCGTTACAGGGAACCACCTTGATGCGCATTAACCGCTCCTTCCCGCGCTGGGCTGCCATTGCGCTTGCCGTCCTGGTCATGCCGCTGCACGCTGCCACCGTCGCGCCAGCACAGAAGCTCGATGCGACGCTGTCGGCAGTCGCCAGTGGCGGCGGCATCACCCGCAAGCTGATGCTAATCGAGCCCGGGCTGGGCCAGTCGACGGTCGAGACCATCCTGCGCTTCGATGGAGACCTCGACGCCGTCCGCGCACAAGGCGCCGTCGTGCGCTCGGTGATCGGCAACATCGCCACCGTCGATATTCCGGCCGACAAGCTCGCCGCCGTGGCGGCGCTGCCCAGTGTCCAATCGATCGAAGCCTCGCGCGCGCAACCGCTGCGGCTCGACCAGAGCGTGGCCGCCGCGCGCGCCGATACGTTGCGCACCGGCACGCCGCCCAACTGGTCCGGCGGCACGGGCAAGGGTGTGATCGTCGGCATCATCGATTCCGGCCTCGATTTCAAGCACAACGACTTCAGGAATGGCGACGGCACCACGCGCGTCCTCGCCATCTGGGACATGCGGGCCTCCGGCGCCTCCGGCGTGCCCCCCGCGGGCTACACCTACGGCGGCGTCTGCACGTCGGCAATGATCAATGCCACGATCGCCGGTGACCCCGCGGCCTGCAACCACAAGGACACCGACAGCCACGGCACTCACGTCGCGGGCATTGCCGCAGGCAACGGGCAGGCCACCGGCAACGGCCAGCTGGCGTTCCGGATGATCGGAATGGCACCGTCAGCGGACTTCCTCATCACCAACGGCAATGCTTTCGGCACTGCAGGGATTCTCGACAGCATCGCGTGGATGAAGGCTATCGCCGCCGCACTCGGCCGCCCCCTCGTGATCAACATGAGCTTCGGCTCGTACTTCGGCGCGCGTGACGGCACGTCGAACTACGAAACGGGCATGGACAACCTCGCCGGACCGGGCGTGATCCTGGTCGCGGCCGCGGGCAACGAGGCCAATGCCGCGATCCGCGCCACGGGCACCCTTACCCAAGGCGCCAGTGAGTCGGTCGGCTTCACCATTCCCGTGGCAACGACGCTCGCCACGCTCGAGGTCTGGTACCCGGGCACCAACTCGTACGGCGTCAACGTGGCTGGCCCCGGCTGCGCGGCCACGCTCACCGTGAATCCGGGTGAGAACCCCGGCACCGTCAACACGCCCTGCGGCGCCGTGGAGTTCACCTCGACCGGCGTCAATGCCAACAACGACGACCGCCAGATCCGCGTCCTCATCGGCTCCACCGCGGCGGCGCCGCTGGTCAAGGGCCCGTGGACGATCACGCTGGTCGGCAATGTGGTGGCCGGCGGCAGCGCGCCGTTCGCGATCATCAACGGCGAAGATGCGTCCGGCCCCGTGTTCACCGATCACATCACGCAGGTGACCACCGAGATCCTGACGGATGCATCGTCGCCGCGGCGCGTGATTGCCGTCGCGTCGTACAACACGCGCACCGCGTGGAACAGCCTCGACGGTCCCAATACCGACAACTATCCGGGTGCAGTCTCGGACATCTCGGTGTTCAGCAGCCGCGGGCCGCGCCGCAATTGCAGCAACCTCGCCAAGTGCCCGCCGATCATGAAGCCCGAGATCACGGCGCCGGGCGCGACGATCATGTCGTCGTTGACCGCGGACAAGGCCTCGGCAACGGAGCGCGCCAACATCGAGGCGGACGGGGTGCACTACGCGGCCTTCGGCACCAGCATGGCCACGCCGCACATCACCGGCGCCGTGGCGCTGATGCTGCAGCAGGACCCGACCGCAACACCGGAGACGGTGAAGGCGCGGCTCTACGCCACCGTGCAGCCCAGCCCGTTCGCCGTCAACCTGCCGGTATTCAATGCGGCCACGCAGGACAACCCGGCCAATCCCAACTTCACGTGGGGCTACGGCATTCTCGACGCGGCGGCGGCGGTGAAGGCTTCTTCGCCAACCACGCCAGGCACGCCGGTGACCGTCGTCGAGTTCTACAACGCGGCCCTCGACCACTACTTCATCACCTATGCCCCGGATGAGATCGCCAAGCTCGACGACGGCACCTTCAAGGGCTGGGCGCGCACGGGCCTGTCCTTCAAGGCCTACGCCACAACGCAGGCCGGCACGTCCGCCGTGTGCCGGATCTACATTCCGCCAGGCAAGGGCGACGGTCACTTCTTCGGCCGCGACACCAACGAATGCGACGGCACGATGAGCAAGAACCCGACGTTCATCCTGGAGTCGCCCTCGTTCTTCTATCTTTACCCGCCCAACCTCGGCAATTGCGGGGCGGCACAGATCAACGTCTATCGCGTGTTTTCCAATCGCGCCGATGCCAACCATCGCTACACGACCGACAAGGCCGTGCGCGACCAGATGGTGGCCAAAGGCTGGCTCGCCGAAGGCGACGGGCCGGACATCGTGGTAATGTGCGCGCCGCAGTAATCTCGGCTACGCTGCCCGAACGGTCAACGTAGATTTCTCGACAGTGAAAGGAAGGGTCGATGAAGTTCTCCCTGAGTTCACTTCTGGCGGCCGGCATTGCCGCGCTCTGGCTGCTGGCGGCCCCGACACATGCGACCGATGCGATGGTCACCACCGACGATCTGCTCAAGAACCCCAAGTTCAAATCAGCCTACATGGCCGCCCTGGGGCCTAAAGCGAAGGAAAAGTGGCTTGCCACGATGACCAACAGCGCGCTGGTGCGCAAGGTCAACGTGGCCGGCGACGAGTTCCAGGTGGCCACGCCATGCAAGCCTCACGATTGCGGCGACAACAATCTGATCCTGCTCTTTTCACCAGCCAGGGGCGCCGTTTACGGCAAGCTGTACGAAAAGGGCAAGACCACCCTGATCGGTGCGCCGGATCCGGTGATGGCCGGCGAACTTGAGAAGATGTGGAAGAAGGAATTTCGGCAGCAATGAGGCGCCGGCGATGGTGCGGGAAGGTTGACCCCTTCGACCGAACCCCCAATACTTCGACTCACTCCATCCGTTTCGCGATGCCCGGAGCCCGCGAGGTCTTCGATCAACTTACGCCAGCCTCCCGATGCAGCGCCGCCTGACCGCGATTCTCGCAGCCGATATCGTCGGCTATTCGGGCTTGATGGAAGCCGACGAGGCCGGCACGCTGCACCGGTTAAAAGTCAACCGCAGCGCGGTCTTCGATCCGTGCGTGCTGGCCCACAACGGCCGGCTGGTGAAGTTGATGGGTGACGGCGCACTGGTGGAATTTGCCAGCGTCACGGCCGCCGTCAACTGCGCGCTGGCGCTGCAGCAGGCCACTGCCTTCGCCGAACCCGAGCGTGCAACCGACGCGCGTCTGCGCTATCGCATCGGCATCAACCTCGGCGATGTCATCGTCGACGGCGACGACATCTATGGCGAAGGCGTCAACGTGGCGGCGCGGCTGCAGGCGCTGGCGCCCGCCGGCGCCATCGCGCTGTCGGCCACCGTGCGCGATCACGTGGCGGGCAAGGTGACGTGCGTGTTCGAGGACTTCGGCCAGCACACGGTCAAGGGCATCCAGCGGCCGGTGCATGTGTTCGTCCTGCACGCGCCTGCTGCGGCGACCGTCGAGAACGCCAACGCCGCGCGCGCCGCCGACGCGCCGCCGCGCATGTCCGTTTGCGTACTGCCCTTCGCCAACATGAGCGGCGATCCCGAGCAGGAATATTTCTCGGACGGCATCACCGAAGACATCATCACCGACCTGTGCAAGGTGTCCGCGCTGGCGGTCGTCTCGCGCAACACCTCGTTCACCTTCAAGGGCAAGCACGTCGAAATCGCACAAGTGGCGCGCCAGTTGAAGGTCAGCCACGTGCTCGAAGGCAGCGTGCGCAAAGCGGGCAACCGCGTGCGCATCACGGCGCAGCTGATCGAAGGCGCCACCGACAGCCACCTGTGGGCCGAGCGCTACGATCGCGATCTCAACGACATCTTCGCGCTGCAGGATGAAATCTCGCAGGCCATTGTCGCTGCGTTGAAACTACGATTGCTACCTGCGGAAAAGAAGGCGATTGAGCATCGCGCGACCACCAATCCGGAAGCCTACAAGCTCTACCTGATGGCGCGGCAATACAACGCCACCGGCAATTCGCGCCATCGCGAAATCACGGTGCGCTTGTGCAAGCGCGCCGTGGAAATCGATCCGGGCTATGCGCGGGCGTGGGCGCTGCTGGCGATCTGCCAATCCAACATGCGCCTGCTGGTCAGTGCCGGGACCGGCGAAACGGGTTGGGAGGCCGCGCTACAGGCGCTGGCGCTGGAGCCGGATCTTGCCGAAGCGCATGCGGCCAAGGGGCGCGTGCTGGCGGACGACGGCAAGCTGGACGAGGGGTGGGTCGAGCATGAAATCGCGCTGCGGCTCGATCCCGACGCCTACGAAGTCAATGCCGCGGCGGCGCGTTGCCTGATGGCGATGCACCGTTGGGACGAGGCCATCGCGTGCCTCGAACGCGCTGCCACCGCCATCGAGTCGGACTTCTGGGCGCTCGGCATGTGCGTGCAGGCGCACCTGGCCAAAGGTGATGCCGACGCGGCGAAGGCTACTGCCCGGCGCAATCTCGAGCGCATCGAGAAGGCGATCATTGCCGAACCTGATCACAGCCTGGCGATGGGTTGGGGCGTGAGCTCGCTGGTGGCACTGGGCGAAGTCGAACGCGCCAAGGAGTGGGCGGCGCGCGCGATGCTGCTCGACCCCGATAATTCAAACCTGCGCTACAACCTGGGATGCTCGATGGTGGCGCTGCGCGATTTCGACGCGGCCATCGAAATGCTCACGCCAGTGCTGCGCGTGTTCGACGCGCGGCGCCTTATCTGGTGGCGCACCGACACCGACCTCGATCCGATCCGCGACGATCCGCGTTTCAAGGCGATGATGGCTAGTGCCGTGGCGCACCTGGCGGCCGAAGAGTAGGCGCTTACTAGCGAAAAAGCCTTCGCCTGTCTTAGTGTTTGTCCTGCCCTGCCCGATCGTAATAACTGATCCGGGCCATCCGAATCAATGATTTGCGCCGGTCCGGACCCGTCTATACATTCGTATTGTGCATTGCAGCATACCGGTCTTGCCTTGGCAATTCGCTTCGCCAATGCACCAGGGCTGCCATCAATCCCTTACGAATCAGGAGCCAGACATGTCCACAGCAACCCGTTTCACGCAGGTGTACGAGAACGTGCCGCCCGCGTCCAGGCGCAGCCTCATGGCGGTCAGTTTCGCGCTGCGCTTTGCCTTCATCGGCTTGTCGCTTTCCGTCGCCGGCGTGATCTCGCTCTTCGCCGGAGGCATGGACCCGCTCAACGCCGCGGTCATTGCGGTCTGCGGTGGCGGCGTGGCGTTTGCCAGCATTCAATACGTGCGGCGCTGGAGCGATGCAGAGTCCGAACTGGAGCAGCCCGCAGCTGCCACGGCCGCGCGCACGTCGATGCACCAGCCGGTGCTAACGGGCAACAAGCTGCAACGCCAGGGCTGATCGCCGCAACGACACCGGGGTTCGCGGGAAACCGCCAGACCCCGGGCTGGCCCGCGGATCTGATGTCGCACATCAGGTCCTCTGTCCGCGCCTGCCGTCCGAAAGGGCACGACGGCATCGCCGCCAACGCATTGCCCGACCGCATGTCATAGTCTTGTCGCCATGCACCTCGGGGGCGACATCGCAGGCGGTTGTGGCGCGCGAACATCCGCCCCACCAGAACGTCGGCGCTAGCCAGGCACCGACGGTGTTCTGCGTGTCCGACGCACTGACCGCGGGCCGCGCAGCGGCGCGTGGTCACCATGTCCGGCGTAAGTGCAAACACAGCTCAGGCGACCAATCGGCCTTCCGGCCGTTTCCCTCCTATCCATCAGGCGCACCACCTTGATTGCCAAGATCGCCGAAATCACCTCGCCCATATTCATCATCGCGATGGTCGGGTTCGCTTACAGCCGCGCGGTCAAGCCCGATCTCACCTGGGCCAACAAGCTGGTCGTGGACATTGCGCTGCCGATCCTCATCTTCATCTCGCTGTCGGGCAAGGGCTTCAACCCGCAGGCGGCGGCGTGGTTCACGCTCGCGACGATCCTGCTGATCCTGTTGAGCGGCGTGCTCGCGTATCCGCTGTGCAAGGTGGCCGGCGCGCAGTGGCGCGCGCTGCTGCCTTGCGTGATGTTCACCAACGTGGGGCCGGTAGGCATACCACTGATCGTGCTGGCCTACGGACCCGCGGGTCTCGCGCCGGCGGTGGTGCTGCTGGTGGTTTCCAACATCCTGCATTTCACCATTGGCGTTGGCATCATGAGCGGGCGTGTCGATTGGCGCATGGTTTACGCCAATCCGCTGGTCTGGGCCACGTTGCTGGGCGTCGTGTTTGCGCAAGCCGGATGGAGCCTGCCCCAATGGCTGGCCACGCCGATGGGAATGATCGGCAACGTGCTTGTGCCGATGATGCTGCTGGCGCTGGGCGCCCGATTGTCGACCAGTCGCATCAGCGATGCCCGCGTCGGCGCGATGGGCACGGTGGTCGCGCTGCTCTGCCGTTTGGTCGGAACCCTGCTGATCCTGCTGGTCGTGCCGTTACAGGGTGTCGAGCGGGGTGCGTTCATTCTCTTCGCATGCATGCCCCCCGCCATGTTCAACTTCATGCTGGCCGATCGCTTTCAATGCGAGCCGCACAAGGTGGCCTCGATGGTCATCGTGGGCCACATCGCCAGCGTGGCCTTCCTGCCGCTGGGCCTCTGGCTGGCCCTGCGGTGAACATCGCCGCGCCGGTCACGGCCCGAACATGTTCACCGGCTGCGTATTGACGAGGCACGTCCAGCACTGCCCGTTGGCCGCCGCCGTGCTCAGGATCGAATACGTGTTGAGATGCGGCGCCGTGCTGTCGGCCGTGGCAAAGCTGGCCGTGCCGTTGGGATTGCGGATCAGCGTGAACGCGCGCACCGGTGCGGTGGGGAACGTGCTGAAGTTCACCCAGTTCAAGTCGTTGCTGTAGAGCGTGATGTTGCCCAACGAGCTGCCGATTGAGGGCGCTTCGAGATACACGCCCTGGAATGTCTTGCCCGCCGTGTTCCACCCTTGGTTGACCAGCACGCCGCCAAGATCGATCGCGCCCGCGGCCTTCAGCACCACGCCCCCGGGGAACACGAAGTCATTCGTGCCGCCATTGACGAGGCCGAGATTGCCGGTAGCCTGCAGGATCATGCTGCCGCCGCCGTAGGCCGGATCGGGAATGCCCGCCGGACGGAACCCGCCTGGCGACACCACCGCGTTGTTGGCGGGGAAGACCGTGCCGCCCGGCCACGACGACGGCATCCACGCCGTGGCGTTGCCGTTCACGAACAGGTTCAACACCTGCGGCGCGGGACCGTAGGCGGCGAGCGTCAGTGCCACGTTGCCGCCCGTGCTGGGATAGAGCTGCAGGCCGTTCAACAGGAAGAAGCCGCCGTTGACGGGATTGTTGGCGCTGCCGAACGTGGCGAACGTCATCGCGTTGCCCTTCCACGCGCCGCCGCCCTTCACGTTGGCGCCATACATATGCAATTGGCTGCCGCCGTCCACCACGCCCAGGTTGGTGATGTTGGCGCCGGTGGTCCACGTGCCGCCGAGCGCATCGAGCGTCAAGCCCGACGGCGCCGTCACCGTGCCGGTGGCCGCGATGCCGAAGCCGCCCGAATTGGCGAGATACAGGAACGGAGGCGCGGCGCCGTTGCCGCCCTGCGCCAGCAGCAAGCCGTTGATGCCACTGCCGATGCCGGTCATGTTCTTCAGGATGACGCGTTGCTGCGGCGCGCCGGAGCGAATGGTGAGCGACGTGCCCGGATCGATGTTGAGGCCCTGGAAGTCGATCTCGGCAAATGCCGTCCCGTTGCCCGGCGCGGTGCCCATCTGGATCACGACCGCCGACTGGAAGTTGGAGATGACGTTGCCGACCAGCGTGGCCCCCGTCACCGAGACGGTCCCGAACGGATTGGTGACGACGGTGGCGATGCCGATGCCGCCGCCCAGCACCTGCTGCGCCAGTCCCGTCGATGTCGACGGATTGTTGCCGGCATCGCCGCTGTAGGCGCTGGTGATCGTGTGCGCGCCCTGCGTGAGGGCACTGGTGGAACACGCCGCCGTACGCGTGTTGCCGCCGCCGACCATGGCCACCGCCGCGCAACCGGCGATGTTGACGCCGCCATCCTTGAACGCGACGGTGCCGGTGGGAAGCGTGCCCGTGACCGACGCCGTGAACGTGACCAGCGCGCCCACCGACGACGGATTGTTGTTGCTGGACAGCAGCGTCGTGGTGTTGGTCAGGATCGGACACGCCGCCGTGGTGAACGTGAGGTCGTTGCCGTTGGTGGTGCCCAGCCCGTTCACGCCGACTGCCTGGAAGTGATACAGCTTGTTGCACACGAGGCCGGTGACGGCCGCGGACACGGGCGTGTTGACGGCGCCGCTGCCCAGCGGGCTTTGCGCCGCCGTGGCGGTGCTGCCGTAGCCGATGGTGGTGCCGTAGTTGAACGTCACCGTGGTGGCGGAACCATTGCTGCTGACGGTGCCGTTGAGCGTGGCGCCCGTTTGCCCGAGGCTGGTGGCCGCATCCGTGACCACGACCGGGCCGGGATTCACGCCGATCGTGAAGTTGGTGTTGGAGATATCGAAGAACACGTTGGTGCTGCACTTGACCTTTACCCGCGCCTGCCCCGTCGACACATTGGGCAACGAGACCGACTGCGTGCCGTCGTTGGGCGTGCCCGCCAGCAGCGTGGTGGAGAAATTGTTGCCGCCGTCGGTGGAGAGCAGGATGTCGACGCTGGCGCAGCTGACCGGCGCCGCGGTGGTGTTGGCCACGTTCCACGTGACCGTCTGCGCGCTCAAGGGTGCCCAGGTGACGTTGGTGTTGGGCGCCGTCACCGTGAAGGGACCCGACGCGGTCGAGACGTTGAACGCAAGTGCGCCGTAGACGACGCCGCCGCCGGCCGCGCGGTTGTCGCGCACCGTCATCCGGAAGTTGAGCGCGCGCGTGACGTTGGGCAGCACCTCACCCTTGGCCAGCGTGTTGGATAGGAGATTGGCCAGCGCTGGGAACGTGCGCGTGGGGCTGGTTGTGGCGTTCCATGAACGGAAGAACGGCACCGCGGTGGCCACGCCCGGTGGGCCGCCGGCGCCGAGGTCGAATTCTTCCCAGTTGTAAGTCAGCGCATCGCCGTCGGCATCGGTGGCCGAACCGGTGAGTTCGAACGGCGTGTTGGCCGGAATGGTGAAGCCGCCCGCCGGCATCGTAACCACCGGCAGGTTGTTACCCGTGGCCGAGGTGGACGCGCACGTATTGCCGGTACCGGTGGTCGTGTAGGTGACCATCTCGTCGAAGCTGATCGTGTGGAAGTACGGGTCGCTGTGCGACTGCAGGTCGTCCGCGCCGCAGATGCCGGCGTAGGCCATGATCGTGGAGCCGCTGCCCGGCTCGTAGGCGGTGGACGCATTGCGGTTGCCGCCGCCGCAGTTGGACGTGACGCTGTTGAACGTGTGGTTGCCGCCGAACTGGTGGCCCATCTCGTGCGCGACGTAGTCAATGTAGAACCCGTCACCGGTGGGGGAGGAGGTGCCCGTCTCGCCCTGCGCCTTTTGACCCGCCCGACATACGACGCCCAACCCCGCGAGACCACCGCCTGCCGTGCTGAACACGTGGCCGATGTCGTAGTTGCCCGCACCGATCACGGTGTCGAGGTTGGTCTGGTTCTGCGTCAACAATTGGTTGGGGCTGTTGTTCGTATAGGGACCGGGGGTGGCGTTCGTGTAGACGAGCAGGTTGTTGTTGGCCACCAGCGTCATGCGCACCGCCACTTCCACTTCGTAGACACCCACCACGCGGTTGACCGCGGTCACGATCGCCGCCAGTCCCGACACCGCGGTGCCGCCATTGAAATTCGTGTATTCCTTCGTGGCCGCCACCGCCAGCCGATAATTGCGCAACTGCGTGCCCGCGGACACGTTGGCCGTGACGCCCGGCGCGCGCTTGATCTGCGACGAAAGCGCCGGGTTCAGGTCGATCGGCGGATACATCGTGAAGCCCGAGCGATCCGGCGGCGTCTGGTCGCGCGTGAAATAGCTCATGTAATTGGTGGTGTCGCCGCGGCTGTACGGATCGATGAACACGCGGCCGTTGTTGGGGGACAGCACCATGGCGTGGAAGCCCTGCGGCGTCCAGTCGAGCCGCGCAGTGGCGGAAGGATCGTCGATGCCCTGCCCCGTCCAGGTGCGTATTTCCGGAAACTTGGCCGCCAATTCCGGCGCCATCAGTTGCGTTTCCTGGATCTGGAAGCGCCCCGTGCTGCCATCGGGCAGCGGCAGCGTGACCACCAGCGCAACCTGCGCCGCCGCCGCGGTGAATTCCATCGGCGCCTGCGCAAACGTGTCGTTGAACACCTGCTGGTCGAGCGCCACCAGCCGGTAGCGCAGCGGCACCGTCACGCGCTCGCCGGCGGCCACGACGTTGCGCTGCTCCACGTCGCGCCACATGCCGTTGCTGGCCGCCGCCAGGTCCACGGCGGGGACCGCGGCGGCTGCCGCGCACTGGAGGAGGAAGAGCGCCGCGAACGCGAACGCTTGAAACATGCGGGGGACGACGGCGGGCATTGCACTTCTCCAGTCAGCGGGTGCGCATGCCGACGCAGCGCCTGATGCGCCGCCAATCGACATAAAACATGAACGGTGAATGGCGTGAGCCACGCGCACCGAGGGGTGGAGTATTCGAGAACTTGGGACCAGGGTCAACCTGCATCCGTCATACGGGGCGGTGCCCGCCGCTGGCGGCAGGAGGCGCGTGATGGCCGCCCCCCGCCCGGATGCATGCCGGGCCGGATGTTTCTACTGCGGACTGCACATCCCCACGCCGATGCCCGCACCCTCGCCCACATAGCCGCTGGCCACCATCTGGTTGCGAATGGTCGGATCGACGGTAAAGCGGTGATTGGGCGCACCGCCCTGCCCGTTGTTGTAGAGGCGATAGACCGGCAGATGCCCGGCCGGGCACTGCGCGCTGGCGTTGGGCAGCGGCGTGTAGAACACGTCGCCCTCGAACTGCCAATCCTTGTTCTGCAACGTGCCCTCGCAACCAAACCCGCGCGGCGCGTAAAAGTGCGAACTCTTGGGCGGGAACGCCAGCGTGAAGAAGCGGCACACCGGGGCCAGGTTGTTGCCGGTAAGGCGATAGACATTGAACTGCTGGCCGGTACGCGTCCAGCCGATGAACGTACCCGCGTCGAGCTTGGTGATTTCGTCGGTGAGCACGGTGACGAAGTAGTGGCCGAAGCCGGCGTTGAAGTATTCGAATGCCGTGGCCAGCGCAGGCGCGCCCGCGACGTACTCCACCGCGCCTGCATCGCACGCGAGCCCCGATGGCCGCGCCACGCCGCGTTGGTCCACGGTGGGGCATCCCACGCCGGCGCCATTGTCGATCACCGGATTGCCCGCCTGCGGCATTTGGGTAAACGTAAATCCACCGTTGGTGGCCAACGGTTCGAAGAGCAGCACCGCGTTGTCGCGCGGGCCGCCAAAGTTGCATGTGCCATCGCTGGAATAGCTGAACGTGGCGCTCGCGATGAGACCTTTGCAATTTTTGTTGGTGCCGTTGGCAAGCACGGTGCTTTTCATCGTGAGCGTGCCCGCGCTTCGCTGGACGACCGCAAGGGTGGTGTCGGCGAGGTTGCCCGTGATGGTGACGTTGGCCAGCGTCACGTTCCCGCCATTCACATCGATACCCGGGCCGGCCCCTAAGCCGAATTGCGGCAAACCGTCGTTGCCGCTGATAGTGACGTTGGTCAATGTGGCGGTTCCGCCGCCGGCATACATGCCTGCGCCGTTCCCGGCAGTGTTGCGGATGATGGATACATTCGTAAGCACGGCGGTACCCTGCTCCTGATCGAAACCGCCGCCGTTTACCGACGCATTGCCTGAGGCAACGCTGCCGCCGTTGTTGGCGATGATGACTTCATTCAAGTTGAATGTACCGCCTCGTTGCATAACGCCGCCGCCCTCGCCTGCCGTATTGGCAGACACCACGGTGCGCAGGAGCGACACGGACCCCGCGAGGAGATAAACACCACCACCCGAGTTGCCGACGTTGCGGGCAATGGTACTGCCATCGATCTCCACCGCGCCTCCAAGAACGGCCAAGCCCGCACCGCGCAGGCCCCGATTGGCAGTGATCTCGCTATTGGCGATCCTGGTGATGCCGCCATCGGCAAAAATGCCCCCACCCTCCACGGCGGCTTCATTGCCCGTGACCACCACGTTGGACAGCGTGGCATCGCCATGGTTAGTGACGGCGCCGCCACTGACGGTGGCGGTGTTGCCTTCCAGGCGGGCGTTGGTGATGGTGAGGCGCCCGAAATTCTCGACGGCCCCGGCGGAGCCGTAGCCGCGGGTGATGATAAGGTTGGAGAGCTTCAGCGTTCCTGGCCCAAACACCTGGAACAGACCCGCGACATTGTTGCCGCTGAGTGTAATGAGGTCACCACCCAGGATCTCGGTATTGGTGGCCACGGCCTTGTACGTGCCGAAAATGATCGCGCGTGGCGCGCCGCCGCAGTTGAACGTGATCACGCCCCCACCGGATGATTGCGCTTTGTCAAAAATCGCGTCGAAGGCTTCTTCGGTGCAGCTGTCGGCGGTGCCGCTACCCACCACGCCCCCGGCCGCGAGTGCGACAGTCATACCGCTCAGGGCAAGGGCCGCGACCAAAGTAGCGAGGGCGAACGATCGACAGGTCATGGCAGAATCCTCCGTTGCCGAATTGACTGCACTTGCGCTGATTGCCGTGCCGCTGATGGAACCAGCGTAGCACGCCGGAAGCGCGGTTTGCCTCATTTGCGACGGGCCGTATCCATCCCGGGATTACCCGAGCCGGGGACGGTGCCCATTTTGACATTTCCCGCTTATGCGCCATATTTGGTGCATTAAGCCCGGAGGACCTGCTCCCATGAACGCACCCACCACCACCCCCGCGGATGCCAAGGGCACCTACGTGTCGCTCGACGGCCGCACCTCCGTCGACGTGCGCCACACCAGCCACCCCGACGACGCCAGGACCTACACCACCGACGAGCTGCGCGGCCACTTCCTGCTCGACGCGCTGTTCCGCCCTGACCGCGTGATGCTGACCTACAGCCACGTCGACCGCATGGTCGTCGGCGGCGCGATGCCGGTGGCCACCCCCTTGCCGCTGGAAGCGCTGAAGCCCATCGGTGCCGACAAATTCCTGCGCCGCCGCGAGCTGGGCGTGATCAATCTCGGTGGCGCGGGCCGCGTTGTTGTCGACGGCGAGATTTATGCGGTCGATCATCTCGACGCGCTTTATGTCGCGCGCGGCGCGTTGGACGTGAGCTTCGAAAGTGTTGTCCCTTCCGCGCCCGCCAAATTCTATTTGCTGAGCGCGCCCGCGCATGCCACGCACGCCACGAAAAAGATCGCGCGCGCCGATGCCAAGAAGATTCCGCTGGGCACGCGCGAAACCGCCAACGTGCGCACCATTCATCAGGTGATTCATCCCGAGATCGTCACGTCGTGCCAGTTGGTGATGGGCTACACCGTGCTCGAACCCGGCAGCATCTGGAACACGATGCCCACGCACCTGCACGACCGCCGCTGCGAGGTGTATTGCTACTTCAACCTGGGCCCCGACGCGCGCGTGTTCCACATGATGGGTGAGCCGGCGGAGACACGACACATCGTCGTGGCCAACGAGCAGGCGGTGATGTCGCCCAGCTGGTCCATTCACAGTGGTGCGGGCACCACCAACTATGCGTTCGTGTGGGCCATGGCCGGCGACAACCAGGACTTCGACGACATGGACATGCTGCCGATGGCGGCACTGCGCTGATCCATGGCGGTGGCCAGCCCGCTGTTTGATCTCACCGGCCGCGTGGCCATCGTCACCGGCGCCAACACCGGGCTGGGACAGGCGATTGCAGTTGCGCTGGCCAGCGCGGGTGCGGATGTCGCGCTGGTGGGACGCTCGTCGATGGATGACACCGCCGCGCGCATCGCCGCGCTGAACCGCATGTCGCTCTCCATCACCGCGGATCTCGCCACACTGGCACCGATCGAAAACATTGTCGCGCGGACCGTCGCGTGGCGCGGCCGCGTCGACATCCTCATCAACAACGCCGGCATCATTCGTCGCGCCGATGCCATCGACTTCACCGAAGCCGATTGGGACGCCGTGATGGACGTCAATTTGAAGAGCGTGTTCTTTTTGTCGCAGGCCGTGGCCAAACGCATGCTGGCGCAAGGTGGCGGCGGCAAGATCGTCAACGTCGCGTCGTTGCTGTCGTTCCAGGGCGGGATTCGCGTGCCGTCTTATACGGCGTCGAAGAGCGGGCTGGCGGGACTGACGCGATTACTTGCTTGCGAGTGGGCTGGCAAGGGCATCAACGTCAACGCGATTGCGCCTGGGTATTTTGATACCAACAACACCACGGCGCTACGGGCTGATCCGGAGAGGAATCAGGCGATCCTGGCGCGCATTCCTGCCGGGCACTGGGGGAACCCGGAGGAGATTGGGGGGGCGGTGGTGTTTCTTGCTTCTACGGCGGCAGATTACGTTAGTGGGGTGGTGTTGCCGGTTGATGGGGGGTGGTTGGCTAGGTAGAGGGCGAATCAGCTACGCACGAGAGGTCTTGCTTTTCGTACGTTCGGTCGTTCGACTGCTTGCGACCTATTTTGTTGAAAAACCCCTGAACTGTCGATGATTGAGCGCGTCTGAGGAATCAGCTCGGCGACGACGGGGGAACATCGACATGATGGGCGAACAGGGCGGCAATCAAGAGCGATTGTTTTATTCGTTCAACCTTGAAGATCACGTTCCTGCTGATCATCTGCTGCGCGGGGTGGATCACTTTCTTGATCTGAGCTAGCTGCGTCAGCATCTCGCCACCTACTACAGCAGCACCGGTCGGCCGTCGATTGCCCCCGAACTGATGATCCGGATGCTGATCATTGGCTACTGCTTCGGCATCCGGTCCGAGCGCCGCCTCTGCGAAGAGGTCCATCTGAATCTTGCCTACCGCTGGTTCTGTCGTCTGGGATTGGAAGACACGATTCCGGATCACTCGACCTTCTCCAAGAATCGCCACGGTCGCTTCCGGGAGAGCGATACGTTTCGGCATGTCTTCGAGAGTGTGCTGCGTCGCTGCATGACCGAGGGCATGGTCGGGGGAGAAGGCTTCGCCATCGATGCAAGCGTCGTCCGAGCAGATGCCAATCGTGCCCGCGGTGTACCTGGCGCAGAGGCCATGAACTGGAAGAGTGGCGACGGCGCGAGCCGAGCGGTTCGCGAATACGTGGCTGGACTGGAAGCGGCCAATCCAACGGATACACCACCGAAATCGGTGTCACTGACGGACCCCGCCGCGCGCTACACGGCGGCACCCGGTGGGCCGGCGTTCTATGCCTACTCCGCCAACTATCTAGTGGATGTCGACGCCGGCATCATTGTGGATGTTGAGGCGACACCCGCCGTGCGCACCGATGAAGTGAATGCGACCCGCGCAATGATTGACTACGGGGGCTTAGCGGCGCCAAAGACGAATTCCTGCTGGCAGCCACCGCGCAAAATCTGCGACGAATGGCAAAGTGGCTTGCACCGATAACAACGAAAGAGGAACTAGCACCTGCTTAACGGCAGGTTGGGCAACAACCTCGATCCAAAACCACAAAATATCGGAAAGTATCGCCGGAATCGAACAATGCCGGTGCCTACAAACTCATTCCAACATCGCATTTTTCAACAGAATCGACCCAAAGCAGACATCCCGCCTTTACCGAAATCGCGTGGAACCGAGCTTGCCGGAGATCTGACCCAAGAGGGCACTGCTGCTACGCGTGTACGTTGCGAGGGCCGCTGCGCTAATGCCTACGCCCAGAAATTTGCAACGCGATCGAGCATCCAATATGTCGCCACGGACCCGATGGCGTAGCTTGCGGCCATCATCGCCCTGGCCGGGGAAACTGGTTGCCACCGCAACCGCCTGAGCGCTGCGAACACGCCC
This sequence comes from uncultured beta proteobacterium, assembly GCA_963805355.1. GTDB lineage: Bacteria > Pseudomonadota > Gammaproteobacteria > Burkholderiales > Casimicrobiaceae > VBCG01. Next base: position 1,696,077 of record CAWDTZ010000002.1, on the reverse strand, counting down.
AGCACCACGGCGATGAACATCAGCTGTCCCAGTTCCACGCCGACGTTAAAGGTGAACAACGCGAGCGGAATATCCCCTTGCGGCAAGCCAGTCTCGGCCAGTGCGTTGGCAAAGCCAAAGCCGTGCAACAGACCAAACGAGAATGCGACGAGCCAGGGCCAACGCGCCGTGAGGCTGGGGTGTCCACGTTGCACGCGCAGTATTTCGATCGCCAGCAGCATGATGCTGAGCGCGATCGTCGCCTCCACTGGCCGGCCGGGTACGTGAACAACGCCGAGCGTCGCGAGCGCGAGTGTGATCGAATGTGCGAGCGTGAAAGCTGTGATCGTGACGATGAGGCGCCGGCGGTCCTTGACGATGAGGATGAGCGCCAGCACGAACAGCAGGTGGTCATAGCCGTTGAGTATATGTTCGACGCCCAGCCGGACATAGGTGGCAGCAACCCGCAGCTTGCCAGGCCGTGCTTCCACGACCAGCTGCGGTGATGCTGGCGTCAGCAATGTGACCTGCGTCGTGCCGTCCAGCCGCTCGATACGCACCAGCGCGTCGGTCATCGTCGCATCCAAGCCGACGACCTTCAGCGACTTGCCGACGAGACCATCCGGAGCGCGCACTTGCCACTCCTGCATGAACGCATGGTCAGAGAACACCGACCTGCGCGGCGATAGCTCGACAGTCCCAGGCGGCATGGCGATGTCCAGTGCAAGTCGCATGTCGTCCCCCTGGGCGGGGACTTTCCAGCGGACATCGTAGGTTTGGGAGCTGGTCTCGCGCAGTTCCAGATAGGCAGGACGGATCTCGTGGGCGGCCGCTTGTGGCGTCGTGACAGCCGCGAACAAAACTACCAGCGCCGACAATAGCGCTCGTGACCAAGTAAGACAGCGGACCGTATCGTTCTTCTCACTTGCGAGCATCGGGACCCTTCGTGCCGCCACCTTCGGGTATCGCCGGCTCTTCAACCACCACCGTGTACCGGCTCAGCAACCGCTGGTAGTACGCCTCGTTGATCCGCGCACGCTGCGCACTCGACCACGCGGTACGCACGCTTTCGCGCACGCCGGCGTCGCCGAGCGCAACGGGTTGGCTTCCCGACTTTGCCACCAGCCGCACGAGATGCAACCCGTAACCGGACTTGACCGGCCCCATCCACTGGCCCGGCGCTGCTGCGCGCACGCTGGAGGCGAAGTCCTCTCCAAACAGTTTCACCACCTCGCCAGCGGGAATGGCGTCAAAATGGTCCGCCAGCAGGAAGGTGTCGCCAATATCGCTCACCGTGTCGTCGGCATTCGCGCGACGAAGTTCCGCCAGCGCTGCCTGGATGTCACGGTCCATAGTTGCCGGGTGCCGTTGCGGGTTGAAGAAGCGCTGTTCGAACGTGTAGCGTTCCTCGCGCTGGAACTGCTGCGGGTGCTTGTCGATGAACGCCTGTAAATCGGCATCCGTAGGTTCTGCCAGTGAACCCACATCCTGCGCCACGAACTCCATCTTCTGCTGCAGCCGGCGCCGGATGACGGAGTCGTCGCGTTCGAGGCCCAAAGCAACCGCTTCGCGGTAATACACCTCCTCGCGGATGTAGTCGCTGACAAGGCCCTTGAGCTCTTCAGCATTGGGCGGACGGCGCCACGTCAACGTGAAGCCCGTCGCCAGGTGTTTCACCTGCGATGGCGTTACGACGATGCGGTCGGGCTCGATGTCCGCCTGCTTGCGTACCAGTGCGAACAGCACGAACATCGCCGCACCGAGCAGCACGAAGTGAACCAGCGGCTCACGCGCTGCTCGGCGCAGCCACTCCGGGACGGTCATGGCCGCTTCGGCGTGTACCAGATGGGCGAAGTGTAGGCACGCTCGGTCACCGTCATTGGCACTTCCGGTGGCATCTTGACGCCAAAGTATTTGGCGTCATATGCGGTCCAGCGTGGCGTCGGGATCTCGATCACCCGGCCGTAGTAGAACGCGCGCTGCGAGCGATTGAAATCCGGATCTTTCCAGACTGCGATCAGTTCGGGCGCGCCAATCGTATTGGTCCAAGTGGCACTGGCCACATCAACGCTGCTGCCCACGTCCGGCAACTTGCCGGTGGCAGGATCAATCCTGCGCGAACCGGACCACGCAACGTCGTAAACCTTTTCGTGCAGTTCACCCTTTGCATCGAGCCATCCCTTGATGACTTGGTAACGATCCAGGTTGGCGCCGATCGGATCCTTCAATGCTGCCACCAGGAACGTAGGCGCCTTGCCCGCGGGGGCGTCATACAGGTCGCCACCCATCGGTACGCCCTTGCTGTATCCGGGCAGCGCAGGGCTGCGCGTCGATGCGTCCTTTGCGTCGAAGTCCCAACCGCCGAAAAGGCGCACCACCATCCGCGGGCCAGTCGTAGCGTAAACCTCTTTGCGCTTCATCGCGTCGAAGATCGCTTCGCGCGTGTTGTCGGTGGCCCACACCGCTGCGTAGCCTGACGATGTCTGTTCCCAGCCCATGATCACGGCCTTTTCCGTCTTGACGAACGGATGCGTGGCACGGTCGGCGCTCGGTTCAGACGACGCCGTCTTGCCCCAGAAATTGTCCTCCTCCACGGCCGATAGACCGGTGTGCGCGTCGGTGCTCCCAACCATGCCAAACTTGTAGGGATTGACGCCCAGTTCCTGCTCCATCTTGAGGCCGTTCTTCAAGGCCGCGCGCGCGTACTCGAACTCGAGCATCTCCGGCTTCTTGAGCTCGCTCAGGTCGAGGTTGCCCTTGTCCCAGCGCTCGAAGTTGGCGAACTCGTCGTTCGGCGACAGGAAGGGATGTGTTTCACCATCGCCCTTGATCTGCGTCACTTCGTACAGCGGCTCCCAGCGCATGCGATTCTCGGCGTAGCTGCGGTCGATGCGCTGGCCGGAAAACGATTCGATGATCGGGAACATGCGGCCGTTGCTCAGGTTGCCGTTGTGCGCCAACGCCAGCAACTCGGCACCCGTCTTGTCCTCGGTCTGCGCCATCCACTTCCACAGGTCGCGCGGATTGTCGCTGCCAAGCGGTTTGACGGTCGTGTACGGCTCGATCATGCTGGCCTTGCTGCCGCCATCGCGCCAGATGACATTGCGATGGAGATTGTTGCCGCCAGTATTCGAGGTCCACTCGAAGCCGATGAACGCCGTAAAGCGTCCCGGGTCATTGGCTTCTTCAGCGGCCTTGATCGTTTCGCGCCACGCGCTGCGGTAGCTATCGGTGCCGGGTACCGGCAGCAACCCCTTTTCCATCGTGCCTTGTGAAAACGCCTGGATGATCTGGATGGCGGCGTTGGCGCCGTCACCGCCATTCACCATGTCGTACCACTTGCGTCCCTGGGAATAGCTCAACAGCTTGGGATCGCCCGCCAGGAGGCTGGGAAAGAACCCCATACCGTCGGAGTGGTCAGCGACCACGAGGAAGTCCAGCGGCCGCGACAACTTGGCGCGCTGACCCGTCGAAGTGACAACTTCTTCGCCCCTGGCAAATCGGTAAGCTTCTTTCGGCCCGAGCCGTGCGCCAAATGCGCCCGCGTCCATGGAAAATGATGTGTGCAGGTGCGTGTCGCCAAACAAAGGGCGGGTCGGGAAGTTGCGGCCCGCGTAAGGCGAGTAAGGACGCTTGACGGGAAACACCTTGCCCAGCGTGGCAGCATCGAGCGTGCCTTCGTCGGTGGTAACACTCTCTGCAGCGAGAGAGGAGCCCACGAAAACGATCATTGCGACAGCTGTGCAAGCCGACACTCTAATGTTGACACGCATTTCCAACTCCTAGCAGATCGGATGACCTAGAACGAGCGCGTCCCGGGGTGTTGAATTCTACTATCAGGTCATGCGCGTTAAGGTATAGGGGCTAGGACGCTCCCGAGTCGTGGGCGAGCGTGACGCAGGGACGGACCGGCCACCAAGTGACTCGGTAGGCAGACGTTGCGGCGGAGCTGATGCGGGTTTGCCAGTGACCGATATTGGCCGGTCAGCGACCCTCAGCACTGGGTGCTGACCGGCAGCTTTCCCGACGGACAGCTAGACCTCGGCCTGTTCGGCTATTTCGAGCGCGTCGTCAACTTCAATCCCGAGGTAGCGGACGGTGCTTTCGAGCTTGCTATGATCGAGTAGCAGTTGCACCGCTCGGAGATTCTTCGTGCGGCGATAAATCAGGGTCGGCTTGGTTCGCCGCATGGAGTGCGTGCCGTAGGCCGTGGGATCGAGGCCGATTTCCTCGACCCAGTCATGCACGATCCGGGCGTACTGCCGAGTACCGAGGTGCGGTGAGAGGTGCACGCGACTGGGAAACAGGTAGCTGTCCGACTTCAGCCCGGCCGACTTGATCCACGCTTCCAGTGCTTCCCGAGTTGGTGCTGTGATCTCGAACTGGACAGAGCGCTGGGTCTTTTGCTGCATCACTATCGCCCGCGCGGCCAGCCGGTCGCCGTGGCATACGTCTCGGACCCGGAGCTTGACCAGGTCGCAGGCGCGCAGTTTGCTGTCGATCCCCAGGTCGAAAAGGGCAAGGTCGCGCAATCGGCCTTGCATCTGCAGCCGAATACGGATTGCCCAGATCTCCTGAAGCTTGAATGGCGCCTTCTGGCCAACGAGCTTGCCCTTGTTCCAAGCTTCCGCGTGGGGCGTGGTACGAATTCCATTCATGGTGATCTCCTTTCGGCTGAAGGAGATTCAACTTTATGGCGTGTCTTGGATACAACCGCGCCCGACCTCGGGTACAACGGCTATATGGAAGGACGGCCGAAGTTCAAAGTCCGGCCCACACCGGTAGACCGGTGTTTCCGACTGCCGCTGGGCGGACTCCATCGGCTGCCGCAGCGTGCATACTGCGAACTTTCGCGCATCGCCCGCCATGGCCACGACCCCACCGCCCAGTGCCACTGCGTTTCTCCGCATCCCCGGGATGGAACTCGCCTGCGAGAGCTTCACCACGCGCGCACTGACGCTGACCGCGCAGCCGGACGGACACATGACGCTGGCGGCGGCGGCGATCGTCATGCAAGGCGTGCGCGCGACCATCGCCGGCGCACGCATCGACATCGAGCGGGTGACGCTCGAGGACGTGCGTGCCGAGGTTGTGCCGATCGCGGGGGCCCCGGCCCTGACGTCGTTCGTGGCGCGGCATGTCGTCGTCGAGCGTCTCAAGGCGGCGCTGGCCCGTGACGCGGTGGCCGCCGGCGATGCGCCGCAAGCGCTGCAGCTCGATGCGCTCCGCGCGCTCGACGGGCTGGTACACGCGTTCATCAAGGACGCGTTGTGGTTCGTCGATGCCGACGTCGCGGTGCCGATCCGGCAGGGCGCGGTCGATTTCAATGCGGTCGTGATCGAGAACGTCGGGCCTAATTCGTTGATGGGTGTCTCCCCTGCGGGCATCCATGTCTCGGGGCCGGCTGGCCAGGTGCGGGTCCCGCTGGTCGCATTTCCGTCGCCGCCGCCAGGCGTGTCCTTCGGGGCGGACCGCGGATTTCCCTTCGCGCGCGGTGACCGCGGCCGCATCGACCTGCTGCCGTTCCTGCACGCGCTGCTGGACTCCCCGCCGGGCCAGCCGCTTGCCCGTCCCGCCGATGCCAAATTGTCGGGCGCCCTCGCGCGTACCCGCGTCAAGGGCGAGGTGCAGCTCGGGGACGGCACGCTCGCGCGCGGCGGGCAACGCATCGAGCTCGCCGGCCGCGCGGCGGGCAAGAATCGCTGCACGCTCGACTCGCCATCGATCGCCCAGCGGTTGGTGATCGGCGTCCCGCAATTCGCGGCAACTGCAGCTTCACTGGCGCTGCCGGGACGGGAAGTGCGCGTCGCCGCGCTCGACGCGATCGTCGAGGCGCACGTCCTCGGTCACGATTCGCCGCCGGGCAGCCCAGGCATCCTGCTCTCGATCGAGCTCGCAAAGCTGCAGGATGTGGTGATGGTGCCGGCAGGCCAGGGGACGCCTCTTCGGCCGACGTGATCGGCACGCCGTCACTTGCGCGTGGGTCGCCACATGCGCCTCGACCACCCTCGCTGCCTGCACGCGGATGCGGCGAAGGCAAAGTCTCCGGCAGATTGCGCGGTTGGAATATCGGCGCATCGTTGGCCAGTCCGCGGACCGGACCGCATTCTACGACCGCAGAGTTCGTCTGACGGTTGCGCAGATCAATTTGACCCGCGGCGCTGAGGTCAGCGTCGCCGAAAGGCCATCGGGCCCAACTGATTGCACAATCGAGAGTCTCAGTGATTGCTTCGGGCGCCGCCTCCCTCCTTGCTATCTGGCATATTCCGCCTTGGCAGGTTCGCCGGGCGATTTCCGCCGGCGGCGTCATTGCGAGTCGGCAAGATCAATGGACGTCTTTCTAAATGTGTAGCTCAATGATTGGGGGAGAATCATGCAAAGAGCCGTTCGCCGCTTAGCCGCGATAGTTGCCTTCGCGTTCGCTGGACAGGTCCACGCATTCACCTGGACGGCCCTGTGGTGGAACCCCGCGGAATCGGGATGGGGCGTCACGATCACCGAACAGGGCAACGTGATCGTTCTTACGTTCCTGGTGTACGGGGAAGATCGCCTGCCGCATTGGTACGAAGCGGCAGCGTCCCCGGGCTCGCCGCCAGGGACTGGATACCCTGCCTGGACCGGAGACATGTACGAGTCGACGGGTCCGTTCTACGGAGGCCCGTTCAATCCAGCCACCGTAACGACGCGCAAGGTTGGCGCCATGACCTTCTCTCCCGCAACACCGGGGACCGCGACGCTCCAATATTCGATCGACGGCGTCGTCGTCACGAAATCAATCGAGCGTCAAACCTTTCAATCCACACGTCTGGTGGGTGCATACCGCGGGGTCTACCGCGTCACCCAAAGCAACTGCGCGGGCTACCCCGTGGACGATCTCGACAATTACGGCAACGTTTTTGTCGGTATCAGCAATATGACCACCAATCCGGACGGGGTGACTGGCAACCTGACCACCTTGATCGGCCTCAACGGTGCATCTTGCGGCAAGTTGGTCACCGGAACCTACAAGCAATTCGGAAACATCTTCGAGTTTGCGAACGTCACGTGTAGCACGAGCAATTGGTCCTCCATCGGCTTTACGGATCTCGACGTCGCGTTCGTCGAAGGCATGCAAGGCAATGCGAGCATGCAAGGCAATGTGATTGCGCAAGGTACCGACGGCTGCCAGGCACGTCTATCCGTATCGGTTCAACGGACCGTCCCCTAGGAACGATATCGTCAGGAGACTCGAGATGTGCACTTCATCCGTTGCCGCTTCAGTTTTTGAAGTGGACATTGGCAGCGATATTGAGATCAAGAGACCGCTCGCTTCTAGCGACCGAAGCGTGTGACCATCGCCTTGGCCGCTACAACTTTCGCCGGCGTCCGAATATCGCAAAGTTTTCCAATCGAAAGGCGGCCACGGCGTATTCCTTCCCTCGATGTTCGACTGGCGGCATATAGACCATCGCGTTGCGCCCGCCGAGTCGCGTGCAGCGTTGCACGCCGAGGAACGGCGGACGCCCCACGCAGGGGCGCCCACCTTCGCTACCTCTCGACTGTTCACACGGTTATTCGCCAGCGTGGCTGGTCGTCTTGGACTCCTGCATTGCCTGGATGATCTGATCGAGGTTGTAGCTCGATGGGGTCTGCAGCGCCGGGAACTGCTTGTAGGTCATCAGCTCCTTCATCCACAACATCTGCCCGATGGGTAGCAGGTTCCAGTCGTAGATGTAGGCCGTGCTCGGCGCCGCCAGCGCACCGCCCATGCCCAAGAGAGTCAACTGATCTGCGCCGACGGCCGTCTCGAACGGATCACGTTTGATGTTGTCCACCTGCGTCCAGTGATAGGACTGGACCCCCAGCAGGCCGCCTGTAGCGCTGGATGGTGCCATCGCGTAGTAGAACTTCCAGTTCTTGTAGCGCACCGCCGAAGGATGTGTTCCGCTGTAGTAGAAGAGGGTGTCGCGCGCGGATTCCCCCTGGCCTTCGAGGTAGGCGCGCTGGTCGACGCCATCGAGCGTCGTCTTGACAATTCCCGGATACGTGCCAGCTTCGATCTTCTTCTTCAGTTCGTCGCCCTTGGCGCCACCGCCGATGTTAACAAGCGTGGGCAACCAATCCAGCATCGAGAAGATCTGATCCTTGACGACGCCCGGCTTGATGTGTCCGGGCCAGCGCGCCATCATGGGGACTCTCATGCCGCCTTCCCAGGTCGTGAGCTTCCCGCCCCTGAACGGCGTGACTCCCCCATCCGGATAGGTGATGACTTCGGCCCCGTTGTCGGTGGTAAAGACCACGAGCGTGTTGTCGAGCTCGCCCATGGCTTCCAGCTTCTTGAGTACCTCGCCAACGTTGTCGTCCAGCTGCTTCATGCCGACTTCGTTGATGCCCCAGTCCTTGCCGCCCTTTACGCCCAGCATGGCCTCGTACTTGGGCGAGAGCATGGTTGTGATATGCATCCGCGCGGGGTTGTACCAGACGAAGAAGGGCTTGCCGGTCTTCCTGGGATCGTTACGGTCGAGGTAGTCGATGACCTTGGCGGAGATTTCCTCGTCCACGGTCTTGGAGCGCTCCAACGTCAGTGGACCTTCATCCTTGCAGCTCTGATTCTTCTCCGTGCCATCGGAAGATTTGCAGGCGATAACGGGTCGCGGCGGGGTCATACATAGCGTTGTTCGCGGGTCAACGGCACCTGGCGGGTCGGAGAGTCCCGGGACCGGCGTGTTCTTGCACGGTGGCACCACGGCCTGATCCGTCGGCGACTTGTTGATGTCGGGGAAGCTCACGCCCTGCATCGCGTCGAGGTGATACAGGTAGCCCCAAAACTCCTGGAAGCCGTGGGCGGTCGGAAGCGAGTTCGTCTTGTCGCCGAGGTGGTTCTTGCCGAACTCTCCGGTGTTGTATCCGAGATCGTGCAGAAACTTGGCGACACTCGGCGTGCCGGGCAACAACGAAGAGGTCGAGCCCGGTAGCTGCGGCATGACCATGCCCGCGCGCAACGGATTCATGCCGGTCATGAACGACGTGCGTCCGGCGGTGCAGCTCTGCTGCGCGTAGGCAGTCATGAACAGCGAACCCTCATGCGCAATTCGGTCGATGTTGGGCGTTTCCCCGACCATGAGCCCGCGGTGGTAGGCACCCACGTTCATGATGCCGATGTCATCGCCCATGATGAACAGGATGTTGGGTTTCTTCTGGGACTGCGCCAGTGCCGACCCGGCAGCAAACCCGAGCGAAGCCAGCAAAATGGCGCACCAAATCCTAATGTCAACTCTCATCTTGTTTTCCTTTCCAGTCACCATGAAGTCAAACAGCCGCGCCAGTCAGCAATCCAGCTGAACATTCAGATTTCCTTACCTGACGCGCTTGCAATCGCCCCAACGACGCGCAACACCTCAACTCGAGTATTCCGACGGATGGGCGGACCGAAGCCCGATTGCCACGTAACCCCCGCAATGTGCACCTTAGGTGTTTTGGTCATGCAAAACCATCAATGCGCGCACCTATCCGCCTAGGTGCAATCACCTATCGCCGCAGGGCTCTGCGGAGGGGCCGGTCGGCAGTGCCTGACGACGCTGATCGGATCGAAAGAGCGGTCTACCAAGCGGTTCTGAACCTTCCAGATCAGTCGTTCTTCCCAGGCGTCTGCAGTGCCTGCAAGGCTGCATCCAGGGCGAACGTGCCGCCCTTCTGGCTGGGTGGAAATTCCCTGAACGTGCCGAGGAACTGCCCCACGTACTGCTGCGCCGGAACGAGCAGGAAAATGTGCTCAACCCACCAACGGTTCCAGTCCATACCTTCGACGTCGCCGATCTCGAACGGATCCGTCCGGATGTTGAAGATCTTCGGCGCACGCAACGTCGTGAACGGCTGTCGCCAGACCGCTGCGCCATGCGCCTGCTGCTCGGCGAAGACAATCTTCCACTGGTCGTAGCGCAAGCCGACCAGCTGGCCGTCGTCGTTGAAGTAGAAGAACTCGTGGCGCGGACTGGGCGCCTTGCCGGCCAGCGCGTCGGTCAGGTTGTAGCCGTCGAGGTGGACCTTGAAGGTCTTGTTGCCCACCTTCATGCCGCGCTTGAGCTGTTCCGTCACATCGGGCACGCCGGCGGCCGCCAGCAGCGTCGGCAGCATGTCCTCGTGCGCGAAGACGTCGTTGAGCACGGTTCCGGGCTTGATCACGCCGGGCCAGCGCATGAAGGTCGGCACGCGGTAGCCCCCTTCCCAGTTGGTGTTCTTCTCGCCGCGGAAGGGCGAGGTGCCACCGTCTGGCCAGGTGAACTTCTCGGCGCCATTGTCGGTCGAGTACATGACGATGGTGTTCTCCTCGAGGCCGAGTTCCTTCAACGCATTCAGGAGTTCACCGACGTGCACGTCGTGTTCGACCATCCCATCCGGGTAGATGCCGAGTCCAGTCTTGCCGCGGGATGACTCCTTGAGCCGCGTCCAGATGTGCATGCGGGTCGAGTTCCACCAGAGGAAGAAGGGCTTGTCGGCCTTCTTCGCGTCCTTCATGAAGCGGATGGTCTCGGCAGTCACCTCGTCATCGATGGTCTCCATCCGCTTCTTGTTCAATGCGCCGGTGCTTTCGATCTTCTGCGTGCCATCGGCGTTGGCCCAGGTGTGGATGACACCGCGCGTACCGAACTTCTTACGCATCGCAGGATCCTTGAAGTAATCCTCGTGCTCCGGCTCGTCCTCGGCATTCAGGTGATACAGCGAGCCCTTGAACTCCTGGAAGCCATGGGCGGTCGGCAGGTGTTCGTCGAGGTCGCCCAGATGGTTCTTGCCGAACTGCCCGGTCAGGTAGCCTTGCGCCTTCAGCAGTTCGGCAATGGTGACGTCGCGCGCCTGCAGTCCTTCCTTGGCGCCGGGCAGGCCGACCTTGAGCAGGCCGGTGCGAAACGGCGACTGGCCGGTGATGAACGCCGCGCGACCCGCAGTGCAACTCTGCTGGCCATACCAGTCGGTGAAGAGTGCGCCCTCCTTCGCGATGCGATCGATGTTCGGCGTCTTGTAGCCCATCATGCCCTGGTTGTAGGCGCTGAGGTTCCAGTAGCCGATGTCGTCACCCCAGATGATGAGGATATTGGGCTTTTTCGCTGGTGCTGGCGCCTGTGCCTGCACCAGCGCCGGCACGGCGACACCGAGCGCGACAACCATGATGGCGAAAAATCCGTACACGAGTCTCTTCGTGTTCATTTGCTTCTCCGAGCTAGCTCCTGGCAGGGCGGTATGTCGCCATCGTCGCGCTGGTCAACAGCTTCCATAGCATTGAGACCGGCACGCTGACCCGCCATGCGCCACGCAGACGCGATCGTCTTTCACCATATGCACTCTAGATATCTGGGTCATGCAAAACCATCAATGCGCGCACCTATCCGCCTAGGTGCAATCACCTATCGCTGCAGAGCTCCGCTACGGGAGCCGGTCAGCATTGCCCAGGGCGAGCGCCTGCCTGACCGCCTTGCGCAAGTGCCGATCCAGAACGGGCAGCTCAACGAATTCGGTCGCCCCCGCTCGCATGAGTGTCACTGCCGTGGCGAGATCAGCGTCACGCCCCAGCACCACAACGGGAAGCCGAAGCCCGTGCGCCTGCATGCCCTCCATCAGCGCGCACATACCGCCTCCCGTGAGATCGGAGTACGCCAGGACGCAACCGCGGGCTTCCGGCGTCACCGACCGAAAGAAATCTGCCGACGATTCGTACATGCAAACATCGTCGGCTTCGGGCGCAACCACGCCGGCCACGCGCCTGGACTCATCGCCCGGCGAATCGATGATGTAGATGGTATTGGGCACCAATCCCCCTGTGCTGCGGAAAGGCCGGCCATGCGATCCGACGAGACGGATTGCCGCTTTCAATGGTGGCCTGCAGACCCTTACAGCTTGCGACGCGAACCTGTCGCCGACAATAGAGGGAAACACATAGGCGCCGTGGAACACGGCGCCGAGCCACGCACGGCGGTTGCGCGTCTAAGCTGCGCGGTGCTCGACGACGAGTCGCACCAGTTCCGCAACCGACGTCACGTTGAGTTTCGCGAAAATGTGATTGCGATGCAGCTCCACGGTACGGAAGCTGATTTCCAGTATGCGCGCAATCGATTTGCTCGACTGACCAGCCACGACCAGGTCCAGCACCTGTGCTTCCCGCTCCGACAGCACTGCAAGTCGCGCTGCGAATTCGCGCTTGACGACGGGCGCATCACGATTGGCGGCATCACGCGCCAACGCCTCGTTGATGCTGTCGAGCAGCTGCTGCTCCTTGTAGGGCTTGGTGACGAAATTGACCGCGCCGGCCTTGATCGTCCTGACGGCAACTTCGATGTCGGCGTGGCCACTGATGAACACGATCGGAATTCTGGCGCCCATCGCGTTCAGGCGATCCTGCAACGCCGGCCCACTCATGTGCGCCATTCGGACATCGAGCACCAGGCAGCCGGTGGCCTCCGGGTTGAAGGCGTCGAGAAATTGCTGTGCCGACTCAAAGGTCGAATGGTGCAAGCCCACCGATTCGACCAGCTCGGCAATCGAATCGCGTACCCCGTCGTTGTCGTCGACGATGAATACCGTGGGTTCAGTCATTCGTCAGACTCCATCCCTCGCTGCCGGCAAGGTGAACCGAAACACCGTGCCCCCACCCGCATGCGGTTCATGCCAAAGCTTCCCACCGTGCGCTTCTACAATCTGCCGACAGATGGACAAGCCGATGCCCAGCCCCGTGCCCTTGGTCGTGAAGAACGGCTCGAAGACACGCTGTCCGTCTTCGGCAACGATGCCAGGTCCGTGATCGACAACACAAATCGAGATGGCGTTGTCGTCGGAGGGTGTCACATCGATGCGCAATTCCCTGTCACCGGCGGGCGCAGCCACCATGGCGTCCATGGCGTTCGAGGCGAGGTTCAGGATCACCTGCTGGACTTGAATCTCATCACCGAGTGCGCGCGGAAGATCCAGGGCGATGTCAGTCTCGACGCGGATATCCTTCATTCGCGCTTCCATCTCGATGAGCCTCAGGGATTTTTCGAGTAAATGCGACAGGTCGATCTCTACCTCGTGAGCCTCGCGCCGCTTCACCATTGTCCGCAGGTGGTCCAGAACCTGGCTCGCACGCGCCGTCTGGCCCGCGATCTTTTCCAGCAACTCCCGGATCTTGGCGCGGTCGATCGGGCCGTCACCGTCAAGGCGGCGTCGCCCCGCCAGCGTGTAGTTCGTGATCGCCATCAGCGGCTGATTGACCTCGTGCGCCACGGCCGCGGTCATCGCGCCAACGGCCTCGACGCGTGCCAGGTGCGCTAGGCGCTCGCGTGTCCGGGTGGTCTCCGCCGTCGCCCGCTGCGCGTTTTTTTCCGCGCTGCGCTGGGCAAGCGCGTTGAGGAGCATGGTTCCGAACAGCATGAGCCGTGCGGCCGTTTCATCATGCCATAGGCGTTCCTTGTCGCCGGAACACAACCACAGGGCGCCGATCACGGCGTCCTTGCCACGCAACGGCAACACCAAAAATGAATTCACGCCTGCCAAGCACAACGCCGCGATGTCGGCGCTGGCGGCCGGGGGGAGGCCTTCGGCCGTGGTGCTGTGGACGACTTTGCCAGCGACAACTTGCTGCAGAACCCATGGAACCTCGGCCGCGCCGAGTTGACGCAGAGGCGGCGATGCGCCACTTGCCTGAGAACGACCCATGGCGACCGATGCCGCTGAAGCAGGTGCAATTTCCCAAAGCGCGGCATTGTCCACGCTTTGCAAAGTGGCCACAGCGCTCAGCGCATCCTGTACGGCAGCTCCAAGATCGTCCGCCGCTGATCCCAACAGAGAGGCCGACAGGTCCGCGAGCAGCCGCTCGAATTGCAGCAACTGGTCGATTCGGTCCTGCGCGCGCTTGCGCGCCAGCGCACTTCCAAAGATGTCAGCGAGCAGCCGCATCCGTGCAACCAGGTCTTCTCCCCAACGGCGTTCGCTGCGCAGCGAGCCAAGGCCCAACACGGCGACGAATTCGCCCGCAACCATGACCGGCATGCCGACGTGCGCGCGAAGGCCGAGACTTGCGTAGGATTGGCGGTCCAGCATCGCGTCCGGGGGCATTTCGTCCAAGCAGGAAAACACGACCGGCTTCCCGGCCCGGTAGCGGGACAATGCCCACGGATAGGTCCGCGACGATACTGTCCGGGCAACCGGCGTGAACCCTGCCGCAGCCCACGAGTGCGTGGAATGGAACTGTCCTGTATTCGGATCGACATTCGACAACGTCGAGCGGTCGATCTCCAGGGTCTCGACGATCTGTTGCAGGCCGAGATTGATGGCTTCGTCAATGCGCCCAACGGGCCAATCGATGAACCGGGACGACACGTCGGTCAGCAGGCGCTCGAATCGCAACATCGTGTCGACCGATTGTGGTGTCCCGGCTGCGGCAACGGAGAGGTTCGATTCGAACATGGCGTGAGCAATGCGAGCTTGAAGATTGTGGGACGCCCGCTCCCTTCGATGGAATCGCGACGACCGGCAAGTATAATCGCGCCTTTGTGCAGCATCGAATCCTTTCCCTCGTGCACCCAGCCGGACTTCTCCGTCATTTGGGCACCCTGGTCCTGGCTTTCGGCCTGATTGCGGTCGGCACCGGGAGGGGCATCGCGCAAGAGCCGGGAAAGCCGCCGTTGCGAATTCTTGTCGGCTTCACGGCCGGCGGCACGACCGACCAGGCAGCGCGACTGCTGGCCAGTCAACTGAAGGATTCTCTCGGCCGGGCGGTGATCGTGGAAAACAAGCCGGGCGCAAGCGGCCGCATCGCTGCCATGGCCTTGAAGAACGCCCCGCCCGATGCGACCACGATCATGCTCGCGCCAATGGTGGTGACCGTGCTGGCGCCGCTGGTGTGGTCGCATCTCGACTACGATCCCGGCCGCGACTTCGCGCCGGTGGCGCATGTCGCAAGCTATGCGATGGCGCTCGCCGTGAATGTCGACATTCCAGTGCGCAATCTCCCGGAATTCGTGGTGTGGGCGAAGGCGTCCCCCGGTCGAGCGAATTACGGCGTGTCCGCCCTGGGCAGTCTGCCGCATCTGTTCGGCGTCATCGTGGGGCAGGCGACGGGAATGCCATGGATCGCCGTCCCCTATCGCGGCAATGCGCCGTTGGCCGCTGATCTCGTCGGTGGGCAGATCACGGCGGCAATGGACGCGCTTTCCAATCTGATCGAGCTGCACCGGGCCGGCAGGATTCGAATTATCGCCACCTCGGGAACCCGGCGCTCCACCCTGCTACCCGATGTGCCTACCTTTCGCGAACAAGGACTCCCCAAGATCGAAGGTGCCGGATGGATCGCCATGTACGCGCCGATTGGAACGCCGAAAGCGGCTATAGCCGAGATTTCTGCCGCGATCAATGACGCCCTGCGCAGGCCGCAGGTTCGTGAACAACTGATCCATCTTGGCTACGAACCCATGCCAACGCCTGCCGACGAACTGAAGGCCATCGAGGCCACGGAAGCGGCGCGGTGGGGTCCAATAATCAAGGCCGTCGGATTTTCCGCGGACTGAACAGGCGCGACTGCGGGCCATCGAAATGGGTCCATTGCGCGGACGCCACCTACCGGCCCGCCCGCCGCCAACCTTCGGTCTGTTCAGCAATTTCCAGCACGTCATCGATCTCGATCGCCATGTACCGGAACGTGCTCTCCATCTTGGTGTGGCCGAGCCGAGCTGCGAAATAAATTTCGAGCGTTGTCGAAATCGGGATTCGCCAATCGACTAGAGGTATAGGTCAACAATCATTGCCAAGGAAAATTGCCATGAAATTCATGATGCTGATGATTCCCGCTGTCTATCAAGGCGGCAAAAAAGTGGACCCCAACTTCGTACCCGATGGGCAGAAGATGGAGGCGATGGGGCGGTTCAATGATGAGATGGGCAAGGCCCTCCCGATTGAATCGTTGAACGGACTTCACCCGCAATCCACGGGTGCCCGCGTCTCGTTTGGACAAGGCAAACCCACCGTCACCGACGGGCCCTACATCGAATCGAAAGAAGTGCTTGGCGGCTATTGGATGGTGGAGGCGCCGTCCAAGGAAGAAGTCGTCCAATGGGCGCAGCGTTGTCCGGCCGACCCCGGTGACATCATCGAAATCCGTCAGATTTTCGAATTTGCGGATTTCGCCTTAAAACAATAGGCCATGCGCCATGAATTTCATCGGTCTGGATAATATCGAATTGAAATATTCGGTGAGCTGACGGCATAGCCCGGCTCGGCCTGGACGATCGGTGCCGCGAGCATCGATCCCCTGCATCGGGCTATGGAGTTGTTGCTCCCACCCTCAAACCGCACAAGAGGAGACGTCATGAACCCTGACAATACCTATCTCGCCGTGTTCCTTGGCAGTAAAGCCGGCCCGCGACGCGAAGCGTGGGACGCCCTTTCCGAAGGCGATCGTCGTGCGAAGGAACGCGAAGGCATGGCGGCCTGGAAAGCGTGGGTCGAGCAACATCACGCCGCCATTGTCAGCATGGGCGGACCATTGGGAAAAACCAAGAAAGTCACGCAACATGGCATCGACGATGTGAGCAACGACATCGGCGCTTTCACGGTGGTGCGCGCGGATTCGCACGAGGCCGCCGCCAAGCTGTTCGACAGGCATCCGCACTTTTCCATTTTCCCGGGCGATGCTGTCGAGATCATGCCGGTACTGCCCATTCCAGGCGCTTAGGGGAGATCGTGCGTGAGTCGAGAAGCGACCGCCATGCAATCCAATACCATTTCGGTACGGTCATCGAAAGCATAGAATAGACGCCTCCCTTGTACCTTCCACCCCGGCCCACGCGTAGGCGATGTTGAAACGCGTTTGAGCCAGGTCGTTGCATCATTGCCCGAACCGCCCAACGACCGTGGAAGCCGACGACGACAACCCGACACCGAGCGCGCAAACAGTTCAGCACGTGCGAGAGGTGACCGGCGCCATCTATCGTGCCGAATCGCGCCGCGTGTTCGCCACATTGGTGCGTCTGATCGGTGACTTCGACCGCGCCGAGGAGGCGCTGCACGACGCCTTCCGGGCGGCGCTCGAGCAATGGCCTCGCGATGGCGTCCCTGCGAATCCGCGCGCCTGGCTGGTATCGGCCGGTCGCTTCAAAGCCATCGACGCCATCCGCCGACATTCGAGGTTCGACTCGATGGAGGATCTTGCGGAGCAAGTGGAGGCGGTCATCGATGAGACCGCAACGCCGGACGCTGAAGCGATCGAGGACGATCGGTTGCGGCTCATTTTCACCTGCTGCCATCCGGGCCTTGCACCGGACGCGCAGGTGGCGCTCACGTTGCGCGAAGTCTGTGGCCTCACCACCGAAGAAATCGCGCAGGCCTTTCTAAGCGCCGCACCCACGCTGGCGCAGCGCATCGTGCGCGCCAAGGCAAAAATCCGCGATGCCCGCATCCCTTACCAGGTTCCCGAGCCCGACGAACTCGCGGAGCGGCTCAACAGTGTGCTGCGTGTGATCTATCTCGTTTTCAATGAAGGCTATTCCGCGTCGTCGGGTCAGTCACTCACGCGGGTCGATCTGTCCCGCGAGGCGATCCGCCTGGGACGACTGCTCGTCGAATTGCTGCCGGAGCCCGAAGTCCTCGGTTTGCTCGCGCTGATGCTGCTGCAGGAATCCAGGCGTGCGGCGCGCGCCTCGGCAACGGGCGAGCTGGTCCTGCTGAAGGACCAGGACCGCGCGCTCTGGAACGGGAACCTGATCGCGGAGGGAGCGGCACTGGTGACAAGATCGCTCGCGTCGCGACCCGCAGGACCCTACACGCTCCAGGCGGCGATCGCAGCGGTGCACGCCGACGCGGTCAGCGCCGACGCCACGGACTGGGAGGAGATTGCCGGGCTCTACGATGTTCTGCTTGGCATCGAGCCGACACCGGTGGTCGAGCTCAACCGGGCGGTGGCGATCGCGATGCGCGATGGCCCCGCCGCGGGTCTGGCCCTGATCGAGGCCATCCTTGCCCGCGGCGACTTGAATGACTACCACCTGGCCCACGCTGCTCGTGCCGACCTGTACCGGCGAATGGGCAGGACTGCTCAGGCACGCACAGCGTACCAGCGCGCGATCGCGCTTGCCCGTCAGGAGCCCGAGCGCCGCTTTCTCGAGCGGCGGCTGACCGAGTTGCCCGATTGAGGCACGCCGGGGTATAGCGCATCCGAAGTTCGTGTCGCTTTGATTTGATTGCGTGTCGATTTCCAGCGTGCCCATTCGACTATTGGATGAAGGCCCAGTGCATTTCGGGCGCGCTAAAGGGCGAGTAGGCGCGACCGCGCCGGAACAGGTGCCTGTTCGGGTGCCGAAATCGGGTCCGATCGAACGACCAGGGAAGGAAACCGGATGAAGCCAGGAATTCACGAAGAAGCTCGAATCGCCGACAGACTGGACTTGCGAGGCCGCCATCCGGGCTGGCCGGGCCCCGCGACTTCGCCGCGCCACAACAAAGCGGCGCGATCGGGGGTGGAACCGCGCGTCACGATACGTGTCACCCATCGGTACGATGCCTCGCCGACGCGCGCGTTCGGCGCCTGGCTCGACCCGCAGGTCGCGGGTCGGTGGTTGTTCGCAACGGCGTCGCAGCCGATGGCGGGCGTCGAAATCGACGGCCGGGTGGACGGCGCGTTCTGCTTCGCCGAGCGGCGCGCCGGCGACACTGCCAAATACGTGGGGAGATACGTGGAGATCATCCCGGACCGCCGCTTGGTATTCACGCTTTCCATGGCGCCACTCCCGGCTGTCATTACCCGGGTGGCGGTGTCGATTGCTCCCGTCGCGAAGGGATGCATGCTCGAATTGACCCACGAAAACATTCCGCGGCCGCACGCCGACTACGTCGAGGGCCGCTGGACCGGCATCCTCTACGGGCTGGGCGTGACGCTCGATTCGGCAACCGCAACAATCAACCACGACCAGGAGTGAGCCATGAAGTATTTGTGCCTCGTGTACCTCGACGAAAAGAAACTGGACACCATTGCCGACCACGAATGCAAGGCGTGCAACGACGCGCTCAAGCAGAGTGGCCACCACATCGCGGCGGAAGCGCTCGAATCCGTGCATACGGCTACGACCGTGCGTGTCCGCAACGGGAAAATGACCGTGACCGATGGCCCTTTTGCCGAGACGAAGGAGCAACTCGCCGGGTTCTACCTCATCGACGCCCGGGACCTGAATGAGGCCATCCAGTTGGCCGCGAAGATCCCTCCGGCACGAACGGGCAGCGTCGAGGTGCGTCCGGTCAGGCAACTGTCCGTTTGAAGACGCGCCCGCATTGCCTCAACTTCCGCAAAAATGGGTGACGATGATTTTGCGTCCGCTGTTGGATCAATGCAGCACGTTCGGACGCTCGCCTCGACGTTCCGATCTCAACCGCGCCGCGCCGCCTCGATCGCAGCAATGTCGATCTTTCCCATCTCCATCATCGCCTCGAACGCGCGCTTGGCGGCCGCCGGATCGGGATCGACGATTGCCTGGGTCAGGGCGATGGGCGTGATCTGCCACGACAATCCCCATTTGTCCTTGCACCAGCCACACTGGCTCTCTTCGCCGCCGTTGCCGACAATCGCATTCCAGTAGCGATCCGTCTCGGCCTGGTCGACCGTGGCAACCTGGAACGAGAACGCGATGGTGGGCTTGAAGGCCGGTCCACCGTTGAGCCCGAGGCAAGGAATGCCCATCACGGTGAACTGGACGGTCAACACGTCTCCCTTCTTGCCCGACGGATAATCCGCGGGTGCGCGGTGCACCGCGTCGACGGACGAATCGGGAAAGGTCTTGGCGTAAAACCGCGCGGCGTCCTCGGCGTCGCGATCGTACCAAAGGCAAATCGTGTTCTTCGCTGACTTCACCATGTCAAAGCTCCATTGAGTGGTCACCGCAGGCCGGCATCGAGGTCAACACGTCGGCGCGCCGCGTGGTTTGGCCAAGACTATCATCCGGCCCATGGCCGAATGCGATTCCGGCACAATGACGGCCCGCACGTCATCGCCGGAGCCCGCCATGCCCATGGAGTCCGTCCACAGGCCGCTCCCCAGACTGCGCCAGATGGTCGCCGATTTCGGCGAGCTCTACTTCGCCAACGCGGTGATCGGCTTCATCTTCGCCGCCTCGGGGCCGGTCGCGATCATCCTCGCCGTCGGCACGCGTGGTGGGCTGAGCGAGTCCGACCTGTCGTCGTGGATCTTCGGCGCGTTCTTCCTCAACGGGCTGATCACCCTGCTGTTTTGCACGCTGTACCGGCAGCCGCTCGTCTTCTTCTGGACGATCCCGGGGACGGTGCTGGTGGGCCCGGCGCTCGGCCACCTGAGCTGGCCCGAGGTCATTGGCGCCTTCCTCGCCACCGGCCTGCTCATGCTGGTGCTGGGCCTCTCGGGCTGGGTACGGCGCGCCATGCAGGCTGTGCCGATGCCGATCGTGATGGGAATGGTGGCGGGCGTGTTCCTGCGCTTCGGCCTGGGCCTGGTATACGCGGTGCGCGACGACTTCTGGATCGCAGCGCCGATGATCGTTGCCTTCCTCGCGCTCGGCGCCTCGGCCGGATGGTCGCGCCGGCTGCCGCCGCTGATCGGCGCGCTCTTCGTCGGCGCGGCAGCGATCGCCCTCCTCGG
The DNA here is from genome assembly GCA_963805355.1 of uncultured beta proteobacterium. Classification (GTDB taxonomy): domain Bacteria; phylum Pseudomonadota; class Gammaproteobacteria; order Burkholderiales; family Casimicrobiaceae; genus VBCG01. The sequence continues at coordinate 1,675,499 of CAWDTZ010000002.1, read as the reverse complement.
CAAGTTCCATCCGCACGGCTGGGCACCGCACGTGCTCGCCCATCCCAATCTGTACGTGCCCGTGTTCTCGTGGCGCGCGATGGCGGAGCTTGTCGTCCCGCTCGCGATCACCGTGCTCGTGGTGCAAAACGGCCAGGGGATCGCGGTGCTCAACGCCGCCGAGCACGAGCCGCCGATCAACGCGATCACGGTGGCCTGCGGTGCGGGCTCGATGCTTGCCGCGCTGTTCGGCACGGTCTCGACCTGCCTCACCGGCCCCGTCAACGCGATCATCTCGGGTTCGGGCGAGCGGCACCGGCACTACACCGCGGGCCTCGCCGTGGGCGTGTTCGCGCTGGCGTTCGGGCTGTTCGCGCCCGTGTTCACCCGGCTGATGCTCGCCACGCCGCCCGGGTTCATCGGCGCGCTCGCCGGCCTCGCCATGCTGCGCGTGCTCCAGACGGCGTTCAATGTGTCTTTCCGCGAGCGCTTCACGCTCGGTGCACTCGTCACGTTCCTCATCACGGTGGCCGACGTGCCGATCTTCAACGTCGGGGCGCCGTTCTGGGGATTGGTCATCGGCTACGCCGTGTCGCGCCTGCTCGAGCGCAAGGACTTCATCGCCGCCAAGGACCGCGGCGCAGGATGATCGCGCGCGGCGCCGACGGCCATTCAGCGCCGAGAACGCACAACGACGCGCTCGGAATCGCAGATTAAGACCAAGATATAGCTTCCTGGCGGGATAATTGCCGGTTGGCGCGAGCGCCAAAGATCACTGATCGGCCAACTCCAGACGATCGCCCTCCAATCTGAATTTGCCGAAAATAAGCCGTTAACGAGGGGGCAAGTGCACGGCGATTCGAATTCGCCGCCGCGTACCGCGACAGCACCCGTCAGAGGCCCGCTAGACCACGGTATGAGGCGCAGGCATTATTCGTTGTTTCCGACAGCAAAACTTGTGGGCCTTGACCGCCAAACGCCCATGCCACATAAGCTTTCACGGAGAGCGCAATGCCGGTGAATTTTGTGAATTTGTTTCCCTCTCGTGCGCTGGTCAACGCAGCGCTGGTCGCGGGCGGTCTCGGGCTCGTTGTCAATCCCGCCCTTGCACAGACAAGGAATTCTGACCGGGAAGCCTATTTCGGTGAGACCCACGTCCATACTAGTTGGTCGCTCGACGCATGGCTTGGCGGGAATCGCACCGACCCCGGTGATGCGTACCGATACTTCAAGGGCGAGGCAATCAAGCACCCCTTGGGCTACGACGTAAAAATCGACACCCCGCTGGACTGGGCGGGTGTTACCGACCACTCCGAATACGTCGGCGTGATTCGGCTGGCGAATGACCCGGGCTCGGCGATCAGCAAGGTACCTGCCGCTCAGCCAATGATCCTCAAGGGCAATACACCCGCAGAAATGAACAGGATTTTCCTGTACGCAGTGAAATTGATGGGTGGGCCGCCGAACAAGTCCCTCATGGTGCCGTCGGTAGCTGGAACGGTGTGGAAGCAGAATACGGAGCTCGCTGACAAGGCAAACCAGCCTGGGAAATTCACGGCCTTCTGCTCCTACGAATGGACCTCCACGCCGAACAACATGAACCTGCACCGCAACGTCTTTTTCAAGGACTGCGCGAAGGTGCCGGTGATGCCCTTCACCTCACTGGATTCACAGCACCCGGAGGACCTTTGGGACTGGATGGATGCGCAGCGCAAAGCGGGCAATGAACTGCTTGCGATTTCGCACAACGCTAATCTCTCGGACGGCCGCATGTACCCCACGGAGGTCGACTCCAAGGGCCGGCCCATCGATGCCGCCTACGCCGCCTCGCGGGGCCGCAACGAACGCCTGATCGAAATCAAGCAGATCAAGGGCCAGTCGGAAACACATCCGTTGCTTTCACCCAACGACGAGTTCGCGGGATTCGAGATCATGTCGATCCTGTTGGGCGATCCCGCCGGCCGCATCCCACATATCGTTGGCAGCTACGCGCGGCAGGGGCTGAAGGACGGACTATCGATGCAGGACGCGAAAGGCTTCAATCCCTTCAAGTTTGGCTTCGGCGCGGCCTCGGACTCGCACAATACGGCCGTGCCGTACCGTCAGGACAACTTCTTCGGTCAGGCGGGATTGGCCGACGGAACAGCGAAGGAACGCATGTCCGGCCATCTCTTCGCGGGCATGGACCCGCGTGTGGTCGGTCCTGCCGGTCTGACTGGCGCCTGGGCTGAAGAGAACACGCGGGCCTCCATATTCGAGGCCATGCAGCGCAAGGAAACCTTCGCCGTTAGTGGCCCGCATATCAGAGTCCGCTTGTTTGGCGGCTGGGAGTACGCCGCGGAAATGATGAACGACTCTGCGTGGGTGAGGACGGGTTACGCAAAGGGCGTTCCGATGGGCGGCGACCTGCCGCCGGCAAAGGCCAAGGCGCCGACGTTCGTGGTGTGGGCAGTGAAGGACCCAACGTCGGGCAATCTGGACCGTATCCAGATCGTGAAGGGGTGGACCACCAGCGGTCAGAGCTTCGAGAAGATTTTTGATGTGGTTTGGGCGGGGGACCGCAAGCCCGACAAGTGGACTGGCGCAGTCCCACCCATCGGTAGCACGGTGGACCTGGAAGCCGCGTCCTATACGAACTCGATTGGCGCAGTGGAGCTCAAGAAAGTGTGGACCGATCCGGAATTCGATCCGGCCCTTCACGCTTTCTACTACGCCCGCGTACTTGAAATCCCGACGCCACGCTGGACAACGATTCAAGCGAAGGAAGTCGGAATAGCGCCGCCCGACGTAGTTCCCGCAACTGTGCAGGAGCGGGCGTGGACATCCCCTATCTGGTACACGCCGAGCCCGGAAGCGCGCAAGAATGCAAAGGTCGGCACTACCGTGGCCGATCTGAAGAAGAAGGGCGCGGTGCCCCTCAACGATGCGCAGCTGAAAGCATTGCTCGCGGAAAAGTCGCCGTGGTTGCAGAACACGGTCACCGGTGACAAGTACCAGGTGATCTATGCCACGTCGGGCAAGGCGGCGTCCGGCAAGGCAGCACTGCCGCTCCAGCCGGGATATATCACGGAACAATTTGCGGGCAACCAGGCGCAGTTTCAACTGCGTTACGTAGGGAAGAAGATGCCGCTTCCAAGCCTCTCAGGCAACATCGCAGAAGCAAGCTATCTCGCCAACACCAGCCCGTATTTCATCAACAACGGGAAACTCGTCACCGCGCTCGCGGGCACGCCGATCGAGATCGCGGTCTACAAAGTGGGCGGCAAATACGTTGGAGCGCGAAGCAATGAGTTCGGCTATGCCAACTACGAGATAATCCCCACGGTGACCACACTCGCTCCATTTAATTGAGCCATGATCGCCCGCTGGCTGCGGGAGCCACTGCTCCAGTTTCTTCTCGTCGGTGTCCTGCTGTTCGGGCTGTGGAATGTCGTCAACCCGCACTCGGCAGACCCGGACCGGCGAATCGGATCGTGCTCACCGATGACGATCTGAAGCAGCTGGCCACCACCTGGATGCTGGCGGGACGTGCCCCACCCACCGACCAGCAGATGCAGAGCCTCATCGACGACAAGGTCCGCGAGGAGGTGCTGTACCGCGAAGCACTTACCTTGGGGCTCGACAAGGACGACACCATCGTCAAGCGACAGCTTGCGCGCAAGATGGAGTTCCTGGCCGAGGATGTCTCGAAGCTGGAGAGTCCGCAGCCCGGTGAACTCAAGGCGTGGTTCGAGAAGAACAAGGACCGATTCGCGCTGCCGCCGCGCGTATCGTTCCGTCACATCTACTTCTCGCCTGATCGCAGAGGCAAGAATGTTCGGGCCGATGCCGAGCGCGCGCAAAGTGAGCTTGCGGGCAAGCCAATAGATTCGCCCGCTGTCGCAACGGCGGGCGACCCGTTCATGTTCCAGCAGTATTACGGTGATCGCCCCTTCGACGAGATCGCGCGGCAATTTGGGCCGCAGTTCGCCCGCGCGCTGGTGGCCGTGACGCCGGGCGCTTGGGCCGGTCCGATTGCCTCCGGCTATGGCTGGCATGTGGTCTACGCCGAGTCGATTACTCCGCAACGGATTCCCGACTTCGACGACATTGAAGCGGACGTGAAGAGCGCATGGATCGAGGACCGCCGCAACGCAGTCAGAGCGCAGCTGTATAAGGCGATGCGGGCTCGCTACGAGGTGGTGCTGCCTGATCGCAATCAACCGGGAGCGCCACCAGTGTCCGGCGTGACGAAATGACCGTGCGTCGCGGGTTCGGTCGCGTTGGTATCCGGACGCTGTGGCTCGTCCTCTTCGGATTGGGTCTGCTCGTCTCGTCCGTCGCCGCGCGCGCACATGACGCCCGACCTGCCTACCTCGAGATCACTCAGACGACGCCAACTCGCTACGATGTCCTATGGCGGACGCCAGTCCTGTCGGGCATGCCGCTACCGGTTCTCCTAAAGCTTCCGGACGTGTTGCATGAAGTCACGCCACCGCATACGCAGGAACTGTCCGATTCCCTAGTCGAACGGCGCGTGGTCGAGGCCACGAGAGGCTTGGCCGGCCAGCGCATCGAGTTCGTCGGCCTGCAGGGCACTATTGCGGACGTGTTGGTGCGCGTGCGGCTCACCAACGGTGCCACTACCACTGTAATGGTCCGTCCATCACAACCGTGGGTCGAAATCCCGGCATCGCCGGATGGCCCGTTCGCCATTGTGGTCGCGTTTGTTGGCCACGGCATCGGTCACATTCTGGGCGGGTATGACCACCTGCTATTCGTGTTTGCACTGCTTCTGATCGTGCGCAGCACGCGGGTCCTTATATGGACCATTACCGCCTTTACGCTCGCGCATTCAATCACGCTTGCGCTCGCCACTCTGGGTCTGGTCCAGGTTCCCGGACCGCCTGTCGAGGCCGCCATCGCATTTTCAATCCTGCTGCTGGCGAGTGAAATCGTTCGCCTGCGCCGTGGCGAGTCCAGCCTGACGGCTCGCTGGCCCTGGGTGGTGGCATTTTGCTTCGGCTTGCTTCATGGCTTCGGCTTCGCTGGCGCGCTGTCTGAGATCGGCCTTCCCCAGGGTGACATTCCGCTGGCGCTCTTCGCCTTCAATGTCGGCGTTGAGCTAGGGCAACTCGCTTTTATCGGCGCAGTGCTGGGGACGCTATGGGTGGCCCGACGGCTCTCTAACCTTCGTGTGATTGAACGCCGCCTCACGCAAGCCGCTCCGTATGCCATCGGCGCGCTGGCGGCATTTTGGTTCGTAGAGCGCGTGGCTGCGTTCTGGGGATAACCCCGAGTCTCGTGGGTCAAGTTGCGGCTTGCCTTGGTTTTTGCTTCCTAAAGCGCTTAGGCGCTTAGACCAGTCTAAATGCGCCGATCTGAACGGCAGCTTCCATCGAATTCGATGTCCGTTCCTGGTTCCGCACAACGTCGGCAGTGGGTCGATTGCGCCTGTTCGTCACCCTGTGAAGCTGACGGCGGAGCCGAGTTCTGCGGTCGTCGGCGCCGCCGTCTGCCGAATGCCTCCTCTGGAGATTCCGCTACGGCCCGAGCGGCGGCAGACCATGTCGGTTCCTCCTCGACTCTGGTCGTAGCCAGCGTCGGCTTCCGAGCGCGCGGAAGTCAAGCAATGGCCGGTTGTTGACCCACGAAGCGTATCTCGGCACTCGACCCAAAGGCGTCCGCGGCGAAATTCTGGTCGAACGACCGGTCCACTTTGAAACCGGTCATTTGAATGCGCAGAAGCGGCCGTTAGGTCCATTCCGCGAGAGCAACAATCAGCTGTACTCCTTGAAATCGGTGATCGAATGTCGTGAACGTCCTCAGTACCAGCAGTGAAGTGGTGCTGGCGCCGCACATGCAAAGGGGTCGCCCAATCGGCGCGCATCGCGCTCTATCAGGGCTCGACCGGCTGCCGGAGCGTGCATACTGCGAACTTTCGCGCATCGCACGCCATGGCCGCGACCCCACCGCCCGGTTCCACCGCGTTTCTCCGCATCCCCGGGGTGGAACTCACCTGCGCCAGCTTCACCACGCGCGCGCTCACGCTGACCGCGCAGCCGGACGGTCACGCAACGCTGGCGGCGGCCGCGATCGTCATGCAAGGCGTGCGCGCGACTACGGCCGACGCACGCATCGACATCGAGCGGGTCGCGCTCGAGGACGTGCGTGCCGAGGTCGCGCCGATCGCGGGGGCCCCGGCCATCACTTCTTTCGTTGCGCGGCATGTCGTTGTCGAGCATCTGCAGGGGGCGCTGGCCCGTGGCGCGGTGGCCGCCGGCGATGTGCCGCAACCGCTGCAGCTCGATGCGCTCCGCGCACTCGACGGGCTGGTGCACGCATTCGTCAAGGACGCGTTGTGGTTCGTCGATGCCGACGTCGCGGTGCCGATCCGGCAGGGCGCCGTCGATTTCAATGCGATCGTGATCGAGAACGTCGGGCCCAATTCGTTGATGGGCGTGTCTCCGGCGGGCATCCATGTCACGGGGCCGGCCGGCCAGGTGCGGGTCCCGCTGGTGGCATTTCCGTCACCGCCGCCCGGCGTGTCCTTCGGGACGGACCGCGGATTTCCCTTCGCGCGCGGTGACCGCGGCCGCATCGACCTGCTGCCGTTCCTGCACGCGCTGCTGGACTCGCCGCCGGGTCAGCCGCTTGCCCGTCCCGCCGATCCCAACCTGTCGGGTGCGCTCGCGCGTACCCGCGTCAAGGGCGAGGTGCAGTTGGGGGACGGCACGCTCGCACGCGGCGGTCAACGAATCGAGCTCGCCGGCCGCGCGGCGGGCAAGAACCGCTGCACGCTAGACTCGCCATCGATCGCCCAGCGGTTGGTGATCGGCGTCCCGCAATTCGCGGCAACCGCAGCGTCACTGGCGCTGCCGGGACGGGAACTGCGCGTCGCCGCTCTCGACGCGATCGTGGAGGCGCACGTCCTCGGTCACGATTCGCCCCCCGGCAGCCCGGGCATCCTGCTCTCGATCGAACTCGCCAAGCTGCAGGATGTGGCGATGGTGCCGGCAGACTAGGGATCGACGCTACGCCATCGGGGCCCCGCTCCCTAAAAAAGCAGGCGAATGACAGGGATGGCGGGCAGCAATGCGCGGGCGAGCCGCACGGCGGGCATGAGATTCTGATTGAGCTCGTGGAACCACCGCGCATCGTCAAGGGCAGCAAAAACCTCCCGGTGAATTCGAACCGCCGATGACCTTGACCAGCATGTCCACGCCGCCCCATCGCGCGAGCACGGACTGGGTTGCAGTCGCCGCGCCTTCGGCTGTGCGACATCGGCAGCGACATAGGTCAGGCCAGATGTCGACGCAGGAAGTACCGAACGCGCCGCGGCGAGCATCTGGACACCAGCTGCGCGCAGACCTTCATCGACGGCAGCGCCAATGCCTTTGGTATCACCGGTGACCAGCGCCCGCTTGCCCTGCAACTGAAGATCGAAGCTCATGCCGTGATCTCCAGCGACGCGATCAGGCCACGCTCGAGGCGAAAGTCGTACCGAAGATCGACCGGGCTCCCCGGGAAAGTTGCCGGTGACCCGACTCCTGACGACCTGAACGCTTCCTTTCTGTTCCAGCGCAAACGGGGCAATCGTGTACGTGTATGCGTCGACGCCGCGGCCTTCCACGCCTTGATTGCATCAATACCGGTGTGAGTGCGTCCCTCGTCCTTCACGACGGCGTGTGCCGTAAAGCATCCGGCAATGGCATCGGGGTTCAGCCTGTCGGCCGCGAAGTACGCGGCAATCGGCTCGGGAAGGTTGAGGGTGCTCATCATGACGACTCCTTGGTTTGGAGCCCTTAGATTGCCCTTCGATCAGAATTTACGGAATCGTCTATAATCTTAATAAGTTATGTAAATACGAATATAGAATGCGCGGATCGGATTTTGCCCAGCTCAAGGCCTTTGCCGCGGTGGTCGAGCGGGCCAGCTTCGCGCGCGCAGCGGAGCATCTTGGGCTTTCGCCTTCGGCGCTGAGCCAGACCATCCGCCAGCTCGAAGCCCGCCTTGGCACGCGGCTTCTGAACCGAACCACGCGCAGCGTCGCTCCGACGGTCACCGGCGAACAGTTGTACGGTCGCATCGCGCCGCTTATCCGTGACATTGCCGAGGCGGTTGCCGAAGCCAGCGCGCGGCGGGGCAACCAGCGGCACGCTGCGGATCAACACGCTGGGCATGGGTGCCCGCCAGGTCATCGCGCCACGGCTGGGCCGGTTTCATCGCGCGCATCCTGAGGTCACACTCGACATCGTGGTCGACGACGCACTGGGCGATATCGTCGCGGGCCGCTTCGACGCCGGCATCCGCGTGGGCGAGCGACTCGAGAAGGACATGATCGCCGTGCGCCTGACGCCGGACATCAGGATGATCGCCGTGGCGTCTCCAGCGTACCTCGCGCGCCGCGGCACGCCGCGCACGCCGACGAGCTGCACAACCATGCCTGCATCAACTGGCGACTGCAGGTCGACGGCCGTGCCTACCGCTGGCAGTTCGAGCGAAGGGGAAAGCGGATCGAGGTCGCGGTGGAAGGTCCCGTGATAACGAACCACCCGGACATTGGCGTCGCCGCAGCGCTGCAAGGACTCGGCATGCCTACGCTTTCGACCGCCAGCGTGTCGATGAGGATCTCACCCGTGGGCGGCTGGTGCAGGTGCTCGCCGATTGGTCAATCACGCGGCCGGGACTCTTTCTGTATCACCCCAGCCGACGCCACTTGCCCGCCGCCCTGCGTGCGTTCATCGACTGCATGCTGGACAAGGACTTGGCAGGCGGCAAGCGCAGTTCCAAACCCTCCCATTGAACGGGCCACGGCGTGCGATGCTCCAAGTCAATACGCGCCTCTCGCGCGGCCCCGACGCCCGTCGCGGCATGGGCAAATTGGCGCTTGAATGACAGCTTCGCGCACGCAGCGCCTATTCAAGTGGCGGCACAGGTCACCGTCAACTCTTGGCCGATCCCGGCCATCCGCTTAAGCGTGACTGACTAGCCGTTTCTTGTTGCGTCTGGTGTCCGTCCGAGTTGCGTACGCAACGCATCGACGAGCTCGCGCTCGCCGCGAATGCGGAAGAACGTCCCAGCATCGTCCGCGCGCTCCTCCAGCACCTCGAAGTCATCGAAGATATTCTTGCGCAGCTTCTGCTCCGACCACGCCAGAAATATTTCGGCGTCGACGAGATCGCGCCGGAAAAATGCCAGCAATGTCGCCCGCAGCTTCTGCACGTCGCCGTCACATCGCGCACTCACCACCATGCAGTCGGGATACTGCTCTCGCAGCCTGGCTTCCATGGCAGCCTGCGCTCCGCGTCGCCGACGCAATCGATCTTGTTGAAGACGTGGATGCGCGGCACAGTCCTGCGCACCGATCTCGTCCAGCACCTCGTTGGTGACCGCCAGTTGCCGTTCAAAGCCGGGATCGCTGGCGTCGATGACGTGCAGCAGCAACGACGCCTCCCTGGCTTCCTCCAGCGTGGATTTGAACGAGGCGACCAGGTCGTGCGGCAGGTTCTCGATGAAACCGACCGTGTCGCTGAGCAGCACGCGTGGCACGCTCGCGGGATGGAGCGCGCGCACCGTCGTGTCGAGGGTCGCGAAGAGCTTGTTGGCGACCAGCACCTCGCTGCCGGTGAGCGCACGCATCAGCGTCGACTTGCCGGCATTGGTGTAGCCCACCAGCGCGACCCGTGCCAGTCCCTGTCCGCCTTGCCGTCGTGCGCGCTGCGTCTTGCGCTCGACATCCATCGCCGCGATTTCCTGCTGCAGCTCCTTGATGCGCTCGCGGATCTTTTGCCGGTCCAGTTCGCTATGCGACTCGCCCGCGCCCCGGCCGCCGGTACCGCTGCGCTGCCGCCCCTTCGGCCCCGCCAGTTTGGCCGCTTCACGCAGCCGCGGCCCCAGGTAGCCAAGGCGCGCGATCTCCACCTGCGCACGCGCCGCCGGCGAGCGCGCGTGCCGATGAAAGATTTCCAGGATGACCATGGTGCGGTCCATGACTTCGCAGCCAGCCTCGATTTCGAGGTTGCGCGCCTGCGACGGCGAAATTGCATGGTCGACGATGATGACATCCGCCTGGCGGGTCTCCGGATCGGCGGCGGATAGCACCGCCTCTTTCGCTCGGGCCGCGCCACTCTTGGTGGCCCTCCTGACGCCGGCGGGCCCGGAAGCGGGATCCGGTTCGGGCTCGCCTTCCACAAAGTGGCGCACCTCCTGCCGCTTGCCCACCCCCAGATAGCCCGTCGTGTCGAAAGAGACGCGCTTCTGCGTGAACGTGCCCACGATGCGGAAGCCCAGCGTCTTCCCCAGGCCGCGCAGTTCGTTCATCGACAGCTCGAACTCGATGTCACTCACGTCGGGCAGTTGGACCGCAACGACGACGGCACGTGGGGAGTTCGCTTTTGTTTCATTGCGCATGCGGAGAGGATTCCTTGGGGTGGCGCGACTGCAACAAGGCTGATCATAGAGCAGCGCGGAATCGGCTACGAGTTTCGCGACGCGGCGAACGACTTGGGGATCGGTCAACGCCTGGTGCTAGCCTCGCCGGATGAGAAATGAATGGTCGCGTTGGTCCCAAACCTCCCGCCCACCTTGATACGGGTCTGCTTGCCGGCATGGCGCTGCGCCCTTGCCCTCGCCGTGGTCGGCGCCACGCTCGCGGGCTGCGGCGGCGGCGCCACGACTCCCGACGCCGACTTCGCCGGTACCGTCAATCTCGACAACGGCCGGGAGATCTGCATGGAGTGCCGCGGCAGCGGGATGCCGACCGTCGTGCCCGTATCGGGACTCGGCGAACGCGCCGACAATTGGATGACCTTGCCCGACCCGGCAACGGTGGACCGGGCCGTCTTTCGTGCCGTCGCCGGATTCAGTCGCGTGTACGCCCATGATCGCCTGGGCACCGCGACGGCCACGGCAACCGGCGTTGCATCGAGCCTTTCGATGCAGGTGCCACACCTGGCGACGGTGCAAGTCTCGGCCACCGACCTGGATCTACTGCTGACGGCCTCGGGCGAGGCGGGGCCCTTCGTCCTCGTCGGTCACTCGCTGGCCGGCCCCATCATCCGTCTCTATGCCGCCGCGCAGTTGGTGACCGCTTCGATCCGCGAGGTCGTCGACCAGGTGCGCCCGGCGGGGGCCGGGCAAGTTGCCGGCCCCGCCGGTTATGGCATCTGATAGTGGGGGGTCGACATGGAGATCGCCCGCTCCTCCTCATCCATGTCTTCGGCAATGCCTTCAAACAGCGGCGTGGTGAGATAACGCTCGCCGGTGTCGGGGAGCATCGCCAGGATCACCGCGCCGGCCGGCGCCTTCTCCGCAACCTGCATCGCCACGCCGAACGTGGCGCCGCACGAGATGCCGCAGAAGATCCCCTCCTGCCGCGCCAGCGCCTTGGCCCACTTGACCGCGTCCGCACCCGCAATCGGTATCACTTCGTCGTAGTAGGACTTGTCGATCGATTCCTGCAGCACCAGCGGGATGAAATCGGGCGTCCACCCCTGGATCGGATGGGGCTGGAATGCGCCATGGCTGGCGCTGGGCGAGCCATCGGCGTTGCGCAGTTGCGGCGTACCGCTGCCCAGCAACTGCGCATTGGCCGGCTCACTCAGGATGATCTTCGTCTCGGGCCGCTGGCGCCTTAGCACGCGCGCGACGCCCGTCACGGTCCCGCCGGTACCGTAGCCCGTCACGAAATAGTCGAGGCGGTCGCCATTGAAGTCGGCCATGATCTCGCGCGCCGGTCGTCGACTCATGGATCTCGGCATTCGCATCGGTCTCGAATTGCCGCGCGAGAAACCAGCCGTTCGCGTTCGCGAGTTCCACGGCCTTCTGGTACATGCCGAAGCCCTTGGCCGCGCGCGGCGTGAGGATGACCTTGGCGCCAAGCATGCGCATCAGCCGGCGTCGCTCGATCGAGAAGCTGTCGGCCATCGTCACGACGAGTGGGTAGCCCTTTTGCGCGCACACCATCGCGAGACCGATGCCGGTATTGCCGCTCGTCGCCTCCACCACGGTCTGTCCCGGCTTCAACTTGCCGTTGCGCTCGGCCGACTCGATGATGTTGAGCGCCAGCCGGTCCTTGACGGAGCCTGCGGGATTGAACGCCTCCACCTTCACGTACATCCGCACGTGTTTCGGCGCGATGTTGTTCACCCGGATACATGGCGTGTCGCCCACCGTATCGAGCACGCTGTCGTACAGGCGACCGCGACCGTGGGTGGTTCTTGCTTGCGCGCTTGCAGCCATGGCTTCTCCGCACGGGGTTTCGTGATTGAAGCGGAAGTATTCCGGCATCCAGCGCCAGGCGTCAACTGCGTTGAGGCAAGCGTGCGGCCCGCCGGCGCGGGTTGGCTAGAGGGCTGCCGCCCCCTTGCGCGCAACCTTTCCCATCGCGACGGCCGGCGCTCGGCGCGTCCCACGGCGCGACTTCTGCTGCCGTTCGTGCGCGTCGACGATCGCGCCGATCAGCCCGGGAAAGCGATGATCGATCTCCTTGCACCGGGACGTGTTCTGCATCTCCACCCCCAGGCGCTCGCTGCGGATCAGGCCCGCCTCGCGCAGGACCTTGAAATGCTGCGAAAGCGTGGACTTGGGAATGTCCTGGTCCTTGATCGTCAGGAAGGTCGAGCACGTCCTGGGACCGCCCGACGCGGCGATCTCGAGGAATATGGCCGCCCGCACGGGGTCCGAAAGTGCGTGCAGGACGCCTTCCACGGTGACGTCTTCCAAAGCGGGATGAGATACGGGTCGCATAAAAAAGAATATAGGGCCCCTTGAAACTTAGTTCAATAGTTCGCATTTCCCGAACTATGGGACTACTGTCCCATCCTTGCCCGACGGGCGCGAGTGCAGCCCGCGGCCAGGCACGAACCTTTCCTCCTCATCTCGCAAAGGACATCGAACATGAGCAAGCTCAACGACAAGGTAGCGGTAGTCACCGGCGCATCGAAGGGCATCGGCGCCGCCATCGCCAAGGCGCTGGCGGCACAAGGCGCGGCGGTGGTCGTCAACTATTCTTCCAGCAAGCCGGGGGCCGACGCGGTGGTCGCGGCCATCACCAAGGCCGGCGGGAAGGCCATCGCGGTACAGGGCAATGTTTCGACCCAACCTGGCGCGCAAGCGATCATCGACGGAGCCATCAAGGCGTACGGCCGGCTTGACGTCGTGGTCAACAACTCGGGTGTCTACGAGTTCTCCCCGATCGAGTCGGTGACCCCCGAGCACTTCCACCGCCACTTCGATACCAATGTGCTGGGCCTTTTGCTCGTGACGCAGGCCGCTTCGAAGCACCTCGGCGAAGGCGGGAGCATCATCAACGTCGGTTCCGCCGTGACGGAAATTCATCCGGCCAATAGTGCCGTCTACACGGCGACGAAAGGCGCGGTGGATGCCATCACGGGCGTGCTCGCGCACGAGCTGGGACCACGCAAGATCCGCGTGAACAGCATCAACCCGGGCATGGTCGAGACCGAGGGCGCGCATTCGGCCGGATTCATCGGCTCGGACTTTGCCAGGGAGGCAGTCGCGCAAACGCCGCTTGGCCGGATCGGCCAGCCTGACGATATCGCCGACGTCGCCGTGTTTCTCGCGTCGAACGATTCGCGATGGATGACCGGGGAGAAGCTGGTGGCCTCGGGCGGCGTGCGCTAGGCAGTACGACGGCGCGAAGTCGACGCGGCAACTTCCGCGTCAACTCGCGCCGTTACCCCGGCCGACGATAGCCGTCGTCGATCCACGCGCGTGCGCTGGCGACGGTCAATTTGAATGTCGTGTCGACGCGAACTTCCGCCAGCGGCGCAGCATCGGGCGCCAGCGCCGGTCTCGCGGCCAACAGCGCGGAGGGCGACTCGCCCTCGACGACGATATCCAGCGTCACGACGATCTCGCCATTCCCGCTGCTGACGATGACCTTCTTGTGCAGCAGTGCGTGCAATTGCTGCTCGTGGCGGCGGCGGACTTCGTGCGCGGTCTTGACGAGCGTGCTGAACGCGGTGGCGTCGAGTGGCTTCGGGTTTTTCTTGTCGCGGCCCATCGTCCAGGGGCCCACCAGCGCCGGCTCCGGCTCGCCGTCCTTGGTCATTGCGACCGCCCAGCCATCGTCGTCCTCATTCTTGACCACGCGTGCGGTCCACCCGTCGTCACGCCAGAGTCGTGCTTCCTGCGGATGATCGGGCGGGAAATCGGAGGTGTCGGTCATGGGTGGCCGGAGGATACCGATTTTGCTGCGAATCGCCAAGGAGGCGCACTTTCGCACCGAGCAACCTGCGGTACGATTTGAGATCCACGGCATCGAGCATCCAGGCGGTCGCCACGATACCTTCGCCTGCAGCGGCAGGCGACTTTGCAAGGAGAACCGATGATCGTTCGATCGCGCGGGGCGCCTGTCTGGGTCGTTGTCCTTGGTTTGTTCATGTTTTCCGGCGCGCTATGCGCCGCGGACAAGTCCACCGGCCCGTCGTCCGCGACAGCCGCGACACTGACCTTGGCCGGCAAGGTCTATCTCCATCGCTGGTCCAAGGGCGGCCAGAACGAATTCACGCCCGACGGCGACAATGACCTCGCGCGCTGGCACGACATGGTCACGATCAATACGCACCAGGCGGTCCGCGACGGCGAACAGCTGGCCGCACTGGCCAATGCGGTCGTGAGCAACTATCAGAAGCACGGCAAGATCGTGCGCACGGATTCGAAGCCGCGGACACCGCAACGGCCCGCCGAACATTTCATCGCGGCCATCCTGGGCAATCCGGAACTGCTCGAGGCCGTGTTCGCGCGCGTCGTCCTGGTCGACGGGGTCGGAGTGGTCGCGGTCTATTCGCACCGGATCTACGGCAAGGATGCTGCCGGGCCCATGGGGGAATGGGTGAAGGCCAACGGCCCTGCCATCGAAAAGATGCTGATGACCTGGGACAGGATTCCACCACTCGCGACGTTGCGGTCGTTGCCGCAAAGCAAATGACGCGCAGGCAGGGTGGTGGTCCCGTAGAGCAATGCAGCGCCGCACCTTGATGCCCGACACGGACGACTGGAACGTCGCTATCCAGGAACTTGGCCGATACGGGAACATCGACTATCGCGAAGGCGGCCACGCACTTCAGCTGCACTGGGAATTCGGCGGTGCCGGCACGATCGCCATCATCTCCGGCCCGCTTCCTGGCGAATGGAACGCTCGTACCCGTGGGCCGCGGGTCGTCGCCGTGAAATCCTGTGCCGCATTGCCGGCGAGGTCGTGCGCATGCGCGCTCCGGGCTGCCGCTTCGAGATCGACGAACCGCCTACGACGATCCTCGTCCTGCCTGCCTAGCCGCTGCTCGTATGCCGCGCCAACGCGCCCGCGCAGTCGCCGCTCAACGACCAGCTCCGACCCAGCCCGTCGCGCTTCGTGAAAGCCGTCATTCAACCCGTGTGGTTCGCGACAGTCCAACGAAGATGCAGGAAGTACCGCCGCGTGATTGGACCGCTTCACCTCCCGCATTCGAATAGGCGTCCGGTCCCTCCCTGGGCAGTGCCGGTTTGTAGTGTACGAAGCCAAATGGCGCTACGCTATGCACCGCGGCACTTACAAGGGAGTGGACCACACCATGAACCGATATCCCCGGAAGGATCGTTTCTCGCGCACCGGATCCCATCTGCGCGGTTCGCCGGTACTGGCCCATCGGCAGGCCGAGCTGAACCGTGCGACAAAGCTCCACGACCGCCTGTCGAAGGAGCAGAGCCGCCTCGAGCGAAGTCTTTTCACGACCGCGGAGCTGCGCCGGGTCGCCGCGATCGGCCAGCGGGTCAATCGCGAATTCCGCGAGGCCAGCGTCAAGGCCGATGGAGAATCCCTGCGCATTGAAGCGATGAAGCTCGCGGCCCGCAAGAAGCTCGAACGCATGATCGCGCGTGACTTCCCGCAATACCGGCAATGGAAAGCGATGCGGCGCGCGCATTTGCGCGCGCACGGGAAGCTGACGCAACTGGAGCAAGCCCCCTCTCATTTCGCCAATGCCAGCATCGACTGGGATGCCGTTTTCGAGCTCGAGACCACGGCGAAGACGTTCGTCCCCCCTTTCACGACCTTCGATGTCCAGACTATCGACTTTGGCGACTTCGTTGTCTCCGACGAGTCGTTCGCGCGGCCCACGATCGGTCATATGGTCAACAACTTCGCCTATGACCAGGACGAGAGCACCTCCATTGTCGGGGGACTCCTGGGCATATTGCCGATCGAGAACGCGACCAGCCTCGTTTCCTGCGGTGTTGCCTTCACCACGCCTTCGGCGGGACGGCTCAAGATCAGCGCGCAGATGCTGAACATTTTCAACAGGGTCAACTTCTCCGTGTCGGACAACTTCGGATTCTCGTCCGCCCAAGTCTGGGTCGACGTCGGCTTGTTTGCGCTCGTGGTGCGCGGGACGAAAGTGGAGCGCGTCGACCATACACTGATCCTGGCCAAGATCGATTCGGACGGCTCCGACCAGCATCGCAATTTGTCGGACCTCGACACCACAGCGCCGTTCACGCTATCGGTGGAGACCGCCACGCGCCTGAACGCAAACGAGAGCGTGCTGGTGCTGGCGGGCTCGGAAGTCGCCATCGGCACGGTCCTGGACGACATGCACTGCAAGATGGACGCCGTCCTCTGGTGGCAGCTCAAGAGCCTCACGATCGACATGGCCGTGGACGTCATTACCTAGCGCTACGCCATCAACTGCAGCCTTCAGGTGCGCGGTGCGACGGCTGCTCCTGGCCAATGGCGGCCAACTCCGGGATCTGGTGCAGACCCACAAGGGACACTCGGGTTGTCATGCGCGTGACCGCGAAGTTGCAGTTGGCCCGGCTCGACGCCGGCGCAGGTCAGCAGCCGATACCCGTCTCTGCGCACCACCTGAGTCCGAGTGTCCGCAGGAGCTCGGCTTCGTCGGTCGGCGTCTCCATGCGGTGCCACGCCCGCCAAGGCGGATACGTAAAGCCGACGTAAGAAACTGTGCGTCCGAAGATCGTGACCTTGCGTACCACCGCTACTGCGCGAAATCGGCTCCGCGTCTGTTCATAGCGCGCCTTCACGAATCGTCGTTGCTGCGATTGCGTGACCTGGAGTTCCCGGAGGGACTCACACTCGTACCGTGTGGTCTTGATCGTGGCCGTCCAGACGACCTGCCCCTCGTCGGTTTGCCGCTGCCAGATTCCCAGGTCGCTAATGCTCGGGTTGCCCGGGTCGGACAGGTCGCTTTCGTGCGCGATCCACTCGATACAGCCACACCTGCACTCGGTAGGCTGGTCCTTCGCCACATCGGCACGTTCGGTCGGCATTGAGTCGACCCCCTTCGCTGGTCAAAACCCGCGAATAACATTAAGCCCCCGGTTGCCGGACTTGAGCAAGCGATCCGACCGGACTAGCATCGGCTCGCGGTGCTGTCATGACTCCGACGCGGAGGTGCAGATATGCCCGGATATCCCTTCAATCAGAATCTTATCCCTTCGGTACTGGCCGATCCGTCCTTTCAGCGCTTCGGCATCTACAACGGCGAGGACCGTCGGCTTTTCTACAGCGTGGCCGATCCGCGGCGGCGCACCGTCAACGTGTGGGTCAAGGACCACGAAGTTCTCGGCGCCGCAGACTGGGTCAGCTGGGCTGGCGGGTTCGTCAATCCCTTCTTCGGATCCGGTTACCAGAAGGGCGCGTACTACCGGCTCACCGCGATCGGGCTCGGCCACGCGTTTTTCACGAACGGTCCGATGATGACGCCGTCCCCGTCGCGAGTGTTGTCATGGTGGGCGCGGGCGGTCCGCAGCGTACTGCCGCTAGGCTCGCTGTTCGGCGACATCCGTTGGGTGCCGATGAACGCGGTCGTGAAGAACTCTCGGATCATCGACGTTGGCATCGCCAGTGCAGGCGGTGGCGGATATTTCCTGCGTACCGGAGCTGGGCAGTTCGGGCACTACCGCATCGGTCCGATGCCCGCGCATGGCCAGCCCCTTCCCCAGGGCGCGATCGAAGGGATCTTCGGGCTGACGCTGATCCTCAGCAATCGCCACATCGAGAGCAGTCCCAGCGTCACCCACATGCATGACCGCGAAGGTGTCGCCGTCTGGGCCAAGGTACCTATGGTCCCGGCAGTGCGCACCGACGAGTGGGAGAGCGAGACGCCGTACCTGCCGCTCGGCGAGGAGTCGGCGGCTTCCACGAACTTACTCCATGGCGATCGTCGCGCCCGGATCGAGTCTCGGCAACTGGGGCATCCGGCATTGCCCACGACCTGATTCTTGTCGGCGCGACCGATGCGGTCGCGATGGACCCAGCGACAGCGTGAACACCGGGAGCCTGTCGACGCTCGACGTCCAGCGCGACTACCTCAAGGACTTGATCCAGGAGATGGGTTGTCGGTCAACTGAAGTCCCCGCGTAACCGATCGCGGGATTCTGTGCCGGCGATTTGGGCGGTGGACGATCGCGATTTCCGTCAGTAGCCGTAGCCTGTCCTCGTAGATCAGTTTCTCCACCCAGGTCCGCGATACTGGTTTTCCTGCTGCACGTACAGATCGAAGAAGCCGTTCTGCCATTTGCCGCAAACGATGAGTTCCTCCGCACATTTGCGGGGCCGACAAATCGCCCCGGTTGCCGTTAAACGGTTCGTTGCCTCTGAAGTGCCTTTCCTCTCGAAATTGTTCTTAGGGATCTGCGGTCGCTTCGGGATTCCTTTGTCGCCTTTTCGATCATGGCGCAGGGCTTTGCGCACCTGGTGCTGTTCGCCGGCCTGCCCGCCAACGTCCTGTTGACGATTGGAAACGGCGCACCGCCCGACCTGATCGAACACGTGCCCCCAAACGTCACGGTCCGGTCGTTCGTGCCGCAGGCCGATGTCCTGCCGCACGCTCAATTGCTGGTTTGCCATGGCGGGTCGGGAACGGTCGTGGCAGGACTGGCGGCAGGCGTTCCGATGGTCATCACGCCACTGTTTGCCGACCAGCCCGACAATGCGCGGTGCCTGGCAGCCACTGGACTTTGCGTTGCGATTACCGACTTGAGCGTGCCCGCTTTGCGCGGCGCCATGGTCCAGGCATTGGCGGACGAAGACATGCGACGTCGGGCCCAGGCGGTGGCGCGTGTGATTGCATCGATGCCAACATTGGATCAGGCGATCGATCTTCTGCTGGACGGGCAAGAGGCAATCGGCGGATAGCCATTCCCCAGATGTAGCGGTAAGCCGATACGGGATAATTTCGGACGTAGTATGCGGCGGTGCAAGTCTCAAAAAAAGGCCCGTGATGTCGTACCTCGTCGCCATCGTCCTCTCCTCGGTGATCACGCTTTTCGGCGTTCTGGTCTACCAGAACGTTGCCGGGGGTGAAAAAAAGATCGAACGGCAATTGCCCAGGCTTTACGAAACGGACGATCGGGAATTCCGCCGCTCACTCAGTGCGTTGCTCGGACCACCCATCGTCGAAGGCAACAAGGTCGATACGCTGATCAATGGCGACGACATCTTCCCGTCGATGCTCGCCGCGATCCGCGGCGCGCAAGCATACGATCACCTTCGAAACCTACATCTACTGGTCGGGCAACATCGGCCAGGAATTTGTCGATGCGCTGGCGGAGCGCGCGGGCGCCGGGGTGCGGGTGCATGTGCTGCTCGATTGGGTGGCAGCGCCAAGATGGACCAGCGCTCCTCGACGCCGATGAAGCGCACCGGCGTTGAGGTCGAGCGCTTCCACGAGCCCCACTGGTACGACACTGGGCCAACTCAACAACCGCACCCACCGCAAGTTGCTGATCGTCGATGGCCGGGTGGGCTTCACGGGTGGCGTGGGCATCGCGGACCAGTGGCGCGGCAACGCGCAGGACCCGACGCATTGGCGCGACACGCACTTTCGCGTCGAAGGTCCCGTGGTCGCGCCAGATGCAGGCGGTATTTATGGACAACTGGATGCGGGCCACGGGCCGGGTGCTCCATGGCGAACGCTACTTCCCAGCCATTGAAGCCCGCCGGGACGCGGCCGCCCAGATGTTCAGCAGTTCGCCCACGGGCGGCAGCGAGAGCATGCACCTGATGTACCTGCTGTCCATCACCGCCGCCCGCAGTCGATCGACCTTGCGAACGCCTACTTCGTCCCCGACACCCTCACGCTCAGACACTCGTCGCGGCGGCCAAGCGCGGCGTCAAGATGCGCGTGCTGACGCCCGGCCGGCACATCGATTCCGAGATCGTGCGCGCGGCTTCGCGCGCCGCCTGGGGTCCGCTGCTCGAGGCAGGCATTGAATTCGCGAATACCGGCCCACGATGTTTCACGCAAGGGATTGTCGTTGACGGATCTGTTCGTCGGTGGGATCCACCAACTTCGACAATCGTTCGTTCCGATTGAACGACGAGGCCAACCTCAACGTGCTTGACGAAGAATTCGGGCGCCTGCAGCAACAGGTGTTCAACACCGACTGGTCACAAGCGACGCAGGTAACCCTTGAACAATGGCGGGATCGACCCTGGCGGGAAAAGCTGCAGGAACAAGTCGCGTCAGTGCTGCGTTCGCAGCTTTAGCGCCAGGCGTGCGCCAACTCCGTGAACCCGCCGCACGGTTGCGATCGACGCCGTCGATCAGCCCGCGCCTTGCGTGACCCACCTGGCGGTCGGCGCGTGTATGTCTTCGGCGATGTCCTTCTCGGTCTTGAGGCCGGCGATCAGCGCGACCACATGCTCGGCCGACATCATCGCCCCTTCCTGCCAACCCGGCAGCGTAGAAGCCTGGTCGCCCACGATGAAGAAACGACCCTGGAAGGGACGCAGCAAGCGCCGATAGTACTCATTGTGTTTCTGTTTCTTTTCGTTCCAGGCCGGCCAGGCCCCTTCCTGATGCACGACGTTCTGCCAGGCGACGGAAAGGCCCAGCGCCGTAGGCACGATCGAATCATCGTTGAATTCCGCGTGGAGGCGAGCGGCCCCCTCCTTGGCCTTGGCCAGTCGCTGCGCCAGCCCGAGCTCGCCGAATTCAGTCGCGTGCCGGCCATCGCCGCAGGGGCCGCGGCCATCGTGGATGTAGGCACCGGTCAGCGTACCTTTCTGGGCGAAGTAGTCGTTGGACGGATACCAGATCTGTTCGATGACGTCGTCGGTCCAGGAGATCCCGCCATAGATCTCGTTCTTGTCGTTCTCCCAGAAACGAGTGTTGGTCTGCCAGCCCACCTTGCAGGAGGAAACAAAGGTGGTGCCGGTGACGGCATCCCAGAAGGTCACCCCGTCGCGCTTTTCCTTGTCGTCCGGAAAATTGGTGTCGAGCCTGGCGAGGATCGGACAGGGAATGTTGCTCACGCAGTAGTCCGCCGACTCCACCATTGGTACCGTGCCGCGCATCCAGGTCACGGTCACGCCGGCCGGGGTGGCCTTGATCGCGCTGATCTGGGCGTTGTACTCGATGAGGTGGCCGACCTTGCGGAGAAATCCTTCCACGATCTTGTCCATGCCGCCCACCGGCTGGAACAGGGTGGGCTGCCACTCGAACTCGAGGGGATCGTAGAAGCCGTTGTCCCAGAATTCGGCGTCGAGCAGCGCGGCACGCGACAGCGTCGGGGGAATTTCGCAATTGCTATCCACGTTGGGCGTGGGTCCGCCCGGCATGGAAGGCGCGCAACCCGCACGCGTGCTGCCCTGATACCGGTAGTCCGGTGGGGCCGGGCACGCCGCGTTGTCAGGCGCGTCCGCGTCGGTACGGGCGCCCAGGTTGCCGAATTTGACCAACAGCGCGAGCAGCTTCTTCTTTTCCCCTGCGTCCAGCTGTCCGTCCAGCACGCTCGGGTCAGTCGAACTCAGGACCTTGGCCAGAAGCTCGGCGATGTAGCCGCGGGTGTCGTTCTGGATCTGTCGCTGGGCAATCGGCTTGCCTGCGAAGCCCTGCGCGGACTGGAACAGGTTGCCCGTGGTGTGCATCACATAAGGCTCGAGCTTGACCTCCAGCGCCTGGCAATAGCCCAGCACGCGACGGTGATGGTAAGGCAGTCGTCCCGGCCCCAGGTTCATGTACAGGCCCGGGTCGAACTTGCACACCTGCACGGTGCGGCCGTTCTTCTGGCTCTGCTCGACCACTGTGTCGCCGCGTCGGGCGGTGTGGTTGCGTCCACCGGCGCGGGACGACGCCTCGAGGATGCGGACCTTGTAGCCATACTGGGACAGGATGTACGCGGTGGTGAGGCCACCGATTCCCGCGCCCAGGATCAGCACGGACTTGCCCTCACCCTGCCCTGGGTGCAGTTGCGGCGGTCCGGCCCAGGCTTCGATTGGTCCCAGCAGGCCCATCACCACCATGGTCTCGTACAGCGCAACCGCGCCGCCCAGTTGACCTACGCGAGTGAGGAATCCTCGGCGCGTGAGCGGGAAGCCTTCCGCCATGGAGGGCGTGCCGCGATCCGCGACAACACCCCGATGGACTATGCTGGAATCCGACATGCATTCACTCCCGTGGGTGGACACAACAACAGAGCGACAAACCATTAGGCACAGCGGGCGCGAAGAACGGCTCGGTCGGCCTCCGACCGGTACGTGCGGGGATACTCACAGTTCAGCACGCGCCGCAACGCTGCGCGCTCACCGCGGCGGAAATTGCTGCAGCGTTTCGATCAACGCCGTCGGCGGGAGCGCATCCTGCCCGGCGAATGGATGGTCGTTGACTGCCACCACGGTCATCGCCACCGCCATGCCGGACGCGTAAATCACCAACGCCAGCGCCATGGCGCGCCGTTGCCCGATATGCACCACGGCGATCGCAGCCTGGGTCAGCAGGCCGAGCAGCAGCAGGCCGACCCAGTTCACGGTCGGCACGGACGCCTCCGCCAGTCGCAGCCGCTGCGTTCGCGCGTCGCGCAACTGTGCCAGCGCTTCGTGCAGCAGCGTGCGGCTCGGTGCCGGCAGCGCCAGCAGCGCGGGATCCGCGAGCAGCAGGTCGAACAGCCGTTGGGTAGTGTCGCTGGCGCCTATGACCTTGCGTTGCGCATGCATGGCCGGCCACTCCTCATCGACTAATTTCTGCACGTGCGCGCGGGTCGCGGCATGGAGCGGTGCCCCCGTTGCGCCGAGCGCAGTGGCCGCGCGCAACAACGTATGCGAAGCGCTGGCCTCGGCCAGCACGACGGCCGCGGCGGCAGCGTGGCGCTGCCAGACCTCGGAGGCGAGGAAGGCGCAGGTGAGTGCGAAGAGCACCGCCATCACCCCAACGAAGGGCGGCGTGACGCCGCGACAACTACCGAGCAGGCCCGCGGCAGGACTGTGCTCGAACAACCAATAAATCGCCGCCGCCGTCCCGAGCGAGAACAGCAGCAGGGCAGGAAAGACGATTACCGCGAGCATGGGATTCGGCAGCAAGCGGGAGAAGAGACGCGTGCGAGTATCGGAGCCACACGCGTCTCCGTCAGCTTGGCGTTGGCGATGCCGACAGCATTGGCCTCTCCGCCAGCCTCGAGCTCGCGAAAATTGCTTGGGCTGCTCGTTGCCTAGTCTGACCAGGTAGTCGACAATTGCCGGCATGTCCGCGTCGTCGATGGGCGCCTTGAACACTGTTTTCATGCGCGTGACCATCGCCGACCAGTAGCCCGCGGAGCGGTCGGCGGCTGATACAGCATGTATTCGGCCGAGTGGCACGCGACGCAGTTGGTCTCGGCTTTGGCATACCCCGGCAGCGGGCTGGGCGTCAGGGGTGGCGCCGCGGTCGGCAGGGTAATGGTCTTGGCATCCGCCGATACCGTACTGCCGACGCACATTGCGAGTGCCGCGAGCCCGACCGCGATGATGGTTTTGCTGTTCATGTGTCTGTCCCCTAGGCTGCGGTAACCGAAACGCGCTCGACCACATTGCGCATATAGCCAGCAGGCTGCCATAGCGCCTCCATCGGCTGGCTCTGACCGGATCAGTTCCAGGCACGTACCCGCAGGTCGTGCGGTCCCTTCTCCGGAGTGAAGCCGAAGGTGAACTCGCGGAAGGAGTACCGCCCGAGATCGTTGCCCAGCTTGGCCTCGCGCCAGCTTTGTCCGCCGTCGTGAATACGCCACTTCGCGGATGCCCTGCCGCCGTCGAAGGCGATACCGCGCACGGCCATTGGCTGTCCGGCGCGAAGTCGTGCGCCATCCTGCACGGAAGTAATGAATGAGCGCACGTTGAAACGACCGATCGGGCGTGTCGCCGTGGGCGCGGTACCTGGCTCTACGCAGGCGCAGTCGTTGTCGGGAATCCGATAGGCGGGCTTCATCCAGAAGTCCTCGAAAATGCTGTCGATTACGTTGATCTCCGACAGATGCTTCACCCAATAGGTGCCGTAATAACCCGGAACGATCAATTTCACCGGATAGCCGTTAAGCATCGGGATGTCGGCGCCGTTCATCTGGTAGGCCAGCATCACCTCACCGTCGAGCGCGTGATTCACGTCGATCGATTTGACGAAGTCACCGCCACCGAAAACGGCCGTGTCGAGCCCGTTGAACGTGACCTGTTTCGCGGTGTTCTTCAATTCGGCGCGCGCCGAGCAGGTCCTTCAGCGACACGCCGACCCAGCGCGCATTGCCCATGGCGCCGTTGGTGAGCTGCCCGCCCGTCACTCGCGGCGCAGAACAGCGCGCGACTGTTGCCCGAGCACTGATTGACTGCCAGGTATTCAATCGGCTTGAACTGGGAACGCAGCTCCGCCATGGTCAGCTCGAAAGGCTTGCCTGCCGCGTTGCCGCCGACCTTGATGACATGCTTGTCGCCGTCGATGGAAGTCGGGATGCCGGCGTTGTGATATCGAACGAAGAATGCATCGTTTGGCGTGATGAGGCCATCGTTGAAGACTTCAAAGGGCGTCTCGAGTTGCGGGGGGCGCGTCGTCAGTACGATGAGCGGACGCTTTTCCGGGAACGCCACCACGTTGCGCTTGCCATTGACGATCGGCAATTCAATGGTCATTCCCTGTCCCCATGCGGTTCTACTCAACGTGCCGAGCCCGGCTCGGCCAGCGCGCCCGCGCCTCCTGCGATGAGCCTGCGACGCAGGCGATTCGTGTCGTCACCCATCGTTCCTCCTAAGGATTGGTCTTGTCGGTGCTAACCGTTGTTATCGTCTTTTGCTTTCGTGGACCACCCATCAACTGCTCTTCAACAAGCGCTCTGTCTCAACCAACACCTTGGCGTTGTCCGCCAGGAGCAAAATGGTTTTCCCGGACATACCCTGCGCGAAGCGCCAGTACCGTCCCATCCAGCTCCCCTGCTTGCCGGACATATCATTCGCCAGCGGCTTTTCGAACGCCAGGATCGTTACCATGCCGCCGCCCTTCTCCAGGAACGTCGTGAGGTGGTATGCGTTGTGTCCGTCGATGTCGCAGGGCCGTTGCAATTGCATCAGGCCGGGCAGTGTGGCGCCTGCGGACAGGCCCATCGCCTCGAACATCGGCCGCTTGTCGGGCTGGAAGTCGCCACGCAGCGTTGCTTCGCGATGTTCGTGGACGAGCGCCTCCCGCACCAGCGGCGGCGGTGGCAGGGCAACAAAGGCCCAGGCACCCATCAGCATCGACAAGGTGATGCCACTCAATATCGCCACCCAGCGACACCATGGCACGCTGCGGTACAGCGACGCGGGCGCCTCGGGCACGGCGGTTGCGTCCTTGAGCGCCCGGCAAGTTCGAAGTCGGCATGCGTCCAGCGCACGTCGTGCAGGGAAGCTCGATTGCGTTTGCTTTTCATGAGTGCTCTCGGCAGTGCCTAGTCGTCACGGCCGCCGCGGGCCGCCGCATTGGGAAAGTCGAACACCCGGGCCGGGGGCTCGGGCGGGGCGCCGGCTGTTTCGGGTTGCATCCTGGCGCAAGGCATCGCGCACAGTTTCGCGACGCGACAATACGGTGCCCGGCGCTACCTCGAGCGCCAGCGCCATATCGGCCACCGGCATGTCCTCGAAATAAAAAAGTGTCAGCACCTCGCGGTGGATTGCGGGCAGCGTCTGCAGGGCTTCAAGGATGTCCATGCGCTGATCCGCCGCCGCAATGGCATCAGCGCAGACGCGCTCGTCCTTGCCCTCCTCCCATGGCTCCACCGGCGGATCGGCCGACGGCGCAAGGTTGCGCAGGGCCTCCCGTCGCAGGATCCGGAAGAGCCACGGCCGTGCCAGCGCCCGATCGCGCAACTGATCCATGTGACGCCATGCGAGCTCGTAGCGATCCTGCACTACGTCCTCGGCCACCTGGCGGCTGCCCGTCAGCGCCCAGGCGCTGCGGAACAGGAGACGATAGTGGTCGCGGACCCAGGAATTGTAGAGGCGTTCTCGTGAACCAAACATGGATTGGCCGGTGCTTAGTGCTATAGAGGTCAATCCGCAGTGCGATATTCCATGTATTCGGAAAAAAACCTGGGGCCGCGCGACGCGTGCAGCGTCGCCCTACCTATTCAATGCTTGGTTTGGCGGTTCGCAGCGCGACAGGAGACGGGCAACTATGCCAGTACCGCGCGCGCCAGTGTCATGAGGACAGGGCGCACCGCCATCCTGCGAAACTCCCGTCGGAGAGCAGACATCCGGCCACGTCAGCGCGCGCTCTTGAAGTCCTTGGCGAGCGTGACGTCGAACGTGGCCGTGACCTTGGGTCCGCCGGCAGCAACATCGTCAATGGCGAGCTGGCCTGCGAGGTGTTTCGCGTCGTCGGCCTTGGCAGTGAAGACCGCGGGCCGCGCCGTACCGGAATATTGGACCTTCTGCCCGTTGAGGGCGACCCAGTAATTGAGTCTTGGACCGCCGGTGAAATCGACGGTCATGCCTTCCGTCACCTCGCCGTCGGTGCACGAGAACGTCTTGCACGCCTGCAGCTTGCCACCTATGTCGGACGCCGACAGGATGAGGCGGCGCACCTGCTTGCCGGGTTCCATATCGCTCGGTCCGGTCACGAGCCAGGCGTACTTGAGGGCGGCCGTGCGGCCCTTGTAGTCGATATTGCCGCTGCCGGTATCGGCCGCACTCACGCTGCCGGCCAGGCTCGCGCCAAGGGCCAATACAGCCAGAAATCGCATTGCCTGTCGCGACCCAATAGCCATTGCGGTCTCCCGGAATCACCGTAGGACGTGCAGCCTAGCCCCGGTTGCGCCTTAGACGCAAGCGCGGCGGGATCGCCGCGTTCGTCCTGCGTTAGATGCGAGCTCGCCGCAACACCAGGGACGCCGGCGGAGCTTGCTGCTTTGGTCCATTGGAGTGAGAACATACTCGGCGCTGTCGACGACCGACTTTTGCATTGCCACATTGCCGCTGCTGGCGGATGTCAAACGCGAGTATGGCGGTTTACTCGCCGACTACGGGTCCACCGAAGCCCGTTCCTGCGCCTATCCCGTCCCCGGGGCGGGCGCATTCCCTCCAACAAGCGAGATCACGCCTTCTTCACGGCCTCTTTGACGTCTTCCTTGATGTCGCCGATTGCCGCCTGGGCCTCGCCGCGCGCCTTCTGGATCTTGCCCTTATGTTCGAGCTTGTCGTTGCCGACGATCTTGCCGGTGACTTCCTTGATCATGCCGCCTACTTCCTTGATTTGGCCCTTGACCTGGTCTTGATTGACGCTCATGCCTTGCTCCTCGAAACGTGAGCCGGTAAATGGCCGGCCCGCCGACGGCGCCATGAAGCCAGTATCGGCGTCCGCATTCCGTGTGTCTGTGCGGTGACGTACCCAATGATCGCTCCGAGACGCTGAAACGCGATGGGCCGGCGACCCATTCGCTGCAATCGTCGGGAATTCCGCTGCGCCGAAGGTGGTCATTGGCGGGTGACGGGGTTTCGGGCAAGAACCCGAGTGCCTCGGATAAGTCGCCCAGATCCCTGGCGTCTACATTGGTAACCGCTGTGGCGCCAACCGCTTCCTGCCGCAACGAATACTCACTGCCCGCCATCGCGCTCATTCGGAGCCATTGCGGTTCACCAATCATCAGGAACATGAACATGACAAGCAAAGACCAATCTCGCTCCGGCGAATCCACTTCCAATACGACACGTGCGGTACAGGCCGTCGGACTCGGGGTCTTCATGGCCTTCGCAGCGGCGGTCCCGGCGGCAGAGCGCACCGTCTCCGTGGTCGAGACGGTTCAACTTGCGGCAACCGCCAGCCGCACCTGGGGCACCATCAACGACTTCGGCACATGGCAAGCGTGGCACCCCGCCTTCGCAAGCACCAAAATGCTTCAAGGCGACGGTCACTCGCTAGGCGCCGTACGCGTGCTGATGACCAAGGACGGTGGCAAGTTCACCGAAGAGCTGGTCGCCTTCGACGCTGCGGCGCGCAGCTACCAGTACCAGATCCTCGAGTCACCGGCGCCGGTGACGGACTATGTTTCCACCATTCAGGTCAAGGAAACACCGGCCGGCTCGGCCGTCGTGTGGAGTTCCCAATTCAACGTCAAGCCCGGAACGTCGGAAGCTGATGCGAAGAAGTTGATCTCGGGCGTCTATCGCGCCGGGCTCGACAACCTTGCCGCAGTGATGAAGTGACACCCGGCCATGCCACCGGATCGGCGTGGCATGGGCTCGCAGCGGCCGCAGGTTGGCCGCTGCGTTAACGCGCCTTGCGCCAGGCCGAGGGTGGAAGCCCGAACTCGCGCTTGAAAGCGCGGCTGAAGGCGGCCTCGGTCTCGTAGCCGCTGCGTTCGGCGACGCGCGCAATCGCGTCGTTGCCGGAGCGCAACGCGCGCGCGGCCAGCGCTAGGCGCCAGCGCGTGAGGTACTGCATCGGCGATTCGCCGACCAGCGACGCAAAGCGCGTGGCCAGGACCGAGCGGGACATGGCCACGTCACGAGCCAGTTCATCCACGGTCCATGCACGCTCCGGGTTGTCATGCAACAGCGCGAGTGCACGACCGATCTGCACGTCGCGAAGGGCAACCAACCAACCATGCGCGTCGGGCGGCAGCGTTTCGACGTGCCGCCGCAGCGCCTCCACGAACATCAACTCCGCCAGCTTGGCCAGCGTCGACTGCGCGCCCGGCCGCGTGACTGACGATTCAAGCACGCCAACGCGCAGCAGTTCACGCACCAGGCCTGCGGTCTGGCCGTCGCCGAGCGTAATGCGCAACACCCGCGGCAGCGCTTCGAACAACGGCCGACACAGGCTGCGGCTGCAGGCGAGATAGCCGCACACGAAACGAGTCGCCGTGCCGCCCCCGCCTTGTCGTATCGGCACGAACGCCGGCTCGACGGCCGCCGCGGTGGCTGCATCGATCAAGTGGTCCGCCTCCAGCGGCGCAATATGCAGGTCGCTTCCCATCAGGTGTCGGTCGTCCTGTGCAAACAGGATCAGGTCACCGGCGCGGACATCGATCACCTCGCCACCTTCGGCCAGCCGCACCCGGCAGGCGCCTTGCGTGAGGAAATGGAACAGCACCACATGTTCGGCGCCTGCCAGTTGCTGCTTGACGCTGGTCATGCCGTACTGGCCGCGCATGCACCATGGCGCAGTGAACTCGGCGTCGAGGAAGACGGCGCCTTCAAACCGGATCGACTTGAGAATGCCGGACAGGGTATCCATGGCGGGACGGGGCACTTGCCGCGCGGGTGAAGTCCGCAGGATCGCATACCGGCACAGTTCACGCGCCGCATGCGTTGCACTACGTCTACAGCACCGCGTGGATTCAACCGGCGAACGCAGCGAATCGGCTGCATCGCCCGGCAGGCGTTGTGTCATGCGGATTCTTCCCGGGGCCTTCAATCAACATCCTGGCCACCGCATCGCGTTTGACTCGCGCGGGACCTGCGACGCCATTCCCGGAAACAACGGCGGGCGATAATACCGGGCAGGCCGTGCGGCGATCCCCGTCGTCAGGCCATTGGAGCAACGCGCCGACAGGCGTCGAACCGGGCCGAAAACTTGTCTCCAGTCGTGCCTCGAGAACCTCTGCGCATTGGGCGGATGCTTTTACGCGGACTGCTGCCGGGCTACGCCTTCCTGGCTTTGTTATGGGCGGCGTCGGCACAGGTTCCGCATCTGAATGTGTTCTGGCTGGGCGCCTGCACGCTGGTGCTGGCGGTGCCGATGATGCTCGCACTGTGGCACCAGGGCACGGTGCGCCGGCTGATGGCGCTGCAGCAGTTCCAGCCCGGCCGCGGTCTGCACCGATGGGGCAGCCGGCGAACCCTGGACATCCTGTGGCGGGCGGCGGCTGCGATCGTGCTCAGCGCGGCCGTCCTTTTGCAAAGCGTATTCTTCGGCCGGCTCGAATGGTTGCTGCTGGCCCTGGCCCCGCCGCTCTATCTGCTGGCGCGCCGGACGCTCAATGCTGCGACCGCGGCGCAGTTCACGCGGCCGATCTATGGCCGGCACTGGTCCTCGCGGGCGGCGCGGTGGCTGGTGACGCTACTGCTGGCTGCCGCGTGGGTGACGGCAGGCCTCCTGATGGCCGAAGCACCGGCGTTGCCCTACGCCGAGCGCATCCACCAGCTGCAGTCCGCCTGGGCGCAGGCGCCTTCGGGCACAGTGAAGTGGGCGCTCGATGCCGGCGCCTGGGGTCAGGCCTCTTTCGAGGCGTTGGGCCGGGAGGCCGGTGGCACCGAATGGCGAGTGCTGCTGGCGCTGGTGATCGCCCCGGTTTCAGTGTTCGGCTATTGGGTGCTCAGCCTGTCGGGCCTGGCCATGCCGTTGACCGAAATCCGGCGCAGCCTGGGCGAAAGGCTCACGGCCGACCCGTCGCCGCCGCCGGTGGGCGCAGCGCGCGCGGCGCTGTGGGCGGCCATGGCCAGCATCATCGTGCTGATGCTGTTGCAGGCGCTGGGCGCACTGGACCACCGCCTGCGCGCGGCAGAAAGTCCCCTGGCCCTCCGGTCCCTGCCGGAATGCGAGCGCATAGGCGGCAGGGTCTACGCCGTCAACACGGCCGCCGCATTAAAGGCGCTCGTGGACCAAACGCAGGTTCAGTTCGCCGGTCATCAGGCCACCGCCTGCGCGAAGTTGGACGAAATCGAGACGTTGGCCGCAAAAGGTGTTGAGCAGTATCTGGACTGGTACTTCAGCCTGGGCGCCGAATGGTCGCGATTCGCAACCCTGCTCACCGGCGACATCGACTCGCTGCTGCAAGCGAAATTCAGCGAGAAGGTGATGTCCAATCCCGGGATCGCCCAGCGGCTGCCCGCCGTGCAGGCCGCCTATGAAGCGCAATGGGCGTTGCTGGTCGGCGCGCGCAGCGAGGCGCTCGACCTGCTCGACCGCAACCACCTGGTGCTCGACGAGCGCAACTGCAAGGTAATCAAGGCAAGCCCGGTGACGCCGTGGACGACGCAATGGGAAGGCAGCAAGGCTCGCCTGGTGAGCGGCTCCGGCGCCGGGCTCATTGCCGGCGCCCTAGCCGCCAAGGCCACTGCGAAGGCGATGAGCAAGGCGACCATGAAGTCAGCCGGTGCGGTGCTGGCCAAGGCGATGGCCAAGAAGGGCATCGGCAAAGCCGGGGCAGCGGCGGTCGGCGCGACGGTGGGCACGGTTGTGGCACCGGGCGTCGGCACGGCTCTTGGCGCGGCGATCGGCGCCGGTGTGGGATTGGTGGTGGGTGTGGGCATCGACCTGGCGGCGCTCGCGGCGGAAGAAAAACTGACCCGCGAGGACATGCGCAACGACCTGCTGAGCGCGGTCACTGAATCGCTGCAGTCCTACCGCGAATCCTTTGACTGCGCGGCCGTCGGCACGCTGGCAGAGCCCGGGCCGAAGTAACGGCAAAACACGACGTTGGCGTCACTTGCAGCAGCAGCCCTTGCCCTTCGGTTCGTGCTTCGCGTCGACGGTATCCACACCATAGCCGGCGTCCTTCACGGCCGATTTCAGTTGCTCATGCGACGTCAGCCCCTCGTCGTATTGAACAGCGGCCTCGCCGGCCGAGAGCCACACGTTTACGTCACTTACCCCGGTCACCGCCTGCAGCGCGCGCGTTACCGTGGCCGTGCAGCCGCCGCAAACCATGCCTGTCACTTTCAGATGTTCTAATTGCATTTCGATGATCGTTTCATCAAGGGTTAGGTCGAGCCGGCATGGGGGTCTTCAACCAATTCAGCGCCAATTCGTAATCCGCGAAGGGGAAACGTTTGATTTCCGCCGCGACAAAGTGCTTGACCAGCGCCTCGGCCACGCGCGCGAGAGGACTGTCCGTCACCAGCGCCACGCGCTCGATCTTCTGCTCGTGGTTACGGACGAAGCGCATATGCGCGGTGAAGCCCGCAAAATTCTCCCATCCTGGAAACGCTTTGGCGTGAATCAGCACGCCGCGGAGGCTGGCGTGGTCTGCAAGGTAAGCATCGACGGAAGTGCGGAGTGCAGCGAAGTCCTCAACGGTAAGCGACGCGTCGGGCTTCAGCACTACGATGCCTTCTGGTTTCAGAATCGTGAATTCAAGCATGCGGCTCTCCAAGGCACGGAAGGATTCATTTTATGCGCCAACACCGGGTGCGACCTCAAGTTCCGTCTATGCGCTACCGAACACACAGGCGGCCGGTTGCCGGCCGTCGATCGGCGCACGGCTGTCAGGACACAATCCACTTCTCGGCATCGGCCAACGCTTGATTCGAGAACACCTTGACCGGACCCGGCAGGAGAAACGCGAACATTCGCGCCGCATCGGCGACCCAGTGAACGTCCGTCACGACGGCGATTCGCTCCCAGGCCTTCAGGTGCGCGAGACCAAGCTTGGCGTCATCCCACATCGCTCCGCTGGTGAAGCCCTCGAAGTCCGGGGCGAGTTGATAAAGCACTCGAATCCGCGGGTGCCTCTGCAAGGCCAAATCGATGGCGGGGATGAGCACGTTTTCGTAGTCTCTGGCATCGATAAACCCCGAAGCGCTGATGCCAACAACGCCATCCGGAAGATCCGTTCGCAGCTTCATCATGGCGCGTCTCCTGCCCGGAGGAATGCTGATCCACTACGGAAGAGGAAGCCGGCCGCCTTGTTAGGCGTCACGGTCCGAGGCTTGCGCAGACCCGCTGCAGAAGCACCCGCACTTCCTTGCCAATGGCCTGCACTCCCGGTTTGTCGACCAGTTTCAATACGGCCTCGGGGTCCATGAACGCAACCGTAACGGTTCCGTCCGCTTCTTCGCGCACGACCACATTGCAAGGCAGCAACAAGCCGATGTCGGGGTCAGCCTCGATCGCGCGGTGGGCGAGCGGAGGATTGCACGCACCCAGTATGCGATACGGCCGACCGTCGACATTGAGCTTGGCCTTCAGCGTTGCCTTGATATCAATGTCCGTGAGCACACCGAATCCTTCGCCTTTGAGGGCCTCGGTGACTTTCGCAACTGCCGCATCGAACGGCAGCTTGAGCTGCGTGCTGAATCCGTACATGACTAGACTCCGTGTTGCCCCGCGAAGGCAAGGGGCGGGTGCCGCAGATCCATTTGAATTCCCGCCACGATGATCGGCAACGGGCGCCGGCGTACCGTTGATCCGGCCGCGCACAGAATATGTCGATGCTGCCTGCCTTTCACATCAACCATGCCTCATTTTTTCGCGTTGCTCCGCGGTGAGCACGGTATCCATCTGCTTCTGGGCGGCGAGGGAAAGGTCGAACATCTGATGCCGTAGGTCCGACATCTTCTGGTAGCTCTTGCTGAGCGCGGCGTCATCGCGCGAGTCCGCGTTGTACTGCTCGTTCATCTGCGACTGCTCGTCCTGCATCCTGCCCATCAGATCCCAGTGTTTACGACGTGTGTCGTTCTGGATCTTGGCGATCTTGCCGCGCTGCTCCGACGTAAGCTTGAGATCAGCCCTCGCGCCGTAGCCGCCCATCATGCCTTGGCCGTAACCCTGGCCACCCATCATGCCGGGCCCCATTCCGTAGCTGTAACCCTGGCCACCCATCATGCCGGGACCCATGCCGTAGCCGCCCATCATGCCGTCGCCACCCATGCCGAAGCCATGGCCATAGGAGTCCTGCGGCGGGTCAGCCAGCGCGCTTGCTCCCACCATCGTTCCGCCAATCAAAATCGCGGCCCCTAATGTCCTGCGAAGGTTCATGCATTTCATAGCCAGACTCCAATCAATTGAAATGACACCGATACTTTTCGTTCACTTTCATTTCTTTTGCTTGACGACCCACACCACGAGCGCGGCGACCACGGCGACGACCAGAATCGGCACCAGTATTCCGCCGTATCCGCCCATTCCGCCGTATCCACCCATCCAGCCGCCACCGCCCCATCCACCGCCATTCATCATTCCTCCGTTCTGCGCTAAAACAACGCCGCTGGACAGCAGAGGCACGCTACCAACCACCTTGGTAAGAAACGTTTTCATATTGGCTCCTGGGTCAATCGATGAAGCGATCAAATTGATTTAGGCCACGAGCACGGCGTATTGAACGCCCACCTCAGACTGCCTGGCGGATTCGGGGTCTCGCACTGAGCTCCACAGGCATCCGCGATCGCTACGGCCACCGCAAGCACATCGCTTGAAGGTCGGAATCTGGACCGCTGAAGCAAAGCTACGCGGACATGAAGCCGCGGTCTGTACGGCAGCGAACGCAGCCGATCGACGGCCTGACCTGTTCACGAGTCGCTTCGCGGCTGCGCGCCAGAGGCCCGGTCAGACGATGGTAAAGTGAGGGGCGTTCAGCCCTGCGAAAAAACGGAAAGCGGCCGGACGCGCTTCACGAACCAAAGGATTGCGGAAAGCGTCACCAGCCTTCGAGGAACATCGTGCAAAAGTCCATCATGAAATCGCTGTGGTACTTCGTGGCTGTGCTCGCTCTGGCGCTGCCAACGTATGCGCTCGCGCAATCGGGCGACAAGCCATTCTCGAAAGAGCAGCTCGATCAGTTGACGGCACAGGTGGCGCTGTATCCCGATTCCCTGCTGGCCCAGCTGTTGATGGCCACGACCTATCCGGAGGATTTCGCCGCGGCGGCGGCATGGTCGAAGGCGCATCCGGACGCCAAGGGCGACGATGCGGTGAAAATGGTGGAGAACGAGCCATGGGATCCATCGGTGGCATCGCTGGTAGCGTTCCCCGAAGTACTGATCACGCTCAACCAGAGCCCGGACTGGGTGCGCAACATCGGCGACGCGTTCCTGGCGCAACCCGAC
This sequence comes from uncultured beta proteobacterium, assembly GCA_963805355.1. Classification (GTDB taxonomy): domain Bacteria; phylum Pseudomonadota; class Gammaproteobacteria; order Burkholderiales; family Casimicrobiaceae; genus VBCG01. Next base: position 1,640,536 of record CAWDTZ010000002.1, on the reverse strand, counting down.
GACGTGATGGACTCCGTGCAGCGCCTCCGCCAGAAAGCGCAGGCTGCCGGCAATCTCAAGTCCAACGCGGAGGTCAATGTATCGATGCAGGCACCTGAGCCCGCGCCGCCGTCGGCCACGCAGACGGTAGTCGTCCAGCAATCGGCGCCGCAGGTCATCGTGATCGAGCCGGCGCAACCGTCGGTGGTCTTCGTGCCCTCGTTCAACCCCGCCGTCGTGTACGGGCCGTGGCCGTGGGTGGCGTACCCGCCGTTCTTCTACCCGCCGCCGCCGGGCTTCTGGTGGTCGCGGCCGATCGCCACGGGCATTGCCTGGGGCGTGGGCATCGGCGTCACCAACGCACTGTGGGGCGGCGTGCGCTGGGGCGGCGGCTGGGGCCACAACAGCGTCAACATCAACGTCAACCGCTACAACAACATCAACGTCAACCGACGGATCGACAGCAACAACCGGAACACCAACTGGAATCACAATCCGGACCGGCGCGGCAACACGCCGTATCGTGGTGGCGACGCGACGCGTCGGGACTTGCAGAACCGGCAGCAATCGGGCAACCGGGAGCAGTACCGCGGCAGGGATGCGAGCCGCGATGCGAGCCGCGACCGCGCGAACCAGGCGATGCAGAACCGGGGCGTCGACGCCGGCAGTGGATCTGCGCGCGAAAGAGCGCAGAGCGTTGATCGCAGCGCGGTGCAGAGCCGGGCGCAAGACGCGGACCGCAGTGCCGCGCAAAACCGGGCACAAAACGTCGACCGCGGTGCCGCCCAGAACCGGGCGCAGAACGTGGACCGCAGCGCGGCGCAAAACAGGGCGCAGAGCATCGATCGGAGCGCGGCGCAAAACAGGGCCCAAAGCGCGGACCGCGACGCGGCCCGCCAGCGTGCCCAATCGGCGAACCGCGACAACGCGCTACGAGGTGCCAACAGTCCGCAAGCAGGCGCGCAGTTGGATCGCGGCAGGGCCAGCCAGGCGGCGGCGAATCGCCCCAGCGGCGGGGGCGGTGCCCGGTCCGCGGGGGGTGGTGGCGGCCGCGCAGGTGGCGGCGGGGGTGGCGGCCGTGCGGGTGGCGGTGGTGGCGGAAGGGGACGTTGAGATGGAGCGCTCGAACATGACAATTTTCAAGAAAATTCTCCAGGTCGCGGCGGTGGCTGCATCGCTCGCGCTGGCGCCATCGGCCTTTGCGCAGAATGCCTATCCGACCCCCGCGGCCGCCGCCGAGGCGCTTGTCGACGGCATCGCGCGGCACGACACCGACGCGATCAAGGCGGTAGCCGGCGCCGATTACCGGAAATACTTCCCCAGCAGCAAGTCCGAGCCGGAAGACATCACCAACTTCCTCGCGGCGTGGGCACGCGCGCACGCGATCGTGCCGGCGGGCATCGACAAGGCATTTCTCGGCGTGGGCACCAATGGCTGGACGTTACCCATCCCGATTGTGAAGACCGCCGCTGGCTGGCGTTTCGACACCAAGGGCGCGCCCGAGGAAATGCGCGTCCGCCGCATCGGCCGCAACGAGCTGGCGACCATTCAGGTCGCGCTCGCGTATACCGATGCGCAAAAGGAATATCACCAGAACGACTGGAACCGCGACGGCGTCCACGAGTACGCGAGGCGTGCCCTTTCGACACCGGGCAAGCAGGACGGCCTGTACTGGGCATCGCTACCCGGCGAGCCGGACAGCCCGCTCGGCGTGGAGTTCGCGGACGCCAGGGTCGGCCAGCCCTATCACGGGTACCTGTACAAAATCCTCACGGCGCAAGGGGCGAACGCGCCCGGCGGCGCGAAGAGCTACCTGAAGAACGGCCGGATGACCGAAGGCTACGCCCTCGTCGCTTGGCCGGCAAAGTTCGACGACACCGGTGTCATGACATTCATCGTCAATCAGGACGGGATCGTTTACCAGAAGAATCTTGGTCCCGATACCGACGCAAAGGCGCGAGCCATCAAGATGTACGACCCGGACGCGAGCTGGCAAAAGGCATCATCTGGCGCACAGTAGACAGTAGTTGATTGCCGCCATGAATGTCTCCGCACCGGCGCGCACGCGGTCGCGTGGGACACCTAGCCAACCGTGCGCGCTTCCCCCGCCTGCCGCAGCGCCCGAACCGCCACCTGATAACGCTCTTCAACTTCCTGGCGATCCCATGCTTCCGGCAATCCCTCTCGTGCCCCGCGGAGGATCATCTCGGCTTGGCGATACAACGCCGCGCGGTCTTCGGGTCGGCCCGCGGCGCCCGCGATGACTGCGATGGACTCCAGCAGGCGGATGGAAACGGCAGCGCTGCTTCGGCCGTACTGCCGGATCGCGCCGAACGCTGCGTTCACGAGGTCGGGGAAGGTGACGGCAGGCACGATCACCCGGATGCGATCCTGGTCATCAAGGCGATAGGGCGACGGCATGTCACGCTCCGCCAGGCGGCGCAAGGCTGACCCCAGCCGGTCCACGCAGGTGATCGCCGTGAATGGATCGTTGATACCGGGAGAGAGCGCGCGCACGGCGACTTCGACGATTTGGTGAATCACGAACTCGATATCCTGGGCCGCGGTGCGCTGGTTGCCCACGATGAAGATGGTACTGATCCGCGCTTCGAGCGGCTCGGTGACCCGGTTCCCGGGCCAGACCAGCACCAGCGGGCAGCCCTTGACGACATATTGTCCGGGCCGGTGCTCCAGCCGAAGCAGCAACTTCTCGTGCGTTGCCAATTCCATCAATGCATCCGCGTCGACGAACTGGAGGTAGCCGTCTTCATTCGCGACGATGGGACGGGCCTCGCGGTCGAATTCCTCGGGTAGACCGGTGGCGGACCCGCTGTCTCCGGTGCCCGGCTTCCGATGGCCCAATTGTTCCGGGAACAGGCGGTCGATCCCATTGAACAGGTCGGCGCTAACTCGCGCGACGATTTCGTCGGCCTGGATGGAAACGGAAACGTGATGGATGAAATAGATCAGCACGCCAAGGCTGGCGACCGCGAACAGCACTCCGATCGTCACCGCCAGATGGGGGACGAAGGCCACCTCATCGACCCGGCGGACGGTGCGCAGGACGAGCAGGCAATATACGAAAGTGGCGACGAACGTACCGAGCACCACCTGGTTGGTGGTATCGCGCATGAAGTTGCGCAGCAGGCGGGGTCCCAGCTGCGACGAGGCGAGCGACAGCGCGACGAGCGTCATTGAGAAGACCACGCCGGCGATGGTGATCATCGAGCCGGCGATGGTGCTCAGGACCAGGCTTGCACCCTCGGCGCCCCCGGAATAAACCCAGCTCCGAACCTGCAGCCACTGATTGGCCGTGATCGCCTTGTCCAGGGCCACGGCGGCAACCGAAAGCACCATCGCCGCGCCGGCCATGAGCGTGGGAATGAACCAAAAACTGGAACGAACCCTGTCCCAGTACTTGATGATTTGTGCTTTCACGGTGAAGCCCTCTCGGCGACTCGGCAGCCGGCGACGAGGCACCGCGAGGGCGACGCCGCCTTAGCGCTCACTCTACAGCCGTTTCGTTGCCCATCGGCCTAACGATGACAAGCTCCCCACGCGCGGCACCGTCATCGGTTCGCATTCGGGAACACACGGAACCACTCGATGTCGATAGTACTCAATACATGGCGGGCGTAAGATGGTTCGAATGCATCACAGTGCGCTGGAGATTGCCATGCGAAATCGTCACCGGTTCGGCCATTCGGTCTCGCTGCGCCTCGACGCTGCTGTGCGCGACTGGCTGCTCCGAGTGATGACGACATGCTGAGCACGCGGCAGCGTGCCCGCTGCGGCGTTCACACCTGCATACGGGAACTGCCGACCCCAACTCGGACGCCCCATGAATGACGAAGCAGAGCACGCCAAAGCACCCCGGCCCACGTCGCGGCGCATCTCCGTGCGACATACGCGACCGGAGGATATTCCAAAACTGATCGAGCTTCAGCAACGAACCTATTCGACGATTCCGGCGTGGTCGGTTGCGAAAGTCACCCACCAGCTGGAAGTGTTTCCGCAAGGACAGGTCGTGGCCGAATTCGACGGGCGCCTGGTGGGCGCGGCAAGCGCGCTGGTCGTGCTCTGGGATGACTGGCCCGTGGAACACTCGTGGTCGGATATTACCGGCGCGGGAACCTTCGACACCCACAATCCCCACGGCCGTACGCTCTATGGTGCGGAAGTGTTTGTCGATCGCACACTGCGTGGCCTGGGTGTCGGCCGCGAGCTGTACCGCGCACGACGGCGGATATGCCGTGCGATGAATCTCCACCGCATCATCGCCTGCGGCCGTCTGCCGGGCTATGCGCCGCAAGCCCACGCCATGGACGCCGGACTCTACTGCAAAAAAGTGCTGTGGGGCGATCTGACCGACCCGGTCCTGAGCTTCCAGTTGCGGGAGGGCTTCCGGTTTTGTGGCGTCGTTCCTGATTATTTGCCGGAGGATGCGGAAAGTGGCGGATTCGCGTCGCTGATCGTCTGGCTGAATCCCAAGTACGACCCGAAGCGCCCCACACTTATTCCCGAGGGAGATCTATTTTGAAGGTACGCATTGCGGCGGTCCAGTATCAGATGGAGACCATATCCGGCTGGAAGGAATTTGAGGATCAGGTGCGCTACATCCTCGATGCCGCTGCCGAATATCAGCCGGAGTTCGTTCTCCTTCCCGAGATATTCACCGCGCAACTGCTGTCATTTGTCGGACGCCGCGACGTGCGTGAATCGGTGCGGCGGCTCGACAGGTACACCCCCCGCTACATCGAACTCATGCAGTCCGTGGTTCGCGAACACGGCTTCCACCTGATTGCCGGAAGCCATCCCACGCTTCGTGGCGATGCCCTGTTCAACACGTCATATTTTTTTACCCCGGACGGGGCGTACCACACCCAGGACAAGATTCATCGCACGCGCTGGGAAAAGGAAAAATGGGACACCACGGCGGGTGACACGCTCTCGGTCTTCGATACCGCTTTCGGCAAGATCGCGATCCTCATCTGCTACGACATCGAGTTTCCGGAGCTGGCCCGTGCAGTGTGCGAAGCCGGCGCGGAGATCCTGTTCGTGCCTTCCTGCACCGATGACCGCCAGGGCTTCTGGCGTGTCAGGTACTGCTGTCACGCGCGCGCGATCGAGAATCAGGTTTATGTCGCCATGACGGGGACCGTGGGGCACCTTCCCGTCACCGGGCTCGGCCTCAACTACGGCCAGGCCGGGATTCTGACGCCCTCCGATTTCCCGTTCTCACGCGACGGCATCGCCGCCGAGGGCGTTCCGAACACCGAGCAGATCGTGATTGCCGACGTCGACCTGGCGGACCTGGCGGAGAGTCGTATCAACGGCTCGACCATTCCGGTGCTCGACAAGCGACGCGATGTCTATGACCGCACCGTTGTGGAAGTTGACGCCCGCATCCCATCGACGAAGGACTGAACCGCCCTATCGGCCGATAGTTCTCCCGTTCTGCGGGTGAATCCCTCAGTGCCGGTAAGTCGCGGATGGCATTTCCGCTATCCACGTCCACCGACTGATGATGGAGCGGGCAACGGCCATGTCGTGGCTCCTTCGTGTTGGCTGGATAACGCCGCGCAGTTCACTTAGGTCTGCTCCTGCGCACGATCAAACACGGATTTCACCGTCTGATAGCAGGAACAGGACGATTTCTTGAGGCCTTTCGCATCGAGGATCTGAATGTTGCCCCGGGCGTAGCGGATGAGATTGCGCCGCTTGAGCGCACTGGCCGCCTCCGTGACGCCCTCGCGCCGAAGACCAAGCATGTGGGCCAGAAACGCGTGGGTAAGTGGAAACTCGTCTGCGCCTACCCGATCCCGCGTCATCAGGAGCCAGCGGCAGAGCCGCGGCTCCGCCTCGTGAAAGCGGTTGCAGGCGGCCGTTTGCGAAATTTGCGCCATCAACGCATAGGTGTAACGGTATAGCGCGTCCTGCAACGACCGGTTCCGCTCGAATTCGATGTGGAAAGGACCGGAGGCCATGCGCAATGCGGTGCCTCCACCCTGCACGATGGCGCGAACGCCCGAGAGGCCCATGCCCAGGATGAACGGCATTCCCGCCATGCCTTCATTGCCCACCATGCCGACCTCGAGCGAGCGCCGCTTGTCGACCGCCGTCAGCAGCGAAATCAGGGAATTGACGGGAAAGTACACATGCTTGATGGCTTTGCCGGGCTCGTACAGAACGGCCCCGAACTTCAATTCAACGGGCTCAAGCTGGGCTTGCAACCGCTTGTAGTCCCTGGGGGCGACGCTCGCCAGTACGCGATTGGCCCGTTGCAAATTTTCCGCCATGCTGATTGCCTCCTGTCATTTCCTGAGCCACTTCGTGAGCCAGGCAACCGCGACGCCGGAACGGTCGAAACGTTTGCGCCGTCCGTATCCCAGGCTCGAATGCACTTGCGTGCAGGTGGCGATGATGCGCGCGCCCTCCAGGTTCGTATGTTCGCCAGCGCACATGCCGCTTTTGCCGCGCCACCCAACATGCATCCGCTGACCGGAAATCATTCGAAGTCGACCGCAATCGTTGGTCGCTGGTGGACTTCGCAGAGTGCCAGACAGCCGGCTGGACATCACCCGTGCGCTGGCGTGGCAAAGACCAAACCCTGGGTTCGACCTCCGCGTTTACGAGGATCGTCGCTCCCGGCTCCTTTCGCTGCACCATGATCGCGGCCTCCTGATGTCGTGCTGGTGCCGCACCAAACACGAATCATGGAAAGCGCTGCTTCCATCGGTCGAATGCCAATGGACTTGTATCGCGGATGCTTGCCCTGCAGCAGCGCATTCGGGAACGCGCTGCTGGCGGTCCGTTGCGACGGCCTGCTGATATCATGAATTCACACGACAAGCCCACGGCGGAGCTGGCCCTTGTTTTTCCAGACACTCCTCGGCGTCATCGCCCTCTTTTCGAGTCTTGCCTTGTTGGTTGCCGGCAATGCGACGCTGGGAACGATTGCGGCATTGCGCCTCGAGATCGAGGGCTTCGATCCGGGCGTCATCGGCATCGTGCTCGCGCTGACCTCGTTGGGCTTTGTCCTTGGCAGCTTCCAAGGTGTGCGCATTGTGCAGCGGGTCGGTCATATCCGTGCATTTGCCGCCTTCGCTGCCGTGGCGGCGGCCGCGGCCCTGGCCCATCCGTTGCACGTTTCCGTCGCGTCATGGCTGGTGTTCCGATTTGCACTGGGTTTTTGCATCGCCGGCCTGATGCTGGTCACGGAAAGCTGGATCAACGGCCGCGCGACCAAGGAAACGCGGGGCGCAATATTGGCCGCGTATATGGTGCTTTTTTTTCTGGCGGCTTCGAGCGGCCAGTTCCTGGTGGCGCTTGGTGATCCAGGTGACTATCAACTATTCGTCGTCGCTGCGATCTTCATCGTGCTGTCACTGGTGCCTGTATCGCTTACGCGCTCGTCGCCACCCGAGATCACCAGTTCGGGCCGGCTCGGCTTTCGCACCCTTTGGCAGCGTTCGGAGCTGGGGCTTGCGGGGGCGATTGCCAGTGGCGTGGTATTGGGCGCCTTCGGGACTGTCGGACCGGTTTTCGCCTACGAAATGGGCCTTCCCGTCGAGGAAGTCGCCGCATTCATGGGCATATCGATTCTTGCGGCCATGGCGCTGCAATGGCCCATGGGCTACCTCTCCGATTGGCTGCCCCGCCGGCTCATCATCATCGTTGTCGCGGGTACGGCTGCGGCGGCGGCCGTGTTGACGGCGGTCTACGGCCATCGTTCCGAGCGATATCTTTACTTTGGTGTTGCCACCTTGTACGGCATGGCTGCCTGCATCTACCCGTTATGTCTGGCCCTGACCCATGACATGTTGTCGAAGGAACAGATCGTGGCGGCAAGCGCGACGATGTTGCTGGCCAACGGAATGGGCGCGGTGGCCGGTCCCGTGGTGGGGGGAATCGCGATCAGCATCCTCGGTCCGTCCGGCCTGATGTATTTCCTCGCGGGCTCGCTCGGTGTTCTGGTCGCCCTGGGTTTGCATTCCTTGATACGCGAGAAGGCGCCAAGAGTGGGCGAGCAATCGCATTGTGTCGGTGTTGCGCCGGTGTCCACCGCAGTCATCCTCGAACTCGACCCTCGGCAAACCCGCTGAGGAACGCACCGCGCAAACGCGGTACGCACATCGATCGGGCGTTGTTTGACTTGGCCAGTTGCGGCTGCAGGATGGCTTGGTGATTGCGTTCACCCTTACTGCGGGATAGCGTCGGGGTTTCTCACGATTGCGGAACGCCGACGATGCTCCATCTCTACTACTTTCCCGGCAATGCCAGTATGGCGCCCCACATCCTGTTAGAGGAAATCGGCGTTCCATTCGAGCTGCGGCTGGTCGACCGCGCCAACGCGGCCCACAAGCAGCCCGAATACCTGAAGCTCAACCCGAACGGATTGATTCCGGTGCTGGTCGACGGCGACCTGGTGCTCTACGAAACGGCGGCAATCTGCCTGCATCTGGCCGATAGGCATCCGCAGGCGCAACTTGCGCCGCCACTGCAAACAGCCGATCGCGCGCACTTCTACAAGTGGCTGGTGTGGTGCACCAACACGCTCCAGGCGATGCTGATCCACTACTTCTACAGCGGCCGCATGGTGAATGCCGGCGATGCCGCGGCGGCCGCGCAGGTGCGGTCCCACGCCGAGGCGAAGGTCGACGCCATGCTCGATCGACTGGATGCGCAAATTGCGTCGCATGGGGAGGATTGGCTGCTCGGGCGCACCTTCAGCGCCGTGGATCCCTATGCGCTGATGCTGTGTCGCTGGACCCGCAACTTCGCGCGGCCGGCGCGCAGCCTGCCCCACCTCGCGCCCTACCTGCAGCGCGTGCTCGCGCGGCCCGCGGTACAGCGAGCTTTTGCCACCGAAAAGTTGATGCCGCCGCTGGTCTGAACACGCCGCGCGACGTGGTAACGTTTCGCGATTGGCAGCGACAGACATGATCCATATCGAGGAGTCCCCATGACACAAGAACGTTCGATCCTGGCCGGTGGCTGCTTCTGGGGTATGCAGGACCTGATCCGCAAGCGCGACGGCGTCATCTCCACCCGCGTCGGCTATTCCGGTGGCGACGTGGCCAACGCGACGTATCGCCGGCATGGCACCCACGCCGAAGCCATCGAGATCATTTTCGATCCCGACCGGTTGAGCTTTCGAGAGCTGTTGGAGTTCTTCTTCCAGGTGCACGACCCCACCACGCGCGATCGCCAAGGCAATGACGTCGGCGCCAGCTACCGCTCCGCCATCTACACGACCAACGACGAGCAACGGCGCGTGGCCTTGGACACGATCGCCGACGTCAACGCGTCGGGGCTGTGGCCTGGACGCGTGGTGACCGACGTGGAGCCAGCGGGGCCCTTCTGGGAAGCCGAGCCGGAACACCAAGACTATCTCGAGCGGATTCCCAATGGGTACACGTGCCATTTCGTCCGGCCGGGGTGGAAGCTGCCGAAGCGATCAGCCTGAAGCAAACGCGTTGCGAACGGCGGCCACGCAGGCCCGGGGTTCTCAAATGATGTGCATTGCACGCGCGCGCTGTGGAATCGCCGCGCGCAAAGCGCGCGGTGCACATCGTCGCGGGAGAACCAGATCTCCCGCGCGCGCCTGCGTAACGATCTACAGGGTCTGCGCCATGAAAATGGCATCCGGATCGCCGACGAAAACGACATGCCATCCCGGCGCAATGGCCGGGAACTTGTTGCCGTCGATCAGGCTGTCGAATGCCGTCATGCCGTCCTGCTGATAAATCAGGATCCGGCCATTGGGCGGGATAGAACTGTTGAAAGACGTTCCCGCCACCACCTTGCGTACGACATTGCCACCATCCGGGCCAATGACGACTTGCTCAAGTTGCGCCATGGGCGGCACGGCGCTGGCGTCGGTGAATTCGAAGGCGTCGACGCGCAGTACCCTGCTGCCGGCCTTGTCGACAATTTCGAGATCGACGAGGTCGACCTCGGCCTGCAGAATCATCCTTGCCTGGTAACGGTTGGCGAGGCCGTACGGCACCGCGTCGGGCACGGCGCCACGCGGCGTGCCTGCCTGCAGGTAGATGATGCCCGGAAGCCCGGGAACCGACCCGGTCTTGAAAAGACCGTCGTAGAAGAGCGTGAAGAAATCGAAGGCCCGTAAATTACGTGGCACCCACGTGGTGCGGTCGAACGCGGAGGTATCCGCGCCATCGTCCGGACTGACGCCCTCCAATATCGTGGCAACGCCGTGCTCACCGTCGGCGTGCAGCAGGAGGACATTCCTGCCGTCTCTCCTGCGCTTGAACGAGTAGCTCTGGTTGCCTGCGTAGAATCGACCATCGCTCCTGTATACAAACGGCGCGCCGGGTTCAAATGCGCCGTCATTGAGCTTGGCCGCAACCAGCACATTCGCCGCGGGGTCGAACGTCAGTTTGACGATGGAATGCCCGAGGCCGCCATAGATGCCCGCAAACTGAAGCAGGTACGCTGGAATGGTCGCCAGCGGGGGCAGTTGGGTTGGCACGCTGGCCGAAGCAGCAAGGAACCCCTTGTCCTGCAGTGCTGCCCACATGATGCTTTTGCTCATGTCGGTCACCACGCCAATCGGCAACGCGACCGGTCCGACCAGGATGGTTGACACCGCAATGTTCTGCCTGGGCGCTACGTACATCTGGCTGCGAAAGACGGTGGTGATGCCGTCCTTGCCCAATACAGTGAGTCCCCTCGCAGCAAAGTCGGGCTCGGCAACGCTATCCCACCCCAGTCCGGCTTCCGTCAGGCTGTAGCCCGACCCCAGACGGCCATCATGCTTTTTCTGCAGCTGCCGCATCGAGCCCGGCTTGAGCAATCGGCCTTCCATCAGCGCGCGCGCAAAGAGGCTCAGATCGACGGCCGTGGTGGTCAGCCCGCCCGTACCCCGCGCATTGGCGATTTCCGACGGCAGCATGGCGTATGGCGGGTGCGGCGCATAGGCCGCGGCGATGTTGCGATTGCCCTCCATGAAGGCGTAGCTCGAGTTGTGCATGCCCGCCTTCATGAAAATCTCGCGCTGCACGAAGTCGGCAAAGCTCATGCCGGAAACCTGTTCGATCACGGCCTGGGCGACGGTAAAGCAGTCGTTGCAATACACATTGATGTCGCCCGGATTGCTTTTCATCGCACTGTCCTGCAACAGCGCCAGTGTTTCGGTGACGTAGGCAGGGTTTTGTTTCGAGCTGAAGAGCCGGTAGTAGTTGGTGCCCGGTATGCCGGACGTGTGATCGAGCAGCGTACGAATCGTGATCTGACTGTAGCGTGCATCGTTCATCCTGAATTGCGGCAGGTAGTCCACGACGGGCCGGTCGAGATCGACGCGTCCCAGATCGCGCAGCCGCAGCATCGCGACCGCGGTAAACACCTTGCTGATGGAACCCGCGTTGAATTGGGTCGTGGTGTCGGGCGGTGTCGCGCGGTCGGCGCCGATCATGCCAAAGGCCTCGGCATAGACAATGGTGCCGTCGACGATGACCGCGGTGGTCCCGCTGAACACGCCGGCATCCTTGAGTGCTGCCGCTGCCGCCTTGCGCGCTACCGCGGCGGTGTTGGCATAAGGGTCGCTTGCGGCGCACAGGCTGGAAGAACACGCCAGGACGATCGCGCACAGCGCGGCGGGGATGACACGACTTCTCATTGAACGCTCCAACGGCAAGGGGAAACTGCATCACGCATCGGAAAAGTTTCACGGACACGCGCGGATCGGTCAATAGGCCAATGGCGCGTCCACGCAACGCGCGCTGCCAGCGACCATTGTCCGGATTGCGGTCCAGCGTATCATTTGCCACTGACTTGTCAGGCGCCGGCATTGTGAAGACATGGCGTCTGCCGCTCGTTGCCATCGTGCTCGGCCTCCTGCCGCAGCGGATGACGCTCGCGCAACCGGCTTTCAATCCGGTCGTCTTCGACATCCTGCGCGAGGGCACGAAGTACGTGACGGCCGTGACACCGATCAGCTTCTGAGCCGGATCCCTTCTCATCAGGGGTCTGCACGAGTCGGCCCGTTCCTGCAGATGTTATCGCCCCGATTAGAAGAATCAATTTGATCCATCGGCGCCTGTATTCCAGACTCTTTCACGCGCCATGTGCAAACGAACAAGGAGAGAACAATGCCAGACGAAGCCAAGTGTCCCTTCCCGCACGGTGCCGGTAAACACATCCGCGCCGGTGGCGGCCCCACCAACGCCGACTGGTGGCCCGATCAGCTCAACCTCAAGATCCTGGCCCAGAACTCCTCGCTGTCCAATCCGATGGGCGCGGCGTTCGACTATGCTGAAGAATTCAAGAGCCTCGACCTCGATGCGGTGATCAAGGACCTCCATGCATTGATGACGGATTCGCAGGATTGGTGGCCCGCGGACTACGGCCACTACGGGCCGTTCTTCATCCGCATGGCGTGGCACAGCGCAGGCACGTATCGCATTTCGGACGGCCGCGGCGGCGCGGGCACAGGCACGCAGCGTTTTGCGCCGCTCAACAGCTGGCCCGACAACGTGAGTCTCGACAAGGCGCGCCGCCTGATCTGGCCGATCAAGCAGAAATACGGCCGCAAGATTTCCTGGGCCGACCTGATGGTGCTGGCCGGCAACGTCGCGCTGGATTCGATGGGTTTCAAGACCTTCGGCTTCGCCGGCGGCCGCGTGGACGTGTGGGAACCGGACGAAGCCATCTACTGGGGTCCCGAAGGCAAGTGGCTGGACGACCAGCGCTACACCGGCGACCGCCAGCTCGAAAACCCGCTCGCCGCGGTGCAGATGGGCCTCATCTACGTGAATCCGGAAGGACCCAACGGCCATCCGGATCCGGTGGCGTCGGCGCGCGACATCCGCGAGACCTTTGCGCGCATGGCCATGGATGACGAAGAGACTGTGGCGCTCGTCGCCGGCGGTCACACCTTCGGCAAGTGCCATGGCGCCGCCGATCCGGGCAAGTATGTCGGTCCGGCGCCCGAAGGTGCCGGCATCGACGAACAGGGCTTCGGCTGGAAGAACTCGCTGGGAACCGGCTGCGGTGTGGATACGATCAGCAGCGGCGTGGAAGGCGCATGGACCACCAACCCGGTGCAATGGGACAACAACTACTTCGAGAATCTGTTCGGCTACACGTGGGTGCTCACGAAAGGTCCCGGCGGCGCGCATCAATGGACCCCGCAGGATGCCGGCGCGGCGGGCACGGTGCCCGATGCACACGATCCCGCGCGGCGGCACGCGCCGATGATGTCCACGGCCGACATGGGCCTGCGCATGGATCCCGCCTACGAAAAAATCGCGCGCGACTACATGGCGCATCCGCAGAAATTTGCGGATGCCTTTGCCCGCGCCTGGTACAAGCTCACCCATCGCGACATGGGTCCGCGCGCCCGCTACCTCGGCCCGCTGGTGCCGCAGGAAGTGATGCTGTGGCAGGATCCTGTTCCCGCCGTCAATCACCCGGTGGTCGACGCGAACGATGTAACGACATTGAAAGCGAAGATCCTCGCCTCCGGGCTTTCCATTGGCCAATTGGTGACCACCGCGTGGGCATCGGCGTCGACGTTCCGCGGCAGCGACAAGCGCGGCGGCGCCAACGGCGCGCGCCTTCGCCTCGCGCCACAAAAGGATTGGGCCGTGAACCAGCCGGACCAGCTGGCCGTGGTCCTGCAAAAGCTGGAAGCCCTCCAGAAGGAGTTCAACGCCACGCAATCGGGTGGCAAGAGGGTATCGCTGGCGGACCTGATCGTCCTGGGTGGCTGTGCCGCCGTCGAAGCTGCAGCGAAGAAGGCCGGTGTCGACGTGAAGGTGCCCTTCGCGCCCGGACGCACGGATGCGTCGGCGGAGCAAACCGATGCGCACTCGTTCGCGGTGCTTGAGCCGACCGCGGACGGCTTTCGCAACTACGTCCGCAAGGGACAGGAAAGTTCGTCGGCGGAACTGCTGGTGGATCGGGCCAACCTGCTCACGCTGACCGCGCCGGAGATGACGGTGCTGGTCGGCGGCTTGCGCGTGCTGAACGCCAACGTTGGCCAGTCCGCGCACGGTGTCTTCACGACGCGGCCGGAGACCCTGACCAACGACTACTTCGTGAATCTGCTCGACATGTGCACGAAGTGGCAGAAGTCCGCCAGCGCGGAAGGCGTGCTGGAAGGACGGGATCGGACCACGGGCCAACTCAAGGCAACGGGCACCGTCGTGGATCTCGTCTTCGGCTCGAATTCGCAGCTGCGCGCGCTCGCGGAGGTATATGCAAGCAGCGACGCGCAGACGAAGTTCGTGCACGACTTCGTGGCGGCGTGGAACAAGGTGATGAATCTCGATCGCTTCGACCTCGCGTGAGCGATGTGCGGACCCCGTTCGACGATGCGGCGACGGTCGCCGGGGTCATCGCATCGACGCAACATTGGCTGGATGTGGCGGTGATCGGGCTCAACCTGTGCCCGTTCGCCAAGGCCGTCCACGTCAAGCGACAGATTCGCTACGCCGTCACTGCGGCGACGACGGCAGAGGAGCTGCGCGCCGAACTTCAACACGAGCTTGACCTGCTGGTTCAAGCGGACCCGGAGGCGATCGAGACCACCCTGCTGATTCATCCGCAGGCGATGATCGATTTCATCGACTTTCACTTTTTCCTACGCGAGGCCGATGCATTGCTCAGGAAACTTGGGCACGAAGGCAACCTGCAGATTGCAAGCTTCCACCCGGCCTTTGAATTTGGCGAAAACACGCCAGACGCCATCGAGAACTGCACTAACCGGTCGCCCCACCCGATGCTGCATTTGCTGCGGGAAGCCAGCATCGACCGCGCCGTCGCCGCGTTTCCAGATGCGGCCACGATCTACGAGAAGAATATCGAGACGCTGCGCCGCCTCGGTCACGATGGTTGGCGCGAGTTAGTATCGGACACATGACCCAGGACTCCGCCTCCGCACCGCCGGCCGCCGCCGCTACCAGCATCTCGCATGAAGCAATGAGCGCGTTACCGATCCGGCGCTATGAAGGCCCGGTGCACGTCGTCGCGGGACCAGCGGATCTCGCGCCCGCGCTGCAGGACATCCTGCAGGAAAGCGTGGTCGGCTTCGACACCGAGACCCGGCCCGCCTTCAAGCCCGGCGAGAGCTACCTGCCCTCGATCGCCCAGTTCGCCACCGCGAGTGCGGTGTATATCTTCCACGTCCAGCAGCCGGATCTCTTCGCCGCCTTGGGAGCAATCCTGGCGTCGGAAAATGTCATCAAGGTGGGCGTGTCCATCTCCGACGACCTGCGCAATCTCAAGAAACTGTTCGCGTTCGACGAAGCGGCGGTGCTGGACCTCGGCAAAGTGGCCAAGCGCCATGGCATGAAGCAGACCGGGGTGCGCAATCTCGCCGGCATTTTTCTCGGCACCCGCATCCCCAAGGGCGCGAAGACGACGAACTGGGCGGCGCGCCGCCTGACGCCGCAGCAGATCACCTACGCGGCAACCGATGCCTGGGCCTGCCGCGAACTGTATCTCCGCTTCAGGGAGTTGACGATGGTCGAATGACCGGCAGCAGGCCGCGCTGTCGCATGACAGTGGTCACGTCAGATCGTCGGCCAGACGATGATTGACGTCGCGGTGATGGACCTCATCCGCGCGGACCGCAAAAATGACGTCACGCAGCCGCGCGTCCGGCCCAAGTTTCCAATAGTCGATGGCGATCCGAGGTGCCGGGATGTTGGGGTGCGTCCCGTTGTCCACCTCGGCGAGATACTCCGAGTAGCTATGGATCGCTTCCTCCTCGAAGTAACCCGTCACGCGATGCGCGGTCCTGGGCGACAACAGGTACAGCAGAAAGTAGGCGTTGTAGAAGATCCCCTGGACCAGCAGTACCAGCAGGCGTTCCAGCGTCGACGGCGCGGCGATGTTCATGAACGTCATCAAATGCATGCGCTCGTTCTCCGCTTCCTCCAGGAGGGTGTGGATGCGGCCGTGATCGCCTTCCATGCGCCGCAGCGAACGCAGATGTTGCAAGGCGCCGCCGACCATCCCCGGGACGGCAGCAACCGTTTCCAGCACGACGGCGCGATGGCCATAGCGGCGGGCGAAGAAAGTGTCGGCGAAAAACCGCAGGCACTTGGTGAACGCATAGGCAAGGCGGTCGGAAAATCCCTTGGGCGCGTGGTGTTGTTCGAGCGGCGTCAGAACGGGCATGCTCAGGCATCCGTAACGGGAGAACGATGGGGTCCCATCATCCGCCTCCCCACGACGAAGTCCCGTGCGGAAGCGCACATTGTCGTTCGGTCTTAGTATGTCAAACTGAAGTCTGTTCCATCGTTCATCCAGCGGAGGTCAAGATGAGTCACGCGTCCATGCTGAAAGCCCGACGGCAGCGCCAGAAAACCAGGAGACTTCTCGACGTCGCCGAAAAGCAGGCCAAGCACCTCGCGAAGCAGGCATCGGCCGAGCCGGTCGTGAAGAAAGAAAAAGTGAAGAAAGAAAAAGTGAAAAAGGAAAAGGTCCCGACGGAAAAGGTAAAGAAGGTCAAGCTGACCGCAGAGGAACTTGGCCGGCAGGACTCGAAGAAGAGCAGTGCGGGGACCGCGAAAAAGGGCTGACGCCGGCCCTGTTCGACTTGTCAACGGGCAGAACCCTCGCGGCCGCGAACCGCCTCCCGCTCATGCGCCGGATCGACGATCGCGCTGCACGGCCGCCTGGCTTCGACAGGCGATGACCAGCGCGACGGCCACCAATGCCGCCGCCACGGCGAAGGTGACCCGCATGCCGGTGGCAACGGCCGCTGGACTTGCCGACGTGAAGTCGCCCGCACCGGTAGCAAGCGCAAAGACCGCGCCCATCAGGGAGGCGCCGGTGATGAGGCCGAGATTCCGCGACAGGTTGAGCATGCCTGCAATCACCCCGCGCTGATCCGCTGCAACATCCGCCATCACTGCCGTATTGTTGGCCGCCTGGAACAGCGCGTAACCGGCGGTGATGATGACCATCGGCAGCGCATAGCCGGCGATGCCCAGCGTGGCGGGCATGATGCCCAGCGCGGCGCATCCGGCCACCATCCCGGCGAGCCCGCCGGCCGCCATCCGTTGCGCGCCGAAGCGGTCCACGCTGCGGCCGGCGGGCACGCCGGTCAGCGCGGCGACCACCGGCCCCACCGACATCACGACGCCCACCAACACCGTGTCGAGGCCCAGCGCGCGCGCGAGATAGAACGGCCCGACCACCAATGTGGCCATCATCACCGTCGAGACGAGCATGCTCATGGCCAAGCTCGCGCGCAGTACCCGGTTGCGGAACAGCGCCACGCGGATCAGCGGTGACGGCGCCCGCGTTTGCCTCCGCACGAAGAGCACGACGCCGCCGGCAGCAGCCGCGAGCAGCGCCAGGTTGACGACGCCGAAGTGCCCGCGCCCGATTGTCATCGCCAGCGCATACGCCGCCAGCGTCAACGCGAGCAGCAGCGTGCCACCATGGTCGAAGCGTACCGGTTCCGCGTGTGACGCGCGCCGGTCCGCCGGCAGGTAGCGCCGCGCGAGCGCCCACGCCACGATCCCCAGCGGCACGTTGACGACGAAGATCGCCTGCCAGCCGAAACCATCGATCAGCGCGCCGCCGAGCGACGGTCCCAGCGCAGTGCCCACCGCGGACATCGTCCCGAGCAATCCCATCGCGCTGCCGACTCTCGCCTTGGCCACCGCTGCACCGACAAACGCCATCGTGAGCGCCATCATGACGGCCGCGCCGAGGCCCTGCGCAGCGCGGGCGGCCAGCAGCCACCCCAGCGTGGGCGCCATCGCGCACAGGGCCGAAGCCAACGTGAACAGCACGATGCCGGCAAGCAGCAGGCGGCGCCGTCCCGTGAGGTCGCCCAGCCGGCCAACGCTGACGATCAGCGTGGTGATGGCCAGGAGGTAGGCCAGCACGACCCATTGCACCTGCTGGAACGAGGCGGCGAATGCGTCGGCCAGCGTCGGCAACGCGACATTGGCAATGCTGGTCCCGAGCGCGGGTAGCAGCATGCACAGCGCCAAGCTGCCCAGCACCCAACCCGCGGACGGGAGGCGTCCGACACCGACGGCCACCGCTTCGACTTTCGCTGCACTTTCCACTTGAACCTCGCCTGTCTGCCCGCCCCAACGATGGGGCATGCATCAAGATAGGCGTTTGCGGGAGCAGGCGGAAGGCGCATCATTTGCACTCAATACATGCATGCAACGCCTCATCAAATTTCCGTTGCCCGGAGCGATGCCATGGCCCGACCCGATCTCAACCTGCTGTTCACGCTCGACGTCCTGCTTGTGGAAGGCAGCGTGGCCCGCGCGGCGCGGCGGCTGCAGCTCAGCCCATCGGCGATGAGCCGGGCGCTGGCACGATTGCGCAAGGTCACCGGCGATCCACTGCTGGTGCGCGCCGGGCGCGGTCTGGTGCCGTCGCCCCGGGCGCTCCAGTTGCGCGAGCGCGTAAGCCAGATCGTGCATGACGCGGAAGCGGCCTTGCGCCCCACGACAATGCTCGACCTCGGCCGGCTCGAGCGCACCTTCACGCTGCGCACCAGCGAGGGCTTCGTGGAAAATTTCGGGGCCCGACTGCTGGCGCGCGTCGTCGCAGAAGCGCCGGGCGTCAGGCTGCATTTCATGCCCAAGCTCGACCGGGACAGCGCGTCATTGCGCGATGGCACCGTCGATCTGGAAACGGGCGTGGTGGGCCAATCCACCGGCCCGGAAGTGCGCGCACAAGCGCTGTTCCGTGACCGCTTCGTCGGCGTCGTGCGCTCGAAGCACCCGCTGGCCAAGGGCAACGTCACCCTTGCCCGCTATGTCGCCGCGCGCCACATCCGCGTCATGGGAGCCGGCCGCGGGAAGGGCCCCATCGATGACGCGTTGGCCCCGTTCGGACGGGAACGCGCGATCGCCGCGATCGTGGGTGGCTATTCCGCCGCGCTGGCCTTGGCGCGAGCGTCCGACCTGGTGGCCAGCGTGCCGGAACGACACACCGGCGATCTTCGCGCGCGCATGCAAAGCTTCGCGCTGCCGATGCCCATGGCGCCGATCACGGTGTCATTGCTGTGGCATCCGCGGATGGATGGCGATCCCGCGCATCGCTGGCTGCGCGGGTGCGTGCGCGAAGCGTGCGACGCTACGTCGACGACCCCGTAATCCGCGGACTGCTACGGTCCGACTTCGGCAGCGATGCCGGTGCGTGCACTCACTGCAAGCGCATCCAGTGTGAGTGCGATGTCGACGGATTCCTCCGGCGTGGCGCCGGTCCAATGCGCCCACCCGTGGCGCACGAGATCGTGGAACGACTCGGCCTCCGCCAGGAAACCACCGGTCATCGCCGTCTCGATGATTTCGCGCGGCGCATCCCAACCCGTGCCACGCTTGACCTCGAGCAGCGGGGGGAAGCTTGCGGAGGTGTCGTTGTAGTAGGTGGTGGCGATCGAACCGGCATCGCCGGCGATGAACGCGTGGCGGTGTCGCGCCGATGCGAAGGTGCACGAGATCTGCGCCAGGACGCCGCTGGCGAATTCAAGCGTGGCCAACGTGGTCGCGTCCACGCCCGATGCCGCCCAGCGCGACATTGCGAAGACGCGGGTGGGCTTCATGCCGGCAACCGTCCGCACGAAGCTCACCGGATAGGACCCGGCATCCATCAGCGCGCCGCCAGCGAGTTCCGGATTCAGCCGGATGTTGGCGGCGTCGGTCAGCGGAAAGCCGAACGAGGCCTGGATCAGCTGCACCTTGCCGATGGCCCCGGCCGCCAGCAGTGCGCGCATCTTCACCGTTTGCGGCTGCGCGCGATACGGATAGGCCTCGACGACGTACACGCCATTCCTGCGCGCGGCGTCGAACACCGCGCGCGCTTCGGCCGCCGATGCGGCCAGCGGTTTCTCGCACAGCACGTGCTTGCCTGCATCGGCGGCCCGGATCGCCCACTCGGCATGCAGGTTGTTGGGCAGTGGAACGTAGACCGCATCGAGGCCGGGATCGGCGAGCAGCGCGTCGTAGGAGGCGTGAACCTTCGTGATGCCGGTATCCTGCGCAAACGCGGTCGCGCGCTCGACATCCCGGCTGGCCACGGCGGCCACCACGATCTTGCGCGATTCACGCACCCCTGCCACGAACAGGCGCGCGATCCTGGCGGCGCCAAGCACGCCGATGCGAACGGGTAGGTCAGCGGAGGTATTCAATGCGGGCACCCCCGGCGATGGCCGATTTCAGGCCAGCCACCAGTCGCCGGACACCATCTGCGCCACGCAATCCTGGATATGGGTGATCGTCGTGGCCTGCGCCGAGCGCCAGTCCCGGTCCAGCGCATACGCCAGCAGATCGGCGATGTTCGTCGACCACGGGCTCGCCGCGAAACACCGACGCCAGCATCAGATAGCGCATGTACTTGTCGTAGATGCCGGCGTGCATGTCCAGCAGCATGCGCGAGCCGCAGGCGGAAATGAGCGCGTTGTGAAACTCCCAGTCGTAGCGCCGCAGCGTCTCCTCCTGCGAGCGATCGCCTGCGGCCATGCGCCGTTCCAGCGACGCGAGCTTGTGGTGGGCGGCCACGACGCGCCCCTCCCATTCCACGTCACCGGCCTCGAATGAACTGCGCAGCGCGTCGCATTCGAGCAGCTGGCGCATCGCCGCGACCTCGCGCAGGTTGGCCGGCGAGATCGCGGCCACTTCGAAGCCGCGCGCGCCCTCGGCGGTGATGAGTCCTTCCGACGCGAGGCCATTGAAGATCTCGCGCAGCGTGCTCACGGCCGAGCCATAGGCGTCGCGCATGCGATCCAGCGTCAATTTCTGGCCGGGCGCCAGGCGCCCGTAGACGATGTCGGCGCGCACGCGACGGTAGGTCGATTCGCCGACAGGCGCCGCCGCGGCGGCGGCGAGGACCGGCGATTTGCGCCGGGTAACCGCGCGTGTTCCCGGCGCCGCGGGCAGTGCCGCGCGGGAGGGTCGTTCGATGGGGCCGCGTCGCATGAGTGTTCCGTTATCCGGTGATATTGCAATTATCCTATGAAGCAAATAATATCCTACGGCAATCGACAGAACAACAATCGCCGACAACGGGTGCTCGCTTCCCGTTAAGCGTAATTCAAACGGAGGAGGAGTTCATGCAAACCAAGTTCACCCGTCGTTCGGTGCTGGCCGCCGGGGCATCGATGCTGGCGCTGGGCGCCTTGCCCAATGCCCTTGCCCAGGCCAAGACCAAGCTGCGCTTCAGTTCGGCGTTCACCGAGCAGGATCTGCGCGCCGAAGCCTACAAGTCCTTCGCCACCGCCATCAAGGACGGCTACGACTTCGAGCCGTTCTGGGGCAACACGCTCTTCAAGCAGGGCACCGAGCTCATCGCCATGCAGCGCGGCAACCTCGAAATGGTCAACCTCGCGCCGGCGGACATCTCGAAGCAGATTCCCGCATGGTCGCTGATGACCTCCGCTTACCTGTTCCGCGATGCGGCGCATCTGAAGAAGACGTTCAAGAGCGACGTCGGGCGCGAGTTCATCAAGATGGCCCGCGACCAGCTCGGCATCCAGATCATCACGCCGGTCTACTTCGGCTCGCGCAATGTCAACCTGAAACCCGACCGCGTGATCAAGACGCCGGCGGACATGGCCGGGCATCAAGCTGCGGATGCCGCCGGGCGAGTTCTGGCAGTTCCTCGGCGAAGCCGATCGGCGCCAATCCCACGCCCGGTGGCCTACGCCGAGGTCTACACGGCGCTGCAGTCCGGCGCCATCGACGGCCAGGACAACCCGCTGGTCGCCAGCAAGCTCATGAAGTTCTACGAGGTCACGACGCAATTCGTCCTCACCGGTCACGTCATCGGGTACGACGTGATGGCGGTCAGTTCCAAGATCTGGGACGCGATGCCTGCCGCGCAGCGGACGTCCTTCCAGGCCGCGGCCGAGAAGGCCATCGACGACTACGTGGTCAAGTTCAGCGCGCAGGAAAAGGACGTGCTGGAATTCTTCAAGGCCGACGGCAAGAAGGTCTACACGCCCGACCTCAACGCCTTCCGCACCTTCGCGCAGAAGAAATACCTCGACAAGTACGGCGCGGACTGGCCCAAGGGCGCGCTCGAGCGCATCAACGCGCTGTAATCGGCCAGGACTTCGTCCCCGGGCATATCCGACCCGCCAGCCGTCATAGTGTCGGCTGGCGGCGGACCGTTCCCGGTCCGCAGTCGTGCGTCCGCGTGGAGTCGATGGTCCCGATGGAACCTGCCAAGCCAAGCAATTCCCTGCGCGCCACGGCCTGGCTGCAGCAGGCGGGCGGAGAACGTGATCGTCGTGCTGATCGCGCTCATGTTCATCTCCTTCCTGCTGCAGATCGCCTTTCGCTATGTCCTCAACCAGCCCCTCGGCTGGACCGATGAAGTCACCGTCCTCTGCTGGGTATGGCTGGTGCTCTGGGGCGCGTCCTTCATCCTGTCGGACAAGGACGAGATCCGGTTCGACATCGTCTACAGCCTGGTCTCGCGGCGCACGCGACGCAATTTCACGCTGATCTCCAGTCTTGCGCTGGTGGTGCTGTTCGTCATTTCGCTGCCTGCCTCCTGGCATTACGTGCTCTTCATGAAGCGCGAGAAATCCGCCTACCTGGGGATGCGCTTCGACTACCTGTATTCGATCTACGTCATCTTTCGCCGTTGCCTGCATCGTCAAGCACGGCTGGATCGCCTGGAACGTCTTCCGCGGCAAAGAGTCGCCGGAGGTGGACGTGCTGGATGACGGGGAGCGCATCTGATGCCCAGCAACTTCACGCTGTGCATCATCGTCGCTGATCGCGCTCGCGCTGTTCGGGCTGCCGATCGGCCTGTCGATGATCTGCGCCTCGATTTTCTATCTGCTGATCGCCGGCCTCGACCTCGGAACGGCGGGTGAGCAGATCCTGAACGGCCTTTTCAACAGCTACGTGCTGCTGGCGGTGCCGCTGTTCATCCTGGCCGCAGACCTGATGAACAGCGGCAGCCTGACCGACCGGCTGCTCAAGTTCTGTCTGGTGCTGGTCGGTCGATTCCGCGGCGGGCTTGGTCACGTCAACGTCGTGGCCAACATCATCTTTGCAGGCATGTCGGGCTCGGCCATCGCGGATGCCGTGGGCATCGGCCGCATCATCATCGGCATGATGACGCGCAACGGCAAATATCCGATCGAGTACGCCGCCGCGATCACGGCGTCCGCGGCCATCATCGGGCCGATCATTCCACCCTCGATTCCGATGGTCGTGTATGCGCTCGTATCCGACGCCTCCATCGGCTATCTCTTCCTGGCGGGCGTGATGCCCGGGCTGATGCTCGGCCTGGCGTTCATGGTGATGAACACGATCATCGCCCGGCGCCGCAACTATCCGGTCGAGCCGCCGGTGCCGATGCGGGAAATCCCGAGCATCACGCTCGACGCGTTTCCGGCGCTGATGCTTCCCGGTGGTGCTGCTCTTCGGCATCTATGGCGGCGTGATGACACCGACCGAAGGCGCGGCGGCGGCGGCCGCGTACGCGCTGCTGGCGTCCGCCCTCATCTACCGCTCGATCTCGTTCAAGCAGTTGTACGGTGTGCTGCTTTCCAGCGCGAAGTCGACCACCTCGGTAGGCATGCTGATCGGCGGGGCGCATGGTGTTCAACTACGTGGTCACGATCGAGAACGTTCCGCTCTCGGTACAAAGCTTCATCACCGGATTCCACCTGACGGCAGTCGGGTATCTGCTGCTCGTCAACGCCATCCTGCTGGTGCTGGGGTGCCTGCTCGAAGGCACCACGATTCTCCTCGTCATCGTGCCGATTCTCATCCCCACCGCCAAGGCGCTCGGCATCGACCTCGTGCACTTCGGGGTCGTGGTGGTCATCAACATCATGATCGGCCTGCTCACGCCGCCGTTCGGGCTCCTGCTCTTCGTCGTGGCCAACATGACCAAACGGCCATTGATGTCGATCGTCCGCGAGGCGACGCCGTTCATCATCGTCGCGCTCGCAGTCCTGGTGATCATCACCTTCGTTCCGCAAACGGTGCTGTGGTTGCCCAGGGTCATGGGCTACAAGGGTTAATGGTCACTTGAAACCTGCCGATACGAAATCATGACAACCACCAAACCGATCTACGTTCTGAATGGTCCCAATCTCAATCGCCTGGGCCGGCGCGAGCCCGAAATCTACGGCAAGGTGACGCTCGCGGAACTTGAAGTGACATGCAAGACCGCGGCCGGCGCGCGGCCCATCGAGTTCCGGCAGTCCAACAGCGAAGCGCAGTTGATCGACTGGATCCACGAGGCCATCGACGAGGGCAGTGGCATCGTCATCAATCCGGCCGCGTACTCGTTCACGTCGATCGCCATTCTCGATGCGCTGAAGATGTTCCCCGGGCCGATCGTGGAGCTGCATATCTCCAACATTCACAAGCGCGAGGAGCACTATCACCACTCCTACGTCTCGAAGATCGCCACCGCCGTGATCGCCGGCCTCGGCCCCGATGGCTACGTCGTGGCCGTGCGGGCCATTGCCGACATGATCGACCGCGCGCCCAGGACCTACGGCCGCGCGCGGGATGCGAAGGCGGTCCGGCACAAGGAAGACACGATGGCTCTACTTGGTAGCGCAGCGATGCTGCTCTGGTACGACATTGTCCCGGACCAGACGGGCGAACACGACGAATGGCACACGCGCGAGCATTTTCCGGAGCGCGTGGGCATTCCGGGATTCATCCGCGCGCAGCGCTGGGTGGCCACCTCGCCGGGTCCGCGCTATTTCGTCGTGTACGAGGTGGCGGACATCGACGTCCTCTCCGGCGCCCCGTACTTGCAGCGACTCAACAACCCGACCCCATGGACCAGCCGGACGATGCCGCATCTTCCGGGGCATGGTGCGCGGTTTCTGCACGCTGGAGAGTTTGCACGGATCCGTGCTTGGCGCCAGCGGCGCTAACGTTGCGCTACTCCGCCGCGCCGGGCGAAGAGGACCGTCTGCACGACTGGCTGCACGGTGAGTTCATTCCCGACCTGATGCTGCGCAAGGGATTGGCCAGCGCGTTCATGCTGCGCTCGGATCGTGCGCCGGAGATGACGGCCGAGCAGCGCATCCGCGGTCGCGACGCGAGCGTGGATCGGGTGTTGTTCGTCACCGGCTACGCCGCTGACGTCATTGCAGCGCTGGCCAGCACCGAATTCAGCGCAGCATCACTGGAACACCACGGCGCAGCGCCAGGCGCCATTGCGGGCACGTTCCAGCTGGCGTGCCTGTCGGGCGCTGCCGCAGCGGAGTCCTAGCTGGCCGGCGCGGACTGTGGGCTATTGCACCCCGGTGGCGGGCTGAGCTGCATGGCACCCGCGGCCTGCGGAATGCCATGCAGCACTACAGCCGCATCGGTCGTCGTGGTCAGGCCGCCACCGCCGGGCGTTGCAAGGCGCGGCCGGTTTCGAGGTACGTCTTGAGGTTCGATAGAATTTTCGGCCAGCCGCCGGAGACGCTGGTGAGCATCGGCGTGTCGCGTTCAAGGTCGTCGTGCGTGACCGTGAGGCGAATAAGGCCATCGCCATACGGTTCGATGTCGAAGGCAACGCGCGAGTGCTTCGAGACATCGTCGGCCTCGTTGGGCCGTGCCCACGTGAACACGAGGCGGTGGGGCGGCGAGCTCTCGACGACCTTGCCAACGATATCGACCGTGCCCGAGCCATCGGCACGGGTGTGCTCCCAGCGCGAACCCGGTTTCCAGTCCGACACGTTCACGCGCGCGCATCCAGCCATGGGATCGACCCACCACTCGCGCATCATGTCGATGTCAACCAGCGCCTTCCACACGCGATCCGGCGTCGTTGCGATGTAGGTCACATATACATAGTCAGGCTTCTTCATCGTCTTTTCCTTCCAGTTTGTGCTTGAGGTCGCGCAACGCATCGAGGCGGTTGCGCTCGAACTTGCCGATCCACCGCGCCTGAATCTCGTGCAGTGGCACAGGGTTCAGGTAATGCAGCTTTTCCCGGCCCTGCCAGACGACCGCCACGAGATTGGCGTCTTCCAGTTGCTGCAAGTGCTGCGTCACCGCCTGGCGTGTCATGGCCATGTGCGCACAAAGTGCCGTCAGCGTCTGGCCGTTGTCCCGATGCAGCAGGTCCAGCAGGCGCCTGCGCGTCGGGTCGGCCAATGCCTTGAAGACTTTGTCGATGTCCAACAACCCATGACCTTTCGTTGCGGCGCTCCGCCAGACAACAGGAACGTGACGAATTATATGCAAGCATTTACTTGCATGTCAAGCGGTCGCTCGTTGTCGCGCGCCGACCGTTACCATGGGCCCGTGAATCAGGACGCGACATGACACCGCCCGATGCGCGCAGCACGCCCACTGGCATGACCTGCGACCTGCTCGTCGTCGGCTCAGGAGCGTCGGGCCTTGCCACCGCGGTCACCGCGGCTTGGCATGGTCTCAAGGTGATCGTCGTGGAGAAGGACCCGGTGTTCGGCGGCGCCACGGCGTGGTCGGGGGGATGGATGTGGGTGCCGGGCAATCCGCTCGCGCAACGCGCCGGCATCCATGAGGATCCGCAGCAGCCGCGGACCTATCTCAGGAACGAACTGGGCGATCGCTACGATGCGTCGCGCATCGAAGCCTTCCTCGACAACGCGCCACGCATGGTGGCGTTCTTCGAGGAACACACCGCCCTGCAGTTTGTCGACGGCAACGCGATTCCCGACGTGCACGGCCACGTGCCCGGCGCCGGGACGCAGGGACATCAGGTGATCGCCGCGCCGTACGATGGCCGCGCCGTGGGACCGCTGTTGCAGCGCCTGCGCAAGACGATGCGCGTGACGTCGTTCCTCGGCATGCCGATCATGGCAGGGGCGGATCTCACGGCGTTCCTGACGATGACACGGTCGATGAAGTCGCTGCTGCATGTCGGCAAACGCTTCGGTCGCCACCTGTGGGACCTCGCGTTGCATGGCCGAGCCATGCAACTGGTCAACGGCGTGGCGCTGGTGGCGCGGCTCGCCCAGTCGGCGGAGAAGCTTGGCGTAACGCTGATCGAGTCTGCGCCTGCTCGCCACTTGCTCATCGAGGACGGCATCGTGCGCGGCGCGGTCGTGGCCACCGCGCAGGGCGACGTTGAGATCCGCGCCGAGCGGGGCGTCGTGCTCGCGGCCGGCGGCTTTCCCAACGACGTGCGACGACGCAAGGCGCTGTTCCCGCGCACGCCGACAGGCCTCGAGCATCTCGCGCTGCCTCCCACGGGTTGTTCCGGCGACGGCATCACGCTGGGCGAATCCGCCGGCGGCACGCTGTTCATCGATCTGGCATCACCTGTCGCGTGGGCGCCGGTGTCGAAGGTGCATCACGCCGATGGCAGCGTCGGTCACTTTCCGCACATCATCGATCGCGCCAAGCCCGGCGTGATCGGCGTGCTGGCCAACGGCCAGCGCTTCGTCAACGAAGCGGATGGCTACTACGACTACACGGCGGCGATGGTCGCTGCGGTGCCGGATGGGCAGGAAGTGGCCTCGTGGCTCATCTGTGATCATCGCTTCCAGCGTCGCTACGGACTCGGTTTCGCGAAGCCCTTTCCGCTGCCGCTGTCACCGTATTTGCGCAGCGGCTATTTGCGGCGTGGCTCGTCCCTCGCCAAACTTGCCGCGGCGTGCGGCATCGATGCCGACGTGCTCACCGCAACGATCGCGACTTACAACGACGATGCGCGCCGCGGCGAGGACACGCAATTCGGCCGCGGCAGGACACCTTACAACCGCAAGCAGGGCGACCCACTGCATGGTCCCAATCCCTGCATGGCGCCGATCGAGCAAAGCCCCTTCTACGCCGTCAAGGTGCTGCCCGGCAGCTTCGGCACGTTTGCCGGGTTGAAGACGAACGCCTGCGCGCAGGTTCTCGATGCCGCCGACCGCCCGATTGCAGGTCTGTATGCCGTGGGGACGGACATGGCCAGCATCATGGGTGGGTACTACCCGTCGGGTGGCATCAACCTCGGTCCCGCGATGACCTTCGGTTACATCGCGGGGCGGCATGCGGCCGGGGCCGCAACGTGACGCGCGCCGTTCGCTACGGCGTGGCGATGCGCGGAAAGCCCATGGCGTCCACGATGGCCTGATAGCGCGCATTGCCGACCAGCTCGGGGCACAACCGCGGCAATGTCGGCGCGTAGACCATGTTGGGCGTGCGGTCCTCAAAGGCCTTCTCGTACCAGCGCAGTGACTCGTCCATTTCGCCCAGGGCGCCATGAATTTGCGCGAAGGTCGCAGGGTCGACGTACTGCTTTGCTTCCAGCGCATGCAGTTGGTCGAGCTTGGCACGCGCACGCGTGACATCCCCGCAGAGTGCGTACGTGACACCCAGCCATGACCAGCACTGCGGCGCCACGCCGCCGGCGATGCGGTGCTCGCCGATTTCGGCCTGGGCCAGGGCCTCGGCACATTGCTGGTCCAGGGCCAGCGTGCGCGCAAGCTTGATGTAACCCCATGTCCAGTTGGGATTGATGTCGATCGCGTGCCGGAATCCTGCGGCCGCCCGGGAGTAGTCGCCTTCGGCCATATGGATAATCGCGAGGTTATGGATGGCGCCCACCGAGAGGGGGTCGAGCTCGATCGCTTCGCGCGTTCGGATCGTCGACTCCTCGAAGCGCCCGTTCGCCATCAGGAAAACGCCATACTCCTGATTGGCCGCCTGGCTGCCCGGGTTCAATTCGACGGCGCGCTGCAGCGCGGCCTCAGCACCGGCCCAGTCCCATTCGAAGTAGAAACGGATCAGGCCCAGCACCATGTGGGCCTCGGCAAGTGCCGGATCGAGCTCCAGCGCCCGGTTGACCGCAGCGCGGGCCTTGTCCGCATAGCTGGCGCGATTGACGGCGCGCAGGTGAGCCTGCGTGGTGTAGGCCTCGGCCAGCCCCGCATAGGCCATCGCGTAATCGGGGGCGCAATCCACCGCCTGCTGGAACAAGTCCACGCTCTTGTCCATCTCCTGCTGGTTGCCGCAGAGGTAACCGCGGCCCATGAGATAGAGCCGCCACGCTTCCGGATTGTGGGTGCGGCCCGTGACCGCTGCCTGCACTTCTGCCTCGACTTCCGCGACGGCCGCCGCATCGGTGACCTCGCCCAAGAGCGTGGCGCGCAATTCCTTCACCACCGCCTGGGCAATGTCGTCCTGCACTGCGAATACGTCGTCGAGCTCGCGGTCATAGGTCCGCGACCACAGGTGCGAATCGGTGGCCACCTCGATCAGCTGCGCGGTGATGCGCACGCGCGTGCCGGACTTGCGGACGCTGCCTTCGAGGACGCTGGCCACATTGAGCTTCTGCGCCACCGTCGGGATGTCGATGTCCTTGCCCTTGAAGTAGAACGCGGAGGTGCGCGAGACCACGCGCAATCCGCGAATACGCGCGAGGACGTTCAACAATTCTTCCGAGAGACCGTCCGCGAAGTACTCGTTCTCCGTGTCGCCACTCATGTTGACGAAGGGCAGCACCGCGATCGAGGGCGCATCCTTGTCCATCGGCGCGCCCTGCGACTTGAGCGGCGGAAAGGCCTGCGGCAGTTCGGGATGGCACAACTGGAACACCGCTTCGCGGCGCGCGATGTCCTTCAATCCATGCTCGCCCAGGGGCTTCACGCTCGCCTGCAGCGGCAGGAGATCGCGGCACAGGTCATGCATCGAACCCGACAGCAACGTCTGGCCGCCGTGCCCGGTCGCCAGCAAGCGCGCGACGCGATTGAGCGGCGCCCCGAAGTAGTCGCCGTCGCGCACTTCGACGGCGCCGATGTGAAGCGCCATCCGCACGCGCAGTGGCGACGTCCCGGGCCAGGGCTCGGCGTGCAGCGCGCGCTGCGCATCGAGTGCGGCTGCCACGCCGTCCGATGCCGTGTGGAACACCGCGCAGAATGCATCGCCGACGGTCTTGAACACATGCCCGCCGCGACCGGCGACAGCCTGGCGCATCAGCCGGTCATGCCGCGCCAGCGCAGGCCCCATCGCGCGTCCCTGCGTTTCCC
The DNA here is from genome assembly GCA_963805355.1 of uncultured beta proteobacterium. Taxonomy (GTDB): domain Bacteria; phylum Pseudomonadota; class Gammaproteobacteria; order Burkholderiales; family Casimicrobiaceae; genus VBCG01. The sequence goes on along the minus strand of CAWDTZ010000002.1, from coordinate 1,610,625 downwards.
ACAAGCGTGTGCTGCCTTCGATGTCGGTGAACAGCAGCGTGACGGTGCCGGTGGGCAGCGACATTGGGGGATGGATGGAAGTGGTCGTACTCATCGATGGATGCGAGGTCATGGACTGCGCCCTACTTCGTCATGACGGCCTTCGGCGCAAACTTCTTCCGGCATTCGCCGATCGGCTCGGAATAGATCTTGGGCTTCCAGTTCGGACCCGTCTTGATTTCGTAGCTGGCCACGATGCGATAGAGCGCGCAGGCTTCCAGGTCGATCTCGACATCCTTGGACTCGGGACGAAAGACGGAACGTGCGCTTGCAAAATGGAGCGAGATGATGTGCTTGCCGGGAGACAGTGGATCGCTTTTGCGTGGATTGCGCAGGCTCACGCCGTCCACCTTGGTGATGGCAAGTCGGGCCTCCTTGCGGGCGTCCGACTGCACCCCCGTCTCGACGACAGCGTAAGGCTGGTCGTACATCCCGGACAAGGCCGGCGTGGCGACGAAAACGGCGAAGACGATCAGCAACGTGCGCATGACCGCACTCTAGCGCATTGATGGCGCCGATCGACAAGGTACCTGGCTCACCCGTCTCCCGCGGACAAGCACGCTGGCGTTGAACGAGGCCGTCGCCGGCTGACAGCTTCCGCGTCGCGTCACCTACTACCTCGCGGCCGGCGCCGCCAATTTCTCGTGGCGCGACGGCACCGCCGGACGGGCGTGATGCACCGTCCGTCGCCCCAAACGATTGAATCCACAACCAAAATGGATTGAAGAGGTCCCTTGGTCCGCGCGATTTAATCGGCCGAGAGCAAGACCGACGGCCGCCGGACTCGATTGCGGAGGGCGTCGAAAAATCCGGACCGAATCATTACAATCACCGCAGATCCATACGAGCAGACAGGGAACAGGACATGAGAAGGCAAACCATCGTTGGCTTGATTGCCGCCTTGCTGACAGGCACCGTCGTGGTTGCCGCGACGGCGGCCGAGGGCGACAACAACCGTGCGCCTTTCTGGCCCAAGCTCAAGGGTGACCCCGTGGTGACGGAATGGTATTCGGACATTCCCTGGCGGCAAAAGCTGGGTACTTTTCAAGGTAACAAGATCGACGTTGCCATTGTCCTTCCCTATGACGTGCTGAGGCCCGATGCGAAGACGGCGTGTGCGAACCCGGAAGAGGATCCGGTAACGCATGTGAAACTTCCGCCGCTCACGGAAGAGCAATGCATGATCGAGATCGGCGTCACCAACGTCGTGGGCACCTACCGCACCGATACGCCCTACGATCCCGACGATGCGAAGTCCAAGGGGGGCACCTACTGCAAGGATTCCGGCGACCCGAAGGACACCAAGCTCCCGTGTATCGAAGTCAAGCTGGAGCTGTCCAATTGGTGGGCGCAGCCACCGGGTAAAACACTTCCCGCGAATACCAACACCCTGAACCAGCAGGACTTCGGCAATGAGGTCGCTCCTGATTACCTCAACGGGTTCGTGTTCACCGAAGCGTCCGTCTACGCCCCGCAAATGCCCTGGTACATGTCGCACTACTGTGATTCACGGTGGAACGGGGATTCGCAGGATCCGGTTTGCTACGGCGACTATCTTTCCCCCATGAATGCCGCGTTCAACCCCAACGCTCCCCCCGGAGTACCCGCCCGCGAATGGCCAGCGGGGAAGGCATTTTCGGTCTACCCATCCGCGCCCCCTCCCGCGCCAGGCAACCACTGCAAAGCGGGTCTGAAGACATGCACGATTGTCCTGGCGGGATTCGATCTCACCCCAGTGCCGTCGAATCCGCTGGACCTCCAGTACCAACCGTGGAACGACTATCTGAACAGGTGGTTCAACCGGGCGCTGGCCTCCTTTCCCGATCAGGTCACCCCCGCCGAAAAGGAGCGTCATTTTGCCTGGATCACCAAGGCCGTTGGGTGGGAAGACTTTGTGTACCCCCAGGCTTTGTTCAATCCTTTCCAGGGCGCGTTTACGCCGACGGAGAGGCAAGCCAAATGCGAAATTTCATTCGACGGGAATAACGGTTGCGCCAACACCGGCGACCAGTTCGCCGAGCATTTCCGGTACCCGGGACAGTGCTCGCTCAGCGATCTGGCCGGGGCGGCCGGAGCGGATCTGACCTCGGCCGCGAGACTGCGCAACTGCAGCCTCGCCTACGAGATTCACGCCAATGGCTTCAAATGGCAATGGAGTGACCCGGCCGGCGTGGGGAAGGACTATGGGAGTGCCTTTGAGGCCGCGAACATGAAGGGAAACGGATACGGCAGGACGATCTTCCTTCTTGCCGGCGTTCCCGGCCTGCAGCTGCCAGTGTCGTTCCTCAAGGACACGAAGAGCGACAGTGGCCTCAGCATCTACGAGCAGGTCTACAACGCGAGCATTTTCAGCATGTACCTGCCCGTCGCCAACGTCGCCGATTTCAAGAACGCCGTGCAGAAGCGCGACTACCTGCCCACCGAGTTCTACCATACGTTGCTGATGAGCAACCACAACGAGTCGGACCCATGGCAATTCGCGGACGGCATCCGTGGCAAGGTGTTGTGGCACAACGAATACCGGATGCAGGGCATGTACGCCGCTAAGTCCAATTCGGTCTTCCGCGACAGAACGTTCGCCGCTTCATTCAATCCAGCGACTGCCAAGGTACCCTTTCACAATGAAACCTGCGACGGCTGCCATGTGCGCAACGGTAGCGGGATCCCGATCAACACCGAAGGCAAGCTCGACAAGCTGCTCCAGGAGTACATGACGAGTGCGGTGTACAACCCCTCCAACGATGGCCCCAACAAGGATGGGCGGGACTACACGTTTACCGGGCAGATACGGCCGATGAAACTGGTCTTTTTCGACCTGCGTCGTGACACCAGAAGTCTCGATGCGTCGCGCTACTCGGAACCCTTGTCGTTGCCTTGGGCGGTCCTGACCCAACCAGGGGCAAAGTCCCCGAAGGACGACCTCTACTACAACAACAAGATCATGAATTACTACGGCGACAGCTTTCACGTCACCAAGCCGGGTTACAACTACACCTGGACCTATGAAAAGGTGAACCCGAATCGCATGGTGGTGAAAGATAAGCGCCAAACCAAGGACCTCAAAGCGGCCTATGACCCGCAGCAGATCCAGCTGTCCAACTTTGCGACCAGTTCGTCATGCGATCCGAACAATGACTTTGTCTCGCCCGCGCCCACGACCAAGCCGTGGCCGAGCAGCTGCAAGGATATCGACGGCGCCGCCATCACCGCGGCCGTAGCCGCGGGTGGTGGCGTAGGGTTCATGCACCTCAACGGCAAGCGCCTGGGCAATCTGGGCGCGATGGAAGCAATACCCGCCCAGGCCATTATCGGCTTCCGTGACAGCCAGAAGGCCGTGCTAGGCAACAAGATCGCCGGCGAGCTCATCTGGCAGGCGGGGTCGCGGGACGGCATTGACGGCACGGTTCGGAAATGCGAAGACGGCAAGCCCAAGGACCTCACCCAGTGCTTCATCGGCCGCTTCGGCTGGGTGGGCGATCGCGTCTCGCTCGAGGACCAGGTCGCCAATGCGGCGTTCGTCGAAATGAACATGACCACCAGCGCCGGCTACACCAAGCTCTATCCCAAGAACGACGCGAAGTTCCCGATCCGGTATGCACAGCCCAATTGCGGCCCGGCCAACAAGCCGTGCGTCAATTCGAAGGGCAACGCCGACCTGACCGAACGCGACGTCGAACGGATGGCCGATTACGCCCGCTGGCTCGGCAGTCCCACCCGCTCCGAATTCCAGGTGGCCCTGCCGGAAGTCATCGCCGGCGAGAAGATCTTTCGCGAGACCGGTTGCGCTACGTGTCACGTGATCAGGAAGATCGAGATCGATCCGGACGATACGATGTTGACGAAGGATTTTCGCGACCGCTTGAAAACACGTGTCCAGGCGGCAAAAGGCACGGCGCCCGCCGCGGCTCCGTTCCTCTCGTACATCGGCACCGATTTGTTGATGCATGACATGGGCTACCTGTCCCAGGTCGCCGACGCGAGCGAACCGATCCGGGACGACAAAACGGGCGTGGTGAAGCGGCAATTCGAAAACTACGTGCAGAAGATCCGCACGCCGGCGTTGAAGGGACTGGGCATCAACCGCTTCGTGACCGACTCGTACAGGAACACCAAGACCTACAAAGACGACGCAACACCGTACACGCTGGATGCGGCCTGCGATTTCCTGCTGCACGACGGACGGGCCTGCGATGCGATCGAGGCGGCGTTCCTGCATGATGGGCCGGCGATCAAGGAACTGGGTGTTATCACCAAGTTGAAAGACTTGTCGACGGAAAAAGTCGAGCAATTGCGCGCGTTCCTGTACTCGCTGTGAGCCCCGGCCGGGGCGGCGCAGGCTGCCCCGGCCCCAACACAGCAAGGCGTGGAGGATGTGGCAAACTTGGCGATGGCCACAATCGTCCCGTCGATGACTTCGACCGCCACCTTCCGCTTCGACAACTCGTTTGCACGCGACCTGCCGGGGTTCTACGAACCGTGGCCGCCGGCGGTCGTGCCTGCGCCGCGCCTGCTGTATTTCAACGATGCGCTGGCGACCGAGCTGGGTCTCGATCTCGCGTTGCTCGATGACGGCGCGAAGGCCGCGCTATTTGTCGGCAACACGCTGCCCGCCGGCGCGCAGCCACTGGCGCAGGCCTACGCCGGACACCAGTTCGGTGGCTTTTCGCCGCGCCTGGGTGATGGTCGCGCGCTGCTTATAGGCGAAGTGATCGACGCGCAGGGCCAACGCCGCGACATCGCGTTCAAGGGCTCCGGCCGCACGCCGTTCGCGCGCGGTGGCGACGGCAAGGCCGCCGTCGGACCGATGCTGCGCGAAGTGCTGCTCGGTGAAGCCATGGATGCGCTCCACATCCCCACCACCCGTGCGCTCGCGGTGACCGCGACCGGCGAGCCGGTGTACCGCGAGTCAGCGCTCCCAGGCGCCGTGCTGACCCGCGTGGCGGCAAGTCACCTGCGGGTCGGGACGTTTCAATACTATGCCGCGCGCGGCGAAATCGAACGCCTGCGCCAACTGGCCGACTACACGATCGCGCGCCACGATCCGGCGCTCGCCGCCTCACCGCATCCCTATCGGGAACTGCTGCGGGCCGTCGTGGCGCGGCAGGCGGCACTGATTGCGCAGTGGATGAACGTGGGCTTCATCCACGGCGTGATGAACACCGACAACATGGCGCTCTCGGGCGAGACGATCGACTACGGGCCGTGCGCCTTCATGGAAGCCTATGACCCCGCGACGGTGTTCAGCTCCATCGATCACCAGGGGCGTTATGCCTTCGGCAATCAACCGGAGATCGCGTACTGGAACCTGACGCGCTTCGCGGAGACGCTGCTGCCCTTCCTGTCCGACGATGCGGACCAGGCGGTGGCGCTGGCCACCGAGGTGATCGTGGCCTTTCCGGCGCAGTACCGCGCGCAGTTGCTGCGTGGACAGCGCGGCAAGCTGGGGCTCCAGCGGAGCGAGGCGGACGACGACAGCGCCGATACCGCGCTGGCCGACGACTGGCTGGCGCTGCTGCAGGCGCAGCAGGTGGACTTCACGCTCGGATGGCGCCGGCTGGCCGATGCCGCAGCCGGCGACGACGCGCTGCTGCGCGCACTCTTCGCCGACGCGTCAACGCTCGACGCGTGGCTGGCGCGCTGGCGGGCACGCTGCGCCAGCGAAGATGGCAACGCCGTCGCGCCCGGTGTCGAGCGCGCGGACGCGATGCGCCACGTCAATCCTTACGTGATCGCGCGCAACCATCGCGTGGAAGAGGCGCTGGCCGCCGCCACCGCGGGCGATCTGGCACCCTTCGAACGGTTGCTCGATGCGCTGCGACACCCGTACGACGAAACGGCCGCGGCGGCCCCCTACGCCGAGCCCGCACCTGCGGCCGTGACCGCCCGCTACCAGACCTTCTGCGGCACCTGAGCGCGGGGACGCGCCCCGCGCGACATGATCAGTAGACCTGCCGGGTGATCACGCGGCTGGTGGTCACGCCGTTGATCGTGTAGTTCATCGTACCGTTGGCAACGTCGGTAAATGCAAACGTGACGTCGCCCACTGCAACAGGCGGCGTGATCGGCTTCCACGCCGCGGTGAGTGGCGTGCCGCCGGTGACGCGATACAGCGTGCCGGTGCAGCCCGCGCCGCTGACGGGGCAGTTGGTGGCGACATACCAGACCGGATTGCCCGCGGCGTCGTAGGTGTACCAGGCGGCGAAGATGATGCCGAACTGCTGCGTGAGCGACACGCCCCAGCCGGACTCATCCTTGTTCCACCAGAGGTCGGTGTAGTCGATTTTCGGCGCGGTGGTGCCGGTCTCAAAGACCTGCCGCGTAATGGCTTTCGTTCCGGCCACGCCGTCGATCGTGAAATCGAAGAACCCGACGTTCGCGTCGGCAAACGTCAGCGTGCCCGTTCCCACCGGGGTGAGGACCCGGCCGGCACCGGTCCACGGCACCGTCGGCGGCGTGCCGCCGTTCACCCGGAAGATGTCACCGGTACACCCGGTGGCGGTCACCGGACAGTTGGTGATCACGTACCAGATCGGCAGGCCCGCGGCATCGTAGGTGTAGATCGCGGAGAAGATGAGATCGCCATGCTGCGTGAGGCTCATCCCCCAGCCCGATTCGTTCGCGTTCCACCACAAGCCCTGATAGTCGGTGGCCACGGCCTTGGCCGCGCTGACGACCACGAGATTGGATTTGAAGATCGTGCCGTTGGCCGCGATGGTGCCAACGATCGGGAGCGAGTCGAACGGCGAACCCGCGTTGACAAGCTGCAGCGCGGCGATTGCGTCCGCAACGGCCATGCTGCTGGCGCTCACTTCTCCGAACACGGTGAAGCCGCCGTTCTGGTTGTCGAGGTTCACGCTGTTGTCGGCCAGGTTGATGAACCACTGCGACGTGGCGCTGTTGGGATCGCCGCCCAGCTTCGCCATGGCGATGGTGCCGCGCAGGTTTGAGCGGGCGGTGCTGAATTCATTGACCACCGCCGGTCGCGTTGCCAGGGTGGACACCCGATTGGCGGCGTCGTCCCAGCCGTAGCCGCCGCCCTGGATGACAAAGCCCGGCACGCTGCGATGCACGAAGGTGTTGCGATACGCGTCGCTGTTCACGTAGGCCAGGAAATTGGCCACAGTTTTCGGTGCGGCGGCGTCATAGAGTTCGATGTCGAGGGCGCCCAGGGTGGTGGTGAGCCGGACGGTCGTGGCGTTGGTGATCGCCGGTAGCGCAAGGAGGAGCGACATCGCGAGCGTGGCGAACAAGCCGCGTTGGAAACGAGCTGAAAACATGGGTGCCTTGAATGAGTGCATGTATTAAGGGCCGCCATTGTATTACGGCGCGCGCAGAGACCCGTGCGCCGGTGACCTCAAGGCACGTCCACCCGCAGGACAGGATCAGACCGTGGCCACCGCAACGTGCGCGAACATCGAACACGTCACCGCGTCGGCATCGCGATACCGGCGCAACGTGGACTCGACTTCACTGCGTACCGTTTCCACCAGCGCTGCCCGTGCCGGCCCCTGCAAATCCACAAATGCCGGGATTGCCGCCGCCGAACTCGCCACCGCAAGTGGAACGAAACGCTCCGGTTCCGCGAACTGGGCGACCGTCGATTCGGCGTGCACGTCGACCGCCGCAAATCCCGCGGCGACAAACAACGCGCGCAGCGCCTCGGCATCGCTCAACACAAAGGGAGTCGCCACGGCCGACACCGGCAGCGCGAGTTGGCGCGCCACCGATTGCATCAACGCTTCGAAGACCGGGTGTTGCGCCAGCGCTTGCAGCACGATCACGACGACCCGCCCGCCTGGCTTCAGTACCCGGCGCATTTCCCGCAGGGCACCCACCCGGTCGGGAAAGAACTGCAGGCCATGCTGGCAGAGCACAAGGTCGAAAGTGTGTGCGGGAAAGGGGATGGCCATCGCATTGGCTTCCCGCCACTCGATCGTCGCGCCCGCCGGCGCCGGCAATGACCGCGCCACGGCCAGCATGTCCGGGTTCAGGTCGAGTGCTACCACCTGTCCACGCATGCCCACCAACGGCGCCACCTGCCGCGCGACGATGCCCGTCCCGCACGCGATGTCCAGCACGTGCTCTCCGGCACGCGGCGCAGCCCGCCGCATCAGGATCGTGGCCCACGGCAGGAACATCGCCGGGACGAAGTAGGTCTCGTAGGTTTCGGCCGGATTTCGCGGCGGCGCTTGGCTCAATGCAGATGCTCCGGATCTGACTGCATGCCCGTACGGCTAGGGTGTCGTGCCCAGATTCCCAGCGTCCCGACTATCGCGTCCCCGGCCCCGGCGCCGCGGGTGGCGCATGCCACTGGTCCGGGGGCACCACCTTGGCCTGCTCCGGATCGGCCAGGTAGTGCGGGGACATGATCTGCACGCCGTACTCATTGAACACGTCCTGGATCGCACCATGCAGCAAGGACAGCAGTTCCGCGCGCGGACGGGGCTCGGTCGCAAGGGCCTCGCACACCAGCCGGTACTCGACATAGAAATCCGACAGCGCAGTCTGGAATACGCGAGGCGCAGGTGATTTCAGGATGCCCTCGGTCCGGTCCGCCGCCTCGATCAGCATGGCCTGGACCTGGCGCCATGGCGCGTCGTAGCCAATCGTGATCGCGGTATCGAGAATGAAGCCGTCACCCTTCGCCACCCGCGAGTAATTGCGGGTGACGCTGCTCATCACCAGCGTATTGGGCAACGTCAATTCCTCGCCCAACCCCGTGCGCATTTGCGTGGTGAAGGTGCCCATCGTGGTAATCGTGCCCTCGTTGTCGCCGATACGCACATATTCCCCAGGACGATAGACCCGAGTGAACATCAGGATCAGGCCGCTTGCGGCCTGACCCACGAGGCCTGACGCCCCCATCGACACCATCAGACCCACCAGGACCGAGAGCCCTTTGAAGGCGTCCGTGTCCGACCCTGGAATGTACGGATAGGCCATGGCGATGGCGAAGACCCATATGCCGAAAGCCGCCAGTCGCCGGGTCGGACGGGCCGAGTCGGCGTCGACCCAGCCGACGTTGATGCGTCCCGCCTGCACCCCGTCGAAAAAACTCTTCATCCCCTGGCTGGCGGCACGGGCCAGAACAAAGATCACCACGGCGACCATCAGGTCGGGCAGGGCCCGGGCAATCGCGACCACGATCCCGATGGTGGTGGAAATGAGAAAGGCATTGAGGCCTTCCGCCCAGGGACGGGTGAACGGAAACAGCCCAAGGACGAAGCTCAGGAATTCGTAGGTAAGCAGCAGGACGAACAGCCAATAGCCGGCACGCGCCACGCGCCGGACGATGCCCAGAAACCGCTCACGGCGCACGAGCGCGACGCCCCCCACCTGCAGCCGGTGCGCTTTGTCGTTGGCAAGCTGCATCGCGCGGCCGGTAACAAAGCGGCCGACGCGACTCAGCAGCCACAGCAGGCCGACATACACCACGATGGCGCCACCGGCCCAGAGGCCATTGGTGAGCATGCGCTTGCCGTCCCGCGCTTCGCGTGTTTCGGCAATCACGTCCCGGAGGGCGGCAATCGCGCTCGCCGTCGTGTTTTCCACCGTTTCGCCGAGATGGGCGCGCACATCGCCGGGGCCGACGATGAAGGCGGGGTAATTGTCGATCCTGACCAGTGTGCCCTGCGGAATCTCCTCCGACGAAATCTTGCCCTCGCCACCCGCGTTAAGTGCGCGCCAGATGCGTTCCGAGGAGTCAGCCGCGCGCTCAGTGGGCGTGCCGAATAATGTTGTTCGAAACGTAACGATCGGCCGATTGAACACCTTCAAGGTGCGTGCGGGCACCCCGGCGATGGCACCTTCCGCGTCTACCGAATTCGGGCTTGTGGCTGATGTGGCGGCTGTCCGATAGGACCACCAGGATTGGCGGGCTGTGCAGCAACAATGCCGAACCCCGCCGCGAGGCCTAGCCAAAGCGCCGCAATAATGATGCTGAAGTGATTCATATCGCTAATCCTTTGCCACGACCGATCATTCCCATGCCGCGCTAGCCCGGGACAGGATGGTCGGGCGTCAAGACCTTCGAGATCTCCGTGATGATCTCGTCGGCGGGATGAATGCCGGGCAGCGAGTCTTGACTCAACGCGATCGTGACCACCAGCGACAGTCCCGTCGACTGGTCAAAGGCCGTCGTCGTGTACATGCCCCAATACGCGGCCCGCGCCACGATCCACGGCGGGTAGACCAGTGCGCCGAGCCCGAAATAACTCTGCGCGGTATTGCCGCGCAGTCCGACATTGACGGGCGCCAGGACCTCGCTGCGCATGGCCGGTGACAGCAGCGACCCGGTACCGAACGATCGATTCCACGTACCGAGATCACAAATGTTCGACGTCAATGCGCTCCACGAGACAAAGGAGGGATTCCAGAAAGTCGAATCCTGAAAGTCATCTTCCTGCAGGTGTGCAACACCGGCAACATCGGCGACACGTCGAACTGCAAGCGCGTGTTGCGCAAACCAAGCGGATCAATCACCAGGTCTGCAACAGGTGGCGTAGGACTTGCCGCTGACTTTCTCCAGTACCGCACCCAGCATACGAAGTCTGCGAATACTCCCAGTCTTGGCCGGATGTCGAACTGCGGCGTCTGGTAGGCGCGACACTTTCCGCATCGTTCCTCGCGGTCCACACCCGAAGCGGCTCTGCCACCACCTTGCCGACAAACTGTCGGTGACGATGTAGTCACCAAAGCCCGCGCTCGACGCCCAGCATGCGCACCGTTGCCAGGTCGGCGTGGATAGTCCGATACCACGTCGACACTCGATCCTCAGCGCAAGCGCGCCATCCTGCTCGATCATGCGCAGCAACTCGACAGCAATGCCAGCCACGCCTCCAACACAAATCATTCGGTGCTGCACACGCCGCTCTCGACAGCCGAGCGCGTGCGATACAGCGGCTGGCCGTTCTGTCGGCGCTCAGATGATCCTTGAGCTGTACTTCGCCTTGAGCGATCCAGTTGCCCGATGCCGCGTCGAGCTGGGGTTGCGACGTCGGGCGCACAGTCCGCAACGACGTTCTCGTCGGTGCCCCGCCAGCGCCAGACGCAGCGACCAGCGCCGTGCTAATGCTAGCTTCGTACGTAACGTCTGCATACGCTCCGTTCCTGCGTCCAGCTGTCAGCTTCACACCGCCTGCGCCGGCGCGTACAGTATCAGACCGCCAACGCGAGCGATAGGCAGGATGGCATGCGGCCGCCTTCTGCCGCGCGCCAGCTTCGGATCGCGTGGCGCGCTAAGGGGGTTAGCCCGGCGACGCCAGCAAGAACCCGAACGGTCGGGCCTCCTTGAACAGGTCGGAGACGTCCCCCGAAAAGATCTCTCCATTTTGAATGGTGAGCTTTCGCACCGGGGCGCCCGGTTTGAGATTGAGCTTGGCCAATGTCACCCAGAACGTGTTGGGTCGCGTGGCCGAGTCGAAATAATAGACCAGGTTGGTCTGATCCGACACCGTGCGCCATATCGTAGAAGAGATGTTCGGCTGGTTCGGTGTCGTGATTCCAAGGGGCACGCTCACCGCGCGCTGGACGCTCATCACACTTGCCACGGCTTGAAAGACATAGGATTGCTGCGGAACTCCCTTGGCGTAGCTGGGATCGAGTTCCTTGGGAATCGCGCCGATCAGAAACGATGCGCGCGCAAATCGGTCGGCGGCGCGATTGGTCCCCGGCAGGAACGTGAGTCCTCCAATTCCCTTCCAGTATTCATTGAGTGCGAGTTGCTGATCGTAAAGCGGTGAATTAGTCATCACCTTATATTGCTTGCCATGATGAATTTGCAGCTTGCCTCCAACGTATTCAAAGATCGCAATGCCACCTCCAATGCGGTGGCATCACGCCGCCACGACATGTTTTCGAGCTCGTTGAGCGGTTCCCGGCCGGTCGAGCTGGGCGTCGTCGGGACGGTGGGCGATTTCATGCGCGTTCTCGGTGCCCTTCGGATGGGACACGCGTGCCCTGGCCGGCTTCCGTGTCCGATTCCCATATACGATAGGCAGGCAGCCGGCCCTTTTCGTGAGGCCGTCACCGCTTCCGGCTTCATCGCTCGATCGTACCACGCTGCCATACCTGGAGGTCCATTGCAGCGACCGCGGCCCGGCGGCGCCATCCCGGTTCATGCCCGCCGGAAAGATCCACAGGTTGGAGGACATGTCCTCACTCCAATCCATTTTACGGCCCTGACGACCCTCCCTATCGCCCGACGTATCACCTGCCCGTGCACGCCTACGTCGCCTCAATACCGGGACAACGGCATTATCCATGAGTTAGGCCGAGACGGCGAACGTGATCGCTTGCGTTGCATGGCCGACCTCCAATCGGTGGCGAACCGAGCCTGTCCCTTCGATCGCCACTCGCTCGAAGCCATTTTCGTGGCAACTGTCAGAATCGATATATGTGCGGATACCTACGCACTCAATTCGAATACGCGGCTTGCGTTGAAAGAATCGTGTTGCTTGACCCCTTTGTCGCCTTCAATAGCGTGGAACCGTGCTTCGGCTCGTTTCCGCGCCCTGATATCTGCAGTAGTGGCGACGGATTGATTGGACAAGATTTTTGCCTGATCCGCGTTCATTGCCGGCGCGCCTCCACCCCAACTTGGTTGCACCTGGCCAGTGGCTGACGCCGGCCCGTGACTGTCTGTGGCGACTTCGAGATCGGTGATGATCTCGTCGGCGGGTTGGTGATCCTTGCGGGCGGCGAGCCAGCGCACTCATAGTCCCGATCGTCCGCGACCAGCGATGTCGCGGCTCGACTGAAAATAGTCCGTCCGCGTGTGATCCGCAGGCTGCCGACCTAGTACGCAATGCCGGCTGGCGTGCAGGCTTGCAACCTCGGCGTGCCGATCGGCGGAAGAACTTGCGCGTCGGCCCGTACGTGGGCAATCGAACATGGTGCAAGCCCCCAAGGACAATTTCAAGCAGCGGGCGATCGACGAGCTCAAGGCGTTCTGGCTGATCGTCATCTACCTGTGGCTCTTCCTAGGCTCGTTCACGGTGTACCGCCGTCTGGTCCTGGCCGAGAGCGGTGAACTCTATCTGCATTACGGCATTGCCATCATCGAGGCGCTGATCATCGCCAAGGTCATCCTCATCGGCCGATTGTTCGGCTTCAGCCGGCACTTCGAAGAGCGGCCGTTGATTGTGCCGGTGCTCTACAAGGCGACCCTCTTTGGCATCCTCGTCATGCTGTTCGGTGTCGCCGAGCATCTCGTGAAAGGTTGGGTTCACAAGGAAACCCTCGCGCTCATTCTGAACGGGATGATCGCGGTAGGAGGTCACGAACTGGTCGCGCGAATGCTGATGCTCACCGTTGCGTTCATACCGTTCTTTGCGTTCGGGGAACTCGGTCGTGTCATCGGGACGCAGAAGCTCCTCGCCCTGTTCTTCTCAAGCGCGATGCCGAGCCGCTGGCCGTAACGCCAGGGGCAGAGGCATGAAGTCCCGATAGAACAAAGGCCCCGAGTCAGGCCCATGTTCACGCTAGGACTGACGCGGAGAGGACGAGTTGCGGGCCTGCGGCCCCGGCGCCTTCGCCGGGCAACTTCACCAGATTTTGCGCTCGAACGCGCCAAACCTGCCGCAAACCCCAGTAGGAACGGCGCCCTGCAACCCTACAAAATTCCTACACGTCCAGGTTGCGCACACCCAATGCATTGCTCTCGATGAAGTGCCGCCGCGGTTCCACATCCTCGCCCATCAGTTTCGAGAAGATGTCTTCTGCTGCAATCGCGTCTTCGATCTGCACCCGCAGCAATCGACGCACCTTCGGATCCATCGTGGTTTCCCACAACTGCCCCGGATTCATTTCGCCCAGCCCCTTGTAGCGCTGGATGGTGGTGCTGTTGCGCGCTTCGTTGAGCAGCCAGTCGAGCGCGTCCTTGAACGTTTTGACGGCCAATTGCTTCTCGCCGCGTTTGATGACCGCGCCGGGCTGGATGATGCCTTGCAGCACGTCGGCGGCCACGCGAATCTGCGCTGCGTCGCCGCTGGCCAGGAAATCGCCGTCGATGCCGGTGACGTGCGGCGTGCCGTGGTGCACGCGCTTGACGACGAGGTGGCGGCTCTCCGCCGTGGCGTCGTAGCGGGCCTCGACGGTGACTTCCGGATTGCCGATGGCGGTTTCGAGCTCACGCGCGCTGACCAGCGCGGTGGTTTCGTCCGTGAGATCGATGCGCGCGCCGTTCAGCATCGCATGCAGCGCAGCCGAGTCGATCACGCGCGACAGGCGCTCGATCACGGCTTCGGCCAGCAGGAACTCACGCGCGATGCTGGCGAATGTTTCAACGGCCAGCGGCGGCTTGCCCGTGCCCGGGATCAGCTCGGCGCCCTTCAGCGCGAACTTGAGCAGATGCTGCTTCAGTTCGTGGTCGTCCTTGAGGTACACCTCTTCCTTGCCCTGCTTGGCTTTGTAGAGTGGTGGCTGCGCGATGTAGATGTAGCCCTTCTCCATCAGCACCGGCATCTGCCGATAGAAGAACGTGAGCAGCAGCGTGCGGATATGCGAGCCGTCGACGTCGGCGTCGGTCATGATGATGATGCGGTGATAGCGCAGCTTGTCCGGGTTGAACGCGTCCTTGTCTTCCTTGTCCTCGGACGGGCGGCCGAAGCCCGCGCCCAGCGCGGTGATCAGCGTGACGATTTCCTGCGAGCCCAGCACCTTTTCGACCCGAGCGCGCTCGACGTTGAGGATCTTGCCGCGCAGTGGGAGGATGGCCTGGAATTTACGATCGCGGCCCTGCTTGGCGGAGCCGCCGGCGGAATCGCCCTCGACGAGATACAACTCGCACAGCGACGGATCGCGCTCCTGGCAGTCGGCCAGCTTGCCGGGCAGGCCCATGCCGTCGAGCACGCCTTTGCGCCGCGTGAGTTCGCGCGCCTTGCGCGCGGCCTCGCGGGCGCGCGCCGCATCGACGATCTTGCCGCAGATGATCTTGGCGTCGATGGGATTCTCGAGCAGGAATTCGGACAGCTTGGCCGAGACCACTTCCTGCACGATTGGCTGTACTTCGGACGACACCAGCTTGTCCTTGGTCTGCGAGCTGAACTTGGGCTCGGGCACCTTTACCGACAGCACGCAGGCGAGGCCCTCGCGCATGTCGTCGCCGGTGGTCTCGACCTTGGCTTTCTTGGCGATCTCTTCCTTCTCGATGTAGCTGTTCAACGTGCGCGTCATCGCCTGGCGCAGACCCGTCAAGTGCGTGCCGCCATCACGTTGCGGAATATTGTTGGTGAAGCACTGCACGTTCTCGGTATAGGAATCGTTCCACTGCATCGCCATCTCGACGATGACGCCATCCTTTTCGCCGGTGGCGTGGAAGACCTTGGGATGCAACACCGACTTGGCGCGATTGATGTATTCGACGAAGCCCTTGACCCCGCCGGAGTAGGCGAAGTTCTCGGTCTTGCCATCGCGCTGGTCGATCAACTCGATCTTGGTGCCGTTGTTGAGGAAGCTCAACTCGCGGATGCGCTTGGCCAGGATCTCGAAGTGATATTCGACGTGGGTGAACGTTTCGACCGAAGCCATGAAATGGACCTCGGTGCCACGGCGGTCGGATGGACCCACCAGCACCAGCGGCGCCACGGCCTCGCCACGGCGAAACTCCATCTGGTGAAACTTGCCGTCGCGCCAGATCTTGAGCTTTAACCAATCGGACAGCGCGTTGACCACCGACACGCCGACACCGTGCAGGCCGCCGGACACCTTGTAGCTGTTGTTGTCGAACTTGCCGCCGGCATGCAGCTCGGTCATCACGATTTCGGCGGCGGAACGCTTCAGCTCGTCGTCATCCTTGATGTCGGTGGGAATGCCGCGACCGTTGTCGAGGATGGACAGCGAATTGTCCGCGTGAATGATGACCTTGATGTCGTCGCACCAGCCCGCCAGCGCCTCGTCGATGGCGTTGTCGAGCACCTCGAACACCATGTGATGCAGGCCCGTGCCGTCGGACGTGTCGCCGATGTACATGCCGGGACGCTTGCGCACCGCGTCGAGGCCTTTGAGCACCTTGATGCTCGATGAATCGTATTCGGGTCCGGTGTTTTGCGGTTGCGGCTTCGGCTGTGCTTGGGTCATTGCTTGTCGTTGTCCATTCTTTGCTCCGCAGGCAGGATCGCCAACGGTAAAAAAGGGCCGAGGCCCCTTTTTTTAGATGCGCATCGGCATCACGACGTACTTGTAATCGTCGCGGCCCGGCATCGTGATCAGCGCGCTGGAATTGGCATCGCCGAACGCGAACTTGACCTGCTCGACGGTGAGGTTGCGCAGCGCGTCAAGGATGTAGGTGATGTTGAAGCCGATGTCGAGCGTATCGCCCTGGTAGGCCACTTCGAGTTCTTCCTCGGCTTCTTCCTGCTCGCTGTTCGTGCAGATGATCTTCAGCTGGTTGGGCTCGAGCACGATGCGCACGCCACGGAATTTTTCATTCGACAGGATGGCCGCCCGATCGAGCGCCGCCAGCAATTCCACCCGGCCGAGTTCGACTTCCTTGCCATGCCCCACCGGGATGACGCGGTTGAAATCGGGAAACTTGCCGTCGACCACTTTCGATACCAGCTCCACATTGGCGAAGCGGAAGCGCACCTGGTTGCCGAGGATGTCGAGCGTGACCGGGTTGTCGCTGTCTTCGAGCAGCTTGCCCAATTCGAGCACCGTCTTGCGCGGGAGGATGACCTCCTGTCGCGAATACTCGCCGTCGACCGCGATGCTGGCCCACGACAGCCGATGGCCGTCGGTAGCCACCGCCTGCAGCGTGCCCTTGTCGACAACCAGCAGCATCCCGTTGAGGTAATAGCGGATGTCCTGCTGCGCCATCGCGAACTCGGCCAGCTTGAAGAGCGACCGCAAATTCTTTTGCGGCAGCGAGAGCGTTTGCAGCTGTTCGGTGCCGAGGCTGATGCGCGGGTAGTCGGTGGCGGGCAGCGTTTGCAGGTTGAAGCGCGAGCGCCCCGCCTTGACCGTCATCTTGTTGCTGGCCGCATCGATGTTGAGCGAGGCATCGTCGGGCAGTGCACGCAGCAGATCCTGCAGCTTGCGCGCGCCGACGGTGACCGCCTGGCCGTCCTTGCCCTCGAGCTCGCTGTACGCCGTGATCTGCATCTCGAGGTCGGTGGCGGTGACGTACAGCCGACCCTCCCGCTGCTCGAGCAGCACGTTGGCCAGGATGGGCAACGTATGCCGACGTTCGACAATGCCCGAAACCGCTTGCAACGGTTTCAAGAGCGCATCACGGGCGATCTGTTTTAGTTGCATTGTAAATACTTAAGAACAGTTAATAGGAGGGAGCGATTTTCGGGGATGAGCGGCGAAACGTGTTGCAGATCATGGTCTTCGCATTGGTTCAACCGACAGGAAAAGAACGGCTGAGACTGTGGACGCTTTGGGGGCCGTTGGGCCACTTCGCCAAATGCACACCTTATCCACAATCGTTCCTGTGCAAAGCCTTGAAATTATACATCAAAATGGGCCATTTTCATAGGGAAAACCGGGCCTGGAACGGGTTGCCGAGCAGGCCCTGCGGGCGACGCTTCCGCCGCCAGGGTTCGGCGCATGCTTGGCCCGCGACGCGCGTTCCCGGCCTATCGTGTTTGCGGGAATTTCAACTGCGCAGCACCTGCAACAGGAAGTTGACGTCGTGGTTCAGCGCCGGCAGCGATTCGCGCAACTTGGCCACCTGCCGGCAGGCATGCAGCACCGTGGTGTGGTCGCGCCCGCCGAAGTTGCCGCCGATCTCGGGCAGCGACATCTGGGTCAGTTCCTTCGCCAGTGCCATGGCCACCTGGCGTGGCCGGGCGATCGCGCGCGAGCGCTTCTTGGAATACATGTCCGAAATGCGGATCTTGTAGTAGTCGGCCACCGTCTTCTGGATGTTCTCGATCGAGACTTGCCGGTTCTGCACCGCCAGGAGGTCGCGCAGCGCCTCCTTGGCCAGCGCCAGCGAGATGTCCTCCTCGTGAAAGGTGGAATACGCCTGTACGCGCTTCAGCGCGCCTTCCAGCTCGCGGACGTTGGAGCGGATGTGCTTGGCAATGAAGAAGGCCACCTGCTCGTCCATGCGCATGTTGGCTGAGCGCGCCTTGGCCAGCAGGATGGCGACCCGCATCTCGAGCTCTGGCGGCTCCAGCGCCACCGTGAGCCCCCAGCCGAAGCGGGAGATAAGGCGCTCCTCGATGCCGGCAATTTCCTTCGGATACGTGTCGCAGGTGATCACCACCTGCTTATGCGCCTCGATCAGCGTGTTGAAGAGATAGAAAAACTCCTCCTGCGTGCGGTTCTTGCCGCCGAAGAACTGGATATCGTCGATCAACAGGAGGTCGAGCGAGCGATAGTGGCGCTTGAACTCGTCGAAGGCCTTGTGCTGGTAGGCGCGCACCACGTCGGAAACGTAGGTCTCGGCATGGATGTAGCGGATCTTCGCGCCCGGTTTTTGCACCAGGATCTGGTTGCCGATGGCCTGGATCAGATGCGTTTTTCCCAACCCCACGCCCCCGTAGACGAAGAGGGGGTTATACGAGGTTGGATGGTCGGCCACCTGCATGGCGGCGGCGCGGGCGAGCTGGTTGGCCTTCCCGGACACGAAACTGGCAAAATTGAACGATGGATTGACGCTCGTGGCGTCGACTTTGCGCCCGGACGTAACCACCAGGGGCGCCGTGGGTGCCGTGCTATCCACAGGGCGGACCGAAGGGCCGGGAGCCGCGCCAGGCGCGGCGCTGGGGGCCGGGGCCGGCTTGTCCGCGGCCGCCGCGGGGGCATCCGCCACGGCAAACTCGATGGTCATCGGCGACCCGGCAGCGGCTTCGGCCAGCGTGGCAATGCGGGCGCCGAAACGATCCTTGACCCACTGCAGGATAAAGCGGTTGGGCGCGACCAGTTTCATCCGCCCACCATCATCCGCACAGGAGAGCGGGGCAATCCAGGTGGCAAATTGCTGGGGCGTGAGTTCGCTCTGGAAAGCCTGCAGGCAGGTGTTCCAGGCAGCGGGTGCGGCGGCAGAAGGCATGGGCAGGACGAGGCTCGTGGCGTTGTTGTTGTTGGTATTGCAATGAAAGGCTGGCGGCGGGAGCGGGCTCTCTACGGAGCACTCGAACCGGGGCCGCAGGCTGTGGATTGTAGCCGTCCGCGCGCCAGTTATCCACAGGCAACAAGGCACGGGTCGGTGCTGCAGTGCGACGACGCCGCCCCGCCTGCCGTAGTTTGCTAGTGACCGCTTGCACCGATGGGGTAGTGGCCGCCCCACCCGCTGTGGCATTGACAGAAGGGGGTATAACGCGCTCTAATATAAGGCTTTTCCAACGCAATCCGGCGTGCCGGCGGTCGATGTCGCCGCGACGTGCCCGAACACCATCGCCCCCCATGGGCACAAAGGTCTTGCCATGAAACGCACATTTCAGCCGTCCACTCTCCGCCGCGCCCGCAAGCACGGCTTCCGTGCCCGCATGTCCACGGCCGCTGGCCGCAAGGTCCTCTCGGCGCGTCGCGCCAAGGGCCGCAAGAGCCTGTCCGCCTAAAGCGCCACCTCTGACGCTTCCGCCCGTGCAAGCCGGGGCCCGGCCGTCCCGCCGGGCCGCGCTGTTGACCGGCCAGGGCGCATTCGACACGGTATTTCGCGGTGGCCGCCGCATTGAGGGCCGCTACCTGCAACTCGTGGCAATGCCCGCGGCGCGCATTCCCGGCCGCACGGGATTCGTCATAGGCGGCAAGGCCCTGCCCCGCGCCGTGGATCGCAATCGCATTCGCCGCCAGCTGCGCGAGATCGTGCGGGCGCATCGGCCCGCGCTCAATGCCTTCGACTGCATTCTGCGGGTCAAGGCGGTGCCGAAGCCGCTCGATCACCATGCCGTCAGCGGCGAGGCGCCACGGTTGCTCGCCACCTTGCTGGCCGGCGCGCCCGCATGAAGCCGGTGCTGCTGCCGCTCATCCGCGGCTATCAATACCTGGCCCGCCCGCTCCTCGGCGCCAATTGCCGGTTCTACCCCAGTTGCTCGGATTACGCCTTCGAAGCCATCGAACGACACGGTGCCGCGCGCGGCAGCTGGCTTGCGGTCAAGCGCATCGGCCGCTGTCATCCGTATCATCCCGGGGGTTACGACCCGGTCCCCTAACGGCCTGACTCAATGCGCCAGGACGCCTCGCGGCGGCCGCGCCCAAGATTCCGATGGATACCCAACGCATCATCCTGTTTGTCGTCTTCTCGTTCTCGATCCTCTTCCTGTGGGAGGCGTGGCAGAAGGAACACGCGCCGCCACCGCCGATTCCGCAGTCGGCGGCGCCGGCCGCCCCGGGCCAAACTGCGCCGGCGGCCAAGGACCTGCCCACGCCGTCCGCGGCGCTGGTGCCGACCGCGCCAGGCGCCGCAGCCACGACGACCACACCGGCGGCCCCAGGCGCCGTGCCGACCGACGCCGCGCTGGCGCCAAGTGCACAGCGCGTGACGATCCGCACCGATCTCTTCACGGCGGAAATCGATACCGCCGGCGGCGTGATCTCGCTGGTGGCGTTGAATCGCCATCGCGATGCCACCGACCCGTCCAAGCCCTACAACGTGTTGCAGCGCACGGCCGAGCGCACGTTTGTCGCGCAGGCGGGGTTGATCGGCGACGGGCTGCCCAATCACCGCACGCTGTTCGAGGTGTTGCCGGGCCCGCGCGAACTGGAGGGCGGCGCCGACCGCCTCGAGTTGCGCCTGCAGGCCACTGCGGCCAACGGCGACAAGGTGGTGAAGGTGCTGACGTTCCATCGCGGCAGCTACGTGATCGACGCCACCTTCGATGTCACCAACAACGGGACGGCGCCCATCGCCCCGTTCGCCTATTTCCAGTTGACGCGCGATACCAAGCACGCGGTTGTGCAAAGCTCGATGGCGCCCGCGTCATATGTCGGCCCGGTCGTGTACAACGCCACCGACAATTTCAAGAAAGTCGATTTTGGCGAGATCGACAAGATGGCCGCCGACGCTGGCCGCAAGAGCCCATTCACCAAGAGCGCGGACAACGGCTGGGTCGGCATGATCGAGCATTACTTCGTGGCCGCGTGGCTGCCGTCCGACGACAAGAAGACGCAACGCGAGTTCTACGTGAAGAAGTTGGATGGCGGCCTCTACACGGCCGGCGTCATTGTGCCAGTGGGCACCATTGCGCCCGGCGCCACCGGCCAGGTTCGCGTGCCGCTTTACGTCGGGCCGCAGGACCAGGACACGCTGGCCAAGACCGCCAAGGGGCTCGACCTCGTCGTTGACTACGGCATCTTCACCGTCATCGCCGCGCCGCTGTTCTGGCTGCTCAAGACGCTGCACGGCATCCTCGGCAACTGGGGCTGGGCGATCATCGTGATGACCATCATGATCAAGGCCGCCTTCTATCCGCTGAATGCCGCCGCCGCGCGCTCGATGGGCAAGATGAAGCTGCTGGCGCCCAAGATGAAGGCGCTGCAGGAGCAGTACAAGGACGACAAGCAGCAGCTGCAGATCAAGATGATGGAGATGTACAAGACGGAGAAGATCAATCCGCTGGGCGGCTGCCTGCCCATCGTGGTCCAGATCCCCGTCTTCATCGCGTTGTACTGGGTGCTGCTGTCGGCAGTGGAGCTGCGGCAGGCGCCGTGGATCCTGTGGATCCACGACCTGTCGGCCCCGGATCCGTACTTCGTATTGCCGGTGCTCTACGCGATCACCGCGTATCTGCAGGTGAAGCTGTCGCCCACGCCGATCTCGGATCCGATGCAGGCCAAGATCATGCAGATCATGCCGATCGCCTTCTCGGTGCTGTTCATCTTCTTCCCGTCGGGCCTCGTGCTGTACTGGCTCGTCAACAACATCCTGCAGATCGCCCAGCAGGCGCGGATGAACAGCGTGCTGGAAAAGGAAGCCGCAGCGAAGCTCGCCAAGCGGCGTTAGGGGTTCGTTTGGCGCGGGGCTTCGGCCTCGTGCGCTTGGCGCCGGATTGTTCGAGTGCGGCCAGGGCCTCGCCCGCAAGCTTCCCCCGCGGGGGCCGGACCGGCGTCGCCTACAATGGCGGCGCGATGTCGGTACCCCTCTGCACCCCGGACACCATTGCCGCGATTGCGACCCCACCGGGTCGCGGTGGCATCGGCGTGGTGCGGGTGTCAGGCGGCGATCTCGCGGCGCTGATCCAGGGCGTGATCGGGCGCATGCCTGTGCCGCGCATGGCCACACTGGCCACGTTCCGTGATGCGCGTGGCGCGCCACTGGATGCCGGGCTCGCCCTGTATTTTCCGGCACCGCACTCCTACACCGGCGAGTCGGTGTTCGAATTGCATGGCCACGGTGGCCCGGCCGTGCTGCGATTGGTGCTGGCGCGCTGCGTGGAACTGGGCGCGCGCATCGCCGCGCCGGGCGAATTCACCAAGCGCGCGTATCTCAACGGCAAGCTCGACCTGGTCGAGGCCGAGAGCGTGGCCGATCTCATCGAGGCGGCCACGGGCACGGCGGCGCGCGCCGCCGCGCGCAGTTTGTCCGGCGTGTTTTCGAGCGAGGTCAACGCATTGGTCGGCGCGCTGATCGACCTGCGGATGTACACCGAAGCCACGCTCGACTTTCCCGAGGAGGACATCGAGTTCCTGCAGGCGGGTGGCGTGACGGCGAAGCTCGCCACGATCGGCGCTCGCGTCGCTGCCGCGCTGGCCCGCGCGCGCACCGGGGCGCTGCTACGCACCGGCCTCACCGTCGTGCTGGTCGGGCGGCCCAATGTCGGCAAGTCGAGCCTCCTCAATCGCTGGTCCGGCGAAGACGCCGCCATCGTCACGCCCATCGCCGGCACCACGCGCGACCTGGTCGAGCGGCAAGTGGAGCTGGCCGGGATTCCACTCAACATCGTCGACACGGCGGGATTGCGCGAGAGCACCGACGAAGTGGAGCAGATCGGCATCGCGCGCACGTGGGCGGCGGTGGAGCGCGCCGATCTCGCGCTGCTGCTGGTCGATGCGCGCGCGACCACTGATGCGCTCGCGGCGGAGGATGCCGCGCTGCTGGCGCGCCTGCCCGCTGCATTGCCGCGCCTCGTCGTGCACAACAAGGCCGATCTGGCCGGCATCGCGCCGTTGGCCGCCAGCCGCGACGACGGTGGCCTGTCGCGCCGGCATGTATGGCTTTCGGCCAAGACCGGCGAGGGCATGGCGCTGCTCGATGCGGAGGTACGCGCGATCACCGGCACCGCGGTCGTCGGCGAGGACGTGTTCCTGGCGCGCGAACGGCACGTGACCGCGCTGCGCGCGGCGGAGGCGCATCTCGATGCGGCCGCGGCGCACTTGCGCATCACGCCACCCCCCGTGGAACTCTTCGCGGAGGAGCTCTATCGCGCGCAGCAGTCGCTGGCCGCCATCACCGGCGAATTCACTGCCGACGACTTATTGGGCGAAATCTTCAGCCGGTTCTGCATCGGCAAATAGATCCCGCTGCCGCCATCAGCCTGGGGTGCAGGCAACTTGCCGGACAGGACTTGGGCATGGGCCTGAGGTTCACGGATCGACCCCTGCGTGGGCCGGCTTGCCAGCGGGTGCCCGGGTGGCGACCCGGTGACGGGCGCTCCCGCGACGGCGCATTGCCGCGTAGAATCGCCACGCGAATCGATCATTTTCTGGAGGTGTCATGAAATTCACTCGACCGATGCTGGCCCTGGCGCTGGCGGCGATGTTGTCCACCGGAGCGGCGCTGGCGCAAGCGCCCATCAAGATCGGCTTCATGGCCGAATTGTCGGGACCGCAAGGCGCGCTGGGCCAGGATCAATACGACGCCTTCATGATGGTGGTGGAGCGCAACGGCGGCAAGCTGGGTGGCGTGCCGGTCACGATCATCCGCGAGGACAGCCAGCTGAAGCCCGAAGTGGCGGTACAGATCGTCGACAAGCTGATCGAGAAGGAAAAGGTGCCCATCATCACGGGTATCACTTTCTCCAACATCTTCATGGCGGTGGCCAAGAAGGTGACCGACCAGGACGTGTTCCTCATCAGCTCCAACGCCGGCCCCGCGCCCATCGCCGGGGCGCAGTGTTCGCCGTATGCCTATGTCACGTCGTGGCAGAACGACATGCAGTCCGAGGGTGTGGGCAAGTACGCCACCGACAAGGGCTACAAGCGCGTCGTGATCATGGCGCCCAACTACCAGTCGGGCAAAGACCAGCTCGCCGGGTTCAAGCGCTTCTTCAAGGGCGAGATCATCGACGAAATCTACACGCCGCTGAACCAGCCCGACTTCTCCGCCGAGCTGGCCCAGGTGGCGGCGAAAAATCCGGACGCGGTCTTCGTGTTCTATCCGGGCGGCCTCGGCATCAACTTCGTGCGCCAGTACAAGCAGGCCGGGTTGGCGGGCAAGGTGCCGCTGTTGTCGTCGTCGACCACGGACGGCTCCACGCTGCCCGCATTGAAGGACGATGCGCTCGGCGTGATCTCCGGCACGTTCTGGGGCCCGGACTTCAGCAATCCGGTCAGCACCAAGTTCGTCGAGGACTTCGAAAAGAAGTTCAACCGCATCCCGTCGCAGTACGCGGCGCAGTCGTACGACGCGGCGCTGCTGCTCGACTCCGCCATCGCCAAGGTCAAGGGCAATGTCGGTGACAAGAAGGCTTTCCAGGCGGCGCTCAAATCCGCCGACTTCAAGAGCGTGCGCGGCAACTTCAAGTTCAACAACAATAATTTCCCGATCCAGGACATGCATGTGTTCGAAGTGGTCAAGGATGCCAAGGGCCGCGTCAACCTGAAGACGATCGCCACGCCGTTGAAGGATCACATGGACGCCTACCACACGCAGTGCACGCTGAAGTAGTCGAGGCAGTAGCGGGGCTCGGGCTGCGGGAACGCGGCTCGACCCAACCATGACCCTCGGTCTTTTCCTTACGCAGGTACTGAACGGCCTGCAACTCGGCATCCTGCTGTTCCTCCTGGCGGCCGGACTGACGCTGGTGTTCGGGATCATGAACTTCGTGAATCTCGCGCACGGTTCGCTGTTCATGATGGGGGCGTATTTCGCGGCGGCGGCGTTCGGCGCCACCGGCTCATTCCTGCTCGCCGGCGCCTTCGCGATTCCCGCCACGATGCTGCTCGGGGTCATCGTGGAGCGCGTCGCCCTGACGCATCTCTACCAGCGCGATCATCTCGACCAGGTCCTGGCCACGTTCGGCCTCATCCTGTTCTTCAACGAGCTGGTGCGCATCATCTGGGGCCCCTCGTCGGTGTACATGAACGCGCCGGAGGCATTGACCGGGACGGTCGAGCTCTTCGGTCTGGCCTATCCCGCGTATCGCTTTGCGATCATCGGCGTGGGTCTCACCGTCGCGCTCGGCCTCTATCTTTTGATTCACCGCACGCGCGTGGGCATGCTGATCCGCGCCGGCGCCACCCATCCGGAGATCGTGTCCGCGTTGGGCGTCAATGTGCGCGGGCTCAACACGCTGGTGTTCGGGCTGGGCGCGGGCCTCGCGGGGCTGGCAGGGCTGATGGCCGGCCCGATCGTGTCCGTGCAATCGGGCATGGGCGAGCCCATCCTGATCCTGACGCTGGTGGTGATCGTGACGGGCGGCATCGGCTCGATCCGCGGCGCGTTTTACGGCGCGCTGATCGTGGGCCTCGTCGACACCATCGGCCGCGCGTTCCTGCCGTTGCTGTTGCGCGAAATGATGGAGCGTTCGGTGGCGCAGGCGGCGGGTCCCGCGATCGCGTCGATGCTGATCTATCTCGTGATGGCCGTGGTGCTGGCGCTCCGGCCGCAGGGCCTCTTTCCGGTGAAGCACGGATGAATGCCAACGCGTCGCCGCCGACCGTCATGGCCAGTGCCCGCCGGGGCGCCAGCGACATTTTCGTGGCGATACTGCTCGTGGGGCTGGCCCTGGTGCCGCTGATCTCCGATGCGATCGGGCAACCGTTCTACGTGACGCTGTTCACGCGCATCGTGATCTATGCGCTGGCCGCGCTCGGTCTCAACCTGATCCTGGGTTACGGGGCGATGGTCAGCTTCGGGCACGCGCTGTATCTTGGCATCGGCACCTACGCGGTGGGCATCCTGTCGTTCCATGGCATCGACAGCGGCTGGGTGCACCTGGGTGCCGCGCTGGGGGTGGGTGCGGTGGTCGCGCTCGTGATCGGCCTCGTGTGCCTGCGCACCAGCGGCATGGCGTTCATCATGATCACGCTCGCGTTTGCGCAGATGTTCTACTTCCTGGCGGTGGGCCTGCGGCAGTACGGGGGTGACGACGGCCTCACCATTGCCGGGCGCAGCGACTTCGGCGTCTTCACGCTGACCAGCAACAATGCGCTGTACTACTTTGCCTTCGGGCTGCTGCTGCTGTGCCTCTTCGCTTTCCGCCGAATGATCGATGCCCGCTTCGGCATGGTACTGCGCGGCTGCCGCAGCAACGAACGGCGGATGGCGGCGATGGGCTTTCCCACGCTGCGCTACAAACTCACCGCCTATGTGATTTCGGCGCTGGTCTGCGTCGTGGCCGGGGTCCTGCTGGCCAACCTCACCAAGTTCGCGTCGCCGTCCACGATGGCCTGGCAGACGTCCGGCGAATTGATCGTGATGATCGTGCTCGGCGGGATGGGCACGCTGATCGGCCCCGTGGCCGGCGCCGCGGCGCTGCTGCTGCTCGAGGAAGTGCTCGCCGGGCTGACGCAACATTGGATGATCATCCTGGGACCGTTGATCGTGCTGATTGTGCTGGTGGCGAAGAAGGGCCTCTTCGGCTACGTCGTCGAATGGGATGCGCGGCGACGCGCGCGCCACGGAGCTTTGCCATGAGCCTCCTCGCCGTCACCGGGCTGGTCAAGCGCTTCGGCGGGCTCACCGCCACCGATGGTGTCGACCTCACCGTGGAGCCGGGTGAAGTGCACGCGGTGATCGGCCCCAACGGCGCGGGCAAGACCACGCTCATCAATCAGCTCTCGGGTGAACTGCGGCCGGACGCCGGCACCATCCGGCTCGACGGCGTGGATGTCACGGCGCTGCCCGTGCATCGGCGCGCGTTGCTGGGCCTCGGCCGTTCCTTCCAGATTACCTCGGTGTTTCCGGACTTCACGGTGCTGGTCAACGTGGTGCTGGCGGTGCAGGCGCATGCCGGTCACAGCTTCTCGTTCTGGCACCCGGTGTCGCGTGAGACCGCGCTGACGCAGCGCGCGCGCGTGGCCATCGACCAGGTGGGACTGACGGCGCGCACCGACGTGCCGGTGGCCGCCTTGGCGCATGGCGAGCGGCGGCAACTGGAAATGGCGATGACGCTGGCCACGGCGCCCAAGGTGTTGCTGCTCGACGAACCGATGGCGGGGATGAGCCTCGCGGAATCGGAGCGGCTGGTGACGTTGCTGGCGAGCCTGAAGACGCAATACGGCATCCTGCTGGTGGAACACGACATGGACGCGGTGTTCAAACTGGCCGATCGCATTTCGGTGCTGGTCTACGGCCGCGTGATTGCCTGCGGCGATCCCGAGGCCATTCGCAACAACCCCGACGTGCGCAGCGCCTATCTGGGCGAGCACGACCTGGTTGCCTGAGGCGAAGGCGCCATGGCCCTGCTCGAAATCGACGATCTCACCGCTTTCTACGGCGCCAGCCAGGCGCTGTTCGGCATGTCGCTACGCGCGGAGGCGGGGCAGTGTGTGACGTTGATCGGCCGCAATGGCATGGGCAAGACCACGACCGTGAAGTCGATCATCGGGATGTTGACGACGCATCGCGGCGACATCCGCTTCGACGGACGCGCGGTCGATGCGTGGCCGTCCTATCGTGTCGCGCAGGCCGGCATCGGGCTGGTGCCGGAGATGCGGCAGGTATTCCCGACGTTGTCGGTGCGCGAGAATCTCGTCGCCACCGCACGGCTGCGCAAGAACGCGGACACGGCACCGTGGACGCTGGAGCGCGTGTATGCGCTCTTTCCGCGATTGGCGGAACGCGCGTCCCATCTCGGCAACCAGCTGTCGGGCGGTGAGCAGCAAATGCTGGCGATCGGCCGCGCGCTGATGACCAATCCGCGGCTCCTGATCCTGGACGAGGCGACCGAAGGCCTCGCCCCGCTGGTGCGCTCGGAAATCTGGAAGTGCCTCGACCAGTTGAAGCGCGAGGGGCTCACGCTGCTGGTGATCGACAAGAACATCGGCCCGCTGACCCGTCTTGCCGACATGCACTATATCGTCGAGAAGGGGCGCATCGCGTGGAGCGGTGACTCGGCCGCGCTGATCGCGCAACCCGAGGTGTTGCACCAATACGTCGGCGTGTAGACGCGTGAAGCGCGGCCCGCCGCGCTTCACGGTGATGCTGACCTGCAGTCCAGCACGCGGGGCTGAGGCCTCGCCCCTAACGCTGGCCATCGGACGATACGTTTACGGCAAGCCGAACAGGCGGCGCGCGTTGTCACTGAGGATGGCATCGCGCACGGCGCCATCGTTTGCAAACGTGGACGCTACCAGCGCCCCCGGTTGCTGTTCGCCCAGCGGAAACGGTGCATCGGTACCCAGCAGCACGCGCGACGACCCCATCTTTTCCACCAGCAGGCGTAGCGCGCTGCCATCGAAGATGGCGGAGTCGACGCAGAAGCGATCGCAATAGGACGACGGCAGAAGGGGGCAGTCCTCGCGGATGATGTCGCGATGCGTCCATGCGTTGTCCACACGGCCCAACAGGAAGGCGAAACTGCCGCCGCCGTGCGCGAACACAAGGTCGAGGTTGCGCGGCAGCCGTTCGAAGGCGCCGGACAGGATGAGGCCCAGGATGCCGAGTTGCGTTTCGGCAGGCATGGCCACCAGCCACGGCAGCATCCACTTCTTCATCCGCGCGTCACCCATCATGTCCCACGGATGCACGAGCACCGGCAGGCGTTCAGCGGCGCAGTGGCGCAGGAAGTCGAGAATGCCGGGATCCTCGAGCCCCTTCACGCCGACATGATTGCCGATCTGCACGCCGACGTGGCCCAACGCCCGCGCACGCGTGGCTTCGCGGCACGCGGCATCGATGTCCTGCAGCGGCACCTGTGCGAGTGCCTTCAGGCGGCGCGGATCGGCGGCGCAGAACTGCGTCGCGAGGTCATTCATCCGCGCACACCACGTGGCGGCCGCTTCCGCATTCCATGCATAGCCAAACATGATCGGCGTCGCACACACGAGCTGCACGTCGATGCCTGCGGCGTCGAGCCACGCCAGGCGGACCTGCGGGTCCCACAGTCGGGCCTCCACGGGCCGGAAGCGCTCGTCGCCGACCATGATGAAGCCGTCGCCGCCACCGGTCTCGGCGAGCCATGGCGCGCGGGGGGCGGCCGCGGCGGCTTCCTCGCGCGTGATGTGCGGTAGGAAATGGGAGTGGATGTCGATCGTCTCCCCCTGCACGGCGCCCCGCGCGCGTAACCGTCCTTGGCGCGGCCCGGCAGCGATCATGGGGGTGACTCCATCATGCCGGCAATGCCGCCTTGCCTGGATGCACCGAGCCGCAGGCCGGACATTGGCGCAGCGATATATCGCCGTAAAAGTGCGCAAAGAGCGGCGGCAGGTCGCGCACGATGCTTTTCAGTTGCACCTCGACGCGGTGCACGCGCGCATGGCAATCGAGGCAATACCACTCGAACGCATCCAGCGCGCCTTCCGGCCGCCTGTATTCAATCACGAGGCCCACGCTGCCGGGTTCGGGCCGCTGGGGCGAATGGCGCACGTGCGGCGGCAGCAGGAAGATGTCGCCTTCGCGGATCGGCAGGTCGCGCGGGCGCCCGTCCTCCATGATCCGCAGCACCATGTTGCCCTTCAGCTGGAAGAAGAATTCCTCGAGCGGATCGTCGTGATAGTCGGTGCGCTGGTTGGGCCCGCCGACCACGGTGACAATGAAGTCGGCGTCCTCCCACACCTGCGCATTGCCCACCGGCGGTTGCAGCTGGTCGCGATGCTCGTCGATCCAGCGCTGGAAATTGAAGGGCGCGCGCATCATGCGGCGCCTGGGAGCGGACGGTAGGCCACGGCCTTGATCTCGATGCGCAGGTGCGGGTGCGGCAGTTCGCGCACCGCCACGGTGGTGCGCGCGGGGCCGCTCGCAGCCGTGAAAAATTCGCCGTAGACCTCGTTGTAGCCGGCGAAATCGGTCATGTCGACGAGAAACGTGCTGATCTCGACGACGTCGGCCAGCGCGGCACCGGCAGCGACCAGGATTGCTTCGATGTTCTCGATCACGGCGCGCGTCTGTACGCGGATGTCGAACTGCACGGCACCGCGGCCATCCGTGGCGGCGCCGGCAATCGAGTTGTCCGGACGGCGCGAACTGGTGCCGGAAACGAAGATGAAGTCACCAGCTCGCCGGAAGTGCGGGTAGGTGCCGCGCGGGGCTGCCATGTGCGCGAGAACCTGGCCTTGAGTGGTCATGGTTGCGGTTGCAGGAAGGAAGGGACACAGCTTGCCGGGGGCGCCGCGGATGTGCAAGTCGCGTTACCGGCGAGGGCGTGGTCAGGCGTACCATGCTTCCGAATTGCCGTCGCGCCTGCAGGTGGTCAATGTGGCGTCGCGGATTCCACCCTCGTCAGCGATGCATTCCGCTCCCACGACCGCCTCGGCCGCGATCCCCGCCCACCGTCCACTGACGGGCATCACGGTGCTCGACCTCACCAACGTGTTGGCGGGGCCGTTTGCCGGCTACCAATTGGCGAGCCTCGGCGCGCGCGTGATCAAGATCGAAAGTCCCGAGGGCGACCTGGCGCGAAGGCTGGGGGCCGATCCGGCCTATGCCAGCGCGAGGATGGGCATCTCATTTCTCGCGGTCAATGCCGGCAAGGAGTCCATCGCCGTCGACTTGAAGCACGAGGCGGGCAAGGCACTGCTCCAGCGGCTCGTGCGCGATGCCGATTGCCTGCTCGAGAACTTCCGGCCCGGCGTGATGCAGCGTCTAGGCCTCGACTACG
The DNA here is from genome assembly GCA_963805355.1 of uncultured beta proteobacterium. Lineage (GTDB taxonomy): Bacteria > Pseudomonadota > Gammaproteobacteria > Burkholderiales > Casimicrobiaceae > VBCG01. The sequence continues at coordinate 1,579,714 of CAWDTZ010000002.1, read as the reverse complement.
CCATGCTGCAGACACTCAACCCGCGGCTTGTCTACTGCGCGATATCGGGCTTCGGCGCCACCGGCCCGCTCGCACATCGCCCGGCCTACGACCAGATCATCCAGGGCCTGGCCGGCGTGATGAGCGTCACCGGCGACGCCGCGAGTGCGCCGCTGCGCGTCGGCTATCCCGTCTGCGACACGATCGGCGGCCTCACCGCGGCCTTTGCGATCTGCGCGGCATTGCTGCGCGCGCAAGGCACGGGGCAGGGGACGTTCGTCGACGTGTCGATGCTGGACGCGACACTGGCGACGATGGGCTGGGTCGTGTCCAACTACCTCAACGCCGATGTCGAGCCGCTGCCGATGGGCAACGACAATTTCACGGCCGCGCCGTCCGGCACCTTTCGCACCGGGGATGGCCTCATCAATATTGCGGCCAACGAGCAAAAGCAATTCGAGGCGCTGGCCGACCTGCTGGGCGCGCCCGAGTGGAAGACGGACGCGCGTTTCGCCGAACGCGAGGCGCGCAAGCGTCATCGCGGCGAACTCAACGCGGCGCTGGAGGCGCGACTCGCCACCCAAACAGCGGCGGCCTGGGAACCGCGATTGATTGCCGCCGGGGTGCCGGCGGGGCGCGTGCTGACGGTGCCCGAGATCCTGCGTCACGCGCACACGCAGGCCGCGGACACGGTCGCAAGCTTTGCCGCCGTGCCGGGCGTGCCGCGACCGGTGCAGGTGGCGCGGCCCGGATTCCGCTATGACGGTACGCGTCCACAGGCCGAGGCCGCGCCGCCCGCGCTGTCCCAGCATCGTGATGCACTGCTGGCCGAATTCGGCTACGACGCCGCCGCCCGCGCGGCGCTGCTCGCCACGGGCGCGGTGCGCTGAACCCGGAGTTCGACAATGACCAAGCCCCGCAGCGACCCCACCCTCGAGCGAGCGCAAGCCTGGTGGCGCACCGCCGTCATCGACATGCATCCCGGGGTGATCCGCTTTCGCGGCTACGCGATCGAGGACCTGATCGGCAACATCGGTTATGTCCAGATGGTGTGGCTGATGCTGCGCGGCGAGTTGCCGACGAAGGCGCAGGCCGCCCTGCTCGAGGCCGCGCTGGTGGCTGCCGTCGATCATGGCCCGCATGCGCCGTCGATCGCGGTGGCGCGAATGGCCGTCACCGCCGGCCTGCCGCTGAATGGCGCGATGGCCTCCGCGATCAATACGCTGGACGATGTGCATGGTGGCGCGGGCGAGCAGGCGATGATGCTCTACGCCGATATCGCGGCGCGGCTGGCGGGTGGCGCGACACTCCCGGCGGCCGCGGCGGCCGGCGTGCGCGCGTGGCAGGCGGCGCACGGCAAGCACGTTCCCGGCTTCGGCCACCGCTTTCACCCGGTCGATCCGCGCGCGCCGCGCCTCCTGGCGCTGGTGGATGCGGCGGCGCGGGCCGGCACGGTCTCCGGCGGCTTCGCCACGATCGCGCGCGCCGTCGAGGTCTGCCTGGCGCGCCCCGGCCGTGCGGTGCCGATGAACATCGACGGGGCCACAGCCGTAATCTTCGCGGAACTGGGTTTTCCGTCGCCGCTCGGCCGCGGACTCTTCCTGCTATCGCGGGCTGTTGGCATCCTGGCACACGCGTGGGAGCAGACCGGGCAGGGGGAGCGCATCAAAGGCCCCATGCCGCCCGACTTCTTGTATCGTTACGACGGACCAGATCCGCGGCCCCTCGACTGACCATGTCGGCGGGGCGCCGCAGCGGATCCAACACCACACCATGAAGGCGCACCGCGATGTGCGCCCACCACCACCACGGAGGAAGTTTCAAATGCGCATTTCCAAATTGCTGGGCGCCGGATTGCTTGCCGGCGCCATGACGCTGGCCGGCAGTGCGGCGGCATTCGACCAACTGAAGATCATGATTCCCGCGGCGCCGGGCGGCGGCTTCGATCAGACCGGACGCAACCTCGGCGTGGCGATGGCGGCGGCGGGCGTGGTCAAGACGCTGCAATACGACAACAAGGGCGGCGCCGGCGGCGCCATCGGGCTGGCGCAGTTCGTCACCTCGAACAAGGGCGATCCCAACGCGCTGTTCGTCTCGGGACTGGTCACCGTTGGTGCCACGATCCTCAACAAGTCGCCGGTGACGCTCTCCAATGTCACGCCGGTCGCGCGGCTCACCGCAGAATCCGAAGCGATCATCGTGCCGGCCAATTCGCCGCTCAAGACGATGCAGGATCTGGTGGCGGCCATGAAGGCCAACATCGGTGCGGTCAGCTTCGCCGGCGGTTCGGCCGGAGGCACGGATCACATCCTGGCGGGGTTGGTCGCCAAGGACCTGGGTTTGGATCCGGGCAAGGTCAACTACGTGCCATTCACCAGCGGCGCCGAAGCCGTGGCCTCGGTGCTGGGCGGCAGCGTCACCGCCGGTATTTCGGGCTATGGCGAATTCGCGCAGCACATCAAGTCCGGGCGCGTGCGCGCCCTGGCCGTGTCGGGTCACGAGCGCATCGCTGGCGTCGACATCGCCACGCTGAAGGAACAGGGCGTCAACGTCGAGCTGGTCAACTGGCGCGGTGTCTTCGGCGCCCCGGGCATCACGCCGGCGCAGCAGAAAGACCTGATCGTGGCAGTGGAAACGGCGACCAAGAACGAGAAGTGGCAGGACACGCTGAAGAAGCTCGACTGGACACCGTTCTTCCTTTCCGGCGACGCCTTCAAGGAGTTCGTCGAAGCCGACACCAAGCGCACGACGGCTATTCTCCAGAGTCTCAACCTCGGCAAGAAGTGAGCGCGTGTCGGCGCGCGTGGCCTGGAGGCCGCCGCGCCGGCACGGCTAACGCAACAGGGCAAATGAGGGGGAGTCCATGGCTCACGCACCGCATCGCGACCGGGCGCAGCTCATCATCTCGGGGGTGCTGATCGCCATCGGGCTCTTCATGTTCTACCAGATCCAGTTGATCGTGGCCGACGGCGGATACTCCGCGATCGGACCGCGGTTTTCACCCACACTGGTCGCGGGCATCCTGCTCGTCATTGGCGTCATGCTGTTGCAACAGGCGCTGTCCGGGGGCTGGCGCAACATGGACGGCGCCGTGCCCGCCGAACCGTTTTTCGCGCCGGCGTTCCTGTGGATCGCAGGCGGCCTGGCGCTCAACATGATCGTGATCGGCTTCATCGGCTTCACGATTGCCTCGGCATTGCTCTTCGTCATGGTGGCGCGCGGCTTCGGCAGCCGGAAGCTCGTCCGCGACAGCGCGATCGGACTGGTGCTGGCGCTGGCGGTGTTCTACTTCTTCACGCAGGTGCTGGGACTGGCGTTGCCCGCCTCGCCCGCCGGCTTCTTCTAGGCGAGGCCGGCGATGGAAGCGTTGCAAGGATTGATCGAAGGCTTCGGGGTCGCGCTGACCTGGACCAATCTGCTGTGGGCACTGGTCGGTTGCGCGCTTGGTACCGCTGTGGGCGTGCTGCCCGGCGTGGGTCCGGCGGTGACCATCGCGTTGCTGTTGCCGCTCACCACCAAGCTCAACGCGACGTCGGCGCTGATCATGTTCTGCGGAGTCTACTACGGCGCCATGTACGGCGGCTCGACCACGTCGATCCTGCTCAACACGCCCGGGGAGTCGGCGTCGATTGCGACCACGCTCGAGGGCAACGAGATGGCCAAGCGCGGGCGCGCGGGTCCCGCGCTCGCCACGGCCGCCATCGGCTCATTCGTGGCCGGAACCATCGCCACCATCCTTGTGTCGCTGTTTGCGCCGTACGTCGCCGAATGGGGCCTGCAGTTCGGGCCCGCCGACAAGTTCGCGCTGATCCTGCTGGCCTTCACGACTATTTCCGCAGTGTTGGGCACCTCGGCGCTGCGCGGGTTTGCGGCGCTGTTCCTGGGGCTCTTCATCGGCTTCATCGGTCTGGACGCGTTGTCGGGGCAGATCCGCTTCGCCATGGGCATCGAGGAACTCTATGACGGCATCGATGTGGTGGTGGTCGCCGTGGGTCTGTTCGCCGTCGGTGAGACGCTTTACGTCGCCACGCATCAGCAGACGCTGTCCGAAACCGTGGAAAGGATCAAGGGTTCGATCTGGATGACGAGGGAGGACTGGAAGCGCTCGATCGGCCCGTGGTTGCGCGGCACGGCCTTCGGCATCCCGTTCGGCGCGATGCCGGCGGGCGGCGCGGAAATTCCGACGTTTTTGTCCTATGCCACGGAAAAGAAACTGTCGAAGAGCAATGAGTTCGGCAAGGGCGCCATCGAAGGCGTGGCCGGCCCGGAAGCCGCCAACAATGCCTCGGTGACCACCGCGCTGATTCCGCTGCTGACGCTGGGCCTGCCCACGTCGGCCACGGCCGCCATCATCCTCACCGGCTTCCAGCAATACGGCATCCAGCCCGGTCCGCTGCTCTTCTCGACGCAAGGCGAACTGGTGTGGGGCCTGATCGCCAGCCTCTACATCGGCAACGTGATGTTGCTGATCCTCAACCTGCCGCTGGTGGGAATGTGGGCCAAGTTGCTGTCGATCCCGCGCCCGTTGCTCTACGCCGGCATCATGATCTTTGCCACGATCGGCGCCTATGGCATGCGCAATTCGTGGTTCGACCTTTTCCTGCTGCTGGTCTTCGGTCTCCTGGGTTACGCGATGCGGCGCTGGGATTTTCCGGTGGCGCCGGTGCTCATCGGCATGATCCTCGGGCCGCGCGCGGATACCGAGCTGCGGCGCGCGCTGCAGATCAGCCAAAGCGATTTCTCGGTGTTCTTCACGCGGCCGATTGCCTGCACGCTGATCATCCTGTCGGTGCTGCTGGTCGTGGTGCCGGCATTCCTGCGCTGGCGCGCGGCGCGCCGCTTCGGTACGCCCGCGTAACGCATGGCGGGCGCCGGCGGTAGCGTCACGCCGTTGCGCCTCGCGCGCTGGGGGGCCGCCTTGGCCGTGGCGGCAGCGGCAGGCTACGCGTGTGTGCAGTTGCGAACGCCCATTCCATGGATGTTGGGCCCGCTTTTCTCCATTGCGTTCCTGCGTGTCGTCGGCATCGATATCGGCGCGCCGCCACCGGCGCGCTACATCGGCCAATGGGTGATCGGTACATCGCTCGGTCTGTACTTCACACCGGCGGTGCTGCGGGAAGTGGGCGGCCTCTGGTACCTGCTGGCCGCCGGCGCCGTGCTCGCCATCGGCTTGGGCTACGTCTCGGGCCTGGTGCTGGCGCACTTGAGCGGGCTCGACAAGACCACCGGCATCTTCGCGAGCGTTCCGGGCGGTGCCGCCGAAATGGCGACGCTGGGCGAGCGCTTCGGCGCGCGCGTCGATCGCGTGGCCGCAGCGCAGAGCCTGAGGATCCTGATTGTCGTGGCGATCGTGCCGGCCGCGATCACCGCGCTCAATGTCCACGGCTCGCAACCTTACGTGCAGGGAATGAGGCAGGTGGTGCCCGCAGGGCTGGCGTTGCTGATGGCGGCCACGCTTGCCGGCAGCCTCGTCTTCCAGCGATGGCGGATGCCTAATGCCTATGTACTGGGTTCGCTGGCGGTGGCGATTCCACTGACCGGGGCCGAGGTCGATCTGTCCGCCATGCCGCCCCTCCTGTCGAACATCGGCCAGGCGTTGCTGGGATGTGCGCTGGGATCACGCTTCCAGCCCGATTTCCTGCGGGGCGCGCACCGCTTCGTTGGCGCCGTTGCCGCGACAGTGGTGCTGTCGATCGTGCTGTCCGCGCTGTTCGGGGCCGGGCTTGCCTGGGCCAGCGGCATCCCGCCGGTCACGCTGGTGTTGGGCACGGCGCCCGGCGGCATCGCCGAGATGTGCATCACCGCCAAGGTGCTGCAGCTGGGCGTGCCGCTGGTCACCGCTTTTCACGTTACCCGCCTCGTCGTACTGTTGCTGGCGACGCCGGCGATCTTCGTGCGGACGCGGCATTGGCATCGCCAGCGCAAGACAAGGGTGAAACGACCATGACCTGGAACCCCACGCAATATCTCCAATTCGAGGATCAGCGGGTGCGCCCGGCCATCGACCTGCTGGCGCGCGTGCCGTTGGCGGCGCCGCAGCGCGTCGTCGACCTGGGCTGCGGCGCAGGCAACGTGACACGACTTCTGGCGCAACGCTGGCCCGAGGCGCAGATCACGGGCGTGGACAACTCGGCCACGATGCTCGAGCGCGCGCGTGCCGCGGCGGTCGACCTGCCGCGGGCCACGTTCGTCGCCGCGGAACTCGATGCGTGGTCGCCGGCCGCGCCGGTCGACCTTGTCTACAGCAACGCCGCGTTGCATTGGCTGCCCGATCACGCCACGCTGATCGCGCACGTTGCGTCGATGGTGGCCTCCACCGGCGTATTGGCCGTGCAGATGCCCGACAATTTCCGCGCGCCTTCGCACGCGACGATTGCCGCGCTGGCCGGGAGCGCGCGCTGGCGCGACAAGCTTGCATCGCTGCTGCGGGCGGCGCCGACCGCTCCGGCGGCCGACTATTACGCGTGGCTGGCGCCGCTCTTTTCGCGCATCGACATCTGGACCACCGAATATCTGCAGGTGCTGGCGCCGAATGCCGCGCGCGAGCATCCGGTGGCGGCATGGACAAGGGGTACGTGGCTCGTGCCCTTTCTCGCGGTACTCGATGCCGCGGAGCGAGGCGAATTTCTCGCGGCCTATGGGGCGGAACTTGCGTCGGCCTATCCGCTGCGGCCCGATGGCAGCGTCCTGTTTCCGTTTCGGCGGCTCTTCATCGTCGCCAATCGGTAAGGCCGCTTGACCAATGCGACGCGCATGGTGCGAAGAGTAAAATATCGGTCCACCGCGGGATAACGAGAGAGGGCGAACACGCCCCCACACCCAGCGGCCCCATTCCGAGCCACGGTCCCCATCATGAATCAGCCCGAATCGCTTGTGACACTTGCCGCCTCAGTGAGCGCGCCGTCCTACGTCCGCCACGCCCGCCTCATGGGCTGGGTGCGCGAAATTGCCGCGCTGACACAACCCGATCGCATCGTCTGGTGCGATGGCAGTCAGGCCGAATACGATCGCCTGTGCGCCGAGATGGTCGCCGCCGGCACGATGAAGAAGCTGAACGAGGCCAAGCGTCCGGGCAGCTATCTCGCGTGCTCCGATCCCTCCGACGTTGCGCGCGTGGAAGACCGCACGTTCATTTGCAGCAACGATCGCGAGGATGCCGGCCCCACCAACAACTGGGTTGCGCCCGCCGAAATGCGGCGCACGCTGAACGGCCTCTTCGCCGACTGCATGCGCGGCCGCACGATGTACGTGGTGCCGTTCTCGATGGGTCCGCTCGGCAGCCCGATCGCCCACATCGGCATCGAGGTTTCGGACAGCGCCTACGTCGTGGCCAACATGCGGATGATGACGCGCATGGGGCGCGCGGTGTTCGACGTGCTGGGCAGCGACGGCGCCTTCGTGCCGTGCGTGCATTCGGTGGGTGCGCCGCTGGCCGTCGGCGCGCGCGATGTGGCTTGGCCATGCAACAAGGACCACAAGTACATCGTGCATTTTCCCGAGACGCGCGAGATCTGGAGCTTCGGCTCCGGGTACGGTGGCAATGCGCTGCTCGGCAAGAAATGTTTCGCGCTGCGTATCGCCTCGGTGATGGGCCGCGACCAGGGCTGGCTGGCTGAGCACATGCTTATCCTGGGCGTCACGTCGCCACAGGGCGAAAAGTCGTATGTCGCCGCGGCGTTCCCCAGCGCCTGCGGCAAGACCAACTTCGCCATGCTGATCCCTCCGGCAGGCTGTGAAGGCTGGCAGGTCACCACCATCGGCGACGACATTGCATGGCTCAAACCCGGTCCCGACGGCTACCTGCGCGCCATCAACCCGGAAGCCGGCTATTTTGGCGTGGCGCCGGGCACGTCGTACCAATCCAATCCCAACGCGATGGACACGCTGAAGGCCAACGTCATCTTCACCAATGTCGCGCTGACCGACGATGGCGACGTGTGGTGGGAAGGCATGACCAAGCAACCCCCTGCGCATCTGATCGACTGGCAAGGTCAGGACTGGACGCCCGATTGCGGGCGCAAGGCGGCCCATCCCAACGCGCGCTTCACCGTAGCAGCGGCGCAGTGCCCGTCCCTCGATCCTGCGTGGGACGATCCCGCGGGCGTGCCGATTGCCGCATTCATCTTCGGCGCGCGCCGCTCGGACACCGTGCCGCTGATCAGCGAAGCGCGGTCATGGGAAGAAGGCGTCTACAAGGCCGCCACGATGGGTTCCGAAACCACGGCGGCCTCCACCGGTGCGGTGGGCGAGGTGCGGCGCGATCCGTTTGCGATGCTGCCTTTCTGCGGCTATCACGTCGGCGATTATTTCGGCCACTGGCTGGCGATGGGCAAGGCCGTGGCGCATCCGCCGCGCATCTTTTCCGTCAACTGGTTCCGCAAGGGCGCCGATGGCAAGTTCACCTGGCCCGGCTTCGGCCAGAACATGCGCGTGCTGCAATGGGTCGTCGAGCGCTGTCTCGGTCGTGCCCATGCCGCGGAAACGCCGGTGGGCCTGGCGCCGGATTACGCCGATCTCAACTGGTCGGATGCGCCCTTCGATGCCGCGCGCTTTGACCACGTGATGCGCCTCGATCGCGCGCAGTGGGCGCGCGAGCTCTCGTCCCATGAAACATTGTTCGCGAAGCTGGGCGCCAAGCGCCCGGCGGCGCTCGAAGCCGAGCGCGTGCGGCTGGCGGAGCGCCTTGCGGCTTCCTAGTCGCACAGCTGCGCGTCGCGTTGTAAACGATGCCGTGGGCGAGGCGCCAGCCTCACGGATTCGATGTTGTCATGCCCGCGCGGCGGAAACCTTGCCTAGATGCGCGCGCCTGCGAACGCGCCTTCCGTGGCGAACGCATCGAGCCCGCGCTGGTCGGGGATCCAACGCGTGGCATGCGCATCGGTGAGCGCGCCCAGTTGTTCGAAGTACGGCAGTCCCGTGGTGGCCAGCGCGGCCTCGCATGCATCGAGATCGGGGAACGCGGCCAGCGCGTCCCACCAGATCGCGCGGCCTGCGAGAAAGCCGTGCGCACCGGCGCGATACGCGTAGCGCAGCACGTTGGCAAAATCCACCATCGATGCGCCGGCCGACAGCATCACCCACGGCGTCGCGATGGCGGCGCCCAACTGGTCGAACCACGCTTGCGCCGCACGGCTTTCGGCACGCTCGCCGCACGGCGGCAAGGTCACCGCCGGCAACGGACTTTCCAGCTTGAAGAGATCCACGCCGAAGCGCGGATCGGCGAACGCGCGCACGCTGTCCACGACACGCTGCGGATGCTTGCCCGGATCCTCGACGTAGCCGGTGGTATGCGAGGCTTCGCCTGGAAACGGATACACGAGCAGCTCGAAGACGAAGGGAATGTCTTCCTCTGCGCAGGCGCGGCCGATGCCTTCGACGAACGCCTGCTGATGCGCGAGCGTGGCCGGGTCGGCATCGGGCCGGTACCATGCGAGCACCTTGACGCCATCGGCGCCGAGACGGCGGATCTTCGCCACGGTCCAGTCGACGATCGCCGCGGAATGCCGTCCCCGCGGCGTCTCGACGAAACGATGATCTTCCAGCGTCATGATCAGCCCGCGCGCCGGCACCAGCAAATCCGCGGCGGCGGGATAGCCGTAGTTGGGGTCGACCAGCAACGCGCTGGCGTGCGGTGCCAGGACGCGCGCCAGCAGGCGCTTCACCGCCATGATGTCGGCAAAGGCGACGGCATCGGCGTCGATCCCGCGCCGCGCCGCGATCAGGTTGGCGATCGGGGGCCGCTGGTCGATGGCCACCATCTTGAAGTGGCCGGCCGCGTCGGCCATTCGCCGCAGCCCCCAGGTCTTGCCGAAGTTGGTGGTCATTGGTCCTGTCCTGCGCGCAGTAGCGCCTCGACTTCCATGCGCGACGGCGCGCCGCGGCGGCCGCCGAAGCGCGTGCACTTGATGGCTGCGGCCGCATTGCCGAAGTGCATCGCGTGCGCAGTGGTCGCGCCTTCGGCCAGCGCCAGTGCGAACGCGCCGTGGAACACGTCGCCGGCGCCCAGCGTATCCACCGCCTGCACGCGCGGCGCCGGTGCAGCGTGCAGGCGCGCGTTCTCGATCCAGCGCACGCCCTGTGGTCCCAGCGTGACGCCGACGATTGCGCGGGTGTGTGCAGCGATGGCCTGCAGGCCGGCCACGACATCGCGCTCACCGGTGGCCGCCACGAGTCCGGTTTCCGAAAAGATCGCGTGCGTGGCGCGCGTCGCAAGATCACGCAGGACATCGACGGGCCCGATGTCGCCATCGAGCACCGCCGGCTTGCCCGCGTGGCGCGCGGCGTCAAGTACAAGCATCGACCCTTCGGGCCAGCGCACATCGGCCAGCACGGCGTCGAAATTCGTGGCGTCATCCATCGGTAACCAGGACGCGTCGCGATCGAGATGCGGATCGTTGTACGCGCAGACGAGGCGCTCGCCATCGACGGCGACCAAAATCGCAGCGGAAGGCGACACGCAATCGGGCACGCGCCGGACATGGGATACATCGACGCCCTCGGCGGCGAGTTCGGCGCAGATGCGGGTGCCGAGCGCATCGTCGCCCACGCGGCCCCAGTAGGCGGCGCCACCGGACAGGCGCGCGACGGCCACGCTGGCATTGGCGGCCATGCCGCCGCCGCACTCGGTGTACCCAGTGGCGAGGATCTTGGTGGGCGCGGACGGAATGGCCGGCACCTGATAGATCGTATCGAGCGCCGACATCCCGAGGCACAGGACCCGTCGCGTCATGCGCCTGCGGTGATGCCGAAGGACGGCGTGCACTGCGGCTTCAGCCGATCACCTGCGGCGAAGGCCGCGAAGAGCTCGTGCAGTCCGGCGAGCGGCACGCGCGCGTCGACAAGGTGCCTGTAGTGGTCGCTGTCTGCGCGCAGCAACGCGATGTTGGCAGCGTATTCGTGCAACGGAAAGTAGAAGGAACGCGCGATGAAGAAATCCTTGCGCCGGATCGCCTTCACCTCGTTGATCTCCCACCGATCCGATTCGCCCAGGAACACGCATACGCCTCCGGGCGCGGTGAGTTCCAGCGCGCGTTGGCGCGCCGCGTTGACGCCGGCCGTCTCGAGCACGAGCGGGAAACGTCGTGGTGCATCGGCCGCATCGAGATTGCGCGCGCCGAACGCCATTGCGGCGTTGAGACGATGTGCCTTGGGATCGGTGATGTAGCGATCGGGAAAGCCCAGCGGCGCTGCCGCCAGCACTGCGCCCAGTCCGATGGGACCCGCACCGACGATCGCAACGGGACCCTGCTGCACAAGTTTGCGCGCGAGGCGGATGCCATGCGCCGGCGTGCCGATCGTGTCCAGCAACAGCGGTGCGAGCACATCGTCGATGTCGTCGGGGACGACCAGCGCGCATTGCTCGGGAATGACGACGAATTCGGCATAGCCGCCATCACGCTGCCAGCCCACGAGTTCGGTGGTGTGTTCGCACAGGTGCGTGTTGCCCTCGACACACGCATCACACTGCCCGCACCACACGGGGATGTAGGCAATGACGCGCTGCCCATGCAGCACGTGACCGGGCTGTTCCACCACGCCACCGATTTCGTGGCCGGGCGTGACCGGCCAACCATTGCGCCATACCCGCAGCTCGCTGCCGCACAAGCAGCACGCGGTCACGCGCACCAGCACGTCGCCGGACGCTGGCGTTGGCCGGGCGCGCTGCGCGATGCTGATCTGCTGGTGGCCGTCGAATCGGGCGTAATGCACGCGTGCATCCTTTTGCCGGGCTGGTGCGGTCGGGGTCGCAAGCCCTGTCCAACTATTGCTGTAAGCGTTTACAATGGAAGAGTACCGTCATTGAGGTCCGCGCGTCAACCGCTGCCACGCCACGTGAGTCCATCTTCCAAGCCTGCCGCTGCGCGCGGCCCCAATGGTCATGGTGACACCCGCGCGGATGCCGCGGGTCTTGCCGCGTCCGGGGCGATCGGGCCGATGGGCGTTGCCGATGCAACCAAGGCTGGGGGCGGTGATGGCGGACCCGACATCGAGGCATTGCTGCGAACTGCCACGCTGCACGATGTCGCCCGGGCAGCCGGCGTATCGACGGCGACGGTCTCACGCACCTTCAACCGGCCCGATGCGGTGCGCGAGGCCCTTCGCCAGCGCGTGCAGGCGGCCGCTGCGGAACTCCGATACATCCCCAACGAGGCGGCGCGGGCGCTGGTTTCCCACCGCAGCCGGGTCGTCGGCGCCATTGTCCCGACCATCGACAATGCGATCTTCGCGCAAGGTGTGGCCGCCATCCAGGCACGCGTGGAGGCCGCCGGCTACGGCCTGTTGCTGGCGGCCTGCGACTATGACCCGGCGCGTGAACTGGCGCAGGCCCGCACCATGGTTGGCCGGGGCATCGAGGCGTTGGTGCTGGTGGGAACCCGGCATGACGCGGCTTTGCGCGCGCTGCTGCAGGAACATCGGATTGCGTACGTTTGCCAGGGGGCCTACGCCCCGGCCGACGAACCGGCCTGTGTCGGCTTCGACAATCGCCGCGCTGCCTATGTCGCGACCCGTTACCTGCTGCAATTGGGGCACCGCCGGATTGGCATGGTCGCCGGCATCTGCAAGGATAATGACCGCGCCACAAGCCGCGTGGAGGGCATGCGCGATGCCATGGCCGAAGCCGGCCTGGCGCTGCCGGGCCGCGCGGCGGGAGGGGTAGGCCCGGAGGTCCTGTGGCTGGTCGAATCGGCCTATACCTATGACGCGGCTCGCCTTGCCACGCGCCGGCTGTTGGCCGGCGCAAGCGCGCCGACCGCCCTGGTATGCGGCAACGACATTCTGGCGTTGGGCGCATTGCGCGAGTGTCAGGCGCGCGGGCGCAGTGTTCCTGGACAGGTATCGATCGTCGGATTCGATGACCTGGCGCCCGCCCGACAGTCCCTTCCGGCGTTGACCACCATCCGGGTCCCGACCGGAGCGATGGGCGAGGCCGCCGCCGACTTTGTGCTGTCCGCGCTGTCCGGCGGTTCGCCTGTCGCCGTCGAGATCCCGTTCAAGCTGGTGATCCGCGCGTCGACGGGACCGGTGCCGCTGATCTAATCGGCACGCGTTTGCGCTGTTCAGGGCCATAGGGCCTCGCGTTTCACGTGAAACATGGACGGACCACGGACCACGGACCACGGACCACGGACCACGGACCACGGACCACGGACCACGGACCACGGACCACGGACCACGGACCACGGACCACGGACCACGGACCACGGACCACGGACCACGGACCACGGACCACGGACCACGGACCACGGACCACGGACCACGGACCACGGACCACGGACCACGACGGACCACGGACCACGGACCACGGACCACGGACCACGGACCACCGCGGTTGGAAACGGCCATCGCGTGCCCATCTGTTACCGGTCCCAAGCGTCGTTGTTTCACGTGAAACCTGCGCTTTCGCCAAGGCGTCGATTGCGCTAGAATCCAACCCCTGCAACCCCCGCATTGGCGGGGCAGAAATGTTCAAATAATCATGGACTTCCCAGAAATCTACGATGTCATTGTGGTCGGTGGCGGCCATGCCGGCACCGAGGCGGCGCTCGCCAGTGCGCGCATGGGGCGGCGGACGCTGCTGCTGACGCATAACATCGAAACGCTGGGGCAGATGTCCTGCAATCCGTCGATCGGCGGCATTGGCAAGGGCCACTTGGTCAAGGAAATCGACGCGCTGGGCGGGGCGATGGCCATCGCCACCGATGAGGCCGGCATCCAGTTCCGCACCCTCAACGCCAGCAAGGGCCCCGCCGTCCGGGCCACGCGCGCGCAGGCCGACCGGGTGCTGTACCGTGCCGCGATTCGGCGCCGGCTGGAAAATCAGCCGAACCTGACATTGTTCCAGCAAGCGGTGGATGACCTTGTGCTGGACGGCGACCGCGTGGCCGGCGTGGTCACGCAGATCGGGCTGACCTTTCACGCTGCGGCGGTCGTGCTGACCACCGGCACGTTCCTGTCGGGCTTGATCCACATCGGCCTCAAGAACCACGAAGCCGGCCGCGCCGGCGACCCGCCGGCCAAGCGCCTGGGCGCTCGGCTGCGCGAGTTGAATCTCCCGGTGGGCCGGTTGAAGACCGGCACGCCGCCGCGGCTGGACGGGCGCACGATCGATTTCGCGAAGCTGGACGTCCAACCCGGCGACGATCCGGCGCCCGTGTTCTCGTTCCTCGGCACCCGCGCCATGCATCCGCGCCAATTGCCGTGCTGGGTGACGCATACCAATGAGCGCACCCACGCCATCATTCGCGCGGGGCTCGACCGGTCGCCGATGTACACCGGCGTGATTGAGGGCGTGGGCCCGCGCTACTGCCCGTCGATCGAGGACAAGGTGGTCCGCTTCGCACAGCGGACGAGCCACCAGATCTTTCTCGAGCCGGAAGGCCTCGACACGCATGAGATCTATCCGAATGGCGTATCGACGTCGCTGCCTTTCGATGTTCAACTCGAACTGATCCGCTCGCTGCCGGGTTGCAAACACGCCCACATCCTGCGCCCCGGCTACGCGATCGAATATGACTTCTTCGATCCGCGCGGGTTGAAGGCCACGCTCGAAACCAAGGCCATCCATGGCCTGTTCTTTGCCGGCCAGATCAACGGCACCACCGGATACGAAGAGGCGGCGGCGCAGGGACTGCTCGCCGGTCTCAATGCGGCGCGTCTGGTGCGCGATGAAGATGGCTGGTGCCCACGGCGCGACGAGGCCTACCTCGGGGTGCTGGTCGACGATCTCGTCACGCGCGGCGTGTCGGAGCCCTACCGCATGTTTACCTCGCGCGCCGAGTACCGATTGCAACTGCGCGAAGACAACGCCGACTTGCGCTTGACCGAGCATGGCCACCGGCTGGGCGTGGTCGACGATGCACGCTGGGACGCCTTCGCACGCAAGCGCGACGCGGTCGCGGTCGAGCTCGACCGTCTGCATACCACGCGCATCACGCCATCAATGTTGACAAGGGACGACACGGACAGGGTCTTCGGGCAAGACTTGGAACGAGAGTATGTACTCGCTGACTTGCTACGCCGGCCCCATGTCACCTACACCTCGTTGCACACCTTGGCGGCCAGCGGCACGCCTGTCGATGATCCGCTGGTGGCCGAGCAGGTCGAGGTCACGGTCAAATACGCGGGCTATATCGATCGCCAGCATGACGAGATCGCGCGCCATCTGGGACAGGCGTCGCTGCGCATTCCGGCGGATCTCGACTACGCCGACGTGCGCGGCCTGTCCACCGAGGCGCGCCAGAAACTGGCCAAGGGGCAACCTGAAACGGTGGGCCAGGCTGCACGCATTTCGGGGATGACGCCAGCCGCCATTTCACTCCTGCTCGTGCATCTGAAGCGGCGCGGACTCGGGGGTCCCCGCACCGACCGGATCTCCGCATGATCGCCGTGGCCCCGATCCGGTCGCTGCGGCGGCGCCGTGGCGCGCTGATGTTCTTGATGATCCTGCTCACCGGTGGATGCGCCACCCCGGCCCCCGGCCCGATGCCACCCGTGACGCCGGTGGCAGCGGTGCATCGCGTGGGCATCGTGTCGCTGATCGGCGATCGCGTGCAATGGAGCTATTTCGGCAATTCGTCATGGGAAAATCGCGCGGCGTCGATCACGGCCGCCGATTGGGGGCTCGATGCCACCGCGGCCAGCGCCGCCGCGCGCGGATTGGCGCCGGGTATCACGGCGGTCACGTTGCAGGCCACGCCGCCTGTGCGGGCTGCGGTCAACCAGCCACTCACGCTGGCGGCCTGGTATGGCACGGGCAACGCGGCGATCGTGCTGCGCGCGTTGGCGCCGGTGGTGGCAGACCAGAACCTCGACGTGGTGATCGTGCTGCGACGCGCCAGCGGTGACGACGATACCGCCACCGCCACCCGCAGCAACGGCGTTGGTGTCACCTCGCGTGGCAGCGCGCCGGGCGAGGCCAACGCGTACCTTTGGATCGTCGCGTTCGCCTACGACCTGCGCGCGCAACGCGCCATCGCCGAAACGGCCGTTCGCGCAGGCGGCCCCGCGCCTGGCGGGCGCATGCTGCGCCTCGAGGCCGAACCGTCCGCCCTTGCCGCGGCCTTGCAGCAACATCGCGCGCCGCTGCGCGACGCGTTCGTCGGCATGCTCGACGAATACCTGCCGCCCGCCGTCAAGCAGCTCGGTTTGCAATGAGCGGCGGCACGGTCACCACGCCCGCCGATCCGCTGGCCGACGGCGCTGCCGTACTGGGCGTTGCGCTGGATGACGCGCAACGCGCAAAACTTGCCGCATTCCTCGCGTTGCTCGCCAAGTGGAATCGCACCTACAACCTGACCGCGATCCGCGACGCGGAACGCATGCTCACGCATCACCTGCTCGATGCGCTCGCGGTGCTGCCGCACCTGCCCGCCCAAGCCGGCTTGCGGGTGCTGGATGTCGGTTCGGGCGGCGGCATTCCCGGCATTCCGCTGGCGATCGCGCGACCCGACTGGCACCTGGTGCTGGTCGACAGCAATCACAAGAAAGTGGCGTTCATGACGCAGGCGATGATCGAGCTGAAACTCGCGAATGTCGAAGCGCAAGCGGTGCGCGTCGAGGACCTGGCTCCCGCCGCACCTTTCGACGTGGTGATCTCGCGGGCGTTTTCGGATCTGGCCACGTTTGCGTCAACGTCGGCGCGCCATCTCGCGGCGGACGGGGTGCTGGCGGCAATGAAGGGCGTGCATCCGGATGAAGAACTGGCGGGCTTGCCGGCCGCGCTGGTGGTGGTGGCCAAACCGGCGCTGACGGTGCCCGGGCTCGACGCCGCGCGCCACCTGATTCTGATGCGGCACCGTGACGCCGGGGTCGGCGCATGACGCGCATCATCGCGGTCGCCAACCAGAAAGGTGGCGTGGGCAAGACCACGACGTCGGTCAACCTCGCCGCGAGTCTCGTCGCAATGAAGCGCCGCGTGCTGCTGGTGGATCTCGATCCCCAGGGCAATGCCACCACCGGCTCCGGACTCGACAAGCGCGCGCTGGAAGCCACCGTCTACCAGGTGTTGCTGGGCGAACGGACCATTGCGGAAGTGCGCGTGCAGTCGCCTGCGGGCGGCTTCGATCTTGTCCCCGCCAACCGCGAACTGGCCGGCGCGGAAATCGAACTCGTCAACCTGCCGGAACGCGAAACCCGATTGAAGGACGCGCTGGCCGATGCGTTGTCGCAGATGAAATCCGCGATCCAGCAAGTGGCGCCCGACTACGATTTCATCCTGCTCGATTGTCCGCCGTCGCTGTCGCTGCTGACGCTCAACGGGCTGTGCGCGGCCGACTCGGTGCTGATCCCGATGCAATGCGAGTACTACGCGCTGGAAGGGTTGTCCGACCTGATCCAGACACTGAAGAAGGTGCGTTCGCATCTCAACACGCGCCTCGAGATCGAGGGCTTGCTGCGCACCATGTACGACCCGCGCAACACGCTCGCATTGAACGTCACCGCAGAGCTGGAAAAACATTTCGGCGACAAGCTCTATCGCACGATCATTCCGCGCAACGTACGTCTGGCCGAGGCACCGTCGCACGGCCTTCCGGCACTGAAACTCGAACCGCAGTCGAAGGGCGCGCTGGCGTATCTCGCGCTGGCGGGCGAGATGCTGCGGCGTATGGAAGCCGATGCGGCCACGGCGGCTGCGACCGCAGCCGTTGCCCGTACACCATGAAAGCGCTGCGATGATTCGGCACAAGGGATTGGGACGCGGCCTCGATGCACTGCTGGCCGGCGGCGATGAGAAGGCGGCACCGGCGGGTGCGCTGCAGACAGTCGCGATCGAGCGGCTGCAGTCCGGCAAATATCAGCCGCGCACGCGCATGGACGAGACGGCGCTGAACGAACTCGCCGATTCGATTCGCGAGCAAGGTTTGATGCAGCCGATCCTCGTGCGCCCGGTGGGCAACGGGCGCTTCGAGATCATCGCTGGCGAACGACGCTGGCGCGCGGCGCAGCGCGCCGGCTTGAAGGAAGTGCCCGCGTTGGTGAAGGATGTTCCCGACAACGCGGCCCTGGCCCTGGCACTGATCGAGAACATCCAGCGCGAGGACTTGAATCCGCTGGAGGAAGCACAGGGATTGCAGCGGCTGATCGACGAATTCGGATTGACGCACGAGACCGCGGCCAAGGCAGTCGGTCGCTCGCGCAGCGCCGTCACCAATCTGCTGCGCCTCACGCATCTCGCCAAGCCCGTGCAGGACTACCTGATGCAGGGCGCGCTCGAAATGGGCCACGCCCGCGCGCTGCTGGCGCTGCCGGCACCGCAGCAGGCGATGACCGGCGCGCGGGTGGTCAACGGGCACCTGTCGGTGCGCGAGACGGAGCGCCTCGTGTTCACGTTGCTCAATCCCGCCAGGCGCGCCGCGCGGCGCGGCGGCGCGACCACGGACCCCGACACCGCCCGCCTCGCGACGGAATTGGCGGAATCCCTCGGTGCCTCCGTGAAAATCGAACCCGGCCGCAAGGGTGCCGGGCGTCTGGTCATCGATTACGCCAGCCTCGACCAGCTCGACGGCATCGTCGGGCGCATCAAGCGGCCGTAGGGGCCGGAACGCGCGACCGGTTGGCGGGGCTGAAGCTTCGCCGGGAAATCGCGGCCATGGGCCCCCTGCGCTGCAGCCTCGCCCGCAAGCGACGCCTGCACGTGGCCACGGTCCCCGTTCACAGGCACCCCGCTTCGACATACGGAAGCCGTGGTTCGAGCGCCGCGGCGGCCGCGGCATCCTCCGGATAGTGCACGACGAACAGGCGGCCGGCGGCGGCGATCTGCCGGCATTCGGCGAGCACCGGCGCCAGCGGATCGCGCTCGTGCAGGCTGGCAATCGCATAGTGCCATGGGCCGCGGCGCAGCGCGTTGCAGGCGTGGCGCAACAGGCTACGGAAAAGCTCGATGTTGTCGTTCTCGACCGCCGCGCAGCCGAGATAGACATACGGGATGCGCGCGCCGACGGCGGGCAGCGGCTTCAGTGGCGTAATCCGGGCTGCGAGGTTGTAGAGCGGACGCACCAGCGCCAGCGGCGGCGAATAACGTTCCACATGTGTCTGCCGGATGGCGGCCTGGTCCCAGGCGGCGAGCGTGCCCACGATGCGACCGTTCGAACGCGCGACGAAGAAATCATGGGGCGCGAGATTGGCGAAGCGTCCCGCGCCGAAATCCTGCTCGCGATAGACGGGCGCGAACTGCCGCACGCGCAACGTCCGGTTGAGAAATGCGACGATGTCGGGTAGTTCGGCGGCCGCGCCGCGACCGATCTCGATGCCACGGCAGCGCAACGCGCGGCGCGGCAAGTCGAGATGGAGGGCCGGCGTCAGCACGCGGCCGCAGTCCTGGTAGATCGGCAGTCCGGCGCGTCCGCCCACGAGGCTTGCCAGCGCCGGGGCGTTACCTTCGTAGATGACGGTGGTGTAGAACGGCACCGGGTCGCGCTGATGGAGTTGGTGCAGCACGCGGAATCCGCGCGCGAGCAGCGTGCCGCGGCGCACGTCCGGCGCGCCGCGCAGGTCGGCGAGATAGCCGATTCGCCGCGCGCTGCCATCGACCCAGGCGAGCGAGGTGCTGCGACTGCCCAGGCCGACGATCCGGCCCGATGTCGTGTCGATACATTTGATCACCTGCGTCGATTCACCCTGCACCCGCGTGCCGTCGAAGTACGACGGTTCCCGCCGGAAACTCACGGCGATGTTGCCTTCCATCCGGTCGTCGGCCATCCGCGCGCGCAGCTGTGCATCATCGGCGGGCACCGCGAGATCGAAGGTGTAGCGGCCGCTCATGCGCACGGGGTGAACTGCTGCTGCCATCCGTCGACCAGGCACAACGCGGCAGGCTTGATGTCGCCCAGCCGCTGGCCGCGCAGCCGGCACAGGTCCATCCAGCGCGCGACCGGATGGTTGCAACGCAGGCTGCGCACGGGCGCCAATTGCTGCAACCGTCGCGCATACGCGTATTGCGGATTGGCGGCGAGGGCATCATCCACGCGTCCCGCGAACTGCGCGGCATCGCGCGCGCCGGTTTCCGCAGCATCGAGCAGCAGCACATACCCCAGGGGCGCCACCGCGGATGGGGCGAGCATCGCGAAACGCAGGCCGAGTGCATGCAGCGCATCGCCCACGAAGGCTTCCGTCAGCTTCTCGCCGCAGAGGTCGCTGCCGCCGCCCGCGCGGCCGATGAACTCGAGCGTGGGCGCGGCACCGACGAATCCATGGACGCGTACGCGATCGCCGATCGCGTACCGATAGAATCCGGAGTCGTTGGTGAGGAGCATTTCATAGTCGTGGCCCGGGATCACGTCGCTCGCCAGCCACGCGGTGCCGGTGGCATCGACGAATTCGTAGAAGCCGGAATCGATGGCCAGCACCGGCATCGAAGCGTCGCCGAACGGAATCGAGACAAGGCCTTCGGTAGCCAGCAAACCCTTGCCCTGCACGCGCACGCCCGGAAACGCCCGTCGCAGCGCGGCCGCGTAAGGGTGGGCCGACACCTGATCCCAGCAACTGATCACGGCGAGATGCGGCCAGAGGCGCGTCCACTCGGGCTCGCGTTGCGTCAGCACGTCGCGCACCAGCTCGCCGCGGACACGCGACACACGCGGTCCCGGCGGCAGAGCGCCGACCGTCGCCGCGTCGCAGGCCGGATCGCCTTCCACGAGGTACCGCACCAGCAGCGACGCGTTTTCCTGCGCATGGCGCAACAGTTCCTGCAGGAAAGTGGGGCTCCAGATCGAGATGAGCGTCAGATCCCCTGCCGCGAGCAGATGAACGAGCGTGAAGATCCGCCACCGGTCGATGTCGTTGATTCCTGCCGCTGCGGGCGGGACGCAAAGCGTGGCGAGCAGGCATGTGGCCACGGCCGCACCAAGATAGGCGGCGTCGCTCGGCAATCCTATCGGGACGCCGCCCGCCGTTTGCCGCGGCGCGCGTGCGGCCGGTGAAATCGACCAGTACGCGCGCCCATGGTCAAGCCCGGGAACACGGGTGTAGAGATCATCGAGCCACGGCAGCAGCCCGCGCTGGAACGATGCGAGCGCTGCCTCGGTGTACGGCACCAGCTTGGCGCCCCCGCTGCTGCCGCCCGTCTCTTCGAAGGCGATGACGGGCGCGGTGACGAGCACATCGTGTTCGCCGGCGGCCATGCGCTCGATCGAACTGCGCAGCGCATCGTAGCGCACGATCGGTACGCGACGTGCATAGGCAACGGGGTCGGCGAT
Source organism: uncultured beta proteobacterium (assembly GCA_963805355.1). GTDB lineage: Bacteria > Pseudomonadota > Gammaproteobacteria > Burkholderiales > Casimicrobiaceae > VBCG01. The sequence continues at coordinate 1,558,541 of CAWDTZ010000002.1, read as the reverse complement.
CGCGGCGAAGGCGTGCGCTCGTCCGTATTCGCAGTCCTGATTGCGGGTGAGAATCGACTGCAGCCGTTGCGCCTGCACCGACCGCGCATCGTCCAGCGCGGCACGAAACCGCGCCGCGTGCCCGGCGAGATGGCTACGCAGGGACGCCTGCCGCAGCGGCATGAAGGCCTTCGACGAACGCGCGCCGCGCGAACGAGCGCAGGTTGTCGGACGAGAGTTCGGTGAGGCACACCAGTTCCTCGCCGGCGGCGTAGCCCGGATTGCGATCGAGGAAACAGCGCACCACAGCGTGTGTGCGCAGGTGCTCGCGCACGTCGGCCCACGCGGGCTTCAGGTGGCCGCGCGATTGCGGAAAGCGGACGACACCCGAAGTGGGGTCATAGGCGGGACCGAACTTGCCGCGCGCGAGGGCGTCGAGCCGCTCCTGCATCGGCGCGGGCGTGGGCGCGGCGTGCTGCGGGTAGTAGCTGCGGGCGAAGAGGCTCAAGTAGCGGTAGGTCCGGTAGCCTTTGGAAATGAGCAGCCAGTACAGCGGCACGTCGCGTTGCGCCCGCAGGTGACCGGCAAACCCGCAGAACGCGGCGACCAGCGCCTGGTCGCCCCAGTGCGACTGGTCGATGATGGTGTCGCCGGAGAAGAGCGCGAGATTCGCCGCGCCGCGATGTTCGAACGGCAGCACCGCGAGCGTCGAGAACCCGACCAGTTCCTCCTCGGCCAGGAGTTCGATCACGTGGCTCTTGCCCGCGAGGTCGTCGGCGAAGAGCGCGAAGGTCGTGCCGTCGTAGTACGTTGCGTACAGCGTGAACATCTGCTCGACCTCACGGTCGGTCAGCGAGGTGCGGTCGCGCACCCGGGCGCGGAGTCTGTCCGTCGTCATCGTTACAGTCGGATCTCGACATCGCGCGGCACGTCGGCCACCGGTGGCGGCGCATTGGTGGCAACGGCCTGGCGCCACGCCGCGATATGGGCGCCGAGGAGATCCGCGGCCGTGCTGCGAAACCGCGGCCCGCCGAAGCGCTCGATGTTGGCGTGCTGCGCCGCGAGGATGTCGACGTCCTGGCGGATGATGTGGCGCGACAGCGGCTCGAAATAGAGGCGCACGAGCGGGCCCAGCCAGCCCCAGCGAAACGAGATCACGGTGAACACGTCGATCTCGCCGTCGGCAACCTCGGTGCATGACGACGAGATGATGTAGTGAAGGCCGCCCGGAAAGCGGTAGTCGACGCGGCTGGTCGAGGGCGCGACGAAACGGTCGGTATGCTCCATCACCCCCCCGCGAGGCGCCAGCAGCCACCATACAGCGCTCTTCTTGCGCGGCTCCTCGAAAAATTCCGCGACCGCGCCGTCGGCCGTTGCGCGCACCGTTGCACGCACGGGCTTGGCCGTGGGTGCGCGGAACCAGTACCGATGCACGAACGTGGCGTGCGGACAATCGAGAAAATTCTCGAGGCACGCCTCGACGGTGCTGCGAAACCGCGTCTGCATCACGAAACTGGTCCAGCCTCGTTCGCCCAGATGCGGAAAGCGATAGGGGTCGGCAGGCGGCGGCGCATCGCCGGAGGCGACCCAGACGAAGCCGTCCTGCTCGCGAGTGTGGTATCGGGCGATGCGCGGCGCGCCCGCGAGCGCAATCGCATCGGGAAGGGCCGGAATGTGGGCCACGCGCCCCGCCGAATCATATTCCCAGCCATGGTACCGACACTGCAGGCGGCCGCCGCATACGCGCCCACTCGACAACGGGGCATTGCGGTGGGCGCAGCGGTCCTCCAGCGCGACGGCCTCGCGTTGCGCATCGCGGAACAGCACCAGCGCCCGCCCGCCGATCGTCACGCCCCGCGGCGCGCGCCGCAGGTCGCGCGACCGGCACGCAATCTGCCAATAGGCCGCCGGCGCGCCCCCGGCGGGCGGGCGCTTGCGCTCGATCGTTGGGAAAGTGCCGCGCGCGTTGGCGGGCTGTCCATCGTCAGGCATCATGGGCTCGCAACCATGGTATCAATGATCATAATGGATGGTATGCGCGGATGCGGGGCTGCAGTGTCGACGCGATGACGACGATGACGGTCACGGACATGCCCGCGCGGCCCGAGGCGGCGGCAGCGCCGCTTGTACGCGCCGAGTTGCCGCGGCTGCTGCGCTATGCGACCGGCGACTGGCTGGTGATCGTCGCTACGTGGGTGCTGCTTTGGCAGGGACCGGCCTGGCTCTATCTGCCAGGGCTCCTCATCATTGCCGGCCGGCTGCATGCGCTGGGCGTGGTCCTGCACGATGCGTGTCACATGGGCCGCCGCGCGCACACCCGATGGCTGTGGCTGCTGCAACTCCTCGCGGCCTACCCGATCGCCACGACCATGGAGGCGATGCGCTATCACCATCTGCGCCATCACCGCGCGAGCGGCATGGCGGAGGATCCGTACTTCAAGAAAGGCGTTTCCACCGACGCCACGTTGCGGATGCTGTATCGATTGCGCGGACTGTTGCTGGTGGCGGTATGGATCGCGCGCGGCTACGTTGGCACCGCCGCGCTGGTCGTGCCGGCGCTGCGTCCGGCCTATGCGCGGTTCTTGTTGCAGGATCGCTCGGGCACCGACGTGGCCCGCAGCCCGGAGGTGCTGGCCTGCCTGCGCGAAGAGCCGAAGCAGGCGATTTTCTTCACGATCGTCTTCGTGGCCGCCTGGCATTTCCCGGCAATCGTCGGCTGGGGCTACCTCGTGCCGCTGGTCGTGGCCGGGGCCTTCAACGTCAATCGCGTGATCATCGAACATATCCACGAGCGCTGCGCGGACCGGCGCCCGGACACCGTGATCGCCACCACAGTCACCCATGACTATGGCGCACCCGGAAAACTGTTCCTGTTCCCCCGCAACATCGGCTTCCACGTCGTGCATCACCTCTACCCGCAGGCGGCGCTGGAGTGCCTGCCGGCGTTGCAGCGCTGGCACCTGGCCCAATCTTCAGGGGTCGCCAGCCAGCCGGATGCGCGACCAGCGAAAGAAGATGCCATGCGCGGCGAGGCCTAGTGCCGCGCCGCCGACCAGGTCGATAGCGTAGTGCTGCTTGAAGGTGAGCGTACTGGCCACCAGCAGCATCGAGGCGGCGATGGCCAGATGCCGGTAGCGGCGCAGCGGCTCGCGGGCATACGCGGCCAGGCACAGCACACAGGTGCTGACGTGCAGGCTGGGAAAGCAGTTCACCGGCTGATCCATGGTGCGGATGAAGTCCACGAGCGCGGCCTCGCTCGCGGCCGTGCCTGCGGGCAGCGGAAACAGGTCGCGCGGATACACGGTGGGGAAGGCGATAAATGCGGCGGCCGCGACCGCCTGGGTGAACAGGCATGCATACAGGAAGCGGCTCGCGACCGCGAGATCGCGCATGCCGGCGAAGGATGCCAGCAGGAACAGATAGATCGCGTTGTAGATCCATCCGGTCCATGGCCAGAACGGCAACAGTGCCTCGGCGCGCGTCAGCGGCAGCGTCACCGCCTGATCCGCGACCATCCGGTTGGGCACGAGGTACAGCACGGCCGCGCACAGCGCGACCACGACACCCGCGGCGTACTTCCATCCCGCCGATGGCAGCATCGGCAGCGTCAAGCCGGCCGCGATGCGCCTAGACGTCGGCATCGATGCCACGCGCGCGATACCACGCCCGGAAGCGGCGGATGTTGGCCTGGCCATACGGCGAACCCACGACCCATTTCAGGATGGTCGCGTTGATCCGGTCCAGCGGCGGGCGCAGCGGCCGCAGGAAGTCAATGAAGAGCACCGCGCGCGTCTCGGCGCTGTCGTTCCACGCTTCATGTTCCAGCGTGTCGTCGAAGATCAGCGCACGGCCTTCCGCCCACGTGGCCTGCGTGGCGCCGACCCGCAGGCGCGCCGCTCCCGGCGGGCCTGGGATGCGCAGGCCGAGGTGGCAGCGCAGCAGCCCCTTGTACGGGCCGCGATGCGGCGGTATGTGCTTGCCCGGCGACAGGATCGAGAACAACGCGCTTTTCATGCCGGGAATGCGCTCAACCGCCGCGGCGGTGGCCGGACATTCGCGGCAGTTGCGCGCGGCTTTGGCGCCGTAGGCGTACAGCACATAGGTACGCCAACGCTCGTCCTGCGTGATGGCCGCCTGCTCCGGTGAAATGGCCTGGAACGGCGGGATGGGTTCGTTGCGCTGCATCACGGCGTCGAGTTCGGCGCGGATCGCCGGCCAGGCGGACTCCAGCGCCGGCACCCATGGGAAGTCCTCGTTGCGATGCACCTCCGCTTCGCCGTGCACCGAGCAGCGCACGAACACGCGCTCCACCGCATGCAGTGCGTGAAAGAACAGCGGAAACCGCGCGGATGCCGCGGCGGCGCCTTCCACCGGCGCGATTGCATGTTCCCCCCGACCAGTGCTGCGCACCGCTCCTCCCGGGGGGCGCTCGCCTTGGGGCGGCCCGGCGGCGCTCACCGGCGCGCCTCCGCCATCGCCGTCGAGGCGAGCGCGTGCCAGAAGCGCCCGTGCGGGAAGCCCAGCCCGCCCACGCAGGGTTGTGAATGGTCGATGCGCGGCAGCAGCACTTCGCGGGCCGTGGGCCACACGAGGTCTTCAAGAAAAAACAGGCCGTCGTGCGCGCAGCGCGGACGGATGGCACCCAGCCGCGCATGCTGCGAATCGAGCCAGGCCGACGGTTCCACCGACCATGAGGTCACCGCGAGCACGGGCAACGCACCGGCCACGCGATCCAGGTCCTCGATATGCGCGGCGAGCGCGGCGCCGGTGAGTTCGAGGCAACCGGGCCTTGATCCCGAGGCGACGATCGCCGCGCGCGCGGCGGCTTCGCTGGCGCGCTGGCTGCGCGCGTGCAACGAATCGCGGTGGTGGCGCAGCAGCACGCTTTCGAGCACGGCGCAGCCATCGCGTGGTGACTGGCACAACACCACGGCGGCGGCGCGGCGCTGCAGGTCAGGCGCGTGGCGCAAGGCCTCGAGCACGTCGAGCCCGCCCTTGCTGTGACACAGGAAGATGAGCCGTCCGGCACCCGGCGCCCGCCGTCGGATGTCCGCGGCCAGCATGCCTGCGTTGACGGCAATGGTGCCGGCCGCGCGGCTGCGCGCAATGAAGGCGTGGGCACCCGCGGCCCGGAGCACGCGCAGCGGTGCCGCGAAATGACCGGGAATCCAGCGGCCGAAGAGTCCGCGCACGAATACGAAGGTGACGTCCGCCGCGATGCGCAGCCCGCGATCCTGCGCGGTGTCCCATGCATCCCAGGCGGCGATGAACGCTGCGGTGGCGTCGCCGCGGGCGCCGCAAGCAATGTTCGGGGTCGCCGGGTAGAATCGTCCGTAGTCCGCAAAACCATGCGGCGACCAGTCGGCCGCCGCGGTCATGGTGTCCGCCGCCGGACTGCCACCCATCCAATGCAGGGGATTCGCCCGTCCATGCTTGCCCGCTCTGCCCTGGTTGCCAATTCGCGCTACGGGACGATGAACGTGGCGATCGGCGCCGCGCAGTTCGTGGCCTGGGCCGCGATCATCACGGCGCTCGGCACGCCGGGCAGCCTGTGGTGGAAAATCCCGCTGGGGCTGTTGTTCGTGCTCATGATGCAGGGCGTCTTTTCGCTAATGCACGAATGCATGCACCGACATGGCCATCCGTCGCCGGCGGTGAATCGTGCGCTCGGCATCCTGACCGCCGCGATCTTCGGCACCGTCTACACGCTGTTCCGGATCAATCATGAAGGACACCACGTCCGCAACCGGTCGCGGGCCGAGGTGGCCGAGTATATCTTTCCGAACGAAAGCGCGACGCGGAAGATCCTCGCGTACTACTTCGCGATCCTTGGCGGCATCTGGCTGGGGTCGTTCGTCGCGGCGCTCGTGCTGCCGTTCGTGCCCTATCGCTACGCACACCTGCTCAATCGGCCGGCCAAGTCGATGAACGGCTATTCGATTTCGTTTGCGGAGTTTTCGCGCGCGGACTGGACCTGGGTGCGCATTGAGGCCGCATTGGGTGTGGGCCTGTGGACTGCGGCATGGTTGCTCCTCGACTGGGACTGGCGGGTGGTGGTGCTCCTGTACGCAGCATTCGCGTTTTCGTGGTCGTCGCTGCAGTGGGTTTATCACATGCGCACGCCGCTCGACCGCGTCGAGGGCGCCTACGACCTGCGCGCGCCCGCGCTCGTGCGGCTCCTGTTCCTCAACTTCAACTACAACCTCGCGCATCACCGCCAACCCCACCGGCCGTGGCAGCAGATGCACGGGATCGTGGATACGCGCGAAACGCAGCCACTCTGGTATCGCTACCTGCTCGTCTTCAAATGCCCGGAGCCGCTGCCGCGCGACCCCGGGACGATCCGCAAGGTCTATTTCTAGAGTACGCATGGCGAATCGATGGGGGCCCGGCAGGCGAGGTGCTTGACCGTGCAGGATCGATGCGGCGATATCCACGCGAAACTGGTGCCCCGCCGGGGGCGTCCGGAATGCAAACGGCGGCCTTGCGGGCCGCCGTTGCGCTCACGCGGTGAAAACGAATCAGCCCAGTTGCTTCAGCATCGTGTCGCCGCCGGACACTTCGAACTTGCCGGGGCCTTCGATGTTGAGGGTCTTCACGACGCCGTCCTCCACCAGCATCGAGAAGCGCTGGCAGCGCACGCCCATGCCGCGCGCCACGAGATCCAGTTCAAGACCCAGTGCCTTGGTGTAGTCGGCGCTGCCGTCACCCATCATCCGGATCTTGCCGCCGACCTTCTGGTCGCGCGCCCATGCGCCCATCACGAATGCATCGTTGACCGCCATGCAGATGATGTCGGACACGCCCTTGGCCTTCAGCTGGTCGTAGTTGGCGAGATAGGAAGGCACATGCTTGGCCGAGCACGTGGGCGTGAACGCACCGGGCAGACCGAAGATCACTACCTTCTTGCCCTTGGTGACATCCTCCATCTGGAATGTATTGGGCCCGATGCTGCAGCCGTTGCCCTCGACTTCGATGAACTCCGACATGGTGCCCGCGGGCAGCTTGTCGCCGACTTTGATCGTCATGAATGCTCCTGGTAGTGGGACCGGAAAAGGCTGTAAAGGATTACAGGCAATGGCGGCAAGATCAACCCTACGCTTGCCGTGGAGATTGACCGGAGGCAGACTCTCGCGTTCGCGCGGTCGGTACATGGTGTTGCATCCTGTCGGCGAGGCTCCGGCCTCGCCCCCGTGGGGCCGACGACCGCATGCCGCGGGGCTGTCGCCTCGCCTACGGAAGCTTGACCATGAAAGTGGAGGATGAAACCGTGCCGAAAACGAAAGCCGCCGCGCCGCGCCGCGTGCGTTTGTTGGTTGCCACCCGCAAGGGCTTGTGGACGTTGACCGGCGATGCCTCGCGCCGGACGTGGAAGCTGGCTGGACCGAGCTTCCTCGGCCACATCGTCCATCACGCGAAGCTCGATCCGCGCGACGGCAAGACGCTGCTGGCCGCCGCGCGTACCGGCCATCTAGGACCGACGGTCTTTCGCTCCACCGACGGGGGGAAGCACTGGAAGGAGGCCGCCAAGCCTCCGGCGTTTGCCGCGGACAGCGGCCGCGTGGTCGATCACACGTTCTGGCTCACACCCGGGCACCCCTCGCAACCAGGCGTCTGGTATGCCGGAACGTCGCCGCAGGGATTGTTCCGCTCGGCCGATGGTGGCGTGACCTGGGAAGGTGTTGTTGGTTTCAATGCGCATCCGCAGCGCAAGGCGTGGTGCGGCGGTGACCAGGACGGCACGCCCGACGGGGCCAAGCTGCACTCCATCCTGATCGATCCGCGCGACGCCGCGCATATGTATATCAGCATGTCGAGCGGCGGCACCTTCGAGTCGGTCGACGCCGGCGCCAACTGGACGCCCCTGAACCAGGGCGTGCGCGCCGATTTCCAGCCTGACCCCGATCTCGTGTTTGGGCATGACCCGCACTGCGTGCGCTTTGCGGGGGGCAATCCGGACCGGCTCTACCAGCAGAATCACTGCGGACTGTTCCGGCTCGACCGCCCGGCCACGCGATGGCAGGACATCGGCACCGGCATGCCGAAGGCGGTGGGTTATGTCGGCTTTCCGATGGTGACGCATCCGCATGACGCGGACACGGCGTGGATCCTGCCGATGGACGGCACCAGTGTCTGGCCGCGGGTTTCCCCCGGAGGTCGCCCGGCCGTGTTCCGGACCCGCAACGCCGGCAAGACGTGGCAGCGGCTGGCCACCGGGATGCCCAAGGCGCAGGCGTGGTGGACCGTCAAACGCCAGGCGATGACCGCGGATGGGCACCCTAAAGTAGGCGTTTACTTCGGCACGACGCAAGGCCAGATATGGGGCAGCCGTGACGAAGGACAGACGTGGAAGCGGCTGGTGGAACACCTGCCCCATGTCTATGCCATCGAGGTAGCGTAGTTCGATATCATCGAAACGCCATGCGTCGAAGCCTTTCAACCACCCGGCCACCTGTCCGACAAGGAACCGCAATGTCCCGCCGTTTGCACGATGCAGCCGCCATGTTGCGGAACCCCGCACTCTTCTGCCTGCTAGCCATGGGCGTCGCGTCCTTTGCGCCGCTGGCGCGCGCTGATATCCACAACGGTTTCAGCATCGCCATCGCAATGAACGGCAACAATGTCAACTCGACCGGGGGACTCTCCAATGACGGGGTCGCCCTCACCCGATCGCTGAATCTCGGCGGCGTCACCGTGGACCTCGCCGTCAGCGCCAACCAGTTCACGGCGGCCAAGGTCAATGTTTCCGGCACCGGTCAGGGCTATGCGCGGATGCAATCCAACTCGACCTACACGGCCCATCTGCAGCCGCCGACCGGCGCCGTGGTCAAGGGGGGCAAGCTGGTGTTGCACGTGGTCCTCGAAGGCACGGCCGTCGGCGATGCCGACGTGCATCTCGTCACTGCCGTCAGCGCCGATTTCGGCAAGGGCACCGAATCGGCCAAGATCTCGGACAGCAAGACGCCGCAGGTGGCCTTCGACGTGTCTGTGCCCATCGCCGCGTTCATCGACCGGATCGAGCTGGCGGAAATCGACGTACACATGCACCTTGATGCCACGGCGCGCCTGTCCGGCGCGTCCAATGCCACGTCGCTCGCCGAAGGCACGCCCAATTCGCGCGTCACCGGGTTCCGCGTGTTCAACGGGGCGGGTGTCCAGGTGCCGGGATTCACGATGGTGGCGGCCGGCGGGAACATCCCCGAAGTCGCCGGCGCCCCACCGCTGCCGCCATCCGGCGGCAAGGCTGTGGCGGTGGAGTTCTTCAACGCCGGATTCAAGCATTACTTCGTTTCGGCCAGTTCGGCCGAGATTGCCAAGCTTGATGACGGTACGTTCGCGGGCTGGGCGCGCACTGGGCAATCATTCAACGTCAACGTGGCGGCGGACGCCGGGTTGGCGCCCGTCTGCCGGTTCTTCACCGTGGCCTTTCCGCCGACGAGTTCGCACTTCTATGCACCGCGCGGCCTTGGCTGCGAGGGAACGCTGACCAATGCGAACTGGCAATTCGAAGGTGACGTGTTCTTCGTCCCGTTGCCGGGTGCCGACGGCACCTGCCCGGCGGGTAGCGGCCCCGTCTACCGGCTGTACAACAATGGCCGCGGCGGTGCACCCAATCACCGGTTCACGACCAGCGAGGCCGTACGCAGCCAGATGCTGGCGGAGGGATTCATTCCGGAAGGCGCCGGCGCGATGGGTGTGGGATTCTGCTCGCCGCAGTAGCGCGTTCCCGGTGGCGCCGGAAACATTGAACGAGGGACGGCGCATGGACCTGGTGTTCGAAGTCTCAATCCCGACCCAGTTGCGGTCCTATACCGGGGGTGCGACGACGGTATCGGTGACGGCCGCCGGTCCTGCGCCCCGCTTGGGCGACGCGCTGGACGCGCTGGAGCGCGCCTATCCCGGCATCCGCTTCCGGATGGTCGACGAGGCGGGACGCGTGCGCCCGCACATCCAGATCTTCGTGAACAAAGCAATCGAGCGCGATCCCGCCGCGCTGTTGCCTGCGGGTGCACACATCATGCTGGTCGGCGCCTTGTCGGGCGGGTAGGCCCGCCGTCGAACGCACGTGCGGCGTTGCGCCGCAACATTTCATTGCGGGAACCCGGTAAAAACGGTTAAAATCGACGGGTTTGCTGTTTGGCACTTGCATCGCAATGGAAGCCCCTCTCTCGACCAAACCGATTCGCCGGATCTTGGCGTGGCAGGCGGCAACGACCGTGGTGCTGGCGTTGCTCTCCGGCCTGGTAGCCGGGGCGCACGGGGCGCTTTCGGCCCTGCTGGGTGGGGTAGTCAACATCATGGCCGTGGTGGTCTACGCGGTGGTGCTGGGGATATCCAACCCGTCCTCGGCAGGCGCGACAGTGGCGGCCATGTTCCGGGCCGAGGCAAGCAAGATCCTCGTGATCATCGTCCAGCTCTGGCTGGTGCTGACGACCTACAAGGACCTCGTGCCGGCGGCCTTCTTCGCCACGTTCGTGATCACGGTGTTGTTGTTCAGCATGGCCTTTTTCGAACGCGACTAATCTCCTCACTCGACGATCCCCATGGCGGCCGCCGCTTACGAATCCCCCTCCGAATACATCCAGCACCACCTCTCCTTCCTGCAGAAGCCGGTCGGCGACGGAAGCTTCTGGGTGGTCAATGTCGACACGATGGTCATGTCGATCCTGCTGGGCTTCATTGGCCTAGGCTTCATCTGGCTGGCCACGCGCCGCGCGACTTCGGGCGTGCCCTCCAAGCACCAGGCGTTCGTCGAGCTGTGCGTCGAGTTCGTCAACGACCAGGTCAAGGGCATCTACCACGGCGAATCGAAATGGGTGGCGCCGATCGCCCTCACGGTGTTCATCTGGGTCTTGCTGATGAACTCGATGGACTTCCTGCCCGTCGACATCATGGCGTGGATCTATGGCGTGCTCGGCCTGCATAACTGGCGCAGCGTGCCCACTTCCGACATCAACACCACCTTCGCGCTGGCACTCACCGTGTTCGCGCTGATGATCATCTTTTCGATCAAGTCGAAGGGCCTGGGCGGCTGGACCAAGGAACTGTTCGTGGCACCGTTCGGCAACCACTTCCTGCTGTGGCCGGTCAACTTCCTGTTCCAGATCGTCGAGTACCTCAGTAAGCCGCTGTCGCACAGCCTGCGGCTCTACGGCAACATGTACGCCGGCGAAATCATTTTCCTGCTCATCGGCATGCTGGCCGCCGCCGGGCTGGCGGGCATGGGCTTCGGCATCCTGCTCAATCTGGCGTGGGCGATCTTCCACATCCTGATCGTCGCGCTGCAGGCCTACATCTTCATGATGCTCACGATCGTCTATCTCGCGATGGCCGAAGAGCACCACTGATAACGCGTTCACTGTTTCTATCGTCGTATTCGCTCACCATCACGAAACCCGCAATCGAAAGGAATGCACCATGGATAAGGTACAAATGCTGGCGATGATCCAGGCCTACACCGCCGTCGGGATCGGTCTCATCATCGGCCTGGGCGCGCTTGGCGCGTGCGTCGGCGTGGGCATCATGTGCTCGCGCTTCCTCGAAGGCGCCGCACGGCAGCCGGAACTGATGCCGCAACTGCAAGCCAAGGTCTTCCTGCTGCTGGGCCTGATCGACGCGTCGTTCATCATCGGCGTCGGCCTCGCGATGTTCTTCGCGTTCGCCAACCCGCTGCTGGCCGTCATCCCCAAGTAAGGGCGTTGCATTCGCACCCGTCCGATACGCTCTAAGGCGCTATCATGAATTTCAATCTGACGCTGATCATGCAGGCCGTGGCATTTACGGCCTTCATCTGGTTCTGCGCGCGTTTCATCTGGCCGCCGTTGATGCGCGCCATCGAAAACCGGCAGAAGCAGATTGCCGACGGCCTGGCCGCCGGTGAACAGGGACGCCGCGAACTCGCCAGCGCCGAGAAGCGCGACGCGCAGATGCTGGTCGATGCCAAGGCCCGGTCGGCGGAAATCGTGGCCATGGGCGAAAAGTTCAAGTCCGAGGCCATCGAGCAATCGAAAATCGAAGCCAAGGCCGAGGCCGAGCGCATCATCGCGGGCGCCAAGGCCGAGATCGAGCAGGAAGTGGCGCGCGCCAAGGAACAGCTGCGCGATGCCGTGGCCGACCTCGCCGTGGCCGGCGCCACCAAGATCCTGCAGAAGGATGTCGACACCAAGACGCATGCCGACCTTCTCGCGCAGCTGAAGCGCCAGCTCTAGGCACGACACCGCCATGGCCGAGATCACCACCATCGCCCGCCCGTACGCCGAGGCCGCTTTTTCCCTCGCCCGCGAGGGCAACGCGCTGCCGGTCTGGTCGGAAATGCTGCGCTTCGCCAGCGCGGTCGTCGCGGATCCGCAGATGGCGCGGGCACTGGACAGCCCGCTGCTCGACGGCGCCGCCAAGGAGTCGCTGCTGCTGTCCGTTGCCGGCGACCGGATCAACGCGCAGGGCCGCAGTTTCCTGCGCGTGCTGGTGGAGGGCGACCGGCTCGGCGCGCTGCCGGCCATCGCCGTGCAATTCGACGCGCTGAAGGATGCCGCGGATGGCGTAGCCAAGGCCGTGATCGAAACCGCATTCCCGCTCGAAGGCACCGATTTGCAGGACATGAAAGTGGCGCTCGAAAAGCGCTTCGGCCGCAAGATCGAGGCCACCGTCGAGGTGCGGCCGGAACTGATCGGCGGTGCGCGCATCACGGTGGGCGACACGGTGATCGATGCAACGGTGCAGGAACAGCTGCGCGCCATGGCCACGAAATTACGCTCGTAGACCTCCTTAACGAAATTCATTCACTACCGTGACACCGGTGCGTCCATCGCCCCGGCCGACGCGAGGAAACCATGCAACTGAACCCTTCCGAAATCAGCGAACTGATCAAGACCAAGATCCAGAACCTGGATACCGCCGCCGAAGTGCGGACGCAGGGTACGGTGGTCTCGGTTTCCGACGGCATCTGCCGCATTCATGGTCTCTCCAACGCGATGCAGGGCGAAATGCTCGAGTTTCCGAACAACACGTTCGGGCTCGCGCTGAACCTCGAGCGTGACTCGGTCGGCGCGGTGGTTCTGGGCGCCTACGAGAAGATCAAGGAAGGCGACACGGTCAAGTGCACGGGCCGCATCCTGGACGTGCCCGTGGGTCCGGAGCTGATCGGCCGCGTGGTCAACTCGCTGGGCGAGCCCATCGACGGCAAGGGTCCCGTCAACGCCAAGATGCGCGACGTCATCGAAAAGGTTGCCCCGGGCGTGATCGAACGGCAGAAGGTGTCGCAGCCCGTGCAGACCGGCCTGAAGGCGATCGACGCGATGGTACCGGTCGGCCGCGGTCAGCGCGAGCTGATCATCGGCGACCGCCAGACCGGCAAGACCGCGGTGGCGATCGACACGATCATCAACCAGAAGGGCAAGGACCTGATCTGCGTGTACGTCGCGATCGGGCAGAAGGCCTCGTCGATCAAGAACGTCGTCAACAAGCTGACCGAGTTCGGCGCGATGGAGTACACGATCGTCGTCGCGGCGACGGCATCGGAATCGGCAGCCATGCAGTACATTGCGCCGTACTCCGGCTGCACGATGGGCGAATACTTCCGCGACCGCGGCCAGGACGCGCTGATCATTTACGACGACCTGACCAAGCAGGCGTGGGCGTACCGCCAGGTCTCCCTGTTGCTTCGCCGCCCGCCGGGCCGCGAAGCGTACCCGGGCGACGTGTTCTACCTGCACTCGCGCCTGCTCGAGCGCGCGGCGCGGGTCAATACCGACTACGTGGAGAAGTTCACCAAGGGCGCGGTCAAGGGCAAGACGGGTTCGCTGACCGCATTGCCGATCATCGAGACGCAGGCCGGCGACGTGACGGCGTTTGTGCCGACCAACGTGATTTCGATCACGGACGGCCAGATCTTCCTCGAAACCGACCTCTTCAACGCCGGCATCCGACCAGCGATGAACGCCGGCATCTCGGTGTCCCGCGTCGGCGGCGACGCCCAGACGAAGGTCATCAAGAAGCTGGGCGGCGGCGTGCGGCTGTCGCTCGCGCAGTTCCGCGAGCTCGCGGCATTTTCGGCATTCGCCTCCGACCTGGACGAGGCCACCCGCAAGCAGCTCGACCGCGGCAAGCTGGTCACCGAGCTCATGAAGCAGCCGCAGTACTCGCCGCTGTCGGTGGCCGAGCAGACGCTCACGCTGTTCGCCGTCACCAAGGGCTACTACGACGACGTTCCGGTTGAACGCGCGCTGGCCTTCGAGGCGGCGTTGCGCCAGTACATGAAGGGCAAGTACGCCGCCATCGTCGACAAGATCACGCAGACCAACGAGCTGACGGCCGACGACGAAAAGGCGCTGTCCGCGGCGATCGAGGACTTCAAGAAGTCCGGCACCTATTGAAAACGTTGCAGCGGTAGCGCGAAAGAAGATTCGACATGCCTAGTTCCAAAGCGATCACGACCAAGATCAAGAGCGTGCAGAGCACGCGCAAGATCACGAAGGCGATGGAGATGGTCTCGGCCTCCAAGATGAAGAAGGCCCAGGACCGGATGCGCGCGTCGCGTCCGTACGTCGAGCGCACGTTCAACATCGTGATGCACGTCGCCAAGGCCAACACCGAGTACCGCCACCCGTTTTTGCAGCCACGCGACGTGGTCAAGCGCGTGGGCGCGATTGTGGTCACCACGGACAAGGGCCTGTGCGGTGGCCTCAACACCAATGTGTTGCGGCTGGTGCTGCAGCAGCACAAGGAATGGGCAGCCAAGGGCATCGAGGCCGACTATGTCGCCATCGGCAGCCGGGGCCTGGGCTTCCTGCAGCGGATGGGCGCCAACGTCGTCTCCAGCGTCGTGAACCTGGGCGACCGTCCGCACCTGGACAAGATGGTCGGTCCGGTGAAGACGCTGATCGACGAGTACATGGCGGGTAAGGTCGATGAAGTGCACATCTACTTCACCACCTTCCGCAACACGATGAGCCAGGAACCGCGGCACGGCAAGATCGTCCCGATTCCTGACGAGTACCGGGCGCTGGCCACCGGGGAAGTTCGCAAGGTGGATCTGGGGGATACCTCCTGGGACTACATCTACGAGCCGGATGCGCGGACGCTGCTCGACGGCATGATGCGGCGCTACCTCGAGGCCATCGTGTTCCAGATGGTCAACGAGAACATGGCGTCCGAGCAGTCGGCGCGGATGGTCGCGATGAAGGCGGCCAGCGACAACGCCGGCAAGATCATCAAGGAACTGCAGCTGATCTACAACAAGACGCGGCAGGCGGCCATCACCAAGGAACTCTCCGAAATTGTCGGGGGCGCTGCCGCGGTCTCGTGATCTGCATCAGAGCGTCCAGTCAAACGAATTCGCATTTAACGAGCAGGGACCATCCATGAATCAGGGAAAAATTGTTCAGTGCATTGGCGCGGTCGTCGACGTGGAGTTTCCGCGCGACCAGATCCCCGAGATCTACGATGCGTTGAAGCTCGACGAGATCGGGCTCACGCTCGAAGTCCAGCAGCAGCTGGGCGACGGCGTCGTGCGCACGATCGCGCTCGGCAGCTCCGACGGCCTGCGCCGCGGCATGATGGTCGTGAACACGAAGGCGCCGATCCTGGTGCCCGTAGGCACGGAAACCCTCGGCCGGATCATGGACGTGCTGGGTCGGCCGATCGACGAGCGCGGCCCGGTGGCCGCCGTCAAGTCGATGTCGATCCACCGCGCCGCCCCTGCGTACGAGGAACTGGCGCCGTCGACCGAACTGCTCGAAGTGGGCATCAAGGTCATCGATCTCATCTGCCCGTTCGCCAAGGGCGGCAAGATCGGCCTCT
Source organism: uncultured beta proteobacterium (assembly GCA_963805355.1). GTDB lineage: Bacteria > Pseudomonadota > Gammaproteobacteria > Burkholderiales > Casimicrobiaceae > VBCG01. The sequence goes on along the minus strand of CAWDTZ010000002.1, from coordinate 1,542,764 downwards.
TCGGCGGCGCCGGCGTGGGCAAGACCGTGACGATGATGGAGCTGATCAACAACATCGCCTCGGCGCACTCGGGCTTGTCGGTGTTCGCCGGCGTCGGCGAGCGCACGCGCGAAGGCAACGACTTCTATCACGAGATGATCGACTCTGGCGTCGTCGACAAGGACGATCTCGGCAAGTCGAAGGTCGCGATGGTGTACGGCCAGATGAACGAGCCGCCGGGCAACCGCCTGCGCGTGGCGCTCACCGGGCTGACCATTGCCGAGTCCTTCCGCGACGAAGGCCGCGACGTGCTCTTCTTCGTCGACAACATCTACCGCTTCACGCTGGCTGGTACCGAAGTTTCCGCACTGCTCGGCCGGATGCCGTCGGCAGTGGGTTACCAGCCCACGCTGGCCGAAGAAATGGGCCGCCTGCAGGAGCGCATCACGTCGACCAAGACCGGCTCGATCACGTCGATCCAGGCCGTGTACGTGCCGGCGGACGACTTGACCGACCCCTCGCCCGCCACGACGTTCGGCCACCTGGACGCCACCGTCGTGCTGTCGCGCGAGATCGCCTCGCTGGGTATCTACCCGTCGGTGGATCCGCTTGACTCGACGTCGCGCCAGATCGATCCGCACGTCATCGGTGAAGAGCATTACAACTGCACGCGCCGGGTCCAGCAGACGCTGCAGCGCTACAAGGAACTGCGCGACATCATCGCGATTCTGGGTATGGACGAACTCTCGCCCGACGACAAGCTGGCCGTTTCGCGCGCGCGCAAGATTCAGCGCTTCCTGTCGCAGCCGTTCACCGTGGCCGAGGTGTTTACCGGCTCGCCGGGCAAGTACGTGCCGCTGAAGGACACGATCAAGGGCTTCAACATGATCGTGAACGGCGAGTGCGACCACCTGCCGGAGCAGGCGTTCTACATGGTCGGCACGATCGAGGAAGCGTTCGAAAAAGCCAAGACGCTGCAATAAGAACGCGGGACCTATAGCCATGGCACACACCATCACCGTCGACGTCGTCAGCGCCGAGGAGCAGATCTTCTCCGGCGATGCAGAGTTCGTCATCCTGCCTGGCGTGGACGGCGAGTTGGGCGTCTACCCGCGCCATACGCCGCTGTTCACGCAGATCAAGCCGGGCGCCGTGCGCATCAAGTTGCCCAATGTAGCGGACGAAGTGCTGGTGTTTGTGCAGGGCGGCTTTCTCGAAGTGCAGCCGCACAAGGTGACCGTGCTGGCCGACACCGCCATCCGCGCCCATGACCTCGACGAGGTCAAGGCGATGGAAGCGAAGAAGCGGGCCGAGGAAGCGATGGCCAACAAGGACTCGTCGGCCAATATGGCCGCCGCGCAGGCGGAGTTGTCGATCGCGATGGCGCAGCTCGAGGCGATTCGCAAGTTCAAGAATCGCGCGTAACGATTCGCATCGCGACAGTCACTGCAAGGGCGGCCCGCGGGCCGCCCTTTTGCATGCCGCTGCGCTGCTGGCTGCGACGGTGGAGCACGGCGAGTTCGTCGGAGTGGGTGCTTGCTTACGCGATCCCGCGCCGGGCCATTGCCAAGTTGATGCCCTCCCCGCCATTCGCGACCAACGGCAAACCGCCCTGAAGCCTGCCATGACGCATATCAAACAGCGGCCTGGCGCGCGGAGGTCGGCATGGCCGAAATGGTAGAATGGTGCATTGCAACATGCGGGTAAATCCCCAGGGATTCCATGGCTGACCTCCATCGCACCATCGACCGTTCACTTCGCATCTCCCGCACCGTGGCCGACCTGCTGCAGCAGCGTGTGCGCAAGGCCGGCGAAAGCACCGTCGCCGGAATCCGGCAAGCGCGCGACGCCGAGTTCGGTCGCGGCGGCGCGTCGATACTCACGCCCTTCGAGATGTGGCGGCAATGGTCGGAATACACGATCGATGCGAGCCAGCGATCGGTGCTGTATTGGGACACGCTGCGCAGGCGTGGCAACCAGTGGCTGGAGCACGAAGCCGCGGGCAAGCCGCCCGTCCTCAAATACCAATACGAAACCATCTCCGACGCGCGCACCTTCGAGCGTCCCGCCAACTACGCGCTGGTGCGCATCGTCCCACCCAAGGGCGTCGTCGTCGACAACGCCAAGCGCCCCTTCGTGATCGTCGATCCGCGGGCGGGCCACGGCCCCGGCATCGGCGGCTTCAAGGACGAGTCCGAGGTCGGCGTGGCGTTGTCGGCCGGACATCCCGTCTACTTCCTGATCTTCTTTCCCGACCCTGCGCCGGGGCAGACGATGGCCGACATCATCGATGCCGAAGCCGAGTTCATCCGCATCGTGTCCGAGCGCCATCCCAAGAGCCAGAAGCCGGTGATCGTCGGCAATTGCCAGGGCGGCTGGGCGGTGATGATGCTGGCGGCAGCGCGTCCCGATATCGCCGGACCGCTCGTGATCAATGGCGCCCCCATGTCGTACTGGTCGGGCAACGACGGCGATTCGCCGATGCGCTACGCCGGTGGTCTCCTGGGCGGCGCATGGCTGTCGCTCTTCGCATCGGACCTGGGCGCTGGCAAGTTCGATGGCGCGCATCTCGTGCAGAACTTCGAGTACCTGAATCCGGCCAACACGCTGTGGGAAAAGTGGTACCACCTGTACGCCAACATCGACGAGGAGCCGGAGCGCTTCCTTGAGTTCGAGCGCTGGTGGGGCGGCTTCTACCTGATGAACGAGGACGAGATCCGCTGGATCGTCAACAACCTCTTCGTCGGCAACAAGCTCGCCTCCGGCGAGGCGCGCCTCGGTCCCGGGCGCTATTTCGACCTGAAGGCGATCAAGCAGCCGATCATCGTGTTCGCGTCGATGGGCGACAACATCACGCCGCCGCAGCAGGCGTTCAACTGGATCGCCGACGTCTACTCGTCCACCGAGGAGATCAAGGCCAATGGCCAGACCATCGTCGGCCTGCTGCACGAGGACGTCGGGCATCTCGGCATCTTCGTGTCCGGCAAGGTGGCCAGGAAAGAGCACGCGCAGATCGTGGAGGTGCTGAAGTACATCCAGCATCTTCCGCCGGGCCTGTATGGCATGCGTATCGAGGAAACCCATCACGCCAATCGCGAGACCACCTACGAAGTCACGCTGAAGGAGCGCAAGGTCGAGGACCTGCGGACATTGCAGAAGTACGATCGCGTCGACGAAAAGCCCTTCGAGGCCGTGGCGGCGCTGTCGGAACTGTCTGAGCGCGCCTACGCGCTGCTCATTCGCCCCTTCGTGCGCGAGATGAATCCGGAGTGGCTGGCCAAGGTCCGGCGCGACATGCATCCGCTGCGCATGCAGTACTGGGCGCTATCCGACAAGAATCCACTGATGTGGCCTTTGCACTGGCTGGGCGAGGTCACCCGCGCCAACCGCCGGCCGCGCGGCGCTGACAATGTGCTGATTCGCGGCGAGCGCTTTCAATCCGCCGTCAGGATCGCCATGCTCGACCTGTATCGCGACCTGCGCGACGCGTCGTCGGAGGCGGCGTTCTTCCAGGTCTACGGCAACATGATGTCGCTGCAGATGGCGGACGAACGCGAAGAGCTCCGGCGCAAAGGCAAGTTCGACCCACGTTCCATTCCGGCCGTGCGCGAGGTGCTGGACACGATCGAGGAAGGCAGCGCGCTCGAAGGCCTCGCCCGGATCGCGATGCTGATCGGCAAGGCCGGCAGCGGCACGCGGCGCCTGTCGCAGATGCAGCGCACGCGCGAGATCCTGTCGCCGGAAGGCGAGATCGCGCACATGTCCGAAGACGAGCGGCGGCGCCTGCTGCAGGAGGAGACGATCGTCGTCGAATTCGAACCGGAACGCGCCAAGCATTCGCTGCCGAAGCTGCTGCGCACGAATGATGAGCGCCGCCATGCGCATGCATTGCTGGACCGGGCCGAGACCGACACGGCTCTGGATGAATCCCAGCGCCGCCTGGTGACGGAATTGCGCGCGTTGCTGCCCGTTGCCGCCATGCGGAAGCCCGCCAAGCGGCCGGCGGCGCCCAAGCGCAAGCCCATCAGCGCGCGCGCGGCGACGCGGCGCCGCTAGCCACAAGTGCCGCCGAGGCTCGACGCCTGAGGAGCATCGACCCTCAGAACAGCAGTTTCGGCAGGAACAGCGTCACCGCCGGGATGTAGGTGATGATCATCAGGAAGACCAGCAGCACCGTTGTCCAGGGCAGTGCCGCTCGCGCGACCTGGGTGATCGACATCTTCGTGATGCCCGCGGTGACGAACAGGTTCAGCCCGATCGGCGGCGTGACCATGCCGATCTCCAGGTTGACCACCATGATGATGCCCAGGTGCACCGGGTCGATGCCCAGCTGCGTGGCGATCGGGAACAGGATCGGCGCCATGATCAGGATGATCCCGGTGGGCTCCATGAACATGCCAGCGATCAGCAGCAGGATGTTCACGACGATCAGAAACTGCCAGCCCGGCATGCCCCAGGCGACGATGGTTTCGGCGATCTGCTGCGGAATACGCTCGGTGGTCAGCACGTGCGCGAAGAGCAGCGCGTTGGCGACGATGAACATCAGCATCACCGTCACCTTGGCGGCGTCGAGCAGCACGTGCGGCACCTGCTTCATGCCGACGTCGCGGTAGACGAACACGGCGATGAAAAAGGCGTACACCGCCGCGACCCCGGCGGCCTCGGTGGGCGTGAAGACCCCGCCGTAGATGCCACCCAGAATGATGACGATCAGCATCATTCCCCAGACCGAGTCGCGGCCGGCCTTCATCACCTCGGCCAGCGGCGCGCGTGGCGCGCCCTGCAGGCCGATCATGCGGGCGCGCACGTAGATCGCGATCATCAGCATCAAGCCGAGCAAGATACCGGGGATGACGCCGGCCATGAACAGCTTGCCCACCGAAGTCTCAGTCGCCGCGCCATAGACCACCATCACGATCGACGGCGGGATCAGGATGCCCAAGGTGCCAGCGTTGCAGATCACGCCGGCGGCGAAGGGCTGCGGGTAGCCGGCCTTGACCATGCCGGCGATGACGATCGAGCCCACCGCCACCACGGTGGCCGGCGACGAGCCCGACACCGCGGCGAAGAGCATGCACGCCAGCACCGAAGCCATCGCCAGCCCGCCGCGCAGGTGCCCGATGCAGGCGTTGGCAAAGCGGATCATGCGCTTGGCCACCCCGCCGGTGGTCATGAACGCGCCACTGAGAATGAAGAACGGAATGGCGAGCAGGGTGTACTGTTCGGAGGTCTCGTACAGCTTCAGCGACAGCGAAGCCAGCGAGTCCTGTGCGAAGAACAGGATCGTCAGCAGCGACGACAGGCCCAGCGCCACGGCCACCGGCGTGCCGATGAACATCAGCGCGAAGAGCAGCAGGAACAGGAAGACGGTGGTCATGACTTGCCTCCGTCGGGGGCTTCATCCTGGCGCAGCTTCAGCGCATCCTTCACCTCGTCACCCAGCAGCGTGGCCTTCTGCCCGGTGGCCAGCTGGTAGAACACCTGGGCGAAGCGGAACGCCAGCAGGCCGAAGCCCAGCGGCACGACCGCACGCGGAATCCACTGCTGGATCGGCATGTCCTGCATCAGGATGCCGACGTCGTACATCTTCATCACGTATTGATAGCCGCCGATGGTGACGATCAGCGCATAGAGGATGCACATCGACGCCGCCAGCATGCCGACGATGCGCGCGGCGCCGCTGCTCAGCGACTTGACGAAAGCATCGACGCCGATGTGCGCACCGACACGCACCCCGTAGGACATGCCGATGAAGATCAGCCAGCCGAACATCACGCCGTTGAGCTCGAGCGCCCAGACGAAGCTGTAGTTGAAGATGTAGCGGGCGATGACCTGCATGAAGGTCACCAACGTCATGGCGGCCAGCAGGAAGCTGATCAACCACTCTTCAAGGCGTTCGAGCCATCGCATGATGTGCTGCGGGGCAGCTTCCGCCGCCCCGCCCCTTCTCGCAATTTGGACCTACTTGTTGGACTTGAGCGCCGCGTCGATCACATCCTTGCCGATGCCGCCCTCGAACTGCTTCCACACCGGCTCCATCGTCTTGCGCCAGACGGCAACATCCTGCTTGCTCAGCTTCTGGATCTTGGCCTTGCCGGCGTCGGCGATCTTCTTGCGGTCGGCCGCATCGAAATCAAAGGCCAACTTGTTGCCATGCGCGGTGGCCTCGTCCATCGCCTCGGTCAGGCCCTTCTTGATATCGGGGGGCAGCCCATCCCACCACTTCGCATTGGTGACGACCATGTAGTCGAGCAAGCCGTGGTTGGTTTCGGCGATGGTCTTCTGTACCTCGTAGAACTTCTGCGAATAGATGTTCGACCAGGTGTTCTCCTGGCCGTCGACCACGCCGGTCTGCAGCGCCTGGTAGACCTCGGAGAAGGCCATCTTCTGCGGGTTGGCACCGAGTGCCCTGAATTGCGCTTCCAGCACGTCGGAGGCCTGGATGCGGAACTTCAGGCCCTTGACGTCCTCGGGCAGCACCAGTTTGTCGCGGTTGTCGGACAACTGCTTCATGCCGTTGTGCCAGTAGCCCAGGCCAAGCAGGCCACGGCTGGTCATGGAGGTCAGCAGGCTCTTGCCGACCGGCCCGCTCTGGAAGCGGTCGACGGCTTCGAGGTCATCGAACAGGAAGGGCAGGTCGAAGACCTGCAGCTTCTTCGTGTAGCGGTCGAACTTCGACAGCGACGGCGCGATGAACTGCACGTCGCCGAGCAGCAGCGCCTCGAGTTCCTTCGCGTCACCGAACAGCTGGGAGCTCGGAAAGACCTGGACCTGCACCTTGCCGGGTAGCTTCTTCTCGGCGACTTCCTTGAACTTCAGCGCGGCTTGGCCCTTGGGTGTCTGCTCCGCCACGACGTGGCTGAACTTGATGATGATGGGTGCCTGGGCCAGTGCCAAGCCTGGCAGGGCCAGAGCGGCGGCCGCCAACGTGGCGGCGAGGAACGCGCGTTTGCGCAGCTTGGGTGACTGTTTCATAGTCTTCCTTCGCGGGTGGATTAGTTGGTGGGAATGGTGCGCAGTGGCGGCATCCTGACACACCTATCGCGAACGTAACATCCTGACTAACGCGATATCTCTGATCGGCGCAGTACGGAACGGACGGATACGGATCGTCATTTCAAGCACACGCGGCGGAGTGTGGAGGAGCCGGTAGGGTGGGTCAAGCGTCGATTTGCCGCAGCGGCGGGCTGCTGCGCACGCTGGTCGAGGCGCTTCCGGGTGGGCGGGGACGCCTTGGCGGGTGCGTGCCGGCAGGCGGGCGGGGGCAGACACGGGCCCGCCCTGGCCGGACTGGGTGACCGCACCGCACAAGCGTTCGCGACCGAGTTCGTGCAGCCGGTCCAGAACGAACAGTGGCCCGGCGCGGTACCACAGCCGCCGCCCCCGCCGCGCCGCGACGGTCGTCGAGGGTATGATCGGACGCAGCCAAGCCCTCATGCGCCAATGTCCAATTACACCAACCATACCTGGGCCGAAATTGAACCCGGTGCCGCCGAGCAACTTACCCACACGGTAACGGCGGCGGACGTCGAGGCGTTGGCGCTGGTCGCCGGCGACGTCGAGGCCTTTCATCTGCGTCAGGCGGCCCTGGGCCACGATGGTTCCGCCCCTGGCGCGGCCGCCATCGCACTGGTCGCCGGGTTGCTCAACCGCCGTTTGCCCGGTCCGGGCAGCGCCATCACCGCGACGCAGCTGCATTACAGCGGCCGCCTTTACGCGGGTGACGTGCTCACGGTCGACGTGTGCGCGCGTACCAAGCAGGCGGACGGTCGCAGCATCGACTTCGAATGCGGGTGCCGCAACCAGCGTGGCGAAATCCTGGTCCAGGGCATCGTGACGGTCCTGGCACCCACGGCGCGGATCGAATACGACGACCTCGCCACGCCCGACGTGATCCTGCGCCATAGCGATGGCCTTGGGCGCCTGTTTGTGCGCTGCAAGACGCTCGAACCAGTGGTCTGCGCGGTCGTGTGTCCCGGGGACCGCGATTCGCTGCTGGGCGCGATCGAAGCCGCGCGACGCGGTCTGATCATTCCGATCCTCGTCGGCCCGGTGGCGAAGATCCACGCCGCGGCCGTGGTGGCGGAAGTGGACCTGACCCCGTATCGCGTCGTCGACGCGCCGCACAGCCACGGTGCCGCGGCACTCGCCGTGGCGATGGCGCGCGCGGGCGAGGTCGAGGCACTGATGAAGGGCAGCCTGCACACCGACGAACTGATGGGCGCGGTACTCGACGGCACGACCGGATTGCGCACCGACCGTCGGGTGAGCCACGTCTTCGTGATGGATGTGCCGGCGTATCCGCGGCTGCTGCTGATCACCGATGCGGCGATCAACCTGACGCCCGATCTCGACGTGAAAGCCGACATCTGCCGCAATGCGATCGCGCTGGCGAAGATTCTTGGTGTCGAGCTGCCCAAGGTTGCGATCCTGGCGGCGGTGGAAACGATCAATGCCAAAATGCCGTCGACGCTCGATGCGGCGGCCCTATGCAAGATGGCGGATCGCGGCCAGATCACCGGCGCCCTGCTGGATGGGCCGCTGGCGTTCGACAACGCCGTGTCGATGGCGGCGGCGCGTACCAAGGGCATCGACTCGCCGGTGGCCGGGCAGGCCGACATCCTGCTGGTGCCCGACATCGAGGCGGGCAACATGATCGCCAAGCAACTCACCTATCTTGCGGGTGCCGACAGCGCGGGCATCGTGCTCGGCACGCGCGTTCCGATCGTGCTGACATCGCGCGCCGACAGCGTGCGCGTGCGCCTTGCCTCGACCGCGGTGATGAAGCTCGTGGCGCATGACCTGCGCGCGCGCCGCGACACCGCCGTCTGAAAGTCGCGGCGCCAATGTCCGCTGCCACGCTGGTCCTCAATGCAGGCTCATCGAGCCTCAAGTTCTCGCTGTTCACGAAGGATGCCAATGGACCCGCGCTGATCCTGCGGGGCCAGCTCGATGGGCTGACCACGACCGCCCGCTTCGACGCCAGTTCAGCGGCCGGAGCGGCGCTCGGCCATCGCACCTGGGATCACGCGCTGGGCCACGACGGCGCGCTGACCTTCCTCTTCGAGTTTCTGGCGGCCGACACGCTGCGCGGGCATCCTTTGCGCGCCGTGGGCCATCGCGTTGTCCACGGGGGCAGGCATTTCGCGCGGCCGGTGCTGCTGGACGCGGCGATTCTGCTGGAGCTGCAACGCCTCGTGCCGCTGGCACCGCTGCACCAACCGCATAACCTGGCGCCGATCGCCGCGTTGCTGCACCAGCGGCCGGATCTGCCACAGGTGGCCTGCTTCGACACGGCCTTTCACCGGACGCAATCCGAACTCGAGCAGACTTACGCGTTGCCGCGCGCGATCACGGCGCACGGCATCCAGCGCTACGGCTTTCACGGACTGTCGTACGAATACATCGCGAGCGTGCTGCCGAGTATCGATGCCGTGGGTGCGCGGGGGCGCACGGTGGTGGCCCATCTGGGCAATGGCGCCTCGATGTGCGCCATGCGCAACGGCCAGAGCGTGGCCTCGACAATGGGCTTTTCCACCGTCGAAGGGCTGGTGATGGGCACCCGCAGCGGTACGCTTGACCCCGGAATCCTGCTGTACCTGATGGATGAACTGAAGATGGACGCGCGAGCCATCCAGCAATTGATCTACCGGCAATCGGGCTTGCTGGGCGTGTCGGGTGTTTCCAGCGACATGCGCACGCTGCAGGCCAGCAGCGATCCACGGGCGCATTTCGCGATCGAGCTCTTCTGCTACCGGATCGGGCGCGAGCTGGGTTCACTGGCGGCGGCGCTGGGTGGTCTCGACGCGCTGGTATTCACGGGCGGCATCGGCGAGCACGCGGCGCCGATCCGCGAGCGGATCGTGCGCGCCGCAGGCTGGCTGGGCCTGGCGCTCGACCCTGCCGCCAACGTGCACAATGGACCGCGTATCAGCAAGTCGGGCGCGGCGTCGGCGTGGGTGATTCCCACCGATGAGGAACGAATGATCGCGCGCCACACGGATGCGCTGATCGATGGGAGGACATGATGAGTGAACCACGGATTGAGAAGGATGCGTTGGGGGAAGTGCCAGTGCCGGCCCACCGGTTGTGGGGCGCGCAGACGCAGCGGTCCATCGACAATTTTCCGATCGGCGTGGCGCGTTTCGCCTTTGGCCGCCCGGTGATACGGGCCTTTGGCATCGTCAAGCAGGCCGCGGCGCGAACCAATGTCGAACTGGGGACGCTCGCTGCCGACAAGTCGGCCCTGATCGAGCGCGCCGCGCAGGAAGTGATCGATGGCAATTGGGATGGCGAGTTTCCGCTGGTCGTGTTCCAGACCGGGTCGGGCACGCAGTCCAACATGAACGCCAACGAGGTGATCGCCAATCGCGCGATCCAGTTGGCCGGCGGCGTGGTGGGATCGAAAAAGCCCGTGCATCCCAACGACGACGTCAATCGCAGCCAATCGTCCAACGACGCGTTTCCGGCGGTGATGCATATCGCCACGGTGGAGCAACTGGATGGCGCGTTGCTGCCGGCCATTGCCGCATTGCGGGGAACGCTGGATGCAAAGGCCCGCGCGTTTGCCGAGGTGGTGATGCTCGGGCGCACCCATCTGCAGGATGCCACACCGGTCACGCTGGGGCAGGTGCTGTCGGGCTACGTGGCGCAACTGGACGATGCCGCTGGCTTCGTCCGCGCGGCGCGCGATGCGCTGTATCCGTTGGCGCTGGGCGGCACGGCGGTGGGCACCGGCATCAACGCGCCCGCGGCCTTCGGCGCGCGGGTGGCGGAGCACATCGCCACGATCACCGGCAAGCCGTTCGTGACGGCGCCCAACAAATTCGCGGCGCTGTCCGCGCACGATGCGATGGTCAATGCCAGCGCGGCCCTGCGCACGCTGGCCGGCGTCGCGATGAAGATCGCCAACGATACCCGGCTTTACGCCAGCGGCCCGCGGGCCGGCTTCGGCGAGATCACGATTCCCGACAACGAGCCGGGATCGTCGATCATGCCGGGCAAGATCAATCCGACGCAGAGCGAAGCGCTGACGATGGTGGCGGTGCAGGTGTTCGGCAACGACACCACGGTGGCCATGGCCGGCACGCAGGGGCATTTCCAGCTCAACGTGTTCAAGCCGATCATGCTGCACAACGTGCTCGAATCGATCGAGCTGCTGGCGGCGGGACTGCATTCGTTCGATGTGCGCTGTGCGCGCGGCATCGAGCCCAACCGCGAGCGCATCCGCGCGCATCTGGCGGATTCGCTGATGCTGGTGACGGCGCTGAACCCGCATATCGGGTACGAGAATTCGGCAAAGATCGCGCTGGCCGCGCATCGCGAGGGCACGAGCCTGCGGGAGGCGGCACTGAAGCTCGGTCTGGTCAGTGCCGCGGATTTCGACCAGTGGATCGATCCGGTGGCGATGACGCGGCCGGATTGATGTGCGGTACGGGCAAGCCTCGCCTCAAGGGCTTGGCAATGATCCGGGGCGACGCCGCATGGCCCCTGGTAGAGGAATGATCCGTTGAAAGGAAATCGATGCGTGTGATTTCGTGGCTCGTGCTCGTATCGGCGATCACCGATGCGGGGCTTGCCTTTGCCCAAGCGCCCCGCTCCCCCACGCCGGCGGTCATCGACGCGCCGCTGCGCGTGACCGAAGTCGCGCAAGGCCTCGACCATCCGTGGGGCCTCGCGTTTCTGCCGGACGGCCGGATGCTGGTGACCGAACGCGTCGGCCGGCTGCAACTTTTCGACCGCAACGGCACGAACCCGCGCAGCATCGGCGGCTTGCCGACGATCCAGACCGGCGGTCAGGCCGGGTTGCTTGGCCTGGCGCTGTCGCCCAACTTTGCGCAGGACAGGCTCGTCTATTTCAGCTTCGCCGAAGCCGGCGAAGGGGGCGCCGGCACGGCCGTGGCGCGCGGACGGCTTGGCGAAACCGCGCTGGAGAACATGCAGGTGATCTGGCGACAGACGCCCAAAGTGGGCGGCCGCAATCACTGGGGCTCGCGGCTGGTGTTTGCGCGCGACGGCACGCTCTTCATCACCACGGGCGAGCGTTACAACGAGCGGGACCGGGCGCAGGACGTGACCTCCACGCTGGGCAAAGTGGTGCGCATCAATCCCGATGGCACCATCCCGGCAGACAACCCTTTCGTAAAACGCGAGGGCGCGCGACCGGAGATCTGGTCGTACGGTCATCGCAACCTGCAGGGCGCTGCGCTGCATCCGGTCACCGGGCAGGTGTGGACGATTGAACATGGTCCGCGCGGCGGCGACGAGGTCAACATCCCGCAGGCAGGCAGGAACTACGGCTGGCCCGTCATCACCTACGGCATCGATTACTCGGGCGCGAAGATCGGCGAGGGCACGGCCAAGGCCGGCATGGAACAGCCGATCTATTACTGGGATCCGGTCATCGCGCCGTCGGGCGCCACGTTCTACACCGGCAACGCGTTTCCGGCGTGGCAGGGCAGCCTCTTCATCGGCTCGTTGACGCCCGGCGGGCTGGTGCGGCTGCAATTGGACGGCAGCCGCGTGGTCAACGAGGAGCGCTATCTCCGCGACGCCGGCCGCGTGCGCGATGTGGTTCAGGGGCCGGACGGATTCCTGTACCTGCTCACCGACGAGAGCAACGGGCGCTTGCTGCGCGTGCAACCACGTTCTTGAATCGTTGCTTGGCTGTGGCAAGATGCTTCGCCTGCACCGACGATCATGGCGAGCCCACTTTCTTCAGACGCAGCCAAGACGGCAGTCCCTGCCATGAGCGGTGTCCTTGCGCGTCCAGACCTGGTGGCACGCTTTGCGCGGACCCTTGCCCCGGCGACCTGGCTTGCGGCCCCTTCGGGGACCGGCAAGTCGACGCTCGTGGCAAGCTATGCCAGCGGCAGTGATCGAACACTTGTCTGGTATCGACTGGACAGCCGCGACGACGACCCCGCATTCTTCTACGGCAACCTTGCCGCCGCACTGGCGGCGGCGGTGCCTGCGATGTCACCGCTGCCGCGATTCACGGCAGAGTACAGCACCGAGGAACCCGCCTTCGCGGAACACTTCATCGCCACGCTCTGCGGCGGCGGCATGCCGCCGTTGCTGCTGGTGTTCGATGATGTGCATCGCGTTCAGGGCGAAACGCGCGTCGGAATCCTGGCGCGCTTTGCCCAGGCGGCGAGCGATGCCATGGCCATGGCGTTTATCGCCGAGGTGAATGCACCACCGGCGTTTTATGATGCCATCGCGGCGCGCAAGCTCCGCCTGTGCAATGACCTGTCACTGCAGTTCTCGCCCGTTGAATGCATGGCTTTGGCCGAGCACGCAAGAATCCCGGCGCCCGATGGCGAGGCCCTGGCGGCGCTAACCGGCGGACATGCGGCGGCACTGGTGCTGGCCTGCGAGCTGTTGCGGGGGTCGGGCCACACGCCATCGCCCGATCATCCGGTTGTCGAGCAAATCCATCTGCATCTGCTCGATCGCCTGTTGCGGGCGGCGACGCCGGCGCGCCGTCTGCTGCTCGAGAAGACCGCCTTCGCGCCACAGATCACCGTGGACCTCGCGCAAGCCCTCGCCGGTGAAACGGCCGCTGCGGAGTTGGAGGCCCTGGCCGCATGCGGTCTGCTGCGGCGAATCAGCGCTGCGCCGAACCCGATCTTCGAGGCGCACGGGCTGCTGCGTCTTGGCCTGCAGACGCTGCTGCGGCAACGGCAGACGCCTGCTGCCGTGCAGGAGAGCGCGCTGGCAACGGCGAAGACACTGGCGAGGCTTGGCGCCGCGGAGGAAGCCTTCACGCTCTACGTCGATTGCGGTGCACCCCAGGCGGCAATCGCGGTGCTTGATGACCTGGCGCAGACCTGGGCGCGCAGTGGACAGGCGGCGCGGCTGATCCGTGCGCTGGGGCAGCTTCCGTCCGGTTTGGTCGAGCGCAGGCCGTGGCTTTGCTTCTGGGCCGGACAGGCCCTGCTCGGGGCCGATGAAGCGGCGGCGCGCGGCTGGTTCGAACAGGCCTATGCCGCCTTCGAGGCGGCGCAGGACACAAGCGGCATGCGCGTGGCCGCAGCCTGTGTGGTGACGGCCTATGGCTTGGAATATGGCGACATCCGGTCGCTGGATTTATGGCTCGCGCGGCACGGCCGCGTTGGCGGCGACTCGGCGGTACCGCGCAACGGCCCCCATGAAGCGCTGCTTTGCCTTGGGGTCGTCTGCGCGGCCATCATCGAAGGCCGTTACCCCGTGGGTTTCGACGATGCTGCGCTCGTCGACCGGCTGCGCGAACTGGTCGATGCCGAAGCCGCCTGGTTGACGCCGGACCAGCCGGTCGAGGCGGCGCGTCTCCTGATCGATCATGCCCGGATCTTCACGACCGCCGAGGCCGCATTGGCCATGGTCGTGGCAACGCGTGCCCACGCCGAAGGCGATGCGGCCAATGCCCTGCAGCGCGGCCGCTGGTGGTTGAGTGCCGCACTGGCGGCGGACGAACATGCGCAGCACGCCACTGCAGTCGAATACCGGGCCAGGGCGCGGGCGCTGGTCGACACCATGGGCTCGCGCCGGCTGGCATTCGAGCTTGGCATGAGCGAAGTCGATGCGGCAATCCGGGCGAACGACCACGACACCGCCGCGGCGCGACTCGCCGAACTGGAGACGATGGCCATCGCCGCGCCACCGGCGCAGAAGGCCGAGCATGCGCGCCTTACCGCGCGCGTGTTGCTGCTGCAAGGTCGGGCCAGGGAGGGCCTGCACTGGGCGCAGGCCGCGCTCGAACATGCCGACATTGCAGGCTTTACGGCAGGCAAGGCGCGAACCTATCAGCTCGAGGCGATCAACGCCTTTGCCGCCAACGATCGCCTGGACGAGGCGATCATACACAACGCGTTGCTGCTGCAAGGACTCACGGGGCGGCAGCGCGGAGTGGCGCTCGCGATGGAGGCGGCGCTCACCTATCTCGCCGGGGGTGGTGAGGACGGCGGTGCCTTGCGCGGCGCCCTCTTGCACGCCGCCGAGGCCGGCTCCATTTATCTCTTTTCACGCGCACCGAAGGTGATTGCCCGGCTGTGCGAACGCGCGCTGGCCCACGACATCGAAGCGGACTTCGTGCGCCGGATCATCGCCGTGCAGCAACTCCTGCCGCCCGACGACGCGGGACCGACGTGGCCGTGGCCGGTGCGGGTGCGCACGCTTGGCGGCTTCGAACTCGAAATCCGCGGCAAACGCTACGCGCCCGCGCACAAAGCGCAGGACAAGCCGCTCGAGCTTCTGAAGCTCATGATCGCGGCACAGGTGCTGGGGCGCGAGAGCGTCGATAAACTCTGGGCCGCTGAACGACTGTGGCCCGATGCCGACACCGGCAATGCCCGCAAGTCGCTCGACATGACGATCTCGCGCGTGCGCCGGTTGCTGGCCGACGATGCCGCGCTGCAGACGCCCGAGGGGCGACTCATGCTGTCTCCGCGCCATGTGTGGACCGACGTCGCGCCGCTGTTGCGCGTGTTGCGCCGCGTCGGGACGCAGCGCGACCTCGCGGTCGCAGGTCAAGCGCCTCCCACGGCCGTCGTGGCCGCGGAGATTGCCGCGGTGCTGGATCTCTATCGCGGCCCGTTTCTCCCCGATGAAGAACCACCACCTTGGCTGATCGCCGGGCGCGAGGCCGTCGCCGCCGCCGTGCGCAGCGCGCTGCTGACGGCGGAGATCGTGCTCAAGGGTCACGATGACGAGCGCCTGCTGCCGGCGATGGCACGCGCCTTCGCGGTCGATCCGACGTCGGAGGATCTGGCGCGTGCGCTGATGCGGCTGCATCTGCGGCACGGGCGCCATGGCGAAGCGTTGACCGTGTACCGTCGCTCCCGTGAAATGCTGTCGATCGTGCTTTCGGTTGCGCCTTCACTCGAGACCGAGGGTCTCAAGGAACAATGCTATGCCGCAGCGGCCGCGGGTCACGCTGCGCCAGACGCCGGCGGTTCCGCCTCCGGTGTCATCGGCCCGCGCTAAAACGCAAGGAGAAGCGACATGCCAGATGTCGAACCGGAACTGGGGCCGCCGTGGGAGGACAAGAAGAAGCAGCTCCTCGAGGTCATTAACAGCCTCAAGGCTCTCGAAACGCACGTCAGCGGGGATGTCCTGAAGAAGATTCGCACGATCGAGCAAGACGTGGCCGAGGTCACCGCGACCGACCCCGGTACGCGCAACATCGGCCCTGGCGACTGACCATGGCCACGGCATGGGGCTTCAATCCAGTTGCGCTCGCGCAGGTGCTGGAGGGACAGCTCCTGCCGCCAGGCGACTGGCACGCGGTCGAGCAATTGCTGCTGCGGGCCTTCGATGTCGCCGAGGTTCGCCACCTTTTCGACGCGCACGGCGACGGGGCGCCCCGCCTGGCGGCGCTCGGCGCGCTGACCCGCGCACTGCGCGAACCGATGGCATGGCGCAACGTGCAGGACCTGGCGATCGTCAAGCAGGCGATGCAGCATTACAAGGATCCCGATCTCATCCGGCGGATCCTGCCGATACTGATGCCGGTGGCCGACGCCGTCTTCACGGACCCCGATGATCCTGCCGCCGTCGCGAACGTGCCGGCGGCCGGCTTCTACGGCCGGTCGATGTCCACCTTTGTCGGCGATGGCGTGTCATGGCTCGACCCGGTGCAGGGCAATGCCGGTGATTGCTATCTGATCACGGCCATGATCGCGCTGGCATGGTCGCGACCCGTTGAATGGAGTGCGCAGGTCTGCGGTCATGAAGAAGACGGCACGGGGGCGGATCGTCATCGCATCGTCTTTTGCAACGACGCGGGCACCCCGGAGGAGTTGTGGGTCGGACCGCGCCTGCCCGAGGTCAAGACGGTACCCATCTACGCGCGATGCACCGACGCGACCGAGGCCTGGGCAGCCGTGGTCGAGAAGGCCTATGTGATGTGGCGAGCCAAGCGTCCGGACCGGGATCCATTGCCGATGGATTACCGGCTGATCTCCGACCACCGTGTATTGCCGCACGAGGCCTGCCGCGCGTTGCTGGGTGGCAAGGCCGAAGCGCGAGGCCCCTACGATCTGGACCCGCTGGCCGCCGTCGTCGAGCGGTGCGATGCGCGCGGCGTGACGCGGGAGCCGACGATGGCCTGGACCTGGGAGGCCGCTGCATGGGAAGCGCTCGACAGCCTGAAGACCCTGGGCTTTGCGCGCACCGGATTGGTGGCCAATCACGCCTACGCCGTTCTCGGCGTCGTGCCGGCCGGTCCGAAGCCCGATTACGTCGTGGTGCGCAATCCCTGGGGCAGCGCGCCCTATTGCAGCGAAGGTCACGCGCTGGGTCCATGGCGCCCCGGACCCGGCGCCAATGGCATGGCCGAAGTCGAACTTAACCGCAACGGCGTCTTTGCGCTGAAGGCGCAATGGTTCAATGATTGCTTCTTCAAGGTAGGCTGGGTCGAACCCGTAGCGAGCCGGCGCGTGCGGTGACACGGCCCGGAGCAAATCGAGGACCGGAACCGGCGCCGGGCGCCGGTTCCGGGTTGCGCCTCATGCGACAAGCACCTGCTCCCGGCGCGCGATGGTTGCGCACTTGTGTTCGATCCGGCGCGTGAATTCCGCGCGCCGGACCACCGCCAGCCGCAACGTTCCTTCGCACACCTTTTCCTGTTCATCGCAGGCCTGGACGTAGAAGCTCGCTTCGCGCTCGCCGATACCCTCGACCCAACCGCGGATGGTCACCTCCGCGCCACAGGGAATGGGCGCGCAGTGGTGAAGATCGATCGCATTGCCCACGACGATCTCGGTGTCGCGATCGATGTAGCGGTGGATTTCGCGCAGGCAAATCGATTCGAGCAGCGCCAGCAGGTGGCTGGTGGCCATGGCCTCGACCAACGCAGTCGCGTACTCGCTGCCGTGGCGAAGTCGATGGAACAGGCTGTTTGCCGTTTCATCCGCGGTCACCGTGTACCGTTCCGCAAAGAAAATCTGGCTGATGGCTTCGTGGTTCATGATGGTCCTCTAGAAGGTGGGGGGCTGTTCTTCGGGGGGCGATGCCGCTTCCGTTGCGGTTGGCAACGGCGGCAGGGATACGGCCGCGACCGGCCTGTCGACCGGGGTGGCGTCGGCGCGGTCCAACGCGCGGGCCGGTCGTTCGCCGGGTGCGAATACGGCCATGACCAGCAACAGCAGGATGATCACGATTCCGCCAGCGGCCGCCGTCCATGCCGACGCCTGCACCCAGCGCTGGTCTCCCGGTTCCGTCAGGTATTGCTTGCGTGATTTCATTCGATCTCTCCTTGTAGGACCCGCGGCGAAGGCGCCGGGGTTGGAGAGATGCTGTGGGGAGGGCCCCCACGGAATGCCCACGGATTCGCGAGGACCGCGGGACCACGGGGCTTGCGGTCAAAGACGGGGCTATAGGAATGCAGGCCCGGACGCTGGGCTCAATCGACGCGATCGAGCGTCGTGTCGGACGTCTTCCTCCTGTTTTTGGACCTCAGAGGCGTGGCAACTGCTGCTCGGCCAGCGTCACCCAGTAGCTGGCGCCTATGGCCAGCGCGTCATCATTGAAGTCGTACTGCGGGTGATGCAGATTGTGCGTGCCTGGCCCATGCCCGCCGCCCAGCCAGATATAGCAGCCGGGTTTATGCTGGAGCATGAACGCGAAATCCTCCGACCCCATCGAAGGAGTGGGGTTGGTGTCGACATTCGCGGCGCCGACCAGTGCGGTGGCAGCGGCCAGCGCATGCTGCGTTTCCGCGGGCGTGTTGATGGTGGCGGGATAACGGCGCTCGTAACGAATGGTGGCGCTCATGTCGAAGGTGGCGGCAAGCCCGGCCACGATCTCGCGCATCCGCTTCTCGATCAGGTCCTGCACCGCGGGCTGGAACGAGCGCGCGGTGCCGCGCAGCACCACTTCCTGCGGGATCACATTCCAGGTATCGCCGCCATGCACCTGCGTGACGCTGACCACGCCGGCTTCGAGCGGATGGATGTTGCGCGCGACAATCGTCTGCAGCGCGTTGATCAAGTGCGCGGCAAACGGCATCGGATCGCGACCGAGATGGGGCATGGCGGCATGGCCGCCGCGGCCCGTGGCGGTGATCTCGAAGACGTCGTAGGCACCCATCAACGGTCCCTCGCGCAACGCGATCCTGCCCAGCGGCAGTTCCGGCCAATTGTGCATGCCGTATACCGCCTGCATCGGAAAGCGGTCGAAGAGGCCTTCTTCCACCATCACGCGCCCGCCGCCTTCGTTTTCTTCCGCGGGCTGGAAGATGAAGCATGCGGTGCCGTCAAAATTGCGCCGCTGCGCCAGCGCCTGCGCGGCGCCTAGCAGCATCGTCGTGTGGCCATCGTGGCCGCACGCATGCATCTTGCCGTCCGTTTGCGACGCGTGCGCCGCGCCGGTTTTTTCGTGGATGTGCAGTGCGTCGAGGTCGGCGCGCAGGCCCACCGTGGCGCCGGACGAGCCGTTGCGCAGCACGCCCACGACGCCGGTTTTGGCGATCCCCGTATGCACCTCGAGCCCGAAAGAGCGCAGCTTGTCGGCCACGAACGCGCTGGTGGCGGCTTCCTCGAAGGCGGTTTCCGGGTGCGCGTGCAGGTGATGCCGCCATTGGCGCATCTGGGGGTCGAGCGCGTCGATCTCGGGCAGGACGGGCATGGCGGTGGACCTGGCGGAGCGAATGGAAGGCAATCCTATCGCATCCGGTAGAATCGAAGGCTGTTCGCCATGAGTTCTCCCCCCTACGACCTGCTTGTGATCGGCGGCGGCATCAACGGCGCCGGGATCGCGCGCGATGCTGCCGGCCGCGGCCTGTCCGTGCTGCTGGCCGAGCAGGATGACCTCGCCTCCGCCACGTCGTCGTGGAGCACCAAGCTCATCCACGGCGGCCTGCGCTACCTCGAGCACTACGAATTTCGCCTGGTCGGCGAGTCGCTGGCCGAGCGCGAAGTGCTGCTGGCCAATGCGCCGCACATCGTCGAGCCGCTGTCCTTCGTGCTGCCGCACGAGCGGCACCTGCGGCCCGCGTGGATGATCCGGATCGGACTGTTTCTCTACGATCATCTCGACCGCAGGATGACGCTGCCCAAGTCCTTCGGCGTCAAGCTGGCCGGCAGCCGCTGGGGTGCGGGCCTCAAGCAGCAATTCACGAAAGGCTTCGTCTACGCCGATGCGCGGGTCGATGACGCGCGGCTGGTGGTGCTGAACGTGCTCGACGCCGCGGCCAGGGGCGCCGACATCCGGGTGCGGACCACCGTCACCGGTGCGCGGCGGGACGGCACGCTTTGGCGCGTTGCGCTGCAGGCTGCGGACGGCACGGTGACGGAGGTGAGCGCGCGCGCGCTGGTCAACGCCGCCGGGCCGTGGGTGAAGCGCGTGCTGGACACCGTGCGTCCGGCTGCCGCGAACGAAAACGTCAGGCACATCAAGGGTAGCCATATCGTCGTGCCGCGCGTGCATGCGGAAGCGCATGCGTACATCCTGCAGAACGCCGACAACCGCATCGTGTTCGTGATTCCGTATCAGGACGAGTATTCGCTGATCGGCACCACCGATGTGCCCGTCGAGGCCTACGAGCATCCGGCCATTTCCACCGCCGAAACCGACTATCTGCTGCAGCTGGCCAACACCTATCTCAAAGTCCCGCTCCAGGCATCCGATGTCGTCTGGAGCTACAGCGGCGTGCGCCCGCTCTACGACGATGGCAGCGACGATCCCTCGGCCATCACGCGCGACTATGTATTGAAGGTCGACGTGCTGCCCGGGGTGCCGGGGCCGGAACGCGCGCCGGTGCTGTCGATCTTCGGTGGCAAGATCACCACCTATCGCAAGCTTGCCGAATCGGTGCTGGCCGAACTGGCGCCGTATTTTCCGGGACTCAAGCCCGGCTGGACGCGCGACGCGCCCCTGCCCGGCGGCGATCTGCCGAACCGCGACCGCAATGCCTGGTTTGCCGAATTGTGCCGGCGGTATCCCGCATTGCCGGCGCCGTTGCTGCGGGCGCTCGCGCAGCGGCACGGCACGCGTGCGCTGCGCATCCTGGGCGACGCCCATACCGTCGAGGACCTGGGCGAGAATTTCGGCGCGCAGCTTACCGCGCGCGAAATCGACTACCTGTGCGCCGAGGAATGGGCCGTTACCGCCGATGACGTGCTGTGGCGCCGCACCAAGTGCGGGTTGCCGATGACGCTGGTGCAGCGTGACGCCGTGGCCGGCTACCTGGCGAGTCGCGCATGAAACGTGTTTGCCTCTTCTGCGGCTCCAGCCCCGGTGCGCGGCCCGCGTATGCTGCGGCCGCCACGGCATTCGGGCGCGCCCTCGCGGTGCGCGGCCTGTGCCTCGTCTATGGCGGCGGCAGTGTCGGCCTGATGCAGATCGCCGCGCAGGCGACGCTGGATGCCGGCGGCGAGGTGATCGGTGTGATCACCGAGCAGCTGATGGTGCGCGAAGTGGGCCACCCCGGGCTGACCACGCTTGAAGTCGTCCCGACGATGCACGAGCGCAAGATGCGGATGGCCACGTATGCCGATGCCTTCGTGGCGTTGCCCGGCGGCTTCGGCACGTGGGACGAGCTGTGCGAAATGGCCACGTGGGACCAGCTGGGCATCCATACCAAGCCGCTGGTGCTGATCAACGTGGAGGGCTACTACGACGGCTTCCTGCTGCAGCTCGATCGCGCCGTTGCGGACCGGTTCCTGCGGCCGGAGCATCGCGCGATGCTGGCGGTGGTCGACAACGTCGAGGCCGTCTTCGACGCGCTGGCGAGGTGGACCGCGCCGGTATTGCCGACGTGGCTGCAACAGGCCGCGCCCAAGCCATGAGCCTGCAGCCGCTGGAGTCGATGCCGGCGGCGATTCGTCGCGGCATACGCGGGGTGCTTGCCGATATCGACGACACGATCACCACGCATGGCCAACTCGTGCCCGACGCCTACGCGGCGCTGGCGCGCCTGCGTGCAGCGGGCAAGCTGGTGATCCCGATCACCGGCCGCCCCGCCGGCTGGTGCGATCACATCGCGCGGATGTGGCCGGTGGATGCAGTTGTAGGCGAAAACGGTGCGTTCTACATGCGCTACGATGCGGCGCGCCGCAAGCTGCAGCGACGGTTCGTTGCGGATGCGCCCACGCGCGCGGCACAACGCGAACAACTGGCTGCGGTCGGCGCGCGAATTCTCGAGGCGATTCCCGGCAGCGCGCTGGCCTCCGACCAGCAGTATCGCGAATGCGATCTCGCCATCGACTTTTGCGAGGACGTGCCGGCCTTGCCGCGCGTTGAGATCGACCGGATCGTGGCCATGATGCAGGCGGCCGGATTGACGGCCAAGGTGAGTTCCATCCACGTCAACGGCTGGTTCGGGGCCTACGACAAGCTTGGGATGACGCGCACCCTGCTGGCGGAGGTGTTTGGCATCGCTCTCGACGCCGAGCGCCAGCGTTTTGTGTACGTGGGCGATTCGCCCAACGACGCGCCGATGTTCGAATTCTTTCCCCATGCCGTCGGGGTGGCCAATGTGGTGCCGTTCCTCGATCGCATTGCAACCGCGCCGGCGTATGTCACCATCGGCGAAGGTGGCACGGGATTCGTCGAGGTCGTGGATATGCTGACACGCTCCTAGGCGAGGCTTCTGCCTCGTCTGCGGGTTGCTTGAGACTTCGCAACGATTCCGTTTGACCGCGCTCTCGATCTTCACAGGACTGGCACCGATGACCATCGAACTCTCGCCCTTCCGCCACAGCCTTGCCCGCAACGAATTGCTGACGGGCACGATGGTGTTCGAATTCTTCACGCCCGGCCTGGCGCAGCTCACGCGGGAGGCCGGCGCCGACTTCATCCTGTACGACATGGAACACAGCGGCGCCGACATCGAGACGATCAAGGCACAGTTGGCCCATTGCCGCGGCTTGCCGCTCACGCCTCTGGTGCGCGTGCCGGTGGGTGAGTATCACTTCATCGCGCGCGTGCTCGATGCCGGCGCGCACGGCATCATGGTGCCGATGGTCGAGACGGCCGAGCAGGCGCGCCACATCGTCAGCTGCTCGCAATATCCACCGATTGGCCGGCGTGGCGCGGCGTTCGGCATGGCGCACGACGACTACCGCGCGGGCACGCCCGACGAGAAGATCGCCGCTGCGCGCGCACGCACGGTGGTGATCGCGCTGATCGAAACCCCCGCCGGGGTGGCCAACGCGGAAGCCATCGCCGCCGTTCCCGGCATCGACATCCTGTGGCTGGGCCATTTCGATCTGACCAATTTCATGGGCATTCCCGGGCAGTTCGATCACCCGGAGTATCTCGCCAACGTCAAGAATATCGTGGCGGCGGCGCACCGGCATGGCAAGCCGGCGGGCTTTCTCGCGCTGGACGACGCGTGGGCCGCGCGCTATCACGCCTTTGGCTTTCGGGTGCTGGCCTTCGGCCTCGATTCGCAGCTCTACCAGTCTGGCCTTGCCGCAGGGCTCGCGCACTTGCGCGGCCTCGCTTAATCGCAGCGCCTCCTCTCGCCAGTCGTCGATCATGGTGCCACCCTCATGACCACCAAACTTCGCGTGGGCGTCACGCCCGACCTTGTCACGAGCGCGGGCGTTCCATCCTTCGGCGAAGCGCCGCTGGCTCTGCTCGATGCATGCGCCGCGCTGGAATGGGCGTACCTGCCCGCCGCGGTACCCGAGATCACGCCCGATCTCGCGGCGGCGTACGACCTGCTCTACGTCAATGCGCCAAAGGTGACGGCCGTCACGATCGGTCGCGCCGATTGCCGTGTGCGGATGATCGCGCGGCACGGCGTGGGTTATGACTCCGTCGACGTGCCCGCGCTTACGCGTGCCGGCATCGTGCTGACCAATACGCCGATCGCCATCCGCCGCCCGGTGGCCACGATGGCGATGACGTTCGTGCTGGCACTGTCGCAGCGGCTCTTCGCGAAGGACCGGTTGACCCGCACCGGCGGCTGGAATCGCCGCAACGACTTCATGGGCCAGGGCCTCACCACGCGCACGATCGGCCTCGTGGGCTTCGGCGGCATTGGCCGCGAGACGGTGCCGCTGGCGCGCGCATTCGACCTGCAGGTGCTGGCGGCCGATCCGTTCGCCGATGCGGCCGACGTGGCCAGGGTGGGCGCGCAGCTGGTGCCGCTCGACGACCTCTTGCAGCGCGCCGATTTCGTGATCGTGTCGTGCCTGCTCGACGCCAGCACGCGTCACCTGATCAACGCGCAGCGCCTGGCGCTGATGCGCAAGACCGCCTATCTGATCAACGTGGCGCGGGGTCCGATCGTGGACGAAGCCGCGCTGATCGCGGCGCTGCGCAGTGGCGCCATTGCGGGCGCGGCGTTGGATGTCTTCGAGCAGGAGCCGGTGGCGCCGGACAATCCGCTGCTGACGATGGACAACGTGATCGTCACGCCGCATTCGCTGTGCTGGACCGACGAATGCTTCGACGCCATCGCGCGCGCGGGCCTGGGCAGCCTGGTCGACTTCGCCACGCACCGGCAGCCGGTGTCGGTGGTCAACCGCGAGGTGCTGGATCATCCCGCCGTGGCGGCATGGTTCGCGAAAGCGGGTTGACTACTTCCGTTTCGCCAGCGCGGCGGCGCCGGCAAACTTCGCGTCCTTGCCCAGCGCCTCCTCGATTCGCAGTACTTCGTTCCACTTGGCCATCCGCTCGCTGCGCGCGAACGAACCGACCTTGAGTTGCCCGGCGTTCCAGCCCACGGCCAGGTGCGCGATGGCCACGTCCTCGGACTCACCCGATCGCGCCGACACGATGGTGCCGAAGCCCGCCGCCTTGCCGGCGTCGAGCGCGGCCTTGGTTTCCGTGAGCGTGCCGGCCTGGTTCACCTTGATCAGCACCGCATTGCACGCGTCGTCGAGCTTGGCTTCGGCCACTCTCTGTGCGCTCGTGGTCAGATAGTCGTCGCCAATGATCTGCACGCGATGGCCCGCGGCGCGGTTGAACTCGATCCATGCCACGCGATCGTCCTCGGCAAACGGATCCTCGATCGACACGATCGGATATTTGTCGAGCCAGCGCAGCAGCATTTCGGACATGCCGTCGCGGTCGAGTTCCTGCTTGTCCAGCGCCAGCGTATACCGGCCATCGTGACCGAATTCGGAGGCCGCGATGTCGAGCGAAATCGCCGCGTCGCCGCCGGGATGGCATCCCGCGCGCTCGATGGCCCGCACGGTCATTTCCAGCGCCTCTTCGTTGGATGCGAACTGCGGCCAGTAGCCGCCCTCGTCCGCCACGCCCGAAAGTCTGCCGGTCTCCTGCATCAGCGTTCCGGCGGCGCGGTAGATCTCGGCGACCATCGTGATGGCATCGTCGAAGGTCCAGGCCCCGACAGGAATGACCATCAGGTCCTGGATATCGATGCGGCGACCCGCATGCGCGCCCCCGCCGAAGATCTGGATCTCCGGCAGCGGCAACGATACCGGTTCATCGCCGGCCAGGTACATCCACAACGGCATGTCGTGCGCCGTGGCGGCAGCCTGGGCCACGGCGAGCGAGATGGCGACGATGGCGTTGCCGCCCATATTCGACTTGTCGGGCGTGCCATCCACTTCGATCAGCCTGGCGTCGATGCCGGCCTGGTCCAGCGCGTCCATGCCGAAGATGGCGCGCGCAAGCGGACCGCGCACGTTGGCCACGGCGGTGGCGACGTCATAACCGCCAAGGCGCGTGCCGCCGTCGCGCAGATCGACGGCTTCGCGCGAGCCGCGCGAGGCGCCGGCCGGGGCGATGCCGCGCCCGATCACGCCGCTGGCGAGGAGCACTTCCGCTTCCACCGTGGGTCGGCCGCGCGAATCGAAAACGCGCCGTCCGTGCACGCGGTTGATGGTGGTGGGGGTCATGGCGACCACGCATGCACGAGTTGTTCCAGTGCCGGCGCGGCCCGGGCGAGATGGGCGCGGGCAAAGGTCCGCACCAACGCCTTGTCGTGCGCGTCGGCGATGTATTCGACCGGTGATTTGCCGTCGATGCGCGCCAGCATCAAGCCGGGCAGCAATGCGGCGGTGCGCGCGTCGAGGGCGGCCCACGGCTCCCACGCCACCAGGCGTTGGTAGGCGGCAATCAATTCCCGCGCCATCGTCGCGTAATCTGCGCGCCACTGGGGGCGCCAGATACCCTTCAACAGCAGGTGGTTGAGCACGAAGGCGAGGTCGAAGGCGGGGTCGCCATACCACGCGCATTCGGCATCGAGGATCACCGGGCCGCCGGCGCCGATCACGATGTTCTTGGGACTGAAGTCGCCATGCACCAGCACCCGCTTGCTGGCGGCCGTCGTGGCGACCAGCGCGTGCAGTTGCGGCGCCAGGTCCGGATGCGCGCCGGCCGCCGTGACCAGGTAGGGGTCGAGGCGGATGGCGTGAAAGAGCGCGTCGGTGGGAAAGCGCGCGGCGATGGCGGGCCGGTCGGCCGTGGCGGCATGGATGCGGCCAAGCGCGGTCGCCCACTTCGGCGGCGGTACCGGGCGATGCCGCGCCTTCCGCCAGCAGGGTTTTCCAGACCGGATACGCGGCCGGGTCGAGCCAGACCATCGCAAAGGCGCCGGCTTCCGCGTCTTCGCCCAGGATCTGGGGAACCGCGCCCGGCACGATGCTGCCGGCCACGCGCATCCATTCGACCTCCCACCGGTTGCGCTCCACCGGGGCCCGCCAATCGGCGGCAACCTTCAATTTGGGCAGCGCACGTTTGACGCATATGACGCCGGAGGGCAATTCCACCCGATAGATGTCGGAGGAGACGCCGCCGGCCAGCGCACTGAATCGTGGTTGTATGTGAGCATTCACTAGCTCCATACGCCGCAACGCGCCTGACAAAATGGCAATGCTCTCGGGATCGACGACGGGCGTGGCCGCGGCGGGGGCAGGGGTCATTGGACTAAAAGCTGCGGTGGGTACGGTACTTGCATGCAGGATGCGTCCCATCATAACAGCGACCTGTCCTAACACCTTGATCGGGAAGGACAAGGCGCGGAACCGCACCATCACTGACGCAACCGGGAGGCATGGCGTGATTCGATACGGCTTCAACATCAGAACCAAGCACGGCCAGCGCGTGGACAACATCCAGATCATGGCGGCCACGCAAACGGACGCCGAAAGGCGGCTGCGGCAGATGTATCACTATTGCGAAATCGTCGATTGCAGCGAGCAATCCGTGCCGCGTCGCCTGGACACGCTGGACATGGAAGGCATCATTGGTCTCATCAGCGCGGCGCCGACATCATTGCAGAAAGCCGGCACCCACTAGTTCGTCGTGCAGGGCCGCATAGTCGCGCGCGCCGCGACTTTCCGGCGCATGCCGGAAGATGTCCACGCCCATCGACGGGCTTTCCGCCAGCTTCACATTCTCGCGAATGCGCGTGACGCAGATCTCGTCCGGTCGCATCGACTCGGCCATCCTCTCCACGACCGCCCCGCTCATGCGCCGCCGCATGTCGTAGCGCGTGAGCAGGTAGCGGCGCGGGAGTCGCCGCTTGAACACGGGCTCGAGCGCATTCAGCGCCCGCTCCACCTGCGCTGCGCCCTGCAGCGACAGGAAGTCGGCCGACACCGGAACCAGCACGAGGTCGGCCGCGAACACGGCATTGAGCGACAGTACGTTCAGTAGCGGGCAACAGTCGATGATGGCCGGCCCGGTGAGCGCCCCGGGCGCATGCAGCGCATGGCGCAGGCGGGTGACCACATTCACCCCTTTGCCCAGCAGCGTATCGAGCTTGTTCAGCTCGAGGTGCGAGGGACACAGGATCACGCCACTTCGGGTGATCTCGGCAATTTCCTCCAATGGCCGCTGGCGGATGAAGAAGCTGTAGATCGTCTCGTCGGCGGACTTGGGCTGCACGCCGAAGACGTGCGTGAGATGACCCTGCGGGTCGAGGTCGATCCCCAGCGGGCGCTGTTTGCGTTGCGCGATGGCCGCAAGGAGATTGAGCGCGGTCGTGGTCTTGCCCACGCCGCCCTTCTGGTTGAATACCGCGATGATCGACACGATCCCAAGGATAGCCTATGCCGCTACGGCTATCATGCGCGTTCGATACGAACGCCAAGGGTCGCGCTCCATGCCGTCATCCACCACCTCCGCGCCGGTGCCGCTGCGCGACTTCTTCCGGAATCCCGAGCAGGCCGGCCACCAGGTCTCGCCCGACGGGCGCTACCTGTCGTGGACCGCGCCGTACGAGCGCCGGATGAACGTGTTCGTGCGTCCCCTGGCCGGCGGCGCCACGACGCGCGTGACGTCGGAAACGGCGCGCGACATCAGCGGCTACTTCTGGAAGGGCGAGCGCATCGTCTACGAAAAGGACTTCGGCGGTGACGAGAACTTTCACGTCGTCTCCATCGACATCCTTGGCGGCGACCTGAAGGACCTCACCCCCGGCGAACTGGTGCGGGCCGACGTGGTGGACAGCCTCGACGAGGACGATGACCACCTGATCGTGTCGCACAACCGGCGCGACGCCGAAGTATTCGACGTGTTCCGGATCAATGTGCGTACCGGCGCAGAACAGCTGATAGCGCAGAACCCCGGCAACATCACCAGTTGGGGCACGGACCATGACGGCAAGCTGCGCGTGGCCGGGACCGCCGATGGCGTCACCACCGCACTGCTCTATCGCGCCACCGAGCAGGATGAGTTCAAGCCATTGCTCACCACCAATTTCAAGGAGACGGTGGCGCCGCTGTTCTTCACGTTCGACAACCAGCAGCTCTACGTGGTCTCCAACCGCGGACGCGACAAGACGGCGATCTTCGAATTCGATCCCGCCACCGCGCAGGAAGGGAAGCTGCTGGTCGAGCATCCGGATGTCGACGTGGAGGGTCTGAGTTTTTCGCGGAAGCGAAAAGTGCTGACGACCGCGCGCTGGGTTACCGCGAAGACCGAGCGCCGATTTTTCGACGCGGAGACCGAGGCGATGTTTCGCGATGTCGAGGCGAAGCTGCCGGGCTACGAAGTCGAATTCACGTCGACGAACAAGGCCGAGGACAAGTTCATCGTCGCGTCGTTCAGCGACCGGACCCGCGGCAAGCGCTACCTGTACGACAAGACGACGAAGCAGCTCGAATTCCTGGCCGACGTCACGCCGTGGCTGCCCGAAGACAGGCTGGCGCCGATGACGCCCGTGCAGTACACCTCACGCGATGGCCTCGTGATTCACGGTTACCTGACGCTGCCCAGGGGCTTGCCGACGGCCAACCTGCCCGTGGTGGTCAACGTGCACGGCGGGCCGTGGGCGCGCGACGTGTGGGGTTTCAACCCCGAGGTGCAATTCCTGGCGAGCTGCGGCTACGCCGTGCTGCAGATGAACTTCCGCGGCTCCGTCGGCTATGGCCGGCAATTCTGGGAAGCATCGTTCCGCGAATGGGGCCGCAAGATGCAGGACGACGTCACCGACGGCGTGCAATGGCTGATCACGGAGGGCATCGCCGACCCGAAGCGGGTCGCGATCTACGGTGGCAGCTATGGCGGCTATGCCGCGCTGGCGGGACTGGCATTCACGCCGGATCTCTATGCCGCCGGCGTGGACTACGTCGGCGTGTCGAACCTGCTGACGTTCATGCGTTCGGTCCCGCCCTACTGGAAGCCGTTTCTCGCGATGATGCAGGAGATGGTTGGCGACATGGAGGCCGACGAGGCGATGCTCAAGGCGGCGTCGCCCGTGTATCACGCCGACCGGATCACCGCACCGCTGCTGATCGCGCAAGGGGCGAAGGATCCGCGCGTGGTCAAGGCCGAAAGCGATCAGATGGTGGAGGCGATGCGCAAGCGCGGCGTGGAAGTGGAGTACATCGTCAAGGACGACGAAGGCCACGGCTTTCACAACGAGGAAAACCGCTTCGAGTTCTACGAGGCGATGGAGCGGTTCCTGGACAACCATATCGGCACGGCGCGATAGCGCCGCGCCGCTTCGCATAACAACGATGCACCGGCCTTGCGGCCGGTGCATGCGATACCGATCAGTGGAAGAAGAAATAGATCACGACCAGCACGATCGCAGGAACGCCAAGTACCCAGCCCAGCACGTATTTGCCCATGGTGTTTCTCCCAAGCGAATTGACGATGGCATTCTGGATAGCGTGCGGCCTCGGAGCATTAGGAAGATTTCGCGATCCCCTGTAGGACAAACGCTGTTCAATCCGGCCTGCGAGGAAGCCGCGGTGGGCCCCGTCACGGCGCGATTGCACTCGCCGTAATCATCGTGGGCGTGGTGCTGGTGCGGATGTTGAGCGGGACCGCGAAGAAGACCTAGGCGAGGCAATCCGGCGACACCGCCCACTCAGATCAAGCGCTTGCGCACCTGCGTGACTACCACTTCGGCCACGATCACGACGAACAGGATGGCGATGAGAATCAGCGCCACGCGATCCCACTGGAAAAGATTGAGGGCGGAATCGAGCGCCATGCCGATGCCGCCCGCGCCCACCAGACCAAGCACGGCCGATTCGCGTACGTTGATGTCCCAGCGGAACAGCGCGATCGACCAGAACGCCGGCTTCACCTGCGGCCAGTAGCCGAAAGTCATCCGCGACCACCATGGCGCGCCGGCGGCGGTCAGTGCCTCGATCGGCCCCGGCGCCGCTTCCTCGAGCGCTTCACCGAACAGCTTGCCGACGAAACCGATCGAGCGGAACGCGATGGCCAGCGTGCCGGCCAGTGCACCGGGGCCGAAGATGCCGACGAACAACAGTGCCCACACCAGCGAGTTGACGGAGCGCGACGACACCAGGATCAGCTTGGCCAGCAGGTTGAGCGGCGTGAAGGGCACGAGGTTGTGCGCGGCCATCACGCCCACAGGCAGCGCCAATACCAGCGCCAGCAACGTGCCTACCGACGCGATGTTGATGGTTTCGATCAGCGCATCGTGCACCGACTCGCGATAGTGCGGCCAGTCCACGGGCCACATCCGCGTCAGCAGGTCGACGACCTGCTCGGGTGCGTCGTAGAGGAACTCGGGGATCACCTCGACCGTGCGCAGCGAGGCCACGATCGCCGCCACGACGACCAGATACACGACGAAGCGGGTCAATCGCTGTGCGCGGGTGAAGCGATGCCAGCGGCGCTGCGCGACCGGCGAGGGCAGGACGGCCTCGGGCGCCATCAGTCGTCTTCCGGCACGCTTTCGCGCGACACGTGTTCGCGCCGCCGGAACAGTTCGGCGAGCGTGGCGTTATCGATGAAAATCGAACGCACTGCGGTGGCCAGTACCTCGCCCAGCATGATCAGCGAGATGATGGACAGCAGGATTGCGCAGACGAAGTCGTAGTCGAAGCGCTGGAATGCGGCGAACAGCGTGCCGCCGATGCCGCCCGCGCCGACGATGCCCACCATCGTCGAGTTGCGCAGGTTCGAATCGAGCTGGTACGTGCCAAAGCCGATGAAGCGGGAGAATACCTGCGGCATCACGCCGTAGGCGAGCACGGACGCGAACGGCGCGCCGGTGGCGCGCACCGCCTCGACCTGTTTCAGCGAAATTTCCTCGATGGCCTCGGTGAAGAGCTTGCCGATGAAACCGACGGATGCCACCGTCAGAGCCAGGATGCCCGCCAGCGCGCCGAAGCCCACGGCCTTCACGAACAGGATGGCAACGATCACCGGATGGAACGAGCGCGCCAGCACGATGACTGCACGCGCCGGCCACGTTACCCACGGCGGCATCAGGTTGCGCGCGGCGGCCAGCCCGATGGGCAGTGCCAGCGTGATGCCCAGTGTGGTGGCCAGCACGGCGATCTCGAGGCTTTCCAGCAGTCCCTTGACCAGCAAGTCCCAGCGCGAGAAGTTGGGCGGGAACAGGCGTCCGAAGAACTTCGCGGCGTTGGCCAGTCCGATCTGCAGCCGCGCCCACGAGATGTCCATCTGCGCGCAGGCGTAGATCACGTAGATCGAGCAACGCCAGCCACGCCACGCGCGGCCAGACGCTGCGCGGAAACGGGTTCGGCTGCGGCGCGGCGGCAGGTGCAGCGGCAGTCATTGCGGCGCGCGCCGGACCAATCGCGCACCGTGGGTGTGATGCGTGCGCGAGCTCATTGCAGCCAGGCCTCGCCGCCATAGATCTGCTTCAGGATTTCGTCGGTGAGATACATCGGCGCACCGTCGAAGATCACGCGGCCGCCGGACATGCCGACGATGCGGTCGGCGAAGCGCTTGGCCAGCTCCACATCGTGCATGTTGATCAGCACCGGAATGCCGCGGGCGTGACCGACCCCCGCCAGCAATTCCATGATCTCGACCGAGGTCTTGGGGTCAAGCGACGAGGTGGGCTCGTCCGCCAGCAACATTTTTGGCTCCTGCATCACGGCGCGCGCGATGCCTACGCGTTGCCGCTGGCCCCCGGACAGCGCGTCTGCACGGCGATGCGCGAAGCCGGTGAGGCCCACGGTATCGAGCAATTCATACGCCTTGCCGATGTCGGCATCCGGAAATTTGCGCCGCCATGCGCGCCACGGCGAGACGTAGCCAAGCCGCCCGGACAACAGGTTTTCCATCACCGTCAATCGCTCGACCAGGTTGTATTCCTGGAACACCATGCCGATGTGGCGGCGCGCCTGGCGCAACGGCGCGCCCGCCAGCTTGGCGAGATCCGTTCCTTCGAACATGATCTCGCCTTCAGTCGGCTCCACCAACCGGTTGATGCACCGGATCAACGTGCTCTTGCCGGTGCCCGACGGTCCGATGATCGAAGTGATGCCGCGCGCCGCGATCTCGAGATTGATGTCGGTCAGGACCGGCCTGCCGGCCACATACGACTTCGACAGGTGGCGAAGCTCGAGCATCAGCTCTTCTTCTTGGCCGCTGCTTCCGCCTCGCGCTTGGTTTCCTTTTCGTAGGTGCTCTTGTCGAAAGCCTGCCCTGATCCCTTGGCAACTGCCCGCACGACTTCCCAGGTTTTCTGGTAGTTGATCGGGACGAAGCGATCGGCGCCGTCAAAGGCCTTGACCATTTCCGGCGGAAAGCGATAGTCGTAGAAGCAGGTCAGCATCTTGTCGACCAGTTTCGGGTCGAGGTCGTGCGCATAGGCGAAGGACGACGTCGGGAATTTCTGGCTGCGGTAGATCACGCGGAATTCGGACTCCTTGATCTGCCCGCGCACCGCCATGCGGTGAAATACGTCCGAGGCCACCGCTGCGGCGTCGTAGTCGCCCGAATTGACGCCCAATACCGATTGGTCGTGCTTGCCGGAAAATACGGGTTTGTAATCCTTGTCGGGCGCGAGACCTTCGCCCGGGAACAGCGCCAGCGGCGCCAGATGCCCCGAGTTGGATGATGGCGACGTGTGCGCGACCTTCTTGCCCTTCAGGTCCGCCAGTTTCTGATAGGGCGAACTGGCCTTCACGATCACGATCAGGTTGTAGCCCTGGAATTCCTTGGAATCACCCTTCACCGCAAACGGAACGGCGCCGGCGAGATTGACGGCGAAGGCCGTCGGTCCCGTCGAGAAGCCACCCACATGGAGGCGACCCGAGCGCATCGCCTCGATCTCGGCCGCGTTGTTCTGCACCTGATAGAACACGACCTTCTTGTCGAGGCATTTGGCGAGTTGCGTGGTGAAAGGCTTGAATATGTTTTCGTAGACCGCGGGGTCCTCGACTGGGGTGTAGGTGAAGACGATCGTCGACGGATTTTTCCACTTCTTCGCGTCGGTGGGTACGTCAGCCACCATGTCCTTGTTGGCGTCGCAATACATCGCGTCGAGTTCGCCGCGGTTGGAGCACGCGTCGGCGGCAAGGACGGGGAGCGACGCGGTGGCGGCAAACGCCGCGATGCACAACGCAAAGCGAAGCTGGTTCAGCATGGAGGTCTCCTTGGTGTTGGTGCACGGCGGGCGGGAACGCCTCGCGCATCTTGTTGTCACAAAACTGTAACATTTTCCGGTCGACGAAGTCTCGCCCGCAGCCCGGCCCGCAGGGGGCAGTGTTCGCTGGCGTATCATCAACCACCCATTTTCGCTCCCGGAATTCGTGACCTCTCCTCTCAATGTCGTCGTCCTCGCCGCCGGTCAGGGCAAGCGCATGCGCTCCGCGCTGCCCAAGGTGCTGCACCCGCTGGCTGGCCGTCCGCTCGTAGCACACTTGTTGGACACCACACGAACGCTTGCGCCGCGCGCGCTGGCGGTGGTGGTCGGTGTCGGCGCCGACACGGTGCGTGCCGCGCTGGCGGCGCCCGATCTGCAGTTTGTCCTGCAGGACCCGCCGCGCGGCACCGGCGACGCCGCGCGCGTCGCGCTCGACGTCCTGCCGCCCGACGGCGTCACGCTGGTCTCCATCGGCGACCTGCCGTTGGTGCCCGCGGCGGCGCTCGCGATGCTGGTCGAGGTGGCCGAAAAAGGTCAGCTGGCCGTGTTGACCGCGCATGTCCCCGATCCGGCAGGGCTTGGCCGTATCGTTCGCGATGCGTCGGGACGTGTCCGCGCGATCGTTGAGGACCGCGACCTGACGCCCGCGCAGCGCAAGCTCGATGAGATCAACACCGGCGTGATGGCCGCGCCCACCGCCTTGATGCGGCGATGGATCACGGCGCTGAAGCCCGACAATGCGCAGAACGAGTATTACCTCACCGACATCGTCGCCGCGGCGGTCGCGGATGGCATCCCGGTCGTGGCGCACGTCGCGTCCGATGAGCGCGACGTGCGCGGCATCAACGACCAGGCGCAACTTGCTGCCGTCGAGCGCATCCTGCAGGGACGGTACGCCCAAGCGCTGATGGACAGCGGCGTGGCGCTGGCCGATCCGGCGCGCCTCGATATCCGCGGCACGCTCGCGTGCGGCCGCGATGTGCGCGTGGACATCGGCTGCATCTTCGAAGGCGTCGTGCAGTTGGGGGACGGCGTCAGCGTGGGTCCGTATTGCGTGCTGCGCAATGTTGCCATCGCCGCCGGCACGACCATCGCGGCGTTTTCGCATCTTGACGGCGCCACCGTCGGCGCCAATGCGCGCATCGGTCCCTTCGCCCGGCTGCGCCCCGGCACCACGCTGGCAGACGATGTCCACATCGGCAACTTCGTCGAGGTGAAGGCCAGCACGCTGGGCGCGGGCAGCAAGGCCAATCATCTCGCCTACATCGGCGACACGACGATGGGCCGCAACGTCAACTTCGGCGCCGGCGCCATCACGGCCAACTACGACGGCGCGTACAAGCACGCCACGGCGATCGGCGACGATGCTTCGATCGGGTCCAACTGCGTGCTTGTCGCGCCGGTCACCATCGGGGCCGGCGCCACCATCGGCGGCGGCAGCACCATTGCGCGGGACGCGCCACCGCTGGTGCTTACGGTTGCGCGCGCTCCGCAGGTGGCGGTCCCAAGCTTCAAGCGCCCGGTCAAGCCGGCCAAACCAACGACCTAGGACTGACCCCCCATGTGCGGCATCATCGGCGCGTCATCGATGCGCAACGTAGTACCCATGCTGATCGATGGCGTGCGCCGCCTTGAATATCGCGGCTATGATTCCACGGGTCTTGCCGTCATCCTCGGCGGCACTACGCCGGTGCTGGAGCGCCTGGTGTCCACGGCGCGCGTGGCCGATCTCGCCACGCAGGCCGCCGCGCTCAATCTTTCCGCCACCACCGGCATCTCGCATACCCGCTGGGCAACGCATGGCGCGCCCACGCCGGTCAACGCGCATCCGCACCTGTCCGGTGGGGAAATCGCCGTCGTCCACAACGGCATCATCGAAAATTTCGAGGCCCTGCGCGCGCGCTTGCAGAGTGAAGGGTATGTCTTCGCCACCCAGACCGATACCGAGACGATCGCCCACCTCGTACATGCGCACTGGCATGGCGCCGCGAAGCAGGATTTGTTGCGCGCCGTGCAACTGGCCGTGGCCGAATTCCAGGGCGCGTATGCCATTGCCGTGATCTCCACCCGCGAACCCGGTCGCGTGATTGGCGCGCGGCAGGGCAGCCCGCTGGTGGTCGGGCTTGGCGTCGACGATCACTTTCTGGCATCCGATGCCGCGGCATTGGTTCCCGTCACGCGTCGCGTGAGCTATCTCGAGGAGGGCGACGTCGCCGACGTGCGTCGCGAAGGCTATGCGATCTACGACGCGCAGGGACGACGCACCGAACGTGCCGTGATCGAGGTGCCGGCGGATGCCGGCGCCGTCGAACTGGGCCCCTACCAGCACTACATGCAGAAGGAAATCTTCGAGCAGCCGCGCGCCGTGGCCGATACGCTCGAAGGCATCGATGCCATTGCGCCATCGCTGTTCGGCGCGCCGGCGGCGCAGGCGTTGGCGCAGATCGACAGCGTGCTGATCCTGGCGTGCGGCACCAGCTATTACTCCAGCATGGTGGCGCGGCAATGGATCGAGACGCTCGCCGGCGTCCCGTGCGCGGTCGAAGTTTCAAGTGAATACCGCTATCGCGACAGCGTACCCAATCCACGCACGCTGGTGGTGGTCGTGTCGCAATCGGGCGAGACCGCCGACACGCTGGCCGCGCTGAAGCACGCCCGATCCTTAGGGCATGTACACACGCTGGCGATCTGCAATGTCGCGACCAGTTCGATGGTGCGGCAGACCGAGCTCAAGTTCCTGACCCGCGCCGGCACCGAAGTGGGGGTCGCGTCCACCAAGGCGTTTACCACCCAGCTGGTGGCGCACTTCCTGCTGGCGTTGACGCTGGCGCAGGTACGCGGGCGGCTGTCCGCCGCCGATGAAGAACGCTGGATCAAGGCGCTGCGCCATCTTCCGGCCGCCATTCAGGCCGCCCTGGCGCTCGAGCCGCACATGATCGCGTGGGCGCAGGCCTTTGCCAGGAAGCAGAATGCGCTGTTCCTGGGCCGCGGATTGCACTATCCGATCGCGCTGGAAGGCGCGCTGAAGTTGAAGGAGATCTCCTACATCCACGCCGAAGCTTATCCGGCGGGCGAACTGAAGCATGGTCCGCTTGCGCTGGTCGACGCAAACATGCCGGTGGTGGCCATTGCGCCCAACGATGCCCTGCTGGAAAAATTGAAGTCCAATCTGCAGGAAGTGCGCGCGCGCGGCGGGGAACTCTATGTCGTGGCCGACCTCGACAGCAACCTGACGGCCGGTGACGGCATCCATGTCACGCGCATGTCCGAGCATGCCGGATTGCTGTCGCCGATCGTCCACGTGATTCCACTGCAGATGCTGGCGTATCACACGGCCGTGTTGCGCGGCACGGATGTGGACAAGCCACGGAACCTCGCCAAGAGCGTGACGGTGGAGTGAGAGCCCCTGTCTTTTGATAGATTACTCGAGTGGCCTGAATGCCCGATACTCGAATCGCTTTCCAAGCAAGACCAGGCACAGGCGCTTTCAGCAAAGCGTACCAGTCCGCGCAAGGGCACCCTGCGCGCAGGAAACGCGCGCGGCTAGAACAGCGTGCCGACAGGCAGCTGGACCTTGAGGAAGTGTACGAAGACCAGCTGGAACGCGGCAACAAAGGTGATTGCAACCACCATAAAACGAAACACGCGACGCCAGGTCAGCGGTTCCCGTTCGGTGACCAGCGCCAGCGCCACATAGGCGATCACGCCTGCGAGTGCAAAGCCGGCGCGCTCAAGCATCGCGATCCACAGCGAGATCACGGCGATCAGCAGCAAACCGCGCACCAGTCCGTCGCGAACGAACCCCCGACTTGGCGGCGAGCGACGGCGCAATATGCGCCACAGCACGATCAGACACGCGACGACCGCAACCACGCCGGTCGCGCGGGGAAAGATCGAACCCAAGGCCGAGAAGTTCCGCGAGTCCCACAGCGCGGCGGCGGCCATCAGCAGCAGCAGCGCCGACGCGACGAGCGCGCCGACGTCGAGGACCCGCGGTGGCGGCGTGACCATACCGCCGTCGGTGTCAGTCTGCTTTGATGCCGGCACGGCGGGCCTTTCTGCGGTGATAGCGTTCCGAAAGCGTCGGATAGAGCAGGGTCAGCGTTGCCACGCCGATGATCGCCAGTGAAATCGGCCGCCCGAAGAACATGCCGAGCAGGTTGTCGGTTGCCGCACCGATCATCCATCCCTGGACGAAACCCTGTTCAGCCAGCGGACCGAGGATCAGCCCGAGGACGATCGGCGCCGGCGCGAAGCCATAGCAGTTCAGCACCCAGCCAACGACGCCGATGCCGAACATGACGATCACATCGTCGACGTTGTTCTGGATTGCGTAGCTGCCAATGATGGTCAGGAACGCGATGGCGGGCACCAGCAACGATTTCGGCACCGCGATGATCGAGCCATACGCATACCGGCCCAGCACCAACCCGACCGGCAGCATCAGCACGGTGGCCACCAGCAGGCCGATGATGAAGGTATAGGCGATGGCGGCCTGCTCGTTGAACAGCGCAGGTCCGATCTTGATGCCCTGGACCAGCAGCGCGCCGAGCACCACCGCGTCCGCCGGCGTTCCGGGAATGCCCAGCACCAGCGTCGGAATGAAGCCGCCACCGACGGTCGCGTTGTTCGACGACTCGCTGGCGATGATGCCCGCCGGGTTGCCCTTGCCGAAACTGTCGGGATCGCCGGACGAGCGCCGGGCCTCCGAGTAGGCGACCAGTGCCGCGATCGACCCACCGGCGCCCGGCAGCATGCCGATCACGGTGCCGATGGTCGAGCTGCGGATCACGTTGATCTTGTTGGCGAGCATGACGCGGACGGCCTCGCCCAAGCGATACCCGGCCACCTTGCCCTCGATGCGCAGGTGTTCCTCGCGCGATGCGACGAGGTCGATCAGCACCGGGATGCAGAAGAGCCCGATCAGCGCGGGCACGACGCCGATGCCACCTAACAGAAACTGGGTATCCAGCGTGTAGCGGATGTCGCCGCCGACCACCGCCGAGCCGATCATCGAGAGCAACAGGCCAATGCAGGCGCCGACGATCCCTTTCCAGGCATCGCCCTCCGACAGCGCGGCGACCAGCGTCAGGCCGAGCACGGCCAGCCAGAAATACTCGACCGGGCCGAAGGCCAGCGCCACCTCGGCCAGCGGTGGCGCCAGCAACAGCAGGCAGATCGCGCCGACGAGCCCGCCGAAGACCGAGGCGAGACAGGCCAGCGTGATGGCCAGGTCGCCATCGCCACGCTTGGCCATCGGATAGCCGTCGAAGGTCGTGGCAATGGCCGACGGCGTGCCCGGCGTATTGAGCAGCACCGCGGAATAGGCGCCACCGTAGATGGCGCCGGTATAGATGGCGCCCAGCATGATCAGTGCCGGCGCCGGTTCCATGGTGAACGTGAACGGCACCAGCACCGCGACCGCCATGGTCGCGGTCAGCCCGGGCATGGCGCCGATCACCGTGCCGGCGATCACACCCAGCAGCGCCAGCAGCAGATTCCCGACCGACAGCGCGGCCTGGGCGTAGACGAGCAGATCCATCGGCGACTACTTGATCATGCCGACCTCACGCGCGGCGGCCTCGTATTCCTTGCGCTTGCTGTCGAGGAACGGCGTCATCTTGTCGTAGGGCACGTCGACGATCACAAAGCCCGCGTCCGTCATCTTCTTGCGGAAGGCCGGATCCTGATTGACCTTGCCGAACAGGTCCGACAGCTTCTTGCGGTCGGCTTCCGGCGTGGCCTTGGGCACGGCTACGCCGCGGAACACGCCCGAAGTCATGTCGATGCCGAGCTCCTTGAAGGTCGGCACGTCCGGATGCGAGTCGAGCCGCTTGTCCAGCGCCACGGCCAGAATGCGCACCTTGTCGCCCTGCTGGATCGCTGCAGTGGTGAAGGTCATCGCCGCGTTGACCTGCTTGCCGAGCATCGCCGCCACCGACGTCGCGGTTCCGGAGAACGGAATGTAGGTGGTCTTGACGCCGGCCAGCTTGTTGAAGGTGATCGCGGAGAGATGCGGGCCGCTGTTGGTGCCGCTGCCGGACATGGTGATCGCGCCGGGAGTCTTCTTTGCGGCATCGATCAGGTCCTTCAGCGACTTGTAGGGGCTGTCGGCCGGGACCACGATCGCATCTGGCGTCAGCTGGAAGACGTAGACGTTGATCAGGTCGTCGGTCTTGTAACCGACGTCCTTTTCCATCGGCTGGAGGAAGATGTGCGGAAGGTTGGTGCCCATCACCGTGTTGCCGTCCGCGGGAAGCTTGTTGAGCGACGCCCAGCCCGTTGCGCCGCCGGCGCCGGCCTTGTATTGCACGACCACGTCGCGGCCGGAAATGGCCTTGAGCACCGGCTCCTGGATGCGCGCGGTCACATCGGATTCACCACCGGCGGGGAACGGAATGATGTAAGTCAGCGTCTGCGCAAACGTGGCGCCGGCCGCAAGCAGGCCCGCGGAAACGCCGAGTGCCACGGCAAATCGTCGGATACCGGCGTGGTGTTGATTGGTCATGTCTTGATTCCTCCTGGTTTCGGAAACGCAATCCTTGAGGGCGGCGCAAACAAGCGATGGCCCCGTAGATCATTCGGGTGGAAAGGCACGCACTGCGACGCAGCGCGAACGGATTTGATTATTGCATCGTGACTTCATCGAGGCAATGTGAGTGATCACTACCGCCAGTCGTGGCCGATGCAAATGCAGACCTTCCATCCATCGCCATCCTGATGGCAGCAGCGATGGCCCAGGCTTCGACATGGTGATCTGCCGCCTGAGCGTTGTTCAACTTGCTGGTGATGACTACTATTGTTACTTCAAGCGCCGTTGACTGCTATTGGACTGCTGAATCATTGTTTCCACCGGCGCCGCCCGGATCGTCGGCAGCGGGTGCGTACTCAGCCGGCGCGCACGTCTACCATTGAAAGCTTCCGACGATGAGCGAACCCCTGAGCGGCATCAAGGCGTGCGTGTTCGACGCCTACGGCACCTTGTTCGATGTGGCCGCCGCGGCGCGGCGGTGCCATGGCGAACTGGGCGAACAGACGGCGCAGCTCGCTGCGCTCTGGCGCGACAAGCAGTTGAACTACACCTGGCTGCGCGCGGCGCAGGGACGCCACGCCGACTTCTGGGCGGTCACGGGGGACGCTCTCGACTTCGCGCTCGAGACGCTGGATATCCATCGTCCCGGCTTGCGTGAACGCTTGATGGACCTCTATCTGACCCTGGATGCCTTTCCCGAGGTGCCCGAGGTCCTGCGCGCGCTCCGGAAGGCCGGCTTGCAAACGGCCATACTGTCCAATGGCTCGCCACGAATGCTCACCGCGGCCGTCACCGGCGCCGGCCTGGTCGGCATGTTCGATCAGATTCTGTCGGTGGAAGCCGTGGGCGTCTACAAGCCGCATCCAAAGGTCTATCAACTCGCGGTCGACCGGCTGGGCATCCCGGCACACGCCATTTCGTTCCAGTCATCGAACGGTTGGGACGCCTACGCGGCGTCGGCTTTCGGCATGCAGGTCGTCTGGTGCAACCGTTACGGTCAGCGGGCCGAACGGTTGCCGGGTGCGCCCAACCGGCAGATCGCATCGCTGTCGGAATTGCCGGCCTTGGTAGGGGCCGGCTGACCAGATCGTTCGCGTTGCCCGTCGGGGACATTTCGAATCCGGAATGGCCCCGGCTGCGCCCCATTGCAGTGCAATCCATGCGGCCCTGCCGGGTCAGCCCGCAGGACTCCGGGATGGCATGTTTGTTGCGTTCAAATTGTGTTTCTCCACACGTGGCGTGACGCTTGCGGCCTTGCATCCCGATCGCGCGCGTTGCCCGGCCTCGCGCCTTCGATAACGACGCCCTGACCCCTGCCTGGCGTACCCACCATGCTAGTCCCCAAACTTTAGATGCCTCGTTTCTTCGCCCGTTTGCTCGCTCGCCTGAGCGTTGGCCGCAAGTTGCTGCTGATCTACCTGCTCGACCTGTCGGCGGTGATTTTCATTTCGGGCATCCTGATCAACGAGAAATTCATCGCGATCGACTTCGCGCGCAAGGAGCTCCTGGGCAACGCCTATATCGCGGTCGTGCGCGACAGCTTGATGGAGGTCGCGCGCCCGCTGGCAGGCGAGGCGCGGCCGGACTACGAACGGCACATCGCGGACCTCGCCGCTGCCCAGCGCGCGTTCGGGCACGACATGCAAACCGACGAACTGCAGGCGGCTTTTGCGGCGTCAATCAAGCAATTGGCACAGTCGACCGCGGCCTTGCCGGCGACAACGGCGGAACGTCCGGCCCTGGTGGAGACCACGGTCGACAGCGGACGCGCATTGGTCACGCGGCTCGGCAATCAGTCGAACCTGATTCTCGATCCGGATCTCGATAGCTACTACACGATGTCGCTGTTGTTGTTGCGCTTTCCGGATCTGCTCGAAGTGGTCACCGGCATCGCGGACAAACTGCGGCAGCAGGTGTCATCGGGCCAGCCGATGACCAGCGAGGAGCGCACCCGGTATTTCATCCTCGAGGGGCGCCTGGACGCCATCGCCAAGGGCATCGAAGCGGACTATGGCGAGGCCTTTGCCGCGGCATCGATTCCGGGCCTCAAGTCGACGCTTGATCCTTCGCGCCGGGCGCTCGTGGCCGGCATCGAGGCTTTTCGGGATGCGGCGCGCGCGTTGGTGGACGGCGACCTGTCGCCGGCGCAGTGGCAACGCGTCCAGGACGCCCAGCGCACCGCGTTATCGGTACTGCACGCAAGCTGGACCGAGGCGTCGCGGGAGATGGAGGAACTGCTGAACGCACGCGTGCATGGGTTCTTTATGCGGATGTGGCTGCACCTGGGGACCGCGCTGCTGTTGCTGGGGCTGCTGCTGACGGCGGTCTTCTTCGTGGCACGCCAGATCGCGCGCCCGTTGCGCCACCTGGCGGACGTGGCGGACACGGTCAGTCGCACCGGCGACTACACACGGCGCGCCGATTGGTCGAGCGAGGACGAAATCGGCCGGCTGGTGCTGGCCTTCAACGAAATGCTCGACCGGCTCGACCGCACGCGTCTTGTCGAGCAGGAGCTGGCAGCCAGCGCGCGTGCGGCACTGGCGCAACAGGAGCTGGTCGATGCGATTCCCATTCCGCTGGTCGTGACTTCGATCCCGAATCACGATGTGTTGCACGCGAACCAGCCGGCGCAGTCGTGGCTGGCCGGCGGCAACGCCGATCCGTGGATCAAAGGCCTCGATTCCAGCGTGCGCTCGCGGTTGTTCCAGCAGCTGGCCGACCGCGGTGTGGTCGATGAATTCGAAGTGAAATGGCGCGGCGCGACGGAATCGTCGTGGGCCGTGCTGTCGGCGCGGCGCCTCAACTACCTCGGCCAGGACGCCGTGCTCACGGCGTTCGCCCCCATCAATCATCTGAAGCAGATGGAGCAGCGGCTCGAACTCTGGGCCAAGGTGTTCGAAGCGTCGTCCGAGAGCATCATGATCATGGACGGCACGCATCATCTGCTGTCGGTGAATCGCTCGTTTCGCCGCAGCACCGGCTATGAATTCCATGAAGTCGTGGGCGAGAAGCCCGAGTTCCTGCAATTCGACCGCGCAGGCCCGGGCAACATCGAGAAGCTGTGGGGCATCGTCGACGCGCGCGGGGCATGGCAGGGCGAAATCTGGGTGCGGCGCCGGACCGGCGACGTGTTCCCGGCCTGGCTCGCACTGAGCGCGGTGCTCGATGCGCAAGGCACCGTTTCGCACTACATCGGTATCTCGATCGATATCACGGATCGCAAGGCCAGTGAGGAGCGCATCCACTACCTCGCCCATCATGACGTGCTCACCGACCTCCCGAACCGGTCGCTTTGCGTCGAGCGACTGCGCGTGGCGATGCAACAGGCGCAGCGTACCGGCGACAAGGTCGGCGTGCTGTTCATCGACCTCGACCGGTTCAAGAACGTCAACGATTCACTGGGCCATCACGTGGGTGACGCGTTGTTGCGTTCCGTCGCCGACCGGCTGAACGATGCCGTGCGTGCCGGCGATACGGTGAGCCGATTGGGTGGCGACGAGTTCGTCGTGGTCGTGAACGGCGTCAAGAATGACCTGGAGATCACCCGGCTGATCGAGAGCCGCGTGGTGCCGCTGATGCGCCGGCCTCATCACATCGCCGGCAACGAATTGCATGTCTCCTGCAGCATCGGCATCGCCCTGTATCCGGACGATGGCGCCGACATCGACGAACTGATGCGGCACGCCGACGTGGCGATGTACGAAGCGAAGGCCAGCGGCCGCGACACCGTTGCCTACTTCACCGAGGACCTCAATCTG
The DNA here is from genome assembly GCA_963805355.1 of uncultured beta proteobacterium. GTDB lineage: Bacteria > Pseudomonadota > Gammaproteobacteria > Burkholderiales > Casimicrobiaceae > VBCG01. Next base: position 1,498,759 of record CAWDTZ010000002.1, on the reverse strand, counting down.
CGCGCGCAGGAACGGTTGCTGATGGAAAACAGCTTGCGCCACGCCGTCGAGCTTGGTGAACTGTCGCTGCACTATCAGCCACGCATCGACGCCAGCACTGGCGACGTGCGCGGTGTCGAGGCGTTGCTGCGATGGGAGCATCCCGAACTCGGCGCGGTATCGCCGCGCCGTTTCATTCCGCTCGCCGAGGAATGCGGACTGATCGCCCCAATCGGAGCGTGGGTGATCGACGAGGCCTGCCGCCAGCTCGCGCAATGGAATGCAGAGGGCGTCGGCGGCACGCAGCAGCGCCTGACCGTGTCGATCAACCTGTCCGTCCTGCAGTTGCGCGATCCGAACCTCAAGGCTTCCATCGAGTCGAGCCTTACGCGCCACGGCGTGCCTGCCGAGGATGTCGAGCTGGAATTGACCGAGTCGATCCTGATGGAAAGCGTGGACTCGACGCTGAACCAGCTGGAGGCGTTGAAGGCCCTGGGGGTCATGCTGTCGATCGACGACTTCGGCACCGGCTATTCGAGCCTCACCTACCTCAGTCGCTTCCCGATCGACAAACTCAAGATCGATCGCTCTTTCGTGCACGACATGCTCGACGATCCCTCCGATCTCGCGATCATCATGGCAATCATCGGGCTCGGCCAGACGCTGCATCTGCAGGTGGTGGCCGAGGGGGTGGAATTGCCCGATCAGGCGCATGCCTTGCGCGTGGCGGCCTGCGACGAATTGCAGGGCTACCTGTTCGCGGCACCGATGCCCGCGAAAGAAGCGGTGGCGTGGATCCGCCAGAGGCGTGCGCTGCGCAATGAAACGGGCGAGCGGATGATGCTGGTGGCGGGGGGGGCGGAGGGGTAAGTACAGGCGAGAGCCGTGGGCGGACTTCCCATGGCGCCTCGGAGGGCACCGGCACGCCGACCTTTGGTACGCGTTTCTGACGCGACAATAGCGTCCAGATGCGGCAGGGCTGGTACCCCAAGCCCAGCCCCGCTGCAGGTTGCGCAGAGGGTACTTGACGGTCAGTATATTGGACCGTAGAGTCCAGTATATGGCCCGACCCAAGGAATTTGATCCCGGCACCGCGCTTGCCGCGGCGACCCAGGTGTTCTGGCGCAATGGGTATGAAAAGACGTCGTTGGACGATCTCATGGCCGCCATGCAGGTCGGGCGACAGAGCCTTTACGACACCTTTGGCGACAAGCGCGAGTTGTATCTGGGCGCGCTGGAACATTACCGGGATTCAACCCAGGAAGCATTGCGGCGCCTGCTGGCCGCGAGTCATCCGTTGCGCGAGCGCTTCGCCGCGCTGCTGTTCGGGATCGTCAACGAATCCCGTGCCGACCACCAGCGAGGGTGCCTGTTGCTGAGCGCCAACCTCGAGCGCGACCTCGGCGACAGGCGAATCGCGGCACTGGTCAAGACGAATCAGGTCGACGTCGAAGCGATCTTCGAGGACGCGCTGCGGCGGGCTCGACAAACCGGCGAACTGGCGGCGGACAAGGATCCCGCGGCGCTCGCCCGCTTCTTTGTCGTCACGATCCAGGGCATGCGGGCGACCGCGCGGGCCAGCTCCAATCGAACCGCGCTGGAACAGGTGGCTCGCCTTGCGCTCTCGGTGCTCGAATAATGCGTCGACTATTGTGCGCATGCCGTCCCTTGGAGCAACAATCTGAATACTTCGCGAGAACGGTGAAAAGCTTCGCGAGTGCAGCGTAGTCGCAGTCATGCCCCACGAGCCGAAGACATCGGAACCCGTTCCTGGATGTGACGAGAATACAATGCCCGAAGAGTCCAACGCTGCGCTGGAATCTGCACTGAACGCCGGTCAAGTGGGGTTCTGGGAACTCGACTTGGTCCGCAACACTTCCCGCAGATCACTGCGTCATGACCAGTGCTTTGGCTACCAAACGCCTATCGCCGAGGCAGACTGGGGACTCGACATTTTCCTTCGGCACGTGCACCCGGAGGACCGTGCCCAGGTTGATGCCGGCCTGCGCGATGCCATCAGCCAACGGACAGCTTGGAATTCGGAGTTTCGCGTCGTGTGGCCCGACGGAAGCGTGCACTGGCTTGCCGCGAACGGCAACACCTATCCCGATGCGGAACGTGCGGCATCAAGGATGCTTGGCCTGGTGATGGACATTACTGACCGCAGGCTGGCGGAAGAGCGGCTTCGCACATCCGAAAGTCAGGCGCGCAGCCAGGTCGCGGCGCTCACCCGCAAGATCGATGCCCTGGCGATGGATTCCGCCACGGATGGCCTGGCCGAACACGTGCTGCGCACCATCACCGAGCAATTTGACGCACAAAGCTGCAGCGTCTGGCGCCGCGACGAGGAGACGGGTCTCTTCGACCTTCAGTCGACGCTTGAAGACGGCAAGTTCATCACGCGGGCGGATCCATCCCTGCGCGGGGTGTCGCTGCGCATTTCGCTGGATGAGTTCTGGCGCGACGCGCTGAAGGCGGGTCAGCCGGTGATCATGGAGGACATCCGGATTCTTCGGGACAGCGCGTGGCGGGCGCGCCTGCTGGCGCTCGGCGTCGTCACGGTGGTGATGGTGCCGATGTCGATCAGCGGCAGGGTGCACGGCACGATCGGCATCCGCTTCACGCGACGCCGGGTGTTCAGCCCGATTGAAGTCCAGTTGGTCAAGGCCTTGGCCAATCAGACGATGCTGACATTGCAACTCACGTACCTCGCGGCGCAGGCCCGCGAGTCCGCGGTCATTGCCGAGCGCAATCGCCTGGCCCGCGACATCCACGACACGCTCGCCCAGGGCTTTACCGGCGTGATTGTGCAACTCGAAGCGGCATCGGATGCGGACTCCCGCGGGCTCGTGGCCGAATCCAAGTTGCACGTAAGCCGGGCCAGGGACCTGGCCCGCGAAAGCCTGACGGAAGCACGCAGATCCGTCCAGGCTTTGCGACCTGCGGAGCTGGAGGACAAGGAACTCACCGAAGCGCTCGAGGCACTCGTTCGCGGGGGGACCATCGGTACGCCGGTCGAGGCCGAGTTCACGCTCGAAGGAACGCCAAGAGCCCTGCCGTCGACCTGGGACGAAAACCTGTTGCGGGTGACGCAGGAAGTGCTTACCAATGTGTTGCGGCATTCACGCGCAACGAAGATTCGGGTTTTCCTCAAGTTCGGATACGATGATCTTCACTTGCTTCTCGCCGACGATGGACAAGGCTTCGACCCGTTGCGCAAGCACGATGGCTTCGGCTTGCTGGGCATGCGCGAACGAGTCGAATCCATGGGAGGACAACTGACCATTGAGAGCATGGCCGATGCCGGCACGACGATATCGATCATGCTGTCCCTGTCGAACGCCACCGAATCCTTGCCGGCCTGATGCAGCCCATGAGCGCCCCGACTCGACCACGCGACGACGGGTCCGCGGCTCGAATCCGGATACTGGTCGCTGATGACCACGCCCTCGTGCGCGAGGGATTGGCAGCGATGATCGACAGGCAGCCCGATATGATCGTGGTCGCGCAAGCGGCAACCGGAAGGGAGGCCGTCGATCTCTGGCAGACGCACGGTCCCGATGTCGGGCTGCTCGACTTGAGAATGCCCGTGTTGGACGGCATCGGAGCCATTGCCGAAATTCGGCGTCACGATGCGCCGGCGCGGATCATCGTGCTCTCGACGTTTGACACCGACCAGGATATTTCGCTTGCGATCAAGGCGGGGGCCAGGGGTTATCTCCTCAAGGACATGCAGCGGGAAGAATTGCTGGAATGCATCCGCGTGGTGCATGGGGGCGGCACCTGCATCCCGCCGCCGATCGTCGCGAAGTTGGCGGCCAGCTTGAGCAATGAGGCGCTGACCGGCAGGGAACTCGGGGTTCTGAAGTTGCTGGCGCAGGGCATGAGCAACAAGGATATCGGCACCAACCTCTACATCAGCGAGACCACGGTGAAGTCGCATTTGCGCGCGATCTTCGCCAAGCTGAACGTGCTGAGCCGCGTGGAAGCCATCGCGGTCGCCAGCAAGCGAGGTCTGGTCCAGCTTTAGTCTCTCGTTCGAAGGGACTAGATGACGCTCCTCCGTTGGCATTTCGGACAAATCGCCCGACTGGGCGATGGCCTGCGATGGAAATGGTCGGCATGATCAGTCATGCCGACCGACCCAGGAGCCGAATCTCATGAGCACGTCCGCGAGTGACCCAGTACCACCCCGGTCGACCCGTATGGGTCGCCTCCTGCTGGCCGGCGCAACAGCGGCGGCATTGGCGCTTCCCATCGCGAGCCATGCTGCGGCACCCAAGGGATTCACCGAACACGACGCCACGGTCAATGGCACCCGCATCCACTACATGGTCGGCGGTTCCGGCCCCGCCGTCGTCCTGGTGCATGGCTATACGCAGACCAGCCACATGTGGTTGCCGTTGATGCCGCTGCTGGCCGCCAACCATACCGTGATCGTTCCCGACCTGCGCGGCGCAGGCCATTCCAGCCGGCCGCCATCGGGTTACGACAAGAAAACCATGGCCGCGGATGTGCACGCGCTCGTTCGACAACTGAATATCGACAAAATCCAGATCGTTGGCCACGACATCGGGTTGATGGTGGCGTACGCCTACGCCGCGCAATACCCGACGGAAACCTCGAAGGTCGTGCTGCTGGATGCCTTTCTTCCCGGCGTGGGCAACTGGAAGGATGTCTGGCTGCTGCGCGACCTGTGGCATTTTCACTTTTACGGGCCGACGCCCGAGGCGCTGGTCAAGGGTCGCGAGCGCACCTACTTCGAGCACTTCTGGAACGACTTTGCCGCAGACCGCACCAAGTCGCTCTCGGAGGCCGACCGGCGGTACTACGCAGCCGAATACGCGCGGGACAACGGCATTCACGCCGGCTTTCAGTATTTCGTGACCTTTCCGATGGACGCCGACGATTTTGCCGCGTTCGCGAAAACGAAGCTCGATATACCGTTCCTGGTGCTCACCGGCGAGAAAGCGTCCGGCCCGGTCCTGATCGAGCAGGCGCGGCTGGTGGCCAACAGCGTGGATGGCCGGATCATCCCTGGCGCAGGGCACTGGCTGATGGAAGAGGCGCCCAAACAGGTGATACCCATGATTGTCGATTTCCTCCAGCCCTGATGCCCACTCTTCGGCAGGATAGGGTGTGCCTGTGATTGCGCGAATGATGGCCTGGAACATGTTGCGCGGAGTGATGCTTGCCATGGCCCTGCTGCTGGGCGCGTTTGGCAGGGTGGAAGCGCACGATGCCGCCGCGGGTGCCGCCGCCATGGCCGCTCGGTCAAGGACGCCCGAGGATGGCAAACTCGTATGGACGCCATCCAGCGTGGTGCTGGTATCGCGGGAGTTGGCACCCGGCGTCTTTGGTGTCTACCCCGACGATGCACCCGCCAAGAACGCTGCGGGTATTCCCGCCGCCACTTCCGGAGGCTTCGTCGTCGGGAACGATGGCGTGCTGGTCATCGAAAGCATGCTCAACCGGCGGCTCGCCAACCAGATGCTGGCGCTGATACGCGAAAGGACCCGCAAGCCGATCCTCTACCTGGTCAATACCAGTTACCACGGTGACCACTCCTACGGGAATCAATTTTTCCCGAAGGGCGTCACATTCATCCAGCACGTCAACACGCAGGCCTATATTCAAGGACATTTTGCCGACGACGTGAAGTTCATGATGCAGTACTTCGGCAGGAACCAGGGCATGGAGGAGTTGAAGCCGCAACGTGCCCAGATCCTGCTCCACGACGGCGCCGACATCGAAGTCGATCTGGGCGGCAGGAAAGTGCAGGTCATGCACCTGGGTTTTGCGCAAACCGAAGGTGACCTGTTTGTGTGGCTGCCCGACGCCAAGGTGCTCTTCACGGGCAACCCGATCATCTCCGACGGACCTTCCCTGCCCTGGCTGCTGGATGGCAAGCTGGACGCCTCGCTTGCAACCATGAAAAAGCTTCTGGCACTGCTACCTGCGGACGCAATCGTCGTGCCGGGTCACGGTCAGCCTACAGGGGTTGCGGCAATCGAGTATGCGATTCAGTATCTCGAGGAACTGAAGCGACAGGTCAGCGCTGCGGTTGGCGAAGGACTGACCGAGGAGCAGACAGTGCAGCGGGTTTCCGAAAGCATGAAGCAATACGCAGGTTACCGAATCTATCCGTGGGTTCACTCGCAGATCAATGTGCCCAAGACCTATCGGGAGATGAAGCGACCCTGATCGCAAGGCTTCAAACGCTCTGCTGGAGCACGTTCATGTCAAATGCCAAACACCACCTTCTCGCCCACTCGGACCACGCGCGGGTAGTCATCGAACATCCGGTGAGAGACAGGCAGCCGCCATCGCGCGCGGCCGCATAGCGGTGCTGGCACTTTACAACGGGCGTATCACCACGCTCGATCGCACCCGTCCGCAGGTCAGCGCGGTCCTGATGGATGACGGCAAGCTCATTGCCACCGGGTCGGACGAAGCCATACGACACCAGGCAGCGCCAGGCACCCTGAGCATCGACCTCAAGGGCCGGCGCTGCGTACCCGGCCTTCACGATAGTCATATCCACCTGATCCGGGGCGGCCTGAATTTCAACCTGGAATTGCGCTGGGATGGCGTCCGCTCGCTGGCCGACGCCATGGCCATGCTCCGGGACCAGGTCGCCCGCACGCCGCCGCCGCAATGGGTGCGGGTGGTGGGCGGCTTTTCGGCGCACCAGTTCGCAGAGAAGCGACTGCCGACCCTCGAAGAACTCAATCGGATAGCACCGGATACCCCGGTGTTCATCCTCCATCTCTATGATCGGGCGCTGCTCAACGCCGCTGCATTGCGCGTCGTCGGCTACACCCGGGAAAGCCGGGACCCGCCTGGCGGCGAGATCGTGCGCGACGCACGTGGCAATCCAACGGGCCTGCTGATTGCTTCGCCCAATGCCACGATTCTCTATGCGACGCTGGCCAGGGGCCCGAAGCTGTCGCCACCGGATCAGATCAATTCCACTCGCCTGTTCATGCGCGAACTGAACCGGCTCGGCGTCACCTCGGTGATCGATGCGGGTGGCGGCTTCCAGAACTATCCGGAGGACTACCAGATCATTCAGTCGTTGGCCGCGGCCAACGAGCTCACAGTGCGCATCGCCTACAACCTGTTTACGCAGAACAAGGGCGGCGAGCTGCGCGACTTTCAGCGCTGGACCGAAATGCTGCCGGCGCTTTCGGGCGAAGACATGTATCGCCACAACGGCGCGGGCGAAATGCTGGTCTACTCGGCCGCTGACTTTGAGGATTTCCGTTTGCCCCGGCCCGAGATGCCACCCGCAATGGAGCCCGACCTCGAGGCCGTGGTGCGGCATCTGGTGGAAAAGCGCTGGCCGTTCCGCCTGCATGCCACGTATGACGAGACAATTTCGCGCGCACTTGACGTCTACGAAAGAGTGAACCGGGACGTTCCCTTCGGCGGGTTGCATTTCATCATCGACCACGCCGAGACCATCAGTGCGCGGAACATTGATCGCGTCGGCGCCCTCGGGGGCGGCATCGCCGTTCAGCATCGCATGGCCTATCAGGGTGGTTACTTCGCCGAGCGCTATGGTCCGGTCGCAGCGAGCCAGACGCCGCCATTGCGGCGGATGATCGAAGCCGGCGTACCGGTAGGTGCCGGGACCGATGCCACGCGTGTCGCCAGCTACAATCCCTGGGTCGCACTGCAGTGGATGGTGACAGGCAGGACCGTAGGCGGATACCAGCTCTACGATGCCGCCAACCTGATCGAACGCGATGCGGCCCTCGGCCTATGGACCGTCGGCAGCAGCTGGTTTTCCAACGACGAGGGTCGCAAGGGCCGGATCATGAACGGACAGTTCGCCGATCTGGCCGTACTGAGTCACGACTATTTCAGCGTTCCGGAAGACGAAATTGGTGCTATCACCGCCGTGCTGACCATTGTCGCCGGACGCATTGTCCATGGCGATGGGGATCTCAAGGACTATGCGCCGCCGTTGCCCAAGGCGTCGCCCGACTGGTCCCCCGTGAATTTTCATGGCGGCTATCAATCCAATCTTCATGCGTCGGCCAGCGGCAGGCATGCGGCCGGTGCTGCGTGCGGCGTGCACGCGCATCACCACGGGCGTGCCCTGACGACTGGTCTCACGGGCGCCGAATGCCAAGGCTTTTGGGGGGCGCTGGGTTGCGCGTGCTGGGCGTTTTGATTCAATCGTTGCGGGACCTTGCCGTCGCCCGCCATCGGCTCACCACGACAGGATGATTGACGATGCCGAATCCATCCGATGACGCCGTTACCAAAGTGATCGACCGGGTGCCGCTGCCTGGCGCCCAGGCACAACTCGACGAGGCGATCCACCAGCTGACGCGGGCTGCAATGAAATTTCCGGGCCATCTTGGCGTGAACGTCACCCCGCCGGCATTGCCGGCCCAGCCCGGCTACCGAATCGTTTATAAGTTCGATACGGCTGAACATCTCCGGGCCTGGGAAGCGTCAGAAGAACAACATCGCCTGGTGGCCAACGCCAATCGGTACACGCAAGGTGCGCCAGGTTATCAAGTACTCACCGGCCTGGAGACATGGTTCACGTTGCCGAGCGTGCCCGGATTGGTTCCGCCGTCGCGCGCCCGAATGAGTGTGGTGAGCTGGCTTGGAATTTTTCCGCTGGTCTACGTCTACGGACTGCTTTGCAACTGGGCGGTGCCGCCCGACACCCCGGCAATGGTTCGGGTACTTGTCGTGACCGTGTTGGTTGTGCCCACGATGACCTATATCGTCGGACCGCGACTGACCCGGTTATTTCGTGGTTGGCTGTATCCGGAAATTCGCTAGCCGGCCGCGACGTCATTTTCCGGCGCGACGTTCGAACCTCATGGCAGCGATGTGGAACGCGTGTTCGATTGGCCCCGCGCGCGCGCCTGTCATCGGCGCTGTTGCGGTAACATCTCGCCACGACGATTCTCAGGCCGAGACGAACCCATGTGTCCTCCCCGCATTGCATCCGCGCCCGCAGTGTCCCGATCCCCGTCCTGCATCGTATTCGCGCTGCTGTTCGCAGCCACCACCGCACTCGCCCAGGGCGGCATGGGCCAGCAGGCCCGCACCTTCAAGATCGGCGGCCCCGATGAACTGTGGGACGTGACGATGAAGATGGAGATGCCAGGCATGCCGATGGCGATGCCGGCGCAGACGTTCCAGACGTGCCTCAAGAAGGATCGCGCCAAGGGCGAGGACAGCATTCCCAAGCAGGACAATTGCAAGGTCACCGATGTCAAGACGGTGGGCAACAAAGTCTCCTTCGCCATGCAATGCACGGGTGATGAGCCCATGACGGGCCGCGGCGAAATCACATCGACGCCCACGTCCTACGACGGCAGGATGCAGATGAAGTCGACGCGCCGCGGTCAGGATCTGGAGATGACGCAGACGTTTTCCGGCAAGAAGGTAGGCGCGTGCACCGATGAGTCGCAGAAAATGGTGGCGCAGATGCAGGCGCAGGGCGCGACCGAGATGGCCAAGGTGTGTGCCGACGCCACCGAGAAGCTCTATTACCAATTCTTCTTCGATGCCGGATCGCCGTGCGAATCGCGCCGGAAGGCGTTCTGCGACACCGTGGGCGGTCTTGCCCGCGATATGCGCGAACCGGCGTCATTCAAGGCCGTGGTCGCCAAGTCCAGCATCGAGGCGGTGCAGGGATCGTTCAAGGCCTGCAACGTCAATCTCGCCGAAACCAGCAAGGCGGCCTGCGGCAAGGCCACATCGACCCGCGACTGGGCGTTTGTGGGTAGCGGCGCCTGCGACGACGACGTGCGGGTGGCGGGCGCCACGTATTGCAAGGGCCGCGACTACTACCTCGTGGATCGCTCGCTGACGTCGCTGTGCAACCGGTATGCGCGCCTGACCCGCGGTCCCGGTGCCACGGATGCCGCGGACACGCCTGCCGCGGCGTCGACCCCGGCGCAGGCCAAAGCCGCGCCCGAACCGCCCAAGCCGGCGGATCCGGTCCAGCAGGGCGTGGACGCGCTGCGCAAATTGCTGCCGTTCTAGTCGCAACCGCGATGTCGCGCAGCGGGCTGCTCGTCGCGGCGGGGCTCGCGGTCACGCTTTCGTTGTCCCCTGCGGCTGGCGCCGCCGGGTTGCAGAATCCATGGCCCGACGCGGCCGCCGCCTACCTGGTGCGCATCGACGGCGTCGAGCGCTGGTCGGCCAGGGCGTCGACGCGGCAGAAGCCCGCCAGCCTCACCAAGATCCTGACCGCGTTGCTGGTGCTCGAGTCGGTCGCGCCAACGGCGGAGGTGGTGATCAGCCCGCGCGCAGCGCGTGCCGACGGTGCGCGGATCGGGCTCGCCGCCGGCATGCGTCTCAACGTCGGCGACCTGTTGACGGCAATGCTGCTGCGCTCCGCCAACGACGCGTGCCTGGCGCTGGCCGAACGGGTGGCGGGCACCGAAGCGGAATTCGTCAAGCGGATGAACGCCCGCGGCGCGACGCTGGGGCTGGTCGAATCGCACTTCACCAATGCCTGCGGTTTTGACGCGCCCGACCACTATGCGTCGGCGCGCGATCTCGCGCTGATTGCGGACGCGGCGCTGGCGCAGCGCGGGTTTGCCGACATCGTGAGCCGCGAAAAAGGCATGGCTCGAACGCGCGACGGCCGCGTGTTTCGCTTCGACAACACCAATGTGCTGCTGGGCCGGGTCGAGGGCGCGCGCGGCGTCAAGACCGGCTGGACGAAGGCGGCAGGGCGCTGTCTCGTCGGACTCGCGCAGCGCGGCAACACCCAGGTGATGGTCGTGCTGCTGGGCGCACCAGATCGGTGGTGGGATGCAGTGGCGATGATCGAGAGTGCGTTCGACGCCGCGCGCGGCGCACCGCAAGCGCCGCCGCCGGGAGTGGCGCCGGTGCCAAAGTGACACGGCGCGCCGCTGCTGCATGCGTCGTGCTGGCGCTGCTGGCGGCCTACGCGGCGGCGCCGTCGACGGCGTTCCAGTACGACGACTTTCGCGTTGTCGTCATCGATCGCGATGTGCATTCGTGGACGGCTTTCCTGGCGTCGATGCCGGGGCTGCGCCCGCTGACCAAGGTCAGCTACCTTGGCAATTGGACATGGTCCGAGGCGCCTGCGGGTTTTGCGTTGGTCGGGGTGGCGCTGCATCTTGCGGCGACCCTGCTCGTGCTGGCGCTGGCGCGACGCTGGATCCCGGCCATGGCGCCGACGTGTCCGCGGCCCGGATTCGCGGCGCTGGCGTGCGCGCTGCTGTTTGCGTTGCACCCCGCGCAGACGGAGGCCGTGGTCTATATCGCCGGGCGCTCCAGTGCGCTTTCGGCCGTAGCCACGCTGGCCGGGCTGTACGCCTGGGAACGCGCCCGCGACGGCGCGGCGCGCGGCGCCTGGTTGCTGGGCGTGATCCTGTGCCTGGCGGCAGCGTTGGCGGCGCGCGAGGCGGCATGGACGCTGCCCTTCGCGCTGGTGCTGGTCGAGTGCGCGCGGGGCGCCCGCTTGCGTGCCGCGCTGCAAGCCACGACGCCGGTGTGGATCGCGTTCGCGGCGCTGGTGGCCTTGGCCGTTGCCGTGGCGGCCAATCGCCAGTTGCTGGCGTCAAGTCTCGCCATTCGTGGCCCGTTGGACAATCTGCTGGCGCAGGTGGACGCCATCGCCTACCTCGTCACCCATCCGCTGCTCACGTTGCGCCTCAACTTCGATCCCCCGCTGGTGCCGCGCACGGCATTGGACGCGGATGGTGTCGTGTTGCTGGCGGCAATTGTCATCATGTTGATCGTCGGCGTCGTGCAGTTGCGCCGCCGGCCGTGGCTCGGCTTCGGCATTCTGTGGTTTGCGTTGGCCCTGCTGCCCACGCACGGACCGCTGGCGCGCCTCGAACTCGCCAACGACCGGCAGCTCTACCTGGCGCTGCTCGGTCCGGGAATCATCGCCGGCGTGCTGCTGGGTTCGTGGTCGCGGCGGCGCGCGGCGGCGGTGGTTGCCGCGACGCTCGCGCTGTTGCTTGGCGCCGCCACGTTCGTGCGGGTGACCGACTATGCCAGCGAAGCGCGCCTATGGCGCGCAACGGTGCGGGTATCGCCGGCCAATCCGCGGGCGTGGAACAATCTGGGCCACGCGCTGGAACAGGACGGAGATCGCGCTGGTGCAAGGTTTGCGTATGAGCAAGCGCTTACACTTGACCCTGCTCACCGGAAGGCGCGCGGCAACCTCGACGCCCTGCTCCGAAACTGACGGCAGCACAGGCTGTATCGCCACACGGCGGCGGCACCGTTTAGACTCTCTGCTGCGCCCCACCCATTCTTCAGGTCCGGAGTCCTATGTACAGCGAAGAGGAACTGGCGTCGGCCGTTGAATCCGGCGTCCTGACCGAGGCGACCGCGGAGGCATTCCGCGCGCACGTCGCGCGCATGCGCGATGGCCCGGCGGTGGACGAAGAGCGCTTTCGCCTGGTGACCGGCTTCAACGACATCTTCGTCGTGATCGCCTGCGCGTTGCTGCTGGCCTCCGTGGCCGCGATCGGCACGACGGTCGCGATCTGGGTCGGCGCGCTGGGCGTGGTGGTGGTTTCGTGGGGGCTCGCGGAATTCTTCGTGCGCAAACGCCACATGGCGTTGCCGGCTATCGTGCTGGTGTTCACCTTTGTCGGTGGCCTGGTCGCCGTGGGCTTCAACTACGTGGATCACGGCATCGCGGGCTGGGTCGTGGGCAGCGCCGCAGCCATGATCGGGGCCTGGCTGCACTGGTTGCGTTTCCGGGTACCCATCACGATCGCGCTCGGGCTTGCGGCCATGATTGGCGCGATCGCGGCCCTGTTGCTGGTGGTGGTGCCGGATGCGCGCAGCTGGACCACCGCCATCACGCTGGTGGCGGGCGTGGTCGTCTTCGTTCTCGCGCTGCGCTGGGATGCCATGGACCCATTGCGCCAGACCCGCAAATCCGATGTGGCGTTCTGGCTGCACCTGCTGGCGGCGCCGTTGCTGGTGCGCGCCGTGTTCGGTGCTCTCGGCGTGTCCCAGGGCGAAACGACACTCGGCAGTGCGCTGGTGGTCGTGGCGCTCTACGTGGTGATCGCGCTGGTTTCGCTGGCGATCGATCGGCGGGCGTTGATGGTGGCGGCGTTGGGTTACGTGCTGTACACGTTCAGCGCCCTCCTGACGCAGTACGGGGTGGTCAGCCTGGGTTTTGCGATTACCGCACTGGCCATGGGGTCCGCGTTGCTGCTGCTGTCCGCGTTCTGGCATCGCAGTCGCACGTTCGTGCTGAAGTGCCTGCCGACCGCAGTGCAGGCGCGCCTGCCCAGCGCCCAGTAGCACTGCAGGAAGAGATCGTGGACGGCCCATGACCGCCTGCGGACTCGACTTCGGCACGTCCAATTCCGGTGTGGCGTTACCCGCAGGCGATTCGGTGCGACTGGTTCCGCTCGAAGGTACGGCGACCGACATTCCAAGTGCGGTATTTTTCGCGACCGAACAGCCGTGCCCGGTGACCTATGGCCGCGAGGCCGTGCGCGACTATCGCGATGGCACGCCCGGCCGCCTGATGCGCGCGCTCAAGAGCCTTCTCGGTGGCGCGCTGATCGACGAGAAGACTGCGATCGGCGATAGGGTGATGGCATTCACCGACATCCTGACGCTATACCTGCGCATGTTGCGCGATCGCGCGGGCGGCAATGCGGGCGTGCGGCTCGACGACGTCGTGCTGGGCCGACCCGTGCGCTTCGTCGATGACGATGCCAGGCGCGATCGCCATGCGCAGACCACGCTGGCCACTTGCGCGCACGCTGCAGGATTTCGTCACATCGAATTCCAGTTCGAGCCGATCGCGGCAGCCTTCGACTACGAGCGGACACTGGGCCGCGAAGAAACGGTGCTGGTGATCGACGTGGGCGGTGGCACCGCGGACTTCACCGTGGTGCGGCTCGGGCCGGACCGGCGCGCCCGCGCGGATCGCGCCCACGACGTGCTTGCCAACGATGGCGTTCACATCGCCGGCACGGACTTCGATTCGCGTCTCAACATGTCGTGGATCATGCCGGCGCTGGGGTATCGGACCATCGGGCGCCGCGGCCTGGTGATTCCGGACGCGCTGCATTTTGACTTGTCCACGTGGCACCGCATTAATCTGCTGTACGGCTCGGCCACACGCGAAACGGTACGCGAGCTGCAGGCATTCTTCATCGATCCGGTGCCCTACGCGCGGCTGCGGCGGGTGGTCGAGGCGCGGCTGGGCCACGACCTTCTGGGCCGCACCGAGCTGGCGAAGATCGAGCTGTCCGAAGCCGCCCGCACTACGATCGATCTCACGCATGTCGAGCCCGGCCTCACCGCGCTCGCCGAGCGCCATTCGCTGATCGCGCTGCTGGCGGACCTGCTTGCGCGCATGGTGGCCGTCGGCAACGCCACCGTGCAGGCCGCCGGACTCGCACCCGCGGCAATCTCGACGCTGTACTTCACCGGCGGGTCGAGTGGGATGACGGCGTTGCGCCAGGCATTCCAGCGCGCCTATCCGGACAGTCGCGTGGTGGTCGGCGACCTCTTCGGCAGCGTGGTCAGCGGGCTGGGTATCGAGGCTGGCCGGCGCTTCCGCTGATCACGCAGATGGCCGGCTAGGGGCGCCGCGGCCGAGGCAACCGTGGTTCCACCAACATCACGTCCGACGCGGTCGCGCCGCCGCGCGGCGCGAAGTAAACTCCCGTGTCCGCTGTCGCGCCGCAAGGAGAACCTGTCATGCCCGAACCCGCCGGAAGTTCGTTGTTCGACGAACTGCGCGTGCAGTACGAAACCGCCCGCACTTCGCCGCACCCGCATGAGGAGGTCGAGGGTTACCAGCAGATCGATGCCCGGCTGCGCAAGGCCTACGGCTGGCTGGAAAAGGCGATGGCCTATCTCGATGAGCTGAAGCCGGCCATCCAGCATCGCTACGACCTGGGTCATGGCATGGTGCTGCAGAATCCGCGCTTCAATCGCGGCTACGTGGGCCAGCATACACAGCGCATCGTCGGCTACCCCGTCATCGACGAGATCAACATCTGGTATGAGATCGGCACCGCCGAGGCGCTGACGCTCGAAGTTTCGCCGGGGGGCGTGGCGCTGGCGGAAAAGGCACTGGACGAGGCCGGGCTGCAGTATTCCGCGCGGCGCATCGTCGACCACGCCGGCGTCGTCACCAAATGCGTGCTGACGGTGCCACCGGCGGTGCCCGCCGCCGTGATGTTCAAGACCGATTACCGCACGGGCCTCATCAGTTGCGCAATGACGAATGTGGATCGCTTCGATCGCGTGACGCTCGAATTTCACAGCACCGCCATCGACGAGCATGTGCTGGACGAGCTGCTGCACTTCATCCTGGGTCGCGACTCCAATTTCCTGCGGCGCGCGCCGCTGGCAGGCATCCACGGCCAACCGCGGGTGTGAAGCGCCCGCGCCGCGTCAGCGCGATTCCCAGTTGCGAAAGCTGTCGCCTTCGCTGCGGTCGTAGGCCCGCTGCATACCTTCGAGTTGCGCGGGATCCACGGCGCCGGCGTAGCGTTGTTCCTGCAGCCGCGCTTCCCGATCGAGAGGGGGCGGTCGACGCGTGCTCCACCCGGTGACGGCAGCGCCTGCGCGGGTGGGCAGCGACTGCACGAACTCGGTGATCGCGGCCACGGGTCGCGCAAACGGGGACGTCCCTTGTTCGACCCACGCGTTGCGCGACGAAAGTTGTTGATCCACATGCGGCATGATCGTTCTCCTGCAGCCGGGGGGGTTCGAGCGGAGCGCGGCGCGCTTCCTGGCCTCCACTCCTGTGCGGGCGCGGTGTATTGCGACAGCCGCAATGGCTTGCGATGTCACGCAATGTAGGCGCGTCGCGCGTCCGCGAATAGCGATAGTTTCGTCGCTTTATGTTAAGATTTTCTGAACATTGGCAAACCACCCATGCGCCTGCCACCGTTAAATGCTGTGCGTGCCTTCGACGCGGTCGCGCGGCTGGGATCGGTGCGCGCTGCGGCGGAGGAACTGGCCGTGACTCCCGCCGCCGTCAGCCAGCAACTGCGTGTGCTGGAAGCCAATCTCGGCCTGCCGTTGACGCAGCGCGACGGGCGCGGCATTGCCCTGACCGAGGCCGGTCGCCACTGGCACGGCGAAGTGGCGAAACATCTGCGCGCCATCGCCGATGCGGCCGAAAGGGTGCGCCCGGGCCGGCGCGTGGTGCAGGTCACCGTGGTGCCGTCCTTCGGTTCACGCTGGCTGCTGCCGCGGTTGCCGCTGTTCACGGCGCGGCAGCCGGAGATCGAGGTGCGCATCGAAGCCAGCGCGAATCTGGTGGACCTGTCGCGTGACGCGTTCGACCTGGCGATCCGCGAAGGCAAGGGCGTGTATCCGGAAGCGGAGTCCGTGCAGCTCTTTCCGCTGGAAGTGCTGGTGCTGGCCAGCCCGTCGTACGTGCGCATGCTGAAAGGCAAAGGTCGTGCCGTGGAATGGTCGCGCGCGCGGCTGCTGCATGAGGTCAACCTCGACTTCTGGCCCCACTGGGCGGTCGCAATGGGCGTGGCTGGCATCGATGTCGCGCGCGGCCTCTATTTCAGCCACACGATGATGACACTGGATGCGGCCGTGGATGGCCAGGGCGTGACGCTGTCGCCGCGGTGCCTCGCCGAGCGCGAAATGGCACGCAAGCAACTCGTGCAGGTGGATCCGCGCAGCTATCTGCCCGGCCGCGGCTACTATCTGGCCTGGGCCAATCGCAGCCTGCGGCCGTTGTCGCCGGCGGCAGTCGCGTTTCGCGACTGGGTCATTGACGAGGCGCAGGCCAGCCAGAAGCCGTAGGCGGAGCGGCAGCCGCGCAGCAGGATGCACACCGAACCCGTGCGGCTGAAGCATCGCCTCCAGGGGGCTCGTGCCGATTCGCTGCATGGACGCGTCGAGCGTCGCTATTCGTCGCCGCCGGTCGCGGCTGGTCGCGCCACACCCACGCTCATCCGCACTCGGCTACCATAACGCGATCAAGCGGCGCCGTACGACGCCGCCCGCCCACGCGACAGCGCGGCGGAACCCCGATCAAGCCCAAGCGAGAACCATTCCGATGAACGATCAAGGCTATCTGCGCCAGCCTACCCTGGCGGGCGACACCATTGTCTTTGTCTGCGACGACGACCTGTGGAGCGTCCCGGCCACCGGCGGCACGGCGCGCCGCCTCACCGCGGGACTGGGCGAGCCGACCACGCCGTGCCTGTCCCCCGACGGCAAGTGGATTGCCTACGCCAGTCGCGACGAGCAGCATCCGGAGGTCTATGTGATGCCCGCGGAAGGCGGCGCGGCGCGCCGCCTGACCTATCTGGGCCCGGATGTGATGGTGCGCGGCTGGACCAGCGACGGGCACATCCTGTTCGTCACCACGCAGGGGCAGCCGTTCTTCCGCAACTATCGCGCGTACACGATCGACCCTGCGGGCGGCCTGCCGCAGCCGTTGGCCCTGGGCCAAGTGAATCATCTCGCCTTCGGGCCCGGCACCGCGCGGGTGATCGGCCGCAACACGGCCGATCCGGCGCGCTGGAAGCGCTACCGCGGTGGCACGGCGGGCCACCTGTGGATCGACGCGCAGGGCAGCGGGCAATACCGGCGGATGACCGAGTTGAAGGGCAACATCACCAGTCCGATGTGGATCGGCGATCGCGTTTATTTCCTCACCGACGCCGAAGGCGTGGGCAACATTTATTCATGCCTGCCCGATGGCGCCGACCTGCGGCGCCATACCGATCACGACGATTTCTACGCGCGACACGCGCAGACCGACGGCACGCGCATCGTTTATCAATGCGGTGCGCAGATCTGGTGTCTCGACATCACGGCCAACAAGACGCAGCCGGTGGATATCCGCGTGCCGGGTCATCGTGCGCAGGCAGCACGCCGCTTCGTAACCGCGGCCGATTACCTCCAGGGCTTCAACGTGCATCCGGCGGGCCACAGCCTGGCGCTGGATGTGCGCGGCAAGCCGTTCACGCTCGGCCTGTGGGAAGGTGCCGTGAAACAGTGGGGCGCGGACGATGGTCGCCGCCGGCACGGCCAGTGGCTGGCGGACGGCACCACCTTCGTCGCCGACAGCGACGCCTCCGGCGAGGAGCGGCTCGAGGTGATCCGCGATGGCGTGGTCAAATCGATGCCGTGGGACATCGGCCGCATCGTGGCAATGAGCGCCTCGCCGCGAGGCGCGCTGGTGGCGATGTCCAATCACCGCAATGAAGTCATCATCGGCGATGTGGATACCGGCGCGATGCACGTCGTCGACCGCAGCGACCACATGCGCACGGAGGATCTTGCATGGTCGCCCGACGGCGCGTGGCTTGCGTTCCAGTCGTGGACCAGCGCGCGGCACTGCGCGATCAAGCTGCACGAGGTCGCGACCAAGACCTCCACGCTGGTGACGCAGCCCGATTTCCGCGATTACAGCCCGGCCTTCGATCCGGCCGGCAAGTATCTCTATTTTCTGTCGGTGCGCACCTTCGATCCGGTCTACGACAGCGTGCAGTTCGAGTTGTCGTTCCCGCGCGCGGCGAGACCGTACCTGATCGCGCTGCAGGCCGACGGCGCACCGCCCTTCGACGCGCCGCCCAAGGGCTTCGAGCCGGGGGACAAGGATGGCGGCAAACCCGAAGGCAAGGATGGCGACAAGAACACGCCGGTTGTGACCCGCGTGGACCTGCCCGGTATCGCCGGGCGCGTGGCGCCGTTTCCCGTGCCGGAAAGCCGTTATGGCCAGATCGCGGGCGTGGCGGGCGGCAAGGTCCTGTGGACGCACCAGACGGTCGTGGGCGCGCACGGTCGCGGTGGGCACAGGGACGTTGCGGGCAGGCTCGAACTCTTCGATTTCGCCACGCTGAAACCCGAAACGATGGTGGAAAAAGTCGATCGCTTTGTGGTCAACGCGAGCGGCACCGCCCTGGTCGTGCAGGACGGCAAGAAACTGCGCGCGCTGGCCGCCGACAGGAAGCCGGAAAAAGACGGTGGCGACGCGCCGTCGCGCAAGTCGGGCTGGATCGATCTCGGCCGTGTCCGCGTGTCGGTATCGCCGCGCAGCGAGTGGCGGCAGATGCTGCGCGAAGTGTGGCGCATGCAGCGCGATCACTTCTGGACCGCGGACATGTCCGGCATCGACTGGAATGCGATCTACGACCGGTATGCGCCGCTGCTGGAGCTGGTCTCCACGCGCGGCGAGTTGTCCGACCTGATCTGGGAATTGCAGGGGGAACTCGGGACGTCGCATGCTTATGAAATGGGTGGCGATCATCGCAAGCCGCCGCAACTAACGCTGGGGCACCTCGGTGCCGAACTGATCCTGGCAGCCGATGGACAGAGCTACACCATCACCCGCATCGTGTCCGGCGACACGTGGGAATCCGGCGCCGACTCGCCCTTGAACGCCATTGGCGTGAAGGCCAAGGTGGGCGAGCGGATCGTTGCGGTCAACGGCCAACTGGTGTCCCGCGCTGTGCCGCCTCAAGCACTGCTGGTGCATCAGGCAGGCAGCAAGGTCGAACTGACGCTGGCCAGCGGCGAAGGGGCCAACGCCACGACGCGCATGGTGCTGGTGCACGCGCTGGCTGACGACGTACCCGCGTTGTATCGCGCCTGGGTCGAGCACAATCGCGCCTGGGTGCATGCACAATCGCGCGGCAAGGTCGGCTATCTGCACCTGCCCGACATGATGGCCGCGGGCTTTGCCGAGTTCCATCGCTATTTCTCCAGCGAGTCCGATCGCGAGGCGATAATCGTCGACCTGCGCTACAACCGCGGTGGCCACGTATCGCAACTGCTGCTCGAAAAATTCGCACGCCGGCGCATCGCCTACGGCACCGCGCGCTGGATGGCACCGTCGCCCTATCCCGATGAGGCGCCGCTGGGGCCGGTGGTCGCGTTGACCAACGAACATGCAGGCTCCGATGGCGACATCTTTTCGCACAACTTCAAGCAGATGAAGATCGGGCCGCTGGTGGGCACGCGCACGTGGGGCGGCGTGGTCGGCATCTGGCCGCGGCACGGCCTCGTTGACGGCACCACCACCTCGCAGCCCGAGTTCTCGTTCTGGTTCAATGATGTCGGTTTCGGCGTGGAAAACTACGGCACCGATCCGCAGATCGAGATCGACAATGCACCGCAGGATGGCGCCTCCGGCAACGATCGGCAGCTGGAGAAGGCGCTGGCGGTGGCACTCGATGAGATCGCCAAGAATCCGCCCCGGGTTCCGGATTTCGGACCGCGACCGCAACGGGCGCGCAGGCCGTTGCCGCCGCGGAAGTCCTAAGCAAGTTCCGGGCTCGATCAACTGGATCGAGCCCGGCCCCATGCTTTGATGGCGGCCGCAGCCGTCGCGCCGCAGACGTAGTGCGATGGCACCGTCCCGTCGCGGTAGCATGGCAGCCATGAATGAACGCAGTGCCATGGACGTGGCCGCCGTGCGGGCGCTGGAAGAGGCGGATCGCGCGCGCGCCATGTGGACCGACGACGATCGCGCGTGGGCCAGCCGCGCAGCGGCGCAGGTCGTCGGCGAGCATGCCACTCCGGAAATTTTCATCGCCCGTCGCGCGGGGCTTGCGCTCGAGCGGCTGACGGCGCGCGGGAGCGCCCTGCCGGCGGTGGTTCGCGCGTGGTGCTGGCGGCCGTGGGTGGGCGTGGCGGTCGTCGCCGTTGCGTTTGTCGCCGGGGTTGTGGTGGACCGCATCGGCAGTACGCAACAGATCAATGTCCTGGCGCCACCGGTGCTGCTGCTGGTGCTGTGGAACCTCGCCGTTTACGCCGTGCTCGGCGCCGGATTTGTCACGCGCTATGGCGACGCAAGCCCAACGGGACCATTCCGGCGCGCGGTGATCCGGCTCGCCGCCATTCGCGGCCGCCCTCGCGCGTCAGGCGGGAGCGACGCCGATCCCGTACCGCGCGCCATTGCCGCGATGGCGCGCGCCTGGGTGGGCCAATCGGCGTCCCTGTATGCGATGCGCGCGGCGCGCGTGCTGCATCTTGCCGCGGCTGCGCTCGCCGTCGGCGTCATCGTCGGACTGTATTGGCGCGGCCTTGTCGTCGAATATCGCGCGACGTGGGAGAGCACATTTCTCGAGGCGCCGCTGGTGCGCGGACTGCTGGCGGCGCTGTATGCACCAGGCGTGTGGCTGACCGGCCACGCGATCCCCGATGTGGCGGGGATCGCCGCGATCCGCGCGCCGGGCAGTGCCAATGCCGCGCCGTGGCTGCACCTGATGGCGGCCACCATGGTGCTGGTCGTGATCGTGCCGCGACTGGTGCTGGCGCTGGGCGCCGGGCTGGTCGAGCGGCTGCGCGCGGTTGCGCTGCCCGTGGCGCTCGACCAGCCTTACTTTCAGCGCCTGCTGCGCGGGCTGCACGATGGCCCCGTGCCGGTGCGGGTGATTCCCTACAGCTTTACACCGGACGCAACGGCGGCGGCCACGCTGGCTGCGCTGCTCGGGCGTGCGGTGGGCGGCAACGCCGAAGTCGTCGTCGCGCCGATGGCGCATTATGGTGACGTCGAGGTTGCGGCTACGGCAGAGGCGACACCGGCGTTGTCCGTGCTGCTGTTCAATATGGCAGCCACGCCCGAACCGGAGACGCACGGCGCTTTCCTCGCGTCGATGGCCGTCCGGGCCACGGTGGACGAACCACTCCTGGTCATCATCGACGAGGCCGGCCTGCGTGCCCGTCTCCGCGAAGACACGGCACGGCTGGAGGCGCGCCGCGGATTGTGGCGCCGGCTGTGTGACGATCAGCATTGCGCTGCATTGTTCGTCGACCTTGCCGCGCCCGACTTTGCGGCGGCGGAGCGCGCGCTCGACGCCATGCTCGCGCCGTCGCCACGAGCTGCGGCATGACGGCCACGGCGATTGCGTTGTCGCTCATCTCCCACACCAATGCGGGCAAGACCACGTTGGCGCGCACGCTGCTCGGGCGCGATGTCGGCGAAGTGGGCGACGCGCCCCACGTGACGACGGAGGCCACGGCGTGGCCGCTGATCGACACGCCGGAGGGTGACGTACTGCTGCTCTGGGACACGCCGGGTTTTGGCGACAGCGCGCGCCTGGCCAGACGGCTTGCCCAGCAAGGCAATCCCGTGGGCTGGTTTCTCGCGGAGGTGTGGGACCGCTTCCGCGACCGGCCGTTCTTCCTGGCGCAGCTCGCGGTGCGCAATGTGCGCGACAGTGCCGACGTGGTGCTCTATCTCGTCAATGCGGCCGAGGCGCCCGAGGATGCCGGCTATCTCGAACCCGAACTCGCGGTGCTGGGCTGGATGCAAAAGCCGGTGATCGTGCTGCTCAACCAGACCGGGCCACCACGACCGCCGGCCAGCGAAGCCGCCGAAGTGGCGCGATGGCGCGCCGCACTGCAGCGCCATGCCGTGGTAAGGGCCGTGCTGCCGCTCGATGCCTTCGCGCGCTGCTGGGTGCAGGAACTCGCGCTGTTCGACACTGTTGCCGCCGCGCTGCCGTCGGCGCGGCAACCGGCGTTTGAACGTCTCGCTGCAGCGTGGCGCCGGCGGCGCTGGACGCAGTTCGACGAGGCCATGGCAACGCTGGCCGAGCCGCTCGCCGCGGCGGTGGGTGTGCGCGTGACGCTAACGGCGATGCCGATGCTGGCGCGGCTGACGCAGGCGGTGGGCGCGATGCGTGCCGAGGGCGATCCGGCGCAGCTGCACGCACTGCGCACGTTGGCGCAGCAGCTTGACGGGGACCTGCGTGCCGCGATGGACCGCCTGATCGGCCTGTACGGTCTCGATGGCCGCGCGGCGGCCGAAGTCGCGTCCCGCGTGGCGAACGACGTGGTCACCGATGCGCGTCTGGACGAAGGCAAGGCGGCGGCGATGGGCGGCATCGTTTCCGGCGCGTTGACCGGACTGGCCGCCGATCTCGCGGTCGGCGGGCTCTCCTTCGGCGCGGGCATGCTGACCGGCGCGTTGCTCGGTGCGCTTGGCGGCGCGGGCATCGCCCGCGGGGTCAACGTTGCGCGCGGCCGGACCGACGATGTGGTGCGCTGGGACGACGCATTCCTGCACGAACTGCTGGCGACGCTGCTGCTGCGCTATCTGGCGGTCGCGCATTACGGACGCGGCCGCGGCGAATGGCAGGCTGGCGAGTATCCGCCCTTCTGGCGCGAGCGCGTGATCGCGGTGCTGGCGTCCCGCCAGGCCGATGCCACGGCCTTGTGGGCACTGCGCGCCCCGGCCGTCGACGCCGAGCGGCGTCTCGAGGCCGCGCGCCAATTGCTGGCCGATTCGACACGCGCCTTGCTTGATGACCTGTATCCCGATCAGGCTTCGAGCGCGGTCCCGCGGGATGCGCGCCTGCATGGATAGCGGTGGTCGCGTATCATCCGCACCACCATGATCAATCGCTGCACACGGCGAAGCATTTGCGCCGCGATGGTAGTCGCGTTGCTTGGCTTCAGCGCAAGCGTCCGCGCCGCGCCGCCCAACATCGCCGCAGCCTCGGACCTCCAGTTCGCGCTGACGGACATCGCCGAATCGTTTCGCCGCAGCACCGGGCAGGATCTCAACATCGCCTTCGGGTCGTCCGGCAACTTTCGTCGCCAGATTGCCGAAGGTGCGCCCTTCGAGATCTTTCTGTCTGCCGATGAAAGCTACGTCGAGGCGCTTGCCGCCGAAGGCCGCACGGTAGACGAGGGTGTCCGCTACGCCACGGGACGTCTCGTCTTGTTCATCCCGAATGGCTCGCCGCTCAAGGGCGATGCCACGCTGGCTGACCTGGGTGCAGCCGCCAGGGACGGCCGCCTGAAACGCCTGTCGATCGCCAACCCGGAGCACGCGCCTTATGGTCGCGCGGCACGTGAGGCGCTGCAGAAAGCCGGCGTCTGGCCGCAGGTCGAGACGCGACTCGCGCTCGGCGAGAACATTGCGCAGGCAGCGCAGTTTGCCGCCAGCGGCGCGGCGCAGGGCGGCATCCTCGCTTTTTCGCTCGCGCGCTCGCCGGCGTTGGCCGGCAAGGGCCAGTCGGTGCTGCTGTCGCCGACGCTGCATTCGCCGCTGCACCAGCGGATGGTGCTCACCAAGCGCGCCGGCCCGGTGGCGCGCGATTTCTTTGCCTACTTGCAGCAGCCGGCGGCACGCGCAGTGCTGCGCAAGTACGGCTTCACGCTGCCGGATACCTAGCAGTCATGGACTGGCCCGCGCTGGTCCTGTCGCTGCAGCTTGCCGCTGCCACCGTAGCGATCCTGCTGCCGCTCGGCATGGTCGTCGCACGTATGCTCGCGTGGCGCCGCTTCGCGGGGCGGCGCTGGGTCGAGGCCGCCCTCGCGTTGCCGCTGGTGCTGCCGCCCACGGTGCTGGGCTTCTACCTGCTCGTCTCATTCGGCGCCGGCTCCCCGTTGGGGCGGGCCTTCGAGGCGGTCACGGGAAGCACGCTGGCGTTCAGCTTTGCGGGCCTGCTGGTCGCGTCGATCGTCGTCAACCTGCCCTTTGCCATCCAGCCGATGCAGCGCGCCTTCGAAGCCATTCCCGACGACGTGCGCGCCGCCGCCGCTTGCTGCGGCATGTCGCCATGGCGCATCTTCGGACGCATCGAGCTGCCGCTTGCTTGGCCAGGCGTGCTGTCCGCCGTGGTGCTTACGTTTGCGCACACGCTGGGCGAGTTCGGTGTCGTGCTGATGGTCGGCGGCAGCATTCCGGGCGCCACCAAGACGATCTCGATATCGATCTACGACCGCATGCAGGCCTTTGATTCGAGCGGCGCCGCGACCATGGCCGCGGTGCTGCTGGCATGCTCGCTGGTGGCGATCGCGATCGCCTATTCGACCGCGCGTCCGCGCGATCGTGTCCATGCCTGACGCGCATCCGGGTCTGCATGTTCGACTGACGCAGCGTGCGCCGATTCCGCTCGCGGCGGAGCTCGATTGCGCCCCTGGCGAGACGCTCGCGCTGGTCGGCCCCTCGGGCAGCGGCAAGTCGACGATCCTGCGGTGCATCGCCGGACTGCACCGGGCACGCGAAGGCCGCATAACATGCGGCGCGCAGACGTGGTTCGATACCGCGACGGGCGTCGATCATGTTCCGCAGGCGCGCTCCGTGGGCCTCGTGTTCCAGAACTACGCGCTGTTTCCGCACCTGTCCGCGCTGGCGAACGTCACTGCCGCGATGTCGCACCTGGCGCCGGCGGAGCGGGACGCGCGCGGCCGCGAACTGCTCGAACGCGTCCACCTGAACGGGCTCGAGGGGCGCAAGCCGGCAGCGCTCTCCGGCGGCCAGCAACAGCGCGTGGCCGTGGCGCGGGCGCTGGCCCGCGATCCCCAGGTGCTCCTGCTCGACGAGCCCTTCTCCGCCGTGGATCGCGTCACCCGGCAAAAGCTCTATCGCGAGCTGGCCGAGCTGCGCCGCACGCTGGCGCTGCCGATCGTTCTGGTCACGCACGATCTCGACGAGGCATCGATGCTGGCCGATCGGATGAGCATCCTGCACCGCGGCCGCACGTTGCAGACAGGCACGCCGCGCGAGGTGATGACGCGGCCAGTCGATCCGCTGGTGGCACGACTGGTCGACGTCCGCAACGTATTCGAGGGGCGCGTGATCGCGGCGGGCGACGGCGCGCGCGCGCTCGACTGGCAGGGGCGCGCCCTGGAAGCCATGGTGCCGCCCGCATTTGCCGACGGCACCCGCGTTGCGTGGTGCATCCCGATGTCGGGCGTGCTGCTGCATCGTGTCGATCGCCCCTCGCGTGGCGAACGCGAAAATCCCGTTGACGGCGTCGCCGCCGAAATCGTCACGCTGGGCGAGGACACGACGATCGCGTTGCGGGTGGCGGGGGTCGGCACGCCGATCTGGCTGCGTGTGCCGGCCCATGTGGCAGAACGCAACCACGTCGCTGTCGGCAAGACGCTTCGCGTCTCGCTCCTGACCGACGCGCTGCATGTGATGCCGTGGCGCGACGGTGCGCAGGATGCAGGCCCGTAAAGCCATTCGCCTCTAGACGAGCGGACGAGGCTGCGGCCTCGCGGGCCGGTCGGCGCGTCCACGCTGCGCGGTCGCGGTCTCGCCTGCGGCGATTCGCAGGTCGGCCCTCCCGTTTCTGCAATGCGTTAGGATGCCGGTCCCCTTACGTTTTCATGTGCGTCCGCATGGACTTTGCCTTCATCCTCGATCCGCTGCACGAACTCAAGGCGTACAAAGACTCGAGCATCGCCATGATGCGGGAGTTGGCGCGCCGCGGGCATCGGATATTCGCGCTGGAACCGCGCGACCTGGCGTGGACGATGGGCGTGACGCGCGCCAGCGTGGTCCCGCTGGAACTCCACGCCGACGACCACGCCTGGTACCGCGCTGGAACGCCGGAAACCAGGCGGCTGGCCGACTTTGCCGCGGTAATCATGCGCAAGGACCCGCCGTTCGACATGGAATACGTCTACGCGACGTACCTGCTCGAAAATGCCGAACGCGAAGGCGCGCGCGTGTTCAACAAGCCGCGCGCCATTCGGGACCACAACGAGAAGATGGCGATCACGAAGTTCATGGACTTCATCCCGCCCACGCTTGTCACCCGCGATGCCGCGCTGATCGGCGACTTCATCGATGAGCACGAGGACGTGATCATCAAGCCGCTGGACGGCATGGGTGGATCCTCGATTTTCCGCATTGGCGAGGCCGACCCCAATCGCAACGTGATCGTGGAAACCGTCTCCCATCACGGCCGGCAGACGGTGATGGTGCAGCGCTACCTGCCGGAAATCATGGACGGCGACAAGCGGGTACTGGTGATCGGCGGCGAAGTGGTGCCCTTTACGCTGGCGCGCATTCCCAAGCCCGGCGAAACGCGGGGCAACCTGGCCGCCGGTGGCCGTGGCGAGGCGCGCCCCATCACGGCACGGGAGCGCGAGATTGCCGTGTCTTTGGGGTCGAAGCTCTGGGCGGAGGGCCTTTTGATCGTCGGCCTGGACGTGATCGGCCCCTGTCTCACCGAGGTCAATGTCACCTCCCCAACCTGCTTTGTGGAGATCACCCAGCAGTCCGGCTTCGACGTGGCGGGCCTTTTTGCCGACGTTTTGCTGCGGGAGGTAGCCTCTCCACCCGGTGCCGTCTGATTGCGCTTCCGGCCGGGAAAGGGGATCATCGCGCCGCGCCGTCACGAGCGGCCCCACCCTGCGCGTTAAGACCCTGTTAAGTCATGATCGTCATTCTCGGGCTTTTTGGTCCATGCCCATGAAATCCCTGTCGACCCTCTTTCGCCTGGCCGTGCTGGCCGGGTGCTGCGCCGCTTTCGGCGCCTCCGCGGTCACGCCGGTGGCCCTGCCGGCGAAGGCCGAGCCGGCCGCGGCCGACCTGGCGTCGCGGATGCCGTCGCCCGACCACTGGTCGCACGCCTACGCCGCCTATGGCCAGCCCAAGTATCCGCGTGGCTTTGACCACTTCGACTACGTCAATCCGGACGCTCCGAAGGGCGGCACGCTCAACATGCAGAACCCTGACCGCCGGACCAGCTTCGACAAGTTCAATCCGTACACGATCAGGGGGCAGTCGCCGGCGGGGTTGTCAACGCTGATGTTCGAGACGCTGACCATCCGCTCCGGCGACGAGCCGGACACGATCTATGGGCTGCTGGCCGAGGACATCCAGGTGGCGCCGGACAAGTCGTGGGTGGCGTTTCGGCTCAATCCCAAGGCGCGCTTCACCAACGGCGACCCGGTCACGGCGGCGGACGTCAAGTTCGTCTTCGACACGATGAAAGGCCCCGAGGTGGCGCCTGCCGTGCGCACGCAGCTCGATGGCGTCACCAGTGCCACGGTGCTCGACCCGCGCACCATCCGCTTCGACCTCAAGGAGCGCACCGCCGACACGATCTTCAATATCGGCGGCCTGGGCGTATTCTCGCCCAAGTGGACGATGGGGCCCGACGGCAAGCAGAAAAAATTCAGCGAGGTGATCAACGAATACCCGATCACCACCGGCCCCTATACCATCGGCGAGGTCGACACGCCGCGTCGCATCGAATTCGTCCGCGACCCCAAGTACTGGGCGCAGGATCTTGGCGTGTCGAAGGGCCAGTACAACTTCGATCGCGTCGTCTACCGCTACTACCAGGACAACGCCATTGCCATCGAGGCCTTCAAGGCTGGCGAATTCGACTTCCTGATGGAGTATTCCGCGCGGCGCTGGGCGCGCCAGCACGGCGGCCCCAAGTGGGATGACAAGCGGATCCTGAAGACCGAATTTCCCACCGGTTTCGGCTCGGGGCTGCAGTCGTATATCTTCAATCTGCGGCGACCGCAGTTCAAGGACCGACGCGTCCGCGAAGCGCTGGGCCTCGCCTACGATTTCGCCTCACTCAATGTCTACAAGCAGTACAAGCGCACCACCAGCCTGTTTGCGAATTCGGATTTTGCGGCTACGGGCATGCCTTCACCCGAGGAACTGGCGTTGCTCGAACCCTTCCGCGCCGACATCCCGCCCGCGGCGTTCGGCGAACCGTGGCAGGACCCGCGCACCGACCTCGATCCCAACGGCCTGCGCAACAACCTGAAAAAGGCCCGCAAGTTGTTGCAAGAGGCGGGCTGGA
This sequence comes from uncultured beta proteobacterium, assembly GCA_963805355.1. Lineage (GTDB taxonomy): Bacteria > Pseudomonadota > Gammaproteobacteria > Burkholderiales > Casimicrobiaceae > VBCG01. The sequence goes on along the minus strand of CAWDTZ010000002.1, from coordinate 1,470,269 downwards.
AGGTGGACGGGGAAGGCGTGCTGCGCAATGCCAAGGGCGAGCGCTTCGAGTTCGAGTGGCTGGAAGCCGGCGAAGCCTTCAATCGACGCGAATTCAACTACCAGCGCAATCTCGCGATGCTGGGCATCAAGCTCAACCTGCGACTGGTCGACTTCGCGCTCTACCGCAAGCGTATCGAGACCTTCGACTTCGACATGATCAACATCAAGAGCGCGGACTGGGCGTTTCCCAATGCCGCGGAGCTGAAGGCGTCGCTCGGCAGCGCCGCGGCGGACGAAGAGGCGTCGGCCAACTACGGCGGCGTGAAGAACAAGGCCATCGATGCCATGGTCCAGAAAATGGACCAGGCCAAGACCATGGACGAGTTGCGCACGGCCACGCGCGCGCTCGACCGCATCTTCATCAACGAGCACTATGTCGTCCCCGATCTCTACGCCGGCACCAACCGCGTGTCGCGCTGGGACAAGTTCGGCATCCCCAAGGTCGTGCCCAAGTTCTACACGATCGCCACGCCCAGCGACTGGAGCCAGTGGGCGGTGACCGCGTGGTGGGACAAGTCGCTGGACAAGTCCGCAGCCGCGTCGCCGACCCGGCCCGCTGCCAAGAACTGACGCGATACCGGAAGAAGACCACCACCATGCTCGCGTACATCGGCAAGCGCCTGTTGCTCATGATCCCGACGTTGATCGGCGTGCTGACGCTGACCTTCATCGTCATCCAGTTCGTGCCCGGTGGCCCGGTGGAGCAGATTTTGGCCGAGGCCCGGGCCGGCACCGGCGGCGATACTGGCGGGTTTTCCGGCAAGCGCGACCTCGACAAGAAGCAGATCGAGGACCTGAAGAAGCTCTACGGTTTCGACAAGCCGCCGCTGGAGCGCTATGTGTCGATGATGAAGAGCTTTGCCCAGTTCGATCTCGGCAAGAGCTTCCTGCGCAACAAAGACGTGTGGCAACTGATCAAGGACAAGATGCCGGTGTCGATCAGTCTCGGCCTCTGGACGTTCCTCATTTCCTACCTGATATCCGTGCCGCTCGGCGTTGCCAAGGCGGTGCGCGAAGGCACGCGCTTTGATGCCGCGACCACGCTGCTGGTGCTGGTGGGCTACGCGATTCCGGGGTTCGTGCTGGGCGTGCTGCTGATCGTGCTGTTCGCCGGCGGTTCGTTCCTCGACTGGTTCCCGCTGCGGGGCCTTACCTCCGACAACTGGGCCTCGCTGTCATGGCCCGCGCGCATCCTGGATTACCTGTGGCATCTGGTGTTGCCGCTCACCTGTTTCGCGATCGGCAGCTTCGCCGTCGTCACGATGCTCACCAAGAACACGTTCATCGAGGAAATCCGCAAGCAGTATGTGCTGGTGGCGCGCGCAAAAGGGTTGTCCGAGAAGAAGGTTCTGTACAAGCACGTGTTCCGTAACGCGCTGATCCCACTGGTCACCGGGTTTCCCACGGCGTTTGTCGGCGCATTTTTTGCGGGGTCGCTGCTGATCGAGACCATCTTCTCGCTTGATGGGCTCGGCCTGCTGTCGTACGAATCGATCGTTCGCCGCGACTATCCGGTGGTGCTGGGCACGCTCTACTTCTTCACGCTGATCGGGCTGGTGGTCAAGCTGATCGGCGACCTCATGTACGTGGTGGTCGATCCGCGCGTGCAATTCGGGGCGGTGGGCAAATGAGCCTCGTCACCCAACCGCCCATCGGCGAAGGCACACCCGAAGTGATGCTGGCGGACACGGCGCCGGCACGCCGCGCCACGTCGCGCTCGCCCAACCAGCGCGCATGGGCACGCTTCAAGCGCAACCGGCTGGGCTACGTCTCGCTGCTGATCTTTGCGGTGCTGTTGCTGGTGGGCACCTTTGCAGAGGTGTTCTCCAGCGAGCGGCCGCTGGTGGCGCGCTACGATGGGCAGCTGTATTTCCCGATTTTCGACAACAAACCGGAAACGACCTTTGGCGGCGACTTCGCCACCGACACCGACTGGCACGATCCGTTCATCATCCAGCAGTTCGCCAAGCCGGGTAACTTTGCGTTCTTCACGTTCAACCAGTTCGGCGGCAGCACGCTCGACTACTACGCGCGCGCGGCCGACCCGGTGGCGCCCACCCGTGGCCACTGGCTGGGCACCGACTCGTCGGGCCGCGACATGACCGCCCGGCTGCTCTACGGTTTCCGCGTCAGCATCTACTTCGGCCTGGCGCTCACGGTCGTGGGCACGATTCTCGGCATCATCGTCGGCGCGCTGCAGGGGTATTTCGGCGGCTGGGTCGACCTCGGCACCCAGCGCGTGATCGAAATCTGGAGCGCCGTGCCGGAGCTTTATCTCCTCATCATCATCGTGTCGATTTTCACGCCGACATTGTTGTTGCTGCTGGCGGTGTTCGCACTGTTCGGGTGGATTGGTCTGTCCGATTACGTGCGGGCCGAGTTCCTGCGCAATCGCAACCTCGAATTCGTGAAGGCGGCGCGCGCGATGGGTCTTTCCAACGTGCAGATCATGTGGCGGCACGTGCTGCCCAACTCGATGACGCCGGTGATCACTTTCTTGCCGTTCCGGATGAGCGCGGCCATCCTGTTCCTGACCGCGCTCGATTTCCTGGGGCTGGGCGTGCCGGGCGTCGCGTCGCTGGGCGACCTCCTGCGCGAGGGCAAGGAAAACCTCGACGCGTGGTGGATTGCGATCCCGACCTTCATCGTGCTGTCGTTCACGCTGCTGCTGCTCACCTTCATCGGCGACGCGCTGCGCGACGCCTTCGACACGCGCAAATCATGAGTATCGATAACAATGCGGGCGCGCCGTTGCTGGCGGTAGATGATCTGTGCGTCAACTTCGGGTCGTCGCGTGTCGTCGACCACGTGTCGTTTTCCTTTGGCGCCGGCGAGAAATTCGCGCTGGTGGGCGAATCGGGCTCCGGCAAATCGGTGACCGCGCTGTCGATCCTGAAGCTGGTGGAAACAGCGACCTATGAGGGCGCCATCGGCTTCCAAGGCGAGAATGTGCTGGCCAGGACCGAGCGCGAGATGCAGGCGATCCGCGGCCGCGACATCGCGATGATCTTTCAGGAGCCGATGACGGCGCTGAATCCGCTGTATCGCGTGGGCAACCAGATCGCCGAAGTGCTGGAGTTGCACGAAGGCCTCAATGCCAAGGATGCCCGGGCCCGCGCCATCGACCTCCTCGCGCGCACCGGCATTCCCGATCCGTTGAAGCGCGTCGACTCGTTTCCGCATCAACTCTCGGGCGGCCAGCGGCAGCGCGCGATGATCGCGATGGCGCTCGCGTGCCGCCCCAAGCTGCTGATCGCCGACGAGCCCACCACCGCGCTGGACGTCACCATCCAGGCGCAGATCCTGACACTGCTGGACGACCTGCAGCGCGAATACGGCATGGCCATCCTCTTCATCACGCACGACCTGAACCTTGTGCGCCGCTTCTGCCATCGCGTGGGCGTGATGGAGCGAGGCAAGCTGGTGGAGCAGGGGGATACCGCGGAAGTGTTCGCGCATCCCAGGCATCCCTACACGATCAAGCTGATCAACAGTCGCCCGGTGCGCGCCGTGCAGCCGCTCGCGCCGGACGCGCCGATTCTGGCGTCGGCCAAAGACGTCAACGTGGACTTCGTTTCCAGCAAAGGCTGGTTCGGCAAGGACGTGTTCCGCGCCGTGCGCGATGCCACGCTGGAATTGAGGCGCGGCGAAACGCTGGGCATCGTCGGCGAATCGGGCTCGGGCAAGACCACGCTGGGGATGGCGCTGCTGGCGCTGCAGCCGATCGCGTCGGGCGCCGTGTCGCTCGACGGCCAGCGCGTGGACAATGCCGATCGCGTCACGTTGCGCGCGATGCGCCGGCGGATGCAGGTCGTGTTCCAGGATCCGTTTGCGTCGCTGTCGCCGCGGATGACGATCGAGCAGATCGTCGGCGAGGGCGTAGCGCTGCACCTGCCGGAGCTTTCCAAACAGCAGCGGCGCGAAAAGATCCTGGCCATGCTGGCCGAAGTGGGGCTGTCCGAGGCGTCCGGCATCACCGACGTGCTCACGCGCTATCCGCACGAATTTTCCGGCGGTCAGCGGCAACGCATCGCCATTGCCCGCGCCGTCATCCTGAAGCCCGAGTTGCTGGTGCTGGACGAGCCGACGTCGGCGCTCGACGTTTCGGTGCAGCAACAGGTGCTGAAGCTGCTGGGCGACCTCCAGGTGAAATACGGCATGAGCTATGTCTTCATCAGCCACGACCTGGCCGTGATGCGGGCCATGGCCCATCGCGTGCTGGTGATGAAGGACGGCGTCATCGTCGAGCAGGGCGAAGCGCTGTCCCTGTTTGCCGCGCCCCAGCAGGCGTACACCCAAACCCTGCTCGCCGCCGCCCATTTGGCGTAGGATTTGCTACGAATTGATGGCTATGGCCCGCAAGCTCGCCCGCTCCCCATGATCGGCATTCTCATCATCGCGCACGACACGCTGCCGGAAAGCCTGGTCAAGGCGGTCACGCACGTGCTCGGCACCCGGCCGCCGCAATTCGAGACGTTGTCGGTCTCGGCCAGCGACGACCCGTTCAACCTGCTGCCCACGGCGCGCGAGCGTGTGCGCTCACTCGACACTGGCGAGGGTGTGCTGATCTTCTCGGACATCTACGGCGCCACCCCGTGCAATCTCGCGGGCAAGCTGCTGGTCCCGGGCCGTGTGGAGGTGATCGCGGGCGTCAACCTGCCGATGCTGGTGCGGGCGTTCACTTACCGGGTGAAGGGCATGGATACGTTGATCACGAAGGCCATCTCCGGTGGTTGCGACGGTGTGCTGCACATCGAGATCGATCCGGTCTATGCAGCAGCGCGAGGTTGAGATCATCAACAAGCTGGGCCTGCATGCGCGGGCCTCGGCCAAGTTGACGCAACTTGCCGCGAAATATCAAAGCGACGTGCAGATGTCGCGCAACAATCGCAAGGTCAACGCCAAGAGCATCATGGGCGTGATGATGCTGGCCGCCGGCAAGGGGGCCAAGGTGATCATCGAAATCGACGGGCCCGACGAGGGCGATGCGATGACGGCCATCGTTGCGCTGATCGGCGATTATTTCGGCGAAGGGCAATAGCAAGGCAATCGGTTCACGTCGTTGCCCAGGCGACGCTCATGCCGCGCCGACGGGAAGCGGGTCATTCCGCACCGTCGCCCGGCAATTATCGCACTGCACCATTGCTTTTCGATCGCACAATTGCAACATCTCCTGTGCATCCTCAACGAGGACCCGCGCGCTTCCGGTAACATCCTGTGACACAGGGGAGCGGAACGCGTGCGGAACCATTGGCCCAAACTGGCGACCAACACGAAGTCCCGGATTCAATCGAGTCACGGATTCCTCGACCATATTTCCGCGGCGGTGCCCCATGCAGACTCACAGTGTTGCCATCATCAATCGACTGGGCCTGCACGCTCGCGCGTGCGCCCGCATCGTCAAGATCGCATCGCGCTTCAGATCCAACGTTTCCTTGGTGGTCAAGGGGAAGCGCGCCAGCGCGCGCAACATCGTGGCCGTGATGCTGCTCACCGCGTCAGTGGGCGCCATGGTACGCATCGAGGTGGATGGGCCCGACGAGGTCGAGGCGATGCGCGAAGTCGCGGCGCTGTTCCACGACGGCTTCGGCGAACGCTCTTAGTGTCGTTGCACCGGGAGCATGCGCGATGATGGTCAGTTTCGCGCTGCATGGCGTCGGGGTCTCGGGCGGCATTGCCATCGGCCGCGCGCAACTCGTCTCCCATGCCACGCTGGAGGTATCGCACTACACGATTCCGGCCATGAAGGTCGAGGCCGAGATCGCGCGCTTCGCCAATGCGGTCAAGGAAGTGCAGAAGGAGCTGGAAGGCCTGCATCACGCGATGACCGGTGGCGATGTGCCGGGCGAATTCGGTGCCTTCCTCGACGTCCACTGGATGATTCTCAACGACCCCACGCTGTCCGAGGTGCCGAAGAAGATCATCATGGAGCAACGATGTAACGCCGAGTGGGCGCTTACTCAGCAGCTCGGCGTGCTGGTCGAGCAGTTCGAGCAGATCGAGGACTCCTACCTGCGCGAACGCAAGTCGGACATCGTGCAGGTCGGCGAGCGCGTGTTGAAGCGCCTGTTGGGCAAGCCTGGCACGTTGCCCGCGGCGGTGGCCGAGGAGCAGACCATCCTGGTCGCGCACGACCTCTCGCCTGCCGACGTCATCCAGTTCAAGAATCACCACTACGGCGCGTTTCTCACCGACGTCGGCGGTGCCACTTCGCATACGGCCATCGTCGCGCGCAGCCTCAACGTGCCGGCGGTGGTGGCTACGCACAACGCGCGCCAGCTGATTCGCGACAGCGAGATGCTGATCGTCGACGGGCACGCCGGCGTGGTGGTGGTCAATCCGGATCGTGCAGTCCTGGCCGAATACCGGCTGAAGCAAAGTCAACTCGATCTCGAGCGGCAGAAACTGAAGCGCCTGCGGCTCAAACCCGCGGAGACCATCGACGGCCATCACATCGAGCTGCATGCCAACATCGAGTTGCCCGAGGATCTCAAGCAGACGCTCGAGAACGGCGCCACCGGGGTGGGTCTCTTTCGTTCGGAGTTCCTGTTCCTCAATCGCGAGGGCCTGCCTACCGAGGACGAGCAGTTCGAAGCGTATCGCGCAGTGGCGGAGGGCATGCACGGCTTCCCGGTCACCATCCGCACCTTCGACCTGGGCGCCGACAAGCACAAGGAAGGGCTGGGCGGTCTGGCGCGTGTGGCGCCCAATCCGGCGCTGGGGCTGCGCGCCGTGCGGTTCTGCCTGGCCGAGCCGCGGCTCTTTGTCACCCAATTGCGGGCGATCCTGCGCGCGTCGCATTACGGAAAAATCCGCATCCTGGTGCCGATGCTGGCGTCGTCGTCGGAGATCGACCAGACGCTCGCCACGATCGAAATCGCGAAGGAAAGCCTGCGTGAGCAGGGCACGCCCTTCAACAACGCGATCGAAGTGGGTGGAATGATCGAGATTCCGGCGGCCGTCATCGCCATGGATGCGTTCACGTCCCGGCTCGATTTCCTGTCCATCGGCACCAATGACCTGATCCAGTACACGCTGGCGGTTGACCGTGCCGACGAAGCGGTGGCGCATCTGTACGACCCGATGCATCCGGCGGTGATCCGGCTGCTGGCCATGGCGATCAACACGGCCAACAAGGACAACATTCCCATCGCGGTATGTGGCGAGATGGCTGGCGAGGTGTTGCTGACGCGGATGCTGCTGGGTCTGGGCCTGCGCAATTTCTCGATGCATCCCGCCCATCTTCTCACCGTGAAACAGCGAGTGCTCACTTCGGAAGTGGCCGCCGTCAAGCCGCTGGTCGACCGCATTCGCAAGGCCGACAGCCCAGAAAAGATCGCACTGCTGGTTGCGAAGCTCAACGCGTTGTGACGTATTCGGCCGGGACACTCGCGGGTGCCGCGCACACGGCGCCCCTGCGGTCGAGGGTTCGGCTGCGCGTGCTACACGGTCGGTACGCCCCGCGAGGCTGACGCCTCGCCTACGGCAATCCTGTGCCGGTCCGTCCGACAAGTCCTAAGCCTTCCCTACGGGAAACAAATCGCGGTCGGCGCGGTTGGACGGCTGATGCGACCCCCATTTCCATGTTGCGGCGCAGTGGTGCATAATGCCATTGTCATGAAAACACACCCAACTCCCCTCCTCGTGCTTGCGGCCGCATGGACCTTCGCCGCAAGCGCCGCCCATGCCGTCGACACCGGTGCACCGGCCCCCAACTTTTCGCTGCCCACGGCCAAGGGCGAGGTCGTGGCGCTGGAGAAACTGCGCGGCAAAGTCGTCTATGTCGATTTCTGGGCGTCGTGGTGCGGGCCATGTCGCCGCTCATTTCCGTGGATGAACGAGATGCAGCAGAAGTACGGCGCGAAGGGGTTCACCGTGGTTGCGATCAATGTCGACAAGAAACGGGCGGACGCGGACAAGTTCCTGGCAGTGCTGCCCGCCAATTTTCCGGTTGTATACGATGAGGCAGGTACTGCGCCTGCGGCGTTTGCAGTCCAGGGGATGCCGAGTTCATACCTGATCGATGCGCGCGGCAACGTGAGCTACGTCGAGCGCGGCTTTGTGGAAGAATCACGCGGACCGCTCGAGGACCGTGTGAAGGCTTTGCTGGCCGCCGCGGCGAAATAGGGGAAAGCTGAGTCATGCGTGCATTGATCGCACTTGCAATTGCATTGTCGCTGGCGGGCTGCGCAAGCTACGACCCCCCCAAGGCATGGGAGCGCGGCGAACTGGCCAAGCCGTCGATGCAATTCGAATACGACCGCCTCGACGCGCGCTCGCAGGCCCACATCTACACCAGCAAGGAAGCGGCGTCCGGCGGCTATGGCGTGGGCGGAGGTGGCTGTGGCTGCAACTGACCGCGCTCGCAGTGTCTCGCCGTTGCTGGCGGCAGCACTTGCGCTGCCCGGCATGTTTCCCGCCCCCGCGCACGCGCAGGCGGCCCCCGACCAGGGCATCTTCGAGTTGCAGTATCTCAACTACCGCGACTGGCAGCCCGGCAAGAACCGGATGTCGGTCGAAGCACCGAGTGTCTACGCGCTGGTGCCGCTGTCGGATACATGGGTGGCCGAAGGGGCACTGATCTACGACGCGATGTCGGGCGCGTCGCCGAAATTCTTCAACACGTTGTCCGCCGCCACGGTCGCCGATTACCGGACCGCGGGCAACCTTAAACTCACCAAGTATTTCGGCAATTACGCGATCAGCGTGGACGGCGCCGTGTCCTCCGAGCAGGATTTCCTGTCGCGCGCCGCCGGTACGCAGTTGCAACTGTTCAGCGACGACCGCAACCGCACCTGGTCGCTGGGCATTGCCGGTACCAGCGACCGCATCAACTCCGACAATGGCATCGCTTACAACGAGGGCCGCACCACGCTCGACTTCCTGGTGGGCGTCACGCAGGCGCTCAACAAGAATGCGATCGTGCAGTCGAATGTCACCTATTCGACGGGCCATGGCTATTACAACGATCCCTACAAGTCGCTGGACACGCGGCCGTCCACGCGCGAGATCACGGCATGGCTCACCCGCTACAACCAGTACCTGCCGGGACCTGACGCCACGCTGAAGCTCGGCTACCGGCTGCTGCGCGATTCGTTCGGCAGCATCTCGAACATGTTCGAGGTGTCGTGGGCGCAGGCGCTGCCATGGGGCATGACGCTCACGCCGGCCTTTCGCTACTACACGCAGAGCGCCGCCAACTTCTACAAGAATCCGCCGTGGCCCAAAGGCTATGTCGATGGCGAGAATTACAGCGCGGATACCCGACTTGCTGCATTCGGTGCCATGACCGGCGGCGTCACGGTGGCCAAGTCGTTTCTCGACGGCTGGAGCGTCGCGCTGCGCGCCGACTACTATCAGCAGAATCCGAGCTGGCGCCTTGGGGGCAGTGGCAGTCCCGGCATCCAGACGTTTTCCGCGCGCTGGCTCCAGGTCGACCTGATCAAGACGTTCTGAAACAGGCTGTGGCAGATTCCTGTTGAGTAGGTCGAGGCTCCACTCGGTCCTTTCCGAGGCGGTGGAGCCTGGCGCCATTTGATTCGCAATGGCGACGCTGCGGGATAATCTCTGCCATGGCCCCCTCTCTTTTCCGTGCCTCGTTTCGCGCGATGGCGTCGGTGCACGAGATCCAGATCGCGGGCGCGGATACGGTTGCGGCGCAGCGTGCTGCCGACGCCGCGATCGCGGAAGTGCTGCGCATCGAACGGAAATATTCGCGCTATCGCGATGACAGCATCACCACCCACATCAACCGAGAGGCCGGTGGTGATTTCGTACCCGTCGACGCCGAAACTGCGGCACTGCTGCGCTATGCCAACGAATGCCATCGCTTGAGTCAAGGTCGCTTCGATCTCACGTCCGGCGTGCTGCGGCGGGCATGGGATTTTCGCGCCGCGCCCCCGCGATTGCCGGATCCGCATGAGCTCGACCACCTTCGAACGCTGATCGACTGGGCCGCCGTGACGTGGGATGAACACGCAATCCGGTTGCCCCGCGCCGGCATGGAAATCGACTTCGGCGGCATCGGCAAGGAGTATGCGGCCGATCGCGCCGCCACGATCCTGCAGGAGCACGGCGTGCGCCACGCCCTGGTCAATCTCGGTGGCGATGTGCGCGCGCTGGGCACGCAAGGTGACGGCATGCCGTGGCGTGTGGGCATCCGCCATCCGCGGCAGGATCACGTCGCCATCGCGGGCTTCGACCTGGCCGACGGGGCGCTGGCGACCAGCGGCGACTACGAGCGCTTTTTCGAGCTCGGCGGCCGTCGCTACTGCCACATCCTGGACGCCACCACCGGCATGCCGGTCACCCACTGGCAATCGGTCAGCGTCGTCGCGCCGCTCTGCGTGATGGCGGGCAGTTGCTCGACTATCGCGATGCTGATGCAGGCCGATGCGCCGGCCTTTCTCGACGCCCAGGGCGTGCAATGGCTCGGTGTCCGCGCGGATGGCACGGTGGTCAGGCCGTAGGCTTTTCCTGCAACTGCGCCTCCAGCCTTTCGACGTTGCTGGCCAAACGTTCAGCGACCAGCTTGACGAGATAGAACCCGAATTCGGGATTCTGGAAATAGAGCTGCATCAGCGTTTCCTCGCCCACGCTCAGCACTGTGCAGTTCTCGAGGCAGCGCGCGCTCAGCAGGCGCTGGCGCGCAGGGGTGAAGAACGCGATCTCGCCGAAGATGTGCCCCGGTTCCAGCACCGAACCGATTTCCGTGAATTCGATGCGCCCTTCGGCCAGGTAGTAGATGAGATTGGCCGCGTCTCCTTTGCGAAACAGCACCTCGCCCTTCATGAAGCGCTTGGTCTTCATGTACGGCCGCAGCCACACTTCGGAGGGATCGCCCACGGACGAGGCGGAGCGCACCTGCCGCGTGAGCCGCACCATTTCGATCGCGCGATAGAGATTGATGGGCAGCAGCGCGCTGTGCAGCAAAAGCACCGGCCACGACCGGGTCAGGACGCCGAAGATGATGAAGCCCAGGTTGCTCGCGATGGCCACCACCCGCAACGGGATGATGGTCTTCATGAAGAAGCTCACGCACACCAGCAGCCCGGCGATGCCTGCCGCGGCATAGGCCACGATCTGATAGGTTTCCAGTTCCATTCCCGGCATTCCCCGTCATGCGGTCCGGCCCGTCGACGCGGCCCCGGCCAGCCGCAATACTACGCAAGGCGATGAAGTTCTTGTAGCACGCGCCACACGGACGCGTCAGTGGTCCCAGGCGGCGATCGCCTCGTCGAGACCCTTCCTGTAGTCGGGAAACCTCGGTGTCCATCCAGGCACGCGCGGGCGTGGCGCACGCGGCGGCATCGACAGGGCGGTCTGCTGCATGTGTTCCGCGCGGATGATGATCCTGGCCAGCGGCCGGGAAAACAGCGGCAGGTGCAGCGGTTTGGCCCGGCCCACGCGATGGGCGAAGGCGTCCATGAACTGCATGAACGGCACGGCGTGGCCGTCCGTGGCGTAGAAAACCTTTCCCGCGTTGCGTGCGCGCGCCGCGTCCACCAGTGCCGACGCGGCATCGAGCTGATGCAGGTGGTATTGCAACGCTGATGGTCGCCCGGACCAGTAGGGCCGGCCCAGGCGAAAGGCGGTGCGATAGGCGCGCAGGTCCGCGCTTTCGGGACCATAGAGATATCCGAGGCGCACGACGCACGCTGCCACCGGACCGGACAGGGCCATGGCTTCGCATTCGAGGATGGCCTCGACCGCCGACCGCAGCGGATCCAGCAACGGCCGGCCGCGTTCCACGGCATGCACAAACGCGAAGCTTGCGTGGATCAGCATCGACGCGCCATCCGCCTGCGCCGTGCGCAGCGCGCGACGCGTGCCCGCAAGCGCCTTGCGCGCAAAGCCCTCCCAGGCGTGGCCATCGTGCAGCAGCGTGTTGGCCTGCTGGCCGGCCAGGTTGATGTGGATGGGCCGGCCTGTGCCCGACATAGGACCTCGGGCAAGCACGCGGCCCAGTTCGGAGCGTGATCCGGTGATCGTGAGCTTCATGGCATGGATTCAACCATACCGGCCGGCCGATCAGGGCCCGATGCCAACGAATGGTGGCAACACTGCGCGATCGGTCGGCGGCTCGCGCCGATTGCATCGTGCTCAAGAAATGGAACGGGGCCAGCCGGCCCCGTTCCATCAATGCCCTTTCACTGCATGCTGCGGCGTTACGGCGGCGAACACATGATCACGCCGATGGTGCCTGCGCCCTCGGGGATCCAGCCTTCCGCCAGCATCTTGGTGCGCACGGTCATGTCGGTCGTGTACCGGTGGTTGGGCGCGCCGCTCTGGCCATTGTTGTACATCCGGTAGACCGGCACGGTGTCGGCTGGGCACACGCCGTCCACGCTGGCCTGTTTGGTGAAGAACACCTCGCCTTCAAAAGTCCACACGTTGTTGGTCTTGACGATGGTGCATTCCGGCGCGAACGGCGTGTAGAAGTGCGAGCTCTTGGGCGCGAAGGCCACGGTGAAGAAGCGGCATACCGGCACCATTTCCGCGTCGGCCTGCGTCGTCCACGCCCTGAACTGCCGGCCCGTGCGCGCCCAGCCCTTGAACGTGCCGTTGTCGAGCTTCGCGATTTCGTCGGGCAGGTAGGTGATGAAATAATGCCCGAACTCGGCGTGGTAGTACTCGATCACGTCCACCGTGGTCGGTGGTGGCGGCACACCCGTAGTGCCCGTGCCGCTGACGGCCAGCGTCTGCGGACTGCTGAGGCCATCGCTGGTGATCGTGATGGTGGCGCTGCGCGCGCCTGCAGCCGCAGGCTTGAAGGTGAAGTCGAAAGCGCACGCGGTGTTGGCCTGCACGGTGGCGCAGCCGTTGCTGCCCAGCGCAAATTCGGCGGGATTGCTGCTGACCACCGACTGCACGATCACCGGTCCGGGGCCCATGTTGGACACGGTCACCGCCCGTGCCGCACTGGTGGTGTCGACCTGCTGGTCGGCCATTACCACGGAGGCAGAAAGCGACAGCTGCCCTGGTTGCGGCGCGCCCGAGGTGCCGGTGCCCGTCAGCGACATCACCACCGCCGCGCCGCCGTCTGCATTGATGGTCAGCGTTGCGCTGTCCGCCCCGGCTGCCGACGGTGTGTACGCGATGGCAAACGTGCACGACGCGCCGGCATTGACGGCGGCGCCGCAGGTGTTGCCCGAGACGACGAACTCGGTGGCGTTGCTGTTGTTGAATGCAACGCCGGTGGCCGCCGCGCCGCCGCTGTTGGCGAGCGTCACCGCCAGCGGCGCGCTCGCTTGTCCGACGGTGACGGTGCCGAAGGTGCCGCCGGCCGGCGCGGTGGCCAGATTGGCGGTGGGCGCCGCGCTGCCGGTGCCGGCCATCGACACGGTGATGTCGGTGCCGCCCGCATAGCTGAAGGTCAGCGCCGCGTTGTTGGGGCCCGCTGCGTTGGGCGCATAGGCGACATTCAGCGAGCAGGATCCACCCACGCCCAGCACGGCACCGCAGGTGTTGCCGCTGACGACGAAGTGCGTCGGATCGCCGTTGGCCAGCGCGAACGTGGTGGCGACGGCGCCGCCGGTGTTGGTGACGCTGATACTCTGCGTCGCGCTGGTACTGCCGACGGTGCCGGTGCCGAAGGTCAGCGCCGCGGGCGTCACCTGCAGCGACGCCACGGGGGCGGGCATGCCGGTGCCGCTCATGGCAAGGTTGACCGCACCGCCGGCATAGGCGATGGCCAGCGTGGCCGCATCCGCGCCTGCCGCGGTGGGCGTGTACTTGACGCTGAACCCACACGATGCGCCGCCGCTCAATGTCGCGCCGCAGGTGTTGCCGCTGACGATGAATTCAGCGCTGTTGCCGTTGGTGAACGCGACGCCGGTCGCGCCGACGGTGCCGGCATTGGCGACGGTGTACGACTGCACGGCGCTGCTGCTGCCGACGGTCACGCTACCGAAAGCGGCGGAGCCAGGCGACACCGAGAGGCTGGCGGGGGTGGACGCCGGGCTGCTGCCGGAGAAATTGACGGAGAACGATCCAGTGCCGCCAGCCGCGTACGTGCCGGTGTCGGCCGCGCCTGCGGCCGCCGGCTTGTACGCGACGCTGAACGAGCACGATGCGCCGGCCGCGATGCTGGCCGCACAGGTGCTGCCGGTCACCAGCCATTTGGTGCTGGCGGAATTAGTGTAGGTCAGACCCGACGCGGCGCCCGCGCCGCTGTTGGTGACGGTGACGAGCGTGGCGGCGCTGGTGCTGCCATTGGCGACGCTGCCGAAGGCTATGCTGGACGGCGCGGCGGACAGGCTCGGCGCGGACGCGGGGCAGGTCGGCGCGAAGAAGATCCACTGCGCGAGGTCGTCGAGGTCGGACGTGGTCAGCCCGAGGTTGGCGCGAATGCCGGTCATTTCGCTGACGCCGTTCAGCGCGCTGTTGATCGTGGCGGCGCCGCCGGCGCCGTAGGCGCCTTTCTGGACGCTGTTGGCGGAGAGATCCGACTTGTGACATTGCGAGTTGCCGCATGAAAGGGTCTGTGCGGCGTTGGTCTTGTTGTACAGGATCTTGCCGTTGTCGCAGCTGGCGGCACTGACGGCATTGGCGGCCATCGGCCAGACCAGCACCAAGGGTGTCAGCAGGGCCAACAACAGGGTGGGAGGGTGTCTCATGGCGTTGTCTCCTTGCGAGGTGGCTTGGGCCTGACGTCCCGGGGAATACCGGGCGGTGACAGGCTTGGCACACGGGAGCAACGGCCATCTCGTGTACTACCACACGTTCAGTGTAGTACAGAAATATGCCATTGGCATAGGACATTGTCATAAAAACGGGATGGGCCCGGTGCTTTCTAGGGGTGAAAGCACCGAGCCCCCGGCAGGTTTGCCTGGGGGCTCGGAAGATGCTGCGGACTTTCAGCGGCAGCGATGCGGCGGCTCATCGCTGCCGCGCCTCGTGCTCAGGGTGCCGCGCACATGATCACGCCGATGGTGCCGGCCCCCTCTGGGATCCAGCCTTCCGCCAGCATCTTGGTGCGCACGGTCATGTCCGTCGTGTACCGGTGATTGGGCGCGCCGCTCTGGCCATTGTTGTACATCCGGTAGACCGGCACGGTGCCGGCCGGACACACGCCGTCCACGCTGGCCTGCTTGGTGAAGAATACCTCGCCTTCGTAGGTCCATACGCTGCTGGTCTTGACCACCGTGCACTCCGGCGCAAACGGCGTGTAGAAGTGCGAGCTCTTGGGCGCGAAGGCCACCGTGAAGAAGCGGCATACCGGTACCATTTCCGCGTCGGCCTGGGTCGTCCACGCCTTGAACTGCCGGCCTGTGCGCGCCCAGCCCTTGAACGTGCCGTTGTCGAGCTTCGCGATTTCGTCGGACAGGTAGGTGATGAAATAATGCCCGAATTCGGCGTGGTAGTACTCGATCACGTCCACCGTGGCAGGCGGCGGCGGCACGCCAGCGGTGCCCATGCCGTTGACGGCAAGCACCTGCGGGCTGCTGACGCCATTGCTGGTTATAGTGACGGACGCGGCGCGCGTGCCTGCGGCGGCAGGCTTGAAGGTGAGGTCGAAGGTGCACGCGGTGTTGGCCTGCACGGTGCCGCAGCCGTTGCTGCCCAGCGCAAACTCGGCAGGATTGCCGCTGACGATCGACAGTACGTTCACCGGTCCCGGACCCAGGTTGGAGATGGTGACGGTCCGCGCGAAGCTGGTGGTACCCACCTGCGTGTCCGACATCGTGATCGCGGCGGGCAGGGAGAGCTGTCCCACCTGCGGTGCGCTCGACGTGCCGGTGCCGGACAACGCCATCACCACGGCGCTGCCGCCGGTGGCGTTGATCGTCAGCGTCGCGGAATCCGCCCCTGGGGCCGTGGGCGTGTAGGTGACGTTGAACGCGCACGACGCGCCGGCATTGACGGTGGCGCCGCAGGTGTTGGCGGAGACGATGAACTCGGCCGCATTGCTGTTGTTGAACGTGACGCCGTTGGCGGCCGCGCCGCCGGTGTTGTTGAGCGTCACCGCCAGCGGCGCGCTCGCTTGCCCGACGGTGACGGTGCCGAAGGTGCCGCCGGAAGGCGTCGTGGCGAGGTTGGGCGTTGGCGCCGCGCTGCCGGTGCCGGCCATCTGCACGGTGACGTTGGTGCCACCCGCATAGCTGAACGTCAGCGATGCATTGTTGGCGCCCACGGCGTTGGGCTTGTAAGCCACGGCCAGCGAACACGAGGCGCCGGCGGCCAAAGTGGTGCCGCAGGTGTTGGCGCTGACGACGAAATGCGTTGCGTCGCCGTTGGCCAGTGCGAGGGCCGTGGCCGTGGCGCCGCCGGTGTTGGTGACGCTGATACTCTGCGTCGCGCTGGTGCTGCCGACGGTGGCGGTACCAAAGGCTAGCGACACGGGGGTGGCCTGCAGCGCGGCGACGGCAGCCGCGGCGCCGGTGCCGGTCATGCTGATGTTGACCGTGGTGCCGCTGGTGTAGGCGATGGAAAGCGTGGCGTTGTCCGCGCCCGTGCCGGTGGGCGTGTACTTGACATTGAAAGTGCAGTTTCCGCCACCAGCAAGCGTGGCCGTGCAGGTATTGCCGCTGACAACGAACTCGGTGTTGTTGGTGCCGGTGAGCGCGATCCCGGTGGCGCCGGTGGTGCCGGTATTGGAGACCGTGAACGACTGCGTGGCGCTGCTGCTGCCGACAGTGACGCTGCCGAAGGCTGCGGAAGGTGGCGACACGGAAAGGTTCGCGGGGGTGGACGCGCTGGGACTGCTGCCGCTCAGGCTGACGGAGAAATTGCCGGTGCCGGTGGCGGAGTAGGTGCCCGAATCGTTCGCGCCGGACGCGCCGGGTTTGTAGGCGATGTTGAGCGTGCATGACGCGCCGGCGGCGATCGAGGCGCCGCAGGTCTTGCTGGTGATGATCCACAGTGCAGCATTGCTGTTGGTGTAGGCCATGCCGGTGGCGGCACCGCTGCCGCTGTTGGTGACGGTGACCGTCGTCGCGGCGCTGGTGTTGCCGTTGGTGACGCTGCCGAAGGCGATGTTGGATGGGGACGCGGCCAGGCTGGGAGCGGCGGCGGGACACGTCGGCGCAAAGAGAATCCACTGTGCGAGGTCGTCGATGTCGGAAGTGGAAAGCCCCAAAGTGCCGCGGACGTCGATGTTGGTCATTTCGGCTACGGTGTCCAACGCGTTTTCGATTGCGGAAGGGTTTCCCGCGCCGACTTGAATACCGTTGGTGTCGCTGGACGGACTTGCTTTGTGGCAGGAATCGTTGCTGCAAGATGGATTGCCATTGGCAACCTTGTTGTAAAGCGCCTTTCCGTTCGCGCAGCTTGCCGAATAAGCCGAGACCGACCAAACCGTCACAAATGACGTCAACAGGGCCAGCAACAGGGTGGACGTGCGCTTCATGACAGAATCTCCGTACAGCGGGCCTGCTGTTCCCGGAGGCTGCCGGGGGTGGCGGGCGAGGCGCGCGGGTGTCGAAAACAGCCCGCGGACAAGAGCGCCTAGTGTAGCCGTAAGTATTCCGTTGTCATAGCACATCGTCATAATGTTTCCGACCGGCGGTAGCGCTGTCCATCGCAGATTGCAGGCCCGACTCACTATGACGATTCGTCGGCCGAACGACCGTTCACGCCCGGCTGGTGGTATTAAACGGCCACCGGCCGTTCCGACGCTCCGGAAGAGCGCATTTGGCCGAGTTCCATGCACCGCGCATAGTGCTTGCCATCGCTGGACCCGCCCGGATTTCCTCCGGTTTTGCCGCGGTGCCGGCGGCGCGACCCGGCGCAACAAGTAAGGGCCGGTGGACCTGCTTACATTAAAATCGGCCATGTCCACGTTTCCCGAACCCACCGGGCGCGCTTTCGGCCTGGTCGAGCCGCAGATTGCGCGCTTCACCGAACCGCTGGCGCTTGCGTGCGGGCAATGGCTGCCTGAATACGACCTCGCGTACGAAACCTACGGCAAGCTCAACGCCGACGCGTCCAATGCCGTGCTGGTGTGTCATGCGCTGAACGCATCGCATCACGTGGCGGGCGCGTACGCCAACGATCCCGACAACCTCGGCTGGTGGGACAACATGATCGGGCCGGGCAAGCCGCTCGACACCGAGCGCTTCTTCGTCGTGGGCGTCAACAATCTGGGCAGTTGCTTCGGCTCCACCGGTCCCGGTTCCGTCAATCCCGCCACCGGCGCGACGTGGGGCAGCGATTTTCCGCTGGTGACGGTGGAAGACTGGGTGGACGCGCAGGCGCGTCTGGCCGATCGCCTGGGCATCGCTCAATTTGCGGCGGTGATGGGCGGCAGTCTGGGCGGCATGCAGGCGCTGGCGTGGGCCATCCGCTTTCCGCAGCGCATCCGCCATGCGCTGGTCATTGCGGCGGCGCCCAACCTGTCCGCGCAGAACATCGCGTTCAATGAAGTGGCGCGGCAGGCCATCCTCACCGATCCCGATTTTCACGACGGTCACTTCGCACGGCACCAGACCTTACCGCGCCGAGGCCTGCGCGTGGCGCGGATGATCGGCCACATCACCTATCTGTCCGACGAGCAGATGGAGGAGAAGTTCGGTCGCACGCTGCGCGACGGACTGCAGTTTTCGTTTGCGCCCGAATTCCAGATCGAGTCCTACCTGCGTTATCAGGGCGAGAAATTTGCCGAGTACTACGACGCCAACACCTACCTGCGGATCACCAAGGCGCTCGATTACTTCGATCCAGCGCGCGTCACCGGCGGCGATCTGGCCAAGGCACTGGCGCCTGCGTCATGCAAGTTCCTGGTGGTGGCGTTCACCACCGATTGGCGATTTTCGCCGGCCCGCTCGCGCGAGATCGTCAAGGCGCTGGTGGAGCATCGGCGCGACGTGACGTATGCGGAAATCGACGCGCCACACGGGCACGATGCGTTCCTGCTCGACAATGCGCAATATCACGACGTGGTGCGCGCCTATTTCGACGGCGTGGCGTCCAGCGCCGACTATTCGACTTTCCGTTTCGGTGCCGATGTGCGGCGCCGCGTGGAAACGCGCGCCCGTCAGGAGCATCGCGCCGATTTCGCCACCATTGCCGGATGGCTGCAACCGGGCGCGCAGGTGCTTGACCTCGGCTGCGGCGATGGCTCGTTGCTGGCGTACCTGAAGCGCGAGCGCGATGTGCGCGGCTACGGCATCGAGATCGCCAACGCCGGCATGCTGGAAAGTGTGCGCAACGGCGTCAACGTGCTGCAAAGCGATCTCGAGAGCGGGCTTGCCGGTTTTGCCGATGCATCGTTCGATTGCGTGATCCTGTCGCAGACGTTGCAGGCCATGCATCACACCGAGGCCATCGTCGAGGAGATGCTGCGCGTGGGTCACGAGGTTATCGTCACCTTTCCCAACTTCGGGCACTGGACGCATCGCTGGCAGATCCTGAAGGGCCGCATGCCGGTGTCGGACAAGCTGCCATATCAGTGGTACGACACGCCCAACATCCATTTGTGCACGGTCGCCGATTTCGATGCGTTCCTGCGCGAACGCAATTGCGTCGTCGAGAATCGCGTGGTGCTGGCGGGCGGGAAGGTCGTGTCGTCGCTGCCGAATTTGCGCGGCGAACTGGCGATCTACCGGTTCCGGCGCGGCTAGGCGCGCGCTCCCGATGTCCGACTGCATCACACCCTATTTCATGCGCCATGGCCGTTCGGTGGCCGACGACGAAAACGTGCATGGCGGCCGCTATGACGATGCGCTCACCGCCGTGCGCGGCCGCTCCGGGCTCCACCTGGTCGTGGCGCACGGTGGCATCCTCAATGCCGTGATGCGCGTGATCGTCGGCGCCGCACCCGTGTTGAACAGCAAGCATGGCATCGGTTTCCATTTTGGCGACGCCGGCTACGTTCGTACACATTACTACCCTGCGGAGCACTACTGGGCCGTTGCCGAAATCGTGCCGCACCTGCCTGCGGGGGCCGCCGATGAATAGCAGGAGCGTGGTGCTGCATCCGGACTATCCGGACAAGGCGTGGATCGTCGTCGAGCAGCCGCGCGACGAGCCGATGCGGATGCGTTACGAGCCGGGCACCGGTCCGTTCCGGCGGTCGGCGGATTACTCGCTGGTGTACCACCGCGGGTTCACCGGCGCCTACGGCTGGATTGGCGGCACCGGCGCGCCACCGCACCCGCATTTCGATGTGCTGGTGCTGACACGCGAGAACCTGCAACCCGCGCTGTGTTGCTCGGCCACATCTGCGGCGTCTTCATCCGCGGTGACGGCGATCATAAGTTCGTGGCGATGGACGATGCGTGGCGCCAGTGGGCAGGGTGCGAGTGCTTCGATCAGCTTGACGCAGCTACGCAGGACGAATTGCGGAAGTTGTACCCGCGCGTGGATGCCGGAGAAGGCTGGTTCGGCGCCGCGTATGCGCGGGACTATCTGCGCAATAACCGGCCCTCGCACGACTGAGCGCAGGTCGCGGCTCGCAAGGCTGAAGCCACGCCTGCAAGACTTCGCTGGACGTGGCTAAGTAATCGTCACGTGACCCGGCCAAACCACAGCAGCGACAACGTGCCGGCCGCCAGGGCCAGTAACGCGGCGGCGGCCGTGAACAGCGCGCTGATCTCGGTTTCCTTGCGCTCGAGCGCAAAGCGGCTGTTCAGGCCTTCGTAGATCGATTTCAGGTCCGCCGAGCTGGTGGCGTGGAAATAGTCGGCGGCGGTGATGCCGGCAATGCCCTTCAGCGACTCCTCGTCGAAACGCATGAAGATCGACATGCCGTCGATGTCGATGGGCGCGCCGGCAGCGGTGCCGAAGCCCACGGTGAACACGCGCACCCCGTGATCCGCCGCCATCCGCGCCGCCAGGAGCGGATCGGGTCCCGTGGTGCGCCGGCCGTCGGTGAGAAGGATGATCGCCGCGGACTTGAACGAGCCGGGCGGCACGGTCTTGAACTCCTTCTTCTCCACCCTGGGGACCAAGGGTGCGCCGCGTTCGCTGGGCAGCCTGCGCGCGCCGTCGCGCGGTCCGAAGTTATTGCCGAACACCATGCTCTCGAGATTGATCCCCTCGTCGGGAAAGATGGTGGCCAGCGAGGCGACGATGCCGCTGCCGATGGCGGTGTGCCGCTGCAGCTGAAATCGGTCAATGGCCGCAATCAGCTCCTCGCGGTCGCGCGTGGGCGGCTGCACTAACAGTGCCGTGCCTGCAAACGTCACGATGGCCACCTTGATGTCGCTCGGCACCTGCTGCACGAACTCGCGCGCGGCGGCCTGCGCGGCGACGATGCGGCTGGGCTCGATGTCGGTTGCGCGCATCGATAACGACACGTCGATGGCCAGCACGATCGTGCGGCCCTCCGAAGGCAGCGTCACCATGGCGCTGGGACGCGCGATGGCAATGATCGCGAGGGTCAGCGCCAGCAGGAAGAGCGCTGGCGGCAAGTGCCGTCGCATGGCCTGCCCCGGGCCGATCGCCTGCTTGACGAGGCCGAGGTCGGCAAAGCGCACGGCCACCTTTTTCCGGCGCAGCAGCGCGAGGTAGGCGCCGATCAGGATCGGTACCAGTAGCAGCAGCCAGAGATATTGCGGCCAGAGAAAAATCACCAGTCACCTTCCAGCGGGCGAGGCGCGCGGGGCCGCTAACTGTAGCACCGTCGGCGCCGTGTGCGAATGTTCCCCGCTGCCGGTAACGGTGGACAACCCGCGCGCGGATCCCGGCCTGACGCGCCGCGTAGAATCCAGCACACGATTTGCCGTCACCCATCCCGATCCGGAGGCCCCATGTCCAACGCCCGTCCTGAATTCCGCACCCGCGTCACACCGGTCATCATCGCCACGCTGCTGGCGCTGGGCATCGCAACCGCCCACGCCCAGAAGCGTCCCGATCCGGCCGCGCTGATGAAGGAACAGCGTGACGCCATGGCCACGTTTGCGTTCATGGACGGCGTTTGGCGCGGCCCCGCGGTCACCATGCGGCCCGACGGCACGCGTCATGACATCACGCAGACCGAACGCATCGGTCCGCTGCTCGGCGGCACAGTCAAGGTGCTGGAGGGGCGCGGCTACGATCCCGACGGCAGCACGACTTTCAACGCGCTGGGCATCATCTCGTACAACGTGGCCACCAAGACCTATCTGATGCGCTCGCATGCGATGAGCTTCGTGGGCGATTTCGTCGTCAAGCGTACCGACGACGGCTTCACCTGGGACATTCCCGCCGGTCCGGCCACGATCCGCTACACCGCGGTGGTGAAGGATGGCCTGTGGACCGAAGTCGGCGACCGCATCGTTCCCGGCAAGGAACCGTTGCGCTTCTTCGAAATGAAGTTGAAGCGCGTGGGCGACAGCGAATGGCCGGGTGGGGGGGCCATCCCGCCCAAGTAGCATGACTTTCCTCCGCGATTTTTCCTTGTCGGCCGTCGTGGCCGGCTTCGTCACGGTCCTGGTCGGCTTCACCAGTTCGGCGGTGATCGTGTTCGCGGCGGCGCAAGGCTTGCGCGCGTCGCCGGCCGAAGTGGCCTCGTGGATGTGGGCGCTGGGCATCGGCATGGGGCTCACCTGCATCGGCCTGTCGTTGCGCTACCGGATGCCCGTGGTCACCGCGTGGTCGACACCGGGGGCGGCGATGCTGATCACGGCCACCGCCGGCATCGCGATGCCGGAGGCCATCGGCGCGTTCATCGTCTGCGCCGCGCTGATCACGCTGGTCGGCTTCACCGGCTGGTTCGAGCGCGCGATCGAGCGCATCCCGCTCGCGCTGGCCGCCGCGATGCTGGCCGGTGTGTTGCTGCGTTTCGGCCTGGATGTATTCGTGGCGATGAAGACCCAGTTCGGCATGGTGTTCGCCATGTTTTGCCTGTACCTCGTGGCGCGCCGATGGTTGCCGCGCTATGCAGTGCCGGCGGCGCTGGTGCTGGGTATTGCCATCGCCGCTGTGCAGGGCCTGCTCGACTTCAGCGGCGTGCGGTTTGCATTGGCGCAGCCGGTGTTCACGGCGCCGGCCTTCTCAATGGCGGCGATGATCGGCGTCGCGTTGCCGCTGTTCGTGGTGACGATGGCGTCGCAGAACGTTCCGGGCGTGGCCGTGATGCGGGCCTCCGGCTACCGGCCTCCGGTATCGCCGATCATCGGCTGGACCGGCGTGGCCACGCTGGTACTGGCGCCATTCGGCGCCTATGCGTTGAACCTCGCGGCCATCACGGCGGCCATCTGCATGGGTCGCGAGGCCAACGAAGACCCGGCCAAACGCTATGTCGCAGCGGTGAGTGCGGGGGTGTTCTACCTGCTCATCGGGATCTTCGGCGCGACGGTGGCGGCGCTCTTCGCGGCGTTTCCGCGCGAGCTGGTGCTGGCCATCGCCGGGCTGGCTCTGCTTGGCACCATCGGCAACGGGCTGGCCAATGCGCTGGCGCAGGACAAGCAGCGCGAGCCGGCATTGATCACTTTTCTGGTCACCGCTTCCGGGGTCAGCCTCTTCGGGATCGGCTCGGCCTTCTGGGGCCTCGTGGCCGGCGTGCTCGCGCTGCTCGTGTTGCGGACGGGTACCATGGCGACTCCCCCCACTTCACGCTGAGCACGCATCATGCGCTTCGAAGACGCCGCGACGGAGTTTGAAAAACGCGTCCTTGCCCGCGGCATGGCGGTGGATGCGCTGGGGGTCGCCGATGGGCTGGCCATCATGGTGGCGTTCTACCGCGAGGCGCCGGTGACCGGCATCGACCAGTGGTTCGAGGATGCGCTCAGATTTACGTCGGGGGTGCGCAATCGTGGTCAGGGCGAACACTTCGAAATCAACCTGGCGCGAGTGCTCACCACGCGGCGCGAAGCGGCACCGCCGCTGGAGCGCGAATTGGAGCTCACCTGGCGGTTTGCGGTCACCCACGACTTGCGCGGCCTGCCGCGCGTCGAACACTGGTGCGCCGCGCGCGCCGACCTGCCGGTGTTCGAGAACCTGGTCCGCGACAGCGAATCCTATGACTCCGCGCAGCGTGAGACCGCGCTATCGGTGAGCGTCATCGCCGTGGCCGGATCGGTTTAGTCGAGCCTTGGCCACGATGCGCGCGCGGGCTGGCGTTCGGACGCAAAGGCGCTCATGATCGAAGTCCCGCAGCGCCTTAATCCGGAGTCGTCACCATGGTCATCTGTCCCGTCGCCATCGCCGTCGGTTGCAAGAAGTGCCCGATCTTCAAGGTGTGCCCGGTGAAGGGCATCATCGGCGACTACAAGGCGCCCGCGGCCGAACCTGAGAAGCGCGCCTCCGCCAAGGCCAAGTCCAGCCCCGCCAAGTCGCGTTCGGCCAAGTCGCGCGCCCGCCGGAAATAGGCTGCAGCCCGCTCGATGCTGGACCGCGTCCTGGCCGATGCGACGGTTGCGTTTCACCTGGCGTTCATCCTGTTTGTCGTCGGCGGCGGGGTTCTCGTCTGGCGCCGGCCGGCGTGGGCGTGGTTGCATGGGCCTGCAGTGGCCTGGGTTGCGTGGCTCGAATTCACCCACGACACCTGTCCATTGACGCCGCTCGAGAACCTGTTGCGCGCGCGCGCCGGCGACGCCGGCTATGCGGGCGGTTTCATCGAGCATTATCTCGAGCCGGTGATCTATCCCGGCGGGCTGACCCCTCAAATCCAGGTCATCCTGGGCGCGCTGGTGGTCATGCTCAACGTCATCGTTTACGCGCTTGCGTGGCGGCGGCGGCGCGCGCGCCGGACCGACGCGCCACGCGGGCTTGCGACATGAGCGTGACCGCGGCCATCGTCGGGCAGGCGCCGGATGGCACCGATGTGGCGTCCATCGTGCTCGCCAATCGTCATGGCCTGCGTGCAAGCCTGTTGTCGTGGGGCGCGCTGCTGCAGAAACTCGAAGTACCCGACCGCGATGGTCACGTTGCCGACGTCGTGCTCGGCTTCGATACACTGGCGCCGTATCTCGTGCGCCATCCCAATTTCGGGGTGACCGTGGGGCGCGTGGGCAATCGCATTGCGCATGCCCGCTTCGAACTCGACGGCATCGGGTACGCATTGGCCGCCAACAATGGCCCCAACTCGCTGCATGGCGGCAATGTCGGATTTTCCAAGCGCAACTGGACGTGGCGCGTGGAGGGCGACCACGCGGTGCGCTTCGAATACGTGAGTCCCGATGGCGAGGAAGGCTATCCCGGCACGTTGCGCGTGGCGGCGACCTATGCGCTCGACGACGACAACGCGCTGGTACTCGATTGGGTGGCCGCCACCGATCGCGCCACCGTGGTCAATCTCACGAATCACAGCTACTTCAACCTGGCCGGCCACGGCGACGTCCGCGATCATCGCGTGACCCTGCATGCCGACGCGTTCCTGCCGGTGGACGCGGTATCAATTCCGCTGGGCGAATTGCGCCCGGTGGCGGGCACGCCGATGGATCTGCGCGCACCCACGCGGGTGGGCGATCGACTCGACGCTCCAGACGCACAGATGCGTCTCGTCGAAGACGGTTTCGACCATACATTTGTGCTGCGCGAAGGTGCCGGGCTGCACCACGCCGCGCGCGTGGTCGATCCCGGCAGCGGGCGCGTGATGGACGTGCATGCGTCGCAGCCGGGCGTCCAGTTCTACACCGCCAACAAACTCGATGGCACGTTCGTCGGCAAGGGCGGCGCAGTGTACGGCAAGCATGCCGGCCTGTGCCTCGAGACCCAGCACTTCCCCGATTCGCCCAACCAGCCCGCGTTTCCATCCGTCGTGTTGCGGCCGGGCGAGGACTATCGCCATCGGGCCGTGTACCGGTTTTCCCTCGACGCGTGACCTGCGAGGCGGAAGCCTCGCCGGCGGGTTCGAGGCAGCGACGCCAACACGCGTATGGAGGCGAGTTCAGCCAGGCACGTTCGCCGTTCAGGTGCTGATGAGCTTGCGGTGCGCCTGCACGCTCATCAGCACGCCCAGGCCGATGAACAGCGAGACCAGGGCGGTGCCGCCGTAGGACACCAGCGGCAGCGGCACGCCCACGACGGGCAGTAGGCCCGAGACCATGCCCATATTGACGAAGGCGTAGGTGAAGAGCATCAGCGTGATCGATCCGGCGAGCAGCCGCGCGAACAACGTCGATGCGTTGGCGGTGATGACCATCGCGCGTCCGATCAGCAGGACGTAGAGCACCAGCAGCAGCGCGTTGCCGATCAGGCCGAATTCCTCGCCGAACACCGCGAAGATGAAATCGGTATGCCGCTCGGGCAGGAAGTCGAGATGCGTCTGCGTGCCGTTGAGCCAGCCCTTGCCGATGACGCCACCGGAGCCGATTGCGATGGATGCCTGTGTCGAGTGATAGCCGGCGCCGAGCGGATCGCGGCCGGGATCGATGAACGTGAGGATGCGTTCGCGCTGGTAATCGTGCATCTGGCTCCACAGGAAGGGTCCGGCGGCCCCGCCCCCGGCCACAAGGCCGAGGATCACCTTCCACGACAGGCCCGCCAGGAACAGGACGTAGAAGCCCGACGCGCTGAGCAATAACGCGGTGCCAAGGTCCGGTTGCCGCTTGATCAGAAACACGGGCACCACGATCAGCACTGCGGCCAGGCCAAAGTCTTTCCAGTTGATGCGGCCCTCGAATTTCTGGAAATACCACGCGAGCATCAGTGGCAACGCGATCTTCATCAGTTCCGAGGGCTGGACACGGATGAAGCCGAGGCTTAGCCAGCGGCGCGAACCGTTCACGACCACGCCGAACAGCGCCACCCCCACCAGCAGCAGCACGCCAAGCACGTAGAGCGGCAGCGCGACGCGGGCCAGCGTCTGGGGCGGGATGTTGGCAAGAATCCACATCAAGGTCAGCGCAAGGCACAACGACAAGAGCTGCGTGGTGACGCGCGCCACGCTCTGATCCGCCGCCGAGAACAACGTGACGATGCCCACACCCACCAGCGCGAGCGCGCACCCGAAGAGGAAATTGTCGATGCGGCGCGTCAGCGCGTCCCACAGGCGCCCGGCGAGTTCGAGCAGCGGCATCAGTCGGCCACGTCGTCGCCTTCCTTGATCGGCGCCGCCGGCGCGGGGCCGGGATCGGTCTTGCCGAGAAGGAAGTAGTCGAGCACCTTGCGCGCGATGGGCGCGGCGGCGGCGGCGCCGAAGCCGCCGTTCTCCACCAGCACGGAAAGCGCGATGCGTGGCTTGTCGGAGGGCGCGTAGGCAATGAACCAGGCGTGGTCGCGCAGGCGCTCGTCGATCTTGTGCGCGCTGTATTTCTCGCCCTTCAGCGAATAGACCTGCGCGGTGCCGGTCTTGCCGCCCGAAACGTATTTCGCATTGAGAAACGCCGCGGCGCTGGTGCCTTCCTTGTTGACGCCCACCAGCGCATTCTTGATGAACGCAATATGTTCCGGCTTGGCCGCGATCGTGTGCGTCGGTTGCGGCGCCACCGTGCGCTCGTCGCCGGTCTTCAGGTTGACGATCTTCTTGACGAGGTGAGGCTTGAAGGCCACGCCATCATTGGCCACGATGGCAATGGCCTCGGCGAGTTGCATCGGCGTGAAGGCGTTGTAGCCCTGGCCGATGCCGGCGGAAATGGAATCGCCCAGGTACCACTTGCGATGCTCCTCGCGATATCTTTCGCCGGCGAAGCGCGTGCGCTTCCAGTCGCGCGACGGCAGCACGCCCGTCAGCTCGCCCTCGATGTCCACGCCGGTCTTGCGGCCGAACGAAAGCTGCGAGAGGAAGCGCGCGGTATCGTCGATGTCGGTTTCGCTGGCCAGCACGTAGTAGTAGGTATCGCACGACACCACCACGGACTTGTACATGTCGACGGCGCCATGGCCGCCCGGCTTGTCGTCGCGGAAGCGATAGGACGATCCCGGCAGCTGGAAAAAGCCCGGGTCGTTGGTGATCTGGCCCGGGGTGCGCTTGCCCGAAGTGAGCGCCGCCAGCGCCAGGAACGGCTTTATCGTCGAACCCGGCGGATAGGCGCCGCGCAGCGGACGGTTGAGCAACGGCTTGTCGGGGGATTCGTTGAGCAACTCCCAATTGGCGGAATCGATGCCTTCGACGAACAGGTTGGGGTCGTATCCCGGCTTGGAAACGAACGCGAGGATGTCCCCGGTGGTGGGGTCGATGGCCACCAGCGCACCGCGACGGTCGCCGAACGCGGCCTCGGCCACTTCCTGCAGGCGGATGTCGAGCGAGAGCTTGAGGTTGTTGCCCGACACCGGCGGCGAGCGCGACAGCGTGCGCACGGCCCGGCCCGCGGCGTCGACTTCCACTTCCTCCACGCCCGTGGTGCCGTGCAGCTCGCGCTCGTAGGAAAGCTCCACGCCCACCTTGCCGATGTAGTCGGAACCCTTGTAGTTGGCGCTATCCTCCCAGCCGGCAATCCGCTCGATGTCCTTGTCGTTGATGCGCCCGATGTAGCCCAGCACATGCGACGCGACTTCGCCGAACGGGTATTGCCGGAACAGCCGCGCCTTGATTTCCACGCCGGGAAAGCGGTAGCGATTGACCGCAAAACGCGCCACTTCCTCGTCGGACAGGCGGGTGCGCAGCGGCATGCTCTCGAAATTCTTCGATTCGTCCAGCAGCTTGCGAAAACGCTTGCGGTCGCGCGGCTGGATGTCGACGACCGTGGCCAGTTCGTCGATCGTGGCCTCAAGATTGTTGATGCGCGCGGGCGTGAGTTCGAGCGTGTAGGCCGAATAGCTCTGGGCGAGCACGACGCCGTTGCGGTCGGTGATCACGCCGCGGTTGGGAACGATGGGCACGACCGCAATGCGGTTGGATTCGGCCAGTGTCCGGTAGTGCTCGTGCTGTACGACCTGCAGATAGAAGAACCGGACGAAGAGCCCGGCGAAGGCCAGCAGCGCGAAGCCGCCGGCCACGACCAGGC
This sequence comes from uncultured beta proteobacterium, assembly GCA_963805355.1. GTDB lineage: Bacteria > Pseudomonadota > Gammaproteobacteria > Burkholderiales > Casimicrobiaceae > VBCG01. Next base: position 1,441,477 of record CAWDTZ010000002.1, on the reverse strand, counting down.
GGCGGCGAAACAGGAACAGCTCGCGCTCGGAATTGCGGACTTCGGGTGCGCCGAATGCGCGGCTGCTGTCGTAGCCGCTGCGCCGCTTGCCGAAAAGGCGACGGGCCATCAGCGCTCTCCCGGCGAACGCGTGGGACGCTGCGGCCACTGCAGCAGCACGGAAAGGAACGGCCAAAGCAGCGCGCCGACGATGGGCGACACGATGTATGTCCAGCGTGGCAACGGTGCGCCGCCGACCACGCGCACGAGCAGCACGATGGCGGCGCAGACCAGCAGCAGCACGCCTACCTGCGGGGCCTGCTGCCAAAGCGGAAAACGCTGTACGCGGCGGCGGAAATATTCGGCGCCGTAGGCGAGCACCGCGTAGGCCAGTGCGTGCTGCCCGAACACGGTGGCGTCGCCTACGTCCATCGCGAGGCCCAGCGTCCACGCTACGCCCACACCGACGTACCGCGGTTCCTGGATGCACCAGTAGAGAATCACCAGCGCCAGGAAATCGGGTCGCAGCATCAGTGTCAGTCCGCTGGCCGGCGCGACATTGCCGAGAAAGCCGAGGAAGAACGTGAGCAGGATGAACCAGGGATTCACCGAGCGCAGGATCTCCTCCGGACGGGCCGAACCAAAGGTCGTGGCGCGTGGATAATTCATGCAGCGCTTACCAGATGGGTGCGGCGCGCGACGAGGACCCTGGCGAGGTTCATCCGCATTTCATCCGCCACGGCGACCTTTGCCGCGGCCGGCTTTCTTCTCGGCGTTGGCATCGACCGGTTCTTCCGGTCGCGGCAGTTGTGCCGCACTTTGGCCCAGCACCAGCAGAAAGCTGCTGCGATCCGCGCCGGCCAGCGGCCGCGCAGTGATGTGCGCAAAGACCTGCCCGGTTTCGCGTTCCACGGTTTCCACCTGCGCCACCGCCAGGCCCGGCGGATAGGTGCCGTCGATGCCGGACGTATACAGCTTGTCTTTGGGTTGGATGTCGGCGGACGGCGCCATGAAGCGCAACTCCGGCGGGCGCCCGGCGCCGGCACCGAAGAACACGCTGCGCACGCCGCTGCGCTCCACGCGCACCGGCACGGCGTGATCCTTGTCCGTCACGAGCGTGACCTCGGCCATCATCGGGAACACGCGTGTGACCTGCCCAACGACGCCAAGTTCATCGATCACCGCTTCGCCGGCCTTGATGCCGGCATCGGTGCCACGATTGATGAAGATCTTTTGCGTGAAGGGATCGCGACCCGTGTAGAGGACTTCGACGGCGGTGGCGCCGCCGGGGTAACGCGCGCGCATTTCGAGCAGCGCGCGCAGCTTGGAATTTTCGTCGCGCAATGCGGCAAAGCCCTGGACCGACGGCGCGACGGCCACCAGCTCCTGCTTCAGGCCGGCATTGTCATCGGCCAGCGCGCGCTTGGAGCCGAAATAGGCGGCGACCCAGCCCATGGCTTCGCCCGGCATCTGCATCGTGCGCTGCAGCGGATAGAGCACCACGACCGCCACCTGGCGAATGCCTTCGAGATAGCGATAGCGCGTGTCCGCGAACATGAGCGCAATCGACAAAAGACCGAAGAATGCGAGCCGGGTTAGGGGGGTGGGCCCGCGGTGGAAGAACGGCGGCGGATCGGCGGAGACGTGCCGGATCGTGCGCACCGGTTCAGTCCGACGTGAAGATCGTGTGCAGCTTCTCCATGTTCTCGAGCGCCTTGCCGCAGCCGCGCACCACGCACGTCAACGGATCTTCGGCGACGATCACCGGCAGCCCGGTCTCCTCCATCAGCAAGCGGTCGACGTCGCGCAGCAGCGCGCCACCGCCGGTGAGCACCATGCCGCGTTCGGCGATGTCGGCGCCCAGCTCGGGAGGCGTGCGCTCGAGCGCGCTCTTGACCGCCGACACGATGCTGTTGAGCGGGTCGGTCAGCGCCTCGAGAATTTCATTGGACGATACGGTGAAGCTGCGCGGAATGCCTTCGGCCAGATTGCGGCCCTTGACTTCCATTTCCTTGACTTCGGATCCGGGAAACGCGGAGCCGATGGTCTTCTTGATCGTCTCGGCGGTGGTTTCGCCGATCAGCATGCCGTAGTTGCGGCGAATGTAGTTGACGATGGCCTCGTCGAACTTGTCGCCGCCCACGCGCACGCTGCCGGAGTAGACCATGCCGCCCAGCGAGATCACGCCGACCTCGGTGGTGCCGCCGCCGATGTCGACGACCATCGAGCCGGTGGCCTCGCCCACGGGCAGGTCGGCGCCGATGGCCGCGGCCATCGGCTCTTCGATCAGGTACACCTTGGAGGCGCCTGCGCCCAGCGCGGACTCCCGGATGGCGCGGCGCTCGACCTGCGTGGAGCCGCAGGGGACGCAGATGATGATGCGAGGGCTTGGCGAAAAAAGGCGCGAATCGAGCACCTTCTTGATGAACTGCTTCAGCATCTGCTCCGTCACCGTGAAGTCGGCGATGACGCCGTCCTTCATCGGACGGATGGCGGTGATGTTGCCCGGCGTGCGGCCCAGCATCTGCTTGGCCGCGAGCCCGACTTCCTGGATCACCTTCTTGCCGTTGGGGCCGCCTTCCTGGCGGATGGCGACAACCGACGGCTCGTTCAGGACAATGCCCTTGCCACGCACGTAAATCAGTGTGTTAGCGGTACCGAGGTCGATTGCCAGATCGCTGCCGAAATAACCTTTGAAGAACTCGAACATGAATGCGCAAAACCTGACAGATGGGGGCCGCGTGATCGGGCGGCCCCGAGGTGGGGCGTTACCCGCGCGCCCAAGGCGCGCAGGTGCTCAAAAGATTGTCGATTATGATAGCATCGCACTTGACCTTCAGCACTGATTTGGCGCGGTTTTTTACCATCCAGGATTCCAGTGGCATGGCGGCTCCCGCGCCCCACCTTCCCGTAACCCGGTCCCGGCCGCACGCCGCAGGGGCCGCATGTCTGGCCGATACGCTCGGCCCCGCGCCATGGCACTGACCCTCGCCGACGTTCACCGCATCGCCCACCTGGCGCGCATCGAGATCGACGCCGCCGCCGCGGAGGAGGTCCACCGCAAGCTCGAGGCCATCTTCGCGATGATCAACGAGTTGCAAGCCGTGGATACGACCGGCATCGTGCCGATGGCGCACGCACAGGACGTGATGCTGCCGTTGCGCGATGACGTCGTCACGGCACACGACCACCGCACGCTTTACCAAAGCATTGCGCCGGCCGTGGACGACGGGTTGTATCTTGTCCCGCGCGTGGTGGAGTAGGCGATGGCTGAACCGATCACCGCCACGGTAGCCGGGCAGGCCGCCGCGTTGCGCGCCCGCACGATCTCCAGCGTCGAACTCACCACCACTCTGCTCGACCGCATGGAGGCCGCGCAGCCGGTGTTGAACGCGTTCGTCACCATCGACCGCGACGGTGCGCTGGCGCAGGCCCGCGTGGCCGATGCTGCGCTGGCTGCGGATAACGCGCCGCCCCTGGCGGGCGTGCCGATCGCGCATAAGGACGTGATGATGACCGCGGGGCTGCGCACCACGTGCAGCTCGAAGATGCTGGCCAATTTCACGGCGCCCTACGATGCGCATGTCGTCACCGGTTTGAGGAATGCGGGCACGGTGCTGGTCGGCAAGACCAACATGGACGAATTCGCGATGGGCTCGTCCAACGAAACGTCGTTCTTCGGCCCGGTCAAGAATCCCTGGAACATCGAGTTCGTCCCGGGCGGCAGTTCGGGTGGTTCGGCCGCCGCGGTAGCCGCGCGCCTGGTGGCGGCCGCCACCGGCACCGACACCGGCGGCTCGATTCGACAACCGGCGTCACTCACCGGCATTTGCGGACTGAAGCCCACCTATGGCGTGTGCTCGCGCTACGGCTTGATCGCATTCGCCTCCAGTCTCGATACACCGGGCATGTTCGCGCGCACCGCCGAGGATTGCGGGCTGCTGCTGAATGCGATGGCGGGGCACGATCCGCGCGATTCCACGTCGCTCGACCGGCCGCGCGAGGACTACACGCGCGACCTTGGTTCAGTTGAACGGCAACCACTGGCGGGCCTGCGCATCGGCCTGCCGCGCGAGTATTTCGGCGACGGCATCGATCCGGATGTGGCGGCGGCGATCGAGGCGGCGCTGGCCGAGTATCGCAAGCTCGGTGCGGTCACCGTCGACATCGCGCTGCCCAACGTCAAGCTGTCGGTGCCCGTCTATTACGTGATCGCGCCGGCCGAGGCGTCGTCGAACCTGTCGCGTTTCGACGGCGTGCGCTATGGCCATCGCGCCGCGGCGTATGGCGATCTGCTCGACATGTACAAGAAATCGCGCGCCGAAGGCTTCGGCGCCGAGGTCAAGCGACGCATCCTCACCGGCACCTACGTGCTGTCGCACGGCTACTACGATGCGTATTACCTCAAGGCACAACAGGTGCGCCGCCTGATTGCCGACGATTTCACGCGTGCCTACCAGCAGTGCGACATGATCATGGGCCCCACGGCGCCCGCGCCCGCGTTCAGGATCGGCGACAAGACCGACGATCCGGTGCAGATGTACCTGAACGACATCTTCACCATCGCCGCCAACCTGACTGGCGCACCGGCCATCTCCATTCCGGTGGGCTTCGATCGTCGCGGCCTGCCCATCGGCATGCAGATTCAGTCCAATTATTTCACCGAGGCGCGGCTGCTCAACGTCGCGCATCGCTTCCAGCAGGCCACCGATTGGCATGCGCGCGCGCCGGGGGGGACGGCATGAGCGCGCCGGGCGAAGCCAAGGCCCGCAGGGCGCGGCGCCGCGCGATTGCCGGGCGGTCGAGGGGCATTGCTCGCGGGCCCGTGCGCAACAGGGGGGCCGCGTCATGAGCGCCAACTGGGAAGTGGTCATCGGGCTGGAAACGCACGCGCAGCTTTCCACCGTGTCCAAGATTTTCTCGGGCGCGTCCACTGCCTTCGGCGCGGCGCCCAACACCCAGGCATCGGCCGTGGATATCGCGCTGCCGGGCGTGCTGCCCGTGCTGAATCGCGGTGCCGTCGAGCGCGCCATCCGCTTCGGCCTGGCCGTGGGTGGCACGATCAGCAAGCGCAGCATCTTCGCGCGCAAGAATTATTTCTATCCCGACCTGCCCAAGGGCTACCAGATCTCACAATATGAAATTCCGGTGGTCGTGGGCGGCGGCGTGGCCATTGTGTCCCCCACGCGCGGCGAATTCGTCGTCGAGCTGACGCGCGCGCATCTCGAGGAAGACGCCGGCAAATCGCTGCACGAGGATTTCCACGGCATGTCCGGCATCGATCTCAATCGCGCGGGCACGCCGCTCCTGGAGATCGTCACCGAACCCGTGCTGAAGAGTTCCGACGAGGCGGTGGCTTATGCCAAGGCATTGCACGGACTCGTGCGCTGGATCGGCATCTGCGACGGCAACATGCAGGAAGGCAGCTTCCGCTGCGACGCCAACGTATCCGTACGGCGCACCGGCGAGCCGCTGGGCACCCGTTGCGAGATCAAGAACCTGAACAGCTTCCGCTTCATGCACGAAGCGATCGAATTCGAGATCCGCCGGCAGATCGAACTGATCGAGGAGGGCGGGCGCGTGGTGCAGGAGACGCGGTTGTATGACCCGGACAAGCACGAAACGCGGTCGATGCGCAGCAAGGAAGACGCACAGGACTATCGCTATTTTCCCGATCCCGACCTGCCGCCGCTGACAATTGCGGAATCGTGGATCGCGCAGGTGAGGACGACGATGCCGGAACTGCCGGCGGCAATGAAGGCACGCTTTGTCACGCAATACGGGTTGTCCGCGATCGATGCCACGACGTTGACGGCAGAACGCGACCTGTGCGCCTATTTCGAAGACACGACGAAAGCCTCCGGGGGCGATGCAAAGATGGCCGCCAACTGGGTGCTGGGCGAGGTATCGGCGGCGCTCAACAAAGCCGAAATCGCCATCACGCAGTCGCCGGTAAGCGCGCCACAACTTGCCGGGCTGTTGAAGCGTATCGCCGACGGCACCATCTCGGGCAAGATCGCGAAGGACGTGTTCGACGCGATGTGGTCGGGCGGCGCGCCGGGCGACCGTGCTGCCGACGCGATCATCGAAGCCCGCGGCCTGCGGCAGATTTCCGACGAAGGTGCGATCGAAAAGATCGTCGATGCCGCCATCGCCGCCAATCCGGCCATCGTTGCCGAATTCAAGGCCGGCAAGGAAAAGGCCTTCCATTCGCTCGTCGGCAAGGTAATGGCCGCCTCAAGGGGCAAGGCCAATCCGGCACAGGTCAACGCGATCCTGAAGGCAAAGCTGGGCTGACGCGCAGTTTTTGCTATCCGCGAAACTGCGAGTGGATGCGCCACTGCATCTCATCGCGTTCGCAGCGCATGTGGCGCTGCGTCAGCCACCGGTCGGCGCCGATGTCGCGCAGCGCGCGTTCGTCCAGGCGGTCGAAGGCACCCTCGTCGCGAATGCGCGACGCGCGCGCGGACCAGGCAGCCAGCACGGCACGTATCGCGTTGTTCCACCGGGCGAGTAGCAACCCCGGCAGCCGAAGGTCTGCGGGCGGGGCTGCAATGGCGGTTGCGGGTGCGCAATGGGTGTTCATGGTCGATCCCATACTGAGTGATGTCGCTGGTAAGCGTAAACGCCCACACATTGGAACGGAATCGCATTGTTCTTCACAGGTTGGTCAGTTATGCTTACCAGCATGGCGCGCCTTCCGCTCAACACGTTGCCTGCCTTCCGCGCCGTTGCCGAGCTGCAGAACCTGCGCGCCGCGGCGGAGTTGCTGCATCTCACCCATAGCGCAGTGAGCCAGCAGATTCGCGGCCTCGAGGAGCAACTCGGATTCCCTTTGTTCGAACGGCGCGGGCGGCGACTGGTATTGAATGGCGGTGGTGCGGCGCTTCTGCGCAGCGTGCAGGGCGCGCTCGCCCAACTGGACGACGGCGTGCAGGCGGCCACGGTTGCAGCCAGCGGCGCGGCGCAGCGCCTTCGCGTCACCGTGCTGCCGTCCTTCGCCCAGCGGTGGCTGCTGCCGCGGATGAGCGCGTGGCACGCACGACATCCGCATCTGGCGCTGGAGATCGACGCGTCGCAACAACTGGTGGACTTGCAGCGCGAGGGGTTTCACGCTGCGTTGCGCTATGGCACCGGGCCGTGGCCCGGCCTTGGTTCCGAGCAGCTTTTCACGCCGCCGGTGCGCAAGATCGTCGTGGGTTCGCCGTCAGCAGCGCGGCGATTGGCGGTCGCGCGGCCGGAAGCGCTGGTCCGCGAACCGCTGCTGGGCGATGCCGAACTGTGGGCGCGCTGGTTCAAGGTTGCGGGGGTGGTGGCGCGCGTGGTGCCTGTGGCCGTCTTCAATGATGCCGGACTGATGCTGCAGGCCGCCGAGCAGAACCTGGGCCTGGCGTTGAGTCGCGAATTGCTGGCCGCCGACGCGCTCGCCGAGCGACGGTTGGTGTGCCTGTCGCCGCACACGATCCTCGACGAGCCGGCGTTCACCTACCACCTCGTCTATCCGCCGAATCTGCGCGACTGGCCGCCGTTGGTGGCGCTGCGGCAATGGCTGCACGACGAACTGGAAATTTCGCGGAAGTGCCTGCCTACAACGCCAGCGCGACCACGAACACGCCGAGCATCGTGAAGACGATGGCGATCTTGACCGCCGTGCCCAGCAGCATGCCCAGCCATGTCGCCAGGCCCACGGTACCGGCGCGGCGGACATCGCGTTGCGCGATGTATTCGCCGATGGCGGCGCCCACCAACGGCATGAACAGCAGTCCCCACAGACCACTGAACACGCCGGCGAAGGTGCCGATCAGCGCGCCGAGGACGGCGTACCTGCTCGCACCCACGCGTTTTGCGCCCATGGCGGCCGCGGCATAGTCGACGGCCCACGCCACCGCCGTCATTGCGCCGAGCAGCACCACCACCCACACCCGAATGCGTGTGAAGTCGTCGATCCACGCGGCCAGCGCGATGCCGCCGAACACCAGGATGACGCCCGGCAGCGCCGGCAATACCGTGCCGATCACGCCGACCACGATCAGCGCCACGGCGATGACCCACAGCGCCACGGTCACTTGACTACCCTCCGCGCTGTCGCGCTGCGGGGTAATTCGCCCTTGGGGCGGCCCGGCGGGTTTGTATGGTTTTCACCTTCGCGCTGCGCGCTACGGTATTCACCCTTGGGGCGGCCCGGCGGGTTTGTATGGTTTTCACCTTCGCGCTGCGCGCTACGGTATTCGCCCTTGGGGTGGCCCGGCGGGCTCATGACATAAGCGCCTTGTAGCGGATGCGGTGCGGCTTCGCGCCTTCGTCGCCGAGGCGCTTCCGCTTGTCCGCTTCGTACTCCTGGTAGTTGCCTTCGAAGAAAGACCACTGCGAGTCGCCCTCCGCCGCCAGGATGTGCGTGGCGATGCGGTCGAGAAACCAGCGATCGTGCGAGATCACCAGCGCGCTGCCGGCGAATTCGAGCAGCGCATCTTCCAGCGCGCGCAGTGTTTCCACGTCGAGGTCGTTGGATGGTTCATCCAGCAGCAATACATTGCCGCCCTTCAACAACGTGGCGGCCAGGTGCAGGCGCCCGCGCTCGCCGCCGGACAGGTTGCCGACGATCTTCTGCTGGTCACCGCCCTTGAAGTTGAAGCGGCCGAGATAGGCGCGCGACGGCATCTCGAAGCGCCCGACGGTCAGGATGTCCTGGCCGTTGGAGATCGCCTCGAAAACGGTCTTGTCGTTCGGCAGCGATTCGCGCGTCTGGTCCACCGCCACCATCTGCACGGTGGAGCCGATCACGATCTCGCCGGCGTCCGGCTTTTCGCGGCCGGTGATCATGCGGAACAGCGTGGACTTGCCCGCACCGTTGGGACCGATGATGCCGACGATCGCGCCGGGCGGAATGGCCAACGAGAGGTCGTCGATCAGCAGACGCTCGCCATAGGCCTTGCGCACGTTCTTGAACTCGATCACGTTGTTGCCCAGCCGCTCGGCCACCGGGATGAAGATTTCCTGCGTCTCGTTGCGCTTCTGGTATTCGTGCGAGGACAGCTCCTCGAAGCGCGCGATGCGCGCCTTGCTTTTGGACTGCCGCGCCTTTGGATTGGAACGCACCCATTCCAGCTCGGTCTGCATCGCCTTGATGCGCGCGCCTTCCTGCTTGGCCTCGGTCTTCAGGCGCGCTTCCTTCTGCTCGAGCCACGAACTGTAATTGCCCTTCCACGGTATGCCGTGGCCGCGGTCGAGCTCGAGGATCCACTCGGCGGCGTTGTCGAGGAAGTAGCGATCGTGCGTGACCGCGATGACGGTGCCGGGAAATTTCTGCAGGAACTGCTCCAGCCAATCGACACTCTCCGCGTCGAGGTGGTTGGTGGGCTCGTCCAGCAGCAGCATGTCGGGCTTTTCCAGAAGCAGGCGGCACAGCGCCACGCGCCGCTTTTCGCCGCCGGACAGGTTGCCGATCTTGGCGTCCCACGGCGGGAGGCGCAGCGCGTCGGCCGCGATTTCCATCTGCAGATCCGAGTCCGCACCCGAGGCGGCGATGATGGCTTCGAATTGCGCTTGCTCCGTGGCAAGCGCATCGAAGTCGGCGTCGGGCTCGGCATAAGCGGCGTAGACGCGCTCGAGACCCTCCTTGGCGGACAGGATGTCGCCCATGCCCTGTTCCACCGCTTCGCGCACGGTTTGCTCGGGCTCCATCTGCGGTTCCTGCGGCAGGTAGCCGATGCGCATGTTGGGCATGGGCACCGCCTCGCCCTCGAACTCGCGGTCCTCGCCCGCCATGATGCGCATCAGGCTCGACTTGCCGGAACCGTTCATGCCCAGCACGCCGATCTTGGCGCCGGGGAAAAACGACAGCGAAATGTCCTTCAGGATGACGCGCTTGGGGGGAACGATCTTCCCCACGCGGTTCATCGTGTACACGTATTGGGCCATGGGGGTACCGGGAGTGACGCGGAAAGACGCGATTATCGCAGGTAAGGGCGCGAAGCCGGGGGCAGGCGTGCGGACAAAACAGACGCGAATCCGCGGGCGAGGCTTCAGTCCTGCGGGACGATCGCCGCCTTGAACACGCGCGGCGGAAGCCTCGCCTACTTCGAGGTGGTGGTCGCCGGGACGACGCTGTTGGCGCCCCGCATGCTGGCCTCGGTGGCCAGGCGCAATTCCTGCCAGCGCTTCTTGTCGGCTTCATAGCGCGCCGAGACCACGGTGATTTCCTTTTGCTTGGCCGAGATCAGTTCGGACTGGCCTTCCAGCGTGACGTTGATGTTGGTTAACTCGCGCTCGAGGACCGCGGGCGCCTGCTTGTCGCCAAGCGCGGCCTTGCGCGCTTCGAGTTCGGATCTGCGCTTGTTGAGCACCGCCGAATAGGTCGTGGCCGACTGGATCTGGGCATCGATGGTGGAAAGCGCGCGATTGCGCGCGAGATCGATCTCGCTTTCCATCGTGTAGGTGGACAGGAGCGCCTTGTCGCGGCGCTCGATCACTTCGCGCTCCTTGGCGATCTGGCGCGCTCGCTCCTCTTCCACTTCCCTGGCGCGCCGTTGTTCCGGCGTGAGCGCCGGGTCGGTGCGTTTGATCGGCACGCCCTCCTTGTTGAGTTCGACGTTGCCCTTGTTGAGCGCTTCCGCTGGAATCTTGTCGGTGTAGTGGACCACGCCCTTTTCGTCCGTCCACTTGTAAGTGGCCGCTTGCACTCGTGGAATGCCAACCAGGACGACGGAAGCGACGAGGATCATCCACGATGTGCGTCGCGCGAACGAGGACCGTGCCGCGACAGCCGCGAACTTTCCGGGGCTGCGAAACATGGTGCGCGGCAGTGATGTCGATCGTTTCAAGCGGACTCCTGGGGTGCCGAAGATGTTGGACACGGCCTGAACACCAATGTTACAGCGCCGCCGTCGGCACGCCGTATTGGGCGCGGTAGTCGGCCACGGCGGCGGCATGCGCCTGCAAGGCGGGCCGCCCGGCGATGAACTGCATGACGTCGTCAAGCGTGGCAATGGCGGCCACGGGGATGCCGAACATCGAGCGCACCTCCTCTACCGCCGACTGGCTGCCCTGCCCGCGCTCCATGCGGTCCAGGGCAATCAGCACGCCGGCAGGGGTTGCGCCCTGCGCCCTGATCATGGCCACGGATTCGCGAACCGACGTACCCGCGGTAATGACGTCGTCGATGATGACGATGCGACCGGCGAGCGGTGCACCCACAATGGTCCCGCCTTCGCCGTGGTCCTTGGCTTCCTTGCGATTGAAGCTGAACGGCAAATTGTGACCTTTTTCGGCAAGCGCAATAGCCGTTGCGGCGGCCAAGGTGATGCCCTTGTACGCCGGACCATACAACTGATCGAAACCGATGCCGGAGGCGAGCAGCGCTTCGCCATAGAAGCGCCCGAGGCGCCGCAGGCTTTCGCCGTCGTGGAACAAGCCGGCGTTGAAAAAATAGGGACTGGTGCGGCCCGCCTTGGTGATGAACTGTCCAAAGCGAAGCACGTCGCGTGCCAGCGCGAAGGCGAGAAACTCTTGGCGAAAATCGTTCATGGTCTTGTTTTTATTCTGATTTTCGCCACATTATACCTGTGGTAATGGGTTCCGGGATGCGAATATTCGGGTTGTGGGTGTTGCTCCGCGTGCCGACGGCGCCAGTCCGCGCGTCCTGTACACTCGGCCACTTTTCGCGGCGACATGCGGGTCATCTCACTTAACGTCAACGGTATCCGGGCGGCTGACCGCAAGGGCCTGGGCGCGTGGTTGTCGCGCAGCCACCCGTGGGACGTCGTGTGCATGCAGGAGGTTCGCGCCGATCGCACCCTGATTCCTGCGCACCTGCATGCCCCGCGCAAGTGCAAGGCCTCGTTTCATGCAGCGCAGAAAGCGGGCTACGCGGGCGTGGGCATCTACGCGCAGGCGCCGGCACAGTTCGCGCACGGATTCGGCAGCCAGGAATTCGATGCCGAAGGGCGCTACCTGCGCGCGGATTTTCGCGAGCTGTCCATCATCAGCGTGTACCTGCCGTCGGGATCGAGCGGACCGCACCGGCAGGAATCGAAGTTCCGCTTTCTTGCCGAATTCCTGCCGCATCTGGCGGCGCTGCGCAAGTCGGGACGCGAAATCATCCTGTGTGGCGACTGGAACATCGCGCACCAGAACATCGATCTCGCCAACTGGCGCGGCAACCAGAAGAACTCGGGATTCCTCCCCGAGGAGCGGGCGTGGTTGACGCAGATCTTCGACGACCTTGGCTTCGTCGATGTTTTTCGCCGGGTCGACCCGCGGCCGCATCAGTACACGTGGTGGTCCAATCGCGGCCAGGCGTGGGCCAAGAATGTGGGCTGGCGTCTCGATTACCAGATCGCGACGCCGGGCATCGCCGCTGCCGCGCGCGCGGCCTCGATCTACAAGGCGCGGCGTTTTTCCGATCATGCGCCGCTGATCGTCGATTACGATTTCGAGTTGCGGTAGCGCGCCGAACCCTTGCGCTGCTGGCGAGGATTCAGCCGCACCTAAATATCGTCGCATCGACTCCACGAGGCTGAGGCCTCTCCTATATCGAGCTTTTGAATTCATGCTGCGCATTACCAATCTCACTCTCGCCCGTGGCGCCAAGCGCCTGCTGGAAGGCGCCAACCTCACCGTCCATCCCGGGCAGAAGCGTGGGCTGGTGGGCTCGAATGGCTGCGGCAAGTCGAGCCTCTTCGCCGCGCTGCTGCACGAACTGCTTCCCGACGCCGGTTCGATCGATCTGCCGGACGCATGGACGATCGCGCACGTCGCGCAGGAGACGCCGCCGGTGGAGGCCACGGCGCTCGACTTCGTGCTCGACGGCGATCGTGAACTGCGCGAAGTCGAGGCGGCGCTCGCGGCGGCGGAGCACGACCACGCGCACAGCGGCGAGGCGCTGGCCGAGTTGCATCATCGCTATGAGGACATCGGTGGCTACGCGGCGCGCGCCCGCGCCGCCACGCTGCTGTCGGGTCTGGGCTTTACCGACGATCGGCACGGCGACACCGTCGACAAGTTTTCCGGCGGCTGGCGCATGCGCCTCAATCTCGCGCAGGCGCTGATGTGCCGCTCGGACCTGCTGCTGCTCGACGAACCCACCAATCACCTCGATCTCGATGCGGTGCTGTGGCTCGAGGATTGGCTCGGCCGCTATCCGGGCACGCTGCTGCTGATCACGCACGACCGCGATTTTTTGGACGGCGTCGTCGACGGCATCGTCCACGTCAACGCGCGCAAGCTCGACAGCTACACCGGCAACTACGCGCAGTTCGAACTGGAGCGCGCGCAGCAGCTCGGCCTGCAGCAGGCCACCTATGCCAAGCAGCAACGGCAGGTCGCGCATCTGCAATCGTTCATCGATCGCTTTCGCGCCAAGGCCACCAAGGCCAAGCAGGCGCAGAGCCGCATCAAGGCGCTGGAGCGGATGGAGTTGATTGCAGCGGCGCACGTGGACAGCCCATTCGAATTCAGCTTTCCGCCAGTAACGGCCACCTCCCGGCAGCTGGTGCTGCTCGAACGCGCGGTGCTGGGCTATGCCGGACGCCCGCCGATCCTGCCGCACGTCACCTTCGGCTTGCAGGCGGGCGACCGCATTGGCCTCCTCGGCCCCAACGGCGCGGGCAAGTCGACACTGCTGAAGGCGATTGGCGGCACGCTGCTGCCATTGGCAGGCACGCGCCACGTTGCGCACGGCTTGCGCCTCGGGTACTTCGCGCAGCACCAGGTGGAGCAATTGCGCGCCGAGTATTCCCCGCTGTGGCACCTGCGGCAGATCGAGCCCGATGCGCGCGAGCAGGATTTCCGCACGTTCCTCGGGGGCTTCGACTTCCTCGGGGACATGGCCACGTCCGAAGTCGGGCGTTTTTCCGGCGGCGAAAAGGCGCGGCTCACGCTGGCGCTGATCGTGCGGCAGAAACCCAACCTGCTGCTGCTGGACGAGCCCACCAATCACCTCGACATCGAGATGCGCGAAGCGCTGACCGAATCGCTGCAGGACTATGGCGGCGCGCTGGTGGTGGTGGCGCACGACCGGCACCTGCTGCGCGCCACGACGGATGCGCTATGGCTGGTGGCCGACGGCGTGGTCAAGCCGTTCGACGGTGATCTCGATGACTATCGCGACTGGGTGCTGGCGGGTCGTCGGCGCGAGCGCGATGCGGCGCGCGAGTCGGTCGCCGTGCCGGTTGCGACCACAATGGCGACCGTTGCGTCGAGCGACGGTGGTGATCGCAAGGCACAGCGGCGCGCGGAGGCACAGGCGCGGCAGCGACTGGCGGATGCGCGCAAGCCGTTCCTTGCGCGGCAGGCCGCCATCGAGAAGGAGATGCGCGCGTGCACCGCGGAGAAGGAAGCCATCGACGCCTGGCTGGGCGGGGCCGACGCCTACGCCGACGAGCATCGCGAAACGCTCAAGGCGAAGCTGTCGCGCCAGGGCGAAGTGACGTGGCAACTGGCCCGCCTTGAAACGGAATGGCTCGAGCTGGCGGAGACGATGGAATCAAATCCATGATCGGCTCGCAACGGCGACGGTGTCTGTAGGCGAGGCTGCCGCCGCGCCGGCAGGGGGCGGATGGTCGCTACAACGTTCTGCCGTGCCGATGCACGAACTTCACGGCCGACCAGGTGGCGTCGATCGCGGAGACCTTGATGTCGACAAGCCCTGCCGCGAGTCCCATCCTGCGCACGGTCGCGTCGGAAAGTTCGGAGGCCGCGTCGGATATTGCTCGGGGCCACGCCAGCCACAACATGCCACCGGAGGCGAACTTGGGCAGCACCCGCGCCAGCTGCGTTTCCTGGGCTCGCATCGTGCGAGCGAATAGCACGGCAGCATCGAACGGGGCCGTGCGCGACAGGCGCACGATGCCTTCCGGAGCGTCCGCCAGCAACGATTCGAAGACCTCGGGCGGATCCATCACCAGCAGCCGCTGGCCGGGCTTGAGCCCAAGTATTTGCCAGAGCGGGGTGCCGGCATCGCCGGCGGGCGCGCTCATCAGCCGACCCGGGCACCCGGCCGGTAAAAAAGATACACGGCAAAGCCCAACGTATCCCGGCCCCAGCGCAAGTAGGCGTCGCGCCATTTGCGGATGCGCTCGAGCATGGCCGGGACATCGGGATCCTCGGGCTGCTCGCGAGCGTAGCGCTCGATGCCGCGGCAGTATTTCCACTCGTATTCATCCCACTCGTCCATCGACGCGGTGGTGGCGTGCATCGGGATGAGTCCGGCATCGATACCGGCCTGGACGTTGCCGCGATGATCGAGATGCTCGCTGTGCTCGGCACCCAGCGCGGCCAGATAGTCGGGGTGCGCCCGCGTGCGCCAGAAGCCTTCGCCGATCAGGATGTAGCCGCCGCCTTTGGTCCACGTCTTCAGCTGGCTGCAGATACCGGCCATCCCGCCCGCGATGCCGCCTGCGCCCAGCATGACGGTGAGGTGGAAATTCTCGGGATCGGCGCGGTAATCGCGGATATCGGTGTCGTCGAGATGCAGCTTGCCCAGCGCGCCTGTCCACTCTGCGCGCTCGCGCGCCTGGTCGAGCATCAGCGATGACCGGTCAACGGCCACCACCGTGGAACCGAAGCGTTCGATGATGCGCAGGGCCAGCTCGGCGCGGCCGCAGCCCAGGTCGAGCACGCGCGACGAATCGTCGAGCGGCAGCAGGTCGAGCAGACGCTCCATCTTGGCGGCCGCGATCGGGTTGCAGTAGTCGTGGTCGCGGTGCGCGATGGCGCTGAATTTGTAGGGGTTCATGGGCGAGGGTCCTTCCCGGCGCGATCGTGCCATGGGGCTACACGCAAGAGTAGTGCCATTCCCGGGACGGCCAGGACCGTGCACAGCAGGAAGAAATCGAACCAGCCCGTTTGCGCGACGATCCACCCGGTCGTGGCGTTCACTACCGTGCGCGGAACGGCCGCGAGACTGGTGAACAGCGCGAACTGGGTGGCGGTATAGCGTGGATCGGTGGTGCGCGCGATGAAGGCGACGAACGCCACCGTCCCCAGGCCCACGCCAAAGGCCTCGCAGGCGATCACGACGCCCAGCGCCATGATCCCCGGCGCGGTGAGTTGCGCCAGCCACGCAAAGCCCAGGATCGGCGCCATCTGGGCAATGCCGAAGATCCACAGGCCGCGGTTGATGCCGATCTTGACCATCCACAGGCCGCCCAGCATCCCGCCAATCACGCTGGCCCACAGCCCGGCATTCTTGGCCACCACGCCGATCTGCGTGCGCGTGAAGCCCATGTCGAGGTAGAACGGCGTGGCCAGCGCCGTGGCCATGCTGTCGCCGATCTTGTAGAGGAAGATGAACGCCAGGATCAGCGCGGCGTTCTGCCAGCCCGAGCGCTCCACGAATTCGCGAAACGGCTCGATGACGGCATCGCGCAGCGACCGCGGGGGGGGCACGGCCACGTCCGGTTCGCGCACCACCATCGTCATCACGAGGCCCGGCAGCATGAACAGTGCGGTGATCGTGAACACGGCAGACCACGGCAGGTGATCGGACAGGATCAGCGCCAGCGAGCCGGGCACGAGACTCGCAATGCGGTACGCGTTCACATAGATCGAGTTGCCGAGGCCGAGTTCGGCATCGGGCAGCAACTCTCGCCGGAAGGCGTCGAGGGCGATGTCGAGGCTGGCGGAAAAAAACGCGACGGCAGCCGCGAGATAGGCGATGGCCCAGATGTCTGACTTGGGACTCAGGAATCCGAGCGCCGGAATCGACAGCAGCAGCGCGATATGGAACACGGCCATCCAGCCGCGCCGGCGCCCCAAGGGCAGCGCGAAGCGGTCGAGCAGCGGCGACCACAGGAATTTCCACGTGTAGGGCAGGCCGATCAGCGCGAACAGCCCGATGGCCTTGAGGTCCACTCCTTCGGAGCGGAGCCACGCCGGCAGCAGGTTGATCAACAGGTAGAGCGGCAGCCCGGACGAAAAACCGGTGAAGGCGCAGATCAGCATCCGCCGGTTGAGCAACGCTTCGCGCCAGGATTCCTTGCGGGGTACGGCCACGGCGTCGATCATGGCGCGATTGTACGGTGTCGATCAAAACTGCAGGCGCGGCTGCCGCCTCGCGCCGCGCCGCGCGAGGCTGAAGTCTCGCCTGCCGTAAATTGCGTAACACCGGGCCGGACCGAAGTCTTGTCTATATGAGATCGAGGCGGCCCTGGAATTCGCGCGCCAGCAAGCCGTAGAGCACGGTATCGCAGATCTCGTCGTTGACGATCCAGCGCTCGCGCAGAAAGCCTTCGCGCTGGAAGCCATGGCGCTCCAGCGCGCGTGCCGACGGCGCATTGCGCGGATCGATGTCGGCCTCAATGCGATGCAGGTCCAGGGGCCCGAACGCGTGCTTCAAAAAGGCGCCCAGCGCTTCGTGCATGTAGCCCTGGCCCCAGCACCGCTGCGCCAGCGCATAACCGGTTTCCGCACGGCGGCTGGTGCGATGGAGGCCGAACAGCGTGCAGGTGCCGACGATGCCAGGTTCGCCGGTGATTTCGAGGCCAAGCCGCAGCGCGCCGCCATCGTGATAGTCGCGTTGGGTGTCGCGCACGCTCGATTGCGCCTGCTCCAGCGTCGTCCATGGTCCGGTGGCCCAGTAGCGCATCACGGCGGCGTCGGAGAAAATAGCGAACAGCGCCTCGGCATCGCCCGCTTCGAGAAAACGCAACGTCAGGCGTGGCGTGCGCAGCACGAAAGGGGTGAATCGCGGCGCGGACGCATCACCTGCGGCAGCGTCATCCGACTGCGCAAACGTGACCAGGTTGCCGTCCGGATCGAGGATGCCGAATTCGCGCGTGCCCCACGGCTTGACGGCAAGCGTCGCCTGCGGATGCACGATGCCCATGGGTTCGACCTGCGCGTAAAGGCGGTCGATGCCGGTTACCCGGACCCGGCAACTGGTGTTCGCCGCGATCGCGCGGTCCGTGCACGCCCAGAAATGGATCTGCACGCCGTCGCGGGTGACAATGCCATAGCCGCCGGATTCGGCCCGTATTGCCGTAAAGCCCAGCTTCGCGCAAAAGAATTCGACCGAGCGCGGAATGTCGAGTGAAGCGAGAACGGGTGTTGCCGACAGCAGGTGCGCAACGTCGGTCACGCGCCGAGTTCCCGCAATTCGACGGCACACCACTTCTGCTCGTCCGGCGGCACGTTGGCGTAGCACGCCAGTGCCCGCTGCCGCGATGCATCGTAGCCGGGGGCGTCGCCCACGGCGCGCAGCGCCAACGCGAGCACCGCGTGGGCGAAGAAGATTTCGAAGTCGGTCGCATTGTTGGCGGCGCACACGTCGAGGCAACGTCGCGCGCTGGCGACAGCCGCCGCCGGCTGCCCTGCCTGCAGCAGGCAACGGGTGAGCCGGTAGTCGGCGCGTTCCTGCTCCAGCCAACCGCCGGCCAGCGTCCAGAATTGCAGAGCGGCTTCGGCCGCTCGGAGCATGCCCGCCGTCTCGCCGGCATCGCGGTCCGGCTTATCTTCCAGCGCCGCAGCGAGGTTGTTGCCCCCGATCGCCAGCGCGCGCAGCGCCGGCGAACCGGCAGGCAAGCCGCCCTGCGCGCCCAGCAGCGCTTCATCATAGGCGGCCAGCGCGCCGGCATGGTCGAGCCGGCCGAGCCTGGCGGAGGAAACCACCGCCAGCACCGCTACGCGATCGTCGGCGGCCAGCGGCAGCAGGGATGACGGGTCGCCCGCGCAGTAGTTCAACGCAGCAATGCCGCGTTCAATCGCGCCGCGCGCCTCCGGGCTACCGTCGAACGCGGGACTGCACCGCAGTGCTTCATGGAGCGCGACGCCGCGGGACCATTGCCCAAGATGCTCGCCATACACATGCGTGACCAGGCCGGCAAAGCGGGGAATCTGGACGGCCGTCTCCACGACATGCAGCGATGCCGCCAGCCGGGCGGCGACCTCGTCGGCCTTGTCGGCGTGGTCGCTCCATGCGGATTTCATGAATTCGTCGAAACTCACGGCGTTACTCAGTAGGGGAGGACGACTTGCGCGCCGTAACCTCGATTTCGATGCGCATGCGCGGGTCGGCCAGACCGACGCCGATCATTGTCGCTGCGGGACGGATCTCTCCGAAATGGCGGCGCAGCACCGGCCAGCACGCGCGGAATTCGTCGGCGTCGGGCAGCATGTAAGTCACTCGCACGACATCGCGCAGGCTCGCGCCGGCCTCGCCCAGCGCGATCTCGATATTGCGCAGGCACTGCTCAGCCTGCGCCACCACGCCGTCGGCGATCGTCATGGTCGCGTAGTCGAATCCGGTGGTGCCGGAGACGAAAACCCAATCGCCGTCGAGGACGGCGCGCGAATAGCCGATGTCGCGCTCGAAGGTCGAGCCGGAACTGATCAGTTGACGTGGCATGGCAGAGCCTTCACGGAGCAATTTCAATGTGCGGGGTGTCGACCGATGATCGCGGAGTTCGTTCGGCGACGCTAGCCTGGCAAGGCCTCTTTTTTGCCGTCGGCGACGCGCGCCAGATCCGGTAGCGAACCTCGACATCGCTGGGCACGTACACGACCAGTGGCAGTTGGCTGTTGTAGCGCAGGAGCCGTGGTTCGCCGGCCAGCGTGATGAAGCGATCCACTTGCGGCGATGGCGAACAGGGCGAGGACGGCGGAAATGTTCATGGCGTTGCGGCAGAGGTGGCAGGGTCGATGCGCGGCAGGATGCCGGCATAGATGCCGGGTGTTGAATCGGCAATGTCGACGGCGCCCGCGACCTTGGCATAGAACGCGGCGGGCCCGACGCCGCCGATGATGGCATAGGCGTAACCCTGCGCGCGTTGCGCATGCAACGCGGCCAGCAGCAGGGCTGCGCCCACGCCTTGTCCGCGTGCGCTTTCCGCCACGCCTTCCGGGCCGAAGAAATTGGGTGCGGTTGCATCGAAGCAGGCAAACCCCAGCAACAGCTGGGCGCGAATGGCGATGAAGCACGTCAACGGCAGGCGTGCGAATGCCGCTTCCGTTTCCGCTTCCGCGCCTGGGAAGTGGTGGCGCACCCAATCGGTGACGCGCGCTTTTTCCGTGCTCAGCGCGCGCCGGATCGCGATGCCTTGTCTCGCGCACCGCGACTGTGCCGGCGCGAAGTCGGGGAGTGCATAGAGGCGTACGAGCATGTCATGCATTTGCGAATCTCATCCAGTCAATGCAACGATGGCCGGTCATGGGTTTTCAGGAACTGGCGAAGGGGACCGACGATGGCGCGCTGCAGCTTGCGGCTGCCGCGATCGGTCATGTCGTCGTGGCGCGCGCGGGTGATTCTGACGATACGTATGCCGAACGCGCGCTGTTCCGCGAGCGTCGGCAGCACCCCGGGATCGGCGGGAAATTCGCCGGCCCTGATCGACAGCGTTCGCGGCACGACCGCACGCGGCAGCGGCATGCGGCGATTGTCCAGCGTGACCAATGCCGACACGGTGCCGGCTTCGTCCTGCGCCATCCACGCCGAGATGTCCCCGCCATGGGCGTGTCCGACGAGGACCAGCCGATCCCAGACGAAGTCGGGATACTCGGCGGCGAGTACCGTGCGCGCGAAGCGGATGTTCTCCGCGCCACGTTGCCAGGCCGGGGTGCGCAGCGCCAGCAGATCGCCGGTCGTGGCCAGCGCCTCGTCCGTGGGCAAATCGTGCCGGATACTGACGACAAGATAGCCGACGTCATTGAGCGCGCGGGCGAGGAACGCATAGTCGAGATGACTGATGCCATATCCACCGCTGATGATCGCCACCGGGCAACGCCGCGCCGGCGAACAGCCCGCCTTCGCGGGGGGTGGGTAGACCGCCACCGGAATCGTGCGCCCGCGCGCGCCGTCGACCAGCGTCAGCGTCGTTGGTGCTGGCACCGGGGCCGCCAAGCGTCGCGCCGACTCGGCATCGGTGGCGCATGCCAGCGCCAGCAACATACCGCCAAGGACGAGGTGGGGATGCACGATCGATCGTGTTCTAGGCGGCGATCCGGACTTCGATTTCGACCGGGATGACCTGCCGCAGCAGGTGGCCTGGTGGACCTTTTCGCCGTGGGGGCAGAACCCACCCAAGGACCACGAATCGACCTTTGACGCTTGCCATCGATCTACACCGGGTTGAGCGACCAGACGCGCTGGATCAGATTGTCCGCGATTTCGTAGATCACGACTATTTCGAAGGGCGCGGGGCTCACGCCGGTGATGTATTCGTGATCGATGACCTTGTTGCCCAGCACGATGCGATTGACGATCTCGGCGTGCAGTCGCGGCAGGTTGAAGCGCTGCGTCGCGTAGAACTCGGCGAACTGGACCTTGCCGACGATGGCCGGCTCGGGGGCGGGCATCCGATGCACGACGATTGCATCGCTGTATTCGGCCACGAATCGATCGAGATCGCGATCATTGTAGGCATTGACCTGGCGTTGCACGACGTCGACTGCAGTCATGGACCGATGTTCCTCATGGGGCGCGGTGGCGGAAGAATACTACGGGCCCGGGCGCGGGATTCCAGGCCGGACCATCGGGCGCAGGACTACTTGGGCGCCGCCTTCTGCACGGTCTCGACTTGTGTGATGCAGGGCTTGCTGTCGACCCAATCGAATTGAATGCGCACCAAGTGCGGACCCTTGTTGGCGTAGCCCGCCGCTTCCGCGGTATCGAACGTCACGCCGTCGCGATCGATTTCCGCGGCCTTGAGGAGTTCCGTCCTGGCCCGGGTGTAGCCCCGGCCCTGGCTGCGGAAACCATCGGCTGCAGCGTTGGTCGCAAACGCGGCGCGATGTTTCGGACAGAGCATCGCGGTGTAGGCATTGAGGTTGCCTGCCTTGAGGGCGGCAAACGCATCGCGCGCCAGCAGTTCCAGAGCCGTCCTGTCCGCCAGCTCGCGGCGCTGGAGTTCCTGCTTGGGCGGTCCAGCGGTTGCGCCTTCCGGGGCCGGCTTGCCACCCGCAGCCGGCGTCATCGGACTTGCGGTCCCGCGGCTCTTTGCGTCTTCGCTGCAGGGTTGTCCCTGGTAGGTGGTCTTGCCATCGACGACGCACTTATAGGACGCCGCTTGTACGGCCACCGGCGCCATCAATGCGACCACCAGCCATTGCCGCACGCCCATGGGCGCTACGATGCCGCGGCGTCCGCGTCGGGTGCGGGCACGGCTTCTGCGTCGGGAGCAGCTTCGCCCGGTTCACCTGATTCCATTTTCTTCTTGCGCTTCTCTTCCTTTTTCTGCTTTTTCGCTAGATCACGCTGGCGTTTTGCAAACTCGTAGTTAGGTTTTGCCAATGGACTTCTCCCTGTGGGGTGATTGCAGACCATGCGTAGGTTAAGCCATTTCCACCGCAGAAGCACCAAACTCGCTGTTTTGGGGCGTCAGGAACGAGGCGCAACAATGGCGAGCCATGTCAACGCGTCGGCCTCGGACGTGAATACGTCGAGCGTCAGGCCCAGGTCCGCCGCCACTTTCGCGCCGAACTTCCTGGGATGGATGTACGCGGGGGGCGTGACCATGGCAACGATGACCATGCCATGGGCGAGCGAGGCCCACTCTTCGGCGATGAGGAAGCGCTCGACCAGCGTGGGGATGTGCACGCCGGTGAGTGCAGTCGTGTTCACGAGCAGCGTGCCGATGTTGTGCTCGCGGCAATAGGCGATCACCACCGCAATGCGGTCAACGGCATCCAGGAGCGTGCATTCGCCGTGCGGGCGGAAATGGCCGCGACCATCCGTCGTCTCGAGTTCTTCCGGCAGGCGTTGCGGGGCGCGCATCGAGCTTACTTTAACGCGACGAACGGATGGGCGCCATGATTCTATGGCTCAACGCTCGCAACACCGGCGCTGCCGTCAGGAATGCCCGAGACATGCTTCGTCCCGTGTTCGCCGGGGCCTGTCACTGCGCCGTTGAACGCTACCGGAATACACAGTAGCCCGCGATTCGCCATCGGCCGTTGACCTTCACGAAGTCGAACGAAGTTTCCCAATGCAATGGCGACACGACAATCGCAGTGGCGGTGTCGCCACTCACGAGGGCGGACTTGATCCGCATGCCGTCGATGAATTTTTGCTGATACCGATACTCCTGGGCACAGAAGAAGATGTCCATGTCTTCCGTTTTCATCATCGGGCCGCGGCCGTCGCGTGCCATCTGGTCGAAGGCGGTTTGGTCCAACCCCTCGAAGCCGATCTTGTGCCGAAGGTAATAGCGCGCCATTGCGTCGGAAAATCCCGGGGCGAAGAATCCAGACCGCATGAATTGGGCTATGAACGGCTGAAGCGTGGAGACATCGAGCTGAAAGCGCGTGGTGCCGGTGACGTCCTGCAACCGGGGCTCGAGCTTTAATACGCGCTTGCCGTTGGCCAGGCTCCAGCCGTAGAACTCGCGTACGGTATCGAGCATTTGCTGCTCGTCCGTACGGGCCGCCATCGCCGGCGCGGCCGCCAACAAGCACAGCGCCAGAATGACCAAGCCCCGTACCGCTGACGCCGTTCTGCCGTCCGGCATGGCGTCAGTCGGTACGGACGTGGAATTGCACGACGTTGCCTTCGGAGTCATGGCCATCGCAGCACGCGACGACAGGGCGCGGTAGGCAGAGATGGTGAAAAATTCGCGTCGAGTGCGAACGCTGCGCCTACGCCGGGCGATCGCCTTCCGCCGGCGCCGCCGGCGCGTCGCCGCACACGGCGCAGTATTGCCCGCGCCGGAACTTGTAGATGCGCACGCCCGTAAAGATCGACGCCGAAATCACCGACCACAGCAGTCCGTGCAGCACCGAATCCTCCAGTGTGTGCCCGCGCAGGAGTTGCGCGCCACCGATGACCACGAACGAAATGGCCAGCGCTATGAAGAAAAGGCGAATCCAGTAGGCGGTGCTCATGTTTTACTCCTCATACTCAGGATGCGTTGATCGTCCGTGGCAGTAATCGCTTGTTCATGTTGATCCGCTACCGGACGCGGAGTTCTAGGTGCATGTGCCGTCAAGCGCGCGCACCAATACTCGATTCTCATACTGCTCGTCCTGAAAGCGATAAATCGTCGCGCCCACGTCTTCGTAGCCCCGGCGCGCATAGAACGCAAGCGCGTTGCGATTGCCGACCCAGGCGGTGAGCCACAGCGTGGCCGCCCCGTGCGTAGCCGCCAAGGCCTCGGCGCTACGCAGCAGACGGGTACCGATGCCCTGGCCGCCATATCGCGCCAGTACATAGAGTCGATCCAGTTCGACCGCGCGGCTCGGCCGCAGCAACGCGTGCGTTGCACCGCGGGTCACCTGGACAAAGCCTAGCATATGCCCGGACGCCTCGGCCACGATGAAAGTCGTGGTCCGATTGCCGAGCAGCGCCGCAATCGCGCTGGTGGAGAAATGGTCGATCACCTCACGTGCCAGCGTGGGCCTGATCCCGTGCGGGGCATAGGTGTCCAGGAATACCTGGCTTCCAAGCACGCCGATGCAGACGGCGTCGTCGGCCCCGGCAACGCGAAGCGAAACGATGGGCGCGGCGGCGTCGGACATGGACATGGCTGGTGCAAGCGCGAAGGAGGCAACAGGCTCAACCGTCGGCGCTGCGATCAGGCGACGGGCGCATGTAGCTGCGCTCCTCGAGCACGCCCTCGACGATGCCCACGGCAGGGTCGGACAAAGCCCGGCGGCGTTGTACGGCCTGCGCGATGAATTCCTCGAGAACGGGTGTGGACATGGGCCATGCGCAGGTCGCGCTGTTTTGCGACGATGCTGCCATTTCAATACGGGCGATGTTAGCGCAACCCCGGCGTGTCGGCGTGGCCACTCGCCGCGCCGACGTCCGGTCGATTTTCGATCCAGTAGCGCTGCACGATTTCGCCGCGATCCGCAAGGTACTCCTCCGAAGCAAGGACGCCGCCATTGCGCACAATCGACCGGGCCGAGCCGGTGTTCGCTTTGGCGCAGGTGACCAGAATGCGGTCGATGCCGAGTTCTGCCGCGCGCGCCAACGAGGATCGCAGTATCGCGATGCCAAGCCCTTGCCGGCGGGCGCTGGGCCTGATGCCGTAGCCGATGTGGCCGCCTTCGCGCCGCAGCGACTCGGTCAGCGCATGCCGGATATTCGATACCCCCACCACTTCGGTGCGATCGCGCACGAGCCAACAGGTGGAATGCGCGACGAATCCGGCCGGAATGCCGATGCCGCGGGCACATCCTTCCAACCGCTCAAGCAAGGCGGGAAAGTCATCGTGTTCGAAGCCGAGAACGAAAGGCACCGGCTTTTCGCCTGCGGCCGCTACTTCCGCCACCATGTCGCGATACGAGTCGCGATAGGCCATGCCAGGGGGCACGAGCGCGATGGTCGTCATGCCGGAACAGGCCCGTCCACGGACTCGACTTCCTCGGTCTTGAAATTGGCGGGAAGCACGATCTCGAGCATCTCGATATCTTCGCTGTGCCCGACCTCGCGGTGGCGGATACCGGGGGGCTGATGCACGCATGAGCCCGCTTCGAGCCGAACCAGGCCCTGGCCTTCGTACTCGAATTCGATCCATCCCTTCAGCACGTACACGAGCTGGAAGATGGTGTTGTGCAAGTGGGGCTGGCTCGAAAATTCCGTGCCGGCGGCAGCACGGATCACATGCGCGTCGACGCGGCCATCGGTTGCATGCCTGATACCGAGGTCGCGATACTCGAAGAACGAACGCAGGCCGCGCTGGAAACTTGCGTCATGCGCATGGGAAACGACAAAGCCTTGCGTGGTCATGATGGCTTCCTTCAGGGGCGATCGTTGGTCATGCGGGAGACGGCCAGCGCCGGCGCATGCGCGAGTGTCTGGTAAAACGATCAGGGTTTAAGTTGCCAACGCTGTGGCTCCAGGCTCTGGAAGAGCTCGATCAAGAGCATGTCGGGACCAGTCGTCATTATGTATCTGAATTTTGGCTGATCGCGAATTGCATTGCGAAACACGTGCCCGTTGCGCTGCATCCGCCTGACCAGTCCATCGAGGTCATCCGTGGCGATGCCGATGTGATGCACCGCGCCGCCGCGCGGCGCCTTCGGCGCTTGCTCGTACACGTGGATGAAGGCATCACCGATGCGAAGCCGCACCGTACGCACACCGGCCGCCTCCTCGTCCCAGACAGGCGTTGCGTCGAACATCGTCCGGAAAAACGCAATGGTTGCGGGAAGGTCCGTTGCGAAAACGTGTACGTGATCGAGGCCGATTTGCATGAAGGATCCACCAACTGCCAAGGAATCATTGCAAAGGTTTCAGGTCACATTCCGCAGGATGAAGTCGACCCGGTCGGCAGCCGGCGCCCGCGGGACTTCGACGAGATCGTATCCGCACGCGTCATAGGAGGCCAGTTCCGCGCGGTGATACTCGAGGCCCTGTTCGAAGCTGTGGCGGCGTTCGGCATCCGTGACGTAGATTTCCCGCCATGGCGGGGTGTAGAAAACCGTGCGGTTGTACCGGAAATGGCGTGTGGCCTGCAATCGATGCGCCAAGGGTGGAACCTTGGCGACCACCGCGGCGCCGATGCATTCCGGAATGCCGCGGTCGAAGAATACCGGCGTCGTGCGGTCCGCCATGGATAAAAACGCTTCGACGTAGCGCGTCAGCACCAGCTCCATGAAGGCCTCGCCGTCCTGCCACGGGGTGCGGTTCGTCCCCGCCGCGAGTTCATCCTTGACCACCTGGCGCCCGACTTCCTCAACGCAGGTGAACCCCCGGCCCTGCAGCGCGGCGATGATCGACGACTTGCCGGAACCGGACGCGCCGGTCAGGACGAAGAAATTGGGACGAAGGATCGCCACGGGTCGCGCGCCGACATCAGTCGCCAGCGACGAAGTAGGTCATTTTCCACTGGCCGTCGCTAAGCGTGAAGCCCGCCCGCGAAGTCTGTGCCGGCATTGGCCGGGCATTCCACTTCACCGGCGTTGGTCCGTTTGCACTTGCCCTTGGTAATCCTGGCCAGCTGGCGCAGGTAGCGTGCTTCCCCTTTCCATTCCGCAATGGCCTGGTCCGCGCTGGCATCACCGCCGAAGCTCCATCGGAAGTCCTGGACCATGTCGGCACGAAGCGCCGCAAAGTCGCCGCGCGCGGCGGCGCGATTGACGCGAGCAATGACTGCGACCGCGCCAGGCGGTAGCGCCGCTCCGGCGGCATCGGGCAGCGATGCCGCGAATGCGAGTGCGACGAGCAGGAAGCGCACCTTGCCGGATGTCATAACCAACGGCGCACCTTCATGCAATAGCTGGCGAAATCACTGCCAAACTTCCGCGACAGGATCCGCTCTTCCGGCGCAATCTGAAAACGGCTGATGTACAGGACGAAGGCCAACGGTCCCAGCAAGGCCCACGCGGACCCCAACCACACGGCCCAGGCGAGCAGCAGCAGCGCCAGGCCGACGTACATGGGGTTGCGCGTGATTCGATAGACACCCGACATCACCACGGAAGCGGTCGCTTCCGGCTTGAGTGGATTGATGGTGGTCCTGGCGCGCCTGAACGCGAGGATGCCTGCGATATCAAAGCCGATCCCCGTCAACGCGACCACGATCGCGATGACAGTGCGCAAGGATGACGGCGGTCCCGCCGCAGTGTGGGCCTGCGCGATGCCCCACATGGCTGCAGCGACCAGCAAGGCGACGACCGGAGGCGGAATCCTGAGTTCGAGCTTGTGCAATGGATTGGATGGCGGGTCAGGCCATGTGGTCGTTGCTGTGAAGGGACTCCGCCAGGCTCATCCGCCACCCGATCGATCGCGAATTTGCAAGGTCATCAGCAGTTCGCCGGGTTCAACCTCGTGGGCAACATGCTGCTCGGGCGAACCAGCCGCAAAGCCCAGGCGCTCGAGCAACCGGCAGGAGCGGACATTGTCGCGCTTCAGCACCGCGACGACGCGGCGAACGCCATAGTGCGCCGCCAGTTCGACGATCATGGCCGCAACGGCCTGGCTTGCGAGGCCGCGACCCCAGTAGGCGCTGGAGAACACGTAGGCGATGTCCGCATGGTCTGTACAGGCAATGGTTGCCTGCACATAGCCCGCAAGCGCCGACGAGGGCAGGCGAACGACCCAGTTGAGCCAATGCTCGCTGCCATCGGCGGACCGCCGGCTCTCGAGCCTTGCAAAGCGGTCGGACAACCACTCGAGCGAAGGAGGAGGCTCGTTCTCATATTCGTAGATCGCCGGGTCGCTCAAGACGACGAACATCTCTGCGGCATGGGCCACGGTCTGCGGTTCCAGCGCGAGGTTGCCGGCGGTTATCGATCTCATGTCGAGGCGGTTCAAGCCCACGCGTCCGCCGCCCAGGGTGCGTTGCAGGGATGGCGATTGTGTATCGCCTTCAACGGCTTCCACAAGTCCCGCCGCCTGGGCAACGGCGCAAGCGACCAACGTCGATGTTGGAATGGCGTGCGCCGATGGCAGTCAGCTCCAGGTCGCGGTGACCAGTTCCGCGGCATTGCCGGATACGGAGAGGTTATAGCGCGTGAGGTAGGGCGCGAGAGCCGACAGGGCGAGGCCCGCGGCCTCGCGCGAGCGGCCCTGGGCCACATAGGTGAGCGCAAGTGTTGCCCGCGCCTCGTCGTGCAGCGCGCGCGGGTTGCCGGGCTCAAGGTGACGGTCGAGTTCGGCGACGAGCAATTGCTCGCTCTCCTCGAGTTGTCCCAGGATGCGCAATGTGCTCGCCAATTGAATGGACGCACGCGAACTGCGATAAGGGTCGAGCGTCGACGTGGCCAACGCGGCCCGATAAAACTGTTCCGCCTCGCTTTCGATGCCGGCGGTGTCACGGGCGCAGGCACGTTCGAACAGTGCGGCGGCATCACCGGGTGCGCGCTCGTTGGCCAGCGCGTCGACCGCGGCCACCAGCGCCAGCGGCGGCATCGACGTGGCGCCGGTCCAGAGCGCGGCCATGCGGGTATTCCAATCATCGGGGTTGGAACTCATGGCCTCGGTCTCCGATGGGCGCATCGCGCTGGCCTTCTCCTGCAGCGCACTGGCACTCAGCGCGCGACCTGTCGCTCGACGTGCTCGACCTTGCCGTTCTTCATCACGATGGTCGTGATGGTCTGCGAGTCACCCGGGGCCGGGAGGTAGATCCAGCGCTTGACCGCTTCCTTGGCGCCTCCGCCAGTGTCGTCACTCGCGCTATCGGGCCTGCCGATTTTCATCATCACCTCGCCCTCGCTCATCCCGGCGGTGATGAATCGCCGCTCGCTCGCATCGGCGGCAAGAACGAGCGTTGACACGGTCAGGAAAAGCGTGGCCAGCAACCACCTAAGTCGATTCATGTCGTTACTCCTTTCAAATCCGGGGGGGCTGCCCCGATCGGGGCGGGGTCCACGCGGTGGTGGATTCTATCGAGTTGCCGAAGCCCGGCAATGGACTCCGGCTGTCATCCTGACGGATAGGGTTCCCCGTTCTTGTGCGTGTACGCGTAGTGGCCATCCTGTTCCTTCAGCGCCAGGTCATCGTCGGGATACACGACCTGGTCGACGGCCGATCGACTGCCCACCTCAAAGTACCAGACCACGTCCGACGAGTCGTTGCGCAGGTGGTGCGCGTTACCGGTTCCTGCCTTGAAGCCTGCACACATGCCGGGGGCAAGGGCGCAGGTGCCCGCGTCGGTAACCAGTGTCGGCGAACCATCGAGAATGTAGACAAACTCATCCTCATGCGAGTGCGCATGCCGCATGGACGACTGGGCGCCAGGCGCAAGCTTGCACAAGTTGACGCCAAAGTCGGTCAAGTCGAAGGGATCGCCGAGCCTTCTCTTTTCGCGACCGCCAACGCGCGATGCAAAGGGCTCGGGATAACCCGATGTCTTGAGCGGTGGCGGTACATCGAGGGCACGGACGGCGACTGGATTGGGCTTTTCGGACATGTACGGACCTTTGCAAAGGAATGCGTGCAACTTTTCTTCCGCGCCAACCTTGGCTTCGAACTGATTGATGCGGGTGATCGTCATGGGCGTCTCGACAATTGGAGCGACTCACTGTCCCGCGGGAGGTTCCCACAACTCGATTTTGTTGCCCTCCGGGTCCATGACCCATCCGAATTTTCCGTATTCGGAGTCGTCGACCTTCTCGAGGACATGGCACCCTTCCGCCCGCAATGCTGCCAGAAGGCCGCGCAAGTCCGCGACGCGATAATTGATCATGAAGGGGGACTGGCTGGGCGCGAAATGGTCGCCATCCGCCGTGCCGGCGGACCAGATGGTTGTGCCCGGCACCGGCTTGCCGGCCTCGTCGGTCCAGCGAAACGCCGCGCCGCCCCAGTCTTGCACGTCGATTCCAAGGTGTGTCTTGTACCAGGCCCGCAACGCGACCGGATCTCGAGCCTTGAAGAAAATTCCACCGATGCCGGTGACTCGCTTCATGCATTCCTCCGCAAGGGGCAGAATTTCAACTTCACTGCCGGCGCTCCAGGGCTAGACGAATGCCCAGCCCGAGCAGGATGGCACCGCTGGATCGGTACAGCCACAGCAGGACACGTGGTCGCGAGCGTAGCCAACTCGACAGCAGTCCCGCAGAAAGCCCGACGGGTCCCTTCACGGCAAAGGTGAGAAGAGCAAAGAGGAGCCCGAGGACGAAGATCGTCAGCGTGGCATGGGCCGCATTGGGCAACACGAATTGCGGGAGGAAGGCGAAGTAGAACACCGCGATCTTCGGATTTGAAATGTTGGAGATGGCGCCGTCGACGAAGAGGCGCGCCATCGACCGGCTCGACGATGCGTTGACCAGAAGTTCTGGGTTTCTGGTGCGAATAAAGCCGATGCCCAGATAAATCAGGTAGGCGGCGCCCACCAGTTTCAGTGCCAGGAATAGAAGTTCAGATGTGCGAAGGATGGCACCGAGACCCAGCGTGGCGAGGATCGTATGGCCCACCAGGCCGAGGCTCACGCCTGCGGCAGTGGCGATGCCTGCGGCGGGACCCTGGGCGATGGAACGCGACATGACGAGAATCATGTCCTGGCCGGGCGTGGCAATCAGCACCAGCGATGCGACGGTGAACAGGATCCAGGTGGCTTCGGGCATGGTGCAATCCTCGTGATGCCAGATGCGTCAGGTTTGGGGGTCAGTACCGAACTCGCCGGCCGACTCGATGCTACATCGCGGGCACACGAACGTCGACGCGGCTGGCGCCGGAACGCTACTTGTCGGGCACCCGCGGGGCCGCCGCCCGCTCGGCGGCGATGGCGGCACGCAATGCCTCGCGGCGCGCCAGGCTTGCAGCGGGCCAGTGCGCCTTCAGGTCGTAGTATTCCGTGACGGCAGGCACATGGGGTGGCAGGACCACCCACGGCTGCTTGGACGCGGTGAAGATATGGATGTCGGGCGGTACATCGTCTGGCTGGTCGAGGGTGCCGACCCTGACGAAGCGGACATGCGGTCCGGCGCCCGCGTAGTTGCTCCAGACGGCGACACGGCATTTGGGACAGCGCGCGATGTTCTGTCCCTTCCCACTTGCGGAAGGCGTATCGACAAGCTCGAGCTCACCGGCCAGCAATGTCACGCGATCCGCTTCGATCATCGCGTTCAGCGCAAACGACGCACCGGTCTCGCGCTGGCACCAGCGGCAGTGGCAGCAGTGGACGAACAGCGGAGGGCTATCCATCTGGTACCGGATGGTTCCACAAACGCAGCCGCCCGGATGGGGGTAGACACTGGAAGATGAGGTCATCGTTGCTCCGCCGCGTCAGGCACACCTTCATTGATGCGAATATTCGCGATCCAGTTGCGCGTCCGGCGGGCGAGGCGCGATGCAACTTCTTCGCCGTCGAAGTTGGCCCTGGCATGGGAGAGTCGCGACGGGTCGACATTCTCCAGGGCGTTGACGTTGACCACGGCGTAGAGTTGATTCGCGATCTCGCTGGTGACCAATGGCACGGCACCGCACCGGGAACATACGTGAAAGGTGGCAGTACGGGTGCCGAACAGGTACTTCGACACGAGTGAGGGGTCGCGCACCGCGACGGTGAGCCGCGACTCGGGATTGGAGGTCCAGACGCCACCGTGCTTGACGCAGAACGAGCAGCCGCAGGCACGGGCCGGAATTTCCGCGGCGCTGCCTTCCCAGTCGAGCGCAAAGGCGATATTGCCGCAGTGACACTTACCGTTGAGGATCATCGGGAAACCCCGTGCGCGAGGAGCAGGCCGCTGTTGCGCAGCGTTGGCAAAGGCAGGCGCGATTGCGTGTAGACATCGGCAGCGCAGCAAGCGTCGAAGCGGCGATTTTGACGGTGGCGCACCAGCACGGCGTTTCCAACGATCCGGAGAGCGCAGGGGCGCATTGGTTCGGCGTACCGCAGCGCGGGCATTCGAAGGCGGCTAGGGGCAACATGGCGGGTTGGAGGGTTCGTCTACACGCGACTTTGTTTCGAGGTTGTGGGGCATCGGCGGGTCGTGGTACCCATCGGTACCTATAACCGCAGGGTCATGAAAACACTGTTCGGGTCTTCGATATAGTCGCCGAAAGGCCCGCAGTAGTCGAAGCCGAAATTCTCGTAGAGCCTCTGGGCAGGCACGAAGGCTTCCATCGAGCCGGTTTCTAGGCTGATTCGTTCGTACGACCGTGACCGTGCAACCTCGATGACATGGCGGAGCAGGGCGCGCCCAACCCCCTTGCGCCGGCGATTGCTTGGCGTGCGCATGGACTTCACCTCGCCATGCGTTCGGTCCAGTTCCTTCAGCGCGCCGCAGCCAACCAGCTCGGCGCCTTCCCACGCGGTCCAGAATGTGATGTCGGGCTTGCGCAATTTTTC
Source organism: uncultured beta proteobacterium (assembly GCA_963805355.1). GTDB lineage: Bacteria > Pseudomonadota > Gammaproteobacteria > Burkholderiales > Casimicrobiaceae > VBCG01. Next base: position 1,408,832 of record CAWDTZ010000002.1, on the reverse strand, counting down.
GAGATCCAGCGCATGCACGCTTTCCGGCGGAGAGAGCTCGTACATGTTGCGCAAATGTTCATTCAGCAATGCATGGACTGCGGGCCGGGAAAGGTCGTCGATTTCAATTTTCACGGGTGGAAATGGTGGTTGCCGGTGATTGGACGACACATGCAGCCGAGAACCCCGCCGGAACTCTCCTTGGCGCTCCGAGGCTGACCGGATGCCCGTCGTCGTGGCCGCATTTGATTCGTCTATCCGCTGGTATGGAGGCCAAAGTCGGGCAACGCCCACAGGAACCCTCGGCCAATGTTAGCCGGAAAGACGGTGGTAGTGATCTTCGCCGGGAACAATCTCGCTGCCGATGCGCAGGCTCGCATACCGGCGACGCTTCAGGCTCTCTTCGAATTGGAGCAGGTCTTTCACCAGGTCGTTCTTCCCGTTATGCCGGGCGACGGGTTGGGCCGATGCATTGGCCACGTCTCGGCGATTGCCCTATGCGGCCTTCCGGGCCAGCATCACCCATAGGAAATCCACGCCGAACAGGCCGCTCGCAACGTCGGCCTGGCGCATCTGCCGCAAGTCACGCACTTCAAGTCCGTGTGACCAGATCGCACGCAATCGCTCTTCGGCATAGCCCAGGCCACCACCCAGTGACCGGCGCTCGTACACCTCGAGATCGTCAAAGCCGCTGCCGCCCTCCGGCCGAAAGCAGGTCAAGCCGAACCAGCCACCGGGCTTCAGCGCCTTCGTCACCAGTTCGACATAGCTGCGGCGACGATGGGGCGGTAGATGATGAAAACACCCGGAGTCGTACACCAGGTCAAAACTGCCTGGCGCGCAATCCAGCGCAAATACCGACTGGCAGCGCAATTGCACGTCCACGCCGGCATCCTTGACCCGTTCTTCCGCCCAAGCGATCGCCTTTCGGGAGTAGTCCACACCTTCGGCGGCGAATCCGCGGCGCGCGAGGAAGATGGCATTGCGTCCGCCGCCACAGCCGAGGTCGATGGCGTTGCCCGGACGGATCAATCCTTCCTCGACCCAATGGGCAAGGCTTTCATCCGGTGCGTTGACGAAGAACGGACACGGCTTCGCCCGATCTTCGTAGAACCCGTCCCACCAATCCTCCTCACGACCGGCCAGCAACGCATCCAGCATGGCCAGGACATCGTCGTCCGTGTAGATGTAGTCGTTGTCCATGTGCACCTCGCAACGGGGTCAGGATGCGTTGGCGTCGGCCAACCGCAGCTCCATGAACATGAAATAAGGCAGCAGCTTTTCGGGATAGTCGATGTAGGGAGCGCATTCCCTGAACCCTAAGGAACGGTACATGGCAATGGCTTCCTGCATGAGATTGCCGGTGTCCAGCTTCATCGACCGATATCCGTCCTCGCGCGCCGACGCGATGAGCGCGCTGCACAGTCGGCGTCCAAGGCCGTTGCCCCGAAACCGCTCCGGCACGAATACGCGCTTCATTTCGCACGTTTTGCTGTCGATCCGGCGGAACGCGCCACACGCACGAATCTCGCTGCCATGTACAGCGACGAACGCGCGCCCATGCGGAGGGCCATACATGGTCGCGAGGATATCGAGCTCGCTGGACAGCGATTGCCGGTCGAGCACTTCGGCGATGATCCAGGTGTCCTCCTGGTATCGCAAACCCAGCCACGCTACATAGTCGGAGATGAGCTGCGCAACGGCCATGTAGTCCCGTTCGCCCGAAGCTTCACGAATGATTGCGTTCACCGCCGTCCTAGGAAGCGCGCCGGCAATAGTCGACCATGCATACTGGACGCAAGCGGATCAGGAAGCGGGCTGATAGATGTCGGGATTCCACTTTTCCATCATGCGCGTTGGATTCGCAAGCGCCTTGAATCCGAATCGCGCATAGAGGTCGTGGGCGTCCCGCGTGACCAGCAGGATCCGTCGAAGGCCCTGAAGATCTTCGTGGATTGCGATGGCCTGCAAAAGGCGCTTGGCCAATCCCTTGCCACGATGGGCCTCCGTGACAAAGACATCGGCCAGGTAGGCAAACGTCGCCTTGTCGGTGACGACACGGGCGAAACCGACTTGCTCCGTGCCAAAAAATACACCGAACGTCACGGAATTGGCCAACGCCTTCTCGACCACCGCCATCGGAATGCCAGTGGACCAATAGGCAGTGCTGAGAAAGGAGTGAATGGCTACCAGGTCAAGACGGCGCGGGTCGGATGTGATCGTGTAATCGGTGGTCATGTCAGGTTCGAAATCCAGGGGCGATGGTGCAACATGTCAGCCGGTCACCGGCTTCGCGTTCAGCAGCACGTTGGTCATGAAAATCGCCAGCCCGACAAGGACGATGGTGGCGCCGATCGCGACCGCAGGGCCGGCCGCTTCGAGTCCCGAAAGCATCAGCCCGAGGGCGACCATGAACACCGGCAAGCCGAAATTGTGCAGCCAGAAGTGAATGTGTGCGAGTCGCGTTGTCGAGGCGGCGGGATAGAGATGGTAGATGACTCCGGCGAGCGCCAAGGAAGCCCACCCCAACAGCACCAAGTGCGCGTGGACCGGTACGAGGACAAACTTCTGGGTCATGCCCATGTACATTCCGAGCAGTGCGCCGACAAAGAGATAAACGACCGCAATCTTGATGAAGCGCAGGCCCATGGTGATCCTCGGGTTGGTTGAACGGCGGGGTCAGTCGGCGGCGGGTTTGATTGCATCGCGGTTGCGTGGTGAGTCTCCTGCGCGATTTTCATTTCCGCGTTTGTAGTTTCCGGTCGCACGGGCCATCAGCTGCTGCTGCGCCGCTGTCGTGGCTGCAGTCGCCTTGGCGAGAAATTGCCGGGCGGAGCGGCCGCGGAGGACGGTGACCACGCGATGGCCGCGCGATATCGTGACGCTTTCATCCTTCGTCGTGCGGAAGGAAAACCCAAGGTCGGCATCGAATTGCGAATCCATGCGGGTTCGATCAAGGCTTCAGGAAGACGCCGCGGACCAGCCGGACCTGGCCTTCCTCGAGACTGCGTTTCGCGTTGCTCGCCTTGAGCGCGAGGTCCTCGACGAACACGCCCAGGCTCAACTGGCCGGCCGGAGCGGGTGTGGCGTTGGCGGCGGTCCGGCTCAGATGGACGTCGCTGGTGTCTTCGCAAACCTCGGCGATGAATCCGGCCTTGCCGAGGAGCACTCGCATCGCATCTTCCGAAATCAGGAAGCTGTCGGCGGGGTCGGTGGCCCACGGCAGCGGGAAGTACGACGTGGCGGTTTTTCCGGCGGCCATCTCCTGGAAAGCATACCGGCCACCGGGCCGCAGGACGCGGTGGATTTCGGCGTAGAGCAACGCCTTGTCAGCGATATTCATGCCGACGTTTTGCATCCAGACGACGTCAAATGTGTCGTTGGAAAAGGGCACGGCGAGCGCGCTGCCCCGGTGTACTTCGATTTTTTCGTCAAGGCCGGTCAGCCGATTGAGCAGCACGGCGCCGGCGCAGAAATCGGGCGAGTACTCGAGACAGTCCACGTGACAGCCCAGCGTGGACGCGAGCAGGCGAGCGGGGCCGGCCAGTCCGGCGCCGATGTCGAGCACGCGTTCGGCGGCGCCGATCCGCGCCAGTTCCTGCAACTCGCGCGAAGCGCGCATGCCGCCGGTGTGGAAATGGTCAAGCGCGCCCAGCGCCTCGGGTGAAAGGCGCTGCTCGGGATTCAATCCCGCGGCACGGAGCGCCGCCAGGATGCGCGTCTCGATGTCGCGGGCGGAATAATGCGCTTCGAGACCAGCCATGGACCAACCCTCCGCAAGATTAAGCACCTCGGTACCGATCGATTGCATGCCGCCAGCAAGCGCAGCAAGTTAACCGACATCTCCTGTTGGGCGCAACGCCTTCGGTCTGCGCACGTTCTTCGTGACCAGCCAGCGGACCTTCCCCAGACGCGAGCGTGCAATTTTCAAGAGCCGGGTGGATCCGCGCAGTCATCACAGCCGACCGATGCTTTCCTCATCTGCGCGAGCGTGATCCGGTCGGAATGCCGCGTCAATGCGTAGATGCGGTAGCCATGGCGCTCGTAGAATCGGACATTGCTGTCCATCCTCCTGTTGGTGGTCAACTCGAAATGCGTGACCTGAGGGTGCGCCTCTTCAATGGCCCGCAACAGCGCTACGCCAATGCCGCGGCCATGAAGGGCGGGCTCCACGCTGAGGCCTCTGATGGCGCACACGGTACCGGCGCCAATGCCGCGAATCGACCCGACGACTTGACCGTCGACCCGCGCGATGAGCACGATCTGGCTGCGAATGTGCTCGACCACGGCATCAAGCGGCTCCACCATGGGCATGATGTCCCACGTTTCGCAGACGCGTGCTTCCGGCGCAAAGGCGCGCCGCTGGATATCGAGAATGGTTGCGGCGTCACCGTGCGCGGCTGGAGTGATCGTGTACATGTCGATTCCGTGACGGTTCAGCGATCTCCGTCCCGAATGCTGGACGGGAGCACCATGAAGTCGCTCGTTGTCGGCAATAATCTCATCGCAGTGTGCAAGGCCTCGGGCGGCACCACAAGCTTTCGCGCCGTCAGGTCCAGCCAACCGCCAGAACTCGTGACGCGGCCGCAGAGTGTTCCGTCCAGGCGCAATATTTCGTTGCGCAGCAGGAAGCGGCTGCCGTCCTCGGCATGGCCCGCGACGGCCAGGGTCACCGTGATCTCCTGCAACAGGCCGACTTCCTTTCGATACTCCACCTCGTCCTTCATGATGACCGGGCCGATCCTGAGGCGCGAAAACTCCGCGGTCGGGAAACCGTGCTCGGAGAAGTACATCATGCGCACGTCCGCGGACTTGTCGAGAAAGGCCGTGTTGCGCATGTGCGCGTTGAAGTCCATGTCGGCCCAGCTGGCGAAGAGAGTCTTGGAATACAAGTGAGGTCTCCACTTGGCGGATCGGGGGTCGTTGCCTGCGGCGCCGGCTGCGGTCCGGGCGAACGTTTAGCATCTGATTCCGGCGGAAAAGCGCTGCTTGCGGTGTGGTTCCAGCGTTTTTCAGTCCGGAATTGCGGGCTCCACAAGGTGGGCCAATTGCGCCAGCGATTCCTGCCAGCCGAGGTAGCACATTTCCACCGGGATCACTTCAGGGATGCCTTCCTGCGTGATCGTGACCTCCGTTCCGCACAGGACCTGCTTCAAGGCAACGGAGACCTCCATCTCGCCAGGCAAGTTGGGATCGTCGAACTTGTCGGTGTACCGGATCAGCGCCTCGGGGACCAGCTCTTTGTATTCCCCGCCGAACGCGTGCCCGTTGCCCGTCGAGAAATTCTGAAAGGACATCCTGAACGTGCCCCCGACGCGTGGGTCCATATGATGTACGGTGCATGTAAAGCCGTACGGCGGGATCCACTTGGCCATGGCGCCAGCGTCGAGGAATGCGCGGTAGATCTTCTCCGGCTTCGCGCGAAGCACCCGGTGTAGCCGGACTGTTCCAGTGGGCATGATCAACTCTCCTTTTGACGGGCCGGGTACTCGCAGGCTCCGGTCAGCGCGCAGCGCTGCCTGGTTGAGCGCAGGGTCATACCGCGCGACCGAGAACGTGTGCAATGAAATCGCCCTTGGCCGCAGTGTAGCGTTCCCGGTCGCTTGCGTGCGCGACAGCGAGCTCTCTTTTGTGCTGGGCGTAGCAGGCTGCAATCTGTGGATCGCTCCGAAGCACATCGCGAAAGCGCAGCGAGCGCATCCAACACGCATCGCCGTAGGTCACGAGGTGCAGATGGTGTGTCCGCCGACCCTCGAGCTGACGCATGAACCATCGTCGATCCGGCAGCGTGGCGTTGAACTCGATTGGATAGTGATAGCCCAGATGGTCCAGAGGCACGATCAGTGACGCAGCGTCGTCGAGATCGGGCAGGCCCGCCAACATGTCGATCACCGGTTTTGCCAACAGACCTTGAACCGACGTGCTGCCAAAATGTTCGATGGCGATGATCCGGCCTGGAAGCGCCTCGAAAAGGCGTTGCCTTTCGCGGGCAAAATTCTCGGGCCATGCCGGATCGGGGGATGAGAGCACGACAGGCTCCACGATGGCCCGCTGCAGCGCGTCAGCGTCGTCGGTCATCCCGGCCGTCATAGGTTGTGACGAGAGCCTCCGGCTCCGATTCCACCAGGGCAATGGCCCTTGCAAGCTTCAACCGTCGCAATCGAGCACCGTTTCATCGCCCAACGTTTACTCAAGCCTTCCGGTATTCGCCCTGCAATCCGGCGAATTGATGCAGGCGGCGCAGTTTCACGGTTTGGCGCTACTGGTTGGGAACGATCTTGAAGTTGGCATATAGCCCTTCCGCGGAGTCGACAAACAATCCCGCTGGACGCTTGGTGCCGCCCGCGAACAATCGATCGACCATCAGTGAAGGTACTTTGGCATCGTTCACGAAGACCCGCACCTGCGTCTCGGTTACTTCAATCCTGGCATGAAACCAATCGTCCGGATCGGGCACCGGATTGACGGCATTCTCGAATCGCCCGGGCGCGCTCTTCCGGAGATGCTCCCACGTATTCGCTGGCCAGGCGATGTATTGCACGGATCTGCGCCGGACGGGTTCTTCCGCCCGAAAATTGAACGGCCGAAAATACACCGCTTCGAAGGATTTGTCGTCGGTCACATTGAAGGCCACGCCGAGAAAGCTCCTTTGTCGAATATTCTTGCCCTTCAAGTCGACGTCGATCTTGCCAGTCGCGAAGCTCACGTCTGCCGGCAATGCCAAACCGACAATCCCGTTGGCCGAGTCTCCCTCCGCGGTCAAATGCACGGCCTGCCGTCCGTCCACTACCACGCTCTCCGCCGTGGCGTGGATCACCTTCCACGACTTGGCGTCGGCAACCGCAGCAAGGTTGGGAACGATAGCTGACATCTGGGCATTGGCGGAGGCCCAGCCAAGAAAGGTGAGCACCAAAGTAGCGTTGATGATATTCATCGGTTGGGTAACTCCCGGTGCGATTCGGCTGCGCGCGGCGAACCTGGCTGATCGGCGATCAAGTCTTGGGTGGCCGGCGCCGGAGTTTGCGCGCGGCATAAGACTGCGGCCACAGCCAGCCGATCAGGGCAACCAGCGGCCAATAGACCGTATTGAACACCCAGCCGCCGTAGATGGCCGCCCAAACCTGGTCGGTAACGGAGCGCGAATAAATGAGCTGTCCGTCACGCTCAAGTCGCACCAGCGTGCCCGATGTCCGGGCGAAACCGAGGAGTGACGCGAGCGAGGGCAGTTTGGCGTAGGTCACCCGAGCATCACCGGGTGCCAGAAGTTGCTCCCGGCACGAGTAGGGAACGCCAAGAAGGTCGGCCTTGCAACCGATCAGGACCCCCTGGACGCTGAGCACATTGGCACATTTGACCAGGCAAACCTCCGCCGGCGTTGAATGTCCTTGAATGATCTGCGGTAGCGGTTGAAAGGCCGGGATGCTGAGCCAAAGTGACACGAGCATCGGCAGCAGGCCCGCAATCGCGATTCGGAGCCAACGCCTTTTCATCGATGTGGGCCGGTGCCGTCGGGTCTGGCGTGGCCGGCAGGGCGGCGAACCCCCACCGTCCGACCCATGGGAGCCGGCGTGCGCATTTCGTGATTCGAAGCTGCCAGGAATCGCGTCATCGATCGGCCCATGGTCTTTTCGGTCGGGCGAATACGCCGCAATGTAGCGCTTCGATGCCCGGCGCACCAGTGAATCGACCCGCTGCGCCGTTATTCGGCAGGCAGCCCCCTCATAACGCCGGATTCGCACGCTACAATTTGTGCCGAGGTCACATCGCTCCGCAGCACATCCGGAAAGGTTTCCGCCGTGGCAGCACTGATCAAAGGCGCGCTTTTGGTGTCCGTTGGCTGGATGCTGGCGCACGGCGGGCAGCTCGCCGCGGCGACCACTTACTCCGACAAGGTGGCGTTCACCGCGGCCGCCGGGATGACCAGCGTGGCCACGTTCGAGGATGTGCCCGTCGGGCAAATGTTCCCTTTCGTGTCGGGTGGCGTGCTTTTCACCGGGGCCATGCAGGTGGTGGAGAACCTGGTCTTGGTGCCCCATGCGTTCTGGTTCGGGGCGCTCGCGTCCCCCACGCATTTCGTGTTGTTTTCTCCCGTCGGTGGCGGCCCCGGATTTGTTGGAATGGAAGCGGTCTTTCCAACCAGCGTCACGGCCGGCGGATTTGCATTCAATTGCCTTGGTTGCGACATCCTGCCCAACGCATCGGGGCTTTTCTGGACCACCGTCGACGCCAGCGGCAACACCGTTGAACAGGGCATGGTCACCGTCGACCTGGGAGGAGGGTCGGGGCAGCCGGCGCCGGGATTCTTTGGCTTGGTCACCACCAAGTCGTTTCGAAGCCTCCGCGTGGCCAGGCACGCAATCCTGCCCGGGGTTTCGGAAGGCAACTGGATGGTGGACGACGTGCACTATTCCACGCCGCCGGAATCCCCGCCGCCACCTGCTGCGGGAATCCCCACGCTGAACGTTATGGCGCTGCTGGGCAGCGCACTGCTATTGCTGGTTGCGGGCGGCGCATGCCTGCGGCGGGGCGGCCGGGGTACGTCGGCATCGTGATTCGGCCGGCATCGCCGGCATGCGACCGCAGCGTGCGGAATGGCCGGTATGTCGACGGTGATCCGGTGCGTCAGAAAAATAGCTGGAGGAATGTGGCCGACTCGTCCGAAATCCCGACGATCTTGTTCGTTGCCTGACGGTAGAACTTGAAGTTGAGTTCAGTCTCCGGACGACCGTCGTTCCAATCGGAAAAGCGCTTGAGTTCGCTGCGGCCCAGGCGGCGCTTGGCGCGTGCGGTGCGCCTGACGGTGATGCTGACACGGGGCGTTTGCCGGTCGACGCCGGGTTGCGGTGGCGTCGCGTCGGCCGAAGCGACGATGCCGCGGGCGATCAGGCCAAGCCCACCTTCATTCTCGCTCGCGAAGACAAAGATGATGTCGCCTTGGGCGACAAGTTTGCCCCCGTACATGGTCTTCTGGTTGCTGAACGCGAATGCTCTCGCCTCCACGGCGCGGACCTCGGTCTTGATCGCGTATACGTCGTTGCGCTTTGCGCTCATGAACCGTGGCCGTCGATGCATCGCCCAGGGCAGGACGAAGCATTCGACTCGTCGGTACGGTTCGCTTGCATTACCCCCGCACTTCGTTCAAGGCTGCACACCGTCGTAGCCTTCGATGATCACCAGGTCGGCGATGGACACCGGTTCGCGCAATTTAATTGCCGCCTGGTATTCCTGAGAGTGCCAGCATTGGACCGCCTGCTCGTAGGTGGGAAACTCGATGACGGCGTTGCGTTCCCGGCTTGTTCCTTCGACGGTCTCATGGCGGCCGCCGCGCACGAGGAACCGCGCGCCGTGTTGCTTCAACGGACTCGCGTTGGCGGCGATGTATTGCTTGTACGTCTCCATGTCCTCGATGTCGACGCGAACGATCCAGTAGCCCTTTGCCATTGCCCAATCCTCCGGTAGTTGCAGTTCCTTGACGGCCGGCTGACCGGCTTTAGGAAATTCGCGTTGATGGTGAAGCTCCGCCGGCACTACGTGAGGTCGGTCGTCGGGCGAAACTTCCTCCGTGGCACCTTATTGCAGCTGGATTTCACCGTCAAAGGATACCTTCAGCGTGAGTCCGGCCACTTCAAGGGTCATGGTCGCAGGAAAGGATTCCCTGCCGGTGATGGTGTTGGCCGCAATCGCCTTGGCCACCGCCTGCTCGATCTCGCGCTGGGAACTTACACCGACCATCTTCAGGAATTTGCGAATGCTGAGGTTGAATGTCTCTTCGTTCATTGACGTCTCCAGCTCGTGGTTTGCAAATCATGGCCGTTGCAGTGGTCAAGCGGCGGTCAATCCAGCCATTCCGCAACGATAGTCCCGGCGGACCTGCTCCGGGAAAATTCATCAGGGCTTCGCCTTCTTCGACTTGCCGGAACGGTTGAATTCAACCGCCTCGCGGATGAGCGCCTTGAAGGCCGATGCGTCGACGTTCTCGCCTTCGTGGATATCGATCGCGCGGCGCACGTTGCCGTCGAGACTTGCGTTGAAGAGCCGGCGCGGATCCTTGAGCGACGCACCCTTGGCGAAGGTAAGCTTGACGACACTTTTGTAGGATTCGCCGGTACAGATGATGCCATCGTGCGACCAGACCGGCGTGCCCATCCATTTCCACTCCTCGACGACATCCGGGTCCTCCGCCTGGATGAGCTGGCGCATTCGGCCAAGGGTTTCCCCGCGCCAGTCCCCGAGGTCGGTGATTTTTGCGGAGATGAGTTCTGACGCCGGCTGCCCTTTGCCCGTGTCCGATTTCGCCATATTTCCCTCCCGAAAACTGCGCATGTGTTCAACGGAATGTCGTTGGAGGCGGGTTGCCCGGTGGCCCCTTCAGCTCCACGACATTGCCTTCCGGATCGCTGACGTAAATCGACGGACCTTCCCCTTCGGCCCCATTGCGCATGGCCAGGGGTCCCGCCTCCACATGGTGCGCGTGGAGCTGGCTGCGGAGGGCGGCCTCGTCGAAGGGTTCGATTCGAAAGCAGAAGTGATCGAGATTGCGTCCTTCCGTGGCGGGTGGGGCACCGCCTGCCTTGCCCAACGGGCCGGTGACCGGCACAAGATCGATCAGGGAGCGTCCCGCGCGCAGCTGTACCAACCCAATTGAATCCTGCCGTCGTTCGATCGTGCATCCCAACACGCCGCAATAGAAGGCAAGCATGCGATCGAGGTCGATTACGCGCAATACCAGGTGGTCGATCTCACGGATACGAATCATGGGGGCCGGCGTGGAGGGTGATCAATGCTGTCGGGCTGGCATTACGGTGCTTTGTCTTTGGCCAGGTTCCGCTTCAGTCGCAGCCTGACAATGCGTTCGATCAATTCGTACGGGATCGGCTGGCCGAGGGGGAAACGGAGATTGCCCTTCTCGCCCGCATACGGCGCGACCGCCCTCTCGAGGCGGACATCGCCCCTGACGGGGGGATAGAGGCCGATGTGGCTCTTGAACGCCGCGAAGTAGACGAGCATTCCATTCTGCCTGAAGGCGGGAATCCGGTAGCTGATCGTCTCTTCGGCTTCGGGAGCAGCGCCGCGCACCGCCCGGCGAATGTCCTGGAGCACAACCTTGACGTCGGGGGAAAGCCCGCAATGTAATCGTCGATTGTGGTTGAGACGGGGCGCTTGGCTTTCATGGCGCGAGATTGTGGTTTCTTGATGCAATGTCGGATTCTAGCCCGCGCGCGCCGTCCGCTGCAGTCGCCACGCGTCGATCGGGTATTGCTGAATCGCAAACGCAAAGCCGTCACGCGCATCCGGCGTGACAATCAATACGTCGATGCCGCGGATCGACGTCGCGGTCACATGTCTTCCTGCGCCTTCCAGCATCCGCCTCGCGATATCGAGGTCATCGGCAAGGAGCCGGATGGCTGCCAGTTCGCCGAACGGATGCGATGCCGGTTCCCAATGTAATTGCAGGGCTGAACGGTATGCAGCGGGTGTCAACCATTCCGCGCGGTGCGGTCCGATGACCACGTCGAAGCCACATTCGGTTTGCGCGACCGACGCCTCCGGAGCCAGGACATCGCGCCAACGGTTCGCGCGCGCTTCCGGATTCATTGCAACAAAAACGATCCCGGCAACGCCGTAAATGGTATTGGGTGGAACGCCGGCAGCGTTCAGATCCCTGGCTGCGCGCGTGTGATAGGTCAAGGCAAAGCAGGTGGCGCCTGGCAGGAGTTCAGCTGGAATCTCCTGAAAGCTCCAGGCCGGTGTCGCGTCCGGCGCGGCATCGCTCGGCGACTTGGACCACACGTCGGGAACGCAGTAGCCGCGCGCTGTCCATTCGGCATGAATGGCATTGACATCGTCTGCGACGAGGCCGATCCCGAATGGCCGCTTCGCGGTTCGAAGCAATTTCTCGCCTGCATCGGCCTGGTCGAACAGTTGCGCGTCTTCGACCCATGCGAACTCAAGGTACTCGGGACCCAAAAAAATAAATCCGTTGCGCAAGCCAGGTTCATGCCGAACGGTTCGAGCGGAAGGCAGGAAGCCCTGCGCGGCATACTCCTGGAGATAGTCATCGATGCTCGCCGCGCTTGCATACGAAATGAAATGGTCAAACCGCAGTGCGGACATTATCGTGACTTCCCGGCAGGCGGGTCAGGCAACTTTCGCAACACGAGGCACGCGGCCGTCCCGGATGAAAAGCCACCCTCCGAATATGGCTGCCGCAAGACAGGGAACAAGAAAAAGGAACTGACCGAAATTGATGGCCGTGGCTTGCAAGGTGCAGATGACGAGCAGGCTGCCGATCGCCAGAACGCACAGGCACAGCGCTCCCAGCGAGCGGAGGCGTGGCACAAAGGCCATCAGAAACAGGACAAAGTAGAGGACGATGAATGCATAGATGCCCCATTGCAGGATCCAGGTCGCGTGCGCAAGTGCCACGTCGACCAGTTCGATCAGGCCGTGGGTACGGGCAGCCTCGCCGATGAGCAGGAACAACGCGGCCAGGAGTGCATACGGTAGAACCATGAGGACTGCCAAGGATTGAAGCAGGGCACGCACCTGGATAGGCCTATCGAATTTGGTTACTCGGCACCCACTGTGGGTTGCAATCCCGTCGGCAGGTCGCGGTGTTGAACAATGAAGCACGCATCGTTTTCTATGCGCTTGACGCTCGAAAAGCCCATGCTCGCGCCACCATCGATATTGAACCATGAGGCGCGATCGGCAGGCATTCTTGCACATGGTCGCGCAGGCGTGCCCGTGCGACATCGGTAAGCGACATCACATACGCCGCGGCGGGTCCCTGGCCGCCGAGGGATGGCGACCAGTAGTCTTCGAAGGATGGGAACGCCGTAGAAACGTCGATCGCTGGAACCTCGGAGGCACGAAGGTCCGCATTGCACAGCGAAGTGAGCAGCGCCTCGGGTTGGCAAAGGAGGGAGGCGTGTGCCCTCGTGCAGTTTCGGGGCGCCCAAGTCGAGTTCCGCCCCCCCGTTCGCGAGTGTTGACCGCAGGGTCAGGCTACACCGCGCGAAGCGGGAAGGCCAGAATGGCCGCCGGAGAAATTGCTAACCGCCCGCCGCATACAATCGCCACTCGCCGGGAACGCCCTTCAAGGCATGGGGGCCGCGATCCTCGAACCGCAAACCGGAGCCGGAAACCAGGTCCTTGACGGTGCTGGAGACCAGGGTTTCGCCGGCGCCGGCAACGCCTGCGACCCGCGCGCCGATGTGCACGGCGATGCCTGCGACCGAGTCGTCGTGGAGTTCCACTTCACCCGTATGCAGCCCGGCCCTGACGTCGAGTCCGATCCGGCGCGCCGCCTCCTGGATCGCGAGCGCGCAGTGGACGCCCCGCGCCGGTCCGTCGAAGGTTGCAAAAAAGCCGTCGCCCGCAACATTGATCTCCCGCCCGCGAAACAATGCGAGTTCCCTCCGGACGGCCGCATGATGGCGATCCAGCCATTCGTTCCATGCCTTGTCACCCACGCGGGCCATGTGCTCCGTGGAGTTCACGATGTCGGTAAACAGCACGGTGGCAAGAACGCGGTCGATGTCGCGCGATGACCGGATGCCGGTCAGGAACTCCTGGACTTCGCCGACGAGGGCATCCTGGTCGCCTGTCCACGGTGCGTGGTCGTCACCGTGAAACTCCACGAATCGTGCGCCCGGGATCTGCGACGCCAGCCAGCGTCCCTCCGCGATGTTCACGTCGAGGTCGCCATCGCGATGCATTACCAGCGTGGGCACACTGATGGAAGGCAGCACGTGGCGCACGTCGATCTGCGTGTTCATCCTGAGCAGCGCCACCGCCGCGCTGGGGCTGGCTGCGTTGCGATAGTACGTGGCGAGACGCCGTGCGAATTCGCGGTCGTTTATCTTGCTGGGAATGTAGTGCGCGAGGTCCATTTCGTTGCCCCATTCGCGCTCGACCTGCTCATACTCAAGCGCGCGCGCTTCCGGCGTCGGCGCCCATGGATAGTCGGGGCTCCAGATCCGCTTGGCGAAGCAGCTGTAGGTGACGAGCGCGATGGTGCGTTCGGGATGGGTGGCGGCAAAGAGCATGCACATGTTGCCGCCTTCCGAATAGCCGAACAGCGCCGCGCGTTCCGACCCCACGGCGTCCATGACGGCGCGCAGGTCATCCATGCGCGTCTCCAGGGTCGGCAGCTGGTCATCCGGCACGCGGTCGGAAAGACCGGTGCCTCGCTTGTCGAAGATGATGAGCCGCGAGAACGACGCGAGCCGGTGCAGGAACCGCGCGTGCTCGGGTTCCTCCCAGCACAATTCGATGTGCGACACCCAGCCCGGCACGTAGACCAGGTCGAGCGGTCCCTCGCCGGTCACCTGGTAGGCGATGTTCACCTTGCCGCTGCGGGCGTAGCGCGTTTTCGGAATCATCCCGACACTTTATCCGTTTTGCATGGCCTTCCTACGACCAGGGTGCCAGGAGAAATCAGGTCGCATCCGGCGGGTGAAAACCGCGCCTGGCGACTCCACGGAGGCGCGCCGGTCCGCTGGATGCGAGGGTCGGGCGTTAGCCCCGGGCGCCACGCGCGGTCGTGCCCGGGGCTGATGGTCCCGAAGCCCCGCTTCCGGACGGCTTGATGAACGCTACCCGCCTGAATCGAAGTGCCGACCAATCTTCATCGATGGCCACCTGGCGCACCGTATCAAAGCCTTGTCTGCGCATCTGCGTCCAACCCGTGTCCCGATTGAAATCGCACTGGAAACGCTTGGAGGTGCCCTTCGGATACGCAAACCAGATCAGGGCGTCACCTTCGGCCTTGCTCGCGAAGATGTGGGACAGGTTGTCGACTTCGGCTTGCGTGGTGGCGAATGCCAACGCAAAGTGGAGCACCTTGGCCCGCTTGGGGTCGCGCAGCACATTCACATTCTCTAGACTGTGCAACTCCGGCTCGAACGACGTTGGCGCATTGACGACAAGGATCTCGCGCTGCTGCTTCAGGTTCAGCTTCTCGAAGATCGAAGACATGCGTACTCCCGCGAGCTATGGCGCTTGATGTTGGAACGCGACTGCTGCGCGCGGGCCTGTTCGCTTGGTGTATCGGTCAGGCGTTGCGACAAAGCGCCGAAGCGGTGGGATGAGTTCAATCCTCGGCCGAATGGCATGCGACGCAGAGTTTGTTTCCGTCAGGGTCCCTGAAGTAAGCACCATAGTAATTCTCGTGGTACTCGGGACGCAAACCGGGCGCGCCGTCGGAGGTACCGCCATGCGCCAGTGCCGTCCTGTAGGCGTCGTCGACGCGCTCGCGACGGCCTGCGAGGAGCGCAACCATCTGGCCATTCCCGGGGGCGTGCGCGTTCCCGTCGTATGGCTTGCCAATGAGAAACAGTGGTCGCGCCTCGCCCTTGCGCTGCCAACCCGCCCATGGGCGGCTGCGGTCGCAGAAGCGGGCCTCGAGGCCCACGCAATTCAGCACGGCGCCATAGAAGGCCAAAGACCGGTCGAAGTCGGTGACACCTACGAAGATGTGGGAGAACATGGATGGCGCTCGCGAGTGACGTGGGGATACCCTGGACCCGGGACCCAGGCCTACTGGGCCTGGACTAGCGCGGAGCGCGTCTCCGCCTTGGCGTCGGCCGAATCGCCGCAGGGTGGGAGGCGGCGATCAAGTAAAAAGCCATCGCTGCACCAGACGCGTATAGCGAGGCATGACCACGTAGACCATCAGGAAAACCACTGCAGCCGTGACCACAAGGGTGGTGAGCGGCAGGCTGGCAGGGATGCCGGCCCACCGAAGCACGGGGACAACCGCAAAAGGCACCCCGAGCGCCAATGGAAAGATTGCCGACCACGTCAGCAGGAATTGTTTCCAGCGCACCGGCACTTTCGCCTTGGCGCCGTCGCCTCCATTGGCAGGTGATTGGACCACTGGCGGGTTCCCGTGAATGTGGCAGGGCAGGCTTGTGAGGACTGAAGCATCATGAGGGGCGCGCCCCCATCCTTTAGAAGCTGAGGCTTGCCGCGCCCGCCTTCAGTCGCTCGTGCATCGCACTGGCACCCTGGATCGTGACGCCGTCGATGAAGTCTGTCTGGGCGTAGCCGCGAGCCTTGACGCAAGGCGGGCAGGCCCAGATGGTGCCGCCGCGCGCAAGGAAGTCTTCCATCAGCGATTTCAGTGGATCCAGAGGAGGGACGTGCGTGACGTCCACAGCCTTGCGCCGCACCAGATCGACGGCAGAGCTGACGAGAAACGCGTAGACCTTCATTCCGGAAGTGATGCCGCCGCAGGCAACGGTAAAGGCGACTGACGAAAGCTCATGGTCCGTGCCACGCGTCAACAAAACAACAAGCTCGCGACTGGATGAGGCGACGTTTTCGGTCATCGAAGTACTCCTGTGAAGGAATTGAAATTACCCGCATTGATCGCGTCGAAAAATGCCGGGCCATGGAAGCCGCTTTCACTTGCGCGTGTACCTGCCATCGAATGCGGTGATCCATTGGCCCGTCGTGTCGGTGGACTCCCACAGCTGGCGAACGCTGCCGTCCTGGTTCGGTGTCCAGGTGATCCGGTGTTTGGTGACCTGACCCCCATCGGCAGTCGTCTGGCCCTCGAGCACCATCGTTCCCGCCTTGATGCCTCCTTCAAGGAGGAGCAGCGTGCCACCGGTATCAACCCACGTTTGATGCCATATCCTGCGACCCGCATCGAAAATGTTAAGGCTCTCTCCGCTGTAGCCGCGCCCGGTGTCGTAGCGCTCATGCAGGACACAGCCACCGTACTCGCGCTCTATACGGTTGACCCCGGCAAGCTTGCCGTCGGGGGTTTTCACTTGCCACTCACCAATCCAGAAGTCGAACGCACGGTGTTGCGGATCATCGCAGGGAGCCGCCCAGGCTGCATTAACGACGAAACATCCGAGCAATGAGCCAAGGGTAATCGGGGTGAAGCGCTTTCGGATGTCCATGGGGCTCCTGCGGTGTCGAAGTCCAGCCTGCTCTCGGTGGATGGGAATGCGACCCCACGACAGGGGTAGGGTGATCCGGCGCATGCCCCCGCTGCTGCCCAGGCGGGCCCGTCGACTTGCTGGGTGAATCGACGGGTCAGGCCGACCACGCAGCACCGGCTGGCACGTCCGGGCAGGTGCCCGCTAAAGGCTGACGATATCGACCGAAATCTCCACCGCCGGAATCGCTCCCCGGTTCTCAAGCCAGTGCGTGGTGTGCCGGTCCTCGGGCCAGCCCACGCCCGGTCCATAGTCGGTCGCGACGCCGTTGCGATGGTCGGTGATCGTTCCTTGCAATATATAGACGGTGCCGGGCCTGTCCTTATGGTCGTGAAGCGGACCGAAAACGCCACCAGGCTCGATCGTCACCATGCGCATTCGAAGTTGGCGCCCGGCCATGCCGTCGATTTCAGGGCCAAGGTCCACCGATGAAAGTAACTTCACCGTAACACCGCTCGTCTCGGGTGCCACCTGCTGGTTGCTCATCGCGCTCTCCTCTCGATGCTTCCAAAGCCTGACCGATCAAATTACCCGGCGTGTCCGCGTTGTCCTTGCGCATCCTTGTTGCGCGACGAGTCAGGCGACTAAGTACGACGCTTGTGCGGGAGGTATTTCTCCGCGCAGACGATGATCTGCAGATTGGTGGGAAACTCGAGGCAGCGACGAGCATCGGCGTCTTTGGATTCGTCACGATCGGCACGGACCGGCGGATTCTGCCGGGGCGACGCAACGGCCTCGGGGCCAGGATTGTCGTTCGGCGCCGGGCTTTGCGCGATGGCTGTCGCTATCGTGGCAAGGAATGCGAACACCAGGGTAGCAGCTGCTCTTGGGTACATTGAGTCACCTCTTCGGATCGAATTTACCTACGAAGGCAAAGGAACGCGGCAACGCGCGTTGACCTGGAAAAGTCATACTCCCTTTACAATAGCTCGGATCGCCTCCGGTCCGGTCTTGCAGACGGAAGCGATTCGTACGTCACCGCCGCTGACTCAACTGCCGGTCCTCGCCTTGCGACGTGCTTCAATGAAGGGCTGATAGTCAGCAAAATCCGTATGCTCAACGACCTGGTTCCCTTCCACACGCAGGATAGCTAGATAGGGCATTCCGGTGGTTACGGCGTCGCGGCCGTTCTGCAGATTGAGGGTCCAGTCAAGCGTGCCTTCGAAAACCGCGTGTGATCCTGAGAATACAACCCGCATCGTGTTGAAGTGCATGTGCTGGATGGCCGCGTAGTTTTCCCTGAAGTTCTTCATGACGGCCTGCTTGCCGATATTCTCTACTTTGCCAAAGACCGCTTCCGCGGTCGGATCCGAGAACATGCCATCCGTCGCCAGCAGCGGCTCGAGCGTGTTCCAGTCGCGCGCGATGTAGGCGGAGAAATAGCGCTCGGCCACCTGTTGCGTGGCGGCAGACGTCTCGGCGAAAGTTCGCGGGGATTGAGCGGCGACGGACAGGCAAGCCGCGAAAAGTACGCCAAGCCCGGACGCGTACACAATAAAGCGCACCAGTTGCTTACTCATGACTCTCTCCTGGGCCGCCCTTATCAGGGCCGCGGAAGCACACCCGTTGCGGATGGACTGCGCAAGCCCAAGCTTACCGTCCGAGGCGCATTCGAATCCTGCTGCTTCAAGCAACACATCCCTGACGGCGGGTCGATCATGGTCGCCGACAAGATTCAGATCGTACATGCCCGGCAGCCACAGCCACAACTCCCGGGGGGAAAATCTCGGCGGGACCTGCATTGCTTGAATGGTGACATGATGGAACGAGGTGGACATCGGTCCGATCGCCGGGGCGATGACCTAGGGCTTGGCACTGTTGCGAGTGGCCGATGCCGCGGCAATGGGGACTACATCCTCACGAAAAAGGGAATGGCTACGAGGACCGCTCCAGCGGCAATGAGACCGACCGTGCTGGTGATGAAATAGGGAATGACCATAAGCAACAGGCCGCAGAGCAATGGCGCGAAAGCACTTTGCCTCTTGCCGTAAATGAAGAAGGCCAGTCCGACCGAGCCGAACAAAAAGCCCAGGAGCAATGACGAAGCGGACAGGTCTGCCATCGTTGGCGCCTTGCGTTCGCGCTAGGCGGCCCGCCGGAGGCAGGTCCGCTCGAACGTGAAGTTGGGCTGCACCATCGGTGACGACACGACGTTCAATTCCCCTGGGCGTCGGTACTGAGGGTCTTGGTCGTGAAGAGATACTCTTTGAGTTCCTTCGAGAAGCGTGTGTCCTTTCGCCGAATCCACTCGAGCACCATCGCCGCGTGTTCCTTCTCTTCGTCCCGATTGTGCTCGAGAATTTTTCTCAGTTCGGGGTCCTTGCAGGCAAACGCTCGCTGGTTGTACCAGTCAACCGCTTCCAGCTCCTCCATCAGCGAGACGATGGCACGGTGCATGTCACGCACCTCATCGGATAGTTCCTCGATGGGTTCGTGGTAGCCGACACTCGACATTGCGACCTCCTGTGGGGATGTGGTTGCAGAAGATCCATTCTGCGCTCAAGCGCGTTGCTAGGTTGCGCCGAAAGCGATTGCACGATGAACGCAACTGTTCTCGCCCGTATTCAATGAGCCGGAGGCCGCGCGAAAGGTGCGCGCTGCGAGTTTGGCCGACCATGCCGTGCTACTTGCTCATACCGATGAGCCAAGGCCGCACGTCAGCCACCAGAACCCCCGCCATGACGGCAGGGTCCTCCTGGGCAAAGCGCGAAACCTCCTGCTCGGAAATACCTGCTGCGGGAATCATCATTCCACCACCCGCTGCATCAAGGTGCGGACCACCCAATGCCAGCTTCCCTGCCTCAAGCCACTTTCCATAGTGCGCAACATGTTCACGTACCCCCGGCTGTTCGAACATGTTCTTGCCGGGCAGCCAGGCCGGACCCGGCTTGTGAAATACGACATGGCGAACGTCCTGCATGGCTGTGCGTACCTCCTGAGAATGCCTGACGACCGGTGCGATCGCAGGGTCAGGCGTCGGCTCTCGATTCATTCGCCAGCGCGCCGCTTCCGCGCCAAGCGCGACTTGGCAGCGAACAAAAGTGCTCGGGAATAGAGCTTATGAAAGCCTAACAGCAAGCGAAAGCCGAGACCAAGTGTTCTCGTTCCGGACCTGGCGCCGGCGACGGGTATTGCTGCGGAGCCAAAGTACAAGTTCGTAACCTCCAGGCCACGGATCTCCGACGAGGCAACCATCAGCCACGACCGCGTACGGCCCTGGAAATCGGACAGGAGCAACTGATCTGCACTGCGCGCCTCCACGTTCCAGGCAGCAAACGAATGGAGCGTGCCAGCCGCGAGCTGACGAGTCTGGATATCGGTAGAAGGCTTTGATAGGAGCCAGGCGATCAGCAACCGCTCGAACTTGAAAAGGGCCGTGGTGTAGAAGGCTTCGACATACTCAGCCAGATCAACGCGATGCGCCACTTTCGTGCCATAGCAGTCGGTATAGGCACCTTCGCGCTGATATTTGCTGAGGAGCGCTGCCGGCGGGAGTGCACATCGACGAATGGAGGACATGGCGACGGATTTTCGACGTAAGACGCCTAGCGTACCAAGCTGACCCGCGCGCGACCAGCGCCGTGCGTGGAACAGAATGTGAAAGCCGCAGCGTCCGCGTTGACGGCGAGGCTGGGCCTCAGTTCAGCTACGGAGCTCATACAGCACGTCGGGACACTTCTCCTCGTTGCTCTGACCATCCGAGAACGCAACTACCTTGTAGCCATGACGCTCGTAGAATCGCCGGGCGCCGGCGCTTTGC
Source organism: uncultured beta proteobacterium (assembly GCA_963805355.1). Taxonomy (GTDB): domain Bacteria; phylum Pseudomonadota; class Gammaproteobacteria; order Burkholderiales; family Casimicrobiaceae; genus VBCG01. The sequence goes on along the minus strand of CAWDTZ010000002.1, from coordinate 1,388,135 downwards.
TGGAACGTGAACAGGCGAATGGGTTTGCGCATGGACCTGTGGGCAAAGGTGAGAAGGCTGGTGCCAAGTCCGCGATTCTCGTAGCCCGGAAGTACGTACAGCTGCTCGATCCAGGCAATGGTGTCGTCCTCGGAAACGGCGAGTACCGCAACAACATGGCCATCGATGACTGCGACAGTGACGCGGCCACCCGGAATGAGGTCTTGCGCGACCCAGCATCGGACCTCGCTCGGCATGTGGGGCGAAGGCGCAAAGGGCAGGAAGGCCCGACGCGATTCGACCAGAACCCGGGCAACGGATACTGCGTCTTCAATGGTGGCAGTTCGCAGCATGCTTGTCCGGGTGCAACCCCATGCCAGGCGCATTGCATGAATTGCGTTCGCGACATGCCCCGGCATTCCTTGTTTGCGGGGCGAGATGGAAAGCCGGGCTAGGCCTCGGGCGCATGACAAACCACTTCGATGTTGTGCCCGTCCGGATCGATGACGAAAGCGGCATAGTAGTGCGCGTGATAGTGAGGGCGCAGACCCGGCGCACCATTGTCCTGGCCACCCGCCGCCAGCGCGGCGCGATGGAAAGCATCCACTTGCCGGCGATTCTCTGCCGTGAAGGCCAGGTGCAGGTGCGCCGGCTTCTCCTCGGTTGGGAACATACACAACGAAACCTTGCCCCCCGGACGGCAAAGCTCGACGCCCAAGGGTCCCTCCAGGACAACAGTTACGCCAAGCGGCTCAAGTGCGTTGAGGAAGAACGCCTTGCTCGCGGCATAGTCGCTGACTCCGAATACGACGTGGTCAAACATGAGTTCTCAGGAAGAATGTAGGCCCGCACCGGGCGAGCCGAAGCTGCAGACCGGTGCGTGCGGCAGGAGGAACGTTCCGCCCTCGCGCGTCCGGGTTGCGCGATAGGTCAGCACCCACGGTCAGGCCGCGGTTCGCGGTTTGACATGCTGCAGCCCGACGCATAGCAGCGCCACGATCAGGAGCACGCTGTATTCCGCGCCGTTGCGCCCTTTGCCAACCACAAACCAGCCATCCTTTACATGGACCATCGCAATGCCTGCGAGGTAAATGAAGGAGTAGGTGAGCGTCAACGGGAATACAAACCGGCGAATCGCCAGGAGCATGGTGCCAAGGATCTCGAAGGCGGTGATCGCCGATGCGATCGCGAGCCCAAGCGGCAGCCCCTGACTCGTTAACCAAGCCCCGAAGGGAACCACCCCGCCGTCGGTGAGGCGCGCCCAGCCGTGAATGGCAATCAGCGCGGCGAGGGTGAGGCGCAGGACATTCCAGCCAAGTTCGCTGCGAATTTGAGGCGAAGCCAGTATCTGCCGCAATTGGATTTTCATTGAAGTAGCTTGGGCGTTGGAATCTGGCCAAGAGTGGTTGTAGACGGACTGGCAGACCAAGTTAGCCGGGGCACCGCTGCGGCCGCTGACAGATAGGAAGTCATGAACCGGCGCGGCCGAGTTGACCGTTGGGCCGGGTCGAGCCCTCAATGATGATAACGATACTCCTGGGTGCGGCCTCCGTAACCGTACGAAGCAGCGCGCACATCCTGGACATAGATATAGCTTTCCTCATGAACGTTGGGAAGGATACGTTCGAACTCGGCAAAGGCCTCCCTGACGAACTGTTCCTTCTCTCCTTTCGTATTGGTCTCGTCGGTGATCTTGATGTCGAAGTAGAAACTTGACTTGCCCTGAGCCGACAGGGGAACGCCACCTATGATCCAACTATCGGGGCTGACGAAGTCGATGGCAATCGCAGTCACCTTCGGGTCTTTCTTGAGGATCCTGCTTGTCAGGTCAATGAGCGCCGCGGCGATCCGGGCGGTGAGCTCGGGAGACTTTTCAGCAGCGATTTTGACATTGAGGATGGGCATGGTTTGCAACTCCTAGGGTTAGCTATGCAACTATTGTTTTGCGGCTGCCACCTCGCGCCAGGTCTGGACGTCCATGCCGCGAGGATCAGGCGGACCGCGACGCACGGGTGGCGTCTGCCGGCATCACGCGAGTAACCCTGCCACCACGTAAAGAACCGCCGCGATCCCAGCGGCCGCGAAGTTGTAGGGTGCCGCATAGCGCAGGTATCTGGCGTGGTCCGCGTGGGCAATGCGCGATGCCATGTTGGTCATTCCCGAGACAGGTGAAGTAACGTCACCGAACGTGCCCCCGGTGATGACGGCGGCGACACAAAGCGGGATGCTGGCGCCAACCGACACCGCCAGGGGAATCGCGAACGGCATGATGAGCGAAGCAACGCCCCATGATGCGCCGATGAAATAAGTGACGGTAGCCGAGAGGACGAAGAGCGTGACCGCGACGCTCCAGCCAGGCAGGGAACCTCCCAGAAGCCCCTTGATGAACGCGTTCAACCCAAGCTGTTGCGACACGGCTGCCAGGGGCCAGGCGATGGCCAGGATGGCCAGGGTCGGGATGATCTCGTTCGCGCCGGCAAAAATGTCGCTGACCAACGCCTTCACCCGGTACCTCTGGAATGCGTAGAAGACGGCCGTCACGAAGATCGAGATGAAGAGTGCGACGAGCATCGCTCTGTTTGGCTGGGTGTTCGCAATTGCACCGAGCAACGACGAGTCACCTAACTGCTGAGACCCGAAGAACCAGAAGAAGTAGATGCTCAGCGCGACAACCGTCAGCATCGGGACGACGAGGTTCACGATCCGCGGCTCGATCACGGGCGGCGTAGTGTCCATCGCCATGTCCTCCTTCAACTGCGACGTGTGCGACGCCTTCGCGGCTGCGCCCGACTTCTGCTTCCGGGAGCTTCGGAACATCGAAAAAACGGTGATCGCGATCACCACGAGGCTGAAGAATTCAAGAGGAATGGCCCTGAGCCAGATTGAGTAGGCAGTGGCCTGATCATTGATGCCGGCACTCTTCAGGCCGAGTGTGATGATCGCCAGGTTGAACCCAACGAACGTGGTTGCAATGGGGATAATCTGCACGACCGGGCTTGCGGTGTTGTTCAGCATGAAGGCGAGTCGCTCACTGGCGATACCGTTCTTTTCCGCAAGAGATCGGGTGATGGAACCCGCGCCGACCACCCGGAAGCCACAGTCGATAAAGGTCACTGGAATCAGCGCCCACAGGACATAGAACGCGCCTTTCTTGCTCGCGACGCGCTTTCCGGCCAGTGCGGTAAAGGCCTGGATTCCGCCCGATTGCTTGATGATGCCAATCAAGCCGCTGAACAAATAGAGAAAGAGAAGTACCTGCAGGTTATCCTTATCCGTGAGCGTGCCGACGATCTGATCCACCGCTGTTTCGAAGCCCCCGGTGATCCGTCGGTCGAGCAGATAGCCGCCCAACAGCAAGCCCGCCAGGAGCGACGGAATGATTCTCCTGGACCAGATCGCGATCGCAATTGTGAGAAGCGGGGGGAGGATCGAAAGCCACGTCACGGTGGTCATGAAGAACCTAGATTCATGGTTGACAGATCTGCGCTGTCGGGGAAGGTGGCGCCGTAACTTCCACAAGCGGCAGGTTAACCGGGTTTTCGAAAGCGGAGTCCTAAGGGTTAGGTGCTGTCGCCGCAGCAAGCGCGCGACAGCTGAATCGGCGGGCACGGCACCGAACCAAATGAACAAGACACGCAACAGTCGCCCGGTTTTGGCTCGAGCAGAATGCGGCAACCGGTACATTCATAGAAGTACATGCAAGCATCGGTAGGCATTGCCTCAAGGGCCGCGAAACCACAGTGCGGGCAGGTAATGACGGAATGGCAGATCGATGCTGAGTCCATCGGTTTGGTGCCTGAGTGATAGGTAGCCGGTGCGCCGCCGCGACGAGCGCCAATTCGAAGCCGCGAATCGGCCCGTACGTTAGAACGCTAGATTACGCGTGTCGTAAGTCAAGCAAAGCATAGACCGCCAGAGGCAGAAACGCCCCAATGCAAGCAGCTGCAACTACGTCAGTTGGCCAATGGACCCCAAGCACCAGGCGCGAGCCTGCCACCGCCAGGACCCAAATAGTGGCAATGAACATTGCCAGATTGCGTCTCTCCGGCCAGATTCGGCTCACGCCGATAGCGGTTGCGAGGGCAAAGGCCGCGACAACCAAGGTGTGTCCGCTCGGGAAGCTGGAACCCCAATACCACTCGGTTTTCCACAACGCCGGGCGGGCGCGGCCGACGATGCCTTTCAGGACGTACACCACCATCGCGCCGGAAATCACCGATGCGGCAAGCAGCAGGGCCTCAAATCGACGCTTGGCAAAAAGAAACGCGAGCACTACGGCCGCCGAGAGCGGAACCAGAACATATCCGGATCCGGTAATCGTGACCACTTCGAAAACCTCGTGAAGTGAGGGTGGAACGTGGTCGTGAATGAACTGCAACACGCGCTTGTCGATGGGGCTGGACGCGCCGGTGGCCACGTCCTCGCTGACTTTGATTGCGATGATTGCCAATACGAGCAAAGCCAGAACACCAAGGCGCCGCTTTTCCAATAGCGCGGACCACTCCGGTCGCTTCCGATGCACGTACATGCTGATCACAAAATAGAGACAGGCGGTGATGAATGCCAGTCCGCCGACTTCGTTGATCAACGTCAATGTCACCAGGAATTTCCCCTATTTTCCTCGCGCCTGCGCCCGGAACGCCTGGCGTTCAAACGGTCTGGCAGCCCGGTCCGCAGGCGATTCCCCCAGGTGGACCGCCCGTGCTGTACGACGGAGGGGGCCACGAAGGTGGAACCCCGTCAGACCGCAGAGTCACTTCTCGGAGTCGCGAACCGGCGGCGTCTGCAATTGCTCCGTAATCCGAAGGTGCCGAACAACCAGTTCGTCGATTTCGAGTCGTCGAATTCGGGAGCGACCGATTGACAGGCTTCCAATGGCGAGGGCGCCGATGGCCAATGCGCCGACCGCAACCGCGGCAATTGTCAGTGCGCCAACCGCTTGTGCGCCGACGCTGACCGCTGGACGCGCAAGCGGACGTTCGAGGCTCAATCGATGGTCATGAGAAATGTTTTCACGGCTCCCACGCAAGGGCATCAATGGCTCCCGAATGTTGAATTGAACTCGAAGCGATCCCGCCTGACCCATTGGACCAGGGCAACCGGCGCACCAGTCGATCCTGATGAGAACGAAGGCATCAAAGTTTCATCCGCGTTGACAGCCGGGTGGGCACCCGCCTGCCGCCGGGCGTCCGGTGGCGCGTGGGGTCAGGGCGCGATCGCATATAGCTTGAAGTCTTCGTCCCTCGGCGGCGCAGGTACGGCGCCCGCCAGGTTGACTTGTCAGGCGCGTTCCCTGCCGCGCCATTGGGCAGTATACGGAAGCACAAACAGGTACAGGCCGGAAAACAGCTGAAGCATGAGCGGTGGCAGCGGCGAGTAGATCAGCCACGGCGGAGGCTCGCCCGACGCCACCGCCCGGAACACGAAGTTGGCGACAACGGTAAGCGTGAAAGCGATGGAGAGCCAGCGGTGGCTTTGTCGCATCCACCGACTCCATTTCATGTCGACCTCTGCGACGTTGATATTGGTCTGGCTTCGATCATCTTCCATCCATTTCCGGACGGATCACGAAAGCCCGCATCCACGGCACCGTAACGATCGACAGGCTCCTGCGTAAACTCCACACCGTTCCCGCTCAGCCGCTTGTAGGCGGCACGACAGTCATCCACCACGAGCACCAGCGGCGGCATGGCGCCCTTGGCCACGACCTCGCACAACGTCTGCGCTGTCGCCGCGTCATGCACCGGTGCACCAGGTTTGAACAGACCGAGTTGAAATGAGGGCTGCTCGGGGTGCTGTACCGTGACCCAGCGGTAATCGCCGTTGCGAACATCCGTGTGCACGCGAAAGCCCAGCTTTTCGACATAGAACGCCAACGCTTCGTCCTGATCCCGTACATATAGGCCAACCACATCGATACCTTGAGTCATAGATCCTCCGTTGAATGGAGCTCCATTCTCTCAACAGCTTTTTTTCGTCGCTTCTCCGAAACTGCGATCTTCAGGTCTGGCCGGTGGGCAGCGCGGACGATGCACTCGGGCACGTGCTCCCGCCCGTTTGGGAACGACCGCTCGCGTGCCCGGATACTTCCCGGGTTCTCGCCAGTGATGTCATGGAAGATGCGCCCAAAGGTACCAAGGCTCTTCCAGCCGGTCTGGAAAGCGATCTCGGTAATGGAAAGCTCGGTGTCGCGGAGCAACGCCACGGCTCGTTCGATGCGCCGTGTAAGCAAATAGCGGTGCGGGGGCATACCGAAAGCATGCTTGAACGAGCGCGCAAAGTGGGCAGTCGAAACGGCGCTTACCTGCGCCAATCGGGGAATGGGCCACGCCTCATGGGACGCGCTGTCCATCCGATCTTTCGAACGAAGCAACCGCCGCAATAGTTCGGGACTCTGGGTCATGCTTCCTCGCGCCTAAAGTTCAAGCCAACTGATGGGCCGCGCCGCCGCTCGAATGCCACGAGTTGCGAACCGTTCCGGCCGGTACAGCGTAAGGTTGGGACGCATCCGGCGCTGTACCGCCGCTAGATATCCGTTGGACTACCCAGGGTCTTGTTGAGCTGTACCGCCTCTCTCGCGAGACGACGCACCACGGCGCCATTGATTTGGTCGTTCTCGTGCAATTCTCTCGTAGCCATTTCGTATTTTCCACCAGGCTTCAAAAGCGGGTGAATCTCACGCAGCCGCTTTCCCCTCCAGAATCCGAGCAGTACCCGCCGCTCCTCGGCGCGGATAAGCAGCACGGGTCCGTTCGACAGGTAGACCAGGTGGCCCCACTTGATGACCTCAACAAGGGAAGCGTTGGCGAGTACCGTCGCTCGCAACTTCTCGACCATGATGCGCTGCCAACCGGACAAGGCGGCAACATAGGCGTCGGGAGAGGTGGCGGGGACAGTCCTCTTCATCGTTGCAAGCCTCGGCGCAGAAGTTCCTGTGCCGCCGGACAAAACGGGATAGGCGGCGCGCCCGTCGTTGGCGACATGGCCGAGGCCCGAACAGGCGAGTCGGCATTGAACGCCGGATTGGGCCCTCCATGCATGCTCATGCGCGCACGATACGACAAGGCCCGAACTTCGACAACGCTGCCTGGGCTTCGAATTGCACAGGCATTTCCGCATGGGCAGCGGTCACGCGCCTGCGTAGCCTTGCATTCCCCACGCACCTTCGGTATCGCCTACCCTTTTCCCTGAGCTCACGGCGTCTGCGACTTTGCTGAAGCAGCATCGCTGCGTTGCTTGGTCAATGCTTCTTCAAAGCTTTCCCGCGCATCCTTCGCGTAAGTGCGGCATAGCGTGGGATCGATCAGTGCATCCGCGTCGCCGAGGTTACGTTTGGCCACGCGGTCCCAGAAATCAACCATGCCCGGATGCGGAGCGAGCGCAATTTCGCAAGGCATCGCCGCCACTTTGGGAAAGCTAGATTCGAAATCCCTGACGATATCCGGGTACTTTGGATGGCCAACCAGCTTGTAATCGGGCGCCGAGAGGCTGCCAACGTCCACCATATGAAGGCACCGCGCGGCTTCGCATGACTGCCAGGTCCAGGTCGTGTTGCCTTTGGTATGTCCGGGTGTCGAGTGCGCGGTTAGCACCAAAGCTCCCAGCTGCAGACGCTCGCCATCGGTCACCGCCCGCGTCACCCGCACCGGCGAGAATTGGAATCGATCGCCGTATTGCGGGTCACCATGGCCACCGCGCGCAAGCAATGGAATGTCCGCGGCGTTTGCGATCACTTGCGCACCCGTGTCGCGAACGAGTTGTGCTATGCCCCCGGCATGATCGCAATGTGCGTGCGAGTTGATAATCCATTTGATGTCGTGCAGATTGAACCCGAGACTTCGAATATTCGCTTTGATCAGCGATACGTTTCCCGCTACGCCGCCATCAATCAGGACATGGCCGGTAGGTGCCGTTATGAGGAAGACGCCGAGGCCGCGAGGACCGACATGCCAGGTGTTGCCATAGATTCGAAAAGGCTTCTCCGGGGCTGTCCAAGAGGGGTCGTTGACGCATGAGAAGTCGTGCGATGCGCCAGCCTGTTCAGCCGCGGTGGTGTGTGCCAATGCATTCCGCGCGATCAAGCTCACGACGAAAGTCGCTGCCATGAGCATGCGCAAATACAGCCACTTTCGCCTTTGGCCATGTACAGTCGTGTTGAATGATGCGTTGGGTAACGCGTGCGTTGCCATGTTGGCACTAGTAGCCGTCATTGTGATTCAAAGGGCGAGGCCGCAAGCGCCCGGACGTCCCGCATTGCCGTTGCGCGACGGGTTAGGTCGCAAGCGGCTATCTGGCAAAGCGCAGGGCGGAACGTTCACGTGCTTTGGCCGCTTCAATTTCGCGATACCGCGGGGCTGCGCTGGTTTCCATCGAGCCAAGCAACTTGGTAGAGACTGCGGCGATCCCATCGACCGCGGCCAGGAATGCGGCTTCGTTTGCTTTGGACGGCTTGTTGAAGCCACTGACCTTTCGCACATATTGCAGTGCCGCCGCGCGGACTTCGTCCTCGGTGACGGGGGGTGCGAAATTGAAGAGAACTTTGATATTGCGACACATTTCCGACACCTCGATGTTTTGATTGCGGCCCAATCACGGGAACGGCACACACTGTCCGCGTTCGAAACGCGCCAGCCGTCGGTTAAGGTAGTCCGGCACTGTTTGTCACTTCAGTTGTGCAATGTCGCCACGCAGTAGATTCCCGCCAATCCGTGGGATAGCAGTAGCATCGATGTCGCCACGAGCCGTCCGTCATGGCGGACACCCAAGAATTGTGTACTGGCATTGTCCGCCATGTCCGCGCCCAGGGCGTCGGGTGAAAACATGCGGGCCAACCCAACCGGCAATCCGTAGCCTGCCGCAAGAACCTCCGACCACTCGCTCGCTTCCTTGCCGGCGCCAATCCGTGCCCATACATAGCCGCATTGCAGTCCGGTCGAGGCCAAGCGCTCGATATCGATGGCCATCGCCGGCATCGTACTTCGGCTGAAACCCTTGGCCCCCAGATGCTGGGCAACCGAGTCACTGACGCCTGTCGTGTAGAGCGCCATCGTAGGGACCTCGAGGTCGAGCAAAGCGGCTACGGCCGCATCCGAAATATCCTGACTGTCGGCGTCTGAAAGGACGGCCATGTTTCCAAAGGGGTGCTGCTCGCCGGTAATCAGCTGCAGGTAACTTCCGCCATCGACCGCTCCGGGTTCGCGCATGGCGAAATCCAGATGTCTCGCCGCGCTCGCGCCAATGGAACCGGCGCAATACGCTATCGATTGCACGACGGGTTCCTGCGGCATGAAATTCCTTTGGGAAGGATAGCGGACTGCGGGGATGGATCTTACCCGCACCGAAGGAGAGTGCATGTTGCCGCTGCTGCCCGGGATCGGCCCTTTGCGTGAACGCCGTTCCGAGACCATCGCCGCTGCGCTATCGGCGCGTTCATTGAGGTCTGCAGTTGGCGTTCTGCTTGGGCGAAAGGTTGGGCCGCGCGTGCAGGCTTGTTGCCGTTCGCTGCGGCGAACTCAAGTCACCAGAGGATCGTCAATTCCGGCCCACTTGAGGGCATCCACCCGGTCCCAAAAGGTAAGGTATTGAGTGATCTTTCCATGGCGAAACACGAAGCCATCGGCAAATCGGCCCCCAACCCAGTCAGTCGACTCCTTTATCCGGACCCAGGCGTAGAGATACACGACTACCTTGTCTCCATTTACCAGGAACTTTTCCGGCACGCAGGTTCCTTCGGCCCAGGTCCCGCGCCCTTTCGTGACGTGCTCCTGCACTTCCGCGACGCCGCGATAGGTGCCCGCTGTGGGAAAGCCCTCGGGCTCGATGCGCTCAATCTGCGGATCAAAGTCCTTGGTTAAGGCCTGCATGTCATTGCGGTTGATTGCTGCGAAGAGCTGTTCCAATGCTTCAGTTTCGGTGCTCATGAAACTCACTTTGAGGCGATGTTGATTGCGGGGCCTGGCGTTTGACCTAACCGGCGATCAAAGTGCGCAGCCATTGGATCGCCGGCTGAGGAAAAATGGATGCAAAGTCTTCAAGCCCCCGAACCGTTCCAGCGGGCTTGCGACAATGGCAATGTCACGACCTACGCTTGGCGCAGATTTGCATTCGAGACATGACGCGAAAGCCAAAGTAGATAGGCGCCGATGACAACGTCAACCGAGAAACAAAAGACGGGATACCAACCGGGAACGCCGGCGTTCGTGATGAGCCGACTATGTGTCAGGTCGTACATCCCGTGAAGTATCCAGAATGCGCCGACTACCACCGCTGAGCGACGGACGCTCACCAATGCGAAAACCAGCCCCACCACGATGAACGGAACACCGTAGATCATTTCCTTGACGCCCACAGCCTGCTCACCGGCGTGCAGAGCAAAGAAGGCGTACAGGCTGGGCAGGGTGAGCAGGCCTAATGAATACAACCAACGCTGCCCCCGAATGATTCGTGCCAAGATAATCGTGAGAACACCTACCGCGACACCAATGAGGGCTTCAATCAAGGCTCCTTGCTCCCTTCAGGGTGTTTCGTGTGATCTCGTGCGAACCTGGAGGAGGGCCGGGTGCCGGCTGCGGTGAGTTTGCGAAACTGCACAGGAACACGTGGCTGCTGTCCGCTTCGTAAGGTGACGAACCATTGTATACGGCGTGCTGCCACCGCGGCTCATGGGGAGAGCGCACTGGCCCGGCGCGTTGGGCCGCAGCGATTGCCGCAATGGTCACGCCGCTTGTCACTGACGCACATAGCGCAAGTGAGTGGCAGCCGGACCATCAAGAACCTTGTCAATGCGAAACTGCGGCCCGGGCTCGCGCAGGTTCTCGAAGAGCCGCCGCCCACCGCCGAACAACACGGGTGCCAGGGCAATTTCCAGCTCGTCAACGACACCCATGGTCAGGTATTGCTGGATTACATCGGCTCCGCCCGCGATACGAACGTCACGACTGCCTGCGGCTTCCCGGGCCAGCTCAAGCGCACGCTCCGGCCCGTTATTGATGTAGTAAAAGGTCGTTCCACCCGGGCGCACCCAGGGTTCGCGCCTGGCATGGGTAAGAACGAATACCGGAGTGTGAAACGGAGCCTCCTCCGGCCATGCGACCTCGCCTTGCTCGAACATTCGCTTGCCCATGATGTTGGCACCGATGCGCTCCGTCGTGCTGCGAAGCAGGTCATTGACCGGACCGGTCTCGCCCCCTGGTCCGAACTTGAGGTTCTCACGGAAGTACTGTTGATTGAGTATCCAGGCCATCAGCGCACCCCACTTGGCGCCCCAGTTCTTGTACTCGGGCCTGTCCCAATGCTCCAGGGTCATTCCTTCCGGTGCCATGTAGCCATCGAGGCTAAGCCCAATGTTGACGAATACTTTACTCATGACCCTCCTCGCACATTGTCCGAAGCTGGACTGACGTTTGCACCAAACCGTCGCCAAAAGCGGTCGGCTGCAACGACGGGTCAGGCGGCAGTGTCAATCCCATCGGATCCCCGAATCCAGGAAACCAGCGGTGTAATTGCGACAGGTGGGACACCAATAGGTCCCATCTGTGAGGGTCAATTGATCTTCAGGGAATCGGTCGCAGGGCCAGCACTTGAATATCATGTTTGGCCCCAATGCACCGACCGCGGGCGGACTCCCATAGGGAACGACTGATGTGCCGCCACAATGCTCACAGGTTTGCGAGCTGGCATGGGTGTCCAGGCATGAGGCAGCTTTGCACTCGGTACATAGGAAAGGAAACAGGCAAAATCTGGGCGGGGAAAGGCGTGGACCCACCTGAAGCGTGAAGCTCCCAAAACATGAGCACGAAAACTTGAGTCCGATACCCACGTGCGCTGGCGCTTCAGTCGCTAACGAACCAGTGAACCGGTACGTGACGGTGGGGCGCAGCCCCGCCCTCGCGCCTCCGGGCCGAAAGACGGGTTAGGCCTCACGTTGCAGCCGCACGAAGGTGGCGCAGCGTTTCGACGTCGGGCTTGCTTTGGTAGAACATGGCCAAGGCTTGTGAGAAGGCGGGGTCGGAAGGAGTAACCTCAGCGAACAGGGTCAGGCACGACCTAAACTTCATGGCATCGATGTTGCCGAGAATTTCGATGGCACTTCGATCGTGATGACGAAGGATTGCATTCACGCACTCGACCAATCGCACACCCAATACCGGGTGAGAGAAGTATCTTGCGGCCTCGTCGCGACCAGTGATTCCGTACTTGCGGGCAATCTCGCTACGACCGAGTTCGCGCAGTTGCGGTAGGACATACCAAATCCAGTGCGTCTGCTTCCGCCCCGAAGTCAGCTCGGCCAGTGCCTGCACGTAGTCGCGCTCCTGAGCGCGGACGAAGCGCTCCAGGGGGTCCGATGGAATATTCATGGCGATGAGCCTCGCGCAGCACGCTTCGTGAGGCCCAACGTTTGACTTAAGCGGCTGGCCATAGTCCAGTCCGTGTAATGGAATGGTTAGGCCTCTGGGGCATGACATACGGCTTCGATGTTGTGCCCGTCCGGCCCAATGACGAAGGCGCCATAATAGTTCGGGTGGTACTGCGGCCGCAAACCCGGCGCGCCGTTGTCCTTGCCGCCCGCAGCAATCGCCGCCGCAAAGAACTGCCGTACTTGCTCGCGATTCCTGGCTGCGAAGGCAATGTGTATTGGCCCGGGGCTGCCGCCGAATGACCCGAACCAGAAGTTGCCTTCACCCTGGCGGCCGACCATGGCCCAGCCTTCGCCTTGCATCGTGACCCCGATGCCCAGAGGGTGAAGAGCTTGGACAAGAAACTCCTTGGCCTTGGGGAAGTCTGTGACGTTGAAGCCAATGTGATCGAAGACCATGGGACCCCCTGTCGAAAGGTGCACAAAGTGACCGAAAGCCTACCAGAGCGGATCGTGTGGACGTACTTTGGACCAGTGGAGAGGGGCCGAACGCCCCAGCTAGGCCGAGGCGCGTAGCGGAGGCAAACACATCACAAGCGTTACCTGCTACCGGCCGTTACGCCTTTTGGCCTGAGAAAAGGCGAGAAGAATAGCTACCACAAGAATCAGAACACCGGCGAGCTGGAACCCGCCATTGTCGGTGTAGCTTCCAACTCCCAGGATAAGAAGCGCTGCAACAAGGAGTGCAAAGGTGCTTGGTGCAATTTGTTTCAGGCTCATGCAACTTCCCCCGTTGCTTTGGATGACTTGGCCAGCACGAGATCGGCGCTTGACGGTCGACATGAGTGGGAGACCAAAGGGCGCGAAGCGGCCCTAACTACGTCCGCTCGATGGAATGGCTAGGCGTCTGGCCCGGCACTTTGCGGCTTCTGTTTGTAACGGTCGGGTTCCTCGAAGAATTCGATGATCTTCTTCCCCGCCACAAGCCTTGCGCCGTGGATGGCTCCCGGCGGAATGAAGTAAGAACTTCCGACGCTATGACTTCGGGTTGATCCACTGATCGTCAGTTCGACCATTCTCTCCGACATGGCGCCCCACTAACCCTTGTGGCTGTGCGGAGGAAGTTCGACTTCCGCCAGTCGCGTGATGAACTCGGGCAGTTCCATCATTGCTCCCGTAGGGTTGCTGCTGACGCGGCGTGACCCCGGGACCAGCTTTGAGCCGCCGGCTACATTGCAACCGTTACATGATTGTTTCCAAGTACGGTTAAAACCTTCTCAATTTCTGGCGCGCCGCCACATTCAAGATCAAGGGCAGAGAACACTTTTGCGCGCGCGATACGACAGAGCGTGCGTCGCGACAACGGCAGCCGGAGTGATGTGTGAGGAGCGAACAAGCGCTAGTTGACAGGGTAAGGGAGGACTCGGCGTGCAGGGCAGTCACCAGATCTGCCTCTGTGTTGTTGCGTCCCGGGCTTCCAGGCTTCACAGAAGTTTCAGCGAAGAGTTCAGCAAGGCGTTTCGATCTTCGAACGTCAGGCAGTAGGAGAGACTCCTCGACGACTTCGCCCCAGGCGGCCCTTTCCGCGACGTATGCGACAAAGATGGCGGAGCCGCGGGATACACGGTAATGTAGGAAAATTCCTCGATAGAACGGAGCAATTGATGATCATCCTTGAACGCGCGAAGTCTCTTTGGCCGGCTACATTTGCGGTAATCATTGCGACGATGCTTTCCGGCACCGCATTGGCGCAGAGCAAGGTCGTTTTTCAGGTCAGTGACAACGACCCGACCAAGTGGAATCTAACGCTAAACAACGTACGCAATGTCCAGGCCGATTTAGGCGAAGACAATGTGATCGCGGAAATTGTCGTCTATGGGCCTGGCATTTCGATGCTCAAGTCCGGCTCCCCCGTGGCGCAGCGTGTGGCCGATGCCCTCGGTAAAGGTGTCAAGGTAATCGCGTGCGAAAACACCATGAAGGGGCAGAAGCTCACTTACGACGACATGCTGCCGAAAATTGGTTACGTACCGGCGGGTGTTGTTGAGCTGATTCAGCGCCAGGGTGACGGCTACGCCTATATCAAGCCCTGAGCCCTCCGCGCCGAGCACGTCGATGTGACCGTCAACTGAGCCGCGTGCCGGCCCGTCCGGTTTAGCGCCGGGTTGGGCGTCGGCGCATCAGGCTAGAGCGCATGCGTAAATGTGACACAAGCCCAGTTCGTCTTCATGCGCGCACTCAAACGACATGCCGACTTTTGTGGCCACCCGCGCAGACGCGACGTTGCCTGGAGTGATGAGGCAGATGAGGCGACGAAGACCAAGCTGCGAGCGAGCATAATCGGTGATGGCGAACGCGGCCTCTGTGGCGAGCCCTTCGCCCCAACGTGTCTTGGAAATGAGGAAAGCCAGCTCTACCTCGCGCCTGCCTTCAATATCCCACGGCAGTAAGCCACATCTTCCCAGAAACTCACCAGTGCTGCGTTCGACCGTGGCCCAAAGGCCAAGCTGCGGAAATGTGGGATGACCATGCCGAAGCCACTCGAGTTCCTCCTTGGTTTCTTCGTATGTGCGCGTACCGTCAGGAAAATAGCGGCGGATCTCGGCATCACGGTACAGAAGGAACAGGGCGTCGAGATCGGAGGGCTCAAGGTGCCGAAGTTCAATACGCGGAGTCTGCAGGATGACCACGATAGAGCGCTCGTTCCAACGCCTAACGAAGCAAGTTGGTCGGCGGCCCGCAGCGCGGGCGATGCCCGCCTAGGCGAAACGTCCGCGTTGAGCGACGGGTTGGGCGGCGCACGATGCTGCTCCCCTAGCTCATGTTAAAGTAAAGCGGCAAGAACGGCAGGATGGTCCCTCAAACCTTGTCCCGCTCTGGGGTGATGTACAGCCCAATGAAGGCTGCACGCCACGAGAACTCAATCCGTTCAAATCTCATAGCTGTCGCCATGTAAAGCAAAGCGCCAACTATTGGCGTGAAGACGCCCGAACTGTGCGGCTTCCGCGATCGTAGCTGATCGGAGACTCATGACGCCTAACGGATTGCAGGCGACCCTCCAGGCGCTCATTCCGCCTTTGCATCCGCGCCGTGCTCAGACAACTGTGCGCCAAACCAACGATGCAGCGCAGTCAATAAATGCAAATCGACGGTTTCAAATGTGATCTCCGCGCCTGTTGGGACGGACCTGTAAGAGACCTTGATATGCGGCGCCCCGATCTGAAGCTCCTTGAGGCCCGGCATGGCGGTGCCATGTAGCATCGCCGGGTCAGAATAGTCGCCGCGCTGAAAATTCGCGGCTTCATGCTGGAGATGCTGCCGAATGAGCGCGATCTGATCCGCTGCGCCAGGGTCTTTCGCAATGACTCGCTCAATGCCTCCCGATTCGGTCATCTTAAAAATGTGCGCAGTCTTGGATAAATCAAATGGCATCACGCCCGAAGCCATCTGATGCACGTGTTCCTGATGGGTTTGAGCCATTGCACTGGCGCAGTTGAGCAGCACCAGGAACGCAGCAAAGGGAGCCGAGTGAAGAAAGTGATGCGAGAGCAGCTTCATGGAATGATCCCTTTCATTATGGCAAGCGAATTTCATGGGGGCCTAACGAAACGAGGTAACCGGCGCGCCCAACGGTGACATGAACGAAGCCCCAAACGGCGCGTCCGAGTTGGCCGCCGGGTTAGGCCTCGTTGGACCGTACCTACCGCATCTTTCGAACACGGCCAGCACTCTCCATCACGTCTGCAAACGCTTCCCACGAGAGACGATATTTCTTAACGGTGTTACTCGCCGGCACCCACTCAATGTTGCCCTTGCTAATTAGAAGGGTACCCAGTTTTGCCCCATCGGACCTGACGTCGAATTCGACGTCCTTGGATAGAACGAACTTGGCTGGAATTGAGAACGCGACGTCATGTTTGGCCAATGGAATCCTCGCGATGTATGTACGGCAAATGTACCGAGGCCTAACGGTTGAGCTAAGCGGGGGGCGCGGAGTAGTGCTTGGCCCGCGAGGCGCAAGATATACCACGGCGGTTCCCGGGCCAGGCGCTACGACGTTGGCGCTCCGCTTGAGCGAAGGGTCAGGCATCATTGCGGCCATTGGGGCGGAGCCACTTCTCCATGTAGATTCCATCCGTGATGCCACTGTAGTGGCGGGCCTTGATCGCCACTTCGTGATATCCGTGCTCGTTGTAGAAGCACCGGCCTGACACATTGTCTCGGCGTGCTTCGACTCGGATTCGCTTGGCACCAGCAACGAGTGCCGCAATTTCCAGCCATTGAAGCACGCTGCTTCCAACACCCTGCCGCTGCCTCGCCCGACAAACTGCGAACAACACCAAATGGGCATCTTCGTCCCAGTACTCCATGATCCCGAACGCTGCCAGTTCGACCTGATCTCGTACCA
Source organism: uncultured beta proteobacterium (assembly GCA_963805355.1). Classification (GTDB taxonomy): domain Bacteria; phylum Pseudomonadota; class Gammaproteobacteria; order Burkholderiales; family Casimicrobiaceae; genus VBCG01. Next base: position 1,371,393 of record CAWDTZ010000002.1, on the reverse strand, counting down.
CTGCGACGTTCGTGTCTGGCGCCTGAATCGCCCTTCTCACCCTCTGTGGCGTCCATGACCAGGGAAGCCCGTACTCGATAAGTTCACGGGACATTGACGCGATATCGTCTGCATCGCTTTCAACAGCAAGGCGCACGGCAATGGCGGGAGTCATGTGATGCCTGACGTTGGAGATAAGCGCGGGCCAGGCGCTTCCCCGTTGGCACTCCGCTTGGGCGAAGGAACAGGCGTCGCTGGCCGATGCACTGGGAAGGCCTTCATCTCTGCGAACCAACGATCTCACTGAGATTGTTCACGATGGACGACCGACTGAATGAAAGAACTCTTGGCATCGGTATAGCCTTCGCGATCATCACCAAAGCGCGCCGCAAGTTCAACCTTCAGCGAGAAATATTCGACCGCCAGCCGCGGATCGGCGCGCAATGCATCGCGAAAGCGCAGGTGTTCCACGAAGAACGGATTATCCATTGCCACGGCGTGTACGTGAAACAGTCTGGGACGGATCACGGGCTTGGCAAAGAAGCGACGTTGTGGAAGTACAGCCTCATGCTCGGGCATGTACCGATACCCAAGTGCTTCTGCTGCCGGGATCATCGTTTCAATTTCAGCGAGCGAGTTGGCTCCAATGAGCACGTCAATGATGGGCTTTGCGCCAAGACTTATAACGGCGGTACTTCCACCATGCTCGATGCTGAATGCCGACGTTGGGAACACCGACACAAGCGCGGATCGCTCAGCCTCAAAGAGCGAAGGCCATCGTGACGAATACGGAACAAGCTTGACAGGTGCTCGGTGCGTCACTGGGTTGGGGCCCAACGTTCGACATGGGCGGCGAGCCAAACGGCGTGGAGCGGCCTTTGGAACGTCAGCTCGATGGAGGGGTCAAGTCTCTGCAGGTATGAGCGACGCGATGGCATTTGCTTCCTGCTCGAGCTGTTGCTGGAACTTGCCGTAGTTGGAGAAATGAAGGTGCAAATAGACCGAGCGCGAAGGTTCGCGGTACAGGACGCGAAGCGGCCCCAGCCCAATCGCTTCATTAGGTAACCAGGGGAAGGCTGCGCTTGCCTGCATGAGGCGCAAGACACCGGCAGAGATGAACACATGCTCGGCCTTACCTCGAAGTATTGCCGCGTTGACAAGCGCAAGGTGTGGCCACGCGAGGTCTTTCGCTTCGAGCTTGTTTCTGCCTACGGTGGGAATGTGCAGCAACTCTACGAACGACACGAGCTCGGCGTGCCTTGGAGCAAAGCCGATCTTCGCAAACGTTCGGTGATAGCGACGCCCATCACCGCGGTATTCGGGCAGGAGAAAGGGGTGGTGTACCCCGTGACGCCGCCAAAACGCCACGCCATCCCGGTGATACTCCACCACGCTGGCAAACGACGGCGAGGGCTCAATGTCCGGTGCGTAGTTGGCGTCTAGGCCGACGAACAAGAACGTCGCCTCCGACGGCTCGGCACCTTGGTACGGACGATGCCGGAACAGGTCATTCAGCTTCTGACTTGGGTGTACTTGAAACATGCGAGCGGGGGCCTATCAAAACGAGGTGACCGGCGCACCGGTTGATGCTGGCGATACGATGCCCCAAACGGCGCGTCCGGGTTGAACGCGTGGTTGGGCGCAGAGTCACGCGACTGCGGCTTGCTAGTGTGGTCCGGTTGGCGCGGCGAGGTCTTCACGCCGATAACGGTGAGTGAGCCAGAGTAGAGTGAAGCCGATCAGAGGAAGCAGGACGTCAGTGTAGAGGATCACGCCCGCGTTCCCCGGCGCAAGGTTGCCGGTTCTAAGTATCTCCAGAACATGCCCGCCCGCGGCGCCAAGCAGGAAGCAGGCAGGACCCACAACGGCGGCGAAGCGCATATCGAAGCTCCCACGGAATGCGAGAAAGCCGACGACCGCGAAGCCCAAGCTCGCAAAACCCACTTCTCTCTGGAACGGGCTGTCCGCCCATCCGATGAAACTTGCCGCAAGTTCACTGAAGAAGACATGGATCACGAAGTTGTATAGGTTATTGAGCGCGATGGAAAAGAGGATGAAATACGAGAAGAGAGCTTCGACAACTACAGTTGCCGTCAGGGGGCTGGGCAATTGCAACAACGAGACTGCCGACGCGAGGATGCCAAGGACCAAAAACGTCAGGCTAAAATTCGCGAGAAGGAAGCGGATCACATCTGCCATGCGTTTCTCCGAGTGCGAGACTATTCGAATCGTATTCGCGCGATTCTGGCTCGGATCGACGCCCAAAGAATCTAGCTAACCAGTGGGCCGCACCGATGCGCGCGGGCAAGAAGTCGCGTATCGGTGGCCCGTCCGGTTGAGCGCTCGGTTAGGCGTCAGATATCGATGCGCGCGTCCGCTCCAGTGCAACCTCCGACTTCACAAAGCCGAGCTTCTCATAGAACGCCGTCACCCCATCTCGACCTGCGCGTAAGACCCAAGTCATCTGCTCGTTGCTACCCATCGCTGCCTTAACCAGTGTACGCCCAACTCCCCTGCGCCGATGAGGCTCCGATACGACGAGCATCGAGAGATAGCCGTTGGTCACCCCGTCGCTCAGGGCGCGAAGGAAGCCTATGACCTCACCGTTTTCCGCCGCGACCAATGCGACTTGGAAGTGCGAGAGCAATTCCTGAAACTGGTCGGAATTTGAAATGCGATGCTCCCATACACTGGCTTCCAGAAGTCGTCGCGCGGCTTCGATCTCGGAGGGCAGGACGCTGCGGATTTCCATGACGTCTAGAGAAAATTAAGCCCCGGCGCGTGATGTAGATGCACCCGTTCGGCAGACATATTGAATCAGGACAGCCGTACCACCGCGGGGCGTTGCGAAGTGGCGGCCTCATGATAGAGGTCGTCGAAGTATTGCACCAAGGCGGCCTCGGAAATAGTCCTCGGAATTGCAATATGGACGATGGATCGCTTGCCGTCGGCGCCAAGCAGAAACGTACGCCACGCGCCATCGTGCCACTCGACGCGCATCCGCTTTCCGAATACATCGAGCTTCACCGACGAGGGCATTTCGGGGCCCGACGTGCTAGCTAACCGGCGGGCTGCGCCGACGCGCGACAAGTAGACGGCACGTGCCGGTCCGTCCGGTTGAGCGCCGGGTTAGGCGTCCGTTCGCAAGTTTGCGACACTGCGGCAGAGGATCCAATCATGTTGGGAATCATCGCCGAGTTGAAAGACATGATGACCGACCTTTTTGAAGCCATACTTTTGATAAAAAGTGATCGCCCTGAGATTACTCTCCCATACGCCAAGCCAAATTTGATCAGCGCCGCCTCGCATCGCGGCAGTGAGCATTTGGGACATAAGCGCTTGAGCAATACCCTTGCCATGCCATCGCTGATCCACATAAATGCGCTGGATCTCAGCTCGCCTCGTCCCCGGTATGCACGGCGGCGCGGATCCCCATCGGAGTTGGGCATAGCCAACGAGCTCAGCGCTGTCGTCACATACGAAGGTCTCGATCTCCGGATTGGCGATCTCAGTTGCTTGAATGACTTCGCCATACGTGTTTGCACAATGCGCGTCCATGTTCTCGCGCGAATTGGAATATCCGAAGGTCGCCCGAAAGGTGCGCTCGGCGAGAGTCGCCAATTGTTTTGCGTCTATAAGTTCGGCGCGCCTTGGGGTGGGCATGGTTTGTTGCCTGGGCGCCCTAACGAAGCGAGGTGACCGGCGCGCCGGTTGCTGACGAAAAGTACGTTGCCCTGAGCGGCGCGTCCGAGTTGACCGCCGGGTCAGGCCGCGGTTTCAACGGGTACTTCCCAGCCTGGGAACACCAGGACGGCCGGATGGCAACGAAGCGCACGCGCGAGTACTTTCGCGCGCTCGACGCCAAGGCGAACGCGATCATTTTCGATGGCGGAAAGTGTCGCCTGTGGGACACCGCTTAGTTCGGCAAGCTGATTTTGGCTAAAGCCTTGCAGCTCTCGCAGGATGCGCACAGATTCGCCAACCGAAACCGCAGCCCGCTTCTTGGCGGGGCGAAAATCCTTCATCTAGGGCCTCCGATAGTCATGTGCAGTAATGGACATAACTTGAATTATCAATTCCTCGGGAAGGTGATGGTGGATCACGCGATACTGAGCATAAAGGCGAGACGATCGATGGCCCTTCCAGGCACCGGAGAGCGCTTCGTCGTGGAACCCGGTGATCTGGCGCAAGCCGAGTGGACCCGAGATTGTCGCAATGTCCTTCCACGTCTCGTAGCGTTTGAGAATCTCTTGAGGCACCGCTGCACATTGCCTGTCAACACGACGGTGTTCGAAGAGTTGCCACATGCCATATTATGCATATACCACATATGGTATGTCAAGTGCCTGCGGTGCTTATGTGGCCCAATGAAACGAGGTAGCCGGCGTGCTGCCGGTGATGCTGATAAGAACGAAGACCTTAACCGGCACGTCCGAGTCGACCGCCGGGTTAGGTGTCAGCCGCACTCCGCCGAAAGAACAGCAGGGTCCAGACGGGCCCAAAGAGGAACCAGAAGATGATGCAACCGATTGCTATGCGGAACCATTCGCGCAGGGCTTCAGTGACCGGGTCGTTATCCACTATGGCGACCATCGCAACCAAAAGCCCCATGGTGATAATCGCGGCGATGATGCATCGAACCCAAAGTCCCAGTTCGTACCGGACGGCAGGCCATCTTTGTCGCGGTGGCCCTTCTGGTTTGGGGCCGCTGCCTACAGCGACTGGTTGAAACACAAGCGGTTGCCAAACGGATCAGTAATTTCCATGACTTTGGCGTTCCACGGAGCCAGCTCGATGTCGGGCCGCATATTTGGGTTGGGTTTTCTGCTCAGCTCGCGATGAAACGATTCAACGTCATCGGTATGGATGAAGAGTTTCGCTCCAGGAGAGCAGTCGCCGAAATGCTCGCTTAGATGGAGGAGGGCGGCGCCCCGAGACAGCTGCATGTATCTTGGGGCGTCCGCTTCAAGCTGATGCTCCCAATCAAGCTTGAATCCAAGCCAATCCAGGTAGAAGCGCTTGGCTAGGGCAGCGTCAAATATCCGCAGGACCGGGATTGGCGGTTGTAGGGTCATATGGTGTCCACTGCGATCAATGCCTAACGGACCTGGTAAACCGGCGTGCGCTGCGGGGCCCAGCCTCGCACCCGCGCGTCCGCGTTGACCGCCGGGCTAGGCCGCATAGGCATCAGCGGACTTTACTCAAGCGCTCGGCAATGCGCGTTTGCCAGCCTGGTCCGGTGGCCTTCCAGCGTTCGATAACGTCGACGGGTAAGCGTATGGATAGCAGCTTGCGCGGGTTCGCTGACCGTGGGCGGCCACCCTTGTTCACTACGGCACGGGACAAGGCCTGCTCGCTGAGCTGAGGAAGCTCCTTGTACTCGTGAGCACGAATCGAATGTGCGTCAACCTTGGCGAGGTCAGACTTCAAAGAACGGGGCGAGGCGATCTTTTTCACGGTCGTTGGCCTTTCGCATGCTGAAGGTGTGGCGCTTTTTGCCGCGGAGCGTGTATCCGATTACGATAAGGCGTCCGGAGAGCAGGCCATAACAAATGACGCACGCTCGCCGTAGTCTATGCATGTCGTCGACCTCAATTGTGGTGCCTTCAAATACATGTCAGGCATCCTCGAAGTCCAGTCCGCGTTCTTCGAGTGTGCGCAAGCGCTTCGTTGGATCGTAGGTTATCCGCATTGGTTATTGTAGCTACAATAACATGCCAAGGCAAGCACGTGCTGTGGTTTGGTGCGGCCTAACGTTTGAGCTACGCCGTTGGCACTCCGCTTGAGCGAAGGGTTAGGCAGCACTCGGCGTTATGGCAACGTGTATGTGAACTCGTAACCATGAACGCCTTCGGCAATGATGATCTTGAACACGCCGCTCAGGCCTACCAACTCCCCCGTTCCAGAGTCTGGCACCACCGTCACCGAGAGCGAGGGTGTGCCGCGGTCCATCGATCCCGAGTGTTGAAGCACAAAGCTTCCCTTTCGCCCATCCAGTTCCCCTTCAACTCGCTCAATCGCAACGTATCCAGCCGACCCCTTCGTCTGCGTCATCCCAGTGAGCATCTGGCCTTTGGTTGTCGCAACAAGGCCGCCCGAAATCTGTTTGTCGATGCTCATGCGGCCAAGGAGCGTGCCTTCAGGCTGGCCTTCAAAGGTAAGCGGTTCAAGCTTGACGACAAACGTGCCTTTGGCCGTGTGAATCATTGGAGCCTTTGAAGATGATCCAGTTTGCGGCTGAGCGTGTGCGTTTGAGAATGCCAGGTCGCACAGGACGACAGCGAGAAGAACAATGTCCGGACGTTCGAGCATGAACGGTGGTGCCCTGTGCTGCCTTTCATTTGAGTTCAGCGGCTGCCGAAGGCAGTCTGCTGGAACGAAGGGTTGGGCGACATGACCATATCCGAGTCAGCGCGCGCGCCGGTAGTGCATGGCGACCGCGCCACTGCGGAGCGGATTCGCCGAAATCAACTCGAGCCGTCGCGTGCTGGGTAGCCCGCTCCCATGCAGGGTCGGGCCGTGGCCGGCGATTCTGGGGTGGACGAGGAACTTGTACTCGTCGATCAGATCCAGTCGGTCCAGCTCGGTCGCGAGCTTGCCGCTGCCGAGGAGCACGCCGGCCGGGGTGGCGTCCTTCAGCTTCTGCACGTCCGTGCGCAGGTCGCCGGCGATGTGGTGGCTGTTGGTCCACGGGAAGTTCATTCGTGTCGACGACACGATGTACTTCGGCTTTGCCTCCAGTTTGACCGCCCACTCGCGCATCGCTGGCGGCGCCTCCTCGTCGCCGCGGGCGACCGCCGGCCAATAGCTCTCCATCATCTCGTAGGTGACGCGGCCCCACAGCATCGCCCCGCCCTCGTCCATGAGGCGGGTGAAGTGAGCGTGTGTCTCGTCGTCGGCGATACCCACCCGGTGATCGACGCAACCGTCGAGGGTGACGTTGATGCTGAAGGTCAATATTCCCATGGTGGCGCGTCTACTCCGAGTTGAGAGCGATGGGCTAGGCCGCGGCGTCATTTGGCAAGGAACACCGTGCCCAGAGCCCAACCACCGGATGCCACCAGGAAAAGCGACAACACTTTGAATGCCATTGGACCGCGCAGGTATCGCGGCGTCGCAGATCGGTAGACGCTTGCCATTTGCGAAAGGCGCAACGCACCGGATGCAAACCACACCCAATACAGCAGGGTCAGCCAGCAAACGATCGTTATGCCAATGGCAATCCACTTCTGTGGACTCGGCCAAGCTGTGAATCGCGGGTGTGATACCGGTCCAACGGTCCATTGCACCAGCCACATCAACAGACAAGGAATAACGATTGCCGTAGCCCATCCGTTGGCGAAGCGATTCACGTCTGCAATCGATACCTCCGGAGGCAATGCGGCCTTTGAACCCCTGTATCGATAGTACAGCCCACCGGCCACGCCAACCCATAAGCCGCAGAGTAACCAGAAATATCGGTCGAGGAGTTCCATATTGGGGCGGCTATTGCAGTGTGGGCTGACGAAACAAGTTAACCGGCGTGCGCTGCGGAGAGCTGCCCCGCAAACGCGCGTCCGTGTTGACCGCCGGGTTAGACATGTAACGATTGTTGGTCATGACCACCAGGGCAAAAATGCCAGGAACCACCCAAGTCCGCTTCCCACAGAACGATAACCTGCAGAGATTGGGTTGGGCTCACCTCGTGCGAGGCAAATTTCAACGGCCGACGCAATAGCCGGATAGCCGCAATGCGCGCAAGTCGAGATGCCAGGAACGTTAACCTGTTCGCACTTGTGGCAACGCCAGCGGTATATCGGTACTTGCATGCCTAACGGAACAAACTACCCGGCGGTCCGGTTCGCGGGCGAAACCCCCCATCCGGGACGTCCGTGTCAAGCGACGGGTTAGGCCCCATTTTCTGCTCTTTCTGGAGAAACAGTGAGCCAATCCCACCGCTCTCGATAGCTGGCCACCTTGCGTGCGAAGAGTTCCGGGTACGGCGTTCGAGGGTTGGGCGTGAGCGTACCGGCGTAAATTCCAGCGAGGCCAAACGGTGTTTCACAATGGTCCGGACGGACACCCACGCAGGTTTCGAGTACAAGGAAGCGACTAATGCCGTCCTCGATCGACACGAGCTGTGGGTATGTGTGCCCAAAGTGTTCGGGGTACCAGAGGTGTACGCGGGCTTGGTTGGCGACTTCGATGTTGATGCCCAGGTCCCCGAGGACGGATTCCGCGTGAGCTTGGGCGTTTATCTCGCCTTCCTTGCTGAGGTCTGATGGGTCAAAGTAGAAGAGATCGTAGTCCTTGATTCCGGATTGCGGGATGCGGCCAGCTTTGAGATTCCAAACGGTCTGGAACAGGCATCCGGCCACTAGCCAGGAGTCTGGTAGGTCGAGACGGGACCAGCGGGACAGGATTGCGCAGTTGTTGGGATTTGACTCAACGTCATGCATGAAGTCTGCGGTCATGGCGCCTGACGTTCGAGTTGACCGGCGCGCTGCGGCGGAACGCCATGGCTCGGTTGGCGAAAATGTACCGCGTACCAACGACCGAGCCAAGGTGACCTTCCGTAGCATGTCCGATTGAACGAGTATTTAGACGTCGCTGTTCCCTGCGGGAGGCGAGGTTGATCTTGCGTAGCTGATAGTGAGAATTTCCCAGGCGTGGCCATCTGGCTCGCTCCAGTAGACGAGCCTGCCGCCGAAGGCGTGATTGATCTCGTGGTCATCTTTCCCATTCGGGGTGCTTCTGAATGGCAGACCCGCGGTTTTGATGCGCGCAAGGATGGCCTCAAACTCTTCGTTTGTGACGCGGAAGCAGTAGTGCTGCTTTGGAACCGGTTCGGGCCATGCGTCAAAATCCAGAGTGAGCGACGGACTGACGTAGACCGGTGAGAAGGGACCGAATGCCGCTTGCTCCGCCCAAGGGACGCCGAGGAGTTCACCGAGCAATCTTGCGGCAGCGACTCTGTCCTTGGAAGGCACGATCATGTGGTCAAGCAGAATCGGCATTTGTATTCCTTTAGCGCGCTGAGGGCAACGGGCGTCGTCCGTGCGACGCCTGGCGTCGGAGTTCAGCCGCCGCGAAGGCGGTCGTCTGGAGCGACGAATCAGGCGTCGTTCTGACCCTGCCAGACGTTCGCGTTCTCCTCGAAGTCTTCTCTCTGGGGCCGTACGACACAGAAGCGCTGTCCCGTTGGCGCCTCCATGACCCACCAAGTTTTTACCTTGGCAATTTTCTTGGCGCCAAGCCCTTCCAGTCGAGTCGCCTCCGCCTCGATGTCGTTCGTTTCAATGTCGAGATGAACCCTGCTCTCATGCTGCACAGCTTGAACAAGGATCTTCATCTCGCCCGGCAGACCTTCAAGCAGTCGATAGGGTTCTGGCGAATCAGGGTCAGGTTCCGAAACGCGACCGATGGCCGCCGACCAGAAGCGGGCAGCGGCCTCAATGTCATCGGTTCGGCAATCGATGATGATGTTGCTCAGGCGACTCTTGTGCATGGCGGATCCGGTAAGGGAAGAGGGCAGGGGTGCGACGTTCGACGTTTGAACTAAGCGGACGAGTAGGACGGCGAGGCCGGCCGGGACGGTTCCGCTTGAAGGAAGGATTCGGCGACACGGCTTCTCGGGCACATGCTCAACTGCCCTTTTCAAACTGAGCCATTCCGCCAAGATTGGCAGACCATCCAAGCGCCGATTCACACCAGATGCGCTTCCGCGGAATCAGCGCTTCTCGCTCGCAGAGGCTGCCGACGCGAAGGCCGTAGCTGGTTGGATTTTCTTCCGCTGCGTGGGAGTAAAGCGGTGACCCGCAGGCGCCGCAGAACACCATAGCGCGCCTGTTGCCGCTATCGGCGAGCTTGACGTAGATCCTCGGCACGCCGCGAATCAACTGGAAGTCTCGAGCACTGGCCGCGACCGTAACTCTGTAGGCCGTGCCGGTAAGGCTTTGACAGGCACGGCAATGGCAGATCGTCACGCTGTCGGGATCCACAGTGGCCTCGAATGCGATGGAGCCGCAGTGACAAGAGCCGTGGACTTTTATTGCATGTGCCATATCGGGTGGTCGACTGGAGTTGCCTAACGGAACCAGGTCACCTGCTTGCCGCCGGTGACGTCGACAAGAACGACGATCTTTCCCGGGGCGCCCGGGTTGACCGCCGGGATAGGCGGCAATCTCGTGCAGGCTTGTATGATCAACTTAGATTACCGGCAACGCGGCGAAGCGCGAAGACAATGACTTCCAGATTGTCCATGGAGTGCCCCAAGTGTAGAAGTCGAAAGCGAGAGGAAGTCCGCCGACGATGAATGCAACAAGGACCGCCGGAAAAACACGTCGGCCGGACAGTGAATTTCTCTCCGCGATTATCAACAACGTCAGGATCGCGCACACGATGCCAAAGGTCAGCAATTGGTAGTTTAGGTCTGCGCCACCCATCACGCGCTGCGCGATTCGATGAAAGACGGGATCAATCAGGGGGAGGCCAGTGCATATCATGTATCTGGAATGAACGGGCGGGGTCCTGCGATTAACCCATCCCATGACATACGTTGCAACGAAAATCGTGACGAGCACTACACGGATGTAGAAGAAGTACGCGTCTGTCGCTTGACCCTGCGGCGACCTGCCTTGCATTGATGAGTGCGCAAGGCCTACGAATCCGATGATCACAAACAGGGCAAGCGGAAGTGAGATTCGTCCCAAATATACGTGGAGCCTGCGGCGCCTACTCAGGATTGCCCAAGGCTGCGCGATGAGCATCAGCATCCAAAGCGTCCCGGACGCAGCGTGAAAGTGCACCCAGCCGCTGAGTTGAACCTTAGCGATTGCCAGATATCCCGGCCAGAACGCGAGCATCGCCAATGCCGTCAGCATTGCGTAGAACGGGGCGGCCCAACGCATTTGGGGGTTTGTTACGTGAATCATGATAGATACTCTTGTTCTCTGCTCACGGCGACATGGGAGCTTTGTCGCTTGACGCCCAACGGCTAAGCTAACCGGCCCGCCGACACCGATTCTCGCGAGCAAGAAGCCGCATGTCGGCGGGTCCGTTTGGGCGCGTGGCTGGTCCGGCGTGCTGTGTCCGGTCGGCGTCCAGCAATTGCCTACGCCTGAGACTTAACGCACCGAACCTTGTACTCGACGTCAAACCAGGTGCCGTATTCGCCGCTTAGCACCTGGCATTGAACGCGGCTGTTGGTTGCTTTGAGATTGATCTTGAGCACGCACGGCGAGTCGCACTCCTTGTGAAAGAGGTGCTCGAGTTCCTCCTTTTCTCGGCGCTCAACTTCTGCTGCATCTTGCGTGTAGGTCACACAAGTACGAAACGTACGCGGACCTTCGACATCCCGTTCACAAGACATGATGTTCTCCCATCTATGATGAATGTGGTGTTGGTCGTTTGCAGACCAACAAAGGTCACGGGCACTCCGCTGAACTGTTGAATCGCATAACGTTGCCCGGGATGTGATTGTAATCATGGATACCGGAGCGCTAACGTGGTAAAGGCGACGAGGCACCCCGCGGCGCGACCTCGAGGCTGGTTTCGCATCCGGCCCAACGAAACGAGGTAAACGGCGCGCCGGTCGCTGGTGACAAAAACGAAGCCCTAAACGGCGCGCCCGAGTTGACTGTCGGATTAGGCGCCCGACTGCGAAACGAGCGGGAATTGTGCCGGGTCACGATTTGACGCGACCGCTAGGTCCATTTCCAGTGCCGGCCCACGGAGATGGTGCGGCGAGGGCAACTCAGCCTGCGTCAGTTTGCCGACTGGCGCATCGCGGAACCACCGAAACCCCGCAAGCGGCACGAATAGCTCCTCAGCACCAGGCGATAGCCGGAAGCCGCGCGCGGAGACGTTGGCGACCTCAACTGCCGAAGCGCTTTGCCCAAGAACTGCGGATGACATCTGCGTGTGCCTCAATGAGGGTATACGCGGAGCGTAGCTGGCGCTTGTTCAAGCCGTAATTGTGCGCCAGCTCGATTGTGGGTTCAAGCCAGAAATTGGCTTCGCCGTCCGCGCTTTCCGCGTGGACGTGCATGCGCGTCTCCTCGCGGGAGAAGCGATGGAAGTGAAAGCCGTTCTCGCGGAAGACCGTGGGGCTCATCGAGTCTGTTTGTTGCGCTGCCGGTCACGCGTCCGATTGCATGCAGCGGTTGGCCCGCAGCGAGCCGCGGGGTCGTCGCTGGCGACATTGAAGTGACCTGAAAGGGCAGAATCGGTTTTAGTTTGCGCGTTGAAACAACTCAAGGAATGCACTGGTGAAAAACATCCTGTCAAACCACTCCGATTGAAAATTGATCACATCGTGCTTTTCAGTCGTTTCTTCATTCCAGAACATCCAGTACATGGATTCACCTACCCAAATGAGCCGGATAGGAGGTTTCTCCTTATGGATAATCGTAATCTCCAGGGTGTGCCTGGGCGAATGGATCTGTCGACCTACGTTGAAACGGTCCTGCAAGATGGCCTCTCTCAGCTCTGAGCAGATGCTGAGTAAGGTGTTCGAATCCTTGATCGTCCCCCTTTTCTCGCTCATTCCATCTGTCAGTTTCAGGTCGATACGAACGATCGACCCAGCGGGTACAAGCAGATTTGGCACGTTCTGCCTTATTCGCAATTTTGCCGCTGCATCACTTTCACCCGCCAAGCCGAGCGTATGGATGGGAAGGACAAATGCAGATATCAGCAGAAATAGAATCGGTTTTTTCATATGGTTCACCCTTGCTTAAGGTAGCCCAGGACGGCAAGTGGTATGAGGACATTCACGGCTACGGCAAGATGTGGTAGCCAGAAGGGCGTTTCCCGACGAATGAAGGCGATGGCGCCGAGGGTAAGTCCGAGGAGGGCGAGAGACAATCCGATCGCCAAGTAAAATCCAAGCATGAGCACCATGCCGGCCGTGTAGTAACGCGCAAACAACTGCTCGTAAAGATGGTGACCTTGCGGTGTCCGCAAGAAGAATTGGATGGCAAGAAGCAGTGCCGGGCAGCAGAGGGCCATTACGCTGCACACTGGGCGCTTCCGCCGACTGTCGTCTGGCTTGTGGACTGGTTCGAGCATCTGCCTGGCTACCCGTTTCACATCCAACGGCCCAGGCTCAGCGACCCAACCCGTGGGACGCCACGATCGCAACAAGTGACCTGATGACCGACATATAGTAGAGCGAAATACACCACGACGACTGAGGTGGTTGTCGCAAACGCGAATGCACGAGTGGGCATATTTGCAAACAGCGCAACGACCGACGCGATTTGGGGGCAACGCAACGATATGTCGACGAGGAGCAGCATGGTGCAGGTCCACCGTTGCGGCTAACCGGCGCGCGGAAGGAGGCGAAGCCGACTGTGGCGCGTCCGGTTGAGTCGCCAGTTGGCCGTCATTTCGCGGGCGAGCGAATGAATCAATACGGCGTCCCGTCGCGGTGAACTAGCTTTCTCTTCCCATCCACCTCCACGAGTAACAGATCGTCATCTGGCCAGGTCGCGGAATCTCCTGGCGTCCTGTCGCCAATCTCAAGATACAAAACGTCATCCGCGGATTCTTTGACAAGATGATGGGCGTTTCCGGTTCCTGCAGGAAAGCCTGCGCACATGCCAGGCGAAAGTTTGGTTGCGCCTTCATCAGTGTAGAGAGTCGGTGTACCTTGAAGGATGTATACGAATTCGTCTTGCTTCGTGTGCGCGTGCCGTAGGGCGGACATTGCCCTCGGTCCGAGTCGCGTGAGGTTTGCCCCAAAAATTTTCAGACCAAACAGATCGCCGAGAACCCGCTTCTCCCGCCCAGCCACATGAGCAGCGAAGGGCTCGGGATGGATGGTCTTGGCCAATCGAGGAGGTATTTCAGCGGCAAAAGCTGCTGTGGGGCTGGTTCGCTCTGCCATGGCGATCTCCACTTGTCGATGATGATGACGCCCAATGCCTGCGTTGAGTTGCGGGCGCGTAAAGTCAATGCAGCATCATAGCTGCGAAAGGTGGTAGTGCGGGAGCACGATATCGTCCCGAAGATCGCGGCCGACCACTAAGTCGGCGATCAAGGGGATTCGTAGCAGCCTGTGTGATCACGTTACGGAAGGTGATCCCGAACGAAGTCTTCGGTGCGAACGCCGAAGCGAACTTCTCCGCCGTTTGCTGCTTTTTCCTCAGAAACGGCATGAGCCGCCGCTCGTACCGCGCAAACGCCGTCGAGAAGTCGCCGCCGCAGGCGTGCAGTTCGCCGGCGAGAACATATGCCTCGACAATCGCCAGGCCCGTCCCTTCGCCGGCCATGAGCGACACGCAGGCCGCGGCGTCGCCGACCAGCGCGACCCGCCCCTTCGTCCAGTGACGCATCCGAATTTGGCTCACGCTGTCGAAGTAGATGTCGGTCGCTCGCTCGCTCGATCTCTGCCTCTATCTGCGGCCATTCCCAACCGGCGCCGGCAAAGACACGCCGCAGAACCGTCTGCGGTTCCTCATGGCGGGGCATGAGCTCGTCGCGGAAGACAAAGAGGAACAGCGTCTTGTCATCGCGCATCGAAAAACGCGAGATCTGGCGGCCCGGCAGACTATGACTCGCATAGACAAGCTCTTCGCGCGCCCGATACCCGTTCGCCTCGAACGCGGCGACGTGATAGCCGAGCGGGGTCTCGAACTCCGAGTCCGGCCCGAAGGCGAGTCGCCGGACGCGAGAATGCAGGCCGTCAGCGCCGATGACGAGATCGACTTTTCGTTCTGCCGCATGGTCGAAGCAGACGCGCACGTACTCCCCGTTATCCTCGATGTGGGCCACAGAATCGCCGAAGATCGTCTCGACCTTCCCGTCGATCGCCTCGTAGATGGCCGTTGACACGTCGGAGCGACTCACACTCGTGAATCGGTCGTTGGTCATCCGGCGAAAGACGTCGGCATCGAAGCCACCTCTCGTCCGCCCCCTGCGATCGACGAAGCGCACCTCTCGCATTTGATATCCGAGGGCACGGATGTCGCCGATGAGGCCCATCCGCTCTGCGATATCGTAGCCGGTGCCCCAGAAATCGATGATGTAGCCGCCGACGCGAAGCTTCGGCGCCTCCTCAACGAGCAGGACCTCGTGACCCGACTTGCTCAGCCAATACCCGAGAGCCGGCCCCGCGACACCGATGCCGTTGATGACGATTCGCATTGGACCTCCTGTGTGGGTAGTCCGCCCAACGAACTGAGGTAACCGGCGCCGGTCGATGCTGACAAGAACGAGGTCCTTCACGGCGGGTCCACGTTGGCCACTGGGTCAGGCCGCAGTTTCAATGGGTACCTCCCATCCTGGGAACACCAGGACGGCCGGATGACAACGAAGCGCACGCGCGAGTACTTTCGCGCGCTCGACGCCAAGGCGAACGCGATCATTTTCGATGGCGGAAAGTGTCGCCTGTGGGATACCGCTGAGTTCAGCCAGTTAATTTTGGCTAAAGCCTTGCAGCTCACGCAGGATGCGCACAGATTCGCCAACCGAAACCGCAGCACGCTTCTTGGCGGGGCGAAAATCCTTCATCTAGGACCTCCGACAGTCATGTGCAGTAATGGACATGACTTGAAAAATCAATTCGTCGGGAAGGACACAGTAAAACACTCGAAATTGCGCACCAAGGCGAGACGATCGATGGCCCTTCCAGACGCCGGAGAGTGCTTCGTCGTGGAATCCGGTGATCTGGCGTAAGCCGAGAGGACCCGAGATTGTCGCAATGTCGTTCCATTTCTCGTGGCGGTTGAGAATCTCCTGAGGCACCGCCTGACATTGCTTGTCAACGCGTCGGTGCTCGAAGATTTGCCACATGTCATATTATGTATATACCACATATGGTATGTCAAGTGCCTGCAATGCGTAGGCGGCCTACCTGAACGAGGTAACCGGTGAGTCCGAGTTGACCGCCGGGTTGGGATAAGCAACCAACGCAAACTCCGGGTCAGCTCCCTCCGCGGGCTTGGGCCCAA
Organism: uncultured beta proteobacterium; assembly: GCA_963805355.1. Taxonomy (GTDB): domain Bacteria; phylum Pseudomonadota; class Gammaproteobacteria; order Burkholderiales; family Casimicrobiaceae; genus VBCG01. Next base: position 1,355,479 of record CAWDTZ010000002.1, on the reverse strand, counting down.
GCCATACAGTGCTGCCACCTTCCAGGCGTCTGTCGCGAACAATGGCGAGGCCGCAAACCTCGGTGAAGAACTTGATCGAACCCTCGAGATCGCCCAGAGGCAGTGTGAAGTGTGTCCAGTGCATCTCGAGGTCTCCTTAGGTGCCTAACGTTTGACTTGAGCGGCGCGCCGCAGGCATGTCCGCTTGAAGGAAGGGTTAGGCCTCTGGCGCATGACAGACGGCTTCGATGTTGTGCCCATCAGGCCCTATGACGAAAGCGCCGTAGTAGTTTGGGTGGTACTGCGGCCGCAACCCCGGGGCGCCGTTGTCTTTGCCACCGGCTGCGATCGCCGCAGCGTAGAACTGCCTGACTTGCGCGCGACGATTTGCCGCGAAAGCAATGTGTATTGGCCCGGGACTACCACCGAACGACCCGAACCAAAAGTTGCCTTCGCCTTGGCGACCGACCATGGCCCAGCCTTCACCTTCCATCGTGATTCCGATGCCCAGAGGCTGAAGAGCCTGGACAAGGAATTCCTTCGCCTTGGGGAAGTCTGTGACGTTGAAGCCGATGTGATCAAAGACCATGAGAGACCTCTGGTCGAAGAGCGTGGAAGGAGAGCGCGAAGCCTGTCAAAAGGGATGGTTTACGGTACTTCAGAAGAGCGGGTGCCCAACGATCAAGCTAAACGGCGGGCCGCGCCGATAGCGACTGAAACGAAACCATTTGCCGGCCCGTCCGGTTGAGAGCGTTCAGGGGGCTGACCGTTGGGATTCAGGCTGAACATGGATCACACACATGCCATTTGCTGCAGCAGTTCGAAGGATTGTGCGTAGAGACTTCAACCAGTCAAAGAGATACTGAGCGTTGTCTCCTTCTTCCGCATTGTCTGGGCCAAGGTGAGGGACAGAAGCCTCCTTGGAGCGCTCAAGGGCTTCGAGGATTTCTAAAGGGCTGTGGCCTTCGCCTAGTATGCTCGCCAGCAATGAAGGGTTGTTCCGGGTCGAACTGAGAAAAAGATCGATGTCATCGACTACAGATGAAATTGCATCAGGCGTGACAACAGCGAACGTCTGGTGAAAGGATGAAAAGCTCCGGATGTTCAATGTCGAGGCTATCGCTGCGACGGTGTTCAATAGCCAGCCATTCCTGGTTGCGCACATCAGGAGGTCGTTGGGACACTCGTCGGTGGGCAGCAAGTGGCCGACGTCCTCGAGTGACCGTAGGTTCCCAGTCACTTCGCTGCTGCGGGCAGGAAATGTCCATGCGAAGTAGGTAGTGGACATGTCGGATTGCAGGCTAACCGGCGGGCCGCGCCGATGCGCGACAAGTAGAAGGCTCGTGCCGGCCCGTCCGGTTGAGCGCAGGGTTGGGCGTCTTTCTTACGATTGGGAACCGTCACCAATGGCGCGGCTATCTTGGGCCCCTGCTCTCTCTTGTCGATTCCGAGATACCGCGTGCTATCACTTCCTCATTGCATCAAGGGTGACGAAGGCGAGCACGATCACGCAGGGGAGGGGGCATCAAGGCTTGATGTAGGCGAATTGCTCCCGTGCCTGTAAGTTGGCGATGCGTACGACCCCCGAGGGCGTGAAGCCCGGACCTAAAATGAACTGCTCCTTTTTCAGGCTGCGGTTCTTCAGCGTGATCTCGCAGATCTCGAACTTCACGCCACGCGCCTCAAGATCGTTGACCAGCGCGGCAAATTCCTGGTTGTTGCTGGTCTTTGCACCTTCCATGAGGAAGTCCACCCCCTCCGCGTGAGCCACCGCAACGATCTTCGCTTTGGGGTCGACGTCGAGGTGGTTACGGATGTTGCGCAGCCCCTTGGTTGCCTGCGCGATTCCGCTGTCAAAGTGATATACAACCTTGTCCTGGGCTGTGGCGCCGAAGGCGGCCGTGGCGAGGGCAAGTGCGGTGATGATTCTGGTCAGGGTTCCCATACGTAGCTCCTTTAGGTCCTAATCTGACGGGATCTTCTCATCGTACACAATCGTACGCAATCGTAGGTCAATCGGACTCCACCTGCGCCGGGCCATCGCGTCGGCGCCGCACATCGTGGTCTCCGCGAGCCCAACGCGCCCGGGGTCCATAGTTCGCGCCCCCCGCTCGTAAACCAATATGGCTCGCGGTCGAAAGGAAACGTCGCGCAGTCTTGACGCCTAACGAAACGAGGTAACCGGCGCGCCGGTTGCTGAAGACAAGAACGATGCCCTTAGCGGCGCGTCCGAGTTGACCGCCGGGGTAGGCGGCCTACTTCGCAAGGAGGTGAGTAATGGGCGGAGCTTCAATGTGAGGAAAGTCGTGCGCGACGCAGAAGGCGGCGAAATACATATAGAAATGCGACGAATAGGCCGATCAAGAATAGCCAACCAGTCACTGTCCAGTATGAGAGCCACATCGCGACTGACATAAGCGCAGGCATGCCTGAGTACGCAAGCGTCAGGGTCACGGCCAGCCAGACACCTACTGCGACGATGCTGGCTAGGAACGTAGAAAGGAAGGCCATCAAGCCGCCTAACGTTTGAGCTAAGCGGAAGCCGACGGCAGGGCGCCTGGCCCAGGACGGTGAACATGTACAACGTACCACCGGCTGGGGCCTGGTGACCTGTCGGTGGCGCTCCGCTTGAGCGAGAGGTCGGTCTCGCTACGGTACGACTGGCGCGCATGAAGCGAGGAAAAACGGCGAGATGAGCGCCGCCGAAGGCACTGTGCGACACCGTCGGATGGTGGAAGGGCTGACAAGTAGACTTCTCTCGCCTTAAGCACGCACGAGCACCCTAAAGCCTCCAAAGATCATGCGCTTGCCATCAAATGGCATCTGAGTCGCGTAGGATTCAAATCTGGGATCTTTCATTGCAGCTGCCATTCCTGAGTCTCGGACTTCCTTAGACGGCCAAGTGATCCACGAAAAGACCACGACCTCTTCTGGCTTGCGCTGCACTGCCATCGAGAAGGATGTGAGCTTTCCTTCCGGGACGTCATCGCCCCAACACTCGACAACACTGAGTGCGCCGTTCTCCTTGAACACGACCGCCCCTACTTCAGCCATCGCGCGATAGCTATCCTTATTCGCTTCCGGTACTGCGATGACGTACCCATCTACGTATTCCATGATGTACTCCTAAGTGTGTGTGTGCGAGGCCTAACGAAACAAGTTCACTGGCGACCCGCGGAACAGCGCGCAGCGCTGCCAGCGGGGCGTCCGTGTTGAACGACTGGTTAGGCGTCCGGCTATTTCGTCCAATAGTCAAACTCCGCCTCATATCGAGAACCACCCAGATCGGTCGCCTTCTCCTGGATATATGCTTGAGCGTCGGCGATGGCTTGGTTATAGATACTGGGTCCAATCTCCCTTACACAAAATTCCAGCACTCGGGCGGCCTTGAGATCGCCAATCTCGTCGTCCATGTTCTCAGCGAAGAACCGCTTGATCGATCCGATCAGATATTTCTCCGACTCCTTCGTCAGCTTGATCGACACACTTTACCTCGAAGTTGTGGACGCCTAACGAAACGAGGTAACCGGCGCGCCGGTCAACGTTGACAAGAATGATGCCCTAAACGGCGCGTCCGTATTGGCCGCCGGGTTAGGTGGGGCACTCATTCTGAACCTGACCGCCAACCTGGAGGCTCACCTTTGAGCCAGCACACGACGACCAGCACGACGCAGAGGAATACCGAGTAAGCGATGAATATGACTGGACCTCGGTCGGGCAGTAACACGATTGCACCTGCGAGGACTAAAGCAGCGAAGACGGCAATGACCGCCCAGCCCTGCCAATTGGAAGGCGGACCCCACCCCCAGCCGTAGCGTTTGGCCGGAAACCAATTTTTGCCATCGGCAGACATTTGTACGATCTCCCCGCGTACGTCCTGAGCGCAATTTGGCTGTTTGCAGCGAATTAAATATATCTCTCTGAATGCAACGAGCTGTTTCGAAGCATAACGTTTGAATTCAGCGGCCGCCGAAGGCGGTCAGCTGGAATGAAGGTTTAGGCGCCAACCTCGCTTGGCCTGCCGTACACCACCGCGAGGTTGAGCTTCTCAGCCGTCAGCAGGAGAGAAAGATGAGACTTGAGCAAGCCGAAGACGTACTCCAAACTTCTGCCATCTTCATCCCAGGCCGGACACGGATCATCTTTGGCGGACGCCTTGTTCAAGATGGAACGCACGTCATCTACCGAATATGTGTACACCCAACCATCCTCAATCGTAGCGTCGGACTGCGCTTCGAAAGAGGAATAGTAGCGTACCCAATCCTCAATAGTCGAAGTCGCGTCTCTCGTCGCCAAGTGTCGAAACCTGGTCGCCACGCGAACGATCTGAGGATGGTCCTCGATATCGGACAGGAGATTCTTGATCTGCGCAGCCGCCCGCGTGATCCCCGCGCCGGAGAGTACGGCGAAGTCCCTCAACAGATAGAGGTCGCGTCCGTGCACTGACTCCGCGCAGATGCTCTCCAGTTTCGAATGAAGCCCATCATTGCTTGAAGTCGTATGAACGGCATGCTGGCTGTTTTCGTTATATAGCTTGGTGAATGACGACAGATTCGTGCCGGCCGGCAGACGATCGTAGGAGACGGCGAGCGCGAGGGTTGTGTCACACGAAGACATATGTCACCAAACGTTGGAGCGAAGGGTCAGGGAGCACTCTCAACCCGGCAACCAAGTGAAGAGCAGCCTGCTAACGAAACGAGGGAGCTGGCGCGCCGGTTGCCGATGACAAGAACGATGCCCTAAACGGCGCGTCCGAGTTGACCGCCGGGTTGGGCCCCACTGCTGTAGCGCAGTGACTAGACGGCATCTTCAATTTTGATGTGCCTCAACAAAGCGTCCGAAGTTGTCCAGGATAGCTTGCCAGCCCGCGCGCTGCTGTTCTTCTGAATGAGTTGACTCGCTATCAAATGTCACCTTCACGGTGACACCAGAGTTCCCTTCCGAAAACTCCACCGCTCCGATCCGCTCGCCAAACGTGTATTCCAGGAGCTTCGGAGGTACGACCTTTGTGTATTCGCCTGCGAAGTCAAAGCCAAACGAGCCGTCTTTCGCCTCCATCCGAGACGAGAACTGCCCCCCCACACGTAGATCGACTGAGGATGCTGTGGTGTGCCAGTCGGGGGAGGCGGTGTTCCAAATCTTGATGTCTTCGGGCGAATTGTAGGCACGCCAGACTTCATCAATTGGAGCGGCCACGACGGTAGAAACAGTGATTTTCATTGATGCTCCGACAATGCGGGAAGCGATTCGTGGGGCCCAACGATCAAGGTAACCGGCCCGCCGCCACAGGCGTAACTGCGCAAGAAGCCGCGTGCCGGCGGGTCCGATTGAACGTGTGGTTAGGCGGCGCGCGCGACGTGAAAGTGCGCACGGACCGGATAAAAGTTTCACGCTTCCACGAGGATCACCAAGGTCTCTGGCAAGACGCCGTCATACGCCATTGTGTCGGCGGCGGCCTTGGTTTTCATCGCGGACAAGAGCGCTCCCATGTCGGGTACGTCCATGAGCACAGCCACCCGCGTTGGGTTTTGCGGATCAACGAATGTTCGGATGTTCGTGATGCCAAGAGGACCGAAGAATTCCTTGCGCTTGGTCGAAGCAAGCCAGTGAGCTTTGTCCTTGACGTTATGATGCGCAACTATGGTGGGCATGATGTTTCCTCCAGGGCAGTAGTTACATACCAGTACCCAAACCTGCGGGCGAGACGCGGAACCGAACTGAGCATATCCTACGCGCTGGTATCGTGCTTTTTCCTCCATCGGCGGCGAGCGGCCGATTCGCGGAGCCTACAGCAGAGGGAGATGAACCGCCATGAATGCTTCATGCTGTCACTCGCGCCGCCTAACGTTTGACTTAAGCGGCAGGCGACGGGCGTAGCCCGTTGACTGTCCGCTTGAAGGAAGGGTTAGGCCGGATCTTCTGTGCTCAGAACCAGTTGTGGGCGAACGCGACTCGGCTGCCCCTCGATGGGCGCAGCGAGTTTGCCCAGCTTACAAGCGCCCAGCCGCAAGTAGAAGTATTCGGCTTGAGGGTCTGAGTCATTTTCCAACTCGCTCTGACCTTGATCCCGCGCATAGCTGAGGACCCGGTGCACCAGGTGGCTACCAACTCCTCGGCGCGAGGCGGAAGGAAGGACCCAGAGATGTTCGTCGGCCCAGCGACGCTTCTTCGTTGAGAGCTGCACGACACCAACGACCACTCCGTCTTCTTCAGCGACAAACGTGGGTTCATCAACGATTGACTTCGACGAGATACGAAGGTCATTGGCCCACGCTGCTAGCTGCGCCGGAGAGTAGCCCCAAAGCGCTTTGGCTTCTGCGGCAAGCTCAGAGAGCGCTTCGCTTTCGCTTGGAAGTGCGCGTCGGGTGTTCACATGCGGCCTAACGAAACGAGGTAACCGGCGCGCCGGTAGATGCTGATAAGGACGAAGCCCTAAACGGCGCGTCCGTGTTGACCGCCGGGTTAGGCCGCGATCTCGACGTACTGGACCGAACTGGACGGCTGGGGGATTGGTTCGCCGTCCTCACGCATACCTTCAATGTGAAGCTCGATCGCTTCGCGCATCTCGCGCTGTACCTCGTCGATACTAGCGCCGGTAGCTACGCAACCGGGGAGGTCCGGTACGTATGCGGAAAAGTTTGAACCTGCGTTTTCAATCACTATGGCATAGCGCATGAAGGGCCTCATTTCTTTATGCCGGATTGCTTGCGAATGCTATTCAGCGTGCCTGGCGCAAGCTCATCGCTGGGCTTACCCGGGACGGTAACGCGGCCCGGCTTGTTCGGATGCTTGAACTGACGGTGACTGCCGCGCATAACGACCAGCAGCCACCCGTCGTCATGCAGCATGCGAAGTATCTCGCTAACTTTCACCGAGGAATTATGCGCCGAACAGTCGACCGCTCCAAGAGCGCGGCCTAACGAACCAGGTAACCGGCGCGCGATGGTGGGGCGAAGCCCCGCCCTCGCGCGTCCGTGTTGAATGCCGGGTTAGGCGGCACTTTAGGCGACATGGAGCAATTCCACCGAACCAATTCGCTCGACGCGTTCACCATCAATCACGATGCCCGAGCCATCTGGACAGCCGTAGACCTTACCCAGCCGTCGCACGATGCGCTGTGCCTCCTGGCTTAGGCTCGATCCGGAAGTGTAGTGCGGCCAAAAATGGAACTCGGCCAGCCCCAACGCGGAGAAGTCGACCATCGATGGATCTGGCGTATCCGGAGACAATTCCGCGATTTCAATCGTGGGTGTCATCAGAATTGAACCTGCGCTGGCGCCGATTAGAACGCCCCCAGCCTTTGCGTATTGGGATAGTGCCGGGAGGACTCCGCGCACGTTGAGCCAGCGAAGAAATGAGTAGGTATTGCCGCCAGTAAGGTGGATACCATCGCATTCGGTCAGCGACAAAAGCGCCTGGTCAACGTTTGGTAGTTCAGAGTCAATATAGCAAGTGAGCTCGATGCCCAATTCTGCGTAATAGGCGCGCTTGTGATTGAAGTACGATCGATCATGATCGGGCGCCGATGACACATATCCGATCCGTGGACTTGATACTCCGATCAGATCAAGAACGCGGTCATTCATCCGAGCATTTGCCTCGATCTCCTGATCACTATAGAGCGCAAGTCGGAGGTGCATTTGTGCCGCCTAACGTATCAAGCTAACCGGCGGGCCGCGCCAATATCCGCGAGTAAGAAGTCGCGTATCGGCCCGTCCGGTTGAGCGCCGGGTTAGGCCGCCGGCGGGAGGACTCGTTGCCTTTGCACTTCATCGGCGTACGATGACATCGGCGGGTTTTCCGCGCAATCCTTGAGGAACCAATATGGCCTACTATCTAGTTCAAGCGTCATACGGTGTGCCGGCGATCGCTGCAATGGTGAAGAACCCTCAGGACCGGGCAGCCACGATCCGACCGCTTATGGAAAAGATGGGGGGCAAGCTGCACGGCATGTGGTTTACTTTCGGCGAGTACGACCTCGTTGCCATCGCCGAAATGCCGGATGCAACAACCGCCGCCGCGTTCTCGATGGCAATCGGTTCTACCGGAGCCATGACCTCGTACCGGACAACCCCGCTGCTGACCATGGACGAGACAGTTGATGCGATGAAGAAAGCGGGCGGTGTTGCGTACAAGGCCCCTCAGTAACGCTTACGCGGCTGCAGTACGTCACCCACCACCGTCGGCCATCGGTCAGCGGACGGTAGCTCTCGAACGGGTCACGGTTGCGTCGTGCGGACGCGCATTCAGCGGCCTAATGGATTAGTTAAAGGGCGTGCGCTGCGGGGCGCAGCCACGAACTCGCAAGTCCGATTTGAACGCCGGGTTAGGCCGCAGGTTCATTCTACGAGCTTGCCACTGAATGCGACTCGGCCAACAGCGACGGGGGCATATTCGATGTGTACCCTATCCGGCGGACGACCAGTCGCCTCCGAAATGGCATGCGTCAATTTGGCGATTTCCCCGACAAGCAGCAATTGATCTGGTAGTCGCCGAGTTTGCATGACTACGAATACTGGAAAATCAGTCGAGCTCAGATCGGAATTGTTCTCGGCGTAGCGATCGTGCGCGAGAAGATGCAGACGCACCCACGTATGGCCGGGTGGCGAATTGAGGACGCGGCCGACCACATCTGCGAGAGTCTGGGTCAGACCAGCAGCGATCGTCTCTTCTCGGCCAACCACAATTGTAAAGTCGACGATCGGCATGAGGCGTCACTCGACGACGAACAACGCCGTGAGGCTGCTTACACACGAGCGCCCCCAGTGATGTACCAAAGAATGGGAAAGCCGAGCAAAAAGGATGCTGCGAAAATTGTGGCCACGATGTATCGCGTTGACCTAATAGTCGGGTCCTTGAACAAAGCCCAAAGTGCAAAGGGAACGGCGACGATTTCGATTGCCACGGCAACTATGGCGGCAGCATAGAAACCGAATACGACCACCATTCCGCTCAAGCCATGAATGTTAACGTAGGCTCCCGCGCGTTCGGCGACAAAGATCCCGAAAAGCACGGCGATGGGAATCGCAGGGGGAACCACCAGCAGAAGTTCCCGAGGAATGTCTCCAGCGGAACCCGCAGAAGGGTGCGCTTTAGTGACGTTCATGGCGACGGCGTGGTTGGGTTCTGACGCCTAACGAGCCTAGTTAACCGGCGCGCGCTGCGGGGCGCAGCCCCGCACCCGCGCGTCCGTGTTGAACGAGGGGTTAGCGTCAACGCGCTTACCTTGCCATGGACGGACGGTTCTTGCGGTAGGAGTTCTTGATAGCGATCTTGCCGCCTTCGAAAGTGAAGAGGTCGCAGCCGTGAACTTCGATGCGCGTTCCGTCCGGGCGCGTTCCGGTAAACGTCCACTCCGACACTCCACGGTTCCCATGGACAAAATGGCGGGGATTGCCCCAGTGTGCATCTAGAAAGGTGGCCCAAACCTCGGCAAAACTGGCTCGCACTTCTTCCGTTCCTGTATATCTAGTCCCGAAGGCATCAGGTCCAGCGGAGGCTTCGAAAACACAGTCCTCGGTCATGAATGACATAAGAGCGTCGACGTCATGGCGATTCCATGCTTCGGCGAAGGCCTGGAGTGTTTCCGTGGTCACTTCTGGCGTCGGTGTTTTCATGATGGAGTTCCCTCAGGGATGCCTGCGGACCAAAGGCTGAATTGTTGACGCCTAACGGACTAAGGTAACCGGCGTGCCGCCGGTGATGTTGACAAGAACGAAGACCTTAACCCGCACGTCCGAGTTGACCGCGTGGTTAGGCGTGCGGTCGGGCACTCGGAGTCGTCTACAGAAGTTCGCGAAACTGTTCGATGGTGAGTCCGGCATCGCGTGCGATACCGCCCATCGTGAAGGCGTTGACAGGGTTGTGGCGTGGGATCGTAAGAATACGAGACCCGTTGCCCAAGACAACATGCTTGCCTTGACGCAAAACGACGAAACCAGCCTTTTGCAGCGCCCGGATTGCATCAAGGTGATTGATGCCAGGGATCTTGGGCAAGACTAGGCCATAACGTCGACAACACGAACATCTTCGCCACGGAGTTGCTCATCGACTACGGAAAGATACTCCGCAATTGCGACGCGAATGTTGTCGAGAGCTTCAGTCTCCGTGACGCCCTGGGACCAACACCCGGGAAGTCCTGGGACAGATGCTGAATAGCCCTCATCGGAATGGTGAAGCGCAACCTTGTATTGCATAGACACCTCCGCAAAGAAGTATACCGCCGCAGGGTTGGGGCACGCCTAACAAAACCAGGTAACCGGCGCGCTAGTCGTTGATGACAAGAACGAAGGCCTTAACGGCGCGTCCGAGTTGACCGCCGGGTTAGGCGTCACTTTTCGCCCTCCCAGTAGTCGACGTTGGCGTTCGTGCGACCTGTCACGCCGAACGGATGCTCGGTCGCGACGCCAACCTCAGCAAGGTACTTGCCAGAATCAGGATACTCACAGATCTCAGGCTCGTCGGTCGTGCCAATGGCCAAATACTTCAAGAGTTGCGAGGAGGTGTTGATTATTTGATGAGGGTAGTCGCGACCGGAAGGGATAACGACTACATCGCCGGCCTTCACGGGCAGCATCTCGCCGGCCACACGAAGCGTTCCTGATCCTTCCAAAATAACGAACATCTCTTCTTGTGCGTGGTGCAGGTGATAGGGGCATGCGCGTTTGCCGGGCGGTACGACATTCACGCCTGCGGCGAGCTTCTTTGCCGCAGTTCCTTCAGTGAGCCGAAAGTGACTGCACTCGTACTTCGGTTCCAGTGCCGAGTGCCGCAGCTCGACGTCGTTGAAGTTGCGGATCAAGCGAGAAGATAGGTCGGCGGGGTTCGGCATAAGTGGCCTCGCTGGTGGGTTGTGTGACGCCTAACGTTCCAAGCTAACCGGCGGGCCGCGCCGATGCGTGCGAGAAACGAGCCGCGTGCCGGCCCGTCCGGTTGAGCGTGGGGTTAGGCCGCACCATTCGGTTGCTTCCAGAACAGTAGGACGGTGGCACCTTCAGGTCCCGCTCGTTCGCAATGCAGGACACCTGCATCTACTTCGCAGAATTCTCCTGGGCCGTTGAGCACCTCGCTTCGCTCGAACTCCAAGCGTACAGATCCGCGGACGACCCACCCAACGGACGAAACGTTATGGGTGTGCAGCTTGCCGTCGTTGTCTGGTTCTAGCTCAATGATTCGAGATTCTCTATACCCCAAGTTTTCAACATGTGATCGAAACACTTGTTCGTTCATGGAAGATGCCACCTGGTGAAAGAACTTGACTAAGCCTCTTCGGAACTGGCCCAGATTCCGGCAGGGGCGGGTGTTTTTGAGGTATGCCGTACTGAAATGTGTGCCTGTGCGCCCTAACGTTCGAGTTAAGCCGCCCGCGTAGGCAGGCAGCGTAAGCCCGGACTGAGAAAATGTACCGCGTACCTCAGGCCGGGCTTACGCTGCCTGCCGTAGCGGGTCGGCTTGAACGAGGGGTTAGGCCTCACCAGGCACGGAGAGCGGAATGCAAATTAGCTGATTTTCCATTATTGCAGACGCGAATCTGAGGCGTGGTAGTGTGCAAGGCGCCACTCGTCATCAACTCGCTTCCATAGGATGGTCTCTCCCAACGGCCCCTGGACCACACTGTTTCCGTTGCTAATTGTTATCGTCAGAGTCGCTGACAAAGTGGTCAATACATTGTCAGCATTCAGTACATCGAAATGCTGGCTATGAATTTGGTAGTCCATTTGAACAATTTGCCCATCGGAGATCATTTTCCGATAGCGCACCGCCAGCTCGTCGTATGTCTCTATCTTGCCATTCTTTATGCACCGAAAGCAGTCAGAGTCCAAATCGACTGCCAGCGCATCTAGGAACTTTCCCTGCTTATACAGAGTAAGCAACTTGGTCTGCGCCTGAATAACCTCTGAAATTACCTTTGCATGATCCACGTGGACTCCTCCTGATGAGTTGATTTGCGAGGCGGCGGTGCGCCAGAGGTCCTTGTTGTGAGGCCTAACGAAACGAGGTAACCGGCGCGCCGGTCGATGATGGCAAGGAAGAAGCCATGAACGGCGCGTCCGAGTTGACCGCCGGGTTAGGGGGCATGTGCGTGACTCGCTTTGCCGTTACCGATTTGGAGTGCTAAGGCGCAACCCCAAACCACTAAGACGAGGTGAACAGAAGCGCATACAAATGTTTGATCGGGAAACATGTGAAACATCGAAGCCAAGAAAGCGCTTATGGCGGCGAGCCCAACAACTGCCCCTAGTACCCACAATACGGAATGTGACCGCAATTGCGCGTAGAGAGCGGCCAGCAACAACAGAAGCATTGGAATGGAACTCCAAGTGGCTCGACTCAGGCCGACCCCGAAAGGAAGATGGTTGTTTGCCGCGAAGTAATTGAACGCCAGTAAAGCCACCAGGGCGGCGCCAAGGCTGTACAGAAGCACGGCTGCGAGGCGCATGGTGCCCAAAGGTACGGTGCCCCCTAACGAATCTAGCTAACCGGCGGGCCGCGCCGACGCACGCGAGCAAGAAGCCGCGTGCCGGCCTGTCCGGTTGAGCGCGGGGCTAGGCTACACGGATGTGTGGCAGACATCCTCAGTTACCCGGAGAAATCGAATTCGTGGAACGCGAACCTCATTTCCGTCGAGCATCATTCGCGGAAACTCAATGTAGATCTCGCGAGCGTCCGTCTTGGGGGCATCGAAGCTCATAGAGAAACGCTTCCACCCCGACATCTTTGATAAAGAGCGCTCCAGTCCGCTGGATCGGCTTGTGTCGATGCCCCAATCAGTTCAATTGGAACGTGTGCAGTGGCGATTGGAGAGCCTGCTTCTGAGGCCACCCTCATTGGCTTTGGAACACCGATCCCGATCAATTGGCCACTTTGATTTTGAACCGAAAGTACTGGATCGGTTACAACCAAACGATGTCCAGTATCGATGAAGAACTGAACGCAAATTGATGCAGGACCTTGGTCGCTGGGTCGTCGAGCGCGTCCGCACTCTAGGACGGAAAGCGAAAGTCCTTCCGCCAGTTCAACGAAGACCGTGGTGTTTGTCCAGGATAGTGTGGACTTGGAATCACCGACTACGGATGGCTTGTAGAACGTGTCGGGATTGCAGGTAGTTGCACAACCGGCGGACAAACACATAAACGTCGCGAATACTGCGTATCGTGTAAACATAGTTGTGAAGCCTAACGAAACAAGGTAACCGGCGCGCCGGTTGCCAGTGCCAAGAACGAAGACCTAAACGGCGAGTCCGAGTTGACCGCCGGGTTAGGCACCTTATGCAGCGATCCGCGACACATTGAGTTTCTTGCGACCCTGCTCGGCATGCCAAAGGTCAAACTGCGTTTGCTGATTCAGCCAGCTCTCAGAGGTCGTGTCGAAGGCAATCGACAAACGCACTGCCATTTCGGGGCTGATGCCGGCGCGGCCATTGAGAATAGAGGAGAGAGTCTTGCGGCTTACGCCAAGCGCCTCGGCGGCATCAGTAACAGTTAGGCCCAATGGCTCAAGGCAAAGCGCCTTGAGAATTTCGCCGGGGTGAGGGGGATTGTGCATCAACATATCTCTACCTTTAGTGATAGTCCTCGTAGTCAACGACCTCTGCGTCAGCACCTTCGAATTTGAATGTAACGCGCCAATTGCCACTGACCCAAACTGCCCAAATGCCCTTGCGAGTGCCCTTTAGCGGATGAAGTCGAAGCCCGGGAAGCGCCATGTCCTGAGGCATTGCGGCTGCATTCAATCGACCCAAAATCAGGCGCAGACGCTCGGCGTGCTGAGACTGAATGCCGGCGCGCGAGCCGGTCTCAAAGAAGCGACCCAAACCCTTATGTTTGAAGCTTCTGATCACGACGTTTAGTGTAACCCATCACGTTACGGGTTACAAGGTGCCTAACGGAACCAGGTAACCGGCGCTCCGGTAGATGCTGACAGGAACGAAGACCTTAACGGCGCGTCCGAGTTGACCGCTGGGTTAGGCCGCATTCAATCTTTCCTACTGCGAAAGGCGCACGCGAGCCAAAAGAGAAAGGGTACTCCCACCAACAGCACCAAGACAGCGGACGAAATTACGGCCCGACTGAAAGGTGCGCCGGTCTCTAAGGATTTGGCTGAACCAGCGGCAGAAAAAAGGATCGCTATCGTCGCCGGAGCAATGATGGCCTGCAATCCGAGTAGCGCAAATGCGGAAGTTACCGCAAATAGGAGGTGACGCTGAATCACTCTCCGCATTACAAATGTCGCAACGACCGCCACGATGACCGGCGTGAATATGAGCATGGTGAGGAGTACGTCGCTCATGAGTGCGGCCTAACGATCTAAGGTAACCGGCGTGCCGCCACAGCGGCTCGCCAAGAGAACGCACGTGCCCGGCACGTCCGGTTGACCGCCGGGTTAGGCCGCATGCTTGACGAGGGCCTGTAGCAGACCGTGCGGGTCATGGAGGATTCGACAGCCACCCTGCACCACGCTGCGGGTCCCGGCGTCGCATGGGTTGAGGGCGGCCCAAGCCAGTGCCGCGAAGCTTAGCTCGACTAGAGTGCCGTCGTCTAACTCGACGTGCCTCGACCAGACCGCACCGTAATCGGCATCACGAAATCCGCGCACCGAGCGACCGATGGATTGCCACGCGATTTGATCGAGCCACGCGGGATTTGAGCGAAATGACTCGGGATTTGGGGTGAGCAAAACCAAGTCAATATCCGAATCAGGAGTGCCGGCGCCACGCGCCCAAGAACCGACCAGAGCGAGGCCAAGAATATCGCTTCGACTCGCGGACCACACGGCCAATGGACCAAGCACGGATGGGAGTGGCTGCATGTGTCGGTGCCTGCGGCCTAACGAAACAAGGTAACCGGCGCGCCGGTCGGTGGTGACAAGAACGAAGACCTTGAAGGCGCGTCCGAGTTGACCGCCGGGTTAGGCCTCAGATTGCACGACCTTTGATAATGTCGAACCGCATTCGTACCAACTCGAGTGCCGAAAAGTCTGCGCAGTACGCCAAATGCAAGGTCGACCCTCCCTTACAACTGCTACGACTTCGGCTAGGCCGTCAATAGTCTCGATTTGCCTTCGAATCTGTCCCACGGTCATTCAGCACCACGGTGTAGGAACGACCCTCTGGCTGGTAGTAGCACTGCATGCGGACAATCAATCCGCCCGCGCGATACGTCAATTCCTCGCGGCCGGTCATTCCGACGGTGGCGGGAGATGTGTCCATGAGGCCTAACGAAACGAGGTAACCGGCGCGCCGGTAGTTGGTGGCAAGAACGAAGACCTTAAAGGCGCGTCCGAGTTGACCGCCGGGTTAGGCCCCAGATGCGTGCTCATCGGTGAACGATACGACAAGGGCCGCCACCCGACAACGGTGGCGAAGGACGCGTAGGCAGAGCCGCTACGACGCTAGCGTACGGCAGCGAGGCCAGAGGAGCAGCGCACGAGCGCGTGCCGCTAAGCGGCCGACCCGCGCCATGCCGCTGACAAGCCCGAAAGCTGGGCCGGAGCTGAATGCGGTATGCGCGACGCTGCTGACCGAAGCGGTGCTACGCAAAGCTAAGTCGGCACGACTGGCAAGGCGAAACCGCTGTAGCTAGCGTGGCCCGCAGCGGCCAGGCTGCATTAGCGGGGGCTCCGAAAATCCTTCGCCGAAGCGAGGACGCGGTGCCGAAGTGATGGGGCCTAACGAAACGAGGTAACCGGCGCGCCGGATGCTGCTGACAAGAACGATGCCCTAAACGGCGCGTCCGAGTTGACCGCCGGGTTAGGCCCCAGATGTGTACTCATGTCCGCACGATACGACAGTGCGCGCGCCGCGACAACGGCAACCCGAACGCCGTATGACTAGCGAGAAAGCGCCGGCAAAAAAAGAAGTTCCGACAGCGCAGCGCCTGGCCGATGGGAGCGAGGCCGGAGCTGTAGCGCGTTGCAGCGCACCGTAGGCGCGCGACCAGAGTGCGGCATCCCGAGCTTCACGCGCCGCGTGACCAACGCGGGCAAGGTGCGCGTCCAGTCCTGTGCCAAAGCGACAGCACCGGAGCGGGAGCCATGGGGCCTAACGAAACAAGGTAACCGGCGCGCCGGTTAGCGTTGACAAGAAAGAAGTCCTGAACGGCGCGTCCGAGTTGACCGCCGGGTTAGGCGGCACGACTATTGTTTTGAATATAGCCACTTGGACTCGATTTCGCGGGGCACGATCGGCTTTGACATAACTTTGCACCAATCTAGCGTTTCACGCTCGTAGCCCTTTAGTACCACCTCTACTTTGGCATCGGCAATCCATAGGGGCGTATCGAATTCAGGAATCCACGAGATTCGGCTGCACGCAGAAATCGCGTTCGCAGGAATGTGGACGGGCGAATTGAAAAGTGCCACCGGCTGGTCAAAGGCCATTCGAAGTCCAGACTGGTCGAGTTCAAAGGAAGCTAAGCCTCGATACGAAAACGCGCCTTGATGGTTTGTTCCGACCAAGATGATCGTTTGCTTCTGTTTCGCCAACGGCGTCTTAACTTCGGCAGCATATCGATTGGCCAGGTCATCCCATGGGCTGGAACAACCGCCGAGAAGCAGCGCACAGAGCAGCGTAGTTACGTAGCGCACGCAGTGCCGCCTAACGAAACCAGGTAACCGGCGCGCCGGAAAACGGTGACAAGAAAGAAGCCCTGAACGGCGCGTCCGAGTTGACCGCCGGGTTAGGCGGCAAATGTATCCACGAAGCGCGAGGGTCCATTGGCTTCACACGATACTGAATTTGCGATTAGTTTCAACCGTTCTCCGTCGCAAAACACAAGCGTCGCCGCGATTTCACCGTTGGCGTGAAATGGCAAAGGAAGAAGTGAGAACGTCTCGCCATTAATCATCAATTCGCCATCGGAAAGTTGCCCACTGAGCCGTGACAGTTTGCCCTCCCAACTGGCACCACCGAATACTAGTTCGACCAACTGAAGGTGTCCCTCGCCAGAGTCGACGCCTGGCCGGCCTTGCGATACGTGAACATACGCAGGATCAAGGACAAGCAAAACGGAGTCATGCAGCGCTTCTATTCGTTGCACATCGGAGTCATGGAACTCAACGCCACGGTTCACGATTGGCCGCCTAACGAAACGAGGTAACCGGCGCGCCGGTTGCTGCTGACAAGAACGATGCCCCAAACGGCGCGTCCGAGTTGACCGCTGGGTTAGGCCACTGGTTGCTGATTGGCCCGAGAAGTGTGCCGATGTACGGCGGCCAATCGATAGAGTGCGTATACGAAGTAGAACTGAAAAATCATTAGCACGATTACCGACGCCCAGGCGGATGGCCAACCTCGGTTAACTACCTCGTAAACGGCGTAGGCGGTGAAAAAGAAAATGACACATAGACTAATCGCAAATCGAATCGGCGTACCGACATTGGTCTCAGCCCAAAGTACCGGATCGCCTAGCCAGTTTTTCATGTGGTTCCTCCCGTAGGCCATAGTGCCATGCGGATGGTCGAGAAGGGGCCTAACGAAATGAGGTAACCGGCGCGCCGGTTACTGATGACAAGAACGACGCCCTAAACGGCGCGTCCGAGTTGACCGCGGAGTTAGGCCGCTGTTTCATAGCTCAGCTTGGCGACGCTGCATGGATTGCCTTGGAAAGTGCCTTGAAACTCACGAACGACAGTGAACCCAATGCCCTTGTAAAGTGCGCGTGCCGGAGCGTTGTTGGTCATTACATTTAGCGTCACAGGTTTACTGAGTCGGCAAAGCATAAAACGGATGAGTGCCGTGGCAATACCTTTGCGACGGAATGCGGGATGTACGAACAGCCAAGTGATGAAGCTACCCCGGCTTCCACCAAAGCCCGCGACTAGACCGGAGTCTTCGGCCACGAAAACCTCTGAGCCGCGAAAGAGTGCTTGCATGTCGGTATCGACTTCGAGAGGAAGTATCGCGCGGGGATCGACCGCACCGAGTAACTCTTCGGGTTCTACCCCGATTCTGCGGACACTTTCACTAAGGCCCATACTGGGTCAAGGGAGTGTCCATGTCCAAGCGCAAGCGTTACAGCCCTGAATACAAGCACGAGCTGGTCGAACTGGTCCGCCGGTCGCAGTCGAGTTGCCGGAAGATCGCCCTGGAGGTCGGGGTCAACCCGGCCCTGTTGACCCGCTGGGTGCGGGAAGCCGAGGCCGGCGGAGCCAAAGCTTTTCCTGGCGGCGGAACCCCGCGCGACGAGGAGCTCGCTCGCATCAAGCGCGAGCTGGCGCGGGTGACCAAGGAGCGGGATTTTTTAAAAGACGCGGCGGCGTACTTCGCGAAGCAGTCACCGAACGGTACGCGGTGATTGAGTATTGCCGCAGCGACTTTCCCGTTGGAATGATGTGCCGTTGTCTCCAGGTTTCCACCAGCGGCTTCTACGCCTGGTCCGGGCGCAAGCCAGGCCCGCGGGCGCAGGACAATGCGCGCTTGCTGGTGCGCATCCGGGAGATGCATGAGGACAGCAAGGGCATTCTCGGCGCGCCGCGCATGCACGAAGATTTGGGCGACGAGGGCGAAATCGCCAGCCTCAACCGGGTGGCGCGCCTGATGGCGGCGAACGGGCTTCAGGGCTGGCCGCAACGCAAGCGGCGCCGGTTTGGCCAGAAGCCGGGCAGTCGCCCGGTCGGGGTCAAGAATCTCCTGGAACGCGATTTCGACGCGTTTGAGCCCGAGACCAAGTGGGTAACGGACATCACCGAGATCCCGACGCTCGAAGGCAAGCTGTTCTTGTGCGTGGTGCTGGATCTGTAATGCAAGCAGGTGATGGGCTGGTCGATGCACCATCGCCAGGACCGGCACATGGTCGTTCGGGCGGTGCAGATGGCGGTGTGGCAGCGGGAAGGCGACCACGAAGTCATCCTGCATTCGGATCGCGGCGGCCAATTCATCAGCGGCGCCTACCAGAAGTTCCTGGGCGGCAACGCGCTGGTCTCCAGCATGAGCGCGGTCGGCCATTGCGGCGACAACGCGGCATGCGAGGGGTTTTTCGGCGTGCTCAAGCGGGAGCGTGTGCACCGCGCCCACTACCGGACCCGGGACGAGGCGCGGGCCGATCTGTTCGACTACCTGGAGCGGTTCCATAATCCGCGAATGCGTCGTAGAGTTGCCCGGCATGATCGGGCGTTTCAAGCCTTAATCAAACCGTCCGTGGAAACGGGGTAGAACCCTTCAGGCTTGGCCAAATTGTAGATTTGGCAAACGGGAGCCCAATCGTCGGTTCGATAAGGGCGTATTTGCATCGTCGTGAGCGGCCTAACGAAACGAGGTAACCGGCGCGCCGGTCGGTGATGACAAGAAAGAAGTCGCAAACGGCGCGTCCGAGTTGACCGCCGGGTTAGGCGTAGCACCGCCGGCACCGACCTTCGGATTTGAGCGATGGCTTAGAGCCATACGAATGTGACAAACGCATCGAGTACGGATGCGCGCAAGGAGCGTGGGGCGAAAATGCCAAAGGCAACGGCAGCGATGCCAACGACCGCCAGTAGCCACACGAAAAGCGGTGTATCCGGCGCGTAGGTAGAACGGATTGCGCCGGCGAAGAGCAAGATGAACGCGCCGAACGCTAAGAAGAACCACCCAGCCATGCGGTTCGCAAGATCGGAAGTGTTGTGGCCCGCGTTCATGGTCTACGCCTAACAAAACCAGGTAACCGGCGCGCCGGTTACCGACGACAAGAACGATGACCTAAACGGCGCGTCCGAGTTGACCGCCGGGTTAGGCCGCATTTTCGCTATCGGGTTTAGACATTGCGACGAAGGCTCGCTGCGTAAGGCGAAACGCCACCCACCACACGCCTATCCAAAACGACCAAGAGAGAAGAAACGACACTACGTCAATGATCGGCGGACTCTCGTGGATTGAAGTCAGCGCTCGTGGAAATGGGAAATGGGGTGGATCCAAAAATGCTTGATCTTGGCGCGCAAACCTAAGAGGGAAACCCAGACTAACATTGGCCATGGCCGCCTGATTGGGGACATCGGTAGGAACGAGAAGTGACGCAAGGGTGGTGAGACCCCCCATAAGAGCTATGAACATCCACTTCAAGAAGGTGCGGGGCATGCGGCCTAACAAAACGAGGTAACCGGCGCGCCGGTCAACGCTGACAAGAACGATGCCCTAAACGGCGCGTCCGAGTTGACCGCCGTGTTAGGCCGCATGGTGTTCACTCGCTTGCCGTAATTCGAAGGCCAAGCGAATAGACGGCCATGAACACGATGCCAAGGAGTCCCAAGAACCCAACGACCTTTACGTAGATCATTGGTTTGGATGGAACAAAGCCGAAAAGCCAAAGTTGTTGTTCCCATTCACGCTCCAGGCCGAATTCTGCTTTGAATGTCTCGAAATCTTCGAAGAAGTACCGAGCGAGCGGAAAGGCGACAGCTAGACAAGTGATCGAGGCGGCAACTAGCAACCATGGGTGATCAGAGGTTGGCATGCGGCCTAACAAAAAGTAGAGAACCGAATCACGACGGAAATTTCGACGTCAATCATCCAGATGGCCACTATTAAAAACAGAAAATTACCCAGAGAATCAAGAAAGTGAAAAATTTAGAGGGTACCTAAACCCGCTACCGCCGAATGGCCGATCCCCCACCACTGCCGTTCCTCGAGCGCTCCCGCCAAAAGATCCGGCTGAAACATTACAGCCTGCGCACCGAGCAGGCCTATCTCGATTGGATTAAACGCTTCATTCTTTTCCACGGCAAGCGGCACCCCGTTGAAATGGGCGCACCTGAAGTGGAGAGCTTTCTCACCCACCTCGCCGTTGATCGAGGCGTGTCGGCCAGCACGCAAAACCAGGCCAAGAGCGCGCTGCTTTTCATGTACAAGGAGGTCCTTGACGCGCAGCTACCGTGGCTCGACCACGTCGAGCATGCCAAGACGCCGCAACGGATGCCCGTGGTGCTCACGCAGGACGAGGTCGCGCAGGTCCTGCGGCGCCTGCATGGTGTGCACCGCTTGATAGGACGCCTTCTTTACGGCACCGGGATGCGCATCATGGAAGGCGTGCGGCTGCGCGTGAAGGACGTGGAGTTCACGCGGCGCGAAGTCCTGGTGCGCGACGGCAAGGGGCAGAAGGATCGCGTAGCAATGCTGCCGGATCGCATCGCAACGCCGCTGAAGCTGCAAATGGAAAAAGCGCATGCGTTGCATCAACGCGACCTGACGGCCGGCGCAGGTGCGGTCTACCTGCCGGATGCGCTGGCGCTCAAATATCCGCGAGCGGCGCGCGAATGGGGTTGGCAATACCTGTTTCCGGCACCCACGTTCTCGCGGGATCCGCGCAGCGGTGTGGTGCGACGGCACCACCTCGGCGACCAGGCGTTCCAGCGGGCGATGCGGCAGGCGGTGCTGGATGCTGGGCTGACGAAGCCGGCCACGCCGCACACGCTGCGGCATTCGTTTGCCACCCATCTGCTCGACGCGGGCTACGACATCCGCACGGTGCAGGAGCTTCTGGGCCACTCGGATGTCAGCACCACGATGATCTACACGCATGTGCTCAATCGAGGCGGGCGCGGCGTGATCAGTCCGCTGGATCGCCTTTAAGTCGGCGGCACCAGGTCACCCCTGGTTGCCGACCCGCACCCCCATGGTCCGTACTTCCCACAATTCCTCCAGCGCATCGGCCAGCGCACTGGGCAGGTGCACCCCCGACGAGCGCACGCCCCAGCGAAACCGGCCGAAGGGCGGCTGCTCGAGGTCGTCGTAGGTCACGGCGGGCAGATCCAGCAGCGTATCGAGGCGCAATGTCAGTCGCTGCATGATGGCGCCTGCGGCGGCACGCTCGGGGCGCCAATGCGGCTCGGGGTGTGGCGCCGTCAGCGTATAGCCAGCGCCAAAAATGCCCTTGGGAGGCACGCCCACACGGACGAGAAAAGCGCGGCTGCCAATGTCGATGTTGCGCACCCGGCCGGAGTTCCAACGCGTGTCGAGATACCCGCGGCGCGCCAGTTTGCGGCGATCGGCCGGCATTTCGGGCCAGTTCCACAACGACGGATTCCACGCGAACAGATAGGTGGCCATGCGAAAGGGTAACGATCCTGATGGTAAATTGCGGGCTTGAGCATGCTCCGTCCGCCCCGTCTTCTTCCAGTTGCCGTGCTCGGCGCCGCGGCACTCCTGCTCGCCGCCTGCAGTTCCTCGCCGACCAGGCAGGGCGCCTCGTCGGCCTCCGCCCCGTCCGCCTCCGCGCCATCGACATCGTCCAAATACTATAAGGATGACGGTCCCGGCGAAACGGTGCCGGCCAATCTGGACCAGATCCCGGACGCGGTGCCGCGCCTCGAGGCGCTCAACCGCTTCTCCAATCGGCCCTATACCGTGCTGGGCCGGGACTATGTGCCGGCCACGTCGCTGCGTCCCTATAAGGAGCGGGGCATCGCGTCGTGGTACGGGCGCAAATTCCATGGGCAGAAGACGTCCATCGGCGAAACCTACGACATGTATGCGATGACGGCGGCGCACCCCACGCTGCCGCTGCCTTCCTATGTGCGGGTCACCAACGTGGCCACGGGCAAGTCGGTGGTGGTGCGGGTCAACGACCGGGGGCCGTTCCTGCACGGGCGGATCATCGACCTGTCGTACGCGGCAGCGCACCGAATCGGCACGGCGGCCAAGGGCAGCGGGGAGGTGGAGGTGGAGGCCATCATCCCGGGCAGCAGTCCGGCGATGCTGGCGACAGCGCCGCTGCCGCCGGTCACCGTCGCCGCCCTCCCGCCGCCTGCCGCACCAACTTCGGACGGAACCGCAACGGCGCCGCCGCGGCCATTCGACGCACCGCCACCTGTCAGCCAGACGGCGGCTGGCTACAGCGTGCAACTGGGCGCGTTCCAGAATTTCACCAATGCGCAGAATTTCCTGGCGCACATCCAGGGCCAGCTCGCCTCGGCGCAGGTGGAGCCCAAGGTCCGCGAGGCGGGCGGTCTCTATCGGGTGTACCTGGGGCCGTATCCGGATCGCGACGAGGCCCGGCGCACCGCCGACCGCATCTCCACCGAATTCGGCGTAGCCACCGCCGTTGCGCCGCATTGAACTCTTTCGCGGTCCCCGCGGTCAACCCGTCTCACCTGCCTCGTTCGTTATAATCGACAAGCGCTTCACACGCGCGTCGTTGCAACTCTCCAACTCAAAATAAGCCGCGCATGTTTCGATCGCTTCGCCCCTTCCTGTTATTGCTTGCATTGCTGGCCCTTCCCTTCGCATCGGCGCGGGCGCAGCTCGCCATCGAAATCGTCGGCGGGGCGGGCACGGCCATTCCCATTGCAGTGGTGCCCATGCAGGGCGAGTCGGTGTTCCCGCTGGGCATCTCGGGCGTGGTGGCAGCCGATCTGGCGCGCTCCGGCATGTTCAAGATCGTGGATGCAGGCGGCGTCAGTCCGGCGCCGTTCCGGGCGGAGGACGTCCAGGCGCCCGTGTGGCGGGCGCGCAATGCCGACGCCGTGGTGGTCGGCTCGATGCGTTCGCTCCCCGATGGGCGGGTCGACGTGCGATTCGACCTGGTCGATGTCGTCAAGCTGGCCAAGCTGGCGGGCGTGTCTTATGTGGTTACGCCGGCGCAGTTCCGCGCCACGGCGCACAAGATCGCCGACGTGATCTACGAAAAACTCACCGGCGACCCCGGCGTGTTCTCAACCCGCATCGCCTACATCACCAAGGCGGGCACGCGCTTCCAGTTGCTGGTGGCCGATGCCGACGGCAGCGACCCGCAAACGGTGGTCACATCCAACGAGCCGCTGCTGTCGCCGCGCTGGTCGCCCGACGGCTCGCGCCTGGCGTATGTATCGTTCGAAAGCAAGAAGCCGGTGGTGTACGTGCAGAACCTCGGCACGGGTGCGCGCACGGCAGTGGCCAACTTCCGCGGCAGCAACAGTTCGCCCGCCTGGTCGCCCGATGGCAGGAAGCTGGCGGTCACGCTGTCGCGCGAGGGCGGCTCGCAGATCTTCGTGATGAATGCCGACGGCAGCGACGCCAAGCGGGTGATGAGCTCCGGATCCATCGATACCGAAGCCTTCTTCACTCCCGATGGCAATGCGCTGCTCTTCACATCCGATCGTGGCGGCAGCGCGCAGATTTATCGCCTGAGTCTCGGCAGCAATTCAGTCGAGCGCCTCACCTTCGAAGGCAGCTACAACGTGTCGCCGCGGCCCTTTCCCGACGGCAAGGGATTTGCGTTCGTACGTCGCGATGGCGGCCGCTACCAGATCGCCACGCAGGACTTCGCCACCAAACAGGTGCAGGTGCTGACGGCCGGGCCGGGCGACGAAAGCCCCAGCATTGCACCCAACGGCAAGCTGATCCTCTACGCAAACGAGGTTGGGGGGCGTGGTATATTGGCCGCGGTTTCCAGCGATGGCCGCGTCAAGCAAAAGCTGGTCGCGCCCGCGGGCGATGTTCGCGAACCCGCGTGGGGTCCCTTCGCCCGACCATGAGCTGCGGCTGCGCACTTTCGCCTACAACATCGACGCGCGTGACGTTGTCAGCGTCGCGCGTCACTCAGGCATTTCTCCCGGCGACGGCGCCTCGCGCGTCCGAGTCCCAATCCAGGCAGGAGGCTTCATGAAAAAATTCGCCATTGCGGCAATGGTCGCATTCGTACTCGTCGGCTGCAGCTCGTCGCCCACCACGGCACCCGTGGAAGACAAATCGGCCGCGACCGATCCTATGGCAGCAACGGCCCCGGCCGGCACCACCACCAATCCCGCCAACACCGGCGGCGTCTCGGGGGCGTCCACCGGCGCCATCACGGGGGCAGCGATGCTTAAGGACCCCAACAACATCCTGTCCAAACGCGAAGTGTTTTTCGAGTTCGACAGCTTCGTGGTTGCCGACAAGTACAAGCCGATGGTGGAAGCGCATGCGCGCTACCTCGTGGGCAATCGCAATGCCAGGGTCACGGTGCAAGGCCACGGCGACGAGCGCGGCGCGCGCGAATACAACATCGCGCTGGGCCAGCGGCGTGCCGATGCGGTCAAGCGGATGATGACGCTGCTGGGCGTGCAGGAAATCCAGATCGAGACGGTCAGCTTCGGCGAGGAAAAGCCGCGCAATCTCGGCCACGACGAAACCGCGTGGGCCGAAAATCGCCGCGTCGACATCGTCTACGCCGGCGAATAACGCTTGAGGGCACCAACCATGCGCGCACGGCACTGGTGGATGGCGCTGGCATTCGCCATGGCGGCGCACGGCGCGCAGGCGGGCCTCTTCGACGACGAGGAGGCGCGCAAGAGTATCAAGGCCACCAGCGATCGCCTCGACGCCACGCAAAGAGATCTCGATGCGCGGCTCACTGCACTCGACCTGCAGATCAAGAGCCTCGGCCTCGTCGAGTTGTTCAATCAGGTCGAGGCCATCAAGGCCGAAATCGCGCGCATCCGCGGCCAGGTGGAGGTGCTCACGTACGAGCTTACCGAGTCGCAAAAGCGCCAGCGCGATCTCTATGTCGACCTCGATTCGCGGATGCGCAAGCTCGAGGCCAGTCCGGGCAACGTCGCGCCTGCGCCGGTCACGGACGGCACGGCGCCTGCGGCCGGCGCAGACGCCGCACCCGCGGCCGGAGCACCCGGTGCGCCGGTCGCAGGCACGTTGTCGCCGGCGGTGCCCGGCGCGCCGTCGCTCGCTGCTTCTGCAACCGCCGCCACGGCCGGCGAACAACGGCTCTACGACGGTGCGCTCGAGCAATTCAAGCGCGGCGACTATGTCGGCGCCATCGGCAGCTTCGGCACCTTCGTCAAGACCTATCCCAAGAGTCCGCTGGCGGCCTCCGCGCAATATTGGGTAGGCAACGCGCAGTTTGCGCGCAAGGACTATCGCGCCGCGATCGTGGCGCAACGGAAATTGCTGGCGTCCTATCCGGACAGCACCAAGGTGCCCGACGCGTTGCTCAACATCGCGTCCGCGCAATCCGAGATGGGCGACAGCGCGTCGTCCCGCCGCACGCTCGAGGAGCTGATCACCAAATACCCGCAATCCGAATCCGCCGGCAAGGCCAAGCAGCGTCTCGGCATGCGCTAGGCCCGCGCAGGCGAGGCGTCAGGGTTGCAGGAAACTACCGCATATCGTGCGAGGCCGATGTCTCGCCTGCGGTATAACCTCAGACGATGTCCCTGCGCCGCTCATTTTCCGAACGCATTGTGGCGTGGCAACGTGCGCACGGTCGCCACGATCTGCCATGGCAGAACACGCGTGATCCTTACCGGATCTGGCTGTCGGAGATCATGCTGCAGCAGACGCAGGTGACCGCGGTTGTTCCGTACTACATGCGTTTCCTCGACAGCTTTCCGGATGTTGCCGCGCTCGCGCGCGCGCCGCTCGATCGCGTGCTGGAGCACTGGAGTGGCCTCGGCTACTACCGGCGCGCGCACTATCTGCATGCGGCAGCCGTCGCGGTCATGGACCAGCATGGCGGCGCGTTCCCGCGCGACGCCGCCACACTCGTCACGTTGCCCGGCATCGGCCGCTCCACCGCGGCGGCCATCGCCGTCTTCGCCGCGGGCGAACGCGCGGCCATTCTCGACGGCAACGTCAAGCGCGTGCTCGCGCGGCACGCGGGCATTGACGGCTGGCCGGGAACCCCGCAAGTGGAAGCCGCATTATGGAAGGTTGCGGAACAGCGCTTGCCCGACGGCGCCACCAACGCGTGGCCGCGCGGGGCGAGCGTGCTTCGGCAAGGTGACCAGGCGCCGGGTTTGCAGGACGGCGAAGTCGAGGCCTACACGCAAGGCCTGATGGATCTGGGCGCCACGCTTTGCACACGCGCGTCGCCCAAGTGCAGCCTGTGTCCGGTTGCCATGGATTGCGTTGCGTTACGCGACGGCCGCATCGGGCAGCTTCCGGCCGCGCGTCCTAAAAGGCGACTGCCGCAACGTGAAGTACGCCTGCTGCTGCTGGAGCGCGCCGGCGAGTTCCTGTTCGAAAAGCGCGCGCCACTGGGCATCTGGGGTGGGCTATGGAGCTTGCCCGAATGCGACATGGCGGCCGACCTGCAGCGCGAAATCCGCACGCGATATGGCATGGAGGCCGATCCCGATATTGCTTTGGCGCCTATCGAACATGGCTTCACGCATTTTGCATTGACGCTGCATCCGCAACGCCTGCAGGTCCGGCGATGGCCGCAGGGCGTGGCCGCGCCGGGCACGTTGTGGATCGCGCCGGCTGAGGCGCTGGGTGCCGCCTTGCCCGCGCCGATCAAGACGTTGATGCGCGCGCTCGCCGCCGAACGCACGCGCTCGACAACGCGGTAGGCGGTCTTCGACCTCGCCTGCGCACGACCGTAGGAACATCGCAACGCCGAATCCATCAAGGATTCGGCACCCATTGCCGCAGATCGGCCGGCAGGCGTGTCTCCGCGTCGGGCACATAACGCCTGAACTCGCGCAACTCGGCAACGGCCTCCGCAACGCGGCCCTCCGCGCGCAACTTGCGGAGGCGGGCAATCCACGCATCGGGATCGCGGGCAAGCGTTTGCCATTCGGCGGGACTCAGGTTGCTGCGCGCCAGTTCGGGGGAAGCGGCGGGTGCGTTGCGCGCGTTCGTTTCATCGCGCGCGGCCTCGCGTTCGCGCGTCGTCGTCGCGGGTTTGGCCGCGCCAGCCGCGCCTGGCGCGGTGGCAAGCGATCCCGATGCTTCGGCCATGCTTTCCTTCTTCATCGGCGCCGGCGCGAGCATTGACGGTGCCGGTGGACGTGCAGCGGGCGGGGCGGGAACCTGCGCCACCATCGGCGCGGGTGCCGGCGCGGCCAACGGTGCGGGGGGCGCCGCGGCTACGTGTGGAACCGTTGGCGTCGATGCCGGCACGGCGCTTTGCGTGGATGCCGGGGCCGATGGCGCCCTGTCGTCGCTGCGCGTGGCGGTGTCTTCGGACGGTGCCGGCGCGCGTTTAGCTTCCTCCGCATCCTTGCGCGCGTTTTGCCGCGCAGTCGTTGGCGCATCGGCCTTGCGCGGCAATGGGTCCGCGGGAAACGGTTCGGGCGCCGGCATCGAAAGCGCTGCCGCATTTTGCCTGCGCGCATCGGCCAGCGCTGCTGCCGCAGGCGGGGCAGGCGCTGGCGCGACCGCCGCCGCCTGGTTCGCTTGCGCAACCGGGGCGCGCTCGGCGATGGACGGTGCCGCGGTCGCGGGCTCAGCGGAGCGAGCTGGCGCGATGCTCGTCGCCGGCGCGGTCTCCTTCAACTTAGCAGCGACGTTACCCGGTGCCGCGTCCTTCGCCGGTGCCGCGGGAACGACCGGCACGACGCGACTTGCAACTTCAGCGCGTTCGCCCACGACGATATCGACGGGCGCTTGCGGCGCGATCTGCAGGATGCCGATCGCGACCACGCCAATGGTCGCGGCCGCTGCCAGCGGCATCCACCAGCGCTGGGGGCGCGTGGCCTCCCGCGCCTGCTTCCCGGCGTTGCGCGGACCGCTGCCCACGGCCCGATGCGCCGCCGCAAGAATGGTCGCGTCGAGCGCCGGCGGCGGCAGGTCCTGCGACCGCGCGCGCCACGCCTTGGCCAACGCGTCGTCGCGTGGATCGGTATCGTTTCCGGTCGTCATGACCACTCCTCGCGCAGCGGACCGAGCGCGCCGCGCAGCTTGTTGACGGCGTAGCGCAGCCTGCTCTTCACCGTTTCCACGCCCACGTCGGTCAGCGCGGCGATTTCCGCCAACGACAGCCCGACTTCGTATTGCAACAGGAATGCATCGCGCTGCTCCGGGGGCAGCGCGCGCATCGCCGCGTCGAGCTGCGTGCGTAACTCCGCGTTTTCCACGCGCGCCGCCGGTTCCAACGCGGAGGCTCCTGGCATTGCGTCCACCATGGCGCCGGTGTCGTCATCGTCATCGTCGATCGACACCAGGCGGGCCTGTCCCGACGCGCGCCAATGATCGACGATGCGATGGTGCGCCAGCGTGTACAGCCACGTGGTGAACTTCGCCGTCGGCGCGTAGGTGGCGCGCACGCGGATCGCGTTCATCCATACGTCCTGGAACAGTTCATCGGCGATGCCCGCATTGTTGCAATGGCGCAGCAGGTAGCGATACACGCCACCTTTGTGCCGCGCGTATAGCACATCGAAGGCCGCCGCCCGCCCCGCGCCGTAGGCGAGCATCAAGGCTTCGTCCGAGTCGGCGTCCTGCAGGGTGAGGGCGGCATCCATCGCCCGCGCAGTATGCGAGGACGCGGCGGCAGATTCAACGCGAAGCATCGGTGCGGGATGGGAACGGGCCGGTGTCGACGTCCGCAGGCGCGGCTTCAGCCTCGCGCAGCGCCGCGCGAAGCCGAAACCGACCGCGATGGCGTTACCGAGGATCCGGCGTGAAGCGCACGGAACCCGGGAACGGATTGGGTTCGCGCCGCGCAAGGTAGGGACGTTGTTCCCGCAGAATGCCCGCCACCACCAGATTCTCGCGGCGATCGTACTGCACGGCCACCGTATCGGCCGGCGTGTCGCTTGCGCGTTCGAAGGTCACTGCCACGGCGCGCGAACCTTCGTTGCGGCCGTGACCGGTGCCGAGCTTGCTCATCAGGCCGGAGGCGTTGTCCTTCTTGTCCTGGCGGATGCTTTCATCGGCCGCGACCTGATCGCGCATTGGCGCCGGGGCGGGCAGCGAGGCGGGGGCTTCCGCGCGCGACTCGGGCTTGGCCGCGCCTTGCCCATCGCCTTCCATGATCGCCCGCTTGCGCGAGAGTTCGGCGATGTTCTTTTCGATCCAGGAGACGCGCGGAGGCGCCTTTTCAGGAAACACGGCCACCCCGATCACGCCCACATTCTGCGGCCGCCCGGTACGCGCGGCATACGAGTCGCCCAGGTCGGTGAAGTAGAACGCGGCGATGCGCTCCGTGCTCTTGCGCCAGCCGGCGATCTCCACCGAACCCCACGGCTCCAGCACATAGCCCGATTGCGCGGGCGACGCGGTGTCGCCCGAAATCACGTTGACGCCATCCACGCTGGTCACCACCAGCACGCGCCCGCCCGTGCAGTTGCGGATGCGCACGGCGTATTCATGTCCCGGCGCGCCAACAACGAAATGGCGGCCGTCCTTGTTGAAGACGGGCAACGCCGACCGGTCGAAGCGGTCGTAGACATCGACCTGGACCAGCGCGGACTTGACGAAGGGCGCGTAGGTGACGCCATAGCCGGCCACGGTGGTCACCGGATGGCCGTCCGGCAAGGTCGAAATGAAGCGGCCGGAGGCCTCCGGCGCGGGCGCGGCGGTGTCCCAGGCGACGGCATGTGTCGCGGCAACTGCCGCGCCCAGAAGCGCCACCAGCTTGGCGGCCCGCAATGTGGAAACGAATCGGCTCATGGTATTGCCCTTCTCGGCGCGCGGTCCCGGCGGGACCTGTCGTGGGGCTGTAAACGGGGCTGAGTGCGAAACGGGGTTAGCGGGAATGGCCATGCAATCCCGGGGCACACCCCGACCGCGTGCGATAATTTTCGGCCATGGATGCCGCCGCCACTGCCCATCTGCCCGCCCTGGTTGCGGGTTCCGCCTTTGCCCTGGCGTTCATCTTTGGCGCCGTCGCCAACCGGGTGAACTTCTGCACGATGGGCGCGGTGACTGACATCGTGAACTTCGGCGACTGGCGCCGGATGCGTATGTGGGTACTCGCTATCGCGATAGCCATTGCCGGTAGCGCGATATTGGTATCGCTCGGTCTGATCGACCTGTCCAAGTCGATCTACACCGGGTCCAAGGTGGCGTGGGTTTCCGCCATCGTCGGCGGGTTCCTCTTCGGGTTCGGCATGACGCTCTCATCCGGCTGCGGCAGCAAGACGCTGATCCGGGCGGGCGCCGGCAACTTGAAATCCGTGGTCGTCCTGGTCGTGCTGGGCGTCGCGGCCTACATGACCTTGAAGGGCCTGTTCGCGGTGTGGCGCACCACCGCGCTCGATCCCTGGCGGATCGATTTTGGAAGCATGGGCGCGGTCACGTCCGATCTGCCGGCGCTGCTCGGCGCGATGGGGCTCTCCGCCGCCGCCCGGTTGTGGGTGCCTTTCGCGGTCGCCGTGGCGCTGGCCGTCTATGTGTTCAAGGATCGTGATTTCCGCACCACGCCCGAGCTGATCGTCGGCGGCATCGTGGTGGGCTTGGTGATCGTGGGCGGCTGGTACATCTCCGGGCACCTGGGCTATGTGGCGGAGGATCCGGCCACGCTGGAGGAGAAATTCTTCGGCACCAACTCCAACCGCCTGGAGTCATTCAGCTTCACGTCGCCGGTGGCCTATTCGCTCGAACTGCTGATGTTCTGGAGCGACCAGTCGCGCATCGTCACCTTCGGCATCGCCGGCGTCCTGGGGATGCTGGCGGGTTCGTTTGCCTATGCAGTCGCGTCGAAGACCTTCCGCTGGGAAGGCTTCGGCTCGGTGGAAGACGTGGCCAACCACATCATCGGCGCCATCCTGATGGGCTTCGGCGGTGTCACTGCGCTGGGCTGCACGATCGGGCAGGGCCTGACCGGCATCTCGACACTGGCAGTCGGGTCGATGCTGGCCCTGGCGTCGATCATCGGCGGCTGTGTCGCCGCCGTGCGCTACCAGGTTTGGCGTCTTGAACGGATGGCGTAGACCGCGGCCGGGTCTCGCGCGTTAAATCTCCCATGATCGTATTCGACCTCTGTTGCGGGCGTGGACATCCGTTCGAGGGCTGGTTCGCTTCGGGCGACGAATTCCTGCGCCAGAAGGATGCGTCGCTGGTGCGCTGTCCCGTCTGCGACGATGCTGCGGTCGAGCGCGTGCCGTCGGCCCGGGTTCGGGTACGCAAGCATTCAACGCCTAAGCCCCACGCCGCCACCCCACCCGAAGCCCCCGCGCAGGACGCGATCTCGGGTTTTCCGCCGGATCTCGTGGCCAAGCTTCGTGAGGTCGTCCGCAACACCGAGGACGTTGGCGAGCGTTTTGCCGAGGAAGCCCGCAAGATCCACTACGAGGAAACGCCGGCCCGGCCCATCCGCGGCAAGGCCACGAGCGAGGATGCCGAAGCGCTCGCCGAGGAAGGCATCGAGTTCTCGTCGCTGCCCTCGATCCTCACCCGCGACACGCATTGACCGCTTAACCCGGACCGCCCGCTTGGGCTATAATTGCGGGTCTTTCCTGGGGGTCGTTAGCTCAGTTGGTAGAGCAGCGGACTTTTAATCCGTTGGTCGCCGGTTCAAGTCCGGCACGGCCTACCATCGCGAATTGTCGGCCGTGCAACAGCGCTGCTTGATGCCTCGGGACCCTGGAAATACCGTAGTGCCGGAATGGGTCGTTAGCTCAGTTGGTAGAGCAGCGGACTCTTAATCCGTTGGTCGAAGGTTCAAGTCCTTCACGGCCCACCATTCCCTGCACGCACCGATGTCTGGAAAATTAGGGGCTTGCGGTAATTTCGCATTTACCTCGCGCATCCTCTCGTCCATTTTTCCGGTTCACCGATGCCATTTGGTTGCCCTTGTGGCCGACTGCGCGACGAATGCCTGAACGAGCACTGGTTCACCAGCCTGACCCACGCCCGCGCGCTGATTGATGCGTGGCGACGTGACTACAACGAATATCGGCCGAAATAGGACCTGGGTGGACTGTCTCCAGCAATCTACGCGGAGCGTTTGGCCGCTCGCACAGCGATGGAAATGGCGTGAATTTTAAAAACGGACTCTAAGTCGAACTGCTACTAAATTCGGGGATCACGTCGGAGTCGCCGGACGCTGTCATCGCCCAAATTGCCAAGAAGCGGACGTTCCGAACTGGACGACGCTGGTCCACTCAGAACCAATAGGTCAGTTGTGCGTCGATGATGTAACGGTACGCCGGATCGCTCGGATTGCCCAGTTTCCAGGCGCCGCCGAGTCCGTATTCCCAGTGCTTGCTGAGACGGTGTGCGACCATGAAGTCGAGGGGCACGAACCACGTCTTATTGCTTTCGTTGTAGACAATCGGATTTTCGGGGTAAAGGGCCAAGGACCAGCCCTTCCCGAGAAGGAAGGACGCCGAAGGATAAACGTCCAGCTTGCGGACCTCCTTTACGCCTGCGTACTGCGGATCGAAGCCGGAAAAATAGCGGACGTAAGGGTTCAGCGTCACGCCGTCGAGCACGTCCGGCCTCCGGTAGACGATGCCCACCATGGGCGCCCACTGGTATTGGCTTGACCCGAAGGGTGACTGTTTGCCCGTCGGAAACCCGAACCGAACGCTCGTCCTGAACGCAATGTTCTTCGTGACCTCGGGCGTTTCGAAAATCTCTTCGATGAAGACATCTCCCACTCCGGCCGAGTAGCCACCACTGGGATTGCCGGCGCCCGTTGCATTGGTATAGATCATCGGCACGTCGAGACGCTGCGTGAACGTCCACCCGTTGTCGAATCGAAACGGGACATACACTCGTGGCTCGTACTTCCACTGATCGGTGCCGTTCTCGTTCTTCTGGAACAAGCCCCAGTTCTCGGTAGATACCGTCCCCAGCCCGGTTTGGGCTGCGGCGACAGACGAACCCAGGAGCAGCACCAGCGCAAAGGCGCGGATGGCAAATTCACTATGCGATATGGACTTGGACATGGGGCGGCTTGTGCTTCGACCTGAATCATAGATGGTTCAACACAATGACGAACGTATCGCGACAAATCGTCATAGGTTCGCGAAACATGGCCAATGAGTCGCGCTTGCGGTAGCCGCAATTTGAGCATCCGCTTACCCCGGTATTGACGACTACCACTCTGAGACCGCTGCTGAGGAGAGACCGCGGATCGTCTCGATGAAGGAGGGAAAGTAAGCCCGGGCGATCGCGTCACGGTCTCCCAAGCGCCTCACCCACTCGGACCAGCAGGCTATGATGACTCTGCCATGCCACTGCAGCACGCGGAGCGGCGTGCATAGCTGCAATGTGGCGCAAAAGCGGACCCCCGAAAGTATGTCTGCGTTGCCCCATTCGCCGAGCGTTCGCTCCTGCATCATTCCCAATGTAGAGGTGCGCTGAGCGTGATTTGCGCCGTCCGCGCCAGCTTCAATTCGCGCAATCGCAGTTTCCGCCACGGCCAGGCCATCTACCCTGATCGCGAACGCTGCGGCGGTCTGTCGGACCGTTGCAAGGACATTGCGCGCAATCCCTAGGCGATAGGTCCGTGTCTCCCGATTCTTCGTGGCACCGGAGATCTCGATCGATTCGTTGGCAACGCGAAACTGGCTCTGCAGGCTCAGGTGAATCGCCGCCGCTTCCCGCTCGGTCATGGCTTTTGCGTCCGAGTCTTCGGATCGCCGAGCCGCCGGTAAGCACTTGTTGCAACTAAGTGAATATCAGTGCAATTTGGTGATTATTGGAGCCTGGAACAGGTCTCTTGTTCCATTGGTCGAAGGTACAAGACCTGCACGGCCCACCATTCCACCTGCGCACTCGCCGCTTTGGCGTTCCTCTCGGTGTCCACCCAGGTCCGATCGAGGCACCTTACCCTGGTGGGTCCCGATGCACGGTCTCGACGCCGGCATCACGCCTGACCCGACACGTCGGCAATTGTGTTCGGAGTCTTGGCGGGATGCGGCCGGTATACAATGCGTATATCGGAGGTGCATCCCCATGGCAGTCGCAGCTTCTTCGCGGCAACGCAAGGCCCCCGAGCGCAAGGTCCGGGCGCTGGATTCGGCACGTCCCGATAATCTGGCCGAACAGGCGTTTCGCACGCTGCGCTCACTTATCCTCGAACGCAAGATCGCGCCCGGCGCGCCGGTGATCGAGGGCCGCCTCGCCGAGGACCTGCGCATTTCGCGCACGCCCATGCGTGAAGCCTTGGTGCGACTGGTGGGCGAAGGCCTGCTGGAACGCGCCGACGCCCGTTCGTATTCGGTCCGCAAGGTCGCGGCCACCGAGTACTTCCAGTCGATGCAGGTCCGCGAAACGATGGAGATGCACGCGATGGACCTCGCGGTCGACCGGGTTCAGCCGGCGGAGATCGACGCACTGATGCGGGACATTCGCCGGCTGGCCAGGGAAAACGAGCAGGAAGCGGTGCACTGGCAGGCCGACGATCGCCTGCACCTGATGTTCGCGCGGGCCAGCGGCAATGCGGTATTGGTCCGGACCATCGAGACGCTGCGCGTCAACACGCGGTTATTCGAGATCGCCGGTCCATTCCGGCGCGTGGCGATGGATGGCGCCGAACACCTGGCGATCCTTGCCGCATGGCGCGAGGGGAACGTCAAGGAAGCGAAGAAGGCGTTGCTTGCGCACCTGCGCAGTCTCCAGCAGGAGGCGCTCGACGTGCTGTCCGGCCGACGCGCCTGACCGCGCTCGGGCGGGTCAGAACCCGCCTGCCTCTCCCCGTCGCACGAACCGGCCGCGGCCCGGCGAACCGAGCCACGCGTCGCCGTCAACGATCAGGTCGCCGCGCGAGAACACCTTCTTCACCCGGCCGACGACCTCCTTCCCTTCGAACAGCGAGAAGTCGCAGTTCGTGTGCTGGGTTTTGGCGGTGATGACGTGCTTCTCGTCCGGCGCAAACAGCACGACGTCGGCGTCCGAGCCGACGGCGATCGTACCTTTGCGCGGAAAGAGCCCGAAGAGCTTGGCCGGTGCCGTCGACGTGATTTCGACGAATCGATTGAGCGAAAGCCGGTTCTGCCGCACGCCGCCGTCGTGGATCACCGTCATCCGGGTTTCCACGCCGGGAACGCCGTTGGGAATCCGCGAGAAGTCGTGCTTGCCATGCGGCTTCTGATTGACCCGGCCCAGGTGACCCTCCTTCATGCAGAAGGGGCAATGATCGGTCGAGACGATCTGCAGCTGGTCCATCTTCAACGCGCGCCAAAGCGCCTGCTGCGCGTCCTTGGACCGCAGCGGTGGGCTCATCACATATTGCGCCACTTCCCACGCCTCGCTCTCGTAGGCCGAATCGTCGAAGAAGAGATAGTGCGGACACGTTTCGGCGAACACCGGTATGCCCAGGTCGCGCGCTGCAACGACTTCGCCCAGTGCCTCTTTGGCCGACAGGTGGACGAAGTAGACGGGTGCTTGCGCCAGTTCGGCAAGCTTGATCCCGCGATGCGTCGCTTCGCCCTCCATGATCGCGGGGCGGGTGAGCGCGTGGTACTTCGGTGCGGTGTTGCCCTGCGCGAGCGCTTCGCGGATCAGCAACTCGATGATCGTTCCGTTCTCGGCATGCAGACAGATCATTCCGCCATGCTGACCGACCATGCGCATCGCGCGAAATATCGCCGCGTCGTCAACCATCACGGAGTTTGGATACGCCATGAACATCTTGAAGCTGGTCACGCCTTCATGCCGGATCGCGTGCCGCATGTCGGCGAGTGTGGTGTCGTCAACGTGTGTGGTAATGACGTGAAAGCCGTAGTCGATGGCCGCCGTGTCCTGCGCCTTGACCTGCGCCGAACGGATGGCCTCCAGCACGCTGATATCCTTGCGCTGGAAGGCGAAGTCGACGATGGTCGTCGTGCCGCCGAACGCCGCAGAGCGCGTGCCCGACTCGAACGTGTCACAAGTCGTCGATTCGCCGAACGTGTTCTCCATGTGCGTATGACAGTCCACACCTCCCGGGCAGCACGAGCAGGCCCTCGTGCGTCGACGATACGGACGTCGGGACCAACCTCCAGCGCTTCGCCGATCGCGACGATGCGTCCATGGTCGAGCAGCAGGTCGGCGACGTAATCATCGACCGCGGTCACGATGCGGCCCTGGCGAATCAGCGTTGCAGTCATGGGGACTCCGTGAAGTAAAGGCGCCGCGTCAGCCGACGCGACGCAGCGGTGCAGGCAGAATTCCAGCTGCGGCGAGCGCGACCTCCAGCATGGCGATCTCCGCGGGCGGTAGCGGGCCGATCGGCGGACGCATGGCGGGGTTGGCGAGTTTGCCGACGAGATGCAGGCACATCTTCAGTCGCGCATTGGCGTGCGCGGACGGCGCCGCGCCGTAGATCGCCGTGGCCAGGGGGTAGATGCGGTCATTGAGCGCGCGCGCGGTCACGAGGTCGGATGCCGCAATGGCGCGGTCGAGTGCGACGATCAGGTCGGGCACCAGCACGGCAAGGCTGACGAGGCTGCCCTCGCTGCCGATCGTCATGCAAGTCAGCAGATGCTCGTCACCGGAGGCCATCACCGCGACCTTGGGCGCAACGCGTCGTACGAGCCGCCGGTTGGCCTCATAGCGCGCGGTTTCCCAACTGCCCTCCTTGATGCCAACGACGTTCGGCAACCTGACCAGCGCCGCCAATGTCTCCTCGTTGTAGGCCATGTCGCGCGTGCCTACGCCTGCTTGGTAGAGCATCAGCGGCAGCGTGGACGCGGCAGCCACGATGCGGTGGTGATTGAGCGCCATGGTCCCGTCCTGCGACAGCGCCCACGAGAATGGAGGAAACACCAGCAACACATCGGCGCCGGCAACTTCCGCATCACGCGCGTGCTCGGCCGCTTCAAGGGAACTCTCGGCATTGATTCCACAAACGAGTATTGCCTTGCGGCCGATGGTCGCGCAGGCGATCTCGACGACACGCTTCTTCTCCGCGCGCGACAGCGTGAAGTTCTCGCCGGCGTGGCCGTTGATCAGCACGCCGACGATGCCGTCCGTGGTCATCGTATCGGCGAGATGGCGCGCCAGTTCCGCCTCGTCCACCGAGCCGTCAGGTGCCAGGGGGCAGATGGTGGCGGTGTAGATGCCGTGCAGGGGATTGGGTCGGGAAGGAATCATCGCGTGCTCCGTCAGCTCGTTTTCAATGCGGCAGCGGCACGCCGACCAGGCGCGCCGGATCAAAAAGGGCGTGCGTCGTCGCGCGTCCGAGCATGTGGTCGGCCAGCAATTTTCCGAGATAGGGACCGCTGGTATAGCCGGAATGCGCGCTGCCGATGACGAAAGCGTGCTTCACGCCCGGGACCGCACCCAGCACTGGCAGCGCATCGGCCGTTTCCGCTTCGAGACCCAGCCAGATGCGTGCGATGCGCGCTTCGGCCAGCGCCGGTACCGTCCATCGCGCCAGGCGCATGTTGCCGATCAAGTTGTCGGGTATCGTTTCGACGCCGCCGCGCGCCGGGTCGCCCAGACCTTGCCAGCCGCCCCCGATCAACACCGTGCCGTTGCCAAACTGCTTGAGCGACAGGAGACCGCTCGCGATGCTCAGCACCGTGCGCATCACCGGGCGCACGCGCTCGGTCACGATCAATTGGTTGATGAGGCATTTGATGGCGATGGCGACTCCCAGCCATGCCAGCATCTCGCCCAGCCAGACGCCGCCCGCCAGTACGACGCGCGTCGACGGCCACGCGCCCCCGTTGTCGTCACGGACGATAAACCCGCTGTCGCCACCATCGATGCCGACGACCTTGCGCTGTTCGACGATCGTGACGGCCGCTTCCGACAGCGCGCCACGGTAGGCGCGCCCGGTCAGGTAGGCGGACGCGTAGCCGTCGGTTTCGCACCACGCTGCCTTCAGCACCTTCGGGTTCAAGCCCGGCTCGACCTCCAGCGCGCGTGGCGGATCGATGATGCGGATGTCCGCGCCATGATCGCGGCGTACCGCCGCGCGCTTTTCCAGCACGGCGACTTCGGCATCCGTGAAGGCAAGCGAGAGCCCTGCGGTCGGCACGGCGTCGACTCCTGCCCCCAGCCATTGCTCGGCGGTGGTCCACATCCGCCAGCCTTGCTGTGCGTACGGAATCAGTGCGGCGCGAGTCATGTGCAAGGTCAGCGTCCCGGCGTTAACCCCCGACGCTTCACGGCACAATTCGCCACGGTCGATCAGCATCACCTTCATCCCGCCACGCGCGAGAAACAGCGCGGTCGTTGCGCCCATGATCCCGGCACCCACCACAGCGACGTCGAAGCGGTCGCTCACGGTGCGTTCCCCGTCGGTCCGTGGTCGCTGGCCCAGGCGCGCGCTCCGGTCACAGCGGTGCTGCCTTGGGTATTGGAATATCGGCATAGACGTAGTCGCCAGTCACCACTTCGAGCGAGACGGGCCGGAGCGGCAGTCGCCCCGTGAAGTAGCCTGCAGCTTCCCGGCCGCCGACGCGCAACGCCACCAGTTCGCCGACGATATCGGCGCAGGTGCGGCCCTGGCAGGGACCCATGCCGCAGCGCGTCCACGCCTTGACCTGATTGACTTCGCAGGCGCCCTCGTCAATGGCGCGCTCGATCTCGCCGCGCGTTACATCTTCGCAGCGGCATACGATGGTTTCGTGTGGAATGGCCGCAACCTGGCCGGGTCTAATCGCCATGAGTCCTGCCATGGCCACACCAAAGCGTCGCGCCTTGGCGTGGCGTCCGCGCGCCGCCGCGGAGGCACGCGCAAAGTCCGCTGCCGGCAACCGGCCAAGATCACGCAGCGCGGCCATTCCAGCCACCTCGCCGTGATGCTCGGCTGCCGCGGCGCCCGCAATGCCCGCGCCGTCGCCGACCACGTACAGGCCCGGTACGCTCGTGCGGCCGAATTCGTCGGTCACGGCGACCCAGCCGCCGAGCGCGGCGTCGTAATGGTGCCTGGCGCGCAGTGCACGGGCGACGTCGCTGGCTGGCGTCAGGCCGTGGCCGACGGTCACGCAGTCGGCGTGCAGCGTGCGTTCGGCACCCTTGTCCTGCGCGCCATCGGCGCGCACCGGACCCACGGTGACCGCGAGTCCGTCGCCATCGTCCCGTACTTCGCGCAGCGCATGGCGCGACAGCATGGGCACGCCGGCCGAGCGGATGGATGCCAACCAGCGCGCGCCGCGCACCAGCAGGTCCGGGCGCGACAACAAGGCGGGCACGCGCGCCAGCCATTCGGCCGGGCCGGCCGTATCCACCACCGCCACAACACGGCCCCCGCCCTTGATGATGCCGGCGGCAACGGCAACCAGCAGCGGGCCGCAACCGGCCACGATCGTGGATCGCCCCGGCAACATCCTTTGCGATTTCAACATGATCGTTGCGGCAGCAAGTCCGATGACGCCAGGCAGCGTCCACCCAGGAAACGGGATCACCCGCTCGCTGGTGCCGGTCGCGACAATCAACTTCGACGTGGTGAGCGCAACCGGCCCGAGCGGCCCGACGGCGTCAACGCGAAACCCCGGCCCCACGCTCCAGGCCTTGTGCGCAAACATCGTGACGGCGGTGCTCGCCGCGAGCAACGCGCGTAGCCGCGCACCCTCCACCTGTTCGGGGGATGCCGCCCCGTCGTGGGCGAAGCCGGGCGGCGATGCCCGGTAGACTTGCCCGCCGCCAGCGGGATTTTCGTCGAGCAGCGCGACGGTGGCGCCATGGCGCGCCGCCGCCACCGCCGCCATGAGGCCCGCCGGCCCGCCGCCGATGACGATCACCTCGAATGCGCGTGGGTTTGTTGTCACGGCGCGGCTCCGATGGTGCCGCTGAACACCTCAAGTCCGGCGCGCGACGGTTCCTGGCACGCGGCGACACGGTGGCCGTCGACCAACACCACACATTCCTGGCACGACCCCATCAAACAGAACATGCCACGCGCCAAACCGGTGCGAGGGCTTTGCCGCAAGGTGCGGATGCCGGCGGCGAACAATGCGCACGCGATGCTCTCTCCCTCGTACGCGCGCACCAACTGTCCGTCGAAGCGGAACTCGATCGCCGCACCATGGGTGTGCGCAGCGATGCGGACGCCGGTTTCTCCGCCGCCGCCGCGGGATTTGTCGATGGGCGAAGCGCTTGACATGACGTGGGCGAGATGATTTGATACGAACCGTATACGAATAGTATACCGCTTGCAAAGTATACCGGTCGACCCGCAGTTTTCAAAGGAGCTTCGAGATGAACAGAATCAGATCCTGGTTGGCCGGCGCCGTCGTGGGCGCCGCCGTCATCGCGTCGGCTGCCGCGCCGATCGCATCTGCCCGCACGCTCGACGAGATCATGGCGTCGAAGAAATTGATCGTCGGCATCAATCCGACGCTGCCACCGCTCGGCATCTTCGACGACAAGAACCAGATCGCCGGTGTCGACGTCGACATCGCCAAGGCGATCGCCGGCAAGATGGGCCTCACGCTCGAGGTCGTCCAGGT
Organism: uncultured beta proteobacterium; assembly: GCA_963805355.1. GTDB lineage: Bacteria > Pseudomonadota > Gammaproteobacteria > Burkholderiales > Casimicrobiaceae > VBCG01. The sequence goes on along the minus strand of CAWDTZ010000002.1, from coordinate 1,314,559 downwards.
CGGCTCGCCCGACCGCATTCCGTTCGTCAACAGCGGCAAGATCGACATGGTGATGGGCGCCATGACATGGACCGCCGAACGCGCCAAGGCCATCGACTACACGGTCCCCATCTACACCGAGGTTCTCGGCGTGCTGACCACCAAGGCCATGCCCTGGACCGACTGGAAGCAGCTCGACGATCCGAGCGTGCGCCTGGTCCAGGTTCGCGGGACGACGCCGGTCAAGTTCATCGCCGAGAAGCTGCCCAAGGCGCAGGTGCTGCTGCTCGACAACTACCCGGACGCCGTGCGCGCCATCGCACAGGGCCGCGCTGACGGCATGGTCGATGTCCTCGACTTCCTGACCGAACACACCAAGACCCACAAGGTGGATTGGAAGCAGGTTCCGACGCCCGTCGACGTGTATTTCTGCGGTATCGGGATTGCCAAGGGCAACGATGCGCTGCGGGTCAAGCTCAACACCGTGATCAAGGAGCTGAACGCCAGCGGCGTGATCGACCAGGCTTGGGTCAAGGGCTTCGGCGGGCCAATGCTGCACGACCCCAAGGCCAGCCCGCTCTGGACGAGCTGATCGACGGAATTTCGCGGAACGTCGCGGCGGCCCATCCGCCGCGACGTTTCGTGGCCGTGACCCGCGGGCCGTCGCCCTGATTCCGCGCCCTCCGGCAACGCATGAATTTCGTCGTCGATTTCTCCGCCATCTGGCCGCGCGTCCCCTACCTGCTCGGAGGCGCCTGGCTGTCGCTGCAGATTGCATTCCTGGCATTCTGCGGCGGGATGGTCATCGGCACCTTCGGCGCCATGGCCAGGACCTATGGCGTCCCGTGGGTACGCCGGCCGGTCGATTTCTACGTCAGTTTCTTCACGAACACGCCTCAGCTCGTTCAGATCTACTTCATCTTCTTTGCCTTGCCCGATTGGGGCATCCGGTTCTCGCCCTATGCAGCCGTCCTGCTCGGCATGACACTCAACGCCGGCGCCTACCTGACGCAGGTCCAGCAAACCGGCTTTGCGTCGGTTCACCGCGCGGAGATCGAGGCAGCCGAAACACTGGGCTTCACGCGCATGCAGTCGGTGCGCTTCGTGATCCTGCCGCATATCATGAAGACACTGTTCCCGCCCCTTTCGAATCTCTACATCCTGATGACGCTGGGCACGTCCATGGCCGCGGTGTTCGGCGTCGAGGAGCTCACGGGCCGCACGTTCAATGTCAACAGCGAGACGTTCCGTTCCGTGGAAGTCTTCACGGTCGCGGCGGCGATCTATATCGTCATTACGTTCATCGCGACGCTGCTGCTGGCCGGCGTGGGGCGCAAATTCTTCCGCGCCAAGATGAGCTACCTGTAGAGGCCCGCGATGCTCCAGCAGATCATCGACGCCGCGCCGCGCTTCTTCAGCTACTACAACGTCCTGTTCCTGCTGCAGGCGCTGGCGGCGACATTCCTGCTGTCGCTCGTGGGCTGCGTGCTGGGCTTCCTGCTGGGTTTTCTGCTCGCGGTCATCCGCCGCACGACCGGCTGGTGGCTGTTGCCGTTGCGGGTGCTCACCATCATCTATACCGAAGCCTTCCGACGCATTCCGTTCCTGGTGACGCTGATGCTGGTGTTCTTCGCCTTCCAGGCGATCAAGCTCGAAACCTCGATGTTCGTTGTGGCGCTGGCGAGCGTGTGCCTCATCGCCACCGCGTTCATCGCCGAGATCGTGCGCAGCGGGCTGACCTCCGTCCACCGCAACCAGTGGGACGCCGCTGCCGCGATGAACTTCACCTACCTGGAGACACTGCGATACGTCGTCGTCCCGCAGGCCTGGAAGGTCATGCTGCCACCGGCCTTCAGCTTCTTCGTGCTGTTCATCAAGGATACCGCGCTCGCCAGCCAGATCGGCGTGATCGAACTCACCTTCGCCGGCAAGGTGCTGGCCAACAAGGGCTTCCCGGCCGCGCTGACATTCGGGACCGTCCTGGTCCTGTATTTCATCCTGTCATGGCCGCTGGCCCGCTTCGGACGGTGGATGGAGGTCAAACTTGCCCCAACTCGAAATCGCTGACCTGCGCGCGAACTACGGCGATCTGGCGGTGCTCGAACGCATCAGCTTCTCCGTGGACAAGGGGGAGATCATCAGCCTGATCGGGCCCTCCGGTTCCGGCAAGAGCACGCTGCTGCGCGTGCTGGTCGGACTGCTGCCGCCGGCCGCCGGCACCATCCGCATCGACGGGCAGGCGATCGACTACCGGAACAAGGCGTCCCTGCGCGACTTGCGCTCGCGCATGGCGATCGTCTTTCAACAGTACAACCTGTTCCAGAACATGGATGTGCTCGCCAACGTCACCGTCGCCCCGGTGAAGGTCAAGGGCCAGTCGCCGGCCGACGCCGAGGCGTATGCGAAACAACTCCTCGACCGTGTCGGCCTGGGCCACAAACTGCACGCGTATCCCGACGAGCTGTCCGGGGGCCAGCAGCAGCGCGTGGCCATCGCCCGCGCGCTCGCACTGAAACCCGAGATCGTCCTGCTCGACGAGGTGACGTCCGCCCTCGACCCGGAGCTCGTCAACGAGGTCCTCGATGTGATCCGCCTGCTCGCCGCTGACGGCATGACGATCTTCTTCGTGTCGCACGAGATGGCGTTCGTCCGCGAAGTGTCGTCGAAGGTCATCTTCATGGCGGACGGCAACGTCGTGGAATCCGGGACCCCGGCGCAGATTTTCGATTCACCGCAGCAACCGCGGACCCGTGATTTCGTCAGCAAGATCCTGAGGCATTGATCATGAACAACGGAAGCGGGATGCCGTCGACGGCCACTGCGGCAGCGCGGGAGCAAGGACAGCCATTCGGCAGCGCCCGGCCCGGCGCACACCTGCTGATCGGCGCGGTCGATGGCCACGTGCACGCCTGTCCTCATCTGAACGGCCGTAGCGTCGACGTTTTCGACGCCGTCGAGCAGGCCGCCGCCGCCGGCATGCGCGCGATCGGCCTGATGGACAATTTCTGTTCGAGCGTGGGCTATGCAGCGCTCGCGCGACGCCGGCTTGGTCATCTGGGCGTCGAAGTCTTCGGCGGCGTGATCCTCGAACCGCAGGTCGGCGGACTTTCGGTCGAAGTCGTGCGCGCTGCGCTTGGTGTGGGTTACCCCGAGGGCGACGGCAAGCATCCTGCCGACGGCGCGCGCTTCGTATCATTGCCCACGCACCACACCCGTGCGGTCGCATTGGCGGAACATCGCGATAGCGCGTACCTCGAGTCCTGCCTCGCCATTCCGTTGCACGGGCCTTTGCCCGATCCGCTGCCTGCCCTGCTTGATCTGGTTGCAGCGCACGACGTGGTGCTCAACACCGGCCATCTGACCGCCGCCGAAACCACGCGACTGGTCGAACTGGCGAAGGCGCGCGGCGTTACCCGCATCCTCTGCCCCGCAAGTTATTGCACGCCGGAGGAAGTGGCGACGCTGACGGCACTCGGTGCCTATGTCGAGTTCTCGTTCTTCTTCGTCACGCACGCGACGCAGGTCGGGCTCACGCACGTCGATGCGCAGAAACACCAGGTGGAACCTGTCACCATTCCCCGGCTGGTCGAACTGATCGCCGCCGCCCCCCTCGAACGGGTCATACTCTCCGGCGATTGTGGCGTGTCGGTGCTGCCTCCGCCGGTGGAGGGATTGCGCGAATTCCTGTGGGCACTGCAATTGTCCGCGGTCCCCGAGGCGACCCTGCGCCGCGCCACGGCCGATAATCCTGCGCGCCTGTTCCGCCTCGCTGCCGCCGCCGCGTGAGTTCGCTGCGCGGAACGATCCAGACCGTGCTGGGGGCGATCGCCCCCGAGGCACTGGGGCGCACGCTGATGCACGAGCACATCCTGTGCGACCTGACGCCGCCGGAGCTTGCCGCGCAGGGATTGCCCGAGGTCGAGATACGCCTGGATAACCTGTTCGAGATCCGCCACCAATGGTGCGGGCATCCGGGTCATCACGTTCTGGCCGACCGCGACCTGGCGGTCGCCGAGCTTGCGCATTTTCGTGACGCGGGTGGCTCGGCCGTAGTCGAACTCACGTGCGAAGGCATTGCGCCCGATCCTTCCGGGTTGGCGGAGGTCGCCCGACGCACCGGCCTGCACATCATCGCCGGCAGCGGCCCTTACGTGGAAGCCTACCTCGACCGCGCTCAGCGCGAACGTCGCGTGGACCAGATCTGCGCCGCGATGATTCACGCCGTGCGCACCGGTTTCGACAACAGCGGTGTGCGCGCGGGCATCCTGGGCGAGATCGGCCTCTCGACGCCGTGTACTGAAGTCGAGCAGCGGTCACTCGTTGCGGCGGCAGAGGCGCAAGCCGCGACCGGCGCGGCGATCAATATTCACCCGCCGCGAACACTGGACGGCACACTCGCCGCCCTCTCGATACTGCGCAACGCCGGCGCCGACGTCGGGCGGGTCGTCGTCAGTCATATCGACCGCACGCTATTCGCCGTCGACGACATGCAGCGCGTCGCCGACACCGGCGCAGTTCTTGAGTTCGACTTCTTCGGGATCGAATCGTCCTACTATCCGTTCGCCGATGTCGACCTGCCCAACGATGGTCAGCGCGTCCGCTGCATCGCCGAGCTCGCCCGGCGCGGTCATATCCGCCAGATCGTCGTCGCGCAGGATATCTGCACACGCACGCGGCTGCGGCGTTTCGGCGGTCACGGCTACGGTCATTTGCTGGAACATGCACTGCCGCTGATGCTGCGCCGGGGACTGACTGACGACGACGTGGCGCAGATGCTCGTGCACACGCCACGTCGCCTGCTGACGCTCGCGTGAGCGTGTCGTCGCCTTCCGCGCCACCGTCCGCGGCCATACTTCATTCCGCGGGCACCGGTGCCGCCTGCATGCTGCTGGCGGTGCTGTGCTTCACGCTGCTCGATACGATCGCCAAGCGGCTGGTCGTCGACAACCTGCATCCGCTGCAGGTCGTCTGGGGCCGCTATGTATTCAGCTTTGTTCCGCTGCTCCTGGTTCCCATCGTTTCCGGGTGGTCCCGCCTCGCGACGTCGCGACCCGGCTTGCAGCTCGCGCGCGGCCTGACCATGATCGGCGCAACGCTGGCGTTCTTCACCGGACTGCGCACGCTGCAGCTCGCCGATGCGTACGCGTTGTCGTACATCTCGCCGGTGCTGGTCGCCTTGATGTCCAGGTTCGCGTTCGGTGAACGGCTCACCCGATGGCAGCATGTGGCGCTCGGGCTGGCATTCGCAGGATCGCTGGTGGTGATCCGCCCGGCGTTTGCGCAGGCGGGCAACGCGATCGTGTTCCCGTTGCTGATGGCCGTGAGCTACGCCGCCTATCAGGTGCTCACCCGCATTGCGCGACGCACCGACGACGCCACGGTCTGCGTCTTCTACGCGTCGTTCGTCGGCGCCGCGCTGCTCACGCTCGCGATGCCTTTTGTATGGCAGCCGATGGCGCTTGACCGTTGGCCATGGTTCGTCGCGATGGGCGGCTTCGGACTGGCCGGGCACTGGCTGTTCGCGGTGGCCGCGCATCGCGCGTCGCCATCGTTGCTGGCCCCTCTTGCCTACGCACAACTTGCGTACGCGGCACTGATCGATCTCACCGTTTTCGGCGTGGTGCCGGACGGCTGGACGCTGGTCGGGTCATCGATCATCCTGATGGGTGCCGTACTGCTGTGGCGATGCGCGAAGCGGCAGTGAGCGCGGCGACCGCGGGCTCCAGGCGGTGCGTGCGAATGCGACATTCGCGGGTCCGGTGACCAGCTTCAGATCCGTTCTTCGCGATGCGGTGATCTCCGGTAAGGCAGGCTGGAATCACGTACCGCGCGATTGCGGAAAGGCCTGGGCCGAATACGCCGGCCAAATCACTTCCCGCGCACGACGCCTCGGTTCGTGATCCACATTGCAGTTGCGGGAATCGCGCCTTCAGTTCAGGTCAGTATCCTTGAAGTACTTGGTGCCGGACACGGTGATCGTGGCTGACAGGCCAGTGTTCGTGAGTTGGTACAGGTAAACGCCGGGAGAGACGGCCGCGGCACCGCTGAATTGCGCGCCCTGGCCGCCAGCCATGGCGGACAGGTTAGCCTGCCCGCCGAACTCCCAGCCCTGATCGATGAAGCTGCGCAGCGCCCGCTCGTTGGTGAAAACGAAGATCAGGCGATTCTGGTTGAGCCCGAAGCCCAAGCCGCCCTGCACCTGCACCATCTTCATGAACGTCTGTCGTTGCGTGCGATTGTTGACGACTATACCCTTGCCGGTGGTGCCGCCCGCGAAAAAGAGCTTGACGCCAAAAGTGCTGAACACGGCGTAGCCGGACGCCCGTTCGATGATGCGGCGCGTGCCGGGCGCGATTTCGTACAGCGATGACAGCGCGTCCTGCGACATTTCGCGCACCTGCCCACGGGCCTGGATGATCTTGCCTTCATCCGGGACGCCGTCGGGCAGGGCGCTTTCCAGCTTCCCCAGCGGATCCCAGGAAAAAATTTGCGCCGCAATCGGTGGCGAAGCGAAACACACGGCGATGGCGATGGCCATCGGATAGATTTTCATGGGGTTCCTTTGAGGTGGGAGCAGACATCGGGAAAGAATGCGCGGCGTTGCATCGAATGCGACACAGCGTAATGGTGCCCCGAGTCTGTCTCAGCGAGGCGTCGAGTTGCGCACCGGGCGCTTGCCCATACTTTGCCGCCACTGTGTCGGGCTGCTGCCGGACCAGCGCCGAAAGGCATGCGTGAAAGCGCTGGTGTCGTTGTAATGCAGGCTTTGCGCGATGGCGATGACCGGCATCTCCGTATCGTCCAGGAGTTGCCGCGCGACTTCGTAGCGTACTTCGTCATTCAGCGCCTGATAACTCACCGAGAACGACGCGAGTTTGCGATCCAGCGTGCGACGGTGCATCGACAGTTCGGCGGCAACGCTGGCCATCGACGCGTTGTCGCTGAGCAGTTGACGGCGCAGCACCCGCCGGACCAGTTCCGGCAAGGTTCCGGTCGCTTGGGCTTCGACGCGCCGGACCTCGGCCAGCAACTCGCGCAATCGAGCGGCGTCCGCGGTGGCGATGGGTTGGTCGAGCCAGCCTCTGTCGAATACCACAGCCGATTGATCGGCGTCGAATCGCAAAGGTGCGCGGAAAAAATTGCGGTAAGGACGCAAATCGGCCGGACGACGGCGCGCCAACATCACCTGGTGCGGCAGCCATGCGCTGCCGCATAACTCGCGCAGGACGTTCCATGCCACAGCCATCACGTGGTCGTAAACGATTTCGGCGTGTTCCACGCCGGGTTCGTAGATCGCGTAGCCATAGCTCGCGTAGCGCTCGTCTTCGGACAGACTGGCCAGCCCCCCGCCATCGGTCAAGGTCAGGTAGCGCGAGACCAATGCGAGTGCACTGCGAACATCCGGGGCCGCGCGGGCCAGATGGGCCACCATGCCCAATGCTTGCAGCGAGGTGTGGCTGCCGGTCAGCACGCCAAGGTGGGCGCACCCTGACCGATCGGCACACAGGCCGAGAAAGCGGCTGCCCTCGCGAAACGAGATCAATTTTTCGGGATCATCGAAAGGGTCGCCGGGCACGCCCGCTGCTGCCCTAAGGTCGGACCACGCCACGCCGAGACTGTCCATCAGCGGGCGCAGCGCAATGATCGCCGCGACGCGGGTGTAACCGCCAGGCACGACGCCGTAGGCGACCGCCGGAGACGGGTGCTTGTCAGCAACGGACATGTTGTTTTCGCCTGCAGGTCAGGGACGGCATCATGGACTACGAGACCTTATGCTCGCTATCGTGTCACAAAAGCACAAGTGCCTTGCGATGTCTGGTTTAGACTGACAGCATCTGCACGGACACCCATTTTCGAAGCCGACCGGAGATACCCTTGAAGCGAACGACCATGGCGCGTGGCACGACCCTGGCTTGCATCGGTTTGCTCGGACTTGCGGTGTGGCCGGCCGTCGCCGCGCCGCCGAAGCCGAACCCCGAGCGCGAGGTCTATTACGGCGAGACCCACCTGCACACCAGTTGGTCGTTCGACGCTTTCATCTTCGGCGACACCAAATCCACGCCGGGCGACGCTTATGCCTACGCCAAGGGCAAGCCGCTGAAGCATGCGCTGGGCTACGAAATGAAGATCAAGCAGCCGCTGGACTGGATGGGCGTGACGGATCATTCCGAATACGTCGGCGTCATCCAGCAGGCAAACACACCGGGTACGCCGCTGAACCAGTCCGAACTGGGCAAGAAACTGATCGTGCGTGACAAGGCCGACGTGCAACGTATCTACCTCTTCCTCGGCCAGACGATGATCGACAATAAGCCGATCGCCGAGCTGGTGGCGCCCGCGCTGGCGTCGAGCGTCTGGGACAAGAACAATGCCTACGCAGACGCCGCCAACGAGCCGGGCAAGTTCACGGCGTTCAATTCCTACGAGTGGACCTCGACGCCGAACAACGCCAACCTGCACCGCAATGTCTTCTTCAGGGACGGCGCGAAGCTGCCCAAGATGCCGTTCAGTTCGTTCGACTCACAGGCGCCCGAGGACCTGTGGGCGTGGATGGACAAGCAGCGCGAGCAGGGCATCGAGCTGTTGGCCATCTCGCACAACGCCAACGTCTCCGACGGCTTGATGTACCCGAGCGAGGTCGACTTCAAGGGCCGGCCGATCGACAAGGCCTGGGCCGAAGCGCGCATGCGCAACGAAAAGCTGATCGAGATCAAGCAGATCAAGGGTGCGTCCGAAACGCACCCGCTGCTGTCGCCGAACGACGAATTCGCCAACTTCGAGATCATGTCGTACCTGCTCGGCGACCCCGAGGGCAAGTTCCCGCGCATCCCCGGCAGCTACCTGCGCGACGCGCTGAAGACCGGCATTGCGATGCAGGACACGCGCGGCTACAACCCGTACAAGCCGGGCATTGTCGCCGGCTCGGATTCGCACAATGGCGCGGCGCCGTATCGCCAGGACAACTATTTCGGCGGCCACGCGCTCGAGGACGGTGGACTGAAGGAACGCATGGCCGGGCACGTGTTCGCGGGCGGCGACATCCGGCTGATGAACCCGGCCGGGCTGTCGGCAATCTGGGCCGAGGAGAACACGCGCGCGTCGCTGTTCGACGGCATGCAGCGCAAGGAAACCTTTGCCACCAGCGGCGTGCGCATCAAGCTGCGCTTTTTCGGCGGCTGGGGCATCGGCGGCGACTTTGGATCGGGCTGGGTCAAGAAGGCCTATGCGGCCGGTGTGCCGATGGGCGGCGACCTGCCGGCAGCGAAGGCCAAGGCGCCGTCGTTCATGGTCTGGGCGCTGAAGGATCCGACGTCGGGCAACCTCGACCGCGTGCAGATCATCAAGGGTTGGACCCGCCATGGGCAGAGCTTCGAAAAGGTCTACGACGTGGTGTGGGCCGGCGACCGCAAGCCTGACTTTGTCACCGGCCGGGTGGGACCGATTGGCTCGACGGTCGACCTGCGTACCGCCACCTACAAGAACACCATCGGCAAGACCGAACTGAAGACGGTGTGGACCGATCCCGACTTCGACCCGGCGCTGGACGCCTTCTACTACGCACGCGTGCTCGAAATCCCGACGCCGCGCTGGACGACGATCCAGGCCAGGGAACTCGGCATCCTGCCACCTGAAAATCTGGCGGCCACCGTGGAAGAGCGCGCGTGGAGCTCCCCGATCTGGTACACGCCCAATGCTGCGGTCAAGGGTGGGGCGCGCGCCGGTGTCACCGTGGCTGCGCTCAAGCAGCAAGGGTCGGCGCCGCTGGATGATGCGGCATTGACCGCGCTGCTGGTGGGCAAGAACACCTGGCTGCGCAACACCGTCACCGGCAGCATCTTCCGCATCGTCTGGGACAAGAACGGCCAGCGGGTGTTCTGGAACATCAACCCGCGCGACGACCAGCCACAGCATTTCGGCTTCGCTGCGCGCGATTCGTACCTTGGCCTCCCCACGCAGTACGCCATCAAGGGCGGCAAGGTGGTCGAATCCTTCGGCAACACGCCACTCGAATGGACCGCGTTCAAGGTCGGCGACAAGACGCTGCTGGCGCGCAGCGACGAGTTCGGCTACGCCAATTACGAGATCGTCCCGGTGCCGCAGGAACTGGTCGACCTGCAGAAGATCAAGCGCTGACGCCGGCCTCGGCCGCGGCGCTGTGCCGCGGCCGGCCGCGCAATCCCTCGAATCACATGAACGCCGAATCCGACGCGACTCCGGCGCGTGCGCGCTCCTGGCGGCGCGAACCGCTGCTGCACTTCCTGATCGTCGGCGCACTGATGTTCGGCGCCTACTTCTGGCTGAACCGCGGTGCGGCGGACGCGGCGCCGCGCGAGATCGTGATCACATCCGACGACCTGCTGCAGATGCGCATCGCCTGGCGCGCGCAGGGCCGGCCCGAGCCGACGCCGCAGCAGCTGCAGCGCATGGTCGAGACCAAGGTGCGCGAGGAGGTGCTCTACCGCGAGGCGCTGGCGATGGGGCTGCAGAACGATGACGTCATCGTCAAGCGTCGTCTGGCGCAGAAAATGGACTTCCTGGCCGAGGACCTGTCAGCCCTGCGCGAACCCACCGTCGATGAGCTGAAGACTTGGCAGCGCACGCACCAGGCGGAATTTGCGCTGCCGCCGCGCGCCAGCTTCCGCCACCTGTTCTTCGGCTTCGACCAGCGCGGCGCGCGTGCCGCTGACGATGCTGCCGCGGCGCTGGCACGCATTGCCGGCAAGCCAGCGGATGCCACGGGGCTGCGCGGCGACACGTTCCCGCTGCAGAGCAGCTATGCCGAGCGCACACCCGAGCAAGTGGCCGGTGCCTTCGGCGGACCGTTTGCGCAGGCGCTGTTCGCGCTCAAGCCTGGCGCCTGGTCCGGACCGATCGAATCCGGGTTCGGCTGGCATCTGGTCTTCGTCGAGTCGCTGTCGGCGGAGCGCGCGCCCGCATTCGAGGAGATCGAGACCGAAGTGCGCGCCAGTTGGCAGAATCACCAGCGCAGCGAGTTCAAGCAAGCCGCCTATGATGCGATGCGCGCGAAGTACGAGGTCGTGATGCCGTCAGACGCGGCGCCCGCCGGCGCCGCGACGGCCGCGCCGAAACCGTGACCAAGGCCCTGCGCTGGCTGCTTGCGCTGCTGGCCATCGCCTTTGCCACCGGCGTCCTCGCGCACGAGTCGCGACCGGCCTACCTGGAGATCAAGGAGACTGCATCCGGCCAATACAGCGTGCTGTGGCGAACGCCGGTGCTGTCGGGCCAGCGGCTGCCGGTGGTGCTGCAATTGCCGCCGGCGCTGGTGCCGCGGGGCGAGCCCGTATTGCAGCAACTGAATGATTCACTGATCGAGCGTCGTGTGGTCGTCGGTGACCTCGACAAGCTCGGCGATGCGCCGATCGAATTCGTCGGCCTGCAGGGCACGATCACGGATGTGCTGGTTCGCGTGCAGCGGCTCGACGGCAGCCAACAGACCGTGCTGGTGCGACCGTCTTCGCCGCGCTTCGTGCCCAGCGCACGGCAAAGCGGCTGGGCGGTGGCCGGCGCCTACCTGAAGCTCGGCATCGAGCACATCCTGTTCGGCTTTGACCACCTGCTGTTCGTGCTGGCGCTGCTGATGCTGTGCCGGAGCACGCTGCAACTGGTCAAGACCATCACGGCGTTCACGGTGGCGCACAGCATCACGCTGTCACTGGCCACCCTGGGCGTCGTGCAGATGCCGCAGCGGCCTGTCGAGGCGGTGATCGCGCTCTCCATCGTGTTCGTGGCGCTGGAAGTCATCGAGGCGCGGCGCGGCGGCGAGGGCCTCGGCATCCGCGCGCCCTGGATCGTGGCCTTCGTCTTCGGCCTGCTGCACGGCTTCGGCTTCGCCGGCGCGTTGAGCGAGGTTGGCCTGCCGCCAGGGCAGATCCCGGCGGCGCTGCTGTTCTTCAATCTTGGCGTGGAGGCCGGCCAGCTGATGTTCATCGGCGCCGTGTTGGTTGTGCTTGCGCTCCTGCGACGAACGCGCATCGATTGGCCGCGCCCGGCGGCGCTGGTCGCGCCCTACGCGATCGGTTGCCTGGCCATGTTCTGGGTCTTCGAACGCTTGGCGACATTCTGAGACCGATGAACGCAAGTTATGCGGGCGTTCGGTATCGCCGTTTTCGCACCGAAGTTCGCCTTTTTCTGTGTCGAGGAAAAGGGTGCGCAAGAGGGACTTTCCTGAGGGCTGACGTCGACTGACGAATTTTGCCCCCCCGCCATTGTCGGACATGGCTTGGGTACGAGACTTGCTTTGCCGGACTGAGGGGGTGCCGACGGCGCCACGACACCACACCAACAAGCAGACGATTCGGCATGGCGCTGACGGAAGCGTCAGCGTCACGCGTCGGTCTGCCAGGGAGCGCTCCACCAATGTCAACGCCGACCGTTCGCCGCGCATTCGCGCCGTCATCCACGACGTTGCCCCCTCGACGCGCGGCGGGGCGTTTCGTCGCGGCGATGTTCGGTCTGGTGGTCGCGGCAGCGGCCTCTGCCCAGACCTCCGCCACCTTCACGCTGGTGGACAAGACCAATCTCGCCAGCGCCGGCGCGTACCAGATCTATGTCACCGGCTTCTCGACGGCGGGGCCGAACGGCCCGCTGATCCTGCAGGCGGACGGATCGTGGGCCGTGCCCGCACTGCCCTCGTCGGGCACGGTCTCGGGAACGCGCACGCTCCCCTGCTATCGCTTCTCGCCCGGCGCCAATCCCGCGCCCGCGGACGCCATCAGCCAGATCCAGATCAACAGCGCAGACCTGGGGATCAGCGCGCGCGTCTATTACTTCATCGTTACCGACACCACGAAGTTCCCGAACTGCAACCCGACCAGCGGCAACACGGGTCTCTTCAACATCCCCTCCGCGTTCACCTATACCTATACCTACCCCTCCACCTATCCAACCCTGTCCACTCCGCAGCCCAGCATCGCCTTGTCGGAACCGAGCACGACTTTCGTGTCCGGCATGACGTTTCCCGCGTGGTCCTATTCGGAAATCGGTACCAGTGCGGCCAGTGGCACGATCGATCTATCGCAGGTCGACTTCTACGCATTTCCGATGAATACGACGTCCACCGTCAGTTCAGGCCCGGCGGCGATGGGCAATCCGGTCGGCTCCGCGGCCAATCCCGGCGAGGTCGTGAACAACGCGAGCATCCGGGACAGCTATCGCGCTTACATCGCCGCGCAGGCCGCGAAGACCGGGCAGTCGTGCGGCGACGCGTCGCCGCCCTCCATTTGTGCCTACCTCGATCTGTTGCAGGACATCACGACAGCGGGCAGCACGGTGCACCAATACGTGATCCAGAATCCGGGCGGCTACCTGGCGCAATACACGACGGCCTCGCAAGCGAGCGGTCTCAATACCGTGTTCGACTACGTGATCGGCCAGCTGTGGTCGACCACGGTGCCTCCCACGACACCGGTCACGGTTCCACCCACCGTGGTTCCCGGCACGGGGTCGCTGATCCTCAATTCCGGTGGTGTGCTGGGGGGCGTCGGCGGTGTTCCGCAGGATACGTTCACGAGCCAGGTCGTGGCGATTGACTATCCCGGCGTGACGCCGCCGTACCCAGTCAACGCCATGATGTTCACCGGCACCGCCGCGTCAGGCGGTTACATTGCCTATGTCGTGAGTCCGGCCGACTATCAGGCCGGTTGCGCCAGCGGCAAGATCCCGGGCTGCATCAACGCCGGCGGCACCGGGTATCAGGTATTCGCCGGCGCCGGTGCGTTCAACACCCCCCCGGGCAGCACCTACACCACCTTGAACACCGCCGGCCTGCTGTCGTCGACGGCCAGCACCTATAACGCCGGCACCGGATACGGCGCGGTCGTGGCGCGACTGGGGTTCCTGATCTCGGGCGCTATGAACCGTGGCGTGGCGTTGGTGCCATGCACCGGCCAGCACACCTGGAAGTGCTGGCAGGACGAAACGTATTGGTATCCCACCACGGTGTCGTCGACGTTTCCCGACATCACGCAGAACCAGTTCTCGCGCTGGATGCACACGGCCGCCATCAGCGGCACGCCGATGTTTCTGCAACCGCCCAATCCGGTCAATTCGGCGAGCAGCACCGCTGGCACCGGCAAGACGCAGGGCATGGCCTACGGCTTTTCGAATGACGAGAATCCGACGCCGACCGCAACGGCATCGGCGCAACCCGAAGTGCCGTCCAAGTTTGACGGGACCGTCACCTGGGGCTCCGGTTCGTCGTATGCGATCACCTTCGGCCCGTGGGTGACGACGGCAGCGGTGAATCCGACCTTGACGGTCAAGGCTCTGGGCAACGGCACGGTCACCAGTTCCCCGGCCGGCATCAATTGCGGCGACGATTGCGGCCAGGCCTATGCGACCGGTACGGTGGTGATGTTGACGGCTGCGCCGGGCGCCAGCGCAATATTCGGCGGGTGGTCCGGTGGCGGCTGCTCGGGAAGAAGCCTGACCTGCACGGTCACCATGGCCAACACCACAACGGTAACGGCCGAATTCTATTCCGTCTTTGCTGGTACACCGGCGGCCTACGGCTTGCACACGATGGTCACCGGCAACGGCACCGTCACCAGCGCACCCGCAGGGATTGTTTGCGGCAACGAATGCAGCAAGGCCTTCAGTGCCAACACGGTGGTCACGTTGACTGCCGCGGCGAGCCTGAATTCGGTGTTTTCGAAATGGTCGGGCGCGTGCTCGGGTGCCGGCGCCACGTGCACGGTGACCATGACCGAGGCGAAGACCGTCGGCGCGGCTTTCTACGACAGTGCACACGTCACGCTCACCGTCACCAGCACGGCCGGCGGCATCGTCACCACGCTGCCCGGCGGGATCGATTGCGGCACGCGTTGCACGGCGGGCTTTGCGCCGGGTGCGTATGTCAGTGTCGTCGCCACGCCGAACCACGGCTTCCGCTTCGCCGGATGGAGCGGCGCGTGCACCGGAGCGAGCACCTGCGACGTCACGATGACCGGCAACCTGGCGGTGCAGGCCACGTTCGCGCCGATCGCGGTAGGCAGCTACGCGATGACCGTGCACGACTTCGGCGAAGGCACGATCGTCAGTTCGCCGGGTGGCATCAATTGCGGCTCGGCCTGCAGCGCTGCGTTCGTGTCGGGAACCAAGGTCACCCTGGTGGCGACGCCGGCGCCCGGTTACCGATTTGCGGGATGGTCCGGCTCATGTGCCGGCACCGGAGCATGCATCGTGTGGATGGACGACATCGCCAACGCCTATGCGTTCTTCGATCCCATCGTGGTCCCGGTCCCGGTGGCATCGGAGCCGATTCCGACAATGTCCGAATGGACCATGGCATTGATGACCCTGCTGATGCTGGCGGTCGGCTTCATCCACCTGCGAAAGCGTGCCATGCTTCGTCGATGACCAACGCGCGCCACATCCTCACGCTGTCGTGCCGGGATCAGCCAGGCATCGTGGGGGCGGTGGGCATGTTCCTGGCCGATCACCACTGCAACATCCTCGAGTCGGGGCAGTTCGGCGACACCGAGGAAAACCGCTTCATGATGCGGGTGAGCTTCGAGCGATTGGCCGATGCGCCGGATGATTTCGCGCTGGCTGCCGCCTTCGATGCGATTGCGCAGCGCTTCGCGATGGATTGGGAAATGCACGATGCGCTGCAGCGCCCGCGGGTGCTGCTGATGGTCTCGAAGTTCGACCATTGCCTCAACGATCTGCTGTATCGCCACAAGGTTGGCGCGCTGGCGATGGATCCGGTGGCCATCGTGTCCAATCATCGCGACACGTATCAGTTGGCCGCCTCGTACAACGTGCCGTTCCATCATCTGCCGGTCACACCTGCCACCAAGCCGGCGCAGGAAGCCAAGTTGCTCGCATTGATCGACGAAACCGGCGCGGAGCTGATCGTGCTGGCGCGCTACATGCAGGTGCTGTCCGACAACCTGTGCCAGCGTCTCGCGGGCCGCGCGATCAACATTCACCATTCGTTCCTGCCGAGCTTCAAAGGTGCGCAGCCCTACCGGCAGGCGCATGCGCGCGGCGTCAAGCTGATCGGTGCCACGGCGCACTACGTGACGCCGGAACTGGACGAAGGCCCGATCATCGAGCAGGAGGTGGCGCGCGTGTCGCACGCGATGACGCCGGAGGATCTTGCCTCCGTCGGCCGCGACGTCGAATGCCAGGCGCTGGCCCGCGCCCTGCGCTATCACGTCGAGCACCGCGTGTTCCTCAACGGGCAGAAGACGGTCGTCTTCCGGTCGTGACCAAGGCCCGGAGGCGAGGCTCAAGCCTCGCCTTCAGGATCGCTGCTGCGCCAAGTCAATCCAGCGTGCGTGCCAGCCACGCTTGCGCCTGGGCGCTGTAGACATTCCACGCCAGTCCCGCCAGTACGAAGGCTACGCCCGCCAACTGCAACGGCGCCAGTCCCTCGCCCAGGAACACGGCGCCGCTCACCAGTCCCGACACGGGGATCAGCAGTGCAAACGGCGTGATGACCGCGGTGGGATAGCGATGCAGCAGCGCATTCCACGTCGCCAGCCCGAACAACGTCGCAAAATAACTGAGGAACAGCACGCAGGCCCAGGTCTGCCAGCGCATGTTGGCGACGGCAGTCAGGACCGCCGGACCGCCTTCGAATACCCAGGATGCCGCCGCCAGCGGCAGGGGCGCGGCGAGACTGGCCCATACGACGAAGCTCACCATGTCGACATCGGCGCGACCTGCGGCCCGCTTGGCGATGACGTTGCCAACGGCCCAGGCGATGGCGGCGCCGATCACCAGCAGAAATCCGACCAGCGTGGCGGAGGCGCCGGCCGAAAGCTTGTGCGCCCCCAGCAGCGCCACGCCGACCGCGGCAATGGCGGCGCCGATCATGCTCGCGCGCTGCAGTCGATCGTGCAGCAACCACGCCGCGAAACCAATCGTGAAAAATACCTGTGTCTGGATCACCAGCGACGATAATCCCGCAGGCATGCCGAGCTTCATGCCGAGGAAAAGCATGCCGAATTGAAAAACGCCGATGGCGCAGCCGTAGGCCACGAGCGCACCGAATCCGGCATTCGGGCGCTTGATGAAAATGAACGCAGGCACGGCGGCGAACAGGAAGCGCAGGCAGGCCAGCGCAAACGGCGGCACGTCGTCCAGCGCCCAGCGCATCGGCACGAAGGCAAAGCCCCAGATGACGACGACGGCGAGGACCAGCAGGAAATCGCGGGGCGACAGGCGGGTGGGCAAGGCGGGGTACCTGGGCAACGCCGTCACCACCGTCGTCGCAACGACGATGCCGGAACGGCAATCCGCAATTCTACCGATTGCGCGGATGGGCTCGGTGGGACATCCAGGTGGCGTCGCCGTGGAATGCCGAATTAGAACAAATATTCCATTTTTCGACGTTGCGGAACTTGTATTTCGCGGGCGCCTGCGCGAAAATCGCCGGTCACGCGAGTCGTGGTGACAAGGCATCCGGAAACCTCATGCGAAATTCCACACCTTTCGCGCCGGGCCGCGCGCTCGACGTCATTTGTCTCGGTCGCTTCGCGGTCGATTTCTATGCGCAGCAGATCGGCGCCCGGCTGGAGGATGTGGCAAGTTTCGCCAAGTACCTGGGCGGCTCGTCCGCCAACACGGCTTTCGGATGTGCGCGGCTGGGACTGAAGGCCGGCCTGATCTCGCGCGTGGGCGACGACGCTCTCGGTCGCTTCCTCACCGAGACCATCGCCCGCGAAGGTTGCGATGTCAGTCACGTGGGCATCGATCCCACGCGGCTCACCGGCGCCGTGGTACTGGGCATCAAGGACCGCGAGTCCTTTCCGCTCATTTTCCTGCGCGAAAACTGCGCGGACATGGCCATCGCGGAAGCGGACATTGCCGAGGCCTACATCGCCAGCAGCCGCGCGCTGCTGATCACCGGCACGCACTTTTCGACGGAATACATTTCGGCCATCAGCAACCAGGCGCTCGACCGCGCGCGCAGCAACAACGTGCGCACGATCCTCGACATCGACTACCGGCCGGTGCTGTGGGGGCTCACCAAGCGCGGCGACGGCGAAACGCGCTATGTACAGGCCGACAACGTCACCGCGCACATCAAGAAGATCCTGCCCAAGTTCGACCTTGTGATCGGCACCATCGAGGAATTCAACATCGCCGGCGGCAGCACCGACATCCTCACGTCGCTGCGCGCGGTGCGTGACGCAACGCCGGCTGTGCTGGTGGTCAAGCGTGGCGCCATGGGCTGCGCGGTGATCGACGGCGCCGTTCCCGCTTCGCTCGACGATGCCTTCAACGGGCGCGGGGTCGAAGTTGAAGTGCTGAATGTACTTGGCGCCGGCGACGCCTTTTCGGCGGGCTTCCTGTCCGGCTGGGTGCGCGGCGAGGACTACGATAACTGCGCGCGCTACGCCAATGCCTGCGGCGCAATGGTGGTGTCACGTCACGGCTGCGCGCCGGCCATGCCCACCCGCGTTGAACTCGATTACTTCCTGGCCAATGCCGCGGCCCTTCCGCGCCCCGACCAGGACGCCACGCTCACGCGTCTGCATCGTGTCACCGCGCCGCGCCCGCGCTTCGACGAAGTCTTCGCGTTCGCCTTCGATCATCGCAATCCATTCTTCGATCTCGCCCAGCAGGGCGGTGTCGACGAATCACGCCTGCCGAGGCTGAAGCAACTGTTTGTGGACGCCGTGGCGGCTACCGAGGCGTCGCTGGGCATCGCCGGCAGCACCGGCATCCTGTGCGACGATCGCTATGGGCAGGATGCGCTCAACACGGCCACCGGGCGCGGCTGGTGGATCGGGCGCGCCGTCGAGTTGCCAGGCTCCAATCCGGTGGTCTTCGATCGTGGCCGTTCGATCGGCACCACGCTCATCAGCTGGCCGCTGGAGCACATCGCCAAGTGCCTCGTCAACTACCACCCGGACGACGCCACCCTGCATCGGCTGGAGCAGGAAGCGCAGATGCGCGCGCTGTACGACGCGTGCCAGGCCAGCGGCCACGAACTGCTGCTGGAGATCATTCCGCCGCGGCACCTGCCGCGCGCGGACGACACGGTGCTGCGCACGATGAAGCGCATCTACAACCTCGGCATCTATCCGGAGTGGTGGAAGCTCGAGCCGATGAGCCCGGCGCAATGGCGGGCCGTCGATGCGCTGATCGCCGAGCGCGATCCGCATTGCCACGGCGTGGTGCTGCTGGGCTTGAACGCCGCCATCGATGTGCTGGCGGCCGGTTTTCGCGATGCGGCGGGCAGCGCCACGTGCCGCGGCTTCGCCGTGGGCCGCACGATCTTCCAGGAGCCGAGCCGCGCGTGGCTGGCCAATGAAATCGACGACGTGCAATTGCAGCAGCAGGTGCGCAGGTCGTATGAGCGATTGATCGGGTTGTGGCGTACGGCTCGCGCCGAAGTGCACGGGGGACGATAGCGTGAGTCTGCCGGGCGGCCCAAGGACGATCGGCGGCGTGCGCTGCGCGAAGGTTGTTCAATGAACAAGACCGTCCGGCTGACGATGGCGCAGGCGCTGGTTCGATACCTCGCCGCGCTGCACGCGCCCGACGATGCCGGCGTTGACGGCGCGCTCTTTGCCGGCGTATTCGCCATCTTCGGCCACGGCAACGTGGCCGGCATGGGCGAGGCGCTCTATCGACATCGCACGACGCTGCCCACGTACCGCGCGCACAACGAACAGGCGATGGCGCACGCGGCCATCGCCTATGGCAAGGCGCGTTTCCGACGGCGGATGATGGCCTGCACCACCTCGATCGGCCCCGGCGCCACCAATCTCGTCACAGCTGCGGCGCTGGCTCACGTGAATCGTTTGCCGCTGCTGCTGTTGCCCGGCGACACGTTCGTTTCGCGCGCGCCCGACCCGGTGTTGCAGCAGGTCGAGGACTTCGAGGATGGCACCGTTACCGCCAACGACTGCCTGCGGCCGGTGTCGCGCTACTTCGATCGCATCGTGCATCCGGCGCAGTTGCTCTCGGCATTGCCGCAGGCCGTGCGCGTGCTTACCGATCCCGCGCTGTGCGGCCCGGTCACGCTCGCGTTGCCGCAGGACGTGCAGACGATGGCCTTCGATTATCCCGAACCCTTTTTTTCCCCGTCGCCGATTGACTGGGTGGCGCCGCAGCCGATGGCCGGGCAGCTGAACGCAGTCGTTGCGCTGCTGCGTGCCGCGAAGCGACCGTTGCTGGTCGCGGGCGGCGGCGTGTTGTACGGCCTCGCCGGCCATGCCTTGAAAAAATTCGCCGAACAGCACGGTGTTCCAGTCGCTGAAACGCAGGCGGGCAAGGGTGCGCTGGCTTGGGATCACCCGTTGCAGCTGGGCGCCATCGGCGTTTCCGGCTCGCCAGCGGCCAATGCGCTGGCGGCCGATGCCGACATGGTGATCGCGGTGGGCACGCGCCTGTCCGACTTCACCACGGGATCGCATTCGCTGTTTGCCCAGGCACAGCTGATCAATCTCAACGTCAATGCGTTCGATACACGCAAGTGGCGCGGGGTCGCGTTGCTGGCCGATGCCGGCGAGGGATTGAAAGCCCTTTCCGCCGCGTTGCCGCAATGGCGCGCCGACACGGCCTGGACGCAACGCGCGCAAACAGCCGCCGACGGCTGGCGCGACGACGTCGCGCGGATCACGACGCGGCGGGACGTGGCGCTGCCCTACGACGGCGACGTGATCGGCGCGGTGCAGCGCTCCGTGGCCAATTCGCCCCGCGACGACATCGTCGTATGCGCCGCGGGCACGCTGCCGGCCGAGCTGCACAAGCTCTGGCGCACGGCCACGCCGGGCGGCTATCACATGGAATACGGCTACTCGTGCATGGGCTATGAAATCGCGGGTGGCCTCGGCGTGAAGTTGGCGCGACCCGAACGCGACGTGATCGTGATGGTGGGTGACGGCAGCTACCTGATGCTCAACGCCGAAATCGCCACGTCGGTCATGCTGGGCAGCAAACTGATCGTCGTCGTGCTGGACAATCGCGGCTACGGCTGCATCAACCGGTTGCAGCAGGCATGCGGCGGCGAACCGTTCAACAACCTGTTCGAGGATTGCGTGCAGGGTCCGGACGGCGCCCCGGTGATCGACTTTGCCGCGCATGCGCAATCGATGGGTGCATTGGCGGAAAATGTGCAAGGTGTGGCGGCGCTGGAAGCCGCGCTGGCGCGTGCGCGCGCCGCACCGCGTACCTATGTGATCTGCATCGATACTGATCCCGCGCAGACCACCGCGGAAGGCGGCTGCTGGTGGGAGGTGGCGGTGCCGGAAGTCTCCGAACGCGCGCAGGTGCAGGATGCGCGCGCGCGCTACGAACAGGACCAACGGAAGCAGACGCCATGAGCCGCAACTTTGCCGTCAAGATCGGCATCAATCCCATCTCCTGGAGCAACGACGACCTGCCATCGCTCGGTGGCGAAACGCCGCTCGAGGTTGCCTTGAGCGAGGGCAAGACCATCGGCTATCAGGGCTTTGAACTCGGCAACAAGTTTCCGCGCGAGTCGAACGCGCTGCGCAAAGTGCTGGGCGCGCATGGCCTCGAACTCGTATCGGGCTGGTATTCGGGGCGGCTGGCGCGGGGCACGGTGGAGGACGAAATCGCCGCGGTAGGGCCGCATCTGAAGCTGCTGGCCGAAAACGGCGCCAAGGTCATGGTGTACGGCGAAGTGGCCGACAGCATCCAGGGCGCGCCGCGGCCGCTGTACATGCGCCCGCGCTACTTCCGGCCCGAGCAATGGGTGGCCTACGGCGAGCGGCTCAACGCGTTCGCGCGCCACACGCTGGCGCACGGCGTGCGACTCGCCTATCACCATCACATGGGCGCGTATGTGGAAACGCCGGCGGACGTCGATACGCTGATGACCAGCACGGGACCAGAAGTCGGGCTGCTTTTCGATACCGGCCACATGACCTTTGCCGGTGGCGATGCGGCCGCGATGCTCGCGAAGCACATCGCCCGCGTATGCCACGTGCACTGCAAGGATGTGCGGCCGGAGGTGATACGGATGGCCCGCAACCGCAACTGGAGTTTTCTCCAGGCGGTAATCAATGGCGCCTTCACCGTGCCCGGCGACGGCGCCATTGCCTTCGCGCCGTTGATCGGGCAATTGCGCGATCATGGCTACCAGGGTTGGCTGGTCGTCGAGGCCGAACAGGACCCCACGGTGGCGCCAAGCTACGTCTACGCGGACAAGGGCTATCGCCACCTGCGGGCGCTTGCGGCATGAAACTTCTGGTCAAGGGCAAGCGCGAGGGCCGCGACATCGTCGCGGTGACGCCGCAATCGGCCGGTTGGCAGTTCGTCGGCTTCGCCGCCCATCGCCTCCAGCCGGGCGAGCAGCTCGATGTGCGGATGCCCGGGCGTGAAGTGTGCGTCGTCGTGTTGGCGGGCACGGTCACCGTCACGGCGGGTGCGCAAACCTGGCGCGGCATCGGCGAACGCACGAGCGTGTTTGCCGACGGCGCGCCCTATGCCGTGTATGCCCCGGCCGGCATGCGCGTGGCGATCACGGCGGACACCGCCGCGGAAATCGGCGTGACCAGCGCGCCGGGCAGTAACACCTACCCCGCGCGGCTGATCGAGCCCGCGATGATGAAGCGCAGCGTGCGCGGTACCGGCGCCAACACACGCTATGTGTGCGATATCCTGCCGCAGACCGAAAACGCGGATCACCTGCTGGTGGTGGAAGTGCGTACGCCCTCCGGGCATTCGTCGAGCTATCCGCCGCACAAGCACGACACCGATAACCTGCCGGCGGAAAGCTCGCTGGAGGAAACTTATTATCATCGGCTCGACCCCGCGCAGGGCTTTGCCTTTCAGCGCGTCTACACCGACGACCGTTCGCTCGACGAGGCGCTGGCGGTGGAGGACCATGATGTCGTGATGGTGCCGCGGGGCTACCATCCGGTGGTGGTGCCTCATGGCTATCGCTCGTATTACCTCAACGTGATGGCAGGCCCGAAGCGCGAGTGGTATTTCAAGAACGACCCGGCACACGAATGGATGTTGAAGCCCTGACGCGTGTCAAGGGTCACCAAGCGGAGGATGTCCTGATGGAAGCGGCCCTGTTCGGCGCCGGGCGGATCGGCAAGATCCACGCCGGCAATCTCGTGCGCCAGCCCGGCGTGAAATTGCGCTATGTGGTGGACGTCGATGCTGCGGCCGCCGCCGCGCTCGCCGCGCAGCATGGCGCGGCCGTTGCCACGGCCGAAGCCGTGTTCGCCGAGAGCAAGGTAGGCGTTGTGGTCATCGGATCGTCCACTGATACGCATGCCGACCTGATCATGCGCGCCGCGGCCGCGGGCAAGGCCATATTCTGCGAGAAGCCGGTGGACCTCGAGGTGCCTCGGGCGCGCGCGTGTGCCGAAGCAGTGAAGAAGGCCGGTGTGGCGTGCCTCATCGGGTTCCAGCGCCGGTACGATCCCACGTTTTCCGCGTTGAAGGTTCGCCTCGATGCCGGTGAGATCGGCGATCCCGAGATGCTGGTGGTCACCAGTCGCGATCCGGGCGCGCCGCCGGTGGACTACATCAAGCGTTCCGGCGGCATCTTCCGCGATATGCTGATCCACGACTTCGACATCTTCCGCTGGATTCTCGACGACGAGGCGGCCACGCTCTATGCCACGGGCAGCGTACTCACCGATCCCACCGTCGGCGCCGCGGGCGACATCGACGCCACGGCCGTCACCATCCGCACCCGCAAGGGTCGCCTCGCACAGATCAACACGATCCGTCGCGCGGCCTATGGCTATGACCAGCGCTTCGAAATCCTGGGCAGCAAGGGCATGTTGCAGGCCGGCAATCACAAGCCGACGGAAGTGACATCGTCAACCGCAGTGAACGTGAATCAGGACAAGCCCGAACATTTCTTCCTCGAGCGCTATCGCGCAGCCTATGCCAACGAAATGGCGCACTTCTTCGAATCGCTGGCGCAGAAGAAGCCGATGCGCACGTCGATCGAGGATGGCCTGAAGGCCCTCGAGCTTGCCGATGCCGCCACGACGTCGTGGCGCGAGAAACGCATCGTCGAAATGTGAACGCGGAACTGGCTGCCGTCGGCCCGAATCGCACCCCGCTGCACGACAACGCATAGGCCATCTCGTGACGACACCGTCCCTTGTTCGCATCGGCATCGTCGGCATCGGCCGGATGGGCCGCCGTCATGCCGAGAATCTCGCGCAGCGCGTTCCCGGCGCCGAACTTGTCGCCGCGTGCAGTCCGATCGGCGAAGAACTCGAGTGGGCGCGCGAGGCGCTGGGCGTCAAGGGCCTTTACAAGGACTACACCGAACTGCTGGCGCACCCCGGCCTCGACGCCGTGTTCCTGGTCACGCCCAACGCGTTGCATCCGGCGCAGATCATCGCGGCGCTGCAGGCCGGCAAGCACGTGTTCTGCGAGAAGCCGCTGTCGCTGGTGCTCGACGAATGCCTGCAGGTGGAGGCGGAAGCGGCCAAGCATCCGCATCTCAAGGTGATGATCGGTTTCGTGCGCCGTTTCGACGCCAGCTACCAGGACGCGCAGGCCATGATCGCCGCGGGCGGCATCGGCCGGCCCTTCATGGTGCGGTCCGAAACCTGCGACCAGAACGACCCGTCGGGATTTTTCGTGCGCTTCGCGCCCACCTCCGGCGGTATCTTCGTCGACATGAGCGTCCACGACATCGACCTCGCGCGCTGGCTGCTGGGTTCGCCGAAGGCGCTGCGCGTGTTTTCCGTGGGCACGGTGGCTGTCCACGAAGGCCTGCATGCGTGCGGCGACGTCGACAACGGTGTCGCGATCTGCGAATTTGCCGACGGCCGCATGGCCTGTTTCTATGCGTCGCGCACGATGGCGCACGGTCACGAGACTGCCACCGAAATCGTCGGCACGGCGGGGCGCCTGACCGTGGGGCGCGACGGTCGCCTGAACCAGGTCGAGATCGCGGATGCCCACGGCATTCGCACGCTGACCACGCCGACGTTCTACGAACGCTTCGCCGATGCCTTCCTGCGCGAGGAGATGCACTTCGTCGACTGCATCCGTTTTGACCGGACACCCGCCCTGACGCTGCACGACGCCACCGAGGCCACGCGCATCGGCATTGCCTTGCGCACGTCGCTCGACGAACATCGCCTGGTGGAAGTCTGATGGATCGCTACGACCTGTGCCGGGCGCTGGCCCGGGACGCGGGCAAGATCGCGCATCGCGGATTCGGCACCTCGGCTACTACCATGAAGGGCCGCCACGATGTGGTCACGGAAATGGACCGCGAAGTCGAGCGCTACATCCGCGCGGCTATTGTCGCGCGCTATCCGCAGGACGCCATCGTCGGCGAGGAGGAGGGCGGCGGCGCGGGTGTGCGGACGTGGCTGATCGATCCGATTGACGGCACCGCCAACTACGCGCGCGGCTTGCCGCGCTATTGCGTCTCGATCGGATACCTGGAGCGCGGCGTGCCCGTGCTCGGGGCCATCTACGACCCGAGCCTCGACTGGCTGTATTCGGCGGCGCATGGGGAGGGGGCGTACCGCGACGGCGTCCGACTTGCCGTCAGTCCGTGCGCGGAAATGACGGCCGCCACCGTCGAATGCGGCTGGTCCACGCGCCGCCCCGCGGCGGATTACATCGCGTTGCTGGCACGGGTTCTCGATGCCGGCGGTGCCATCCGCCGCTCCGGTTCCGGCGCGCTGGGCCTGGCGGACGTGGCGGCCGGCGCGGCCGAGGCCTACGCCGAGCTGCACATCAATGCGTGGGACTGCGCCGCCGGCATCGTGCTGGTGCGCGAGGCCGGCGGCTTGACCAACGATTTCTTCGCCGGCGATGGCATCAAGGCCGGCAATCCATTGATCGCGACCAACGCGGCACTTTGCGCTAAGCTGGCCGCCGTCATCGGCATTTCCCTATAAAAAGCTGAACCCAAGGAGGAATCATGCGTACGTTTTCATGGCTTCGCGGCGTCGTGGCCGCGCTGGTATTGGCGGCTCCGCTGACGGCAATGGCCGAGGGCGAGGTAGTCGTCTATTGCACGGTGCAGGAGGAATGGTGCCGGCCGATGGTGGCCGCTTTCGAGAAGGCCACCGGCATCAAGGTGCTGATGACGCGCAAGAGCTCCGGCGAGTTCTATGCGCAGATCAAGGCGGAAGCCGCCAATCCACGCGGTGACGTCTGGTGGGGCGGCACCGGCGACCCGCACTTGCAGGCGGCCGAGGAAGGCCTGACCGAGCCGTACAAGTCGCCGAAGCTCGCCGACCTGCAGGATTGGGCGGTGCGGCAGGCGGAGGCATCGAAGTACCGCACCGTCGGCATTTACGCCGGCGCTCTCGGTTACAGCTACAACGCCGACCAATTGAAGAAGAAGAACATTCCGGCGCCCAAGTGCTGGGCCGACCTGATCAAGCCCGCGTTCAAGGACGAGATCCAGGTCGCCAATCCCAACTCGTCGGGCACGTCCTACACGATGCTGGCCACACTCGTGCAGTTGATGGGCGAGGACAAGGCCTTCGATTACCTGAAGGCGCTGCACAAGAACGTCAACCAGTACACCAAATCCGGCGCGGCCCCCGCGCGCGCGGCGGCCACCGGCGAAAGCCTGGTCGGCATCACCTTCCAGCACGACGCGGTGGTGCAGGCCGTCGGCGGCGCACCGGTCGTGATCGTGTCGCCATGCGAAGGCACCGGCTACGAGATTGGCAGCATGAGCATCATCAAGGGCGCCAAGAACATGGAGAACGCCAAGAAGTGGTACGACTGGGCACTCACGCCGGAAGCGCAGGCCATCGGCGCGCAGGCGAAGGTCTCCTACCAGGTGCCGTCGAACAAGAGCGCACCGGTGCCGGCCCAGGCACCCAAGCTTGCCGAGATCAAGCTGATCAATTACGACTTCGTGAAGTACGGGTCGTCGGCCGAGCGCACGCGCTTGCTGGCCAAGTGGGACAAGGAAGTTTCCACGCTGCCCAAATAGCGGCAGTTCATGGAAACCACCGCGCTCGCGCCGGCCGTCTTCATGCCGGCGTCGCGCGATCGCGCGACGGTTTATGTCGCCGCCGTCGCACTTGCCGCGCTGGCGCTCGTGCCGTGGGCTGCCGGTGGCGGCGCCTCGGCGCTGACGCGCGCGGCGGGCGGCGCCGCGGCGCTGTGGCCATTGCTCGCAGGCGCGGTCGCAGCGCTGGTCTGCGCATGGCGCGAATTCGATCGTGGCACGGCCATTGCGGCGGGCGGAGCCGTGCTGTGGACCCTGGCGGCGGCGCTGGTCGAGGGGGCGACGGGGCCGTCATTCGGCGTCGGCGCCGCCATCGGGCTGGCCGCGCTGACGGTGTGCTTTGCCCGCGCGATCGCGCGCCGCGGCATTTTCGGCGGCGATGCAACGGTGGCGACGATCGTGATCGTGATCGCGTCGCTGCTCATCATCTTCATCTTCTTCCCGGTTGCCAAGTCGTTGCTGGCGGCCGCTTTCGACGCCCACGGCCAGTTCGCACCGCAATTGGCGCTGCAGCGGCTGTTCACCGAAGATATCTGGGGGATCGGCTGCATCGGTGGCGGCACCCGGTGCGGCGTGGCCATCAACTCCGCGCTGCTGGCGACAATCGTCGGCGTCCTGTCGACGCTGCTCGGACTCGTTTTTGCGCTGGTGGTGCAGCGCGGAGGCCGGCGGTACTCCGGCGTGCTGAAGCTGATGTCGATCCTGCCGATCGTCACGCCGCCCTTCGTGATCGCGCTGGCGCTCGTGGTGCTGTTCGGCCGCACCGGCCTCGTCACCGGGTGGCTCGACGCCTGGTTCGGCATTGCGCGTTCGCGCTGGCTCTACGGCTTGCCGGGCGTCACGCTGGCGCAACTGCTAACGTTCTCGCCCGTCGCGTTCATGATCTTGTATGGCGCGCTCTCCGCGATCAGCCCGGCGCTGGAAGAAGCGGCGCAGACCTTGCGGGCATCACGCGCCCGCGTGTTTCGCACGGTGACGTGGCCGCTATTGCGCCCCGCGCTCGCCAACGCGTTCCTGCTGGGTTTCGTCGAGAGCCTTGCCGATTTCGGCAATCCGATCGTGCTGGCCGGCAATTTCGATGTGTTGTCGACGAAGATCTTCTTCGCGGTGGCCGGTGCGCAGCACGATCCGGGGCGCGCTGCGGCGCTGGCCTCCGTGCTGCTGGGGCTGACGCTGGTGGCGTTCTGGCTGCAGCAACGCTGGATCGGCAAGCTCTCCTACGTGACGGTCACCGGCAAGGGCGACGGCGGGCTGCCGGGCAAGCTGCCGCGTCCATTGTGGTATGCGTGTTTCGGCATCGCCGCCGCGTGGATCTTCTTCACGCTGGTCTGCTACGCGATCATTCTCGCGGGTGGCTTCGTCAAGGACATCGGCCGCGGCGACATGACGCTCACCTTCGGACATTTCCTCGCGGGCTTCGGCATGGACTTCGACTCCAGGGGCACGATGTTCAGCGGCTCCGCGTGGGACAGCCTGTTCACCACGATCAAGGTAGCGGCAGTCGCCGCGCCGTTGACGGCTGCGGTGGGCCTGTTGGCTGCCTACGTCATCACACGGCATCGCTTCGTGGGCCGCCGCGCCTTCGAATTCCTGACCATGGTCAGCTTCGCCATTCCCGGCACCGTGATCGGCGTGTCGTACATCGTGGCATTCAACGTGGCGCCTTTGGAGTTGACGGGCGGGATGGCCATCCTCGTGCTGTGCTTCGTGTTCCGCAACATGCCGGTGGGCGTACGCACCGGCGTTGCAGCGCTGGCGCAGATCGACAAGACGCTGGACGAAGCGTCGTCGACGTTGCGCGCGTCGACCATGCGCACGTTGCGCGAGGTGATCGTGCCCCTGTTGCGGCCGGCCATCCTGGCCACGCTCGTGTTCAGTTTCACGCATGCGATGACCGCGGTGAGCGCCGTCATCTTCCTTGCCACGGCCAAGTACAATCTCGCCACCGTCTACATCATCGGTCGCGTCGAGGCCGGCGAATATCCGCTGGCGATCGCCTACTCGGCGGTATTGATCGTCGTGATGCTCGTGGCGTTGCTCGCAATGCAAAAACTGGTAGGCGAGACGCGCCTTGGCCGCCGAACGGCCGCCCCCGTGCTTGCTACAGGACACTGACATGGACAAGGACCTGGGCGGCGTCATCTTCGACCACGTGACCAAGCGTTATGGCGACGTCACCGCGGTCGATGACGTTTCGTTCAACGTCGCGCAGGGCGAGCTGGTCACGCTGCTCGGACCTTCCGGCTGCGGCAAGACCACGACGCTGCGGATGGTGGCAGGGCTCGAGGCGGTCTCCGGGGGGCGCGTGCTGATCGGCGGCGTCGACGTCACGCTGCGCGCCGCCAACGAGCGCGACGTCAGCATGGTCTTTCAGTCCTATGCGCTTTTTCCGCATATGACGGTGCTGGAAAACGTCTGCTACGGGCCGCTGTCGATGCGCTCCGACAAGACCCGGGCGCGCGAGATGGCGCGCGAGAAGCTGAACATGCTGGGCCTGTCGGAATTCGAGGCGCGGCTGCCATCCGAGCTCTCCGGCGGGCAGCAGCAGCGCGTGGCGGTGGCACGCTCGCTGGTGCTCGAACCCGCGGTGCTGCTGTTCGACGAGCCGTTGTCGAACCTCGATGCCAAGTTGCGCCGGCACGTGCGCGAGGAAATCCGCGAGCTGCAGCAAGCGCTGGCGTTGACGGTCCTGTACGTGACGCACGACCAGGAAGAGGCGCTGGCTGTCTCCGACAAGGTCATCGTGATGAACGGCGGCCGCATCGCGCAGCAGGGGCCGCCGGAAGCGCTGTATGAAGCGCCGGAGTCACGCTTCCTCGCCGATTTCATCGGCGACGCCAACCTGGTCGACGGCGAACTTGCGATCGATGCGGCCGGCGCTTCGTTTGCCGCCGGCGGCATTGCGGCCGCGGTGGATGGTGGCGGCCTGGCCGCCGGTCCTG
This sequence comes from uncultured beta proteobacterium, assembly GCA_963805355.1. GTDB lineage: Bacteria > Pseudomonadota > Gammaproteobacteria > Burkholderiales > Casimicrobiaceae > VBCG01. The sequence continues at coordinate 1,284,715 of CAWDTZ010000002.1, read as the reverse complement.
TGACGCTGGCGGTGCGTCCGCAGCGCCTGCGCGTCGTCGATGCAGGGCTGGGCCTGTTGCCGGGCGTGTGCAAGCGCGTCTCCTACCTTGGCAGCCGCGTCGAATACGTGGTGGCCACCGCGTGGGGCGATTTGCTGGTGTTCGACGGCGAGGCGCGCAAGGCGCGCCGCCGCGACGATGCGGTAGGCATCGTGTTTGACCAGGATGCGGTCATCGTGTTGCGGCGCTGACTTCGAGTTTCAACCACCGGATACAAACTGGAGAATCTTCTTCGATGTCGGCCTATCTGATCTGCGATGTAGACATACGTGACAAGGAACGCTACGAAATTTACAAGCGCGATGTGCCCGCAATCATCAGTCGGCACGGCGGCGAATATCTGGTGCGTGGCGGCGGCCACGAAGTGATCGAGGGCAGCTGGAACCCGGTGCGTATCGTGCTGTTCAAGTTTCCGGACCGCGCGGCCATCCATGCCTTCTTCGCGGACCCCGACTACCAGCCGCTGGCGGCATTGCGCCACGAAATTGCCGAAAGCTCCCTCGTTGCCGTGGACGGCATCTGACATGGCGGATGACGGTATCGAAGAACGCTACGCCGCCGCGCAGCGCATCGCCCGCGCGGCGGGCGCGCTGGCGCTCGACTATTTTCGCAATCGCGCCAAGCTGGTCGTCGAACTGAAGGGGCCGGCCGACTTCGTCAGTCACGCCGACCGCGACGTCGAGAATCTGATCCGGCGTGAATTGGCCGCCGCCTTTCCCGACGATGCCTTCCTCGGCGAGGAGACCGCCGCGGGCTTCACCGGGCCTGCGGAACGCTGCTGGATCGTCGACCCCATCGACGGTACTCACAATTTCCTGCGCGGCGTGCCGTACTGGAACGTGGCGATCGGCTACGTCGAGAACGGCCGCACGCAGGTGGGCGTCGTGTTCGATCCGCCGGCCGACGTGCTGTATCACGCACGGCACGGCGGCGGCGCGTTCGCTTCCGGCCCCGACGGCACCGCGCGCCTGCACGTGTCATCCACGCAAGAGTTGGTAGGTGCCTATGTCGTGCTGGGTCATCACGACCGCCATCCGGAGGACCGGTATCTCGATATCCGGCGCCGGATGATGGCGGCGGGCACGGCGATGCGCAATTTCGGATCCGCCGCGTTGCAATTGGCGCATGTCGCCAGCGGCCGCTACGACGGCTTTGTCGAGCTCGAACTCTCGGCGTGGGATGCCGTCGCGGGTTTGCTGCTGGTGGAGGAAGCGGGCGGCTACCACGTGCCGTTCGCCACCGCCACGCCGATGAGCAAGGCACCCTGCCTCGCCTGCACGCCGGGCATTGCGGCGGCGCTCAAGGATGTGGTGGGCTCGCTATAGCGGCACGACGAACGAAGGTCCCGCAGGAACCGCAGGTAGGCGAGGCCGAAACCTCGCCTGCGGTCGCTACCCCGTTACTTGAAGTCGCCGGCGAACGCGTAGGTGAAGTCGGCGGATTTCAGGTACTTGCGGATGGCCGCATTCACCTCGGCGGTGGTCAGTTTCTCGATGGCGGCATCGACGGCGGCTGATACGGCATAGGTGCGGCCGAGATAGGCCTGCGACGTCAGTGCGTCGGCTACGGGACCATCTTCGCTGCGCCCCAGTTTGCGTTCATGGATCACCGCAGTCTTCGCGTCCGTGACCTCGGCGTCCGTGAAGCCGTCCTTCAGCACGCGCGCGATTTCCTCGGCGAAAGCAGTGCGCACCTTGTCCAGGTTCTGCGGCGCGAAGATGGCATACATGCCGAACCTGCTGTTGGCTTCAAAGGAACTCGGCTGGAAGAACGTTCCGGCGCCATACGAAAGGCCCTCTTTCTGGCGGAGGCGTTCAAAGATGCGCGACGACGGCGACTCACCCACGATGAAATTGGCCACCAGCAACGCCGCGTAATCCGGGTTGGTGTCGTTGATCTGCCAATGTTCGTTGCCGATCACGATCGCATTGGCCTTGTCGGGCACCACCAGACGAAGTGCGGCGGGCTTGGCAACGCGATAGGGGTCCGGCACGCGCGCATACGGCGCCGGGCTCTTCCAGTTGCCGAAGAGCTCGGTGACCAGCGCCTTCATCGCCTCGGGATCGAAGTCGCCGACGATCGCCAGTTCGGCATTGCTCGCGCCATAGAACTGCTTGTGGAAATTCCTGACGCCGTCGACGGTGACCGCGTTGTTCCAGGCGATGCTTTCGTCGATGGTGGGGACGTAGCGCGGATGGCCGGGCGGATACGGATTGTCGTGGCGGCCCAATGCGCGCTGCGCGATGTCCTGGGGCTCGGACTTGGCGGTCTCGAAACGAGTGTTGCGCTGCCGCTTCAGCGTCTCGAGCTCGGCGGCCGGGAAGACGGGATCCTTCAGCACCTCGGCGGTGAGCCGCAGCGTGTTCGCCAATTCCGCGCGCACGGTCTGTCCGCTGGCCGATGCCCCGGTCTGCGTGCCATTGACGCTGACCTTGGCGCGGAACTTGTCGAAGGCATCGTCGATGTCCTGGCGCGACTTGGTCGTCGTGCCGCGCAGCAGCATCCCGCCGGTGAGCGTGCCTTCAGTGGCTTTGCCGGTGACCGACTGTTCGTTGCCGAAATGCAGCGACAGGTCGAAGTTGACCGTTTCGCCACGCGTCTTCTTCGGCAACAGCGCGACCTTCATGCCGTTGGGCAGCGTGAAGCGCTGGGTGCGCGCATCGAGGTTGGCCGGCGAAGGGTCGAAGATTTCGCCGGCGGCGGTGGCCGTGTCGCCCTTGTAGTCCTTGACCGCAGCCATCACGTCGACGGTGGCGGGCACCGGCGCGCGATCGGGTTTCGCGTCGGGGAGGAATTCGCCGATGGTGACATTGGAACGCTTGAGGTAATCGAGCGCCACCTTTTGTACGGCGGCGGGGGTGACGGTGCGAAAGCGGTCGCGATGGATGAAGAACATCCGCCAGTCGCCCAGCGCGATGGACTCGGAGATGGCCACCCCCAGCTGCTGCGGATTGGCCATCACGTCGTCGAAGTACTTGGCCGCCTTGGCGCGGACGCGCGCCACTTCGGCTTCGGTGATCGGCTCCTTCGCCAGGTTGGCAAACGTGGCCAGCATCGCGTCGCGGGCCGGCTCGATGGCGTCGCCGTCGGGAATCTGCGCAAAGAACGTGATGGTCCCCGGATCGGACTGCGGTTGCTGCCAGACCGACACGGCGGTGGCCTTCTTGGTCTCGATCAGCGACTTGTACAGGCGGCCGGCCGGGGCGAGCGTCATCACTTCGCCCAGGGTGTCCATCGCCGTGTAATCGGGATCCGCGCCACGCACCGTGTGGAACATCATGCCCAGGAACTTGGTATTGCCCACGCGCCGCAGCGTGACGGAACGCTCGCCGTCCTGCACCGGTTCCTGCGTGTAGATGGTGGGCAGCACGCGCGTGGGCTTGGGGATCGGGCCGAAGTACTTGGCGATCTTTTCCAGCGTGGGCTCCGCGTCGAATTTGCCGGCGACGATCAGCACCGCGTTGTCGGGCTGGTAGTACTGCCGGTAGAACGTCTGCAGGCGGGCGATGTCGACGTTCTCGATGTCCGAGCGCGCGCCAATCGGCATGTTCGCGTAGTTGTGCCATTGATAGGCGGTGGACAGCATCTTGCCGTAGAGCACCCGCTGCGGATTGTTCTCGCCGCTCTCGAACTCGTTGCGCACCACCGTCATCTCGGTGTCGAGGTCGCTCTTGCGGATGAACGAATTGACCATCCGGTCGGCTTCCATCCCCAGCGCCCAGTCGAGGTTGTCGCTGGATGCCGTGAAGGTCTCGAAATAGTTGGTGCGATCCCAGCCCGTGGAGCCGTTGTATTCCATGCCGCGGCGGCCCAGCTCCTGCTGGATGTTGCCGCGCGACGGCGTGCCCTTGAACACGAGGTGCTCGAGCAGGTGCGCCATGCCGGTTTCGCCGTAGTTCTCGTACGCCGAACCGACCTTGTAGGTCACATTGACCACCGTGGAGGGCTTCGACGCGTCCGGAAACAGCAATACCGTCAGCCCATTGGCCAGCCGGTATTCGGTCATGCCTTCGACGGTGGGCCCCTGCGTCACGCCTGCGGGCAGGGCGGCAAAGGCGCCGGCGGCGATGAACAGCGGCAGCAGGAAGGCGGCGATGCGCCGCGGCCAGGCGATGAAAGCGGACATGGAAGCAACCTCGGGTGATTGGCGCGCGGAGTATAGCGTCCGCTGCCTTAAGGCCGGCTTAGACGGCCGGAGTTCCCCGGACGCGAATTTTGGAGCGATTCCCTACGCGAGGTTTCATCCTCGGGCAGCGCCTTGCGACGCGGCAGACTCGCCCGCCGGGGGTGATGGTTGCGAATGGCGCGCTTGCGGCAAAAACAATACGGCGATTGCCGCTGCCGCCGCAATTACTGCCAGCAGACCCATCAGGAAACCGAAGCCGTTGGCCTTGACCAGTGGCCCCAGCAGCCACACGGCGAGCGAACTCGCGCCGAAGGCGATGGCGAGGCGCACGCCGGCCACGCGCGAGCGCATGCGGTCGTCCACGTAGCGCACGATCAGGGCGTCGGTGAACGGAATCGCGCCGAAGACGAAGGCCATGAACGCGATCGCCACGGCATAGAAAGCCCAGCCTTCGGCGTAGACCGCCAGCACGAACAGCGGAATCTGCATCAGCACGATGCCCAGGAAAAGGCGCTTCAGCGGATAACGGTCGATGGCACGCCCCACGATCACCTGCGCCAGCGAGGCCACGGTGTACACGAGGCCGAGCAGCAGGCCGAGGCGCGCCGGGTCGCGCGTGATGGCCTGCATCCGCTGCGCCAGCAGTTCGCCGTTGCCGTTGGTCGTGAAATTGAACAGCAGGCTGCCGCAGGTCGAGGTCAGCGTGAGGATCAGCACGATGCGCGCGAGATCGTGCGCCGAATGTTCGGACTGTTTCGGCGGACGCTTCGACGGCGCCATCGTTTCATCGGGCACCACGCGTGCGAACACGAACCCCAGCACGAATGCGGCGATGCCCGGCACGACAAATGCCATCCGCCAGCCGAAATACTTGATGATGAACCCGGTGAGGACGGCCGCCGCGGCGATGCCGAGGTTGCCGACGAGCCCGTTCAAGCCGATCACCGCGCCCGGGCGAGTAGTGCTCTGCACGAGCATGGGGATGCCGACCGGGTGATAGATCGCCGCGAACGCGCCCATCAACGTCAGCGCGGCGGCCAGTTGCCACGCGTTCTGCGTGCTCGCGGCAAGGAGGCACGAGACGCCGATGCCGAAGAAGTAGACCAGCATCATGGCGCGACGCCCCCACAGGTCGCCCAGGCGGCCCGCCGGCATCGAGCCCAGGCCGAACAGCAGGAAGGCGCCTGCAGCGTAGGGCATCAGGTCCTCCCAGCGTGCAAAGCCGAATTCGACGGCAATGGTGCCCACGGCGGCGGCAAAGACCAGCAATACGAGGTGGTCGAGCGCATGTGCAAGATTCAACAATGTCGCGGTGGCGACACTGTGGCCGGTCACAGGATGGATAGCTGCGGAGACGGAGACGGCAGGAGGCGGCATGGCGGGCAAAGAATTCGCAAAGGGTCGCAAACGTGGAATTATGAACGTCCCGGGCGCCGATTGTATTGACGTTTACGTAAACGTCAATTAACGTGGCGTCACGCGCCAACGCGAGGATTTGCCGTGAACGATTTGTCCCAGCGCCAGCCGCTCGTCTACAAACCCGCGCATAAGGTGCGCTTCGTCACCGCCGCCAGCCTGTTCGATGGCCACGATGCGTCGATCAACATCATGCGGCGCATCCTGCAGGCCTCGGGCTGCGAGGTGATCCATCTCGGGCACAACCGTTCCGTGGAGGAGGTCGTCAACTGCGCGCTGCAGGAAGACGCCCAGGGCATCGCGATCTCGTCGTACCAGGGCGGGCACGTCGAATTCTTCAAGTACATGCTGGACCTGCTGCGCGAGCGCGGCGGCGCGCACATCAAGGTGTTCGGCGGCGGCGGCGGCGTGATCGTGCCGGATGAAATTCGCGAACTGCACGAGTACGGCGTCACGCGGATCTTCTCGCCCGAAGATGGGCAGCGGCTGGGCCTGCAGGGCATGATCAACGAGATCGTCGCGGCCTGCGACACCGATCTTGCCGCCGCGCTGCCCCACTCGCTGGACGCGCTGCGCGCCGGCGAGCGGTTCGCGCGGCAGCAGGCGCTGGCGCGGATCATCACCGGCCTCGAAAACGGCACGGTGCCCTCGGCGATGCGCGCCGAGATGCTGGCCGCGGCCGCGGAAACCGGCGTGCCCACGCTGGGCATCACTGGCACCGGAGGTGCCGGCAAGAGCTCCCTCACCGACGAACTGGTACGCCGCTTCCGCCTCGACCAGAAGGATGCGCTGAAGATCGCACTGATCTCCATCGACCCGTCGCGGCGCAAGTCCGGCGGCGCCTTGCTGGGCGATCGCATCCGGATGAACGCCAATGAACATCCCAATATCTTCATGCGCTCGCTCGCCACGCGCGACGCCGGCAGCGAGATTTCGAAGGCATTGCCCGATGTGATCGCCGCCTGCAAGGTGGCGGGCTTCGATCTCATCATCGTGGAGACCTCGGGCATCGGCCAGGGCGACGCGGCGATCGTACCGCTGGTGGACGCGTCGCTGTATGTAATGACGCCCGAATTCGGCGCCGCGAGCCAGCTGGAGAAGATCGACATGCTCGACTTCGCCGACTTCGTCGCCATCAACAAGTTCGACCGCAAGGGTGCGCAGGACGCGCTGCGCGACGTGCGCAAGCAGTTCCAGCGCAATCGCGAGGCGTGGACCACGGCGCCCGACGCCATGCCGGTGTTCGGCACGATGGCGTCGCGCTTCAATGACGACGGCGTCACGGCGCTGTACCAGGCTGTAACCGCGAAACTCGTCGATCATGGGCTGGAGCTCAAGCCCGGTGCTCTGCCGACCGTAACCACGCGGCAGTCGACCGTGCAGCACGTGATCGTGCCGGCGGCACGGGTGCGCTATCTTGCCGAAATCGCCGATGTGCTGCGCGGCTATCACGCGTGGACGGCAAAGCAGGCGCAGTTCGCGCGCGAGCGACAGGCGCTGCGGCTGTCGCAGCAGATGCTGCAGGACGATGGCCAAGGTACGGCGAACGATGGCGCCGCGGTCGCGTTGCAAGCGCTGGAAGCCGAACGCGACGCGCAGCTCGATGCGCGCGCCCGGAAGCTGCTGGACATGTGGCCACAGACCAAGGCGGCCTACAGCGGCGACGAATACGTCGTGAAGATCCGCGACAAGGAAATCCGCACCGCATTGACCACCACCTCGCTGTCGGGCACGCGGGTGCGCAAGGTGGCGCTGCCGCGCTTCGAGGACGACGGCGAGATCCTGCGCTGGCAATTGCTGGAGAACGTGCCGGGCAGCTTTCCGTTCACCGCAGGCGTGTTCGCATTCAAGCGCGAGAACGAAGACCCCACGCGGATGTTCGCGGGCGAGGGCGATCCATTCCGCACCAATCGCCGTTTCCACCTGCTGGCCGACGGCATGCCGGCCAAGCGGCTGTCCACGGCCTTCGATTCAGTCACGCTGTACGGCAACGACCCCGCGCTGCGGCCCGATATCTACGGCAAGGTCGGCAATTCGGGCGTGTCGATCGCCACCCTCGACGACATGAAGGCCCTGTACGCCGGATTCGAACTGGCCGATCCGACCACGTCGGTGTCGATGACGATCAACGGGCCGGCGCCCACGCTGCTGGCGATGTATCTCAACACCGCGATCGACCAGCAACTGGATAAATTCCGCGCCGACAACGGGCGTGAACCGACTGATGATGAAGTCGAGAAGATCCGTGCATGGACGCAGACCACCGTGCGCGGCACCGTGCAGGCCGACATCCTGAAGGAAGACCAGGGCCAGAACACGTGCATCTTCTCCACCGAGTTCTCGCTGAAGGTGATGGGCGACATCGCGCAGTATTTCGTCCAGCACAACATCCGCAACTTCTACTCGGTGTCGATCTCGGGCTATCACATTGCCGAGGCCGGGGCCAATCCGATTTCGCAGCTTGCCTTCACGCTGTCCAACGGGTTCACGTTCGTCGAGGCCTACCTGGCGCGTGGCATGAACATCGACGACTTCGCGCCCAATCTCTCGTTCTTCTTCAGCTATGGCATGGACCCGGAGTACACGGTGATCGGCCGCGTGGCGCGGCGCATCTGGGCCGTAGCGATGAAGAACCGCTATGGCGCCAACGAGCGGTCGCAGAAACTCAAATTTCACTCGCAGACGTCGGGGCGTTCGCTGCACGCGCAGGAGATTTCGTTCAACGATATCCGCACCACGCTGCAGGCATTGATCTCCACCTACGACAACACCAATTCGCTGCACACCAACGCCTACGACGAGGCAATCACCACGCCGACGGAGGAGTCCGTGCGCCGGGCCATGGCGATCCAGCTGATCATCAATCGCGAATGGGGCCTCGCCAAGAACGAGAACCCCAACCAGGGCGCGTTCATCATCGACGAGCTGACCGACCTGGTCGAAGAGGCGGTGCTGAAGGAATTCGAGGCGATTTCCGAGCGCGGCGGCGTGCTGGGCGCAATGGAAACCGGCTACCAGCGCGGCAAGATCCAGGAAGAGTCGATGCACTACGAGCACATGAAGCACGATGGCTCGTATCCGATCATCGGGGTCAACACGTTCCGCAATCCGCATGCCGATTCCGCGCCGCCGCAGAAGATCGAGCTGGCGCGCTCCTCCGACGACGAGAAGCAGTCGCAGCTTCAGCGCCTGGCGGCGTTCCATGCCCTGCATGCGGCAGAGGCACCGGCGGCACTGGCACGGCTGCAGCAGGTGGTGATCGCCAACGGCAATGTCTTCGCCGAACTCGTCAACACGGTGCGCGTGTGCTCGCTGGGGCAGATCACCAACGCATTGTTCGAGGTAGGTGGTCAGTATCGCCGCAGCATGTAGGGGCGAGCTGCTGCGTGTTTGGTAAGAGACCGTGCGAGACTGCGTGGCGAGGCTTCAGGTCCGCAGGTTTTACGTTTCGGATTATCTCGACGCAAAAACGTCGCCTACAGCGTCTCCGGCCCGGACAGCGGTCGGGCATCGCGCGCCTTGAGTTTCGCGGCGATGTAGTCGCCGTGGTCGACATACAGCAGGTCGGCCAGCTTGCGGATCACGTGATCCTCGAACACGTCGCGCTCGCCGTCGGCATAGGCCACCTGCCACATCAGCTCGACCACGCGGATTTTCTGTTCGCGCGTGAAGCGTTTGTTGACCAGTGACGTGAACTGAAAGGTGTCGGTGGCGTCCCGCATCTGCGCCTCGGCCATTTCGATCAGCGCGGCCGTTTCCGCCGCCGTCAGGTGAAACTTGCTGCGCAATGCCCGGGCCGTAGCCTCGCGCTCGTCGGCGGAAATTTCGCCGTCGGCGCGCGACACCTCGAGCAGCAGCGCCGCGGTCGCGAGTTCGATCGAGTGCTTGCTCTGGCTTGCATCGGGCGCAGCAAAGTTGCGCTCGAAGAATTCGCGGATCGAGTCGAGCATGATTCAGCGCGCGCCGGCCTTCTGCAGGATCGCCACCATCTCGGCGTAGCCGCGGCCCTTGGCCAGTGCCAGCGGCGTGCTGCCGCCGCGGTCGGTCAGCGCGGTGCTGGCGCCGGCATCCACCAACGCCTTCAGCGTGGCCACGTGCCGCGGCCCGCCGTTGCCGAGCACGATCGACTCGATCAGCGCGGTCCAGTGCAGGTTATTGACGTGATCAAGTGGCGCGCCAGCCTTGATGAGGATGCGCACCACCTCGTCGTGGCCGAGATGCGCGGCGGCAATCAAGGCCGTGCCGTCGTAGCGGCTGGTCACGTTTTGCGGATTGCCGCCGATGTCCAGCGCGGTGCGCAAGGTGACCGGATCGTCCGCCACCGCGGCAATCGTGACGATGTCGTAGCGGTCGGATTCGAGGGCGTTGGGGTCGGCGCCCGCCTTGGCCAGCGCACGCAGCGCATCCTGCTGCCGCGCGTAAGCTGCCACATGCAGCGGCGTGCGGCCGTAAGTGTCGCGGGCCTTGACGTCGGCGCCCTGCGCCAGGAGTTGCGCCATTTGCGCCACGTCACCGCGCGACGCCGCGGCGAACAGTCCGGTGTACGCCGCGGTTTCCGTAGCGGTGGGCGGCACTTGCGCAGACAGCGGCAGGCCAGCGGCCAGCAGCATCGTTCCCGTCAGCAGGCGGAGAAATTTCAGCATGGGTCGTAGTGCAGGTAGCCGGCGAGCTTGCCTTTCCTGTCGAGCACGCGCTCCAGCCGGCCGCATGCCACCAGCGGCGGCGCCTCGCGTGCCGGGTAATAGAGTGGATTGCCGACGTCGGGCAATGGTGGCGCCGCAGGATTCACCGGCTCGAACTGCGGGTTGCCGCGGCCCGTCAGGTCCGCCACGCAGTCGACGGACTTGCCATCGGTCCGGACCACACGCACGAGGCCGTTGCCATGGTTCATCGGCCAAGCCTTCGAGATCCATTTGGCCTTGGCGCCGTCGCGGGCGAGACACAGGTTCATGCCCGCCAGCAAATCGGGGATGTAGTGCGCCCAGTCATCGAAACCCTTCCCGGCATAGTTCGCCACAGGCGCCGCCTTGGCATCGTAGGCCGCCTTGATGGTGCAGCATCCGGTGATCGCCTCGCCGGGCCGCACTGACAGGATGGCGCGATGAGTGAGCGCGGGACCCTCGGCCATCGTCGACTTGCACGCCTCCTCGCGCAGCGACACCACCAGCGTTTCCTTGGGCAGGTGCGTCGAGTCCCCCCGCCAAACTGTCACCGGTGGCGTCAGGAAAGACAGTGTCTGCAGCGACCCGCTGAACACGATTTCACGCTTGCCCTTGGCACCGAGCGAACTGTAGCGGGCAGACGTGCGGCTGGCATCGATGTTCCAGAACGGCTCTTCGCCGAAGCAATCGAGACCCTGCACGACAATGGGCTGCTGCGCGAAGGTCGGCAGCGCAGCGAGACAGCCGAGGCCGAGCAACGCGAGGCGCAGCGAGGTACGAAGCATGGTGGCGATCACGATGATCCGTCGATCCATGGAGACCTGCCCATTTTGTCATGAATCGTCGCGGTGCCGAAGGGGCGGCATGGGCGCGATCACTCGCTGGCAATGGCTTTGCCCGGTCAGTAGTGCCGGCGCCACGAATACCATTGGGAACGCGGTGGCCTTGCGCCGGTACGTCGGGGTGAAAGTGGTGTCTACGCGCCGAAGCCGAACAACGCGCGCGGGGTTACCCACATCACCTGACGGCGCACGGCGGCATCGGGCATCAATTGCGCGGCGAGATCGAGCAGCACCCCGTAGTCGATGTGCCCAGGCGCGCGCAGGTACGGCCAGTCGGATGCCCACACGCAGCCCTCCGGCGTATAGGCCTCCAGCAGCGCGTCGATGTAGGGGCGCGCGTCGGCGTGCGGAAACGGTTGGCGCGTGAACTTGACGATGCCGGAGAGCTTGACGACGGCGCGGCGCGTCGCCGCCAATGCCAACACCGCCTTGAAGCCGGGCTGATCGACGCCGGCGCCTGGGGTGGGGCGTCCGCAGTGATCGATCAGGATGCGCGCACCGGAGCGCTCGAGCATCGGTGCCAGTGCGGCAAGCTGGTCGTGCTCCACCTGTACCTGGATGAACATGTCGAGCGCGGCCAGCTTGGCCAGCAGCGCGGAAGCGCCTGCATAGAACGGCACACCGTGATGTGTGGCATTCCATGCAACGCCGATCACGCCGGAGGCATGCAGCGCTTCGAGGCCCGCCACGTCGATGTCGTTCGGCACGACGGCGATGCCCTTGCAGCGTCCCGCGCTTCGCGCGAGCGCATCGAGCAGGCACCGATTGTCGAGCTCGTAGCCCGAATTGGGGCCGACAATCAGCGCGTGCTGCACGCCATATGTTGCCATCGCCTGGAACAACTGGTCCGCGGTGGCAATTTCCTGCCCGGCGGGACGGTAGTGCGTGTCGGCGCCATAAGGAAAGCGCGTCGGATCGAGCACATGCACGTGCGCGTCGATCTTCGGCTCGTCAAGGATGCGCAGGGTCATGACGGTGACCCTGCGCTAAAACGTGGCCGCAATCGCCTGTTGCAGGGCCGGCGTGATTTCGGGCATCACGCCGAACCACGCGTTGAAGGCCGGGCGCGCCTGGTTGAGCAACAGGCCCAGGCCGTTGACGGTGATATTGCCCCGCGCGCGCGCAGCGGCCAGCAGTGGCGTTTCCGGCGGGAGGTAGATCAAGTCGCCCACGATGGCGCGCGCGGGCAGGCGATCGAGCGGCATCGGCAACGGCGCCTTGCCGGTCATGCCGAGGCTCGTCGCATTCGCCAGCATCGCGATGCCATCGAGTGCATCTTCGCGCTGGTCCCACGGCACGACCCTGACCATGCTGCCCACGGCATCCGCGATTTCCTGCGCCTTGTCGATGGAGCGGTTGCACACGCGGATTTCCGTAGCACCCTGTGCTGCCAGGCTCGCCACCACGGCGCGGGAGGCCCCGCCCGCGCCCAGCACGAGAATGGGACCGCTATCCGGCCGCCATGCAGGATCGGCGTCGCGCAAGCTCTGGATGAAGCCGTTGCCGTCATTGTTGAAGCCGGTCAGCGTGCCATCCGGTTCCACGACCACGGTGTTGACCGCGCCAATCCGCTGCGCGAGATCGTCGACGCGATCGAGCAGCGGAAAGATCGCCTGCTTGTGCGGGGTGGTGACGTTGCAGCCGCGCAGGCCCAGCGCGCCCATGCCGCGTACGGCCTGCTCGAGCCGCTCGGGCGGCACCGGGAACAGCACGTAGCGCCCCGGAATGCCGTAGTGCGCGAGCCAGTGATTGTGGATCACCGGCGAACGCGACTGGAACGCGGGCCAGCACAACAGCCCGGCGATGCCGAAGGTGGACACGTCAGCCAACGTCACGCCTCCTGCATTGATCCGGTTATCTGGCCGATGCCGGCGGCAGCGTGGCTACGACTTGCTGCTTGCCGTTGACCACCTTGGTCATGAAACTCTCGCGGTCCAAGTCGCCGTTCTGGTCGAACGTGACGTCGAGCAGCACGCCCGGGTTTTCCTGCACTGTGAACTTGGCGCCATGCATTGCCGCAGCGAAGGCCTTCGGGTCGAACTTGCCCAACCGCTCCGTCAGCACCTTGACGATGTACATCGCGCTGTAGCCTTTCAACGCGTTGTGGTCGCCCTTGTTCTTGTATTCCTTCTGGAATTTGTCGTCGAAGGCCTTGATCGCGGGCTGCGGCGCATCGGCGGTGAGGCCGACGTGTGCAACGGCACCGTTGGCGGCGTCGCCGGCCAGCTCGATCACTTTCTGGCTGGTGAGCGTGGTCTCGCCGACGATCGGCTTGTCGTAGCCCTGCTTGCGCAGCTCCCGCAGTGCGCGCGCCGACTCTTCCTCGTTCGAATATACGAAGAGGGCGTCGGCGTTCGACTGCTTGGCCCGCAGCACGGGGCCGGAGAAGTCGACCTGGCCGGGATCGGTCGAGATGTCGGCGACGACCTTCACGCCGAGCTTCTCCAATTCCTTCACCATCGTGTCCCGGCCGCCCTTGCCGAAGTCGTTGTTGACCCAGATGATCGCGACCGTCTTCGCCTTGAGATCGTTGGCGAGATACTTCGCGACCTTGGGCATGGCGGTCGTCTGCGTGAACGACGTGCGGAAGATGTATGGATTGCCCTGCTGCGTGATGCTAGCCGCCTCGCCACCGGTGAAGTTGGGGATCTCCGACTTTTTCGTCTCCGCCATCGACACCATGATCGAACCGGAGAACACCGGCCCCATCACGACGTAGGCGCCGTCGTCGACCGCCTTCTGGGCGAGCGCCTTCGCGATCTGCGGGTTGGATTGCGTGTCGCCGCTCGTATATTCGATCTTGCGGCCCATGATGCCGCCGGCCGCGTTGATTTCCTTGACCGCCAGCTTGACGCCGTTGTCGAAATTGGTCCCTGACGTGGCGCCGGTGCCCGAGAGCTCCACGAGCCCGGCGATCTTGACCGGACCTTGCTGCGCGAATGACGGTTGTACGGCCAGCAGCAGGCACAACGCTGCCGCGATGCGGGTGAATGCTTTCATGGTTTCCTCCATCGGCGAACTTGCTTATGCGAAGGCCTGCGATTCTGGTGCGCAGGCTGGGCGCTCATTCTGAATCATTGCGGCCGGCAGCGGGCAACGGGAAACTGCCGGTTAGCCAAAAAATTTGTTGCTTGACGCCCAGGCGAGACCCCTGCCACCGCAAACCGGACGCGGGGTGTGGCGCCGAACGGTGTGTGTCGAGCGCGCCGAATGGCGTCGGCGCTAGCGCGACGCGGCTACCTGCGCCGGATTCCAGCCGCCGCCCAGCGCCCGCGCGAAGTCGACGGTGGATAACTTGGCATCGCGCGCGGCGGCAATGCGCAGCGTCTCCGCGGCCAGCAGCGATCGTTGCGCGTCGATCACTTCGAGAAACGATGTGCGTCCCGCGTTGTAGCGCAGCATGGCCACTTCAAGAGCTTTGGCCACCTGGTCGCGGCGCGACGTTTCGGCGGCGAGCGCCTCGCGCGATGCATTGTTCGTCACGAGTGCATTGCGTACTTCGCCGAACGCGACCTGGATCGTCTGCAGGTACTCAACCATCGCGCGATCGTTGTTGGCCTTGGCCAGCTCCACCTGCGCCTCGATCGCTTTCAAGGCCACCAGCGGTTGCAGGAGGCCGAGGCCGATGCTCCAGATGCCCGCCGGGCCAGTGAAGAGCGTGCCCATCGTCGCCGCTTCGCTGCCGAAGTAGGCGCCGAGCTTGAACGACGGGAAATAATCGGCGCGCGCCTGCTGGATGCGCAACTCGGAGCCGGCCAGCAGGGCCTCGGAGCGGCGAATGTCGGGGCGGCGCCCGATCACTTCCACCGGCAGGCCTTGCGGCAACGGCGGCACCGCGGTGGCCGCGTCGATGGCGCTGCCGCGCGCGACGTCGGGCGTGAACACCGCCTGCGGCGAGCGTCCGGTGAGGATGGCGACGGCGGTTTCATACTGGCCGATCGCATTCTTCGCGCGGGCGATGTCGGCGATGACGGCAAATTTCTCCGCTTCCGCCTGGCGCACGTCGTACTCGCCGATCAGGCCGCCGTCGAAGCGGTCCTGCTGCAGCGTCGCGGTTTCGGTGCGCAGCTTCAATGTCGATTCGAGCACGCCGAGTTCGGCGTCGGCCGCGCGCAGCCGGAAATAGGCGTTGGCCACTTCGGCGGCCACGCCCACGCGCACCGTCTCGCGGTAATACCGCGCTGCGGTCAGGTCGTTTTCGGCAGCCAGCGCGCCGCTCCGGTACTTGCCCCAGACGTCGAGCTCGTAGGACATCTCGATGGCCACGCGGAAATCGTTGCTGGTCAGCGGCGTGCTCGAAGGCAGCGGCTGCGAGCCGACACCGGAGATGCGCCGGCGCGACGGCGCTACATTGAGGTTGATGTCGGGTGCCAGGTCGGACTGCGCCAACAGCACCTGCGAGCGCGCGGCTTCGATGCGCGCCAGCGCGGTGCGCAGGTCGTAATTCTGCGCGAAGGCTTCGTCGATCAGCTTGGTCAGCACCGGATCGTCGAACGCAAGCCACCAGCTCTGCAGGATGGCTTCTTGCGCCGGGGTCGCCGCACCCGCGGGAAGATCGAGCTTGGGTGGTGCCGGTTGCACCACCGCGCAGCCGGCTGCCAGCACGCCGGCCAGCAAGGCGATGAGAAGCTTACTCATGTTGGTCTCCCGATGCCGTGCCGCGCGGCGGATGCCCGGGCGTGGCCGGTGGCGCCAGGTGCGCGACGGTGCGCGCGTGCGCGACTTCGGCGGTCAGCTCGGCCTTGGTGCGGGATTCGCCCAGGCGCCGGTCGGTGATGAACTTGAAGAACAGCGGCACGAAGAAGATCGCGAGGAACGTGGCGGCGATCATGCCGCCCATCACGCCGGTGCCGGTCGAATGGCGCGCACCCGAGCCCGCGCCGGTGGAAATGGCCAGCGGCAGCACGCCGAGGATAAACGCCAAGGACGTCATCAGGATCGGCCGGAAACGCAGGCGAGCCGCTTCCATGGCCGCCGCGGACGCCGACATGCCCTCGTGGTGCTTCAGCACGGCAAATTCGACGATCAGGATCGCGTTCTTCGCCGCAAGGCCGAGCAGCGTGACGAGGCCGATCTGGAAGTAGACATCGTTGGTCAACCCGCGCAGCCAGATCGCCGCCAATGCGCCGAAGGTGCCGAAAGGCAATGCCAGCAGCACGGACAGCGGCAGCGACCATTTTTCGTACTGCGCGGCCAGGATCAGGAACACCATGATCACGGCCAGGCCCAGCGCGAAGGTGGACGCACCGGTCGAACGCTTTTCCTGGTACGAGGTGCCTCCCCAGTCGTAGCTGAAGTCGGCCGGCAGCACTTCGTTGGCGATCTGCTCGACGCGGGCGATCGCCTGGCCTGAACTATAGCCGGGCGCGGCCTGGCCGAAGATCTTCACCGACGGGAGATTGTTGAACCGATCGAGCGAGTCCGGCCCCGACGAATACTTGACGCTGGCCAGCGAGGTCAGTGGAATCATCTCGCCCTTGTCCGACCGCACATAGATCGAGCCGATGTCGTCGGGTCGGGCACGCGCGGTGGGCTCGGCCGACATCAGCACCTGCCAGGCGCGACCGTACTTGTTGAAGTCGTTGACGTAATAGGTACCAAGCGTCGCCGACAGCGCATTGAAGATCTCGTCGATCGGCACGCCGACCTTCTTGGCTTTCTCGCGATCGACGTCGACGAATAGCTGCGGCACGTTGGCGCGCCAGAGCGTCTGCGCGCCGCCCAGTTCCTTGTCGGTGTTCACGCGCTGGAGGAACTGCTGGGTCACTTCGTTCAGCCGCTTGCTGCCGCCTTCGCCGCGGTTCTGGATGTAGAACTCGTAGCCGCCGGCGTTGCCGAGCCCGAAGATCGGGGGCGGGTTGAACGCGAGGACCAGCGCTTCCTTGATGCCCGCGGTCTTGCCGAACAGTTCACCGACCAGATCCTTGGCCGTGACGGTGCGCTTGTCCCACGGAATCTGCGTGACGAACATCGTGGCGGCGTTGTTGCGATAGCCGCCGCCGAGGAAGTCGAAGCCCGTGAAGGAAATCACGTCGGCGTTGGCCGGGTTGGAGCGGATGGCCTTCGTGACTTCGGCGACGACCTTGTCGGTGCGCTCCAGCGTGGCGCCGTCCGGCAGGATCACTGCGGTGATGTAGAAGCCCTGGTCTTCGTCCGGCACCAGGCTGCCGGGCGTATAGCGCCACAGCCCGGCGGTGATCGCCACCATGCCGAGGAACAACACGACGCCGACGATGCCGCGGCGGATCATCCAGGTCACGCCCGATGTGTAGTGCGACGTGACGCTGGCGAAGAAGCGATTGAAGGCGGCGAAGAAGCCACGCGTGGGGGCCTCGGTGTGCTTCAGCACCAGCACGCACAGCGACGGCGTCAGCGTCAGCGCGACGAAGCCGGAGATCACCACGGCGATCGAGATGGTCACCGCGAACTGGCGATACAGTTCGCCGGTGAGGCCGCCCAGGAACGCGATGGGCACGAACACGGCCGTCAGCGTCAGCACGATGGCGATCACCGGCCCGGTCACTTCATGCATGGCCTTGATCGCGGCCTCGCGCGTGGTGGCGCCATCCTCGCGCATGATGCGCTCGATGTTTTCCAGGACCACGATGGCGTCGTCGACGACGATTCCGATGGCCAGCACCATGCCGAACAGCGTGAGCGTGTTGATCGAATAACCGAGCAGGAACAGCCCGGCGAATGTGCCTAACAGCGACACCGGCACGGCCACCAACGGGATGATCGTGGCGCGCCAGCTCTGCAGGAACAGATAGACGACGAGGAACACGAGGACCATGGCCTCGCCAAGCGTGTACACCACCTCGCGAATCGACACTTCGACGAAGCGCGTCGTGTCGTACGGCGTCGCGAAGGCGATCCCTTCGGGGAAGCGCGTGGCGAGGTCCGCCATCGTCGCGCGGGCGCTCTTGGCGACGTCGAGCGCGTTCGCGCCGGGCTGCAGGAAGACACCCACCAGTGTGGCTGGCTGGCCGTTGTAGCGGCCAATGAAATCGTAATCCTTCGAACCCAGCTCGACCCGCGCGACTTCCGAGAGTCGCACGGTGGAGCCGTCCGGATTGGCGCGGACGATGATCTGACCGAACTGCGCGGGGTCCGACAGGCGTCCCTGCGTGGTGATTGTGTAGACCAGGTCCTGGCCCTTGCTGATCGGGGCCTGTCCGACCTTGCCGGCGGCGAACTGCGCATTCTGCTCGTTGATTGCGCGAGCCACGTCCCCCGGCGTCAGCTTCAGCTGCGCAAGGCGATCGGGCTTCAGCCAGATCCGCATCGCGTAGTCCTTGGCGCCGAAGATCTGCACATTGGTCGTGCCCGGCAGCCGCTTCAGCTGGTCCAGCACGTTCAGCGTCACGTAATTCGAGATGAAGAGATCGTCGTAGCTGCTGTCCGGCGAATAGAACGCCAGCACCTGCAGGAACGACGACGACCCACGCTCGACCGTCACCCCCTGCCGTCGGACCTCCTCCGGCAGCCGCGCCTCGACCTGCTTGACGCGATTGTTGACGTTGACGGCGGCGTCGTCGACATTGGTGCCGATGTCGAACGTGACCTGGATTGACACGGCGCCGCTCGAAGTCGAGGTCGAGCTCATGTAGATCATGCTGGGCACGCCGTTGATCGCATTCTCGATCGGCGCGGCCACGGTGGCCTCGAGCACCTCGGCGGAGGCGCCCGGATAAAACGCCGACACCGTGACCACGGGCGGCGCGATTTCCGGATACTGGGCAATGGGAAGGGTGCGCATCGCGGCGAGGCCGGCGAGCACGAGAAACAGCGAGATCACGGCCGCGAAGATGGGCCGGTCGATGAAGAAGCGCGAGAACATGGTGGTGGGTGTCCTCGATCAGGACTTGGGCGCGGATTTGGCGGCCGGGGCAGGGGCCCCGGGTGCCGCGGGCGCGCCGGAGGGCGCGGTGCCTGCTTCACCCAGCATGATCGGCGCTCCGGGACGCAGCTTGGCCAACCCGTCGAGGATCACGCGATCGCCTGCCTTGAGGCCGCTTTCCACCACCCACTGATTGGCGCCGCCGATCTCCACCCAATCGCCCAGCGTGACCGGGCGCGCGGCGGCGACATCCTTGCCGTCCTTGTCCTTGTCCGCCACGTAGACGAACTTGCCTTGCGGGCCATCGAGCACAGCGATCTGCGGCACCGCCAGTGCGTTGTTGCGCACGGCGCCACCCAGCTTCACCCGCACGAACTGGCCGGGCTTCAGCGCGTTGTCGCCGTTGACCACTTCGGCCCGCATTTCAAACGTCCCGGTGGAGCCGTTGATGCGCGTGTCGGCAAAATTGATCTTGCCCTTGCGCGCCAGCGTGGATCCATCGGCCAGGCGCACCGTCACTTCATAGGCATTGTCCTTCGGCAGCGTCAGGCGGCCTTCCTTCACTGCGCGGTTCATCGCCAGCTGCTCGTTCTCGGCGATCGCAAACGGAATCCACATCGGGTCGACCTGCGACACCGTCGTCAGCAGCGTGTCGTTGGCGGTGACGAGGCTGCCCTCGGACTTCGGCGCGCGGCTCGACAGGCCGGAAATCGGCGACACGACCTTGGTGTAGCTGAGATTCAACTGCACTTCGGCCAGCTTGGCCTGCGCCGCCTTCACGCCAGCGGCAGCCAGTTCGACGTTGGACGCCGCATCATCGGCTTCCTTCTGTCCCACCGCGCGGCGTTCCGCCAGCGGCTTGAGACGCGCAAGCTCGCGCTCGGCCTGCGCCATCTGCGCCTGCGTGCGCGCCACCTCGGCTTCGAGAGCCGCGGTTTGCGCAGCGAGTTGCTTGGGATCGATCATGAACAGGACCTGGCCCGCCTTGACCGGCGCGCCTTCCTGGAAGAGTTTCTTCTCGAGGATGCCGGTGACCCGCGCGCGTACCTCGACTTCCTTCGAGCCGGCCGTCTGCCCGACGTATTCGTACGATGCGGGAATCGACTTCGGCTGCACGGTCATCGTGGTGACCTGCGCAGGCGGAAAGCCGTGGAAGCCGCCGTCCTGCGGCGATTTGCCGCAGGCGCTCAGCAGGAGGGCCGCCAGAGTGGCCGAAACGAAAAGCGCGGGTATGCGGCGGATAATGGTGGACATGTAAGGGACTCCAGACGGGGCCGGCGGTATCGGTATGTTGCGCCGCAACTTGCCAAGGACGGCAAGATAACATACATTCATGGATGTTTGTAAACAAGAATTGGCTGGACAGCAACATGGCACGCAAAACGAAGGAAGAAGCGCAGGAAACCAAGGAACGTCTGCTCGATGCGGCCGAGACCATCTTCCGCGCGCGCGGCGTCACCCGGACGTCGCTGGCCGAAGTCGCCACCGCCGCGGGCGTCACCCGGGGCGCAGTCTATTGGCACTTCAAGGACAAGGCAGACCTGTTTCACGCGATGTGCGACCGCGCCACGATGCCGCTCGACGCGATGTTCGAGCGCGCGGGCGGCCCCAAGGTGGCCGATCCGATGGCCTTGCTGCGCGAATTGTCGGTGGGCGCGCTGCAGAGCCTGGCGGCCGATCCGCGCGCGCAGCGCGTGTTCGAGATCATCTTTCACAAGACCGAACTGGTCGATGCGCTCGCCGGCGCGGCCACGGAGCGCCGCGACGAACGCCAGGAATGTCTGGGCCAGATCGAGGCGATCATCCGGCAATGTGCGGTGGTCGGGCAACTGCCGGCCGACACCGACGCCGCCCTGGCCACGCTGGGGCTGCACGCACTGATGGTGGGCATCATGCACGAATGGGTGCTCGATTCCACCGCCTACGACCTGCATGCCGCCGCGCCCGCGCTGATCGACCTGTATATCGCGGGATTGCGCCAATGCCCGCCGCGACGCGCGCCGGGTGCGATGCCCAGGGAGCACGCCAAGACTGCGCTGGTTTGATCGCTCGTACGCGCCGTGGATGCGGCACGCAGTCCGCACCGGCATAATCCCGAGTCTTCCACTTACTGCGCAGGTCGATCATGAAATCAATTCAACGGGTGGGCGTCATCGGCGCCGGCACCATGGGCAACGGCATCGCGCAGAACTGCGCGGTGTCCGGCCTCGACGTCGTGATGCTCGACGTGCAGGACGCGGCAGTGCAGCGCGGCCTGAAGACGATTCACGGCAGCCTCGAGCGCCTGCTGAAGAAGGAGAAGATTGCGGCGGCCGACCGCGATGCGGCGGTGGCCCGCATCAAGGGCACCACTGCCTACGACGACCTGAAGGGCTGCGACCTCATCATCGAGGCCGCGACGGAAAATCTCGAACTCAAGCTCAGCATCCTGCGTCAGGTGGACGCGCTGGCGGGCCCGGAGACGCTGATCGCGACCAACACGTCGTCGATCTCGATCACCACCTTGGCCGGCGTGATGTCGCGGCCGGGGGAATTCGTCGGCGTCCATTTCTTCAATCCAGTGCCGATGATGGCGCTGGTGGAACTGGTGCGGGGACTGCAGACGTCGACGGCCACAGTGGACGAGGCCATCGCGTTTGCCAAGCGGCTGACCAAGACCCCGATCGTGGTCAAGGACAGCCCGGGCTTCGTTGTCAACCGCATCCTGTGCCCGATGCTGAACGAAGCGGTGTTCGCGCTGCAGGAGGGCCTGGCCACCGCCGAGGACATCGACAACGGCATGAAGCTGGGTTGCAGCCATCCAATCGGACCGCTCGCGTTGACCGACATGGTCGGCCTCGATGTGTTGCTGGCGGTGATGAACGTGTTCTACGCCGACTTCGGCGACTCCAAGTATCGGCCGGCGCAGTTGTTGAAGCAGATGGTGGCCGCGGGGCAGCTGGGTCGCAAGACCGGGCGCGGTTTCTACGACTATACGCAGGACAGGAAATGACCTACGCAACCGTGTTGCTGGAAGAGCGTGAACCGGGTATCTGGCTCTTGACGATCAATCGGCCGAAGCAACTGAATGCGCTGGCGCCGCAGGTACTCACCGACATGGCAGACGCCACCCGCGCGGTGGCCGCCAACCCGAAGGCGCGCTGCCTGCTCGTCACCGGCGCGGGTGATCGCGCTTTTGTCGCCGGCGGCGATATTGCCGCGATGGGCGCAATGGCGGTGCTGGAAGCGCGCGAGTTTGCCGTGCAGGGGCACGCAACGTTTCGCGCTTTCGAATTGGCGCCGATGCCGGTGATCGCGCTGGTCAACGGCTTTGCGCTGGGCGGTGGCTGCGAACTTGCGTTGGCGTGCGACTTCATCGTGGCGTCCGACCAGGCCACGTTCGGGCAGCCCGAAGTCAATCTCGGTATCTGTCCCGGCTTCGGCGGCACGCAGCGGTTGACGCGCGTGGTGGGGCGGTCGATGGCGCTCGAACTCGTCACCACCGGCCGAATGGTCAAGGCCGACGAAGCCCTGCGCATCGGTCTCGCCAATCACGTGGTGCCGGCCGCAGCGCTGCTGGACAAGGGCCTCGAATTGGCACGGATGATCGCCGCCAAGGGTCCGGTGGCGGTGAAATATTCGAAGCACCTGGTGCATCGTGGCCAGGACATGGACCTTGCCAACGCCAACGCTTTCGAGGCGGATGTATTCGCGTTGCTGTGCGCCACCGACGACAAGCGGGAAGGCATGGCGGCGTTCGTGGAGAAACGCGCGCCGGTGTTTAGCGGGCGCTAACGCCGTTTCATCGCCGCTGTCGCGCGCGTGGGAACTCGCTAGTCGTCGAAGGTCCGCAGGCCCGGCAGGTCGGTGATCGTGATGCTGCCGTAGTCGAGGCGCAGCAGTCCGGCCTGCTCGAGGCGCTGCAGCGCCTGGTTGGTGCGCTGCCGGGACAGGCCCACCAGTTGGGCAATCTCTTCCTGCGAAATGGGCAGCACCGGGCCGATGCCGGGATAGAGCTGCCGATTGAACATCGAAGCGAGGCATCGTGCGAGGCGGGCGTCCGGACCCAGCAGGCGATCGTGCTCGACCATGCCGATGAACTGGCCCAGCCGTTCGTTCAGTTGCGCGATCACATACCGGTTGAATGGCATGCTGGTGTCGAGCAGCCACATGAAAGTTGCGCGCGGCATGTACGCAATCGTGCTTGCGCGCAGCGCCACCATGTCGTAACGCCGTGGCTCATCCTTCAGCACCGAGCCTTCACCGAACCAGCTGCCCGTGGCCACCCCCAGAAAACTCATCGGCTTGCCCTCGGCCGAAACGTTGCTCATCTTGAGCAGGCCGTCGATCACGCCGACCCATGCATTGACCGGATCGCCCTTCCGGCAGGCCAGTGCGCCCGCGGCGCATTCGCGGGTGACCGTTTCAGCCAGGACGCGCGCGCGGTCGGGCAGACTCAAGGAGGAGGCCCACGGGCTGGCATCAAGCAGGTCATCGAATTTCCGCATCGCAGCAATCGTTTCGTTTCAGCAAATGTCGGTGCAACGACACCGTTGGTGCATCATTGCACCTAGAGTCGATGGTCGGCTAACTGAATTCTAAACGGCCCGGAGACGGCGCATCGCGTCACTTGAGGTCGTAGGCAGTTGGCCCGGCAGCACGGAGGTTGGGATGGAGGAACGCGAGGACACGTTTCCACGGTTGCTGCTGCACCACGCGCGGGTGCGGCCGACGCACCCGGCTACCCGCGAAAAGGACCTGGGCATCTGGCAGACATGGACCTGGGGCGATGTCGCCGCCGAAGTGCGCGCGCTCGCCTGCGGCCTGGCCGCGCAGGGCTTCAAGCGCGGCATGCATCTCGCCATCATCGGCGACAATCGTCCGCGCCTCTATTGGTCGATGTGCGCCGCGCAGGCGCTGGGCGGCATTCCGGTGCCGATGTACCAGGACGCACCTGCCGCCGACATTGTCTTCGTGTTGAACGATGCGGAGATTGCCTACGCCATCGTCGAGGACCAGGAGCAGGTCGACAAGATGCTCGAGGTGCAGCCGCAGGTATCCACGCTGGCCCACATCTATTTCGACAACGAGCGGGGACTGCGCAATTACCACTCGGTGATGAGCTACGAGCGGTTGCAGGAACTGGGCCGAGAGTTCGACGCTGCGCATCCGGCGTTCTACGAAGGCGAAATCGCGCAGGGCGCGGCCGATGACATCGCGATCATGCTGTACACATCGGGCACCACGGGCAAGCCCAAGGGCGTGTGCCAGACGCACCACGCGCTGATCAGCGCCGCGCGCGGAGGCATCGCATTCGACCGGCTCACCGCCGACGAATCGATCCTGTCCTATCTGCCGATGGCGTGGGTCGGCGACAACCTCTTTTCCTATGCGCAGGCGATGGTGGCGGGCTTCACCATCAATTGTCCCGAATCGGGCGACACGGTGATGACCGACCTGCGCGAGATCGGTCCCACCTACTATTTCGCGCCGCCGCGCGTGTTCGAGAACCTGCTGACCCAGGTGATGATCCGCATGGAGGATGCCAGCGCGATCAAGCGCGGCC
Source organism: uncultured beta proteobacterium (assembly GCA_963805355.1). GTDB lineage: Bacteria > Pseudomonadota > Gammaproteobacteria > Burkholderiales > Casimicrobiaceae > VBCG01. Next base: position 1,260,246 of record CAWDTZ010000002.1, on the reverse strand, counting down.
TGTTCCATCACTTCATGGCCGTTGCCCGTCGCTGCGGCGCCGAGATCCTCGATGGCAGGGCGGTCGGCATGGGGGATCGCTTCCAATATGCGCTGGGCAATGTGCTGGTCTACGGGCCGCTGCGCAATGTGCTCGGCATGAGCCGCATCCGCGTGGCCTACACCGCGGGTGCCGCCATCGGCCCCGATCTCTTTCGCTTCTACCGTTCGATCGGCATCAACCTGAAGCAGCTCTACGGCCAGACCGAGACCTGCGCCTACGTGTGTTTGCAGCCCGATGGCGGGGTCCGCCTCGACACCGTGGGCGTGCCCGCACCCAACGTCGAGGTCAAGATCGGCGACAACGGCGAAGTGCTGGTGCGCGGCCCGATGCTGCTGAAGGAATACTACAAGCGACCGGATGCGACGCTCGAGTCCATCGACGCGGATGGCTACTTCCGCACCGGTGATGCCGGGTTCTTCGACGATGCCGGGCAATTGAAGATCATCGACCGCTCGAAGGATGTGGGCAAACTCGCCAATGGCTCGATGTATGCACCCAACTACATCGAAAACAAGCTCAAGTTCTTCCCGCACATCAAGGAAGCCGTGGTCTTCGGCGCGGGCCGCGACGGCGTGTGCGCCTTCGTCAACATCGACCTCGGGTCCGTCGGCAACTGGGCGGAACGGCGCGGCATTGCCTATTCAGGCTATGCCGACCTGGCGCAGAAGCCGGAGGTGCGCCAGCTGCTGCGCGAGTGCATCGAAAAGGTCAATGCGGAGCTGGCCACCGAGCATGGCGTGGCCGATTCGCAGGTGCGTCGCTTCCTGATCCTGCACAAGGAACTGGATCCCGACGACGACGAGCTCACGCGTACGCGCAAGGTGCGGCGCGGTTTCGTGGCGGAAAAATATGCGGTGCTGGTGGATGCTCTTTTCAGCGGCAGGAAAGTCGAGCATATCGAGACGCTGGTGCGTCTGGAGGATGGCCGTACCAACATGGTGGCTGCCGATCTGGTGCTCGAGGACGCGAAGACTTTTGCGGAGACGGTGAGAGCGGCATGAGCGCGGCGGGCGAAGCCCAGGCCCGAAGGGGGCGGCGCCGCGCGATTGCGCTGCGGTCGATGGTACGTTGCCTGCAGATCGAAGAAGTGGCGGAGGCCGCGGCATGACTATCGCCGCCCGTCGCATCGGGGACGTCATCCTCAAGCTCGACAACATTTCGCTCGCCTTCGGCGGCGTGAAGGCGCTGACCGACATCAGCTTCGACGTGCGCGAGCATGAGGTGCGCGCGATCATCGGCCCCAATGGCGCCGGCAAGAGCTCGATGCTCAACGTGATCAATGGCGTCTATCGGCCGCAGCACGGGATGATCACGTTTCGCGGCAAGGAACGGCGCGACATGGACACGTACGAAGCCGCTACGCAGGGCATCGCGCGGACGTTCCAGAACATTGCGCTGTTCCGCGGCATGACCGTGCTCGACAACATCATGACCGGACGCAATCTCAAGATGAAATCGTCGATCCTGGCGCAGGCGCTGTGGGTGGGGCCGGCGCGCCGCGAGGAGCTCGTCAATCGCCGCAAAGTGGAGGAAGTGATCGACTTCCTCGAGATCCAGCACATCCGCAAGACTCCGGTCGGGCGGCTGCCCTATGGCCTGCAGAAGCGGGTCGAGCTGGCGCGCGCGCTGGCGGCCGAACCGTCGATGCTGCTGCTCGACGAGCCGATGGCCGGGATGAATGTGGAAGAAAAGCAGGACATGTGCCGGTTCGTGCTGGATGTCAACGAGCAGTACGGCACCACAATCGTGCTGATCGAGCATGACATGGGCGTGGTGATGGACATCTCCGACCGGGTCGTGGTGCTGGACTACGGCAAGAAGATCGGCGACGGCGTTCCCGACGAAGTCCGCAGCAACAGGGCCGTGATCGCCGCCTATCTCGGCGCCGCGCACTAGACGGGCAACCTGCGATGACATTTTTCTTCGAAGTCCTGATCGGCGGCCTTCTCTCCGGCGTGATGTATTCGCTGGTGGCGCTCGGCTTCGTGCTGATCTACAAGGCGTCGGGCGTGTTCAATTTTGCGCAGGGCGCGATGGTGTTCTTCGCGGCACTCACGTTCGTAGGCATCACCGAACACGGAATCTCGCCCTGGCTCGCGTTTCCGCTCACGCTTGCGGTCATGGTGGTGCTGGGCCTCCTCGTCGAGCGCATCGTGTTGCGCCCGCTGGTCAACCAGCCGCAGATCACGCTGTTCATGGCCACCATCGGCCTGGCGTTCTTCATCGAAGGCCTGGCGCAGATGATGTGGGGCGCCAACGTGCGCGGCCTCGATCTCGGACTGCAGGATGAACCGTTGGGATGGGTCTCCGACCGATTTGGCATGAGCATCTCCAAGTTCGACCTCGCCGCCGCGGGCGTGGCCGCGATCCTGGTCACGTCGCTTGCATTATTTTTCAGTCGGACGCGCATCGGCCGCGCGCTGCGCGCCGTGGCGGACGACCATCAGGCGGCGCTGGCGGTGGGCATCCCGCTGCAGCAGATCTGGGGCATCGTGTGGGGCGTCGCCGGATTCGTCGCGCTGGTGGCGGGCCTGCTGTGGGGCGCGCGCAACGGCGTGCAGTTCGCGCTGACCTTCGTCGCGCTGAAAGCACTGCCGGTGCTGATCCTGGGTGGCTTCGAGTCGGTGCCCGGCGCCATTGTCGGTGGCCTCATCATCGGCGCCACCGAAAAGCTGGCCGAGGTCTATATCGGTCCGTATGTGGGCGGAGGCATCGAAGGCTGGTTCCCGTATGTTCTGGCGCTGCTCTTCCTGCTGGTGCGGCCGGAAGGCCTCTTCGGCGAAAAAATAATCCGCCGCATCTGAAGACAACGGGCACACGCACACCATGTTCTATCGGGAAGCCGGCCAATTCAAGGCCACCTACGTCGACGATGCCGCGATCTTTCCGATCCGGCAGGATCGCATCGGCATCGCGGTCATCCTGGCGATCGCGTTCATCGGCGTCCCGTTCCTCGCCTCGTCGTACGTTTTTTCCGCGATCCTGATCCCGTTCCTGATCCTGTCGCTCGCGGCGATCGGCCTCAACATGCTCACCGGGTACGCGGGCCAGCTGTCACTCGGCACCGCGGCGTTCATGGCCATCGGCGCGTTTGCGTCGTACAACTTCATGCTGCGCGTTCCCGGCATGCCGATCCTGGTGGCGTTCATCGGCGGCGGCGTGATGGCGGCAGGCGTGGGCATCCTGTTTGGCCTGCCCAGTCTGCGCATCCGCGGCTTCTACCTCGCGGTCGCAACACTCGCCGCGCAATTCTTCATCGTCTGGTGCCTGGCCAAGGTGGGCTGGTTCTCCAATTACAGTTCGTCCGGCGTCATCACGGCGCAGCAGGTGGAGATTTTTGGCTATGGCTTCACTACGCCGACGGCGAAATACCTGCTCGTGCTCGTGATCGTCTGCGTGATGGCGCTGGCCGCAAAGAATCTAGCGCGCAGCAACATCGGCCGCTCATGGATGGCAGTGCGCGACATGGACGTGGCGGCGGAGGTGATCGGCATCCGGCTGATGCCGGCCAAGCTCACGGCCTTCGCGATCAGCTCGTTCTACTGCGGCGTGGCGGGCGCGCTCTACGCCTACATGTATCTCGGCACCGTCGAGCCCGAGGCCTATAACCTCGACCTGTCGTTTCGTATCCTGTTCATGATCATCATCGGCGGTGTCGGCACCATCCTCGGCTCGTTCCTGGGCAGCGCGTTCATCGCGCTGCTGCCGATCTTCCTGAGCCTCACGGTCGGCTTTCTCGAGACGACCGTGCATCTCAACATACCGAAAAGCGTCACGTCGAACCTCGAACTGATGACGTTCGGCGGGCTGATCATCTTCTTCCTGATCGTCGAGCCGCACGGATTGGCGCGGCTGTGGCAGATCGGCAAGGAAAAGTTGCGGTTGTGGCCGTTCCCGCATTGATGTTGCGCCGCACCAGGGCGGTCGATGGAAGCAAATCGTAGTGGTTGCTGCAGGCGTCATGACTAGAGCCATTGACACAAGGATGCGAGTCGCGAATGCTGTCCAATTCATCGTTCCCTCCCGGGGACGAACTGCAAGGAGGAGATCCATGAAAGTGTTCAAGTCGGCCCTGCTGGGCCTCACGATGCTCGGGATTGCGTCGACCGCAATCGCGCAGAACGAGCAGTTCATTCCAATCCTGTCCTACCGCGTCGGTCCCTACGCCGCGGGTGGTTCGGGCTATTTCGGCGGCACGATCGATTACTTCAATCTGATCAACGCCACCGGCGGCATCAACGGCGTCAAGCTGGCGTGGGAAGAGTGCGAGACGGAGTACAACGCCGCGCGTGGCGTCGAGTGCTACGAACGCCTGAAGAAAAAGGGCAGCGGCGCGACCAGCGTCGAGCCGTTGTCCACCGGCATCGCGTATGGGCTGCTCGACCGCGTCGGCACGGACAAGATACCGATGACCACGTTCGGCTACGGCAGCGCCAATACTGCGGATGGTCGCGTGTTCCCGTGGGTCTATCCGATCGGCACCAGCTACTGGAGCCAGGCCGCGGCCATGATCACGTATCTCGGGCAGCAGGTCGGCGGCATGGACAAGCTGAAAGGCAAGAAGATCGTGGATCTCTATCACGACTCCGCCTTCGGCAAGGAGCCGCTGCCGGTGTTCGAAGCACTGGCCGCGAAGTATGGCTTCGAACTCGTCAAGATCCCCGTAGCGCATCCGGGCAACACACAGCAATCGCAGTGGCTGCAGATCCGGCAGGCCAAGCCTGATTACGTGATCCTGTGGGGCTGGGGCGTGATGAACCCGACCGCGTTGAAGTCGGCGGCCAAAGTCGGCTTCCCGCGCGACAAGATGCTGGGCGTGTGGTGGGCAGGGTCGGAAGAGGACGTGATTCCCGCCGGTGATGCCGCCAAGGGTTACGTCAGCGCCGCGTTCTCGGCACCGGGCACCAGCTTCCCGGTGATGCAGGACATCCAGAAGAAGGTCTACGGCGCGGGCAAGGGCAACCTCGAGGATCCGTCGCGGCAAGGCTCGATCTATCACACGCGCGGCGTCGTGTACGGCATGGTGATCGTCGAGGCCATCCGCAAGGCGCAGGACAAGTACGGCAAGGGCAAGGTGATGACGCCGGAGCAGGTACGCTGGGGTCTTGAAAACCTGAACCTCTCCGAGGCCCGCATCAAGGAACTGGGCGCGGCCGGCATGTTCCCGCCGATCAAGACTTCGTGCCTCGATCACGAAGGGTCCGGGATGGTTCGTTTCCAGGTATGGGATGGCGCGAAATTCAAGCCGCTCACGCCGTTCATGTCGGGCGACAAGGAAATGGTCCGCACGATGGTGAACGAAAGCGCGGCCAAGTATGCGGCGGAAAAGAAGATCACTCCTCGCGATTGCAGCAAGGAAGGATGAGCGGATTACGCTCTTCGCGATCTTGCGTAACCCGTCGTTCGGGCAGGGCCGGCTTCTCGCCGGTCCTGCGGCGAGCGACGGGCTACGTCGTCGAATTGGAGCGTCGCCTGCTTTGCAGTCGCCGCTCAATTTGCCGTCCTTTGGGCCCTGGCCCCACTTTCGTGACTCCTGGCTGATGCGTTTTTTTGTTGGTTGATTCTGCTTTCTTGATTGGTCGCTGAAACACTTATCGGCTCTTGAGTACTAGTTCCGCTATTCGTGACTGAAACATGACCGCTACCAGCGCCGCTGCGCTTGCTCCTTCCGCCGCGCCCTATCTCTCGGTGAACAACATCGAGGTGATCTACGACCACGTCATTCTCGTGCTGAAGGGCGTTTCGCTCGAAGTGCCGCAGGGCGCCGTCGTCGCGTTGCTCGGCGCCAACGGCGCCGGCAAGAGCACCACGCTCAAATCGATATCCAACCTGCTGCGCGCCGAGCGCGGCGAGGTCACCAAAGGCACCATCGAATTCAAGGGCCAGCGCGTCGATACGCTGACCGTCAACGAGCTCGTGCGCAAAGGCGTGTGCCAGGTGATGGAAGGCCGGCATTGCTTCCAGCATCTCACCGTCGAGGAAAATCTCCTCACCGGGGCGTTCACCCGCAACGTGTCCCGCGCGGAAATCGGCGTCGCGCTCGAAAAGGTCTATCACTATTTTCCACGCCTCAAGACCCGGCGTACCAGCCAGTCCGGCTATACCTCCGGCGGCGAGCAACAGATGACCGCCGTCGGCCGGGCGCTGATGGCGCAGCCAACGATGATCCTGCTGGACGAGCCCTCGATGGGACTGGCGCCGCAGATCGTCGAGGAAATCTTCGAGATCGTGCGCGACTTGAACACCAAGGAAGGCGTGTCCTTCCTGCTGGCCGAACAGAACACCATGGTCGCGTTGCGCTACGCCAACTACGGCTACATCCTGGAGAACGGGCGCGTGGTGATGGACGGCAAGGCCCAGGACCTCGCGGCCAACGAGGACGTGAAGGAGTTCTACCTCGGGTTGTCGTCGGGCAACCGCAAGTCGTTCCGGGACGTGAAGCACTATCGCCGGCGCAAGCGCTGGCTGTCATAGCGCGCGGCGGTTGCTGCCGTGGCCCGCATGAACGTCGACAAGCTGCGCCGCCATTGCGCGACGCTGCCCGGCGCCACGATGGACATCAAATGGGGTGCGGACGAATGTCATTGCGTCGGCGGAAGGATGTTTGCCGTGTTTCTCGTCCAGCAGCGCGCGAACCCGAGCTTCTCGTTCAAATGCGACCCCGAGCGCTTTCTCGAGTTGACCGATCGTCCCGGCATCATCCCGGCGCCTTACCTGGCGCGAGCCCATTGGGTGCAGGTGAAGGCTGCCGATGCGTTGACGGATGTGCAGGCCCGCGCGCTGCTGGCGCGCTCGCATGCACTGGTTTTCGCCAAGCTCACTCGACGCGCGCAATCCGCGATCAGCGGCAATGCGCCGTCTTCCGGAAAATGACATGACCGATCACTACGACGACCTTGAAACGCGCACGCCGGAGCAGCGCGAGCACGCGCTGTTCGCCGCGCTCCCGCAACAGGTGGCCCATGCCAAGGCGCTCGCGCCTGCGTTTGCAACATTGCTGGCGGACGTCGATCCCGCCGATGTCGCATCGCGTGCCGCGCTGGCGCGATTGCCGGTCACCCGCAAATCCGAATTGGCCGATCTGCAGAAGAATGCGCCGCCGTTCGGCGGCTTTGCCGCCTCGGGATGGGGCGCCATTCGCCGCGTGTTCGCGAGTCCCGGTCCGATCTACGAGCCCGAGGGCGCACGTGCGGACTACTGGCGTGTGGCGCGCGCATTGTTCGCCGCCGGCTTTCGCCCGGGCGACCTCGTGCACAACACGTTTTCCTATCACCTGACGCCCGCCGGCTCGATGCTCGAAACCGGTGCCCATGCGCTTGGCTGTGCGGTGATTCCGGCCGGCATCGGACAGACCGAGCAGCAGGTGCAGGCCATCGCCGCATTGCGGCCCACGGGTTACATCGGCACGCCGTCGTTCCTGAAGATCATTCTCGACAAGGCCGACGAACTCGGCGTGCCGCTGCCCTCGCTGACCAAGGCGCTGGTGTCCGGCGAGGCGTTTTCCGGCGCCATGCGCGAGCTGCTCGCGGCGCGCGGAATCCACGGCTGCCAGGCCTATGCGACCGCTGACCTCGGCAGCATCGCCTACGAGTCGCCGGCGCGCGAAGGGCTGATCGTCGACGAGGGCGTGATCGTCGAGATCGTGCGTCCGGGCACCGGTGACCCGGTGGCGGACGGTGAGGTGGGCGAGGTGGTGGTCACGTCAGTGTTCAACACCGACTACCCGATGATCCGCTTCGGCACGGGCGACCTGTCGGCGGTCCTGGCCGGGCCCTCGCCGTGCGGCCGCACCAACATGCGCATCAAGGGCTGGCTGGGACGCGCCGACCAGACTACCAAGGTCAAGGGCATGTTCGTACACCCGGGACAGGTGGCCGCGATCGTCAAGCGGCACGCGGGCATCGCGCGCGCCCGGCTCGTCGTCGACAATCCGCAGGGCGTGGACCGGATGACGCTGCACGTCGAGCTGGCGCCGGCGGAAGCGGCAGTGCAGGCGGCTCTGGTCGAATCGATCCGCGACGTGACCAAGTTGCGCGGCGAGGTGGCGATGGTCGCGGCAGGAACGCTGCCCAACGACGGCAAGGTCATCGAGGATCGGCGCAAGTACGACTAGCTCTACCCACCCGCCAACGGCACACTTCCGGTGCCGGGATCGATCCTGCGGCGCGGCGCATGCCTGCCGTGATCTCGACGCGTCGCGAATATTCCGCGGAACCGACCTGTAGCGCTCCGCCGCAACCCGGCATTCCGACGACTGATGAGGGCCCGGACGCAGGCAATGGCACCCGCCCGCTTCGCCCGGGAACTTGCCGGCTTTGCCGCGCGCTGCGCCGCCACGAGGACTGCCGTCGATGCATGCTAGGATGTTCAGCATCGAAGCTGGAATCAGGTACGTCCACGTGACCGACACCGCCGATCTGCTGGCCCCGTTGCGCGAGGAATCGCTGCGCAAGATCGCCGCCACGGGCATCGTGCGCCAGTTTCCCAAGCAGACGGTGCTGATTCACGAAGGCGACGTCGGCGATTCGCTGTACATCATCGTATCCGGCAAGGTGAAGGTCTATGCCAGCAGCGCGGCCGGGCGTGAGGTGGTGCTGGGCTTCCATGGCCCGGGCGAATATGTCGGCGAGATGTCGCTGGACGGCGCCGCGCGCTCGGCGTCGGTGATTACCGCCGAACCGACCACCTGCGCGATCGTCACGCGGGTCCAGTTCCAGGGCTTTCTCGCGGCGCATCCCGACGTGGCGCAGCACCTGATCGAGACGCTGATCCGGCGCGTTCGCATCGCCACCGAGGACGTCAAGAGCCTGGCGCTTTCCGATGTCTATGGCCGGCTCGTTCGCCTGCTCAATGCGCTGGCCACGACCGAGAATGGCGTCACCGGTGTCCGCGAAAAATTGACGCAGCAGGATATCGCCGATCGCGTGGGCGCCTCGCGCGACATGATCGGCAAACTGCTGAAGGATCTGGTGGCCGGCGGCTACCTGCTGGTCGAGGACCGCACGATCACCTTCCTGAAGAAATTGCCGCCGGGATGGTAAGCCGCACGCCGCGCGGGGCGCGACGAATTTTCCGCAGCCGCAGTCCGGCTTCCTCTCTCGGCAACCTCATCCTCTCCCCGTAGATTGATCTCCACCGGCGCCGCGCCCATGCGACGTCGGGCAGCCCGATGACTGCGCCCCTATGGGGCAGTCCATCGAAACTCTTTGATCGCTGCAAGGAGAACATCATGCGCAAGCCGACTTCGCTGTTTGCCGAGGGTAAAACGATCGCCACCGGCCTCAAGGCCGCCGTTGTGGTCGTGGTCCTGGGCGTACTCGCCGCCACGGTCGATCACGCCACCGTGTTTCCGAACGTGAACCCGCTGGTGACGGATCACGCCGCGCCGACGACCTATGCCGAGACCACGGTGGGGGCCTTCGCGCTGCCGGCGGAACTGCGGCCAGACGAAAGCGACGTGACGTCGCCGGTGGCGACGTTCTGAGGCCGCCGGGCCGCGGCGACTGAAGTCAGCGGTCGATGCCGCCGAAGCAGATGTACTTGATTTCGACGAACTCATCGATGCCGTACTTCGAGCCCTCGCGGCCGAGTCCGGATTGCTTGACCCCGCCGAACGGCGCGACGTGCGTGGTGACGAGACCGGTGTTCACGCCCACCATGCCCGCTTCGAGTTGTTCGGCAATGCGCCACGCGCGGCCGATGTCGCGACTGTAGAAATACGATGCCAAGCCGAACTCGCTGTCGTTGGCCATCCTGACCACTTCGGCGTCATCCTTGAAGCGGATGAGTGGCGCCACCGGGCCAAAGGTTTCCTCGCTGAAGATCTGCATCGCCGGGGTGACGTCGGTGAGGATGGTCGGCTGGTAGAAGTTGCCGCCGAGGCTGTGCCGCTTGCCGCCCGTCGCCACTTTGGCGCCATGGGCGATGGCATCGGCGACATGCGACTCCACTTTGGCCAGTGCGCGCGCGTTGATCAGCGGCCCCTGCGTGACGCCGGCGTCGGTGCCGATGCCCACCCTCAGTCCGGCGACCTTGGCGGCCAGCTTCTCGGCAAACGCCGCGTAGACCTTGTCCTGCACGAAGATCCGGTTCGCGCACACGCAGGTCTGGCCGGCATTGCGGAACTTGGAAATCATCGCGCCCTCCACCGCAGCGTCGAGATCGGCGTCGTCGAACACGATGAACGGCGCATTGCCGCCCAGTTCGAGCGACAGTTTCTTGACGGTGGGCGCCACCTGCTGCATCAGCAGGCGTCCAACGGCCGTGGAGCCCGTGAACGAAAGCTTGCGCACCGTCGGATTGGCGCACATCTCGTTGCCGATTTCCACCGGATTGCCGGTGACGACATTGAGCACGCCGGGTGGAAAGCCGGCGCGATGCGCGAGTTCCGCCAGCGCGAATGCGGAATAGGGCGTGGCCTCGGCCGGCTTGATCACGACCGTGCAGCCCGCGGCCAGCGCCGGCGCCACCTTGCGGGTGATCATCGATGCCGGGAAATTCCACGGCGTGATCGCCGCGCAAACGCCCACCGGTTCCTTGACCACCACCAGGCGCCGGTCGTTGCCGACGGTGGGAATCACGTCGCCGTAGACGCGCTTGCCTTCCTCGGCAAACCATTCGACATACGCGGCGCCGATGGTGATTTCGCCCGCAGCTTCGGCCAGCGGCTTGCCCTGCTCGGTGGTGAGGATCAGCGCCAGGTCGTCGATGTTGGCCAGCATCAGCTCGAACCACTTCATCAGGATCGCGCTGCGGTCCCGGGCCACCTTGCCGCGCCAGGCCGGGAGGGCGCGCGCGGCAGCGTCGATGGCCAGCCGCGTGTCGGCCGCGCCGAACATCGGGGCGATGCCGATCGTGCGACCGGTGCCAGGATTGACGACCGCCATCGTGGCGCCGTTCGCGGCGCCGGTCCACGCGCCATCGACATAGCAAAGCTGGCGCAGCAGCGTCGGGTCCTTGAGGCTGGGCAGGTTGCGTTCGAGCGTATCGGGGGCCATGGTGCGGTTGCCTTGTGGTGACGGTCAGTCTGCAAGTTTAGCAAGAGCGGCAGGTGGGGAGACCTTCAGCGTGACCAGCATCACGCCGGTCAAGCACCAGCGCGGCGCCGGCAAGCTGTACGGCATAGATGGGCTCGCCGAGGATCATCGCGCCGAAGCCGATCGTGAACACCGGGCCGAGCGCGCCCACCAGCGATGCCGAGTTGGCGCCCATGCGGCGGATCGATTCGGCGATCAGCCACGTGGGCAGCACCGTGGAAAAGATCGCCATCAACAGCACGATCACGTGGACGCTCGCGGGCACGTCCAGCGCCGACCAGGGACGCGTCAACGCGAACTGCGTCACGACGAATACCGTGGAGGCAAGCATCGCCCACGCAATGAAACGCAGTGAGCCCAGCCGATTGATGCTGCCGCCCGCCTGTACGAGGTACAACGCGTACAGCGCCGCGCTGGCGAAGACGAGGCCGCTGCCGATCAACGTCGCGGCCCGGTCGCCCGTCACCGCGAGGTCGTGTGCCACCACCAGCGCGATGCCAGCATAGGACAACAGCAACGCCGCGACGATGCGCGCCGTGATCGCCTTTCTCAGCAGCACCGCCGACAGCAGGACCACGATCGTGGGATACAGGAACAGAACGAGGCGCTCCAGCGAGGCCGTGATGAACTGCAGGCCCATGAAATCGAAGAGGCTGGCGAGGTAATAGCCGATGAAGCCGAGCCAGACGATCCGGAACCAGTCCGCGCGCTGCATGGGCACGCCCTCGCCATGGCGCGTGGCCCACCATGCCATCGCGCAGAAGAAGGGCGCGGAATAGAGCATGCGCAGCATCAGCAGTGTGGCCGCGTCCACCGGATGCATCTTGTAGGCGAGTTTGATCAGGATCGCCTTGAACGAGAAGCCCAGCACGCCTACGACGGCGCAAAGGGGCCCGGCCCAACGCGACCCCGGCGCAACGGCGGCGGTCAATCCCACCGGACGATGCCGGACCACGCCGTGGCCAGGATCACTGCGCCGAACAGGATTCGATACCACGCGAAGGGCGTGAAGTCGTGCCGGCTCACATACCGCAGCAGCCAGCGCACGCACAGGAAGGCCGACACGAACGCAGCGGCGAAGCCCACGCCGAATGCCGGCAGATCGGCGCCGGACAGCAGGTGCCGGTTCTTCACCGTCTCGTAGGCACAGGCGGCCATCAGCGTGGGGATGGCCAGGAAAAACGAAAACTCGGTGGCCGCGCGACGTGACAGGCCGAACAGCATGCCGCCGATGATCGTGGCGCCGGAGCGCGAGGTACCGGGAATCAGCGCGAGTGCCTGCGCGCAGCCGATCTTCAGCGCGTCGGTCCATCGCATCGCGTCGATGTCGTCGATGCGAATCGTATCCGGCTTCAAGCGCTGCCGGCGCTCGGCCCAGAGGATGATCAACGCACCACCGACGAACGCCATGGCCACCGGCACCGGTGCGAAGAGCGAAGCCTTGATGAGGCGGCTGAATAGCAGGCCCAGCACCGCAGCGGGCATGAACGCGATCACGAGGTTGAGGGCGAACCGGTTCGCGCGCTCTTCGCGGAAGAGTCCGCGCGCGACATCGATGAGGCGGGCGCGAAACTCCCAGCAGATGGCGAGGATGGCCCCCGCCTGGATCACGATCTCGAAAACCTTGGCCTTCTCGCCGGTGTAGCCCAGCAGCGAGCCCGCGACGATCAGGTGGCCCGTCGACGAAATCGGCAGGAATTCGGTCAGGCCCTCGACGATGCCGAGGAGAAATGCGACGACGAGAGAGGGTGGTTCCACGCGACGAGGGGCTCGAGATTGGCTGCAGCGGGTTGCAGCGGTGCAGCGCCGGATTGTCGCACAGACGCGGTGTTTTCCCGCCGGCTCGAATACGTGCAGAACTGCATAGAACCCGATTTCAAGATGGATCTCACCCGGAAGCCCGATCCGAAAGTTGACCGGGTCAACATTGTGCTGAGCGGCAAATTCTTGTTCCGCAAGTCCTATTGAGCCGGGAGCGGTCGAGTGCCGTGTTGACCGCGGCTGCCAGCGCCGCGGTCAACAGGATATGCGGAGACCTGTCGTGGATGCACTGTCGGCCGCACCTACGCCACTGGCGTGGTTGGGCTTGTGCCTTGCCCGATGCTGACTGCATGGGCTTTCATGGCCACGGGTAGTACTCGCGTACGCGGAACGTCCTGGGCTTGGCGTACCGCTGCGTGATGAAGCCGGTCACGCTATTCCAGGCCCGCAGCAGCAGGTCGCCGACGACCCTGGCGCGGGCGTCGCGCGCCCACTGGTGCAACTGAACACTGTTTCGACTCTTCATGATGCAACTCCCTGGTTGGCCCGCCTGCGCGGTGACGAAGCGAACTTTGCGCGCGCCAACAAATCCCGTAAAATGAATAATATTGGAGTTATTCATCTTTGAAAGTGATTAATGGAGCTGACCGATCTGCGCATCTTCCGTACCGTGGTGGAGACGGGCGGCATCACGCGTGCGGCAGCGCGGCTGCACCGCGTGCAGTCCAATGTCACCACGCGCATCAGGCAGCTCGAAGCCGACCTGGGCGTACCCTTGTTCGTGCGCGAAGGCAGGCGCCTGCAGCTCGCCCCGGCGGGCCGCACGCTGGTGGGCTACGCCGATCGCCTGCTGGCCCTGGCGGACGAGGCGCGCGAAGCCGTGGCGTCGGACATGCCGCGCGGCACGTTGCGCTTGGGCGCGATGGAGAGCACGGCGGCGGCCCGCCTTCCGGAGCCGCTCGCGGCCTTTCATGCGCGCCATCCAGCGGTGGCCGTCGAGCTGCGCACCGGCAATCCCTCGCAACTCGTGGCGCAAGTGCTGGCGGGCGAACTCGATGCGGCGCTGGTAGCCGAACCCGTCGTCGACGATCGCCTGGCCACCCGTGCCGCGTTCGTTGAAGAACTGGTGCTGGTAAGCGCGGCGGCGCATTCGCGCATCGCCTCCCCGCGGGACGTGGGCAACGGTACGCTGCTGGCATTCGAGCCCGGATGCCCGCACCGCAAGCGGCTCGAGGACTGGTATGGCCGCGACGGCGCCGTGCCGTCACGCCTCGTCGAAGTGGGGTCGTATCACGCGTTGCTGGGATGCGTGGCTGCCGGGATGGGCGTGGCGTTGATGCCGCGCAGTGTGCTGGCGTCGTTCACGGCGCAGGCACAGCTGTCGGTGCACCCGTTGAAGGCGCCGCTGCGTCACGCCACCACGCTGCTGGTATGGCGCCGCGAAGGCCCGTCGGCCAACGTCGCGGCCTTCGCCGAAGTTATGCTATCGTCGGCAGCCCGCAAGCCCTCCAGACCGCATGCCCACTCGCAATGAAGCCGTCCTGACGGCGGCAGCACAACGCGCCCGCGACGCCAACGCGCCGTTGGCCGGACTGCTCACCCCCGCCGAGGCGTGGGCACTCTTCAACGCGGGCGAGATCGAATTGGTGGATACGCGCACGACGGCCGAGCGCGACCTCATCGGATACGTGCCCGGCAGCGTTGCCATCGAGTGGTACGACTATCCGGCGAAAAAGCGCAACGATGGATTCCTCGACCAGTTGCGCGCGAAGGTGAACCCGGCGCGCGCGGTGGCCTTCCTGTGTCGTAGCGGCGTGCGCTCCAACCACGCTGCGGTGCTGGCCACGGCCAACGGCTACGCGGCGGCCTACAATATCCTCGAAGGCTTCGAGGGCGACAGAAACGCGCAGGGCCAGCGCGTGATCAATGGCTGGAAGGTCGCAGATTTGCCCTGGCGCCAGGATTAGGAACTCTATCGATTACGGGCTGATATCCGTCGGTCAGCAGGCGGGGCCGCCTCCGCGCCTGCGGAAGCCGTGCCGCGGCCATCAACGCCGCGTCAGCGACCCTTCTGCAGCATTGCCAGCGCCTGCGATACGAGGTCGTTGTGATCGTCGGGGACCTGACCTTGCGGCGTCATCTGGTCCACGACGCCCGGGAGCATCTGGGCCATGCCGCCGGCGGCATCCTGCGGCGAGATGCCGAGTTGCTGCGCAATCGCGGCGAGTTGCCCGCTGCCCAGTATCTTTTGCAGCGCATCCGGGGAGATCGGCATGTTCTGCCCGGTGCCCACCCACGACTGCGCCTCGTCGCCGTAGCCTGCCTGCTGGAGCTTGCCCAGCATGCCCTGCAGGCCGCCGTTTTGCTGCAGCAACTGCAACACGATGGCCAGCAGCGGGCTCTGGCCCTGCGCACCCTGGTGCCCGCCACCCATCATGCCGCCAAGGACGTTGCCGAGCATGCCGTCGAGCAATCCCATGATTCACCTCACTGCGTGTTTGAAAGCTGCCGTGCTGTTGCGTTGCACCGACGTCAAAAATGCCTAACCGGTTCGATGATGCACGTGCATCTCGGGCACCGGATAGCCGGCAGCGCCAAAGGTGGAACGGATCGTCCTGTTGGTATCGAAGTACACCTGCCAGTAATGGTCGGTGTGCACGAACGGCCGGACTGCGAGCACCGGTCCACGCTCATTGAAGGTGAGGATCTCGACGGCCGGCGCCGGGTCCGTGAGCACGTTGGCAATACCGGGCAGCGCGGCCTTCAACTTCGCGACAGCATCCTGCGGGTCGACGGCATGGTCGAGCTGCGCGGTGAGTTCGACGCGACGATACGGGTTGTGCGAGAAATTCTTGATCGTGCCGTTCATCACCTTGGCATTGCCCACCATCGTCAGGACGTTGTCCGGGGTGTCGATGGCCGTGGTGAAAAGCCCGATCGCCCGCACCGTGCCTTCGACTTCGGCGGCCAGCACATAGTCGCCTACCTTGAACGGCCGCAGCACCAATATGAACGCGCCGGCGGCGAAGTTGGAGAGGAGTCCGCCCCAGGCGGCGCCGATGGCGATGCCCAGCGCGGCGATCAGGGCGGCAAAGGACGTGGTTTCGACGCCGAAGTAGCCGAGAATCCCGATGACCAGCAGTACATTCAGCGCCACGGTCACCGTGTTGCCGATGTAGCGCACCACCGTCGGCTCGATCTTCTGCCGTTCGAGCGCGCGCGTGATGAGGTTGCCCGCGATGCCGATCAGCCAGCGACCGATGATGTAGATCGCGATGGCGCCCAGGATCTTGAGGGCCAGCGCGATGACTAGGGGGCGGGCATTGTCGAATAGGACGACGAAATCCATACGGGTTCCTGTTGTCGTTGGGAGGCGAAAAACAGAAGGATACGACGAAATCCGGACAATTTCCCTGCGCTGCCGGCCTGCGCAGATAGGACATGGCGACAGCGGCTGGGCCGGTCAGACGGTTCAGAGTCCGAGTTCGCGGGCCATGCGGTCGACTGTCGCGCGGACGTCAGCCAGCTCCTGCTGCAGTTGCGTGACATTGGCCTTGAGGGCCGCAATCTCGCTGACGGTGACGAGTTCGGCCCCGGCCTCTGCCGTGACCTGCAATCGCGCAGGATCCGGTGCGCCGGACAGCAGATGCGCCCACCGCGTTTCGCGGGCGCCCGGCAGACGGGGCAACTCGACCACCAAGGCGCCCGCGGGCCGGGTTTCCAGTTCGCGCAGGAAGCCCTCGACGGACGAAATGTCGGCAAATTTGTGCAAGCGGTCGGTATGGATGCGCAGCTCCCCCACCGTTTGCGGGCCGCGGAGCAGCATCATCGTCAACAGCGCCACCGATTGCGCGGGAATCGCCAGCACCCGCGCCAGGTTCTGCGCATAGCGCATCACCCGGCCGCCACTTGACTCCATCACCAGGTCGAGACCCTTCAGACGGTCGATGGCCGCGGATATTTCCGCCTCCGTGGCATCGATGACGGGTTCCCGGCTGGTTTTCTGATTACAGCCGGATTGCAGCGCATTCAGCGTCAGCGGATAGCTGTCCGGCACCGTGTGCTGCTTTTCGACCAGCACGCCAAGTACGCGGGTCTCGAGCAGGGAGAGGGCAGGCAGTTCCATGGGACTGCTATTGTGCTGGTTTCCTGCGCTTGGCGCATCACGGGGATCAAACCATGGCCACCGCACCTGAAGTCACCAACATGGCGCTGTTCTGCGATTTCGAGAACGTTGCGCTCGGCGTCCGCGACGCCAACTACGAGAAATTCGACATCGGCAAGGTGCTGGAGCGCCTGCTGCTGAAGGGCAGCATTGTCGTTAAAAAGGCCTACTGTGACTGGGATCGCTACAAGGCGTTCAAGGCGTCGATGCACGAAGCGTCCTTCGAGTTGATCGAAATTCCGCACGTGCGCCAGTCGGGCAAGAATTCCGCCGACATCCGCATGGTGGTGGACGCGCTCGATCTCTGCTACACCAAGGCGCACGTCGAGACTTTCGTCATCATCAGCGGCGACTCCGATTTTTCGCCGCTGGTGTCGAAGCTGCGCGAGAACAACAAGGTCGTGATCGGCGTCGGCGTCAAGAATTCCACGTCCGACCTGCTGATCGCCAATTGCGACGAATTCATCTTCTACGACGACCTCGTCCGCGAGAAGAAGAAAACGGCCACGCGCCGCGCTGCGGCAAGGTCGACGGCAGGCACCAAGCCGAGGCCCGCGGCGAAGAAGGCGCCGGATGGTGCGGCGGGCGTGGACAAGTCCCCGCTCGAGCCTGCAGCGGCACCGGTGCCGAAGGGCGATGAAGCCAAGCGCGAGGAAGCGCTCGACCTCATCGTCGAAACCGTCGAGGCGCTGACCAACGAGCGCGGCGCCGAGGAAAAGATCTGGGGTTCGATGGTCAAGCAGGCACTGAAACGCCGCAAGCCCGGGTTCAACGAGTCGTACTACGGGTTTCGCTCGTTCAACAGCATGCTGGAAGAGGCGGCGCGCGCGGGCAGCCTCGAGCTTGAGAGCGACGAAAAATCCGGTGGCTACCGGGTGCGTCTGGGATCGTCACCCGACGAGTGAGCGGGGTATGCGGCAAGGGATGCGCAACCGTCGGATCACGTCAGAACCTCTCGTCCCACCGCAGGTAGCGCCACTGCCCGACCGGCAGCGGCCCCAGCGGCACGCTGCCGGTGCGCACGCGCTTCAATCCCGTCACGACGAGGCCCACGAGCTCGCACATGCGGCGAATCTGGCGCTTGCGACCTTCGCGCAAAACGAAGCGCAGCTGGTCTTCGTTCTGCCATGACACCTTCGCGGGTTTCAACTGCACGTCGTCGAGCTCGAGGCCATGGTGCAGGAGCTTCATCCCCTGGTCGGTGAGCGTGCCTTCCACGCGCACCAGGTATTCCTTCTCCACCTCCGAGTCGCGGCCGATCAGCTGCTTGGCGATGCGGCCGTCCTGGGTGAAGACAATGAGTCCGGTGGAGTCGATGTCGAGTCGTCCGGCGGGGGCGAGCCCGCGCAAATGCGCCATCTTGAATTTGGTCGGCGATGGATCGTCCGGCCACCGGTTGTCGGGCTTGATCAGCACCATCGCCGGTTGGTGGCCGTCCTCGGCCTGCCCGGACACGTAACCCATCGGCTTGTTGAGCACGATGGTCACCTGCTCCAGCTGGTGCGCAGTGGCTGCACCGTCGATCTCGATCCGGGCGCTGCCGGACACGCGCGTGCCGAGAACGTCGACGATCTTGCCGTCGACGCGCACCCAGCCGTTCACGATCCACTCGTCGGCCTCGCGGCGCGAGCACAGGCCGAGCTCGCTCATCCGCTTGGACAGGCGCGGATCGTCGGGGTTTTCGTGCTTCGGCGAGACCGCCGGCGCCCCGCGAGCGGCCAACTGCGCAGCGCGCGGCGGTGGCGCCGAGGGATCGGGCGCGCGGCGCGCGTGAAGCCGATTGCCGCCGGCGTGGCGTGGTCTCGCCGCGTACCGGCCGGCGCCCCAGTGATCATGCCGCGCGCCAATTGGCGCGGCCTGATCCCGCCGACCGCCGCTTGGTGCTGCATGATCCCGTCGCCCACCGGATGGGGTCGCAGGGTCGCGCCGTGCAGCTGACGTTGATGGGCGTTCGCGCTGTGGACTTGCCGCCGCCGCCGCCGCGGGCACCGGCGTTGCCGACGGCGGCACGACGGGCACTGCCTTCCTCGGCGGTGGCTTGCCATGCGCCGCGCGCCACGCGCGCGACGTGGGTTCGCGCGGGACGGCAGCAGGGTCGGCCGGCTTGGTGACTTTGAGCGTAATCCGGGTCATGGACGTCACGCCTTGCTGTAGATCTCGGCGCCTTTTTTCACGAACTCCACGGCCTTCACTTCCATGCCTTTCTTCAGCGCCTCCTCGTCGGAGACGCCCAGCTTGGCCGCATATTCGCGCACGTCCTGCGTGATCTTCATCGAGCAGAAGTGCGGACCGCACATCGAGCAGAAGTGGGCGAGCTTGGCGCCGTGCTGCGGCAGCGTCTCGTCGTGGAATTCGCGTGCCTTGTCGGGATCGAGGCCGAGATTGAACTGGTCTTCCCAGCGGAACTCGAAGCGCGCCTTCGACAGCGCGTTGTCGCGCAACTGCGCGCCCGGGTGGCCCTTGGCGAGATCGGCGGCATGCGCGGCCAGCTTGTACGCCATGATGCCGTCCTTCACGTCGGCCTTGTTGGGCAGGCCGAGGTGTTCCTTGGGCGTGACGTAGCAAAGCATCGCCGTGCCGTACCAGCCGATCATCGCGGCGCCGATGGCGCTGGTGATGTGGTCGTAGCCGGGCGCGATGTCGGTGGTGAGCGGCCCCAGCGTGTAGAAGGGCGCCTCGCCGCACAGGCGCAGCTGCTCGTCCATGTTGTACTTGATCATGTGCATGGGCACGTGGCCGGGGCCTTCGATCATCACCTGCACGTCGTGCTTCCACGCCACCTGCGTCAGTTCGCCGAGCGTGGCCAGCTCGCCCATCTGCGCTTCGTCGTTGGCGTCGTGGATGGACCCGGGACGCAGTCCGTCACCGAGCGAAAACGCGACGTCGTAGGCCTTCATGATTTCGCAGATTTCCTCGAAGCGCGTGTAGAGGAAGCTTTCCTTGTGGTGGGCGAGGCACCACTTGGCCATGATCGAGCCGCCGCGCGACACGATGCCCGTCATTCGCTTGGCGGTGAGCGGGATGTAGCGCAGCAGCACGCCGGCGTGGATCGTGAAGTAGTCGACGCCCTGTTCCGCCTGCTCGATCAGCGTGTCGCGGTAGATTTCCCACGTCAGGTCCTCGGCCTTGCCATCGACCTTCTCCAGCGCCTGGTAGATGGGTACCGTGCCGATGGGCACCGGCGAATTGCGCACGATCCACTCGCGCGTCTCGTGGATGTTCTTGCCGGTGGACAGATCCATCACCGTGTCGCCGCCCCAGCGGATCGACCACGTCATCTTCTCCACTTCCTCGCCGATCGACGACGACACGGCGGAGTTGCCGATGTTGGCGTTGATCTTCACGAGGAAATTGCGGCCGATGATCATCGGCTCGGATTCCGGGTGGTTGATGTTGTTGGGGATGATCGCGCGGCCGCGGGCCACTTCGTCGCGGACGAATTCGGGCGTGATGATCCGCGGAATGGACGCGCCGAAGTCCTGCCCCGGATGCTGGCGGCGAACGCTGTCCGGAAATTGCGCCACCAGCGAGTCGCGCATCAGGTTCTCGCGGATCGCGACGAACTCCATCTCCGGCGTGACGATGCCCTTCTTCGCGTAGTGCATCTGCGAGACATTGGCGCCGGCCTTCGCGCGCCGCGGCATCCGATGCAGGTCGAAGCGCAGTCCCTGCAGTTCCGGATCGGCCAGGCGCGCCACGCCAAACGCCGACGACGGGCCGGGCAGTGCCTCGGTGTCGCCGCGCTCGTCAATCCAGTTGGCACGCAACGGCGCCAAGCCCTTGCGGATGTCGATGGCGACCGACGGATCGGTGTAGGGCCCCGACGTGTCGTACACGGTGAGCGCAGGATTCTTCTCCGCGCCGAAGGAGGCCGCCGTATCGCTCTGCGTGATCTCGCGCATTGGCACGCGGATGTCGGGCCGCGACCCTTCGACGTGGATCTTGCGCGACGCAGGCAGCGGCGCGACGGCGGCGGTGTCCACCTTCGCGTCGCGCGCGAAGAACTGGTCTGGGGCATTCATGGCATTCTCCTCATGGCACTTCAAGACGCGAGGAGCGGAAGAAGGTTCTTCACGCTTCCCTCTCGCCGGCATTATCCGGATCAGGTTCCAAGGGTTTGATCTCACCCGGCCGCCGCATTGGACAACGCTCTTGCCAATGTCGTGGCCAGGACCCCTAGCGCAAGGGGAACGTTACGCCCAATCGGCAGCCCCGGCAAACGAGCGTTGCCCGTGATCGCCTCGGGTGCGTAAAATGCCGCATGTCCAGATTCCTTGCGGGTGTAGCTCAATGGTAGAGCAGAAGCTTCCCAAGCTTACGACGAGGGTTCGATTCCCTTCACCCGCTCCAGACACGCGGGCCCGGATTGCGTCGTCATTGCCGTTTCTCGGCGACACGGTGCGCATGCCGTGGGAGTCGCCGCTCGACGCGCGCGAATCGGTCGTGCCGCCGGCGCGGGCGGTCCAGTTTCGCGTTGCCGTGGGTCCTGGCGCCGATCGTTATGTGCCGCGTTTCATCCATTACGAGCGCACGGGCCGGACCCTGATCGGCTGGCATTGGGGCGCAATGGTGTTCGGCAGCGCATGGGCTTGCTATCGCCGGTTGTGGCTTCCAGCCACGGGCTATGCGGCGTTGTCGGTGGCGGGCGCGGCGGCCTTCGTCGCGGTGGAGCCCTATCTTGGCGACTCTCCGTGGACGTGGTTTGCCGTGGCGGCGCTGCTGGTGTGGCTGCTGCCCGGCATCATTGCGGCGCTCTTCGCGCACGGGCACGTTTATGCGCGGGTGAAGCGCCTGGTTACACGTGCCGAAGGATTCAGCATCGGCGCCACCGGCATCGTTAAATGGCTCTCGGCCCGGCCTCCGACCGCCCTTGTGGCGGGCGCGGTGGCCGGACTGATGGTGGCGTGCGCGCTGTCGATGTTGCTGGTGCCGCGCGTGGACGCCATGCTGGCCGAGCGCAACGTGCGCGCGAAGGTGGCCACGGCGCTCGCGGTCATCGAACCGCTGGAACGGCAGGTGGAAGCAAGCTGGTCCGACCGCAAGCCATTGCGGCTTTCGCTGGCCGACGCCGCGGCGCTGGTCGAACGCAGCGGCAACCTGCTCGAAAGTATCACCGTCAATCCGGCCAATGGCCGCCTGAGCCTGGTGCTGGGCTCGGCGGTGGCCGAGCTTGCGGGCCACAATATCCTCCTGTCACCGACCATGATCACGCCGCAGCAGCTGGCATGGATCTGCGTGCCGGTAGGCATTGCCGCGAAATACCTGCCGGCGGCTTGCCGAAAATAGGCGCGGCAGATCGCTTGGCAATGCGCCGGAAGGCGAGGTCACGCTTCCCCTGAAAGACCGCCGGACTCCATGCGCCGGCGCTCAGCGCCTCTTCGAAGCGACTGCCCACGGCCGGGTCGGCTTTCAGCATGCGGATGCGGATGCCGATGCCGGGGCCGTAGGCCACGAGTTCGATGTCGACGTTGGTCGCGCCAAGGTCCGCCCGCATGCTGCGCACGCTATTGAGCGCAAGGTTCCACTTGGCAGGATCGGCCTCGCTCACCTGCACCACGACCTTGGGACAGACGGCCCGCTGGGCTTGCGCGGCCATGCTGCCGAGGGCCAAAGGGGAAGCACGACAAGACCGGTCAACAACCGGCGATGACGCGACCGATTGAATTTGGGTAAGGTCTCCAGTGGGTGGTGGTTGGCTGGCGCCGGCGATGATCCGCGAAAGTCACGGCGTCATTGCGCCGCTGTCGCAGCAGAAGGCGCCTTGCCGCCAAGGGCGCTTGCAATCCTGAATGCCAGCGGATTGAACACGATGGAAATCAGCGCGCCGCCGAGGATGAGCCCCTGGCCTTCCACCGGCATCACGCCCAGCGCCACCGCCATTGCCGCCAGGATGAAAGAAAATTCGCCGATCTGGGCCAGCGCGGCGGCCACGCGCAGGCCGGTGCGCGCGGGCTGCCGCAACGCCACCACGATCAGGAACGCAGCGATGGACTTGCCGATGACGACAATGGCCACTGTCGCGGCCATCGCGAGGGGCTGGCGCACGAGCGTCGACGGATCGAAGGCCATGCCCACCGCGACGAAGAACAGCACGGCGAAGGCATCCCGAAACGGCAACAGCTGGTTGGCCACGCGATGGCCAAGCGCCGAGCCGTTCAGTACCACGCCTGCGAGGAACGCTCCCAGCGCATAGGACACACCGAAGAGCTCCGCGGCGCCGAAGGCAATGCCCAGCGCCAGCGCGAGGCCGCACAGGAGCAGCAGTTCGCGCGAATGCAGCCGATCGACACGCCCGAGAATCCACGGCAGCGTCCGCGTGCCCACCACCAGCATCAGCCCGGCGAAGATCGCCACCTTGAGCAGCGCCAGACCGATGATCGGCAGTGTGTCCGCGGAGGCGAAACCGGCCGCACCCGTTCGCGCAAATACCGGCAGGAGCACCAGCGCCAGCACCATCACCAGGTCCTCGACGACCAGCCAGCCGACCGCAAGCCGGCCGTCCGGCGTGGCGACGGCGCCGTCCGCCTCGAGCGCGCGCAATAGAACCACGGTACTCGCCACCGACAATGCGAGGCCGAAAACAATGCCTGCCGCAAGGGTCCAGCCGAAGAAGTGCGCGGCGGCCGCTCCCATCGCGGTGGCTACGGCGATCTGGCCGATCGCGCCGGGCACGGCAATGCGCCAGACAGACAGCAGGTCCTTGAGCGAAAAATGCAGGCCGACGCCGAACATCAGGAAGATGACGCCGATCTCCGACAGCTGCGGAGCAAGCTTGGTGTCGGCCACAAATCCGGGCGTAAAGGGGCCGACGACGATGCCCGCCAGCAGGTAGCCGACGATGGTGGGCAGGCCGACGCGCGCCGCCAGCGTGCCGAAGGCAAACGCCCAGGCGAAGCCGATCGCCAACGTGGCGATCAGGCTGTGCGAGTCTTGCATGGCGGTTTCGCGCGAAATTGATACATGCCCCGATCATAGCGTGGTGAAGTGGCCGCACCGGCGCGCTACTGGTAAACTGGTCAGACCAGTTGCCGGGCCAATCGCGCCCGGCTTTCCTTTTCGCTCCGCATTGCCGTGAACGCCGCAACACTGCCGTGAACAACTCCAGCCGGTTCCCCTTGGCGCGGCTACGTGCGCTTGTCTTCATTGCGTTCGTCCTCGTGGTCGCGGGCGCCCGCGCGCAGACGTCGGCCACGGATGTCCCCGTATTGCGCCTGCCGCGTGATGTATTGCCGGTCGCGTATGCGCCGACGTTGATCATCGATCCCGACAAGGCGACCTTTGACGGCACCATCGACATTGAGGTGCGGGTGGAGAAGCCCACTGCCCGCGTGTGGCTCAACGCGAGGAACCTCACGATCGCTACGGCGACCGCGATGGTCGATGGGCCTGATGCGAAGCCGCTCGCAGCCAGGGTGATTCCCGGCAACGATCATGTGATCGGGTTGCAGTTCGACGCGCCGCTGCCGGCGGGCAAGGTAGTGCTGCAGCTGCGCTACGCGGGTGTCGTGCAGGATGTTTACGCGCAGGGCATCTTCCGGCAGCAGGACGGCGATCGCTGGTCTGTGTTCACGCAGTTCGAGCCGCTGGATGCGCGCCGCGCGTTTCCGTGTTTCGACGAGCCCGACATGAAAGCCACGTGGCAACTGACGCTGCGCATTCCGGAAGGTCTGCGCGCGGTCGGCAACATGCCGGTGGAATCCCTGTCGGCGCCAAAGGGCGGCCAGCGCGACGTCGCGTTCAGGCGCTCGCCGGTGCTGCCAAGCTATCTCGTCGCGTTTGCGGTCGGCGACTTCGACGTCGTGGACGCGGGCAAGGCCGGCCTCAATGCGACACCGATCTCGATCGTCGTGCCCAAGGGCCGCGGCGCGGAGGCGGCCTATGCCGCCGCCAACACCGGCGCGATCCTGGCCGCCACCGAAAAATACTTCGGCATCGCGTATCCGTTTCCCAAGCTCGATCTGGTCGCTTTCCCCAGGTCGACGTTCGGCCTGGCGATGGAAAATCCCGGCCTCATCACCTATACCGCGCGGTCGCTGCTGGCGCGGCCGGACGAGTTGTCGCCAGGCTTCGAGCAGCGCTTCACCGGCATCACCGCGCACGAAATCGCCCACATGTGGTTCGGCGACTACGTGACGATGGGGTGGTGGGATGACCTGTGGCTCAACGAATCCTTCGCCTCGTGGATGGCATCCACCGTGGTGCAGGAGTTGCGGCCCGAATGGGGCAGTTCGGGCCGGCGCGCTTTCCAGCGCAGTCAGGCGATGGAGTCCGACCGCCTGCCGTCGGCGCGGCGCATCCGCTCGCCGGTGACCATTGGTGGCGACGTGCAGGCGTCCTTCGACAACATCGCCTATGCCAAGGGCGAGACGATCCTGACGATGTTCGAGGCGTGGCTCGGTCCGGAAAAATTTCGCGACGGCGTGCGGCGCTACATAAGCACGCATGCGTGGGGCAACGCCACGTCCGAGGATTTTTTCGCGGCGCTTGCGGCAACCGATGGCGCGGTGGTGCCTGCGTTGCGCGGCTTCGTCGAACGACCGGGTTTCCCCGTTCTCGATGTCGAACTGCGTTGCACTGGTCAGCCGTCGCTGGTGCTGTCGCAGCGCCGCTTCGAGGTCACAGGCGCGCCGGCCAGCGACGCTGCGCGCTGGTCCTTTCCGGCTTGTTTCGAGTACGGCGATGCGAAATCGGGAAGCGAGACCTGCGCGCTGGTGAAGGAAGCGCGCCAGGTCGTTCCGCTGCCGACGGCCACGTGTCCGCAATGGGTGATCGCCAATCGCAGCGGGATCGGCTATTTCCTGCCGCAGTTATCGTCAGCGCTGTATGCCGCGCTGCCAAAGGCGCGGGAGGTGCTGGCCGCGGCGGATTACGGCCCGTTGCTCGGCGATCTCAGCATGCTGGCGCGCAGCGCCGCTGTTTCCTATGCCGTGGCGCTGCCGGTGGCCGCGGGGCAGGCGGACACCAAGGACCCGCGCGTGGCGCGGCGCGCCGTCGAAGTGCCGTTCCGGTTGCCGCAGCCAATGATCAACCCCGTCAACGACGCGAAGTACGCCGCATGGGTGCGCCACCACTTCGGCACGCGCGCCACGGCGCTGGGCTGGTTGCCCAAGCCGGGCGAGGACGCCGATACGATGCGCCTGCGCGAAGGCGTCGTGCCGCTGGTGGCCGTGCGTGGCGCCGATGCCATGCTCGCCAGGGAGGCGCAGCGCCTGGCCAACCTGTGGCTGACCGACCGCAAGGCGATACCGCCGGCGGCGCGGCGTTTGGTCCTAGAAGGCGCGGCGATGACGGCCGGAAGCGGAGGCGCGCCGCTCTTCGACGGACTGCTCGCAGTGGCACTGGCCAGCAAAGACGTCAACGAACGCGATGACGTGCTTGCAGCGCTTGGATCGTTTCGCGATCCCGCGCTGCTGGAACGCGCATTGGCGCTTACCCTGGATGCGCGGTTGAGCCCGCGCGACAGCAAGGCACCGCTGGAGCAGGCCTTGCGAGAGTCCGCGAACAGTCCGGTGGCGCTGGCCTGGCTGGCGCGCAACATCGATGCGCTGGCTGCCCGCCATCCCCCGGAGACGCAGGGCTACTGGCCGGCATGGGCGGTGGCGGCATGCAGCAATCCCGAGCGCGCGCAGTTCGTCACGATATTCGAGACCCGCGTGAAGGGACTCGATGCCGGACCGCGCGTCTATCGCAATGCTTTGGAAAAGATCGACGCCTGCATCGCCGCGGCCAAGGTGCAGCGCGCGCCGCTCAACGCGTTCCTGGCGGCAATGCGATGAGCACGCATCAGGCACCGATTCCGCTGGCGGCCGTGCTGCTGATCACCGGCGCGGTGGGATGTTTTGCCATGCTCGACGGCGTGATCAAGACACTGGCGGTCAGGCATCCGGTGCCATTGCTGGTCTGGGCGCGGTGGGGTTTCCAGGTGCTGGCGATGCTGATCTGGCTGGCGCCGACGATGGGCATGGGCATGGTGCGCACGCGGCAGTTGCCGATGCAGGCGATCCGCGGGGTGCTGCTGCTCGGTTCCTCGCTGTGTTTCATGACCGCGCTCAAATACCTGCCGCTGGCCGACGCCACCGCGCTCAACTACACGACGCCCACCATCGTGATCCTGCTGGCCGTCGTGATGCTGCGTGAGCGGATGACGCGCGCGCGGATCGGCTTTGTGCTGGCCGGGATGGCCGGCATGTTGATGATCGTGCAGCCCGGTGCGGAGATGATGAAGGGCGCTGCGGTCTTTGCGCTTGGCTCCGCGGTCTGCTATTCGTTCTACCAGATCACCACCCGGATGCTGTCCGCCGAGGATCCTCGGGTAACGCTTTTCTTTCCGGCCCTGATCAGCACGCTGCTGATGACGCTGGTGTGGCCCTGGTTCGGCTCGCGCGTCGAGCTGTCGTGGCCGGACATCGCGCTGCTCGCGCTGATCGGCGTGCTGGGCACCATCGGCCATTTCCTGTTCATCCTCGCATTCCAGCAGGCGCCCGCCTCGGCGCTGACCCCTTTCACCTATCTGCAACTGGTGTTCGCCACGCTCATCGGCTGGCTGGTCTACAACACCTTTCCAAGTGCATTGACGCTTGCCGGCATGGCACTCATCGCCGGCAGCGGATTGCTGCTTACGTGGCACGAACGCCGGCGAGCGCTGTTGGCGCCCGCCGAGCCGACGGCCGTCGACTGACCGACTTCATAACAGGAGGAACACCATGAGCAAACCACGCATCGGCTTTATCGGCATCGGCCTGATGGGCCACGGCATCGCCAAGAATTTCGTCACCAAGGGCTTTCCGCTTGCCGTGCGGGTGAATCGCAACCGCAAGCCGCTCGAGGACCTGCTCGCGGCGGGCGCCAAGGAGGTGAAGACCAACGCCGAAGTGGCCGCCAATGCGGACATCGTTTTCCTGTGCGTGACCGGTGCGCCGCAGGTCGAGGAGATCATCAACGGCAAGGACGGCATAGCGGGCGTGGCGCGCAAGGGACTCATCATCGTCGACACGTCGACCAGCGAACCCGCCATCACGAAGAAGATGCGCGACGAACTCGCTGCCAAGGGCGTGCGCTTCATCGATGCCCCGCTGGCCCGCACGCCGGTGGAGGCCGAACTGGGCAAGCTCAACATCATGGTCGGTGCCGACGACGCAACGTTTGCGGAACTGCAGCCGGTGCTCGCGGCGTTCTGCGAGAACATCATCCACGCCGGCCCGGCGGGCCACGGGCTGGTGCTGAAGCTCATCAACAATTTCATCGCGCAGGCCATCGCCACGGCGACTGCCGAAGCCCTGGCCGCCGCCGCCAAGTCGGGGCTGTCGATCAAAAAGCTGCACCAGGTGATTTCTGCGGGGGCCGTCAATTCCGGCATCTTCCAGATGATGGTGGGCAAGATGCTGGAAAACGACGGCGACCTTACGGGTCTCAAGTTCACGCTGGTCAACGCGATGAAGGACCTCCGCTACTACACGCACTTTGCGGAGGCGCTGCCGGTGTCTGCCATCGTCGGCGAGGCCGTGCACCAGAGCCTCGTCAATGCCAACCTGATGGGCTTCGGCGACAAGTACGTGGCATCGCTGATCGAGGCGCAGGAGAAGCTGAACGGCGTCGATATCGTCGGGGCCTCCAAGCGCTGACGTCGATGCCGGCCGGATGCGGCACAATGCGCGGATGAACCTCCTGTTGCTTGGCGGTACCCGCTTCCTCGGCCGGGCGGTGGTCGATGCAGCGCTTGCGCGTGGCCATCAGGTCACGCTGTTCACGCGCGGCAAGCTGCCTAACCCATGGGGGTCGGCGGTCACGATGTTGGCGGGCAACCGCGATCCTGCGGTTGCGCCCGGCCTGGCCGCGCTGGACAAGGGTTCGTGGGATGCGGTGATCGACACCAGCGGCTATGTGCCGCGCATCGTCGGCGCTTCGGCGCAGAAGTTGCGCGAGCGGGTGGGCCGTTATCTCTTTGTCTCGTCGATCTCCGTCTATGCCGACATGAGCCGGCCGGGCGTGGACGAGAGCGCACCCGTGGGCGTGCTGGACGATCCGGCCTCCGAGGAGATCGGCAAATTCTACGGACCGCTCAAGGCGGCGTGCGAGGCGGTGGTGCGCGACGCCTTCGGCGCGCGTGCCTGCATCGTGCGACCGGGCCTCATTGTCGGCCCGCACGATCCTACCGATCGCTATGGCTACTGGGTCGCGCGCTTTGTTCATCCGCAGTTGCTGGGCGAGCGCGGGCCTGATGCCGTGGTGCCTGCGCCCGCGTCGGCGTGGTTCCAGGTCATCGACGTGCGCGACCTCGCGACGTGGATGGTCGAGCTCGCCTTGGACGGCGCCGAAGGCACGTTCAATGCCTGCGGCCCGACGCGCGAGGCCACTTTCGGTGACTTCATCGCGGCCTGCGTGAAGGCCGGGGGCGCCGCGGCGCCGCAACCGCTGTGGGTAGACGAGGCGGTGCTCCTCGAGCACAAAGTGGAGCCGTGGACGGGCCTGCCCATGTGGCTGCCGATGACGATCGGCGACAGCGGCGGTTTCGCGCAGGTCGACAGCGGCAAGGCGCAAGCCGCCGGATTGAGGGCGCGGCCGGTGGCCGCCACGATTGCGGACACGGCCGCGTGGCTCGCGCAGCGCGACAACGCGGGCGCCTGGAAAGTCGTGCTGGGCGCCGAGGCCGAAATGGCCATCGCCGCCTTCGCCCGGAAAGCCACTTGAATTCCAGGCCAGAAGCCTCGCCATGACGCCCGACGAAGCGAACGCGTACGCGGAATTCGCCGTCGGCATGGCGGATGCCGCCGGCGCCGTGATCCTGCCGCACTTTCGCGCGGCGATCGCGATCGAGGACAAGCGCAATTTCATGGGTTACGACCCGGTCACCGTGGCCGACCGCGCCGCGGAGGATGTCATCCGCGCCGCGATCAAGGCCGCGTACCCCACGCACGGCATTCATGGCGAGGAACACGGTCGCGAAGCGGGCACGTCGCCGTTGACATGGGTGATCGACCCCATCGACGGCACCAAGAGTTTCATCCTGGGCCAGCATCACTGGGCCATCCTGATCGCTCTGCACGACGGCGTGGAACCGGTGGTGGGCGTCACCCACCAGCCCTTCGTCGGCGAGACCTTTGTCGGTGTTGCCGGTGGAACGGCCCAATGGCGGCGCGGCGACGAACGCCGCACGCTGCGCACGCGCCCATGCGCCCGCCTCGAGGATGCGATCGTCACTACAACCGATCCGCGCCAGTTCCGTACGGCGATGGAGCAGGCGTCACTGCGGGCGGTGACCGATTCCGCGCGGTTCCTGCGCTACGGGGGCGATTGCTATTGCTACACGCAACTCGCCATGGGATTCGTCGACGTGGTGATCGAAAATGGCCTGCAGGCCTATGACGTGCAGTCGCTGATTCCGCTGATCGAGGCCGCCGGCGGCGCCATCACCAACTGGCAGGGCGGCCCATGCGACCAGGGCGGCACCGTCGTGGCTTCGGGCGATCGGGCGCTGCACCGGGATGTGCTCGGGCGGTTGCACGTCGCGGCCGGAAATCGACCCTAATGCCGCGGGCCGCGCTTCGGCCGCGCGCGCAATGCGCTGCATCGGCGCCACCAGGCTGAAGCCTCGCCTGCGGATACCGATCAAAGATGCGCCAGCGGCAGCGCGGTCGTGTCCTTGACGGTTTCCAGCACGAACGACGACTGCACGTTGACCACGACCGGCAACGCCAATACGTGCTCCATCAGGAACCTCGAATAGTGGTCGAGGTCGGGCGCGATCACCTTCAACTGATAGTCCCACTGGCCGGACAGTGCATAGCACGTCAGCACGTTCGGCCATTTCTGCACTGCCTTGCGAAACGTCGAGCGCGCTTGCTCGGCCTGCTTGTCCAGCATCACTTCGAGGTGCGCGACCAGCCCCAGGCCCAGCAACTTGGGGTCGAGTACCGCCGCGTAGCGCGCAATGACGCCGGACTCCTCCAGCCGCTGCAGCCGTCGCAGGCACGGCGACGGCGACAGCGCGACCTTCTGCGCCAGCTCGGCATTGGTCATCCGGCCATGCTCCTGCAGCAGCGCCAGCATGCGACGATCGGCGCGGTCGAGTTCGGGCAGTGGGGTGCGCATCGGCTACTCCATGTCGGCAAGGACTATGGACAAGCAATAATATTGCACACAGGAGGTAAATCACGCAATAAAACAGCGTCGCCGCCGAAGGTCATTCGTTAAAATTTCGCCTCATCTTTCCATCCTCCGGACCGCGCCATGGCCGCTGCCGCACCTTCACTCTGGGACAACCCGCTCGGCACCGACGGTTTCGAATTCATCGAATATGCGGCGCCGGATCCGGCGGCCCTCGGGCGCCTCTTCGAGCAGATGGGCTTCACCGCGGTGGCCAGGCATCGCTCGAAGAACGTGCTGCTCTACCGGCAGGGCGAGATCAATTTCATCGTCAATGCCGAGCCTGACTCGTTTGCGCAGTCGTTCGCCCGCGTGCACGGCCCGTCGATCTGCGCAATCGCGTTTCGCGTCAAGGATGCGGCGCTGGCCGGCGCCTCCGCCGTCAAGCACGGCGCCTGGGGCGTGGAAAATCGCCCGGGTCCGATGGAACTCAACATCCCCGCGATCAAGGGCATCGGCGATTCGCTGATCTACCTCGTCGACCGCTATCCGGGCTCGCCCGCCAATGCCGGCGGTCAGGTCTCGATCTACGACATCGACTTCGTGCCGCTGCCGGGTGTCGACCAGCACCCGCAGGGCGCCGGCCTGACCTACATCGATCACCTCACCCACAACGTGCATCGCGGTCGCATGGGCGAATGGGCGGATTTCTATGCCGGCATCTTCAACTTCCGCGAGCTTCGTTACTTCGACATCGAAGGCAAGCTGACGGGCTTGAAGTCGAAGGCCATGACCAGTCCCTGCGGCAAGATCCGCATCCCGATCAACGAGAGTTCGGACGACAAGAGCCAGATCCAGGAGTATCTCGTGGCCTATCGCGGCGAGGGCATCCAGCACGTCGCGCTGGGCACGCGCGACATCTTTGCCACGGTGGAGCAGCTGCGCCGGCAGGCCGTCGTGTTCCAGGACACGCCGGAGACGTACTACGACCTTCTCGCCACGCGCCTGCCCGGCCACACCGAGGACGAAGCCCGGCTGCGCCTGAATCGCATCCTGCTCGACGGCGCCCCGGTGGACAACGAAATGCTGCTGCAGATCTTCACGTCCACCGTGATCGGCCCGATCTTTTTCGAGATCATCCAGCGCAAGGGCAACGAAGGCTTCGGCGAAGGCAACTTCCAGGCGCTGTTCGAGTCCATCGAACTGGACCAGATCCGGCGCGGCGTGCTGAAGTCCTGACGCTGCCGCCGGCGGGTGGTCGTCGCCCGTGCGTCGAGGACATGCCGGCTCCGTACGGTCGATGGTCGGCCGGCGCAGCCCGCGTTGCGGTGGGGGACCTATGCGGGCCATGCCGTCACCTTGCGCAACCCTTTCTGTCGACTCCGCGCCACGAGCTTCGTCGAGGTCATGGCGCCGGTCTTTTCCCGCGCCGCCCTCGAGAACTTGCTCGACACCTTCCTGTTGACCAGGAGCACATGGGGCATCGACTGGGCCCGGTCATCGAAATTGAGGGGCGAGCGCGCCATTCATGTCGTCGATGCGATTGCGATGAAGCACTCCAAGCCGGTGAACGTGACGGAAGGTGCGTTTTATTCCCGACTTCGCGCGTAGGGTATCGATCCCAGGACCGAGCTGAAGGAGGTTCAGCAAGGATGCGCGAACTTCGGCGGCGTCCGCACCTTGGATGAAGGCCACACGCTGCGGTCGAATATCCCGCGCTGGGCGGGCGCCATGCTAGTGGGGGCGATGGATCGGTGCATCCGCTTGGCCCATTCCTGGGGATGGTCGGAAGCGGTGGTCAGCCGCCGATGCTCATTGAACCTGCGCCCCCACCGGAGCGCCGCCAACCCCAAGGGACCGGCACTGGAAGCGGGCGGAAGATCGCTTCCGATTACCGGCAATGCTGCGTTGCATCATCGTCGTCGTCCCGGCAAAGTCCGCGGCGACGGGTCGGTCACGGGTATCCGTCGCGGAGGCCACACGCGGACACTGCTTGCAAATCGATGTCCACGGCCCAATCTGCCTTCGTCCAGGCCCGAATTTGGTGCATTCACGCCGCCAACATGGTACATTTGGCGGTGCAACATGACAAGGCTATGTCAGTGCTCACTCCTCTTGGATTCTCGCTCCTGCGCCAGCTTTCCGACGGCGCCTTCCACTCCGGTGAAGATCTCGCCGCCACGGTGGGGCTGACGCGCGCGCGGGTTTCCCAGCTGTTGAAGCAGGCCGAGACGGCCGGCCTCTCGCTTGAGCGAGTACGCGGATTGGGCTATCGCCTGACCACCGCTCCCGACTTCCTGGACGCCGATGCGGTGCGTACGGCGCTTCGCGATATCGCCGACAAGGGGCCGGGTTCTCCCTCCCTCGACGTCGAAATCGTCGATCAGATCGGGTCCACGTCCACGGAATTGCTGCGCCGCTCGCAGCGCAAGGACATTCACGGCACGGTGCTGGCGGCGGAGTGGCAGACCGCGGGTCGCGGTCGTCGCGGCAAGGCCTGGACGGCGGTGGCGGGCGGCAGCCTCACGTTTTCGCTGGGCTGGCAGTTCGAACAGGGCGCGGGTTTCCTGGCCGGGCTGTCGCTGGCCGTTGGCGTGGCCGTCGTGCGTGCGCTGGAAGCCGAGGGGCTGGCCGGCGTCGAACTGAAGTGGCCCAACGATCTCGTCTACAAGCACCTCAAGGTCGGTGGCATCCTGGTTGAATTGAATGGCGATGCGCTCGGCCCGTCGGTGGTCGTGGTGGGCGTGGGCCTCAACGTGCGCCTGCCGGTGGAAATCCGGCGCGACATCGAACAGCCGGTCAGCGACCTGGCCACGGTGGCGGGGCGCGGCGCGCCGGCCATCGATCGCAATCGCCTGCTGGCGCGGGTTGCCGCCGAGCTCGCGTCCACGCTCGAAGCGTATGCGCGCGCCGGTTTTCCGCCGTTCGCCGTGGAATGGCAGCGCCGCCACGCGTATCAGGGCAAGCCGGTCAAGTTGCTGCTGCCCGATGGCGCCAGCGTCATGGGCACGGTTGCAGGCGTGGACAGCGCCGGTGCACTGGTGCTGGCGGACGGCCCCCGTCGTGCGCGCTACCTGGCAGGCGAAATTTCTCTGCGGCGAGCCTGATTCGTTCCTGTAAATCGCAGTCTCCAGGCGTGGCTGCAGCCCCTCTGCAGGCGCCAGCGACCCGCCGCAAGGCGCATGCCTACACCTGTCGATGCATGTCGTGGATAATCGGGCGATTCGCCGCACCATGGCGTCGTCCTGCTTCCCATGCGCATCGTCCTTATCCTCCTGCTGCTCGCCAATCTCACGCTCTATGCGTACACGCGGCTCGACAGCGGTTCGGGCGAAGCGCTGTTGCTGCAGGACCAGATCCAGCCCGACAAGATCAAGCTGCTGACGCCCCAGCAGGTAGCCACCCTCGGCCCCGCCAAAGTGGCGGCGTTGGCTGATGTCTGCATCGAATGGGGACCGTTTTCGGATTCCGAACGGACGCGCGCGCTGACCGACATCGATGCGCTCGCGCTAGGCCGATTGCTGACGCAGAAGCGAGTCGAATTCGAGAATGGCTACTGGGTCACCATGGCGCCTTTTCCCAATCGCGCCGCAGCGGAAACGCGCGTCACCGATTTGCGGAAGCAGGGCGTGAAAGACCTGTCCGTCGCGGATGCGGGGCGGGGCCAGTTCGCCGTGTCCTTCGGGACCTTTCGTACCGAGGATGCCGCCGTTGCTCGGGCCGAGGAACTCGCGGTCCTCGGCGTAAAGCTGGCCAAGGTCCAGCCGCGCGGCGCCACCATCAGCCAGACAGTGCTGGTCGTGCGCGATCCGCAACAGCCTGTCGTGGCGCGGTTGAAGGAACTGCAGGGACAATACCCCGGTAGCGAAATCAAGGTCGGCACCTGTGAGCGTGCGTCCTGAGACCGGTCCGGCGCGCATGATCGATGCGGCCGATCAGGCCGCTATCGAAACCCGGGTGGGCGAACTCGAGTCGGCATTCGGCGTCGAGGTGGTGACGATCGTCGTGGGCAAGTCCGACGTTTATCCCGAGACCGTGTGGAAAGCCTTTGCGCTGGGCGCGGCACTGACCGGGCTGGTCGTGGCGGTGCATGACCTGATGCGTCCGCCCTGGACCGCGGGGGGAAGTGCGCTATGGCCCGCGGTGGCGATGCTGGGGATCGGCGCATTATGGGCGATGGGCGCGGTCTTCGTTCCTGCCTTTGCCCGCCTTTTCCTGCGCAAGTCGCGCGCCGAACTCGAAGTGGCGCAATTTGCCGAGGTGCAGTTCCTGCAGCGCGAGCTCTTCGCCACGCCCACGCGCAACGCGGTGCTGATGCTGGCGAGTTTGATGGAGCAGCGCGTGGTGATTCGCGCCGACACCGGACTGCACGACAAGGTGACGGTGGCCGAGTGGGACGTCGTCATCGCGCGAATGATCCCCGGCTTACGGGCCGCCACGCCCGGTGCAGCCATGCTTGCCGGGCTTGCGGCCTTGCGCGAACTCTTCGCCACGAAGGGCTTCATGCCCATCCCGCACGAGAATCGCTTTCCCGATCGCCCCATCGAGGCGCGCGACCCATGAGCGCGCGAACCGCGGTCGCGATTCTCGCGCTGGTGGCATCGTCGCTGGCGGCCGCCGTCACCGACGTGCCGTTTTTGTCCGGGCGCGTGGTCGATCATGCGGAAATCCTGACCGCCCCGGTGCGCGAGAAAATCGCCGCCAAGCTGAAGGCGCACGAGGAGAAGTCGACCGATCAAGTCGTGGTGCTCACGGTTCCCACGATCGGCGACGAAAGCATTGAGCAATACGCCACGCGGGTATTCGCCGACTGGAAACTCGGCCAGAAGGGCAAGGATAATGGCGTGCTCGTGATCGTCGCGCCCAAGGATCGCAAGATGCGCATCGAGGTCGGGTATGGCCTCGAAGGCACGCTCACCGATGCCCTCAGCAGCCGCATCATCCGCAACGACATGACGCCGCGGTTCAAGTCCAACGATTACGACGGCGGCATCGACGCGGGCGTGAGCGCGATCATTGCGCGCCTCGAAGGCGGCGCCGAACCGGCGGACACGGCGGCGTCCGGCAGCTCGACGGCGTCAGGCTTCATGAGCGTCAACGAACCGGATTTGCCGCCGTGGCCGATGCGCATTCTGTTGGGCGCATTCGTGTTCGGCATCATCGGCCTATTCACCTTCATCGGCCTGATGACGCCCGGCGCGGGATGGTTCCTCTTCTTCTTCCTGATTCCATTCTGGGCCATGTTCCCGATCATTGTCCTCGGCATCAAGGGCGCGCTGATCGTGCTGGTGATCTACGTCGTCGGCTTTCCGCTGATCAAGCTGATCCTGATGAACACTGCCTGGTACGCCAAGGCCAAGCTGGACATGAAAACGAAAGGGTCAACGTCGATCGGCGGCTTCGTGCTTTCCTCCAGCAACTCGTCGGGCGGATCGTCCGGCAGCTCCTCGTCGAGCAGCTACTCAGGTGGGGGCGGCAGTTCCGGTGGCGGTGGCAGCTCGGGCAGCTGGTGATTCGAGCGCTAGATCCGCGCGCTGATCACGAACGTCTCGCCTGCTTCTGATGACGTCGGCGCGGGCAGGACTTCGACGTCTCGAAATCCGGCAGTGCCCACGATGTCCGCAATTTCATCGGGTGGGTACCACGTGATGGTCAGCGTCTCGTGCTCTTCCGCCAGGCGTTGCGCGCCGCGCCGATGGGCGTAGCGGTTGTCGGTGCGCAGCAATCGCGCATCCACCCAGCACGTGGATTCCGAGCGCAATGCGATCTGCGTCCCATCGGGCATTTTCACCGTGCGCACTTCCACCAACGGTGCGCCCAGGCGTTGCCGTGACTCCGCCGGGACATAGCATTCGAGCACCAGCATGCCGGGGTCGACCAGGTGAGCATGCAGGCGCGACAGCGTGCCGGCGACCGCCGCCGAATCGGTGATCAACTGCAATGCGCCATTCGCAATGAACGCGGCGGCATAGCGGAACGGCAGGTTGAGTTGCGATATGTCCTGCCGAAAGAGCGGCGTGGTCACGTTGGCGGCAGCAAGGCGCGCCTCGCAGGCGGCGATCCGGAATGGCGAAAGATCGACGCCGTGGACGCTGCGGCTCGCCGCCACCAGCGGTACCAGCAACGAACCGGAACCGCACATCGGCGCCAGCAGCGTGCCAACGTCTCTGGGCAGGGCGTTGGCAAACCAGTCGAGTTGCGCTGCAGGCGCGTGCGGTTGTTCCGCGTCGAGAAACAGTGTTGCGAGGGGACCGAATGCCTGCATGCCGGATCAGGCAGCCACTAAAGCTGCTCCCACGGCAGGCCTTCCATGCGCCATCCTGACTGCGTGCCGCGATGATGTTTCTCGTCGAGTGGACCTTCGAACCCGTCCAGTACGTTGTAGACGTCGGTGAAGCCCGCTTTTTCCAGCGCGAGCCCGGCATCGAGCGAGCGGTGGCCGCTACGGCAGATCAGCACGATCGGCCGGTTCATGCTGGCCACTTTTTTCACCTGGCCCACGAAATGCGGATTCACGTCCCAGTCAGGGCCGTCGTTCCACGCGACGTGCTGCGCGCCTACGGGGTGGCCGACGAAAAAGAATTCCATTTCGCTGCGGCAATCGACGAACACCGCTTGCGGGTTGCTGTTGAGGAGCGCCTGCGCGTCCCGGGGTTTCAGATGCTTCATCGGCCAAGCGTAGCATGGGCAGGGGGTCGAATTCACTTATGCGCTACGGTTGGGTGCTTATGCCCGAGGCGCGTGGCAGAAGGTCGAAGAAATGCTAAAATTCAAGACCTTGCGAACGCTCCCGTCGCCTTTGCCGAAGACCGCCATGCAACCCGATCAAACCGTCCTGCTGATCCGCCTGCTGCGCGAACGCATTCTCGTGCTGGACGGAGCGATGGGCACGATGATCCAGCAGTGCAACTTGGGCGAGCCGGATTTTCGCGGCCACTTTCATGATCACGGGCACGACCTCAAAGGCAACAACGACCTGCTGGTGTTGACGCAGCCCGAGGTGATCCGCGCGATCCACAATCGCTATCTCGAAGCGGGCGCCGACATCATCGAGACCAATACCTTCAGCGCCACCGGGATCGCCCAGGCGGATTACGGCATGCAGACCGAGGTGCGCGACATCAATCGCGAAGCCGCGCGTATCGCCCGCGAATGCTGCGACGCGTGGACCGCGCGCACACCGGACAAGCCGCGCTTTGTCGCCGGCGCAATGGGTCCCACCAATCGCACGGCATCGATCTCGCCCGACGTCAACGATCCGGGTGCGCGCAACGTCACGTACGACGAACTGGTGGCGACATACACCGAGGCCGTCGAGGGATTGGCCGAAGGTGGCGCCGACATCATCCTGGTCGAGACGATCTTCGACACGCTCAACGCCAAGGCCGCGCTGTTCGCCGTCGAATCGTTCTTCGATCGCGTGGGGCAGCGGTTGCCGGTGATCATTTCCGGCACCATCACCGATGCCTCCGGCCGGACGTTGTCCGGCCAGACGCCGGAAGCCTTCTGGAATGCGATCCGCCACGTGCGGCCGCTGGCGGTGGGCCTGAACTGCGCGTTGGGTGCTGCGCTGATGCGGCCGTATATCGAGGAACTGTCGCGTGTGGCCGAAACCTATGTCTCGTGCTATCCCAATGCCGGCCTGCCCAATCCGATGGCCGAGACCGGTTACGACGAGACGCCTTCACAGACCTCGCGGCTGCTGCACGACTTCGCGCGCAGTGGCTTCGTCAACATCGTCGGCGGCTGCTGCGGGACCACGCCGGAACACATTGAGGCGATCGCACAGGCCGTGCGCGCGCTGCCCCCGCGCATGCTGCCTCACGAGGAGAGCGCGGAAGCCGCAGCGTGACGCAAGCGCTGCGATCGGGCGTGATGCGCCTCGCGGGACTCGAGCCGCTCGCGATCGGCGACGACTCGCTGTTCGTCAACGTCGGCGAGCGCACTAACGTCACCGGTTCCAAGGTATTTGCGCGGCTGATCCTGGCCGACGATTTCGCCGGCGCGGTGGAAGTCGCGCGCCAGCAGGTGACGAGCGGCGCGCAGATCATCGACGTCAACATGGACGAGGCGATGCTCGATTCGAAAGCCGCGATGGTGCGCTTTCTGAACCTGATCGCCACGGAGCCCGACATCGCGCGCGTGCCGGTGATGATCGATTCCTCCAAGTGGGAGGTGATCGAGGCCGGTCTGAAGTGTGTGCAGGGCAAGCCCATCGTCAACTCGATCTCGATGAAGGAAGGCGAGGCTGCCTTCGTCGCGCAGGCGAAGCGCGTGCGCCGCTATGGCGCGGCGGTGATCGTGATGGCCTTCGACGAAAAGGGCCAGGCCGATACCTTCGAGCGCAAGACGTCGATCTGCAAGCGCAGCTACGACCTCCTGGTCGACGAGGTGGGGTTTCCGCCCGAGGACATCGTGTTCGATCCCAACGTGTTCGCGATCGCCACGGGCATCGACGAGCACAACAATTACGCGGTCGATTTCATCGAGGCCACGCGCTGGATCCGGCAGCATCTGCCGCATGCCAAGGTGTCGGGCGGCATTTCCAACGTGAGTTTTTCGTTCCGCGGCAACGAGCCGGTGCGCGAAGCCATCCACACCGTGTTCCTGTACCACGCCATCCGCGCCGGGCTGACGATGGGCATCGTCAACGCCGGGCAGCTGGGTGTGTACGACGCCATCGATCCGGAACTGCGCGAGCGCGTGGAAGATGTCGTGCTCAATCGCCGGCCGGATGCCACCGAGCGGCTGGTCACCTTCGCCGAGACGGTGAAGGCGCAGGGCAAGGTCAGCACCGAAGACCTGACCTGGCGCGAGCAGACGGTTGAGGCGCGGCTGTCGCATGCGCTGGTCAAGGGCATCACCGCGTACATCATCGAGGACACGGAAGAGGCGCGGCAGAAGTACGCCCGGCCGATCCAGGTGATCGAAGGTCCGCTGATGGCGGGCATGAACGTCGTCGGCGATCTTTTCGGCGCGGGCAAGATGTTCCTGCCGCAGGTGGTGAAATCCGCGCGCGTGATGAAACAGGCCGTGGGCCACCTGGTGCCGTTCATCGAGGAAGAAAAGCGCCTTTCCGGCGACGCCGGAAAGCCCAAGGGCACGATCGTGATGGCCACGGTGAAGGGCGACGTGCACGACATCGGCAAGAACATCGTTGGCGTCGTGCTCCAGTGCAACAATTTCGATGTGATCGACTTGGGCGTGATGGTGCCGGCCAAGAAGATCCTCGAGACCGCCATCGAGCGCAATGCGGACATCATCGGCCTGTCCGGCCTCATCACGCCGTCGCTGGAGGAAATGGCGCATGTCGCCCACGAGATGCAGCGCCTGGAGATGCGCCAGCCGCTGTTGATCGGCGGCGCCACGACGTCGCGCGTGCACACCGCGGTGAAGATCGCTCCGCACTACGGCGGCGTCACCGTGTACGTGCCCGATGCGTCGCGGGCCGTGGGCGTGGCCAGCAATCTGTTGTCCGACGAGCTCAAGGATGCCTACGTCGCGGAGGTGGCCGTCGACTACGAGAAGATCCGTGTCCAGCATGCGGGCAAGAGGGGCCCGAAGCTCGTGCCGCTCCAAGCCGCGCGCGCCAATGCGTTCGCGGGCGACTGGACGCGCGCGCGGCCGCATGTGCCGCTGGCGCTCGGTCGCCGCGAGTTCCGCAATGTCGACTTGGCGCAACTGGCCGCCTTCATCGACTGGGGTCCGTTCTTCCAGGCGTGGGAGTTGTCGGGGCCGTACCCTGCGATTCTGGACGACGCCGTCGTCGGCGAAGCGGCGCGCAACGTTTACGCCGAAGGCCAGGCGATGTTGAAGCGCATCATCGACGGCCGGTGGCTGACCGCGCATGGCGTCGTCACGATCAATCCGGCGCAGGGCGTGGGCGACGATATCGTGCTGTACGAGGACGACACGCGCACGAAGCCCGCGATGGTGTGGCACAACCTGCGGCAACAGAATGAAAAGGCGCCGGGCAATCCCAATTATTGCCTCGCCGATTTCGTGGCGCCTACCGGGTCCGGAATTGCGGACTATGTTGGCGCATTTGCAGTGACGGCTGGTGTCGGTATCGAGAAAAAATTGGCCGAATTCGAGGCTGACAAGGACGATTACAGTTCCATCATGCTGAAGGCGCTGGCGGATCGGCTGGCGGAGGCGTTGGCCGAGTGGCTGCATCGCAAGGTACGGCGCGAGTTGTGGGGCTACGAGACCACGGACGACGCCGGAGCCTTCGATGTTCATGCATTGATCCGCGAGGAATACGCCGGCATCCGTCCTGCGCCAGGCTATCCCGCGTGCCCGGATCACGCGGTCAAGGCGCCGCTGTTCGACGTGCTGCGCGCGGAAGCGATCGGCATGACGCTGACCGAGAGTTACGCGATGCTGCCCACAGCCGCGGTATGCGGGTTCTATCTTGCGCATCCTGATGCGCGGTACTTTGCGGTCGGGCGCATCGGTGAGGATCAGTTGGCCGACTTTGCGCAGCGCGCGGACATTGCACAGGACGATGCACGGCGCCGGCTGGCGCCCAACCTTGGGTGAGCGTGCGAAGAGCATGATTCGGCAATGGCTTTCGGCGACTCTAACCATCGCTTCTCGACCGACCGCACGGTAAGCGCGCAGATGGTGGCCAAAGTGCTGGGTCGACGAAGGCCCGGCGGTGTCGTGCTGCCCTGGACTGAGGCGACCGAGGTTTGGCGGCAGACCCCAGCTCGGGCGGCGCTGTCCAATGCCACGATTTCGATTAACATTGGTTGAACTTGTCGCATTGCAGCAAATCTATGGCATCTTGCTCATGGAACCTGCTGCATATGCCTGCCCCGACACCACTCACCGCTTCGCCGTCCTTCAGCCGCCCGCCAATGTGCTCGGCCGGGCTCGTCATGCTTGCACTGCTGGCGCTCGCCCACGCCGCAACCGCGGCCGGCTTCGGCTTCGACGACGTCAGCCGGCGGGCAGCCGCGCTTGCGGACAAGCCGTACAAGGCCCAGACGGCTGCGTTGCCCAAGGCGCTGCAGGGGCTGACCTACGACCAGTATCGCGACATTCGCTTCCGGCCGGAAAAAGCGATCTGGCACAGCGCGAACCTGCCCTTCGAAGTGCAGCTCTTTCATCCCG
The DNA here is from genome assembly GCA_963805355.1 of uncultured beta proteobacterium. Classification (GTDB taxonomy): domain Bacteria; phylum Pseudomonadota; class Gammaproteobacteria; order Burkholderiales; family Casimicrobiaceae; genus VBCG01. Next base: position 1,218,042 of record CAWDTZ010000002.1, on the reverse strand, counting down.
GTCTCTACTACGACGCGCCGGTGAAGATTTCCGAGCTGGTGGGCGGAAGCGCGCGCGAACTGCGTTTCGATCCCACGCTCTTCGATTACGGCAAGAACAAACTCGATCCGTCGCGGTTGCAGGGCTTGGGTTTCGCCGGCTTTCGCGTCCACTTCGGTCTCAACAACCCCAAATACAAGGACGAGGTGCTGGTGTTCCAGGGCGCCAGTTATCTCCGGGCACTCGGCCGCGACCAGCGCTACGGCCTCTCGGCACGCGGACTTGCGGTCGATACCGGACTCGCGTCCGGCGAGGAATTTCCACGTTTCGTCGAGTTCTGGATCGAGCGGCCCGAGGCAGGTGCCAGGGACCTCACGATCTACGGCTTGCTCGACTCGAAGCGCGTGACCGGCGCCTATCGCTTCGTGCTCACGCCCGGCAGCGAAACCGTCACGGTCGTGAAGGCACGCATATTCCTGCGTGAGAACGTCAGCAAGCTGGGCATCGCGCCGCTGACCAGCATGTTTTTCTTTGGTGAGAACCAGCAGGCCGCAAGCCGCGACTACCGCCCGGAAGTGCACGACTCGGACGTGCTGCTGATCCAGTCGGGCACTGGTGAATGGATCACGCGGCCGCTGGTGAATCCCAAGCGGCTGCTGGTGACGTCGTTCGCGCTCACCAATCCGCTGGGCTTCGGACTCATGCAGCGCGATCGCCGCTTCGACAATTACCAGGACCTGGAGGCACGGTATGACCTGCGGCCGAGCGCCTGGGTCGAGCCGCAGGGCAAATGGGGCGCAGGCAAGGTGGAATTGGTGCAGATCCCCACGCCGGACGAGACCAACGACAACATCGTCGCGTACTGGGTGCCGGATGTATTGCCGCCGCCGCATAAACCGCTCGACGTCGAGTATCGCGTGCGCTGGCAGAAGGAAAATGAAGTCCGTCCTCCGCTGGCCTGGATCACGCAGACGCGCGTTGGACACGGGTATTCGAAGCAGCCTGATGCGAGCGTGGGCTTCGTCGTCGACTTCGAAGGACCGGCGTTCAGGAAACTTGCTGCCGATGCGAAGATCGAGAGCGTGGTGACGGCCGACAGCAACGGCGAATTGCTCGAAAACCATGTCTATCGCAACGACGTCACCGGCGGCTGGCGCCTGCGGCTTCGCGTCAAGCCCGTCGACGATCGCAAGCCGGTGGAACTGCGCGCGTTCCTGCGCGCCGGAACCGATGTGCTGACGGCGACGTGGAGCTACATCCTGCCGCCCGAATGAAGCGCATCCATACGACGCCGCCCTTGGCGCGCATGTCGATGATGCCGCGCGCCTGGCAGCGCAACGGCCATGACGATGACGTGGCGCCGCCCGCCGGGCGCGATGCGCGCAAGCGGTGGTATCACGTCGCCAACCGGCGGCGGATGGTGCTGGCAGCGCTGGCGGTGACGCAGGCATGGCTGGCCACCATGCTGATGAGCGCCGTCCTGCCCTACCATGGCGCGCAGGTACTCGAGTTTGCGATCCTGGCGCTGTTCGCGGTTCTTTTCGCGTGGGTGTCGATGGGCTTCTGGACCGCGCTGGCCGGCTTTTTCGTGATCATCCGGCGGGGAGATCGCTATGCGATCTCGCGCACGGCCGCGCGCGATGCCGCGATTGCAGCCGATGCGCGAACGGCCATCGTGATGCCGATCTGCAACGAGGATGTGCCGCGCGTGTTCGCCGGCCTGCGCGCCTCCTGGGATTCGCTGCTGCGCACCGGCGTGGATGCGCCCTTCGATGTCTTCGTCCTGTCGGACACCAACGACCCCGATACGCGCGTGGCGGAGCTGGCGGCATGGGACGCGCTGTGCCGCAACGTGGGCGGCTTCGGCCGCATCCACTATCGCTGGCGCGCGCACCGGATCAAGCGCAAGAGCGGCAACATCGCCGATTTTTGCCGGCGCTGGGGCAGTCAGTACCGGTACATGATCGTGCTCGACGCCGACAGCGTGATGAGTGGCGATTGCCTCACGGCGCTGGTGCGCATCGCCGAGGCGAATCCGGACGCCGGCATCATCCAGACTGCGCCACGCGCTGCGGGCCGCGATACGCTCTACGCGCGGATGCAGCAGTTTGCCACGCGCATGTACGGACCGCTCTTTACCGCGGGCCTGCACTACTGGCAACTCGGAGAATCGCATTACTGGGGACACAACGCGATCATTCGCGTGGCGCCGTTCATCCGGCATTGCGCGTTGGCACGGCTGCCGGGAAGCGGCGCATTGTCCGGCGAGATCCTGTCGCACGATTTCGTCGAGGCCGCGCTGATGCGGCGCGCCGGGTGGGGGGTGTGGATCGCCTACGACCTGCCGGGCAGCTACGAGGAGATGCCGCCCAACCTCATTGACGAACTGCAACGCGATCGCCGCTGGTGCCAGGGCAACCTGATGAACTTTCGCCTGTTCCTGATGAAGGGTCTGCACCCGGCGCATCGGGTGGTGTTCATGACGGGCGTGATGGCGTATCTCTCCGCGCCGCTCTGGTTCCTGTTCCTGCTGCTGTCGACGCTGCAGCTGGCGTTGCACTCGCTAGTGCCGCCGACGTATTTCACGGAGCCGAAGCAGCTTTTCCCGCGCTGGCCCGAGTGGCGGCCCGAATGGGCGTTGGGGCTGGTGGGCGCCACCACCGTGCTGCTGTTCCTGCCGAAAATCCTGTCGATTTTTCTGGTCCGGCCGACGCGCGCGTCGCGCTTCGGCGGCATGGCGGGCCTCGTCGCAAGTGTGGCAGCCGAGGTAATGGCCTCCGCGCTGCTGGCGCCGATCCGCATGCTGTTCCACACCCGCTTCGTGGCAATGGCGCTGGCCGGGTGGTCGTCGGGGTGGAAGTCGCCTCCGCGCAACGATGCGCAGACATTGTGGCGCGACGCGGTGCGCCGCCACGGGCTGCACACCGCCTTTGGCGTGGCGTGGGCGGCGGGTGTGTATTGGCTCAACCCGATGTTCCTGTGGTGGCTGCTGCCGGTAGTGGGCGCGCTTGTCCTGTCGATCCCGATGTCGGTCTACACGAGCCGCGTGTCGCTCGGCCGGGCTGCGCGTGCGGGCGGGCTCTTCCTCATCCCGGAGGAGACGGTGCCGCCGCCGGAAATCACGGCCACCGCGCAGTACCTGCGCGAGGCGCGTTCACCGCCCGGATTCAAAGACGCAGTGATCGATCCGGGACTGCACGCGCTGGTGCTCGGCGTGGGCACGCCGCGGCCCGCACTGCCCGTGGCCGCACGCGAGCGGATGCGCACGCTGGTCGAACGCGCGCTGAGCGACGGCCCGGAGTCGCTCTCTGCGCCGGAACGCAGTGCGCTGCTCTCCGATCCGCTGGCGCTGGCGTCGCTGCGCCACCGCGTGCTGGAGCAGCCTCGCGCGCACCCGTTCTGGCGCGAGGCACGTGCGACGGAACCCGCGCCGGTTAGCTAGCGTTATACGCGGGCAAACTGACGAGTCATTGAAAAAGCCCCGCGACTGCGGGGCTGTTCATGGCCGCGCGCCGTCGGCGCGCGCGCATTGCGGCGTCAGTCCAGCACGCCGATGAAATCGCCCTTGCCGACTTCCACGCCGTTGCTGCGCAGGATCGCGTAGGCGGTGGTGCAGTGGAAGTAGAAATTCGGCATCGAATACTGCAGCAGGTAGTTGATGCCGGTAAACGTCTTCGGCTCGCCGCGCACCTGGCGCGTGACGGCCCGCGTTTCGGAGCCGTCGATCTGTGAAGCGGTGAAACCGTTGACGGCGGTGATGGCGTTGTCGATCCGCGCGATCAGTTGCGCAAAGGTCGTCTCGTTGTCTTCCCACTTCGGTGGCTCGACGCCCGACAGCCGCGCAACGGTGCCGCGTGCAAAGTCGGTGGCGATGTGAATCTGGCGCGCGAAGGCCAGCATGTCCGGGAAGAGGCGGGCATTGATGAACACGGCCTCGTCGATCTTCTTGGCGGCCGCGTGCGCCTGGCCCTTGACCAGGACGTTCTTGAGATTGGTGAGTCCGCGCGCGAAGACGGGGACCGAAGCTTGGTACATGGACAGGCTCATCGTGAACTCCTTGAGGCGGGGCGCGCATTGTAGCGCGATGCGCTTGCGCGCCCCGGATCGTGGCTACATCCGCTCGATGATTGCAGCGATGCCCTGCCCGCCACCGATGCACATCGTGATGAGGCCGTAACGGCCGCCGGTGCGGTGCAATTCGTACATTGCCTTGACGGTCAACAACGCTCCCGTGGCCCCGATCGGATGGCCCAACGCAACGGCGCCGCCGTTCGGGTTGACCTTGGCCGGGTCCATACCCAGTTCCTTGTTCACGCCCAGTGCCTGCGCGGCAAAGGCCTCGTTGGACTCGATCACGTCCAATTCGCCGAGCTTCAGTCCGGCCTTGGCCAAGGCGCGTTGCACGGCGCTGACCGGACCCAGCCCCATGATCTTGGGATCGATGCCGGCGTGTCCGTAGGCCACCAGCCGCGCCATCGGCTTCAAGCCCTGCGCCTTGGCGGCGGCACCTTCCATCAGCACGACGGCCGCGGCCGCATCGTTGAGGCCGGATGCATTGCCGGCGGTGACCGTGCCATTCTCCTTGATGAACGCCGCGCGCAGCTTGGCCATGCCTTCGAGCGAGGCATCGCCGCGCACGTGCTCGTCGGTGTCGAACATCACCGGGCCTTTCTTGCTCTTCAATTCGATCGCGAGGATCTGGTCCTTGAAGTGACCCTTGGCCAGCGCGGCCGTGGCGCGACGGTGGCTTTCCACGGCGAATTCGTCCTGTTGCGCGCGGGTGATGCCGCAGCGGGTGGCCACGTTTTCCGCCGTCACGCCCATGTGGATCGTATCGAACGGATCGGTGAGCGCGCCCACCATCGCATCCAGCATCTTGGTGTCGCCCATTCGCGCGCCCCAGCGTTGCGTGAGGTTCATGTAGATGGCGCGGCTCATGCTTTCGGCGCCGCCCGCGACGGCGGCGTCGGTGTCGCCCAGCAGGATGTACTGCGAGGCGCTGACGATGGCCTGCATGCCGCTGCCGCACAGGCGATTCACGGTGAAGGCGCCGGTATCGACCGGCAGGCCGCCGTTCACGGCAGCCAGGCGTGAGATGTACATGTCCTTGGGCTCGGTATGCAGCACGTTGCCGATCACGCATTGGCCGATGACCTTCGGGTCGACTTTGGCGCGGGCGACGGCTTCCTTCACGACGCGGGCGGCGAGATCGCTGGGGGCGATGTCCTTCAGGCTGCCACCGTAGTCTCCGATGGCGGTGCGGACGCCGCTGAGAATGACGACTTCACGATTGCTCATGGTGTTTTCCTCCTGGGGGGTAACCATGATACTGCTACGTGCCCGGCAGACCTTGCCTTGTGTCAAAGTGGATAGGTGGCCGTCGCTCGCGCCCGCAACGCGGGCCGAGACTTCTACAATGGACCCCGGCCACAATCCGCACCGACGAGAACCGATCATGTCCCGGCATCGACCCCTGACCCGCAGCGAGATGTATGTCGGCCTGGCGCTGGTTGCGTGCACCGCCATCTGGCTGTTCATGCCCGTGATCGGCCAGCAGCAGGGCTATCACCAGTTTGCCGACCGCCGGGCCTGGCTCGGGATTCCCAATGCCGCCGATGTCCTCTCCAATCTGGCCTTTGTGGCAGTGGGGTTGCTGGGCTTCCACCGGGTGCAGCAAGGACAGCGGCCGTTGCCGCAGGTGGTGCGCATCAGCCTCAACGTGCTCTTCCTGGGTATGTTCCTGACCGGCTTCGGCTCGGCGTATTACCACTGGAACCCCACCGACCAGACGCTGGTTGGCGACCGGTTGCCGATGACGGTGGCGTTTGCCGGCGTGTTCGGCGCCATATTGGCCGAGCGCATCAGCGCCCGTAGTGGCCTCGCGGTGCTGCTGCTGATGCTGGTCGTCGGCCCGGCGAGCGTCTTCTACTGGCAATCCACCGGCGACCTGTCGCTCTATGTGGTCGTCCAGTTTGGCGGCATGGCCGGCATGTTGCTGCTGCTGTCGCTGACCAAGGCGGGGCATGATCCCTTTCCGTGGTGGGCGCTGATGGCGTGGTACGCGGTGTCCAAGCTGATGGAGTCTGGCGACGCGCTGATCTGGATCGCGAGTCGCGAGATGTTCGCGGGCCATGCGTTAAAGCACCTGGCGGCCGCGATCGGCGGATTGGCAATTGCCAATGCGCTGCGCCAGCGCAACCCGCCGGTGCGGGTGCCGGCGTAGGCAGTGGGGTAAACACACATGCGCGCTCGCCTGCGGTCAATCCTGTCGATGCTGGCCATGGCCGCCGCGGCGCAGGTGCCGGCGACGGGCAATCGATTCGTCTACCAGCACCTGGCGCCGGGTGTCGTGACGGCATCCGCCGACTTCGGTTCCGTCGCCAACGACGACTGCCGCGCGCCGAACGAACCCCATTTCGTCAAGCTGCTCACGGTCGACTTCATGGGGTCGATCGCGCTGGAGAACGTGGCGCCATGACACTCACACCGGACGAACTGCAGCGGATTGCCACGCGGACGCTGGGACACTACAACGGCCGCGCGCAGGCGTTCTGGGAGGGCACGCGCGATCACGACGTGAGCCAGAACATCGCGGCGCTGCTGCAGCACATCGACGGCGTGCCGCCGTTCGAACTGCTGGACTTCGGCTGCGGTCCCGGGCGCGACCTCGCGACCTTCAAGGCGCTGGGCCATCACGTCACCGGCCTCGACGGCTCGCCGCCGCTCGCAGCGCTGGCGAGGGCAAACAGCGGCTGCGACGTGCTCGAGCAGAATTTCCTCGAACTCAACCTGCCGGCCAACCGCTTCGATGGCATCTTCGCCAATGCGGTGCTTTTTCACGTACCCACCTCCGAGCTGCCGCGGGTGTTGCAGGAACTCCACGCCACGCTGAAGCCGGGCGGCGTGCTGTTCAGTTCCAATCCTCGCGGCAACGGCGAAGAGGGCTGGAACGAGGAGCGCTATGGTGCGTATCACGACTGGGACGCGTGGCGCGAATTCATGACCGCCGCCGGGTTCGTGGCGCTGACGCACTACCTGCGGCCCACGGGGCTGCCTCCGGAGCAGCAGCGCTGGCTGGCCAGCGTTTGGCGCAAGCCGTTGCGCTGAACGTGTCCAGGCAACGTCATCGTGCCGCTGCCGCGGCGCGGCCTGAGCTTCGGGTCCGACTTCGGTTATCCTGCACCTGCACCTGCATCCGCACGTCGCAGCCATCCCATTCAAAACCAATTCATCAGTGATCATCATGCGCATCAATATCGCCAAGGGAACGATGGCTGCCTGCCCATTCGCCTTGGCCACGTCGGCATCGTCGGTTGACTTTGCGTACTTTCAAAGCCAGAACTGCGACGCGTTGAACGAAGAAAATTTTGCAGCTCAACAAAGCCGAAGCCGCGACGGCCTGCGCTTGGTCACGCGCGCGGCCCGCATGAAGAAATGCACACGACCGCAATAGTGCTGCCGTCGCGGCAAGTCGCTGGGAGGTCCCGGACGGGGACTTCCACTGCGATGCGGCCGCGACCGGGGCCGGCAAGGTCCCATCCGCGCAGGCATTGGATGTCTTTGCGTTCGGCTTCCCTGCTGTTCGTGGCCTTCATCGGCGCGATGCCGGCGGGTATGGCCGTCGCGCAAAGCGATGAGGCACTGCAGAAGGTGGTGATCGTCAGTCGGCACGGCGTGCGCAATGCGATCGTCGGTCCGGCCGAGATGGCCAACTGGGCGAAGGACCCGTGGCCGGTGTGGAACGTGCCGCCGGGCGACCTCACCGCACGCGGCGCGCAGCTGGCCACGCAGATGGGCCGCTACTACCGGCAATACCTTGATGCGCAGGGAGTCACCCTGGCCGAAGGCTGTCCGGCGCGCGGCAGCATGTACTTCTACGCCGACGTTGCGCAGCGTACGCGCTTCACCGCGCAGGCGCTGATCGACGGCCTCGCCAACGGCTGCGGCATTTCCTATCGCACGGCGGGCGACGTCCCGGTCGATCCGTTGTTCCACCCGCTGGGCACCGGTTCCTGCACGCTCGATCCGATGGTGGCGCAGACGCGCGTGCTGGAGCGCGTCGGCGGCAACCTGAATGGGCTGCCGCGCGACCTCAAGGCCCCGTTCGATACGCTGCAGGGCGTGCTCGATTGCTGCAAGCCGGCGCTGTGCACCGTCTTCGGCAAGGGCGAGGCGTGCAAGCTTCAGGATGTGCCCACGGCGCTGTCGTTGGCGCTGGACGGCTCGCGCGTCAATCTGCTGGGTGGCCTGGCGATGGCATCCACGTCGGCCGAGATGATGCTGCTCGAATACGCCGACGGCAAGCCGCTGACGGATGTCGGCTGGGGCCGCGTGACGCCGGCACAGATGACGCAGGTATTTCGTCTACACACCGAAGCCATGGACTTGATGGAGCGCACGCCCTACCTTGCGCGCAAGATGGGTTCGCCATTGTTGAGCAAGGTGGCGGCGGCCGTCACCAGCGCGCGCTCCCTTGGCTTCGGGCCGATCGATCCTGCGGTGCGCGAGGCCAGGTTCGTCGCCTACGTCGGGCATGACACCAATATCGTCAACCTTGCCGGGATGCTGGATGTGACATGGCTGCAGCCGGGCTACCAGCGCAATCAGACGCCACCGGCCGGGGCGCTGATGTTCGAGGTGCGCGAGGGCGCCGACAAGAAACTGCGCGTCTACTCGTTCTATGTTGCACAGTCGCTGGAGCAGCTGCGCATGGCGACCCCGCTCAGTCTCGATGTGCCACCGGCCAGGACGCTGCTGCGGTTGCCCGGATGCAGCGCGTCGACGCCGGGATTTCCCTGTACGCTGGAGGAATTCGCCGTCGCGGTGCGCAACGTGGTGGACCGCGATTGCATAGAATAGCGGGAGGACGACGATGACCGATGTCACGAAATGGCGGCTGCACGGTGTACGCGTGGTGCACGCCGGGGAACTCGACACCAATACGGCGCAGACGCCGGGCATGAATCGCGCTGCCGCCATCACGCACGCCAGCGCGGGTGCCGAAAAGCTCTGGGCCGGCACCGTCGTGATCCACCCGAAAGCCAAGACCGGCGCCCATCACCACGGCGCGGTCGAAAGCGTGATCTACGTGGTCAGTGGCCGTGCGCGAATGAAGTGGGGCGATCGCCTCGAATTCACGGCCGAGGCCGGTCCCGGCGACTTCATCTACATCCCGCCTTTCGTGCCGCATCAGGAAATCAATGCCAGCGACGACCAGCCACTGTCCTGCGTGCTCTGTCGCAGCGGGCAGGTGCCCGTCGTGGTCAATCTCGATTTGCCGAATGTCGAGCCCAATCCCGAAGAAGTGCATTGGGTGGACAACATTCATCCGGACCCGAAGGGAGTTTGATTCACATGGACAACGACCAGCAACGTGCTGTTCTCACCATCTGCCTGATGGCGGCGTTCGCCGACGGCGGCAACGACGATCGCGAACGCGCGGAGTTGAAGCGTGTCGCCGAGGGGCTGGCGCCCGGCGCGGTCGTCGACGTTGCGGCCATCTACCAGCAGGTGTTGTTGACCAAGCCGGACCTGCCGGTGGTCGCTGCCGCGCTCACCACGCCCGAACACAGGCAGTTCGCCTACGAAATGGCGGTAGGCATCTGCAATGCCGACGGCGTGACCTCGCCGAACGAGCGCGAGTTTCTCGCGCGACTCGCGCAGGTGCTGGGTCTCGATGCGGGGGCGGCGCAAAACGCGACGCAGCAGGCCGAAGCGATGGCCAGCGCGCCGCTGGGCGGCGCTGCCGGAGGCGCGGTCATCGCGGCAGTTCCGGCCAATGTGGCCGAACTCGACAAGACGATTCTCAACGCGTCGATTCTCAACGGCGCGCTGGAGCTGTTGCCGCAGTCGTTGGCGTCGATGGCCATCATCCCGCTGCAGATGAAGATGGTCTACGGCATTGGCAAGGCTTACGGTTACGAGCTCGATCGCGGTCACATCACCGACCTGCTGGCTACCATGGGCGTGGGCCTCACGTCGCAATATGTCGAGCAATTCGGCCGCAAGCTACTGGGCGGCCTGCTCGGCAAGATCGGCGGAGGCTTGCTCGGAGGTGTCGGCAGCCTCGGCACCGGCGCCGCATTTTCGTTTGCCACCACGTATGCGTTGGGGCAGGTGGCCAAGCGCTATTACTCTGGCGGGCGCTCGATCGACGCCGCCGGATTGCAGCAGACCTTTGCGGCGATGCTGGGCGAGGCGAAGCAGTTGCAGGGCAAGTACACCGGGCAGATTGCCGAGCAGGCGCGTACGCTCGATGTGAACAAGCTGCTGTCGATGGTGAAGTCGTAGGCAAATTCTGTCGGTGCGGCCGATAGGCGAGGCGGCGGCCTCGCGCCTCGCCACAAGCGCGGACTGATGCATCGCCTGCAGCGTGTGTGTATCGGCGCCGCGCGGTAAACTCGCCGATGCCCGCAAGTGCCGATACCACCTACGAGCTGGCCGACCTCGGCCAACCCGCGGAAATCCTGGTCGACCGCTGGGGCATCCCGCACATCTGCGCGCAAAGCGAGGACGATGCGTTCTTCGTTCAGGGCTTCAACGCCGCGCGCGACCGATTGTTCCAGATGGACCTTTGGCGCCGACGCGGGCTGGGTCTGCTGTCCGCGGTATTCGGCCCCGCGTATGTCGAGCAGGACACGGCCACGCGCCTCTTTCTGTATCGCGGCGACATGGCCATGGAATGGGCGGCCTACGACGCCGCCGGCGCCGGCGGTGCGCAACGCATCTGCGCCCGTTTCGTCGCCGGCGTGAATGCCTGGATCAATCATGTCGAGGCCCATCCCGCACAACTTCCCTGGGAATTCCGTGAATTCGGCTACAAGCCGGAGCGCTGGCGCGCCGAGGATGTCGTACGTATCCGCACGCATGCCGTGGTGCGCAACGTGGGCAGCGAGGCCGCGCGCGCCGGCGTGATGGCGAAGGCCGGATTGGCCGCGGACGCGATCCGGATGCGCCTGACGCCCGACAGGCAAGCAATGGTGCCCGACGGCGTCGATGTCGACCTGCCGCGCGGTGTGTTGCGCGCCTATAACTTCGCCACGCAACCGGTGTCGGTCACGACCGCGTCGCTGGCGAGCAGCGATCCCGCGACCACGTTTCTCCCCTTGATCGACATGCCGCCGGATGCCAGCGGCGGCAGCAACAACTGGGTGGTGGCGCCGGCGAAATCGGCGACTGGGCGGCCGATCCTGGCCAGTGATCCCCATCGCGCCCTTGCCACGCCCGCATTGCGCTATGTCGCGCACCTGCGTGCGCCGGGACTCGATGTGATCGGCGCGGGCGAACCCGCGCTGCCCGGCATTTCGTTCGGACACAACGGCACCGCCGCATTCGGCTTTACGATCTTCTTCGCGGACCAGGAGGACATGTATGTGTATGAACTCCATCCCGACGATCCGACGCGCTATCGCTATGGCGACGGATGGGAGAAATTCCGGGTGACGGTGGAGGGTGTTCCGATTCGTGGCAGTGCGACCCAGTCCGTGGCGTTGATGTACACGCGGCATGGCCCCGTGGTGTTCGTCGAGGCCGTGGCGCGACCGGGCAAGCCGCGCCGCGCGTTCGCCGTGCGCACCGTCTGGCTCGAACCCGGGACCGCGCCGTATTGCATGAGCCTTGCCGCGATGCGCGCGAAGGACTTCGATGCGTTTCGCGCGGCCTCGGCCACGTGGGGCACGCCCGGCGAAAATCTCGTCTATGCGGATACGACGGGTACCGTCGGCTGGGTGGCGGCTGCGCGCGTCCCACGGCGGCCGAATTGGGATGGCCTGCTGCCGGTGCCCGGCGACGGTCGCTATGAGTGGGATGGATTCCTGCGCGCGGACGAGTTGCCTTCCTTGCGTGATCCGGCCACCGGATTCATCGCGACGGCCAATCAGTTCAACCTGCCGCCGGACTATCCGGTGGACCGGCTCAAGCCCGGCTTCGAATGGCCGTCGAATGCGCGCCATCGGCGCATCGTGGAGGTCCTGTCCGCGCACGACAAGGTTTCGCTCGACGACTGCTCCGCATTGCAGAACGATTGCGTGAGCCTGCCGGCGCGCGCCATCGTGGAGTGTCTGCGGGAGGCCGGCCCGTTCGCAGGCGACGCCGAGGCTGCGCGCTTGCTCCTCGCAGCGTGGGATGCGCGGGTGGAGGCAGGCTCGGCCGCGGCGGCGCTCCACGAATGGTGGTTGACGCGCCGACTCGGTCCTGCGGTGAGCGTCGTCCATCTCGGGGCCGCGGCAACGGCGGTCCCGCACCCCGACGCGCGGGTGATCGTCGATGCCGTGGTGGAACGCCTGCAGCCCGCGTCGACGGATGCGCTGGTGATGGCCACGCTTGCCGAAGCGTGGGCGGACCTGGTGCAACGCCTTGGTGCCGATCCGCGCCGATGGCGCTGGGGCGACCTGCAGCAGCACTGGTCGGCCCATCCGCTGTCGGGCGCGCTGCCGGCGGGAATGCGCGACGCGGTCGACATCGGCCCGTTGCCGCAAGGCGGCAGCCCGAGTACCGTCAACATGGCGAGCTATCGCGCCGACAATTTTCTCCAGTATCTCGGGCCGGCGCTGCGCATGATCATCGACGTCGGCGCCTGGGATGCGTCGCGCATCGTGAGCCACCCGGGGCAATCCGGCGATCCGGCTTCGGCGCACTACCGCGATCACGTGGCGCCGTGGTGCGCCGGGACCGGTCTGCCGTTGTTGTATACCCCGGCCGCCATCGAGGACGCGCTGGCATTGAGGATCGCACTGGTGCCAAAGGCCGCCGGCAGCGTTGTCCCGCCTCCGGCATCGGCCTAACATGCGCTGCGGGCTCGCGTCGTTCGCACGCCATGCCACAGGAGAATCGACCATGAAGTTCGCGGATTCCGGTCAACTCGCGACAGGACGCCGTGCATGAGCACCGGGCCGGTCCCGTCACGGCACGCGGGGCTCATCGGCTGGGCGCGCGAGCAGCTGGCGGATCGACGCGTGCGCCATGCGCTGTTTTATCTGCTGGCGTCGATGGCGGTGATCATCGCGATTGCCCTGTCAAGGGCAGCCTTCGATCACTATCTTGCCGAAGATCGGCGCGGCCTCGGTTTTGCCGGCGCAGTGGGGATTGCCGCAGCGCTGGCCGTGGCCTTGCGCCTGTTCCAGACACGCATCGAAAATGCCATGACGGCGCGCTTCACGCGAACCGCGGCAACGCGCCAGCAGGGGCTTGCCGACCTCGGGCGTGAACTGGGTTTGATCGCAGAGCGCGTGGCGCTGCAGCAGCATCTGGTCGAGCGTCTCGACCAGATCCTCGACACCACCGGCACCACGCTGTACCTACGCGGGGCGGATGAATACTATGGTCGTGCCGCCACCGCGGAAGGCGCATTACCGGAGCTTGTCAGCGAAAATGACCCGGCGTTGGTGACGCTGCGCCTCAAGCACCAACCGTTGGCGCCCGATGCGCGCAGTGCCTTGCGCGCGGCGCCGCACCTGTGGCCCGTGGCTATCCGCGGGCAACTGGTCGGCGTGATCGCGGGCGGCCGGCGCAATCACGCCGAAAGTATCGACTCCGCCGAAGTGGGCGCCGTGGCCGCGCTGGCCGATCGCGTCGCGGCGACGCTGGTGATCCTCGATCCTGCGCTGCTTGGCGCCGCCCCGGTCGTCGCGCCCACCGTCGCGCCAGCGTCGTCCGCCAATTTCGCCCGGGACAATCTCCCGCGCAACCTGCCCGAGTTGATCGGACGCGATCGCGAATTGGCGCAACTGCGCGCGCTGATCGCGGCCAATCGCCTGGTCACCGTCACCGGTTCCGGCGGAGTAGGCAAGACCCGCCTGGTGATCGAGGCGGGGACCGGTTGTCTCGACGATTTCGCTGCTGGCGTCTGGCTGGTCGAATTCGCCCCGCTGGCCGACGCCGAACTCGTGCCGACGGCGGTGACCGCAGCACTGGGCATGGAAGTGCCGGCCAATGGCCGGCCTGTCGAGGTTCTGATCAGCCGCCTGAAGGATCAGCGAATCCTGCTGGTGCTCGACAACTGCGAACACGTGGTTGGCGCGGTGGCCTCTCTGCTGGAGGCACTGCTGGCCGCAGCGCCGATGGTGAAGGCGCTGGTCAGTTCGCAGGAGTTGATCGGCATCTCGGGCGAGCAGGTGTTCCGCTTGCCGTCGCTTTCGGTGCCTACCGAGGAGTCGCCCACGGTCGAGGAGGCGCTGGGCGCGGGCGCCGTGCAACTCTTTGTCCAGCGTGCCAAGGCCGTCGATCCGGCCTTTGCCTTCGACGCGCGCGCCGCAACGATCGTCACCTCGATCTGTCGCCGGCTGGATGGCATTCCGCTTGCGCTCGAGATGGCGGCGGCGCGCGTACCGATGATGGGCGTCGAGGAGTTGTCGCAGCGCCTGGACGAACGCTTCCGCGTGCTTACGGGCGGCAAGCGCACCGCGTTGCCGCGGCAACGGACGTTGCACGCGACGCTCGACTGGAGTTTCGGCCTGCTCGCGGACCGCGAGCGCATCGTATTCCGCCGCGTGGCGATCTGCGCCGGCGGCTTCTCGCTCGATGCGGCCACGGCGGTGGCGGCCGACGCGGCACTCGATGAATTCGAGATCATCGACGGCGTGGCCAGCCTGGTGGCCAAGTCGCTGGTCGCCGCGGATACCAGTGGCATTAGTGTCAGGTATCGTCTGCTGGAAACAACGCGCGCGTATGCACTCGAGAAATTGGCGGAAGCGAACGAGACCGCGGCAGTCGAAGCCAATCATGCGCGGTACTTCCGGACGTTCTTCGCGCCATGCTTCGATGACTGGACGATGATTTCCGACGTCGACTTCCGGGCACGCTATGGACCGGACATCGACAACCTGCGGTTGGCTGTCGACTGGGCGTTCAGCGCAAACGGCGACGTGGAGACGGGTCTGGCACTGCTGGGGACTTCGGTTGAACTGTGGCCGACGATGTCGCTTGGCATCGAGGCCCTCCAACGGCTTGATCTGGCCGTCGACAGGTTGACCGTGCACACGCCGCCCGCCGTCGAGGGATTGGTGTGGCGGGCCGTTGGTGCCCTGCACCAGGCCACCCGGCCCGAGCGCTCCACGCCGGCACTCGAACGCACGGTGGCGTTGGCTCGCGGCCTTGGCGACGAAATGCTGCTTGCCGACGCAATGTCCCGCCTTGGAGGCGGGCATGCCCTTGCCGGCAACACCGACGCTGCGGCGAGCTGCCTGCGCGAGGCCCAACCGATGCTGGAGCGCTCCGGCCGCCCGCGGATGCAGGTGCGCGTCCAGGCGTCGCTCGCGCTTGTCGATTCGTCGCGAGGGATGGGTCGCGAGTCGGCGGCGGGCTTTGCGGCGGCAGCGCAGATGGCGCGCGCTGGCGGCTTCGACGGCCAGGCGTTCCAGGCACTGGGCAACCTGGCGGACGCTCTGTGGATGCAGGGCGACCTCGACGGAGCGCTGGCGGCTGCGCGCGATGCACTGGCGCAGTCGTCGAAGTCCGTGTTTGCCACACGCAACAACGTGGGACTGGCGCTTGCCAACCTGCACGGCATCCTGGTGGAGCGCGGCGACCTTGCCGAAGCGGCGGTGGTCGGGCGCGACTTCATCGAGCGTGCACGCGACGTGGGTGCCACGTGGATCGTCCTGGACCATTTTGCGCTTCGCTACGCCAAGTCGGGCCGGCACGATGTGGCATTGCGCCTGACCGGATGGAACGAGGAAACGGTGCGCCGCAAGGCGGTGCGGCGCCAGCTGAACGAGCAACGGGCGCATGAAAGCACGATGGCGATCGTGCGGGCGCAGGTGCCTGCGGACGAAGTCGCGCGGTTGCTTGCGCTGGGGGCGACGCTTGCCGAGGATGAAATCTGCCGATTGGCTGTCACGGATTGAACCGGAGCGCGGGACTCGCCACCATTGTCGGCGTCGCGAAATAATGCGGCGTCCAAATCGGTATGATCTCGTCTGCACGGTAGCCTGCAGACACGGCAGCCGCCAATTTTACTGTTCACCGCGCGCGCTCCACGCAATCCGACCAGCCTCGCTGAGTCGCTCACGGCACCTTGACGATGGCCATTCTATTTTTGCGCGACAGTCAACTCACCTACGTTCAGGAGATGCAACCGATGTGTGACCCAGGGAAGAAACGCGGATCCGCGCACGCGGCATTACTGCTGGCGGTGATCTTTGCGGCCGGCACCGCGCGTGCCGAAATGAGCGCCGAGGAATTGGCCAAGCTGGCGCAGAATCCGGTTGGCAACCTGATCAGCCTGCCTTTCCAGAACAATACCAATCTCAATTTCGGACCGGAAAAAGGCACGCAAAACGTTCTTAACATCCAGCCGGTGATTCCGATCTCGATCAGCGACGACTGGAACATCATCACGCGTACGGTCGTGCCCGTCGTCTCGATGCCGTCGCTCGGCCCCGGCATCGACAGTATCAGCGGCATTGGCGATACGGTATTCACGGCGTTTCTGTCGCCGGCCAATCCCGGCAAATGGATCTGGGGCGCCGGGCCGGTCGTGCAGTTGCCTACCAACAGCAACAGCGAGCTTGGCAACCGCAACTGGGGTCTCGGGCCGTCGGCCGTGGTGTTGCACATCGAACACGGCAGCCCATGGGTCTATGGTGTGCTGGTCAACAACGTTTGGTCGCTGACCAGCGACAAGCAGGGCGGATCGTATAACAATGGACTGATCCAGCCTTTCCTCAACTACAATTTCCCGCAGGGGTTCTACCTGACGAGTGCGCCTATCGCCACGGTGAACTGGAACGCCGACAGCAGTCAGCAGTGGACGGTGCCGGTTGGCGGTGGCGTCGGGAAGATCTTTCATCTCGGCAAATTGCCGGTGAACACCCAGATTTCGGCGTACTACAACGTCGTCAAGCCCGACTTCGGTCCGAACTGGCAGATCCGGGCGCAAGTACAATTGATGTTCCCCAAATAAGATTGCACTGAACGCGGGGATGCCGTTGGCCCCGTGGGCCGGAAGCGTCATTCAATTCAATAGTCGCCCATGTTGCTTCCGAACCATCCCGTGTTCTGGCTGCTTGTCGCCGCGGTGGTGGCGCCGCTGCTGGCGGAAATTCCGCTGGGCTTTCGCGTGCCTGTCGTGGTGCTGGAAGTGGTTCTCGGCATCGTCATCGGACCCCATGTCCTCGGGTTGGTCCACTTCGACGACTTCCTCACCACGATGTTCACGTTCGGCATGGCCGCATCGCTGTTCATGGCCGGAATGGAGCTGGAGTGGGGACGCATCCGCGGACGACCGATCGTGCTGGCATCCGCGGGGTGGATCGTCTCGCTCGTGCTGGCCGTCGCGATCGTCGGGGCGATGCATCGATGGGTCTTTCCGCATCTGCCGATGATCGTCGCGCTGATGCTCGCCACCACCAGCCTCGGCGTGCTGCTGCCCGTCTTTCGCGACGGCGGCCAGCTCGAGTCCAATTTCGGCGGACTCTTTCTTGCGGCCGGCAGCATTGGCGAAGTCGGTCCGATCGTCGCGATGTCGCTGTTGCTGTCGCGCGAATACAGCACCTGGCATGAGCTAGGCCTGCTTGCGGTGTTTCTGGTGGTCGTGGTTGTCGCCGCGGCCATCGGCATGGGCGCACGGTCGCCGCGCCTGCTGGCGCTGCTCAGTCGCACAATGCATTCGAGCACGCAACTGCCGGTCCGGATCGCGCTGCTGCTGATGGCGGGCATGCTGGTGATGGCGAAGGAATTCGGCTTCGAAAGCATCTTCGGTGCGTTTGCCGCCGGCCTGATCGTGGGATTGGCCACGCGCGGCGCGGATGGCAAGCCGATGCGCGACAAGATTGATGCCGTGCTGTTCGGCTGGTTCTTTCCATTTTTCTTTGTCGGCACCGGGATCAACTTCGACCTGACGGCGTTGACGCAGAGCTTCAGGACCATGGTGGTGGTCCCGATTTTTTTGCTGCTATTCCTGGTGGTCCGCGGCCTGCCGGTGGTCCTTCTCTATCGCCGGGACTTGCCTTATACCGATCGCCTGCCCTTTGCGCTATCCTCGGCCGTTGCGTCGCTGTCGATCGTCGTTGTCATCACCGAAATCAGTGTGCGCCGGGGAAGCATGGGCACCGAGGTCGCGGCGGCGCTGGTCGGCGCCGCATTGTTGTCCGTGATGCTGTTTCCGACGATAGCCGGGATCCTGTTGACCCAGCAATCCCCGACTGTTGATCTGCCAATGAGGAGTGCGCCATGAAAAGATTTCTGCTGACGATGCTTGCGGCGGCGACGATGCTTGCCGCTGCAAGCGCCTTCGCCGCCGGATCGGGCGACGATGATATCAAGCCGATGACCGCCGCCCAACTCGCGCAGTACCGGGCCGAGCGCGATGCCGCCAGGGCCCAGTGGGCGAAAATGACGCCGCAGCAGCGAACCGCCGCCATTCAGTCGGCCAAGACCAAGCGCCTCGCGGACCTTACCGCCATCGAGCGTTTCGGGCAGAACGACGACATGATGCAGGAGACGGCGAAGCAAACGGGGGCGATTAAGGCGCAGTACGACGCCGCCAAGGCCGCATACGCCAAACTGACGCCCCAGCAGAGGGAAGCCTTGCGGCAGTCTGCGTGGAAGAAAAAGCGGGCGGAATTGACGGCGATGGAAGTCGTAGGCCAGAACAACGATTCTGATCCCGATGTCCTCCCCTAGCCAATCAATCGTGATCGAATGACCTGATGGCCCGACAGAGGCGGAGGCACTCACGCAGGAGCGGCGGTGCCGGAGAGGCATCCGCGTCACGCCCTGCCGACGCTGGCGGGGCAGCGCGCAAGCAACCGCGGCGCCTCCGGCTCCTCACGCTCCTGATCGTGGCGCTGGTGGGCCTTGCGGCGCTGGTCGCCTGGCAATGGCAGGGATTGCGCGCCCCGACACTGGCCTCCGGCGTCGCCGCCGCGCCGGATGCGGCGCCGCTGCCCGTGGCGCGTTACGTCGGGCGCAGCGCCTGCGTGGCCTGCCACACGGGTGAACTCGAGGCATGGCATGGCTCCGACCACGACCTTGCCATGCAGGAGCCAGACGACACGTCGATGCTCGGCAACTTCGGCAATGCCAAATTTTCCTATGCCGGGATCACGTCGACGTTCTTCAAGCGCGACGGCAAGTTCTTCGTCAACACCGATGGCGCCGACGGCAAGCTCGCCGATTTCGAAATCAAGTATGCCTTCGGGGTGCATCCGCTGCAGCAGTATCTGGTCGAGTTTCCCGGCGGACGCATGCAGGCGCTGTCCATCGCCTGGGACTCGCGGCCCAAGGCGGCCGGCGGACAGCGATGGTTCCATCTGTACCCGGGTCAGAACATCAAGGCCGGCAACTGGCTCCACTGGACCGCCGGCGGCCAGAACTGGAACTTCACCTGCGCGGAATGCCATTCCACCAACTTGCGCAAGAATTTCGATGCCAAGGCCGATGTCTTCCGTACAACCTGGTCCGAGTTGAATGTTTCCTGCGAGGCCTGTCACGGGCCTGCTTCCAATCATGTGGCGTGGGCGCGCAAGGAGGGCGACTGGAATGCATTCAACGCGACGCGCGGGCTGGTGGTTGCGCTCGACGAACGCAAGGGCGTGACCTGGACGCCGATTGCGGCGACCGGCAACGCGCGGCGCAGCGCGCCGCGCACCACGTCGCGTGAAATCGACACCTGCGCGCGCTGCCATGGCCGCGCGGCGCGCATCACCGACGACTTCGTCCACGGCAAGCCGCCGCTCGATACGCATCGCCTCGCGTTGCTCGATGAAAACCTGTACTGGAACGATGGGCAGATGCGCGACGAAGTCTACAACTGGGGCTCGTTCGCGCAGAGCAAGATGCATGCGCAAGGCGTCACTTGTTCCGATTGCCACGATCCGCATTCGCTGAAGTTGAGGGCGCCGGGCAATGCCGTGTGCGCGCAGTGCCATCTGCAGGCGAAATTCGACAGTGAGCAGCACACGCATCATGCCACCGGCACGCCTGGTGCCGCCTGCGCCGCCTGCCATATGCCCACCACCACCTACATGGGCGTGGATGCACGGCACGACCATTCGATGCGCGTGCCGCGCCCCGATTTGTCGGTGAAACTTGGCGTGCCCAACGCCTGCAACAACTGCCACGCAAAACAAACGCCGCAATGGTCGGCTGCGGCGATTCTGAAGTGGACGGGCAAGGTGCCCGTGGGCTTCCAGCAATTCGCGGAGGCGATGCATGCGGGCGATGTTGGAGCGCCGGGCGCGCGCGGCGCGTTGCTTGCCCTGGTCGACGACAAGGCGCAGCCCGCGATCGTGCGCGCCAGCGCCATCAGTCGTCTCGGACCGCTGATGTCGCCGGCGACCTTGCCCGCCGTCTCGCGCGCGCTGAACGATGCGGATGCCTCGGTGCGCCTCGCGGCGGTCGAGGCATTGGCGAACATGGACGTACCCACTCGGCAGCGCTACTTGCCGCGGATGCTGGGCGACCCGGTGCGCGCCATTCGCATCGAGGCAGCGTATGGGCTGGCAGGACCGGGGGAGCCGGGACTGGCAACGGAGGATCGCGCGCGATTCGATCGCGCGCTGGCGGAGTTTGTCGCGGCGCAGATCTACAACGCCGACCGGCCCGAAGGGCGCAGCCGCCTGGCGCAGCTCTATTCGCTGCGCGGCAATGCCGAGGGGGCGATCGCCGAATACCGCAAGGCGATCGAGATCGATCCTACCTACGTGCAGGCCTATGCCAACCTCGCCGATCTGTATCGTGCCCGCGGTGTCGAGACCGAGGCCGAGGCCATTCTGCGCCAGGGCATCGCCAAGGTGCCCGAGGCAGGCGCGTTGCGACATGCGTTGGGGCTGGTATACGTGCGGCAGAAACGTGGCGCGGAAGCGTTGCGCTTGCTGGCGGAGGCCACGCGGCTCGATCCGGGCAATGCGCGCTATGCGTATGTATACGGCGTGGCGCTAATCGATGCGGAACAACAGCAGCAGGGAATGAAGGTCTTGGAGGCGGCGCTGGCGCAGCACCCGAATGACCGCGATCTCCTGTCGGCATTGGCGTTATACAAGGCGCGATCCGGACTGCGTGGCCCCGCGCTGGAATTGGTCGCGAAGCTGCGCGAACTCGATCCGGAAAATGCCGAGTATGCGCAAATGGCCAAGCAGATCGAAGGTGCCGGATCGCGATAGCGGGCATTGAATCTTCCCAGAATGAGGCTTCACCGCCGCGGGAACAGCGTTGCGTCAAACGCGCCATGCGGGAGTCTCGTCCATGGGTAAGGTTGACCACGTGCGGGTGCAGGGGAAATCGACATGGTTCGATCAAGAAGCAAGTTTGGGGTCCCTGTCCTCGTCGCCACGTTGACGCTTGCAGTCGTCGCGGATCACTCCGTTGCAACGGCGCAGTCGGCGATACCTGCGGCGCCGGGTGCGCCGCCACGCATCGGCCTCGCCCTTTCCGGCGGTGGCGCGCGTGGCATCGCGCACGTCGGCGTCCTCAAGGTGCTGGACGAGATGCGCATCCCGATCCATTGTGTCACCGGCACCAGCATGGGGGCCATTGTCGGCGGCACCTTCGCGTCCGGTACGTCGCCCAAGCGACTCGAGGAACTGGTGCTCAATGCCAACTGGACGGAGATCTTCCGCGACCAGCCGCCACGCGACGAGATTTCGATGCGGCGCAAGAGCGACGACTTCAAGACGCTGTTCGCACCCGAATTCGGCGTGAAGGACGGCGGACTGGCGCTGCCCAAGGGCGTGATCGCGGGGGTGTCCATCGAGGCATTTTTCCGCGTGCTGGCCGAGCCGGCGATCGGCATCAGCGATTTTCGCAAGCTGCCCATCCCGTTCGAAGCAATGGCCACCGACATCGAGACCGGCGAATCAGTGGTGCTGGCCAGTGGCAGTGTGGCGCAGGCAATGCGTGCGAGCATGTCGGTGCCGGGTGCGATCGCCCCGGTCGAGATCGACGGCCGGCTGCTCGTTGACGGTGGCATCGCGAACAACTTGCCGATAGCCCAGGCGCGCCAGCTATGCGCCGATGTCGTGATCGCCGTCAATATTTCCACGCCGCCGCTCACGCGCAAACAAATCACGTCCGCACTTTCCGTGGCGGGTCAGTTGGTCAATTTCCTCGGCAAGCAGACGGTCGACCAGCAATTGAAAAGCATGGGCCCCCGCGATGTGCTGATCGAGCCCCAGCTGGGCACGATCTCGGCCAGCAGCTTTGCGCGTTCGGTGGACGCAATTCGCTTGGGCGAAGAGGCGACACGCAGGTTGGCGCCATCGTTGGCGCGTTACAGCCTGCCGCCCGAACAATATGCCGCGCTGCGCGCCACGCAGGTCGCGTCCAACAAGTTCCTGGGCACGGTCGAGGAAATCCGCTTCGAGGGCCTGGAACGCACCAATCCCGAGGTGTTGCGCGGCCTGGTGCAGAGCAAGGTGGGCGAGCCGCTGGAGGAGGACAAGATCAGCCACGACCTGCGCCGGATCTACGGCCGCGGGGACTACGAAAGCGTTGACTATCACATCACCGGTGATGGCGGCCCACGCGCGTTGGTGATCACGCCGAAGGAAAAATCGTGGGGTGGCGATTACCTCAGGTTCGGCATTGGGCTCGAAAGCGACTTCCAGGGAGACAATGCGTTCAACCTGCTGGTCCAGTATCGCCGTACCTGGCTCAACAAGCTGGGTGGCGAGTGGTTGACCGAGGCCCAAGTGGGTCAGGACACCCACCTCTATTCCGAATTCTACCAGCCACTGCACGAGGCCGGCGTCTGGTTCGGTTCGCTGTATGGCCAGGTCGGGCAGATATCGCGCGGTGTGTTCTATGGCGACGACAAGATCGCGGAATACCTGGCGGGCACCGCACGCGTCGGCTTTGATGCGGGTGCGGTGCTCGGCACCGCGGGCATCGTTCGCGCCGGCCTGCAGTGGACGCAGGTCAACGCGCGCGTGGAGACGGGTGACCCCGTGCTCCCCACGGTACACGAACTCACGGCCGGCCCGCGGGCCATTCTCATTGTCGACCAGATCGATCATCCGTGGTTTCCACGCGCCGGCTACTCGGCGGACGCGTCGTTCTACGCGGCGACGCAATCACTGGGTTCAGCGGTCGATTACCAACGCGCAGCAGGTCGCGCGACCGTGGTCAAGTCGTGGGGATCGCACACGCTCAATCTGTTTGCGGCCGGGGGATCGGACCTGGGCTCCGGCATGCCCGCATACGAATCATTCACGTTGGGCGGTCCGCTGCGACTATCCGGCTTTCGCCTCAATCAGTTTGCCGGTCGCGAGTTTGCCTTCGGCCGCGCCATGTATTACCACCGCGTGCTTGCGCTGCCCGACCTGCTTGGATCGGGTGTATACGTCGGCGGCTCGGCGGAAGTGGGGCTGATACGCGATCGCTACGATGCCTTGCCTACGCCGGGGACGCTGTACTCGGGCTCGCTCTTCGTCGGCGCCGACACGTTCGCGGGTCCGGCTTATCTGGGCGCGGGCTTCGGCAACAGCGGCGCGTTCAGCGTCTACCTTTTGCTGGGCGCACCTTGACAGCGTCGCTCATAGCACATCGCGAAAGAGCCTTTGGCATCGCAGGGTGCCGCGCAAGGCTGAAGCCTCGCCTGAAGAATGCAATGGGTCGCGTCGCGCCTGATCACAGCGTCTGGCTGACGCGATAGAGACCTTCGAGCACCAGGTTCTCGTGCTGCTGGTAGGGAATGGACAGTCGCGGCGCCACCGCGCCGGCGGCGCCGCCGGAAATGAGGCACACCAAATCGGGTGTTTCGCGCGCTTCGAGCGCAAAGAGGCGCTCGATGGCGCCGGCCTGCGCATGCTGGCAACCGCTGCTGATGGCATCCACCGTCTGCGTCGGGTAGGCCAGGAAGTCGCCACCCTGGTCCGGCAACGCCGCGGTGCCCTCGTGCAGCGAACGCAGCATGAGGCCCACGCCGGGCATGATCATGCCGCCCTTGAAGGTACCTTCGGCGGACAGAAAATCGATCGTGGTGGCAGTGCCGCACACGACCACCATTGCGGCGTGCGGACCCAGCAGGTGCCGCGCGCCGATCAGTGCGGCCCAGCGATCGCTGCCAAGCTGCGCAGGATTGCGATAGCTGTTGGTGACGCCACACTGTTTGTCCTGCGGCACCAGCCAATAGGGCGATGGTGCATCGGGCCACACCTCGAGCAGGCGGATCACCGTGGCGCGCACCCGCGAGCCGGCGACATTGGAGATCACGATGCGGGCCGGCGTGGGCAGCTTCATGAACTGCACGGGCAGCGCGGTGATTTCCTCGTGCAGTGCATGTCCCGATTCCACGCGGTCCTCGCGCGCGGTGCCGGCGGCCGACGGACGAAACAGTCCCCACTTCAGGAAAGTGTTGCCGACGTCGATCAACAGGCTGAAATCACGTTGCGTGGGCATGGCGGAATCGCTTCAGGGCCAATCGTCGCGAAGCTTACATGGGATCGAGCGGGAAAATCGGGCGGGTCAGTTTTCGGTACGGATAGACGCCGAGGTCGGCATTGGTCACGCCGGCGCCGGCGCATTCCACGATGTGGGAAGCGATGGGCTTGAAGCCGGCACGATAATGGATCCGCGACTTCAGCAGCACATAACGCTTTTGCCGCGGGTCGATGCCCGCGTGCGTGAATATGCCGAGGTCGAAGGGTTCGTGCGGACGCTCGGTAACCACGATCTCCGCGCGGGCGCCGCCGGACTCCACTTCGAGGATCGCCGTGCGGCCAAGATAGGTGCGCACGCCCGTGTACATCGGGCCGGTGATCACGAATTCGCCATCGGTGATGGCCTTGACGCGGCCTTCGATCAGCAACGGCGCGCCGGCGAGGCCGATGCTGGGCATGTCGGTGTGGCCGCCCAGGGCCAGCCACACGCGCTGTCCTACGCCCGCACCGACCATGATCGCGACGGCGGCGGGATCGCGGATCGGCGCGATCACGATGTCATCGAGTTGCTGCCGCAAAACCTCTGCCACCACGTTCATCACGTCCTGCGCGCCGCCGGAACCGCAGTTGTCGCAATGATCGATCAGGAGTACCGGCGCGCCGGGATTGGCGAGCCCCAGGGCCTTGGCCCGCGCCACGGATTCGTGCAATGGCGGCGCGACATGGACGAACTCCGCGCGGCGGTCCCAGGCGATGCCAAGCATCTCATCGCAAAGCGCGCGGGCGTGTTCGCGGCCACCGCGCCGCGCGTCGCCGACCACGATCGCGGATACGCCGGTGAACGGCGTGTCGGCATGCGGAAACGACGGCAGCAGCGTGGCGGCCAGCACGCTGCCATCGGCCTCGTGGCGGCGGGCGAGCGCGATGATGTCGCCGGCGGGACCATCCTCGGGCGCGTGGCGCATGATCGACGCAAGCAGCGGCAGCCATCCCCACGCCAGCACCGGGTCGACCTCGTCGTTCAGCGCGCGCACGAGGATGCCGCCGGCCAACATCCCGGCGTCGTACATGTCGACGTGCGGATAGGTCTTGTAGCCGGCGATCACCGTCGCGTTGTCGACCAGCGTCGCCGATAGATTGGTGTGATAGTCGAGCGTGACCGCGATGGGTATCTGCGGCGCGATGCCACGCAGCCGCGCGACGATCTCGCCCTCGGCGTCGTCGCTATCCTCGATCACCATGGCGCCGTGCAGGTCGAGGAACACGGCATCGCAACCGGCGCGCACGGCCGCTTCGAGCGGTTGCAACAGGGCCTCGAAGGTCGCTCGCGAGGCCTTGTTCGATGGCCAGGATTCGGCCGCTACGGGCGTCACGACTTCGGCGCTCTCGCGCCGCGCGAGATCGAGGTACGCCGCCATCGGCGTGTTGGTGCCCTCGAAACGGGCGCGCGCGTCGGAACCGAAGGCCGGTCCTTCACCGTGCCCGAACGACGCCAGCGGCGTGGGCAACGGCGAAAAGGTATTGGTCTCGTGCTTGATGAGACTGACTACATAGCGGCGGCGCATCGCGGCGTCGTCAGGCCGCGGGCGCCACGAAGGCCGGTCCGCCCGGCTTCAGCCGCAGTCCGGGCCGCAGCCGCGACCACGTGAACATCGTGGGATCCGCCTTGGCGGGCCCCGGCGCCACGACCACCAGGATTTCCTTGGCAATCGGCTGGAAATCGGCGCGAAAATGCACGGAGCTCTTCAGCGCCATGATCCGCTGTTCCTGCGGCTCGATGCCGACATGCCGGAACATCGCCTTGTCGGCGGCCTGGCATTTTTTCGACGCGAGCACCACGCGCACGTTGCCTTTGCGCAGCACCGCCATCGGCCCGAGATTCATCCGGAAGCCCTTGAACATCGGACCGGTGCACGTGAAATTGCCATCGGCCAGCGCTTCCACCTTGAATTCGCCCGCCAACGGAACGTGGCCCGCCACGCCCGAGATTTCGCCCAGCTTGAACGCTGCAGTGTGACCGATGCCTACCGCATGTGCCTGCCCCGCAGACGCGCGATCGATCAGCAGACCCAGTACCGCATCACGGGGATTGCGCTGCAACAGCGCGGCGAGCACGCCAGTGGTATCGCCGTTACCGCCGGCGCCGGGATTGTCCTGCGTGTCCGCCAGAACGACGGGCGCGCCGGGTTCGCCCCGTAGCGCGGCGCGTGCCACGGCGGCATCGGGTTCGTAGAGGTCCAGCGCGAACTCGAGTTCGGCGTCGTTCACCGCGTTGGCCAACGCATCGACTGCTTTTTGCACGCGCGCCTGGTCGTGGCCGTAACCGAACACCGCCATCTGGCACTCCGGAAAATCCGCCATCGGAAAGCCGGGCGTGAACGAGAGTTGCGTGTCGTTGTCGCGCTCCAGCTGGTCCAGCAGTTCGTACAGGCGGCGGCTCGGTTCGATGAACGTGGACTGCGACGGCAGGCCGGTGAGGAAGTCGAGCGGCCGCATCGCCTTGGCCAGCGGCTGGCCCGCTTTCAGCGTGCGTTCCAGCAGGCGCGCTGCGCGTGCGCCGGTGGCCGCCATATCGACGTGCGGATAGGTTCGATAGGCGTCGAAGCCATCGGCGTGGAGCATCATCGCGCGGGTAACGTTGGCATGCAGGTCGAGGCTTGCCACCACGGGCACGCGCGGTCCGACGATGCGTCGCACCCGCGCCAGCAGTTCGCCTTCGCCATCGTCGAGATGCTCGGTCACCATTGCGCCGTGCAGGTCGAGGTAGACGCCGTCCAGCGGCGGCGCGGCGGCAAGACGGTCAAGCATGGCACCGACGATGCGTTCGAATGCGTCGCGCGTTACCTGCGCCGATGGCGATGCGGCGCCCCACACGAGGCCGACGGTACGATGGCCGGCGGCATGCAATGCCTCGATGGCGCCGGTGGCTGGAATGTTGGCGCCGGAGAGCCGTGGCGCGATCGCGTCGCCGAATGTCAGCGCAGGCCATCCACCTCCCGCTTCAAACGCCGCATAATCGGCCTTCGATGGCGCAAAGGTGTTGGTCTCGTGCTGGAATCCACCTACGGCGATCACGCCCATCCGCTGTTGCTCCGCTGCATCGATGAGCGGGGCAGGGTAGCGTTATTCGTGCCGCGCCGCAACGACCGAGACAGGAGAGCCGAGCAGTGACCGACGCATTGTGGAAATGGGATGCCACCGTTCTGGCGCAGGGCATCCGGGCCCGCAGGATTTCATCGCGCGATGCCGTGGCTTCCTGCATCGAGCGGATGCACGCCGTCAATCCGCAACTCAATGCCGTGGTGTGCGATCTGTCCGACGAGGCGCTCAATGCAGCCGATGCCGCCGATGCGGCCGTGGCCCGCGGCGACACGCTGGGTTCGCTGCACGGCGTGCCGGTGACGATCAAGGAAAACGTTGACCAGATCGGCTGCGCCACGGTGAACGGCGTCGCCGCGTTCCGCGATGTGATCGCCGACACCGACAGCCCCGTTGTCGCCAACTGGAAACGTGCCGGCGCAGTGATCATCGGCCGCACCAATACGCCGGCATTCAGCATGCGGCTCGACACCGTCAACGAGTATCGCGGCCGGACTTTCAGCCCGTGGTCGCGTACGCATACGCCAGGCGGCTCCAGCGGCGGCGCGTCGGCGTCGGTGGCGGCGGGCATCACGCCGCTGGCGCATGGCAGCGACCTCGCGGGATCCGTGCGCTATCCCGCCTATTGCACGGGCCTGGCGGGCTTGCGTCCCTCGTTCGGACGCGTGCCGGCATTCAACGGCACGGCCACGGCCGAGCGCACGATCTCCGTGCAGCTGATGTCGGTGCAGGGGCCACTGGCCCGCTCGGTGCGCGACGTGCGCCTTGGTTTCGAGGCGATGGCGATGGGGGATGCGCGCGACCCGTGGTGGACGCCGGCCCCGCTGACGTTTCCTCCCGCCAGCGGACGTGTGCGTGTGGCAGTGGTTACCGACGCCGCGGACCTGGGTGGTCGCGCGCTTTCGCCGCCGGTGGCCGCAGCGATGCGTCAGGCCGTGGTAGCGCTCACCGACGCCGGTTATGAAGTCGTGGGCGATCGCACGCCTGGATTCATGCGTCCCTTCGAATTATGGTTCGCGATGCAGGTACCGGAGTTCCGGCACTTCCAGCAGGCGGACTTCGAACGCCTGGGCGACGAGGGCATTCGCACGGCCATCGGACTGATGTACGCCAACGTACCCGCTACCGGCGCCGAAGCGCACCTGAAGGCGCTCGCCGAGCGCACGCGGCTGGTGCGCGAATGGAACCAGTTTCTCGCCCGGATCCCGCTCGTCGTGACGCCGGTGTGTACGGAACTGCCCTATGCGCACGGCTTCGATCTCGAGAGCGCAGCCCGCACGCGGCAGGTGTGGGAGGAATGCGCGACGCTGATGGCCGTACCCGTGCTGGGCCTGCCTGCGATGGCGGTTCCCACCGGTGTGGCCGGTGGCTTGCCCGTGGGTGTCCAGATCGTCGGCGCGCGGTTTCGGGAGGACATGACGCTGGCGGCGGCGGCCGCCATCGAAGCGCGCTGCATGCGCGTCACGCCGATCGATCCGAAGGCTTGAATCGTGCCGCTCGTCGCAGGGTGACGCTGCGGCTGTCGTGCGCGGGCGTCGCTGCGCGCGGCGTTGGCAATCGCTGGCTGCGGCAGACTGCGATCCTCCGCCCGTTGAAGTACGGCGCGCGCACCGATGTACGGTGCTTTTTCGCCCGCTGCGTGGCGAACGCGAATGACTCCGATTTCTTCATTCGTAAGGCGATCGGCTGGGCCTGGCGGCAGTTCGCGTATGCTGACAGGGCAGCGGTGTTGATGTTCCCGACTAGGGAAATCGCAAGGCTCGTACCGCTGTCGCTGCGCGAGGCAGGGAAACACCTGCCGCTGCCGAATGCCGAATAGGCCAAGGAGGACACCGCATCATGAACGTCTACGGCATCACCAATTGCGACACCGTCAAGGAAGCCCGCGCCTGGCTCGCCGAGCGGGGGGTCTCGCATCGTTTCGTCGATTTCAAGAAGGTTCCGCCCACGCGCGACCAGCTCGCTGCCTGGTGCGCGGCCGCCGGGTGGCAGACCTTGCTCAACCGGCGCGGTACCACGTGGAAGAAGATGGAGCCCGAAGCGCAGGCCAAGGTGGTCGATACGCCGACGGCCATCGCGCTGATGGTGGCCAATCCGACGGCCATCCGCCGGCCGGTGGTCGAATCCGAGGCGGGGATTCTCGTGGGCTTCGAGAAGGGCGAGTGGGACCGCACGTTCCCGGGCTGAGGCCCGCCTGACGACGGCGCGAGGGAAATCGCGTCGTCAGGTTTGCGGTCGCGGCGCGCCTCGTGCGTTGAGTGTGATCGCATAAAGTGACGAACTGGCGGCGATGAAGAGGCGGTTGCCGTTCGGGCCGCCGAACACGCAGTTGGCCACCTTTTCCGGCACGGCGATCGTGCCGAGGCGATGGCCGTCGGGCGCGTAAACCTGGATGCTGTCGGCCGAGCTGATGTAGAGATTGCCGGATACATCCAGCCGAAAACCGTCGGCCACGCCCGGCTCGATGGCGGCAAACACACGGCGATGGCCGAGGCACCGGCCATCGATGACATCGAATTCGAATACGTGATGATGGTCGCCGCGTCCCTGCGCGCTGCTGGTGTCGGACACGTACAGCTTCGACTCGTCGGGGGAAAATGCGAGTCCATTCGGCTCCTGCAGGGAGGCGGTCATCGAAGTCAGCGTCGCCGCGGACGGATCGAAACGGAACACGTGACATGCGCCAATTTCCGATGGCGCCGCATGCCCTTCGACGTTGGACACGATGCCATAGGGCGGATCCGTGAACCAGATCGTGCCGTCCGACTTGACGACGACGTCGTTGGGCGAGTTGAGGCGAAGGCCTTCGAAGCAGTCGACGAGCGCGAGGACACGGCCATCCGCTTCGGTGCGTTCGACGCGGCGGTGCCCGTGCGAGCACGATACGATCCGGCCTTCGCGGTCCAGTGTGTGGCCGTTGGTGAATCCCGCGGGCTGGCGATGGACGCGTACGCCTTCGCGCGCTGACCACCGCAACATCCGGTTGTTGGGAATGTCGCTCCAGACCACGAAGTCGCCCGCCGCGAAGTACACCGGTCCTTCACTCCAGACCGCCCCGGTGGCCAGCCGCTCGAGGCGCGCCTCCGGCACGAGCAAGGCAAGGAATGCAGGATCGTCGATCACAAAATCGGACGGCATCGGTGGCGACGTTCGTGAGTCCATGAGGGCACCGGCGTAAAATACCGGTCTTCGCCTGCGCACGCCAACAAGTCATCATGGCTGGCAATACTCCTCGTTCCATTTTCTTCAGCATCGTCGGCA
The DNA here is from genome assembly GCA_963805355.1 of uncultured beta proteobacterium. Lineage (GTDB taxonomy): Bacteria > Pseudomonadota > Gammaproteobacteria > Burkholderiales > Casimicrobiaceae > VBCG01. The sequence goes on along the minus strand of CAWDTZ010000002.1, from coordinate 1,187,386 downwards.
TTCTCATTGCCGGCGCATGCGGCGGTGTCGCCGGCTGGGTAGTGGTGGGCTTGCTAGGCCTCTCCGGCGTGGCCGGCGCGCTGGTGGCGGCTGCAATCGGCATGCTGGTAGCCACCAGCGTTTGGGTGGCGCTGACCGTATTGCTTGATCGAGCAGGCCTGTTGCGATGACGCCCGAAGCGATCGCCAGCGTGGCGGATGCGCTGCTGGCGGCCGATCGCCAAGGTTCGATGCTGGCGCCCATCTCCGAGTGGCTGCCCGAATTCGACGTCGCTTCCGCTTACGCCGTCCTTGATCTCATCGAGGCGCGGCGGCGGGTCGCAGGCTGGGTGCCGGTCGGCCGCAAGATCGGCTTTACCAATCGAACGATCTGGCCGCGCTACGGTGTCGACCAGCCGATGTGGGCCCACACGTGGCAGCAGACCGTGCACCATGCGCACGACGGGCGCGCCACGCTCGAAATCGCGCATTTCGTGCAGCCGCGAATCGAGCCCGAGATCGTGTTCGGCATGGCCGGTCCGGCGCCGACCACTGACGATGCCGAGGCCATCCTGCACAGCGTCGCATGGATCGCCGCCGGATTCGAGATTGTGCAATCGCATTTCCCCGGCTGGAAATTCAAGGTGCCCGATTGCACGGCGGCCTTCGGTCTGCACGCGGCGCTGGTGGTGGGCACGCCGGTGCGCGTGACGGATGCCAACCGCGCGTCGCTCGCGAATTTGTTGCCGACGTTCGAAGTGACGCTTGGCAAGGGTGATGCGGTGCTGGAACGTGGGGTGGGTGCCAACGTGCTCGGCAGCCCGGCGTTGGCGTTGGCCTATCTCGCCCGCGTGCTTGCCGCCCAAGCCACTGCAGCGCCCCTTCGCGCCGGCGAGATCGTCACGACGGGCACCCTTACGGACGCGTGGCCGGTGGCCCGGGGCGACATATTCAGAAGCGACTATGGAAGCCTGGGCGTCCCCGGGCTCGAGCTGGCGCTGACATAGATGACCTAGAAAACTGGTTACAATCGCAACTTTTTTCGCGTTGCCCATGGCGCCGCTTTCTCAAGAAAAGGCTCTTTCGCATGAACAAGCAACTGCTGCTCGCCCTGATCCCTTTCGTTCTCGCCGCATGCGCATCGACGTCGGAACCCACGACCAATGCTGCGCGCGAAGAGCGTGTCTATCGCACCGGCAGCAATCTGCCGGCGCGCGACACGGTGTCCGCGTCCCCCACCACCACCTCCAGTCCGACGGCAATGCCGCAGGGTACGGCGCCGCGCGTCAACTAGCCGGTCGAACGGCTTCGGCCACCACGACGTAGCGCAGTGGTCCGCCGGGATTGAGCGCATCGAACGGATAGCACGTCACCAGCGTGAGCGTGGGGAGCGCGGTGTCGCGCGGCAGGCTGAGCGCGCGATGGTCGGCCACATAGGTCGCCTTGATGCGAAAGTGACGCCGGCCACCGTCCAGGCGTTCGACGACCACGTCGTCGCCGATCACCACCTGCTGCAGGAACCGGAAATGCGTATCGCGATGCGCTGTGATTACCGCATTGCCGGGATCGCCCGGCGACGACGACCCGTCGAGATGGCCGGGGCCGAATGCGAGCGTGCGCCCGGACGCGCCTGCCAGCACCAGTACATCGGCATCGCGCGCCGGCACGAAGAGACGCGCCACTGGATAAGTATCGGCCCACGGCCAGGGGCGCACCGGCGCGCCGCCGGCGCGCGTTTGTTCCCACGCGGACCGGAGCAGCACCTGCGCCAGTTGCGCCTTCGCGTACATGTACGCGCCGTGGCCGAAACTCATGGTGCCTGCGGCCGTCAGCAGACCGACGACGAGCGCGAGCAGCAGGCGCCGCCACGGCGTTGCGCGTTGCCGTAACGTACCGGGCATGGTCCCGCCGCCGATCGGGGAAGACTCGCCTGCAACAGAGCGAAATCCGATGCCGGGCGCCGTTGCGCGCATCCAGTTGCGCGACGGCTCCCTGTTGCAGACAAAAGGTCCTCCCCGATCGACGGCGGTGGTCATGGCGCTGGTCTCCTTTTCGCGCGGCTTCAGCAGCCGGTGCCATGCAAGAAAGCCACGGGAGCGTTCATGCCGGGTTGTGCCCTCGACGACAACAGCAGGTAGACGGCCCAGCTGTTGCTGCCGCTCACGTGGACAATGAAGTCCGGCCGACCATCGTCATCGAAGTCACCCGCCATTTCGATGTGGCTTTCCCAACCGAATCCCGGGAGGAAATACTCGAAGCGATTGCCCTCGATCTCGATCGCGTAATGCGCGCCCTCTCCGTAGGGCTTGCCGTCGCGGCTGCGCAGGCCATTGCGGACCATGAGCGCGAAAGGCCGCGCCCCCTGCTGCAGTTCGTAGCGATGATCGAGAATCGGCGTGAGTCCACGTCGCTGCAACGGCACTTCATCGATCGTCCCGGCATGTAGCGACGTTCCCGGGACGCGCAGGAAATAACGTTCGCCCTGGAACGCGGTGTCGACTTCGGCGGGTGCCTCGCCGTCAGTCACCATCGGCAGGAACAGGGGCCGGCCGGTGGCGTCGACGCGCGCCCGCGTGATCGTGGCTTCGCGCGTGCCCTTCTCCAGCACGACCCAACCGTCCACCGGCACCGTGGCAAGGTCGAAGTCCCACGACCCGACATCGTTGTAGTTGCCGGGCATCAGGATCATGGCGTTGCCGCGGTCACCGGAGATCGATGCCTGGGCCGACGCGTCGTCGGGCAGGGCCATCATCACGCAGGTGACAGCCACCGCTGCCGCCATCCAGCTGCGGACGCGCGCCTGCCGCACCAGCAGCGCGGCTGCCATGAGCAGCAGTGCGCCCATCAGCAACTGCAATCCCATCGACGTTGCGGTACGCGGCAGCTGGTCGAAGCCGGTCAGGCCTTCGGGCACGTTGCCGGGGATCGCCGACGTGACGCCGTTCACGCCCGCCGGCTTGGTCGGTGTCACGTCGACCGCGACGAGACTCGTGTACTTGCTGACGAGATGGTGCGTAAGCGCGACATCGAGCACTGCAGCCCGGACTTCCTCTTCCGGCACGCCGTTGCGGCCGGTGTCCATCAGCGCGCTGATCTTGGCGCGTGCCCACAGCACGCCCACGCCGGCATGTGGCGCCTGGGCGGTCACTGGCAGCAGTGTTCCCCACATCGTGTTACCACGGCGGCCCGCCAGCGCCACGTTGCCGGTGACGGCGTTGACGTTGTATTGCGCGGTCACGACCACCGGCTCACCGGCATAGAGGTCGGGCATGACCCTGGGCCATACGTCGGCGCCGGCCGGCCAGTCGACGGTGATGTCGGTCAGCGCGGGCTGCTCCAGCTTGCGGAACAGCGCCGTCATCTTGGCCTTCACCTCGCGCACGTCGCCGATGTAGGTGAAGGTGCCGTGGCCGAATTGCGCGGCGCGCGTCATGAAGAAGGTGTTGGGCGCGGGGCCGATGCCGATGGTGAAGAGGCGACGATCGCCGATCCTGTCGTGGATAAGCTTGAGAATTTCGTCCTCGTTGCCCACCGAGCCATCGGTGAGGAACACCACCTGGCGCAGCATCGTCGCGGGCGTGTCGACGTCCAGCGCCAGTTTCAACGCCGGCAGCATTTCCGTGCCGCCACGGGCGGCAAGCCGATTCACGAACTGGCGCGCCTTCTGCAGCGTCGTGGCATCGACCGGCATGGGCGCAGTGAACAGGGAGGTGGAAATCGAGTTGAATTCGATCACGTTGAAGCGATCGCCTGGTTGCAGGCGGTCCAGCGCCATCGACAGCCCTTCGCGTGCCTGCGTCATCGACACGCCCTCCATCGAGCCCGACGTGTCGATGATGTAAGTGATTTCGCGCGGCGAGCGCGGTCCCTCGACAATGGGCGCGGACGGCGGCAGCGCCATCAGCAACGCATAGGTCCTGCCGCCTTTGGTCTCGGTGAAAAGTGCCGCGCCGGGCGCGGAACCCACGTCCGGCGTCCACGACAATTCGAAGTCGCGGGCGGCCGGAACGGGACCTTCAGCCAGTGTGAGGTGATAGCGATGACCGGGCTTTTCCTCGATCTTCATCGGGTGGTAGACACTGGAAAGGCGCGTGAGCCCGAAGCCCGCGTCCAGATCAATCGTGAGGGTGACCGGATTGACATAGCCTTCGCCGCGATTGGCGACGGGGGGCGTGATGCGATCGGCATCCAGCACCTGCTGGGTGGCGGCGGACCAGCCCATGCCGGGCACGGCGCCGGCGACCGGCAGGCCGGGTATGTAGCGCGGCGTGATCGCCAGCGGGAAGCGCAGGCTGAACGATCCTTCGTCGTAGCGCAACGTTTCCTGGTACTCGATCGCCACCACGATCTCTTCATTCGGACCGATGTTGGCCACGCTGGTCGTGAACATGTTCGGCCGCTCCTGCTCGATCAGGGTAGTCTTGCGGCCTTCGTCCTTGGCGGCCTCATAGGTGCGGCGCGCCTCATTGCGCTCCTTGATCAGGCCTTCGATGACACGATCGCCGATCTGCATGTTCAAGTGATCGACGGCAGCCTTTTCGGGAAGCGGGAACACGTAGACGCCCTCGCGCCATTCCGCGGTGGGGTTGGCGAAGCGCTGCCTGACCTGCACGCGGGCAGTCATCCCCGTGATATCCATGTGCACGTCGGTGAAGAGCAGCGGGGCGTTGACGTGGCCACCGTGGCCGTCCTTCAGCCGCAGCCCGCCGTTGTCATCGACTGGCGCGGCGGCAGCGGTCTGGGTGGAGACGATGAACACCGCCAATGCGAGCACCATGCTCACGAAAGCCCCCGCCACCAGGCTGTCGACCAGCAGTCGGCCCAGTTCGCGCCATTCGCGACGCATGAATCCTTTGCCGCTCATTCGCTCCACGTTTGCCATCGCCGTTCCCCGTTCCTTCGATTCGGTGCCGGCGGTGGGTGGAATTCACCGAAGGTGCCCGCCGGCAACGCACCCTCGATGGAGTGCATTACGCGGGCGCAAAGCGGCGCGCGAGCGGTGCAAAACGGGCAAAGCGGCGATCAAATGTGGCAAACCTGTGGCAGGTAATTTGTTTTTGCCTCTTCCGCCTGGCGTGAACGGGCGGACTTCAGCTTCGATCTGCGCGCCGTTGGCGGTGCGCAGGCGCGCCGGGGCGGCACGGTACGCACGGTGCTTCGACGAAATGAACGCGCAGCGCCGCGTCGAACCGGCCACGCACCCTCCGCGCAAGGCGAAACCTTTGCGGTATAGTCGCCGCCGTCATGCGCCGCATTGCCATTGTCGAAGATGAACCCGCCATTCGCGCCAATTACGCCGAGGCGCTGCGCCGACATGGGTATGAAGTGGCGACCTATGCCAACCGCGCGGAGGCGCTCGTGGCATTTCGCACGCGCCTGCCCGACCTAGCGCTGGTCGACATCGGCCTTGGCGACGACATGGACGGCGGCTTCACGCTCACCCGCGAATTGCGCGCGCTGTCCGCCACCGTGCCCATCCTGTTCCTGTCCGCGCGCGACTCCGACTTCGACATCGTTGCCGGACTCCGCCTGGGAGCCGACGATTACCTGACCAAGGACGTGAGCCTGCCGCACCTCGCGGCGCGCATCGCCGCGTTGTTCCGGCGCAGCGAGCTGCTGTCCGCCCCGCCCGCGACCGAGGACATCGTCGAGCGTGGTTCGCTCACGCTCGACGTCAAGCGGCTGACCGCGCACTGGAACGGGCAGCGCGTTGACCTGACACTCACCGAGTTCTGGATGGTGCACGCGCTGGCGCGGCATCCGGGCCACGTCAAGGATCGCGATGCACTGATGCGCGATGCCAGCATCGTCGTCGACGACAGCACGATCACGTCACATGTGAAGCGCATCCGGCGCAAGTTTCAAGCGCTCGATTCGGCCTTCGACCGCATCGCCACGGTGTACGGAATGGGCTATCGCTGGGGCGAATGAAGATCACGCGCATCGCGCTGTCGATCCGCGCGCAGCTGCTGCTGGTGCTGACCGTATTTCTCGCGCTGCCGTGGCTCGGGGTCGAATACGTGCGCGAACTCGAGCGCGTACTGCGGGATGCGCAGGAGCGCACGCTGGCGGGCACCGCACAGGCCGTGGCCACGGCACTGCATGATCGCCCGCGCCTCTTTGCTAATCCGCCGGATCCGATTGCGTCCTTCGCGCGCGAGCGCGGGGCGGGCGTCACCTGGGGTGGTCCTTCGCTGCCGCCATCCGCCTCGCCCGAAATTGCCCAGATCCTCGAGGGCCTGTCGCGCACCACGGCCCGCATCTGGGTCGTCGATCGCGACGGCATCGTGCTGGCGCGCGCCGGTACGCTGAAGACCGTGCCGCCGCAGGCACCGCCGGACTCGTTGTGGCAGCGGATCGGACGCGCCACCATCGGTCGGCTCTACGCCTTGGTGCTGGAGCAGCCGACGGAGGACTTCCGCGACGATGCCGCAACGCAGGGCGCGCCGCGGGGAAGGGATGTCGAGGGCGCGTTGGCGGGCATCCTCATGACCGCGCGGCATCCCACGTCCGACGGCAAGGCCACGCTCGTCAGCGCGGCGCACCCGATCTGGGTCGGCGACCAGGTGCGCGGCGTGGTGATTGCGGAGGAAACCGACAACGCCGTGCTGGCCGAGCGCAACCGCGCGTTCGAACGCTTGTTCAACATCGTGCTGGCCGTGCTGCTGATCGGCTCGCTCGCGCTCACCGGTTATGCGACGTGGCTGTCGTCGCGCATCCGCCGCTTGCGCGACGATGCCGAGCGCGCCATCGACGAGCAGGGCCGCGTGCGCCAGCCACTAGCCAGTTCGGATGCGGGCGACGAGATCGGCGACCTGTCACGCAGCTTTTCCAGCGTGCTGGCGCGCCTTTCCGGCTATGCGAGCTACCAGGAGACGATGGCATCACGGTTGTCGCACGAGTTGCGCACGCCGGTAGCCGTGGTGCGTTCGTCGCTCGAAAATCTCGCCGCCTCGACGTTGCCCGACGATGCGCGCGTCTACATGACGCGCGCGCAGGAAGGATTGGCGCGATTGACGCAGATCCTGACCCGGATGACCGAGGCCGCGCGCCTGGAGCAGAGCCTGTCCGATGTCGAGATGGAGTGCTTCGATCTGGTTGCTGTGGTCGCCGGCTGCGTGGGCGGCTACCGGCTCGCCTATCCACAGGCAAAGTTGCGTTTCGATGCACCCGCCGCGGCCATCGAAATTCGCGGCGCGCCGGACCTCATTGCGCAGATGCTCGACAAGCTGGCCGCCAACGCGGTGGAATTTGCGTGTGGCGCGCCTGTCGACATCCGGCTCGAGCGTGACGTCGACACGGTGAGACTGGCGGTCGCGAATGAAGGGCCACCGCTACCCGCGGACATGCGCGACCGGCTGTTCGAGTCGATGGTGTCCGTGCGCACCGGCGGCGACGCGGTGCTGCCACACCTGGGCCTGGGACTTTACATCGTGCGCATGATCGCGCAGTTTCATGGCGGCAGTGTCCATGCCGACAACCGGGCGGAAGGGGACGGGGTCCTGTTTACGGTCACGTTGCCGTTGGCCGCGGCGTTCTGAACGCCGGCGCGGAGCAGCGGCGGGCACCGCGCCGATCGGCGATAATCGCCGACTCCCTGCCCGATGCCGCCCATGAATCCACTTTCCTTCGCCACGGCGCTTCACTATCCGGCGCTCACCGCCGCCGTATTGTTGACTGTTTCCAATCTGTTCATGACCTTTGCCTGGTATGGGCACCTCAAGCACCTGCAATCCTTTCCGTGGTGGACCGCCGCGCTGATTTCGTGGGGAATCGCGCTCTTCGAATACCTGCTGCAGGTGCCGGCCAACCGGATCGGCTTTGCGGTGCTGTCGCTGGCCCAACTCAAGATCATGCAGGAGGTGATCACGCTCGCCGTCTTTGTGCCCTTTGCCGTGTATTACATGGGGCAGCCGGTGAAGCTCGACTTCCTGTGGGCCGGGTTGTGCCTGATGGGCGCCGTGTATTTCATCTTCCGTACCTGACCAATGCGCCCGATCCGTTTCCTGCCCATCTATTTCGCATTCGCTTCGGCGTATCTGCTGTCGTACCTGTACCGCACCGTCAACGCGGTAATATCGCCCGACCTCGTCCGCGATCTCGCGCTCGATCCGTCGTCGCTCGGGCTTCTCACCAGCGCCTACTTCCTGGGATTTGCCGCGATGCAGATTCCGGTGGGAATCTTGCTCGACCGTTATGGTCCGCGTCGCGTCGAACCAGTGATGCTCACGCTGGCTGCCTGCGGCGCGTTCCTGTTTGCGCATGGCGACACGCGCACCGGCCTTGCATTCGCCCGCGCAATCATCGGTGCCGGGTCCGCCGCGTGCCTGATGTCGCCGCTGAAGGCGATTGCAACGTGGTATCCGCGCGAACGCCAGGCCTCTTATTCCGGGTGGGTAATGGTGGCGGGAGGCTTAGGCGCGCTGATGGCCACCGTTCCGCTGGAGTTTGCATTGCGCATCTCGCACTGGCGCGTGGTGTTCGTCGGACTGGGTGTCGTCACGCTGCTGGCGGCGCTGGGCATCTGGTGGCGCGTACCCGATATCCATTCGACCACCGCCGGCGCCGGATGGCGGGCGCAGTTTGCCGGCGTGCGCGCCGTATTCGTGCATCCGCGTTTCTGGTGGATTGCGCCGCTGGCCAGCTTTGGCATGGGGTCGTTCATGGCCATCCAGGGACTGTGGGCGGTGCCGTGGCTAATGGAGGTGGAGCACATCACGCGTGCCGCGGCGGCCAATCACCTGTTCGCGATGAACCTCGTGATCATGATCGGCTACACCTGCCTCGGCTTCTTCGGCACCAGGCTTGCGCGGCGTGGCATCGAGGCACGGCATCTCTTCGCCGGTGGGTTTGCAATGAGCGCGCTGGCGCTGGTGGTCATCAATTCGCAGATGCCGGGCAGCTACCTGTGGTGGCCGCTCTACGGGCTCGGCGCGGCGGTGAACGTCCTGGCTTTCACCACGCTGAACGAAGGTTTCGGCCGCGAACTCGCCGGCCGCACCAACACCACGCTCAATCTATTGATGTTCGGTGGCAGTTTCGTCACCCAGTGGGGCATCGGCGTGGTCGTCGACGCGGCGCGCTCGTACTGGTCACTCGACAATGCCGGCGGACTGCGCGTGGCCTTCGCCATCGTCATGGTCGGCGACATCCTCACCTACGGGTGGTTCATTCGCGGCTGGCGCCGGCACGGCGTGGTGGCGCCTGCCGCCGCGCTGGCCTGACCTTTCGACGATAACCTCATGCATATTCATATTCTCGGCATCTGCGGCACCTTCATGGGTGGCGTTGCCGCCATCGCGCGCGCCGCGGGTCACGCCGTCACCGGCTGCGACGCCAATGTCTATCCGCCGATGTCCACGCAGTTGGAGGCACTGGGCATCGCACTGACCGAGGGCTTCGATCCCACGCAGTTGCGCGGCGTGGCGCGCGACGCCGATATGTTCGTCATCGGCAACGTCGTTTCCCGCGGCAATCCGCTGATGGAGGCCATCCTCGACACGGGCCGGCCCTATATCTCCGGCCCGCAATGGCTGTACGAGAACGTGCTGGCCGGCCGCTGGGTCCTGGCGGTGGCCGGCACGCACGGCAAGACGACGACGGCCGCCATGTTGGCCACGATCCTCGCCGATGCGGGTCTCGATCCCGGCTTCCTGATCGGCGGCGTGCCGCTCGACTTCCCGGTATCGGCGCGGCTGACCGACAGCGCATTCTTTGTGATCGAGGCCGATGAATACGACACCGCGTTCTTCGACAAGCGCTCGAAGTTCGTACATTACCGGCCACGTACCGCCATCCTCAACAATCTCGAATACGACCACGCGGATATCTTTCCCGACCTGGCGGCCATCGAAACGCAATTCCACCACCTGGTACGCATGGTGCCGGGCCAGGGCCGGCTGATCGTCAACGGCGGCGATACCCATCTCGCGCGCGTGCTGGCACGTGGCTGCTGGAGCGAGGTCGAGCGCTTCGGCTTCGCCGAAGTGGCCGGCACGGGACCCGACTGGACCATCGCCGGCGACGGCGTGATCCTGCTCGGCGGCGCGCCTCAGGGCACGTTGCGCTTTGGCCAGGCGGGCCGGCACAATCAGTTGAACGCGCTGGCCGCGTTGGCAGCAGCGCGCCACGTGGGCGTGCCGGTGCGGTATGGTCTCGAAGCACTTGCCAAGTTCCAGGGCGTGAAGCGGCGCCTCGAGATTGTCGGGACCGTACGCGGCATCACGGTGTACGACGATTTCGCCCATCATCCAACGGCCATCGCGGTCACGCTGGACGGCCTGCGCCGCATGGCAGGCGGCGCGCGCGTGCTGGCCGTGCTCGAGCCGCGATCGAACACCATGAAGATGGGTGCAGTCAAGGACGCGCTGCCGGGCAGTCTTGAAGGCGCCGACCGCGTGTTCTGCTACGCGGCGCATCTCAATTGGGACGTGGCCGGCGCGATGGCGCCGCTGGGCGCCAAGGCCACGGTGTTCGAGGACCTCGACACGCTTGTGACAGCCGTGGCCACCGAGGCGAAGCCGGGCGACCACATCCTGGTGATGAGCAACGGCAGTTTCGGTGGCGTGCACGGCAAACTGCTGGCGCGCCTCGCCGCGTGAATTCGATCGTCTATCTGCACGGCTTTCGATCGTCGCCCGCCAGCGTCAAGGCGGTGCAGTTTCGCGATGCCGTAGCGCAGCTGCCCACGGCAGGGCGTCCGCAGCTGCATGTCCCCGATCTCACCTTCAGTCCGGCCATCGCGATGCGCAGCGTGGCGGAGTGGGTCGACGACAATGCGGATGCGGCGGCGCTGACTTTCATCGGCAGCTCCCTCGGCGGTTTCTACGCGACGCACCTGGCCGAAAAATTCGGCGCGCGCGCGGTATTGATCAATCCCGCCATCCATCCGCATCTCTCGCTGGAGCCCTGGCTTGGCACGCAGACCAACATGCATACCAACGTGCCATTCGAGGTCACGGCGACGCATTTTGCCGAACTCGCCGCGATGCGGGTCGCGCGCATCACGCGCGCCGAGCGCTACTTCCTGCTGGTGGAAACCGGCGACGAGGTGCTCGATTTTCGCGAGGCCGTGGAATACTACGGCGGTGGATTCCAGTACGTGCGCGGCGGTGGTGAGCATGCGTTCACCGAATTCGTGATGCAGATTCCAGCCATCCTGCGCTTTGCCGGCGTGGCGCAGCCAACATGACCACGCAACGCGTCGACATTGCGGTGATCGGTGGCGGCCTCGTCGGTGCAGCCATCGCCTTCGGCCTGCGCTCGTTCGGCGCGAAACTTGCGCTGCTGGACGAAGGCGACTTGGCGTTCCGCGCATCCCGCGGCAACTTCGGACTGATCTGGGTGCAGGGCAAGGGTTTCGGATTGCCCGCTTATGGCGCATGGACACAGCTTTCCGCGCGAACGTGGCCACGACTTGCCGCGACCCTGGCCGAGACCACCGGACTCGATGTCGTGCTGCGGCAACCTGGCGGATTGCATGTTTGCCTCTCCGCGCACGAACTCGCGGCCCGCGCCGACCGGATGGCCGCGCTGCGGGCACAGCCGGGGTTCGAGCGTTACGACATCGATGTGCTCGATCGCGCAGGTGTCGCGGCGCGGATGCCTGCGATCGGCCCTGATGTCGTGGGCGGCACGTGGAGCGCGCTGGACGGCGACTGCAACCCGCTGCGCCTGCTGCGCGCGCTGCATGCGGCATTGGAACAGGCGGGTGCCTCGCACCGAACCGGATTCGCGATCGATCGGATCGAACCGATAGGCGGAGGCTTTGTCCTGCATTCCGCGAAAGGCAGGCTCGCCTGCGATCGCGTCGTTTTGGCCGCGGGCCTGGGTAATGCCCGCCTGGCCCCTATGGTGGGCCTCGCCGCGCCGGTCACGCCCAACAAGGGGCACATCATCGTGATGGAGCGCGTGCAGCCTTTCCTCGACGTCCCGTTGGAGACGATCCGGCAGACCGACGAGGGCACGGTGATGATCGGCGACGCGCAACAGGCGCGTGGCTTTGACGATACGCTCGACCCCGCGGTACTGGCTGCAATGGCCGAGCGTGCGGTGCGCGTGTTTCCGCATTTGCGCGGCGTCCGCGTCAACCGCACGTGGGCCGCGTTGCGCGTGATGTCGCCGGACGGCTTCCCGATCTACGCGCAATCCGCCGCGTATCCAGGCGCGTTCCTCGCCACCTGTCACAGTGGCGTCACGCTTGCCGCCGCCCACGCCTTCCACCTTGGCCCGGCCATCGCCGAAGGTCGCCTGCTCCCGGTTTTCGATCCATTCTCGATTCGGCGTTTCGATGTTCGCGCGGCAGCCTGACCTCCTTGTCGATCGTAACGTGGTCGACATCGTCGTCGATGGCATAGCGGTTTCCGCGCGTGCTGGCGACTCCGTCGCTGCGGCCATGCTCGCGGCGGGTTGGTCGTGCAATCGCACCACCCCTGTCACCGGCGTGCCGCGTGGGCCGTTTTGCATGATGGGCGTTTGTTTCGAGTGTCTGGTGACAATCGATGGTCGCGCCAGCCAGCAGGCCTGCCTTGTCACCGTCGCGCCCGGCATGCGCGTCGATACACAGCATGGCGCGCGCGTGCTTGACGCCGCAGGGGAGGATCCCGCATGAATGCCATCGACGTTGCCGTCATTGGCGCGGGACCCGCAGGTCTGGCGGCGGCCACGCGCTGCCGCGAATTCGGTCTCGACGTGGCGCTCTACGATGAGCAAACGGGCAGCGGCGGCCAGATTTATCGCGGGATCACGCGCAGTCCGCTGATCCGGCCGGAGGTGCTCGGCGCGGACTACTGGCAGGGCGCGCCACTGGTGCGCGCATTCGAAAAATCGGGTGCCGTGCATGTGCCCAGCGCCACGGTATGGTCGGCTACGGTATCCGACGTTGGCATCGCTCTGGGCGTTGCCGTGGGCGCAGCCGGCCAGCGTTCGGCGCGCGTGGTGCAGGCGCGCGCAGTCATCCTCGCTACGGGCGCCATGGAGCGGCCATTTCCCATTCCCGGCTGGACGCTGCCAGGCGTCATCGGTGCGGGCGGTGCGCAGATCCTGCTGAAGACTGCCGGCGTCGTGCCGCAGGGGCGCACCGTGCTGGCCGGTAGCGGTCCGCTGCTGTGGCTGCTGGCATGGCAATACCTGCATGCAGGTGTGTCCATCGAGGCGATGCTGGATACGACGCCTCGAGGGCGGCTGCGCAAGGCGCTGCGCCACGCGCCGGATTTTGCGCGCTCGCCGTATTTCACCAAGGGCCGCGAACTGGTGCGCGATGTTCGCCGTGACATCAAGGTGATCGAATATGTGACGGCGCTGGCCATCGAAGGCGACTTCGCCGCACGCACCACACGTTACACGGTCGATGGCGTCGACCACACCATTCCCGTCGACCAGGTCCTGTTGCATCAGGGCGTGGTGCCCGACGTGAATCTCGCGCAAGCCGCCGGGTGCGCGCTGGCGTGGAATCCGGCGCAGGCCTGCTTCGCCCCGATCATCGATGCCTGGGGCGGCAGCACCGTTGCGGGGCTCTACGTGGCCGGCGATGGTGCCGGCATCGCGGGTGCGCAGGCGGCGGTGCCGCGCGGGCGATTGGCCGCGCTGGCGGTGGCCAATGCGCTGGGCCGAATCAACCATGGCACACGCGACAGCATCGCGCGGCGCGATCGTCGCGATCTTGCCATCGCCATGCGCGGGCGCGCGTTCCTCGACGCGCTGTATTGCCCTGCCGATGCGTTCATGCGGCCCATGGGCTCGACGCTGGTATGCCGTTGCGAGGAAGTCGATGCGCAGACCGTCATCGGTCTCGCGCGGCAGGGTTGCGCGGGGCCCAACCAGATGAAGGCCTATGTCCGCTGCGGCATGGGGCCGTGCCAGGGACGCTTCTGCGGATTGACGGTCAATGCGCTGATCGCCCATGAGCAGCAGCGCGATCCCGCCGAGGTCGGCTATTACCGGCTGCGCTTTCCGGCCAAGCCCGTTACGCTCGAGGAAATGGCCGCCGGCCCCACGACGCCCGAGGCCATCCAGGCGGTGGAACGTCTGCAGGCGGCGTTGCCGTAGCGGGGGCACTCGGTGTCCGTTGCGCATTGCCCGCAAGGCTGATACCTCGCCTGCATCGCCTGCGCGCGCGAACGTCCCGGTGGCGGGTATACTTTTTCCATGACCGCCTCGCCGCCTATCGAACAGCTCGTCGTCGCGATCAGTTCGCGCGCGCTCTTCGACTTCGAGGAGGAGAACCAGGTCTTCGAGACCGCGGACGACCGTGAGTACATGCGCCTGCAGCTCGAACGCATCGAACAGCCCGCCAAGCCGGGTGTCGCGTATCGCCTCGTGCGCAAGCTGCTGGCCTTCAATGCCGATGCCGTCAAGCGTGTGGAGGTGGTGATCCTGTCGCGCAACGACCCGGTCTCGGGCCTGCGCGTGTTCCGGTCGGTGAAGGGCGCCGGCCTCGCGATCGAGCGAGGGGTATTCACCCGTGGGCGCGCGCCGTTCGGCTACCTCGAGGCGCTCAAGGCCAACCTGTTCCTGTCCGCCAATGCCGAGGACGTGCGCGCCGCGCTGACTGCGGGATTTCCAGCAGCGCTCGTCTACACCCAATCGGCAAGGGAGGATCCGCATCCCGACGAAGTGCGCATTGCCTTCGACGGCGACGCCGTGCTGTTTGCCGATGAGGCGGAGCGCGTATTCCGCGCGCAGGGCCTCGACGCCTTCCAGACCCATGAGGCCGATCACGCGGGAAGGCCGCTGCCGCCGGGACCGTTCAAGCCGCTTCTGGAAGCGCTGCACCGGTTGCAGCTTGCCGCCGACCACGGCACGGTGCCGATGCGGCTGCGCACCGCTCTCGTCACCGCCCGGTCAAGCCCTGCACACGAACGCGCGATCCGCACGCTGATGGACTGGAACATCGAGGTGGACGAAGCAATGTTCCTGGGCGGCCTCGAAAAAGGCGAATTCCTCCGCAATTTCCAGCCCGATTTCTTCTTCGACGACCAGACGCGTCATGTCGAATCCGCGTCGGCCCACGTACCGTCGGGCCAGGTACTGCACGGCGTTGCCAACGAACGCTGAAACCTAGTCGACAATCCGTCCGAAGAACGGGTACTGCGGATCGTTGTAGCCGGGCGTGGACGGATGTCCCGGCGTCACCAGCGTGTCGACCAGCGCTTCATCGTCATCCGACCAGGCGGTGCCGAGCGCATCGACATAGTCCTGCCATTGTTCCAGCGTGCGCGGTCCTGCAATGATCGACGTCACGATCTGGTTCGCCCACAGCCATGCCAGCGCGAATTGCGTCAGCGTTCGGCCGGTCTTCGTGGCGTGCTCGCGCAACGTCTGTGCAATCGCGAATGAGGCGGGACGAACTTCGGTCTCCAGCATGCGGCGATCGCCGTGGGCCGCGCGCGAGCCCTCGGGCATGGGCGCGCCCGGCATGTACTTGCCGGTGAGCACGCCACGCGCAATCGGCGAATAGGATGCGACGCCGATGCCGTAGTGATCGCACGCAGGCAGGATTTCCACCTCCGGCATGCGGTTCAGCAGGTTGTAATAGGGCTGGCACACGACGGGCAGCGGCACGCCCTGCGCCTCGCATTCGTTGACCACCTCGGCAATCCGCCAGCCGCGGTAATTTGAAATGCCGAAATAGCGGATCTTGCCGGTGCGAATCAGTTCGCCCATGGCGCCCACCGTTTCGGAAATCGGCGTATCGGTGTCGTCGCGGTGCAGGTAGTAGATGTCGATGTAGTCGGTGGCGAGCCGCGCCAGGCTGTCGTTGCAGGCGTCCAGGATCCAGCGCCGCGACAGTCCGCCATCCAGCGGCTTGGTCGTCATCACGTTGCCGACCTTGGTGGCCAGGATCCAGTGTCGCCGGTGCGCCTTGATCGCGGGACCGACAATGCGTTCCGAGGCGCCCTTCGAATATACGTCGGCGGTGTCGATGAAGTTGACGCCGGCCTCGCGCGCAGCGTCGATGATCCGTTGGGACTCCACCGCGTCGGTGCGATCGCCGAACATCATCGTGCCCAGGCACAGCGGTGACACCTGGAGGCCGCTGGCACCCAATCGCACGTAGTCCATGTTTGCTCCCTGCCGGTTAAACGGTTGAATATGCAGCAACCGGCCGCGGCACGCAATGGCGCAGCTCGGATCGACGCGTTAAAATCATCGTTCAGCTTGTACTTACTGGAGAGTTCCATGATGCGCCTGCCACTGCTGCTGCTGATATCGATGCTCGCGATCGGGTCCTCCGGCGCCTTCGCGCAGTCCAAGAAAGCGACATCGTCCGGAAAAGTACCCACGGCAACCGACAATTCCATCAGCGTCAACGTGTTCCTGCGGGATGCTGGCAAGAACGAGGTGCTTCTTTCCACCCGGATCTGGCCCGGGTATCCCGAGTACAACGCGGTGGCGCTGCAACGGTTCTTCGCGGTGATGAAGGCCTTTGAGCCCACCTACGAGCAGGATGACGACGTCGCCTACAGCTGGGGCGAGCGAGCCAACGTCACCAAATGCGCGGTCTACCTTGAATCGTGGGACGCCGGCGCGAGACGCGGGACCGGCGCAACGGTCGGATGCGAGGCCAATGGCGTGAGCAGCATTGCCGTCACGTCGCGTTCCAACCCGAACCGTGCAAGCCCTTCCGGTGAGTCGAAGCACGTGGAGAGCGTCATGGACATGGTGAAGAAGCAGATGGAGCGGGCCAAGGGCACCCTCGCCAAGTGACGAAGTTCGAGCGGACTGACGTGACGGGCACCGTCGCACCGGCGTGCGGTGTCCTGCAGCGAACCGGTGACCTTGCCCGTGACGCGACCGGCATTGGCAATGGTGCCGCGACGGGAGTCGATCGGCATGCGCTGCTCGTCACCCGGGTGAACGGGCAATGCCTCATCGCGGTCCCGGGTGAAGTCACCCTTTCTGCACTGGATGGTCTCCGCCGCGCACCACGCCCGATCGACATGTCATGAATGTCCTCTTCGAGGACGAAGGCACATTGAAGGCCGGGACAGTGCTTGCCGACAACGACGCATCGCTGCAGGTGGAAGCCGTCTCCGGCAAGCGGATCAAGATCAAGTCCGGGAGTGTCCTGCTGCGTTTTGTCTCGCCAGGCGCCGCCGATGCGCTGCATGATGGACAAGCTCTGGTGCGCGACCTCGACCCCGAATTCCTCTGGGAAGCGAGTGGCGACGACGAGTTCGGCTTCGCGGATCTGGCGCGCGAGTATTACGGCGCCACACCCAGTCCTGCTCAGGCGGTTGCTGTCGCGCTGCTGCTGCACGCGTCGCCGATGCATTTCTACAAGAAAGGGAAGGGCCGCTATCGCCGTGCGCCGCCGGAGTCGTTGAAGGCCGCGCTGGCCTCCGTGGAACGCAAGCGCGTCGAGGCCGCGCGGACTGCGGAATGGGTGGCGGAATTGCGTTCGCATCGCCTGCCGGACGCCTTGCGCGCCCGCCTGCCGATGCTGCTCTACGCGCCCGACAAGAACGCGCTCGAATGGAAGGCGCTGGCGGCCGCGTGCGAGCAGATGCGCACCAATCCGGTCGAGCTCCTCGCCGCGTGTGGCGCTATCCCATCGACGCACGATTTTCATTTCAACCGATTCCTCGCGGAGGCCTTTCCGCAAGGCGTGGCGTTTCCGGCTACGGGACCGCTGCCGCTGCTGGCTGAACTGCCGCAGGCGCCGGTGCGCGCCTTTTCGATCGATGACGCCACCACCACCGAGATCGACGATGCGTTCTCGGTGCGCGAACTCGCCAACGGCAATCTCGAGATCGGCATTCACATCGCTGTGCCGGCGCTGGCCATTCCGCGCGGCAGTCCGCTCGATACCATCGCCCGCACCCGCCTGTCCACCGTGTACATGCCTGGGCGCAAACTCACGATGCTGCCCGAAGACGCGGTGGCGGCGTTCACGCTGCGCGAAGGCGCTGCGGTGCCCGCGTTATCGCTCTATGTCGAGACCATGCCGGACGGCGTGCCGGTGAAGAGCGAGACGCGGCTGGAGCGCGTGCCCATTGCCGCCAACCTGCGCCTCGATGCGATTTCCGACGTGTTCGCCGCGCCGCTCCCGTCGCCGGCCGATCCGCCATGGACGCAGGAGCTGCGCGCGCTGTGGAAACTGGTGCAGCATCTGTCGGCGCAGCGCGGCAAGACCGACATCAATCGCATCGACTACAGCTTCTACATCGACTGGGACGCGGCTGCCGACGGCAAGGTATCCATCGTTGCGCGCGAGCGCGGCAGCCCGCTCGACAAGCTCGTCGCCGAGCTGATGATTCATGTCAACAGCACGTGGGGCCAGCTGCTCGCCGCGCACGACGCGGCGGGCCTCTACCGCGTGCAGGCCGGCGGCAAGGTGAAGATGAGCACGCGTCCTGGTGAACATCAGGGCCTGGGTCTTACGCACTACCTGTGGGCCAGCTCGCCATTGCGGCGCTACAGCGACCTCGTCAACCAGCGGCAGCTGCTGGCGGTACTTGGTGGCGAACGCCCGCCGTATGCCGACAACGACGCCGACCTGTTTGCGGCGCTCGCCGATTTCGAGGCGACATATGCGCAATACGCCGAATTCCAGGACCGGATGGAGAACTACTGGTGCCTGCGGTGGTTGCTGCAGGAAGCGATTGCCGAAATTCCCGCGCGCGTGATTCGCGACAACCTGGTGCGCTTCGAGCGCGTGCCGTTGGTGCACCGACTTGCGGATTTGCCGCCGTCGCCGCCGGATACGCCGGTCACCGTCGCGATCACGCGCATCGACCTGCTGGGCGCCGTGCTCGAATGTCGCGTGGCAGGTGCGGCACAGATCGCGGTCCCGGCTGCCGCCGCCTGACGCTTCACCGTTCCGGCCGGTGTTCATGACGCCGGCATGGCGGGCGCATACAATAGCGGTTGAACTCATGACTGCCCTTCCGCCCTGACGTGCCGCGCCGCGCGACACCGCCCAAGCCGGCGGACGCTCCTGACTTGCCAGCCTCCCCGCCGGCCGGGAAACGCCCGCGCGCCGAGGCGATGACCGCCAAGGAATCCACTGCGAAAGCGGTAAGCCCGAAAGCAGCGGCGCCACGCGTGGCCAAGGCGCCGTCGACCGCCAAGCCGGCAGCGCCCGCCGCAAAGACCGACGGCACGGTCGCGGCCGCGGCGCGCAAACCCGTGGTGCGGCGCGTGGCCAAGGCGGCGCCAGCGACTTCGCCGCCTGCATTGGTGCCGGAGACGGCACCCGTCGCCCCGAGCGCTGCGCCGCCGGCCAAGGTGCCGCGCCGCGCCGCGCCCATTTTGCGTGGCTATGTCCCGCCGGAATTGCTGCGCTCGTCGCGACGCGATCGTCTGCTGGCGTATGCCATTGCCGGGTCGGTATTGATCCACCTGGTGATACTCACGCTGCACTTCCGGCCCTTCGACCTGAAGTCACTTGCCGACAAGGGGCCGCCGCTGGAAGTGGCGCTGGTCAACGCGAAGACGCTGGCCAAACCCAGCAAGGCCGACATCCTGGCGCAGGCCAACCTCGACGGTGGCGGCAACACCGATGCGGATCGCCGCGCCAAGACCCCGCTGCCGGTGCTGCCGAAGAACAGCCCCGACAGCGCGGTCGCCGTCGCGACGCAAAAGGTGGAGGCGCTGGAAAAGCAGACGAAGGAAATGCTTACCCAGTTGAAATCGGCGCCGGCCGTGGCCTCCATCCAGAAGCCATCCGAGGCGCCGGAAAAAACGGACTTGCCGTCGGCCAACGAGCTGATGCAGCGCACGCTCGAGGCCATGCGTCTGGAAGCGCAGATCGCCCGGGACATGGATCAATACCAGAAGCGGCCGAAGCGCCGCTTCATTGGCGCGCGCGCCGAGGAGTACCGGTTCGCCCGTTATGTCGAGGACTGGCGCCTCAAGATCGAGCGCGTGGGCAATCTCAACTATCCGGAGGTGGCGCGGCAGCAGCGGCTGTATGGCAGCATGCTGATCACCGTTTCGATCCGCAGCGATGGTACGCTCGAAAATGTCGAGATCAATCGCACGTCGGGCAACCGGCTGCTGGATGCCGCCGCGGTGAAGATCGTCGAGATGTCCGGCCCTTTCGCCGCATTTCCGCCGGATATCAAGCGTGACACCGACATCCTGTATATCACCCGCACGTGGACCTTCACCAAGTCCGACGCGCTTGTTTCCAATTGATCAAGCGCGCAACTTCATGGACCGCTACGCCGTCATCGGCAATCCCGTCGCGCATTCGAAATCGCCGCAGATCCACGCCGCATTCGCCGCCGCCACCGAACAACGGATGACCTACGAGCGCCTGCTGGCGCCACTGGATGGGTTTGTCGCCGCCGTCGAGGCTTTTGCAGCGCAGGGCGGCCGGGGCCTGAACGTCACGGTCCCGTTCAAGCTGCAGGCCTTTGCACTGGCCCACCGTGCCAGCGACCGCGCGCAGGCGGCAGGTGCCTGCAATACGTTGAAGCGCGATGGCGACGGCTGGTACGCCGACAACACCGACGGTGCCGGCATCGTTTACGACCTGATGCACAACTTCCAGGTGCCGCTGGCCGGACGCGATGTGCTGGTGCTGGGGGCGGGCGGTGCGGCGCGCGGCATCCTCGTGCCGCTTTTCGCGCAGCAGCCGCGATCGGTCACGCTGTCCAATCGCACGGTCGCCAAGGCCGCGGCGCTGGCCACCACATTTTCGCCACGCGGGCCGCTGCGAGCGGTGGCGCCTGCCGGGCTCGCCGGGCAGGATTTCGACGTCGTGATCAACGCCACCAGTGCCGGGCTGGCGGATGACGCCAAGCTGCCGTGGCCTGCCGGACTGTTTCGCCCGGGTGCCTTTGCCTACGACATGATCTACGCCGATCAACCCACGACATTCCTGCGCTGGGCGGACGCAACGGGGGCCACGCGCAGTGCCGATGGCCTCGGCATGCTGATTGAGCAGGCTGCCGAAAGCTTCGCACTCTGGCGTGGCGTGCGCCCGGACACGCGCGCCATCTTTGCCATGCTGCGGCCGCCGGGCTGATGGCGCGCGCGCGACGCGGCGGCATGCTGCGCTGGGTGGCGTGGATCGTCGGCGCCTTCGCGCTCGCGCTGGTGCTGCTGCAGGGGTGGTATGCGGTGCATATCCTGTGGTGGCGCGATCACCCGGTGGGCGAAACGTCGTTCATGGCGTATCGAATGGACGAACTGCATGCGAAGAATCCGAAGGCGCCGTTGCGCTACGCCTGGGTGCCCTACGAACGCATTTCCAATAACCTGAAACGCGCGATGATCGCGGCGGAGGATGCGAAATTCGTCGACCACGAGGGCTTCGACTGGGATGGCATCCAGCTCGCCATGGAGAAGAATCAGAAGAAAGGCCGCGTGGTCGCCGGCGGGTCCACCATCACCCAGCAGCTCGCCAAGAACCTGTTCCTCTCGCCGTCGCGCAGCTACTGGCGCAAGGCGGAGGAGGCGGCGATCACCGTGATGCTGGAGACGCTGCTGCCGAAGAAGCGCATTCTCGAGATCTATCTTAACGTGATCGAATGGGGCAACGGCATCTTCGGCGCCGAAGCAGCGGCCAGGCAGCTCTTCGGTACCAACGCCGCGCAATTGTCGCCCGAACAGGCGGCGCGACTTGCGGCGATGGCCCCCAATCCCCGCTTCTACGAGCGCAACCAGGGCGCACCGGGCCTCAACCGCAAGGTCGGGATCATACTTGCGCGGATGCCCTCGGCCGATCTGCCGTAGGCCAGGCCATGTCAGCGCGGGAAACCCGCCGCGACGAACCTGCGAGGACGAAGCCTCGACGACAGATACGCCAAAGACACCCGGGCACGCCATGCGGTTAGAATGCGGGCCTTCCCACTCGAGCCTCATCCAGCCCTTGTTCGCTGCCGTCCGATGCCCGAAACCCTCGACTCCGAGCCCGTCGAGCGCCCAGAAGCACGCGAACGCGTGCAGGACGCACTGGCGGAAATCACGGCGCTGCTGCGCAAGCATCGGCTCGTGGAAGGGCTCGTCCACGAGCAGCGCGAACACTCGCCTCTAGGCAGCCAGGAAGACCGGGGCGAGCTCGTCGAGAGCCTCGTCACCCGGCAGAACAAGGCGCAACTCCAGCGCAAGCTCGACCGGCTGCATCCGGCCGACATCGCATACGTCCTCGAGGCGCTGCCGCTTAACGAGCGCCTCTACATCTGGGACCTGGTCCGCGCCGGACGTGACGGCGAGATCCTGATCGAGGTCTCCGACTCGGTTCGCGAGTCGCTGATCTCGACAATGGACACCGAGGAGCTGGTGGCCGCCGCCGAGTCCCTCGATGCGGAGGAAATCGCCGAACTTGCGCCAGACCTCCCGCAGGAGGTGATGGACGATGTCTTCTCGAGCCTGTCCATGGAGGAGCGCGAGCAGTTGCGCGCCGCCATGTCCTTCGAGGACGACATGGTGGGCGCGCTGATGGACTTCGAGGATGTGCAGGTGCGGCCCGACGTCTCGCTCGAAGTGGTGCTGCGCTACCTGCGGCGCTTCGACGAACTGCCGTCGCAGACCGACCAGATCTTCGTCGTGGACCGCGAGGAAAAGCTGCTGGGGGTCCTGCCGGTCAACAAGCTGATCGTGTCGCAACCCGATGCACTGGTTGCCGAGGTGATGCTGCCGCCCGTGGTGAAGCTGCAGCAGCACGAAAAGGCTGACGGCGCAGCCTCCGCGTTCGAACGCTACGACCTCATTTCCGCGCCGGTGGTGGATACCAACGGCAAGCTGGTCGGCCGCGTCACCGTCGACGAGATTCTCGACTTTGTCCGCGAACAGGGCGAGGAAGACGTGCTGGCGCAGGCCGGCCTGCGCGAGGAGGAGGACGTTTTCGCGTCGGTGTGGAAATCGTTCCAGAACCGCTGGACGTGGCTGGCCATCAACCTCGTCACCGCCTTCATCGCATCGCGCGTGATCGGCGTGTTCGAAGGGTCGATCGAAAAACTGGTGGCGCTGGCGGCACTGATGCCTATCGTGGCCGGCATCGGCGGCAATTCCGGCAACCAGACGACGACGATGATCGTCCGCGCCGTGGCGCTGGGGCAGGTCACGCGCGAGCATGCGCGGACGCTGGTCCGCAAGGAGATCCTGGTTGCGTTGATCAACGGCGTGATCTGGGGCGGCGTGATGGGCCTCGTGGCGATGATGTTGTACAGGGACATCAAGCTGGGACTGGTGATGGTGCTGGCGATGACGCTGAACCTCGTGTTGGCCGCGCTGATGGGCGTCCTGATCCCCATGACGATGATGAAGCTGGATCGCGATCCCGCCGTGGGTTCGTCCGTACTGATCACGGCAGTCACCGATTCGGGGGGGTTCTTCATCTTCCTGGGATTGGCCACACTGATCCTGATTCACTGACCGGCGGGCAGGACGGGGCCCTCAACGCGGAATATTCTGCGTTCTCCCTTGTTTGCCCCTCCGCAAGCCAGTTCCAACAAACTCCAAGGAGCCTTCGATGATTCGCAAATTCTCGCCGCTGTTCGCCGCTGCACTGTTCGCTTTCGCCGTATCCGCCGGCGCCCAGGAGCCCGCCAAGGCCGCTGCCGACGGCACGCTGGTCGATGCCAAGGGCATGACGCTGTACACCTTCGACCGCGACGCCGGCGGCAAGAGCGCCTGCAACGGGCCTTGCGCCACCAACTGGCCGCCATTGATGGCCACCGGCGACGCGAAGCCGATGGGCGACTGGACGATCGTCACCCGTGACGACGGCAGCAAGATGTGGGCGTACAAAGGCAAGCCCGTCTACACGTGGGCCAAGGACACCAAGCCGGGCGACAAGACCGGCGACGGCGTCAACAGCGTGTGGCACACCGCCACGAAGTAACGGCAACGTTCGCGCGGTGGCGGCCATGGTGCCGTCCCGCCGCGCGCGCCGCATGATGGCACCACCCGGCACCGACGCTCCGCTGCCGCAGCCCGACCTTCTGGCCGCGCTGCCGCGATTGCGGCGCTACGCCCGGGTTCTTACCGGCGATGTCCATCGCGCCGACGACCTCGTCCAGGAGACGCTTGCCCGCGCGTGGGAAAAGCGCCGGCTGTGGACCGCCGGCACCGACCTCCGCGCATGGCTCTTTACTGTGATGCACAACGTATTCGTCAACCAGCGGGTCACCGCGCGGCATGAAGCGCGCAACGTTTCGCTCGATGCCGACGGCGAAGGCGGCGAGGCGTGGCACATCCCGGTGCGCCCGGCACAGTACGCGCGCGTTGAGTTGATGGAACTCATCAATCATGTCGGCCGCCTGCCGGTCGAGCAGCGCGAAGTGCTGCTGCTGGCCGTGGTCGAGGAACTGCGCTACGAAGAAATTGCGGTGGCGCTGGCCATCCCGGTCGGTACCGTGATGTCGCGGCTGTCACGCGCCCGCGAGAAACTGCGGGCTGCATTTGCCGATGCGCCGGGCGCGGGCGCGCCGCTGCGGGTGGTGCGATGAACGCGCTGCCCATCACCGAAGCCGATGTGCATGCGTATGTCGACGGCAAGCTCGCCGCGTCGCGCGTGCCGGCCATCGAGGCCGCCGCCGCGTACGATCCTGCGCTCGCCGCGCGCATCGCCGCCGCCCAGCGGCACAACGCGCAGCTGCGCGATGCGTTCGACAGTTGGCTCGACGAACCGGTGCCTGAGCGCCTGATTGCCGCTACCGCAGCGCCGGTCGCCCAATCGAGATTCCACCTTGGCACCGGCGCGCGTGTGGCGTTCGCTGCCGCGGCGGTACTGGTGCTGGGCGTGGGTATCGGCTGGTACGGTCGCGACCTCACGCTGCAGCAGGCGGGCACCCCTACCACATTCACGCGCGAAGCGGCGCTCACTCACGCGCTGTACGCGTCGGACGTCAACCGGCCGGTCGAGATATGGGCGGCCGAAGAGTCCCGCCTCGTGCGCTGGCTGTCGCGCCGGCTGGGCTTTGCCGTGCATGCGCCCGATCTCAATGGCGTGGGCTTTTCGTTGGTGGGGGGGCGGCTGGTGGCCGGCAACGAGATGCCGGCCGCGCTGTTCGTCTACGAGAACACCGACAAGCAGCGGCTGACGCTGCAGGTGCGCAAGCAAACGACACACACCGGCGAGGTTGCCTTCCGCTATGCGCTGGAAGATGGCGTGGGCGTCTACTACTGGATCGAGGATGACTGCACCTATGCATTGTCCGGCAATCTCGATCGCACGCAGCTCCTGACCATCGGCCGCGTGGTCTACGGCCAGTTGGCCGCCTTCGACGTCACCCCGCAGAAGTAGCGGACCCCCGCGCGGCCGGTGACGCTGGTGCATGCGCGCCGGCTCGGCGACAATGCGGGACTTCCACTGCGCCGCTTCGCCATGAACCATCCCGTTTCGCCGGTCGTCTACGTGCATATCTTCGCCGCCGTAGCGGCCCTGTTGCTCGGCGCGTGGCAACTGGCGCGGCCCAAGGGCACGCCTGTCCATCGTGCCGCGGGATGGACGTGGGCGGTGCTGATGATGGCGGTGGCCTTGAGCTCGCTGTGGATCCCGTCGTTCCTGCATTTTTCGTGGATCCACCTGTTCACGCTGCTGGTTCTGGTCATGCTGCCCCTGGGCCTCTGGCGAGCGCGCCGCGGCAACATCGAAGGGCACCGCAAGACGATGCGCGGGCTGTATCTGGGCGGGCTGATCATCGCGGGCTTCTTCACGCTCGTTCCCGGACGCCTGCTCGGTAACCTGGTATGGAAAGGCTGCTGGGCCTGCTGATGCAACGCATACCCGCCCGCCCCGGCGACCCGCTGGCCGCCATCGAGACGCCCGCGCTGGTCGTCGATCTCGATGTGTTCGAGCACAACCTTGACCTGATGGCGGATGTCGTGCGCGGCTCGGGCCTGGCGCTGCGGCCGCACGCCAAGTCGCACAAATGTCCCGACATCGCCAAGGCGCAGATCGCGCGTGGCGCCGTCGGCATCTGCTGCCAGAAGGTGGACGAGGCGGCAGCTTTCATCGCCGCGGGCATCGCCAACGTGCTGGTCACCAACGAAGTGGTGACGCCCAGCAAGATGGTGCGCCTGGCCGCACTCGCGCAGGCCGCCACCGTCGGCGTGCTCGTCGACAATGCGGCGGTCCTTGCCGATTTATCGGCCGCGGCAGTCATGGCCGGCGGCACGCTGCACATTTATATCGAGATCGATGTGGGCGCGAATCGCTGTGGCGTACTGCCGGGCGAAGCCGCGGTCGCGCTCGCGCGCGCGGTCACCGGGCTGCCGGGGCTCATCTTCCGCGGCCTGCATGCGTACCAGGGTGGCGCGCAGCATCTGCGTGCGCCGGACGAGCGCATCATGGCCATCGCGGAGGCGAGCGCGCTGGCATTGAAGTCGAAGCAGATGATCGAGCGCGCAGGGATTGCCTGTCCGGTGGTTACTGGCGCAGGCACCGGCACGTGGCAGTTGGAGCGCGACAGCGGCATCTATACGGAGCTGCAGCCGGGTTCCTACATCTTCATGGACGCCGACTACGGTCGCAATGCGCTGGCACCCGATCAGCATCATTTCGAGCAGAGCCTGTACGTGCTTGCAACGGTGATGAGCACACCCACGCCGGAACGCGCCATCGTCGATGCGGGACTGAAGGCGTCCGCTTTCGACTCGGGCCTGCCTCTGGTGCACGCGGCGCACGGCCTGACGTACGTCAAGGCATCGGATGAGCATGGCGTGCTGCAGGTGGATCCGGCGCAGGCCTCGCCGCAGATCGGCGATCGCGTGTGGCTGGTTCCCGGCCATTGCGATCCCACGGTCAATCTTTATGACTGGATCGTGGGCATGCGGGGCGATCGCGTCGAGTGCGTCTGGCCGGTGACTGCGCGCGGAGCGCTGGGCTAGGTTACAGCGTCGCGATGCCGGTACCCGTGCGAATCATCGCCGCCACGCGCGGCGATTTGCCGTACGTCACCTTGAACGTGTCGGACTGTCCGAGCGTGCCAAGCTGTGCGCGTACCGACGCCGGTTCCGGATGTTCGCCGGCGATGGCCACGAGCCGCAATCCGGAATCCGGCATCATGTCGGTGGGATGGCGCGCGCCCGACCATTGAATCAGGGTCGGCACCAGCCCGCGTCCCGGGCGATGGCCGTCGGCGGGCACCGTGATCTGCCAGCGAAAATCGCCACGCGCCATCGGCAGCACGTCGCCCAGCGCCGGCATGCGCGCATGCGCCTCGCCTATGTCGCGCGTGCGCGCCACCCAGTGGATCAGCGCCGGACCTTCCGCAAGATCCGCCTTCATCCGCGGCTCGTCCAGGTCGAACCAGCGCGGGCGCCCGCGCGCCGCCGCCTCCGGGTCCACGGCGATCACCTCGAGGTAGAACCGCGGACCGAGCGACAGCAGCGCATTGTGCGTTCCCATCTGCACATGCTTGCCGCCGGGCTGCGGCCGCACGCCCAGCGTGTTCTCGACCCAGTCGCAGCCGTCGCGCAACGCCAGCGCGGCGACGACCAGATGATCCGGTTCGACCTGTAGAGGGTTCATCGAGTGAGTATTTCGTTCGGCGAAAAATCGAGTTCGACCCGCGCCCCGTTGGGATCGAAGAAAAACACCTGCCAGATGTTCGTTCCGGTCTGCTGGCGGCACGCATACTTGATGCTCGCCGATTCCAGCGTCGCAATCGTGTCCGCGAGGCCGATGGCACTGAAGGCCATGTGGTCGATCACCCCGGGACGTAACTGCTCGCGTGACTTGCCGCCGACGACATGCAGGATCGCGGCGTTGTCCGCGTAGAGCCACGCCCCGGGAAAGCCGAGATCGGGTCGCGCGCCGTCCGCAAGGCCGAGAAATTGTGCGTAGAACGCCACCGTGCCCGGCACGTCGTCGGTCAGCACGGTGAAGTGATTCATGCCGGATGTAGCCATAGCGCAGTTGCCCCCTTGGTTGACCCGTCAGGATAATCCATCGACGAGGAAGGCGCCGACCAGCGCCGTGGCGTCCGGCGCGCCGGCGTCGTTGTACGCCAGCGTCGCATCGCCGCCACTCCAGGCATGCCCCAGTCCCGAGACGGAGACTTGGCGTGCCACCAGTTGCCCGTCGCGCATCCACTCGCGGATGGTTTCGCTGCGCCCGTCGGGCAACGTTCGAACTTGCTCGGTCGACGGGGTTGGCAGGTCTCCGGCGACGGGAAAGCCGTTCAGCGCGAGGTATTGCCGCACCAACGCCGTGGTATTGGATGCCGCCACCACGCGGTCTCCCTCGCCATGAATGGCCAGCAGCGGCACCTGCAGGCGTGCCGTGCCTGCGTTGCCGCGTGCGGCAAGGCCAATGCGTTCCACGTCGGTCTCCGGTCCCCGCTGCATGACCTGCAGCGCCGACAGCGCCGACGTGGCGGCGCCACAGGCCAGGCCGGAATGTACGGCGACCCCACTCACCAAGCGCGGATAGCGCACGCCGAGCGCCGCTGCGATCGCGCCGCCGGCGGACATCCCCGCCACCACGACGCGTTTTCGATCGATGCGATAGCGGCGACTGACGCTGCGGATCTGCGCCGCGATGATCGCCGTCTCGCCGTGGCCTGCCGCGGTGCGGGAATCGAACCAGTTCCAGCAGCCCCAGGCATTGGCGGTGTCCTTCTGCCGCGGCAAGAGCACGACGCAGCCGGTGCGATCGGCAAGCTCCGCCACGCGCGTGCCCTGCGCGAACTCCTCGGGTGTCTGCTTGCAGCCGTGGCACAGCACCAGCAGCGGCGCGCGCTTCCACAACCAGCGCCGGGGCGGCAGGTAGACGAGATAGTCGCGGCTCGGCCACACATGCGGCGCGACGCTCACCCACCCGCCGAACGAGAACTTCGAACCCGTTTCGAAATGGCCCGGGACCGGTGCACCGCCGAACAGCTGCGCGACATAGGCCTTGAAACGCGACCAGAGGCCCATGGGCGCGTCCTTCAGATCAGCACGATGTCGTACTGTTCCTGCGTGTACATCGTCTCCACCTGCAGCGAGATCGGCTTGGCGATGAAGTCACCCAGTTGCGCAAGGCTTTGCGACTCCTCCTCGAGGAACATGTCGATCACCGACTGCGCGGCCAGGATGCGGAACTCGCGGGCGTTGAACTGCTTCGACTCGCGCACGATCTCGCGCAGGATTTCATAGCAGATCGTCTGCGCGGTCTTCAGCTGGCCGCGGCCGTGGCACGTGGGGCACATTTCGCACAGCACATGCGCCAGTGACTCGCGGGTGCGCTTGCGCGTCATTTCCACCAGTCCAAGCTGGGTGAAACCGTTTACCGTGAGACGCGTGCGATCCTTTTCCAGCGCGCGGTTCAATTCCGCCAGCACGGCATTGCGATGGTCGACATTGTCCATGTCGATGAAGTCGATGATGATGATGCCGCCGAGGTTGCGCATCCTTAGCTGGCGCGCTATCACCTGAGACGCTTCGAGATTGGTCTTGAAGATCGTGTCGTCGAAGCTGCGGCCGCCGACGAAGCCGCCGGTATTGACGTCGATGGTGGTCATCGCCTCGGTCTGGTCGATGATCAGGTAGCCGCCCGACTTGAGATCCACGCGTCGCTGCAGCGCCTTCTCGATTTCGTCCTCGACGCCGTGCAGGTCGAAGAGTGGCCGTTCGCCGACGTAGTGGTTGATGCGATCGGACAGCGCCGGCGTGTAGTGGCTGGCAAAGTCCTGCATCTTCACGTAGGTCTCGCGCGAGTCGACCAGCACCCGCGCCGTTTCCTCGGTGGACATGTCGCGCAACACGCGTTGTGCGAGGTTCAGATCCTGGTATAGCAGCGATTCGGGCGGCGCGGCACGCGAACGTTCAGTGAGATCGCTCCACAGTTTGGTCAGATATTCGATGTCGGATTGCATTTCGCGCTCCGACGCCGTCTCGGCCATCGTGCGGATGATGAAGCCGCCGGTGAGTCCCTCGGGCAGCAGGTGCTGCAAGCGCTCGCGCAGCGTCTCGCGCTCGGCCTCGTCGCCGATGCGCTGCGAGATGCCGATGTGCGAATCCTGCGGCAGGTAGACCAGCAGCCGCCCGGCGAGGCTCACCTGCGTGGACAGGCGTGCGCCCTTGGTGCCTATCGGGTCCTTGATCACCTGCACCAGCAGCGTCTGGCCTTCGTGCAGGATTTTCTCGATGGGTTTCTGCTCGCCGCCGTGGCCATTCTGGCGATGTTCCCAGATGTCCGCGATGTGCAGGAATGCGGCGCGTTCGAGGCCGATCTCGATGAACGCGCTCTGCATGCCGGGGAGCACGCGCACGATGCGGCCGAGGCAGATGTTGCCCACCAGTCCGCGGGCGCTGGCGCGCTCCATGTGCAACTCCTGCACCACGCCCTGTTCGAGCATGGCAACCCGCGTTTCCTGGGGCGTGACGTTGATCAGGATTTCGTGCGTCATGGTGCGCCGTCAACGTTTTGATTTTGATCGTTTGTTATAGCACGGCGCGCCCGGTACGGGCGAGGAGGTCTGCCGTTTCCGCCAGAGGCAGACCCATCACGCCGCTGAAGCTGCCGTCGAGGCGGGTAATGAATGCTGCTGCGCGTCCCTGGATCGCGTAGCCGCCGGCCTTGTCGAACGGTTCTTCGGTGGCCACGTAGCGCTCGATCTCGCCCGCTTTCAACGCGCGCAGCGTGACCGCCGAGACGCTGACCGCAATCTCGACATCGTTCTGCCAGCGCAGCGCGACCACGGTGATCACCTCGTGCGTGCGACCGGAAAGCCGGGCCAGCATCGCGCGTGCAGCATCGACATCCGCCGGTTTGCCGAAGATCGCGCCGTCGAGCACCACCTCGGTGTCGGCACCCAGCACCGGCAGCGGCGCCAGCTTGCGTTGTTCCATCCGCTGCGAGCCGATTTGTGCCTTGGTGCGTGCAATGCGTTCGACGTAATGCAGTGCAGGCTCGCCGTCGCGCGCTTCCTCGATCACGTCACGATGGCGTCCCGGCGCTTCGCGCAGGCGAATCTCCGCAAACGGGATGTCGAGCTGGCGCAGCAGTTCGTGGCGCCGCGAGCTACGCGATGCAAGGTAGAGGACAGGAGCGACTGCGGGTGGGCGCTTGTCAGTCACGATGATAGGGATGTCCGGTGAGCAGCGAGACCGCACGGTAGAGTTGCTCGGCCAGCATGACGCGGACGAGTCCGTGCGGCAAAGTCAGCGCCGACAAGGCCATGCGTTCGGCGGCGGCGTGCTTCAATCCGGGGTCCAGGCCATCCGCGCTGCCGATCACGAAGGCCACGTCGCGCGCATCGTCGCGCCATCGCGCAATCCTGTCGGCCAGCATGCGGGATGTCCAGGCGCTGCCGCGCTCGTCCAGCGCCACGATGAGATGGCCGCCAGCCGCGGCGTCGATGCGCGCCGCCTCCGCCGCCAGCAGTTGTGCCGGCGTGCGGCCACGGTCGCGGGCCTCGGGTTTCAACTCCAGCAATTCCAGCGCGTAATCGCGCGGCAGGCGCCGCGCGTACTCGGCGTATCCGGCATCGATCCAGGCCGGCATCTTCGAGCCGAGCGCGATGATGCGTAGTTTCACGGCGGTACGGAACGTGGGTCACGTCCGCGGCACGAGGCTCAAGCCGCCGCGCGGGCGCGCCGGCTGGGGGCGGGCGCCTCCCAGAGTTCCTCGAGGTTGTAGTGCTGGCGCACCGCCGGTTGCATCACATGCACGACGATGTCGCCGCAATCCACCAGGACCCATTCGCCGGTTTCCTCGCCCTCGACGCCGACGATGGTGGCGCCGGCATCCTTCAATGCATCGCGGACGTGATGCGCGAGTGCGTTGGCCTGCCGGTTGGAGTCGGCACTGGCGATGATGAAACTGTCGCAGAAGGTGGTGAGCTTGCGGACGTCGAGGACCTTGATATCGCGGGCCTTGATGTCCTCGAGGGCGGTGACGGCGATCTGCTGCAGTTTGTTAAGTCGCATCCGTGGCGGGGCGGTAGAGATGATGTTGGTCAATATAGGCCAAAACAGCAGGCGGTAGCAATTGCAACAGTTCGGCGCGGTTGCCGTTGCGGGCGAGCAGTGCGCGGATGGTCGTGGCGGAAATAGCGTGCGGCGCCACCGCTTGTCGGTAGATGCGGCCGGCAGGGGTGGCAAACAAGGGTGCCGAATCAGGGGTTTGCCGGCGTTGCCATTCCTCGGCCAGCGGTGGCGGCAAAGCGTCGCCTGCCGGCACGCCGGGTCGCGCGACCACCACGATGTGCGCCAGTGTGAAGATTTCGCGCCAGCGGTGCCATGCGGGCAGGCCACGGAACGCATCGGCGCCCAGTACCAGCCAGACTGGGCGCAGCGGCGCGTCGCGTCGCAATTCCTCCAGCGTAAGCACGGTGTAGCTCTTGCCACCGCGCCGCAACTCGCGGTCGTCGGCGATGAGGCCGGGAAATTCGGCCAATGCCGTGCGCAACATGGCCAATCGATGGACTGCCGATGCGTGCGGGCCACGTCGATGCGGAGGATCCGCCGCGGGAATCAATCGCAATTGGGCAAGTCCAAGCGCGCGCCGCACGTCGTCGGCGAGCCGCAGGTGTCCATAGTGGATGGGATCGAAGGTGCCGCCCAGAAGCGCGATCGGTGGCAGTGGAACCACGTATCGAGGCGGCTCTTCAGAAACCCGAGCCCGGCTGGGCCAGGAATGCGATTTCCTCCGGTGTCGACGGGCGCCCGAGAATCGCATTGCGATGCGGATAGCGGCCAAAACGGAAGTAGATGTCGGCATGCTTCTGCGCCCACATCCGAGGGCCATCGTCACCGGACTCGCGCGACAGTTCGCCGAAGAGTTCGAGCGAGCGGCGCTGCATCGCGTCGTCTTCCGCGTGTTCGAACGGCAGGTACATGAACCAGCGGCCGTAGTACCCCAAGGTGCGATCAAGCTCGCGATCGAAGCCGCGTGCGACCGCATCCTGCGCCGTGGCCAACGCGCGCGCATCGCCGGCGAACGCGCGCGGCGTATCGCGAAAGATGTTGCGGGTGAACTGGTCGAGCACCAGCACGCGCGCCAGCGCGCCGGAAGCGTCGCCGCACCATTCGCCCAAGCCGCCGGCCAGCGCACGCTCTACCGTGTCGCCGAATGCGGCCCGGATCGCGTCGTCGAACACGGGATCCTTGCGAAACCATTGCGGACGCGATTGGCCGCGTTCCGCCGAACCGGGCGTGCCGTACCAGAAGTCGAGAACCGCTGTTGGAGTCGAGGCCATGGGCCTATGATAGAGGGATTGTCCCGGCCGCTGCCACGCGGCCTTTATTGTTTCTGCCGCGATGACCACCACGTCCTACCGCAACATCTTCCTGCTGGCCTGCTGCCAGGCCCTTCTGCTCACCAATTCGGCCGGGCTCATTTCAATGAACGGCCTGGTGGGCTATGCGTTGGTCGACACCAAGACGCTGGCCACGCTGGGCGCCACCACCTACGTGCTGGGGTCGGCGCTGGCCACGATGCCGATGTCCCTGTGGATGGCCCGGGTCGGCCGCCGCCGGGGATTCATGGCCGGGGCGCTGATCAACGTCCTCGGGTGCGCGATTGCGGTGCTGGCGTTGCTCGGCGGCAGCTTTGCGCTGTATTGCGTGGCTACCGCGATCATCGGCATCTACAACGCAGTGGGCCTGCAGTATCGCTTCGCGGCGACCGAAGTGGCGGCGCCGGCCGACAAGGCGCGCGCGATCTCGCTGGTGCTGGCGGGCGGCATCGGCGGCGGCTTTCTCGGCCCGGCCATCACGCGGTGGGGCCAGCACATGTTCGCCACGCCGTTTCTGGGTTCCTTCGCGATGCTGGCGGGCGTGGCGGTACTGGCGCTGGCCGTGCAGTCGCGGGTGCATGTCCCGAAGCCCAGCGCCGAGGAACGTTCGGGGGGTGGGCGCCCGCTGCGCGAGATCGTCCGGCAGCCGGTTTTCATCGTGGCCGCCCTGTCGGGCGGGTTGGGCTACGGCCTCATGAATCTCCTGATGACCGCCACGCCGCTGGCCATGAATTTCTGCAGCCTTCCTTACGCGCAGGCGGCGCTGGTGATCCAGTGGCACGTGGTCGGAATGTATGCGCCGGGCTTCGTCACCGGCACGCTGATCAAGCGTATTGGCGTGCTGCGCATCATTCTCGGCGGCGTCGTGCTGATGGGCGCGGGATCGCTGGTGGCGTTGAATGGTGTCACCCTTGCGCACTTCGTGACCGCATTGGTGCTGGTCGGCATGGGTTGGAATTTCATGTACACCGGCGGCACGGCGCTGCTCACCGAGGCCTACAGGCCGGCGGAGAAGGCGCGCACGCAGGGCGCCAACGATTTCATCGTCTTTTCGATCATGGGCGTGTCGTCGTTTTCGTCGGGCGCCCTCGTCTCCGCCGCAGGCTGGGAAGTGATGAACTGGGGCGCGCTGCCGGTACTGGTGCTGATCGCGGGCGTCGTGCTTTGGTATTCGCCTCGCCCGCACCGGAAGGCCAGCGCCTGATCTTCAACCTTTCACGCCAAATGCCATGACCACCTCCATCCGTGACGTGCGTTTTCACGCCGCCCGTTCCACGCTGTCGCAGCCCATCGCGGATGCGACCCATACCATCCCCGCCATCGAATTCATCGTCTGCGACATCGAACTGGACAATGGCGTCGTCGGGCAGTCCTACCTCCTGTCGTTCCACTATTCGCCTCAGGCCATCCGCGGCGCCTGCCGTGATCTTGCGGACTTCGCGCGAGGCCGCGACGCCGTGGCCACGCAGTCCTTCATCGCCGACTGGAATCGCGAGACCGAATATTTCGGACACGAAGGACTGCAACGATGGACGCTGGGTCTCGCCAACGTGGCGATGTGGGATGCGCATGCCCGCGCGCTCGATGTACCGGTCTGGCGCCTCCTGGGTGGCGCCGCGCGACCGATTCCGGTCTATGGCAGCGGGGGCTGGCTTTCCTACAGCGACGACGAATTGCTGGATGAAGTCCGCGGCTATGTCCGGCGTGGCTTCGCGGCGGTGAAGATCAAGGTGGGCTCGCCGGAACCGGGCCGCGACCTCGCGCGGATGCGCAAGGTGCGCGAGGCCGTCGGCCCGCATGTACGCGTGATGATCGACGCCAACCAGGGCATGCGCGTGCCGGATGCGCTGGAGCTCGCCCTGGCCGCGCGGGAAATCGGCATCGGCTGGTTCGAGGAACCCATCGACCATCGCGATTGGGATGGCTACGCGTTCCTGCGCAATCGCGCCGGCGTTGCGTTGGCCATGGGCGAGCGCGAATACGACCTCGTGCCGCTGCGCGAACTGATCGCGCGGCGCGCCATTGACCTGTGGCAACCGGACCTGCTGCGCCTGGGCAGCGTGGAAGCCTGGCGCGAATCGGCGGCCTATGCCGCTGCCCACGGCATCCCGGTGCTGCCGCACTACTACCGCGATTACGACGTGCCGCTGCTGTGCACGATTCCCAACGGACAGGGCGCCGAGTCGTTCGACTGGATCGATGCGATCATCGATACGCCTTTGGCCATCGAGAATGGAATGGCGCGTCCACGCGAGGGGGCGGGGTGGGGCTTCCGGTTCAACGAAAAAATCCTGAACCCGGTGTAGCGACTTGCCGGTGGCCCGCCAAACGCTTGCGGACATGCGCCGGCGTCAGCTGCGAATCTGCCCCGACCCCAGTACCACCCACTTGCGGCTGGTGAGGCCCTCGAGGCCCACCGGGCCGCGCGCGTGCAGCTTGTTGGTGGAGATGCCGATCTCGGCGCCGAGTCCGAATTCGAAACCGTCGGCAAAGCGTGTCGATGCATTCACCAGCACGGAGCTCGAATCGACCTCGCGCAGGAACCGTCGCGCATTGCCATAGTGCTCGGTGACGATTGCATCCGTGTGCTGCGACCCGTACTGCGCGATGTGCGTCATCGCCTCGTCGAGCGAATCGACGACGCGGATGGCCAGGATGGGCGCCAGGTATTCGGCGTACCAGTCGTCCTCGGTGGCCGCCTTCATCGCGGGGACCAGTTCGCGCGAACGCTCGCAGCCGCGCATTTCGACGCCCTTGGCGACGTAGATCGCCGCCAGTGGCGGCAACACCCGCGCCGCGATATCCGCGTGCACCAGCAGCGTCTCCATCGTGTTGCACGGCGAGTAGCGCTGTGTCTTGGCGTTGTCGGCGATGTTGACCGCCATCGCCGCGTCGGCCGAGGCATCCACGAAGACGTGGCATACGCCGTCCAGATGCTTGATCACCGGCACCTTGGCGTCGCGACTGATGCGCTCGATCAGGCTCTTGCCGCCGCGCGGCACGATCACATCGACATGCTCTTCGTCGGTGATGAGGCAGCCCACGGCGGCCCGATCGGTGGTGGCCACGACCTGCACCGCATGCTCGGGCAGGCCCGCCTCGCGCAGGCCCTGATGCACGCAGGCCGCGATGGCGCGGTTGCTGCGAATGGCTTCCGACCCACCGCGCAGGATCGTCGCGTTGCCGGATTTGAGGCACAGGCCTGCCGCATCGGCGGTCACGTTGGGACGCGATTCGTAGATGATGCCGACCACGCCCAGCGGCACCCGCATGTGGCCCACCTGGATGCCGGACGGGCGGTATTCGAGGTCGGTGATCGCGCCTACCGGATCGGGTAGCGCGGTGATGGCTTCGAGCCCCAACGCCATGGCCTCGATCGTCTTGGGCGTGAGGGTCAGCCGATCGATGAATGCCGAGTCGTGCCCTGCGGCACGCGCGGATTCGACATCGTCGGCGTTGGCTGCCAGCAGCGCCTTGGCATCGCGCCTGACCGCGGTGGCCATCGCCAGCAACGCGCGATCCTTGGCCGCCGAATCCGCGCGCGAGAGTTCCCGTGCCGCCGCGCGCGCGGCTACGCCGACGGCCCGCATGTAGGCGGTCACGTCGTCGGTTTGCGCAAGCCCCGGCACGTTGAGGTTGGTCATTGGCCTATTTTAGCGCGGCCCCGCGGGGCACGGCGGAACCAGCAGGCGAGCCTTCACCCGTGCGGGTTCGGGGCCCGAAGGCACGGCGTTGGCATGTTGCGGGGGAGGTCCAGGCCTCGCCTACGGTTGAATCGACCGTTTCCCCTGCACCAGCGTCCGCACGCCCGCCTCGGTGCCCAGCAGGACCACATCGGCGCCGCGGCGCGCGAAGAGGCCTACGGTGACTACCCCGGCGATCTGGTTGATGGTCGTTTCCAGCGCCACCGGATCGGCAATCTTCAACCCGCTGACGTCGAGGATCAGGTTGCCGTTGTCCGTCGTAAAGCCCATCCGCCAAGCCGGCTGGCCGCCGAGGTACAGCAACTCGCGCGCGACATAGCTGCGTGCCATCGGGATCACTTCCACCGGCAGCGGAAACTGACCCAGCACCGGCACCAGCTTCGACTGGTCGGCGATGCAGACGAACTTGGTCCCCACGGCCGCGACGATTTTTTCGCGCGTGAGCGCGCCGCCACCGCCTTTGATCATCGCGCCGTGCTCCGTCACCTCATCGGCGCCGTCAATGTAGACGGGCAAGCGATCGACATTGTTCAGTTCCTCGACATCGATGCGATGACCCTTGAGCAACGCCGTCGACTTCTCCGAGCTCGACACTGCGCCCTTGATCCGGTGCTTGATCCTGGCGAGTTCGTCGATGAAGAAATTGGCCGTGGAACCCGAGCCCACGCCCACCCACTCGCCGTCGACCACGTAGCGGAGCGCTTCGCGCGCCACGGCCTGCTTCAATTCGTCCTGTGTCATGGCGATTTCCGCGGCCAATGGCCGCGTGCAACGGCAGAATCGTTCACGGCGCGCGCCGCGTCGGGCGCGATCCCGGTGGTGGCGGCGGCACAAACCCGGGCTTGCCGAAATCCACCCAGTCGACGTAATTGGGAAACCAGGATTGCCGCGTGTAATGCGCATCCCAGTAGTCCTTGACGTTGAAGGTGACGACGGGCGCATTGCGCAACGCAAACCGCTGGTTCAGGTACCGGGCGTAGACAAAGCCCCGCCTGCGCCCGACGACGACATCGCACCACTGGCGGTCTTCCGTGCAGCCGACTATGGACAGCTGCGTGCGCGCCGGCAACCAGGACACCAGCGGGAACGCACTGTCCGGTCCCGCGCGCAGGTTGACGGCATCGCTCGTGGTGTCGAGATGCGCCAGCGCGGATACGGGCAGCGCCAGCAGCGCGACAAGAATCCACTTCAAGGTTCGTCCGTACAACATTCATGCCTCCGTCAGTTGCCCGGAATTTAGCATGTCAGTCGCTGGACAACGTGCCATTGCGCGACAGCAGGATGGCGAGCGGCCGCGTTTCGGGAAATTCCGAAAAGATGATTGCCAGCACGGCGGTGATCGGGATGGCGAGGAATGCGCCGGCAATGCCCCAGAGCGCGGACCACACGGTGAGGCTCACCAGGATGACGAACGGGGAGAGATTGAGCGAATTCCCCATCAGGTAGGGATCGAGAAAATTGCCGATGAAGAACTGAAGCACCGATAACGAGACGAGCACGACGAGCACCGCATTGAAGTCCCCGAATTGCACGACTGCAAGAAGCACCGGCAGGGCGACGCTCAGCATCGAACCGATATACGGAACGAAATTGAGCATTGCGATCACCACGCCCCAGAACGCGGCGAATTCAACCCCGCAAAGCCGGAGGATGAAGTAGCTGATCAACCCCTGCGTCGCGCCCAGCACCGCTTTCAGCGCAAGGTAGGCGCCGACGCGCGCATTGATGTTCGCGATGATCTGGCGCAGCAGTGCTGCATGGCGGGGGTCGGAGGAGACGTTGTCGATCTTCGCCGCGAGGGAACCCTGCTCGACGAGCAGGAACGTGACGTACAGCCCCACGACGATGGCGCTGCCGACGAGCGAGGATGCCGACGCCATGGTCGTGCCCACCAGCGATTGCACGCTGACCCGGTCGAGGAAAATCTGGCGCAGCGTGCCCCACGTCGGTTCGTTCTCCACACCGAAGCGCACCGCCAGCGACTGGATCGTGCCGAGCAGCGATACCTGGTACTGCGGGGCCAGAATGCGCAGCCGCTCGATGTTGGCCAGCACCAGCAGCGCCATCGCCGCCACGAGCAGTGAAATTACGACGATGGACAGCACAAACCGAACCTGCAGCGGCATCCGCCGGCCGAGCACCGGCAACTTGGCGAGCAGTCGCGTGATGCCGATCATCACGTACACCACGAGCGCACTGAACACGATCGGCACGAAAATGCCCTTGCCGACGTACAGCACCCAGCCCACGATCAGCGTCAGGATGCTGGCGTGGACAAACGTTTGCAGGCGCGTGTTCACGCCGCGGACCCGCCCGGACGACACATCGCTATTTCTTTCGTATGGGCGGCAGGTCCGTGCAGACCCCTTCGAAGGCTTCGGCGGCGAGACCTACGGACTCACCCAGCGTGGGATGCGGATGGATGGTCTTGCCGATATCCACCGCGTCGGCGCCCATCTCGATGGCCAGCGCGACTTCGCTGATCAGGTCGCCCGCATGGGTGCCCACGATGCCGCCGCCCACGATCCGGTGCGTGGCGTCGTCGAACAGCAGCTTGGTGAAGCCTTCGTCGCGGCCGTTGGCGATGGCGCGGCCCGAAGCTGCCCACGGGAACAGGCCCTTGCCGACCTTGATGCCCTTGGCCTTGGCTTCCTCTTCCGTCAGGCCCACCCACGCGATTTCCGGATCGGTATACGCCACCGACGGAATCACCCGCGCGTCGAAGAATGATTTTTCACCGGCGGCCACTTCGGCCGCCACGTGGCCCTCGTGCGTCGCTTTGTGCGCCAGCATCGGCTGCCCGACGATGTCGCCGATCGCAAAGATGTGCGCGACGTTGGTCCGCATCTGGTTGTCCACCGGGATGAAGCCGCGATCGGTGACGGCGACGCCCGCCTTGTCGGCGCCGATCTTCTTGCCGTTGGGGCTGCGCCCCACCGCCATCAGCACCAGGTCGTAGGGCTGCGGGCCCTGCGGCGCCTGCTCGCCTTCGAAGCTCACGTGGATCGCGTCCTTCTTTGCTTCGACGGCCACCGTCTTTGTCTTCAGCAGCACGCGATCGAAGCGATGCTTGTTCATCTTGTCCCAGACCCTGACCAGGTCGCGGTCCGCGCCCTGCATCAGGCCATCGAGCATTTCCACCACATCGAGGCGCGCGCCGAGCGACGAATACACGGTACCCATTTCCAGGCCGATGATGCCGCCGCCCACGATCAGCATGCGCTTCGGCACGCCGTGCAATTCCAGCGCACCGGTGGAATCCACGATGCGCGGATCTTCCGGCACGAAGGGCAATTTGATCGACTGGGAACCCGCGGCAATGATCGCCTGCCTGAATTTGACGACCTTCTTCTCGCCGGTGGTTTTCTGTCCAGTGCCGTCGGTGACTTCCACCTCGACGTGATGCGGGTCGAGGAACTGGCCGACGCCGCGCACCACCTCGACCTTGCGCGACTTGGCCATGCTGGCGAGACCGCCGGTCAGCTTGCCGACAACCTTGTTCTTCCAGGCGAGCAACTTGGCGAGGTCGACCTTGGGTTCGCCGAACGCAACGCCGTGTTCGCCCAGGGACTTCGCCTCATCCATCACCGCGGCCACGTGCAGCAACGCCTTGGATGGAATACAACCCACGTTGAGACACACCCCCCCCAGCGTTGCATAGCGTTCGACCAGGACCGTTTTCATGCCGAGATCAGCCGAGCGAAAGGCGGCGGCATATCCGCCGGGACCGGAACCAAGCACCAGCATGTCGCATTCGATATCCGCCTTGCCGGAATAGGTGGCGGCGCCCGGAACCGGCGCGACCGCTGCGGCTGGCGCAGCCTTGGCCGGCGCGGCTGGTGCCGCCGGCGCAGCCGCCGAGGGAGCGGGCGCAGCTGCTGCCGGCTTCGCCTCTCCGGAAGTCACGGTCTCCAGGATCACGATCAGCGATCCTTCGCTGACCTTGTCGCCCAGCTTGACCTTCAGTTCCTTGATCACGCCAGCCATGGGCGCCGGCACATCCATCGTCGCCTTGTCGGACTCGAGCGAGACCAGCGAATCCTCGACTTTTACCGTGTCGCCCGGCTTGACGAAGATCTCGATGACCGGGATGTCCTTGAAATCCCCGATATCGGGAACCTTGATTTCGACGACGCTCATAGCATCACCCGCCTCATGTCGGTGAGCAGTCCGCCCAGGTACGCGGTGAAGCGCGCAGCCTGCGCGCCGTCGATCACGCGATGGTCATACGACATCGACAGCGGCACCATCAGCTTCGGCACGAATTCCTTGCCGTTCCACATGGGCTTCGTTGCGCTCTTCGACACGCCCAGGATCGCCACCTCCGGCGCATTGATGATTGGGGTGAATGCGGTGCCGCCGATGCCGCCCAGCGACGAAATCGAGAAGCATCCGCCCTGCATGTCGGCGGGACCCATCTTGCCGTCGCGCGCCTTGGCCGACAGTTCGCCCATTTCCCTGGCGATCTGCAGCACGCCCTTCTGGTCGGCATTCTTGATGACCGGCACCACGAGGCCATTGGGCGTGTCCGCTGCAAAGCCGATGTTGTAGTACTGCTTGACGACCAGGTTGTCGCCATCGATCGACGAATTGAAATCGGGAAATTTCTTCAGCGCCGCGACCGATGCCTTGATCAGGAATGCCAGCATCGTGATCTTGATGCCCGATTTTTCGTTCTCCTTGTTGAGCTGGACGCGGAAAGCCTCGAGCGCCGTGATGTCGGCTTCGTCGAATTGCGTGACGTGCGGGATCATCACCCAGTTGCGGGCAAGGTTCGCGCCGGAAATCTTCTTGATGCGCGACATCGGCTTCACTTCGACCGCGCCGAACTTGGCGAAGTCCACCGTGGGCCACGGCAGCAGGTTGAGCGCGCCGCCACCGGAGATGCCCCCGCCGGATGCGCCGGCGCCGGCTGTAGCGGCACCGGACATCACCTGCTTGATGAAATTCTGCACATCCTCCTGCAGGATGCGCCCCGAGGGGCCGGTACCTTTGACCCGGCCCAGGTCGGCGCCGTGTTCGCGCGCGTATTTGCGCACCGACGGCGATGCATGCGCGGCCTTGAACGCTTCCGCATCCACCGGCGCTGCCGCTGCGGGCGCGCGTGGCGCCGGCGCGGGTACTGCAGGCGCGGCGGCAACAGGCGCCGGCGCGGGCGCGGCCGGTGGAGCTGTGGTGGGTGCGGCGGGTTTTGCGGGTGCGGCGGTTGCGGCCGGTGCAGGACTGGCCGCCGCGGCGCCCGCCGTGTCGAGCAGGAGGATCACCGTGCCTTCGCTGGCCTTGTCGCCGAGCTTCAACTTCATCTCGCGCACGACGCCGGCCGCGGGCGCGGGCACATCCATCGTCGCCTTGTCGGACTCGAGCGTCAGCAATGAGTCTTCGGCCTTCACGGCGTCGCCCGCCTTGACGAAGACTTCGATGACGGGAATTTCCTTGAAGTCCCCGATGTCGGGAACCTTGACTTCAATCGTGCTCATGGGCGTCTTTCAGTCGAGTGCGTGGGCGGCCAGCGAAATCAAACGGTCCACGGTGCCGGCTTGTCCGGATCGAGACCGTATTTCTTGATCGCCTCGGTAACCTTCGCGACCGGAATCGTGCCTTCATCCGCCAGCGCCTTCAGTGCCGCCACCGTCACGTAGTGGCTGTTCACCTCGAAGAAGCCGCGCAGCTTCTCGCGCGTGTCGGAGCGACCGAAGCCGTCGGTGCCCAGCACGACGTAGCGCCGCGGGACGAGCGGCCGGATCTGCTCGGCGTAAAGACGCATGTAGTCGGTGGTCACGATCACCGGCCCCTGCGTGCCCTGCAGGCATTGCTCGACGTGCGAGACCTTCGGCTTGTCGGCCGGATGCAGCATGTTCCAGCGCGCGACTGCGCTGCCTTCGCGCGCCAGCTCGGTGAACGACGGACAGCCCCAGATATCGGCATCGACACCCCAGTCCTTCTTCAGGAGATCGGCCGCGGCAATGGCCTCGCGCAGAATCACCCCGGAGCCCAGCAACTGCACGCGTGGCGACTTGCCCTTGGATTTGTCGCCGTCGCGCAGCTTGTACATCCCCTTCAGGATGGCCGCCGCGGCACCTTCCGGCATCGCCGGGTGCGTGTAGTTCTCGTTCATCAGCGTGATGTAGAAGTACACGTCCTCCTGTTCGGCATTCATCCGGCGCAGGCCGTCCTGGATGATCACCGCGACTTCGAATGCAAACGTCGGGTCCCACGAGATGCAGTTGGGCACCGTCGCGGAGATGAGGTGCGAGTGGCCATCCTCATGCTGCAGCCCTTCGCCGTTCAGCGTGGTGCGCCCGGCGGTGCCGCCAAGCAGGAAGCCGCGCGAACGCATGTCGCCGGCGGCCCATGCGAGGTCGCCGATGCGCTGGAAGCCGAACATCGAATAGAAGATGTAGAACGGGATCATCTGCACGCCGTGCGTCGAGTACGCGGTGGCCGCGGCGATCCAGTCGCACATGCCGCCGGCCTCGTTGATGCCCTCCTGCAGGATCTGGCCGTCCTTGCTCTCCTTGTAGAACATCAGCTGGTCGGCATCCTGTGGGGTATAGAGCTGGCCCTGCTGGTTCCAGATGCCGAGCTGGCGGAACATGCCTTCCATGCCGAAGGTGCGCGATTCGTCCGGCACGATCGGCACGATGTGCTTGCCGATGTTCTTGTCGCGCAGCAGGAGCTGCAGGATCTGCACGAAGGCCATCGTCGTGGAGATCTCGCGCTCGTCGGTGCTTTTCAGGAACCGTTCGAACGCGGCAAGCTCGGGCACGACCAGCGGGGTCGCCTTCTGGCGACGTTGCGGCAGGTAGCCGCCCAGCTCCTTCCGCCGCGCGTGCATGTATTCGAGCTCTGGCGAGCCCTCGGCAAAGTTGACGTAGGGGATTTCGTCCAGCTGGTCGTCTGGAACCGGAATCTTGTAGCGATCGCGGAAGATCCGCAGCGACTCGGACGACATCTTCTTCTGCTGATGCGTGATGTTCTGCGCTTCGCCCGATTCGCCCATGCCGTAGCCCTTGATGGTCTTCGGCAGGATCACCGTCGGCTGGCCCTTGTGATTGGCCGCCGCGTGGAATGCTGCGTAGATCTTGTGCGGGTCGTGACCGCCCCGGTTGAGGTGCCAGATCTCCTCATCGCCCCAGTCGGCCACCAGCTCCTTCAGCTCCGGCGTGTTGAAGAAGTGTTCGCGGACGTAGGCGCCATCCTTGCTCTTGAAGGTCTGGTACTCGCCGTCGAGCGCCTCCATCATCCGCTTTTGCAACAGGCCCTTCTTGTCGCGCGCGAAGAGGGCCTCCCAGTGTGTGCCCCAGATCACCTTGATCACATTCCAGCCCGCGCCGCGGAAATCGCTTTCCAGTTCCTGGATGATCTTGCCGTTGCCGCGCACCGGACCGTCGAGTCGCTGCAGGTTGCAGTTGACGACGAAG
Source organism: uncultured beta proteobacterium (assembly GCA_963805355.1). Taxonomy (GTDB): domain Bacteria; phylum Pseudomonadota; class Gammaproteobacteria; order Burkholderiales; family Casimicrobiaceae; genus VBCG01. Next base: position 1,143,158 of record CAWDTZ010000002.1, on the reverse strand, counting down.
ATCAGGTTGTCGAGATTCTCGCGCGAGGCCATGCCGATCGCGCCCATCGACTCGGGCTCGTCCATCTCGCCGTCGCCCATGAACGCCCAAACCTTGCGGCCCTCGGTCTGCGCGAGCCCGCGGTCTTGCATGTATTTCATGAAGCGGGCCTGGTAGATCGCCATCAGCGGGCCGAGACCCATCGATACGGTGGGGAACTGCCAGAAGTTCGGCATCAGCCACGGATGCGGGTAGGACGAGATGCCGGTGCCGTCCACTTCCTGCCGGTAGTTGTCGAGCTGGAGCTGCGTGAGCCGGCCGAGCATGAAGGCGCGGGCATAGACACCGGGGGAGGAATGCCCCTGCACAAACACCAGATCGCCGCCGTGGGCGTCCGACGCCGCATGCCAGAAATGATTGAAGCCGACGTCGTAGAGCGTGGCCGCCGAGGCGAAACTGGCGATGTGGCCGCCGACGTTGGTGTCCTTGTTCGCGCGCAGCACCATGGCCATCGCGTTCCACCGCACATACGACCGGATGCGATGCTCGATCTCCTGGTCGCCCGGGATGCGCACCTGCAGGTCGGTGGGAATCGTGTTGATGTACGCAGTATTGGCCGAAAACGGCAAATAGGCGCCGGATCGACGCGCTGCCTCGATCAATTGCTCGATCAGGAAATGCGCGCGGTCGGGACCTTCGGCCGCGAGCACGCCGGACAACGCTTCCAGCCATTCGCGGGTTTCCTGCGGGTCGGCATCGTGCTTCATCACATCCATGACGATTCTCCGTGCATCCCGCCTGGCCGCGAATCCCGTTGAATCCGGGGGTAGGGGCGAGGGGGAAATTCGAGTGTTGTGGATTCCGGTGACTGCGGATCGGGTCCGCGATCCGTGCCGGCGTCAGGGCATGGATTGCGGAGATGACCGGGTCGATTCTAGGGTGCGCGGGCGTTCCTGTATTGCTGCGGTGCGGTAGCAAATAGGCATCCGGGCGCTATCGGCAATGTTTCCCGCTGGCACCTGCAGCGGCTTCGCATCGCGTCCCGGGCCCACGGTTGCCCCCGTGTTTACCGCCCGCGGATGATGCCGTCGTTTTTCAGGACTTTACCATCAGACGGAAATGATTTCCATTATTCCGTTCGTGGCGACCTTCCGCGATTCCCTGCCATCAAGCCGACGGCGGCCAAGGCACTTACGGAGGCGGCCACGATGAATCCCACCCGGTAACTCGAAAAGGCGCCCGCCATGGCGGCGAAGATGGGCGGCCCCGCGACGACGCCCCCGAACGTAATGAAGCCCGATGCACCGGTCACCGCGCCCGTCATGCCGGGCGGACACCGGCGGGCCAGTTCGGACAGCTGGACCCCATTCCAGCCGATGGCCATGCCGCCGTAGATCGCAGCGAGTGGAAGCACCATCCATGCCGACCAGGCAGTGGTCGCGGCCGCCAGCAGGAGACCGCAGGTCGCCGACAGGAGGCCGATCAGCGTGAGTGTGCGGACCGGCGGCAGCCACCGGTCCGATACGATTCCCCATGCGATACGGCCAATCACAGCGCCGATTGTGGCGCAAGTAAGTGCTAACCCAGAGGCGATCAGAGTCCAGTCCAGTGTTTCATGCAGGAACACCACGAGGAAGCTGGTGAGGCACACCTGCACGGCGGCAAAGGCCAGCCCGACCAGCGACAGTTCGCGCAGGGCGGGGGTGCGCAACACCAGCTGCAGCGGCTCGACGACGCTATGCCACGACATGGGCCGGGAGCCTTCCCGATGCGCATCCAGCGCCCGCCGCGTGGGTTGCGCCGCCAACGCCACCACGACCCCCGCGCCGGCCACCGCGAGCAGCGCGCCGCGCCAGCCCATCGCCAGCGTCAACGCCGGCAGCAATGCACCACCCAGCGCCACGCCCGCGGGCACGCCGGTCTGCTTGATTGAAAACGTGAGCGCCATTTGTGCGGGTGCCGTGGTTCGAACCAGCACCGCGGACGACGCGGGCGTGATCGGGCCGTAACCCAGGCCCACCACGAATGCCGCCACCGCCATCAGCGTGACCGCCGCTGCCGGCAATACCGCCACCGTCGCGGTGCCGGCCGCGCAAAGCAGCACGCAGGCCTGCGACACGCGAATCGGGCCGTAGCGAGCGATAAAGCCGCCACACACGAGGCTGCTGACCATCGCGCCGGCATAGACAAGACCGACGAACACGCCGATCCATTTGGGCGTGATGCCGAGATCGACCGCGAGCACCGGGGCCAACACGGCCGGTGCCGTGCCGGCCAGCGACACGAAGATCTGGATGGCGAGCGTGGCGGCCAGCGCCAGGCGAGCGGTATTGCGGGCGGACGCGCTCATCCGCGGCCGGGCAACACGAGAACACGCTGCTCGGTCACGATCGAATCCACCTTGAGGTCGTGGGGTGCGGCCGGTACGCTGGGGACCACCTGCAGGTCGAAGGCGCCCGCAATCCGTGGCACGCCTCGCGCCACCTGCGACAACAGCCGATCGTAGAAGCCACCGCCGTAGCCCAGCCGGCGCCCGGATAGATCGAAGGCGACCCCGGGCACCAGGATCCAGTCGATCACGGCGGCATCGACCATGGGCGCGTGATTGAGCGGCTCCGCGATGCCGCGATAGCCGGCTCCGACGTCGCGCACGATATCGGTCACGCGATGCAGTTCCAGCATGCGGGTTCCCGCGTTGACCCGCGGCAGCACCACGGTCTTGCCGGCGGCAAAGGCGGCAGCAAACACCGGACGCGTGTCCCATTCGCTCTTGTGCGGCAGCGTCAGCAGAACGCTGCGTGCAGCCGCGAATGCGGTGGAGGCGCAGACCGCCTGGGCAATGTGCAGCGACGCCGCATGATGGGTCCCGGGGTCGATGGCGTCGCGCGCTGCGATCATCGACACGCGCAGCGCACGCTTGGCGTCATGCAGCGGATGCCCGGTCAGGATTGCGCCACTGTGCATCGAACCGTCGCCCATACTGCGATGGTATCGCAACCGCGAGGGACGCTCCCCTATAATGACCACGTTCAACCACGGTCTTTTCATGCCATGAAGAATTCGCACCAGCTCTATCGCGCGCGGCGCAGCGCCCTGCTGCAGTCGATGCGCGATGCGCGCGGCGGTGGTCTTGCGATCCTGCCGACGGCGCCCGAAGTGGCGCGCAACCGCGACTCGCACTATCCGTTCCGGCACGACAGCTATTTCTATTATCTGTCCGGCTTTCCCGAACCCGAGGCGGTCGTGGCCCTGGTGGCCGGCCCCGACGGTGACCGCCACGTGCTTTTCTGCCGCGAAAAGAACGAAGAGCGCGAGATTTGGGACGGCTTTCGCTATGGTCCCGACGCCGCGCGCGAGATCTTCGGCTTCGACGAGGCGCACCCCATTTCCGCGCTGCCGGCCATGCTTCCCGACCTGGCAGCCGACCGGCCGGCGCTGTTCACGCCGCTGGGACTATTCGACACCTGGGATCAGCAGGTCACCAGGATCCTCAACGAAGTGCGCAATCGCGCGCGCACCGGCGTATCCGCGCCGGATGACATCGTCGACGTGCGCGGCACGCTCGACGCCATGCGCCTCCTGAAGGACGAGCATGAAGTGAAGCTGATGCGCCGCGCCGCCGCCATTTCGTGCGCCGCGCATTCGCGTGCCATGAATCGCGCGCGTCCGGGCTGGTTCGAATACCAGGTGGAAGCCGAGTTGCTGCATGAATTCCTGCGCGAAGGCGCGCAGGCGGTCGCGTATTCGTCGATCGTCGCTTCCGGGCCCAACGCGTGTGTGCTGCATTACCGCGAGAATGACCGCGAGCTGGTCGCGGGTGACCTGTTGCTGATCGATGCCGGCTGTGAGTTCAAGGGCTACGCTTCGGACATCACGCGTACGTTTCCGGTCGACGGCAAGTTCAGCGGACCGCAGCGTGAAATCTATCAACTGGTGCTGGAATCGCAGTACGCGTGTCTCGATGCCGTGAAGCCGGGCGCGGCGTTCAATGCCTATCATCATGCGGCAGAGCGCGTGCTGGCCCAGGGCTACATCGATCTCGGCCTGTGCAGTGGCTCGCTCGACGAAGTGCTCGACACCGGCGCCTACAAGCAGTTCTACATGCATCGCGCCGGCCACTGGCTGGGCATGGACGTGCACGACGCCGGTCTCTATCAGGTCAGGGGCCAGTCGCAGACACTGGTGCCGGGCATGATGCTGACGGTGGAGCCGGGCACGTATATCCGGCCCGCGCCCAACGTGCCGGAGCATTTCTGGAACATCGGCGTGCGCATCGAGGACGACGTGCTGGTCACCGCCACGGGTCACGAGAACCTGACGGCGGCCGCGCCCAAGACGGTGGCCGACGTCGAAGCCGCCTGCGGGCGCTAGCGCCGTCGCCACCATGCTGCACGACGTCGCGATCGTCGGCGCGGGGCCGGTCGGCGGCACGCTGGCGCTGGCGCTGGCCGATGCCGATCTCGACGTCGTGGCGCTGGACACGCGGGCCCCGGGCACGACGTTGCGCGGCGATCGCTCGCTGGCGCTGTCGCACGGCGCGCGCCTCATCTTCGAACGACTGGATGTCTGGCACCGCCTCGCGGCCACGCCCGATGCCGTCACACCCATCGCGGGCATCGACATTTCGCAGGCAGGCGGCTTCGGCGTCACGCGGCTCACCGCGGTGGAGCAGGGGCTGCCGGCGCTGGGCTATGTCGTGTCCTATGTCGCGCTGCAAGGCGCGATCGACGCTGCGCTGGCCACCACGCGTACGGTGATCCGCTTCGGCAGCACCGTCGAGCATGTCGGCGGCACCGGCGAATACGCGATGGTGGCGATGCGCGATCCGGCCGCCGAACCGTTGCTGGCGCGTCTGGCCGTCGTGGCGGACGGCGCGGGCACCGCAGTGTCCGGTGTCGTTCGTGCGCGGCGCGACTACGGGCAATCGGCGCTGGTGGCCAAGGTCTGGATGGCGCAACCGCACGGCGGCCTGGCTTTCGAGCGATTCACGCCGGCCGGGCCGATGGCGCTGCTGCCTGATGGCGATCATTACGGACTAGTCTGGACGATGACGCCCGCCGATGCGCGCATGGTGATGGACCTGCCGGACGACGCATTTCTCGCGCGCGTGGCGCAATGCTTCGGCGCTCGAGTCACCGGTTTCGAGCGCGTGGCCCACCGCCGCTGTTTTCCGTTGGCACTCGAATACGCGCAGCCTCCCACCGCCGCGCGCACCATCCTGATCGGCAACGCCGCGCAATCGCTGCATCCGATCGCGGGCCAGGGTTTCAACCTCGGCGTCCGCGACGCTTTCGAACTCGGCCAGGCGATTGTCCATGGCAATCGGGCGGCACTCGGCACGCGGCCGATGGTGGCCGCCTTTGCCGCGCAGCGACGGCGGGACCGCTTCGCGGGCATGGCTTTCACGCATGGACTTACCCGCGTATTTACGGCCGAGCATCCGGTGGCGCGATGGCCGCGCGGGGTGGCCCTGGCGCTGCTCGATGCGATGCCGCCCGTCAAGAAGGCCTTCACGCGCGCAATGCTGTTCGGCATGTCCTGAACGCGCGTTCGCTCTGCGCGCGAATGCGCCGGCTGCTGGTGCCTGCGTCGTGCCGTCGACACAGCCACAGCGGTCGTGCAAACCCGTATAATGGGGGGCCGTTCCCGCGTACGCGGCACGCTCCCCCATTCTGGTTCCACGTTCGTGCGCATCGGCCCGTATTCACTCCCTAACAATCTTGTCGTGGCGCCGATGGCCGGTGTCACCGACCGGCCGTTTCGCATGCTGTGCAAGCGGCTGGGCGCCGGCTACGCGGTGTCGGAAATGGTGGCAGCCAATCCGCAGCTGCGCGGCACCGACAAGTCCCGGCGGCGCATCGATCATGCCGGCGAGGTCGCGCCCATTGCCGTGCAGATCGCGGGCGCCGATCCGCAGTTGCTCGCCGACGCCGCACGCTACAACGTCGAGCGCGGCGCGCAGATCATCGACATCAACATGGGCTGTCCTGCCAGGAAGGTTTGCAATGCGGCCGCGGGTTCGGCGCTGCTGGCCAACGAGCCGCTGGTCAGCGCCATCCTCGCTGCGGTCGTGGCGGCGGTGGATGTTCCCGTCACGCTCAAGATCCGAACGGGCCCCTCCCCCGAAGCGCGCAATGCCGTCGCCATCGCGCGTCGCGCCGAAGACGCCGGCATTAAGGCGCTGACGGTGCATGGCCGCACCCGCGCCTGCGCCTTCGTCGGCGCGGTCGAATATGAAACGATTGCCGCGGTCAAGCGCGTGGTGGCCATTCCCGTGATCGCCAACGGCGACATCGACACGCCGGAACGCGCGGCCGCGGTGCTGGCGCATACCGGCGCCGACGCAGTGATGATCGGCCGCGCCGCGCAGGGGCGGCCCTGGATCTTCCGCGAGATCATGCATTTCTTCGCCACCGGTCACCATCTGCCGCCGCCGTTGGTCAGCGAAGCGCGGACATTGATCCTCGATCACCTCGCCGACCACCATGCGTTCTACGGCGAAGAGGCCGGCGTGCGTATCGCGCGCAAGCATCTGGGCTGGTACACCGAAGCCCTCGTAGGCGGCATTGCGTTCCGCCACACAATGGTCGAGGCCACCACGATCGCCATGCAGGTCGACTGCGTGCAACGCTATTTCGATGCGCTGGAGGGCGCCTTCGACAGGCTGCCCTACCACGCCAATGACGGTGCGCCCGCGGCGCCGCATGACATCACCCATTCCAGGAAAAGCAGTGTGCAGTGGGCAGGGGAGGCCCTGGCAGCGTGACCCGAAAAAACAAACTCAATGGCAGCAACGACATCTGCCGCAGCGTCGACAAGTCGCTGGACGAATATTTCAGGCGGCTTGACGGCGAAACACCCACCGGCGTCTACGACATGGTGATCGGCCATGTGGAACGCGCATTGCTGGTCTCGATGCTCGAGCGCGCCGATGGCAACCAGACGCAGGCGGCCGACATGCTGGGCATGAACCGCAACACGCTGCGCGCCAAGCTCATCAAGCACAAGCTGGTGTGACGCCGATGGCCGCTCCCGTGGTGCAGGCGCTGCTGTCCGTTTCCGACAAGACCGGCGTGGTCGATTTCGCGCGCGGACTGGCGACGCGGGGCATCAAGCTCCTGTCCACTGGCGGCACGGCCAAGGCGCTGGCCGATGCCGGCCTGTCCGTCACCGACGTCGGGAGCTACACCGGTTTTCCCGAGATGCTCGACGGCCGCGTCAAGACGCTGCACCCCAAGGTGCATGCCGGCATCCTCGCGCGCCGTGCGCTGCCGGCGCATGCAGCGGCGCTGCGCGACCACGCCATTCCGACGATCGACCTCGTGGTCGTGAATCTCTATCCGTTCCGTGAGACGGTCGGCAAGCCGGGGTGCACGCTCGAGGACGCGATCGAAAACATCGACATCGGTGGTCCCACGATGGTGCGTGCCGCGGCCAAGAACTGGCCGGACGTCGGCATCGTCGTCGATCCTGCGGATTACGGTTCGGTGCTGGCCGAACTCGACACGGGCCACGGCGCGTTGTCGGATTCCACGCGTTTCGCGCTGATGCGCAAGGCATTCGCGCACACCGCTGCCTACGATGGCGCGATTGCCAATTGGCTGACGGCGCGCGACGTCACCGGGCAGGCGCAGGCGCTGCCCGATTCGCTGCATCTCACCGGCGCCAAGGTGCAGGACCTGCGCTACGGCGAAAACCCGCATCAGACGGCGGCGTTCTATCGCGACGAGGCGGCGGTCGCCGGCACCATCGCGCGTTACCGCCAGTTGCAGGGCAAGGAACTGTCGTACAACAACATCGCCGACAGCGATGCCGCATGGGAATGCGTCAAGACCTTCACTGAGCCCACCTGCGTGATCGTCAAGCACGCCAACCCGTGCGGGGTGGCCATTGCGGCGACACCGCTCGAGGCCTATCGCAAGGCGCTGGCTACCGACCCCACGTCGGCGTTCGGCGGCATCATCGCGTTCAACCGGCCGGTGGATGCGGCTACGGTCGAGGTCGTGTCGGCGCAGTTTCTCGAAGTGCTGATCGCGCCAGCCTACACCGATGACGCGCTGGCCATGATTGCGAAGAAAGTGAATGTACGTGTGCTCGAAGTCGCGCTGCCGCCGGCAGCCGCAGCTTCGGCGGCGCTGGACTGGAAGCGTGTGGGTGGTGGCTTCCTCGTGCAGTCGCCCGATCACCGCAACGTGACGGATGCGGAATTGAAGATCGTCACCCGCGTGGCGCCCACACCGGTGCAGCGGGTCGACCTGCTGTTCGCGTGGCGGGTGGCCAAGTTCGTCAAATCCAACGCCATCGTCTATTGCCGCGACGGGCAGACGCTGGGTATTGGCGCAGGCCAGATGAGCCGCGTGGACTCGACCAAAATTGCCGCCATCAAGGCCGCCAGTGCCGGCTTGTCGCTGGAGGGTTCGGTGGTTGCGTCCGACGCATTCTTTCCGTTTCGCGACGGCCTCGACGTCGTTGCCGACAATGGCGCGCTGGCGGTGATCCAGCCGGGCGGCAGCATGCGCGACGCGGAGGTGATCGCCGCTGCCGATGAGCGCGGCATTGCAATGGTCTTGACCGGTGTGCGCCACTTCCGGCACTGATCCCAGGCAAAGTCCGCGCTCGTGAATATCCTGGTGGTGGGTTCCGGTGGCCGCGAGCACGCGTTGGCCTGGAAGATCGGGCAGAGTCCGCGCGTGGCCAAGGTCTTCGTCGCGCCGGGCAATCCCGGCACCGCTCGCGATCCTGCGCTGACCAACGTCGACATCACCGACATTCCCGCGCTGGTCGAATTTGCGCGCCGCGAGCAGGTCACGTTGACCGTCGTCGGCCCCGAGGCGCCACTGGCGGCCGGCATCGTCGATGCCTTTCGCGCGGCGGGCCTCAGGATCTTTGGGCCCACGCGCGCCGCGGCGCAGCTTGAAAGTTCCAAGGACTTCGCCAAGTCGTTCATGGAACGGCATGGGCTGCCCACGGCCCAATACCGCACCTTCACCGATGCCGGCGCGGCGCACGCATGGGTTGATGCGCGCGGTGCGCCGATCGTGATCAAGGCCGACGGCCTCGCCGCGGGCAAGGGCGTCGTGGTGGCCGCGACCGTGGTCGAGGCGCACGCGGCCATCGATGCCATGCTGGTCGACAATACGATGGGCACCGCGGGCGCGCGCGTGGTGATCGAGGATTTCCTGCCTGGCGAAGAAGCTAGCTTCATCGTGATGGTCGATGGCAAGAACGTGCTGCCGCTGGCCTCGTCGCAAGATCACAAGCGCCTGGGCGACGGCGACACCGGCCCCAACACCGGCGGCATGGGCGCCTATTCGCCGGCGCCCATCGTCACGCCGGCCATGCATGCGCGCATCATGCGCGAGGTGATCCTCCCCACGGTCAATGGCATGATCGCCGACGGCATCCCGTTTACCGGCTTTCTCTATGCCGGCGTGATGATCGACGCCGCCGGCACCCCGCGCGTGCTCGAATTCAACTGCCGGATGGGCGACCCCGAGACGCAGCCCATCATGGCGCGCCTCAAGTCCGATTTCGTCGATCTGCTCGAGCATGCGATCGGTGGCACGCTGGACACCATCGACGCGGATTGGGACCGTCGCACCGCGCTGGGCGTGGTGCTGGCCGCCGCGGGCTATCCCGAAGCGCCGCGCAAGGGGGATGTCATCACCGGGCTCGAGCGCGTGACGCCGGCAGCCCATCCCGATGTACTGGTGTTCCACGCCGGCACGGCCGCTCGCGATCAGTGCACCGTGGTCAACGGCGGTCGCGTGCTGTGCGTGACGGCGCTCGGCGATTCCGTACGGCAGGCCCAGCGCGCGGCGTACGCTGCCGTGGGCGAAATCCAATTCGCGGGGATGCAGTTCCGCACCGATATCGGTCATCGCGCCATCAAGGGTGGCGCGCGCCCGACGGCGATGGAGACCGGTGCATGAACGAGCCTGCCGCCGCCGCGCCCTCGGCGCTTGGTGCCGATCGAACCGTCGTCACCTCCGCGGTTCGCGACTATCTCACCGGCTTGCAGGAGCGAATCGTCGGCGGCCTGGAACGGATAGACGGCGGCATCATGCGCCGCGACGCATGGACGCGCCCCGAAGGTGGCGGCGGTGTCTCGCGGCTGATCGAGCAGGGGGCGGTGCTCGAACGTGGCGGCGTGCTGTTCTCGCATGTCACCGGCGACAGGATGCCGGCGTCGGCCACCGCGCACCGGCCGGAACTCGCGGGCCGGGCGTGGGAAGCGATGGGCGTGTCGCTGGTGCTGCATCCTCGCAATCCCTATGCGCCCACCGTGCATCTCAATGTGCGCTTTTTCATCGCGCACAAGCCGGACGCGGAAGCGATATGGTGGTTCGGCGGCGGCATGGACCTCACGCCTTACTATGGCTTCACCGAGGACGCGGTGCATTTCCACCGCACCTGTCGCGATGCGCTGACCCCATTCGGCGACGACACCCACGCCCACTACAAGAAGTGGTGCGACGACTATTTCTACCTCAAGCACCGGCGCGAGGCGCGTGGCATCGGCGGCATCTTCTACGACGATCTCAATGCCGGCAGCTTCGAGCAATGCTTCGCGCTCACGCGCAGCGTCGGCGACCACTTTCTCGCGGCCTACGCCCCCATCCTTGCGCAGCGCAAGGACACGCCGTTCGGCGAGCGCGAGCGCGATTTCCAGCTCTATCGCCGGGGCCGCTACGTCGAGTTCAACCTCGTGTGGGACCGCGGCACCCTGTTCGGACTGCAGTCCAACGGGCGCACCGAGGCCATCCTGATGTCGATGCCGCCGCTCGTGCAGTGGCGCTACGAGTGGGCACCGGAGGCGGGCACGCCTGAGGCCGCGCTCTACACCGATTTCCTGGTACCGAAGGATTGGCTCAAACAGTAATGTCCGATGACGCGCACCTGATCGAAACCAAGGTCGACTCGACGGAAGTCTTCGCGGGCACTTTGTTGCATGTGCGACGCGACAACATCCGCTTGCCCGACGGCAACCCGGCCACGCGCGAATTTGTCGTCCATCCCGGCGCCGCGCTGATGGTGCCGGTGCTGGCGGACGGGCGCCTGATCCTCGAGCGGCAGTTCCGTTATCCGCTGGATCAGGTGATCCTCGAGTTTCCCGCCGGCAAGATCGACCCGGGTGAGACGCCATTGGCCACCGCGCGGCGCGAGCTGATCGAGGAAGTGGGCTACACCGCAGCCACGTGGCGCGAAATCGGCACGATTCATCCACAGGTCGGCTACTCCAACGAAGCGATCACTGTCTTCGAGGCCACGAAGCTGACACACGTCGGCGCACAATTGGACGATGGCGAATTTCTCGACGTCGTCGTGTTGACCGAGACGCAGCTGCTCATTGCAGTCGATGCCGGCGAAGTCACCGACGGCAAGACGCTGGCCGCGCTTCTGTTGTGGCAGCGCCGCACTCGCGCATCGCCGTAGGCACGGCATCAGCCGCGCAGGTGCAATGCCGCGCGATGCCGGCACCATTGCGGGAAGTTCATCAAGCCTTGCGGAGGTCCAGCTCCCAGCAAATTCACCGGCAGCGGTAAGATCAATACTCGCCATGGCCTCAATCCTTCCGCCACGCTTGCCACCGGGCCCGAATCCCGCCGGCGATGCAGCCGCGCCGTCGTCGGACGGCGCCTGGTATCAGCGTCTGGTTGCCTTGTTCTTCGTCGTGGCGATAGCCGCTCCTGGCATCGCCGTTCTCTTGCACTTGGGCGGCGGGACACTGGAGCATGAAAAGCGCGCACTTGCGGTGTGGCCGAGCCTAGGTCAGCTGGCGCGGACTCCGACCCGATTTGCCGGCGAATTCGAGAAGGCGTTTGTCGACCGATTCGGAGGTCGCGATGCCTTGATCGCCCTGCACCACGCTGCCCTGGTATCGATCTTCGGCGTCTCTCCCGTGCCCGACGTCATTCTGGGTCGAGAGGGTTGGCTTTTCCTGGCCGAGGATGAGCCGGGCGTCCGCAATCGTAGTGGGGAGCCTGACTACCTGAAGTCGCGGGCGCGCGCCGTTGCCAAGGGAATTGAATACAGAATCGCCATTCTCGGCAAGCAGGGCATCGACTACCTGCTGGTGGTCGTTCCGGAAAAGAGGTCCGTTTATCCCGAGTACTTTCCGCATCCGAATGATTTGAAGAACGAAGAGCGACTCGCATCCGTCCTCGCCGCGCTGCCGCCGGCGCTTCGCTCGCACGTTCTCGACCTTCGTCCCGCCCTGCTTGACGGCAGGAAGGATCGCCAAGTGTTCTTCCGCACGGATACGCATTGGAACATGAATGGCGCATGGATCGGGTATGAGCAAATACTCTCGTACCTTCGCCACGATCCCGCGCAGATCGCGCGACCCCCATGGCCTTCGGAAATCGCCAACGGCATGACGAGTGGCGACTTGGCCAGGATGCTGGGATCAGGGTACCGGGCCGTCGAGCCGGTCCCTGGCCATTCCAAGGTCTCTGTTTGCGCGCGCGGTGCGGGAGGGAATTTCCCTGAATGGGGAGCGTCAAAGCAAACACTTCATTGTCCACAAGCCCCGTTTGGAACCGCTTTCGTTTATCACGATTCCATGGGGTTCGCACTGCTGCCGCTATTGCCGAACACCTTTCGCGCGAGTTTCTGGAATTATCAACGAGCATGGGACTTGCATGAGATTGCCGCTGCTTCGCCGGAAATCGTGATTGATATGGTGGTCGTTCGAAGCCTGATTCAACTTGCCGACGCATGGTTCCTGGAGTCGGCACTGCCGGTTTCCGATGCGCCGTCGGGTTCGGGCATGTGGATCGAAAACAGCCCGAGGCCCCGTACCGCGGACCTTCGGCTGTCCGGATCCTGCACCCTGGACTACGTGAACGGTCACGTCACCAGGCCGGCGATTGCAGTTCGCGATGGCGACCGCTTTGACCTGCGCGGCGCAGTGCGCGATCTCGGCAATGCCGGGGTCCCGGAGGCTGCCTGGTTTGTATTGCGCAATGAAAAGAAGACGTATCGCCTTCGCGTGACCGTGGAGTTGCCTCAAGCGGACACATCGTCACCAGGCAGGCAGCCGATGTCTGCCGGCTATCGGTTCAGGGCCAATGCAGAAAACGAACCGACGCCACTGGGCAACTTTGTCGCGTCCATCCTATGGGTTGACGCAGCGGGCTGGACCAGCTGTGAATTGCCCGCACGAATCAAATCAAGCTAGCGTTGACGCCACCGACGGGGGCGACAAAGCGTTTTGGAATGCGGTATCGCGCCCGCGTGGCTGAACCCTCGGCTGTGATGGCGCGACGCGGCCGCTGCGCAATTCGTTGCGCTAGGCCGTTTCGCCCAGGTAAGCGGCCCGCACCTTGGGATCGTGCAACAGCGACGATGCGTCGCCGTGCAGCGTGATTTCTCCGGATTCCATCACGTAGCCGCGGCTGCTGACCTCGAGCGCGAGCTTCGCGTTCTGCTCAATCAGCAGGATCGTGACACCCTCGCGCGCGATGGTGACGATCGTCTCGAACACCTTCTGCACCATCAGCGGTGCCAGGCCCATCGACGGCTCGTCCAGCAGCAGCAGCTTGGGCCTCGACAGCATCGCCCGACCCATCGCCAGCATCTGCTGCTCCCCACCCGACAGCGTGCCCGCCGTCTGCCGACGCCGTTCCTTGAGGCGCGGAAAAAGGCTGTACACGTGCTCGATGTCCGACCTGATCGCCGCGTGATCGTTGCGGATGTACGCGCCCATCGCGAGGTTTTCCTCGATCGTCAGCGCGCCGAACACGCCACGGCCCTCAGGCACCATCGCGAGGCCGCGGCGCACGAGGGTGAACGCCGGCCGACCGGTCACGTTGTCCCCGCCGTACATGACCTTGCCGGACTTGACCGGCAGCAAGCCGCAGATGCCTTTGAGCGTTGTGGTCTTGCCGGCGCCATTGCCGCCGATCAGGCAGACAAGTTCGCCCTGGCCCACTTCGAGGTCGATGCCCTTGACCGCATGGATGCCGCCGTAGGCAACCTCGAGTTTCTTGAGCGCCAGCAACGGTACGCCTGCTGTCATCCCGTTCCCTTCAGGTTCAGCGTCACTTCGCCGCCGAGATACGCCGCGATCACGCGCTCGTCCTGCTGCACTTCCGCCGCCGGACCTTCGGCAATCTTCCTGCCGTAGTCGAGCACGAGCACGCGGTTGCACAGGCTCATCACCAGCTTCATGTCGTGCTCGATCAGCAGGATGGTGGTGCCGTCGCGGCGGATATCCTCCAGCAGCGCGCGCAGCGACGCGGTCTCGGTGGCGTTCATCCCGGCGGCCGGTTCGTCGAGCGCCAGGAGCTTGGGCTCGGTGGCCATCGCGCGGGCGATCTCCAGGCGCCGCTGGTCGCCGTACGCCAGATGGCGTGCAAGGCTGTGCGCGCGCTTGTCGACGCCGACATACTTCAGCAACTCGAAGGCGCGCTTGTGGATGGCCTTCTCCTCCGCGCGCGTGCTGGCGTTGCGCGATATCGCGCCCCATACGCCGGCATGGGTGCGGACGTGGCGGCCGATCATCACGTTCTCGAGCGCGGACAGGTTGGCGAAGAGGCGAATGTTCTGGAACGTGCGCGCGATGCCCCGCTTGGCCACGTCGTTGGGCTTCATGTGTTCCAGCGGCTCGCCGTCGAAAGTGAAGGTGCCGCCATCGGGAACGTAGATGCCGGTCAACACGTTGAAGAGCGACGTCTTGCCGGCGCCGTTGGGGCCGATCAGGCCGTAGATCTCGCCGTGATTGATGGTGAAGCTGACTTCCGACAGCGCCTGCACGCCGCCGAAGCGCTTGGTGATACCCGATGCCGCGAGCAGCGCCAGCTTGCTCATTCTTTGGAGACGGTTTCGAGTTCGCGCTTGCGCAGCGCAGACGGGAGGATGCCGGCGGGACGGAAAAGCATCATCAGCACCATTGCCAGTCCGAACAGCAGCATGCGGATCACCTCGGGATCGACAAGCATCCGGCCGAACAGTGCCGATTGTATTGGGCCGACCCACTCGCGCAGGAGCTCGGGCACGAACGACAGCAGCACGGCACCCAGTACCACGCCCCAGATGTTGCCCATGCCGCCCAGCACGACCATCGCCAACACCATCACCGACTCGACCAGGATGAACGACTCCGGACTGATGAATCCCTGGATCGCCGAGAACATGCCGCCGGCAACGCCCCCGAACGACGCGCCCATGGCGAACGCAAGCAGCTTCAAGTTGCGCGTGTTGATACCCATCGCCCGCGCCGCGACCTCGTCCTCGCGGATGGCCTCCCACGCGCGGCCGATGCGCGAATCCTGCAGGCGCATGTTGATGGCCATGACCGCGATGAGGGCGGCCAGGAAAAAATAGTAGTACTTGACCGGTCCCGAGAAGTCGAGGCCCAGGATCGTCTCGCGCTCCGCGAAGTTGAAACTACCGATGCGGAAGGGGTCGATCAGGTACAGGCCCTGCGGCCCGTTCGTGATGTTGACCGGCTGGGACAGGTTGTTCAGGAAAATGCGGATGATTTCACCGAAGCCCAGCGTGACGATGGCGAGGTAGTCGCCACGCAGCTTGAGCGTCGGCGCCCCCAACAGCACGCCGAACATGCATGCGACTGCCGCGCCTATCGGCAGGATGATCCAGAACGGCAGGTGCAGGTTGAAGTGCGGACTCGCCAACAGCGCGTAGACATAGGCGCCGACAGCGTAGAACGCGATATATCCGAGGTCGAGCAGTCCGGCGAAGCCGACGACGATGTTGAGTCCCAGCGCCAGGAAGCAATAGAGGATCGCCTGGTTCGTGATCCGCACCCAGAATGTGCCGGCGGACGTCAGGACGAAGGGCAGCGCAAGCAGTGTCGCGGCCACGAGGATGATGCCCACCCAGGCGAGCTTCGGATTGCGGTGGGTGTCGAACAGGTTGCGCATGGACTCAGGCGCGGTCCGACACGCGCTCGCCCAGAAGGCCGGACGGTCGGAAGATCAGCACGGCGATCAGCACCAGGAATGCGAATACATCCTGGTAGTTGGAGCCGAACAACGTAACGTATCCACCATCGGCGCAGCGCTGCGCCAGTGCGTCGGACCAGCTGGCGATCTGGCACAGGTTGGTGAGGTCGCCCACATACCCGGCACCCATCGCCTCGATCACGCCCAGCAGGAGGCCACCCAGCATGGCGCCGCCCAGGTTGCCGATACCGCCCAGCACCGCGGCGGAAAACGCCTTGAGGCCGAGGATGAAGCCCATCTGATAGTGCGCGATGCCGTAATAGCTGCCGATCATCACGCCGGCGACGGCGCCCAGGCCCGCGCCGATGATGAAGGTCAGCGAGATCACTCGATTGATGTCGATGCCCATCAGGCCCGCCACCTGCTGGTTCTGCGACGTCGCACGCATGGCCACGCCCAGCCGCGTCCGATAGACCAGCAGCAACAGGCCGGTCATCATCGCCAACGACGAAACGATGATCGCGACCTGTACGTTGGTGATCGTGGCACCGTCGGGATTGCCGGTGATGTGATAGGGCACGGTAGCGATGATCTGCGGGTAGGGCAGCGGATTGCGGCTCCAGACGATCATCGCCAGGTTCTGCAGGATGATGGACAGCCCGATTGCGGTGATGAGCGGCGCCAGGCGCGGCGCATGGCGCAGCGGCCGGTAGGCCGTGCGTTCGAGTGTGTAGCCGACGGCCATGCAGACGATGACGGCCGCCACCACGCCTGCCGCCACGATCAGCAACGGCGGCACGCCGATATGGGCACCGGTAATCGCGACGATCACCGAGTACGCGACCATCGCGCCGATCATCACCACCTCGCCGTGGGCGAAGTTGATCAGCTGGATGATGCCGTAGACCATCGTATAGCCCAGCGCGACCACCGCGTAGACGCTGCCGAGCGTGAGGCCGTTGATCAATTGCTGCAGGAAGATATCCAGACGGGCCTCGTGTGTTGCATGCAACGATGACCGAATTGTGTCGGTACACGGGCCTGTAGGCAAGGCTTTGCCCTTGCACAACGCTGGGCGAGGATGAGGCCTTGCCTGCAGCGCCTCCAGCGGCGGTCCCGAACCGGCCAAAAAAAAACGGCGCCCCGTGCGGGACGCCGTTTTGTTACTGCCTGCGCGTGAAGATGTTACTTCTTCGGCGCTTCGGGTGCAGGCGCTGCCGGCATGGCCGGAGCCGCCATTGCGGGTGCAGCCGCCGTATTCATTTCCTTCATGAAGTCCTCGAACGACGACGCCTTGCCGGCCTTGACCACGCCGACCGGAACAACCTTGCCGTCCTTCAACGTGAAGATCGTGATCTCGGCGTCCTTGCGGTCGCCCTTTTCGTCGAACTCGATCTTGCCCGTCGCGCCGTTGTAGCTGATTTTCTGCAGTTCAGGCAGGTACTTGGCCGGATCGGTCGAGTCCGCCTTCTGCATCGCTGCGATCATCAGTCCGACCGCGTCATAGAAGAACGGCGCGTATTGCTTGACGTCGCCGTACTTGGCCTTGAACGCATCGTTGAACGCCTGGCTGGCCGCCGAGGCAGGCAACCCGGCCTGCGAGCAGATCAGCCCTTCGGCTGCGCCGCCGGCCAGCTTTGCCATTTCGTCCGTGCACGCGCCGTCGCCGAAGCTGAACACGCTCTTGATGCCGAGTTCGCGCGCCTGCTTGATCATCGGGCCGCCGGTGGCGTCCATGCCGCCGTAGAAGATGGCATCGGGCGCCTTGCCCTTCATCTTGGTCAGAATGGCCTTGAAATCGGTGGTCTTGTCCGTCGCCTTTTCGCGTGCAACGACCGTTACGCCCGCGGCCTTCAGCGTCTTCTCGACCTCGTTGGCGAGGCCTTCGCCGTAGGCGGTGGCGTCGTCGGCGATGGCAACCTTCTTGACCTTCATGTTGGCGAGGTACTGCGCAATGGCCGGACCTTGCTGGTCGTCGCGCCCGACGGTGCGGAATACATTCTTGAAGCCTTGTTCGGTCAGCTTCGGATTCGTCGCGGAGCCGGAGATCATCGGGATGCCGGCCTGGTTATAGACCGCCGACGCGGGAATGGTTACGCCCGAATTCAGGTGACCGGCAACACCGGCAACCTTGGCGTCGACGAATTTTTGCGCGATGGTGGGGCCAAGCTTCGGATCGGCCTGGTCGTCTTCGCTCATCAGTTCGAACTTGATCGTCTTGCCGCCGATCTTCATCTTTTTCGCGGTGGCTTCGTCGACGGCCAGGCGCGCGCCGTTTTCGTCGTCCTTGCCGAGATGGGCGATGCCGCCCGTGAGCGGGCCGGCGTGGCCGATCTTGACGACGACGGCTTCTTCGACCGGGGCGGCCTTGGGGGCTTCTGCCTTTTTCGGCTCTTCCTTGCTGCAACCGTAAAACGAGACGAGCGCGGCGGCGACGAGCGTCAAGCCGAGCTTTTTGGACATGATCATTTGAGTTTCTCCGGAGCGGAATTGGTAAAATCGGGTGTTGAGAGTGGGCAACAGAATATTATTACCCGGGCGGGCAGGGGTGTCAATTTGGATGATCCCGTCCCAACGCCCGCCGGCGGCGCCATGCTTCCCGTCGCTGCCGGCTGCAATTCGTCACAACCGAGTTGCCCGAACGTCCGTGCGACTGGGAGAATGGCAGGCTGGGGGTTGCACCAACGAATCCAACAAGCACCGCCATCGCATCCAAACAGGGGCGACGGCGGCAGCAACGGCACAACCGGGGCCGATCGTTCCGGCTGCGCCGACTGAGGAGATGTCATGGGCGTTCGATTCACGCGGCGGCGAGTAATCGTCGCGCTGGTGGTGTTGTTGCTTGGGGCGGGCATTGCAGCCGCCGTGGCGACGCGCATTGCCAAGAAGGCGCAGGAGGGCAGGGAGAACGATCGTGCGGCCCCGGTGGCGCTCGAATTCGCGCCCGGCGACCTTGCCACGGTGGAAAACCGCGCACTTGGCCGCTGGCTGGCCCTTTCGGGGACGATCCTTCCGGTGCACCAGGCCACGGTGAAGTCCAAGGTTTCGGGCGATGTCCTGCAGATCACCGTGCGCGAAGGCGAGCCGGTCACGGCAGGGCAGGTGCTGGTCAAGGTCGACACGGCCGACCTTGATGCCAAGCTGCTCGAGCGCCAGGGCCAGCTCGAATCCGCACGCGCCCAACTCGCGATGGCGCAGAAGAACCTCAGCAACAACCAAAAGCTGCTGAAGCAGAGCTTCATTTCACAGAACGCGTTCGACAATTCCGAGTCGACCCTCAACGTGTCGCTCGGCACCGTCAAGTCGGCGGAAGCGCAGGTTCGCCTTGCCCAGAACGCGCTGAAGGACGCCGTGGCCAAAGCGCCACTGTCCGGCGTGGTGGCCAAGCGCCATGTACAGCCGGGCGAAAAGGTCGCCTTCGACGCGCCGCTGGTCACCGTGGTCGACTTGCGCGACATGGAACTGCAGGCGTTGATTCCAACGGTGGATATCCCCGAGATCAAGCCGGGCATGACGGTAAGCCTCACGGTCGACGGCTTCGGCGAGCGCAATTTCACGGGCCGCATCGAGCGCATCGCGCCGTCCACGGAAGCGGGCACGCGCGCCATCATGGTGTTTGTCGGCATCCCCAACTCCGACGCGGCGCTTCGCGGCGGCATGTTCGCGACGGGGCGCATTGCGTTGTCCGCGGGCGAACCCGTGGCGTCGCTGCCGGCCTCGGCCGTCCGCAATGAGGGGGGCCAGACCTTTGTGTGGGCCATCGACGACGGCAAGCTCGTCAAGCGCGTCGTGGTCGTGGGCCCTCGCGACGAGGAATCGAACCGCGTCGAGTTGAAGTCGGCGCTGCCGCGTTCGTTGAAGGTGCTGGCGGCACGCTTTGAAAACCTGAAGGAAGGCGCGCCGGCGCTCGTCAAGTCCATGGTGTCTCCCGCACCCCGGCAGGGCTGATCGCCATGTGGATGACGCGGGTAGCGATCAACAATCCGGTCTTCGCCACCATGGTAATGGTGGCGATTTGCGTGCTTGGCCTGTTTTCGTACGCACGCCTCCCGGTGGAATCCATGCCGGAGGTGAGTCTGCCGTTCCTCATCATCCAGACGCAGTACCCGGGCGCGTCGCCCGAGCAGATCGAGGCCGACATCACGAAGCCGGTGGAGAACTCGGTCAACGGCGCCGCCGGCGTCAAGCTGGTGCGCTCGCTGTCGCTCGAGGGCCTCTCGTCAGTGTTTGTCGAATTCCGCCTCGACACCGACATGATCCGCGCGATGCAGGATGTGCGCGACAAGGTGGCCGCCGTGCGGCCGTCCTTCCCGCGCGACGCCAGGGAGCCATTGATCCTGCGCGCCGACAACGAAAACCAGGAAGCGGTGGTATCGCTCGCGGTGCTGGCCAAGGACACCTCGCTGCGCGAGCTGACGTCATTGACCGACCAGACGATCGTCAAGGGCCTGGAGAACGTGCCGGGGGTGGCGCGCATCGACGTCAACGGCAAGGTCACGCGGCAGATCCTGATCCAGGTGAAGCCCAATGCGCTGAACGCGCTCGGCCTCGGCATCGACCAGGTGATGAACGCCGTGCGCCAGGCCAACCAGGACCTGCCGGCCGGACGCATCTCCCGCGGCCAGAGCGACACCATCGTCCGCATCGAGGGCAAGATCAAGGACCCGGCGCAGTTCGGCCGCATCATCGTCGCGCAGCAGGGAGGCGGCCCGATCTACCTGTCGCAGGTGGCCGACGTGATCGACGGCGAGAAGGAAGAGACGTCCATCGCGCGCATCAACGGCGAGCGCTCGATCACCATCGACGTGTTCAAGGCCCAGGATGCCAACATCGTCGAGACGGGCCGTGGCCTGGTCACCGCGGTCGACGCGCTCAAGAAGCGGCTGCCGAAGGATGTCGAGCTGTCGGTCGTCTTCAACTCCGCCGACTCGGTCGAAAAGAGCGTGAACCGCGTCAAGAGCACCATCCTCGAAGGCGGCGCGCTGACGGTGCTTATCGTGTTCCTCTTCCTGCACAGCTGGCGCAGCACGGTGATCACCGGCCTCACGTTGCCGCTCTCCGTCATCGCCACGTTCATCGCGCTGTACGCGTTTCATTTTTCCCTCAACTTCCTCACGCTGATGGCGCTGTCGCTGTGCATCGGTCTTCTCATCGACGATGCGATCGTGGTCCGCGAGAACATCGTCCGGCACCTGGGCATGGGCAAGGACCACAGGACGGCGGCCCGCGAAGGTACCGAGGAAATTGGTCTGGCGGTGATGGCCACCACGTTCGCGATCGTCGCGGTGTTCGTGCCCATCGCATTCATGAGCGGCATCATCGGTCGCTTCTTCTTCCAGTTCGGCGTCACCGTCGCGGTCGCAGTGCTGGTGTCGCTGTTCGTGAGCTTCACGCTCGACCCGATGCTGTCCGCGATCTGGCACGATCCGCCCGGCTCGCGCTTCAAACGGGTGCCCTGGCTCGGTCGCTTCATGGACATCGTGGAAGGCGGCATCGAGTGGGTGCACGAGTTCTACGGCGACGTGCTCGAGTGGGCGCTGGCGCATCGCAAGAGCGTGCTGGCGATCTCGCTCCTGGCGCTGGTGGGAAGCTTCGCACTGGTGCCGCTGATCGGTACCGAGTTCGTGCCCAAGGGCGATCAAAGTCTGATCTCGCTGCGGCTCAACACGCCGGTGGGGTCGAGCCTCGAGTACACGGACGGCAAGGTGCAACAGGTCGAGGCCGCCCTGAAGCAGTTTCCCGAGATCCTGCTGGCCATGACCACGGTGGGCACCGACGAAGGCCGTAACTATGCGCGCATCAACCTGAAGCTCGTCGATCGCAACCAGCGCGCGGCGACGCAGGAACAGCTCGAAAAGGCCATCCGCAAGGTGTTGAAGCCCATCGCCGGCATCGAGCTCACCGTCGGCTTCAACCGGCCCGTGTTCGTCAACATCCTGGGGCCCGATCCGGAGACGCTGAACCGGCTCATCAACGATTTCAAGGCGCGCGTAGCCACGGTGCCCGGCATTACCGACGTCGAGTTGTCGGAAAAGACGCCCAACCCGGCATTGTCGGTGCGACTCAACAACGATGCGGCGGCCGAACTCGGCATCACCGTGCAGCAGGTCGGCACGACGCTGCGCCCGCTGCTCAACGGCGACACGGTCACCTACTGGCTGGCCTCTGATGGCCAGAACTACGAAGTGAACGTGCGACTGCCGAAGGATCGGCGCCAGCTCGCCTCCGACCTGTCCAGTCTCTATCTCACCACCAACAAGATCGGTCCCAACGGCGAGCCGCGGATGGTGCCGCTGCGGCAGGTGGCCGAAATCGTCGAGACCACCAGCCCGCAGACCATCCGCCGTGAGGAGCTGCAGCGGCGCGTCACGCTCTTCGCCAATGCGCAGGGCCGTCCCGCGGGCGACGTGGGCAGCGACGTCAATGCCATCGTCAAGGACTTTGCGCTGCCGCCGGGCTACCGGTTCTCCGTGCGTGGCCAGCAGGAGCAGATGCAGGACTCCTTCAAGGCGGCGATGGCTGCGCTGGGGTTGGCGGTGATCTTCATCTATTTGATCCTCGCGTCGCAGTTCGCGAGTTACCTGCAGCCGGTGGCCATCATGGTATCGCTGCCGCTGTCACTGATCGGGGTGTTTCTGGCCTTGCTGCTAACGGGGACCACGCTCAATATCTTCTCGATGATCGGCTTCATCATGCTGATGGGCCTGGTGACGAAAAACGCGATCCTGCTGGTCGACTTTGCCAATCGCGCGCGTCGCGGTGGTGCCTCGCTGCACGACTCGATGATGCAGGCCGGGCAGGTGCGGTTGCGGCCGATCCTGATGACCACGGCCGCCATGATCGGCGGCATGCTGCCACTGGCGCTGGGCGTGGGCGAAGGCGGCGAAACGCAGGCGCCGATGGGCCGCGCGATCATTGGTGGCGTGATTACGTCGACGCTGCTCACGCTGGTCGTGGTGCCCGTGCTCTATTCGTACCTCGACGGCTGGTCCGAGCGGCGTCGCGCGAGGCGCAGTGGCGGGGCCGACCGGGTGGGGCCGGGTCCGGTGGCCGGGACGCCTGGAGCGACGGGCCATTGAGGCGCCGTCGGACACGCGTTGTTACACGCTTTGCCATTGACGTCCGCGCCGCCCTCGCGGCATAATAAGTGACCGCGAGTCAGTTATTCAGATTGTCAGCCCAGCACCCCGACTCAACATGGTCATGGACATCGAACAAGCCCGCTTCAATATGGTCGAGCAGCAGATCCGAACCTGGGAGGTCCTCGACCCACAGGTGCTCGATTTGCTGTTCACTGTCCGGCGCGAGGATTTCGTGCCGCCGGTCTACCGTTCGCTGGCCTTCGCGGACCTCGAACTGCCGCTGCCTGGCGGCGAGCGGATGTGGGCGCCCAAGGTGGAGGCCCGGGTCCTGCAGGCGCTGGCATTGACCGGCCGCGAGTCGGTGCTGGAGATCGGTACCGGCAGCGGTTATTTCACAGCGCTCCTCGCGAGCCGGGCCGCCGATGTGTTGACCGTGGAAATCGATCCCGAGCTGGCGGCGGATGCGCGGATGCGCCACGCGCGTCATGGCTTCGCCGATATCCGCGGCGAAGTGGGTGACGGTGCCGGCGGCTGGGGACGCGACACCTACGACGTGATCGTGCTGACCGGTTCGACGCCATTGCTGCCCGGGAGCTTCGTCGGGCAGTTGAGGCCGGGCGGCCGGGTATTCGCCATCGTCGGCGACTTGCCCGTGATGACGGCGCGGCTGGTCCAATGGACCGGTCCCGATGCTTTCACCACCACCGATCTGTTCGAGACGGTGGTGGCGCCGCTGAAAAACGCGACGGCTCCGTCGCGTTTCCGGTTTTGATCCCACAACTCGCCCCTGCCGAAGTGGCCAGCTGGCGCGCCGATGCCGCACGCCCGGCGCCGATGGTGGTCGACGTGCGCGAACCTTGGGAGTTCGCACACTGCCGGATCGATGGCGCCGTCAGCGTGCCGTTGTCCCAGTTGCCCGCGCGCCTGGCCGAACTGCCGTCCGAGCACGACCTCATTCTCGTGTGTCATCATGGTAGTCGCAGCCAGCATGCGGCGATGTACCTGGCACGAAACGGCTTTTCGCGTGTCTACAATCTTCGCGGCGGCGTCGAGGCCTGGTCGCTCGAAGTCGACCCGTCGATGCCGCGTTATTGAACTTCGGAAACCACCCCCCTGATCTCGGCTTCGGCCGCGCGGCACCACGGATTTTTCCATGACACTCAAGCCTCCGCACATTTTCCGCAGCACGATGCTTGCGGCCTGTCTCATGGCGGCTCTGGCCGCGCCACCGGCCATCGGCGAGGACCTGCTGCAGGTCTATCGCGAGGCCCAGAAAAGCGATCCGGCGCTGGCCGCCGCGCGGGCCGGCTGGGAGGCCACGCAGGAACGGGTGCCGCAGGCACGCGCCGGACTGCTGCCCAATGTAGCCCTGTCGGGTGCCGCCAACATGAACAACGTCGACGTCACCATCCACAGTGATCCGCGCGTCAATACCAACCGTTCGTTCAACCAGGGTGGACTCACGTTTTCCGCGTCGCAACCGCTCTATCGGCCGCAGAACGTGGTCGCGCTGGGTCAGGCCAAGGAGCAGGTCACGCAGGCCGACTACACGCTGGCCATCGCGCAGCAGGACCTGATCCTGCGCACGGCGGTCGCCTATTTCGACGTGCTGCTTGCCGAGTTCAACATAGAGCTCGTGCAGCAGCAGAAGATTGCCACGGTCGAGCAACTGGCGCAGGCCAAGCGCAACTTCGAAGTCGGCACCGCCACCATCACGGACACGAACGAAGCCCAGGCGCGCTACGACCAGATCGCCGCCTCCGAGATTCAATTCATCAACGAGCTCGATCGTCGGCGCACCGCACTGAGCGCCATCATCGGCCGCTTTCCAAGCAACCTGAAACGCATCGGCGCCAAGGGCTTCGAACCCTCGCTCCCCACCCCCAACACGGTTGACTTCTGGGTCGATACCGCCGTGCGCAACAACCTTTCGGTGCGCGTGCAGCAGGCCAACGTCGAGATTGCATCGCTCGAAGTCGAGCGCGCGCGCGCAGGCCATTATCCGACGCTCGATCTGGTCGGCAGCTACGCCGGCCAGACCACGTCCGGCTCCAGCACATCGGGATTCAGCAGCGACTCCCGGCAGGCGCTACTCGGGCTGCAGTTGAACGTGCCGCTCTATCAGGGCGGATTCGTCAATTCGCGCGTCCGCGAGGCGATCGCGTTGCTCGATCGTTCGCGGGCCGATCTGGAAACGCAGAAGCGCGCCGCGATCACCAACGCGCAGGATGGATTTTCGGGAGTCTACAGCGCGGCGGCTGCGGTCAAGGCCTTCGAACAGGCGGCGGTTTCGGCGGATGTCGCGCTGCAGTCGAACATCCTCGGCCAGGAGGTTGGCATCCGTACCAACCTCGACGTGTTGAATGTCCGGCAAAACGTCTACCAGGCGCGCCGCGACGTGGCCAACGCGTACTTCACCTACCTTCTGGCGACGCTGCGCCTCAAGGCGGCCACCGGTGCGTTGAACGAGACCGACCTCGAGGAACTGAACCGGCGTCTGAACGGCTGACGCGGCGCGTCGGCTAGTTCGGCGGCAGCCACCGCACCAGCCAGGCCATCAGGCGATCGACCGCACCGCGGTGGGTGGCGTGAAATGCCAGAGCCGCCGCGCGCAATGCGTTGCGCCGAGTCGGCGACTGCAACAACGCCGACACCGTTGCCAGCAACGCGTCCGCGTCCTGTACGCGCAATGCAGCGCCGGCCGCGATCGCCTGTGTCGTGGCTTCCGCAAAATTGAACGTGTGCGGACCAACCACGGTGGGCACGCCCATCGCGATGGGCTCGATCAGGTTGTGGCCGCCGAGCGGCAACAGGCTGCCACCGACGAATACCACGTCGGCCGCGGCGCAATAGGCGGGGATTTCCCCCATCGAATCGCCCAAAACCACGCCGATGTCGGGTGGCACCTCGCGATTGTCGCTGCGGCGCATGAAGGGCACGCCGCGCGTCACGAGGAGGTCGGCCACCGCACCGAAACGTTGCGGGTGCCGAGGCACGATCACCGTTAACGTGCCGGCGGGCAGCGTGGCGCGGGCCAGCGCGTCGAGCAACAACGCTTCTTCACCGTCGCGCGTGCATGACGCAATCCAAATCGGGCGCGAGGCGCCGAAACGCGCCCGCAGCTCCGCGCCCAATGTGTGCGCAGTCTCGGGGATCGCAACGTCGAACTTGAGGTTGCCGGTGACCTCCACTGCGCGCGCGCCGGCGGCTTCGAGCCGAATGGCATCGCCCGTCGTCTGCGCGGCCACGCCGCGCAACGCCGCGAACATCGGACGCGACAACGCAGCGATACGCTGGTAGCCGCGCAGCGATCGTTCGGATAATCGCGCGTTGACAAGGTAGAGCGGCAGCGCGCGCGCAGCGCACCGTGCGACGAGATTGGGCCAGACCTCCGTCTCCATCAGCAGGCCCGCGCGCGGCTTGAAGCGGTCGATGAAGGCGTCGATCGCGAACGGCAGGTCGTAGGGCAACCACGCCTGGATGATTCGCTCGCCGTGCCAGGCGCGGCCGGCTTCGCGCCCGGTGGCCGTCATGTGCGTCAGCAGGATCGTGGCATGCGGATGATCGCGACGAAGCCTTTCGATGAGCGGCGTCGCCGCCCGCGTTTCTCCCAGCGACACGGCGTGGACCCAGAAGATGTCGCCGGCGGGCACGGCGGCGGATGCAGCGTAGTGTCCAAACCGCTCGCCGACGTGGGCGCGGTAGCCGGGTTCCCGTCGCCCGCGCCACCACAGCCGCAGCGGCAACAGCGGCAGGGCGAGCCACCACAACCCGGTGTACAGGTGGCGCATCAGCATCGCGGCGCGCGCTGCAGTTGCCGGCCGGCTGCGGCGATCACATCGGCAGGCCCGGGCACGACGCCATGGCCGCCGATGTCGATGGCGTGCAAACCTGTTCGCGCCACGCCCGCGAGCACCGGGTCGGTCGTCGTGAACACCGCGACGGTGGTCGTGCCCATGGCCGCGGCCAGGTGTGTGAGTCCGGTATCGACGCCGACGACGATCTCGGCACGGCGAATCAGCGCGGCGAGTTCGGGCAGCGTCTGCCGCGGCGGCACGATCGCGGCAGCGGCGCCCTCTGCCAGGCGGTGGCTGCGTCGTTCTTCCTCCGCATTGCCCCATGGCAGCAGCGTGGCGATCCCGGCGGTGGCGAATTGCGCGAGCAATGCGCGCCATGCGTCTTCGGGCCACAGCTTGTCGAGGCGGCTGGTGGCATGGAAGACGATGGCAAAGCGTCCCGGCGGCGTTGCCGCGGGCGCGGCCGGTGCGACGAATTGCCAGCGCGCGGGACCGTCCACGCAGTATCCGATCGCCGCAGCGGCCAGCGCGCGGCACTTGTCGACGAAGTGCTGCTGGCGTTCCACCGGGTGGTGCACATCGTGGAAAATGGTGGCGACCGGTTCGCGAATACTGTTGCGGTCAAAACCGTGGCGGGTGCCGTGCGCAATCCGGCTGATCAGCGCGCCTTTCACCTGCTCCTGCAAGTCGATGATCGCGGTATAGCGCTCGCCGCGCAATGCCTGCCTGAACGCATTGGCTTCGCGCCAGGTGCGCGCGGCCAGCGGCGCGCCGCGCCACCGCCGCAGGCCCAGCGGCACCACATGCCGGACGCGCGGGTCCAGTCGGACCAGCGGCACGAAGGACTCCTCGGCCACCCAGTCGACGGCCATTTGCGGGGCATGCGCGGCGAGATCGGAGACGATGGCCATTGCATAGACGATGTCCCCCAGTGACGACGGACGCACGAGTAACGCAGCGCCCGCGCCCGCTTGCGGGGGATTGCGCGCATCAGCCATGAGGGCCGGGATGCAAACCACGTAGAATCCGCTGCATTGTCACGGGTGGCCGTTCGTTGTTTGCCGAAGTAGCGGCTGCCGTCATGCCCATGCCGCTGCCCCTGTCACTGGTACTCATCACCCGCGATGCCGCCCACGAGCTCGCGGCCTGCCTCGCATCGGCGTCGTTCGCGGACGAGGTCGTGGTCGTCGATTCCGGCAGCGGCGATGATACCGTAGCCGTGGCGCTGCGCGCCGGCGCGCGCGTGGTTGAGCATGCGTGGGAGGGCTTTGGGCCGCAGAAGAACTTTGCGGTGGCGCAGGCGCGCCACGACTGGGTGTTGTGCATCGACGCGGACGAGCGTGTCTCGCCGCCACTGGCGGCTGCCATCGTGGCGCTGTTCGCGGCCGGCCCGCCGCCGGCGGCGGCGTACGCCGTGGCGCGGCGCAACCGCTTTCTTGGCCGTTGGCTGGCGCATGGCGAAGGGTATCCCGACTGGAACGTGCGCCTCTTCGACCGGCGGCACGCGCGCTGGACGCTCGATCCGGTGCACGAGCATGTGGTGGCCGATCATTCGCCGGGTCGCCTCGCGGGCGACCTCGAGCACGCGTCGGCCGAATCCATCGATGCCTACATCGCGAAACAGAATCGCTACACGACGCTGCAGGCGCAGGCCATGCATGCGCGCGGCGAGCGCGCGAGTGCGTGGCGCATCGTCGTCTCGCCGCTGGCGCGCTTCTTCCGATTCTATGTGTTGAAGGGCGGGTTCCTCGATGGCATTGCCGGCTTTGCGCACATCGCCATCGGCGCGTTCGCGAGCTTTCTCAAGCATGCCAAGCTGCGCGCGCTGCACAACGATGCCCGCAGGGAGCGCCCATGAGCTACGGGATGCGCGTGCTGGTCACCGGCGCGGCGGGCTTCATCGGTATGCATACCGCGCGCACGTTGCTCGCGCAGGGCGCCGACGTCGTCGGCGTGGACAATTTCGACCCCTACTACGACGTCGCCCTCAAAGAGGCGCGCCTGGCCACGATCGCAGGAACGCAGGGCTTTGCGTTCATTCGCGCCGATCTGGCCGACGTGGACGCGACGGCGGAACTCTTTCGCGGCGGCCGCTTCACCCACGTCGTGCATCTGGCGGCGCAGCCGGGCGTGCGCCATTCGCTGACGCACCCGCACGCCTACCTGCGCAACAACGTCGACGCCTTCGGCTGCGTGCTCGAAGGATGCCGGCACGCCAGGGTTGCGCATCTCGTCTACGCCTCGAGCTCGTCGGTATACGGTGCCAGTCACACGTTGCCGTTTTCCGAGGACCAGCGCGTCGACCAGCCGTTCAGCCTCTACGCCGCGACAAAGTCGGCCAATGAACTGATGGCCTACAGCTATGCCCACCTTTTCGGGCTCCCGGTCACGGGACTGCGCTTCTTCACCGTATACGGTCCGTGGGGGCGGCCTGACATGTCGCCGATGCTGTTCACGCGCGCCATCCAGGCGGGAGAGCCGATCCGCATGTTCAATGAAGGCCGCATGCGGCGCGACTTCACCTATGTCGACGACATCGTCGAGGGTGTCGCGCGGGTATTGGCGCGCCCTCCAGAGGCCGTGGGCGATGGGCGCGCACCGGCCGCGATCTACAACATCGGCAACAGCGATGCCGTCGAACTGACGGTGTTCATCGCGATCCTTGAACGCCTGCTGGGGCGTCCGGCGATCCGCGATCCGCAGCCGATGCAGCCTGGCGACATGGTCGATACCTATGCTTCGGTGGCACGACTGCAGGCGTTGACCGGTTTCGTCCCGCGCACTCCGCTGGAAACCGGCCTGCGGCATTTCGTCGCCTGGTATCGCGCCTATTTTGGCGCGTGAACAGCGGGGCCATGGTCCGCGCTGGTAAAATCGACATCCTTCGAGGGCGGGCCGCGCGTTGCGGGCCGCGATAGAGAGACCCCGACATGATTCTCGTCACCGGCGGCGCTGGGTTCATCGGCGCCAACTTCGTGCTGGACTGGCTGGCCGCGGAAGGCGAGCCGGTCCTCAATCTCGACAAGCTCACCTACGCGGGCAATCTCGCCAATCTCGCCACGCTGGCCAACGACGCGCGGCATGTGTTCGTGCGTGGGGACATCGGCGACCGCGCGCTTCTGGCGAACCTGCTGGAGGAGCATCGGCCGCGCGCCATCGTCAATTTTGCCGCGGAATCGCATGTGGATCGCTCGATCCATGGCCCCGCCGCATTTGTCGAGACCAACGTCGTCGGCACATTCAACCTGCTCGAATCGGTGCGCACCTGGTGGGCGGCGTTGCCGGCCGACGAACGCGACCGTTTCCGGTTTCTGCACGTATCCACCGACGAGGTATTCGGCTCGCTCGGCGCAGCCGATCCGGCGTTCACGGAGACCACGGCCTACGCGCCCAACAGTCCGTACAGCGCCACCAAGGCGGCTTCCGATCACCTGCTGCGCGCCTACCACCACACCTTCGGCCTGCCCACGCTGACCACGAACTGCTCCAACAACTACGGGCCGCGCCAATTTCCGGAAAAGCTGATTCCGCTGATGATCGTCAATGCGATCGCCGGCAAGCCGCTGCCCGTCTATGGCGACGGCAAGAATGTCCGCGACTGGCTGTATGTCGGTGATCACTGTTCGGCGATCCGCGCGGTGTTGAAGGCGGGTCGACCGGGCGAAACTTTCAATGTGGGCGGCAATGCGGAGATGACGAATCTCGATGTCGTACAGTCGATTTGCTCGATGTTGGCGGCAGAACTGCCCGGCCGCGATTTCGCGGGGCAGATCACCTACGTCACCGATCGTCCCGGCCACGACCGCCGCTATGCGATCGACGCCGCCAAGATTCAGCGCGAACTGAACTGGACGCCCGCCGAAACCTTCGCCACCGGCATGCGCCGGACGATCCGCTGGTATCTCGCCAACAAGGCGTGGCTCGACGACGTGGCCAGCAAGGATTACCAGAAGTGGATCTCGCTGCAGTACGCGACTGCGTAGGGCGCTGACGATGACGCGCAAGGGAATCATTCTCGCGGGCGGCTCGGGCACGCGCCTCTACCCGGTCACACAGGTTGTGTCGAAGCAGCTCCTGCCCGTCTACGACAAGCCGATGATCTACTACCCGCTGTGCACGCTGATGCTGGCGGGCATCCGCGACATCCTGCTCATCTCCACGCCCGAGGACACGCCGCGCTTCGCGCAGCTCCTCGGCGATGGTGCGCGCTGGGGGCTCAATATTGCCTATGCGGTGCAGCCGTCGCCCGACGGTCTGGCACAGGCCTTCATCATCGGTCGCGACTTCATCGGCGGCGCTCCGTCGGCATTGGTGCTGGGCGACAACATCTTCTACGGCCACGACCTGCAAACGCAGCTGCAGCGCGCCAATGCCCGCACGCGCGGCGCCACGGTATTCGCCTATACAGTGGCCGATCCCGAGCGCTACGGCGTGGCCGAGATCGACGCCGGCGGTCGCGTGCTGTCGCTGGAGGAAAAGCCGGCGAAGCCGAAGTCGCGTTACGCCGTGACCGGCCTCTATTTTTACGATCAGCGCGTTCTGGACATCGCGCGCGACTTGGCACCTTCCG
Organism: uncultured beta proteobacterium; assembly: GCA_963805355.1. Taxonomy (GTDB): domain Bacteria; phylum Pseudomonadota; class Gammaproteobacteria; order Burkholderiales; family Casimicrobiaceae; genus VBCG01. The sequence continues at coordinate 1,111,819 of CAWDTZ010000002.1, read as the reverse complement.
CGCGTGGCGAGCTGGAGATCACCGACGTCAACCTCGCCTATCTTGCGCTGGGCGACCTCACCTGCGAAGTGATGGGCCGCGGCATGGCATGGCTCGATACCGGCACCCACGATTCGCTGCTCGAGGCATCGCAATACATCGAGACGATCGAGCGCCGGCAGGGGCTCAAGATCGCCTGTCCGGAGGAAATCGCATGGCGCCTCTCCTGGATCGACGACGCCGCGCTCGAGGCGCAAGGCAACGTGCTGGCCAAGAGCGGCTACGGGCAATACCTGCTCGCCCTGTTGCGCGATCCGCTGCAACGCTGAGAGTACGCCCATGCAGATCACGCCTACCGCGCTGCCTGAAGTGCTGCTGATCGAGCCGCGCGTGTTCGGCGACGATCGTGGCTTTTTTTTCGAGAGCTGGAACGAACGCGCGTTTGCCGCCGCGGGCCTTCCGCTCACCTTCGTGCAGGACAACCATTCGCGCTCGCATCGTGGCGTGCTGCGCGGGCTGCACTATCAGATCGAGCACGCGCAGGGCAAGCTGGTGCGCGCGATCGTTGGCGAGGTGTTCGACGTGGCCGTGGACATGCGCCGGTCCTCACCCACCTTCGGTCAGTCGATGTCCTGCGTGCTGTCGGCCGCCAACAAGCGGATGCTCTGGATTCCGCCGGGATTTGCCCATGGCTTTCTCGTGACCTCCGATGTCGCCGAGTTCGTCTACAAGACTACCGACTACTGGTATCCCGCGCACGAGCGCACGCTGCTGTGGAACGACCCGGCATTGCACATCGACTGGCCGGCGGGTCCTGCGCCGTCGCTCGCGGCCAAGGATGCGGCCGGAAAGCCGTTCGCCACTGCCGACACCTTTGCCTGAACTGACCGGCGTGCAAAGTCCATGAGCGTGTCAAGGCCGCGCATTCTTGTCACGGGCGCGCAGGGGCAGGTGGGCTTCGAGCTCGCGCGACTGCTACCCGTTCACGGCGATGTCGTTGCGCTGGACCGGGCCGGACTCGACCTGGCGGATCCGGATGCCCTTGTCGCGGCGGTGCGCGCCGTGGCGCCCGATCTCATCGTCAACGCGGGCGCCTACACCGCAGTCGACGTAGCGGAAAAGGAAAGCGTGGCGGCCTTTGCCATCAATGCCCGTGCGCCCGGCCTGCTCGCCGAGGAAGCGCGGCGCACCGGCGCATTGCTGATCCACTATTCGACGGATTACGTGTTTGATGGCGTGGCGCGCGCGCCCTACCGGGAAGATGCGCCGGTTGCGCCGCTCAATGTCTACGGCGCAAGCAAGCTTGCCGGCGAGTGCGCCATTGCAGCCGTCGGCGGGCATGCGCTGACGCTGCGAACGAGTTGGGTGTACGGCTTGCGCGGTCGCAACTTCATGATGACCATTCGGCGACTGGCATCCGAACGGCCCGAATTGCGCATCGTCGCCGATCAGACGGGTACGCCCAACTGGGCTGCGGCGCTGGCCGTGGCAACCGCCAGGCTCGTCGGGCTGGGGCTTCCCGCCCTCAAGGCGCGGTCCGGGTTGTATCACTTCAGCGCCACCGGGTCCACGACGTGGCACGGCTTCGCGCAGGCAATCGTGGGCGACGTGCCAATGCCGGTGGTTACGCCGATCACCACCGCCGAATTCCCGACGCCGGCGCGGCGACCGGCCTACGGCGTCCTCGATTCGTCGCTGTTCCGGGCCACTTTCGGCTTCGGGCTGCTGGCCTGGGAGGATGGCCTCGCCGCCTGTCTGGCCGCCGACCGGCCGCCGGAAAGTTGAAATTTGCGCGAAACTTGCTTTGGTCTCGCGACTCCAATCCGCTGCCCTGTGGCGTGACCCGCTGCCAACATTTCCCCGCTGGAGACGTCGTGAATTCAAAACAATATCTGCGCGTCCGAACCGTAGCCCTGTTCGCGTTGCTGGCGGCGCCTGCGGCCATGGCAGCCGTGATCACCGCGGTCCCACCCGCCGAATACCGCGGCAGCGAAACGGCGCGTGCCAAAGCCGTCATCATCGCGGCGCCCGATGTCGCGGCGTTGCGCATCGATCTCGCGCCGGTCGCGGCGGGCGAGGAGCAGGCGATGCGCTCGTCCAACGCGACGACCGGGGCCGCCACGGACAAAGGGCGGCCGCTGGCCGTCGGGTTCGGGCGTGAACTTGGCGTGGCGCAACGGGCCATCGATCTGGCGCGCCTCGAATGGCGTACGGGTGCCGATGGCAATCGTTACGCCCGCATCGACATTGGCTCCCAGGGTGCCAAGGCCATGCGCGTGGCGTTGCAGCTTGCGGCAGCTCCGGACGGACTGGCATTTCGCTTCTCCGGTACCAGTGACAACGGCGGCGAGTTCAACACCGCAGGCGCCACGGTTGTGGCGGACGGACTCTTCTGGTCGCCCACGGTCTCCGGCGACGTACTGAGCATCGGCGTGCGCGCCGCCGCGGGCACGGATGTGCGCGCGTTGCAGCTCAACATTCCGCGCGTCTCGCATCTTGTCGTCGACGGTGCCGACCTCAATCCGACGACCAACAAGGCGGCCAAGGGCGTGGGCGCGGCAGACAGTTGCAACATCGACGTGGCATGCGTGACGCCAGTCACCGCCGCCTTCACCAGCATGACGCGCGCCGTCGTCAAGATCAGCTTCGTCCAGGACAACGGCGGCGCCTATATCTGCTCCGCATCGCTGCTCAACGATTCGGTGCAATCGTTCACCCCGTACATCTTCACGGCGAACCACTGCATCAACAGCGCGCGCACCGCGCGCACGCTCAACACCTACTGGTTCTTCGACGCGGCAACCTGTGGCAGCTTCACCCAGACGCCCAGCGTGCACCTGTCCGGCGGCGCCGCTTTGCTTGGCCGCAGCCAGGACCGGGATTGGGCGCTGCTGCGCCTGAATGAAGTGCCGCCTGCCAACGCGTATTTCGCCGCGTGGCGCGCCGAGGCATTGACGGCCAACGCCACGATTTCCTCGATTCATCATCCCAGCGGTGACCTGAAGAAGTGGTCGCAGGGGCGCTACCTGCGCGACTCCTACGTGGACTACGACGGGGCGCTCGGCTACTTCAGCGATGTGACCTGGACACAAGGCACCACGGAAGGCGGTTCCAGCGGTGGACCACTCCTGACCTTCAATGGCACGGGCGGTTACTACGAAGTGCGTGGCGGGCTCTTCGGCGGCGATGCGTCCTGCAGCAACCGGAATGGCGTCGACCAATTTTCACAACTTCAAGCCGGACTGCCCCTGTTGCGCCAGTACCTGACGCCCAACGCCGCGAATCCCGGCGGACAGGTGGCCGCCACCGAGTTCTACAACAAATCGCTCAACCACTATTTCCTGTCCACCGATCCTGTTGAAATCGATAACCTCGATTCGGGCAGGACCGTGGGTTGGGACCGCACCGGCCTGCGCTTTCTCGCCTTCAATGCGCCCTCGTCCGGCGCCAATCCGGTGTGCCGCTTCTATCGCGCGCCGGCGTATGGCGATTCGCACTTCTATTCGGCCAGCCCGACCGAATGCGCCAATACTGCGGCCGCACACCCAGTCGACTGGGTCTACGAAAGCCCCAACGTGTTCTACGCCTACCTGCCCAACACGATCACCGGTGCCTGTCCGGCGTCCACCACGCCCGTCTATCGATTCTTCAATGTGAACACCACCAATCACCGGTACACGGCCGAATTGACGATGCGCGACACGTTGGCCACGACGCCCGGCTGGGTAGCCGAGGGCTACGGACCGGGACCGTATTATCCAGTGATGTGCGCCGTCGCGCCGTAACGCGGCGATTTCAGAAACGGTAGGCGACGGCTGCCGCAGCGCCGCGGGCAATGGCTTGCCCGGCACCGTCGATCACGACGGCATTCATGCCGAAGGTGACGCCATCGAGGCGCGTGTCCATCCGGTATTCGCCGAGCGTACGCAGCGGCTCCAGCCCGACCTGCGTGGAGTCCTGGTCAGTGGTCGTGACGCTGCATCGGGTGCACGGCTTGACACAGCGCAGCGTGATGTTGCCGATCGTGATGGTGTCGAGATGATCCTCCGCATACGCGGGTAGACCGTCGAGCACGATGTTCGGGCGGAACCGGTTCATCGGCAGCGCGCTGCCACCGCGCGCAACCAGGCGCGAATTGAGGTCGTCCAGCGAGGCCGTTCCGACCACCAGCAACGGATAGCCATCCGCAAAAAGCGTATGGGCGCCGCTATCACCGGCGTAGTCGGCATTGCACGCGCGCGGCGTCGAGCGATCAAAACGCACCAAGCGCACGGTTGTTTCCAGCCATGCCGAGAGCCAGGCTGCGGAAGTGTCGCCGGTGTCGATGCCGCGACCCTGGTGGCGCCAGACCTCCACGTCCATGGTCGCGCCCGAGGCCGCATGCGGAACGAAGAGGGCAGCGGTGCCGGGAGCGCCCAGCGTCAGTCCGTCGCGATCGGCGCCGACGGCTACCAACGCCATTCGTGGCAGCTCGCGCTGCGTGAGGAAGCGTCCCGCGGGATCGACGACCATCCATTCGCGGTCGCCTGCGCCGTGGATGGCCAGTCCCGTGGCCGTCATCATTGCTTCCGCCAGATCGAGGCCACGGCAACCCTTGATGGGGTAGACGTGCAGCGAGTCGACGTGGGCGTCGCTCATCGGAGTGGCGCAAACACGACCGGTGTCGGGAGGCGCGGCCGGGCTGTTGCGGCTAGCGCAAGCCGGCCGAGTAGTCGGCCAATGCCTTCATCTGCGCATCGTCCATGCGCCCGGCGATCGCGCGCATGATCTTGCCGTTGACGTCGACGCCGTCCTTGTCGTTGCCACGCTCGCCCGCCTTGAAGGCCTTGAGCTGCGCATAGGTGTAGTCGGCGTGCTGTCCGGCGACCCGCGGGAAATTCTTGGGCACGCCGACGCCGTTGGGAAGGTGACACGCCGAGCACGCCGGAATTGCCGCGGCCGCATCGCCGGCACGATAGAGCGCCTGGCCGGCCTTGGCGAGTGCCGCATCCCGGGCGGTCTGCGGCTTCGGCTGCTGCTGCGAGAAGTAGAGACCGAGCGCAACCATGTCGGCCGGGGACAGCGTCGCGGCCATCCCTTGCATGATCGCGTTGACGCGCACGCCGGCCTTGAAATGCTGCAATTGCCGGGTGATATAGTCCGCTCCCTGTCCGGCCAGGTTGGGATTGATGGACGCGGTGCTGTTGCCGTCCGCCCCATGGCAGGCTGCACAGATGGTCGTTGCGATTTCCTTGGCCTTGGCCAGGTCCGGTGCAGCGGTCGCCTGCGCAACCGCCAGCGGAGCCGCCAATGCCGATGCAACGGCTGACAGGACAATAAAGAGCGACGTCTTGCGAATCATTCCAGGTAACTCCTCGGGTGCCCCATGCAGCCATTGCAGGGAGCCGGTGACCGTATGCCTTGCTGCAGCCGCTCCAGATCTGCAGCAGGTTCAAAGGCCGTCATGACCAAACGCAGTATTGTAACGGACTCGTCCCGACGTACGAAAGCCGGGCCCCCCCTGGACGACGATAGCGGTCCGCATCCGTTGCGGGGCGCCGAGTTCGTGATCGGGGCCGCCGCGCCCGCCCAGCTGCCGCTGGAAGGGGCGCCGGAGATCGCCTTTGCCGGACGCTCCAATGCGGGAAAATCCAGCGCGATCAATGCTCTTGCATTGCGCACGCGACTCGCGTTCGCCAGCCGCACCCCCGGGCGCACGCAGCAGATCAACCTGTTTTCATTGCGCTCCGGCGCGCTGGTGGCCGACTTGCCCGGGTATGGGTACGCGGCGGTCGCGAAGAACATCAAGCACGTCTGGCAGGATTTCCTCTGGCACTACACGACGACGCGCTCCACGCTGGTCGCGCTGGTGCTGGTCATCGACTCCCGCCACGGCCTCAAGGAATCCGATCTCGACCTGCTGCGCGGATACGTGCCATCGGGCCGGCCCGTGCTGATCCTGGCCACGAAGGCTGACAAGCTGACGTTGGCCGAACAGCGGCGCGCGCTGAAGGACGTCGGAGCGCAGCTGAAGATTGCTTTTCCGGCCGCGGCCGGCAACGTTGCGGTGCAGCTGTTCTCGGCGTCGACCCGGATGGGCGTGCCCGAGGCCGAGCGCGCGATCGCGGCATGGCTGCCGCAGGACGCGCCCGTTCCTTGATTTCACGCAAGCCGCACCGCGGCAGGCCGCCGGATAATCAGGCACGACAACAAAAAAAGAAAAGGCCCCGCGGTCAAGGGGAGTGACGCGGGGCCTTAAAACGCCCGCCGCACCTGCAAGGTGACGGCGAGCACCCGCTCAGGGAGGTCGCGGGAGACGAACAGCGTCTGTTCGATAGACTGAGGGTTTTGCGCCAAGTTCCGCGACCGGTGCGCCGGCCGCGATTTTGTCCAACCGCCGCCGACCGCCACCTTCGCCAATGCGTCCTGCGCCAGCCGTACTGGCAAGCCTGCTGCAAACGTTGCGCGCGCATGCGCCGTTCTCCGGCATGCCCGAGCGCGAACTCGCCCCGGCAGTCGCCGCCGCGCAGCTCCAGTATTTTCCCGCCGGAGAAACGATCCTGGCGCCGGAGCCATCGCGCCCTGTGTCCTGCTGGATCATCACGAAGGGTGCAGTGCAGGGGGAGCGTCCGATTGCCGGTGGCGGCACTGCGCCGGCATGGGAACTGTCGGAAGGCGAGATGTTTCCGCTCGGGGCACTGCTGTCGAAGCGCGGCGTCACCAGCATCTACCGCGCGGTTGGCGATACCTTTTGCCTCGTGGTGCCGGCGGCCCAATTCGATGGGCTCGTCGCCACATCGGTGGTCTTCCGCGATTTCTGCACGCGGCGCCTGGCCTTCCTGCTCGACCACGTGCGGGCCCAGGTCCAGGCGGACTACGCCGCCGACATCACGACGCGCCGAGGCATGGACACGTCGCTGGCGGCACTGGTTCGCGCCGAACCGGTTACGGTGTCGTCCGCCACGACGCTCGAGGATGCGCTTTCACTGCTCGAGGGAAAGCGCATCGGCTCGCTGCCGGTGGTGGACGAAGCGGGTCGCGCCATGGGCATCTTCACGCGCCAGGACGTGATCGGGCGCATCGTGCTGCCGCGGACGGCGTTGTCCACGCCGATCGCCGACGTGATGTCTGCGCCTGCCATTGGCCTGGTCGGCACGGCCTCCGCCGGAGATGCCGCGTTGCTGATGGCGCAGCGCGGCATCCGCCACGTGATCGTCACCGATGCGGCCGGCAAGGTTGAAGGCGTCGTCTCGGAGCGCGACCTCTTCAGCCTGCACCGGCTGTCAGTGCGCGAGCTGTCATCGGCGATCAGGCGCGCACCGACGGTTGACATTCTCGAAGTGTGCGCCGCCGATATCCGCGCGCTGTCGCTTGCATTGGTTGCGCAAGGTGTGGGCAGTCGTCCGCTGACGCACATGATCTCGAGCCTCAACGATTTGCTGACCGCGCGCATCCTCGAACTCGAGGCGCCACGTTTCGATGTCGCTGCGTACATGCCCTGCTGGCTCGGCATGGGTTCGGAGGGCCGCGGCGAGCAGACGATCGCCACCGATCAGGACAATGGCCTCATCTTCGTGGCCCCGGCGGGAGTGGAGGCAGGCGCGGCCGCGCGCGAAGGGCTGCTGGCCATGGCCCTTGCAGTGAACGAAGCGCTGGCGCGTTGCGGGTACCCACTGTGCAAGGGGGAGGTCATGGCGATGAACCCGCAGTGGTGCCTGCCGATGCCTGCCTGGCAGACGACGTTCGGCCAATGGATCGACCGCGGAGACCCGCAGAGCCTGCTCGCAGCGTCGATATTCTTCGACTTTCGTTCGTTGTGGGGCGAGTCCAGGCTTGCCGCCGAACTGCGCGAGAACATCGCGAAACGGGCCGCCGCGAATCCGCGCTTCCTGAAGCAGATGAGCGACAACGCGCTCTCCAACCGGCCGCCCATTTCCTGGCGCGGCACGCTGGCCGCGACGGCCGATACCCGTGGCGTGGAAGGCATCGATATCAAACGTGTGGGCAGCATGCCGATCACCGATGCCGCGCGCATCCTGGCGCTGGCCACGGGGGTCACCGCCACCGGCACGATCGATCGACTCACGCAGGCCGGCGCGCGCCTCGGCATCGCGGCGGCCGACCTGGCGAGCTGGTGCGAGGCCTTCGACTACCTGCAGATGTTGCGGCTGCGCACGCAGCACCGGCGCGCGGCAGGTGAAATTCCGCCATCGCAGGCGCCGAACTTCGTGCCTCTCGGAAGCCTGTCCGAGCTCGACCGGCGCGTCCTGAAGGAAGCGCTCCGACAGGTGCGCAAGCTGCAGCAGCGCCTGCAGGTCGACTATCCGTGATGCTGGCAGACGCGATTGCCGAGCGCTGGCGCCGCTGGCGCGATGGCGAAACCGGCTCCGCTGACCGATGGGTGGTGCTCGACACCGAGACCAGTGGCCTCGATCCAGCCCGTGACCTGCTGCTGTCGATCGGCGCAGTGGCGGTCGATCCACAGGGAATCCGGGTGGGCGACAGCCTTGAAGTGGTACTGCAAAACGATTGCGCAGGCGGTCGCGACAACATCGTCGTGCACGGCATCGGCTATGTTGCGCAGAGCGAGGGGGTTCCGCCGGCGCAGGCTTTGGACACCTTGGTCGCCTTCGTGGCCGACGCGCCGTGCCTGGGTTTTCACTGCACGTTCGACCAGGCGGTTCTCGCCCGGGCGGCCGGGCGCGCCGGGATCACGTTGCCGCGCTGGCGCTGGCTTGATGTGTCCGCATTGGCTGCGGCGCTGGATGCGCAACGCTTTCGTGAAGGTTGCCGCGACCTCGACGGCTGGCTGGCCGCCGCGGACATCGCTGTCGCTGCACGGCACAACGCAGCGGCGGATGCGCTGGCCACGGCCGAGTTGCTGTTGCACCTGCGGGCCCATGCCGAACCTGCCGCGCGGACGAATTTTGCCGCGCTTGCCAGAATTGCGCGCCAGCAGCGCTGGCTTGCAGGCAGCCAGTGATCGGCCTTGGCGTTGCGAACGCTCCGGCGGGGCATTAGGATGGCCGTCCTTATCCGACAGGGTTCACCATGAGTTTCTCGTTTGCGGGGGGCTTCCCCGCGCGGCGTCCGCGCCGCATGCGCCGCAATGATTTTTCCCGCAGGATGATGCGGGAGGTGCGGCTCGGCCCCGCCGACTTCATCTACCCCGTGTTCGTCCTCGACGGCGCCGGACGCGAGGAACCCGTGCCCTCGATGCCCGGCGTATCGCGGCGGAGCGTCGACCTCCTGCTGCGCGAGGCGGCAACCTGCGTCGAATTGGGCATTCCGGCGATGGCCTTGTTTCCCGTGATCGCGCAGGAGCATAAATCGCTGGACGCGGCGGCGGCATGGGACCCCGACGGTCTCGTGCCGCGCACGGTCCGGGCGCTCAAGGAACGATTCCCCGACCTCGGCGTGATCACGGATGTGGCGCTGGACCCCTATACCGTCCACGGCCAGGACGGCCTGCTCGACGCCACCGGGTACGTGCTGAACGAGGCGACCGTCGTTGCCCTGGTGAAGCAGGCGCTTTGCCACGCCCATGCGGGCGTCGACATGGTGGCGCCTTCCGACATGATGGACGGACGCATTGGCGCCGTGCGCCGCGCGCTTGATGGCGCCGGCCACGAACTCACGCGCATCCTCGCCTACTCGGCCAAGTATGCGTCCGCGTTCTACGGACCGTTTCGCGATGCGGTAGGTTCGTCCGCCAATCTGCAGGGCGGCGACAAGTACACCTACCAGATGGACCCGGCCAACAGCAACGAAGCGCTATGGGAGGTGGCCTATGACATCGAAGAGGGCGCCGACATGGTGATGATCAAGCCGGGCCTGCCGTATCTCGACATCGTGCGGCGCGTGAAGGACTCGTTTGGCTTGCCGACGGCGGTCTACCAGGTGTCCGGCGAGTACGCGATGCTGAAGGCGGCCAGCACTGCAGGCTGGCTCGACGAGCGCGCATGCGTGCTGGAGGCCTTGACCGGGATGAAGCGCGCCGGCGCCGACGCCATCCTCACCTATTTCGCGCTCGACGCGGCGCGCTGGTTGCGCGACTGAGCCCGGATCAGGCGGCCAGCAACGCCATCAATGCCGCGGCATCGAGGCGCACGGGTTCGTTGCCGCTGCGATCGCGTTGCGGCCGTTGCCGGGCGGCGGCAGGCGAGCGGATCGAAAGTCGCACGCCCGCGGCCGGGCTGTCGATATAAAGTTCGGCCGCGCCGTCGCGATCGCCGTGCATCGTGCGATAGGCAATCCTGGCGTTGAGCAGCGCGAGTTCGACGTCCTTCGCATCGGTGGCGACGAGGTCGAGGCGGATATCCGAGTGCGCGGTGGCCCAGCCCACCGCGACGCCGCCGACCAATTCCGGCGTGAAGGCGGCCAGGTTGCGCATCCAGCGCAAGGCTTCTTCCCGCTGCGCGCGCAGTTGCGCCGCGTGTGCGGCGCCGCCATACAGCGCGTGGAACTCGATCAGCGCATTCTCGATTTCGTCGTCGCCTGGAAGCGCTTCGCGCTCCGGCAGGCCCAGCAATCGCACCGCCTTGCGCTTGGCAAGGCTCCAGTCCGCGATACCGTGCTCGGCGATGAAGCGCGCCGCCGCCTGCGCGATGCGCGTGCGGTTCTGCGCCAGGCGATCAACGTGGGCCGGGGTGGCGAATCCCTGCATGCGTTCGTGGCGGCGACCCATCGGGCGGCAGCGTCTAGAACAGTTGATCGCGGACGTCGGGTGCAGCCTTGCCCGGCGCCGTTGGGGCCAGGCCCTCACCGCCACCGCGGGGCGGGAATTCGGCGAAGAAATAGTCGCTGATGTTGCTCGAGTCGTCGCGCAGCCCGGTTTCCGCGTTGATGCGTACGGAGATGATGCCGTCGGGGACTGCCAGCGGCTTTTCGGGAATGCCCTTCAGCGCGCGCTGCATGTAGTTCATCCAGATGGGCAAGGCCGCTACGCCGCCGGTCTCGTTGGTGCCCAACGTCTTCGGCTGGTCGAATCCAATCCACGCGACGCCAACCTGCGAGGCGTTGAAGCCGCAGAACCACGCGTCGATGTTGTCATTGGTGGTGCCCGTCTTGCCGGCCAGGTCGCGGCGGCCGAGCTGCATCGCCCGCGCGCCGGTGCCGAAGACGATCACGTCGCGCAGCAGGGTTGTCATGACGAACGCGTTGCGCGGATCGATGGCGCGTTCGGCGTTCTCGCCGGCCACCGTGGGCTTTGCCTCCGACAGCACGTTACCCTTCGCATCCGTGATCTTGGCGATGAGATAGGGCGCCACGCGATAGCCGCCGTTCGCAAACACCGAATACGCGCCCGCCATCTGCAGCGGTGTGGCCGAGCCGGCGCCCAACCCCATTGTCAGGTAAGCGGGGTGCTGCTTGGGGTCGAACCCGAAACGCGCGATGTAGTCCTGCGCATATTGCGGCCCGATGGCCTGCAGCACCCGGACGGTGACCAGGTTCTTCGACTTGGCCAACGCCATCCGCAGCCGCATCGGACCGTCGAACTTGCCGTCGTAGTTCTTCGGCTCCCAATCCTCGCCGCCGGTCTTTTCCCCGGGCACGAAGAACGGAGCGTCATTAATGATGGTGGCAGGCGAGAAACCCTTTTCCAGCGCCGCCGAGTAGATGAACGGCTTGAACGACGAGCCCGGCTGCCGTTGTGCCTGCGTCACGTGGTTGAACTTGTTGCGCTCGTAGTCGAATCCCCCGACCAGCGCCAGGATCGCACCGTCGTTCGGGGCCATGGCCACGAAAGCAGACTCGGCCTGCGGTAACTGGGCGACGGCCCAGCGGTTCTTTTCGTCCATGGCAAGCCGGATGACGGCTCCGGGACGGATCCGCTGCGTGGCGGGTGCCTTGTCGGTCAGGTTGCGGGCCGCAAAACGGAGGCCATCGCCGGTGATCGACACGAGATCGCCGGACGCCAGCACCGCCTTGACCTCGGATGTCGAGACATCGAGAACCACGGCTGGCGGCAGGTTGTCGCTGTCGATGGCCTCCTGGAACACCTTGTCCAGCGCCTGTTCGCGTCCGGCCGGATCCGCCGGAAGGTTGATATAGGCTTCGGGCCCGCGGTAGCCGTGGCGCCGGTCGTAATCGATGACCCCGCGCCGAACGGCAGCATATGCCACTTCCTGGTCAGCTTTGCGCACCGTGGTCCAGACGGTGATGCCCCGAGTGTAGGCATCCTCGCCGTACGCCTCGAAAACCACCTGCCGTGCCATTTCCGACACCGACTCGGCGTGGGTTGGCAGCGCATCCCGGATGCCTTGCCTGACGTTGAGCGGCGCACCTTGCGCCTCCGTCAACTCGGCATCGCTGATGAAGTGCAGGTCGTGCATCCGGCGCAGCACGTACAGTTGCCGGGTCTTGGCGCGGCGCGGGTTGGTCACCGGATTGTAGGCCGACGGTGCCTTGGGGAGGCCGGCCAGCATGGCTGCCTCGGCCACCGAGATGTCCTGCAACGTCTTGCCGAAGTAGATCTGCGCTGCGGCCCCAAAGCCATAGGCGCGCTGACCCAGGAAAATCTGGTTGAGATAGAGCTCGAGGATTTCGTCCTTGGTGAGATTCGCCTCGATCTTCCATGCCAGCAGTACCTCGCGAAGCTTGCGGGTGACCGTCTTTTCCCGTGTCAGGAAGAAGTTGCGGGCGACCTGCATGGTGATCGTGCCGGCGCCCTGCTGGGTTCCCGAGGCCATATTGCTCAAGGCCGCGCGGGCAATACTTAAATAGTCCACACCACCGTGTTGATAGAACCGTTCGTCTTCGGCGGCCAAAATGGCGTGTTTCATGACATCCGGGACTTCCTCGATCGACACCACCGCCCGTCGCTCCTCTCCGAATTCGCCCAGGATCGCGCCTTCGGCCGACACGATCCGCAGGGGAATCTTTGGCTGATAGTCGGTCAGCGCCTCCAGCGACGGCAGCGTGGGCCAGAGAAGGGCCAGGACGAACGCTCCCAGCAGGGCGCCGACGACGCCGAGCCCGAAAACCACGGAACCCAGATAGAGAAGCCAGCGCTTTAGCACGTGGGAATGAAACTTGCGTCAGTAGAGCCGTTGGACATCAGGGTGCTGCAAATGCGCAACAAGTGTTGTAGGAATGGGGGAAACAAATTGACAAGGTTCATACTTGCTGCCAGAGTTTAATGTAAATTATCAGCATTCTCGCCCGAAGATTGCCTTGGTTGTCGGAAAGCTCTCCACCGTGCTCGACATCTTCAAAACTAAGTCTCCGGCCCTGATCGGTGTCGACATCGCGTCGACCTCGATCAAAATGGTCGAACTCACGCAAACCGGCAAGGGAACTTACCGGCTCGAGCGCTATGCCATCGAGCCTTTGACCAAGGATCTGGTCGCGGACGGCAATATCGCCAACCTGGACCAGGTCAGCGACGCCCTCAAACGCGGATGGAAACGTCTCGGCAGCCGCAACCGTAATGTTGCCATGTCGCTGCCCGCCGCGATGGTCATTACCAAAAAGATCATCGTACCGTCCGGCCAGAAGGAAGAGGAGCTGGAGCTCGCGGTCGAGGCTGAAGCCAACCAATACATCCCTTTCGCCCTCGACGAGGTCAACCTCGATTTCCAGATACTCGGTCCGGCGCCCAACAATCCGGACGAAGTCGAGGTCCTGATCGCAGCCTCGCGCAAGGAAAAGGTCGAGGACCGGGTGGCCATCGCCGAGGCGGCCGGCTTGAAGCCCCGGGTGATGGATGTCGAGTCGTACGCCACGCAGGAGGCGTTTGCGCTGATTGCGCCGTCGCTGCCGGCCAACGGCCGTGACCAAAATATCGCGCTGGTGGACATCGGGGCCCACGTCACCCACTTCTATGTGATGCGCAACGGCCAATTTCTGTTCTCCCGGGACCAGGCCTTCGGTGGCAACCAGCTGACGCAGGACATCCAGCGCGCCTTCAACCTCTCGCCGGAAGAAGCCGAATCCGCCAAGAAAAATCAGGGCCTGCCCGAAACCTACGACAACGACGTGCTGCAACCGTTCATGGAAACGCTGGCACTGGAGATTACCCGGGCGCTGCAGTTCTTCTTCACGTCGACATCGCACAACCAGGTCGACCAGATCGTCCTGGCCGGCGGCTGCGCGGCGCTGCCGGGCATCGATGAGCTCGTGTCCAAGCGCGCAGGGGTCGCCACCATCATCGCCAATCCCTTTGCAGCCATGCAGGCTTCGGACCGGATCCGGCCGCGGGCCCTGGCACAGGACGCACCTATGCTGCTCATTGCCACTGGTCTCGCGCTGCGGAGTTTCGAGTAATGGCCGGCATGCGCATCAATCTGCTTCCCCACCGGGAGCAAAAACGCCAGGCCCGCCAGCGCCAGTTCATCTCGCTCGCGCTGTCACTGGTCGTGCTCGGCCTCGCTGTGGTCGCACTGGTTCACGGGATCCTCGCGGCGCGCATCGACAACCAGATTGCCCGCAATACGCTGCTGAAGCAGGAAATCGCCAAGCTCGACGAGCAGATCAAGGAAATCGACCGCCTGCGCGAGCAGATTTCGGCCGTGCTGTCGCGCAAGCAGGTGGTGGAAACGCTGCAGGCCAACCGCAGCGAGGCGGTCCACCTGCTCGACCAGCTCGTGCGGCAGCTGCCGGACGGCATCTACCTGCGCAGCGTCAATCAGTCCGGCGCCAAGGTCACGGTCACGGGCTACGCCCAGTCCAATGCACGCGTGTCCACGCTGATGCGCAACATCGAGGCATCGCCGTGGCTCACCGATCCCGAGCTGGTCGAGATCAAGCTGGTGCCGGCACCGGGTACGCCCACAGCCTCGGACCAGAAGATCAATCAATTCACGCTGAATTTTCTCGTGAAGCGGGCGGCCCCCGTTGAAGCGAATACGACGCCTGGCGCGCCTGCGGCCAAGGGTGCGCCGGCCGCGCCCGCCAAGGCGTCCCTCGATGCTGCGCGGAGGCCGGCATGAACCTCGAAGAGCTCCGCCGCCTCAATATCCGGGACGCCGGCAATTGGCCGCTTGTTCCCAAGATCGCGATCCTGTTCGCCATCTTCGTCCTGATCCTGGTTGCCGGGTACTTTCTCGATTGGCGCGACCAGTGGGATTCGCTCGAAGTTGCGCAAGCCGAGGAAGACAAGCTGAAGGTCAGCTACGGCCAGAAAAAGGCGAAGGCCATCAACTTCGAGCTCTATGTGCAGCAATTGTCCGAGGTCGAGCAGTCGTTCGGCGCCTTGGTCAAGCAGTTGCCCAATCGGGCGGAAATCGATGCGCTGCTTACCGACATCAACCAGGCGGGCCTCGGGCGCGGACTGCAGTTCGAATTGTTCAGGCCCGCCGCGCAGGAAAAGATGGAGGACTTCTACGCCGAGTTGCCGATCAAGATCCGCATCACCGGCACCTACCACGACATGGGCGCATTCGCGAGCGACGTCGCCCAACTGCCGCGGATCGTGACGCTGAACGACGTGGTCATTGCCAACGACAAAGGCGTACTTTCGCTCGATGCCGAAGCCAAGACCTTCCGGTATCTGGATGAGGAGGAGATCGCCAAGCAGAGGGCGATCGCCAAGGGCAAGGCGGGCGCTGCGAAGGGCCGGAAATGACGCGCGCCCTGGCCATGCTGTCTGCAGCCGCGATCCTGCTCGCCGGATGCAGTGGCGAAAGCCACCAGGACCTCCGCGCGTGGATGAACGACCAGGGCAAGGGAGCGCGAGGGAAACTCGATCCGTTGCCGCAGATCCGCGCCTACGATCCGTTTGCCTACAACGCTTTCGACCTGCCCGACCCATTCAAGCCGCGCAAGATCGAGCCGACCAAGGGCGCCAGCAAGCTCTCGCCCGATCTCACGCGGCGCCGCGAGCCGCTCGAGTCCTTCCCGCTGGAGTCGCTTGCGATGGTTGGCACACTGGAAAAGAACAAGACGGTGTTTGCGCTGGTGCGCACACCCGAGCGTGACGTTTATCAGGTGAAGGCAGGCAATTATCTTGGCCAGAACTTCGGCGTTGTCACCGGTATCGGCGACAGCGAAGTGAAGCTGAAGGAACTGGTACAGGATGGCGCCGGCGACTGGACCGAACGTTCAAGCACATTGCAGTTGCAACAAGCCGACGCACGATCACAGGAGCGCAGACGATGAAGGCCCTCACCGGCAACCCAACCTTCCCCGCGGCCGTTGCGAAGCCCCGGGGCTGGAGCATCTTTCTGGCTGCGCTCGGGGCATGGCTCATTGCGGGTGCCGCCACCGCACAGGTCGCCAACAGTCTCGACCAGATCACCATCGCCAAGGCCGCCTCCGGACGCACCGTGGTCCGCTTCCAACTCAAGAATCCTCCCGCCAACGCACCTGCCACGTTCTCGATCCAGAGCCCGCCCCGCATCGCGCTCGACTTCCTCGATACCGCCAACGGTCTCGGCACCACGCAGCGCGTGGTGGACGAGGCAGCCTTGCGCAGCCTGAACATGATCACCGCGGGTAACCGCACGCGGGTCGTGTTCAATCTCAACAAGCCGCAAACGTTCGAGACCACGGTGGAAGGCAACGCAGTCATCGTGACGCTCAACGACCAGGAAGCGGTCAAGCCCGGCTCCGACACCGTGCAGCGATTTGCCGAGGCCAAATCCGGTGAAACGCAGCACCAGTTGCGCGACATCGATTTCCGACGCGGCCGTAACGGCGAGGGACGCATCGTCGTCGACCTTTCCGACAGCTCCGCCGGGATCGATATTCGCCAGCAAGGCCGTACGCTGGTGGTCGATTTCCTGAAGACCGACGTGCCGCGCAACCTGGAGCGACGCATCGATGTCGCCGATTTCGGAACGCCGGTCGTCACGGTGGATACCTTCCCGCAAGGTTCCAATGCCCGCATGGTGATCGAGCCGCGCGGACTGTGGGAGCACTCGGCGTACCAGACCGACAACAAATTCATCCTGGAGATCAAGCCGATCCAGGAGGACCCCAACAAGCTGGTTCAGGGTTCCCGTGGCGGCTACAAGGGCGAGAAACTGTCGCTCAACTTCCAGAACGTGGAAGTGCGCGCAGTGCTGCAGGTCATCGCCGACTTCACCGGCCTCAACATCATCACCAGCGACACCGTGCAGGGCAGCCTCACGCTGCGGCTGAAGGATATCCCGTGGGACCAGGCGCTCGACATCATCCTGCAGACCAAGGGCCTTGACATGCGCAAGAACGGCAATGTCGTGCTGATCGCCCCGCGCGAGGAATTGGCGCTCAAGGAAAAGCAGCAGCTGGAAAACGCCATCCAGATCGGCGAACTCGAGCCGCTGATTTCCGAGTCGTTCCAGCTGAACTACATCAAGGCGTCGGATCTCGAACGGTTGATCACGACCAATCGCCAGCAGCAATTCGGGGCGGGCGCAGGGCAGACCGCCACGACGGGCGGCCAGGGTTCGGTCCTCAGCAAGCGCGGCGTAGCCGTCGTCGACCCGCGGTCCAACATCTTGTTCGTGCAGGATACGGCGCAGCGGCTGGAAGACGTCCGGCGCATCATCCGGCAGATCGACACGCCCATTCGCCAAGTCCTGATTGAAGCGCGGATCGTCATTGCCAACGACAAGTTCAGCCAGCAGCTCGGCGTTCGCTTCGGGCAGCAGACCGGCTTCACGCTCAACAACAAATACGCCGCCGGCTCCAGCGGTTCGCTCAGCACCACGCCGGTGGTGCGTACGGAAGGCGATCGGCTGATCCGTGAGACGCGGACGCAAACGCCGTTTGAACTGGCCTCCGGACTTGCTTCCGCCGGTTACTCTGATTCGCCGCAATTGAACGTCAATCTGCCGGTTCCGAATGCTGCGGGCCAACTGGCATTGACGTTAATCAACCTCGGCAGCGGCAACCTCATCAACCTCGAGCTCTCGGCGCTTGAAGCGGATGCCCGTGGCAAGGTCGTATCGAGTCCGCGCGTGGTCACCGGAGACAACCAGAAAGCGGCGATCGAGCAGGGTACGGAAATTCCGTATGTGACACCGGGTAGCGCCAACGCGCCTGCCACCGTTGCGTTCAAGAAGGCCGTCCTGCGCCTCGACGTGACGCCACAGATCACCGCCGACGGCCGCATCATCATGGTCGTCGAGGTCCGCAAGGATTCCGTGGGGCAATACGTGCAGCTTGGCGGAGGCTTTTCGGTTCCGTCGATCGACACCAAGAACGTGGTGACGCAGATTTCCGTCAACAACGGCGATACGGCGGTCATTGGCGGCATCTACGAAGAAACCATCCGCAACGATGTAACGCAGGTTCCGTGGCTGGGCAACCTGCCGATCCTGGGCTACCTCTTCAAGCAAACGGGAACGACGAGCGACAAGGCCGAACTCCTGATCTTCCTCACACCGCGCATCGTCCGCGATACGGTAACCTCGGTGCGGTGAGCGCAAACTCCGGCGACCCGGCAAGCAATCCCCCCCTGACTGCCCCGGTGCCATTGCACCGGGGCAATTTATTTCTGGTCGGCCTGCCCGGTGCAGGCAAGTCGACCCTGGGGCGGCAGCTTGCGCGGCGCCTCCACAAGCGCTTCGTCGACGCCGATGCCGAACTCGAGCGGCACTTGGGTGTGTCCATTCCGACGATCTTCGAAATCGAGGGAGAAGCGGGCTTTCGCGATCGCGAGGAGGCCACCATTGCCGATTTGACCCGCCTGCAGGACATCGTGTTGTCGACGGGTGGCGGCGCCGTGCTGCGATCGGCAAACCGCCTGCTCCTGAAGGAAAACGGCACAGTGATCTACCTGCATGCCGAACCGCTGACTTTGTGGGAGCGCGTTCGCCACAGTCGCAATCGACCGCTGCTGCAAACAGGCGATCCGATGGTGCGACTGACGCAACTCTATGGCGAGCGCGATGCGCTCTATCGCGAAGTCGCCAACCACGTGGTCGAATCGGAGCGCAACGAAGTGATGCGGCTGGTTCGCCTCTTCGAACCGCCGGAGGCGAATATCTGATGGGCGACTTCGTTGCGACACTTGGCGTCGATCTTGGCGACCGGAGCTACCCGATTCATATCGGCAGCGGCATCCTCGCGCGTGCCGGCGTGCTGCTGCGCGACCTGGGCCTCCGGCGGGTCGTGCTGGTGACCAATGCCACCGTGGCCGCGCATTGGCTCCCGGCGGTGGCGCGCGCGCTTGCCGATGCCGGTATCGCCGCTGAAACCGTCCTGATTCCCGATGGCGAGGCGCACAAGAACCAAGGCACGCTGGACGACGTGCTCACACGACTGCTCGAGATGCGGGCTGAACGCACGACGGCGGTGGTAGCGCTGGGTGGTGGTGTCGTCGGCGACATTGCGGGCTTTGCGGCGGCGATCTATCAGCGCGGCATGCCGTTCGTGCAGATACCAACAACGCTGCTCGCGCAGGTCGACTCGTCGGTCGGCGGCAAGACCGGCATCAACCACCCGCTGGGCAAGAACATGATCGGCGCGTTTTACCAACCGCGGCTGGTGCTGATCGACACCGACTGCCTGCACACGCTGCCGCCACGCGAATTGGCGGCGGGGATGGCCGAAGTTGTGAAGTATGGGGCCATCCACGATCTCAAGTTTTTCGAATGGCTCGAGGCCAATGCCGGATCGCTCGCCGCGGCCGACTCCGCGGCATTGCGCCATGCCATCCATACCAGCTGCGCCATCAAGGCAACGATCGTCGCGGCCGACGAGCGCGAGGGCGGCGTGCGGGCACTTTTGAATTTCGGGCACACGTTCGGCCACGCGATTGAAGCGCACGCGGGCTACGGTGTCTGGCTGCATGGCGAGGCCGTCGGTGCCGGCATGGTGCTGGCGGCAAGGCTGTCGACCCGCGTTCGTGGGCTGCCGGTTGCTGACGGCGACCGGCTCGCTGCATTGCTGCGACGTTTCAGTGTGCCGACGCAGGCGCCGGTGCTGGACTTGCCGCGCTGGCTCGACCTCATGGGACGCGACAAGAAAGTTGCTGCCGGGCGCATCCGTTTCGTGCTGCTCGATGCGCTCGGCCACGCAGTGGTGACCGACGCGGTGCCCGCTGCCGACCTGGCGGACGTCCTGGCCTAGCGCGCCACCGATCATTCGAGCGGAGCAGCGCGTTGCTCGCGGCAACGCCATAGCCACCAATGACAACGGCCGCTTGCGCGGCCGTTGTCATTGGGGCATGCCCGAAAGGTCAGGGGCAGGTAATCGAGACGATCTGCACCAGTTGCGGCGCGCTCGAATCACGGATCGAAATATTGGTGATCTTCCCGCCGCCACCGGCAACGTTGGGAATCCCCGTTACAGAGAACCCGCCACCCGAGGTCGCGATCGCCGCGGGCGTGATCGTCGCGCCCACCGGAGGCACCGCGGAGAACGCTACCGTATACGGAGGCGTGCCGCCGGTCACGGCAAAGTTGGAGGTCTGTGCCGGGCAACCGCCAGGCGCCGCCGTGTAGTCATACGACGCCGGCGTCGTGTTGAGCGGCGGAATGACGACCGGCGGGACCACAGGCCCAGCGCAGGTGATGGTCACCGTCTGCGACTTCTGCGGAATCGTCGAGTCGCCGACCACGATGGTCGTGATACCGGTGATTGGCTCCGGCGCACCGAAGGTCACGGTGATCGTCCCGCCTTCGGCCGCAACCACGTTGGGTGCCAGTGTGGGTGGGGCCGACCCGGCAAAGCCCGCGATATAGGCGTTGTAGGGTGCGGTTCCGCCGGTGAGCAGGAACGTGAAGGTCTTGCCGCTGCAACTGGTCGCGGAGACCGCGCCAGGCGACACGGCCAGGGCGGGCGCCGAGGGCGGCACGGCAGTACCCGGATTATTGATGATCGTTGCCGTGGTCTGCTTGCCGGCGGTGTCCGAGATCGTGAACGTCAACGGGTTGACGCAGGTGCCGTTGGTGATCGCCTCGAAGAACCCGCCGCTATTGGCGACGAAACTGTTGACGAGCGTGATGCCGGTCGGGAAACTCGACGCGACGGTATACGGGGGTGTCCCGCCGTAGATGAAGTAGTCGACGCGGAAGCCGGTGGAGCATGTGTTGACGTAGGCCGCCGTGATCGTTGCAGTGTTCGGGATGACTGTCAGCGGCGACTGCGTGGCCACGGTGTTGTTGACCACCGTCAGGTTGACAATCTGCTGCTGCCCGGATGTCACGTCGGTGGCGCGAAGTTGCGCGGGTTGCGTCGTCGAATTGGCGACGGCCGCGATCCCGATCGTTGCAACGCCCCTGCCGTCGGTGACGACCGTCGATGTCTGGACCACCGGCGTCGCCGGATTGGTGGTGATGATGCCGATGGGGCCGTAGACGATGTCGAAGCGGATGCTGCGCGAAGTCAACGGGATGCCGGCCGGGCCCGTGGCGGTCACGGTGGCGGTGCCGGCCTGTCCGGAGCAGAGGTCAGACCCGCAATCCGAACCACTGGGCGTGAAGGCGAGCGCGTTGAGGATCGGCGCCGCCTTGACACTGACGCCGACCAGCTTGGTGTTGCCGAGGCCATCCTGCACCGTGAGCGTCACCGCCGTGTCGGTAGTGACCTGTCCCGCGAGGACAACGATCGTCGAACCCGCGACCGATTGCGTGACGGGAACCACGGAGGCGTCCGAAGTGAAGACGGAGAACGGTCCCTGGCCACTGGTGATGGTTACGGTGGTCGGTACGCCGGTATAGGCGATCAGGTTCGTCGGCTGGACCGTCAGCACCGGGGTAACAGGGGGCGGGACATACGGATTGTTGGGCGCGCCGCTGCCACCGCCGCAGCCAGCAAGTGTCAGGATGCCCGCCAGACCGATGAAGGCAAGGGTCGGGCGCAGCCATGCGGTGAGGCGCGGTTCTACCATGATTGATTCCTGATGATGTTGTCCTAAAATGTTGCAGCGACGCGACTGATTTGAACGCTGCAACAAGCATCTAGCTCATATTGTTCAGATTAAAGCCCAACTAGAGGCACCGCGCAAGTCCGGACTGCCGGAAAGCCATACCGCCCGACGGATGCTGTTGCGTTGCCATCGCAAGAGGGGCGGCCGGCACGATTGCCGCAACGCAACATCACGGGTAGTATGGATCGGTTTCGGTGCGCATCCGGCTTTTCGCGAATACCGAAGCATTTTTGGGTCGCTTCGATGGCGGCCGTATCCCGATTCGAGGGCTCGAGGACATGAACGCGCAGGAATCTTCGCATTGGCCGCCAACGGCGCAAGGGCTGTATGACCCGCGCAACGAACATGACGCGTGCGGCCTTGGGTTCATCGCCCACATCAAGGGGCGCAAGGACCACTCCGTGGTCCGCCGCGGTCTCGCGATCCTCGAAAACCTGACGCATCGCGGCGCGACGGGCGCCGATCCGTTGCAAGGCGATGGCGCCGGCATCCTGATCCAGTTGCCCGACGCCTTTCTGCGCCACGCCTGCGGTGAGCTTGGCATCACGCTGCCCGCGATCGGCCATTACGGTGTCGGCATGGTGTTCCTGCCGCGCGAACCGGCATCGCGGATGGCGTGTGAGCAGGAAATCGAGCGCGCGGTTCTCGCCGAAGGCCAGGTGTTGCTTGGCTGGCGCGACGTGCCCACCGACAACAGCGGGCTGTCCGAACGCACCAAGGAAGTCGAGCCGGTGATCCGGCAGGTTTTCATTGCCCGCGGACCGCAAACGTGGGACCAGGACGCGTTCGAGCGCAAGCTCTATGTGCTGCGCAAACGTGCGGGACACGCGATCCAGTCGCTGCATCTGCGCCACGGCAAGGAATACTACGTCGTGTCGATGTCCACGCGCACGATCGTGTACAAGGGCATGCTGCTCGCGCATCAGGTCGGTGAGTTCTACGTCGATCTTGCCGACCCGACGATGGTGTCGGCGCTGGCCATGGTGCACCAGCGGTTTTCCACCAATACGTTTCCGACGTGGGACCTGGCGCATCCGTTCCGCTTCATTTCGCATAACGGCGAAATCAACACGCTGCGCGGCAATTTCAACTGGATTCGCGCGCGCGAAGGCGCGATCGCGTCGGTCGTGCTGGGCGACGACTTGCCGAAGCTGTGGCCGCTGATCTACGACGGCCAGTCCGATTCGGCGGCCTTCGACAATGCGCTCGAATTGCTGGTGATGGGCGGCTATCCGCTGTCGCAGGCGATGATGATGATGATTCCCGAGGCGTGGGCAGGGAATCCGCTCATGGATGAAGATCGTCGCGCGTTTTACGAATATCACGCGGCACTGATGGAGCCCTGGGATGGACCGGCCGCGATGGCCTTCACCGATGGCCGCCAGATCGGCGCAACGCTTGACCGCAACGGCCTGCGGCCGGCGCGTTTCGTCGTCACCGATGACGACTACATCGTGATGGCGTCCGAAGTGGGCGTACTCGACATTCCCGAGGCCAGCATCGTCAAGAAGTGGCGTTTGCAGCCGGGCAGGATGCTGCTGGTGGACCTGGAAGAAGGGCGCATCGTCGACGACGATGAGTTGAAGCGTACGCTGGCTACGGCCAAGCCGTATCGCGAGTGGATGCGGGAGTGCCGATTGCGGCTCGAGGAAATGCCTGAGCCTGCGCCCGTGCCGGCTTCCGGCGTGCCATTGCTCGATCGGCAGCAGGCGTTCGGGTACACGCAGGAAGACGTGAGGCTCCTGTTGGCCCCAATGGCGGAAAATGGCGAGGAGCCGCTGGGTTCGATGGGCAACGATGCGGCGCTGCCGGTGCTGTCCGACCGGCCCAAGGTCTTCTACAACTATTTCAAGCAGCTTTTCGCGCAGGTGACGAACCCGCCGATTGATCCGATTCGCGAAGAATTGGTGATGTCGCTCGTTTCGTTCATCGGCCCGCGCCCCAACCTGCTCGCGGTCGAATATGAAGAAGGAGTCACCCGGCCCACGATGCGGTTGGAAGCGCTGCAGCCGATCCTGACTTCGGACAACATGGAAAAAATCCGGCATGTCGACGTGTGCACGGGCGGCGCATTCCGCTCGATCGAACTCGACATCTGCTATCCCGCGGCGTGGGGCGCCAATGGCATGGAGGCGGCCCTGGCGAGCCTCGCGGCGCATGCGGAAGACGCGATCCACCAGGGTTACAACATCCTGATCCTGTCCGATCGCACGGTGGCGGCCGACGCGCTGCCGATTCCCGCGCTGCTGGCCACAGCCGCGGTGCACGAGCATCTGGTCCAGAGCGGCCTGCGCACTTCGACCGGTCTCGTCGTCGAGACCGGCACGGCACGCGAAGTTCACCATTTTGCGCTGTTGGCCGGCTATGGCGCCGAGGCGATCCATCCGTATCTCGCGCTCGAGACCGTCGCCAAACTCGCGGATGCAATTCCCGCGATCGATCCCAAGGAGTCGGGCAAGCGCTTCGTCAAGGCGATCTGCAAGGGGCTCTACAAGGTGATGTCCAAGATGGGCATCTCCACGTACCAGTCGTACTGCGGCGCGCAGATTTTCGAGGCCGTCGGTTTGCAGCGCGCCTTCGTCGATAAATACTTCACCGGCACCGCGAGCAATGTCGAGGGCATCGGTCTCTTCGAAGTGGCGGAGGAGTCCGCGCGCACGCACGCGCTCGCGTTCGGCAACGATCCGCTGCTGCGCGACATGCTCGAGGCCGGCGGCGAGTATCAGTACCGCACGCGCGGCGAAGCGCACATGTGGACGCCCGAAACCATCGCCAAGCTGCAGCATGCGGCGCGGTCGAACAGTTTCGCCACCTATCGCGACTATGCCAAGCTGATCAACGAGCAGAGCCGCGAATTGAAGACTTTCCGCGGCCTCTTCGAATTCAAGAGTGCGGAGCGCACGCCGGTGCCGATCGAGGAAGTCGAATCGGCCGCCGCGATCGTGCGCCGCTTTGCCACGGGGGCGATGAGCCTCGGGTCGATCTCCACCGAAGCCCACACGACGCTGGCGGTGGCGATGAACCGCATCGGTGGCAAGTCGAATACCGGCGAAGGTGGCGAGGACGACGCGCGCTATCGCAACGAGCTGCGGACCGGTTCGAGTGGCGTGGTCGCCGGCGATACGCTGGCCACCGTCATCGGCAAGGCGCAGATCGAGCACGACATTCCGCTGCTGGCAGGCGACAGCCTGCGCTCGAAGATCAAGCAGGTAGCGTCGGGACGCTTCGGCGTCACCGCCGAATATCTTGCGTCGGCGGACCAGATCCAGATCAAGATGGCGCAAGGCGCCAAGCCCGGCGAGGGCGGACAATTGCCGGGACACAAGGTCTCCGAGTACATCGCGAAACTGCGATTCTCGGTGCCCGGCGTGGGCCTCATTTCACCGCCGCCGCACCACGATATCTACTCGATCGAGGACCTGGCACAACTGATCCACGATCTGAAGAACGCCAACTCCAAAGCCACGATCTCGGTCAAGCTCGTGTCCGAAGTGGGCGTGGGAACGGTGGCCGCGGGCGTGGCCAAGGCGAAGTCGGACCATGTGACGATCGCCGGTCACGACGGCGGCACCGGTGCGTCGCCGGTTTCGTCGATCAAGCACGCCGGCACGCCGTGGGAACTGGGGCTCGCGGAGACGCAGCAGACACTGGTGCTCAATCGCCTGCGCGGACGCATTGCCGTCCAGGTGGACGGCCAGATGAAGACCGGGCGCGACGTGGTCATCGGCGCAATGCTCGGCGCCGACGAATTCGGCTTTGCCACCGCGCCATTGGTCGTCACCGGCTGCATCATGATGCGCAAGTGCCATCTCAACACCTGCCCGGTGGGCGTCGCCACGCAGGATCCGCTGCTGCGCCGCAAGTTCACCGGCCAACCCGAGCACGTCGTCAATTTCTTCTTCTTCGTGGCCGAGGAGGTGCGTGAACTGATGGCGGAGCTGGGCTTTCATACGTTCGACGAAATGATCGGCCGCGCCGACCTGCTCGACATGCGCGCCGGCGTCGCGCACTGGAAGGCGCGCGGACTCGATTTTTCGCGCGTATTCCACCAGCCGCGCGTGGCCGCCGACGTGGCGCGCTCGCACAAGGAGCTGCAGGACCACGGTCTCGCCGGCGCGCTCGATCACCAGCTCATCGCCGCCGCCGAGCCTGCGCTGGCGCGGGGCCAGCCGGTGCGCATCGCGCAACGGATTCGCAACGCCAATCGATCGGTGGGGGCCATGCTGTCCAACGCCGTGGCCCGCAAGCACGGCCACGAGGGCCTGCCCGAGGACACGATCCATGTGGCTTTCGACGGCATCGGCGGGCAGAGTTTCGGCGCGTTCCTGGCGCACGGCATCACGTTCGAATTGCAGGGTGCTTCCAACGACTATGTGGGCAAGGGCTTGTCGGGCGGGCGGATCGTCGTCTATCCCGACCCTGCCTGCCCGGCCAAGGCCGAGGACAACATCGTCATCGGCAACACGGTGATGTATGGCGCCACGGCCGGCGAGGCCTATTTCCGCGGCATTGCCGGCGAACGCTTCTGCGTGCGTAATTCGGGCGCGTCCGCAGTGGTCGAAGGTACTGGCGATCATGGCTGTGAATACATGACCGGCGGCACGGTGGTCGTGCTGGGCAAGACCGGGCGCAACTTCGCCGCCGGCATGAGCGGCGGGTATGCGTTCGTCTACGATCCCGACCGCACGTTTGCCACGCATTGCAACATGGCCATGGTGGCGGTCGAGCCGCTGCAGTCCGAGGCGGCGCAGGCGGCGGAGGAAAGCACCTTGGAGGCCGCCGGCAAGGGCCGCCATCGTCATGCAGGCAAGGCCGACGAAGTGCTGTTGCGTGAACTGGTGGAGCGCCACCTGCGCTTCACCGGCAGCACGCTGGCGCTGAAGTTGCTCGACGACTGGGATGCCGCGCGGGCTGCCTTCGTGAAGGTGTTTCCGCATGAATATCGGCGGGCGTTGACGGAAATGCGTGAACGCGCCAAGGCGAAGAGCACTGCGCCGACCACCAGGCAGCGCGCCGCCGCTTGAGACTCAGGTAGCGGCAAAGCCGGACCACCTCGACGACGCGCAGGCGGCTGCGCGTCTCCTTGCTGACTTCAACGAACTGACGACGCCATGGGCAAGATCACCGGATTTCTCGAACTGCAGCGGATCACCGAGGCGGCACAACCGACGGCCGAGCGCGTGCGTCACTATCGCGAGTTCGTGGTCACGCTGAAGGAGGACGAGGCGGCGAAGCAGGGCGCGCGTTGCATGGATTGCGGCATCCCGTTTTGCCAGAGTGGCTGCCCTGTCCACAATGTCATTCCGGACTGGAACGATCTCGTCTACCGGCATCAATGGGAGCGCGCGCTCGAAGTGCTCCACACGACGAACAATTTTCCGGAATTCACCGGTCGCATTTGCCCGGCACCATGCGAGGCCGCCTGCACGCTCAACATCAATAACGACGCTGTGGGCATCAAGTCGATCGAGCATTTCATCATCGACAAGGGCTGGGAGGAAGGCTGGGTGGTGCCGCTGCCATCGGCGGCCAAGACCGGCCGGCGCGTTGCGGTAGTGGGTTCCGGCCCGGCCGGGCTTGCCTGCGCACAGCAGCTGGGGCGCGCGGGGCACGACGTGATCGTGTTCGAGAAGGCCGATCGAATCGGCGGGCTCCTGCGCTACGGCATTCCCGATTTCAAGATGGAAAAGGGCTTGATCGACAAGCGAATGGCGCAGATGGCAGCGGAAGGTGTCGAATTCCGCACCGGTGTGAATGTAGGCCGCGACCTGCCTGCCGCGCAGTTGCTTGCCGAGTTCGATGCCGTGGTGCTTACCGGTGGCGCCGAGATGCCGCGCGACCTCGGCGTGCCCGGCCGCGATCTCGACGGCGTCCATTTCGCGATGGAATTCCTGCCGCAGCAGAATGCCGCCGTCGCCGGCGACAAGGTGGTCGACCAGATCAAGGCGACGGGCAAGCATGTCGTCGTGATCGGCGGAGGCGACACCGGTTCCGATTGCGTGGGCACGTCCAATCGGCATGGCGCGGCATCCGTTACCCAGTTCGAGCTGCTCCCGCAGCCGCCCGAATCCGAGAACAAGCCGCTGGTGTGGCCGAACTGGCCCATCAAGCTGCGCACGTCCTCGTCCCATGAGGAGGGCTGCGATCGCGACTGGTCCGTCACCACCAAGCGCTTCGAAGGCCGCAACGGCAGGGTTGAGAAGTTGATCGCTGCGCGCGTCGAATGGCAACGCGACGGCAACGGCCCGCCCAGAATGGTGGAAATTCCTGGCAGCGAGTTCGAGATCAAGGCCGACCTCGTCCTGTTCGCGATGGGTTTCACCGGCCCGGTGCGGCAAGGGCTCCTGGCGGAACTCGGCGTCGAGCACGATGCGCGCTCCAACGTGAAGGCCGACACCGATTCCTACCGCACCTCCATCGACAAGGTCTTTGCGGCCGGCGACATGCGGCGCGGCCAGTCGCTGGTGGTCTGGGCCATCCGCGAAGGCCGGCAGGCGGCGCGTTCGGTAGACGAATTCCTGATGGGAACCAGCGTACTGCCGCGCTGAAGCGCGGTCGCGCCGCCCATACGATGACCGCGGTCGTTACACTCGATCTGGAGGGTTTTGATCCGGCGGTCACGGCCGAGCAGCAGGCGGTGGCAGTTCAAGCGATTGAGGACGGTGGCGTGCTCGTGTTGCCCCGTGCGACATTCGTGCTGGCCGAGGACGAGCGCCGGTTCCTCGCCCCGGAATGGTCCGACGGCCGGGCCAAGAACATCAGCGTGGAGATGCCGAAGGGCGGCGCACGTGCTGCAGGCTTGCCGCGGTTGAAAGGCGCGCGCGGCGACGCCGCCGACCTCGCCGCGCTGACGGCCATGGTCACCCGTTTCGCGGTCGGTGCAGGCGCCTTGGTCACGACCCTGTTCCCGCGATATGCGCCGTACGTGCAGCACGCGCGCACCAGCTTCCGACCCCAGCCGGCGGTGGGGCGGGCCGTGTCCTGGCGCAAGGATGATTCGCGGTTGCACGTCGACGCATTTCCATCGCGGCCCAATCAGGGTGCGCGCATCCTGCGCGTGTTCACCAATCTCAATCCGGTCGAGCCGCGCGTGTGGCGCGTGGGCGAACCGTTCGAAGCCGTTGCCCGCGCGTTGCTGCCGCGCATCGGGGCGCCGCTGCCAGGTTCGGCGGCCCTGCTGTCCGCGCTGCACGTGACCAAGGGTCGGCGCAGCCACTACGACCATCTGATGCTGCACCTGCATGACCGCGCCAAGGCGGACATGGCCTATCAACGCGACTGCGCACAACAGGTCGTCCGCTTCGCGCCCGGCACCACATGGCTCTGTTTTTCCGACCAAGTGATGCATGCGGCGGTGTCCGGACAGTTCATGCTCGAGCAGACCATTCACCTTCCCGTGCGCGCGTTGTACGATCCGCAACGCGCACCGCTGGCGATCCTCGAGCGCTTGACCGGCCGCCGGCTGGTTCCGGATGCGGCGCGCGCCTCCTGAAGGAACCTGATGTTGCGAAATGACACTTTTCTGCGCGCCCTGCGGCGCGAGCCGACCACGCACACGCCCGTCTGGCTGATGCGCCAGGCCGGCCGCTACCTGCCCGAATACCAGAAGACCCGTGCGCGCGCCGGCAGCTTCATGGGGCTCGCCACCAATCCGGATCTCGCTACGGAGGTCACGTTGCAGCCGCTGGCGCGCTTTCCGCTCGACGCGGCCATCCTGTTTTCCGACATCCTCACGGTTCCCGATGCGATGGGACTGGGCCTGACGTTCGCCGAAGGCGAAGGCCCGCGCTTCGCCACCACGATTCGCGACGAAGCCGCGGTCAAGGCTTTGGCGGTGCCGGATATGGCCAAGCTGGGCTACGTGTTCGCGGCAGTGGCGCAGATCAAGCGGGAACTGGATGGCAAGGTGCCACTGATCGGCTTTTCCGGCAGCCCATTCACGCTGGCCAGCTACATGATCGAGGGCGGCGGCAGCCCCGACTTTGCGCTGGTGCGCAAGATGGCGTACCAGCGTCCGGACCTGCTCGACGCGCTGGTAGCCGTCAATGCGCGTGCAGTCAGCGCCTATCTCAACGAACAGATTGCCGCCGGCGCTGATGCGGTCATGATCTTCGATACATGGGGTGGACTCCTGTCCGCTGCCGCTTACAGGCGGTTTTCGCTGGCGCCGATGCGCGACATCCTCGCGGCGCTCCGGCCGGCCGCCGATGGTGGCAAAGTGCCGACCATCGTGTTCACCAAGGGCGGCGGCGCATGGCTCGACGACATCGCCGCTTGCGGCGCGTCGGGCGTGGGACTTGACTGGACCGTGGACATCGCCCAGGCGCGCGCTGCCGTGGGTCACCGCGTGGCGTTGCAGGGCAACCTTGATCCGCTGGTACTCCTGACGGACCCTGTCACCGTGTCCCGGGAAGCGTCTACGATCGTGCGGGCCGCCGGATCAGCGCCGGGCCACATCTTCAACCTCGGGCATGGCATCGTCCCCGCCACGCCAGTCGAAAATGTCGCGGCACTGGTGGAAGCCGTCCACACCACGTCGCGGGAAACCCGCGCCGCTGCTTGAGTTGCGGGGATTGCCGTAGGGAAAACCCGTGGAACCCGCGCCGTTGCTGGCTTTGCAGGGGCTTGACAAACGGCCGCGACAGTAGTCCTGCCATCCAGTTATGCACATCCACCGGCCCGGGCGCGGCTGGCGCGCATGGGCGGGCGACGCAGCACGGTAATCGACTGCAACTCGCTAAAGACGCAAGGGTTTTCGATGTAGCGCCGGTCGCGGAGGACGGTCACGCGTCATGTCTGCGCCATAATGGTTTCGACGGCGCGGCCACTTACGCACAAAGTTATCCACAATTGATCCCGCGCTGAAGGCCAGTCCTTTGAAAATAACGACTTGGGGCGCGAAGCTTCGGTCAGGACTGAAGATTTGGAACACTACAACTTGTGTGAATTGGCCATGAGCAGTCACCTCCCGCGCGCCCATCGATGCCCATCGTTCGGGTAGCGCTGCCCGTCGCCGCGGCGACCGAATTCGATTACTGGGTTCCGGACGGCGCACCGGTTCGCCGCGGCAGCATCGTGCGCGTGGCCCTTGGCCCGCGCCGCCTGATCGGGGTGGTGCACGAGATCGTCGCAGCGACCAGCGTGCCGCACGACAAGCTGCAAACGCTCACCGACATCGCTGAAGTTCCACCGCTTCCCGACGACGTGCTGGCCCTGGCCGCATTCGTTGCGTCCTACTACCAGGAACCGCTTGGCCAGGCATTGGCGCTGGCGGTGCCGCCGCTCACTTCGGGCCGGTCACGGGCGCCACGACCGGTCGACACAGCCGCCGCGCCGGTCGCCGCCCAAGGCGTGGTGGAATTCAATGCCGAGCAGGCGGCCGCCATCGAATCCATCGCTGCTGCAGGCAGCGCGGGCTTCGTGCCTTTTCTCCTCTTCGGTGTCACGGGCAGCGGCAAGACCGATGTCTACATGGCCGCGGCGCAACGCGCGATAGCGCGTGGCGGGCAGGTCCTGATGCTGGTGCCCGAGATCAATCTCACGCCGCAGCTGGCGCAGCGCCTCAACGCTGCCTTGCCGGGCATCGCCATTGCGTTGCTGCACTCGGGCTTGTCGCCGACCGCGCGCCGCGCCCATTGGCTCGACGCCGCCACGGGTCGCGCGCGCCTCGTCGTGGGCACGCGACTCGCCGTCTTTGCCCCGCTGCCCGATCTGCAGCTCGTGATCGTGGATGAGGAGCAGGACAGCTCGTACAAGCAGCAGGACAACATCCGCTATCACGCGCGCGACGCCGCGGTCTGGCGCGCGCATCACCGCGGCGTGCCGGTGGTGCTCGGCAGCGCCACGCCGTCGCTCGAATCGTGGCTGCATGTACGCGACCAGCGCTACCGCCGCCTCGACCTGCGGCAGCGAGCCGATACGCGCGCCACGCTGCCGCTGATACGGCTGGTGGACAATCGCGCGGCGCGGGGCATGGATGGCATCGGCGCGGAAATGCGTGCAGCGATCGCATCGCGCCTCGCGCGGCAGGAGCAATCGCTCGTCTTCGTCAATCGTCGAGGCTTTGCACCGTCGCTCAATTGCGCTTCGTGCGGGTGGGATGCGCAATGCCCGCGCTGCAGTGCGCGCCTCACGGTGCACCGCGCGCCGCCGTCCTTGCGCTGCCATCACTGTGGTCATATCGAACGCCTGCCGGTGGCCTGTCCCACCTGCGGCAATGTCGACCTGCTACCGCTTGGCTACGGCACGCAGCGCCTCGAGCGCGCGCTGGCGACGGCCTTTCCGGAGGCACGCATTGCGCGCGTCGACCGTGACAGCACGCGGGTTCGCGGAGCGTTTGCCGCCGTGCGCGACAGGGTCGCCGCGAATGAACTGGACATCCTGGTCGGCACGCAGATGCTGGCGAAGGGCCATGACTTTCCGCGCCTCACGCTGGTGGGCGTGCTCGGCGCGGACAACGCGCTCTACAGCGCCGATTTTCGCGCCACCGAGCGGCTGGGCGCGCTGTTGATGCAGGTCGCCGGGCGCGCCGGGCGCGCGGGTTTGGCCGGCGAAGTGGTCGTGCAAACGGACTTTCCCGCGCATCCGGTGTATGCGGCAGTGCGCACGCACGACTACGAAAGTCTCGCCGCAACGTTGCTTGCCGAACGGCGTATGGCCGCGCTGCCGCCCTTCACCCATCTTGCGCTGCTTACCGCTGAAGCGCATGAGCGCGCAGTCGTGGATGCCTATCTGGCCGCGGCACATGCGGCGGCGCGCGCGCTCGTCGCGACAGCGCACCTGGAGGTGGAGGTGTTCGCGCCGGTCAGCGCCTTGCTGGCGCGGCGCGCCGGTTTCGAGCGCGCGCAGATTGCCGTGCAGAGCGAGAGGCGCGGGGCGCTGCAGCGATTCCTGGCCGAATGGCACGGCGCGCTCGCGGAGGCGCCTGGGCAGCGGCGCGTGCGGTGGGCCGTCGATGTCGATCCTGCCGGGTTCGGTTGATCCCAACGGCTATAATCGAGCGCTTTTACCCCTTCGGCAGTTGCCGCGCAGCGAATTGACGCAATGAACGACGTGAAGCAGCAATTACGGCAGGTGTTGGCCGCCGCAGTCGCCAGCGCGCTGCCGGACTGCGCCGACACGCCGGTGGCGCTGGAGCGGCCGAAGCAGGCTGCGCACGGCGACTATGCATCGAATATTGCGCTGGCGCTGGCCAAGCGCGCACAGCGCAATCCGCGCCAACTGGCGCAGGCGCTGCTCGACGCGCTGCCGGCGTCACCGCTGATTGCGCGTGCAGAATTGGCTGGCGCGGGATTCATCAATCTGTTTCTCACGCCGGCCGCGCGCCAGGCTATCGTCGCGCGGGTGCTGGAGGAGGGCGACCAATTCGGTCGCGTGCCGACGTCGTCCGGGCAGCGCGTGATGGTCGAGTTCGTGTCCGCCAATCCCACCGGCCCGCTGCATGTCGGCCACGGCCGCCAGGCGGCGCTGGGCGATGCGATCGCCAGCCTTCTCGAGACACAGGGTCACGCGGTCACCCGCGAGTTCTACTACAACGATGCCGGCGCCCAGATCCACAACCTCGCGTTGTCGGTGCAGGCGCGCGCGCGCGAAATAAACGGTGAATCCGTGGCGTTTCCGGAAGACGGCTATCGCGGCGAGTACATCCGCGAGCTCGCCCAGCGCTATCTTGGGCAGCCGGCGCCGGACCTCAGCGACCTCGATGCGATACGGCGTTTTGCCGTGGCCGAGTTGCGCCTCGAACAGGACCGCGACCTGCTCGCGTTCGGCGTGACCTTCGATCACTATTTTCTCGAGAGCTCGCTGTACGAGAACGGCCGGGTGGATGCTACGGTGGCGCGCCTCGTCGCATCCGGCCAGACTTACGAGCACGAGGGCGCGCTATGGCTGAAGACCACGTCCTTCGGCGACGACAAGGACCGCGTGATGCGCAAGTCCGATGGCACGTATACGTATTTTGTGCCGGACGTCGCCTATCACGTCACCAAGTGGGAACGCGGCTACCAGGAAGTCGTCAATGTGCAGGGCTCGGACCACCACAGCACGATCACCCGGGTACGCGCGGGTCTGCAGGCCCTGCAGATGGGCGTGCCGCCAGGCTACCCCGAGTACGTCCTGCACAAGATGGTCACCGTCATGCGCGGCGGCGAGGAGGTCAAGATCAGCAAGCGCGCGGGCAGCTACGTGACCCTGCGCGACCTGATCGATGACGCCGGCCGTGACGCAGTGCGGTTTTTCCTGGTCTCGCGCAAGGGCGACAGTGAATTCGTGTTCGACATCGACCTGGCGCGCTCCCAGTCCGATGACAATCCGGTCTACTACGTGCAGTATGCCTACGCGCGGATGTGCTCGGTATTGCGGCAGGCGGGCCTCGACCCGGCTTCGGCGGTCGCGGTGATGCGCGACTCCGACCTGTCGGCGCTGGTGAGTCCGTACGAGGAAGCGCTGCTGCGGCGAATCGCCGACTATCCCGATGAACTTGCGGTGGCCGCGCGCGAGCATGCGCCGCACCAGCTCACGTTCTTTCTCAAGGATTTGGCCCGCGATTTCCATAGTTACTATAATGCGGAGAGATTTCTGGTCGACGATCAACAGCTGCGGACCGCGAGGCTGGCCTTGGCCGTTGCCACCGGGCAGGTTTTGCGCAACGGGCTATCGCTGCTGAAGATCTCGGCCCCGGAACAGATGTAGACCACCCGCACTCCAAGGCCTCCACGCCGCGATGTCACGTTCCCCGACCACCCGCCCTCCGTCTGCGCCACGCGCACGGGCACGCACGCCGTCGCCACGCCACCGGGGCGCGGGCGGGACGCTGCTGGGTGTATTTATCGGGCTCGTACTCGGCCTGGGACTCGCGGCCGGCGTTGCGTATTACCTGATGCGCGCAGGCAGCCCGTTCCCCGTCACCGGCAGCACCCGGGACACCCGCGAAGCGCCCAAGATGGCGCGCGCCGACAAGGCCGATCCGGCGGCGGACAAGCCACGCTTCGATTTCTACAAGATCCTGCCGGGGTCCGAAGAGCCGAAGACGCCGCCGCAGGAAACGAAAAAGGCGCCGGACCGCGTTGTGGCCGACCAGGCCAAGGAACGCACGCCCGACAAGGGCGGCCCCAAACCCGCCGAGAAGCCTGCCGACAAGACCGCGGGAAAAGTCGCGTCGGTCGAGACGCCGGCCGCACCCAAGGCCGGCGAAAAATTCTGGCTGCAGGCAGGGTCATTCACTGCCGAGGCGGACGCGGAAAACCTCAAGGCCCGCCTGGCGCTGTCCGGTTGGCAGGCCAATGTGCAGCCAGGCACCCTGCCAGACAAGGGAGTGCGGTACCGGGTACGGCTCGGGCCCTACGACAACACGGACGAGCTCAACCGGATCCGCAACGACCTCGCCCGCAACGGTTTCGACGTGGCGGTGATCAAATTCTAGAAATGGGTGGCGATGGGGTCCCAACCGGGGAACTTGCGGTCGGCCCCACCTGCCCAAGCGATGTTCAGGACACAGCGCGGCGATTGGCCACGCCTCAACTTCAGGAGTTTGCATGAGACACCAACAACAATTTGCGGCGACGCGCGGCCTCTTGCGTGCCGCGGCCGCTGTAGTCGCACTCGCACTTGTCACCGGCGCATCGGCGCAGGGCATGGTCGAGGGTCGCGACTACCTCAGACTCAAGAATCCGCAACCGGTGGAAACGGGCAAGAACATCGAGGTGATCGAATTCTTCTCCTACGGGTGTCCCCACTGCGGTGAACTCGAACCCAACCTGCAGGCATGGCTCAAGAACAAACCGGCGGATGTGCAACTGCGGCGCGTTCCTGTGATGTTCCAGCCGAAGTGGGAAAATCTCGCGCGCGCTTACTACACGCTCGAGGCGATGGGCGAAGAAGCCAAGCTGAGCCCGGAAGTCTTCACTGCGATTCACGTCAAGGGCAACCAGCTCTGGAACGACAAGGAGTTCTTCGACTGGTCCGCCGCCAACGGACTTGACCGCAAGAAGGTCGAGGACATGTACCGTTCGTTCGCGATTGTCGGCAAGGTCAACCGCGCCAAGCAGCAGGCGCAGGTGTACCAGATCCAGTCGGTACCCACGATCATCGTCGACGGCAAGTTCACGACGGGACCCGAGCGCATGCCCAACGGACATGCCGGCGTTGCAGCGGCCATCGACGCGCTGGTTGTGAAGGCTCGCGCCGAACGCCCCAAGTCCTGATCGCGTAGACGTCGTGCGGGTTTTTCTCACCGGGGCGACGTCCGGCATCGGTGAGGCGCTGGCGCACCACTATGCTGCCACCGGCGCGACGCTGGGACTGTTTGCCCGCCGCTCCGAGGAACTCGATCGCGTCGCCGCGGCGCTGCGCCCGGCCACAGTGATCACCTATGCGGGCGATGTGCGCGATGCCCAGGTTTTGGCCGCGGCCGGCGCCGATTTCTGCGGCCGTTTCGGCGTGCCGGACATCGTCATCGCCAATGCCGGCGTCTCGCGGGGAACCCTGACCGAGGTTCCGGAAGACCTCCCTGCGTTTCGCATCGTGTTCGACACCAACGTGATGGGCATGGTCAACACGTTCGCACCCTTTGTCGCCTTGATGCGGCATGAGCGCCGCGGCATCCTGGCGGGCGTGGCCAGCATCGCCGGATTTCGCGGGCTGCCCGGTGCGGCCGCCTATTCCGCCTCGAAGGCCGCTGCCATCTCGTGCCTCGAGAGTCTGCGCGTCGAATTGCGCGGCAGCGGCGTCGCGGTGGTCACGCTATGTCCGGGCTTTGTCGCCACGCCGATGACGGCGAGGAATCCCTACCGAATGCCGTTCATCATGCAGCCGGAGCGCGCGGCGCAATTGATGGCGCGCGCCATCGCGCGACGCCGGCGGTTCTACACGCTGCCATGGCAGGTGGCATGGCTCGGACGGCTGCTGCGCGTGCTGCCGCGACCGCTGTACGACCGCGTGCTGGCGGGGCGCAAGCGCAAGCCACGCCATGTCGATTGAGTCGTTGGATCGCTCCACCAACGTCGATTGGGCGGAGGTGGCTCACGCGCCCGCGCCGGCAGCGCGCATCGCCTGCCTGGTTCCCAGCCTCACCGAGTTGCTGTTTGCGCTCGACCTTGGTGCACAAGTCGTGGCGCGCACTGGTTTCTGCGTGCATCCGTCACCCGCGGTCCGGCGGGTTCCGAAGATCGGTGGGACCAAGGATCCCGATCTGGCGCGGTTGCGTGACCTGGCGCCGACCCACCTCATCGTGAATGTCGACGAGAATCGGCGCGAGGTGGTGGACGCCGCGCACACATTCGTGCCGCACATCGTGGTGACCCATCCGGCGACACCGCTAGACAACCTGAGGCTCTTTGCACTGTTTGGTTCGATCTTCGGCCGCGAACGAGAAGCTGCGGTCCTGTCCACCGCGTTGATTGCAGCGCTGGACGAGGCGCAGACGGTGGTCGCCGCGTTACCGCGCGAACGCGTCCTGTACCTCATCTGGAAGGACCCGTGGATGACCGTGACGCGCGCCACCTATGTCGGCGCGACGCTTGCCGCAGTGGGTATGGACGTAGTGCCAAGTAGCGCGGTGCAGCGGTATCCGGCGGTCGTCGATGGCGATGCCGCGTGGCGCGATGCCAGTCGGATTCTGTTGTCGAGCGAGCCCTATGCATTTCGTGAACGCGA
This sequence comes from uncultured beta proteobacterium, assembly GCA_963805355.1. Lineage (GTDB taxonomy): Bacteria > Pseudomonadota > Gammaproteobacteria > Burkholderiales > Casimicrobiaceae > VBCG01. Next base: position 1,074,408 of record CAWDTZ010000002.1, on the reverse strand, counting down.
CCGGCGCGACCTGGCGGCGACTACGGGCAAGCCGGTCGCGCTGATCAATGGCGAATGGACGTCGTGGTACGGCGCACGCGCCGCGCCGGGATTGCGCGCAATGGCGCAATGGCGGCTGGAGACGGCGCAACGATCGATTCCGCAATGAAAAAGGGCTGCCGTTGCCGGCAGCCCTCGTTCCAAGCGCTGAACGGACGTTGCTTAAAGCGGCACGCGAATGCCCACCGTGACCGCCCAGTAGTCGCCATCGCCCTTGCCGGCCGATGCATTGCCGGAAAGGAAGCCCGAGACCTTGCCGAAGTCGCGGGTCACGCCGAGGTCGAACAGCCACCAGTTGTCGTCCTGCTGGAAGCCGGGGACCGTGTAACCGGTGCTGGCGTTGATGGGGCGGGCACTGACCTGCCGGATGTCATCCTTGAAATTGTATTCCCACGTGGCGCGTGCAAATGGGCGGAAGCCGCTTACATTGCCGGCCACCTGCCAGCCAAGACTGGAAATCAGCGCATCGTTGTTCTGCTGGTTGTAGTCGAGCGTGGTGCTGTCGTTGCCGTTTTCCGCGAACTGGCGCACGACGATTTTTTCCCAGGTCAGCTTGCCGAACGGACCGTGGTCCCAATTCTGGTACTTGAACCAGTAGCCGCCCAGGAGGCGCCCGGTGATGTGGTAGCCCTTGGTGTTGCCCGACTCGGTGCGCGTGGTGGCGCCCAGAACGATGTTGCGATTGGTGTCGAAGTCGAGCGATCCCAGGCCGAAGGTTGCGCCGCCATACCACGGGCCCTCACCATAGCCGCCGTACAGGGTCATGGTCGGTTCGGTCAGTTTGAAGTCGCCGGCGTTGTTGCCGAAGTCGCCCTTGTACTCGGAGTAGGCGAACTGGATGCCCGCGAGAATCTTGTCCGACAGCCGCATGTCGGCGCCGACCGCGATGGTGTTGACGTTGCCGGTGCCCGAAAGTCCAGAGCCGAAGATGTCCTCATCAGCGTAGTCGTATGCTGCCCAGGCTTGGATCTTCTCCGGTCCACCCGGGGCATTGATCGCGGACATCATCCGGTTATCCAGCGTGCGCCAGTTGGCGCGTTCGACGGCAAGCGGTGCCTCGCCCAGCGCGGCCATCTGCATCGGCCCGGTGATCATCGAGACGATTGCCGACGACAACACCAGATCCGCACCGGTCGTCGGGTGGACGCTGTCGGCAAAAACCCACGTCATGTTGCCGGTGGGATCACGCAGCGTGGCGGGCGTGCATTGCAGCGAGCTCGACGTGGTGCAGACGGGTACGGTCGTGTTGACGAAACCATACTGCGTCGGCGACGCAATGATCTCGTTCAGCAGTTGCGCCGTGTTGAACTGAATCACCGGGAGACCCGCCGCGCTGATCGCCGAGTTGAGTGTCGAGTTGAAAAAATTGGCGATGGCCGTACCCTGCGCCTGGGCTGCGGCGCCTTGTGAGATCGCCGCCGGTGTCTTGCCGACGTCCGGCAGGTTCTGCACGATGATGTACTGTGCACCGGCAGCGCGGAGGCGCGCGGCCTGCGCGGCGAGGTCGACAGCGGCCTGCGCCATCCCCGCCTGCAGTTGCGCCTGGGTGATGGCGCCGCCGGCATACTGCGCCGACAGTACGAAAAAGTCGTTGGCGCCACCTTGGATCTGGTACAGCGCGTCGGGGTTGAGCGGGCCCTTGGCGATCAATTGCGAGACCTGCTGCGCGACCGAGTAGTCGGGCACGCCGGCGGGCACCAGCGGCGAGGGACTATTGACGCGGGCGCCGCCCTGCGCATAGTTGTTGCCTCCGGTGAACGAGGGCGTCGAGGTGAGGCCGTAGCTCTGGCTGACATACATCGGGGCGGTCAGGCCGGGATTGGTCGTGAAGCGCGACCCATATTGCCCGGCGTCGCTCAAGCTGTCGCCGAAGGTGTACGAACCGGAAAACTGGGCGCTGGCAGAACCTGCGGCAAGCGCCAGGGCAAGCGCGCCTGCGACCAGCGACGGACGAAATCTCCGCATGGTGAAGCCTCCTCGTGGGTTGTGTGCGATGGTGCTCGGGCTTCATGATTGGCCCGATTTCAATGGACGATTCTAATCCACTTTGGGTGGCCACGCCCGCGGCGGGCGGGTCAACGAACCCCGCCATGGCCGCGTTGTCGTAGTGGAGTGACAAAGAGGTGTTCATGAGCCGTTCGATTGCCAGGCCGTATCACCCGGGTTCCCGCGATCCTGCCGCAGCGATTCGAGTCGTGGCGGCGATCCTGCTGGCGCTCGCCTTCCACATCGTGGCGTTGCCGGCGTCCGCACAGCCGCAGGCGGAGGAAGATCTGCCGGGGCGGGTCGGACGGGTTGCCGAAGTGGCGGGCGAGTTGTTCCTTTCCCCCTCCGATGCGCCGGATCAATGGACGCCCATCGGGATCAATTACCCGGTCACCGGCGGCGATAACCTCTGGGTTGGCGACGACGGGCGCGCCGAAGTCGATTTCGGGTCCGGGCAATTCCGCCTTGCTGGCAACACCAATTTGCACCTGTCGCGCCTCGATGATCGCCAGTTCGCATTGTTTGTCGCCCAAGGACGGGTCAGCGTGCGGATTCGCGTCCTCGACGCGGGCGAGATCGCGCGCGTGGACACGCCCAATGTCCAGATCGTGCTCACCCGCCCCGGACTCTACCGGATCGATGTCAGCGACGATCGGCTGCTGACGACGCTGGTGGTGCGCGAGGGCGAAGGCACGATGCTTACGCCCGCCGGCATTCAGCAGGTGCTGCCCGGGCAGACGGCCGAGGTCCAGGGCGACGATCCGCGTTTTGCCGCGGTTCGCAACGGCGCGGGCGTCGATGGCTTCGACACCTGGGTCATCGGCCGCGACCGCCACTACGAACGCTCGCGTGCCAACAACTACGTGTCGCGCGAAATGGTGGGCTGGGCCGATCTCGACGAGCACGGGACGTGGGCGCAGGTCCCCGAAATCGGCAACGTCTGGTATCCGACCGATGTCGCCCCCGACTGGGCACCGTATCGCAACGGGTATTGGGCGCAGGTGGGCGGCTGGGGGCCGACGTGGGTCGACTATGCGCCGTGGGGCTATGCGCCTTTCCACTATGGCCGCTGGGCTTTTGTCGGCGGCCGTTGGGGCTGGACGCCGGGGGCCTACGTCGCGCGTCCGTTCTGGGCGCCGGCGCTGGTGGGCTGGACGGGCGGCGCGGCATGGAGCTTTTCGGTTGCTGCCGGCAACCCCGTGTACGGCTGGGTACCGCTGGGCTGGGGTGAGCCGCTTCGCCCATGGTGGGGGCGATGCTCCAACGGTTGCTGGCAACGTTATAACCGGCCCTATGCCGTCGATGTCTCCGTACGGCCCACGGCCCCGCCGACCCGCTTCGTCAATATCAACGCCCCCGGCGGAATGACGGCGATGCCGGCCAACGCGTTCGTCACGCGCCGGCCGGTGTCGCAGAACATGGTGGACGTGACCGGACGCAGCGTGGCGCAGGCGCCATTGTTGACGACGGCACCGCGGGTGCGCAGTGACCTTGGACGCATTCCCGTCACCGGTGCTCCTGGCGGGGCGCCACCGCCGGCAGCGTCGCAATTCTATCGGACCGGCCGGCCAGCGCCGGGCACCGGCGTTGGCAACACCGGGTTGCAACCGGGGGGTGGAGCGACCACTTCATTGCCGCCCGCGTCCCGGTCGGTGCCCGGCACCAGCGGTGCCGGCGTGGTCAACGCCGCGCCTCCGGCATCACGCCCGGTCGCCGGTTCATCGCTCGGTGGTAATGCCTATCCGGTGCCCGCGCCTGCGCCGAATACCAGGATCGACAGTCGCAATGACATGCGTGGCGGCAACCGTCAGGGCTCGCCGCAGGCAGCGTCGCCCGCTGGCATCCCGATGCCGGCCGGCATGGCGCCTGCCGCGGTGGCGCCGGCGCCACCTTCGCTGCAGCGCGCGCCGTTGCGGCCGTCTTCGCCGTCGCCAACGCCCAGTTACGGCGCGCCGCCGCCGGTATCGGGCGGTCCCGCGAGGCCGTCGGTGAACCGGCAGGTTCCAGTTACGTTGCCGTCGCCGCAGGTGGTGCGCCCGGTCCCCGCGCCTGTGCCGCAAGTCGCGCCGGCGCCCGCGCCGCCTTCTCCGGCGCCACCGGGCGGGACCAGCCTGCAGCGAGCCGACCGTGCGCGCCCCGACAAGGTCGACTCCGACAGGACGGCGCCGAAGTAGCGTCTACTTGCCGTCGACGCGAGTGCGTGCGTAACTGCCCGGCGCCGCTTCCAGCACCTTCAGCTTGCCCTTCCCGGGCACGCGGGCAGGCACTTCACGGCCGAGATGAGGCGCGACCCATTGGCGCCAGTCGGTCCACCACGAGCCTTCGTGCTGCTTCGCACCTTCGAACCACGCGTCCGGCGTGGCCGGCAGTTTGTCATTGGTCCAGAAGCCGTATTTGTTGGCGGCCGGCGGGTTGACCATGCCCGCGATATGGCCCGACCCCGACAGCACGAAGCGCGCCTTGCCGGGCAGGACCGACGGCCCGGCATAGGTGGTCTTCCACGGTGCGATGTGGTCCTCGATCGCCGACACGAAGTAGGTGGGGGTGCTGACTTTCGACAGGTCGATCTTCGTGCCCGCCAATTCGAGGCCGCCTGGCACGCGCAGCAGGTTGTGCATGTACATGTTGCGCAGGTAGTAGCTGTGCATCGCCGCCGGCATCCGCGTCGAATCGCAGTTCCAGTGCAGCAGGTCGAACGGGAACGGGTCGCGCCCGAGCAGGTAGTTGTTGATGACGAACGACCAGATGAGGTCGTTGGCGCGCAGCATGTTGAACGTGGTGGCCATCTCGCTGCCTTCGAGGTAGCCGCGCTCGTTCATCTTCTTTTCCAGCGCCGAGACCTGCGCCTCGTCGATGAACACCTCGAGCTCGCCCGCCGACGTGAAGTCGAGCAGCGATGCCATGAACGTGGCGCTGGCGATCCGCTTCCGCTTGTGCGCCGCCAGGTAGCCCATCGTTGCCGCGAGCAGCGTACCGCCCAGGCAATAGCCGATCGCGTTGACCTCTTCCTCGCCGGTGGCCTCTTCGATCGCGTCGAGCGCCGCGAGCGTGCCTTCAGTGAGGTAGTCCTCGAAGTTCTTGTGCGCGAGCTTCGCGTCCGGATTCACCCACGAGATGATGAAAACCGTCATGCCTTCGTTGGCGGCCCAGCGCAGCATGGAGTTCTTTTCGCGCAGGTCGAGGATGTAGTACTTGTTGATCCACGGCGGGACCACCAGCAGCGGCCGCTTCCAGGCCTTCTTGGTCGTCGGCTCGTACTGGATCAGCTGCATCAGCTCGGTCTGGAACACGACCTTGCCCGGCGTGGTGGCGATGTTCACGCCAAGTTCGAAGGCCTTGGTATCGGTCATCGAAATCTTGAGCTGGCCACCGCCGCGCTCGATGTCGTCCAGCAGGTTGTTGAGGCCCTTGACCAGGTTCTGGCCGCCGGATGCCACGGTCTCGCGAAACACCTCGGGATTGGTGAGCGCGAAATTGGAGGGGGCCAGCGCGTCGATGTATTGCCGCGTGAAGAAGTCGACCTTCTTCTGGGTCTGCTCGTCCAGCCCGTCGACGGCGGCCACCTGGTCGTGCATCCAGCGCGAGGTGATGAGATAGCTCTGCTTGATGTAGTCGAACAGGAAGTGCTCGTGCCAGTCCTCGTGCTTGAAACGCTTGTCGCCCTTGGCGGGCACCATCACCGGCTCGGTGGGGGTCCCCATCATCCGCAGCATCGAGCCCTGCCACAGGCTCATGTAGTCCCACCACAGGTTGAGGTTCGACGCGGCCATCTTGGCGGGGTTGGCGAGCATCTGCGCGGCCAGTTCCATGAATGCCTTGCCGAGGCCCAGCTCGTCCGTGGGCAGCATGGCGCCGTTGCGCGCGTTGCGGGCGGCGAATTCGCCGATCAGTTTGCCGCTTTTCTCCGCTGCGGATGCGAGCGATTCGGCCAGGGCGGAGTGATCGATGGTGGACGCGGCAGTCGCAGGAGTCGTAGTGGCCATATTGTTCTCGTGAAGTTGCGGTTTGGCTGCGGCGGAAAACGGTCAGATGGAGAAATGCAGGATGCCGGCAGTGGAAAGCGTGCGCTGCAGACGCCTTCGATGCCACAGATAGTTGAGGTGCGCGATGGCTTCGCCGATCGCGAAGAAGCGCTGCTGCAGGTCGAGTTCGCGCCGGAACAATACCGGGATCATTTGCGCAGCTGTGACCGGGCCCGGCGCTGCCGAAATCGCCGCTTCAAGTTCGGCCAGCCGCGCGTCGTGGTGCGCCCGCAGCTGCGCGACCCGCACCGCGATGCCGCGGAACGGGAGGCCGTGCGACGGCAGCACCAGCGTGTCTGCCGGCAGCGGCAGGAAGTCCGCGATCGACGCGAGGAAGCGCCCGAGCGGGTCGCCGTCCGGATCGGAGGGCCAGACGCTTACATTGGTGCTGATCCTGGGCAGCAGCATGTCGCCGGAAATCAGGACGCCACGCTCGGCCGCAAACAGGGCAGCGTGCTCGGACGAGTGGCCATAGCCGAAAATGGTCGACCACGCGGTGTTGCCTGCGACGACGTCGTCGCCGGGAATGATCCGGTCGAAGCTGGCCGGTGCGGCAGGGACCAACGAGGCGTAATGATTGCCGCGTTGCCCGATCGCCGCGACATCCGCCTCGCTCATGCCGTGCGCGTGAAACAATTCCAGCGTCGCCGCCGGGGAGTGCGCTGCGCGCGCGTCGATCAGCGCATGCGCGGCCAGGAATTCGCCGAGCGTCATCGTCACGCGGCAGCCGAATTGCGTCGCCAGCCACTCGGCGTTGCCCAGGTGATCGGGGTGGCAGTGCGTAGCGACGATCCGTTGCAGCGGCAGCCCGCGCATCGTCGAGCCGAAGTGCGTCGTCCACAGCGCGCGCGTGGCGGCGTTGCCAATGCCGCAGTCGACCAGGGTCCAGCCGTCGTCCTCCGCCAGCAGCCACAGGTTGATGTGATCGAGCGCGAACGGCAGCGGCATGCGCAGCCACAGGATGCCGGGGGCGACTTCGGTCGCCGTTCCCGCAGGTGGCGGGACCGCGAACGGGTGGTCGAGGGTTGGGGGGTGCGGGGCGTTCATGGCTTAAATTGGGGCAACCCGGTATGTTATCTTGCTCTTCGATCTTCGCCGCACTCTGCGCTTATCCGCCGCATGCTCCCGCCCTCCCGCAAGGTTTCCGCGGCGGTTTCCGACCGCGAGACCACTTACACGATTTCCGACCTCGCGCATGAGTTCGCGTTGACCACGCGCGCCATCCGGTTCTACGAGGACGAAGGCATGCTCGCCCCGGAGCGACGGGGCCGCTCGCGGGTATACCGCGAGCGCGAACGGGTCCGCCTGAAGCTGATCCTGCGCGGCAAGCGCCTGGGCCTTGCGCTGTCCGAGATTCGCGAACTGCTCGATCTCTACGAAGTCGGCCGCAACGAGCGCGCCCAACTTGCCATGTTCATCGCCATGCTCGCCGAGCGCCGCCGCCGCCTGCTGCAGCAACGCGAAGACATCGACGCCGTGCTCGCCGAAGTCGATGGGATCGAGCGCGAGTGCCGGCGTCGGTTGAAGGACGAGCCAGTCAAGACTACAGGCAATTGACGTTTACGTAAACGTAATACAAAATGCCCGCGGCGGCAATCGTTGCCCGCCCTTTTCCACCCAGGAGCCCGGTTGTGATGGCCGCTTCCACCTTCCAGCCGAAGGACCCCAACTACGCCGCCCGGGCCCATGCGAGTTTCGCGCGACAGGGCGCGATGCGCCTTATCGGTGCCTCGCTCGATTCGCTGACGCCGGGCTTTTGCGCAATTTCGCTGGCTCCGCGCGAAGCGCTGCTGCAGCAGCATGGGTATGTGCATGCGGGCATCGTGAGCACGATCGTCGATACCGCAGGGGGATTTGCGGGCTTCACGTTGTTTCCAGCGGACAGCTCCGTGTTGACGGTCGAATTCAAGATCAACCTCGTGGCGCCCGCTGAAGGCGAATTGCTGGTGGCGGAAGGCCACGTCGTGCGTCCCGGGCGTACGCTGGTGATCACCCGCGGCGAAGTGCACGGTGTTCGCAACGGGCAACGAACGCTGGTGGCCATCATGCAGCAGACGCTGATGGTGATGCACGGCAAGCGCGACCTGTGACGGGGCGCCGGTCCGCATCGCTCCGGTCCCGTTGAACCACGCCAATCCATCGAAGGCGACCATGCTCAATTTTCCGTCATTGTCCTTTCATCACGGCGAAACGATCGACATGCTGCGCGAAACAGTGCAGCAATTCGCCGCCGCCGAGATCGCGCCGCGTGCGGCCGCGATCGACGCGACCAACCAGTTCCCGCCCGATCTCTGGCGCAAGATGGGCGACCTGGGGCTGCTTGGCATCACCGTCGACGAGGCGTACGGCGGTACGGGGATGGGCTACCTCGCCCATTGCGTGGCGATGGAGGAGATTTCGCGCGCATCGGCCTCGGTGGGACTGTCTTACGGTGCGCATTCGAACCTGTGCGTGAACCAGATCCGGCGCAACGGCAGCGAGGCGCAGAAGCGCCGCTACCTGCCGAAACTGATCAGTGGCGAGCATGTCGGCGCGCTGGCGATGAGCGAGCCCGGCGCGGGCTCCGATGTCGTGTCGATGCGCCTGCGCGCCGACCGGCGTGGCGATCACTTCGTGCTCAACGGCAACAAGATGTGGATCACCAACGGGCCCGACGCGGACACGCTGGTGGTCTATGCGAAGTCCGATCCGCAGGCCGGTCCGAAGGGCATCACGGCATTCCTGATCGAAAAGGGCATGGCCGGCTTCACCACGGCGCAAAAGCTCGACAAGCTGGGCATGCGCGGCTCGAACACATGCGAACTGGTGTTTGCCGATTGCATGGTGCCGGCCGCAAACATCCTCGGCGCCGAAGGGCGCGGGGTCAACGTGCTGATGAGCGGCCTCGACTACGAGCGCGCCGTGCTGGCGGCGGGTCCCATCGGGATCATGGCCGCCTGCATGGATGCGGTGCTGCCCTATGTGCACGAGCGCTCGCAGTTCGGTCAGCCCATCGGCGAATTCCAGCTGATGCAGGGCAAGGTCGCCGACATGTATTCGACGATGATGGCGTGCAAGGCCTATGTGTATGCGGTGGCGCAGGCCTGCGATCGCGGCGAGACCACGCGCAAGGACGCCGCCGGCGCGATTCTCTATGCGGCGGAAAAGGCCACGTGGATGGCCGGCGAGGCGATTCAGGCGCTGGGCGGTAACGGCTACGTCAACGAATATCCCACCGGACGCCTGTGGCGCGACGCCAAGCTGTACGAGATCGGGGCGGGCACGTCCGAGATTCGCCGGATGCTGATCGGCCGCGAACTCTTCAACGAGACGAAGTAGGGAAATCCAACAATGAACATCGATCCCGTGGTGATTGTGGGTGCGGCGCGCACGCCGATGGGTGGCTTTCAGGGCGACTTCGCGTCGCTGGCCGCCAGTGACCTCGGCGCGACCGCGATTCGGGCGGCTGTCGAGCGCGCGGGCGTGCAACCTGAAGACATCGACAAGGTGATCTTCGGCTGCGTGCTGCCGGCGGGGCAGGGCCAGGCGCCGGCGCGGCAGGCGTCGTTGAAGGCAGGGTTGCCGATGTCCACGGGTTGCACCACTGTCAACAAGATGTGCGGTTCGGCCATGGAGGCCACGATTCTGGCGCACGACGCGCTACTCGCCGGATCGGCCAAGGCGATGGTGGCGGGCGGCATGGAGAGCATGAGCAATGCTCCGTACCTGATGCCGAAGGCGCGCACCGGCTATCGGATGGGACATCAGCAGGTGTTCGACCATATGTTCCTCGACGGGCTCGAAGACGCCTATGAAAAGGGCCGGCTGATGGGCAGTTTTGCCGAGGATTGCGCGTCGAAGTACGCATTCACGCGCGAGGAGCAGGATCACTTTGCCTTGACGTCGCTCTCGCGCGCGCTCGGTGCCAATAACGACGGCACCTTCGACTGGGAAATCGCGCCCGTGACGGTTGCGGGCCGCAAAGTCGAGGTCGTCATCCATCGGGACGAGCAGCCGGCCAAAGCCACGCCTGACAAGATTCCCAACCTGAAGCCCGCGTTCAGCAAGACCGGGACCGTCACCGCCGCCAATTCGAGCTCGATTTCGGATGGCGCTGCGGCGCTGGTGCTGATGCGGCGCTCCGAGGCCGAGCGCCGCGGGTTGAAGCCGTTGGCCGTGATCGTGGCGCACGCCACCCACGCACAGGAACCGGCATGGTTTTCGACGGCGCCGGTTGGCGCCATCGAAAAAATCTACCGCATGACCGGCTGGACGACGAAGGATGTCGACCTCTTCGAGATCAACGAGGCCTTTGCAGTGGTGACGATGGCCGCGATGAAAGACCACGGCTTGCCGCACGACAAGGTCAACGTGCACGGTGGCGCCACGGCATTGGGTCATCCGATCGGTGCGTCCGGAGCGCGCATCCTGGTGACGCTGATCGGCGCGTTGCGCAAGCACGGCAAGAAGCGCGGCGTGGCGGCACTGTGCATCGGCGGCGGCGAGGCCACCGCGATGGCGATCGAACTGGTCTGACTGTCGCGGCAATTTTCTCGACAATGGTACGCAGGCCACGACCATGATCACGCTCGACACGTTGCTGTTGTTTGCGTTGGCCGCGGTGCTGCTCGTACTGACACCCGGCCCCAATTTGCTGTACCTCATCTCGCGCACGCTGTGCCAGGGCCGCGCGGCCGGGATCGTGTCGCTCGCCGGCACCACCACGGGTTTCCTCGTGCATATCATCGCGGCGGCCCTCGGCCTCTCTGCGGTTTTTCTCGCCATTCCCGCGCTGTACGACGCCGTGCGGTGGGCGGGCGCGGCGTATCTGTTATGGCTGGCATGGGACGCCGTGCGCCCGAACGGCGGCGGGGGCCTCTTCACGCCACGCGTGCTGCCGCCAGAATCGCGGTGGACGCTGTTTCGGACCGGCGTGTTGACCAGCATCCTCAATCCCAAAGTGGCGCTGTTCTACCTGGCGCTGTTTCCGCAGTTCGTCGATCCCGCGCGCGGCAGCGTGCTGGTGCAATCGCTGATGCTTGGCGCGGTGCAGATCGGGATTGCCATCGTGGGCGACCTGATGTTTGTGCTGCTGGCCGCGCGCGCGGCGCGGTGGCTGGCGGAGCGTCCGCTGTGGGCGAAGGCGCAGCGGTGGATCATGGGCGGAACGTTCGCTGCCATCGCCGCGAAGCTGGCGCTGGATGGTCGTCGATGACCACATCCGTGGCGACGAAGGTGGTCTACGGCAAGCTGGTCCTCGTTGCCGTCATCTGGGGCGGCACCTTCATTGCAGGCCGCGTGGCGGCTGCTGAAATGCCCGCGCCGACGGCCGCGTTGTGGCGCTTCCTCATTGCGTCCGTGGCGCTGCTGGCGCTGTCGTGGCGACTGGACGGCGGATTACCTGCGCTGTCGCGGCAACAATGGATCGGCGTCACGTTGCTGGGTTTGACCGGCGTGGCCGCCTACAACCTGCTCTTCATGTTCGGACTCGAACGGGTGCCGGCCTCGCGTGCGTCGCTGCTCGTGGCGCTCAACCCGGTCGCGACGCTGATCGGCTCCGCCCTGTTCCTGCACGAACCCCTCACGCGCCACCGCGTCGCAGGCATCCTGCTTGCGCTGACGGGTGTTGCCATCGTATTGGGTCACGGTCATCCGCTGGACCTTTTCACCGGCCAAGTGGGCATCGGCGAGGCAGCACTCGTTGGGTGCGCGATGGCGTGGGCCACGTACACGATGCTGGGCAAGCGCATCCTGCGCGGGCTGTCGGTGCTTGCCGCGACCACCTATGCGGCATTGACGGGCACGGTAGTGCTGGCCATGGCTGCCGCGGTCACGGGCAATCTAAACGTGCCGCACGCGTCGCTCCAGGGCTGGGTCGCGCTCGGGTTTCTGGGCCTGTTCGGCACCGTGATTGCGTTCGTCTGGTTCTATGAAGGCGTGAAAGCCCTGGGGCCGCCGCGCACTTCAGTGTTCATCAATCTGGTGCCGGTCGCTGCGGTGACGCTTGGTGTGGTGCTATTGGGTGAGCCGCTGGAATTGTCGATGCTCACCGGGGGCGTTCTGGTCATCCTCGGCGTGTTCATCATCAACCGGCCCGCGGCGGCTTCGCCCGTGGCCATCGTGACGGCGTGAAACCATGTTGCTGACCGAAGAACAGCAGCTCGTGCGCGACACCATGCGCGCGTTTGCGCAGGAGCAATTGGCGCCCAATGCCGCGCGTTGGGACCGCGAAGCGCATTTTCCGCGTGCCGAACTGCAGGCGCTGGGCGAGCTCGGGGCGATGGGCATGGTCGTGCCCGAAGCGTGGGGTGGCGCGGCGATGGACTACGTGTCGCTCGCGGTGGCGCTGGAAGAAATCGCGGCTGGCGACGGCGCAACATCGACCATCGTCAGCGTGCAGAATTCGGTGGTGTGCGGGCCGCTCAATGCGTTCGGATCCGACGCGCAGAAAGAGCGCTACTTGAAGCCGCTCGCGCGAGGCGAATCGTTGGGCTGCTTCTGCCTGACGGAACCGCAGGCGGGCTCCGACGCTGCGGCGCTGGCCACGCGCGCCGACAGGCGCGGCGATCGCTATGTTCTCAATGGCGTCAAGCAGTTCATCACCACGGGCAAGAACGCCGACGTGGCCATCGTATTCGCGGTCACCGACAAGGGGGCGGGCAAGAAGGGCATCTCCGGCTTCATCGTCGACACGCGCACGTCCGGCTTCGTGGTGGCAAGCGTCGAGCGGAAGCTTGGCCAGCACGCGTCGGACACGGCGCAGATCGTGTTCGAGAATTGCGAGGTGCCGGCGGCGAACCTGCTCGGCGCCGAGGGCGCTGGCTATCGGATCGCGCTGGCCAACCTCGAGGCGGGGCGCATCGGCATCGCCGCGCAGGCCCTCGGCATGGCGCGCGCCGCGTTCGACGCCGCGCTCGCCTACGCAAGGGAGCGCCAGAGCTTCGGCAAGGCCATTGCCGATCACCAGGCGGTGGGCTTCAGGCTTGCCGACATGGCGCTGGAAATCGAGGCGGCGCGGCAATTGATCTGGCACGCTGCGGCGTTGCGCGACGCCGGCCTGCCATGCCTCAAGGAGGCCTCGATGGCCAAGCTCTTCGCCTCCGAGATGGCCGAGCGCGTTTGCTCGGCGGCAATCCAGATTCACGGCGGCTATGGTTACGTGGCCGACTTTTCCGTCGAGCGCATCTATCGCGACGTGCGGGTGTGCCAGATCTACGAGGGTACCAGCGACATCCAGCGAATGGTGATCGCACGGGCGCTGTCCGCCTGATTTCCATGTCACGGAGCACGTTGATGAACTCTGCCCCCATCGATTTCTACTTCGATTTTTCGTCGCCCTACGGCTATCTCGCGTCACAGAAGATCGACACACTCGCCGCGAAGCACGGCCGCATCGTCAACTGGAGGCCGATCCTGCTGGGCGCGATCTTCCGCTCCACGGGCGGCGCGCCGTTGACGGAGGTGCCGATAAAGGGGCCGTATTCGCGGCGCGACTTCGACCGCAGCGCACGCTTCCACGGCCTCCCCGATTTCCACATGCCCGCCGTATTTCCGATTCCGTCGCAGGCGCCTGCGCGAATTGTGCTTTGGGCCAAGGCACTCGATCCCGCCGACGGTGCGCGGGTGGCCAAGGCGCTCTATCGCGCGTACTTCGTCGACGGGCGGGACATTTCAAATCCTGACGAGGCGGCCGCGGTGGCAGGCACTGCGGGGTTCGATGCCGACGCGGCGCGTGCGGCGATCGATGATCCCGCCATCAAGGATGCGTTGAAGGCCGAGGTTGGTGCCGCGCTAGCCGCCGGCGTGTTCGGATCGCCGTTCGTCGTGGTCGATGGCGAGCCGTTCTGGGGCCTCGATCGCTTCGACCAGATCGATTGCTGGCTCGCCACCGGCGGCTTCTGAGCGAAACGGGGAATCCCGATGGCCGAATACACGCTGCATTGCTTCGCCCAGTCCGGCAACGCCTACAAGGTAGCGCTGACCCTCGAACTCGCGGGCGCGGACTGGAGCCCTCGCTTCGTCGACTTTTTCGGTGGCGAGACGCGCACGCCGGCGTATCGCCAATGCAACATCATGGGCGAGGTTCCGCTGCTGGAACATCGTGCACTCTTGTTGTCGCAGTCGGGCGTCATCCTTGAATATCTTGCCGAAACCCTGGGCATGTTCGGACCGCGCGATGCGGCGGAGCGTCGCGAGATCCTGCGCTGGATCCTGTTCGACAATCACAAATTGACGAGCTATACGGCGACCTATCGCTTCATGCGTGAATTCGCGGCTGCGCCTGAGCCCGCGGTGCTGGCGGAATTCCGCAAGCGTTCGGAAACGGCGTGGCGCATCCTCGAAGCGCATCTCGCCACGCGGACTTACATCGTCGGCGAGCGCCTGACGATTGCCGACCTGTCGATGTGCGGTTACCTGTACTTTGGCGGCGAATTCGGCGAGGATTGGTCCACCTATCCTGCGGTGCTGGATTGGCTGGCGCGCATCGCCGCCATGCCCCACTGGAAACACCCGTATTCGCTGATGCCCGGACACCCGCGTCCGGCGCCAGCCTGAGGCCATAGCCATGCCCGTGATCGAATCGAAGCTCAACGTGCGCGACGCTGCCTTCGCGCTGAATCATGACGCGATGGCGGCGCTGGTGGCCGATCTCAACGCCAAACTCGCCACGATCGAGGAAGGCGGCGGCAAGGTATCGCGCGACCGGCATACCGCGCGTGGCAAGTTGCTGCCGCGCGAGCGCGTGCGCACGCTGCTCGACCCGGGTAGTCCTTTCCTCGAATTCTCGGCATTGGCCGCGTACAACATGTACGACGACAACATTGCCGGTGCGGGCATCATCACCGGCATCGGCCGCGTGGCCGGGCGCGAATGCGTCATCGTCTGCAATGACGCGACGGTCAAAGGCGGCACGTACTACCCGCTCACCGTCAAGAAGCACCTGCGCGCGCAGGAAATCGCCCGCGACAACGGTTTGCCGTGCATCTACCTGGTCGACTCCGGCGGCGCCAACCTGCCCAACCAGTTCGACGTATTTCCCGATCGGGACCACTTCGGCCGGATTTTCTACAACCAGGCCACGCTGTCGGCGCAGGGGATTCCGCAGATCGCCGTGGTGATGGGCTCGTGCACCGCGGGCGGCGCGTATGTGCCGGCGATGTCGGACGAATCGATCATCGTCAAGAACCAGGCGACGATCTTCCTCGCCGGCCCGCCGCTGGTAAAGGCGGCCACCGGCGAGGTGGTCAGCGCCGAGGAACTGGGCGGTGCGGACGTGCATACCCGCGTGTCCGGGGTGGCCGACCATTTCGCGCTGAACGATCATCACGCATTGGCCATTGCACGCAATATCGTCGGCAACCTCAATCGCGTGAAGCAGGTGGCGCTGGCGGTGGAGCCGCCCGTCGAGCCGCTATACGATCCCGAGGAGCTCTACGGCGTCATCCAGGCCGACATCAAGAAGCCCTATGACGTGCGCGAAGTGATCGCGCGAATCGTCGACGGCAGCGTATTCGACGAGTTCAAGGCGCGGTATGGCACCACGCTCGTCACGGGCTTCGCGCGCATCTGGGGTTATCCGGTGGGCATCGTCGCCAATAACGGCGTGCTGTACTCCGAGTCGGCGCTGAAGGGCGCGCACTTCATCGAGCTGTGCGCGCAGCGGGGCATTCCGCTCGTTTTCCTCCAGAACATCACCGGCTTCATGGTCGGCCAGAAGTACGAGTCCGGCGGCATTGCCAAGGATGGCGCGAAGATGGTCACGGCGGTGTCCTGCGCGCAGGTGCCCAAGTTCACGGTGATCATCGGCGGCAGCTATGGCGCGGGCAATTACGGCATGTGCGGACGCGCGTTCAATCCGCGTTTCCTGTGGATGTGGCCCAATGCGCGCATCTGCGTGATGGGCCCGGAGCAGGCCGCCAGCGTGCTGGCCACCGTGAAACGCGATGCCCTCGAGAAAGCGGGCAAGGACTGGAGCGCGGCGGACGAGGAAGCGTTCAAAGCGCCGGTGCGCGACAAGCTGACCGCGGAAGCGCATCCGTATTTCGCGTCGGCGCGGCTGTGGGACGACGGGGTCATCGATCCCGCCGACACGCGGCGCGTGCTGGGGCTTGCGATTTCGGCTTCGCTCAATCGCCCGATCGAGCCGACGAAGTTCGGCGTGTTCCGGATGTAGCTTCGCGATGATCTACGAAACAGCGGAACACGCGATGCTGCGCGACCAGGTCGCGCGGTTCGTCGCCACCGAAGTCGAGCCGCACGGGGCGCGGTGGGAGGAGGCGGGCGCGACGCCGCGCGAGGTGCTGCGCAAGCTCGGCGCGATCGGCATGCTGGGACTGATGGTCGATGCGCGTCACGGGGGTGCTGCCGCCGATGCGCTGACCAATCTCGTGTTCGCCGAGGCGCTCTCGCAATCCACGTTCGGCGGCTTCATCATCACTGTGCTCGTGCATACCGACATGGCGTCGCCTCACCTGACGCATGCCGGTTCCGCCGGACAGCAGGCCCGCTATCTTCCCGGCATCTGCACCGGCGAGACGATCACCGCGGTGGCGGTCACCGAACCCGGCGCCGGCTCCGACGTCGCGGGGTTGCGCACGCGGGCGCGCCGCGACGGCGACCACTGGGTCATCGACGGCACCAAGATGTTCATCACCAATGGCGTCCATGCCGACCTGGTCATTGTCGCAGCGCGCACCGACAGCGCGGCCAAGGGGTCGCGTGGCATCTCGCTGTTCCTGGTCGAGCGGGGCACGCCAGGCTTCACGGTGGGACGCGCGCTCGACAAATCGGGCTGGCGATCCTCGGACACCGCGGAACTGGTCTTTGCCGAGTGCCGCGTTCCCGCGACGGCGCTGCTGGGCGTGGAGAACGCCGGGTTCTACGCGATCATGCGCAACTTCCAGCGCGAGCGTCTGGCACTGGCCGCAATGGCCGTCGGACATGCCACGGTGGCATTGCGGCTGGCGCTGGAACACGTGCGGCAGCGGCAGGCCTTCGGCGGCACCCTGTGGGATCGCGAGACGATCCGCCAGCGCCTCGCGATGCTGGAGGCGAAGACGCAGGCGGCGCGCGCCTTCATGTATCACTGTGCGTGGCTTGTGACGCAAGAGCGCGAATGCGTCAAGGAAATCTCGCAGTTGAAGGCGCTCACCGGCGAACTGGCCAACGAGGTCGTCCATACCTGCCAGCAGTTTCATGGCGGGATGGGCTATATTCGTGAAATGGCCATCGAAAGGCTGTGGCGCGACGCACGCATCCTGGCCATCGGTGGCGGCGCCACCGAGGTGATGCTCGAAGAAGCCGCCAAGCGGATGTGACCCGCGCCTCCACGGAAACCCAACATGGCCCGCAAAAAACCATCCACCTCCGGCTACGAAACGCTGGCAGTCGCGCTGCAACACGGCGTGGCCGTGGTCACGCTCAATCGGCCCGATCTGCACAACGCGTTCAACGAGATATTGATCGCCGAGTTGACCGAGTTGCTGAACGTTCTCGATTCCGATGACGAGGTGCGGGTGGTGATGCTCGCAGGCAGCGGCAAGAGCTTCTGTGCCGGTGCGGACCTGAACTGGATGAAGAAAATGGCTGGCTATGGCCCGGCCGAAAATCTTGCCGACGCGCAGGCACTCGCGCTGATGCTGCGCACGCTGAACGGTTTGTCGAAGCCCACCGTGGCGCGGGTCCAGGGCGCGGCCTATGGCGGCGGCGTGGGCCTCACCGCATGTTGCGACATCGCCATCGCCGCGATCGAGGCGTCGTTTGCGCTTTCCGAAGCCAAGCTGGGACTGATCCCGGCCACCATTTCACCATATGTCATCGAGGCCATCGGCGCGCGCCAGGCGCGCCGCTATTTCCTCACCGGCGAGCGATTCGATGCCGCCGAGGCCTACCGGATCGGCCTCGTGCACGACATCGTGCCCATCGCGGAACTCGACAACCGCGTCAACGAAGTGCTGGGCAAATTGATGCTGGCCGGCCCACGGGCGCAGATGGAGTGCAAGGCGCTGATCCGCGGCGTCGCGCACCGTCCGATCGACGCAGGAGTCATCGGCGGCACGGCCGAACACATCGCCGCCGTGCGCGCGTCGCCGGAAGGCAGGGAAGGCGTTGCGGCATTTCTTGACAAGCGCGCGGCAGCGTGGGTGCCACCCGCGCTCCTCAAGAAACCATGACACCGGCGCTCGCTCAAATCGACACGCTGCAGCTGGTGGCGCTGGCCGCGGCGGTTGGCTGGGCGAGCGGATTGCGCCTTTACGCGGTGCTGTTCATCCTGGGGGGCCTCGGATTCCTCGGCTGGGTCGACCTGCCGGGGGGGCTGGCCACGCTCGCGCATCCGTTTGTGCTGGCGGCGTCGGGCTTCATGTGCGCTGTCGAGTTCTTTGCCGACAAGATCCCCGGCGTGGATTCGGCGTGGGATGTGGTGCAGACCTTCATCCGCATTCCGGCCGGCGCTGCGCTCGCCGCCAGCGTGTTCGGGGATTCGTCGTCGGCCACGATGCTGGCGGCGGCGATCCTCGGCGGCTCGCTGGCTGCAGGCAGCCACCTTGCCAAGTCAGGCAGCCGCGCCATGATCAATACCTCGCCTGAACCGTTCTCCAACTGGGCGGCATCCTTCGGCGAGGAAATCGCTGTCGGCACAGTACTGTGGCTGGCGTTCGCCCACCCCGTCGTGGCGCTGATCGTGCTCGCGCTGCTGGTGGCGTTCATGTTCTGGCTCATTCCCAAGGTGTGGCGGATGATCCGCCGCATCGCCGTGCGGATCACCAATTGGTTCGACGCGTCCACCCATCGCACGACGCCGTAGCGTCGCCATTGCTGACGTCATGTTCACTAAAATCCTGATCGCCAACCGCGGTGAAATTGCCTGCCGCGTCGCGCGTACCGCGCGGCGGATGGGCATCCGCACGGTGGCCGTGTACTCGGATGCGGATGCCGACGCGCTGCATGTGGCGACCTGTGACGAGGCCGTGCGTATCGGCCCAGCGGCGCCACGCGAAAGTTACCTGAACGGCGCCGTCATCATCGAGACGGCGCTGCGCACCGGCGCACAGGCGATTCATCCCGGGTACGGTTTCCTGTCCGAAAACGAGGCGTTCGCTACCGCCTGCGCCGCGGCCGGCCTGGTGTTCATCGGGCCGCCGCCTGCGGCCATCGCGGCCATGGGATCGAAGTCCGCGGCCAAGAACATCATGGGTGCCGCGAGCGTGCCGCTGGTACCGGGCTACCACGGCGATGCGCAGGATCCGGCGCTGCTTGCCCGCGAAGCGGAAGCGATCGGCTTCCCGGTGCTGATCAAGGCCACGGCCGGCGGCGGCGGCAAGGGCATGAAGATCGTCACCGCGGCTGCCGATTTCGCGGCAGCACTGGCATCGGCCCGGCGGGAAGCGAAGGCATCGTTCGGCGATGACAAGGTGCTGATCGAGCGGTACCTGTCCTCGCCGCGGCATATCGAGATCCAGGTCTTCGCCGACACCCAGGGCAATGCGGTTTATCTGTTCGAGCGCGATTGCTCGGTGCAGCGACGCCACCAGAAGGTACTGGAAGAGGCACCCGCGCCGGGCATGACGGTGCAACGGCGAAGTGCCATGGGCGACGCCGCAGTCGCCGCCGCCAAGGCCATCGGCTACGTCGGCGCCGGCACCGTCGAGTTCATCGCCGAGCAGGATGGCCGCTTCTACTTCATGGAAATGAATACGCGGTTGCAGGTCGAGCATCCGGTCACCGAGATGATTACGGGGCAGGACCTCGTCGAGTGGCAATTGCGCGTGGCAGCCGGTGAGCCGCTGCCGTTGCGGCAGGACCAGTTGACCATCCATGGTCACGCACTCGAGGCACGACTCTATGCCGAGGATCCCGAGCGCGGATTCCTGCCGTCGATCGGCACGCTATCGCATTGGCGCATGCCTGCCACGTCCGATCGCGTGCGCGTCGATACCGGTGTGGGCGCGGGCGACGACGTATCCCCGTTCTACGACCCGATGCTGGCCAAGCTCATCGTCTGGGGCGAGGACCGCGCCGCGGCCTTAGCCGAAATGCTGCGCGCGCTTGCCCAATGCGAGGTCGTCGGCGTGGCCACCAACATCGCCTTTCTCGAGCGGGTCGTCGCGCACGAAGCATTTGCCGGCGCCCGCATCGATACCGGCCTCATCGAGAAGTATCGCGACGCGCTGTTTCCGCCACCATCTCCAACGCCTGAAGCAACGTTGCTCGCCGCTGCCGTTGCCGAATATGAAGGATTGGCGCTGGATGCCGCGGCCACGGCACAGGGTTCGGGCGACCCCAATTCACCGTGGCACGTCCGCGATGCCTGGTGGCTTGGCATGGCCACGCATGCAATACCGATGGACTTTGCGGATGGCGACGTGCGGTCGCGAATTGACGTCAGGCCGCAAGGCGAGCACCAACTCCACGTGACATTGCCGGCGCGGACCGTGGCGGTCAGCTACAGCCACGCCGATGATCGCCTGCACATCGTTGCCGACAACGTGGCGTTCGAGGCCACGGTGATCGCCGACGATGACGACCGCTACATCTTCGCGCCCAACGCGCGGCGGCACCTGCGCTTCATCGATCCACTGGCCCATGCCGCCGAAAATGAAGAGCACGGCGGACACCTCACCGCGCCGATGTCGGGCGCCGTGGTTGCGGTGATGATCGAGGTCGGCGCCAAGGTGGAGAAGGGTGCCCCGCTGATCGTGCTCGAGGCGATGAAGATGGAACACACGATCGTCGCGCCCGCAGATGGGGTCGTGGCGGCCGTCCACTTCCAGGTGGGCGACCGTGTTGCCGAAGGCGCGGACCTGGTCGACCTGGAAGACGCATGACGGAAGTCGCCCAACATCCGGTGCGCGTGGTCGTCACGCTATCTTCCACCGACGAGCAGCCGTGGATGGACCTCTTCCGCCGCGCGCTGCCCGATGCAAGCGTCGAGCGGCGCGAGCCCGGGCAGCCGGTGGCGCCTGCTGAAGCGCGGGCGGACTACATCGTCATGGCGGAACCCTGCCGGACCGTTTTCGAGGCGCAGCGCGCCCCCAAGGCCGTGTTCACGGCGAGCGCAGGTGTCGGCCACCTGTTGCGTCTGCCCAACCTGCCGCGCGACGTGCCAGTGTCCCGGCTGGAGGACGCGGGCATGGCGCAGCCGATGGTTCGTTACGTGCTTGCCGCTGCACTGCGTTTCCTGCTGCGGCTTGATGCTTACATGATGCAGCAGCGCGCCGGCATCTGGGAACAGCACGATCCACGCGTGCCGGCGTCCGTTCGTGTAGGCGTGCTCGGCCTCGGCGTCATCGGTGGCGCAATAGCGCGCGCGCTCGCCGCGGCGGGCTTCCCGGTGCGCGGTTACGCGACGGGTGCGAAGTCCATCGCCGGCGTGCAGTGCTTTGCCGGTCCTGAACAACTTCGCCGCATTCCTCGACGGCGTCGACTTCCTCGTGGATGTGCTCCCGCTCACCCCGGCCACGACGGGGCTGCTCGATGCGCAAGCTTTGGCGCTGCTGGCCGACGGCGCGCACGTGCTCAACATCGGTCGTGGCGCCACGCTGGTGGACGGCGACCTGCTGGCGTTGCTGGACAGTGGCAAACTCGGAGGCGCCACGCTCGATGTATTCGCGCCGGAGCCGCTGGAACCCACGCATCCGTTCTGGACGCATCCGCGCGTGACCATCACGCCGCACGTTGCGGGTTTGACGGTACCCGAAGACGCCGTCGCACAGATCGCAGCGAAGATCAGGAAGCTCGAGCGTGGCGAACCGGTGACGGGCCTGGTCGATTGGAAGCGAGGTTACTGATGCCATTGCCAACACGGGTTCGACTGGTGGAAGTGGGTCCGCGCGACGGCCTGCAGAACGAGAAGGCGGCGGTACCCGCCGACGTCAAGGTCCGGCTCATCGACATGCTGACGGACGCTGGATTTCCCGCCATCGAGGCAACATCGTTCGTGTCGCCGAAATGGGTGCCGCAGATGGCGGATGCCGCAGACGTGATGGCGCGGATCCGGCGCAAGGCGGACGTGCGCTATCCCGTGCTCACGCCGAACCTGCGCGGCTTCGAGGCGGCCTGCGCGGCCGGCGCCGACGAGGTCGCTGTGTTCGTCGCGGCGTCCGAGACGTTCTCCCAGAAGAATATCAATTGCAGCATCGCCGAAAGCCTGGCGCGCGCCGAACCGATATTCGCCGCCGCGGCGGCGCAGGGTGTCCGCGTGCGCGGCTATATTTCGTGCGTGCTGGGTTGCCCCTTCGAGGGGCAGGTGGCGCCGGAGCGGGTGGCCGAGGTGGCGGCTTCGCTGTGGAAGCTCGGCGCCTATGAAGTCTCGCTGGGCGACACCATCGGCACCGGGACGGCCGGCGCCACCAAGGCATTAATCAACGCATGCGCCGCGCACGTTCCGGTGGTCGCGCTCGCCGGCCACTTTCACGATACCTACGGCCAGGCCCTGACCAACCTCTATGCTGCGATGGAATTGGGCGTGGCCACGTTCGACTGCTCGGTCGCCGGACTGGGCGGATGTCCGTACGCGAAAGGTGCCACCGGCAATGTCGCCAGCGAAGATGTCGTCTATCTGCTGGACGGCCTCGGCATCGCCACCGGCGTCGACATGGCACAATTGCGCCGGGCGGGGCACTACATTTCCGGGTTCCTGAAGCGCCCGACGAACTCGCGCGCGGCGCGAGCGCTCGATGCGCGCAATCCGCTGGTTGCCTGACGCTCGTTTCAACGCGCCGCCATGACACGTCCCGTTCCCGGCACTGCCGTACCGTCGCCCTGCATCAGCATCTGCGCCATCGACCAGGTGACGGGGCTGTGCGCGGGATGCCTGCGCACGCTCGACGAGATCGCCGTCTGGAGCGTGCTCGACGATGAAGAGAAGCGCGCTGTCTGGGTCGAGCTCGATGCGCGGCGGGCTGCCGCGAACGACCTGAAACAAGACAGCGGCACCGATGGCAGGCGTTGACTGGTACTTCGATTTCATCTCGCCGTTCGCGTACCTGCAGAGCGAACAGCTGGCCCTGCTCGGCCCGGCGGCGCGCCTGCGTTATCGACCGGTGCTGTTCGCCGGAATTCTCGACGCGCATGGCCAGAAAGGCCCGGCCGAAATTCCGCGCAAGCGAGTCTTCAGCTATCGCTACCTGGTCTGGCAGGCGCGACGATTGGGCATCGAATTCAAGATGCCGCCGGAGCATCCGTTCAACCCGCTGCCGCTGCTGCGCCTGGCCATCGCCTGCGATTGCGCGCCGGAGGCCGTGCACCGGATCTTCCGCTTCGTCTGGCGCGATGGGCGGCTTCCCGACCTGCCCATCGAATGGGCGGAGCTGGTGGCAGCACTTGGTGTCGAAGACGCGGACCGGCGCATTGCCGCACCCGAAGTGAAGGACGAACTGCGGCGGAATACCGACGAGGCCATCGCGCGCGGGGTCTTCGGCGTGCCGACGCTGGCGATCGGCGACGAATTGTTCTGGGGCGCCGATGCCACGCTGATGGCGGCAGACTATCTCGCCGCGGGCGCGCGGTGGACCGATCCGGAATATGAGCGCGTGGCCACGCTGCCAGTGGGTGCGGTGCGCCCTTCGGTCAGCGCGAAGCCGGGCGCCCGCCGCGCACGTCCTTAGCCGGCTCGGTCAGAAGGTGCCGCCGTCCGGGAACCGGACCGCTGCCCGAACGCTGGCCGCGGTGGCCAGCGCTTCCTCCAGCGACGCACCAAGGCACGTTACATGACCCATCTTGCGGCCCCGCCGAGGTTGCGACTTGCCGTAGAGATGCAGCTTGGCCTGCGGGTGGCGCAACACGGCGTTCCAGTCCGGTTCGCGCGGCGCGTCCCCGGCGGAATCGTCGAACCAGAGATCGCCGAGCAGGTTGACCATCACGGCGGGGGTGTGTTGTCGCGTGTCGCCCATCGGCAGGGCCGCCAATACCCGCGCCTGCTGCTCGAACTGCGACGTGATGCACGCATCGATGGTGTAGTGGCCGCTGTTGTGCGGTCGCGGAGCAATCTCGTTCACGAGCAGGCGGCCCGCCGTATCGACGAACATCTCCACGCACAGGACGCCGCGGTAGTCGAGCAACGAGGCCACGCGCAATGCGATGGCGCGGGCATCGTCGGCGAGTGTGGAGTCGATGCGCGCGGGGACGACGGAGACGTCGAGAATGCCGTTTCGATGGATGTTCTCCGCCACCGGCCAGGTGACCGCGTTCCCGTGGTCGTCGCGGGCCACGATCACCGATACTTCGCACGCCAGCGGAACCAGCGCTTCCAGCACGCAGGGTTGGCCGCGCATCGACGTCATCGCACCGCGCACCTCGTCGGCCGTGCGCACGCGGAACTGACCCTTGCCGTCGTAGCCCAGGCGCGCGCTCTTGACGATGCCAGGCAGGAGGCCCGGTTTCAGCGCAGCCAAGTCTTCGTCGCCACGCAGCACCGCATATGGCGCCACCGGCAGGCCATGCCCGGACAGGAACATCTTCTCGCTGATCCGGTCCTGTGCGATCGCGACACTGGCGGCGGTGGGCGTGACGCGCGCGGTACGCGCCAGGAAGTCCAGCGCCGCGGCCGGCACGTTCTCGAATTCGGTAGTGGCGCCCGCGGCCAGCGCCGCCAACTGCTCCAACCCCTGCGCATCGAGATAGTCGTGGGCAAGGTGGTGATCGGCCACGCTGCCGGCGGGACTCTCGGCGCCTGGATCGAGCACCACCACGCGGTAGCCAAGGCTCTGGGCCGCCATGCAGAACATCCGGCCGAGTTGCCCACCCCCCAGCAGGCCGAGCCACGCGCCGGGCGCGATCGGTGCCATCAGCGGCACGCGCTCAGGTCGATGGCGGCACGCGCATCGCGCGCGCGGTGGCAGTCTGCTTCAGCCGGAAGGCGGCGAGCTTCTTGGCAACCACGGGGTCGGTGGCGGCGATGATTGCCACGGCGAAGAGGCCCGCGTTGGCCGCGCCTGCCTCGCCGATCGCGAACGTTGCCACCGGGACACCCTTGGGCATTTGCACGATCGACAGCAACGAATCCTCACCGCGCAGGTATTTGGATGGCACGGGCACGCCGAGCACGGGCACCGTCGTCTTCGAGGCCAGCATTCCAGGCAAGTGCGCAGCGCCGCCGGCCCCCGCGATGATCACGCGCAGTCCGCGCGGTCCTGCGTCCTCGGCATATTCGAACATTTCGTCGGGCATCCGGTGCGCGGACACCACGCGCGGTTCATTGGGGATGCCGAATGCGTCGAGCTGGACCACCGCGTGGCGCATGATTTCCCAATCACTTTCGCTGCCCATGACCACGCCCACCAGTGGTGCTGCCTTGCGCTGCGCCATCCCTCTTCCCCCGAAGCGTGCGACCTATTGATTTTGAGTTGAAATAGTAGCATCGGGCCTGCGTTGCCGTACCCTGTTCAGGTCACTCCGGCGGAACAATTCCCCTGCGGCGCTTGTCTTCCACCCGTCAGTCACCCAGAATCGAAACGATGGTCACCTCGATGCACTCCCTGCGGCGCGTTGTC
This sequence comes from uncultured beta proteobacterium, assembly GCA_963805355.1. Classification (GTDB taxonomy): domain Bacteria; phylum Pseudomonadota; class Gammaproteobacteria; order Burkholderiales; family Casimicrobiaceae; genus VBCG01. Next base: position 1,048,892 of record CAWDTZ010000002.1, on the reverse strand, counting down.
GCGCTGATGCTGATGGCCGCGGCCACTGCCGCGGGCGCCCAGAGCGACGCTGACTTCCTTGCTGCGAAGGCTGCCTTCGACAAAGGCGACCGGGTGCGGCTGGCGGCGCTTTCCTCCAAGGTTGGCGGTCACGTGCTGGCGCCCTATGTCGAGTACTGGCAACTGAAACTTGCCCTCGAGGATGCCTCGCCGGCAGCCATTCGCGCGTATCTCGACCGCTATCCCAATACGCCGCTGGCTGACCGCCTGCGCGTCGAGTGGCTGAAGTCGCTGGCGCGGAAGTCCCTGTGGGAGCGCTTCGCGGACGACTACGCCACGGTATCCATCGACGACGCCGACCTTGCCTGCGCAACACTCTTGTTCCGGTGGCAGCGCGACGGCGACGAAGCGCTCGCTGCCGCCAAGCCGCTGTGGCTCACCGAGAAGGCCACGCCTGACGCGTGTGAACCGATGTTTGCCGCTCTGATTGCCCGCGGCGACATCGGGATAGCGGATCGCAAGGCCCGGCTCCGTCTCGCCGTCGAGGCGGGCAATCTGCGCGTGGCGCAGGCCATCGGTAGCGAACTGCCGGGCTCCGACAAGATCACGGAGCGCGAACTGGCATCGGTCCGTCAGGATCCGCTGGCCGCACTGAATCGCGGCGCGTTTGCCTTTGGCACCGGGGGCGGCCGCGAACTCGCCCTCGTGGCGCTGGAGCGGGCTGCCCGCAGCGACGCGGAGGCGGCACGACCGGGATGGGTCAGGATTCGCGACCGCTTGCCGGTCGCCGATCGCCTCTACGGCAACGCGCGGCTTGCATACCACGCGGCCCGGCAGCTCAACCCCTCTGCCAACGCCTGGTTCCGTGAAAGCGGCGGGGTCGAGATCAGCGCCGAGGCCGGTGCGTGGCGGGTGCGCGCCGCGTTGCGAGAGCAGGACTGGGACGATGTGCTGCTCGCGATCGACGCGATGCCGGAAGCGCAGCGGCAGGAAGCGGCATGGCGCTACTGGCGCGCGCGCGCGCTGGCCGCCAAGGGTCGTACCGACGACGCCCATGCGTTGCTGGTCGCACTCGCGCCGGAGGTCAATTTCTACGGATTGCTCGCCGCGGAAGGTCTCGGCCAGCGCTTCGTCCTGCCGGCCAGCGTGCCGGTCAAGACTTCGCCGACCGAGCTGGCCACGTTCGGGAGCCGTCCGGAGGTCAAGCGGGTGGCGAAGCTGGCCGAACTCGACATGCGTCCCGAATCGCTGCGCGAATGGCAATACATCGTGCGTGGACTGGACGACGACGCGCTCTTGCTCGCCGCTGAGCATGCGCGGCGCGTGGGGCTCTACGACCGCGCGATCAACACCGCCGAACGCACGGCGACGCGCCACGACTACGGCCTGCGTTATCTGGCGCCGTTTCGCGCCGATTTCGATGCCGCGGCCAAGGCCAACGACGTCGACGTTGCGTTGCTTTATGGCATTTCGCGCCAGGAATCGCGTTTCATCCCGGCAATCGTCTCGTCGGCCGGGGCCATCGGCCTGATGCAACTGATGCCCGGGACGGCGAAGTGGGTTGCCAAGCAAACGGGACGCAGCGACTTCCGGGGCCATCAGGTCGCGCAGACGGAATTGAACACGCAGTTCGGCGCGTTTTACTTCAAGTATTGGCTGGAGCGCCTCGACGGCATGCCCGCATTGGCAGCTGCTGCCTATAATGCCGGTCCGGGACGCGCACAGCGGTGGCGGCCGGCCGCGCCACTCGAAGGCGCGATCTGGGTGGAGACGATCCCCTTCAACGAGACGCGCGACTACGTCAAGAAAGTGCTGGCCAACGCCATGGTGTACGGCCAAATACTGGAGACCAGCCAGGAACCGCTCACCAATCGCCTCGGCGTGGTGACACCGCGGGGTACCGGTACGCCGGGTCCCACGGCTGCGGTAACCATGCCGTGAGCACGCAGCGCATCGTCGTCATCGGTGGCAGCGGCTTTGTCGGTCGCTACGTGGTTGCCCGCCTCGCCTCCGCCGGTCATCGCGTGGTGGTGCCCACGCGCCGCCGCGAAGCCGCGAAACATCTCATCCTGCTGCCCACCGTCGATGTCGTCGAAGCGGACATCCATGATCCGCGCGTGCTGGCGGCGCTGCTGGTCGGGGCGGATGCCGTCATCAACCTCGTAGGCATCCTCAACGAAGGATCGGGTTCCACCTTCGCGAATGCGCACGTGGAACTCGCGCGCCAGGTCATCGCGGCGTGTGAAAGCAACGGCGTGCAGCGCCTGCTGCACATGAGCGCGCTGGGGGCCGATGCCGCCGGCCCATCGCTCTACCTGCAGTCGAAGGGCAAGGCGGAGGAACTCGTCATGGCTTCGGAATTGCGCTGGACGATTTTCCGGCCGTCCGTGATCTTCGGGCCGGGCGATTCGTTCCTGACGCTGTTCGCGCGCCTGTCGCGATTGCTGCCCGTGGTTGTACTCGCCGCGCCCAATGCGCGGTTCGCGCCGATCTTCATCGGCGACGTTGCCCACTGCATCGTCTCCGCGCTCGGCGACGATCTGACGCAGATGGCCCGCTACGATCTGTGCGGGCCCAAGGTCTATGCGTTGCGCGAAATCGTTCGCTATGTGGGCGAAGTGGCGGGCGCGGTGCGCCCCATCGTGCCGCTCAACGCGTCGTTGTCGAAACTGCAGGCCTTCATCCTCGAACATGCGCCGGGCAAGTTGATGAGCCGCGACAACCTGCGGTCGATGAGCGTTGACAATGTCTGCGCCTGTCCGTTTCCGGTGGTGTTTGGCATCACGCCTGTTTCCCTCGAGGCGATAGCTCCGGGCTACCTGTCGCCCGCGTCGATGCGCGATCCTTTCGACGTGTATCGCGCGCACGGCGGCCGCTGACGCGGCGCGCGGCAGGTACTCTCCGACGCTTTCTCCCCGACATGGCACGCAGGCGTCCGCAACCGTTTCGCGTGTTTCGTGTCGGCGGTTCGGTGCGCGACGAGCTGCTCGGTCGCCCCGATGCGGACCGCGATTTCGTGGTCGTCGGCGGGACGCCGGAACTGATGATTGCGTCCGGCTATCGGCCCGTTGGCCGGGATTTTCCAGTATTCCTGCATCCGGAAACGAATGAAGAGTATGCGCTCGCTCGCACGGAGCGCAAGCATGGGCGTGGCTATCGAGGCTTCGAATTCTTTGCGTCGCCGGATGTCACGCTGGACGAGGACCTGGCGCGACGCGATCTCACGATCAACGCCATGGCGCGAGGGGACGACGGCGTCCTGGTCGATCCTTTCGGCGGTGCCGGCGACCTGAACGCGGGCGTCCTGCGGCATGTATCCGGGGCCTTCGCGGAAGACCCACTTCGCGTGCTCCGCGTGGCCCGCTTCGCGGCAAGGTTCAATTTTTCGATTGCGCCGGAGACCGAGGCGCTGATGCGCGTCATCGTCGCCACGGGCGAACTGGCGACGCTTTCCTCCGAGCGCGTATGGCAGGAACTGGCCAAGGGACTTGCCGAGTCCCATCCATCGCGCCTGCTGGCTGCCCTGCGTTCGTGTGGCGCGCTGGCCGAACTGCTGCCGGAAGTGGACGCGCTCTACGGTGTCCCGCAGCCACCGCGCCATCACGCGGAAGTCGATGCCGGCGTGCATGTCGCGATGGCGCTGGATTGGGGCGCGGCGCACGGCTTCGGTCTTGCCACCCGCTACGCCATCCTGGCGCATGACCTCGGCAAGTCCAACACGCCGCCCGTCGCGTGGCCCAGCCATCACGGTCATGAGCGCGCCGGTGTGCGACTGGCCGAACGGCTCTCGGCCCGCTTGCGGGTGCCGCAGGAATGCGCCGACGCCGCGCGCCTTGCGGCACGGTGGCATGGCGTGGTGCATCGCGCCGCCTACTTGCGCCCCGCCACGCTGCTGGAGTTGTTCGGCGCCGTCGATGCATTGCGGCGCCCGGAGCGTCTTGCCATCCTGCTTCAAGCGTCGGCGGCGGACGCATGTTCGCGCCCGGGCGCAGCGCAGGACTATGCTCCGGCAGCTATCCTGAATCACGCGCTGGCAGTGGTCAGAGAAGTCGATGCGGGTGTGATCGCGCGTCAGGTTCGCGCGAAAAATGCGGCACCAGGCGCGGACGGCAAGGGCCGCGATCCCGGAGACGCGGTGGCCCAAGCCGTTCGTTCGGCACGGCTGGCGGCGCTGCGCAAGTGGCGGCGTGCCGGTGGTGATGCGCCCGGTCAGACCCGGTAGGCCACGGCTTTCATCACGTTCGCGGCGGATTGCATCAGTTCGCGTACCGGCCGGGGCAGCGGCAGCGCCCCGGCGGCCTCCGCCATGTCGGCGTGGCGCGCCTCGTCGTCGCGCATGGTGCCGACGACGGCGCGACTTTTTTCATCCTGTGGCGGCAGTCGGTCGAGGTGCGAGGTGAGGTGTTCCTCCACCTGACGTTCGGTCTCGACCACAAACCCCAGGTTGACGCGATCGCCTGCCAATCCCGCAAGTGCGCCGATGGCGAATGACCCTGCATACCAGAGAGGGTTGAGCAGGGACGGCTGCGACGACAACTCGGCCAAGCGCTGCTGCGTCCACGCGAGATGGTCTTCTTCCTCGCGCGCGGCCTGCGCGAACCGTGCCCCGATCTCCGGGTCGCGCGTGACCAATGCCTGTGCCGAGTAGAGTGCCTGCGCGCAAACCTCGCCAGTGTGGTTGACCCGCATCAGCCCCGCCGCGTGCCTGCGCTCATCGGGGGATAACTCGCCCTCCGGCAACGTTGCTCCCGGAACCGGGCGGGAGGCCTGGGCAGTGCCCGCCAGCGTGCGCAGTGCGCGGTCGAATGCGAGGATCATCGAATGGACCATGGTCTCATCGTAGCAGTTTCGGGCGTCAGTCGCGGTCGCGCGAATGGACACTCGGTCTCCGCAAGCGAATCCGGAAGAAAAAACGGGCACCCGAAGGTGCCCGTTGTATCCGCTGTCGCCGGGAGAGACCCGGTTGCTGCGACTTCTTTTTTTAGAAGAAGTGAACCGCGCCCACGACGAAGCCGTTGGCATTGGCGCCATTGACTACGCTGTACGGGTTGATGTTGAAGTTATAGGCTGCATTGTCGTTGTTGCGCGTTTGCACGAAGCCCGTGTAGGCCAGCGTGCGCTTCGACAGGGCGTAGGTGTAGGAAATTTCCCACTGCTGCGCGCCCGTGTTGTTGCCGGAGGCCAACTGGCCGACCTTGGCGCCCGTCGGGCCCGTGCCATTGCGCGCGGTGCCGTAGAACGCGTAGACCTCGCCCGGACCGACCGGCGCCGTAGCCGACAGACCGAAGAAGTTGCGCGTGAGGTTGCCACCGGTTACGTCGTAGTCGAGGCGCTCGAACACGCCACCGACCTTGACGACACCGAAGTTCCAGTTGGCTGCAACCGACACGGCGTAATCGGACAGGTTAGGCGCGCGAACCTTGTTGTGCGCTTCGTACGCAACACCAGCCTGGAACGGGCCATTGGCATAGAAGCCGCCGGTCGACAGGATGTAGGCGTGACGCTGTTCCGTCGCCGTGGTGCCGTAATTGACGCCACCTTGGCCGCTCGACGCATCAAGCTGCGAGATCTGCACCGAACCCAGGAAACCCTTGACGCGCGGCGAGTCGTAACGAATCGAGTTGCCTTGACGCGCATCGAAGCCGCCGTTGTAGATCGACTGCGAGCCTTGCGCCCACAGCGCTGCCGTGGACAGGATCGACGTCGTCAACGTGGGAACGTTACCGAAGATCGGGTGAATGTCGTCGTACGGGGCCAGGAAGTTACCCATCTTGACCGTGCCCCACGAGCCTTGCAGGCCGACATACGTTTCACGCGTGCCGAGCAGACCGCCGCCCGTATCCGCGCTGACATTGGATTCGATCTGGAAGATTGCCGACAGACCGCCGCCGAGCGCTTCACTGCCGCGAACGCCAAGACGCGACGAGTTGGAGCTGACACGATAGACCGTCCGGTTGACGCCACTGGCACCACCGGGCACAGGAAGTCCGTTGGCCGGATCCTGCAGCTGTTGGCCATTGACGGCCTCCATGGTCAAATTCAAGCGACCGTACAAAGTCACGTTCGCGGTTTGCGCTTGCGCGGCCAGCGGGGCGGCAAGCAGACCCGCGACTGCGACAGCGACGAGCTTCTTATTCATGGAATCTCTCCTCTAACGGATAAAATTGGCAAGGGTTGTTGCCTTTTGCGCCTGCCACTCGGAACCTTCTCAAATCGGTCGAGAAGTTGCATCCCATTGTGCCAAAGCGGGGAAAGCATTGGCAAGCCTGAGGCGGAATGGGTTCTGTAGCGACTGCCGCATGTTGTGCCGAAGCAACAGAAAACGGTGCATCGGGTACTCTTGGGCACATGGGCAACGGTCTGCCGGGCAGGCCATTTTGGCGTGACCGATTGTCCTGTAACGTGTTGATTAAAGCTGGAAAACATAATATTCCATGCCACGGCCCCCGCATTCGAGCAAGAAAGCGATTTATCGTGCGATTTCAAGGCCTACCGAGTGTTTTGCGAGAATTCAGTCGGGTCTCGGACCAACATCATTGTAGTGGCGGCCCAAAAGTGTGGACCTGACCTTGACCTTTGCCCTCGCCTTGGTGGCCGCGATGGTGTCCGCAGCGGCGGTGACCGTGCTGCTGCGCCTGGCTGATCGCCTCCCGCACGCCACCCCCAATCTCCGCTCACTGCATCAGCGCCCCGTGCCCCGTGTGGGCGGGCTTGCGATCTGGGCTGGCACCTTGCCGGCTTTTGCGGTGGCGGCCGCATGGTCGCCGATGGAGGCCGTCGGCTGGCTACCCGCCTGGGCAGCCCTGCTACTGGTGTCGCTGTGCGACGACGTGCGGGGCCTTGCGATTCCGATTCGGCTTGGCACGCATGGCGCGTGCGCGCTTTGGTTCGCCTATTGGATCGTCCCCACCGGCGCCGCGGGCCTGACAACGCAGGTGGCGCAAGTGTTCGCTGCGGGATTGCTCGTCGCGTGGTCGCTCAATCTCTACAATTTCATGGACGGCAATGACGGACTTGCGGTGCTGATGACGATCGTCGGCTTTGCCGCCTATGGCATCGCGGGCACAACCAGTCCGACGACGAGTCTCGTCGCCTTCGCGGTGGCCTTTGCGGCATTGCCGTTCTTCTTCGTCAACCGGCCACCGGCGCGCATGTTCATGGGCGATGTTGGGGCGGTGCCTCTTGGATTCCTGGCGGCAACGCTCGGGCTGGCGGGCGTACTGCAAGAATTGTGGGGGGCGTGGTTTCCGGTGCTGGTGTTCCTGCCCTTCATCGCCGACGCCACGCTGACACTGCTGCGCCGGGCCGGGCGGCGCGAGCGCTGGTGGGAAGGCCATCGCAGCCACTACTACCAGCGGCTTCACCAGTTGGGTGCGGGTCATGCGGGAACCCTGGCGGTGTACGCCGCGCTGATCCTCGGCACCAGTGTGACGGCTGTTGTTTGCGCGCGGGCGGCACCCGAATGGGGCTGGCGGGTTTTGCTCGTGTGGTGCGTGGTGCTGGCGCTGCCCTTCGGCGCAATTGATTATCATTGGGCCAGGAAATCCACTGGCACCCCATGAACAACCGCAACCATTGGCGCTCTTCGCTCGCCTTTATCCACGACGTGTGCGCCGCCGCGGTTGCATGGACCGTGCTGTACTGGCTTCGCTTCAATCTCGATGTAAGGGAGCCGTACCTCGCCGACATGTGGTGGACATTGGCGTGGATACTGCCGCTACAGGCGGCCATCTTCCTGGCACTCGGGCTCTACCGCGGTCTGTGGCGTTTTGCCAGCATGGTCGACCTGCAGCGGATCGTGGTGGCTGCGGGAGTGGGCGCGGTGCTGGTGCCGGTGGTGCTGGTGATGATGCAGTTGCAGGCCGTCGTGCCGCGCAGCGTGCTCATCCTCTATCCGGTGGTTCTGATTTTCCTGATGGCGGGCAGTCGCTTTGCCTACCGCTTGTGGAAGGAGCACCGGCTGTATAGCCCGCTCGAGGCCCTCGGCGAACCGGTGCTGATCATTGGCGCCGGCGAGGCCGGGGCGCGCCTCGCCAAGGACCTGTCCCGCAGCCGCCAGTGGCGGGTTGTCGGCCTGCTCGATGACAACGCGGCCAAGCAAGGGCGACTGGTGCGCAACCTGAGCGTGCTCGGTCCCATCGCCGAATTGCCGGCCTGGGCGGACCGCTTCGGCGTGCACAAGGTGATTATCGCGCTGCCCGCCGCCAATCACGTCGTGCGCCGGCGCGTGGCCGAAGTCTGCGCGGCGGCGGGGGTCGAGGCGCTGACCGTTCCTTCGTATGACGACCTGATCAGCGGCCGCCTGGCGTTGACGACGATCCGCAACGTCGAACTGGACGATCTGCTGGGTCGCGATCCGGTGGTGCTGGACAGTGCCGGCCTGGGCGAGTGGCTGGGCAACCGCGTGGCCATGGTCACGGGCGCCGGTGGCTCCATCGGCGCCGAACTGTGCCACCAGATCGCGCGGTTCCGGCCGGCGCGTATCGTGCTGTTCGATATTTCCGAGGCAGCGCTATACGAGATCAAGACTGCGCTGTCCGACACGTTTCCGCAGTTGCCGCTGGCTTGCGTCGTGGGCGATGTCAAGCATGCGGCGCTGGTCGAGGACGTGTTGGCGCGCGAAAAGCCTAGCGTGATTTTCCACGCCGGCGCCTACAAGCATGTGCCTCTCATGGAAGAGACCAATGCCTGGGAGGCGGTGCGTAACAATGCCTACGGCACGTGGGTGATTGCCCGGGTCGCAGTAGCCGCTCGCGTCGAAAAATTCGTGCTGGTGTCGTCGGACAAGGCCGTCAACCCCACCAATGTGATGGGTGCGACGAAGCGACTCGCCGAAATCGTCTGCCAGTGCCTGCAGGGTGGCGCCACGCAATTCGTGCTGGTGCGGTTTGGCAATGTCTTCGGCAGCGCAGGCAGCGTGATTCCCCGCTTCCGCGAACAGATCGCCCGCGGCGGTCCCGTCACCGTGACGCATCCGGAGATCACCCGCTATTTCATGTCGCTTTCGGAAGCCACCCAGTTGCTGCTGCAGGCCGGACTGCAGGGCCGGGGCGGCGAAATACTCGTGCTCGACATGGGCGAGCCCGTGCGCATCGTGGATCTCGCCCGCGACATGATCAAGCTATCCGGCGCCGATCCCGACAGGATCGCCGTGGTGTTCACGGGTTTGCGACCCGGGGAAAAGCTCTTCGAGGAACTGCTTGCGGTGGAGGAAGAAACCATTCCCACGCCGCACCCGAAGTTGCGCATTGCGCAGGCGCGGGCCGCCAATCACGATGCGGTGGGGCAGATGGTCACCTGGTGCGAGAGCGACCGGGCCGCCGACGATGCGGAGGTGCGCGCGCGCCTCAAGACCTGGATCCCCGAATACATGCCGCCGGCCGGCGCCCCGGTGGCGTCGATTCCGACGTCCGCCCCGCCCGGGCGCGAAGACGCGCGGCCGCTGCCGCTGCGGGCACCACGCCGGCGCTGATCGAAGCAACCATTCGACGCAGCTACCCCACGCGTATCAGCGTCGAGATCGGCGTCGCGTCGATCGCCCTTGCGCGGCGGATGCCCCATCCGATCAGCATCGCGTTGAAGGCCCAGAACTCCTTGCTGTTCGGGCGAACCAGAAAATCGTCGGTCAGGTTTTTCACCAGGAACGACACCAGAAGCGCGAGTCCGACGAGGCCCACGGTCGCCACCGTCGCGTCGTCCATGCGCAGGAATCGCAAGTACTGCCAGGCGATCGTGCCGAGCAGGGCCACCAGCGTCGCCACGCCGATAGCGCCGGTCTGCAGCCACTGGCTCACGAAGAGATTGTGGGCGTGCGCCAGCAACGGGTCGCCAAGCTCGGCGCGCAGTTCTTCGCGCAGGATGGATTTGCCGTAGCCGTAGCCCAGCCAGGGCCGCTCGCCGATGCGCTGGAACGTGTGCTGCCACAACGTAAGGCGCGGATCGTCGGTAAAGGTCCGGGAGACCGAGGTGTTGGGCGCAAAATCGCTGCGGGCCCGATGCCCGACGGCGTCGACGAAGAGCGCCGCCAGGATGGCGAGCAGCAATGCCAGCACCGCCAGCCAGCGCCACGGCGCTCGACGCAGGCGGACGCGCCAGCGCCACGCCGCCATTGAGGCCACCGTTAGGAAGCCGGCGGCAAGCGCGACCCAAACCATCCGATTTTCCGTGGCCCGGGCCGCCATCAGCATCAGCACGACTACGATGCCGAGTGCCAACAGCACCGGCGGCCGCGTGCCGAATCCCGTTGGACGGGGCGCCAACAGCAGAGGCAGCAGCGGCAGAACGAGTACGAGATAGGTCGAGAACGCGCCGGCGCCACCGTGGCGGCGCGAGAGAACGGCCTCGAGTCCGGTGCCGCTGTTGCCGATCGCTGCGTATATAGCCGCGATACTGAGGACAGTGCCCATCCCGACGGCGGCGAGCACCATTGTGCGCAAGGCCAGTCCGGAGCGCGCGGCGACATGGAAAATGAGCATGGTGCAAAGCCCCCAGCCGATTTCCGTGCCGAGTTCGGCGGCCGAAAACGCGGGATGGATCGACCACAGCAGCGACGCAGCCGACCATCCTGACCACGCGGCAAGCGCAATCAGCAGTGGCACGGGCGGCATCGGTATGGGCTCGCCGTCGGAATAGATCGCGCCCAACACCAGCCACAGCGCGAGGATGAGCGCGAAAATGAACGCGACGGAACGGCCGTAGGTGAGGCCGCTCACCACGATCAGCACGAGATAGCAGGTGGCCCAGAACAGCAGGCAAAAGCGCAGGAACACGAATGTGCTTGCCCGCCACTGTGCCGCGCGACCCGGGCTTCGCAACAGGTTGTGATACGGGTCAAACGGCATGAATCGTCTCCGGCGCAGGGTGTTGCGTCGCTTCGACCAGCGCGGTGGCTACGACCGCTTCGACATCGTCAATGCGCAAACGCGTTACGTCGTCGCCAGCGCCGAGAAGCGGGTGGTGTTGCAGTGCCGGATTGGGCGACGGGCAGCCCTGCTTCAGGATGCCCTGGCGCGGATCCGACCAAAGCGAGATCACCTCGAGCGGGCAGACAGCTTCAAGGTAGTAGACAGCGGTAAGAATGCCGCTGTCGGGCGCGATCAGCACGCGACAGTGTGCCCGCGTCAGGGCGAGCAACTCGAGCAACGTGGTCTTCCCGCGCAGGTCGGTGACGTTCGAGAAATTGAATGGCGGCGCGGGCGCATTGCCGAAAAGCATCCAGTGCACGCCGCGCGCTGCGGGAAATCGAGCCATCAATTCGCGCCATGCCTCCGCCGGCCAGTCCTTGACGTAGCCGTAGTACTGCGCCGTCTCCGAATTCACGTGGGCGCCGACGACGATGCGGCCGTCACCCGGCACGACGAAGCGCCGGGCCAGTGCGTCGAACGCCGGGTTCCAGGTGAGGCGGGGCGGAAAGGCAGTGCGCCGGCCGTCAAGCCAGCGCGTGGGATCGGGGTCGGCAAACACGACAGGCTCGCCGCGAAAGGTCACGCCATGCTCGATTGCGGCACGCAGGGGATCGAGCGGCGCGTCCCGCGTGAGGCGATCGACGATCACCACGTCGTCGACGGCCGCGAGCGCCGCCATGTCCGCAAGATCGGGACGCGTAACCAGAACGATGCGGCTGCGGTTATCGCGCGCACGGATGCGGGCGAAGAGCGGCACGAGGCCCAGGGCGATGTCACCCAGCCCCCGGTTCCAGCCGAACACGAAGTCGCGCTGGCCGGAGCGCGCGGCGAGCGCCAGCGCGCGATCGAATGGGGTGCCATGAAGTCGATCCGCGACCACGCGTCGCAATCGCCTGATGTTGAACAGCCCGCGCGTGCGCAGCCTCATCGCGTGGAGCGCGGACAGAATGCTTGCGACACGAGGGAGAGATGGGGCGGGGACGCCATGCGGAAGCGATGCAGGTCGAACGGATGCGAAAGGCGCGGGTCGCACAGGCCTGCGGGTGATGGCTGCCGGCGCCCCGCGATTGCGCGCGGCAAAACGCGACATCGCAACAGGAGAAGTATAGGCTGTGCCACGCAAGCCACGCAACCCAAGGTGCCGCGGATTTCGGGTAGACTTCGCGCCGCGCGACTGCATCATGCAGTGCCCCAATCGCGGCCTTCGAAAGCTTGTCGCCGGCCTCGTTTCGCACATCCGCTCGCGCCGGAAAGCGCAACGTCATCGACCCTCCCATGTGCGGCATCGCGGGTTACGTCAGCTCTACTGATTTTGCGCCCGGTACGCTGGCGGCGATGACGCGCTCGCTCGCGCATCGAGGACCCGACGGCGAAGGTTTCTGGTCGGCAGGCCCGGCGCATCTCGGTCATCGTCGCCTTTCGGTAATCGACATCGAAGGCAGTCCGCAGCCGATGGTTACGGCCGACGGCCGCGTCGCCGTGGTGTTCAATGGCGAGATCTACAATTTCATGGAATTGCGCGCTGAACTTACCGGCGGCGGTTACGTTTTCCGCACGACGGGCGACACCGAAGTGCTGCTCGCGGGCTGGCTGGCGTGGGGCGAGCGCATGGTGGAACACTTGCGCGGCATGTTCGCGTTTGCGCTGTGGGATGCGCGCACGCAAACGCTGTTGGTCGCGCGGGACCACCTGGGCGTCAAGCCTCTGCATTACGCGTGGGACGGCCGCACGCTGGTCTTCGGCTCCGAACTGAAGTCAGTGCTGGCCCACCCCGTGGTTCGTGCCGATATCGATCCCGGCGCACTGAAGCTTTATCTCGAGTGTCAGTTCATTCCGGCGCCGCATTCCGTCTACGCGCAGGTGAAAAAGCTGCCGCCCGCGCACACGCTGAAGCTCGAAAACGGCCGTCTGGACATTGCGCGCTACTGGAGCCCGGATTATCGGAACAAGCTCGCACTTTCCGATGCCGATGCGGAGGCAGCCCTGGAAGCGGAGCTGCGCGCGTCGGTGCAGGGCATGCTGGTGGCCGACGTGCCACTCGGCGCATTCGTGAGTGGCGGCATCGACTCCGGACTGATTGCAGCGCTGATGGCGGATCTCACCGGCGGCCCCATCGATACCTTCAACATCGGCTTCGAAGGCGGCGTGGCGGTCAGCGAACATCGCGAGGCTGCGGCGGTGGCGCAGCACATTGGCAGTCGTCATCATGTGCTCATGCTGACGCCCGACCATGTGCTTGACAGCTTCGATCGCTGGATGGATGTTTTCGACGAGCCCTTTGCCGACCAGGCCGCGCTGCCCACGATGCTGCTGTCCGGTTTTGCGCGGCGCGACGTGACGGTCGTGCTCACGGGCGAGGGCGCCGACGAGGTCTTCGGCGGCTATTCGAACTATCGCAAGCGCATCCGCGAGGAGCGCCTGACGCGCTGGCTCGCCCATCCCGCGTCGCCACTACCGGCGCTGGTGCGCAATCTACCCGTGGGGCTGCGCAAGGACCGGTTGATGCGCAGCCTCACCGAACCGCTGGCGCGACGTTATCGCACCATTCCCAATGTGTTCGACGTCGTGCTGCATCCGGGACTTTTCAGCCCGGCATTTCTCGCGGCAACGGCGACTGCGCCAGACGTGGGCGACTATGCGGCAGCCGCGTTCGCGGAAGCGGGTGACGCGCCCTATCTCGATCGCCTGCTGCACGTCGACACGCGGCTGTGGCTGCCGGACGATCTTCTCACCAAGGTCGACCGGGCGACGATGACGCATTCGCTGGAAGCGCGCGTGCCGTACCTCGATCATCGCCTGGTCGAGTTCTGCGCGCGGCTCGAACCGGCGCAGAAGATCCGCGGCATGACCCACAAGCACATCCTGAAGCGAATCGCCGAGCGTCACTTGCCGAAGGAAATCGTGCATCGCGGCAAGCAAGGTTTCGTGATGCCGCTGTCGGAATGGCTGGCCGGTCGTCTCGAAGGCGAACTGGATCGCCATCTCGGCGCGCAGGGCCTGGCCCGCCGCGGACTTTTCGCCGACGGCGCGCTGCCGCGGCTCCTGGGCGAGCATCGCAGCGGCCGCCGCAATCATGCGGGCCGGTTGTGGGCGCTCTTGATCCTCGAACGCTGGTTTGCCCGTTATGCGCCCGACTGGTCGTGTCGATGAAGCCGCTGTCGATTCTCCACACCGAGTCGTCGATCGGCTGGGGTGGCCAGGAGATCCGCATCCTGACCGAGATGGAAGGCATGGTGGCACGTGGACATCGCGTCCATCTCCTCACGGCAACGTCGGCGGACATCCTTCCCGCTGCGCGTGAACGCGGCCTTGCCGTCGACGGTCTGCCCATTGAAGCGAAGAAGTGGCCTGGCCTTCTTGCGATGCGCGACTGGCTGGGCCGCCATGGCCGTGATTTCGACGTGATCAACACGCATAGCTCCACCGATGCCTGGCTGGTTGCGCTCTCGCGCCTGGCTCGCCGCGGCATGCCCCCGGTGGTGCGCACGCGCCATGTGTCGACGGCGGTGAACACTTCGATCACCACGCGCTGGCTCTATGACAAAGCGACCGCCGAGATCGTCGTCACCGGTGAAGCGCTGAAGTCCCAGCTCGTGCGCGACAACGGACTCGACCCGACGCGGATCACGTCGGTGCGCACCGGGATCGACCTCACGCGCTACCGACCGCTCGACCGCGCGACGTCTCGCGCAGCGCTGGGTGTCGCGGGACGACCGGCCGTTGCAATCCTCGCCACACTGCGCGATTGGAAAGGTCATGATGAGTTGCTGGATGCCTGGGTGTTGTTGCGTGCCCGGGTGCCCGACTGGCAGTTGCTGATCATTGGCGATGGTCCGCGCCGCGCGCATCTCGAAGCGCGCGTCGCGTCAATGCGACTTGCTGATGACGTTCGCTTTACCGGCAATCAGGCCGACGTGCCCGCCTGGTTCGCCTGCGCGGACCTTGCAGTGTTGCCATCGTGGGGCGATGAAGGCGTGCCGCAGAGTTTGATGCAGGCGGCGGCATGTGGATTGCCGGTCGTGTCGACCACGATTGGCGCCATTGGCGAGGCCGTGCAGGACGGCGCGACCGGCATGCTCGTGCCGCCGCACAATGTGCCGGCATTGGCCCAGGCGATGCAGCAACTGATGACGGACGCGGACCTGCGCGCCCGGATGGGGGTGGCCGCGAATGCGTATGCGCGGACCCATTTCGGAATCGATCGCATGCTCGACGGCATGGAACGTGTATTCGAGCGCGTGGCGCGGGGGCGCGGCTGATGTGTGGCATCGGCGGCCATTTCGGCAAGCCCGTCGGGCCGGAGGTGCGGGCGCGAATGATGGCGGCGCTGGCCAACCGCGGGCCCGATGCGCAGCATCTTGCCACCTTCGCCAATGACGGCGCGCGCCTACCCGACGCTGCCATTGCGCCGCACGGACTGGTGCATGCGCGGCTTTCGATCATCGATCCGCGGCCCGAGGCCGACCAGCCCTTCGGCACCGTCGACGGCTCGGTATGGATCTGCTACAACGGCGAAGTCTACGGCTGGAAAGACGACGCGGCGGCGTTGCGGGCGCATGGTGCGAGCTTTCGCACGCGCTCGGATACCGAGTTCATCCTGAACGGCTACATGACGTGGGGTATCGAGGGCCTGTTGCCGCGCTTGCGCGGCATGTTCGCGTTTGCGCTGGTGGATTTCCGGACCCGGCGCGTGCATCTCGTGCGCGACCGGCTTGGGTTGAAGCCGCTCGTCTACGCCCATCGCGATGGCGCCCTGGCCTTCGGGTCGACCGTGCGCAGCGTGCTGCCATGGTTGCCGCGAGACGCGCGGGGATTGGCGTCCGAATCCATCGACGCGTATCTCGCGCATCGGTACATTCCAGCGCCCCGCACAATATTTTCGAACATCGCGCGCCTGCCCAACGGGCATCGCCTCGAGTATTCGCTCGATGACGGTACCCTCTCCGAGCATCGCTACTGGTCGCCGCAAGCGGTGCCTACGCAGGATTACGGACGCCTGCTGGATGAGGCCATCGAGTTGCGGCTGGTGGCCGATCGACCGCTCGGGATTTTCCTCTCCGGCGGCATCGATTCGGGCACGATTGCTTGCCGGCTGGCCGCCACCGGCCATGCGGGCCTCACTTCGTTTTCGGCCGCGTTCCCCGGCTCCACCTTCGATGAAAGCGTGGAAGCGCGCGCCACCGCGGAAGCGCTGGGCCTGGCGAATGAAAGCATCGCGGTGCCGACGACGCTCGGCAGCGACTTTGCGAACATCATCGCGGCGCTCGACGAACCGTTCGCCGACCCATCGTCGTTTCCGACCTGGTATCTGGCACGCGGCACCGCGCCGCATGTGAAGGTCGTGCTGGGCGGCGACGGCGGCGATGAACTCTTCGCCGGCTACAAGCGGATCGCCAAACACCTGCGCAACGCATGGCGAGGCGAATTCACGGTGCCGCTGCCGATGCTGCCCACGGCAAGCGCCAAAGGTTGGCGCAAGATCGCGGGTGAATTGTCCCTGTCATGGGAGGATGCGTATGCGCTGCGCTTTTCAGGGCTCACACCCAATCAACGACGTCTGTTGCAGCCGGCGATGCGCGAATTGCCCGCGCATTACTGGCGCGCGCCGGATCTTGCCGCAGCCACCCGCGAGGACCGGCTGCTGCGCTGGGATTTCGCCAACTACCTGCCGGAATACGTGCTGCGCAAAGCCGACCTGATGACGATGGCGCACGGTCTCGAGCTGCGCGCGCCGTTGCTCGATCATCGCTTCGTCGAGGCCATACTTGCGTTGCCACCCGGGCAGCGTTTCACCACGCCACCCAAGCACTTCCTGGCGTCACTGGCGCCGGATCTGGAGCGCCTCGGTGCGTTCACGCGCAAGAAGCGCGGCTTCAACCCGCCGCTACGCGGGTGGCTCGACGGTGATCTCGCCGAACGCATGGCGCCACTGGCTGCGTCGCTCGAGCACCTCACCGGTGGTCAAGTCGCCGCCGCAGGAACGGAGGCGATCGTGGCCGCGTACCGGCGCGCGCCGGGACTGGCTGAACAGGTGCTGTCGCTGGTGATCCTCGACGAAAGCCTGCGCCAGCTTGCTGCCGAGGCTGCCATTGGCGGGTAGTCGCGGGCCGCTGCGCTTCGCCAGCGTGGCAATCGCGCTGGTCCGTTGGGGCTTTCGACGTCGCCGGCCCCTCGCTCCGCAGCGAATCCTGGTGTTGCATCACCTGTTGCTCGGCGACACGCTGATGCTGACGGCGTTGCTTGCCAAGCTGCGCGCCGAACAACCTTCGGCCACGATCGTGATGACGGCGCCGCGTGCGTATGCACCGCTGTACGGATCGCGGCCATTCGGCGTCGAAGTGCATGCTTTCGATCCGCGCGACATGGGGACGTTCTGGCCGCTGCTGCGGCGACCGCGTTTCGATCTCGCGATCCTGCCGGCCGACAACCGCTGGTCGTGGCTGGCGCGCGCAATCGGCGCCCGCTGGATCGTCGGCATCGCGGGTGATCGCCCCGGGCACAAGAACTGGCCGGTGGACGAACTGCTTCCCTATTCGTCGGTGCCAACTCCGTTCTGCGAGACGGCGGCGGAACTGATCGCCGGACCGTTGCCGTCGAACTATCGTGTTACGGACTGGCCCGCGCCATCCGCGTCCGCCGTGCCGACGTTTGCCCCGGGCTACGCGGTGCTGCATGTCGGAGCGAGCTCGAGGCTGAAGTTATGGCCACCCGAGCGCTGGCGCGCGCTCGCCGCGTGGATCGAGTTGCGCGGATTGCGTGTGATATGGAGCGTGGGTCCGGGCGAGGCGGCAATTGTCGACGCCATTGACGGTGACTCGGCACGGGACCGAATTCTCGGAACGTTACCGCTCGCGCAGTTGTGGACGGTCCTGCGCGAGGCGAACCTGTTGGTATGCCCCGATACCGGCATCGCGCATCTCGGGCGTGTCGTGGGCGTACCCACCGTGACGCTGTTCGGCCCTGGCTCCGCGCTGATCTGCGGACCCGGCGCGTTCTTCGCCGACATGCCGGCGCGCGCCGTGACGGTGGATCCTTTTCCATGCCGCGACCAGACGATCCAGTTCTTTCGCGAGGTGCCGTGGGCGCGACGCTGCGAACGGCTTTTCGGCACGGCGCCCGGACGATGCGCACGACCGCTGTGCATGGAGGCCATCGAAGTCGATAGGGTGCGTGAGGCGATCGAGAGCCTGCACGCATTCGATACGAAGTGACGGCGGCCGGGTTCCGCACACGCCCAGCGTCCCGCAAACCGGGCTAGCGCCTGGCCTGCAGTCACTCGAATGCGACCTCCGGCGCGCGCCGCTCCGTACCACTGCCAACTGCAATCGCAATCCGCAGTGCCTACGAATCGGAAGGCGCCCGTCGATACAACTCCGGGTTGAGTGTGGGGTCGTTGTACATCTTGAACTGTCGGTAGACCCGCCAGAACGCACTCCCGGTGGCGGCACGCTCAAGCAGCGTATCGAGGCATCGCGCGAGGTCCTCGCGTTGCAACCGCAGCCGTCCGAGCTTTTCCGCGCAGGTCGCGCGATGCTTGGCGGTGGCATCCATGCGCGTGGCTTCGATGCCCATGTGCAGGATTTTCAGCGCCAGGATCGACAGTCGATCGATCATTGCGCCTGCCGTCTCGGCGTTGTGCCATGCGTCCCGCGCGGGTACCACGCCCGCAATCCGCGCCAGCAGGAATTCGTCGATGCGCTCCACCGCGTCGTTGCGCCGCTGGTTCAGGCCGTCGATGGCGCGCTTGTTGGCGGCGATGGCTGCCGCAGGCACGTCCAGGCGCCGCGCCGCGTCCTCCTGTGCCCACAACCCGCGATTGCAGTGGTGGTTCGTGGCGATCCAGGTCCACACCTCGTCCGCTGCCACTGGCGATGGCGTGGCGATGGCATCGATCGCGGCGTCATGCCACGCCGTCAGTGACCCGGCGCGCAGGTCCGCGAAGGCGACGCTCACGGGGTCGTGGCGACGGGTGCGCCGGCTTCCTCGAGGGCGGCCGGGGCAAACTGGATCCGGTGCAGGCGCGCGTACACGCCGTCGCTGGCCAGCAGCGTGACGTGCGTACCGATCTCAGCGATGCGGCCGGCCTCGAGCACCACGATGCGGTCGGCGCCTTCGATCGTCGACAGCCGGTGCGCAATCACGATGGTCGTGCGGCCATGCATCAGCGTCTCAAGCGCTGCCTGCACCTGCCGTTCCGACTCCGAGTCGAGCGCCGACGTGGCCTCGTCGAGGATCAGCAGCGGCGCGTTCTTGAGGATTGCGCGCGCGATCGCCACGCGTTGCCGTTGACCGCCCGAGAGACGCACGCCGTGCTCGCCGACGATCGTTTCGAAGCCTTCCGGCATCGCGCGAATGAAATCGAGCGCATGCGCTGCTGCGGCCGCACGCTCAACTTCCTCGCGGCTTGCGCCCGCCATCGCGCCATAGGCAATGTTGGCCGCAACCGTGTCGTTGAATAGCAGCACGTCCTGCGACACCATCGCGATTTGCGCGCGCAGGCTCTTCAGCGTCAGCGTGGTGACGTCGTGGCCGTCGATGAAGAGACGTCCCGCCGACGGCTCGTAGAATCGCGGCACGAGATTGACGAGCGACGTCTTGCCGCTGCCGGAGGCGCCCACCAGCGCGACGGTCTCGCCGGGGGCCACCGTCAGCGTAATGTCGGACAGCGCTTCGTGCTCGTTGCCGCTGTAGCGCAGCGACAGTCGCTCGAAGCGCACTTCGCCACGGCACCGGTCGAGCGCCACCGAGCCGTTGTCCGCTTCCTCCTCGAAATCGAGCAGGCCGAAGATGCTCTCGGAGGCGGCGAGTCCGCGCTGGATCGCCGAATTGATGCCGGACAGTCCCTTCAAGCGCTCGAGCAGCGTCAGCAGCGCGACGACATAGGACATGAACAGCGCGAAGTCGAAGCGGCCGCCCTCATTCTGCTGCAGGGCGATCCACACGATCGATCCCACGGCACAGGCCGCGAAGAACACCGTCAGCGGCGAGCTGGCCGCCGTGGCCGACGACTCCTTGGTCATGGCGTTGCGCAGCTTGTTGGCAGCGCCCACCGCGCGATCCCGCTCGTAGTCCTCCCCGCCGAAGATGCGCACGACGCGGTGGCCGTTGATCAATTCCTCCAGCACCTGCGACATCGACCCCGAGCGATCCTGGATGTCGCGCGCGATGCGCCGCAGCCGACGGCTGAAATAGCGGATGACGACACCGACGACGGGCACCACGAGGAAGGTCAGCAGCGTCAGCCTCCAGTTGAGCCACAACAGGTAGCCGAAGCTCACCGTGATCGTGAGGGTGGAGCGGATCGCATTGGTCAGGGCGCCGGAGGCGGCCGATGCAAGCTGGTGCGCATCGAAGGAAATCTTCGACTGGATCATGCCCGCGGCGTGTGTGTCGTAGTACGGCGTCGGGAGCTTCAGCAACTTGTCGATGAGTTCACGGCGCAGGTCGAACACCACGCGATAACCCGTCCAGCCCATTCCATACTCGGAAATGTAGGCACCCACGCCACGCAACAGGAACACGCCGACGATGGTCAGCGGCAGCCACTTGGTGGCCAGCGGATCGGGCGACTCGAAATTGCGGACGATCGGGATGACCAGCCAGGCCAGCAGCAGGTCGCCGGCAGCGACGATGACCATCCCGAGCACGGCCAGTCCGAACGCCCAGCGGTAGGGCCGGATGTAGCGGGCAAGGCGGGAGTAGAGATGAAGGCCCGACGTCGACATGGCTCGGAAAGTGGGCGATTGGTGCGCCTTCGATGACGGCCTCGAGGCGCAAGTGTGGATGGTTGAAGTTCGGCGCCGAGTATAGCGCAGGGGATCCTCGGGGCCCGTGCCGGTCAGCGCAGAGCGAGCAGCTCCGCGTAGAGCGCGGACAGCCGCTGCGCCATGGCGTCGGGTGTCAGCAGCCGTACCGCGTCGAGCGCGCCCGCGCCGGCGCGTTCCCGGGTCGCCGGGTCGAGCAAGCTGTCCATGCCCTGCGCGATGGACTTGATATCGCGCGCCGCGCATACCGTGCCCGCCGTGTGGGCCCGCACCAGCTCACCGGCGCCGCAATGGTCGCTGGTGACGACGGGGAGACCGCAGGCGAGCGCTTCCAGCACCGCATTGGATAGCGCGTCGTAGAGTGTGGGCAGCACGAATGCATCGGCGGCACCGTAGTAGGGTTTCGGATCGGTCAGTGCACCAGCGAACGTGACCCGATCGGCAACACTCAGGCGTCGCGCCAGCGCGGCGTAGCGTAGAGGCGCGCGATCCCGACCCACCACCAACAGGTGGGCGGCGGGCGGCAGCAGCGCGAGCGCCTGGATGGCGCGGCCCACGCCCTTGCGCGCATACCCCGAGCCCACCAGCAGGAACACGATGGCGTCGGCGGCAATGCCGTGGCGATTGCGGACTTCCTCGCGATGCCGGCGCAGCGACGGATTGAAGATGGCGGGATCGATCGCGTTGTAGATCACCGGCAGGCGTTCGCGCGGCAAACCGAAGCGTTCGTGAATCTCCGTTTGCACCATCTGCGAAATGCAGATGACGCGTTGCAGCCGCGGGCTGGCAAACAGCCGGCGCTCCGCAGCGAGCGTGTAGCGGTGCCAGGGACTGAGTGCCATGGCCGCCCGCGCGAGCGGCGATGCATCGCGCATCCGTTCCTCCACCCACACGGCGTGGACGCCGTCGCCGGCGCGGAAGATGTCGCAGCACGCGATGCGTTCGTGCGACTGCACGACCGTGGCGGGCATGGCGGTCACGGTGGCGCACACGCCGCGCGCGAACGTTGCATCGCGCATCGTGCGACCGAGATACGGCGGATCGATGATCACGGGCCGTACCCGCGTATTCGATCCCGGTGGCCAGCGCCGCGTCAGCAGGAGGATATCGATGCCGCGCGCCGACAAGGCTTCGAGCGCGCGCTCGACGAAGCGCTCGGCGCCACCGAACGGCGTATAGCGCTGGCGGATGATGGCCAGCTGCATCAGCGTGCCGGCGGCTTCGACGAGGGTCGCGCCCCCGGCAGGTCGTTGGGGTGCAGCGTTTCCGAGTCCAGCCCGTCCTCGCCGTGCAGCGGGGGTGCTTCGACGGGCATGGTCGCCGCCGTGGCGGCCGCTGCCGCACGCGCGGCAGTCTTGTGCGCCACGCTGGCCTCCAGCAATTCCTTGTAGAGCAGGACCAGTTTCAAAGTCATCGCCGAAGGCGACAGCGGCAGCACCCCCGCCCTGGCATTGGCGCCGAGACGCGCGCGCAGTTCCGGGTCGAACAGCGCCTGCAGGTGCCCGCTGAGCGCGGTCACGTCGCGCGCGTCGCACACGAAGCCGGCATCGTGTTCGGCGACGAGTTCGGCGGCGCCCGAGCGGGTGCTGGTGACGACGGGGAGCCCGCTGGCCATCGCTTCCATGGCTGCGTCGGGGAAGGCGTCGTAGATGGCCGGCAGCACAAAGGCATCGGCGGCGCCATAGAAGGGCGCCACCTCCGTCGCGGCGGGAAGGAAGGTCACGCGCGAGCGTACGTCGAGATCGCGCGCATGCTGCTTGGTGGCCTCCAGCGCGCGATCGTCGCCGATCACGATCAGATAGGCGGCGGACGGCAGCGCGGCCAAAGCGGCGAGCGCCGCCGGCACGCCCTTGCGGGTGAAGCCCGACCCGACCAGCAGGAAGACGACGCCATCCTCGGGAATCCGGTACTTGGCACGAATGCGCTCGCGGTGCTCGCGCAGGGCCGGCGAGAAAATGTCCGGGTCCACGGCGTTGTAGAGGACTGGCAGGCGCTCGTCGGGCAGGCCGTAGCGCGCCTTGATATCGTCGCGCAGCATCTTCGAGTTGCACAACACGGCGCGTAACCACGGGCTGGCAAAAAGCCGCCGCTCCATGCGCAGCGTATAGCGATGCCACGGATCGATCGCCACACGCAGTCGCAATGCTGCGGTGGCGCCCTTCAGCCGCTCGTCGAGCCACGTGGCGTGCAGGCCGTCCTCGGGCCGGTAGATGTCGCAACACAGCAAACGCTCATGCGACTGCACGAGGTTGGCGCGAGCCTTGCCGATGTCGCGTGCCACGGCGCGCGCGAAGCCCCAGTCGCGCCACAGCGCGCCCCAATAGAAGGGGTCGCAGATGTGTGGTTCGATCAGCTGCAGCTTGGTCTGCGGCCATTCGCGCGTGTACAGCGTAATGGCGACGTTGCGCTCGAGCAGCGCTTCGAGCGCACCCTCGACAAAGCGCTCGGCGCCGCCCTGCGGGGTGTAGCGCTGCCGAATGATGGCAAGCCGCATCAGGCGGTGCCCCCGTTCGTCTGGCGAAGGAGGTCGACCAGGGCGGCGTCCACCGTGGCGACCGGCAACGTCGTCAGGCATTCCGAAACCTTGCCGCCGCCGCAACCGTCGAGGCCGCATGGGCGGCACGGATGCCGGTCCGAGGCAACGACGCGATGCGCCACTGCCCACGGCCCCCAGGCGATTTCGCTCGAGGGACCGAACAGACCCAGCGTGGGAGTCTGCATCGCGGCAGCGATATGCATCGGGGCCGAATCGACCCCGGCGAAGGCCCGGGCGCAACCGGTGAGCGCGGCCATTTCCGGCAGCGTGAGCTGGCCGGTCAGGTCGACCACCTCTGCGCGGGTGGCCGGTGCCAGCAGTCCCAGTACCGACGAGACCAGTGTGCGTTCACGCTCATCGGGGGCGCCGGTGAGCACCACGCGAAGGCGCATCGCCGCGATCCTTTCGATGAATGCTGCGGTGGCTGCCGCCGGCCAGCACTTGAAGAGCCACCGCGACCCCGGGTGTACCTGCACAAAGGCGTGCCGGTCGAGCCGATGTTCCGTGAGCAGGGCCGCGATGCGTGCTTCTGCGGCAGCGCCTGGCACGAGCACGAGACGCCGGTCCGCGTCGTCGGGGTAGACGCCGATGCGGCGCAGCGCGTCGAGATTCTGCTCAACCATGTGTCGCTCGGTCCGCGCCGGCAGCTTGTAGAAATGCGTGAAGCTGTGTCGCCAGAGTGCCGGTCGCCTGTCGGGCTCGCGGGTGACCGCCCAGCGCGGACGCAAGAGGCGCGCCAGGGTGAGCCCGCGCGGGTGCTCGGTCAGATGGATCAGGAGGTCGTAGTTGCGGGCGCGCAAGGTGCGAAAGAGCCGCCACTCCGCCCGCGCCTGCGCCACCGCACCGGCATGCTTCCATCCACGGTCGATCGAGTGCAACTGGGCGATGGCCGGATGACCGGAAAGCATCGGCGCCGTATCGGCATAGACGAGCGCATCGATGGCGATCCCGGGCGCCGCGCGCGCCAGCACCGTGAACACCGGCGAGGCAAGCAGGACATCACCATGATGCCGCAGCTTGGTGATCAACGCGTGGCGAACTTGGGACAGCGGAACGGGGTCCGGCAGCGGGCTTCGCATGGTGGTTCACAATACCAAAATCTGTGCCGATGCGCCGCCACGCACCGCCGGAATCCGTGCGTGCTCACTACCGCGGAAAGGCAGACGGGGAAACACCTCGCCGCAGGGAGTACAATCCGCGCGTCTGGTTGCCACCTCGCCCTCCCGCCTTCCTATGTCCGTCGACGTCGTCAATACCGCACTCAAGGCGCAGATCCTTGCCGAGGCCCTGCCTTACATTCGCCGTTTCCACGACAAGACGATCATCATCAAGTACGGTGGCAATGCGATGACGGAACCCGCGCTGAAGGCGGGGTTCGCGCGCGACGTCGTCATGTTGAAACTCGTGGGCATGAATCCGGTGATCGTGCATGGCGGCGGTCCGCAGATCGGCGACTTGCTGAAAAAAATGGGCATCGTCAGCGAATTCCGTCAGGGCATGCGCGTTACCGACGACCGCGTGATGAACGTGGTCGAGATGGTGCTGGGCGAGTTGAACCAGGAGATCGTCGGCCTGATCAACCAGCACGGCGGCAAGGCCGTCGGACTGACCGGGCAGGATGGCGCGTTCATCCACGCGCGGAAAATGATGCTCAAATCCGAAACCACCGAAGGCGCATTCGTCGACATCGGGCTCGTCGGTGAGATCGAGCGCATCGACCCGGAACTGATCCAGCTGCTGGATTCACGCGATTTCATCCCCGTGATCGCGCCGATCGGGGTGGGCACCGGTGGCGAGGCCTACAACATCAACGCCGACCTGGTCGCTGGCAAGCTGGCCGAGACGCTCAAGGCGGAAAAGCTCGTGCTGATGACCAACACGGTGGGCGTGCTCGACAAGAAAGGCACGCTGCTGTCCGGGCTTACCGCGAGCGAGATCGACGCGCTGTTCGCCGACGGCACAATCTCGGGCGGCATGCTGCCCAAGATCGGCTCGGCCCTCGACGCCGTCAAGAACGGCGTCAAGAGTTCGCATATCATCGATGGCCGCGTCGAGCACGCGCTGCTGCTCGAAGTGCTGACCAACGAGGGCGTTGGCACGATGATTCGCGCCGATGACTCGCCCCCGCGCTTCGGCGCGTGAGCCCGGGTTCGCGACAGCGCGCCACGTACCGGTATCCACCATGGCCATGAAACCCGGCGAACGTCGTCTGCAGATCCTGCAGACCCTGGCGGCCATGCTCGAGAATCCGCGCAGCGAGAAGGTGACGACGGCAGCGCTGGCCGCAAAACTCGGCGTGTCCGAGGCCGCGCTTTATCGACACTTCGCGAGCAAGGCGCAGATGTTCGAAGGGTTGATCGAGTTCATCGAGACCACGCTGTTCTCGTTCATCAACCGGATCACGACGGAGACCACTGAAGGCGTGGCGCAGGCAGAGCAGACGGTCGTGATGATGCTTTCCTTCGCGGAAAAGAATCCGGGCATGACCCGTGTGCTGATCGGCGAGGCGCTGGTCAACGAGGACGAGCGGCTGCAGGCGCGCATCAACCTCCTGGTCGACAAGCTCGAGGCATCGCTGCGGCAATCTTTTCGTATCGCGCAGGCGTCCAACGGCTGGCATGGCGACGCGCAGGCCGATGCGGCAGTTCTGATCGCCTATGTGCTGGGGCGCTGGCAGCTCTTCGCCAAGTCCGGATTCAAGCGGCTCCCGCAGGAGGGGTGGCCGCTGCAGCGCAAGTTCCTGTTTGGTTGACAGGCCCGCTGTCCGGCGCACAAGCTGCCGGGTGGCCGCCGCGCCCTTCGTTCATCGGATGCACCCCATCGCATGTTCACGCCGTCGCTGATTTTCCAACGCCTGGTCCACATCGTGGCATTGAGTACGGCCGCGACGTTGGCTGCGCAACCCGCGCCCCCGACGCGCATCACCGAGCCCGCGCCGCAGGTGTCCCGGTGGCAGCCGGACGTCGTGCAGCTTGACCAGATCTATCGCGACCGCGTCTCCACCGCGACCGATACGCGGTCCCAATGGGTCGCGGGGCAATTGGAGCCCGAGGACGCGACGGTGGCCAGTGAACATTTTCTGCGCGCTCGCAGCGCTGCTCCCACCGAGCGTGTGTACCTCGCGGCACTGGCGGCTGCCTGTCTCGAGCCGGTGCAGCCGCGGCCGCCAGCATGCGACAGCACCGACCGCCTGGCCGATTGGGCCACGCGCGACGTTGACAACGGCCTGCCCTCACTGCTGTTGGCCGAACGCGCGCGCCAGCGCAACAATACGGCGGGCATGATTGCCTATCTCGACGAGGCCGCGATCCGGCCGCGGTTCGACGACTACTGGAATCGCGGCGCGCTGATCCTGTGGGAAGACATCAATGTCGCAACGCCAGGCGCCGAACCGGCGGCACGAACGCTCCTTCTGGCGCGCTACCTGACACTGCGTGGCGCCTACGGCGGCGATGTATGGCGCACGCTGTGTCGCGACGGCGCGCGCGGTAACGACGCCGCGCGCGCGGCCTGCTACGCGGTGGGTATGGCGGTCGCCGATCGTGGCACCACGTGGGCGCTGCAGTTGGCTGGGGCCCGCGCAGCCGAGCGCAACGCTGGCTCGCCCGCCGAGACCGAAGCCGCGGGCGCGCTCGTGCGCCAGCTGCAGCAACGCGCCTTCGCGTGCGCCGCGCAGGCCGACACGCTGGCGGCAGCGCTTGAAGTAACGGACAGCGCCACCCGCGAGCGCGCGCTGAAAGCCTGGGAACGGCGCCTCGAGCGGCAGGCCGCGGATGGCGAAGCGGCGGCGTGCGGCGGAGGCGTTTGACCGCGCGCGAGAATCAGGTAGCCTGCACCGTCGACGGCGCCAGAATGCAGCCGGCGATTTTCCAGTGGCCGTCCTTCTGTCTTTCCATCTGATAGATCGCCACCAGCACGGTGTTGTCGGGCAGGATGAGGCGCAGCGGCTGGATTACCGTGCCTTCGATCACGGCACCCTCCAGAAATTTCGTGTCGCGCGCCGCGAGCAGTGGCGCGTAGCCGTCGCGCACCATGCGCATGAAGCGATCGGGGGAGCCGAATTGCTCGCGCAGGGCCGGCGTGGCGAACGAGAGTGCCCGGGCGCCGTCGCCGGCCTTCAGTGCCGTGCGTTGCTGGCCGATGGCCCGTTCGATCGCTTTCCATTCCGACCGCTGCAGCGCGATTCCGTCGGTGGGCGGTGCCGCCGCGACGGGCGCAATCAGCGCTGCCAGCACCAGCAACCACACCCACTTGGCGAATGTTTTCATGACGGCCTTCCGGAACACACAGGACATGCGGGGTCGCGCGGCACGCGCAGCTCTCGCCATTGCATCGTCAACGCGTCGATCAGCAGCAGCCGGCCGGCGAGCGACGTACCCACCTGCGCGATGATCTTCAGCGCCTCGGCCGCCTGCGTCGCGCCCACGATGCCCACCAGCGGCGCGAATACGCCCATCGTCGCGCAACGCGTCTCCTCGAGTTCGTCGCCCTCGCCGAACAGGCAGTGATAACAGGGCGAACCCGGAGTCGAGACGTCGAACACCGCGATCTGGCCGTCGAACCGGATGGCCGCGCCGGAAACCAGCGGTGTGCCGGCGCGGACGCACGCCGCATTGATCGCATGGCGCGTCGCGAAGTTGTCCGTGCAATCGAGGACCACGTCCGCCGCAGCGATGAGCGGCACCAGCGACGCGGCGTCCATGCGGCTATCGACGCGGTCGATGCGGATCTCCGGATTCACGGCGGCCAGGCGCTGCGCCGCCGCATCGACTTTCAGCTGGCCGATGTCCTGCGTCGCGTAGAGAATTTGCCGCTGCAGGTTGGTAAGGTCGACGCGGTCGGCATCGCACAGCGTCAAGGTGCCAACACCCGCGGCGGCGAGGAATTGCGCGGCAGGCGCCCCCAATCCGCCCATGCCGACGACCAGCGCGTGGGCGTTGTTGAATCGCGCCTGCGCGCTGGTGCCCAGTTCGTCGAGCAGGATATGCCGGCTGTAGCGCAGCAGCTGCGAATCGTCCATGCCGTCATTGTGCCGCTAATCGGAAGCCGCATTGCGCGCACCAATGAAAAACGCCCGGCGACGCCGGGCGTTTTTGCGGGCACTGCTCGCAGCGCTTAAGGCTTGACGGTGGCAGGCACCGCAGTGTTGCTGGCAACGGCCCTGGTGGACGCGATCACGGGCACGCCCTTCAGGTGATTCATCGCCTGTTGCAGCTGGAAATCGTCGCTGGCGCCGAATTCGAAACGCGGCAGCGGTGGCACCACTTCTGCCTTGTTGGGATCCGCCGGCTTTGCCGGCGCGCCGGCCGCGGGCGTTTCCGGCTTGATGGGCGCGCCGGCCTTGCCGGATTCGAGATGGCGCTCAAGATTGGCTTCGCGAATGCGCGCGCCGGAGTCGCGGCCGTCGTCGACCACGATATCGGGTTCGATACCTTTGGCCTGGATCGAGCGGCCCGACGGCGTGTAGTACCGCGCCGTGGTGAGTTTCAAGCCGGCGTTGTTGCCGAGCGGCAGGATCGTCTGGACCGAGCCCTTGCCGAACGTCTGGTTGCCGATCACCGTCGCGCGCTTGTGGTCCTGCAGCGCACCGGCGACGATTTCGGACGCCGATGCCGTGCCGCCGTCGACCAGCACGACCATCGGAACCTTCTTCAGTGCGGCAGGCAGGTCCTTGAAGTAGTCGTCGCCGCGCCGCGAGTAGTTGTCCTTGGTGGCAAGCAGGCGCATCCGCGCATCAGGCGTGCGGCCATCCGTGTAGACGACGAGAGCGTCCTTGGGCAGGAATGCGGCCGAAACGGCAACGGCCTGGTTGAGGAGTCCGCCCGGATCGCTGCGCATGTCGAGGACGAGGCCCTTCAACTCACCCTTGGCGTAGAACTCCTTGAGCGCCTTGGCCAGGTCTTCGCCGGTACGTTCCTGGAAGTTGCGCACGCGCACATAGCCGTAACCCGGCTCGAGCATCTTCGCGCGCACGCTCTTGACGTTGATTTCCTCACGCGTGATCGTGAACACGAGCGGCGTATCGGCGTCCTTGCGTACGACCGTGAGCACGACCTGCGTGCCCGGCTTGCCGCGCATCTTGTCGACGGCTTTCGAAAGCGCCAGGCCGCGGGTGGCGGTGTCGTCGATCTTGACGATCAGGTCGCCCGCCTTGATGCCGGCGCGAAACGCCGGTGTGTCCTCGATCGGCGACGTGACGCGCACAACGCCGTCTTCGACGCCCACTTCAAGACCCAGGCCGCCGAACTTGCCTTGCGTGGAGACCTGCAATTCCTTGAACGCCTCGGCGTCCAGGAAATCGGAGTGCGGGTCGAGCCCGCGAACCATCCCGTTGATGGCTTCCTTGATGAGCTTTTCGTCGGGAACCGTTTCGACGTAATCACTCTTGATCTTGCCGAACACGGCCGACAGGAGTTGCAGGTCCTCGTAGGGGATCGGCGTCTTGGCTTCGCGCTGCGCGATGGCCGAGAAATTGAGCGAAATAAGCACGCCCAGGACAGTGCCCAGCCCGACCAATCCGGCTTTTTTCCAGCGGTCGCCTTTTTTGGCTGGTTCCTGCTTGCCCATCGTCATTGCGTAGCTCCTGCCTTCAGTGAAGGCGTCTGTGTTTCTGTCAAGGCGGAACCGGCCGCCTTTTCCGTCGACTTCTGCAACCAAGTATACGCCGCGCGCCATGTCCGCCAAGGCGACAGAACGCCACCTGGCGGGTACCTTTTACCGGCTGGCGATCCGCGGACCGGGACAGACGCCGGGATCGATGATCGGAGCGCGACCTTAAGGACACCTGAACGCCCCTCGAGTGCAAGCTTGGGCCGCGGCGCCCGGTTACAAGTTCCCGGACAGGTCGCGCAGATTTGTAAGCGCCGGTACGAGACGCCGTTGCCGCGTTCCCGGCCCTCGGCCGGTCAACCGACTGTGGCCAGGTCGACCAGGGAGTGCCCGGTCATTTCCGGGGGCTGGGGCAGCCCAAGCAGCGCCAGAATGGTGGGCGCAATATCCTGTAGTGCACCACCGTTGCGGACCGAAGCCGGTCGCCCGACATAGAGGAAGGGCACTCGGTTCAGCGTGTGCGCCGTGTGCGCCTGGTGGGTGGCGGGGTCGTGCATCATTTCCGCGTTGCCGTGGTCGGCGGTGATCAGCACTTCGCCGCCCACCCGCTGCGCCGCATCGACCACCCGTCCCACGGCGACGTCCAGCGCCTCGACGGCCGCGCGCGCCGCGTCGAAATCGCCGGTATGGCCCACCATGTCGCCATTCGCGAAATTGCACACCACCACGTCGTAGCGGCCGGATTCGATGGCGGCAACGAGCTTGTCCGTGACCTCAGGCGCGCTCATTTCCGGCTTCAGGTCGTAGGTGGCGACGTTGGGCGACGGCACCAGGATGCGGTCCTCGCCCGGATAGACGCTTTCGACGCCACCGTTGAAGAAGTAGGTGACATGCGCATATTTCTCGGTTTCCGCGATCCGCAATTGCGTCAGGCCGAGCGACGACAGGTATTCGCCGAGACTGTTGTGGATCGTCTGCGGCGCGAAGGCGACGGGCAGGTGGGCGAATTCCTCGCCATAGGAGGTGAGGCATACGTAGGCCCCCAGCGCCGGAACGCGGGTGCGGGCAAACCCGGCAAAGGCGGGATCGGTGAGCGCGCGCGTGATCTGCCGGGCACGGTCAGCGCGAAAATTCATGAATACGACCACGTCGCCGTCCGCCATCGTGGCGGCGTGGCCTTGAGCGTCCAGGATGGCGGTGGCCTTCACGAATTCGTCGTTCTCGCTGCGCGCATAGGCGGCCTCGAGGCCCGCCGCCGCGGTGGGCGCGGTGAAGGGCGCCTTGCCATCGACCACCACTTCATAGGCCTGTTGCTGGCGATCCCAGCGCTGGTCGCGGTCCATCGCGTAGTAGCGGCCGACGATCGAGGCGATGCGCGCGCCCGGATACGCGGCGCACGTCGTCGCCATGAGGGCCAGCGAGGCGGCCGCGCTACGCGGCGGCGTATCGCGCCCGTCGAGGAAGGCATGCACGAAGACGCGGGTGACGCCGGCACGGGCGGCGAGCGCCACCATCGCGGCCAGTTGCCTTTCGTGGCTATGCACGCCGCCGGGCGAGAGCAACCCCATGACGTGCAGCGCACGGCCGCCCGCCACCGCGGTGGCGATGGCGGCGTTGAGCACCGGATTGGCCGCGAATTCGCCGGTGGCGATCGCGTGGTCAATGCGCGTGAAGTCCTGGTAGATGACGCGGCCGGCGCCGATGTTGAGATGCCCGACCTCCGAGTTGCCCATCTGGCCCTCGGGCAGACCCACATGCAGTTCGGAGGCGTCGATGGTCGAGTGCGGCGACGTGGCAAGCAGCGCGCGCCAGTGCGGCATCCGCGCATTGGAAATGGCGTTGTCCGGGGCGTCTTCGCGGCTGCCGAAGCCGTCGAGGATCAGCAGCACTACCGGACGTACCAGAGGGTGGACGGCGACGCCGGCGGCAGCGGGTGCGGCAAGGGCGGAAGTCATGCGGGTCTGGACGCGGCCCGGGGGCCAGAGTGGGGATCGGGTATCATTTTACGCTTCGCCATCTTTACGGTTGCGCAGCGGCATGTCCTTCATCGAGAAAAACTGGCTGTTGATCCTTGTCATGTTCCTGTCCGGGGCCATGCTGCTCTGGCCGATCCTGCAACGGCGTTTTTCGCCGATGAAGGAAGTGGGCAATCTCAACGTCACGCACCTCATCAATCACAAGAACGCGTTGCTGCTCGATATTCGTGAAACCAAGGAATTCGAGGGTGGCAAGCTGCCGGATGCGGTGCACATCCCGCTGTCGCAACTCGATACGCGCGCCTCTGAGCTGAGCAAGATGTCCGGGCGCCCCGTGGTCGTGTACTGCAGTCGCGGCCAGCGCAGTCGCAGTGCGGTCGGGGCGCTGACCAAGCTTGGGTTTGCGGAAATCTACTCGCTGCATGGCGGTCTCAAGGCCTGGAAGGACGCGGGCCTGCCCGTCGAGGCCGCGCAAGGATGAGCGAGAACATGCCGCACCAAGGCAGCGCGCTTACACCGCCGGTCACGATGTATACGACCGGCTTCTGTCCGTATTGCGTCCAGGCCGAGCGCCTGCTCACCGCCAAGGGCGTGGCGGCGATTGCCAAGATCCGCGTCGATCTCGATCCGGCGCAACGCAGCGCAATGATGGAAAAGACCGGCCGGCGCACCGTGCCACAGATCTATGTCGGCGACGTCCATGTCGGCGGCTTCGACGATCTCGTGGCGCTCGACCGCGCCGGACGGCTCGAACCGTTGCTTGCCGGCACCTGACGCCGGTTGACGCGCCGCCGGACGGTGGCGCGCGTCAGGTAAAATAGTGGGTTAACTACAAACCTAGCAAGGACTACCAGCATGGCAGATCAACCCACCGCCGCACCCGAAGCCGAAGGCACCAACCAGGGCATCGGATTTGCGATCGAGCGTATCTACGTCAAGGATCTCTCGCTCGAAAGCCCGGGCGCGCCCCAGTCGTTCCAGATGACCGAGGCTCCGGCCATCGAAGTCGGCTTGCGCACCCGTGGCGAGCAGGTCGCCCCGGATGTCTACGAATGCGTGATCACGCTGACGGTCACGGCAACGTCAGCGTCCAAAACCGTGTTCCTGGTCGAGGCCGCGCAGGCGGGCCTGTTCCAGATCCGAGGCGTGCCGGCTGCAGACATGCAACCCGTGCTGGCGATCCACTGCCCCAATGTGCTGTTCCCCTATGCGCGCGAAACGGTGGCCGATGCGATCATGCGCGCGGGCTTCCCGCCCGTGCACCTGGCGCCGATCAATTTCGAGGCGCTCTACCAGCAGCAGCTGGCGCAGCAGATGCAGGAACCCGTTCCCGCTGTCACCAACTGACGCGCGACGATGATGCCCGGCCGCTCACTCGCCGCATGGTCGCGGGTGGCGATCGCGTGCGTGCTGGCTGCCGCGTCCGGATTCGTCACGGCGGCGGATTATCGCGTCACCGGCGAACCCGCCACCATTCTCTACGATGCGCCGTCGACGAAGGCCAAGCCGCTCTTCGTCTACGGCCGTGATGTGCCAATGGAGGTGCTGGTCAACGTCGAGGGTTGGACCAAGGTCCGTGACCTGAACGGGACCATCGGCTGGGTGTCGGGCAAGGGGTTCTCCGACAAGCGCACGCTGCAGGTTCGCGTGCCGCTGGCCGATATCCGCGCCAATCCGGACGACGCCGCGCCGTTGGTCTTCCGCGCGGAACAGAACGTGTTGCTCGAGCTGGCCGAAAGCGCGACGTCGCCGGCTGCCACAGCCACGCCGGGCTGGGTGCGGGTGCGCCATCGCGATGGCCAGATCGGCTTCGTGCGCGTGCCGCAGGTCTACGGCCTCTGATCGACGGCGTGGTGCCATGACGACGGTCGCCGTCCTGGGCGCGGGCGCGTGGGGAACGGCCATGGCATGTCACCTGGCGGCACGCACGTCGTCGCCGCCGACGGTGTTGCTCTGGTGGCGCGACGCCGCTGCGGCAATCAACGCCGGAAACGCCCGCGAAAATTGCCGGTACCTGCCCGGTGTCGCGTTGCCGCCCGCGGTGGAGTGCACAGGCGATCTTCGCCTCGCGGCGGCCGCCGACGTGCTGGTCCTGGCCACGCCAGTGACCGCATTGCCCATGCTTGTGCAGCAGCTTGCCGAGGCGGGCGCCACGGCCCCTCTCGTGTCCCTCGCCAAGGGCTTTGTTCCCGCCGCGACCGCGGCCGGCGTGGCACTTACGCACGAGGTACTGGCGCAGCGGTGGCCCGCGCCGGTGGCGGTGCTGTCCGGCCCCAGCTTTGCCGCGGAAGTTGCGCGCGGCTTGCCGACGGCCCTGACGGTGGCGGCCACCGATGCCGACTTTGCGGAGCGCGTGGCCGCGCTGGTTCGAGGCGATGCGATGCGTGTCTACGCGACCGACGACATCGCCGGCGTCGAAGTCGGCGGTGCGGTCAAGAACGTGCTGGCGATTGCCGCGGGCGCCAGCGACGGACTCGAGTTCGGCCACAACGCCCGCGCGGCATTGATCACGCGCGGCCTCGCTGAGACGGCGCGCCTCGCTGCCGCGTTGGGTGGTCGGCGCGACACGATCATGGGCTTGTCGGGCCTGGGTGACCTCGTGCTGACCTGCACCGGCAACATGTCACGCAATCGGCAGGTGGGGCTCGCATTGGCGCAGGGCCAGTCATTGCCGGCCATCCTGGCCCACCTCGGCCACGTCGCTGAAGGCGTTGGTGCGGCGCGGGCCGTGCGGGCCCTGGCCGACTTGCACGGCGTCGACATGCCGATCTGCCAGGCTGTGGATCACGTGTTGCATGACGGATTGTCCCCGCGTGCGGCCGTCCTTGCGTTGCTGCAACGCGAACCGCGCGCGGAGCGGCATTAGGGCACGCAGCAGTTGGCGCCATGGCGGGGCGCGGCCTCCAGGCAGTCTAGCGGTTGCCCGGCGTCGTCGTGGGCAGCGTGCCTGCAGGTCGCGCGCCCGCAAACGAATGCTGCCGCCAGGCTTCGTAGACCGTGACCGCGACTGCGTTGGAGAGATTGATGCTCCGCACTTCCGGGCGCATCGGGATCGACAGCCTTGCCGCCGGGGCGAACTCCGCGACGACAGCGTCCGGCAATCCCGCGGTCTCGCAACCGAACACGAAGACGTCGCCCGGCTCGAAATGCGTGGCATGAAGCGACGCGGCACCGCCGGTGGTGAGTGCGAACCACCGCCGCGGCGCGTGTTCGTCGAGGGCCCTGCGGCATGCGGCCCAGTTGGCGTGCACCCGCACCCGCGCGTATTCGTGATAATCGAGCCCCGCGCGCTTCAGGTCGCGATCGTCCATGCGAAACCCTAGCGGTTCGACCAGGTGGAGATCGGTGCCCGTATTGGCGGTAAGCCGGATCACATTGCCGGTATTGGGCGGAATCTCGGGGTGGACCAATACGACGGCAAACATGGCGGGGCTCGTCACGAAAGGGAATCGGGCGGAAGTGTACGCGCGCCGACCCATGCTTCGACCGTGACGGCTCCGGCCCCAATGGCGGCGCGGGCCGCCGCATCGAGTGTGGCGCCGGTGGTCATCACATCGTCGACGATGGCAAGGTGCAGTCCGGCCAGCGAGCGGGTGGCGGCGAACGCACCACGCACATTGGCGGCGCGGGTATTCCACGGCAAGGCCGCCTGGGGCGCCGTGTCGCGCGTGCGCGCCAGGGCCTGCCAAACGGGCACGCCGAGACGTTGCCCAAGGTGCCGGGCAATTTCGCCGGCCTGGTTGAAGCCGCGTTCGCGTTGACGGGCGGGCGCGAGCGGCATGGGCACGAAGCCATCCGGGCGCGGGCCGGGCAACCGCGACAATGCCGCAGCGAAGATCTCGGCATACGCGGCGCGCCCGCCGTATTTCAGCGCGTGCACGAGGCCATCCA
This sequence comes from uncultured beta proteobacterium, assembly GCA_963805355.1. GTDB lineage: Bacteria > Pseudomonadota > Gammaproteobacteria > Burkholderiales > Casimicrobiaceae > VBCG01. Next base: position 1,013,293 of record CAWDTZ010000002.1, on the reverse strand, counting down.
GCGGATAGGCGTAGACGTGGGCGCAGCGGGTGGCAACGAATGCCGGTGGCCGCGCGAGGCAACGGCCGCAGTTAAGTCCTGCCGGCGTCGGCGACGCGCATTGCGGACAATGGTGGGGCAGCACGGGCAGTGACAGGGTGCAAGCGGCACAGAGCAGGTTTGCGCCCGCCGGCGCGGTGCAAAGTGCGCAACGCTGGGGCAGCAATGCGTGCGCGAGGCGCTGCCAGCGCGTTGACTTGTCAAATTCGGCGGGCGAAAAATTTGACATCTTGAATGGGCTTCATTGACACTGCAGCAACCGGAGAGGTGCCGAGCAAGTTGAATCGCGCGGCACGTTGTCATCGATCATCCAGCAGCGATACCCGAAACCACCATCATCCGAACGCATGACCGCGACCGCCACCATCACCTTGCATGCCGCGCCACCCACGACCGCCGCGAAAGCGCCGCCGCTCGTTACCGTCGATGCGGTAGCTGCGCTCTTCAATCTACCCTTCAACGATTTGCTCTGGCGCGCGCAGGGAGTCCACCGCGCGCATCACGCGCCCAATGCGGTGCAGCTGTCGACGCTGATCTCGATCAAGACCGGCGGCTGCTCCGAGGACTGCGGCTATTGCCCGCAGGCGGCGCGCTATCACACCGGTGTTGTCGACGAAGCGCTGCTGGACGTGTCGGCCGTCGTTGCGGCGGCCCGTGCCGCCAAGGCCGCTGGCGCGTCGCGTTTCTGCATGGGCGCCGCATGGCGCGGCCCGAAGCAGCGCGACCTCGATCCGGTTTTGGACATGGTGCGCGAGGTCAAGGCCCTGGGTCTTGAAACGTGCGCCACGCTCGGCATGCTGAAGGATGGACAGGCGCAGCAACTGCGCGAGGCCGGCCTCGACTACTACAACCACAATCTCGATACCGCGCCGGAGTTCTACGGCGAGATCGTGACGACGCGCGAATACGACGATCGCCTGGCAACCCTCGATCGCGTCCGCGACGCCGGACTTGCGGTATGTTGCGGCGGCATCGTGGGCATGGGCGAGTCGCGCCTGCAGCGCGCGGGTCTCATTGCGCAACTGGCCAACCTCGAGCCCTATCCCGAGTCGGTGCCGATCAATCATCTGGTCCAGGTCGAAGGCACGCCGCTGCACGAGACGCTGCACGGCGAATCCGCACTCGACCCGCTCGAGTTCGTGCGCACGATCGCCGTTGCGCGCATCGCGATGCCGAAGGCGATGGTGCGCCTGTCGGCAGGGCGACGCGAATTCGGCGAGGCGGTGCAGGCGTTGTGCTTTCTCGCTGGCGCCAATTCGATTTTCTACGGTGATCGCCTGCTGACCACCGGCAATCCGGATATCGAAGCAGACCGCACGCTCTTCGCCAAACTGGGACTGGAAGCGCTCGCGACCACCTCGGCGTGAATTCCGCACCGCGGCTGCCGCGCCTTGCCCGACTGGAAGCGGCGCTTCTGCAGCGCCGTGCCGACGGATTGCTGCGGCAGCGCCGGATTGTCGCCGCGCCGACGGGGCCGCGCACTGTCGTCGATGGGCATCCGCTGCTGGCCTTCGCCAGCAACGATTACCTGGGACTCGCCAATCATCCCGCCGTGACCGCTGCCGCGCGCGATGCGGCGCAGGCATGGGGCGTGGGCGCCGGAGCTTCGCATCTTGTCAGCGGTCACTCCACGGCGCACGAGGCGCTGGAGCGCGAGCTGGCGGATTTCGTCGCCCCCGGCCGCGATGTTGCGGCATTGCTGTTTTCGTCAGGTTATCTCGCCAACCTGGCGATACTGTCGGTGCTGGCGGGTCGCACCGACGCGATTTTCGCGGATCGACTCAATCACGCCTGCCTCAACGATGGCGCGCTGCTCGCCCGCGCCACCATGCATCGGTATGCGCACGGCAATGTCGAGGCATTGTCACGCGCGCTTGCCGCGTCGACCGCGCCGGGCAAGCTCATCGTCACTGACGCCGTGTTCAGCATGGACGGCGACATCGCGCCACTGCCGCAACTGCTCGAACTCGCAGAGCGGCATGACGCGTGGCTGATCGTCGATGATGCGCACGGCTTCGGCGTGCTGGGCGAGGGGCGCGGCACGCTTGCGCACTTCCGCATGGCGTCGGATCGCCTCGTGGTCATGGGCACGCTCGGCAAGGCCGCCGGCGTCGCAGGCGCGTTCGTCGCAGCACATCCCGTGGTGATCGAATCGCTGGTGCAGACCGCGCGCCCATACATCTATACGACGGCGACCCCGCCGCTGCTGGCGCAGGCGTTGCGCGTGGCGTTGACGCTGATGCGCGATGACCGTGCGCGACGCGACGCGCTGCACGCGCGCATCGCGCAGTTTCGCGCGGGCGCGGCGGCATTGCCGTGGTCGTTGCTGCCGTCGCAGACGGCCATCCAGCCGCTGGTGGTGGGCGACAGTCGCGCCGCCACGGCGCTTGCCGACGCGCTGCTGGCGCAGGGCATCTGGATTCCGGCGATCCGCCCACCCACCGTGCCGGCCGGCACCGCCCGCCTGCGCGTGTCGCTGTCGGCGGCCCATACCGAAGCCGACGTCGCTGCGTTGCTGCACGCGCTGGCCGCGGCGGCATGAGCGACCTGCACGTCGACTGGAGCGGCAGCGGGCCGCCGCTCGTCCTGCTGCATGGCTGGGCGATGCACGGCGGACTCCTGGCGCCACTCGTGCCCGCGTTGTCGGCGAAGTTCCAGGTCGCGGTCGTCGACCTGCCCGGACACGGGCATTCCGCGGCCATGCCGGTCGCATCGCTCGACGGAATCGTGGCCGAACTCGCCGGCCGGTTTGCCGACAGCGGATTGCCGCTGCGGGTGCTTGGTTGGTCGATGGGCGCGGCGGTGGCGCTGCGCTGGGCGCGGCTCGCGCCCCGGCAGGTGGCGCGGCTGGTGCTGGTCGGCGCGACCCCGCGGTTCGTCGCCGCGCCTGACTGGCCGCACGCGATGGCGCCCGACACGCTCGCCCGCTTCGGAGATGAACTGGCCGTCGCGTATCGGCTGACGCTGCAGCGATTCCTGACGCTGCAGGTGCAGGGCAGCGATGCGGGGCGTGCCGCGTTGCACGAACTGCGCGGCGCGCTCTTTGCGCGCGGCGAACCGGGTGCGGAGAACCTGCGCTCGGCGCTCGCCATGCTGCAGGCCATCGATCTGCGCGACGACGCGAGCCATGTCGTCGCACCGACCCTGATCGTGTCGGGCGATCGCGATACGCTGACCACGGCAGCCGCTGGCGCGTGGCTGGCCGCGGCGATGCCCTCGGCGCGGCAGGCAGTCGTCCATGGCGCGGCCCACGCCCCGTTCCTGTCGCATCGACAGGCCTTCGATGCGGCGGTGCTGCCGTTCCTGGATGAATACTGAATGAGTACCGCCGCGCCTGCGCACGATCCGCGCGAAGTCGATGCGCGCGCGGTGCGTCGTGCCTTCGGGCGCGCCGCGGCGACTTACGACGCGGCCGCAGTCCTGCAGCGCGAAATCGGCGCGCGCATGGCGGCGCGTCTCGACGTGGTCAAACTGGCCCCTGCGACCATCCTCGATGCCGGATGCGGGACCGGGGAAGCCATCGGCGCGCTTTCATTGCGCTACCCGGCGGCGCGTGTGGTGGCGCTCGACCTGGCGCTGCCGATGGTGGCGGCAGCGCGCGAGCGGGTCCGCGGTGGCCGCTCGCTGCTGCAGCGTCTGTTGCCGTGGCGCCGGGACGAAGGCGGCGCGACGCCCGGCTTCGTCTGCGGCGACATCGGTGCATTGCCTGTCGGCACTGCCGCGTTCGAACTGGTCTGGAGCAATCTGGCGCTGCAATGGGTCAACGACCTGCCGGGCGCATTCGGCGAACTGCGGCGGGTGCTGCGCGTCGGCGGACTGCTGTCGTTCACGACATTCGGCCCGGATACGCTGCGCGAGATCCGTGCCGCCTTCGCCGCGGTGGATGGCCATACGCATACCAACCGTTTCGCCGACATGCACGACATCGGGGACATGCTGGTGCACGCGGGTTTTGCCGATCCCGTGATCGACATGGAAACCATCACGCTCACCTATGGCGATGCCCGCGCGATGTTGCAGGAATTGAAGGCGATCGGCGCCACCAACGCGACGCAGGGCCGCGGCCGCGGTCTCATGGGCAAGGCGCGGTTGGCGCAGGCGCTGGCGCGACTCGACGCGCTGGCCAGCGACGGCCGCATTCCGGCGACCTTCGAAGTGATCTACGGCCACGCGTGGAAAGTCGAAGCCATCCGCACGCCGGAAGGCCTGCCGATCGTGCGTTTCGGTCGCCGCTGATGGGCATCGATACCGCGGCGCCAGCCGCGACCGGAATTTTCGTTACCGGCACCGATACCGGCGTGGGCAAGACCTTTGTCGCAGTGGCACTGCTGCGCGCGCTGTTGGCGCACGGCGTGCGTGCCGCCGGAATGAAGCCTGTGGCGGCGGGACAGTTGCCGGACGCCCCATGCAATGCCGATGTCGCAGCGCTGGCGCAGGCCGACGGCCTGCCGCTGGCGCTGCGTGACCGCAATCCCTATGCGTTCCTGCCGGCCATGGCGCCCCATCTCGCCGCAAGCGAGGCGGGGCAACGCATCGACCTCGAAGTCATTGCGGCAGCGTGGCAACGTTTGCGTGCCCAGACCGATGTGGTTGTCGTCGAAGGCGCGGGCGGCGTGCTGGTTCCGCTCAATGAGCGTCATGACATGCTCGACATCGCGGTCAGGCTTGAGTTGCCGGTGTTGCTCGTCGTCGGACTGCGCCTCGGCTGCATCAATCAAACGCTGCTGTCCATGCAAGCAGTGCGAGCGCGCGGATTGCGGCTCGCTGGTTGGGTGGGCAATGCCATTGAGCCGTCGATGCTGCGGATCGACGCCAATATCGCCAGCATCGCCGAGCGGGTCGGGATGCCTCCTGCAGCCATCCTGGGTATGCATCCGACCGGGGCCAACGCAACCGCCACGCTGGACAAAGTCGCAATCGCGATTCTGTCAACCTTGCGCGACGATCGTTAGCGTTGAATATTCGGTCAAACGACGCACACTGCACCGTCGCTGCGCGGCATTTGCGCCGTCGTGGTTTGCCGGGGCGTCAAGGGTTCCGGCAGGGGTTGATTCATGCTAAGATTTTGTGGTTTTGCAGCGCAGCAGTGGTGGTGCTGGGCGAACCGGAGCCGGGTGTTGGCGTCGGCAAGCGTGGGCCCGGGGTTCCGGGCAGTTGGTGCCGCAAGCGAGTGAGTTGAACGTGCCTAACGCGCTGCCCCCGCTCCCTGCCGGTCTCGACTACTGCGTCGTTGCGCGGCATCACGATTCGCTTCCGCGGCATCAGCGCTGGGCAATGTTCGGGATCCTGGCGGGCATCAGCTTGAGCCTCGCGCTGGCCTTCGCACTTGTTGGCGCATGGCCGGTGTTGCCGTATTCGGTACTCGAGATCGGGATGCTGGGTCTGGCGTTCTGGCTGGTGGAACGACGGGCCGAGGATTGGGAACGGCTTTCGGTGGCTGGTGATCGTGTTTTGATCGAGCGCCTGCATCGCGGCCGTCGCGAACAGCGCGAATTCAATCGATGCTGGCTGCGGGTTGAATTCGATCCTGGCGGTTTCGGCCGACGGGCGAGGTTGACGCTGCACAGTGCGGGGAAAGCAGTGGATTTCGGCGGCGCCATGTCGGTCGCCGAGATGCATGTGATGGCCATGGAGTTGAGGCGAATTGCCGGGTTGCGCTGAATGTCGGCGCGGTCCACGACGTACGGGCACAGACTTTTCGAGGACAGCATGAGTCGCAAGCACAAATTTGGTGGAGCCTGGCAGCGGACGATCGCGGGAATCATCGCGGCGCTGGCAGGCATGGCGGTCGTGTCTCCCGGCGTGGCGTTCGCCGCCTGGGACGTCAATTTCCAGCCGCCTGTCACGCCAATCGCGCAGCAGATGTTCGACCTCAACATCTACATCTTCTGGGTCTGCGTGGTGATCTTCATCGCCGTGTTCGGCGTGATGTTCTATTCGATTTTCAAACACCGCAAATCGGTCGGCCACAAGGCCGCGCAGTTCCACGAGAACACCACGGTCGAGATCGTCTGGACGGTGATCCCGTTCCTGATCCTGCTCTTCATGGCATGGCCCGCCACCAAGACCATCCTCGCGATGAAGGACACCACGGGTTCGGACCTCACGATCAAGGTCACCGGTTACCAGTGGAAGTGGGGCTACGACTACCTGCAGGATGGCTTCGGCTTCTATTCGAACCTCGCCACGCCGCTCGCGCAGATCGAGAACAAGGAAGCCAAGGGCGTCAATTACCTCCTCGAGGTCGACCGCCCGCTGGTGGTGCCCGTGGACACCAAGGTGCGCGTCATCATCACCGCCAACGACGTGCTGCACGCGTGGTGGGTGCCGGCCTTCGGCGTCAAGCAGGACGCCATTCCGGGCTTCGTCCGCGACTCGTGGTTCAAGGCCGAGAAGACCGGCATCTACCGCGGCCAATGCGCCGAGCTGTGTGGCAAGGAGCACGGCTACATGCCCATCGTCGTCGAGGTGAAGTCGAAGGCCGACTACGCGACCTGGGTGGCAGAGCAGAAGAAGGTCGCCTCGGCCTCCGCCGAGGACCCGACCAAGGTCTGGACTGAAGCCGCGCTGGCCGAACTGGGTTCCAAGGTCTTCGCCGCCAATTGCGCCGCGTGCCACCAGGCCAATGGCAAGGGCGTTCCGGGCGCGTTCCCGGCGCTCGACGGCTCGAAGATCGTGAACGGTCCGCCGGAAGCGCAACTCCAGCTCGTCCTCAATGGCAAGACCGGCACCGCGATGGCTTCGTTCAAGCAATTGTCGAACACCGAAATCGCGGCCGTGATCGCCTACACGCGCACGGCCTGGGGCAACAAGGTCGACCAGTTCGTCCAGCCCGCCGACGTCAAGGTCGCGCGCAAGTAAGGCGCCCGGCCTCGACTCGCCAGCAGTCAGCCATACCGATCATCGCCAGGAGCAAGCAATGAGCAGCATTCCCCACGATCACGCCGCAGGCGCGGGCCACGAGCACGATCACGGACATCACCCTTCGGGGCTGATGCGCTGGGTGACCACCACCAATCACAAGGACATCGGCACGATGTACCTGCTGTTCGCGCTGACGATGTTCTTCGTCGGCGGGGTGATGGCGCTGACCATCCGGGCCGAACTGTTCATGCCCGGCCTGCAGATCGTGCACCCGGAGTTCTTCAATTCGCTGACCACGCTGCACGGCCTGATCATGATCTTCGGCGCGATCATGCCGGCGGCGGTCGGCTTCGCCAACTGGATGATCCCGCTGATGATCGGCGCGCCCGACATGGCGTTCGCGCGGATGAACAACTGGAGCTTCTGGTTGCTGCCGCCCGCGGCGATCATGCTGATCGGCTCGTTCTTCGTCCCCGGGCGGCGCTGCCGCCGGCGGCTGGACGCTGTACCCGCCGCTGTCGGTACAGGCGGGCATGGGCCTCGACCTCACGATCTTCGCGATCCACATCATGGGCGCGTCGTCCATCATGGGCTCGATCAACATCATCACCACCATCCTCAACATGCGCGCGCCCGGCATGACGCTGATGAAGATGCCGATGTTCGTCTGGACCTGGCTCATCACCGCGTACCTGCTGATCGCCGTGATGCCCGTGCTCGCCGGCGCGGTCACGATGCTGCTCACCGACCGCCACTTCGGCACCACGTTCTTCAACGCCGCCGGCGGCGGCGACCCGGTGCTGTTCCAGCACGTGTTCTGGTTCTTCGGGCACCCCGAGGTTTACATCATGATCCTGCCGTCGTTCGGGATCATTTCGCGAGATCATCCCCACGTTCTGCGCGCAAGCCGCTCTTCGGCTACGCGTCGATGGTGTACGCGGTGGCCACCATCGCCATCCTGTCGTTCATCGTCTGGGCGCATCACATGTTCACGGTCGGCATGCCGGCCGCCGGGCTGCTGTTCTTCATGTACGCGACGATGCTGATCGCCGTGCCCACCGGCGTGAAGGTGTTCAACTGGCTGGCCACGATGTGGCGCGGCTCGATGACCTTCGAGACGCCGATGCTGTTCGCCATCGGCTTCCTGTTCCTGTTCACGATGGGCGGCTTCACCGGCCTGGTGCTGGCGCTGACGCCGATCGACATCCAGTTGCAGGACACCTACTACGTCGTGGCGCACTTCCATTACGTGCTCGTCGCGGGCTCGCTGTTCGCGTTCTTCGCCGGGGCCTACTACTGGCTGCCGAAGTGGACCGGCACGATGTACGACGAGAAGCTCGGCAAGGTTCATTTCTGGCCGTCGATGATCTTCTTCAACATCACCTTCTTCCCGATGCACTTCCTGGGCGTTGCCGGCATGCCGCGGCGCATTCCCGACTACGCGCTGCAGTTCGCCGACTGGAACATGATCGCGTCGATCGGCGCCTTCGGCTTCGGCTGCTCGCAGCTGCTCTTCGTCTATGTGCTGGTCAAGTGCATCACGCGCTAGGCGCCAAGGCACCGGCCAAGCCATGGGAAGGCGCCGAGACGCTGGAGTGGACGCTGCCGTCGCCGCCGCCGTATCACAGCTTCGAAACGCCGCCGGTCGTCCGTTAGGAAAGCGCCGCCATCATGACCACCGATAGCAGCGCGCAATCAAGCCAGCGCCGCGCCAATGTCCGGACGGCGCTGGTGCTCGCGTCGATTGCCTTCACCGTTCTTGTCGGCATTCTCGCCACGCGGTTCATCGGCGACGGCCAGAACGGCATCACGGTGCTGGGCGCGCGGTGATGTTTTTCCTGGTCATCGCCATCGGCCGGAACCTGCGCAAGTGAGCGTGCCGCAACCGACTTCCACCAGCGAGCGCGCCAACCGCAGGCTGCTTGCGCGGCTGCTGGTCGTCGCGTTGGCGATGTTCGGCATTCGGCTATGCGCTGGTGCCCTTCTACGACCAGATCTGCGAAGCTACGGGCCTGCGCAACATCCTGCAGCCCGACGTCGTCGCCAATACGCAGGTCGATGCCACGCGCACCGTGCGCATCGAGTTCGATTCGAACGTGCGCAACCTGCCGTGGACCTTCAAGCCGGTGGAACCCATCGCCGATGTGCATCCGGGGCAGGTGCAGCAGATCGTGTATTCGAGTAACGAACAATACCAACCGCGTGATCACCGGTCAGGCCATTCCGAGCTACGGTCCGCAGTACGCGGTCCGGTATTTCCAGAAGCTCGAATGCTTCTGCTTTGCCAAGCAGACGATGCAGCCCGGCGAGACGCGGCAGATGCCGGTGGTATACGTGATCGATCCCAGGTACCGGACGATCTCAAGACAATCACGCTGTCCTATACCTTCTTCGAAGTCGAGGGTACGGACGCTGGAAACCTGGGCAACGCGGATGACCGGCAGGCGCCGGTGCGCCCGCGGGCTTAAAAGCATGACGACGAGGAGTGATTCATGAGCGCAGCCGCCGACGGCATCAAGCCGTATTACTACGTTCCGCAGCCTTCGCATTGGCCGATCACCGGCTCGATCGCGCTGTTGCTCATGGGTTCGGGGGCCGCGTTCTGGTTCAACGGCTACCCCGCAGGTCCGTGGATGGCGGGCATCGGCGCTGCGATCCTGATCTACATGCTGTTCGGCTGGTTCGGCACGGTCATCCGCGAATCGGAAGGACGGCTCTATAACTCCAAGGTGGACCTGTCGTTCCGCTGGAGCATGAGCTGGTTCATCTTCTCCGAGGTGATGTTCTTCGCCGCGTTCTTCGGTGCGCTGTTCTACATCCGCAATATCTCGGTGCCTGACCTGGGCAGCATCAATTCCAAGTTGCTGTGGCCCAACTTCGCCGCGCAGTGGCCCACCGACGGCCCCTACGACAGCAGCAAGTTCACGCCGATGGGCGCGATCGGCATCCCGCTGATCAACACGATCATCCTGCTGACGTCCGGCATCACGCTCACGATCGCGCACCACGGCCTCAAGGCCAATCATCGCGGCGTGCTGAAGCTGTGGCTCTTCCTGACGATCGCGCTGGGCTTCCTGTTCGTCGGCTTCCAGGCCTACGAGTACATGCACGCGTACAGCGAGATGAACCTGAAGCTGTCCAGCGGTGTCTATGGATCGACGTTCTACATGCTTACCGGTTTCCACGGCGCGCACGTCACCATCGGCGCGACGATGCTGTTGGTGATGCTGTGGCGGGTCATGCGCGGCGACTTCACCCCCGACCACCATTTCGGCTTCGAGGCCGCCGCGTGGTACTGGCACTTCGTCGACGTCGTGTGGTTGCTGCTGTTCGTGCTGGTGTACTGGCTGATCTGACCTGCGCCCGGCGCCACGACACGGGCCGTGCGGCGCTTCGCGCGGCCTTTGTCTTTGCGCAGCTGCTACAGGCGGATGTCGCAGGAACTAACGGCCGATCCAGCCCATCCAGTAGGACAGCAGCAGGAAAGCGATCAGACTCACCGATAGTGCCACGCGAACCGTCAGCGCCCACACCATGCGCTTGCCGCGGCCCGCATCGGAATACAGGAAATAAAGTGCTGCGAAGAGCGCGATCAGGATCGCGACCAGCACCACGACGATGATGATTTTCATGGCAGCCTGGATCTATGACGGGTCACACCGTGCAGTGTAGTGAAATCGGCGCGCGACTGCGCCCTGAATGCAATGGACATCCCCACTCCGCCTTCGACCGCCACGGCGTCCCGCCGCCTGCGTCCGGCCGCGCTGCCCACGATTGCGACGGTGCTTGCGATCGCACTGTTCGTGGTCGCCGGCAATTGGCAACGCGGGCGCATGGAGCAGAAACTCGCATTGCGCGCCCAACTCGATGCCGCGGCGCTGGCGCCGCCGGTGGCGCTGCCGCGGGACGCGGCATGGCCCGATTGGCGCTTTCGTCCGGTCGTGCTCACGGGCGAGTTCGACGCGGCAAGGCAGATCCTGATCGACAACAAGGTGGAGGCGGGGCGGGTCGGCTATCACGTCGTCACGCCTTTGTTGCTCGACGACGGGCGCGCAGTGCTGGTTGATCGTGGTTTTGTTGCGGCGGGCTTGACGCGTGACGTCCTGCCGCAGGTGCCTCCGCCGCCGGGTCCGGTGACCGTGCACGGGCGCATCAACATCCCGCCGACGGGCTACGTCGAGCTGCAACGCGTGGCGGCGCAGGGACCGGTCTGGCAGAACCTCGATCCGTTGCGCTTCGGACAGGCCAGTGGTCTCGCCGTGCCTCCGGTGGTGATCGAGCAGATCGACGCGCTGGGGCCCGGGGACCACCTGCTGCGGCAATGGCCGGCGCCCGACCTTGGCATCGAGAAGCACCGGATCTACATGGTGCAGTGGTTTGCCTTCGCGCTGATGGCAGGCGGGCTGTGGTTGTGGTTCACGCTGCGGAGATCGCGATGACCACGCCACCGGCAACGCCGGCAATGCGCAAAAACCGGCGCATGATGTACCTGATCGCGCTGATTGCAGCGGCGCCGGCGGTCGCGTCCTATTCGATCTACTATTTTTTCCCGCCGGACAAGCGCGCCAACTATGGCGAACTCCTCCGCACGCGGCCTGCGCCTTCAGTGAACGGTGTCGCCGCAGACGGCACGCCCTTTGTGTTCGGCTCGCTTGCGGGCAAATGGGTGCTGGCCGTGGCCGCGCCGTCGGCCTGTGACGCGAGCTGTGTCCAGGCCCTCTACGCCACGCGGCAGGCGCGCACCATCCAGGGCCGCGAAATGGAGCGCGTCGTGCGCATCTGGTTCGTGACGGACGACGGCCCCATCGACAGCGCGCTGCTGGCGCAGCATCCCGGGCTGGAGGTCGTGCGCACCGGTTCCGCCGGCTGGACCGGCTGGGACGTCGGGGCGGAGCGGATCGTGATGCTCGACCCGCTGCAGAACCTGGTGCTGACCTACCCGCGCGATCCCGACATCAAGGGCCTGGCCAAGGACTTGACGCGCGTGCTCAAGGCCTCCCGGATCGGCTAGGCCGCCGCTACCGTGTAAAATAGAGGGTTACACGATGACTCCCCAGATTTCCATCCTGCCATGACCGCCCTGACGCTTGCCGAAAGCCGTTTCCGGCAGTTCTTCGCGCTGACGAAGCCGCGTGTCGTGTCGCTGATCGTGTTCTGCGCGGTCATCGGGATGTTCCTTGCCGTTCCGGGCCTCCCGCCCGCCGGGATCGTGTTCGCCGCCACGCTAGGCATCGCGCTGGTGGCCGGCGCCGCGGCGGCCATCAATTGCCTGGTCGAACAGAAGATCGATGCGGTGATGCAGCGTACCCGCGGGCGTCCGCTGCCGCGCGGTGACCTCACGTCGGCGCAGACACTGGTGTTCGCCAGCTTCGTCGGCGGCGCCGGGCTATGGGTGCTCTTTCGCTACGTCAACCCGCTCACGATGTGGCTCACGCTCGCCACCTTCGTCGGCTACGCCGTGATCTACACCGTGCTGCTTAAACCTGCCACGCCGCAGAATATCGTGATCGGCGGCGCCTCCGGCGCGATGCCGCCGGTGCTGGGCTGGGCTGCCGTGGCCAACGATGTCGCGCCCGAAGCTTTGCTGCTGTTCCTGATCATCTTCATCTGGACCCCGCCGCACTTCTGGGCGCTGGCGCTCTATCGCACGCAGGACTACGCCAAGGCCGGACTGCCGATGCTGCCGGTCACGCATGGCTCGCTCTATACGCGCCTGCAGATCGTCCTCTACACGTTCGCACTGGTGGCCGTGTCGCTGCTCCCATGCGCCATCCGGATGAGCGGGCTCCTCTACTTCGTATCGGCGCTGGTCCTCGGCGTGACCTTCCTGGTCTATGCGCTGCGGCTCTACTTCCGCTACAGCGACGATCTCGCGCGGGCCACGTTCCGTTACTCGATCGTGTATCTCGCCGCGATCTTCTCCGCGCTTCTCATCGACCACTACTGGCAGTGATCGGCCGCCGCCTCGCCGCCTTCGTCGCGGTTGCGCTCGTGGCATTGTTGCTCGGGTGCTCGCCCGATGCGCCCAAATTCAAGGCCTCCGATGTCACCGGGGCGAGCTTCGGCCGCGATTTCGCATTGACCGATGCCACCGGCAAACCACGCACGCTGGCCGATTTCCGCGGCAAGGCCGTGGTGATCTTCTTCGGGTACACGCAGTGCCCGGATGTCTGCCCGACCACCCTGGCCGCGCTGGCCGAGGCGATGAAGCAACTGGGCCCGGACGCCGACCGCGTGCAGGTGCTCTTCGTCACCATCGATCCGGCCCGCGACACGCCCGCGTTGCTCAGTCAGTACGTGCCCGCGTTCGATGCGCGCTTTCTCGGCCTCTATGGCGACGACGAGGCGACGCAGAAGGTGGCGCGTGAATTCAAGATCATCTACCAGAAACAGCCGGGATCCACGCCGGACACGTACACGATGGACCATTCGGCCGGCACCTACATCTTCGATCCGCAGGGACGGCTGCGCCTCTTCGTGAACCACGGGCAGGGACCGGAGGTGTTCGCGCACGATCTGCGCGAGCTCCTGCTCACGTCGGCGAAATCCTGACCCGCGGCGGCACTGCGCATGCCGGTGGCGGTGCGGAACGGTCGAATCAGAATTCGACCATCTCGAAATCTTCCTTGCGCGCGCCGCACTCCGGACACGTCCAGTTGGGCGGCACATCCTCCCACTTCGTGCCGGCCGCAATGCCTTCCTCGGGCGCGCCGGTGGCCTCGTCGTAAATCCAGCCGCAAATGAGGCACATGTATTTTTTCATCGGAATATCGGCATTTCGAGGTGGAGTAAACTCGTGAATTGTAGCGTGACCGTCCATGCCGCGTCGCTGCGACGCGCGACCCTCGAAACGAAGCCCCCATGGCCGAAGCCGAATCCGGATTTCCCCCGCTGGTCCTGACCTTTGCCGCTTCCGATCCGTCGGGCGGTGCCGGCATGCAGGCCGACCTGCTCACGTTGGCAAGCATGGGCTGCCATCCGCTGTCCGTGATTACCGCGATCACCGTGCAGGATTCGCTCGGGGTCGAGGCCGTGATGGCCATCGACGCCGACTGGGTCGCCGACCAGGCGCGGTGCCTGCTCGAAGACATGCCGGTCGATGCATTCAAGATCGGCGTGCTGGGCAGCGTGGAAAACATCGCCGCGATTGCCGAGATCCTGTCCGACTATCCGGACGTTCCGTTGATTCTCGACCCGGTACTGACCTCTGGTCGCGGCGACGAGCTCGCCACCGAGGAGATGACGCGCGCGCTGCGCGAGCTGCTGCTGCCGCAGACCACCATCCTCACACCCAACACGCTCGAACTCCGCCGGCTGGCCGAGGCCGAGGAGGACGACGAGCGCACGCTCGAGCAATACGCGGCCAAGCTGATCGAGACCGGCTGCGAGTACGTGCTGGTCACCGGCACGCACGCGAACACGCCGCAGGTGATCAATACGCTCCACGGCAAGAACGGCGTGGTCCGCACCGACAGCTGGCCGCGGCTGGCCGGCAGCTTTCATGGTTCCGGCTGCACGCTGGCGTCGGCCATCGCCGCCATGCTCGCCAACGGCCTCGACCTGCCCGAAGCCGTGCGCGAGGCGCAGGACTACACGTGGCAGACACTCAAGAAGGCGTATCGCCCCGGCATGGGCCAGTTCCTGCCCGACCGACTGTTCTGGGCGCGCGAGGAACCGGACGACGTTGGCGACGACGAGCCGGAAGTTCCGCGGGTCGCCGACGTGCGTGGCAGCCACTGAACGCGCGAACGTCGATCGCCGCAGTGATGAAGCAGCGCACCATGGCGCGCGTCGCCGGACTGTATGCGGTCACGCCAGATCTTGCCGACACCGCGTTGCTTCTGGAAAAGGTTGCGGCGGCGATCGCCGGCGGTGCGACCGTGGTCCAGTACCGCAACAAGTCGGCATCGCCTGAACTGCAACGCGAGCAGGCGCACGCGCTGGCAATGTTGTGCCGCGGCCACATCACGTTCATCGTCAACGATGATGCGCGCCTCGCCGCGGCCGTTGGCGCCGACGGCGTGCACGTGGGCGAGGACGATGGCGCGCTGGCGCAGGTTCGTGGCGTTGTCGGCCCGGATCGCATCGTCGGCGTTTCCTGTTACAACGATTTCGCGCGCGCGAACGATTTCGCCGTGCAGGGCGCCGATTACCTGGCCTTCGGCAGTTTCCATTCGTCCAGCGTCAAGCCGCATGCCCGCCGCGCGGAGACGTCGCTGCTTGCGCGTGCGCGTGACCTGGGATTGCCACTGGTGGCCATCGGCGGCATCACGGCCGCCAATGCGGGCGCGCTGGTGACCGCGGGGGCCGACGCCGTGGCCGTGATTTCGGATCTATTCGACCACGACGATGTTGCGGACATCACGCAGGCCGCCGCTGCAATCGTCGCCACCATTCGTGCCACCACTCCGACTTCAGGATAGACATGAGCCGCAACGATGAACTCTTTGCCCGCGCGCAGCTGACCATTCCCGCGGGCGTCAATTCGCCCGTGCGGGCATTTCGCTCGGTAGGTGGCACGCCGCGCTTCTTCACGCGCGGGCAGGGCCCGTATGTATGGGATGCCGACGACAAGCGCTACATCGACTACGTCGGCTCGTGGGGCCCCGCCATCCTCGGGCATGCGCATCCCGACGTGGTGCGCGCGGTGCAGGATACTGCAGTGCACGGACTGTCGTTCGGCGCGCCGACCGAAACCGAGATCGTGATGGCGGAGACGCTGGTACGGCGCCTGCCTTCCATCGAGATGGTGCGGCTCGTGTCGTCCGGCACCGAGGCCACGATGTCCGCGTTGCGCCTCGCGCGCGGGTTCACCAACCGTTCGAAGATCCTCAAGTTCGAAGGCTGCTATCACGGCCACGGCGACAGTCTGCTGGTGAAGGCGGGTTCTGGCGCGCTCACCTTTGGCCAGCCGTCGTCGGCAGGCGTGCCGGCCGCCATCGCCGGCGAAACGATCGTCACCGCGTACAACGATCTCGATGCGGTGGCCGATGCGTTCGCCGCCGATCCCGACAACATCGCCGCGATCATCGTCGAGCCGATCGCCGGCAACATGAACCTCATCATGCCCAAGCCCGGTTTTCTCGAGGGCTTGCGCGCACTGTGCGATCGCTATGGCGCGGTACTGATATTCGATGAAGTCATGACCGGCTTTCGCGTGCATCCGCGCGGCGTGCAGGGTCTCACCGGCGTGACGCCCGATCTCACCACGCTCGGCAAGGTGATCGGCGGCGGGATGCCGGTGGGTGCGTTCGGCGGCAAGCGCGCGATCATGGAAAAGATCGCGCCGCTGGGGCCGGTCTACCAGGCGGGCACGCTGTCCGGCAATCCGGTCGCCGTTGCGGCAGGACTGGCCACGCTGGCGGCCACCGAGGCGCCGGGTTTCTACGAAGCGCTGGCGACATCGACGAAGGCTTTCACCGACGGCATGGTTGCCGCAGCGAAGCACGCGGGCGTGCCTTTTTCGGCGCAGGCCGTGGGCGGCATGTTCGGGCTATATTTCGCCGAGCGCATTCCCGATTCGTACGATACGGTGATGGCGACCGACAAGGCGCGCTTCAACAGGTTCTTTCACGCGATGCTCGACGCAGGCATCTACCTGGCGCCTTCGGCCTACGAGGCAGGCTTCGTCTCCGCCGCGCATCGGCCGGAGGACATCGCCGCCACCCACAAGGCGGCGGCGGCGGCGTTTGCCGCCTGACGCAGCGACGTCAAGGTGCCGCACACCTAAGGCTTCGACCCGCGCAGGTCCGCAGGCGTGGCTACGCGCAGCTTGTTGACATGCGCGCCCTCGACTGGCGTGCCGTCCGGCTGCTTGCCGAGAAAATAGAAGCGCTGCCACGCTTCCTTCATCGTTGCGGCGTCCCGCGCGTTGTAGCGCTGCATGAATTCGTCGCGGCGGGCCTTCCATGCCATCGCCTGTGCCTCGAGGTCCGGGTCGTCGGCGAGGTTGCGAATCTCGGGCTCCGCGTCCAGCACGGCGCGGGCCGGCACGGGGAAGAGCATGCAGATCGGCTCGCCCTTGCGGAACCTTACCTTGCCCGGACGGGTCATTTGCCAGTTCATGGTGAACGGGTACGGCAGCCAATCGGTCTCGATCACGCCCGTCAGCGGCGCGATCCCGTCCTTGGGCGCGTTGAGCGGCCCGGTGGCCAGCAGATTCCAACCCGGTTCGGTCCGGAATAGGTAGGTCAGGTGAAACGTCACGATTCCGAAAGCGAAATGCGTCAGCACGAATTGGTCGAGATGGGGAAAGCCGTCGGTCGCGCGCACCTGCACGTTGCGCGCATGCGGGCCGCCGTCCCATGTCACCTCGATATCGCACACCGCGCCCAATTCCCAGCCGTGGGCGTTGGCAATGGCCAGCGGGAGGCAGCGGTAGGCATGACGATCGGGGATGCGGTCCATCCAGTCGCGCGAGGCCGGGGCCGGGCGCAGCGTGAGTGGCGCAGGGGAAAGTGCGTAGCAGGAAAGTTTCATGACGTGCCGGGATCGAAAGGGAGGCTTTCCATTTTAGCGGCGCAGGTGCTGCCCGGCGTGCCGGCGGGCACTGCCGGCACGCCGGGCGGCACGAGCAAGGACGTGTGCCGTGCTATGATCCCATTGATAATTTCCTTTTAATTTCATCATCTTCCACGCGTGGACGCACCGGTTCGCAAACGTTTAGGCGAGATTCTCATCGAGCGCGGCAAGCTCGATGCGGCCACGCTCGACCGTGCCTTGCGGCTGCAGCAGGAGTCCGGCGAAAAGCTGGGCGCGCTGCTGGTCACGCTCGGCGTGGTGGCGCAGCGCGAAATTGCCGAAGCGCTGGCGCAGCAACTCGACTTGCCGATGATGGAGGTCGGCGCCTATCCCGAGTTTCCGATCCTCGAAGAGCGCGTCAGCCTGCGGTTCCTGCGCGAGATGCGGGCGTTGCCTGTACGCGAGGACGACAACGAAGTCGCGCTGGCGATGGCCGACCCCACCGACAGCTACACGATCAGTGCGCTGGAAATGGTCACCGGCCGCGCCGTGCGGCCGTTGGTCGCGATCCCGTCCGAACTCGAGTCCGCGCTCGAGCGCCTCTATGGCAGCGGCAAGTCGGCGCAAAGCCAGGTGATCGGCGACGTCGAGACGCGCGTCGACGAGCTCGACTTCAACGCCGATGTGCAGCAACTGAAGGACCTGGCGTCCGAAGCGCCGGTCATTCGCCTTGTCAGCCTCATCATCACCAATGCGCTCGACATGCGCGCGTCCGACATTCACGTCGAGCCCTTTGAAAACCGCCTGTCGGTGCGTTATCGCGTCGACGGCGTGCTGCACGATGTCGAGTCCCCGCCCAAGCGCCTGGCGGCTCCCGTGATCTCGCGCATCAAGATCATGGCCAATCTCGACATCGCGGAACGCCGGCTGCCGCAGGACGGTCGCATCCGCCTGCGCGTGCAAGGCAAGGAGATCGACCTGCGCGTGTCCACCGTGCCCACGATGCACGGCGAATCGGTCGTGATGCGCATCCTCGACAAGGGTGGCGTCGCGCTCGATTTCCACAAGCTGGGCTTCGCCGAGGACACGCTGGCGGCCTTCATCGAAGTGCTGCAGCAGCCGCACGGCATCCTGCTGGTCACCGGTCCCACGGGTTCGGGCAAGACCACCACGCTCTACACGGCGCTCGATCGGCTCAATCAGCCCGACGTCAAGATCCTCACCGTCGAAGATCCGGTCGAATACCAGATGGTCGGCATCAACCAGATCCAGGTGAAGCCGCAGATCGATCTCACGTTCGCCAACGCGCTGCGCTCGATCGTGCGGCAGGATCCCGACGTGATCATGATCGGCGAAATCCGCGATCTCGAGACGGCGCAGATTGCCGTGCAGTCGGCGCTTACGGGACACATGGTGCTGTCGACGCTGCACACCAACGATGCGGCGTCCACGGTCAATCGCCTGCTCGACATGGGGGTAGACGACTATCTGCTCACCTCCACGGTCGTGGGCATCCTCGCGCAGCGCCTCGTGCGGAAATTATGTCCGCATTGCAAGGAGCCGTATCACGCATTGCCCGAGATCGTCGAGCAGCTGGGGTTGGCCAAGTTCGCGCCCCCCGGCGACATCACGCTGTATCACGCCAGGGGTTGCGGCCAATGCAGCCAGACGGGCTACATGGGCCGCTTCTGTATCCTCGAGATGCTGCCGATGTCCGACCCGCTGCGCAGCCTCATCATGAAGCATGTCAATTCCAACGACCTGAAGGCGCAGGCGCAGAAGGACGGCATGGTGTCGATGTACGAGGATGGCATGCGCAAGGCGCTGGCCGGCGACACGACTTTCGAAGAGGTGCTTCGCGTCACGCGCGAGGCCTAGAACACCGGATGCCGGTCTATCGCTACCGCGCCGTCAATCCGGCCGGCGAGATCGCCACCGGCGAACTCGACGCCGCCAACGAAGCCGAGATCGTCGGTCGCCTGCGCGACCAGGGCTTGATGCCTACGCAGATTGCGCACTCCAGCGGTGCTATCGCGGTGGCCAGCGGCGCACCGCGGACCGCGGGTGCGGCGCGGCGCAGCATGTTCGAGTCGAAGATCGTCACGCGGGACCAATTGCTGGGTGTCACGCGTGAGTTGTCCACGTTGCTGCGCGCCGGACTGCCGCTCGATCGTGCGCTCGAAGTGCTGATCGGCCTCGCCCCCACGCCGCTCGTCGGAACGTTGCTGCAAGGCATCCGGGACGATGTGCGCGGCGGCAAATCGCTGTCGCAGGCGCTGGACATTCGTGGCGACATCTTCTCGCGTTTCTACATCAACATCGTCCGTGCTGGCGAAGCGGGTGGCGCACTGGGCGTCGTGCTGCAGCGGCTGTCCGACACGATGGAGCGCAACAAGGAGCTGCGCGAATCGGTCAAGTCGGCCTTGATCTATCCGGTCATCCTGGTCTGCGTCGCCGTCGCGTCGGTGGCGTTGCTGCTGATCTGGGTCGTGCCGCAGTTCGAGGCCACGTTCGCGCAGGCGGGCAAGGCGTTGCCGCTGCCGACACTGGTGGTGGTGACGGTGGGCAAGTTCATGCGCGCCTGGTGGTGGGCGCTCGCGGCTGCGATCGCACTGGTTGTCACGTGGTATCGCCGCCGCGGCAGGATTCCTGCAGTGCGGCTTGCACGCGACACGCGGTTGCTGCGTGTGCCGCTTCTGGGCGACCTGATTGCCAAGGTGGAGACGGCCCGGTTCGCCCGCACGCTCTCTACGCTGCTCTCCAATGGCGTCACGCTTCTGGCGGCGCTGTCGATCGTCAAGGAAACGATGACGAACGTCGTGATGGCCGGCGCACTGGATGGCGTGATCGCCAAGTTGCGCGAGGGCAAGGGCTTCGGCCGGCCACTGGCCGATACGGGTCTCTACCCGCGGCTGGCGTCGCAGATGATCCTGGTCGGCGAGGAATCGGGACGGCTCGAGGAAATGCTGGCGCGCGTGGCGGAGGTCTACGACCGCGAAGTCCAGATGGCGATCAAACGCTTCCTTTCGGTGCTGGAGCCCGTATTGATCCTGAGCCTGGCGGTCATGATCGGCGGTATCGTCTTCTCGATATTGATGGGCGTCATGGGAATGAGCGAACTCGTGGTCTGATCGCGCGTCCAATGGCACGCTTGTCGCGATCAACCAATGGCGGGTGTCGGGCAATGGCAACAATCGCAGTTGATTTCACCTTGGGAACCACAATGAGCCAACAACAACACATTCGCCGCGCCCAACGCGGCATGACACTGATCGAAATCCTGGTCGTGCTGGTGCTGATCGCCATCGTGATGGGCATCGTCGGCGGCAATTTCATCGGGCAGGGCGAGGCCGCCAAGGCCAAGGCCGCTGCCATCGAGATCGGACAGATCGGGCAGGCGCTCGACCTTTACAAGCTGGAGGTCGGCCGGTATCCCACCACGCAGGAAGGCCTGCAGGCGCTCATCACTGCGCCTTCCGGCGTCGCCAACTGGAATGGACCGTACTGGAAGAAGGGGACGCTGCCGAAGGACCCGTGGACCAACGAATACAAGTACACGGCACCGGGCCAGAAGGCCGCCTACGACATCGTGTCCTATGGCGCCGACGGCAAGGAAGGCGGCGAGGGCACGGCCAAGGACATCACGAGCAATTGATCCGCCATGGCTGTGCGTCCGCTCCGAATTTCGCGCCAACGTGCCGCCGGCGTGTCGCTGATCGAACTCATGATCGTGTTGATGATCATGGCGCTCGTCGCCGCGCTCGTCATGCCGATGCTGGGCGGCGGCGTGTCGAACACCGAGATGCGCAGCGCGGCGCGACAACTGGCATCGGGATTGCGCCTGGCGCGCAGCGAGGCGGTGTCGCAGCGGCGTGAAACGTTCCTGGTGCTCGATCTCGCCGGTCGCCGCTTCAAGGTCGATCGCGATCCGCAGGAACATGCGTTGCCGCACGATCTCGAATTGAAGCTTTTCACGGCGCAGAAGGACCTGGTCGACGAAACGACGGGTTCGATCCGCTTTTATCCCGACGGCGGCAGCAATGGCGGCCGCATCACCGTCGGATCGGGCGAGCGCAAGTATGAAGTCGATGTGGACTGGCTGACCGGTCGCGTCGCCATCCTCGATTGATGTGACCGTGATGCGCGCGCGCCCGTTTCCTGCCACCCGCAGCATGCGCGGCTTCTCGCTGCTCGAAGTGTTGGCGGCATTCGTGATCCTGTCGCTGGTGGCCACGGCACTGTTTCGCCTCTTTTCCGCGTCGCTCAACAACGTGTCGGCGGCCGAGGAATGGAGCCGGGCATTGCTGCTGGCCGAGTCGCAGCTCGAAGTAGCCGCCGCCACGCAGCCGCTGAAAGTGCTGGACGACCACGGTGTCGACGAGACGGGCAAGATCCGCTGGACCTCCAAGGTCGTGACGTACACGGTGCCCGATGTCGACCAGGAACTGGAGCGTGCTTCTGAGCTGCTTGCCATGCGGCTGTATCGCATCAGTGTCGATGTCACCTTCGAAGGTGCGGACGGTCGCGAACGTTCGCTGTCGCTCGCGACGATGCGGCTTGGTCCGCGGGCGCCCGTATGAGCGCGCGGTGCAACGGCAACGGGCGTCGCGGCAAGCATCATGCGCGCGGTTTCACCCTGGTCGAGCTGCTGATCGCATTGTCGCTGTTCGCGCTGATGTCGGCCGTGCTGTTCGGTTCGTTGCGGCTGGCCGGCCGGACATGGGATGCGGGCGAGGCCAAGGCTGAAGCCAACTCCGGCATGCGCCTCGCGGGGGACTATCTGCGCACCCAGCTCGCGGCCCAGCATCCGCAACGGATGCGCAAGATCACCGAATTTCCGTTGCTGTTCAGCGGCAAGAGCGACGAAATGCGGTTCGCCGCGCCGCTTCCGGGGCGCGTGGGCGTGGGCGGCATGTGGTACTACCGCGTGGCGCTGGTCGAAGGTGCCGGCAAGGGCAAGAGTTCACTCGTGCTCGAGCGCATGTTGCCTGACGTCAACGCGACGACGATGCCCGAATTCAATTCGGCCGATCGTTCGGTGCTGGCCGACGACATCGCGTCAATCAAGATCGGCTATTTTGGCCGCGACCGCGGCGCCAGCCTCGAAACTGCGCCGACGTGGCGCGACCGTTGGGAGGATCCGCAGCTTCTGCCGCTGCTCGTTCGCGTCGACGTCGCACCGCGGCTCGGCAGCGCGTGGCCGCAGCTCGTCGTCGCGCCGCGCGAATCGCCGGAAGCCGGTTGCCGCGCATGGGACACCATTCGCATGTTGTGCGTGGGCGTCTGATCGATGCGCGCCGATTTCTCCAACCGCAAACGTTCCCCCATCGGCGGCCAACGCGGCATCGCGCTGGTGCTCGTGCTTTGGCTCACGATTCTGCTGATGGTCATCGCCAGTGGATTCGCGTTTTCGATGCGCAGCGAGGCGCTTTCGGCGCGCAATTCGTTGTCGCTGGCGCAGGCGCGCGCTGCCGCGGATGGCGCGGTCGAGCGCATGGCTTACGAATTGTCGCGGCCCCGCTTCCCCATCGCGTGGGCGAGTGACGGGCAATTGCGGCGGTGGCGCGAAGGCGACATCGATATCGTGGCCAGTGGTGTCGACGAATCGTCGCGCATCGACGTCAACGCGGCGCCGGACGTGCTGCTGAAGGGATTGCTGGAACAGGTGGGCGGTGCCGATCCGGACACCGCGCTGCACATCGTGGACGGCATCCTCGACTGGCGCGACGCGGACGACGCGAAGCATCCCAATGGCGCGGAGGAGGCGGACTACCAGGCCGCGGGCCTGCCGCAAAAGCCCGCCAACGCGCCATTCGAAACGATCAGCGAGGTGGCACGGGTATTGGGCATGACCCCGGCGATCTACGCGCGGATTGCCGACAGCCTCACCGTGAATTCAAGGCAGCCCGGGATCAATCCGGCCACCGCATCTCGCAATGTCCTGCTCGCGCTGCCCAATGCCACGCCGGACCTGGTCGATGCGTACCTGCAACAGCGCGCGGATGCGCTGGCTGCCAAACTGCCGGCACCGCCGTTTCCACCGGCGTCGGCATTCGCCGCCGGCGCCGTGCCGGTATGGCGCATCCGGGCGCAAGCCACGACGCCCGATGGTGTAACCTTCGCCCGCGAAGCGGTGGTCCGCCCGTCGGGCGAGCCGCGCCGGCCATTGATCGCGCTCAACTGGTCCGACGGCATGACCCAACCCTCGCCGGCGGCCATTACCCCATAGCCCATGGCCGCCATTCATACAGGAACCGGATCCGATGGCTGAGCGCGCGTTGAATCTGCCTACGTTGCTGTCGCGCGTGCACGAACTCGCGCGGCAGATGGGGCTCGCCGGTTTCTGGGCATGGTGGATCAGGCAACTTGATTCGCTGGTCCCCGCCGCGCCTCGCGCGGCGCTGGCGCACCGCCGCATGCGCCCCGTGCTGCTGTTCGAAAGCGATCACGCGACGCTATGGCGACCGGTGCTCGAGGAGGGCCGCGCGACGATGCAGCAGGGGCCGTCGATTGCACTCGGCGGGGATGCTGCAGTCGTGGCGGTGGCGGGCCGCGCCGCCCTCGCGCCATTGACGCCGATGGTCTATGGCGGCGCGAGCGCCGGGGTGCGGTTAGTGGTGGCCGTGCCGGCGCGGGAAGTGTTGCGGAAGACCATTGTCCTGCCCGCCGCCGTCGAGGAGGATCTCGTGCAGGCGCTCACCTACGATCTCGATCGGCACACGCCGTTCAAGGCCGATGAACTCTACTTCGACGCCACCATCACGCGTCGCGATCCCGCCCGGGGCATGGTCGACGTTGACCTCGCCGCGGTCCGTCGCGCGATCGTCGATCCTGCGTTGAGACATGCGGGAATGTGGGGCGCCGTGGTCTCCGCGGTCGTCCCCGCCGCCGCCAATCTGGCCACGCCTTCGCGCGTCAATCTGCTGCCGCTCGCGTTGCGTCCGGCGAAATCGTTCTGGCGCCGTTGGCAGCTTTGGGTTCCGCTCGCGGCCGTGGTGCTTCTGGCCGTGGCCGCCGTGGTGGTTCCACTCTGGCAAAAGCGCGACTACGCCATCCAGCTCAACCTGCTTGCGGATCAGGCGCGCGCCCAGGCGGCCATTTCGGAAACGCTGCGACTCGAACTCACTGGCAAGGTCGACGATTACAACAACGCGCTCGAGCGCAAATACGCGTATCCCGGCGCGTTGCAGACCGTGGACTACGTCAGCAAACTCCTCCCCGACGATACGTGGCTCACCCAACTGGAGTTGAAGAGGGTCGCCAAGGGCAAGGAAATCCAGCACGAGGTGCTGGTCCGCGGCGAAACCGGCAATGCCGGGCGGCTCGTCCAGTTGTTCGAGGACACGAACCATTTTGCCCAGACCGCACCGCGTGCACCCACCACCAAGATTCAACCCGGCCCAGGGGAGATTTTCGACCTGGGGGCCCTGGTGAAGCCGCGTACGATGCCGGAGCGTGCCGCGCTCATCGCGCACGAACCGGCGCCCGGTGCCGCTGCCCCGGACGGCACGGGGCCCGGGACCGCGCCTGTGGCCGCAGGCGCGCCCACGATTCCGCCACCGGCGGCACCAGCGACGGCCGGGGTCCCCAGTGCGCCTGTAGCCACGGGCGCGGCACCAGCGCCATTGCCTGCGAAGCCGGCAGCTTCATCCGGTCCCGCCCCTGTGCAGCCGGTACCAGCAGCCAGCACCGGCAGCGCTGCGCCGGCCGCCTCGGCCGTTGGACCGAAAGTGGCCGAGCCCACGGCGAAGGGAAAGCCATGACGCCGGCCTTCGTTGCGCGTCTCACCCCGCCGCAGCAACGGATGGCCGCCATCGCCATCCTGGCGGTCGCATTGCTCGTCTTCCTGGCCGCGCTGCTCGGTCCCTTGTTGCTGTTGCACCGGCACTACGACGGCGTGATCGACGATCTGACCGACCGTCTTGAGCGCTACCGGAGGGTTTCGGCCCAGGCGCCCGAACTGCGCCGCGCGCTCGAAGTCATGAAGGAGCGCGATGGACGCCGCTTCTACCTCAAGAACACCGCACCGAACCTTGCCGGCGCCGAGTTGTCCGATCTGGTTCGAAGCGCCATCGAGAACAACGGTGGACGCATCACCACCAGCCAGAACCCTGGGCCACGGGAGGAGGGTCGGTTCACTCAGATCGGGGTGTCCGTGCAGTTTTTTGCAACAACTCCGGCGCTGGCAAGGATTCTGCAGGCGCTCGATACACAAATCCCCTACCTGACCGTCGATAATCTATCGATTCGGCCGCTGTCCGCGTTTCGAGGCTTCAAACCGGGGCCGGGGCAGGAACCGGAAAACAACGTGCAACTCGAGGTATCTGCATTGGCCTACCCTGAACCAGTCAAGCCGGCCCCGGCCAAGTAGCGCGGAGGATCGATGAACGTGCTCCCGGCGACAGTGCGATTCTGGGCCCTTTGGGTGGCACCGCTCGCTCTGCTCGTCCTGGTGATCGGCTGGCAAACCGACTGGGGTCGCACATGGACGCGGGTGCCGCCGGCCGCTGCCACTGCGGTGCCGCCCCCGGTCACCATCGCGGTGCTCCCGCCCTATGTTCCGGACGCGACGGTGGAAACCAGTCGCGACACCATCGAGCGCACGCTGTTCAATCCGACCCGGCGGCCGGCGCCGGTCGCGGTGGCCGAGGCCCAGAAGCCCCGAATGCAGCGCGGACAGTTCGCGCTGACCGGCACGTTGCTCGCCGAGGGCAAGGCCACGGCGTTCCTGCGCGACGTCAGCGGCGGCAAGGCGCGCCGCGTTCTGCAGGGCGAAACCGTCAATGGCCTGCTGGTAGCCGAAATCAAGGCCAACAGCGTTCGGCTGACACAGGGCGACGAGGCCGAAGAACTTGTGCTTAAACTCGCGGCCGGACCGCGGACGACCATCCAGCCGGTGGTCGCCGCGCACCCGTCCGGCGCGGCGATGGCCGCCGCAGCGGGAATGTCGGCCGCCGATGCCGCCCGGATCGCGCCGCAGGTGCGCGATGTGGCCGACGTGCTGGCCGAACGGCGCCGTATGGCGCGCGAGGCCGAGGCCGCGGCCGCTGGGCGCCCGCCGGGAGCGCCCATTCCTGCTGTGAACGCGCCACCCACCCCGGCAGCGACGACTGCGCCGGCGGCCGCTGCGGGATCCACAGACCCGGCATGGGCATCGGTGTATCAACGTTACCAGCAACCGCGGCGATGAGTCCGCTTTGCATCACTTTGAGATAATCGCCGGCGGGCGCGGGATTGCTTTCTCCGTGTCGGCCAGGATAAAAAAACCAATGTCGAATTCCCCCCTGGTCCGCGGAACCCTGTTCTGCACGGTGGCGCTGTTCGCGGCGGCCTGTGCGGCACCTGGCGCGTCCCCCGATTCCCCTTCGCTTGCGCGGTCCGCGCTGAATCACGGCAGCGGCAGCATGTCGCCTGCGCTGGCTGATGCCGCGGCCCGCGTGCAGGCACCATCGGAACAGCAAACGCCGGCCTCGGACAAGGCCAGCTTGTTCCGGGGCACCGGCGTCGTCGTCAAGGGCATCCAACCCGGTGGCGTACTGCCTCCTGGGCCCGTCATGCAGCCACCGGGCGGTGGCGTGGTGCTCAACTTCGAGGGCGCCGACCTGCGCGAAGTGGTGCGCAACATCCTGGGCGACATCCTCAACGAGAACTACACGATCGATCCTTCGGTTGGCGGCACGGTCACCATTCGCACGTCCACCGGCATCCCGCGTGATGCGCTGCCCGCGACGCTCGAAACGCTGTTGCGGCAAAACGGTGCCACGATGATCAAGAACGGCGGGCTCTACCTGGTCGTGCCGCAGGCGGCGGCCGTTCGCGGCAACATCACGCCGCAACTGGGCAATTCGGCGCGCGCGCTGCCGCCGGGATTCTCCGTGCAGATCGTGCCGCTGCGGTACGTCGGCGTCCGCGAAATGCTCCGACTGATCGAGCCGTTTGCCAAGGACGCTCAGGCCGTGCGGCCCGATGAGCTGCGTAATCTGCTCGTGCTGTCCGGCACCGAGCGCGAGCTCAAGAATCTGATGGACACGATCGACATGTTCGACATCGATTGGATGGCCGGCATGTCGGCGGGCCTGTTCACCCTCAAAAATTCCGATGTGAAGACGGTGATGACGGAGCTGGAAAAGGTGCTGGGCGACCGCAACCTGAGCCCGCTCACCGGCATCCTGCGCATCGTGCCGATCGAGCGCATGAATGCGTTGCTGGTGATCACCCCGCAGCCTGCCTACCTCGAGGAGGCGAAAAAATGGGTGGAGCGGCTCGACCGCACCAGTGAAACGGGCGGCGGCCTGCAGTTCTATGTCTACAACCTGCAGAACACGCGCGCGGAGCGCCTGGCGCCGTTGATGCAGCAGGCCTTCACCGGACGCGTGACGCAGCAGGCGGCCGGCGCCGCCCCCACGGTGGCCCCCGGCACCCCGGCCGGCACCATCGTCAATCCGCCGACGTTCCAGGCCCAACCCGCGGTGCCGGTGGCCAATCCTGGCGGTGCTGCGCCCGGCGCAGCGGCAGCCGCGGTCGCGGCCGGTCGCGCTGCCGGCGCCGCGGGCGACGGCACCGGCATCGTGCGCAACCTGCAGGTGGTGGCCGACAAGGACAACAACACGCTGCTGATCATCGCCACGCCGGCCGAGTTCGCGGTGATCGAGGCAGCGCTGAAAAAGCTCGACGTCCCGCAGCGACAGGTATTGATCGAAGTCACGATCGCCGAAGTCACGCTCACCGATCAGCTGCAGTTCGGCGTGGAATGGCTGTTCAAGGGCGGCGCGCCGTCCGGGCGCGGCGCCGGTGGCCTCATACTTCCACCGGTCTCTTCCACCGGCGGGAGTTCCGGCGGGTTCAACCCCGGGGTGCCGGCGGCCGCAGGGGTCGGCTTGGGGATCGCACGGGGTTTCTCCTACATCATCCAGAATGCGGCCTTTCCCGGCGGGATTTCGGCGGTGCTGAACCTGCTGGACCAGTACGGCAGCGCCAAGGTCGTGGCCAATCCCCACATCGCCGCGCTCGACAACCAGAAGGCGACGATCAAGGCCGGCAACCGGATTCCGGTCAACCAGCAAACGCTGGTCGGCGGCACCACCAACGCCGTCACCACAACGTCGCAGTACATCGATACCGGGGTACTGCTGCAGGTCACGCCGCACATCAACGCCGGCGGCCTCGTGACGCTCGACGTCCAGGCCGAGGTGTCCAACCCCGGGACGCCCGCCAACGTCGGCGACGCGCCTCCCATCAACACCCGCTCGGTGCAGACCTACGTCGGCGTGCAGAGCGGGCAGACGATGGTGATGGGTGGCCTCATCGGTGAGACGCGCTCCAACGATTCGGAAGGGCTGCCGTGGATATCGCGGATCCCGATCATCGGCGGATTGTTCGGCAACCAGACGCTGAAAAACAACCGGACCGAGCTCGTCCTGTTCATCACCCCGCGGTTGGTCGAGAACTCGGCCGACATTGCCGGCGCCATTGAAGACCTGCGCCGAAAGATGGATAACCTCGATCGGCTGTTTCCGTACGTCAAGCCGTTCGCGGACGCGGTGTTCCCGGCGCCGGTGCCCCCGCCCGCACAGACACCGATTCCGCTGCTCAATTGAAAGAAGACTAATGTTTTTGAATCGATTTTCAGGGTTTTCGCAATTTTGTGAACATTTCGTCGCTGTTTCGCGACAAGCCTGTCGGGCTGTGGCGACATTGGCCCTGGTCGGCTTGGCGGCCTGCGCCACCCCGGGTGGCGCTCCCGGCGGCTCGGCGCCCACCACGCCGGAGGCCCGTCAGGCCCTCGTCACCGAGCGAGCCAACGCCCGCTGGGCGGCCCTGATCAAGGACGATCTCGACACTGCCTATGGCTATCTGAGCCCCGCCTCCAGAGATGTGTTGTCACTCGACAAATACAAGGCGACAATGAGGCGCGGCGCGTTCCGGATGGCGAAGGTGGAAACGGTTGCCTGCGACGGGGATTCCTGCAAGGTGCGGTTGCTTCTCACCTATGATCACCGCCTGATGAAGGGGATCACCACGCCGATCCAGGAAGCCTGGATCATCGATGGCGGTCAAGCGTGGTATGTGAATTGAATTGTACGATTTACCGCTTTGTGTCGTCGCTTTGAGACGTTGTAGAAAATCCACAGGTCAACCGTCGGGGCGAACGCCTTTGTTTGTCAAAAGTGGCTGGCTGTAATAACATTCGCGTGCTGTTGGTTCTAAAGTGATCACTTTAAAACGGCACTCAATCAGGAGTCATTACCAACTATGAATACGTTCAAACAGAAATCGCTGTACGCCGTTGTGGCTGGCCTGAGCGCGCTTGGCGCGACCGGTGCCGCCCAAGCGGTGTCAGTCAACCCCGATGGTCTGGGCCAAGCCCTGATCTATCCGTACTACACGGTCCGTGAACCCAAGGTTCTCGCCGCGTACAACTCGCTGGTGTCGGTCGTCAATTCGACCGGTTCGGCGAAGGCAGTCAAGGTCCGCTTCCTGGAAGGCAAGAACAGCCGCGAAGTACTTGACTTCAACTTGTACCTGTCGGCCAAGGACGTCTGGACTGCCGCCATCATCCCGACCACGGATGGCGCTGGCATCTTCACGGCGGACACGTCTTGCACGACCCCCAAGGTGTCGAACAGCTCGGCGGCCCCGACCCAATTCGTCAATTTTGCCTACACGGGCAGCAACGACGACAAGGCCGGCACGTCGCTCGACCGTACCCGTGAGGGCTATGTCGAAATCATCGAAATGGGCAATGTCATCGGCGCCACCGCCGCTGCCGTTACCCACGTTGCAGGTGTCCCGGCTTGCACGCCCCTGGGCGGCGCGTCGGCTGACACGGTTGCCGGCAACGGCGGCCTGTTCGGCAGCATGACGCTGATCAACGTGCTTCGCGGTGAAGACTTCGCGTTCGATGCAACGGCGCTGGACGGCTTCTCGTCCACTCCGCTGTGGAACGCCGCTGGTTCGATTCTCCCGAATCTCGCCAACGTCAATCCGAAGACCTCGGTCGTTGTTGCTGCCTCGACGGTGTACATCACCGACTGGTCGGCGTCGACGAACCCGGTAGATCCGGTCTCGGCCGTGCTGATGCACAACAACGTGTACAACGAATTCGTTCTGGACGCCAACACCCATTCAGGTACCGACTGGGTCGTCACGTTCCCGACGAAGGCGTTCTACTACTCCGGCCTGACGGTCACCAAGCTGTTCCAGAGCAATTTCTCTGCGTCCGGCGCGTGTGACGACATCCTGCTGACGCAGTACGACCGCGAAGAGCGCACGATCGTTTCGCAAACGTCGTTCTCGCCACCGCCGCCGACCAACACGGATTCGCTGTGCTGGGAAGCGAATGTGATCACGTTGAACAACACCAACGTGCTCGGTTCGAAGAACGTGGCGAACATCCCGACGACGTTCAGCAACGGCTGGCTCTCGATGAACTTCATCGCTCCGGCGCCGAAGCATCGACTGGTTGGCGGTGCATCGACGACGTTCAACACGAAGACGGGCCTGCAAGGCGCCCTGGCAACGACCACGTTCGCCGGCCTGCCGGTTGTCGGCTTCAACGCGGTGACGTTCGAAAACGAGACGCTTCCGGGCGCCACGGGTCCGATCCAGTCGAACTACGGCGGCAACACGCCGCACAAGGTTACGACCAACATCCAGTAATCGCTGTAGCTTCAGTTGTAGGGGGGGCGAGGAGCAATCCTCGCCCCTTTTTCTTCCTGGAGGCGCGATAAGCGCTGCCCGAGCAAACGATGAAAATCCAATTCCCGAACATTCTTGCCGCAGGCGCCTTGATGCTGGCGTCCTTGCTGCCCGTAACGCAGGTCGCCCATGCGCAAAGCGCGGGCGACACCGTCCTGATGTCAAACAGCGTGGCCAAGGTCACGCGCGCCGAATACGACGTCGAACTGCAGCGTCTGCCGGCCGAGCTGCGCGAAGGTTTCGCCAACAGCGCGCGCCGCGTCAATGAACTGCTGGTGCGCATGCTCACGCAGAAGTCACTTGCTGCGCAGGCGCGTAGCGCCAAACTCGAGACGGCGCCGGACAATGTGATTCGCATCCAGCTTGAGACCGACCGACTGCTGGGCCAGATCTACATTGAAAAGGTCGAAGCCGACGCCGGCGCCGAATTCGAGGCCAGCAAATCTCGCTTCGAAGCGCGCGCGCGCGAAATCTATCTCACCGACAAGGCCCGATTCACCCGCCCCGAGCAACTCGAGGCCACGCATATCTTGTTCGACACGAGGAAGCACAGCGCCGAGGATGCGAAAAAACTCGCCGTTGCCACTCGTGCGCGCATTGTCGCGGGCGCAGACATGGGCACCCTGGCCCGGGAACTGTCCGACGACCCGTCGGGACAGCTCAACAATGGCAAGCTCGACTGGTTTGCCAGCAAGGAAATGGACCCCGCCTTTGCCGCAGCGGCATTTGCGTTGAAAAATCCAGGGGACTTGAGCCAACCGGTGCAATCGCAGTTCGGCTGGCACGTAATCCGGCTGGACGCGCGCCGTCCGGCAACGGTGCCTTCGTTCGCCGAAGTACGGGATACCGTGATGGCCGAACTGAAAAAGCGCTTCATCGATGAGCATCGCGACGACGCGGTCGCGGCGGTGCGCAAGGATCCGCAGACACTGGTCAACCGCGAGGCTGTGGACGCGCTTACACCACGCGTCGACGTAGAAGCCGCCAAGCGGGCGCTGGGCATCGCCCCGGGCTCACCGGCGCCTGCGCCCAATCCGGCGCCACGCTAGCGCTTCGGCGTACCGGTAAACTACCGTGTCATCCGCATGACGCAGCCATCCGCTTCTGCCGGTGGCAAAGTGGTGCCGGCGCCTTCGGCCGCCGTGCGCGACCGCGCGCTGTTCTTCAATTTCTACCGGCGGGAACTCAACACCCGCTATCTCGGCAGCGTATCCGGCTTTGCATGGGCCTTCGTACATCCCCTGGTCCTGCTCGTCGTCTATCACTTCGTTTTCACGATCATCTTCAAGACCAAGGGCTTCGGGGGCGAGAGTTTCCTGTCGTTCGTCGCGGTGGCGTTGTGGCCCTGGCTGGCAGCCCAGGAGGGCATCCAGCGCGCCGCTACCAGCCTTTCCGGATACGCCGGCCTGATTCGCAAGGTCGCCTTTCCGCACGAACTCGTGATCTACGCGTCAGTCGCGGCAACGTTGACACTGCAGCTTGCCGGCTATCTTGTGGTGCTGCTCGCATTGGTCGTCTTCGGCGAGCCGATACATCTCGAAGGCCTGCTGCTGGCACTGCCGCTATGGGTCGTGATGGCCGTCGGCATCATCGGATTCGCCCTCTTTTTCGCGGCGCTGCAGGTCTTCGTCCGCGATGTCGAGCATGTGCTGATGCCGGCGCTGATGATCCTGATGTATCTCACCCCGATCCTCTATCCACTGACGCTGGTGCCGGAAGTGATGCGGCCATGGGTGGCGATCAATCCATTCAGCTGGTTGGTAGGCCGCCTGCGCGACGCGCTGCTCGACGGCAAGCTGGCGCTTCAATGGGGTGACGCGGTCGCCGTGCTGGTGGCGCTCGCCATCTTCTTCGTGGGCCGCTGGGTGTTTCGCCGCCTGTCGCCTTACTTCGAGGACTTCGTGTGAGTTCGTCGCTGCTGACACTCGAAGGCGTGGGCAAGGATTATGCGAAGGTGGAGTCGCGTGGTGGGCAGTTGCGCCTGGTTTGGGATCTGCTGCGCGGACATGGTGCGGCCCACGTGTTCCGTGCGCTCGACGATGTCAGCTTCTCATTGGAGAGGGGGCAGTCGCTCGGCATCGTCGGCGAAAATGGCGCGGGCAAGTCGACACTGCTGAAGATCGTGGCCGGCGTGATCGCACCCACGCGCGGTCGGGTCGAAGTCAATGGTCGTGTGGGCGCACTGCTCGAGCTGGGCTCGGGGTTTCATCCTGAGTACACGGGTCTTGCCAACATCGAGTTGTCGGCAGCGTTGCTTGGGCTTTCGCCGCGCGAGATCGCCGCCAAGCGCGAGGAAATCGTGGCCTTCGCCGACATCGGCGACCATATCAACGAGCCGATCAAGAATTACTCATCGGGCATGGTGGTCAGGCTGGGCTTTGCGGTTGCGACAGCGTTGCGACCCGACATTCTGATCACCGACGAAGTGCTCGCGGTAGGCGATGAATCGTTCCAGAAAAAATGTATCGCCTGGATGGAGGATTACCTGTCCGACGGCGGCACGCTGCTGCTGTGTTCGCACAGCATGTATCACATCCAGAAACTGTGCCGCCACGCGATCTGGCTGCGCAACGGCCAGATCGTACGTGTCGGCGCGGCAATGGACGTCACGCAGGCGTACCTTGCCTTCCATGAAGAAAAGTCCGCGCTGGCCAAGCAGCCGATGGCAACGGCCGTGGCCCACGCTGCCGGCGTGTACGCCGTGCAGAGCCTGATCATCGAACCCTCAGGCTCGCTTGCGCAGGGTGAAACGCTCGCCATCCGTGGCGAGATCTACTCGCCCGATGGCAGGCCACCAGTGGTCCTGCTCGGCATCGTCCGGGCCGACGGCACGCCCGTC
The DNA here is from genome assembly GCA_963805355.1 of uncultured beta proteobacterium. Classification (GTDB taxonomy): domain Bacteria; phylum Pseudomonadota; class Gammaproteobacteria; order Burkholderiales; family Casimicrobiaceae; genus VBCG01. The sequence goes on along the minus strand of CAWDTZ010000002.1, from coordinate 979,392 downwards.
TATGGCGTCGCCAGCGACATGGAAGGCATTGCGCTGCTGCCGCAACCCGAGAACCGGTTCGGCTTCGGACTGACCTTGCCGGGATTGCAGCTGCTCCCGGGCAAGTACGTCGTGCGCGCGCATGCCATGGACCCGGAGGGTGTACGCCTGTTCGACAATGTGGAGCGGCCGTTCGTCGTCACCGGTGCTTCCCGCGAAATGGGTTTCGTCCACCTTCCGCATCATTGGCACGATCCGGGCTGAGGCGGGGCGCGACGGCGCGGTCAGGCAGCCGGGCCACCATCGGCTAAAATCGCGTCGTGCGCGACGTTGCAACCTCGACTGCGCCCCAAGCCATGGAAAAATCCCTCGAATTCACCGGCGAACGTTTCGTCCCGGGCTTGCCCGGTGAAATTGCGCACGAGCATTGGCATCGGTATGCGTTCGCGCGCCGGTTTGTCGCGGGCAAGCGGGTTCTCGATGTGGCCAGCGGCGAGGGCTATGGCAGCATGCTGTTGGCCGCGACGGCGGGCAGCGTAGTGGGTGTCGACGTCGATGCCTCTGCCGTCGAACACGCGCAATTGGCCTATGCGCAACAGTCCAATGTGCGCTTCGAATGCGGCTCAGCGGCAGCACTCCCGCTCGCCGATGCATCGGTGGACGCGGTCGTGTCGTTCGAGACGATTGAGCATCTGCCTCGCGCGATGCAGCCCGCGATGCTTGCCGAAATCGCGCGCGTGCTGACGCCCGATGGCATCCTTCTCCTGTCGGCGCCCAATCCCGCCGAGTATTCCGATGCCCGCGGTTACCACAACCCGTTTCATCTGCATGAACCGACACGCGACGAGTTGGAGGCCATGCTCGCGGTCGCATTTCCTACGCGTCGATGGTTCCGGCAGAGGCGGTATTTCGGATCGGCGGTATGGAACGAGAATGCAGGCACCGGAATGGAGGCCTTTGCGGGCGACGATGCCCGCATCGCGACAGCCGCGCCGCCCGCGGCGATGTACTTCGTTGTGGTGGCGGCACGAGGTGCAATGGTCAACCTCCCTGAGGCGCCGGGCCTGTCGCTTTTTTCCGATCCCGCCGAAATCGAGCTTGCCCGTCTCGACGCCAGGGCGGCCGATGTCCTGCGCCTCGATGGCCTGCTGCGCGAACGCGATGCGGCGCTCGATCGCCAGACCACTCATGTCCGGCATCTGGAGGGGCTGGTCGAGATTCGCGAGCGCATCGTCGTCGAGCGCGATGCACAACTCGAGGCCGCAAACCTGGCGCGCGACGCGGTGATCGCGGAGCGCGAGCAGGCCGCCCACCAGCGCGACATGCTGGCCCTCGAGCGCGACACGCTTGCCGGCGAGCGCACGGCCGCCATGCGCGCACGCGACAGCGCCAACGAAGCGCTGGGCTCCGCGCGGCAGGCAGTGGATGCGCTGGAGCAGGAGCGCACTCGCCTGGAGCGGGCGCTGGCCGCGCAGGAGCGGCTCATCGCCTATCGGCAGAGCGTACGTGGCTGGCTGGCATTGCCCTGGATGCGCTTCAGGCTGTGGTGGCAGCACAGGCGCGGGTTGTGAACGCTCCGACACCGCATTACGTCGTCGATGTGGTCGTGCCGGTCTACAACGCGCCGGATGACGTGCGCCAGTGCGTCGCCAGCGTGCTCGCAACCTTGCGGCCCGACGTGCGCCTGGTGCTGATCGACGATGCATCGCCGCAAGCAGGTGTGGCCGCATTCTTTGCCGAGATGGAACAGCGGGCACATCCGCAGGTGGTGCTGCTGCGCAATGATGTCAATCAGGGCTTTACCGGCACGGCCAACCGTGGCATGGGGCTGTCGCGGGCCGACGTGATCCTGCTCAACTCCGACACGATCGTCACCGCCGGGTGGCTGGATGCGCTGATGCACTGCGCTGCCACTGACCCACGCATCGGCACGATCACGCCATTTTCCAACAACGCCGAGATTTGTTCGTTTCCCGACTTTTGCGTCGCCAACGCGTGGCCCGCTGACGGCAATGCCGACCGGGTTGCCGCCGCGATGGCCGAGGCCGCGGTGCCGACCTATCCCGATCTCCCCACCGGCGTCGGTTTCTGCATGTTCGTCCGGCGGGCGCTGCTCGATGCGATCGGTGAGTTTGATCCTGCGTTCGGCCTGGGCTACGGCGAGGAGAACGATTTTTGTCTCCGCGCGGCCGCGGCAGGGTGGCGCAACGTGCTCGCCGACAACGCGTTTGTTGTCCATACCGGGGGACGCTCGTTCGAAGGGCAGAAGGCCTGGCTCGGCCCGCGCAACATGGCGCTGCTGCTCGAGCGGCATCCTCACTACCTCGACATGGTGCATGCGTACATCGCCGCCGATCCGCTGCGCCCGCTGCGCGCTGCTGCGGCGTTGCGGCTGGCCGTCGCGACGACACCCGATCGCGGCGTGCTGCACGTGATTCATCACCATGGCGGCGGCACCGAGACGCACGTGCGGGCGTTGATTCACGCATCGCGTGATCGCTGGCGGCACTATCTCGCCATCGCTGTTGGCGACTACTGGCAGGTGGAGGAGCATCGCCCCTACGGTGGAACCATCACCTTCAAATTCCTGCGCACCGACCATGAGCCGTGGCGCGACTTCGTCGGCGGGATTTGCGCGACGTTCGGCGTCGCGCTCATTCATCTGCATAACATCTCGGCCTGCCGCGACGGCATTCTCACGGCGCTCGAGGACCCGCCGGTGCCGTTCGGCTACACGGTACACGACCTCAATTTTGCATGCCCCACCATCACATTTCTCGACGCGAGCGGATTCTTTTGTGGAGCGCAGACCGATCCGGCCGTATGCGGCCGCTGTCTGGCCGCACAACCGTCGTTCGTCGATGTGGATATTGTCGATTGGCGCTTGCGGCACCATGCGTTGCTGGCACGCGCAGCATTCCGTATCGCGCCGTCGCACTGGGTCGCCGCGATGCTGCAGCGCTATTTCGCGGACTGCCCTGCTACGGTGATTGCGCATGGCGCACCCACCGACGTCGCGGTGCCGGTGGCGTCGCTGCCGCTCACGGTTCCCGATGACGGCATTCCCACCGTGGCGCTGCTGGGGGCAATCGGGCCGGACAAGGGCGCTCGTCGCATCGAGCGCCTCGTTGCGCTCGCGCGGGAGCGAAACGTGCCACTCCGATTCGTGCTGATCGGGTACATGGACGTCGAGCACGGACCGGTACAGTCCCCGGATGCACGGTTCACGGTGCATGGTCGTTACGCCGCGTCGGAATTGCCGGCGCTGCTCGATCACTATCGGGTCGCGCTCGTCCTGTTTCCATCGGCGGGACCGGAGACCTTCAGCTACACGTTGACGGAAGGGTGGAGCGCGGGGCGCCCGGCCGTCGTGCCGCCGATCGGGGCACTGGCCGAACGTGTGCAGGGCAGTGGCGCGGGCGTGGTGCTGACGGACGAGGAATGGCGCGACGAGGCAAGGATGCTGGAGCGACTCGTGGCGGTGCTGGGCGATGCGGGGCGCGAGCGGCTAGCGACAATGGCCATCAAGGCCCGTGCGCTGCCGCATGCAACGATCGGTGCCATGACCGGGGCGACATTTGCGCTCTACACTGACGCCATCGAATCGCGGGTGCAGGTACCGGTCTTAGGAAAGGTCTTCGAACCCGGCCGCCTGCGCGCTGCACTGGGTTACGTGGCATGGCAGCCGCCGGCGCCCGCGCTTGCGCCGGGGTCCGCTGCGCATGCCGGGTGGCTCGAACGAATCGCCCAGGCAGCGCTCGCGCGACGCCATACGCGTGCCGGGCGCGTACTGGCGCGCTGCACGCCGGCGCCCCTGCTGGCGGCCCTGCGTTCGCGCCTCAAGCCATGACTACCGAGACCATGGCCGCATGGGTGGCTCGCGGTCGCGCACATCAAACCGAAGGACGCGCTGCCGATGCGCTCCCTTGTTTTAGGCGCGCAGCTCGCGAAGATCCGCAGTCGCCGGTTCCGTTGTTTCACCTGGGTGAGGTCCTGTGGCAGCTCGGCCTTGCCGACGAAGCGGTCGCCGCGTGGCATCGCTCCGCGCGCCTCGATGGCAGTTTTCTTCCACCACGCCAGGCGCTGAGCGAAGCGGCCATCCTGCACGGTGATTTCGCGAGTGCGGCGCAGATCGCGCGCGAGGCGGCGTCGGCGGCACCGCAGAATGACCGCGCGCAGGCCGCCGCCGCGGCGGCCGACGCAGCGTTGCATGATGCCGCGGCAATGCGTCTTTGCGCGGAGCAAATCGAGCGCAATCCGGCGCTGGTGGCGGTACCGGCATTGGCCAACGCGTATGCGGCGGCGCTGACTGCAGCAGACTCGCCAGCGCGTACCGCATTGTTCGACGCGCTGTCGAAGCGCCCCGTCCTCGTGCCTCCGGCGTTGCTTGCAATGCTTGCCGAGCTGGGTGTGCCCATTCCGGCCGATACCGCTGAACGCGCCTGGATTCCGGATGATGCCGAATCGCTGCGCCGCCTTGCGATGGCAGCGTCGCGCGCCAATCCGCAGCTCGCTGCGGTGATCGCGCAAAGCTACAGCACCTTGACCGCGTCGCGAGCCGCGCCCCCGGTGCCGCTGTTGTGGCCGCGACGGACCGCCGGGGAGGCGTTGCGTGTCGCCTGGATTGCGCCGACTCCCGGTACCCCTGCCTGGACGGCCTGGCTCGAAGCGCTCGCAACTGCGAAGGCACCGCGCGAAGCACGGCATCTCGTACTGACATCCGCTGCGCCGGAGCTGGTGCACAGGGCACTCGCCTCCACGCCGCTGGCCGATGCGGCATTGCTTGCGACGGCGGCGCAACCCGATGTGGACGTCGGGCGCGCGTTGTCTGCACGCGATTGCGATGTGCTGGTGGACGCCGCGGGACTTTCGCTCGCAACGGGTAAGTTGCTGGCGATGCGTCCTGCACGCCGCATCCTCGCGTTGGCCACCGGCGTACCTGAGCACCGGCCGCCGCTTGTCGACGGTCGCGCCGAAAGCGGTGCGGGACTTGCCGAGGCCTTGGCGACGATCCAAGTCACGACGGGCGACAGCGGACAACTCGCGGTCGCCGACATCATGGCCCGCTGGGATGCCGCGATCGCGATGCACCGGGACGGTGACATCGAGGCCGCCGGCGCAGGCTATGCGGAAGTCCTGCAGGAACAACCCAAGTGGGCGCCCGCGTGGCAGATGGTCGGCAACATCGCCAGTGCTGCCGGCAAGCTGGAGGAAGCCCGCGCCGCGTTCGATGCGGCGCTGGCCGCGGCGCCGGATTTTGTCGAGGCACGCATCTCCGCCGCCGAATTGGCCGTGGCCCTCGGGCATCCCGCAAACGCGGTTGCGCTTGCGCGCGACGGATTGGTACGCGCGCCACGCGATGTGAGCCTGTGGCGCGTGCTTGGACAGGCTGAATTGGCGCGCCACGATGGCAAGGCGGCGGACGCGGCGTTTGCGGCCGCGCTGCGTTTTGCGCCGGCGCAGGCCGACCTGCATTTTCTTAGCGGCGTAGCGCAGCAGATGGCCGGCGACCGGGAGGCGGCCGCACGCGCGTGGCAGCGCGCGCTCACCTTCGATCCCGACATGGTTGCCGCGGATTTCAACCTGGGTGTGCTCTTTGCACAGGGCGGCAACATCGATGCCGCCGTCGCCGCGTTCAGCCAGGTGTTGAAAATCGAGCCCACGCATGGGGCGGCCTACAAGAGCCTCGGCGAGGCGCTCTTTGCCGCCGGGCGCATGGACGCGTGGTTCGCCAATTTCGATCGCTTCCGCACGCACTGCCCGACGGCGATGCCGATGGCCGTGCAATCGCTCGAAGTGAGTGCGCATCGCGCCGATTTCGCGCAGATCGAGGCGACCCTGGATGGCCTCCGCCGCGATTCCTTTGTCGCGGCCGACGCCGTCGAGCTCGTCGATTGCCTCGAGGAATTGCTGTACCTGCTGCTGTTCGTTGACGTCGAACCGGAGCTGCTGCTGACGATGATGTGGCGCTACGATGCAGCGGCTACCAAAGTCTATGGTGTGCCCATGCCGCCGGCGGGTCCGCGCCGTCCAGGGCCGTTGCGAATCGGATACCTGTCAGCAGACCTGCGTAATCACGTCATGGGGAAGATGATCTGGGGCGCTGTCGAGCATCATGACCGCACTCGCTTCGAGACCTACTTTTACGCAATGTCAGGCGAGCGCGACGAATGGACCGAGCGCTTTACGGCGATGGCCACACAATTCATCGACGTGACGCGTCTCGATGATGCTGCCGCGGCCGCGCGCATCCGTGCGGACGACCTTGACCTGCTGGTTGACCTCTCGACGCATACGCGCGGGGCACGGCCGGGCATCCTGGCGCGCAAGCCGGCGCGGGTGCAGGTCACGCATGTGGCAAGCGCCGGCACGCTCGGTCTGGCGGCCATCGATTTCAAGCTGACCGATCACCATGCGGATATTCCGGAGAACGGCGCCTTCCAGATAGAACGTTTGCTGCCAATGGATGGCTGCGTTTATCCGTACCGCCATGTCGAACCCGCCGCCGATCATCCGTTCGATAGAGCAACGCTAGGAATCGCGGCTGACGCAGTCGTTATCGGCGCATTCGTCACACCGATGAAGCTGTCGCGGCGCTGCCTCGCGCTATGGCGCGATGTCATGCAACAGATACCGCGCGCGGTCCTTGCGTTCTCGCCGGCCAATCCAGCGCACCGTGGCAGTTACCTGCGACTCGTCCGGGCGGCAGGCATCGGCGAGGAACGCGTGGTATTCATACCGCAGGGGCGTGATGATGCGCAGAACCAGGCGCGCTATCACGTGATCGACTTCGTTCTCGATACGATGCCCTTCGGGGGCGTCAACGGAACCCTCGAGGCATTGGACATGCATGTGCCGGTGGTGACCCTGGTCGGGCGCCGCCATGGCGAGCGAACGTCGTACTCGATCCTGGTCAATCTAGGCGTCAACGAGACCATCGCGCAGTCCGGACGCGAATACGTCCACATCGCGCAGCGACTTGCCGACGATATGGGCTTTCGCGCGGATGTTCGTGCGCGCATTGCCGCCGGGTTGGTCGAGTCACCGCTGGTCGACATGCCGGCGCACACGCGCAATCTCGAGGCCGCTTACTTGCGCGCGCTCGCCGAGGTGGCGCCCACCGGCAACCCAGCAAGCTGAACTCATCATGGCCGATCCCCGACTCTCGCTGATTTCAACACGCCTTGCCGGCGGCAATGCTGCCGCCGCGATCCAGCTGGCTGATACGTTGCTGGCGGAAGAGGGCATGCCCATGCCAGATCGGGTCGCGGCGCTCGTCCTGCGCGCGCGCGCATTCGAGGACAGCGGAGACCGCGACCGCGCAATCGTCGACCTGGAGGGGGCGCTCGCACTGGACGCGACGCAGGCCAGGGTATGGAACGAGCTTGGCCTCGTTTATGCCGATGCCGGGCGCATCGAGCGTTCCATCGGCGCGTTCGAGCACGCCGTCCGCGTCGATCGCGGGTATGCCCGCGGCTGGAACAACCTGGGCAACGCATTGCGCAGCCAGGGTCGCATCGCCGATGCGGTGCGGGCGGCGGAGAACGCCACCGCGGCGGATTCCGGTTACGTCCTGGCGTGGGCCAATCTCGCGACCATGCGGCGCGAGGCGGGCGATGATGCTGGGGCCGCTGCTGCATTGCGCCGCGCACTTGAGCTGTCGCCACAACATGTCGGCGCACTGCGCACGCTGGGTAGCCTGCTGCGCGAACGCAGCGACCTGGCGGGCGCCGCCGAGGCGTTTCGTCGCGTTGCGGCGCTCGAATCCCGCGATGGCATTGTGTCGCTGCAACTGGGGGCCACGCTGGCCGAGGCCAATGCACTTTCTGCGGCACGCGAGGCATTCGCGGAGGCGCTGCGACGCGACCCGCTGCTCCTGCGCGCAATGCTGGGCGCGAACCTGATGCTGCCGATGATCGCCACCGGAGGTGAGGCGTTACGGCGCGCGCGTTATGACTACACGCATGGCATGACGGCACTCGAGCGCGAGTTGCCTGCCGTTGCATCGGCGCTGGCACCCGAGCGCCTGCTTGACGAGCTTCGCCACACCAATTTTTTGCTCGCCTATCACGGCGAGGACGATACGAACCTGCAGCGACGCTTTGGCGATCTCGTGGGATCGATGGTGGAAGCCCAGGCTCCCGAGTGGCGGCAATCGATGCCGCCGCGCAGGCGCGCAGGTTCGCGAATCCGGGTCGGCTTCGCATCGACCTTCTTCCGCGATTGCACCGCAGGGCGCTACTTCGAGCACTGGATCACCGGACTCCCGCGCGAAGACTTCGAGGTTTTCGTGTATCACCTGCTGCCCCAGCGCGATGCATTGACCGAACGCCTTGCGGCACGTGCCGATTACTTCCGGCCCATGCCATGGTGGCGACCGTCGCAGGCAGCCCCCCGCATTCGTGCCGACGCGCTCGATGTCCTGATCTATCCCGAACTCGGCATGGGGGACATCACCTTTGCGCTTGCGGCATTGCGGCTGGCGCCGGTTCAGTGCGCCGCGTGGGGGCATCCGGTGACCTCCGGGCACGGCACCATCGATGTCTACCTGTCCAGTGCGGTGATGGAGCCTGCAGATGGCGCGCAGCACTATCGCGAGACGCTGCGTCTCCTCCCCGGCATCGGCACGCGCTATCCGCGGCCTGCGGTGCCGGCGGACGCGACGAGATCGGCATTCGGCTTGCCGCCCGACGTGCCACTGTTTCTGTGTCCGCAGTCATTGTTCAAGATCCATCCCGACAACGATGCGCTTTATGCGCGCATCCTGCGCGACGTACCCACGGCCGAACTCGTGCTGTTCGAGGGGCGCGAGCCGCAGCTGACGACGTTTTTTCGGGCACGGCTCGAAGCCGCAGGCCTTCCGGGCGACCGCATGCGCTTTCTGCCGCAGTGTGGCCACGATGACTATCTGCGGGTGAACACCGTCTGCGACCTGGTGCTCGACACATTGCATTGGTCGGGCGGCAACACCAGCCTCGACGCGCTCGCCTGCGGACTGCCGATAGTCACGCTGCCCGGTCGCTTCATGCGTGGCCGGCAGAGCGCGGGCATGTTGAATTTGATGGGTCTTGACGAATTGATTGCGACGGACCAGGAAGCGTATGCACAGTTGGTGGCAGCCCTCGCGGGCGACGCTGTCCGACGGCAGGATCTTGCCGCACGCATTCGAGCGGCGCACCACCGTATCTTCGACGATCCGGCGCCGATCGCCGCACTGGCTTCGCTATTGCGGCAGTTATAGCCGCGCCGTCATGTGCATGAGCACGGTCGCGATCCGCGCTACCGGCTCCGACCAGTCACCTGAAACGGGCTGGCGAAAGAGCTGCGCGGTCGGATACCACGCCGTGTCGCCACCGGTCGTGCCCCACCGCCAGTCCGGCGCGGAAGGCAGCAACAGCAACACGGTTTTGCCCAGCGCGCCGGCGAGATGGGCCATGCTGGTATCCACGGTGACGATGACATCGAGTGCGTCGACCAGCGCGGCCGTACCATCAAAGTCATTGCGCAGTTCGAGCTCGACGAGTGGTTGGTCCTGGATTGCGCCGGGGCGCGCCGCACCAAATCCGGCGTTGTCCTTCTGCAACGAGAACCAGCAAGTGCCGGGCAGTTGGAACAAGGGTGCCAACACGTCGAGCGGACACGCGCGGCGCAGGTTGTAGTGGGTGCCGGTCGCGCCGCTCCATGCGATACCGATGCGAAGCGCGCGAATTCCGTGCCGCGTGACCTGTGCTGCTGCTTCCTGCCGTCGGGCCGGATCGCTGCGCAGATACGGCACCGCGACGCCCAGCTGTTCGGGGGTCGCGCCGAGCACGAACGGCAGCGACATCAATGGAACGTGCACGTCGAACGCGGGCATCGAATCTTCCGGACCGACGACGGCCGCCACGCCCGGCGCAGTGGCCGCCAGCCGCAATAGTGGCGCCTGCACTGCGGCGACGACCCGCGCACCGCGTGCCGCGACCGCTTCGGCAAAGCGGATATTCTGCAGCGTGTCGCCCAATCCCTGCTCGGCGTGCAGCAGTATCGTGCGGCCGGCGATACCGTCGCCCTGCCAACGTGGAACCGGCCACTGCCGGATGAAGGACTGTAATTCGGGCGCACGCAGGCGCCACTCGTATTCCGCCCAACCACTCGCCCAATCGCCTGAAACAAGCAATGCGAGGCCGAGATTCCAATGGGTCTGCGGGTGGTCGGGCGCGATGGCTAACGCACGGCGAAAGGCATCGATGGCGCCCGGCAAATCTCCCAGCGCCTGCAGGGCGAGCCCGAGGTTGCTCCAGGCGCCCGCGTGCATCGGCTTCAACGCCAGCGTCCGCCGGTAGGCTTCCACCGCAAGGTCATCCTGCAGACGTGAGGCGAGCGCAAGCCCACGATTGTTGTGGAATTCGGGCTCCGCAGGCGCCAGCGCTATGGCCCGGTCGAGCAACGGCATTGCGTCGTCGATGCGGCCGCGTTGGTAGTGCGCAACGCCCAGGTAGTGAAGGGCGAGCGGTTGGTCGGGGTCGATGGCCAGCGCATCCCGGTAGAGTTGCTCCGCGGTGTCGAGGTCGTTGCGCTGGTGGGCTGCCATTCCGGCACGGGCCATTGCGGCCGGACGGGGCGCCAATGGAGGACCCGGCGCGTCGACCTTGCCATGGCAATCCTTGAAGCGCTTGCCGCTCCCGCACGGGCACGGGGCGTTCCGTCCGGGGGCGGGCATGGTCGGGGGTTGCGTCAAACAGACTCCGCGGGTGCGCTGGAAGGATGATTTTAGCGGCCGGCGCTTGAAACGCTCCGGCGCGGGCCAACGTTGGAGGTCTTGGCGCGACAGGGTGTTGACACATCCTGAAATTCATCCTATTATCGCGCCTCTCTGCTGCATCTTTTCCGGTTTGCAGGTTCGACCGGGCGGTTTGCAGGCAGAACGCTCTTTAACAATGTGCAACCGATAGGTGTGGGTACTCGTGGTCTGGGGCCCTGCGGCGGGCTGTTTTCCGGGTAACTGGGGGATGGCGACGTTGCGGGGGAGATCCAAGACAAACGAAGTGCTCGCACAACGCAGTGAGGCTTTCCATCAGTGATGGTGGGAGGCCGAACGTCTTGTCGTTTCCCGGAAGCGGGGAATGATAGGGCCAACGTTGAGATGAGTTAACTTGCAGAGATCGAACTGAAGAGTTTGATCCTGGCTCAGATTGAACGCTGGCGGCATGCTTTACACATGCAAGTCGAGCGGCAGCGCGGGGGCAACCCTGGCGGCGAGCGGCGAACGGGTGAGGAATACATCGGAACGTACCCCGGAGTGGGGGATAACGCCGCGAAAGCGGCGCTAATACCGCATATGCTCTGAGGAGGAAAGTGGGGGACCAGTAATGGCCTCACGCTCTGGGAGCGGCCGATGTCCGATTAGCTTGTTGGTGGGGTAATGGCCTACCAAGGCGACGATCGGTAGCTGGTCTGAGAGGATGATCAGCCACACTGGGACTGAGACACGGCCCAGACTCCTACGGGAGGCAGCAGTGGGGAATTTTGGACAATGGGGGCAACCCTGATCCAGCCATGCCGCGTGCGGGAAGAAGGCCTTCGGGTTGTAAACCGCTTTTGGTCGGGAAGAAAAGGTTACCCCTAATAAGGGTGACTCTTGACGGTACCGGCAGAATAAGCACCGGCTAACTACGTGCCAGCAGCCGCGGTAATACGTAGGGTGCGAGCGTTAATCGGAATTACTGGGCGTAAAGCGTGCGCAGGCGGTTTGTTAAGTCTGATGTGAAAGCCCCGGGCTCAACCTGGGAATGGCATTGGAAACTGGCAAGCTTGAGTATGGCAGAGGGGGGTGGAATTCCGCGTGTAGCAGTGAAATGCGTAGAGATGCGGAGGAACACCGATGGCGAAGGCAGCCCCCTGGGCCAATACTGACGCTCAGGCACGAAAGCGTGGGGAGCAAACAGGATTAGATACCCTGGTAGTCCACGCCCTAAACGATGCTCACTAGGTGTTGGGGAAGCGATTCCTTGGTACCGTAGCTAACGCGTGAAGTGAGCCGCCTGGGGAGTACGGCCGCAAGGTTAAAACTCAAAGGAATTGACGGGGACCCGCACAAGCGGTGGATGATGTGGATTAATTCGATGCAACGCGAACAACCTTACCTACCCTTGACATGTCCGGAAGCCTGCTGAAAGGCGGGGGTGCTCGAAAGAGAACCGGAACACAGGTGCTGCATGGCTGTCGTCAGCTCGTGTCGTGAGATGTTGGGTTAAGTCCCGCAACGAGCGCAACCCTTGTCCTTAGTTGCTACGCAAGGGCACTCTAAGGAGACTGCCGGTGACAAACCGGAGGAAGGTGGGGATGACGTCAAGTCCTCATGGCCCTTATGGGTAGGGCTTCACACGTCATACAATGGTCGGTACAGAGGGTCGCCAACCCGCGAGGGGGAGCCAATCCCAGAAAGCCGATCGTAGTCCGGATCGCAGTCTGCAACTCGACTGCGTGAAGTCGGAATCGCTAGTAATCGTGGATCAGCATGTCACGGTGAATACGTTCCCGGGTCTTGTACACACCGCCCGTCACACCATGGGAGCGGGATGTACCAGAAGTAGGTAGGCTAACCGCAAGGAGGCCGCTTACCACGGTGCGTTTCGTGACTGGGGTGAAGTCGTAACAAGGTAGCCGTATCGGAAGGTGCGGCTGGATCACCTCCTTTCTCGGAAACAAGGTACAGAGGTCAGCGATGCGGTCCTGGCAACAGGATCTCGCGCGATGTCTGTCACCTCATCTCCAACCATTTGTACCCACAACCTATCGGTTGCAACACACACGTGCACAACGTAACGGACAGCGGGCCTGTAGCTCAGTTGGTTAGAGCATCGTCTTGATAAGGCGGGGGTCGATGGTTCGAATCCATCCAGACCCACCAGGATCGGCTTCAAGCAAGATTGCTGGCTTCAAGCAGCATCGCCGGGGCTGTAGCTCAATTGGGAGAGCGCCTGCTTTGCAAGCAGGAGGTCGTCGGTTCGATCCCGTCCAGCTCCACCAGACCTGCGCTCGGCCGTAGCCATGGCAGCAGCGGGCGGGTTGGGGTTCCCGGTAACAAGGTCGGTTGCGGTTGTGCGTAGCACTCAACGGTGTTCTTTGGTCCCCTCGGGGAAGCAGAGGATAGCGTTGAGAGCTGCAGTGTTCTTTAACAATTGGGAAGGTAAGGGTTCACATGACTTGATGAGAGTCGTGTGAGCAATAGGGTTGGTTGTATCTTGTTCGCATGCCGAAACAAAAGGCGGTGTGCGAACGGCGCAAACACACCGTAACGGTGGGTGCTGGAAGGTCAGGACACACGGTTATGGGGTCAAGTGACTAAGTGCATGTGGTGGATGCCTTGGCGATTACAGGCGATGAAGGACGTGGCAGCCTGCGAAAAGCTCCGGGGAGCTGGCAAACAAGCTTTGATCCGGAGATGTCCGAATGGGGAAACCCGGCCCGCAAGGGTCACCGCCACCTGAATATATAGGGTGGAGGGAGCAAACCCGGTGAACTGAAACATCTCAGTAGCCGGAGGAACAGAAATCAACCGAGATTCCCAGAGTAGTGGCGAGCGAAATGGGAACAGCCGGCAAGTTTTAGCAGTCGACTTAGTGGAATGCTCTGGAAAGGGCAGCCGTAGTGGGTGATAGCCCCGTACGCGAAAAGTTGACTGTGGAACTAAGCTTGCGACAAGTAGGGCGGGACACGTGAAATCCTGTCTGAAGATGGGGGGACCATCCTCCAAGGCTAAATACTCGTAATCGACCGATAGCGAACCAGTACCGTGAGGGAAAGGCGAAAAGAACCCCGGAAGGGGAGTGAAATAGATCCTGAAACCGCATGCATACAAACAGTGGGAGCCTGGGCAACTGGGTGACTGCGTACCTTTTGTATAATGGGTCAGCGACTTACGTTCTGTAGCAAGCTTAACCGCATAGGGGAGGCGCAGCGAAAGCGAGTCCGAATAGGGCGCTTGAGTTGCAGGGCGTAGACCCGAAACCGGATGATCTAGCCATGGCCAGGATGAAGGTGGGGTAACACCTACTGGAGGTCCGAACCCACTAACGTTGAAAAGTTAGGGGATGAGCTGTGGCTAGGGGTGAAAGGCTAAACAAATCCGGAAATAGCTGGTTCTCTCCGAAAACTATTGAGGTAGTGCCTCCTGTATTACTGCCGGGGGTAGAGCACTGTAATGGTTGTGGGGGTCATAGCGATCTACTACGCCATAGCAAACTCCGAATACCGGCAAGTACGAGCAGGGGAGACAGACATCGGGTGCTAACGTCCGGTGTCGAGAGGGAAACAACCCAGACCGCCGATTAAGGTCCCCAAGATCTAGCTAAGTGGGAAACGAGGTGGGAAGGCTCAGACAGCCAGGATGTTGGCTTAGAAGCAGCCATCATTTAAAGAAAGCGTAATAGCTCACTGGTCGAGTCGTCCTGCGCGGAAGATGTAACGGGGCTCAAGCTAGGCACCGAAATCGCGGATCATCAGGCTCCATTAAGGGCACGTGCTCGTTAATGGAGAAAGCTTTGACGCAGCTTGCTGCGGCAAGGCGCCCCCCAAAGTCGAGTCGTCCTGCGCTACGTTGATCGTAGCGCAGAGGTGACGTGTCTTTAATGGAGCCTGTTGATGGTAGGAGAGCGTTCCGTAGGCCTGTGAAGGTGACTCGTAAGGGTTGCTGGAGGTATCGGAAGTGCGAATGCTGACATGAGTAGCGATAAAGGGGGTGAAAGGCCCCCTCGCCGAAAGCCCAAGGTTTCCTGCGCCACGTTCATCGGCGCAGGGTGAGTCGGCCCCTAAGATGAGGGCGAGAGCCGTAGTCGATGGGAAGCTGGTTAATATTCCAGCACCGATCTGTAATGCGATGGGGGGACGGAGAAGGTTACCTCAGCCGGGTGTTGGACGTCCCGGTTTAAGCGTGTAGACGTGCCTGCCAGGCAAATCCGGTGGGCTTAGTTGAGGCGTGACGACGAGAGCTGGCTTGCCAGCTTGAAGTGAGCGATACCATGCTTCCAGGAAAAGCCTCTAAGCTTCAGTTACAGATGGACCGTACCGCAAACCGACACAGGTGGGCGAGCTGAATATGCTCAGGCGCTTGAGAGAACTCGGGTGAAGGAACTCGGCAAATTGACACCGTAACTTCGGGATAAGGTGTGCCCTCGGTAGGTGAACGCGTACAGCGGGAGCCCAGGAGGGTTGCAAAGAATCGGTGGCTGCGACTGTTTAACAAAAACACAGCACTCTGCTAACACGAAAGTGGACGTATAGGGTGTGACGCCTGCCCGGTGCCGGAAGGTTAAATGATGGGGTGCAAGCTCTTGATTGAAGCCCCGGTAAACGGCGGCCGTAACTATAACGGTCCTAAGGTAGCGAAATTCCTTGTCGGGTAAGTTCCGACCTGCACGAATGGCGTAACGATGGCCACGCTGTCTCCACCCGAGACTCAGCGAAGTTGAAGTGTTTGTGAAGATGCAATCTCCCCGCGGCAAGACGGAAAGACCCCGTGCACCTTTACTGTAGCTTTGCATTGGACTGTGATGAGGTTTGTGTAGGATAGCTGGGAGGCTTTGAAGCAGGGGCGCTAGCTCTTGTGGAGCCAACGTTGAAATACCAGCCTGACGTCATTGCGGTTCTAACCTGGATCCCTTATCGGGATCGGGGACCGTGCATGGTAGGCAGTTTGACTGGGGCGGTCTCCTCCCAAAGAGTAACGGAGGAGCTCGAAGGTTCGCTTAGCGCGGTCGGACATCGCGCTGGACGTGCAAGGGCACAAGCGAGCTTGACTGCGAGACTGACAAGTCGAGCAGGTACGAAAGTAGGACCTAGTGATCCGGTGGTTCTGTATGGAAGGGCCATCGCTCAACGGACAAAAGGTACGCCGGGGATAACAGGCTGATACCGCCCAAGAGTTCATATCGACGGCGGTGTTTGGCACCTCGATGTCGGCTCATCACATCCTGGGGCTGTAGCCGGTCCCAAGGGTATGGCTGTTCGCCATTTAAAGTGGTACGTGAGCTGGGTTCAAAACGTCGTGAGACAGTTTGGTCCCTATCTGCCGTGGGCGTTGGAGATTTGACGGGGGCTGCTCCTAGTACGAGAGGACCGGAGTGGACGTACCGCTGGTGTACCAGTTGTCTCGCCAGAGGCATCGCTGGGTAGCTATGTACGGAAGTGATAACCGCTGAAAGCATCTAAGCGGGAAACATGCCTGAAGATGAGATCTCCCGGGAGCTTGACTCCCCTGAAGGGCCGTGGCAGACCACCACGTTGATAGGTCGGGTGTGGAAGCGCAGTAATGCGTTAAGCTAACCGATACTAATAACCCGTGCGGCTTGACCTCATAATCGTGTGCCTTGCGCGACAACAACGAGCAATCGTTGCCACTCGCCAGCGCCGTTGAGGTACAACCACCCATTTCAAACTATTGCACCCCTTACCTCCCGCCTGCGCCCCACAAGCGCATTGACGGAACCGACGCGACACCCAGGATCGTGGTGCGCCTCGACTCCAGTTGAACCGCGAGTGCAAGCAACCAAGCACACCGCGCTCTCTCCCCTCAATGCCTGACGACCATAGCCCGCCGGACCCACCCCTTCCCATCCCGAACAGGACCGTGAAACGGCAGTACGCCGATGATAGTACGGAGTTCCCGTGCGAAAGTAGGTCATCGTCAGGCACCCTTAAAGCACAACGCCCAACCACAACCGGTTGGGCGTTTGGCTTTGTGCCGCCGTTGCTTTCATCTGATGTCGAATCGTTTGGCGCACCCGTTACACGATAAACTTTCGCCCGTTGGCATTGCGCGAAATCATGACCGCCGAAAACTATTCCCTTTCCGTCCTGCGGCAGCTCGAAGCCGAGAGCATCTACATTTTGCGCGAGGTGGCAGCGGAATTCGAGCGCCCGGTGATCATGTACTCGGTGGGCAAGGATTCGTCAGTGCTGCTTCGCCTGGCGCAGAAGGCCTTTGCGCCCGGTCGCATTCCGTTTCCGCTGCTGCACATCGACACCGCTTTCAAGTTTCCCGAAATGTATGCTTTTCGCGATCGCATTTGCGCGGAACTGGGCGTCGACCTTCGCGTGTTGGGTAACGATGCCGCCATCGCCGCCGGGACGAACCCCTGGGACATCGGCACCGTCAATTGCTGCGGCCTCCTGAAAACCAAGGCATTGCTCGATGCGCTCAAGGCAGGCGCCTACGACGCCGTGATCGGCGGGGCGCGCCGCGAGGAAGAACGTTCGCGCGCCAAGGAGCGCATCTATTCGTTTCGCGACGGCCACGGCCAGTGGGACCCGCGCAACCAGCGCCCGGAACTGTGGAGCCTCTATAACGGCCGCATACATCCCGGTGAGAGCATCCGTGTTTTTCCGTTGTCGAACTGGACCGAACTCGATATCTGGCGGTACATCGCGGTGGAGAACATCGAGGTCGTGCCGCTGTATTTTGCGGCCGAGCGTGACGTGGTGCGGCGCGGCGGACAATTGCTGCCCGTCGGCGCGAAGATGCGGCTGCTGCCAGGCGAGGTGACCGAACGCGCGATGATCCGCTACCGCTCGCTGGGATGCTATCCATGCACCGGCGCGGTCGAATCCGATGCCATGAATGTGGATGACATCGTGGCGGAACTCGAAATCACGCGGTTCTCCGAGCGCGTCACCCGCGTGATCGACCACGATCGCGATGGCTCGATGGAGCAGAAGAAGCGAGAAGGTTACTTCTGATGGCGTCCAATCCTGCTCCATTGCGCGAGCCGTCCGAACGCGAACCCGATCTGCTGCGAATCACGACCGCCGGCAGTGTCGACGACGGCAAATCCACGCTGATCGGACGGCTGTTACATGACGCCGGGGCCATCTACGAGGACCAGCTCGATGCGTTACGGGCCAAGGCAGCCGCCGGCGCCGGCGCAATCGACCTGTCACTGATCACCGATGGACTCCGGGCCGAGCGGGAGCAGGGCATTACGATCGACGTTGCCTACCGCTATTTTTCCACCCCGCGCCGACGCTTCATTATTGCCGACACGCCGGGCCACCTGCAATACACGCGCAACATGGCCACTGGCGCATCGACGGCCGACCTGGCGGTCATCCTGATTGACGCCAGCATCGGCATCCAGACGCAGTCGAAGCGCCACGGCTTTATCGTTTCCATGCTGGGCGTGCCCCGCATCGTCGTGGCGGTCAACAAGATGGATCTTGTCGACTTCGATCGCGAGGTGTTCGAACGCCTGCGCGACGAATACGGCGCCTTTGCGTCGCGTCTGCGCTTTTCCGACGTTGCGTTCATCCCGATCAGCGCACTTTCGGGCGACAACGTCGTTCACCGCAGCGCCCGGATGCCGTGGTTCGACGGATTGCCATTGCTGCCGCACCTCGAAAGCGTCTACGTCGCCGGTGACGCGAACCTGATCGACTTCCGCTTCCCTGTCCAGCGCGTGGTGCGTCCGGACCAGAACTTCCGTGGCTATGCTGGCGCGGTGGCATCAGGTGTGGCCCGTGTCGGTGATGCCGTGGTCGTGCTGCCTGCAGGGAAGCGGACCAGCATCGCCCGCATCCTCACCGCCGAAGGCGATCGCGACTATGCTTTTCCTCCGCAAGCGGTGACACTGTGTCTCGCCGACGAAGTCGACGTGGCGCGTGGCGACATGCTGGCGCACCCCAACAACGTTCCGCGCGTGGAACGCACGCTCGAGGCCATGGTGGTCTGGATGAACGAGTCGCCGCTCGATGCCGGACGCGTCTACGTGATCAAGCAGACGACACGCACCGTCAAGGCGAGCTGCAGCGGCGTCGTCTATCGGGTCAATCCCGATACGTTGCACCGCGAAGCCGCAACGCAGCTGCAACTGAACGAGATCGGTCGGCTTCGCTTCACGCTGTTCGAGCCATTGTTCGTCGACGAGTACCGCAAGAATCGCGCGACCGGCGGCTTCATCATTGTCGATCCCGAGTCCAATGCGACGGTGGCGGCGGCCATGGTCATCGAGCGCAAGGCGGCGGCCGATCCTGTGGCGGCAAGCGATCGCACCGGCAACAACGTGTATCGGCAGGCCGGCAAGGTGGCCAGTGCGGATCGAGCCCAAATCCTTGGCCAAACGCCGCTGACTATCTGGCTGACCGGCCTCCCGGGGTCGGGCAAGTCGACGCTCGCCCATGCACTCGAACGACGCCTGATCGATGCCGGTCACGCCGCATTCGTGCTCGATGGCGACAATCTCCGGCATGGCTTGACCCGCGACCTTGGCTTCGCACCCGATGACAGGCGCGAAAACGTACGCCGCGTGGCGGAAGCCGCGCGACTCATGAATGATGCCGGGCTGATCGTGATCGCCGCGTTGATCTCCCCGTACCACGAAGACCGGGCCATGGCCCGGTCGATCATCGGCGCCGAGCGGTTTCTCGAGACCTTCCTGTCGGCCTCGGTAGAGGCTTGCGAACAGCGCGACCCCAAGGGGCTCTATGCCCGGGCGCGCCGCGGTGAACTGGCGGAGTTCACCGGCGTCAACGCGCCCTACGAACGCCCGGAGACGCCTGCACTGGAATTGGACAGTGGAACGGACACGATCGAGGGGTGTGTCGAGCGACTGTTCGACGTGGTGGCGCAGCGCACGTTTCCGACCACGCACCCGTGACGCCGGAGCCTGCTAACGGGGTTGGCCGTACGTAGCGAATTTCTCGAGCACGATGCGCATCTCGTCGTCGTCCAGCACCACGGGCGTGCCGAGCTGCAGCGCATGCGCATACATTTCCGCGAGGTTCTCGACTTCGATCGCGAGCGCGAGCGCGTGGCCCAGCGTGGCGCCGAGCGCGATGACACCGTGGTTGGCCAGCAGACACGCGCGGCGCCCGTCCAGAGCCGCCAGTGCATGATCGGACAGCGCCTGGGTGCCGAAAGTTGCATAGGGCGCACACCGAATGTCGTTGCCGCCCGCGACCGCCACCATGTAGTGGAACGCGGGAATGGGCAGGCGCAGGCACGCCAACGCCGTGGCGCGGGGCGAATGCGTGTGCACGATGGCGGTTGCATCGGTCCGCTGCCGATAAATGTCGCGGTGGAAGCGCCACTCCGACGAAGGCAGCCTCGCGCCAATCACGGCGCCGTCGAGTCCCACTTTTACGATGTCGTTGGGCGTGGTTTCCGCATAGGGCAGCCCGGTAGGCGTCACCAGAAATCCGTCGAAGTCCCGCGACTTCCAGCGCACGCTGATATTGCCGGACTTGCCGCGATTGATGTCCGCGGCGTTCATGGCCAGCGCGGTGGCAATCACCGCATTGCGCAGTGCATATTCACCACTCGCGGGGATCATTTCGCGCGATCCGGAAACATCGCGGCCATCCACTCCTTCGATGCGCGTGTAATGCCGCGCTCGGTGATGAGGCCGGTGACAAGCCGCGCCGGCGTCACATCGAATGCGTAGTTGACGGCTTTGGTGCCATGCGGAGCGATGGCCACGCGGATGGTCTGGCCGTAATCGTCACGTCCCGCCACCGTCAGCACCTCATCGGTATCGCGCGTTTCGATCGGAATGCCGCTGCCGTCGGCCACCTGCCAGTCGATGGTCGGCGAGGGCAGGGCGACGTAGAACGGGACATTGTTGTCGCGTGCCGCCAGAGCCTTGTCGTAGGTGCCGATCTTGTTGCAGACGTCGCCGTTGGCCGCGACACGATCCGCGCCGACGAAAATGACATCGACGTCGCCGCGCTGCATCAAGAGGCCGCTCGCGCTGTCCGGGAACAGCGTATGGGGAATGCCGCGATGGTCCAGTTCCCATGCGGTGAGACTGGCGCCCTGCATGCGCGGCCGCGTTTCGCTGACCCACACGTCGAGTGCAAGTCCCTCCGCATGCGCGAGGAAGATCGCCGCCGTGGCGGTGCCCCAACCACAGGTGGCGAGCGCACCGGCGTTGCAATGCGTCATCACCCGCACCGCGCCCGGTCGGCGTTGCGCAATCGATCGCAACAACGCCGCGCCGTGCTGCCCGATGGCATGGTTGATCCTGATGTCCTCGGCAGCGATCGCATCGGCTTCCGCCCATGCCGATTCGGCACGCACTGCCACCGCCAGCGGAAGCACTTTGTTCCGCACCCGATCAAGGGCCCAGCGCAGGTTGATCGCAGTCGGCCGGCTCGCGTCCAGCGACGCATGCGCCTTGGCAAGACCGACGTCGGTGGCATCGCGATCGAGTGCCAGTGCCAGGCCGTACGCACCGACCGCGCCGATCAGCGGTGCGCCGCGAACCCACATGCGGCGAATGGCGAGCGCGGCGGCCTCGGCGTCGCTGATGTTGACCCGCAGCAATGCGTGCGGCAGCGCGCGTTGGTCGATGACTTCGATGTGGCGCGCGCCGGGCGGATGAAACAACGCGCGATAGCTCGCGGGATCGGCATGAGGTAGCCGCACGTCCCGGCTTGACGACGGCAAATTCACTTCAGGACCTGCAGCAGGTTATTGAAATCGTCTGTCCATACCCGCCAGTCGCGACGGGCGGTGATTCCAAGCGCGGCCTCCGCGATGCGCGGATGGCTGAGGCGAATCGGGTCGCGCGCGATGAGAACCCAACTGGACGAATTGCCGAGCGGATCGCCTCCCGCATCGTTGATCCACACGGCATGCAGATTGAGCGCATTGGCGATACCTTCGACGACGGGCACGAGATCCAGATAGCGGTTGGTCACGTGAAACGCGATGACGCCCTCCGGTTTCATGTGCTTCAGGTAGATCTCGACGGCCTCTTTCGTGATCAGGTGGACGGGGATGGCGTCACTCGAAAACGCGTCCACGGCCAGAATATCGAAATGCTGCGGTGGCTCTCGTTCGAGCTTGAGGCGCGCATCGCCCAAGGGCAGCTCGATCGTCGCATCGCTGCTGCTGAGGTAGGTGAACTCACGCTTCGCGATCGTCACCACTTCCGGGTTGATGTCGTAGAACCGGTAGACGTCGCCCTTGCTGCCGTAGGCTGCGATCGTTCCCGCGCCGAGCCCGATCACGCCCACCTTGATCGGATCCTTGCGCGGATGCAGTGACTCGATGAGACGGCCGATGCCGGAATCCGCTGTGTAATAGCTGGATGGCCGCGTCCGCAGGTCCTTCTGCAGGTACTGCTTGCCGTGCATGATGTTGCCGTGAATCAGTTGGCGGCGACGCTCGGAGTCATCGCCGCCAATTTCCTGCACGCGCAGGACACCGTAGAAATTACGCGCAACGACAATGGTGCTGCGATAAAACTCGGTCACGGCCCAGATGGTGCAGCCAATGGCGACCACCAGCGCTACCAAGCCCAGCACGCCGTACACTGGCGGCTCCCGGCGCACCTGCCACAGCAGCAACAATGCGCAGAACACGAGCGCGCCGCCCAGTTCGAAATCGGCGGGAAGCAGCAGTGGCGCAAGAATGCCGACCACCACCGCGCCGAGCGCGCCGCCCAATGAAACCATGAGATAGAAGCGCGTGAGGAAACGCGGCGCGGGCTTCAATCGCACCAGTTCGCCGTGGCAGAACATGCACGCGAGGAAGAGGCCGACACAGAACACCCCGATCTGGATCTCCAGTTCGTGGGTCAGCGAGGGGTCGGCGAGAGTCCACGCCATCACGCCTAGCGCCGCGGAAAGCATTGCCAGGATGATGTCGCGTTTGTACCAGCCGCGGCCATCGAAGCAGAGGATGAACGTCAACAGGTAGAGCGTGAGGGGAACGATCCACAGCAGCGGAACGGCGGCGATGTTCTGCGTGATGTGATTGGTGATCGCAAGCAGCAGTACCGACCCGGTACCCGCCAGCGTGCACCACAGCAACTGTCGCGCCAGCGTCGGGGCGGCTTCGTCGGCATCGGTGTCGACATCGACCGTCGACAACGGCGCGAGCTGCGTTCCACGCAGGCTCGATATTGCTGCGTACGACGCCAGTACGACGAACAGCGCATAGCCCGCCGACCAACCCCACGCCTGCATCCGTGTCGCAACCCACGGCTCGAGAAGGAACGGGTAGCCAAGCAACGCAAGCAGCGACGCCACGTTGGAAAGCGCGAACAGGCGGTAGGGATTGCGTCCGGGATAGATCCGCGCAAACCACGCCTGCAGCAAGGGGCTGCTGGTCGACAGCAGGAAGTAGGGCAGGCCGATGGTGGCCGTCAGCAGCCCGAGAATCAGCCAGATCGGGTTCTCGTCACCGGCAGGCTTCCAGAAGGCTCCCGGCACGATCGGCAGCGCGGCGAGACTCAACACCAGAAGTGTGACATGCAACTTCACCTGCGTGCGCGGCACGAGGCGCCGCACCGAGAAATCGGCATACGCATACCCTGCCAGCAACGTCGTCTGGAAGAATACGAGGCAAGTGGTCCAGACGGCCGCCGAACCGCCGAACCACGGCAGGATCTGCTTGGCGATGATCGGCTGGACCAGGAACAGCAGGAACGCGCTGGCAAAGATCGTCAGGGCGAAGAGGGGCATGGAGGGGGTCGTGGTGGTAGCCGTCAGCAGACGGCATTGTAAAGGCATTGGTGCAGGCAGGTCCCGGCGTGGGCGGCGACCTGGGCTTCACGCCCGCGCCGGGGACCCGTGCAGGAGATGAATTGGGCGGCGCCGCGTGATCCCCTGATCCCGCGCGGATCAGGCGACGGCCGGTGCAGGATGCGCGACGCGCCAGCGCTGCGCAAACGCACTCCACGCCAGCACCATGAACACCACCATCAATGGCGCGAGATGCAGCGTGGCGCGATTCACGGTTGTCTGATCGGTGATGAACGTGCTCGCGTTGGTGAACGCAAACACGAAGAACAGGAACACGAGTCCCGCCGCGACCATGGTCGTCAGCGGGGCCAGCGCCGGTTGCAGCAGCGACCGCCATCCCAGCGCTGCGGCCGCGATGACACCGAACCAAAGCAGGTGCCAATTGCCCAAAAGGAAGTAACTTTGAATGAGGTCGCCCCACGCGGGATCGAAGTCGAGCTTCAATTGATAATTGAATATGCTGACGCGGAACTGGGCCAGCGCGATCATGGCAATGGAGGCCGCGGCAAACCCCGCCACCGCGATGCGTACGCCGAGGCGGGGCAGCAATGCCACCAGCAAGGCGGGAACGAGCGTCAGCGCCCAGAAGTAACCGGGATTCTTGATCTGCGTGCAGGCGGCCAACAGCAATACGACCAGTCCGGCTTCGCGCCATTCCCGTTGCTGGTTCCAGCGCAGGAACGCCAGCGCCGCTGCGGTGTACCACGCTGCAAGCGGAAGATCGGCATATCCCGCCAGGGCGACGTGCACGTTGGCCAGTGGCAGCGATGCCACCAGCACCGCACCGACGAGCGCCGCCAGCGCGGCCACGCCCAGCGTGCGCAGTCCGCCGTAAACCGCAAGCGCCAGCGCGATCGCAATCTGCCACCAGGCGCCGTTCATCAATGCGTCGTCCCAACGGCCGAGCAGCAGGCAACTCCACACCTGCAGCAGTGGCATCGTCGGCGGATATTCCGGTGCCGCGTCGAAATAGGCGGCGCCGTTGGCCGCCAGCCATTCGTTGAGACGCGCGAAGGGGACGATGGTGCCCAGTTCGTACCAGACCCGGGCCTTGGTCGCCCACTGCATCCACGCATCCCACGGGTAGAGCGGGCGCGTAAACACTTCGACGGCCAGCAGCGCAAGGCGAAGCCCGAGCCAGGCCAGCAGCAACCACCACACGATGCGCAGCACGGGTGCGAGGTCCGGCACGGTGAACGCGTCCCGCAATGCCGAGCGCAGGTCACGCGCCATCGCGCCCCCTCCGCCGCGCGCAACCAGTACCGCCAACACAATCGCAACGACGAGCAGGGGGCCACCGACGGCCAGCAGGCTGAACTTGATCCCGGCAAGCGACAGGACCCGCATCCAGAGCGTGAGCAGGAACGCGCCCACAAAAAAACCGGCACCGGCAATCCATGCGACTTCACCGGGCGCGGCGAGCGGGCGCTGCGCGGAGCGCCATGCGAGCAGCACGACGATGCCCAGCAGCCAGGGCAAGGTCATTCCGGGAATGAAAAGGAGGCTGCCCATGGTTACAGGATACGGAAGAGCGCGGCACCCGGTTCAACCAGCAATGCTTCTGCGGTCATGGTGGCGCCGCCGTCCCAGCGCAAACGCTTTTCTTCCGGGTTGAATTGCAGCCCACGCCGCTGGTAGACGATGAGGAAGTCCCCCGGGCGCAGGTTGGCTGCTGCCGGCAATGTATTGGCAGTGGGGTCAAAGAAGACGTTGTGCGGATAGAGGTGGTAAGCCGCGCGCCCGCGAAAGTAGGTGGCATCGGCGACCACGAAGACACGCCCGGGCGAGGCCGGCATCTTGGCGCGCGCGCGCTCGATGAACCCAAACAGTGCCGCATCGTCGGCAGCGAGGTGCTGCTCGCGCCAATCCTTGCCGCCGAATTGCGCGCGCGTTTCGGCGACCTGCCGCGACAGGTTGAGTGTCCATACGGCGTCCAGCGAAAGCCACGCGACGACGAACAGCAACGCCAGTACTACGGGCATGGATTCGAGGCGCTGGCGTCGCCACGCCACCAGAATCCACGCGGCTGCGGCAAGAATCACCGCAACGGTGAGCAACATCGGCAGGGGGAGTTCCTGCACATCGGCGCCGCCGGTGAGCGTGTTGATCGACGATCCCGACCAGCGTTCGAACGTGAACCATTCGCGGACGCGGTCGCGCAACTGCTCGCTGAGGCCGCCGGTCTTGGCCGTCATGCCGCCGATCTGCACGGGCACGGGAAGCGGCCCGCGGATCGCCAGCGCGACGCCGCTGATTTTGCCGATCCATGCCGGGTTATTCGCCATGTCGAGCGGCAACAGGCGTCCGGCGGAAACACGGATCGAAGCGGAGTTGAGCTTGCCGGGGGCGTAGTCGGAGCGCCACAGGAAACGCACATCCGTAAGTTCCGAGAAACTGGTCCCGTTCCACGCGATCAACGGGAAATCGGTCGAGCGCAGATCCGAGTTGGCGGTGATGAGCGCCGTGCCGGTTTCATCGAGGCCGGTGATGACCAGTGCGCCCGGCGCCGGTCCGCCGGTACCGCGGGTCAGCGAGAAATCGCTGGCGCCGAACACTTTCGACGTCGCCGAGGGAAACCAGTTGCCGGGGATGCTGAGCGCGAACCAGGCCAGCGCGCACAGCAGGAACGCCGCGAGCAGGAACCACAACGCGGTGCGGACACGCGGCGATGGCCGGAGTGCCGTCATCGGGGCCGCCGCGGGGGGCAATCCGTCTGCCGGCGTCAGCGCGCGTTGTGGCTCTTCAGGATGTGCCAAAGGGTGAGTACCAGAATGCGCAGATCGAACCACACCGACCAATTGTCGATGTAATAGAGGTCATATTGTATCCGCTGCTCGAGATCGCTGTCCCCGCGCAGGTCGTTGACCTGGGCCCATCCGGAAATGCCGGCCTTGACCAGGTGCTTCTGCATGTAGCCGGGAATCCGGTGGCGAAACTGTTCGACAAACTCCGGACGTTCGGGCCGGGGACCGACCAGTGACATTTCGCCCGCCAGCACGTTGATGAATTGCGGCAATTCGTCGAGACTCGTCCGCCGCAGAAACGCGCCGAAGGGCGTGGCGCGACGCTCGCCCTGCCGGCTCCATACCGGTCCGCTTGCGGCTTCCGCGTCGGACGGCATCGTGCGGAACTTGAGCATTTCGAAATTCTGGCCGTTCCACGTCACGCGCTGCTGGCGGTAGAACACGGGGCCGGGTGACGAGAGTTTCACGCCCATGGCAATCAGCGCCATCACCGGCGAGGCGATGATGAGAAACATCGCGGCGAGCGAGTAATCTTCAACAGCCTTGAGAATGCGGTTGACCCCCGCCATCGGCGTTTCGGTGAGCGAAATCACCGGCAGCCCGGCCACCTCGGTAACGGAGTGGTTGAGCAAATGGAAGCTGTAGATGTCCGGGACGAAGCGAACCTCCACCGGGTGGTCGCGGGTCATGACCAGCACCTCGCGAATGCGGGCGTCGGCGCGCAGGGGCAATGCGATCCACACCTGGTCGATGCTGCCTGATGCGACGTCTTCGGCAAGCTGCCCTGTGATGGGGTGCACCGGTATGCGCGTCGTCGTCGTTGCGCCGGGGACGTCGTCGTAGAACGCGCGGACGCGCAATCCCGCCCACGGCGCCAGCGCCAGCCGTTCTGCCACGCGCTGGCCGAGGCTGCCGGCGCCCACGATTGCAATGTGGCGCTGGTTGAGTCCGCGCCGGCGCAACAGGCGCAGCACCAGCCGCACGGAGATGCGCAGCAGCGTCGTCGACAGGAACCCGCCCGCCAGCCACGCGCTGACCCACACTCGCGAGAACCCGCTACCGGTCTTGGTGGCAAATATGGTTCCGCCCACCAGCGCCGCGAGCAGGAGCCACGCAATCAGCAGCCGGCGCAGTTCCTCGGCAAGCCCGGCGCCGCGCTGCGGTTCATACAGGTGAAACATCGGGAATACTGCCGCTATGCCGAGCGCACCCACGGCAAGGAACAGCAGGTACTGCTCAGGTGGCGAGAGCGATCCGAGATACAGCCGATAGGCGAGCACCCCAACCGCCACCGACAGCAACGGGTCGCAGATGCGCAGGGCGGCCGCAAAGAGAGTCGCGTGGGGTTTGAGGACGCTGCGTGGCATGGTGCCGCATTATCCCCTGCCTCCGGCAAATTCGCGCCAGGCGTCCTCGACGAAGGCCGTGTACTGCTGATGAAATCGCGCCGTGGAGAATGCCAGCGCGTTGGCGCGGCAAGTCGTCGCAGCAATGGACGATTTCGTGGCCTCGAAACGGGTCACCGCGGCGGCAATGGCGGTGGCCGACTGCTCGTCGAAGAACACGCCGGTGGGGGCGTCCGCACCGTCCAGGTCGCGCACCGTTTCGAGCGTGCCGGCACGCCGCAACGCGATGACGGCAGTGCCGCAGGCTTGCGCCTCGACGGGCAGGATGCCGAAATCTTCTTCCGCGGCGAAAATGAAGGCCTGCGCTTCCTGCAGGAGTGCGCGCAGTTGCGGTCGCGGCACTTCACCCACAAACGCCACGTTGGGACCGGCCACGGCCCGGATGCGGTCCGTTTCCGGACCCGCGCCGGCGACGACCAGCCGCCGGGATGGGAGCGCCTTGAACGCCGCGACGATCAGATCGATGCGCTTGTACGGCACGTGCCGCGATGCCGTGAAGTAGAAGCCGGGCTCCGCTTTCGCCTTCGTCGCCGGGACGAAGAACTCCGTATCCACCGGCGGATGAATCACCGTGGCGTCCCGCGCATAGGAGCGCATGATGCGATCGCGCACGAATGCGGAGTTTGCAATGAAGTGGTTCACGCGCGCGCTCGAGGCACGGTCCCATTCGCGCAGGCGATCGAGCAGGCGGTGGGCGATGGCGCCGCGCCAGCCCGTCGACAGCCCGCGTGGGCCGAGATAGTCCTCGCGCAGGTCCCATGCGTAGCGCATCGGGGTATGGCAGTAGCAGACATGCAATTGCGCTGCCGTCGTGCGCACACCTTTGGCCACCGCGTGCGAACTCGACAGCACGAGGTCATAGCCGCGCAAATCCAGGCTCTCGATGGCGCGTGGAAACAGCGGCAACAACGCGCGAAAGTGCCTGCGGGCGCCGGGCATGCGCTGCACGAATGATGTGCGCGCATGCTTCCCACCCAAACGCCGGCGCATTGCATCGCTGAAAAAATCGACCAGCGTGAACAGATCGGCCTGCGGATACGCACGCACGATTTCGGCCAGCACGTTTTCACCGCCGCCCCACGTATCGAGCCAATCGTGGATCACGGCGACACGGCGTGGCGTCATGGCATGATCCGCGGTGGTTGGCGCAGTGCGCGCTCCAGCGCCGCTGTGGTCAGCGTGGCGCAGGCGTCCCACGAAAACGTGGCCGCCCGCAGGCGTCCTGCTGCGGCGAGCTGCGCCCGCAGGGCGCTGTCCCCGGCCAGGCGCAAAAGTCCTTGCGCGATGTCGTCGATCGACGTGGGATCGCAATAGAGAGCCGCCTCGCCACACACTTCCGGCAATGCGCCGGCACGCCCGGCCAGCACCGGAGTTCCCGCCGCCATGGCCTCCAATGCAGGCAGTCCGAATCCTTCGTGCAATGACGGCAATACCGAGAACTCCGCAGCCTGCACCCGCGCCACCAGTTCACCTTGCGGCAGGTCGTCGATCAACTCGACGCGGTCGCCCAGTCGCGCGATCAACGCGAGCGCCTCCTGGTCAACATTGCGAACCCGCGCATGATGCGCCACCAGGACCAGCCGGTGCGGAATGGCGGCGACCACGCTCTCGAAAGCGCGCAGGAGGCGTGTCACGTTCTTGTGCGGCTTCAGCAGCCCGACGAAGATGATGGAAGGCGTCGCCGGAGACCGGCCGGCGTACGGCGGGGCGGCGAACCACGCCGGATCGACACCGAGCGGCGTCACCGTGGCCTCGTTGAGGCCGCAGGCGCCGAACCTCACGGCCTCGGTCCGCGTGAACGCGGATACACAGCACACCGCACGTGCTCTGGCCCTTATTGCGCGCAGCCACCAGCGTACCGGTACCGCGCGTCCGGGGCCCGCCAGCGACGGCGCGGTCAGCGGCAACAGATCATGCAGTGTCACGGCCAGCGGCATCGCCGAACGCAGCGGCACGTTGAAGTGCGGCGTCCACAGGAGATCCTGATCCGTGGCGCGCGGCGGGACGCTGATGAGGCATCGTGCCGACAACGGCGGCACGTCCCACGCACCGACTTCGATGCCGTCGGGAAGCGCCATTGCCAGCGCCTGCTGCATATCCGGGCGCGCCAGCACCAGAGGACGCCACTTGACCAGCTGCGGCAGCACGCGCGGGAGCAGGTGTTCGAGGTAGACGCCAATGCCCGAATGACCGGCGAGCCGGGCGTCGACGACGAGACGTTGCGTCAAGGCCGCAGCCCTTCGTCGCTCATGCGCATGCGCGTGACCGGTGCCGCGTCCGGGCGCAGGCTTCGGGCGTAGAAATAGATGCCGAACACCGCGTAAGCCATGGTCAGCAGCCCCGACTGCGACACCTGCCCGCTGATACCGAAATACAGTACGAGCGACATCCAGGCGCCAAGATGCAGCGGGTTGGCGAATTCCCAGCGGGGCACCCACAGCGAACGCATCAGCAAGCCAAGGAACCCCAGGGTGAACAACAAGCCGTTCTCGGCCAGGAATTCGATCCAGATGTTCTCGCTTTTCGCGTTCACCATGCGGTTACCGTCGAGCTTGTTGACCCCCGGCAATTCGCGGTCGAATCGGCTGAACACATATTCGTCGTAGGCGCGCGGGCCGACGCCGAACCATGGGTGCCGTTCCCAAACACGGAGACCCATCTGGTTGATCAGCACGCGGTCGGTACCTGATGTCGACTTGTCTGCGATATTGAGATCCGCGGCGAAGCGCGCGACCTTCTCCGACGTGCTGGGCGCCGGTACCCCCGGCGTCAACGATGGTGTCGGGATCAGCAGCACTAGCACGGTGACCGGGACCATGAACCAAAGATAGTGGCGTACAAAGAGCGCCCGCCGCAGCGCCAGGATCAGCACGCCCAGCGCTACGAACAGCACCCAGCCCGTCTTGGCTGTGGAATGAACCAGCACCATCAGCAGCAGCACGACCGCGATACGCGCGAACCACGACATGTGTTCGCGGACCAAGAGCATCGGCAACAGCAGGAACGCGAAAATGTTGAGAAAGTGCGGCCACCCGGCGAGACCGTTGATCCGCCAGGCTTCGAAATGGCGTTGCGGCGCAAAGATGATGCTGCCGAAACCGTAGATCGCGACGAATTGCACCAGGCCGAACAGCGCAATGAGCGCGACGGCGCCAGCGACGGACGCCTGTATGACACCCACCGGAAAGCGCCGGGCCGCCAGGAAGGCATACACGGTCATGATCGTGAAGAGATCAAAAACCAGCCACGCGGACCAGAGCAGTGAGTCGCGCAGGTTGGCGGACGTGGTCACCGCAACGGCCAGCGGGAGCAGCACCAATGCCGCCCACGGCGGCACCGCGACGATGGCCGTGCGGGCGGCGGCCAGCATCGCGCGCGGCGCGAAGAACCACAGCGCCATCACCGCGAAGTAACCGATCTTGACCTTGACGCCGGCGAGCCTGATGAAAAGAAGATCAGCCGATAGCAGGAACAACGTCAAGGCGAGAAACGCGACAGCCGGGGACAGCAGCGCCTCGCCATCCGGAGCAAATTGCGGGACCGGCGGCGGGGGCCGCGCACGCAGTTGCCGTGCCGATTCGCTTGTCCCCGGGATTGTGGGCGTGGGCGTCATGCCAGCGCTTCACAGGACATCGGCAAAACCGTGGCGCGAACGCTGGAAGCCGTAGAACCCGAGCCATGCCACGGCCGTGCCTAGTGCCCACATCAGCAGAAGGCGTGGCGTGGAAGGCCAGACGTCGAAGAGCAACGCCCCGCGCGTCATCTCGATGAACGTGGCGATCGGATTGAACGCGATCACGAACCGCCACGATTCAGGCACGGCCGATGCCGGGTAGAACACCGGGCTCAGGAACAGCAGCGTCAGCGAAATGAAGCCGACCACCTGCGACAGGTCGCGCAGGTATACACCCAACGCGGCGAAGGCATAGACACAGCCCAACGCCAGCAGCGCCAGCGGGATCAGGATGAGCGGCAATGCAAGCACGGTCACGGACAACCCGCCGGTCTTGACGAACGACGCGATCGCCAGAATGACCACGCCGATCAGGAAATGGAACGCGGCGACCAGCAGCACCGTCCATGGCAGGACCTCGAGCGGGAATACCACTTTCTTGACGAGGTTGCGATGGTCGACCACCAGTGTGGGCGCGCGGTTGATGCACTCGGCAAAGAAGCCGTGGACGATCATGCCGGCGTACACGACAAGCGCGAAGCCCGTGCGGTCGGTGACTGGCCCGTCCCAACGGATCCGGAAAACAACGCTGAACACGAAGGTATAGATCGCGAGCAGCAGCAGTGGATTGACGACCGTCCAGCCGAAGCCCAGGAAGGAGCCACGGTAACGGCCGGCAATTTCGCGACGCGAGAACTGCCACACCAGGCTGCCATACGCGAGGACGCTGCCGAACAGCGCGCCCGCTCCGATGGGATGTCGCGTGCGGGTGTTCACGCGCGCGGCACCCGCGGCGGCCACGCGAGGCCGTAGGCCTGCCCGCGCAGCGTCAGGTTGGGATTGTAGAGCGGGTCGTCGGCGAGGCGATTCGCCCAGACGGCGGCAAAGCGCTGTTCCTCCGCGCTGGAAAGCCTCGCGTTGGCAGGATCGTCGGCATAGCCACGCGAGGCCGATTCGTGATGCACGAGTTCGGCATAGGGCGAAACCACATGGTGCAATCCGGCGCGTCCAAGCCGCAGGCAGAGGTCGAGGTCATTGCAGGAAACCGCAAGCGTTTCGTCCATGCCGCCGACTCCGAGGTAGCGATCGCGCGCCACGACGGCGCAGGCGGTGATCATCGCACTGACTTCGCGCACCGCGCGCGCCCGGCCGTACGGACCGCCGAAGCCACGGCGAGTGCCGATCCACGGTCGGTCGGCGACGCCGTTGAGTCCCAGGATGACGCCCGCATGCTGCAGGGTGCCGTCGGGGTAAAAAAGCGTGGCACCGGCCAGCCCGGTCTGCGGCCGCGCGGCGAGGCTGACCAGTTCACGCAGCCAACCGTCCGCCGTGGCTTCGATATCGTTGTTGACCAGCGCGATCATGCTGCCTTGCGCCTCGCGTACACCAAGGTTGCATTGCGCAGCATAGTTGAACGGATGCGGATAGGACACGATCCGCGCGGCGCCTTGCTGCGCCAGTGATGCCAGGTAAGCCCGCGCCTCCGGGTCCTGCGAATCGTTGTCGACGATGACGAATTCGTACGTCGGGTAATCGGTGTGCGCGCGAATGGAGTCGATGCAGGCCTGCAGCAGCGCAACGCGATCGCGGGTGGGGATCACGATGGATACCAGCGGTGCCGGCTCGGGTAGCGGGTAGACGATGCGCCAGCCCATCGTGCCGGGCAGCGCCTGCGCACCATCCCCACGCCGCGCAATGCTGTCGGTGAGAACGCGACGCTGGGCCGCGGCAAGCTGCGGTTTTTCGAAAGCGGCAGCGGCGGTGGACCCCGGAATTTCGCGCCAGTGATAGAGCACCCGCGGAATGCGGTGGATGCGGTCACGCCCTGCACGCTCGGCCACGCGCAGTACCAGGTCCCAGTCCTGCGCCCCGTCGATGCCGGTGGCGAGTCCGCCCAATTCGCGCAGTACTTCCGTGCGCACGACGGTGAAGTGCAGCACGCAATTGGTCGTGCGGATCCATTCGTCGTCCCACGCGGGCTTGAAGAATGGCCGGGTACGCGTGCCCTGCGCATCGAGCTTGTCCTCGTCGCAGAAGAACATGGCGGCGTGCGGATCGCGGAGCGCACCTTCCGCCAGCGACAGCAGCGCGTCCGGCGCCAGCACGTCGTCGTGGTCGAGGAACGCGCAGTACTCACCCGTCGCCATTGCCAGCGCATCGTTGGTGGCCATGGCGATCCCGCCATTGTCGTGCCGTCGATGCAGGCGAATGCGGGCATCGGCGGCGACGGCCGCTGCAAGGCAAGTCTGCACGGCGACATCCGTCGAGCCGTCGTCGGCGATGCTCAGTTCCCAGTCGGGATAGCACTGCGCCCGCACTGACGCCAGCGTTGCCTCGAGGAACGCCACCGGCGGATTCCAGACCGGCAGCAGGATCGAGAAGACCGGCCGACGCGAGAGCGCGGCAAGACGCGCAGCGAAATCCGCGGGCCTGGGCTCATGCTCGCTGCACCACTGCGCGTAGTCCGCATAGTGGCCCTCCTCGGCCACGTGCCGGTCGAGCACGCCGCCGATGGCGCCTTCGCGGGCGAGGCTCACGGCGCGACGCACGACCCAGAGCAGCTTGCGCGGGTCGCCACCGGCATAGCGCAGATGGCGCCGCAGCACCCGGAATCCCGCACGAAGGTGGGCTGGCCGCATCATGCGCAGGAAAGTGATCGGAGCGGCGGCAACAGCATGGCGTAAGGGGGTCCGTGGCGGGAGATCGGGGCCGGACGGGTCCGCGGTGTCGCGGTCGGCACCGCATGGATGGACGGGTGCGACGGCAGCGCATTTTACCGGTTCCTCGCCGTCTTATCTCGATGCCGCGCCGCCAGGCCCGTGGTCCGCAACGCCGATGCTCGTCCGGCGTGGACGTCTATAATTCAGCGGCATCGCCCCCTCGACGCAGGCGGCCCATGGTCCTGCCGCGCCCAACCCCACCGGCCCACGATGGTTTCTCCCGCACTCAGCGTCCGGTCCCTGTCGAAGCGCTTTGAGATCTACGAGCGCCCGGCCGATCGTCTCAGGCAGACGCTGTGGCGCGGCCGCCGGCAGTTCTATCGTGAGTTCTGGGCCCTGCGCGACATCAGCTTTTCGCTCGCACCCGGACAAGCCCTCGGCATCGTCGGCCGCAACGGTTCCGGCAAATCGACGCTGCTGCAACTGGTCGCGGGCACGCTGTCGCCCACCAGTGGCGAGGTCGACGCGACGGGACGCGTGTCCGCATTGCTGGAACTGGGCAGCGGCTTCAACCCTGAGTTCAGCGGTCGCGAGAATGTCTTCCTCAACGGCGCCATCCTGGGGCTGCGCCAGGCCGAGATGCGCGCACTGCTGCCGGACATCCTGGACTTCGCGGACATCGGCGATTTCGTCGACCGCCCGGTCAAGACCTACTCAAGCGGCATGCAGTTGCGGCTGGCGTTTGCCGTCGCGACGGCAGTGACCCCGCGCATCCTCATCGTGGACGAAGCGCTGGCGGTGGGCGACGAGGCATTCCAGCGCAAATGCTTTGCCCGCATCGAAAAGATCCGCGAGGAGGGCGCGGCGGTGCTGTTCGTCTCGCATTCGCCGCAGCAGATCCTTGAATTGTGCGACACCGCGATGTTGCTCGACAGTGGCGAAATGCTGCTCCAGGACGAGCCGAGGCGCGTGGTGCCCGAATACCAGCGCCTGTTGTACGCCACGCCGCAATCCGCGGCACAGTTGCGGCTGCGCCTTCGCCTGCGCGACGGTGGCGACGAACCTGGCGTGTCCGATCAGGCCGGCATGAATGCACCGGCGTCCGGAGCCGCGCCGTCGCATCCGGCCAGCGGCGCCGACCAGGCCGTTGCCGCGTCGTTCGACCCCGGACTGCGCTCCGCCAGCACCGTCGAATATGCGGCCCACGGCGCGCAGATCGTCGCGCCGCGCATCACGACGCCCGATGGTCGCGACGTGAATGTCCTGGTGCGCGGCGATCGTTATATGGTTCGCTACACGGTGAATTTTGCGCAAAGTGCGCGGCGCGTGCGCTTCGGCATGATGATCAAGACGACTTCGGGCGTGGAATTGGGCGGCGGCACCTGTCCGGATGCCGGTTTTCTCGAGGGCGAATTCGCTGCGGACTCCAGCATCACGGTCAGCTTTCAATTCACCTGCAATCTCTTCGCCGGCATGTACTTTCTCAATGCCGGCCTCATGGGCGAAGTGCAGGGCACCGACACCTACCTGCATCGCCTGGTCGATGCCGTCGCTTTCCGCGTTGCCAACGATTCGTCGCGCAAGCAGTCGGGCTATGTCGATTTCAATATCGATGCGGCGCTTGTCGATGGAGGCGCCCTTGCCCCCGCCTGAGCCGGTCGCCGGAGGTCCACGCCGCGTCTACGTGGTGGCCGGCATGCATCGCGCCGGCACCAGCGTGGTCGCGCGCGCCGTGCAGGCGCTTGGAGTCAACCTGGGCGACCGGCTCATGTCCCCCGACCAGCGGATGAACGCCCGCGGCTTCTTCGAGGATATCGACCTCGTCCGTATCGACGACGATTTGTTGGCGGCGTGCGGCGCCGACTGGAAGAACCTTGCACTCCTCGACGACGTCGACTGGACGGCAGACACCTTCGCCACCGTCGCCGACGAGGCAAGCGCCTTGCTCGCCGCGCGCCTTTCAGCGAACGGCGCCTACGGCTGCAAAGACCCGCGCATTGCGCGCCTGCTGCCCTTCTGGCAACGGCAATTCGCCGCGGCGGGTGTGGCCGATCACTATGTGATCGCGATCCGCCACCCGTTATCGGTGATCGATTCCCTCACCACCCGTGACCAGCTCGACACCCGCCGCAGCGCCTGGCTCTGGCTGATCCACCTGGTCTGCGCGAT
Organism: uncultured beta proteobacterium; assembly: GCA_963805355.1. Lineage (GTDB taxonomy): Bacteria > Pseudomonadota > Gammaproteobacteria > Burkholderiales > Casimicrobiaceae > VBCG01. The sequence goes on along the minus strand of CAWDTZ010000002.1, from coordinate 943,259 downwards.
GCGCTACTCCGCGGGTCGGCCGCGCGTGGTGGTCGACTACGATCGCATGCTGGCCGCGCCGGAGCGCGAGCTCGACCGCATGCGGACCGCGCTGGCCCTTCCCCTCGCACCGGATGCTGAGGCGTCCACCGTCACTTTCGTCCGCGACTTCTTGTCGCAGGCCTTGCGCCATGCCGAGCACGACCCTGCGGACCTCGCTGCAGGCAATCTGCCGGCAGCGGTCATCGAAGCGTGGACATTGGCGGTGGCCATGGCAAGTGACGATGCCGCTACGGCGAACAGCCAGGCGCGCTTCGACGCGCTTTTTGATGGCCTTCGCCACCAGTCGCCGCTGCTCGCCTACACGGGCACCGTCGAGCGCGCCGCCGATGACGTGGCGCGGCTGGAAGGGGAGCTTGCCTGGGCGAAGCAAAGCCTGGCCGAGGCCGGGTTGTACGCGGACAGCCTGCGGACCGCGCTGGCGGACCGGGACGGCGATACGTCGGCAGTCGCGTACGCCAAGGACCTCGAAGCCACGCTGCGACGCAAGGACGCCGAACTGGCGGTCATGCAGCGAGTGCTGGAAAGGTTAGGTCAAAGCACCGTTGGCAGGATGCTATTGCGCGGAATCTCGAAAAAATCCTGACTTCCGATACAATTGCGCGCCTTTTGCCGGCCATTGCACTTTTGGCCGTTGCCGCTGTCCATCCCGGCTGGGTCAATCGGCGGACTTCCGGCGCAAGCCCCCCACCGATTCCCGCAAACCTTCTGCAGCGATTCCCTCATGGCCCTTGACCAACCTCCCATTCCGCCCTCCGCGGCGCCTGTTGCTGCGATCGTCGTCGCCGGACCGCAGGCCACGGAGCCCATTGTCGTCACCAGCAACGGCTACAAGTACACCATCACCGGCAATACCCTGCTGTATGCCGACGTTGTCGTTTCGGCCGTGGAGTCGGGCAGCGATCCCAAGGCTGCCGTGGGTGCACTGCACGCCGCCTACATCTCGGCGGGCTATTTCCTGGCCACCCTGCTGGCCAAAGTGGAGGAAACCGAGGTCAACATCACCGTGGTGGAAGGCCGCATCACGGAAGCCGGCGTGCCACCCGATCTCGAGGCCTTTTTCAGCAACGCCAAGGATCGCAAGGACGTCAACCGCAGCATGTTGATGCTGGACGCCACGATGGCCGAGGCCTACGCGGCGCGGCAGGGCATCCAGCCGCGCATTCAGTTCGGCCCGGCCGCGGATTATGGCGGCAGCAAGATGACGATCACCGATCAGCCGATCGAGGGCTTCAAGCCGTGGAACGCAGTTCTCGCGTTCAACAACTTCGGCAACCGCTATTCCAGCCGCTACGTGGCACAGGCCAACGGCACGTTTCGTCCCGGGGCCGGGGTTGAATTGACCGCTGGCTACGTGCAGGGGTTGCCCAACCTCTCCACGGAAAGCAAGGGCAGCACCTACGCGTCGGGCAGCGCGGGCGCGTCCATCGTCACGCCGTGGGGCTTCTACAACGTCAGCTACAACCAGACCTCCTATCGGTACGGCGATGCCGTCTCCTTCCTTAACCCGGAGGGCGATACGTCCACGACCTCCGTGGGCGGCACCCAGCTTCTGTATGCTGACGAGACCACCCGGATCGGCATCAGCCAGGGGTATTCCTACCTGACCAACAAGGTGAAGATTCCCTCGGTGGACTTTGTGCTCACCGACCAGAATTACGATGTCGGCAGCCTGGGCGTCACGTTCAGCAAGGTCTATGCGTTGGCCGGACACCCGGGCAGCCTCAATGGCACCTTGACGTTCCAGAAGGGACTTGGCGAGCGCGAAGGTTCGTTTGCGGCCATCCAGCCAGGTATCTCCACGCCTCGCTTCAACCTGTACCAGGCATCGCTCTCCGCCACGCAGAGCCTGCCGGCGGGATTCAGCCTCGGCGTCTCGCTTTCCGGGCAGGTCGGCGAACTCAACGACTACGAACGCCTGCCGTCGAACCAGCAGTGGGTGCTGGGAGGATTCGGCAACCTTACCGCCTGGTACCCGGGCATCGTCTCGGGCGACAGCGGATACCTTGGCCGCATGGTGGCCAACGGACCCGGCTGGAACTGGTGGGAGCTCAACATCAGCCCCAGCGTCTTCGTGGAGGCCGGGGGTTCCAGAACCAATTACATTTACCCGGAAGTGCCGAATTCCCAGTTTTTGAGCGATTATGGGATAGGTTTGACCGGCACGGCATTCAAGCGTGGCACCCTTAATCTTGCCTATGCCTGGCCCTGGCGCACCCGGGATGCCGGTCCGTTGATTGTCAACGACAGTCGTGCCGGACTGTATTTCAACGTCGCAATGAGTTTCTGAAAGTCGGCATGCCGTCCTACACGGCGGCACCGGTTGTTGGCCGTTGATGCCAACGCCATGGAAATTCGCATGTGTCGGGGAAATTAGACAAAGGTGTTGTTTTTTTTTCCTTGGCCCCGTTTCCACCGGGTTGGGACCTTTCTACCGTACTTGCCAATTCGAGAGTGCCAATGTCTAATGCCAAGGTGGATTGGACTATGGATTTGGCACATCGAGTTGGTCATGAGGTTTGTCCGCGCATAAATGAGGTATAGCAAAGATTTTCCGGGCCGGTTTGAGCAAAATTGTCCTCGCGCGGCTAGCCCTGACAAAAAAGTTGATTTGAAACACGACACCTAATATCGGGAGAACCATTGATGAAAAGCAACGCATCAGTCACCAATAATTTTTCGACCAAGCCGCTCGTGGCAGCGGTCGCCATGGCGCTGTTGGCGCCGGCTGCGTTTGCCGACAATGGCATGCCCGGCGCGGGCCTCGTGGTTCGCAACGTAAACGGCGTCACGGTCAACGGCGTCGTGCTGCCGGGTGGCAACCAGATCATCGGGCTGAATGACAATGCCACGATCCAGCTCGCCATCAGCGCGGGTACGGTCATTCAGTGGGGCTCGCCTGGGGTTCTCGATACCGCCAACAAGGCGGGTTTCAACATTGCTTCGGGTAAGACGCTCAACTTCGCAAACGCAGGCGGCCCTAACAGCATCCTGAACATCGATATCAGCGGCGCGCTGTCGAATATCGACGGCAAGATCGTGGCCGACGCTGGCTCGCTCCTCATGATCGCCAACGAAAAGGGCATTACGGTGGGCTCGGGGGCCGTGATCACGGCGCCGGCCGGCTTGTCGCTGGTTGGTTCGAACATGAATACCATCCAGGCGATTGACGCGTCCGTTGGGCCTGGTGCGCCGCTGCAGATGAATTTCGCTGGCAGTTCACCCGTCACCGTTTTGGGTAACCTGTCGGGCGTTGGTAGCCAGTTGCTGGTGGCTGGTTCGGGCATGGTCAACCTGAGCCCGGCCAAGGCTCCGGCGGCAGCGGTGCCGATTTACGTTGTTGGCGGCGTCGGCAGCGACATGAACGCCGGCTCAGCTCCGGTCGCCAACGACATGGGTGCGGCCAGCGCCACGGTGCGCAGCTCGGCGGCGACGGATGTCACGATCGGTCTGGGCAAGGCGTCGGCCGCGTTCGACGTGACGGCCAATCCATTGACCGTGTGGGCCAACGGCAACCTCACCAACACGGGTAACCTCGACTTCAAGGCGGCCTCGCCGCAAGCCGTGCTGCAGTGGACGGGCAAGCTGACCAACACCGGCACGCTGCAAACCACCACCGCCGCTACCGGTCTCGACCTCGATGTCATCGGCAACAATGTGGGCTGGTACGGCAACTCGGCCGTGCTCCTGGCTTTCGCGTTGGGTGGCCTCGACAACAGCGGCACGATCAGCGCGACGGACGGCTATGTCGACATCGGCGTGAATAGTGGCCCGATCACCAACAGCGGCACGATCACCGCCGGCAGTGGTTATATCGACCTGGAATCGGATGGCACGGGCGCAATCACCAACAGTGGCACGGTGACGGCAACGGGCAGTGGCATGTACGTGTATGCGAATGACGGAGACGTCACCAACAGCGGCATGATGACGGCCGATGGTATCGTCTACGTTTGGGCGGGCTCCAACGGCAAGGCATCCAATCCGCATGCCATCAGCAACAGCGGCCATATCATCAGCACGGGCAGCTACGTTTCGCTGAACTCGGAATTCGGCGACATCACCAATACCGCCTCCGGCCTGCTTTCCGGTACGGATGTCTACGTGTACGCCAACTACTCGACCGACGGCGTGTTCGGCAGCGCGACCAACACCGGCACGATCAACATTACGTCGAAGGGCGGCACCGTCGAGTTCTACAACTACGGCCCTGGCGACATCACCGTCGGCGGCACGGTGGCGGCTGCGGGTGCGGGCAACTACATCGGGTACTTCAGCGCGGGGCATTCCACCGGCGCCAAGGGCACGACGACGATTTCGACGCCGATCACTGTGCTGGCCGACAAGACCAGCGAAGGTATCTACCTGTCCGCTGACAAGATTGTCGTCAACTCGAAGTTGACGGTGATGGAAGAAACGCCGGGCGCCGGTGCGGGCACGATCACGTTCTACGGTACCAACGGCTTTGGCCCGAACGCCACGACTGTCGGCGCCAATCTGACGGCCGGCGGCTTTTACTTCTACACCGCGTTCGGTGGCGGCCTCTCCGGTATACCGTTCGACATGTCGGTGTTGCTCAACGGCGACCTGACTACGACGACGGGCGGGTACCGCACCGTGCAGATGTACGACGTGAGCAGCGTGACGGGCCCTGGCGTGATCACGGCCAACCACGTGGTGATCGATGCGTCGGGCAACGTCCGCAATCCGACGTCGAACAACTACCTGCTGAACGGCCTGAACATCACGACGGTAGGCTCGTCGCCGCTGGTCGAATTCACGGCGCGCAGCCCGGCGGTGCAGACGGTCAACCTGGCCATCACGGGCGATGCCACGATCACGTCGGGTTCGACGGTGTCGATCAACAACCCGTGCTACTCGGGCCTGTGCGTGGTGCCGTCGGGTGGTTACATTCCGCAGTCCAACGCCGGCAGCAGCTTCCTGGTGACGGCCACGGGCGACCTGTCGATCGGCGCCAGCAATGGTCCGGGCACGTTCATCGGCGGCGGCCCTGGCGGGCTGTCGTACACCAACGGTTTCCTGTTCCCGGGCGGCGTGTCGTTCGTGGCGGGTGGGGCGCTGAACGTGAACACGGTGGTGGACAACGCGTTCATCGGGACGGCGGTGCCGTTCCAGGGCGTGTACTTCCAGGGTGCGACGATCAACGCGCTGCTGCCGATCTACACCAACGGCAATTCGTTCGTGAATTACAGCGTGCGGCCGAACGGTGGGGTGGGGCTGTCGACGACGTACCAGGCGCAGGCGGGGACGAACTTCCTGGGCTTCCCGAACCTGACGGCGGTGATCAACCCGATGAACTCGTACCTGAACACGTACACGGTGCTGGCCAATGCCGTGGCCAATGGCCAGCCGTGGCTGCCGCTGGTGAGTTTCACGCCGATCACGCAGTAAGCTCTACGCACAGCGGTATGGAAAGGGGGCCCCTCGGGGTCCCTTTTTCTTGGGGTGTCACCGGCTTTGAAGCACCGCATAACGGCGGGCAGGCTTCTCTCGGGCCGACAGAGACTGTGGGCGCGCGTTGTTAGCGAAAAGTTATCGTGCACCGACTTGGCGACTTGCCATTGCATGTGGCATGATTCGAAGCCGATTCAATCGTCACTATCGTTGCCAACGTCCGGAGAACCACGAATGAACAAAAATCTGCCTGAAATCAGGAACTTCTCGACCAAGCCGCTCGTTGCAGCGGTCGCCATGGCGCTGTTGGCGCCGGCTGCGTTCGCCGACAATGGCATGCCCGGTGCGGGCCTCGTGGTTCGCAACAATCCCAATATCACCGTCAACGGCGTAGTGCTGCCCGGCGGCAACCAGATCATCGGCCTCAACAATGGCGCGACGATCCAACAAAACGGTGGTGTCGGCGTCGCGGTTATCCAGTGGGGATCACCTGCCGTGCTCGATACCGCCAATACGGCGGGCTTCAACATCGCCGCGGGCAAGACGCTGAACTTCACGTCGGCCTCGGGCAACTCCGGCTTCCTGAACATCGACATTAGCGGCGCGCTGTCGAAGATCGACGGAAAGCTCATCGCGGACGCCAATTCGTACATCGCGGTGTCCAACGAGAAGGGCATTACGATCGGCTCGGGTGCGACGATCACTGCCCCGTTTGGTTTCGTGGCAGTCGGATCGAATTTGAACACCATAGATGCGATCGATGCATTCGCGTTCAATGGCACCATGCTGATGAATTTCAAGGGCAGCTCGCCGGTGACGGTCCTGGGCGATATGTCGGGCGTCGGAGCCGTGCTTCTTGTGGCCGGTTCCGGCGCTGTGAATGTGAGCCCGTCTAAGGCGCCGGCGGCCGCAGTGCCGATTTTCGTGGTCGGTGGCGTCGGCAGCGATTACACGCCGTTTGGAGCCCCGGTCGCCAACGATACGGGTGCGGCCAGCGCCACGGTGCGCAGCTCGGCGGCGACGGATGTCACGATCGGTTTGGGCAAGTCTTCCGCAGCGGTAGACCTGTCGGTCACGCCGCTGAGGGTTTGGGCCAACGGCGACCTGACCAACACCGGCAATCTCGACTTCATGGGCGCGTCGCCGGCTTCCGTGCTGCAGTGGACGGGCAAGCTGACCAATACCGGCACGCTGCAAACCACCCTCGCGGCCACCGGTCTCGACTTCGATGTCATCGGCAACACCGTGGGCTGGAACGGCAACACGGCCTCGCCCCTGGCGTTCGCGATGGGCGGACTCGACAACAGCGGCACGATGAGCGCCACGGACGGCTATCTCGATATCGGCCTGAACGGTGGCCCGATCACCAACAGTGGCACGATCATTTCCGGCAATGGTTTTCTCGACCTGGAATCGCAGGGCACGGGCGCCATCTCCAACACCGGTACGGTGACGTCAACGTCGGGCAACATGTATGTCTACGCGTATGACGGCGATGTCACCAACAGCGGCACGATGACGGCCGCCACCAACGGCGACATCTTCATCTGGGCCGGTTCCAAGGGTGTTTCGACCAACCCGCACCACATCACCAACAGCGGCAAGCTCATTGCCGCGGCGGGCTCCGTGTCGATGGAATCCGAGTTCGGCAATGTCACCAATACGGCCACCGGCCTGATTTCCGGCGAGGACGTCTACGTGTACGCCAACTATTCGACCGACGGCGTGTTCGGCAGCGCCACCAATGCCGGTACGATCAACATCACGTCGAAGAACGGCTACGTCGAGTTCTACAACTACGGCAACGGCGACATTACCGTCGGCGGCACCGTGGTGGCCACGGGTGCGGGCAACTACATCGGCTACTTCAGCGCGGCGCATGACACCAATGCCAAGGGCACCACGACGGTGTCGACGCCGATCACGGTGCTGGCCGACAAGACCTCCGGCGACGGCATCTACCTGGCCGGCGAGAAGATCGTGGTCACGGCACCGCTGTCGGTGATGGAAGCCACCCCTGGCGCCGGCGCGGGCACGATCGAGTTCTGGGGCAGCAACGGCTTTGGCAGCAACGCCACGACCATCGGCGCCAACCTCACGGCCGGCTCGTTCCTGTTCTCGACGGACAACGGTGGCGGCCTGTCGGGCGCGCCGTTCGACATGTCGGTGCTGCTCAACGGCAACCTGACCACGGTCGCCGGTGGCGATCGCACGGTCGAGATGTACGACGTGAGCTCGGTGACGGGCCCCGGCGTGATCACGGCCAACCACGTGGTGATCGATGCGTCGGGCAATGTGCGCAACCCGACGTCGAACAACTACCTGCAGAATGGCCTGCACATCACGACGGTGGGCTCGTCGCCGGTGGTCGAATTCACGGCGCGCAGCCCGTCGGTGCAGACGGTCAACCTGGCCATCACGGGAGATGCCACGATCACGTCGGGTTCGACGGTGTCGATCAACAACCCGTGCTACTCGGGCCTGTGCGTGGTGCCGTCGGGTGGTTACATTCCGCAGTCGAACGCGGGCAGCAGTTTCCTGGTGACGGCCACGGGCGACCTGTCGATCGGCGCCAGCAATGGTCCGGGCACGTTCATCGGTGGCGGTCCTGGCGGGCTGTCGTACACCAACGGTTTCCTGTTCCCGGGCGGGGTGTCGTTCGTGGCGGGTGGGGCGCTGAACGTGAACACGGTGGTGGACAACGCGTTCATCGGGACGGCGGTGCCGTTCCAGGGCGTGTACTTCGAGGGTGCGACGATCAACGCGCTGCTGCCGATCTACACCAACGGCAATTCGTTCGTGAACTACAGCGTGCGGCCGAATGGCGGGGTGGGGCTGTCGACGACGTACCAGGCGCAGGCGGGGACGAACTTCCTGGGCTTCCCGAACCTGACGGCGGTGATCAACCCGATGAACTCGTACCTGAACACGTACACGGTGCTGGCCAATGCCGTGGCCAACGGTCAGCCGTGGCTGCCGCTGGTGAACACGACGCCGTTCACGCAGTAAACCGCGAGAACAGCGGTATGGAAAAAGGGGCCCTCCGGGGCCCTTTTTCTTGGCGGGTTGTCGCAGTAATGCCGCACCGCGCGTCTCCTGCCGCGACCGGCGGGGCCTCAAATTTGCCATCACTTTATCGCGTGTGCTATGGTCGAAAACAGCGCGTCATTCTCGCAGTCGCCGTGCATTCGCATTTGAAATCTGCGGAATGAGGGATCGCAACTGCGATCGCGCACGAATACAAAATCCACAGACGTTGCGCAATGGGGCAGCGTCAATACAGTCGGCATCACCCGGAGACGCATCAATGAAAAGCAACACATCTGTCACCATGAATTTCTCGACCAAGCCGCTGGTAGCCGCGGTGGCCATGGCGCTGCTTGCGCCGGCGGCATTTGCCGACAATGGCATGCCCGGCGCCGGCCTCGTGGTTCGCAACGTTGGCAACGTCACGGTCAACGGCGTGGTGCTGCCCGGCGGCAATCAGATCATCGGCCTGAACAACGGCGCGACGATCCAGAACACTTATGTTCAAAACGCGGTCATCCAGTGGGGTTCGCCTGCGGTGCTCGACACGGCCAACACGGCAGGTTTCAACCTCGCCGCGGGCAATACGCTGAACTTCACGTCCAATGTTGCGATGGGTGTGCTGAACATCGATATCAGCGGCGCGTTGTCGAAGATCGACGGCAAGATCATCGCCGATAGCAACACCTATCTTTCGGTCGCGAACGAAAAGGGCATCACCATTGGTTCGGGTGCAACGATCACCGCGCCGCTGGGTTTGTCGCTTGTCGGCGCCAACCTCAATACGATCGACGCGATCAATGCGTACGGCACGTTCAACGCGCCCTTGCAGATGAATTTCAAGGGCAGCGCGCCCGTCACCGTCTCGGGCGATATGTCCGGCGTCGGCGTATTCATGCTGGTGGCTGGATCGGGTGCGGTCAACGTGAGCCCGTCGAAGGCGCCGGCGGCCAATCTGCCGATTTATGTGGTGGGTGGCGTTGGAAGCGACATGTTCTGGAACACTCCCCCTGTCGTGAACGACACAGGCCCGGCCAGTTCCACGGTACGCAGCTCGGCAGCGACGGATGTCACGATCGGTTTGGGCAAGGCGTCCGCAGCGGTAGACCTGTCGGTCACGCCGCTGGCAGTATGGGCCAACGGCAACCTGACCAACACCGGCAACCTCGACTTCAAGGGCGTTTCGCCGGCAATCCGTGCTGCAATGGACGGGCAAGCTGACCAACACCGGCACGCTGCAGACCACCATGGCCGCCACAGGGCTTGACCTGGATGTCAGCGGTGCCACCGTGAGCTGGAACGGCAATACTGCCTCCAAGCTGGTGTTTGCGATGGGCGGTCTCGACAACAGCGGCACGATCAGCGCCACGGACGGTTTCGTCGATATCGACGTGACTTCCGGCGCGATCACCAATAGCGGCACGATCAGCGCCGGCAACGGTTATGCTTATCTCTACACCGACGGTACGGGTTCAATCACCAACAGCGGCACCATTACCGGTGACCACATCCATCTCGAGGCCAATGACGGCGACGTGACCAACAGCGGCACGATCACGTCCAGTGACGCCGATGTTTACTTCTGGGCCGGATCCGATGGCGTCTCGACCAACCCGCACAACGTCGTCAACAGCGGCAAGATCACCAGCGCCAAGAGTTATGTTTCGATGGAATCCGAGTTCGGCAATGTCACCAATACGGCCACGGGCGTGATTACCGGAACGGACGCCTACTTCTACGCCAATTACTCGACTGATGGCGTGTTCGGCAGCGCCACCAACGCCGGCACGATCAACATCACGTCGAAGGGCGGCTCCGTCGAGTTCTACAACTACGGCAATGGCGACATTACCGTCGGTGGCACGGTAGTGGCGACGGGTGCGGGCAACTACATCGGCTACTTCAGCGCGGCGCATTCGACCAATGCCAAGGGCACCACGACGGTGTCGACGCCGATCACGGTGCTGGCCGACAAGACCTCCGGCGACGGCATCTACCTGGCCGGCGAGAAGATCGTGGTCACGGCACCGCTGTCGGTGATGGAAGCCACCCCTGGCGCCGGCGCGGGCACGATCGAGTTCTGGGGCAGCAACGGCTTTGGCAGCAACGCCACGACCGTCGGCGCCAACCTCACGGCTGGCTCGTTCCTGTTCTCGACGTACAACGGTGGCGGCCTGTCGGGCGTGCCGTTCGACATGTCGGTGCTGCTCAACGGCAACCTGACCACGTCGGCGGGTGGCGACCGCACGGTCGAGATGTACGACGTGAGCTCGGTGACGGGCCCTGGCGTGATCACGGCCAACCACGTGGTGATCGATGCGTCGGGCAATGTGCGCAACCCGACGTCGAACAACTACCTGCAGAACGGCCTGCACATCACGACGGTGGGCTCGTCGCCGGTGGTCGAATTCACGGCGCGCAGCCCGTCGGTGCAGACGGTCAACCTGGCCATCACGGGCGATGCCACGATCACGTCGGGTTCGACGGTGTCGATCAACAACCCGTGCTACTCGGGCCTGTGCGTGGTGCCGTCGGGTGGTTACATTCCGCAGTCGAACGCGGGCAGCAGTTTCCTGGTGACGGCCACGGGCGACCTGTCGATCGGCGCCAGCAATGGTCCGGGCACGTTCATCGGTGGCGGCCCTGGCGGGCTGTCGTACACCAACGGTTTCCTGTTCCCGGGCGGGGTGTCGTTCGTGGCGGGTGGGGCGCTGAACGTGAACACGGTGGTGGACAACGCGTTCATCGGGACGGCGGTGCCGTTCCAGGGCGTGTACTTCGAGGGTGCGACGATCAACGCGCTGCTGCCGATCTACACCAACGGCAATTCGTTCGTGAACTACAGCGTGCGGCCGAATGGTGGGGTGGGGCTGTCGACGACGTACCAGGCGCAGGCGGGGACGAACTTCCTGGGCTTCCCGAACCTGACGGCGGTGATCAACCCGATGAACTCGTACCTGAACACGTACACGGTGCTGGCCAATGCGGTGGCCAACGGTCAGCCGTGGCTGCCGCTGGTGAACACGACGCCGTTCACGCAGTAAACCGCGAGAACAGCGGTATGGAAAAAGGGGCCCTCCGGGGCCCTTTTTCTTGGCGGGTTGTCGCAGTAATGCCGCACCGGATATCGCCGTCGACGACCGCCTGGGGTGTCTGATTTGCCATCGATTTGGCGCGTGTGCTAAGTTCAAAAGCAGCGCGTTTTATCGTGGTCGCCATGCCCATACGGGGTCGTTTCGCCCGCCATTGGGGGCATAACGGCAACTGCGGACACGCGAGCATTCAAATCCAAGCACGCTGCGCGACAGGGCAGCGTCAACATAGTCGGCACCACCCGGAGACGCATCGATGACAAGCAACACAACGTTTACCCATAATTTCTCGACCAAGCCGCTGGTAGCCGCAGTCGCCATGGCGCTGCTTGCGCCGGCGGCATTTGCCGACAACGGCATGCCGGGTGCGGGCCTCGTGGTTCGCAACATGGGCAACATCACCGTCAACGGCATCGCTCTGCCTGGTGGCAACCAGATCATTGGTCTCAACAATGGCGCAACGATCCAGAATAACGCAGCCGCTGGGACAGTGATTCAGTGGGGTTCGCCCGGGGTTCTCGATACGGCCAACACGGCGGGCTTCAACATCGCCGCCGGCAAGACGCTGAACTTCACGTCAGTGGCCAGTAACAGCGTTTTGAACATCGACATCAGTGGTGCGCTGTCCAAGATCGACGGCAAGATCGTCGCCGACGCCAACACCTACCTCATTGTCTCCAACGAGAAGGGCATTACGGTCGGCTCCGGGGCCGTGATCACAGCGCCAAACGGCCTCTCGCTGGTCGGTTCCAATCTGAATACCATCGATGCGATCGATGCGTCCATTGGGCCGGGTGCAACGGTGCAGATGAACTTCAAGGGCAGTTCGCCCGTGACCGTTTTGGGCGACATGTCGGGCGTCGGCTTTGTCATGCTGGTGGCTGGATCGGGCGCGGTCAACGTGAGCCCATCGAAGGCTCCGGCCGGTGTGCCGATCTACGTCGTCGGCGGTGTCGGCAGCGATATGACCAGCGGCGCGCTGACCGCCAATGACGTGGGTGCGGCCAGCGCCACGGTACGCAGTTCGGCAGCAACGGATGTCACGATTGGCCTGGGCAAGGCGTCGGCGGCATTCGACCCGGCGCTTCTGCGCGTTTGGGCCAACGGTAATCTCACCAACACGGGCAACATCGACTTCATGTTCATGGCGCCGCAGTCGGTGTTGCAGTGGACAGGCAAGCTGATCAACACCGGCACGCTGCAAACCACTACGGCGTTCAGCGGTCTTGATTTGTCGGTCAGCGGCACCACGGTGGGATGGAATGGCAATACCGCGTCCCCGCTGTTGTATGCGATGGGCGGCCTCGACAACAGCGGCACGATCAGCGCCACGGATGGCTATGTCGATATCTGGTTGAACGGTGGCGCGATCACCAACAGCGGCGATATCACCGCCGGCAATGGCTACCTCAACCTTGTCACGAACGGAATGGGTGGGATCACCAATAGCGGAACGGTGTCGTCGCTCGGTGGCCCCATTTACATGGTCGCAGAGGATGGTGACGTCACCAACAGCGGATCGATACTTGCCGATGGTTTCATCTACGTGTGGGCGGGCTCCGACGTGTCGACCAATCCGCACGCCCTCGTCAACAGCGGCAAGATCATCAGCACCGGCAGCTACGTCTCGTTGAATTCGGAATTCGGCAGCGTCACCAACACCGCCACCGGCCTGATTTCCGGTTCGGACGTCTACGTTGCGGCCAACTACTCGACCGACGGCGTGTTCGGCAGTGCCACCAATGCCGGCACGATCAACATCACGTCGAAGGGCGGCTACGTCGAGTTCTACAACGACGGTAACGGCGACATCACCGTCGGTGGCACCGTGGTGGCCACGGGTGCGGGCAACTACATCGGTTACTTCAGCGCCGCGCGGTCCACGAACGCCAAGGGCACGACCACGGTGTCGACGCCGATCACGGTGCTGGCCGACAAGGGCAGCGATGGCATCTATCTCGCTGGTGAAAAGATTGTCGTGACGGCGCCGCTGACGGTGATGGAAGAGACGCCGGGCGCCGGCGCGGCCACGATCGAGTTCTGGGGCAGCAACGGTTTTGGCCCCAACGCCACGACCATCGGCGCCAACCTCACGGCTGGCTCGTTCCTGTTCTCGACGTACAACGGTGGCGGCCTGTCGGGCGCGCCGTTCGACATGTCGGTGCTGCTCAACGGCAACCTGACTACGACGGCGGGTGCTGACCGCACGGTGGAAATGTACGACGTGAGCTCGGTGACCGGCCCTGGCGTGATCACGGCCAACCACGTGGTGATCGATGCGTCGGGCAATGTGCGCAACCCGACGTCGAACAACTACCTGCAGAATGGCCTGCACATCACGACGGTGGGCTCGTCGCCGCTGGTCGAATTCACGGCGCGCAGCCCGTCGGTGCAGACGGTCAACCTGGCCATCACGGGCGATGCCACGATCACGTCGGGTTCGACGGTGTCGATCAACAACCCGTGCTACTCGGGCCTGTGCGTGGTGCCGTCGGGTGGCTACATTCCGCAGTCCAACGCCGGCAGCAGCTTCCTGGTGACGGCCACGGGCGACCTGTCGATCGGCGCCAGCAATGGTCCGGGCACGTTCATCGGTGGCGGCCCTGGCGGGCTGTCGTACACCAACGGTTTCCTGTTCCCGGGCGGGGTGTCGTTCGTGGCGGGTGGGGCGCTGAACGTGAACACGGTGGTGGACAACGCGTTCATCGGGACGGCGGTGCCGTTCCAGGGCGTGTACTTCGAGGGTGCGACGATCAACGCGCTGCTGCCGATCTACACCAACGGCAATTCGTTCGTGAATTACAGCGTGCGGCCGAACGGTGGGGTGGGGCTGTCGACGACGTACCAGGCGCAGGCGGGCACGAACTTCCTGGGCTTCCCGAACCTGACGGCGGTGATCAACCCGATGAACTCGTACCTGAACACGTACACGGTGCTGGCCAATGCCGTGGCCAATGGCCAGCCATGGCTGCCGCTGGTGAACACGACGCCGTTCACGCAGTAAGCGGTACGGACGGTGGTACGGAAAAGGGGCCCTCCGGGGCCCTTTTTCTTGGGGTGTCGCAGTAATGCCGCACCGGATATCGCCGTCGACGACCGCCTGGGGTGTCTGATTTGCCATCGATTTGGCGCGTGTGCTAAGTTCAAAAGCAGCGCGTTTTATCGTGGTCGCCATGCCCATACGGGGTCGTTTCGCCCGCCATTGGGGTCATGACGGCAACTGCGTACACGCCAGCATTCAAATCCAAGCATGCTGCGCGACAGCGCAGCAACAACATCAATATCGTCGGCAGATCCCGGAGACGCATCAATGACAAGCAACGCAACGTTCACCCATGATTTCTCGAGCAAGCCGCTGGTGGCCGCGGTGGCCATGGCGCTTATCGCGCCGGCGGCGTTTGCCGACAACGGCATGCCAGGCGCCGGCCTCGTGGTTCGCAACGTTGGCAACGTCACGGTCAACGGCGTCGTGCTGCCCGGCGCCAACCAGATCATCGGCCTGAATAACGGCGCGACGATCCAGAGCACCTACGTGCAAAACACGGTGATCCAGTGGGGTTCGCCGGCGGTTCTCGACACGGCCAACACGCCGGGCTTCAACCTCGCTGCCGGCAACACACTCAATTTCACGTCCAGCGCTCCGATGGGCGTGTTGAACATCGACATCAGCGGCGCCCTCTCCAAGATCGACGGCAAGATCGTCGCCGACGCCAATACCATCATAGTGATCGCTAACGAAAAGGGCATCACGGTTGGTTCGGGTGCAACGATAACCACGCCGTTCGGCTTCGCTACGGTCGGTTCGAACATGAACACCATCGATGCGATCGATGCGTTCGCCAATCCAGGCGCAGTGATGCAGATGAACTTCAAGGGTAGCTCGCCGGTAACGGTTACAGGCGATCTGTCAGGTGTGGGATCCCAGCTTCTGGTAGCCGGTTCGGGGGCGGTGAATCTAAGCCCGATGAAAGCGCCGGCGGCCGCAGTTCCGATTTTTGTGGTCGGCGGCGTGGGCAGCGACTACTTTCAATTTTCAGGTCCGGTTGCCAACGACACCGGCGCAGCCAGCGCCACGGTGCGCAGTTCGGCGGCGACGGACGTCACGATTGGTCTTGGCAAGGCATCGGCGGCGTTTGACGTGACGGCCAATCCGTTGACCGTGTGGGCCAACGGCGACCTGACCAACACCGGCAACCTCGACTTCATGGGCGCGTCGCCGGCTTCCGTGCTGCAATGGACGGGCAAGCTGACCAACACCGGCACGCTGCAAACCACCACCGCGGCCACAGGGCTTGACCTCAATGTCAGTGGCAGCACGGTGGGCTGGAATGGCAACACCGCGTCCCCGTTGATGTTTGCGAAGGGTGGCCTCGACAACAGCGGCACGATCAGCGCGACCGACGGGTATGTTGACATCCGCCTGAATGGTGGCCCGATCACCAACAGCGGCACGATCACGGCCGGCAATGGCTATGTCGAACTGTACACGGACGGCCCTGGCGCGATCACCAATACCGGCACGTTGACGGCAACGGGCAGTAACATGTACGTGATCGCGGAGGACGGTGACGTCACCAACACGGGCTCGATGACGGCCGATGGTTTCATCTACGTCTGGGCAGGCTCCGATGGCGTGTCGACCAATCCGCATGCCATTGTCAACAGCGGCAAGATGATCGCCACCGGCAGCTATGTCTCGCTGGAGTCGGAATTCGGCAGCATCACCAACACCGCCACCGGACTGATTTCTGGTACGGACGTCTACGTGTACGCCAACGTCTCGACCGACGGCGTGTTCGGTAGTGCGACCAATGTCGGCACCATCAACGTCACGTCGAAGGGCGGCGACGTCGAGTTCTACAACTACGGCCCTGGCGACATCACCGTCGGCGGCACGGTGGCGGCCGCGGGTGCGGGCAACTACATCGGGTACTTCAGCGCGGGGCATTCCACTGGTTCCAAGGGCACGACGACGATTTCGACGCCGATCACGGTGCTGGCCGACAAGACCAGCGAAGGTATCTGGCTGGCGGCTGACAAAATTGTCGTCAACTCGAAGTTGACGGTGATGGAAGAAACGCCGGGCGCCGGTGCGGGCACGATCACGTTCTACGGTACCAACGGCTTTGGCCCGAACGCCACGACTGTCGGCGCCAATCTGACGGCCGGCGGCTTTTACTTCTACACCGCGTTCGGTGGCGGCCTCTCCGGTATACCGTTCGACATGTCGGTGTTGCTCAACGGCGACCTGACGACGACGACGGGCGGCGGCCACGCCGTGCAGATGTACGACGTCAGCAGCGTAACGGGCCCTGGCGTGATCACGGCCAACCACGTGGTGATCGATGCGTCGGGCAACGTCCGCAATCCGACGTCGAACAACTACCTGCTGAACGGCCTGAACATCACGACGGTGGGCTCGTCGCCGCTGGTCGAATTCACGGCGCGCAGCCCGGCGGTGCAGACGGTCAACCTGGCCATCACGGGCGATGCCACGATCACGTCGGGCAGGACGGTGACGCTCAACAACCCGTGCTACTCGGGCCTGTGCGTGGTGCCGTCGGGTGGCTACATTCCGCAGTCCAACGCCGGCAGCAGCTTCCTGGTGACGGCCACGGGCGACCTGTCGATTGGCGCCAGCAATGGTCCGAACACGTTCCTTGGAGGCGGCCCTGGCGGGCTGTCGAACACCAACGGTTTCCTGTTCCCGGGCGGCGTCTCGTTCGTGGCGGGTGGTGCGCTGAACGTGAACACGGTGGTGGACAACGCGTTCATCGGGACGGCGGTGCCGTTCCAGGGTGTGTACTTCCAGGGTGCGACGATCAACGCGCTGCTGCCGATCTACACCAACGGCAATTCGTTCGTGAACTACAGCGTGCGGCCGAATGGTGGGGTGGGGCTGTCGACGACGTACCAGGCGCAGGCGGGGACGAACTTCCTGGGCTTCCCGAACCTGACGGCGGTGATCAACCCGATGAACTCGTACCTGAACACGTACACGGTGCTGGCCAATGCCGTGGCCAACGGTCAGCCGTGGCTGCCGCTGGTGAACACGACGCCGTTCACGCAGTAAGCGGTACGAACGGCGGTACGGAAATGGGGCCCTCCGGGGCCTCTTTTTCCATGAGACCATATTGGCGATGACCGCTCAGACCAGCCCTGTCCCGACCAATCCGGCGCGCGCCGCCGGCGAAGAGGCTTCGCGCCTTTACAACCTGGGCCGCCTGGCCGACGCGGAGCGGATCTGCCGCGACCTGTTGCAGCGCGATCCGAAGGACGCCGGGGCCGCCCATATGCTTGGCCTGGTATTGCTGAAGAAGGGCAATACCGCGCAGGCACTGGCCATGTTGCAGCAAGCCGTGTCGCTGGCCCCGCGCAACGCGGTAATCTGCGGTAACTTTGGCGGCGTTCTGCTTACGGCCGGACACATGGCCGATGCCGAAAAATTCATTCGCCATGCCATTGAATTGCAGCCGCGATTCGCCGATGCGCTGTGCAACCTCGGCAATGTCCTGCGCCTGAAAGGCGATCTCGCAGGGGCCGAGGCGTCCTACCGGAAGGCGCTGGCCATCGAGCCGCGCATGGCAGCCGGGCATAACAACCTCGGACTGATCTTCTACATGCTTGGAAGAAAAGTCGACGCCGTTGCCAACTATCGCAAGGCCATCGAGATCGATCCGACGTTTCCCGAGGCCTTCAACAATCTAGGCAACGCGCTTGGCGATCTCGAGCAGGACGACGAGGCGATCCAGAGCCTTCTGGAGGCCGTGAAATTGCGCCCGGCGTTCGCCGAGGCGCACAGCAACCTGGCGAAGATGCTGATGCGCCGGGACGATACGGAGCGCGCGCGCGCCCACCTGATGCAGGCGTTGAGCCTGCAGCCCGATTTTGCCGGCGCCTATCACAACCTGGGGTCGCTCTATCGATCCGAAGGCGCCTTTGCAGAGGCGGAAGGGTGCTTCCGCAAGTCGATTGCACTCGACCCGGCGCAGCTCATGTCCTATGCCGGGGTGACGGGCGCGCGCAAGATGCTGGCCAAGGACCGGCCCATGATCGAGCATCTCGAGCAGATCGTCCGTGATGCCGGTGGCCGCACCGACGAGGAGTTCAGCCACCTGCATTTCGCGCTTGGAAAGGCCTACGATGACCTGGGCGAACACGCGTCGGCGTTTGAACACTACCGCATCGCCAACGATCTCGAACGCGATCGCCTGGCCCAGCGTTTCGACCGCGGGCACTTCGAGGCGCATATCGGCAACATGATCCAGCGTTTCACGCCGGAGTTCTTTGCGCGGCATCGCGATGCGGGCAACCCGTCCGAATTGCCGGTGCTGATCCTGGGCATGATGCGCTCCGGCACGTCGCTGGTGGAGCAGATCCTCTCGAGTCATCCACAGATTCATGGCGCCGGCGAGTTGATCTTCTGGGCCAATGACGACAAGCGCCTGCGCACCGACCTGCAGGACCCAAGCGCCGCCGCACTCGCCGACACCGCGACCCGGTACCTCGCGCATCTGCGGGAGTATTCGGCCGATGCCTTGCGGATCACCGACAAGATGCCGCACAACTTTCTGCATCTGGGGCTGATTCACATGGCGTTCCCGAATGCCAAGATCATTCATTGCCGCCGCAATCCGGTCGACACCTGTTTGTCGATCTATTTCCAGAATTTCCCAGCGCTGCACCCCTACGCCTACGATCTCGACGATCTGGCCGCGTTCTACACGCAATATGATCGTTTCATGCAGCATTGGCGCAAGGTCATTCCGCCGACCACGATGCTGGAGGTGCAATACGAAGACCTGGTGGCCGACCAGGAAGGCGGCAGCCGGCGCATGATTGAATTCTGCGGGCTCGACTGGGACGACCGGTGCCTGGCCTTTCAGGACAATCAACGGGTTGTCCGTACGGCCAGCTCGTGGCAGGTGCGGCAACCGCTGTATCGCACGTCGGTGGCGCGCTGGCAGAAATACGAGCCGCATATAGGACCGCTGGCGCGATTGCTCGAGGCCCCCGCCGGGAGTTGATCTCCAGGGATGCGGGCAGGCGTTCCCCTGACCTCGGATACAATGTCGGCATCATGAAAAACTTCACTTTTCCCCTGTTGGTGCTGCTGCTGGTGGCGTGTGCGCCGCTGGCCCCCGATGTCCGGCGGACCGAAGGCGCGCCCGTCTTTCCAGCAAGCTCCTTTCCACCCGAGGTGCTGGCACAGGCGCCGTCGCGACCGCATGTGCAAGTGGGTGTGATTGACGCGAAGGGTGTGCTCGGACAGACCCCGTCGCAAGTCATCTCGCGAATTCGGGAACAGGCGCAGCAACTCGGCGCCGACGCCGTCATCCTGCAGGACGTCAGCGTACGGCCGCCCGCCAATTCCACATTCAATCCCGCCACCGGTGGCTTTGCGGTGACGCAAAGCGATGCAATCCCCGCGTTCAAGGGCATTGCCATCAGGTATCAGCGGTAACAAGGCTGTCCCGCGGGTCCAGGACCGTTGCCCCCGGCTTTTCCGGCGGATCGACTTTCAGGCGACCACGCTCACTCCAGCAAGGAACGACGCATGACCCTCGACGCAACCCCCTCGACCTACGACGAGGTGCCGTACATCCACTCGGCCTTCCACCACACGCATCCGGAGCGCCTGGCGACGATCGGCCGACTTTTCGGCATGACGCCTCCCCCCATCGAGAATTGTCGCGTGCTGGAACTAGGCTGTGCCAGCGGCGACAATCTGCTGCCCATGGCCGAAGTGCTTCCCGACGCGCAGTTCATCGGCATCGATCTGTCCATCAGGCAGATCGAGGAAGGCCAGGCGATGGTGAAGGCGCTGGAACATGCGCAACGTGGAACTGCGCCACGCGAACATTCTCGATGTGGACGCTTCATACGGACAGTTCGACTACATCGTCTGCCACGGCATCTACTCGTGGGTTCCCGAGATCGTGCGCAAGAAGATCCTGTCGATCTGCAAGGACAATCTTCGTCCGCAGGGCGTGGCCTACGTCAGCTACAACACGTATCCGGGCTGGCGCATGCGCGGCATGATCCGCGACATGATGCTTTACCATTCGCGGCAGTTCCAGGGCGCGAAGCCGAAGCTCGAGCAGGCACGGGCGTTGCTGGATTTCCTGGCGCAGAGCGCGCCTACGGATACTTCGTATGGCATGACGCTGAAGCAGGAGCTCGACGCTATTCGCGGCCAGCCCGATGCCTATATCTTTCATGATCATCTCGAAGAGATCAACGAGCCGTTCTATTTTCACCAGTTCATCGAGGAGGCCGCGCGCAGCGACCTGCAGTTCGTGGGCGAGGCTGAATTCGGTTCGATGATGGTGACGAATTTCACGCCGCAAGTGGCGGAGACGTTGCGCAAGATCGCGCCGGATATCGTGCGCATGGAGCAGTACATGGACTTCGTGCGCAATCGCACGTTCCGCCAGACGCTGCTGACCCACAGTAACGTACCGATCACGCGCGCACTGAATGCGCAGTTGGTTCGCGAGTTTCACATCGCCTCGTCGGCGCGGGCCGTGTCGAGCAAGCCATCGGTCGACCAGGGCGTGCCCGAGCAGTTTCGCTCCATCACTGGCGCCACGTTGTCCACGGCGCACGCCATCACCAAGGCCGCGTTCCTGGTGCTCGCCGAACATTGGCCGCAAACCGTGTCCTTCGAACAACTGGTACTGGCAGCGGCGGCGCGGGTTACCGGCAACGTCGCAGAAGTGCCCGATCCTGCGCAACTCGAGGCAATGCGGCAGCGGCTGGCCACGGACCTGTTTCAATCCTATTCCGCCGGTCTGGTCGAATTGCGGACGCGTCCGATCAAGGTCGGCGCGGCGGATGCCGAAAAACCGCTGGCCAGCCCCGTCGCGCGCGCCCAGGCGGGCCGCGTTGGACTAGTCACGAACCTCCGCCACGAATCGTTGCAGATGGACCCGTTCAGCCGGCAATTGATGCTGCTGCTTGATGGCACCCGTGACCGGGATGCGCTCGTGGCGGGACTTGAGAAGGCAGTGAGCGGGGGAGCGCTCGAGGTGAAGCACAATGGCCAACCGTTGACCGACCCCAAGTCCGTGACCAAGGTCCTGTACGAGGCGGTGAACGAAAACCTGCCGAAGCTCGCCAAGAATGGGTACCTCACGGCGTAACGGTCAGGGGCCGCATCGCGCGCGCGTGCCGCAGCACGAAAAGATTACTGCATTGTCGCGCGCTGGTTGCGGGATGTGGTGAAAAGTCCGGTCAGAGCGACGCTGCCCGCGGTGCCGGCGTCGGCACGGATCACCATCCGCGCCTCGGTCGCAGGTTGCGTCGTGGGAAACACCCACAGCGAATCGACGGCCAGCACGATGTATCCCGTGCTGCCATCGAACACGAAGCGATGGGGCGCCCCGCATTCGCCGCTCCAGCCCGTGGGCATCGGCTCTCTGCGCCCCACGCGTTCCACCACCAGCTCGCAGGCGGCGCCAACGCGTTGTATGCCGACCTTGAGGCCATCGTGCCCGCCAATGTCGAACCCCGCGAAGACCGAGCCCGTCGTGCCGCTGTTGCGCAGGTCAATCAATACTCGCTGCGCGGTCGCGAGCGCCGGTTCGATGTCCACGGCGCCTTCGCCGGACAGGTCGAGTCGGAGGGCATTAGGCCCTGCCGTGCAGCGCCATCCCGCAGGACAGGCCGCAATGCCCGGGGCGAGGGAATTGCCTCCGTGCAGTCCGTTGCGCACATAGCTGGTGATGGCCACGGCCGTGAGCAGGGCCACGATCGCGCCCGACGCCAGCCTGAACGACGGCACGGGTGGCGTGGACTTCGCACTGAGGCGGCGATGCACGGTGTCGCGCCAGCGGTCGAGCGGATATTCGAACGCGTAGAGCAGCATCCACGCCAGCAGGTAGGTGAGTATCAATCCCCACCATGGCGCGCCGGCGACCTGGAATCGTTCCAGCAGCAGCAGGAGCGGCAGGTGCAACAGGTAGGTGGCATACGTGAGGTCGCCGAACAGGCGGTCCCATTTGCGCCCCTTGCCGAACTCCTTCAACGTGGCCACCAGCACCGTGAGCACGAGAATGGCGAGCAGTTGATTCAGCGCGGCATTGGTGAAGCCCAGTGGAAAGTAGGTGAGCCAGAAGAGCGCAACGAAAAGTCCGGCGAGCACGGGCCGGTTGGCCGCGATCCGGTCGCCATGGTGAAAGACGAGCGCGCCGCTGGCAAAGGCGAACAGGTAGGCCGTGGGGCTGGTGTAGAGATACGCAAACCAGATCGGCGGCCGCGGATCGAGCGTGAGGCCGAATGCCACGAAGTAGGCCAGACCGACAATCCACATGACCCAGAGTGGACGCTTCCACACCAGCAGGAAGGGCGCGAGGACGTAGAACAGGAGGTCGAAGCACAGGGTCCATGCCGGACCGACAAGCAGCTGTCCCGTGAGCTGCATCGGCCCCAGGTGTGCATGGTCGCCCAACAGGGCCACCACGCCCAGCGGCAGCAACAGCAAGTTGTTGAGCAGTTGCCATGATCCCATCTGCGGCGCCGCGCCGGCATAGGCCAGCATGGCCCAGAAGGCGGCGAACACCAGCAGATAGAGCGGATAGATCCGCAGGGCGCGCCCCATGAGGAACAAGCCGATGCCGCGCCACGACGCGGGATCGTATTTGCGTGCCAGCACGTAGGCGATGACATAGCCGCTGATGACGAAGAAGCCCGCAATCGCCACCTCGCCTTCGCCGACGAAGGCGAGGCGATCCACGCCAAAGGCATTGACGAGCCGCGGCTGCACCAACAGGCGAAAGCCGCCGTAATGCGCATCGATCACCATCAGCGAAAGTAGCAGGCGTAGCCAACCCAGGCCCATCGTTCAGGTATCCTCGTGCCGCATTAAAATGATCGCGTACATTATGGATCGGCAGGCGGGCCGTGGAGCCAACGGACATGAAAATCAACGAATACGGACGGCAGCTCGATCCGGCCGAGATCGAGGCGGGCGAACATCGCAGCTTCGTCGGCGGACTGTGGGAGGAGATGGGCGCCCTGCAATTCGATTTCCTCAGGGCGCAGGGATTGCAGCCGGGGCAGCGGTTGGTGGATGTCGGGTGCGGCGCGCTGCGCGGCGGCGTTCATTTCATACGCTATCTGGAAACCGGCCATTACTACGGCATTGACATCAACGCATCGCTGATCGAAGCAGGCGCCCGCGAGATCGCGCAACTGCAGCTCGACTCCAAGGAGCCGCACTTGCTCGTCAACGAGCGCTTCGAATTGTCTCGCTTCGCCACGCGCTTCGACTGCGCGATCGCGACGTCGGTGTTCACGCATCTGCCGCTCAATCACATCCTCCGGTGCATGGTGGAAGTGCGCCGAGTGCTGAATCCCGGCGCCCGTTTCTTCGCCACGTTCTTCGAGGCGCCCACCAGCGCTCATCTCGACGCTCTGCCACATCAACCTGGCGGTGTCGTCACCTATCTCGACACCGATCCTTACCACTACAGCACGGACGAAATCCGCTGGGTGGCGGGCAATGCTGGACTTGCGGCGTTGCGCATTGGCGACTGGAACCATCCACGCGATCAGCGGATGTGGTCATTCCAGGATGCCCTGTACGCGCGATGACCAAGACCTGCTTCTTCACGATTGTCTCGAACAATTACCGGCACTTCGCGCGCACGCTGGTGGCGAGCGTGCGCGCCCATAATCCCGGCCTGGATGCCTTTGTCCTCGGCTGCGATGGATCTTTCGACGCCCGCGACGAACGGGACGACTACATGGAGCTGTCGATCCGGGATCTCGGGCTGCCCAAGTTCGATCGCTTCACGTTCCAGTACACAATCCTCGAACTCAACACGGCCATCAAGCCGTGGGCGTTCGAGGCGCTGTTCGCGCGTGGTTACGAGCGGGTCATTTATTTCGATCCCGATATCCATGTCTATGGCTCCGTGGCGCCGATACTCGCGCGCCTCGACCATGCGGAGATCGTGCTCACGCCGCATCTCACCGACCGCCTCGACGATGGCCGCAATCCCACCGAGCTCGCCATTCTGCAGAGCGGCAGCTACAACCTCGGTTTCATTGCCCTTAAGCAGACCGAGGACACACGCCGCTTCGTGCGCTGGTGGCAAAGCAAGCTGCTGCGCGATTGTGTCGTCGACATTCCCCGCGGCCTTTTCACCGACCAGAAATGGATCGACCTGGTACCGGGCATGAACCCGGGCGTGTTCATCGAGCGTGATGCCGGCTGGAACGTGGCGTACTGGAACCTCAATCATCGCGCCGTTGCCACGGGCGAGGCCGGCAGGCCGGCCGTCAATGGTCGCCCGTTGCTGTTCTTTCATTTCTCCGGATTCGCGCCGGGCGCGCGGACCTTCAGCAAGCACCAGGATCGCTATACACTCGACAGCGTTGGCCCGGTGGTGCGCGAACTTGCGGATGGCTATGCCGCGGCGCTGCAGCGCAACGGTTTCGACACGTGTCGCACGATGCCCTACCTGTTTGCGCGCCTGACCGATGGCACGACCATTCCCGACCTGGTGCGCCGCTGTTATCGGGAGGAATTTGCCTGGGACGAGCCCCATCCTGATTTGTGGACCGCGGCCGGCCAGGCATTCCTGCTGGATTGGCTCAATGCGCCGCAACCCGAGCATCGACGCAGTCCGTGGCTTACCCGCCTTGCCTATGCGCTTTATCGTCGACGCCCCGACCTGCAGGCCGCGTTTCCCGATGTCACCGGCAGGCACGGTCGCGGCTTTGCGCAATGGCTGGTCGAGCATGCGGGCGAGCAGGAAAAAATGCCCGAGGCCTTCATCGCGCCGGTGCGTGCGGCGTTGGCCGGCCGACGCGCGCCGGGCGCCGACGTCATTTCCGAACCGGGCGGACGTCCGCTCGGCGACGGTACAGGTGCGACGCCACCCGGTAGTGGTGACAAAGGTCCGTTGCGCTCGGTCTATCGCGTCGTCTATCGCGCTGCATGGGGAATGCGCGCTGCGGTGAAGCCGCTGACGTCGCAGGCCTTTCGACATCGGGTGCGGCATGCGTTGATGCGCAAGGCCTACTTCGACGATAGTTACACCACACCGCCGCTGGTCACGCCGGCATCGGGCTCGGGCGGCAGCGTGGTCCTCGCAGGCGGTGCGGTTCCGGTCAACTATCCCGCCCATGCGCCGGACGCGCGGTCGCGCCGGTTGGACGAGGATGCCGGCATCAACGTGATTGGCTATCTCTCGGCGGAAAGCGGCGTTGGCGAATGGGCGCGTTCCACGCTGCGCGTGCTGACGGCGGCGTCCGTACCCGTGGCCACCATCAATTTTCGCGTGGGCAACATGTCGCGAATGAACGAGGAACTGCCCGACATCGAGCGTACGCAACATCTGCACGCCATCAATCTTTTCCAGATCAACGCGGACCAGATGCAGGTGGCACATGCGAGTCTCGGCGCGTCGTTGTTCGAGGGGCGCTACAACATCGGTTGCTGGGCATGGGAGCTCCCCGAATTTCCCGATGCGTGGCTGCCGGCGTTCGACTATCTCGACGAAATCTGGGCGCCATCGTCGTTTTGCCAGCAGGCGTTTGCCGCGAAAGCGCCGGTACCGGTGGTGCGGGTGCCGCTGTGCGTCGAAGCCCCGGATGTCACGCCGGATCGACTTCGTTTCGGTTTGCACGACGACGAGGTGGCCTTCCTGGCGATGTGCGATGTATTGAGCGTGCCCGAACGCAAGAATCCGCTGGGCGTGGCCGAAGCCTTCAGGCGCGCATTTGCGGGTGGTGAGCGCGTGCGGTTGCTTCTCAAGATCGGCAATCTCGAATATCAACCCGATCTCAAGGCGCGGCTTGCTGCGCTGATCCGCGACGACCCGCGAATCACGCTTCTCGATGGCTATCTGGCGCGCCCGCTGTTGTGGACTCTGATGGCAAGCGTCGATTGTTTTGTGTCGCTGCATCGCGCGGAAGGGTTCGGCCTGGGCATGGCTGAAGCGATGGCCTGTGGCAAGGCCGTGATCGCCACCGGATGGTCGGGCAATGTGGACTTCACGCGTGTCGACAATGCATTGCTGGTCGACTACCGGCTGATCGAATTGAAGCAGGACGTCGGCCCGTATCGCCGCGGCC
Organism: uncultured beta proteobacterium; assembly: GCA_963805355.1. GTDB lineage: Bacteria > Pseudomonadota > Gammaproteobacteria > Burkholderiales > Casimicrobiaceae > VBCG01. Next base: position 916,599 of record CAWDTZ010000002.1, on the reverse strand, counting down.
AGCATTGGGCGGAGCCTGATCTCGATGGGGCCGCGCAATACATGCGCGACGTGGCGCATTCGCCGGCGCTGCGTGAACGCCTTCGCGTGCGCGGTTTGGCCACGGTGGCTGCCGAACTTTCGCCGGCAGCGCAAGCGTCGTTCATGCGCACGCGCCTGGCGACCATTCACGCAATCCTCGAGAGTGCGCGGGGGGCGAAGGACGCGGGCGCGGAGATCGCCTGAACGCGATCGCGCGTCAGCCAGTCAATACACGGTGGGCGGCCGGAAGTAGTCGACGCGGTCAATCGACACGACAGGCACTTCGTTCACGTCCACGCCTTGCAGCAGCTTCAGCGGGATGGCTGCGCCCGCGCCGCCCCGTGCCCACACCTTGCGGTAGAACTCGGGCTGCGAGCGCACGCCTTCGCCACCGACGCCGAGGATGATGTCGCCGACCCTGACGCCGGCGAGGTCGGCCGGCCCGTCGGGTGATACACGGCTGACCACCAGCCGGCCCTGGATTTCGTCGGTGGAAACGCCGAGCCATGGGCGCGCCGGCCCGGCGCGATGACCCACCTTCACCATGTCGGCCATGATCGGTTTCAGGAGGTCGATGGGCACGAACATGTTGCCCGGGACCTTCGGCTCTTCCAGCGTCGCATCGCGCACGATGAGCGATCCGACGCCCAGGAGCCGGCCATCCTTGTCGAGCAACGCGGCGCCGCTCCAATTGAGTATCGGCGGACTGGTGAAGATCGCCTGGTCCAGCGCATATTCCCAGCTGCCCGAGAATGGGCGCTTGCTGACGACGAAGGCAAACGAGATGCCGTCCTCGCCGATCGACGCGATCATCACCGGCTCGCGCTCGGCCACGCGCGTCGAATCGCCGAATGCCACGGGCTTGACGTCGAGCGGCGCCAGCGTGCGCACGAGACCGAAACCGGTGGCATGGTCGTAACCGACGACCTTGGCGGCAAGCGTGCGGCCCTTGCTGTCGACCACCGTGACGTCCTCGGCTTCGACGATCAGGTAGCCGATGGTGAGGATCAGTCCCTTGTCGCCCACCACAATGCCGGTGCCCTCGCGCTCGGCGCCGAGCGATGCGGAACTGCGGGCATCCGGCGTGGCGCGGACGTTGACCTTGACGATGGCGGCGAAGAGTTTTTCGGCGTCAGCCTCGGTCACGGCGGTTCTGGCTGGAGGAGCACCTTTGGTCTGGGCAAGCAGGGACTGCGGCAGGGCCGCAAGCAACAGCGTTGCCAGCATGATGGCGAAGGCAATGCGCAACCGGAATGCCAGGCGTCGAAGCATTGTCATCACGATCTCCCGCGGTGGATTGGCACACGTTGCAAGCGCCGGACTGCTATTGCGAGGTGGCGGAACGGCGGCGCCACTGAACCGCTGTTTTCCGCAGTGCAACTATAGCGCGGTAGTCGAAGAGCGCAACCAACGGTTGCTGGACAGGCCCGGCCGAGCCCCTGCGCCTTGCAACCGGGTGGTGCGCGGCGACCGGGCTTCGTATAATCACCAGCCCGTTCGAGCGCGAGGCCGCGTCGTCGGCCGGGGCGTCCCAGCCCGCTTCCCAATCCAACAAGAATGCCCATGAAAAACGTACCCGCCGCAAAACTGATCGACCTGGTCGCCGCCATCATGCAGGCGGGTGGTTCCCATGCCGACGAAGCGCGCACCATCGCGCGCCGCCTCGTCGATTCCAACCTGGTGGGCCACGATTCCCATGGCGTGCTGCGCGTGGGCAAGTATCTCGAATGGGTACGCGAGGGCTGGCTGAAGCCCAACACGCCGCCGACGATCGTGTTCGACAGCGACACCATCGCCATCATCGACGGCAATCGCGGGTTCGGCCAGACCACGGGGGAGTTCGCGACCGAGCTGGGCATCCGCAAAGCGGCGCAAAAGGGCATTGCGATGATCGGCCTGCGCAATTGCGGCCACCTGGGGCGGCTTGGCGATTGGGCGGAAATGGCAGCGGCGGCAGGACAGGTGTCGCTGCATTTTCTCAACACCTCCGGCGCACAGCGGGTGGCTCCCTTCGGGGGTGGCGATCGCCGGCTGTCGACCAATCCTCTCGCCATCGGCGTGCCGCTGGCGGGCGGCGATCCCGCGATCCTCGACATCACGACGTCGACCGTTGCCGAAGGCAAGCTGATGGTCGCGATGAACAAGGGCGAACAGGTCCCCGAAGGATGGATCGTCGACAAACATGGCGCGCCGACCACGGACCCGAAGGATTTTTACGATGGCGGCGCGCTGCTGACCATCGGTGCCCACAAGGGATCAGGCCTGTCGATCCTCACCGACCTGCTGGCCGGCGCCATTTCCACCGGGCGCAGCTCGGATCCCACCGATACCGTGCTGCGCAACAACATGCTGTCGATCTTCATTGCGCCCGCCGTCTACGATGGCGAGGGCGGTGTGCTGGAGGAAGCGCGTCGCTTCGTCGATTACGTCAAGGCCTCGCCGCCGATGACGCCGGGACAACCGGTGCTGGGGCCAGGCGATGTCGAAAGGCGCACCCGGGCGACGCGGCTGGCCAGCGGCGTTCCGCTCGACGACAAGACGATGGCCGACCTGATCGAGGCAGCAAAGTCTGTCGGCATCGACGCACTGAAGGCGCAATCGATGCTGCTTTGAAACGGTCCGCAGGCGCGCGGCGATGTACCCGAACTGATCGCGCGGACGATAGCCGCAATGGCGCTGCCGGGATACGAAACCGTCGCAACATCCGGCGTGCCGGCACCGGCTTCGATACATGGACGGATTGAATCGATGGATCCATTTTTTCCCGGTTTCAAGTCGCGCCGCATCGCCGTCGCCGAGACGGAAATCCATTGCGAGGTCGGAGGCAGCGGTCCGCCGCTGCTGCTGCTGCACGGGTATCCGCAGACCCACGCGATGTGGCACCGCGTGGCGCCGGCGCTGGCGCGGTCACATACCGTGGTGTGCGCCGACCTGCGCGGCTATGGCGATTCGGGCAAGCCCGAAACCGATGCGGCGCATGCGCCGTACTCGAAGCGGGCGATGGCTGCGGACATGGTGCAACTGATGGCCAAGCTCGGCCATGCGCGCTTTGGCCTGGTGGGACATGATCGCGGCGGCCGGGTGGCGCATCGCCTTGCGATGGATCATCCTGCCGCGGTCGAGCGCATGGCCGTGCTCGACATCTCGCCCACCCGCGTCATGTTCGGCGCCACCGACCAGGCGTTTGCCACGGCGTATTACCATTGGTTCTTCCTGATCCAGCCCTTTGACCTGCCCGAGAAGTTGATCGGCGCGGACCCGTTGTATTACCTGCACAAGAAGTTGGCCGGCTGGGGGTCGAGCGGAAGCTTCTTCGACCCGCGCGCCATGGCCGAGTACGAGCGTTGTTTTGCCGATCCCGCCACGATCCACGCGACCTGCGAGGACTATCGCGCCGCCGCCGGGGTCGATCTCGAACACGACGACGCCGATGTTGCGGCCGGGCGCAAGGTGACCTGCCCGCTGCTCGTCCTGTGGGGCGACAAGGGCGTGGTCCATCGGCTATACGATCCGATGATCGACTGGAAGTCCGTGGCGCTCGACGTGCGTGGGCGGGCGCTGGCGTCCGGCCACTACCTGGCCGAAGAAGCGCCTGCGGCCACGCTGGATGAGTTGCAGCCCTTTCTGGCGGGTTGAACCCCGTCAATCAATGGCCGAGGGTGGGGTGACACGGGCAAGCGACCAAGTTTGGTATAATCGCCGACTTGGCCAAGTAGCTCAGTTGGTAGAGCAGCGGATTGAAAATCCGTGTGTCGGTGGTTCAATTCCGCCCTTGGCCACCAGATTTCGCGGATCCGCGTCAGCGGTCCGCAAAATCGGCCGAGGTTTGAATTCCCTCCTTGGCCACCAGATTTCGCGGATCCGCGTCAGCGGTCCGCAAAATCGGCCGAGGTTTGAATTCCCTCCTTGGCCACCAGATCGTGAACGGCGCCCTTTCGACGGGGCGCCGTTTGTCTTTGGCTGGTTACGATTCACTTTCGGGGGTGGTCATGCAGCCTTTTGCCGAGTTGAAGCCCGTGCTCTATACCGCCGTTCTCTCCGACGTTCTCGACGGCATGGGTTACATGAACCAGGCGATGCGGCCGTTTGTCCGACCGCTCGATGATTCACTCAAGATCATGGGCCGGGCTCGCACCGGGCTCTGGATGAATGTCTTTGCCGTGACGCCGGGCGAGAATCCCTACGAACACGAGATCGCGCTGATCGATGACCTGAAGCCTGGCGACATCGCGGTGTTCGGCTGCGGTGGACCCACTGACCGCGTGGCGCCCTGGGGTGAACTGCTGTCGACGGCAGCCAACTGTCGTGGCGGCGAAGGGTGCGTCACGGATGGCCTGGTCCGCGATGTCCGACAGATCCGCGAAATGCGCTTTCCGGTGTTCCATGGCGGCATCGGACCGCTCGACACGCGGGGCCGCGCCAGGATGATGGCGATGGATGTGCCCACGGAATGCGGTGGCGTGCGCGTCGCGAGCGGCGACGTGGTGTTCGGCGACGTGGATGGTGTCGTGGTGATTCCGGCCGCAATTGCGGATGACGCCATCGCGCTCGCGCTCACCAAGGTGGCTGCCGAAAACCGCACCCGGGATGCGCTGCTTCGTGGCGAATTGCTGCAGGACGTCTATGCCCGTTTCGGCGTCCTCTAGCGATATCGGCTGCCCGGTCTCGGTTCCCGGTCCGCGAGGCCGGCGGCGGCGGTGCGGCTGTCATTGGCCCGTCCCGCGATCGACGTATGGTTAATGACGTTGCTTTGAGCCACACTAAGCCTGCGGCGGCAGGCGGCAAGGCGCCGCATCGGCGCGGAAGCCAGGGAGGGTGAGATGAATTTCAGGACCAGATCCGACGACGTGGCCGGTCGCCAGCGTCTCGATGACGTGGTGGCATTGGTGCGGGCGAAGGTCCCGGTGGAAAAGCAGCCTTTGCTCGAGAAATTCGTCCGCGAATACTTCGGGCATGTCGATCCGGAGGACCTCGATGTCCGCGCGGTGGCGGATCTCTACGGCTCGGCGCTGTCGCACTGGAATTTCGCGCACAAGCGCGCGCCGGGGCAGGCCAAGGTGCGCGTGTTCAATCCTACCGTCGAGGAACATGGCTGGCAGTCGACCCACACGATCGTCGAGATCGTCAACGACGATATGCCGTTCCTCGTGGACTCGGTCACGATGGAGGTCAACCGGCACGGATTGACGCTGCACCTCATGAGCCATCCAATCATCGGCGTTACCCGCGACGCGGGCGGGGTGATCACCGGTCTCGCCAAGGATGGCCCGCGGGAGTCATTCATTCATGTCGAGGTCGATCGCAGCGTGGGTGCCGAATTGCTCAATCGTCTGGCGACCGATATCGAGCGTGTGCTGGGCGATGTGCGCCGGTCGTATGCCGACTGGGCCGCGATGCGCAAACAGATCGCGAATATCGAGGATGAACTCGAACAGCGACCGCCGCCCATCCCGGCCGCGGAGCTCGAGGAGGGCCGCGCCTTTCTGCATTGGCTCTCCGAGAATCACTTCACGTTTCTCGGCTACCGACGGCACGATCTCGTGGTCATCGATGGCAACGATGCATTGAAGGTCGTGCCCGACTCGAGCCTCGGTGTCCTGCGCGACGAGGCAGGCAGGCAGGTTTCCGCAAGCTTCGCGGCGTTGCCCCCTGCAGTTCGGGCCTACGCACACCGTCCCGAGCTTCTCGTCATCACCAAATCCACGTCACGATCCACCGTGCATCGTCCCGGTTACCTCGACTACATCGCAGTCAAGCGTTTCGACGCGAGCGGCAATGTCTGTGGCGAAGATCGGTTTCTCGGGCTCTTCACGTCGACTGCCTACAGCGCGAATCCTGCGGACATTCCGCTGCTGCGGCGCAAGACCGCGAATGTAGTTGCGGCTTCGGGCGTCGAGCCGGGCGGTCATGCGGCCAAGGCGCTGCGCAATATCCTGGTCAACTACCCGCGCGATGAATTGTTCCAGATCGCGGAAGAGGACCTGCTGCATATCACGATGGGGATCCTGCAGCTCGGTGATCGGCAGCGTTTTCGTCTTTTCGTGCGGCGCGACCCTTTCGAGCGTTTCCTGTCGTGCCTTATCTATGCGCCTCGCGAGAACTACACGACCGAACTCCGGCAGAAGTGGCAATCGATCCTGATGGCCGCGTTCAACGGCGCAAGTTCCGAATTCAACGTCTACCTGTCCGAATCGGCGCTGGCGCGGATTCATATCACCGTGCGCACCACGCCGGGTGCCATTCCTGCGTTCGATGTGCGCGAAGTCGAGGCCAGGCTCGTCGCGTCGGCGCGGCGCTGGAGCGACGATCTCAAGGCCGCACTGATCGGCGCCTTGGGCGAAGCGCCCGGGCTCGAGCGCCTGCGCCAATTTGCGGATGCCTTTCCGGCTGGTTACCGCGAGGAATACGCGGCCCGCGCCGCCGTACCCGACATCGCGATGATGACGCAGCTCACCGAGGCGATGCCGCTCGCGATGAACCTGTATCGTCCGCTGGAGGCGCTGCCCGGCGCGCTGCGTTTCAAACTGTTCCACCTGGGCGACCCGGTGTCGTTATCGGACAGCCTGCCGATGCTGGAGCACATGGGCGTGAAGGTACAGGACGAGCACCCGCACCGCGTCGCCCCCCAGGGCATGCCGTCGATTGCGATGCACGACTTCGGCCTGCTCGCGATGCAGGCGAACGTGGATGTGGATGCGCTGCATCAGGTGTTCGAGGATGCATTCGGCAAGATCTTTCGCGGCGAGGTCGAAAGCGACGATTTCAACCGGTTGGTGGTGGCGGCGGGCATTGCCGCCGACGACATTGTGGTGCTGCGGGCCTACGGCAAGTACATGCGCCAGATCGGCTTTGCGCTGTCGCAGCCTTTCATCGAAGCAACACTGACCGCCCATGCCGGCATCGCGCGGATGTTGATCGAGCTATTCCGCATCCGCCTCGATCCCGACGGCGGCGCCGGTGCCGGTGCGCGCGCGGCGGACCAGGAACGTGACATCGAGACTGCGCTTGAGCACGTCGAGAACCTGTCCGAGGATCGGGTGCTGCGGCAGTACCTCGCGCTGATCCTGGCGACCACGCGCACGAATTTCTGGCGGCGCGATGCGGCGGGGCAGCGCCGAAGTTTCCTGTCGATCAAGTTCGACCCGGCGAAGGTGCCAGGGTTGCCTGAACCCAAGCCGATGTTCGAGATCTTCGTCTACTCCACGCGGTTCGAAGGCGTGCACCTGCGTGGTGGGCGCGTGGCGCGCGGTGGATTGCGCTGGTCCGATCGGCCGGAGGATTTCCGCACCGAGATCCTGGGCCTGGTCAAGGCGCAGATGGTCAAGAACACCGTCATCGTGCCCGTGGGATCCAAGGGCGGGTTCGTGCTGAAGCGCGCCCCCGCCATAAGTGATCGCGAGGCCTACATGAAAGAGGGCGTGGCCTGCTACCAGGATTACCTGCGCGGCCTGCTCGACATCACCGACAACCGCGTGGGCGACACGATCGTCCCGCCGCCGCAGGTCAAGCGCCACGATTCTGACGACCCGTACCTCGTGGTTGCCGCGGACAAGGGTACGGCAACATTTTCCGACTACGCCAACGGCATCAGCCGCGAATACGGGTTCTGGCTCGACGACGCCTTTGCGTCCGGCGGCTCGGCGGGCTACGACCACAAGGTGATGGGCATCACGGCGCGCGGCGCGTGGGAATCGGTGAAGCGGCATTTCCGCGAGATGGGCACGGACATCCAGACCACCGATTTCTCGGTGGTCGGCATCGGCGACATGTCCGGCGATGTCTTCGGCAACGGCATGCTTCTGTCGCGGCATATCCGCCTCGTGGCGGCCTTCGATCATCGCCACATCTTCTTCGACCCCTCACCGGATATCGCCGCGAGCTTTGCGGAGCGCGAGCGCCTTTTCAAGCTACCGCGCTCATCGTGGGCGGACTACGACGCGAAGCTTCTGAGCAAGGGCGGCGGCATCCATGCGCGCGGTGCCAAAGCCATCGCATTGACGCCGGAGGTGAAGGCGGTTCTGGGCGTTGCGGCGGATTCGATGACGCCCACTGAACTGGTTAACGCCATCCTGAAGGCGCCGGTCGACCTGCTCTACAACGGGGGGATTGGTACCTATGTGAAAGCGCATGAGCAGACGAACGCGGACGTCGGCGACCGGGCCAACGACGCGTTGCGGGTCGACGGCCGCGATCTTCGCTGCAAGGTGGTGGGCGAGGGCGGCAACCTCGGCTGCACGCAGCTGGGGCGCATCGAATACGCCGATGCAGGCGGGCGTATCTACACCGACGCGATCGATAACTCGGCCGGCGTGGACACTTCCGACCACGAGGTCAACATCAAGATCCTGCTGGGTCTCGCCGTGACCGACGGTGACCTCACCGAAAAGCAGCGCAACGTGCAGCTGGCGGCGATGACCGACGAAGTGGCGACGCTGGTGTTGCGCGACAATTATTTCCAGACCCAGCTGCTCTCCATCACGGGCCGCATCGCGCCGGCATTGCTGGATGCGCAGGTGCGCTTCATCCACTTTCTCGAGAAGCAGGGCCGTCTCAACCGCTGGATCGAGTTCCTGCCATCGGACGAGGAAATCGCAGCCCGACAGAAGGCCGGGACCGGCCTCACCCGCCCCGAAGCCGCCGTGGTTTTCGCCTACAGCAAGATGTGGCTGTATGACGAAGTGCTGGGCTCGACGCTGCCCGATGATCCGTGGGTCGCCACCGCACTGATGCGCTATTTTCCGAGCGCGCTGACGACGCAATATCTGCAGACGATGGGGCGGCATCCGCTGAAGCGCGAGATCATCGCCACCCACGTCATCAACAGTATGCTGAATCGCGTGGGCAGCACCTTCGTGCATCGCCTGATGGAAACGACCGGCGCGAAGCCGCACGAGATCGTGCGCGCTTATCTCCTGAGCCGCGAGATCTTCGGGTTGGTGCCACTATGGCTTGGTATCGAGGCGCTCGACAACATGGTGGCCGATGCCGTGCAGGCCGCGATGCTGGTCGACGCCAGCGAACAGCTCGAGCGAGCGACTACGTGGTTCCTCCGGTCGCGTCGGCTGGGAGACGACATGGCCGCCACGATCGCGCATTTCCGTCCTGGCGTCGGCGCGCTGTCAGGCCGCGTCGTGGCGTTGCTCGATGCGGCCGAACGCGAACGCGTCGAGGCGGCAATCGCGGCGCTGGCCACGGCGGGTGTTCCGCGCGAACTGGCGGCAAGTATCACGACACTGCCGGAACTGCTGTCTTCGCTCGATCTGGCTGAGGTTGCCGGAAACGCGAAAAAGCCGGTCGAGGCAATTGCGGCCATTTTCTTCGCAATCGGCAACATGCTGGGGCTGTCTTGGTTGCGCGAACGCATCGCCGCGTTGCCCGGCGACGCGCATTGGCAGATCCTGGCGCGAAACGCAATGCAGGACGACCTGGCCGGACTTCAACGCACCGTTACCCAGGAAGTCGTGGCGGGTGCTGGCAGCGCGGCCGCGGCGGACAAGATGATCGCGGCATGGCAGGACCGCAATCGGCGTCCGCTCGAGCGTGTTGCAAAATTGCTCGCCGAGGTACGCGCCGTGCGCGAATCCGACGCGTCGATGCTGTCGGTGGTGTTGCGGGAAATGCGCAGCCTTGCGTAGTACGACATCGATGCTTGACCCCCGCCGCCAGCCTCGCAGGCGGGGAGCGCCATCCCTGGTTGTTCGATACAGCTAAAGCGGGACGAGACGACCTCGCAATCATCGGCCGGGGAGGATTCACTCACCGCTGCAAGGGCGGACGTGGCGACTCGGTCCACGTTCGCGTACCATCCACAACTTCCAGTTATAAGCCATTGTCAATCCGTATCTTCCCTTATGGGCAGGGTCGGGTGTGCGATCGAGACATCCACGATTGCGGGCAATACCAGGTGCGCGTCAACTGCGCGACACCACAGAAGTTGATCGGGTGAAGGGCAGTTCAGAAATGGTTGCTTCCGCATTCAAGCACGTCGCTCCGATTGCGGCGACGGGTCGATTTGATTTGTCAAATCGGGTTTTGAATTGGGTCGCGGCGATCTGCAGCCGTGTCGCGGTGGCTACCGTGGCCCTGGCCTTCGGCGCCTCCGCGTTTGCAGCGGTCGGTGTCAACAAGAGCTTTCACACCCAACAGCGTGACCGCCGGCCAGGTGTCGACGTTGACGCTTGTCTTTGTGAATCCCAACGCCGCCGCAGCCACGGCCACCGGCGTCACGGATACCCTGCCCAACAACGTCTTCGTCGCCACGCCGCTGACCGTCGGCACCAACACCTGCGGATTCGCGGTGAACGCCACGCCCGGAACGCAGCCGATCGTGCTGTCCGGCGGCACGATACCGGGCATCACCGGCGGCAATCCCGGGCAATGCACGCTGACCATCAACGTCGTCTCGTCGATTCCCAACACCTACCTCAACAACATCCCGGCCAATGCCGTTTCGTCCTCGCAGGGGACCAACTCGCAGAACACCCAGGCCACGCTCGTCGTGTCTGCACCCGCCAACATCACGGGCAGCAAGGCGTTCCTGCCGACGAACGTGCACGGCAACCAGACCGGCCAGGTCTCGGTGTCGCGACTTACCATCACGCTGACCAATCCCAATTCGATTCCGCTGACCAACGCGGCCATCACCGATCCGCTGCCGACGACGATTACGATCGCCACGCCGGCCAACGCCGCCACCACCTGCGGCGCGGGCACCGTCACGCCGTCGGCGCCCGCCACCAGTCCGGCGACGCTCGCGCTGACCGGCGGGACGATTCCCGCCAACGGCTCGTGCACGTTCGCGGTCGATGTCGTGGCGCGCAATGGGCTCATCTACCAGAACACCACCTCGACCAACACGATTCCCGCCAATGCGCTGACCACGGCCGAAGGTGCCCGCAGCCCTGCCATTGCCGCCAACGTCGTCGTGCAGACGGGCGCGCAGATCACCAAGAGCTTCGCGCCCAACCCGATTCCGCCGGGCGGCGCGACCACGTCGACGATGACGTTGACGATCAACAACTGGAACGCCACGCCGCTCACGCCGATCACGTTCACGGACAGCTGGGGGGCGGCGATGACGGTGTTCGGTGTGCCGTCCACCACGTGTTCGGGCACCCTCACCAATACCGCCAATTCAGTGACCCTGACGGGCGGCGCGCTCGCCGGCGCGCCGGCCGGCAACACGGCCACGTCCTGCACGATCACGGTGCCGGTACGCGCCACATCCTCCGTCACCAACAGCATCGCGGCCGGCAACTTCGGCGGCGTGGCCTATCCCGCCGTGTCCACCTCGCTGGTCGTAACGCCGATCAGTGGCAGCAAGTCGTTCACCACGCCTGCGTTCCAGACCGGGACGACGACGATGACGATCACGCTGCGGAACACCACCGCCGCGGCGGCGACGATCACGACGATCACCGACAACCTCACGACGATGGGCGCCGGATTCACGATTGCCGCGGGCGCAGTACCCGGCGGCACCTGCGGATCGTCGCTCACTTCCGTGACGCCGGGCACGCTCATCACGCTTACTGGCGGAACGATTCCGGCCAACGGCACCTGCACGATCATCCTGCCGGTGGACATTGGCGCCAATGCGGCCACCGGCACGCGCACCAACACCATCGCGGTGAATGGCGTGGTGACCAGCATCGGCAACAACATCCAGACCATCACGGGTCAGGTCAGCGTCGAACGCGCATTGACCATGGCCAAGGCGTTCGTGCCCAGCACGGTCCAGGCGGGCACCGCGTCGCGTCTCACGGTCACGCTCACGCGTCGCGCGGGCGCCTCGGCGCTTTCCAACATCACGTTCAGCGATCTCCTGACTACGATGGGCGCGGGCTTCGTCGTGGCAACGCCGGCCAACGCGGCGACGACATGTAACGGCGCCACGGTCACGGCCGCGCCGGGGGCAACCAGCTTCTCGATCAGTGGCGGCAGTCTCGCCGGTGGTGCCTTGGCCACGGCCTGCACGGTCGCGCTCGATGTCGCCACGCCGCCGGCCGGCGCGCCTGCCACCTACACCAACACGATCGCCGCGAATAACCTGACGACGGCCGAAGGCGTGACCAATGCCGCCGTCAACGGCAATCTGATCCTGGCACCGGCCACCACGGTCACGGTCAACAAGTCGTTCACCCCGACCATCGTTGCCGTCAACGGCACGTCGGTCATGAATATCCAGGTACGCAACAACAACGCCGGAGCCATCAACCTTACCGGCGTCGGCTTCACCGACACCTTGCCGGCCGGAATGATCATCGCCAATCCACCAGTGCCGACGTTTACCGGGTCCGGTTGCAGCATTGCGGGCGGCTCGATTTCGGCACCCAACAATGGAACCGTGGTCACCGTCACCAACGCCACCGTCAATGCCAACGCCATTTGCACGCTTGCCGTCACAGTCAAGGCGACCGCATCCGGGTACCTGATCAACACGCTGCCTCCGGGCGGCGTCAGCAGTGCCCAGGGCGTGAGCAATCCGCTTCTGGGATCCGCGACGCTGGGCGCGACCGGCACCATCAAGCTCACCGTCACCAAGACCAACGGGGTATCCAGCGTCACGCCAGGCGGCACCACCACCTACACGATCGGTGTTTCGAACGCGGGTCCCAACGACGTGGCCGGTCTTGTGATCAATGACACGCCGCCTGCCGGCGTGACCTTCGGCACGTGGACCTGCGTGGGGACGGGCGGCGCCATCTGCGGCACGGGCGCGGGCCCGATCAGCGACACCGTCACCATTCCCAACGGCGGGTCGATCACCTATACCGTGCCCGCCACGATCGCGCCTGGTGCGGTCGGCTCGATCACCAACACCATTACCGCCGTGGTGCCGGGATCGGTGATCAACACCGGTGGCACGACGGCGGCCGACACCGACACGCTGGTGCCCGTGACGAGCCTCGCGATCACCAAGGACGACGGCAGCACGACCTATCTGCCCGGCGGCACGGCCACCTACGTGATGGTCCTGACCAACGGCGGCCCGTCGGATGCGACCAGCGTGTCGATCACCGACACGCTGCCGGCCGGCGTCACGCAGAACGGCGGCGCTTCGTGCGTCGCCACCGGCGCGGGTGCGGTATGCGGCACCATCAGCCGATCTCGGCACGGGCTTCTCGGTGGCCGGCGCGTATGTGCCGGCGGGCGGCGGCGCCAGCCTCGCCTATTCGTTGCCGGTGGCCTTCGGCGCCGGCATGACTGCGCCGTCGATCACCAACACGGTGAACGCCGCCAATGCCGCGAGTTCGGGCGCGGGCTCCACGGCGTCGGCCTCCGACACCAACACGATCATCCTGTTCGGGCCGACGCTCGGCAAGGCCATCGCACCGTCGAGCATTGCCGCGGGCGGCACAGCCACGCTGACGCTCACGCTGGGCAATCCCAACGCCAGCGCGAAGCCACTTGACCGCCACGTTCGTCGACAACATGCCCGTCGGCGTGACGACGACCAGCGGCAACTACGGGCACGTGCACCGGCGTCACCGTCACCGCGACGCAGATCGCCATGGCGTCCGGCGTTAGCATTCCTGCCGGCGCATGCACGATCATCGTCACGATCACGTCATCCATGCCCGGCGCGGTCACCAACACGACCGGCACGCTGCAGACCAGCGTGGGCTCGGCGCCCGCCGCGAGCGCGCCGCTGACGGTGACGGCCTCCGCGCCCACGCTGAGCAAGTCCATCACGCCCGCCTCCATTGCGGCAGGCGGAACCGCAACGCTGACGCTCACGCTGGGCAATGCCAACGCCACTGCTGCAACGCTAAGCTCGGCGTTCACCGATGCGATGCCGTCCGGTGTCACCACGACGTCGGCCAATACCGGAACCTGCCCGAGTGTCGTTGTGACGTCCGGCCTGATCTCGATGCCTGCCGGCAGTTCCGTGCCCTCTGGTGGTTGCACGATCATCGTCACCATCACGTCGACCACAGCGGGCCTTGTCACCAACACCACCAGCACGTTGCAGACCGGATTCGGCAGCCGCGCCCGCTGCCAGCGCGCCGCTAACGGTCACGGTCGTAGCGCCGACGTTGGCGAAGACCATCCTGCCGGCCACCATTGCCGCGGGCGGGAGCTCGACGCTCACGCTTACGCTGGGCAATCCCAACGCGATTCCCATCACGCTCGGCGCCGACTTCATCGATGCGATGCCGGCCGGCGTCACGACCACTTCGGCGAATGCCGGTACCTGTACAGGGGTCGTGGTCACGCCGACGCTGATCACGCTGGCCAACGGTGCCGCCATTCCCGCCGGTGGCTGCACGATTGTCGTTGCGGTGACGTCATCCACGGCCAGGCGCCGTCACCAACACGACCAGCTCGCTGCAAACCGACATCGGGACGGCGCCGGCGGCCAGTGCGCCGCTGACCGTGACTGCGGTGCCGGTCACGCTTGTCAAGGCCATCGCGCCGGCGACGATCACGGCGACGGGAACCGCGACGCTGACACTGACGCTGGGCAACACCGAATGCGACACCGCAGCCGTTAACAGCGATCTTCACCGACCTGATGCCTGCCGGCGTGACGACGACGTCGGGCAACACCGGGACGTGCACAGGCGTAACCATCACGCCGACGATGGTCTCGATGGCAACCGGCACCGACGTGCCGCCAGGAGGTTGCACGATCATCGTCACGATCACTTCCGCAACACCGGGCGCGGTCACCAATACGACAAGTACGCTGACCACTGGCGCCGGCCTGACACCGGCGGCGAGCGCGCCGTTGACCGTGACCGAGGCCGCGGCCACGCTGCTCAAATCGATCCTGCCGGCGACGATCGTTTCCGGCGACCCGTCGACGCTCACCATCACGATCGGCAACGTCAACGCGACACCATCGACGCTCAGCGCGCCGTTCACCGACGCGATGCCAGCCGGTGTGACCACCACCTCCGCCAACACCGGCACCTGCACGCCGGTGAACGTGACGGCTGCACTGATCACGCTGCCCGTCGGTTCGATGATTCCGGTGGGCGGCTGCACGATCGTGGTGACCGTCACCTCCTTCACGCCCGGCACGATGACGAATACCACAAGCACGCTGGTCACCGGCGGCGGCACGTCGCCGGCCGCCAGTGCACCGCTGACGGTGACCGCGTCGGCGTCGACGCTGGGCAAGACGATCCTGCCGTCGTCGATCGTGGCCGGGGACTCGGCAACGTTGGCGATCTCGCTTTCGAACGCCAATGCGACGGCACTGATTCTCACCGCGCCGTTCACCGATTCGATGCCTGCGGGCGTGACGATCACGTCCGCGAACACGGGCACCTGCACGGGCGTGACGCTCGCGCCGACGCTCATCACCGTGGCGTCGGGTACCAGCATTCCTCCCGGTGGCTGCACGATCATCGTGACCGTCACTTCCGCCACGCCGGGCACGGTGACCAACACCACCAGCAGCATGATCACGGGCGGAGGCACGTCGTCCCCGGCCACCGCGCCGCTCACGGTCACGTCCGCTGTCGCGGGATTGGCGAAGGCCATCACGCCGCCCACGATTCCGCTCGGTGGCAGTGCGACGCTGACCCTCACGCTGACCAACATCAATACGATTCCGCTGACGCTCGCCGCGGCATTCACCGATCCAATGCCAACGGGGGTCACGACGACATCGGGCAATACCGGCACCTGCACGGGCGTGACGGTGGGTGCGAGCTTTGCTCACCATGGCGTCCGGGTCGACGATTCCACCGGGCGGCTGCACGATCGTCGTTACCGTCACCTCGTCCACGCCCGGTGCGGTGACCAATACGACCGGCACGCTCGTCACGGGTGCCGGCACCACCCCCGCGGCCAGTGCGCCGCTCACCGTCACGGGTACGGCGTCCAGCCTGGCCAAGACGATCCTGCCTGCGACGATCGCGTCCGGGGGCACGGCGACGTTGACGATCACACTGGGTAACAGCAATCCGGGGGCGCTCACCCTGGCAGCGCCGTTCATCGACAGCATGCCGGCGGGGGTGAGTATCACTTCCACCAACTCCGGCACGTGCACCGCAGTCACAGTCACGGTGCTCTCGATCACCAAGGACTCCGGTTCCACGGTGCCCGTGGGTGGTTGCACGATCGTCGTCACGATCACGTCGACCACGCAGGGAACGGTCGTCAATACCACCAGCACGCTGGTCACGCAGGTAGGTACCGCGCCTTCGGCGAGTGCACCGCTCACGGTCACTGGCGGCAAAACGGTCACGCTGACCAAGACGATCGCGCCGGGCACCATTGCGCCTGGCGGGACCGCCACGTTGAAACTTGCGCTGGAGCACACCAGCGCAACGCCGTTGACGCTGACGGCGCCGTTCACGGATTCGATGCCGGCCGGGGTGACAATCACGTCGGTCAACGTCGGCACCTGCACCGGCGTCACCGTGTCGCCCACGCTGATCACCATGGCCTCCGGCGCCGTGATACCGCAGGGCGGCTGCACGATTATCGTCACGATCACCTCGTCGACGCCGGGCACCGTCACCAACATCACAAGCGAACTGCAGACCAGCGCCGGCAACACGCCGCCCGCCAATGCACCGCTGACGGTGATTTCGGGCACTGCGCCCACGCTTGCCAAAGCCATTGCGCCATCGTCGATTGCCCCCGGTGGCGCGGCGACCTTGACGTTGGTGCTTGGCAATCCGAATGCGACGCCATTGACGCTGACGGCGCCATTCACGGACACGATGCCCGCGGGCGTGACCACCACGTCCGCCAACATGGGAACCTGCACCGGCGTGACGGTCGCCTCGACCGCGATCACGATGGCCTCGGGCGCGAACATTCCGCCGGGCGGCTGCACGATCGTTGTCACCATCACCTCGTCGACGCCGGGCACTGTCACCAACACCACGAGTCCACTGCAGACCAACGCGGGAACCGCGCCGCCGGCCAGCGCGCCGCTGAGTGTGGTCGCGGGCGTCGTTACACTAAACAAGTCCTTTGCGCCGAGCACGATCGTCGTCGGGGCGGATGCGACGCTGACGCTGGTGCTGGGCAACACCGGGATCGCGCCCGTGGTGCTCACTGCTCCGTTCACGGATCCGATGCCCGCCGGGTTGACGATCACCTCACCGAACACCGGCACCTGCAGCGGCGTCACGATCACGCCGATATTGATCACCGTGGCCGCCGGATCGAGCATTCCACCCGGTGGGTGCACAATCGTCGTCGGGATCAGTACCTCGGCGGTTGGCTCCTACGTCAACGTGACGGGTCCGTTGGCTACCTCCGGTGGCGCGGCGCCACCGGCCACCGCGCCGGTCAACGCCGTCTCGAGGCCGCCGGCTTCGGCCGAACCGATACCGACGCATTCACCGCTCGGCTTCGTACTGTTGCTGCTTGCGATCGGGGTGATCGCCACGTGGCGCTTCCGCGCGGGCGCGAAGGGTGCCGTGCGGGCACGACACTTGCGATAGAAGAGTGTCGGCAGCTAATGGTCGTCGCGCGGAAGCGCGCGATGACGCATTGCGGCAGGTGAAGCCGCGATTCGGCGTTTTCCTCCAGCACTGTCCATCGAAAGCGACCGGGCCCTGCGCGCCCGGCCAGCATGGTTGTGTCTACAAGGTCCCCTGAAGATGATCAGCACGTTTCTGCAATCGGCTGTCGAAAAATTCCGCTCGGTGATCATGATGATCGGGATCGGAACCGTGGCCGCGCTGTCGCTGGCCGCCGCCCCCGCCTCAGCGCAGGTTGCCGATCTCGTCGTCAACCAGGCCGACAGCCCGGATCCGGGGCCGGCCGGCGGTGTGTTCACCTACACGATCCGCGTCGACAACAACGGCCCGAACGCCTCGATCGGCATCACCTTCACCGATACGCTGCCACCCGGCTCGATATACGTCGGCGCGGCCACGACGCAGGGCGCCTGCGGCGCGCCGGTTGCCGGCGTGATGACGTGCGCACTGGGCGACCTCGCCTTCCTGGCCAACGCCACGGTCACACTGCAGGTGATCCTGCCCACGGCGGGCGTGTTCACCAACACGGCGTCGGCAACGTCGACGACTCCGGACCCCAATACGTCCAACAACCTCAATGTCACCGAGGACACGACCGCGCAGAATGCCTCCGACATGACGCTGACAGTAGTCGATGCGCCGGATCCGGTTGCCGCAGGCGGCGCCTACACCTACGCGGTCACGGCGATCAATAATGGCCCTGCCACCGCTGCATCGCAGACGATCACCTTCAGCATTCCGACCGGGGCCTGCATCACGGCGCAGCCCTCGGGTACCGGCTGGTCGTGCACGCCGAGCGCCGGATACCCGCGCTGCACGGCTGGCGCGACGATCTCCTGCACCCGCAATGCCTCGCTGGCATCGGGCGCTAGCGCACCCGTGCTGAACGTACCTGCAGTGGCCAATGTCGGTGGGTCGGTTACCGCCGCGTTCCAGGTGACATCGCCGCTGCCGGACGGCAATCCCGCCAACAATACGGTGACCGCGACGACCACGGTCACCGGCGGTTCGTCGGATGTCTCGATTACCAAATCGGCCTCGCCGACGGTCGTTGCGGTGGGCAGCAACGTCACCTATACGCTGACACCGCGGTTCAATGGCGGCGAGCCACCGGGGTCGCAGTTGCCGGGGATCATCACCGTCACTGACACGCTGAGTCCGGGCCTTGTCTATGTCAGCCATACGGCGGGTGCCGGCTGGACCTGTGCCTTCAGCGCACCGACGCTCACCTGCGATCGTGCCGGGCCGTTCACGCCCAATTTCACCGACATGCCATTGATCACGCTCGTGGCCACGGTCACGACCACGGGCACCATCGGAAACACCGCGGACATCGTTGCACCCGAAACCGATCCGAATCCAGGCAACAACGTATCGTCGGTCAATGTGACGGGCAGCAACGACGCCGACCTGCGCATGACCAAGACGGTGTCGCAGAGTCCCGTCGTGCCGGGAGCCAATTACAGCTACACATTGCAGGTGCGCAATCTCGGACCGGTCGGTGTGGCGATCGGCCAGACGGTCACCGTCACCGACACGCTGCCCGCCGGCATCACGCTGCGTGCGCCCGGCGCGAGCGGCAGCGGATGGTCCTGCACCACGGTGCCGGTCACGCCGCTGCCTGCCATCGGCCCGGTGACCATTGCCTGCACGCGAACGCTGACTTCGGTTCAGGCGCCAAACTCCAATTTCCCCAACATCACCGTGCCCGCGGTCACCAACTCCGCCGGCATACTGGTCAACAATGCCTGCGCACAACTGTCGGGTTCCGGGCCGACCGACCCCAACGCTGCCAATGATTGCCAGGGCGCCAACGTCATCTCGACCGATGCGACCATTGCTGCGGACCTGCGGGTCGTGTCGAAGACCGCCAGCCCGAGTACGGTGCTGGCGGGGCAGGATCTCACCTACGTGGTCACCGTCGACAACATCGGTCCAGGCAACGCGACCAGCGTGCGCCTGACCGACACGCTGGGCAGTCTCGTGGGCGCCGGCGGCTTCCAGTCCGCGACGCCCTCGCAGGGCACTTGCAATCCGAGCACGGTCACCGCCGGCCCCACCGTCAATCTCGTGTGCGATCTCGGCACGCTCAACAACGGCGCGTCCGCCACCGTCACCATCGTTGTGCGGCCCTCGATTGCCGCCACTGGCATCCGCAACAACACTGCCACGATCACCTCCCTCGACGTCGGCGATCCCGATCGCAGCAACAATTCGGGCTCGGTTGCCGGGGGCAGCACGGTGACGGCCATCGTCGACATGACCGTGGCCAAGTCCGCGACGCCCAGTCCGGTACAGGCCGGCACGCCATTGACCTATGTCGTAACCGCCACCAACGCCGGCCCGTCCACGGCGGTCAATGTCGTGGTCACCGATACGCTACCCGCCAATGCGGCGTTTGTCTCCTTCACGGCAGTCACGGGTTCCGGTGCCGCGTGCGTGGTGCCCGCCGTCGGCACGGTAGGTGGAACCGTGACCTGCACATGGCCGTCGATCGTCGTTGGCCAGCAGACCGCGACTTTCGTCGTGCGACCGCTCACCGGCGCGGCCAGCGTGCAGAACGACGTCGTCATCGCCACCGATACGCTCGAGTCCAACAGCGGCAACAATACCTTCACGATCACCACTCCCGTTACCGCTGCGGCCGTCGACATCCTGGTCAACAAGGTGGACAGCGTGGATCCGGTCGCGCTGGGTCAGTTCACGACATACACCGTCACCACGACCAACGCCGGACCGTCGTACGCAACCAACGTGACGATGGTGGATACGTTCCCGCTCGGCGGCGCCATCAGCGCGGCGTTCAGCTATCAGGGCAACCTGACGATCAACCCGCCTGGCATCGGCACCTGTGTCGAGCCTCCGCTTAACGCGACCTCCGGCGTGCTGACCTGCACGTTCCCGGGCATCGCGAACGCGCAGTCGGCCATCGTCACGTACGACATGCGCGCTGAGACCATCGCCGCCGGCATCTCCGGTACGACGTTCAACACCGCCGTGGTATCCGCCACCGAACCCGAGACACTGCCGGCCAACAATTCCACGGTTCACTCGACGACATCGCGCCGTGTCGCCGATCTCGCGATCAGTAAGACAGCGCCGGCCACGATCACGCCCGGGACCTCGTTCGACTGGACGCTTAACGTCACCAACAATGGCCCCAACACAAGCGTCGGCGCCATCGTTACCGACACGTTGCCAGCAGGTGTCACCTTTCAGAGCGCCAGCGCCGGCTGCGTGTTTGCCACGGGCTTGGTGACCTGCACGCTCGGTACCCTTGCGCCGGCCGCCAGCACCAGTTTCACGATCACCGTCCTCCCGTCGTTGCCATACACCGGCGCCAATCCCCTGGTCAATTCGGCCACGGTGGCCACGGTCAATGAGGTGGACACCGTTGCTCCCAACAACACCGGATCGGCCAGCAGCGCGTTGGCGGTGGCCGACCTGCAGGTCGTGAAGACGATCGACAATCCGACGCCGGGCATTGGCAACAATGTGGTGTTCACGCTGATCGCGTCGAACAACGGGCCTGATGGCGCGAGCGCGATCCAGGTGGTCGACTTGCTGCCCGCGGGCTATGCCTATGTGTCGTCAACGGCCTCACAGGGAAGCTATGCGGCGCCTACCGGTGTATGGACGATCGGCAACCTCGCCAACGGCGCGAGCGCGACGCTCTCCATTACCGCGACGGTGGTCGCGGGCGGGCCGTTTGCCAACACCGCGGTGATTTCGTCGCCGGTCATCGATCCGGTGCCCGGCAACAATACGTCGACGGTGACGCCGGTGCCCCTGATACTGCCCACGCTGGCCAAGTTGATCGCTCCGGCGACGATCGCCGTGGGTGGCAGCGCCACGCTGACGATCTCGATCGGCAATCCCAACGCGACCGCAATTGCACTCACGTCGGCCTTCACCGATCCGATGCCGTTGAACGTGACGACCACGTCCGCCAATACCGGCACCTGCACGGGCGTCACGGTCACGTCGACATTGATCACAATGGCATCGGGTACGACCGTTCCCGCAGGCGGTTGCACGATTGTCGTGGCGGTCACTGCATCGATACCCGGCAACTACATCAATACCACCAGTGCGCTCATCACCACGGGCGGTTCGGCGCCGCCGGCCAGCGCCCCGTTGAGCCTGTCGGCCATCGGTTCGACGCTGACCAAGGCGATCCAACCGGCGACGATTCCTGCCGGAGGTACTGCAACGCTGACCATCACGCTGGGCAACGTCAACGCCGTGCCGCTGGTGCTGGCCGCGCCGTTCATCGACAACATGCCTGCCGGCGTCACCATCACTTCGCTGAGCACCGGTACCTGCACCGGCGTCACGGTCAATGCGTTGTCGATTACCATGGCCGCCGGAAGCGCTGTGCCGCTGGATGGCTGTACCATCATCGTCACGATCACGTCGTCCACGCTTGGCACGGTCACGAACACGACCAGTGCGCTGGTCACGCAGGTGGGCACCACGCCACCGGCCAGCGCACCGCTGACCGTGAACGGTGGCACTGCGGCAACGCTGGCCAAGTCCATTGTGCCTGCCACCATCGCGCCGGGCGGCCCGGCAACGCTGACGCTGGCGTTGGGCAATCCCAATGCGACCCCGCTGACGCTTTCCGCGCCGTTCACCGACGCGATGCCGACGGGCGTGACGATCACCTCCGCCAACACGGGCACGTGTACCGGCGTGACCGCGACCCCGACGCTTATCACGATGGCTTCCGGCACGGCGATCCCGCCGGGCGGGTGCACGATCGTCGTCACCATCACTTCATCCACACTGGGCACGGTCACCAACACGACCAGTCCGCTGCAGACCGGCGCCGGCATCACGCCGGCGGCCAGCGCGCCCTTGACCGTGGTGAGCGGCACTGGCGCCACGCTGGGCAAGTCCATTGTGCCGGGCACGATTGCGCCGGGGGGCATCTCCACGCTGACCCTGACGCTGGGCAACACAACCGCGGCACCGCTGACGCTGACGGCGCCGTTCACCGACACGATGCCTTCCGGGGTGACCACAACGTCCGCCAGCACGGGATCCTGCGCGGGCGTGACGGTGACATCGACGGTGGTCACGATGGCCTCCGGTGCCGCGATTCCGCCGGGCGGCTGCACGATCGTGGTCAAGATCACCTCGTCGACGCCGGGCACGGTGGTCAACACGACGAGCGCGCTGCAGACCGATGCGGGCACCACGCCGCCGGCCAGTGCGCCGCTGACCGTGGCGACGGGCGTGATCACGCTGAACAAGGTCTTTGCGCCGGGCACGCTCGTGGTCGGCACCAACGGGACGCTCACGCTGGCGTTGGGCAACGCAGGGGTCGCGCCGGTCGTGCTGACGGCGCCGTTCACCGATCCGATGCCGGCCGGCCTGACGATAACTTCGCCGAACATCGGGACGTGCGTCGGTGTATTGGTGACCCCGACCCTGATCACGATGCCTGCCGGGTCGAACATTCCGCCGGGCGGCTGCACGATTGTCGTCAAGGTCACGGCGTCCACCACCGGGGCCTTCGTGAACGTGACCAGCGCCCTGGCCACGTCGGGGGGGGCGGCACCACCGGCCACCGCCCCGGTCACCGTCGTCACGGCAAATGCAAACCCAGCGGAGCCGATCCCGGTCAACTCGCCACTGGGCCTCGCGTTGCTGCTGCTGGCCATCGGTGGATTGACGGCATGGCAGGTGCGGGCGCGACGCTGACGAATTCGCCCCCGGACTGACGCGGCCGGGCCGGCACGTCGTGCGTGCGCCGAGACGCCAAAAGAAAAAGGCCGGAGAAACCCCGGCCTTTTTCACTACTGCTGTTGCTAAAGGATCAGGCAGCCTGGATGTTGCTGGCTTGCTTGCCCTTCGGGCCTTGCGTGACTTCGAAGGAGACTTTTTGGCCTTCCTTCAGCGTCTTGAAGCCCGGCATGTTGATCGCGGAAAAGTGCGCGAAAAGATCTTCGCCACCGCCGTCCGGAGTAATGAAGCCGAAACCCTTTGCGTCGTTAAACCACTTCACGGTACCTGTTGCCATTTCTGTAATTCCTTAAGATAAATAATCGGCGGGCGGATGCCCGCCCCATGTTTCATTCTCAAGGACAGAAATCTACAGAACCGCGATCGCTTAAGACCGGGCCGGTACGTACTCTAGCACTTGAAACAAAACACCTTTGGGAGTGTACACGACCTGTCAAGCTTTGGGAATACCCCCAAAACCGGCCCGGGACGGACGCCCTCCCGCGCCTAGCCGGCGTGTTCGGCGCGTGCCAGGGCCGCTCCGGCCGCCAGCGCCTGCAGCTTGGCCCGGGCCACGTCCCGCGACAGGGGGACCATCCCGCAGTTGGTGCACGGGAAGATCCGCTCCGCCGGAACGAAGGCCTGCGCCGCCCGGATGGTGGCGGCAACCTCCGCGGGCGTCTCGACGCGGTCCGAGGCCACGTCGATGGCGCCGAGCAACACGTCCTTGCCGGGCAGAAGCGCGATCAGTTCGAGCGGCACGTGGGAGTTGGCGCATTCGAGGGACACCTGGTCGATGCTGGAGGCCGCCAGCAGCGGAAATGTCTCCTCGTACTGTCGCCATTGCGAGCCCAGCGACTTCTTCCAGTCGTTGTTGGCCTTGATGCCGTAGCCGTAGCAAATGTGCACAGTAGTCGTGCAGGGCAGGTTCGCCGCCGCCTGTTCGAGGGCAGCGATCCCCCATTCGCGGACCTCGTCGAAATAGACATTGAAGGCCGGTTCATCGAACTGGATCACGTCGACTCCGGTGGCCGCGATGGCGAGCGCTTCCTCGTTGAGGATCGTGGCAAAGGCCAGTGCGAGTTTTTCGCGGCTGCGATAGTGGCCGTCGTACAGTGTGTCGACCATCGTCATCGGCCCCGGCAGGGTGTATTTCACCTTGCGGGTGGTCTCGTTCCGCAAAAATCTGGCGTCGTCCACGTAGATCGCATGCTTGCGCGCAACCGCGCCCACGACCATCGGTACGTCGGCGTCGTAGCGATTGCGGATACGTACGGTCTTGCGGTTGGCAAAATCCACGCCCTCCAGGCCTTCGATGAAGGTGGTCACGAAATGCCGGCGCGTCTGCTCGCCGTCGGTGACGATATCGATGCCTGCGTGTTCCTGGTCGTAGAGGGCAAGGCGCACCGCGTCGCGCTTGCCCGCGGTCAATGCGTCGCCCTCGAGCTTCCATGGCGCCCACAGCGCGACGGGCTCGGCCAGCCATGCGGGTTTGGGCAGGCTGCCAGCAATCGTCGTCGGAAAAAGTTGGCTCAAAGGACCCCCGCAGCGTTGGATTTGAACTGCTGATGCCGACCGATTATAGTCGCGCGGCTTGACCCGCCCCGGGTCCCGCGCATACCCTTGCCGGCTCGCCGTCCGGTCCCGTACACACGCCGCCACCCCATGCCGAAAATCCTCTACGCCGACAACGACTATCCCAACATTGATCTGGAGCGCGAACTTTTCACGAAAGCGGGCGTCGACATTGTGGTCGCGCAATGCAGGACCGAGGACGAGGTGATCCACCATGGCAAGGGCTGTGCCGCGGTGCTGCTGCAATACGCGCCGATCACCACCCGGGTGCTCGCGGCACTGCCTGAAGTCGGATTGATCAGCCGGATCGGTGCAGGGTTCGACACCATCGACACCGATGCGTGCGAGCAAGTCGGCGTGTGGGTGGGCAACTCGCCCGATTACGGCGTGGGCGAAGTCTCCACGCACGCGCTGGCGCTGGCCCTGGCGCTGCTGCGCAACATCGTGGCCTACGATCGCGATGTCCGCGCCGGCAAGTGGCATTTCCTGTCATCGGGCACGCTTCCGCGCACCGGTTCGCTCACGCTCGGCATCGTTGGGCTGGGCCGCATCGGGAAGCGGATGGCGCACATCTCGCGCAACGTGTTCAGGCGCGTGGTGGCCTACGACCCGCACATCATCGACGGTGATTTCCCGGCGTATGTGGAACGTGCAGCCGCGCTGGACGATCTCGCCCGTCAGGCCGACGTGGTCACGCTGCACACGCCGCTCAACCGGGAAACCCGTGGGCTGATCGACGCGAAATTCTTTGGTGCGCTGAAGCGCGGCAGTTTCCTCGTCAACACGTCCCGCGGCGCCGTGGTGGCGCTGCCGGACCTGCTTGCTGCGCTGGAAGCCGGCGTGTTCGCCGGCGTGGGGCTCGACGTACTGCCCGACGAACCGGTGCCCCGCGACTCGGCGCTGCTGGGCGACCCGCGCGTCATCCTCACGCCGCATTCGGCGTTCTACTCCGTCGAATCGGAAATAGAATTGCGCCGCAAGGCAGCACAGAACATTGTCTCGTGGTTGAATACGGGCAGGCCCGATTACGTGGTAACCCGCGGGACGCGCCTGCCGTAAACGTTAACGATGGCCGCCGAAGAGCGGCTGACGCAACCGCGCGACTACAGCCCGCCGCGCGGGAAAAAATCAAACAAGGGCAAAGGAGGAGTGCCTATGGCCGCGGTGAACGTCGCCGGCGTCCAGAAGTGGTTCGGCACGACGCACGTGATCCGCGGCGTCGATATCGCGATCGCCGATGGCGAGTTCTGCGTGCTGGTCGGTCCGTCCGGGTGTGGCAAGTCCACGCTGCTGCGCATGATTGCGGGGCTTGAGGAAATCACGCACGGGGAGGTCGCCATCGGCGGACGCGTGGTCAACCGCGTGGCGCCGAAGGAGCGGGACATCGCAATGGTGTTCCAGAATTACGCGCTCTATCCGCACATGACCGTGCGCGACAACATGTCGTTCGCGCTCAAACTCGCAAAGATGGGGCAGACGGACATCGACGCGCACGTGAAGAAGGCGGCGGACATCCTTAGCCTTTCACCCTATCTCGACCGGTATCCGCGCCAACTCTCCGGCGGGCAGCGGCAGCGCGTGGCGATGGGTCGCGCAATCGTGCGCAACCCGCAGGTCTTCCTGTTCGACGAGCCGCTTTCCAATCTCGACGCCAAGCTGCGCGTGCAGATGCGCACCGAGATTCGCGAATTGCACCAGCGCCTGAAGACCACGTCGATCTATGTGACGCACGACCAGATCGAAGCGATGACGATGGCCGATCGCATCGTCGTGATGAAGGATGGCATCGTCGAGCAAACCGGCGACCCGCTGCTGCTCTACGATTTTCCCGTCAACACCTTCGTGGCCGGTTTCATCGGCTCGCCGGCGATGAACATGATTCCCGGCACCGCGCGGTTGACCGGTGGCAAGGCGCACATAGATTTTGCCGACGGCGCGACATTGCCGCTGCCCACCAATGCGCGTGCGGAGGACGGGCAGCCGGTGCTCTACGGCATCCGCCCCGAGCATTGCGCGTTGACGGGTGCCGGCGGCCTGCCGGTCGATGTGGTAGTGGTCGAGCCCACGGGCGCCGACACGCAATTGTATTGCCGCTTCAATGGCCAGGAGGTGACTGCGATGGTGCGCGATCGCGTCGATTGCCGTCCTGGTGAGCGCATTGCGCTGACCCCTGACCTGCCCCGTGCACACCTTTTTGATGCCAGCAGTGGCGTCCGTCTTGCCGCCTGACGTCGTACCAAGCAGCTTCGAACAACAACCGAAGGAGGAGATGCAATGAGCGATAGCAAACGTCGTGATTTCCTGAAAGCCACCGGCGCCGTCGCGGTGGGCAGCGCCCTGGGCACCGGTTCCGCGCTGTTCCCGGCCGATGCGTTTGCGCAGCAGTACAAGGCCGCTCCGGAGAAGGGGGCGACCCTGCGCGTGTTGCGCTGGAAGCGCTTCGTCCAGGGCGACGAGGACGTGTGGACCGCCAATACGAAGAAGTTCACCGAGATGACGGGCATTCCGGTGCGCGTCGACTCCGAAGGCTGGGAAGACGTGCGGCCCAAGGCCGCGGTGGCGGCCAACGTGGGCAGCGGCCCGGACATCATCATCAGCACCATGGAGGACGCCCACCAGTATCCGGAAAAGCTGGTCGATGTTTCCGACCTCGCCAACTACCTCGGCAACAAGTACGGCGGCTGGTATCCCCTGGCCAGGGACTATGGCATGCACGACAAGAAGTGGGTGGCGATCATGATGGGCGCCGCCGGTAACGCGATCGTCTACCGCGAGAGCGCGGTGAAGGCGGCCGGCTTTGACAGCGTCCCGAGGGACATGGCGGGATTCCTCAAGCTATGCCAGGCGCTGAAGGCCAAGGGCACGCCGTCAGGCTTCGCGCTCGGCAACGCCACCGGTGACTCGAGCTGGACGCACTGGCTGGTATGGGCGCACGGTGGCAAGCTGGTCGACGCGAAGAACAACGTCGTCATCAACAGCCCGGAAACCGTCGCCGCGCTCGAATACTCGAAACAGCTGTACGAGACCTTCGTCCCCGGCACACTGTCGTGGCTCGATCCCAACAATAACAAGGCCTTCCTCGACAGCCAGCTGTTCCTCACCGCCAACGGCATCTCGGTGTACTACGCCGCGAAGACTTCGCAGGATCCGAAGATGCAGGAACTGGCCAACGATATCCAGCACGCGTACTTCCCGGTGGGATTGGACGGCAAGTCGCGCGAGTTGAATCTCGTGTTCCCGATGATGATCTTCAAGTATTCCAAGTATCCGAATGCGGCGAAGGAATACCTGCGCTTCATGATGGAGAAGGAGCAATACGTGCCCTGGCAGGAAGCCTCCATCGGTTATGTATGCCATCCGTTGGCCGCTTACGAAAAGAGCGCGTTCTGGACGGCCGATCCCAAGAAGACGCCGTATCGCGACTGCTTCAAGAACGGTACGCCCGGCGGCTATGCGGGCACGATGGGCTACGCGTCGGCAGCGTGCGTCGCGGACTTCATCATTCCGAACATGGTCGCGGAAGCGGCGTCGGGGTCGAAGACACCGAAGGAAGCGGCGGAGCGGGCGCAGAAACGGGCGGAGCGCTATTACAAGGTTTGATATTAAGTCGTCGTGGCATGGTCGCGCTTTGCGCGACTGTGTCACGCCGCCGCAATATCTCCGTTCGTTGAAGTGGCGTCGAGCAAAAGCGCTCGACGCCGCTTAACTCTCGGTTTTTCGGCTGTAGGCGGCATGTTTTTCTGGGTGTGACTTTGTTCATTTGAGTTCTGCAACGATGGCTGCTCATTCCTCCTCGCTTTCGCGCGCACTCGACAACCGGCATGTGCTCGGCGCGGTGTTCCTGCTGCCGGCCGCGTTGCTGCTGATCGTGTTTCTCACCTATCCGCTGGGCCTTGGCACGTGGCTTGGCTTCACGGATGCCAAGATCGGCCGGCCCGGCCAGTGGATCGGACTCGGAAATTACGAGTACCTGTGGGGTGATGACGTCACGCGCCTCGCACTTTTCAACACCCTTTTCTATACCTTCGTCGCCAGCGTAGTGAAGTTTGTGCTGGGGCTGTGGCTTGCGTTGCTGCTCAACAAGCACCTGCCGTTCAAGGCGGCGCTGCGGGCGGTGGTGCTGCTGCCATTCATCGTCCCCACTGCGCTGTCGGCGATCGCATTCTGGTGGATCTACGATTCGCAGTTCTCCATCATCAGCTGGACGCTATTGAAGATGGGGATCATCGACGAGTACATCGACTTCCTGGGCCAGCCGTGGCATGCGCGCTTCTCCGTCATCGTCGCCAATATCTGGCGGGGCGTGCCCTTCGTTGCCATCACGTTGCTGGCCGGCTTGCAGACCATCGCACCCTCCTATTACGAAGCCGCCAGTCTTGATGGCGCGTCCGACTGGCAGCAGTTCCGCTTCGTCACGCTGCCGCTGCTGACGCCGATCATCGCCGTGGTGATGACCTTTTCGGTGCTGTTCACGTTCACCGATTTCCAGCTCATCTATGTGCTGACGCGTGGCGGGCCACTCAACTCCACGCACCTGATGGCCACGCTGTCGTTCCAGCGCGCGATCTCGGGCGGCAGCCTCGGTGAAGGGGCCGCCATCGCCACCGCGATGGTGCCGTTCCTGTTGGCGGCGATCATGTTCTCGTATTTCGGGTTGCAGCGGCGCGCCTGGCAACAGGGCGGGGCGGACACATGAGCGACACGACGACCGCGCCCCCGCCGGGTAGCGCCGACTCGCAGGGCATGAACTATCTCGTGTCGCTGCCGCGGCGGGTGGTCACGGTCTATGCGCCGTTGGGCGTGTTCCTGTTCGTTCTGCTGTTTCCGTTCTACTGGATGATCATCACCACGTTCAAGCCGAACGAGGAGCTGCTGTCGCGCGAGGGCAATCCGTTCTGGGTGCAGAACCCCACGCTGGCCCATGTGAAGAAGTTGCTGTTCGACACCGCCTATCCCGACTGGCTGTGGAACACTATCCTGGTCTCCGTGGTAGCGACCGCGCTCTCGCTGTTTGCCAGTGTGCTGGCCGCCTACGCGATCGAGCGCTTGCGCTTCAAGGGTTCGCGCTACGTGGGCATGAGCATCTTCCTCGCGTACCTTGTGCCGCCCTCGATCCTGTTCATCCCGCTTGCGGCCATCGTCTACAAGCTGCATCTCTTCGATACGCGCCTCGCGCTCATCCTCACTTACCCCACATTCCTCATCCCGTTCTGCACGTGGCTGCTGATGGGTTACTTCAAATCCATTCCGCAGGAACTGGAGGAGTGTGCGCTGATCGACGGCGCGTCGCGGCTGCAGATCCTGGTCAAGATCATCCTGCCGTTGGCCGTGCCGGGGTTGATCTCAGCGGGCATCTTCGCGTTCACGCTGTCGTGGAACGAGTTCATCTATGCGCTGACCTTCATATCGTCGTCCGAGGTGAAGACGGTGCCGGTGGGCGTGATCACCGAACTGGTCGAGGGTGATGTCTATCACTGGGGCTCGCTGATGGCGGGCGCACTGCTGGGCTCGCTGCCGGTGGCGGTGCTGTACTCGTTCTTCGTTGAGTACTACGTGTCAGGGCTGACCGGGGCAGTCAAGGAATAGGCGCGCCGTCGTCGCCTTGACAATGCGGGGTATAACCGCTGGCGTTCCCGGACAAGGGTAAAATCCCCATTTGGCGCAATTTCCGGGAGCCCCCATGAGCACGGTTCAAGAGACGATCAACGAGCAGCTTTCGCA
The DNA here is from genome assembly GCA_963805355.1 of uncultured beta proteobacterium. Taxonomy (GTDB): domain Bacteria; phylum Pseudomonadota; class Gammaproteobacteria; order Burkholderiales; family Casimicrobiaceae; genus VBCG01. The sequence continues at coordinate 886,097 of CAWDTZ010000002.1, read as the reverse complement.
GCACAGCGTCGTGCTGTACATGAAGGGCACGCCGCAATTCCCGCAGTGCGGGTTTTCCGCCACCGTGGCCGAAATCCTGAAACGCTGTGGCGTCAATGACTACTTCTCGGTCAACGTGCTGGCCGACGCCGACATCCGTGAAGGCATCAAGCAGCATGCCAACTGGCCGACGATTCCGCAGCTCTATGTCAACGGTGAGTTCGTAGGCGGCTGCGACATCATTCGCGAAATGTATTCGACCGGTGAGTTGCAGAAGGTGCTGGCAGGGCAGGCTGCCTGAGGCCAGCCGCGGCAGTTGCATCGGGGAGGGCCGCCGTGTGCGGCCCTCGTCATTTGCATGGATCGGCGGGTCAGTTATAGGTGACCGTGCTGGCGATCAGGTCCTGATACACCCCGACGGTGGGCAGCGTCGCGACGGCGGCCATGGCGCCGGCGACCGTGAACGACGCGCTTTTTATCGGCTGGCCGGGATTGACCAGCAGCGTACCGCTTGCCTTCACCGTTGCGCCTGAGCCGTCGCCCCAAACACTCGTGTTGAGTATGGCCGGCACCGCGCCGAGGTAGAGGTTGTACGGCAGCGTGTCGGTCGGAACGGCGATATTCGTCAGGATGCGCTGCGTGAAGCTGCCGGCTCCCGTGGACAGCGTTGCAGTGAAGTCGATCTTGTCGGCCCCGCCGCTGACGTGAGTGCAGGTGATCGTCATCGTCGTCGACGACGTGACCTGGCTGCCAGTATAGGTGCCGAAGCTCAGATTGCCCACGCCAACGGAGCACGTGGATGCCGCCTGCGCCCATGCCGAAAGCGTCAGCATCGCCAGCGCAAGCGCTCCTTGGGTCATACGGCGTTTCCGGAAAAGTGTGGGGCTTCGCATCGTGGTTCTCCTAGTGCAGCGCGCAGATGAACGGACCCAGATCCGCGACCGGCGCACTGTTTTTGTCCAGCGCGATGGCGACGCGGCAGGACGTGCCGTGCCAGGTGATGTCGATATCCTGACGATCGGCGAGGTCGGTAATATAGACCTCGCCACCCATGGCCACCGGGAAGGTCTCGGTGCGGCCCGGCACGCGGGCGACGGCGCCCGCCGGCACCGGTGCGCCATCGGGCAGCGTCAGTCGAATCAGCGCGTTGCGCTCGCGGCGCGACTCGAAGGCGATGACGACGCCGGTGCGGTCGAGCAGTACCGCTCGCTGCACGATCTGGCCGATCGTCGCGTCCATTGGAACCGTGGTCGGGTCGATCGCGATGTTGATCGGCGTATAGGCCGGCACGCGCGGCAGGATCAGCGTGCCGTCACGGCCGGTGCGACCGACCTCGATGTTCTCCTGCGTGACACGCGCGCCGGCGACGTCGCCGACGGTGACCAGCGCGAAACTCTGCTCGATCGGCTGCGAGAAGAACGCATGCCCTCCAACGAGCCCGATGCCGCCGGATACCGCACCGCGCACTGCGGATTGCCCGCTGGCTTGCGACGCGTCGACCGCGTAGCGGCCATACCGCCCCCAGTACGCTGCGCCGCCGGTGTAGTTGTCGTCGGTTTGCGCGTGCAGGTAATAGCCGAGGCCCCGGCCCACCGGGACGGGATGCTGCAGGTCGAGGGTGCCCAGAGTGGCCGAAGGGCTGTCGCCACGTGTGTTCTGCACGCCAAGCGAGATCGTCGTGTCCGCAGGCGCGGTGCTGCTGGTGCCGAAGGGCAACGTGTACAGCGCGAACAGTTGCGTCTGATTGGCGAGGCCTGTCGACCGCGAGGCGGACAACGTGAGATAGCCAAGGCGGCCCAGTCCGACCGAGTAAGACGCGGTATAGATGTTGAGCGTCCCGCTCTGCGAATCGTGCGCCGGGGTTACCGGCGCCGTGTCCCGGAAGCGCTGGCCGCTATAGAGCAGCGCCAGCGAGCCGGCCTGCGCCGGCAGCGCGACATTGAACGACGCCCGCGTCGCCCGCGCCTCCTGCAGCGGCGTGTCGCCGATTTCACGATAGGACGGCGTGGCCCAGGTCGAGCCCACGGCGAAGCTCGCGAGACTTGCCTGGCGACTGAAACCCAGCAGGTACCGTTCGCCCGTGCCGTGGGCACCGACGAGACTGCCGCCGGCACTGCTGGCGGCAACGCCGGCACTTAGCACGCCGAAATAGCCGACCACGTAGTCGGCACCGACGCCGGCGCTGCGCACGTCGTCGCCGCCCTCCGCGCGTCCCTGCACCGTCAACGTGTCGTTCATGCCATAGCGATAGAAGGCCGACGCGAGCTGGCCCTGGTAGTCCAGGTTCTTCAATCCATAGTTGAGCCGAAGGCTCCCGGCGCTGAACGAATATTCGCTGAGCCCGGGCTTCAGCAGCTGCGCCGTTACGTAGAATGGCTGCGTGATCACCTGCTGCTGGCCGAAGGCATTGGTGACGACGACCTGGAGTTCCCCGGCACCATTCAACGCCGGAACGTTGGTGATCGCGAAGGGTCCTGCAGGGACGTTCTGCGTACCCATCCGCACGTTGTTCGAAAAGATTTCCGCGGCGGTCGGTATCGACGAAACGCCCGCCACCGTCAGCAGCGGGTAGGTCACAAAGCCGGGCTGCAGCGCATAGTTCGACGTGACCTGGACGCCGCCGAAGCGCACCGCACGTCCCCACCATCCTGGCGCAGTGATAGCGTCGCCGATGCGGTAGGTGCGCAGTTTCTCCGCGTCGTCCCAGCGCCATCCGGCGTCCAGGAGTATCACGTTTTCCGCGCCCGTCTGCGTCGCCGTGGATGAGTTGACGAGAAACGTTCCGCCGAACGATCCGGCCGGGCCGAACGCCACGGCCTCGAACGCGCCGGCGAGCGATTTTGGCAATCCCGTCGCGAAATTCTGGCCACTGTTGCTTTGGCCGTAGACAGAGTAGTTGAAGAAGCCCCCCCACGAGGGCGTCTGCGGAAGTTCCGGCTGCGGCAGGCCAAACTTGAGCCGGGCCTGCGGCAGCAGGTCGGTGTCGATGACGAAGTCCAGGCGCTGGGCCTGCTCCGAGATCGTGGCCCGCACGCCGCGCAGCGTGCCCAGCGGCACGTAGTTGCGGCCCTCGATGCGTACGGCGTCCGCCGCGTTCCAGCGCAACGTCAGCCGCGACAGGGTGTCGGCGTCGACCAGGAGGCCAGCCGCGATGCGCACCGCGAACGCGATGCCCGGCTCAGGCGATCCGTTGACCGTGATCGACAGCGCAGCGATGTCGTCTGCAAGTGCGATCTGCGTGGGTGCTTCGTCGCTGCGCCGGGGTATGTCCGGTCCGGCGATCGCTTGAGCATGTAGCCACATCGCGATTCCGGCGGCGGCGAGCGCGCGGCAGGTTCTAGGGCTTGGCAACGGGCACGGGGGTATCGATCCGGCCGGCGTTGCTTTGCGCTTCGACGCGCAGCGGCGCGCCGGGGCGCAGCCGGTCCTTGGGCAATGGGATGAATCGCGCCGCGCCGGGGAGTACGACGAACACATCTTCCGCGGCGAGCTTCGTCTGATCCTGGGTGACCGCGAGGTTCGCCAACCGAAGATTGCCGTTGCCTTCGTTGGCAATGCGCAGGCGCGGCGAGCCTCCGGCGCCGGCGCCGGCGTCGAAGGCGAACGCGACCTTCGGCGCCGCGACGACCCCAGTGGGCGCGACGTACATCGGGATGTTCATGTTGAGCGCGATGTGAAAAAGCGCGCGGTCGGCCGCGGTTTCCTCGGCCGGCGGCACTTCGCGGAAGAAAAGTCGGAACGCGTGTTCGACGTCCGCGGGCGGCGTGCCGCGCATCGCCACCCGGACCACCTGCGAAGCGCCGGGCGCAACCGTGAAGATCGGCGGGCTGACGATGAAGCCACGCGTCTCGTCGTACACGTCCGCGCCGCCTGGCTGTGTCCATGTGTAGGCCTGGACCTGCACGGTCAGCGGGCCGTCGCCGCTGTTGTTGACGGTGACGATGGCCGTCGGCGATTTGTCCGACAACTCGACGCGCATCGGCGTCAGGCCGAACGTCGCCGCGGCGACGTGCAACGACGCGGCCATCAGCACTGCTGCCGCCAAGCCCCGCAACGTCATATTCATCACATGCTCTCCTGCTCGCCCGGTCAGTTGTAGACCACGGTGACTGTGACCGTATCGGAGTAGGTGCCTGCCGTCGGGAACTGCGCGGCGGGTATCGACGCACAGAGGTTGATCAGCTTGGAGCCACCCGTCGTGGCAAACAGCGAGGTGGCCACGATCCGGTTCGTCGCGTTCCATTCCGGTCCGGCGCCGGCGGCCGGACAAGTGTTGAATGTAGCACCCGTCGGCCGGTCGATTCTGTAATTCAGAAACTCCCCCGTCGCGGCCTTCCGCATCCGCTTTTGCGTACCTGTGCCGTTGGAGCCGTTGTTGAGCCTGACGGACGTGACAGTAGCGCCTTTGTTGCAGGTCAGCGTGACGCGGCCTGACGTATTGGCCGTGGCCGCACCGGCATTGACGGCGCCGAATCCCACATTGGTCGCGGAGACGGTGCAGGCGTTCCTCAGCGTTGTCGTTACGCCGAACGTGGCGGACGTGGCCGCGTGCGCACTCGGCGCGCTCAGAGGCACGCAGACAAGCAGCGCTACCGCGCCCAGCCAGCAGGCTTGGGGCGCGTAACCGCGCCTACGCATGAGCGTATAAGTTCGAGTCACGACAGCGTTCCGGCCAAGGGCGGCGGCGTTTGGCAGGCCATCGACCCGCCGCACGCCGATGCCCGTTCAGGTCAGTTGAATGTTGCCGTGACCGCCACCGTGTCCGAATAGGCGCCTGCCGACGGGAACTGGCCCGCCGGGATCGACGCGCATATGTTGATCAGCTTCGGACCGCCCGTAGCCGTGAAGAGCGAGGTGCCCACGATCGTGTTGGTGGCGTTCCACTCCGGACCGGCACCGGCGGCAGGACACGTGTTGAACGTAGCCCCGGTCGGAACGTCGATCTTGTAGTTCAGGGTGTCTGTGCCGTTGCTCATCTTCTTCTGCGTACCCGACGCGTTGGCACCGTCGTTGAGCGCGACGGAGCCCACCACGGCGCCCTTGTTGCAGGTGAGGGTGATGGAGCTCGACGTATTGGTTGCCGCGGCACCGGCGTTGACGGAGCCGAAGCCCACGTTGGCGGCGGACACCGAGCAATTGTTGGCAAGCGTTGCCGAGACCGTAAAGTTGCTGGTTGTGGTCGCGGCCTGCGCGCTACCGAACGATACGAACAACGACGCGGCAACGGCGGCCGCAAGCAGGGAACGGTTGGTCATGATTCAGTCCTTTTACTTTTAATTTCAAATACTTCGGAATTTGGAGCCCGGAGGGATTGATCCCCTCCGCTCCACGCCGGACCTTACAAGCAGGGTTCGTGCCAACGCGTGACGGGCGGTGTCTTTCAGCGATCGCCAGACGCAGGGTGAGGTGGTAGCCGGACCGAAGCGTTCGCCGCTGCATTGTGACGCGGCGAGGCAGCCGGTTCCTGCATTCCGGCTCGGGGCTGCGCACACGGCGGTTGGGCGTTTCATGCTCGTTGTTATAGCGGCACGGTGAAAGTACGGTTCGGCCGCGCCGCCGACATGGCGGGCTAAAGAGAGTAAGCACTGGCTAACCGTTCAGGTTGAGGCCCGTCCTGCGGCCGGTATGATTATTGCGGTACCAGCAACAGTAACTGTGCCGTCGCGGACAACATGTCCGATTCGCGGTAACACAATGCGGATCCCGGTCCGGACAGGACTTCATACATGCGACGCCTTCGCGCCAATCATTCCTCCAACCGCTCGCGCGTGCGCCGCAGAATGCCGCACGAAATCGCTGCCGAACTCGTCAACGCGCTGCAGCTCGACGACGAGGAACGCCGGCTCGTCCTCGCGCTGTCCTCGCAGTGGGTGGGCGTCAATGACGTCCTGGCGTCCGCCGCCGGCCCGCGCGAGCCCGTCGGTGAGTTGCTGGTCAAAGCCGGCCGCATTTCACGCAGCCAGCTCGAAGATGCTCTCGAGGAACAGCGCCTCTCCGGCCATCGACTGGGCGAAGTACTGGTCCGCCAGGGCCTGTTGGCCGCGCCCGAGCTGCGGGCTGTGCTCGCTTTCCAGCAACGGCTGGGCGGTGCCAGTCGGGCTACGGCCGGGACCTCGCAGCTCGGCAAGATGTTGGTGGCCTGCGGCGCGATCACCAGCGCGCAGCTGGATCATGCGCTGGAACAGCAGCGTCAGTCCAAGCGCAGGCTCGGCGACGCGCTGGTCAGCGCCGGCTATGCCACCGAGCATCAGGTCGCGCACGGACTGAAGCTGCAGCAGGTCATGCTGCGCGTCGCCCTTGCTGTTCTGCTGGCCACATCGCTTACGCCGGGAATTGCAGCTGCAACGGGAGGGGGAGCGACGTACGGCACGATCGTCATGTCGGCCACCGTGCTTCCCTACCATCGCATCGAGGTTGTCCGGCAGTTGCCGCTGCTCACCATTACGCCCGCGGACGTGACACGCGGCTATGTCGACGTCGTCGGCGGCACGTCGCTGCGGGCCCGATCGAACGATCATCAGGGATTCACGGTCAACTTCGACCCGCGCGCACGGCTTTTCGAGCGCGCAACCATCCAGGGGCTGGGCGGCAGCGTCGATATCGGACCGGACGGCGGCGCCGTCTATCACACCTACGCCGGACGCGACACTGCGCTGGAACTGAGCTATCGGTTCTACCTGTCCTCAGGCCTGGCGCCGGGCAGTTATCCCTGGCCGCTGCAGATCTCGTCGTCGGTGAGTTACTGAAACCGTCGGTGTTGTCCGGCGGCCTTGCCTTCAGGTGCGGGCCCGCTGCGCCCGCTTCACATCCGGAATGTGCTTCAACGCGCGGATCACTTGCGCCAGATGTTGGCGATTGCGCACCTGCACGGCGAAGAACATCGCCAGCACGTCGCCGCCATCGGGCCGTTCCATCGATACGGCGTCGATGTTGGCGTCGGCATCCGCGATCGACGTGGCGAGGTCTGCCAGCAGTCCGCGGCGATCGGCCACCAATAGACGCAGGCCGGTTTCGAAGACGCCGGTTACCTCGGGCGACCATTCGACATCCACCAGTTCCGCCGGATCGTGCCGCTGCTTCTTCAGCGTGATGCAGTCGCGCGTATGCACGAGCAATCCCTGCCCGCGCCGGAACTGGCCGACGACGGTATCGCCGGGGATGGGCCGGCAGCACTTGGCATACTGGATGGCCACGCCTTCCACGCCGCGCAGCGTCAGTGCGCCGGACTTGGACGCGACATTGGCGGGATCCTCGGGCTTGCCTGCAATCTTGGTCAGCGCCTGCGCGACGACGAAAGACAGTCGTTTGCCAAGACCGATGTCGGCGAGGATATCGAGCTGGCTCTTGGCGTCGTATTCCTTGGCCAGCGCTTCCCAGCGGTCCCATGTGATCGCGTCGGGCTCAACGCGCAGCGTCGCCAGCGCCTGGTTCAGCAGCCGTTCGCCCAGCGCCGCCGATTCCTTCTGTTGCAGGCCCTTCAGGTAATGCCGGATGCGCGAGCGTGCCTTACCGGTGCCGACGAACGAAAGCCACGACGGATTGGGACGCGCCGTCGGCGACGTCAGGATCTCGACGTGGTCGCCGTTCTTCAACTCGGTGCGCAGTGGCAGCAATTCGTAGTTGATGCGCGCCGCCGTGCAGTGGTGGCCGATGTCGGTGTGCACGCCGTAGGCGAAGTCCACTGCAGTGGCGCCGCGCGGCAGCGCCATGATCTTGCCCTTGGGCGTGAACACGTAAATTTCGTCAGGGAAGAGGTCGCCCTTGATGTGTTCGAGAAATTCCTTGGAGTCGCCGGACTCCGATTGGATGTCGAGCAGGCTTTGCAGCCAGCGCGACGTTTCCTTCTGCGCCTCCAGCAGGTTGAGTTCTCCGCCGGCCTTGTAGAGCCAATGCGCGGCCACGCCGGCCTCGGCTACGCGATGCATGTCGTGCGTGCGGATCTGCACTTCCAGCGGTGTCCCGAAGGGGCCGAACAGTGTCGTGTGCAGCGACTGATAACCGTTGGCCTTGGGGATGGCGACATAATCCTTGAACTTGCCGGGAATGGGCTTGTAGAGCTCGTGCAACACGCCCAGCGCAGCATAGGAAGCGGTCTGGTCGGCCACCAGGATGCGCACGCCGTAGATGTCGAACACCTGCGCAAACGTGTAGCGCTTCTCGCGCATCTTCTTGTAGACCGAATAGATCGTCTTTTCGCGCCCGGTGACCACTGCCATCAGGTTGGCCTTGGCGAGCCCTTCGCGGATGACGTCGAGCAACTTGTTCATCACCTCGCGGCGGTTGCCCCGCGCGGCCTTGATTGCGCCCACGAGCACGCGGTAGCGCATCGGGTGCAGGTGCTTGAACGACAGGTCCTGCAGCTCGAGGAACAGTGCATTCAAGCCGAGGCGATTGGCGATCGGCGCATAGATGTCGATGGTCTCGCGCGCGATGCGCTTGCGGTGCGCCGGCGCCATCGCGTCAAGGGTGCGCATGTTGTGCAGGCGGTCGGCGAGCTTGATCAGGATCACGCGCACGTCGCGCGCCATCGCCAGCAGCATCTTGCGGAAGCTCTCCGCCTGCACTTCCTCGCGTGACGTGAATTCGATCTGGTCGAGCTTGGATACGCCGTCGACCATGTCGGCCACCGGCTTGCCGAACGTCGATTCGAGTTCGGACTTGGACACCGAAGTGTCTTCCATCACGTCGTGGAGCAGCGCCGCGGCGAGTCCGTGCGCATCGAGCCGCCATTGCGACAGGATGGTGGCTACCGCCAGCGGGTGCGTAATGTACGGCTCGCCCGACTTGCGGAACTGGCCGCGATGCGCCGACTCGGAGAATTCGAACGCGCGCGACACCAGCGCCACGTCCGGCGCCGGCAGGTAGTTGCCCAGGTGCTTGGTGAACTCCGCGATCTCGGACATACGTTGGACGTGGGTCCGGGATCGGGAAACGGCAACTCTAGGGGTTGGTCGGCAGCGTGGGCACGGACTTCATCAGCATCTCGATGCCGATCTTGCCGGCGGCCATTTCGCGCAATGCGATCACCGTGGGTTTGTCGCGGTCGGCATCGACGAGCGGCGTGGAGCCGGAGGTGATCTGCCGCGCGCGATTGGTGGCGGCGAGGGTCAATTCGAAACGGTTGGGGATGCGTGCGAGGCAATCCTCGATCGTGATACGCGCCATGGTGTGACTCCGGTTCAGGTATGCAATAAATCTGCGAGCAACGCCGCGTGGCGCACCTGCTGCCTCGTGGCGGTCAGCCGAGCCGCCCGCACGATCACGGAAAGATCGTCGACGGCTCTCGCAAAGTCCTGATTCATAATAACATAATCGAAATCCCCGCAGTGCCGCATCTCTTCGCGCGCGGCCTCCAAGCGGCGGTTGATCACGTCCGGCGCGTCCTGGCCGCGCTTTTCGAGGCGCTCCTTGAGTGATGCGAGCGACGGCGGCAGGATGAAGATGTGCACGGCCTCGGGCATCAGCTGGCGCACCTGTCGGGCGCCCTGCCAGTCGATTTCGAGCAGCATGTCATGGCCCTGCTGGACCTCCTCGCGCAGCCAGACGGCCGACGTGGCGTACCAGTTGCCGTGCACGTGTGCGAATTCCAGAAATTCGCCGGCCGCCTTGAGTTCCATGAACTTCGCCTCGTCGACGAAGTGATAGTCGACGCCATCCGTTTCGCCGGGGCGTGGATCCCTCGTCGTGTAGGACACCGAGAGGCGGATACCGCCTTCACGCTCGAGCAGTGCCCGCACGAGGCTGGTCTTGCCGCCGCCGGAGGGGGCCGCAAGCACGAAGAGGCACCCGGACGCGGGGGGCGCCTTGGTGGCAATGATGGTCCGTTGCGTCATGCTGTCCTTGTCACCGAGGTGGTTTCGGTTTTGCTACCGTTTTCCGGCCACCAGATTTCGCCGTGGCGGCGGAGGACCTGGCGTACATTTGCGCCATCGCGCGGAAACGGATGGCGCCCGATTTTTCCGCCGCCGGATGCGAAACCGGTCATCGCCTTGCCCGAGCCGTCGGCGACTCCGTCGCGGTCGCGATCATCGAGGATCGCGGCATCCGCGGGCGAAAGCAAGGTGCGCATCCTATTCGACGTTCTGCACCTGCTCACGCATCTGCTCGATCAGCACCTTCAATTCGAGGGAGACCTGCGACAATTCGACGTCCACCGATTTCGATCCAAGCGTGTTTGCCTCGCGATGCAACTCCTGCGCCAGAAAGTCGAGGCGCTTGCCGGCACTGCCGCCGGCGCGCAGCACGCGCCGGACTTCGGTGACATGCCCGCTCAGGCGCTGCAGTTCCTCCGCCACGTCGATCTTGGTGGCGAAGATCGCCAGTTCCTGCTTCAGACGGTCTTCGTTCGGATCGAGGCCGGCATCGCGCAGCCTTGTGGCCAGCCGCTCGTTGAAGGCGGCGTGGATCGCCGGAATGCGCGGGGTCACGCGGGCCACCTGCGCGACGATGCCGTCGCAGGCGGTGCCGAGCATGGCGGCGATCTTGGCGCCCTCGCGCGACCGTGCGGCGTCGAGCTCGCGCAGGGCGATGTCCACGAGGTCGGTCACCTGCTGCGCCAGCGCGGTGGGCGGGATGGAGGCATCGGCCATGACGCCGGGCCAGCGGAGGATCTCGTGGATGGAAAGCGGTGTGGCCCCAGGCACCTCGCGGGCGACCGCTGCGGCGGCGACGGCAAGCTGCGCCACGCGAACGCTATCCACGGCCAGCGCCGCAGTGCCGCCGGCCGGGCGAAGCATCGCCACACGGCATTCCACCTTCCCGCGTTTCAGGGCGGCGGAAAGCCTCTCGCGCAGTGCCGGTTCGACGGCGCGCAGCTCGTCCGGAAGCTTGACTGTGAGGTCGAGAAAACGGTGGTTGACCGAACGCAGGTCAACGGTCAACGTCGTGCCGGGCAACTCGGCGGCTACCGCCGCGAAACCGGTCATGCTGAGGATCATAGGTGTTGTCCGGGGGGTGGCTGCCACCTGCGCAGAGGGCCTGCGGCGGCGTATTGCAGCATTTTGTGCCGATTCCGGCGGCCTTTGCGCCCGGAACCTCGAGATCGACAGGCGATTTCTTTACTTTAGGCGCGCGGTTGCCGAGAATGTATGAGGAAACCGGTGACGGCGCAAGCCGCAGCCACAGGGGCTGGCACGCGTTTTGCCATATATTTGTGGATTGCGCTTCCCCGCCTGGGCAGTTCATTGTGAATTGCAGGCGGTTGCCCGGACCCTTCCCAAACCATGGCCGTTACCAATCAAGCCCTCGTCGGCGGTTACCAACTTCTGAACTACCGCATCGATCGGCAGATCAGTCGGGGCGGTTTTTCGATCGTTTATCGCGCGTTCGATACTGACGGTTCGCCGGTGGCCATCAAGGAATACCTGCCGGCGTCGCTGGTGCTGCGCACCGAAGGTGACATCGTGCGCGCCAGTTCGGCGGAAAACCTGACCTCGTTCCGGTACGGCATGAAGTGTTTTTTCGAGGAAGGCCGCGCGCTGGCCAAGATCAACCATCCCAATGTCGTGCGCGTGCTGAATTTTTTCCGCGCCAACGAAACGGTTTACATGGTGATGCGCTACGAGCGCGGGCGCACGCTGCAGCAGCAGATCCAGATGCGTCAGGACCAGATGTCGGAGCGGTTGGTGCGGCACGTGTTCATGCACCTCCTGAACGGGCTGCGCGAGGTTCACACGCACAAGCTGCTGCACCTCGACATCAAGCCCGCCAACATTTATCTGCGCACCGATGGCACGCCGGTGCTGCTCGACTTCGGCGCGGCGCGCCAGACGCTGACCAGCGCCAAGCCCAAGCTCGCACCGATGTACACGCCCGGCTTTGCGGCGCCCGAGCAGTATCGCGACCCCGATCGCCTCGGGCCGTGGACGGACGTCTATGGCGTGGGCGCATCGATGTTCGCGTGTCTCGCCGCCTTCGCGCCACAGGCGGCGGATGCGCGTGTGCAGGAGGATCATCTCGTATCGGCCAAGAAGATCTGGGCGGGCCAGTATTCGGACAACATCCTCGAGGTGATCGATTGGTGCCTGCGCCTTGATCCTCTGGAGCGTCCACAGAGCGTTTTCGCTTTGCAGAAGGCCATTCGCGAGATTCCCCAGACCAAGCGCAAGCTTACGTTCTTCGGCAATCTGAAGAAATTTCTGTTCTCGGATGTACGAGCCTAAGTCGAGGCAGCAAGGATGCGCTTTACGATCTTCCAGGAGTCGCGCAAGGGCTCGCGCAAAGTCAATCAGGATCGCATTGCCTACACCTTCAGCCGCGACACGCTGATGCTGGTGGTCGCGGACGGCATGGGCGGACATGCCGGCGGCGAGATCGCCGCGCAGATCGCGGTGCGACTCTTCATCGAGCGCTTCCAGCAGGAGGCCAAGCCGATCCTCAAGAATCCGCTGAAATTCCTGCAGGACACGATGTTGCGCGCGCATGCGGCGCTCGGCTCCTATGCCAACCAGTTCTCGATGCTCGAAACGCCGCGCACGACCTGCGTTTGCTGCATCGTGCAGGCCGGCCATGCCTACTGGTGTCACGTCGGTGATTCGCGGCTCTACCTGTTCCGCCAGGGCGGCCTGATCGGTGCCACCAAGGATCATTCCAAGGTGCAGTACCTCGTGGACCAGGGCATCATCGGGGCGGATGAGGTGGTGTCGCATCCGGATCGCAACAAGATCTTCAGTTGCCTGGGCGGCCTTGTCGATCCGGTGATCGACCTGTCGCGGCGAACGCCGCTGCGCAACGGCGACATCATCTTCATGTGCACCGACGGCCTCTGGAGTGTCTTCGACCAGCGCGAGGTCGCCACCTGGCTCACGTCCACGCCCATCCTCACCACGGCGCCGCAGATGATGCGCGAAGGCGAGAAGCGCGGTGGCGCCGACGGCGACAACCTGTCCGCGATCGTCGTTCGCTGGGGTCCGGAAACGCTGACGGACGACCAGGCGACCACGATCACTGAGACGCTGGGCCTGGGCGAGTTCCAGACGCAGCTCGAGCAGACGCTTACGTTGACCGACCGCAAGGGCGCGCAGCGCGATCTCTCCGACGACGAGATCGAGCACGCCATCGAGGAAATCCAGTCCACCATCCAGAAATACCGGCGCTGAAAACAGGCATGCGGCAACTGATCCTCGACACGGAAACGACCGGGCTCGACCCCAAGCTCGGGCATCGCATCATCGAAATTGCCGCCGTCGAGTTGGTGGATCGCCGGCCTACCGGGCGCAACCTGCATCTCTATTGCGATCCGGAGCGGGAGATCGATGCCGGTGCCACCCAGGTGCATGGCATGACCTGGGATGACTTGCGCGACAAGTCGAAATTCCGCGACGTCGCGACGGAAATCGTGGAATTCGCGCACGGCGCGGAATGGATCATCCACAACGCCCCTTTCGACATCGGCTTTCTCGATGCAGAATTCGCGCGCATCGAGCGGCCGGCCTGCGTCACCGTCTACACGGCGCTGACCGACACGCTGGCGATGGCCCGCGAGGCATTTCCCGGCAAACGCAACAGTCTCGACGCCTTGTGCGAACGAATGGGTGTCTCCAATGCGCACCGCACGCTGCACGGCGCGCTGCTCGACGCCCAGTTGCTGGCGGAGGTGTATCTCGCGCTGACGCGGGGGCAGGATTCGCTGACGATCGACATGGGCGCGGGAACTACGCACCGCACCGACGTCGCCACGCCGCGGACGCGCGACGCCCTGCGCACGCCGTTGCCGGTGTTGACGCCCTCGGCTGCGGAACTGGCGGCGCATGGGGCTTACCTCGACGCGCTCGAGCGCGACACCAAGGGCAAGTGCCTCTGGTTGCACCTTGCCGCAACCGGGTGACGCGGTCGCGGCGCCTGTCACCCGACTGTAACGCGCACCCGCTAGACTCATGGATTCCGTCGCCAAGCTGCCCATGATGCGAACCGGCGTTGCCGATGACGCGGAGACAGGGCCGCCCCCGTTGAATGCCCCCGCTTTCGCGCCCATCAATCGCGAACTCTCGCTGCTCGATTTCAACCGGCGCGTACTGGCGCTGGCCGCTGACGCCGACGTGCCACTGCTTGAACGCCTGCGCTTTCTGTGCATCGTCGGCAGCAACCTCGACGAATTCTTCGAGATCCGCATTGCCGGCCTGAAGGAGCTGCTGCGCGCGAAGGGCGCACCGCCGGGGATGACGTCCGGCGAGGCGCGCGAGCTCTTCGTGCGGGTGGGCGAGGAAGCGCGCGCCTTGATCGCGCAGCAGTACCGGGTGCTGAACGAGGAGGTGCTGCCGGCGCTGGAGGCCGAAGGCGTGCGCCTGCGCCGCCGCACGGAGTTCACGGCGACCGAACGCGAATGGGTCGCGCAGTTTTTCGCGCGCGAGGTGCGGCCGCTGCTGACGCCGATCGGACTCGATCCCGCCCATCCGTTCCCCCAGGTCGTCAACAAGAGTCTCAACTTCATCGTCGAGCTTTCCGGGCCGGATGCCTTCGGCCGCGACACGGGCATCGCGATCGTGAAGGCGCCGCGCGTCGTGCCACGAATCATCAAGCTGCCGCCGGAGGTGGCCGGCGACGATCATTCGTTCGTGATGCTTTCGTCGGTCATTCACGCGCATCTCGACGAATTGTTTCCCGGCCGCCACGTGGTGAGCTATTCGCAGTTCCGCGTGACGCGCGACGCCGACCTGTGGATCGACGAGGAAGAGGTCAAGAACCTGCGGCAGGCGCTGCAGGGCGAGCTGCCGCAGCGCCAGTTCGGATCGGCCGTACGGCTCGAGGTCGTCGCCGAGTGCCCCCCGCAACTTGCCCGCTTCCTGCTGACCCAATTCGCGCTGACTGAAGGCGACCTGTATCGCTGCGACGGGCCGGTCAACATCGCCCGGCTGTCGTCGCTGATCGACCAGGTTGACATCGCCGATCTCAAGTACGAGCCTTTCGTGGCGGGCCTGCCGGACCGGGTCAGCGACGCGCCCGACATCCTGGCCGCCATCCGCGAGCACGATATCCTGCTGCATCACCCTTACCAGTCCTTCGAGCCGGTGGTCGAGTTCATTCGCCGCGCCGCGGACGATCCGGATGTCCTCGCCATCAAGCAGACGGTTTATCGCACCGGCGTCAATTCGGTGCTGATGGAGGCGTTGGTCGAAGCCGCGCGGCGAGGCAAGGAAGTGACCGTGGTCGTCGAGTTGATGGCGCGCTTCGACGAGGCGGCCAACATCAACTGGGCTGAGCAGCTGGAACGCGCGGGTGCGCAGGTGGTCTACGGGGTGTTCGGGCTGAAGACGCATGCCAAGCTCGCGTTGCTGCTGCGCCGGGAGCGCAATTCGCGCGGATCGACCCGGCTGGTGCCCTATGCGCACCTCGGTACCGGCAATTACCATCCGCGCACCACGTCCCTCTATACCGACTTCGGGTTGCTGACCGCCGATCCGGCGATCTGCGCGGACGTGAATGAAATTTTCCTGCACATCACGAGCCTGGCCAAGGCGGCCCGCCTGCGGCACCTGATGCTTGCACCATTCACGATGCACCGGCGCGTGCTGGAATTGATCCGGCGCGAGACGCGCAATGCCAAGAATGGCAAGCCGGCGCGGATCATCGCCAAGATGAACGCGTTGGTCGAGGAAGGCGTCATTCGCGCGCTGTACGCAGCATCGCAGGCGGGCGTGAAGGTCGACCTGATCGTACGCGGCGCGTGTGCGCTGCGGCCCGGCGTCACCGGCGTCTCGGACAACATTCGCGTACGCTCGATCCTGGGGCGCTTTCTCGAACATCACCGCGTGTGGTATTTCGAAAACAATGGCGAGCCTGATGTCTGGCTTGCCTCCGCGGACTGGATGGGGCGCAATCTCTTCAAGCGCATCGAAGTGGCCTTTCCGGTTCGCGACGCGGTTCTGCGCAAGCGCGTGATCAACGAAGGCCTCCGCGCCTATCTGGCGGATAATCGGGACGCATGGGAACTTGGACCCGACGGTGCGTGGTCCAAGCCGAAACCCAGGCGCGGGGCGCGGACGCGTTCAGCGCAAGCGGAATTGCTGGCGCGATTGCAGGCGCCGACCGACGACGATTGACGAGCAACCATGGACCTCATTCTCTGGCGTCACTGCGAAGCTGAACCCGGCGAGCCGGACCTCGGTCGCCGGCTGACCTCGAAGGGCCTGAAGCAGGCCGAGCGGATGGCCGCCTGGCTCGACGCCCACCTGCCCGACACTTGTCGGGTACTGGTCTCGCCCTCGGATCGCACGCAGCAGACGGCGCAGGCGCTGCAGCGCAAGTTCCGCACGATGCCCGAGCTTGCCCCGGGCGCTTCGGTTGCGGCGGTGCTGGCGGCCGCCAATTGGCCGGAGTCGCGGGAGCCGGTGCTGGTCGTGGGCCATCAGCCGACCCTGGGGGCGGTGGCATCGTTCCTGCTGTCCGGCGAGGAGTCCTACTGGTCGGTGCGCAAGGGCGCGGTCTGGTGGCTGTCCAACCGCGCCAAGGAAGGCGGCGCCGCCGTCGTCCTCAAGGTCGTGCAGGCCCCCGACTTTATCTGATCGCGACGGGCATTCCATCCGACGCGGCGGGCACGGGCAGCGGATGCAGGTTGGCCACGAACTGCGCCGTCGCCGCTTCCCATGAGAAGCTTTCGCCGTAGCGGCGCACGAAATTGCGATCCAGGGCCAGCGCCGCCCGCGCTGCTACGGCCAGGTCCTCATGCAGGATGCCTGCCCGCGCATCCTTCACCACGTCGATGGGGCCGACCACGGGATACGCCGCGACTGGCGTGCCACAGGCCATGGCCTCGATCAACACCAGTCCGAACGTGTCGGTGCGGCTGGGAAACACAAACACGTCAGCCTGCCGGTAATGCCAGGCAAGCTCGTCGCCCGACTTCATGCCGAAAAACTTGGCGAACGGAAAACGGCGCTCCAGGTCCGCGCGCGCCGGGCCCTCCCCGACGACCCACTTCGTTCCGGGCAGATCGAGCGCGAGGAAGGCCTCGATGTTCTTTTCGACGGACACGCGTCCCACGTAGATGAAGATCGGACGCTGGCCGGCAAGGTCATCACGAATGGCGGGGCGAAACAGCGCGGTATCCACGCCGCGCGACCATCGCGCCAGGTTCGCAAACCGGCGCTGCGCGAGTCGGCCTTCCATGTCCGGCGTGGCCACCATGACCGCGCTCGACGGTGCATGGAACCAGCGCATGAGCGCGTAGGTCCAGGCCAGTGGCAGCCGCGAGCGCGCGTGAATATATTCCGGAAACTGGGTGTGATACGCCGTCGTGAACGGAAGTCCCTGGCGCAGGCAATGCCGTCGCGCCGCCAGGCCCAGCGGCGCCTCGGTGGCGATGTGCACGGCGTCCGGCGCGAATTCGTCGATCATCCGTGCGACCCGGCGGCCGGGCAGTACCGCGAGACGGATGTCGGGATAGGTGGGGCAGGGCACCGTGCGAAATGGCTCCGGCGTGATGGTACCGACCGTATGACCCAGCGCTTCGAGTTCGCGGATCGTATTTCGGAGCGTGGTAACGACGCCGTTGACCTGCGGTGACCACGCATCGGTGACGATCAGGATGCGCAATGGGCGTGTGCGCAGTCCGGCTGCGGCGGCGCGGGCCTCGAGTTTGGAGGCCACCCGAAGGGCGAGCTTGCTCATGCGGTCACACGCCGGCCATGACGATTTCGGGAGCGCGGCGGGCAGGTGCTGCGACCCGTGCCGCGATGTCATGCCAGTGCAGGATCGACAGGCGGCCGTCAAAGTCCTCGACCAGCGCAGTCAGGCTCTCGACCCAGTCGCCGTCGTTGCAGTACAGCACACCGCCGATATCGCGGATCTCAGCCTGGTGAATGTGGCCGCACACCACGCCGTCGAAGCCACGGCTCCTGGCTTCGCGCGCCAGTGCATCCTCGAATGCCCCGATGTAACTCACGGCGTTCTTGACCTTGTGCTTCAGGAATTGGGACAGCGACCAGTAAGGCAGGCCGGCGCGCGCGCGCAGCGTATTCCAGTGCTGGTTGAGTTTCAGCGTGAAGGCGTAGAGCGCATCGCCGAGAAGCGCCAGCCACCGCGCGCATTGCACGACGGCATCGAACAGGTCGCCGTGCGTGACCAGCAGGCGCCGCCCGTCCGCCGTCGTATGTTCCGCTTCGGCGCGAATCACGATGCCGCCGAAATCGAGGCCGATATAGTGCCGCGCCGACTCGTCGTGATTGCCGGGCACATAGCAGACCTGCGTGCCCTTGCGTGCCTTGCGCAGCACCTTCTGCACAATGTCGTTGTGCGTCTGGTGCCAGAACCAGCGGCGCTTCAACTGCCAGCCGTCGATGATGTCGCCGACGAGATAGAGATAGTCCGACTCCGTGCGCCGCAGGAAGTCGAGCAGGCGCGCGCTCTGGCACCCCGGCGTGCCGAGATGGGTGTCCGAGATGAAGATGGCGCGAAAGCGCAGCTTGTCGATGCTGTCGAGGTCGGCATCGGGCGCCGTGAAGGCCGATGCTGCGCTACGCAGATCGCGCGGCGGACTCATCGGCGGCGGTCGCGGCGCGAAGTAGCGCAGGTGGCGCAGGTGGCGCAGGTGGCACAGGTGGCACAGGTGGCGCAGGTGGCGCAGGTGGCGCAGGTGGCGCAGGTGGCGCCAACCCGCTCCTGGCGTGGCCGCCGCTTGTCCACGGATTCATGCTGCATGGCAAGTTGCATCGGCATCTCCTTGATGAGGAAGGCGATGACCGAACTCTATGGACGCGATGCGACGCCGCCGTGAACGGCAAGTGGCACCAGCATGAAGGTTGCGTGACGGAAATGTGAATGCCGGCGCGCGAACCCTTTCAGCCGCGCCGGCGACAACGAAGGTGGGTGGCTTACCCGGGGAGCCCCGTCACATCGACGATCAGCGTGCGGCCCGCCATGGCCGCTTCAACGCGGCCCACTCCCCACGCTCCTTTTCCAGGAGATGCGCGGTCAGCGGGTGCGCCTTGAGCCAGCGCGCGGCGACGCCGAAGCGGATGGGTCGGCCCATCGACAGCGCGATGCGCGGGGCATCGATCGCGCGGCGCGCGTGATGGAAGAGCACCGCCAGCCGCAAGGAAAGGAGCTGCGCGGCGAAATCCGGATCGGCCAATACCTGCGCGGCCTTGGCGAGCCCGCCGCGCCCGCCCAGCACCAGCACGGCCAGTTGTCGCTGCTCCTGCGCCGAGAAGCCCGGCATATCGGCGTTTTCGAGTATGTAGGCGCCGTGCTTGTGGTAGCCGATGTGCGACACCGTGTTGCCGACTTCATGCAGTAACGCTGCCCACTCGAGGCGCTGCGCCACCTCCGGGCTGGGCGCGCGCGCCGATTTGAGATACAGCGCCTTCGCCATCGCCGCCACGCGCTGCGCGTGTCCGCGATCGACGTGATAGCGTTCCATGAAATTCTCGACTGTCGACGCGCGGCTGTCGCGCTGCACGGTGCGGCCCAGCAGGTCGTACAGCACGCCCAGACGCAGCGCGCCGCCCACCGGATTGATCCGCGGCACCGCGAGTTCCGCCATCGCCGCGACCATGATCGCGAAGCCGCCGGCGAGCACGGGCGCGCGTTCCGGCTTGATCCCCACCAGAGCGAGACGCGACACATGCCCGGCACCGATCATGCGCTTGCGCAGCCGGACGAGTCCGTCCGGCGTGATGCCGCCGGATGACAGGCCGTTTTCCTCGAGGATGGCGGCCAATGCCAGCGCGGTACCCGATGACGCATAGGCGCGCTGCCAGTGCTCGCGCCCGAATTCACGGGCGATCGCCTCGATCTCGGCCCGGGCATGGGTTTCCGCGGCCGCAAAGGCCTCGGCCCGCAGCGCGCCCGTCGGAAAGAACCGCTGCGACAGGCTGACGCAGCCGAGCTTCAACGACTCCAGGCGTTCGGGGGCGAAACCGCGCCCGATCACGAATTCGGTCGAGCCACCGCCGATGTCGATGACCAGGCGCGCATCGGGCGAGGGCGGCAGCACGTGCGCCACGCCGAGATAAATGAGCCGCGCTTCCTCGTGGCCGCCAATGACGTCTATGGGAAAGCCGAGCGCGGCTTCCGCCTGCGGCAGGAAGGTCGATGCGTTCTTCGCCACGCGAAACGTGTTGGTGGCCACGGCGCGCACGGCCGATGGGTGCAGCCCGTACAGGCGCTCGGAAAAGCGCGCCAGGCAGGCCAGGGCGGCGCGTCGCGCGGTCGGGGTGAGCCGACCCTGCGCGTCCATGCCGGCGCCGAAGCGGATGGTTTCGCGCCACGTATCGAGGCGAAATATCTGGTCTCCTTCCACGCGACCGACCTCGAGCCGGAAACTGTTGGACCCGAGGTCGACGACCGCGAGCGTGGCGGGATCGGTGGTGGCGCTGGACTTACGCGCGAATGGTCGCGGCATGGGAGCGGGAGCAGTCGTCGTGGAGAGTGGCGCGGAAAGACTAGCAGATACGGCGGGCGCCGCGCCGGAATCGGGCTTGACTGTTAACGACAGGAGCGGGTCCGCCCCCCTTTCCTGCTAGTCTCGGAGGGGCATGGCCATCGATTACCTGCAGAAAATCCTCACCGCCCGCGTCTATGACGTGGCCGTCGAGACCTCGCTCGACCTGATGCCGACGCTGTCGCAGCGCCTGGGCAATCGGTTGCTGCTCAAACGCGAGGACCAGCAGCCGGTGTTCTCGTTCAAGCTGCGTGGCGCCTACAACAAGATGGCGCAACTGACCGTGGCCGAGCGGTCGCGCGGCGTGATCGCGGCCTCCGCCGGCAATCACGCACAGGGCGTTGCGCTGGCGGCGCAGCGGCTGGGGTGCAAGGCCACGATCGTGATGCCCGTGACGACGCCGCACATCAAGATCGCTGCCGTCGAAGGACGGGGCGCGGTCGTGGTCCTGCATGGCGACTCGTATTCGGATGCGTATACCCACGCGCTGGCGTTGCAGAAGAAATCCGGCGCCGCGTTCGTGCACCCTTACGACGATCCCGACGTGATCGCCGGACAGGGGACGATCGGCGTCGAGATCCTGCGCCAGTGCCCGGGTCCGCTTGACGCGATCTTCGTGGCAGTGGGCGGCGGCGGCCTCATCAGCGGCATCGCCGCCTACGTGAAGCGCGTGCGCCCGGAGGTCAAGATCATCGGCGTGGAGCCGGTGGATTCCGACGCGATGACGCGCTCGCTTGCGGCGGGGCGCCGCGTCACGCTGCCGCATGTCGGGCTGTTTGCCGACGGCGTGGCGGTGAAGCAGGTGGGCCGCGAGACCTTCAGGTTGGCGCGCCAGTACGTCGACGAGATGATCCTGGTGGACACCGACGCGATCTGCGCGGCCATCAAGGACGTGTTTGCCGACACGCGCTCGATCCTGGAGCCGGCCGGGGCGCTGTCGGTGGCCGGTGCCAAGGCGTGGAGCGAACGGCACCGCGCGCGCGACAAGACCTATGCGGCCATCGCGTGCGGCGCCAACATGAATTTCGACCGCCTGCGCTTCGTGGCCGAGCGCGCGGAGCTGGGTGAGCAGCGCGAAGCCATCTTCGCGGTCTCGATCCCCGAGCGGCCGGGCAGCTTTCGCGAATTCTGCGGACTCATCGGCAATCACAACATCACTGAATTCAACTACCGGTACGCGGATGCGAAGACCGCGCATCTTTTTGTCGGCGTCGAAGTGGCCGGGCCGAAGGCGACGGCGGAGCTGCTGGCGTCGTTTCGCAAGCACCGGATCGAGGCCAGCGACCTGTCCGACAACGAGATGGCGAAACTGCATGTGCGCCATCTCGTCGGCGGGCATGCGCCGGCAGCCACGCACGAAATGTTGTACCGCTTCGAGTTTCCCGAGCGGCCGGGTGCATTGATGCGGTTCCTGGACAGCATGAGCACAGGATGGAACATCAGTCTTTTCCATTACCGCAACCACGGCGCGGACTACGGGCGCGTCCTGGTCGGCATGCAGGTACCGCCGGACGAAAAAGCGGATTTTCGTCACTTTCTCGACCGCCTGGGCTATACGTACGTGGACGAATCCGCCAATCCTGCGTATCGCATGTTCCTCGGGCGCTAGCGTGCCCGGCGGCATCGCGGCGCGGCAGGGCCGCGCTTCGCGCCGCCATTCGCAAATTCAAGCCGCAGCGCGGCAACCCCTGCCGCAACACGGCACCGCGCGGGCCCGAAAATTGCCGGGTTGTTGCAATTTTCGTGTTTTTCGCCGCCAACGACGATTCCGGCAAGCTTTATGCTCTAGGCAATAGGCTTGCCCCGTGGCAGACTTGAACACGACAACTTTGGCCGCGCCGTCCGCGACCATCGTGTCGGTCGATCTAAAGAAGGGACTATCTTGGCGGAGTCCACCCCGTTGCAGGGCGTGAAGGTCATGGTGATCGATGATTCGAACACCATTCGCCGCAGCGCCGAAATCTTCCTGCTGCAGGCAGGTTGCTCGGTCATCCTTGCGGAAGACGGCTTCGACGCGCTCGCCAAGATTGCCGATCACCAGCCCGATCTCGTCTTTGTCGACATCATGATGCCGCGCCTCGATGGTTACCAAACCTGCGCGCTGATCAAGAAAAACACGAAATTCCAGCGAATTCCGGTCGTGATGCTGTCCTCCAAGGACGGACTTTTCGACCGGGCGCGCGGACGGATGGTAGGGTCGGATCAGTACCTGACCAAGCCATTCACCAAAGAGAGCCTCCTGAAGGCCGTCGCCGCCCACGTCAACCGGGCTGCCGCATGATCCAGTGCGGGGCCGGCCGCGTGCCGGCCCGAAGCCGGCGCGGTGCCGTTGGCTTCGGCGCGAGGCTTAAGGATTCGAGCGCGGGCAATTCGCCCGTGCCGTTGTCGGGGAACAGGAACAGGGCAGGAAAATGACCATCCGGAAAATACTGATCGTCGACGATTCGCCAACGGAACGCCATGTGCTGAACGACCTCCTGACCAAGTCGGGCTACGAGGTGGTGGCCAGCGACAACGGCGAGGACGCGATCCTGAAGGCGAAATCCCTGAAGCCCGACCTGATCCTGATGGACGTCGTGATGCCGGGATTGAACGGTTTCCAGGCCACGCGGGCCATCAGCCGCGATCCGGACACCCGCTCGATTCCCATCATCCTGTGCACCTCGAAGAGCCAGGAAACGGACAAGATCTGGGGCATGCGGCAGGGTGCCCGCGATTACATCGTGAAACCCGTCAACCGCGACGAGCTCCTGGAAAAGATCGCCGCGATCGGCTGATCGCCGCAACCCCATGGCCCGCGCTGCAAAACTCGACCTCCGGACGTTCCAGAAGGAACTGGCGTCTCGCCTTGCGACCAAGACTGCGGCGCAGGTGGAATCGTCGCGGCTGGGTCTTGCGAGCGGCGGCGAGCGCTGGCTGATCCGCTTGTCCGATGCCGGCGAAGTGGTGACCTTGCCCGAGATCATTCCGGTGCCGCTGACTCGCCCGTGGTACCTCGGCATCGCCAATATTCGCGGCAATCTCTACAGCGTGGTCGATTTCGCGCGTTTCCTGGCGCGAAACAGCGCGCCCGTCGGGGGCGCGGCGCGGCTCGTCGTATTCGGTCCGCGCGCGGGCGGCATGAATGCGGGCATCGTCGTGCAGCAGGTACTGGGCTTGCGCAACATCGCCGAGCTGGCGCCGACGGCACCGCCGGAAGGCGCACCTGCGTGGTACGCGCAGCGCTGGATGGACGGCGACGGCAATGCATGGCAGGAAATCGACCTCGCCAAACTGGCGCAGGATCCCGCATTCCTGCAGGTCGGGATCTGATCTGGACGGCGACACAGGGTAACGGAGAACAAAAGAATGGCGCTGAAACTTCCCAATCTATTCGGCGGCGGCAAGAGCAGGCCCGCCGATGTCGAACTCGACATCCCGACGACCCAGGTGAAAATGGGCCAGGCGCAGGGCGGGTACGACCCACTGGCGTCCGTGTCCATCATGGAGCAGCTGCGCACCGCCACCGCCAACATGGCGATGCCGAAGCGGTTGCCGATCATCGGCGGCATGCCGGTGGTCAAGCAGTTCCAGACGCTGGGCGTATTGATGGTCACGTTTCTCGTGTTCGCGGCGCTGATGGTGCTTCTCGACGGGCGCCAGTCCGGACAGAATGCCGCTGGGGCGGCCACCGCCACGGAAATGCAGATGTTGTCGCAGCGCCTCGCGCGCGGCACCGCGCTGGCGTCGCAGGGCCAGGCCAGTGCGTTCGCCACGGTCAAGGACAGCCGTGACCGTTTCTCCAGTGACCTCGACGCGCTGCTGACGGGCGGCACGGTTCGCGGTGTCAGCCTCGACCTGTCGCAGGACCCGGCAACGCTTAAGTTGATGGATGACATCAAGACGCGCTGGACCCGCGTGGACAAGGCGACGGGGCAGGTGCTCGACAATGAAAGAAGCCTGACCTCCCTGGCCAAGGGACTGGAATCGCTCAACGCCGGCAACAACGCCGTGCTCGAGCTTGCGCAGCAGGCGGCGCAACAGATCGCCCAAGGTGGCGGCACCCCCCGCGAACTCGATTACGCGAACCAGCTTGCCGTGCTGTCGCAGCGCATTGCCAAGAATGCCAACTCGCTCGCCTCGTCCGAGGAAATCGAGCCCGACGTCGCCTTCCTCCTCGGCAAGGACACCGGCACGTTTCGCGACATCCTGACCGGCCTGCAGCGGGGCAGCGACACGCTGCGCCTGGCACCGGTGCGATCCGACGACGCTCGCGCCACGCTCGCGGAATTGCAGAAGCGCTTCGGCGCCAACGAGGGCAGCATCAACGCGATCCTGGCCAGCATGAAGAACCTGCTGGCCGCCAAGGTCGCTGCGCGCAGCGTGAACGCGGACGCCGAGCCATTGCTGAACGAAACCACGGCGCTGACACGGGAATACGAATCGGGCACCACGCGCAAATGGACGCTCGGCGTGGCCATCTTCTTTGCGGTGCTGGCGCTGGTGACACTGTTGCTGCTGGGCAAAGTCTTCCTGGACGACGCCCGGGTGCGCGCATACGACAGCGAAGGCGAGAACAAGCGCAACCAGGAGGCCATTCTTCGCCTGCTGAACGAGATGGGCAACCTGGCCGACGGCGACCTCACCGTGCAGGCTTCCGTAACGGAGGATGTGACGGGCGCCATCGCCGACTCCATCAATTTCACGATCGAGGAATTGCGCACGCTGGTGCGCGGCATCAACTCGGCCACCGACCAGGTGACCAAGGCGACCCAGGAAACGCAGGCCATTTCCAACCGGCTGTATGAAGCGTCGCAGCGGCAGAACCGCGAGATCCAGCAGGCGTCGGCATCGGTGCTGTCGATGGCGCAGTCGATCAACGAAGTGTCGCAAACCGCCACCCAGTCGGCCCGCGTGGCCCAACAATCGCTGGCCGCTGCCGAAAAAGGCGGTGTGGTCGTGCAGAGCCAGATCGCCGGCATGAACGAAATCCGCACGCAGATCCAGGACACGTCCAAGCGGATCAAGCGGCTGGGGGAGTCGTCGATGGAAATCGGCGAAATCGTGGAGCTGATCTCGGACATTACCGAACAGACCAACGTGCTGGCCTTGAACGCGGCGATCCAGGCGGCCTCCGCCGGTGAAGCGGGCCGTGGCTTCACGGTGGTGGCGGAAGAAGTGCAACGCCTGGCCGAACGCTCCGGCGAGGCAACGAAACAGATCGAGGCGATCGTGAAGACCATTCAGGCGGACACCCAGGACGCGGTGGCGGCCATGGAAAAATCAACGGTCGGCGTGGTGGAAGGAACCAAGCTGTCGGACGCGGCAGGGCAGGCACTGACCGAGATCCAGAAGGTCTCGCGCGACCTGGCGGACCTCATTTCCCGGATTTCCGCGCAAACGCAGATGCAGTCGACCTCCGTCACCGACGTGACCCGCGGCATGCAGGGCATCCTGAAGATCACCGAGGAAACGACCGAGGGCACCAAGCAAACGAATGTTTCCATCGGCCAGCTCACCAAGCTCGCCGCGGAATTGCGTTCATCGGTCGCAGGTTTCAAGGTCTAGCGCGCGGGGACTTGAACGACCGCGGTGCGGCCGCGGCCGCCGCTCCATCGTTTCCGGCGCGAATATTGCTGTTCGTCTCCGCATTGAACTTTCGCGCGAGGAGCGTGACAAGCTGTGGCAACCGAATCCAACTCCGAATTCGACGTCGGTCCGCTCTCGTGGGTACAGGGCGAAATCGACCAGGCGCTTGCGCGCGGGATCGAGGCGCTGGCCGCGTTCGGCGCGCAGCCGCAGGATACAGCGTCGCTCAAGCACGCGCGGATGCACGTGCATCAGGCCGCCGGCGCCATCCAGATGGTGGGCCTCGATGCAGTAGTCGCCTATACCGATGAACTCGAGCGGCAGTTGCTGCGCCTCGAGGAAGCGCCTCCGCAGGATCTGGCGCCCGCAATCGTCGCCATCGACAAGGGTTGCCGCAAGCTCAAGATCTTCCTCGACGAACTCGTCAACGGTGCGGTCCCCGTGCCGCTCAAGCTCTATCCGGAGTACGAGGCCATGCAACTCGTGCGCGGCGTGAAGGCGGCCGCGCCCACCGATCTTTTCTACCCCGACCTAAGCCCTCGTCCGCCGCGGATGGTGGCGCGTGAAGCGCTCTCGCCCAACCGGCTGCCTTCGCATCTGGTGAAGCAACGCCGGCAATATCAGCGCGGCTTGCTCGCGTGGCTGCGCGGCGACGAAACCGGCGCGGCCACGATGCGCGACGCCATTGCCGGCATCGAGGACGTCACGACGCAGGGCAATCTGCGCGCGTTCTGGTGGACTGTCGGCGCGGTGCTGGAAGGTCTCGTCGAGAATGGTCTCGACCGGGGTTTTGGCGTCAAGCAGCTCACTGCCCGCATCGACCTGCAGATCCGGCGCGTGGCCGAAGGCAGCGCCAAGGTTGCGGACAGGCTGCGCCGCGAGGTACTGTACTTCGTGGCGATTTGCGCGCCCGTGGGGCCGCAGGTGCAGGCCGTGCAGCGCGCGTTCAAGCTGTCCGGGTTGATTCCTTCCGCAGAGGTGCTGTCCGCCGACGTGGTGCGCATCCAGCCGCTGCTGCGCGAAGCGCGCGAGCAGTTGTCGGGGGCGAAGGATGCCTGGCTGAAGGCCGCGTCGGGCCGGGCCGAGAACCTGCCCAAGCTGAAGCACACGATGGCTTCGGTGCACGCCAAGGCCGCCGAGATTCACAACGGCACGCTGATGAAGCTGACGGCCGCGCTGGTCGAACGCCTGGACAAGATGCCCACCACGGGCGTCAGCGAGCCGGTGGCCATGGAATACGCCACCGCGCTGTTGCTTGCGGAAAGCGCGTTCGAAAATTATTCAACGTTGTCCGCCGATTTCCCGCAGCAGGTCGACGCGATGCTCGCGCGCCTCGATGCGGTCCGGCAGGGACGTCCTCCGACCAGCGACGGCGTGCCGATGCTGGACGAGATGAGCAAGCGCGCGCAGGAGCGCGTGCTGTTGGCGCAAGTGGGGCGCGAGATCCAGGCCAACCTGCGGCATATGGAGCAGTTGCTGGACGCGTTCTTTCGCGACCACACCAAGCGCGCCGAACTGGCCACGCTGGCCAAGGACAGCGCGCAGATCCGCGGCGCGCTGCAGATTCTCGGGCTGGTCGAAGCCGACCGCCTGCTCGAGCTGTGCGAGCAGCAGATCTCCACCTATGCCGATCCGGACACGGTCGTAAACGACGAGGACCTCGAATTGCTGGCCGAGTCGCTCTCCGGGCTTGGCTTTTACATCGAGGCGGTGGAACAGCAGCGACCCGATCGCGACCGCCTGATCGCACCGTTGATTGCGAAGCGGCTGGGCGAAGCCCCGGAACCGGTTGCCACCGAAGGCGATACCGTCGAGGCCGCGGTGGCGGAACTGCGTGCCGCGCTGCCGCAGTTGGTCAGCGAAGTGCAGCGGGCGCCCGCCGATGCGGCTGCGCGCGAGGCGTTGAAGCGCAAGCTGGTAGGGCTGCGGGACGATGCCGATCTGATCGGCGATCCCGATCTGGTGGCGCAAGTCGACGCGGTATTGTCCGAACTCGGTGCGCGCGGAACGGGCAACCTCGCCGCCGCGGTCGAGGCGATTGCCGAAACGTCGGCGCCGGCGCCGGCCATTTCCGAGGAAACGCAGCGATTGCTGGCCACCGATGCCAGCGGTCTCGACCGTGAATTGCTGGAGATCTATCTCTTCGAAGCCGCTGAAGTGCTGGATTCCGTCGCCGTGCAGGAGCGCGCGCTGGCGGCCAACGCCGGCGACCGCGAAGCATTGCGCACGATCCGGCGCGGTTTCCATACGCTGAAGGGCAGTGGACGCATGGTCGGGCTCACCCAGCTTGGCGATGTTGCGTATGAGGTTGAAAACATCCTCAATCGATTGCTGGAGGAAGAGCGCCCGGTCACGCGCGCGGTGCAGGCCATGATCGGCATCGCCGAATCGAATTTCCGCCTCTGGGTGGACGCACTGACCAGCGAAGGCCGCGTCGAGGCCGATCCGCGCGCGCTGGAAACCGCCATCGCCGCGGTCGAGCGCGAATTTCCGGGCGCCGCCGTTGTGCCCGAACCCGCGCCGACCAACGTCGTCGACCTGGTGCGCCCCGCGCCGCGCGCAGCGCCCGATGCGCCACCCGCCCCGCCCGCTGGACCGCCGGCAAAGCCGACGCTTGCACTCATCGACCTGCCCGAGCTTGGATTCGGCGGGGACGACGGCGCCACGGTGATTGCGCTCGAGCCGGAGTTTCTTGAAACCATTGACATGCCTTTGCCGGTCGACGCGCAGGACGACGATGTGCCCGCGTTGCGCCTGGTCAGCGAATTGCCGGCCGCGTCGTCGCTTCCGGCCGATACCGGGACGGCCACCATCGCTGCTCCCGCGCCGGCGGACGCCGTGTCCGATGACATCACGATCGGCGAGGTTACGCTGTCGCGCATGTTGTGGATGATCCTGTGCGACGAGGCCGTGCAGCACGTTGCGGTACTCGACCACGAGTTGGCCACGCTCCAATTCGATCCACTGGTCGTACCGTCGTCCGCGATGGTGCGTGCCGGTCATACGCTGTGCGGCATCCATCGCACTGGCGGCTTTCCGTTGGTGGCAACGACCGCGCGCGCGCTGGAGCAGACGCTGCTGGCGTTGGCGGAACACGGCGCGCCGTTGCCCGGGGCCACCCAGCCTGTGCTGGCGCGCGCGGTGGCAGGCGTGGCGCTGTTGTGCGGCCGTGTCCGGTCGTGCGAGCCTTTCACCGCCGGTGATGCCGACGAGGCCGCGGCCATCCAGCGCGAACTCGATGAACTGCGGCAGGAGGCTGCAGGCGATGCGGGTGATGCCGACGCCGAAGTGGCCGCGGCCATGCTGGCGCGGCTCGAGGAGGAAGCGGCCCTGGCGCGGACGACGCCAATCGCGCTCGTCGCACCGCCCGTTGACTTGACGCCACCGGACGCGGCCGACGATCTGGCCACGGACACGTCGGCCACCGACGCCGCCGCCGAGCGCGTCACGGCGGAAGTGCAGGACGAGCTTGCCGCTCTCGCCGCGGCGGTCGATCCCTTGGCGGATGTCTACGACGATATCGACGAGCAGGTGCTGCCGATTTTCCTTGACGAGGCGGCGGAGCTGTTTCCGCAGGCCGGCGAAGACGTACGGGCGTGGCGCCGCAATCCGGGCGACGAACAGCCGGTGGCGCGATTGCGGCGCACGCTGCACACATTCAAGGGTAGTGCGCGGATGGCCGGTGCGATGCGCCTGGGCGAACTGGCGCATCTGATGGAATCGCGATTGCTCGACGGCGAAACGCCGATGCTGGGCACCGCCGAGCTGTTCGACGAGCTCGATCTCGATCTCGATCGCATTGCGTTCGGCCTGGATGCTTTGCGTCGCGGCGAACTCGATGCGCCCATGCCTTCTCCGTCCGGCGACCAACCGAAGGCGCCCGTGGTGCTGGCCGATGTGGCTTTGGCGCCGGAGTCGATTGTGCCGGCGTCTCCCATCATCACCGAGACGCCGGTCGACGCACCTGCCGAGCCTGAATTGGCAACGCCGGCGGCGCCGACGGTCGACGCGACCCCGTTCGTGGCACTGCCGGATGCAACGCCTGACGAAACGCCGGATGCGACACCGATGCCCGCGCCTGTCGTGGAATCCCCGACCGCGCCGCTCGCGGCATCGACGCCGGCCGTGGTGCAGGCACCCTACGTCACGCCGACCCCCTTTGTCGCGCCCACTCCGGCACAGACCAGCACAGCAGCGCCTGCAGAAGCCGTGCAGGAACTCGAAACCGGGGCGCGGGCGCAGTTGCGCGTGCGCGCCGACATCATCGACCGGCTGGTGAACGAAGCGGGCGAAGTGGCCATTGCGCGGGCCCGCGTGGAAGGCGAGTTGCGTTCGCTCAAGTCCAACCTGCTGGAACTGACCAACAGCGTGATCCGGCTGCGCACGCAGATGCGCGAAATCGAAATCCAGGCCGAGTCCCAGATCCAGTCGCAGCTGACGCTGCGCAACGACCAGACCGATGACTTCGATCCGCTCGAATTCGACCGATACACGCGTTTCCAGGAGTTGACGCGATCACTGGCCGAAGGCATCAACGACGTTTCGACAGTGCAGCAGGCGCTGCTCAAGAACCTGGACGATGCCGACGCGGCGCTGCTGGCGCAGGCGCGCATGTCGCGCGAGGTGCAGCAGCGGCTCTTTGCGATCCGGACGGTGCCCTTCGGCAGCCTGTCGGAACGGCTGTATCGCATCCTGCGGACGACAGCCCGCGAACTGGACAAGCGCGCCAACCTCGAGATCAACGGCAGCCAGGTCGAGCTTGATCGGTCGGTGCTGGAAAAACTCGTGGGTCCGCTGGAGCATCTGCTGCGCAACGCACTCGACCACGGCATCGAATCGCGCGATGCGCGGCACAAGGCGGGCAAGGCCGACTCCGGGGAGATAGCGCTGACGGTACGCCAGGTCGGCAACGAAGTGGTGATCGAGCTTGCCGATGACGGCAATGGCATCGACTTCGCGCGCGTTGGCGATCGCGCTCGCTCGCTCGACCTGATCCCTGCGGGCACTTCGCCGACGGACGCGCAGCTCACCGAATTCCTGTTCCACCCGGGATTCTCGACCGCCGCCAAGGTCACGCAAATCTCCGGGCGTGGCATCGGCATGGACGTTGTGCGCAGCGAAATCGCGGCACTTGGCGGACGGGTGGAGGTGGCGTCGATGCCCGGCAAGGGCACGCGCTTCACGCTGACGATGCCGCTAACGCTGGCCGTCGCGCAGGCGGTGCTGATTCGCGCGGGCGGCCGGCTGTGGGCACTGCCGGCGCCTATGGTCGAGCAGGTGCAGCAGGTCAAGGCACAGTCGCTGCTCGACATCTATATCCAGCGCAAGGTCGACTGGCAGGGACGGGTGTACCCGTTCCATTACCTGCCGCGTCTCCTTGGTGACACCGCGCACAATCCCGAAACCAAGCGGTACAACTCAGTGCTGCTGCTGCGCAGCGGCCAGAGCTACGCTGCGGTGCACGTCGACGAAATGCTGGGCAACCAGGAAGTCGTCGTGAAGAACATCGGGCCGCAGCTCTCGCGCGTGTCGGGTATTTCCGGCGCCACGGTGCTCGGCACCGGCGAGATCGTGCTGATCATCAACCCGGTGCAACTCGCCAGCCGCACCGACATTCCGCATTTCGATCCTTCGGGCGAGGATCGCGCGATGGGCGACCGCCCGCGGGCGCATGTGGCACCCGTATCCACGCGGCCGACGGTGATGATCGTCGACGACTCGCTGACGGTGCGCAAGATCACCAGCCGGTTACTGGTCCGCGAAGGATTCGCGGTCACCACGGCCAAGGATGGCGTCGATGCCTTGCAGGTATTGAGCGAGACGATGCCGGACGTGATCCTGCTCGACATCGAAATGCCACGCATGGATGGCTTCGAGTTCACCAAGACGATCAAGGGCGACACCCGTTACGTCAACATACCGATCATCATGATCACGTCGCGCACGGCCGAAAAGCACCGCAACATGGCGGCGGAGCTCGGTGTGGACATGTACCTTGGCAAGCCGTACCAGGAAGAGGAATTGTTGCGGCATTTGCGTGAAATGACGGGCGTCGGGGCCACTACCTGACGGTGACGCGCGCGGCATCGGGCACGACGGCGCGAGCGATCGCGCCGTTTTGCTTTTGGCGTGTACCATTCATGCATGAGCGCGTCGCTGCCCCCTGCCGGAGCGTCTGCCTGCACCCGCGAACGGGCCATCGATGCGGCGCATGCCCGTTTCGACGATGGCCGCTTCGCTGCGGACCTGCGCCGCCGCGTGGCGTTCCACACCGAAAGTCAGCGCGAGGGCTCGCGCGCGGATCTCGCGTCCTACCTTGTCCAGGAAATGGTCCCGGCGCTGTCGGCGCTTGGATTGACGTCGCAGCTCTTCGACAACCCGGTCGGCACCGGTGGCCCGCTCCTGGTCGCGGAGCGGCTGGAGGCCCCCGCGCTGCCTACCGTGCTGACCTACGCCCACGGCGATGTCGTCCTTGGTTATGACCGCGAGTGGCGTACCGGCCTGTCGCCATGGTCGCTCACCATCGAAGGTGATCGCTGGTATGGCCGCGGCACGGCCGACAACAAGGGCCAGCACAGCATCAACCTGGCGGCGCTTGCCAGCGTCCTGTCCGTTCGTGGTCGCCTGGGCTTCAACCTCAAGGTACTGCTGGAGACCAGCGAGGAAACAGGGTCACCCGGGTTGCGCGCATTCTGCGAACAGCAGCGCGATCGGCTGCGCGCCGACCTCTTCCTCGCGTCGGACGGGCCGCGCCTGCGCGCCGACCAGCCGACCATGTTCCTCGGCAGTCGCGGTGCGTTCAACTTCGACCTTACCGTAGCGCCACGCGCGGGCGGACATCATTCCGGCAACTGGGGTGGCCTGCTGTCCAATCCGGGTACCGTGCTGGCCAACGCAATCGCGTCGCTGGTCGACGCGCATGGACGCATCCTGGTGCCGGCGTTGCGACCGCCGCCGATCCCCGCTTCGGTGCGCCGCGCGCTGGCGGACGTGGTGCCCGGTGAGCCGGGCGGCCCGGCGATCGATCCTGATTGGGGCGAAGAGAACCTGACGCCAGCCGAACGCGTGTTCGCGTGGAACAGCCTCGAAGTGCTGGCCTTCAGAACCGGCAATTCCGACCATCCGGTCAATGCGATTCCGCCGCGTGCACACGCCCACATGCAGTTGCGCTTCGTCGTCGGCACCGACCACGGGCGGCTGATGGCGGCGCTGCGCGAGCACTTCGATCGAATCGGGCTGCAGCAGGTTGAGGTGACAACATCGCCTGACGCGTTGATGACGGCCACGCGGCTCGACCCGGCGCATCCGTGGGTACAGCGTGTCGCGCAATCGATCGCCGCCACGTCAGGGGCGCCGCCGGTGATCCTGCCGAACCTCGGCGGGTCGCTGCCCAACGATTGCTTTGCCGACGTGCTGGGGCTGCCGACGGTGTGGGTTCCCCATTCCTATCCGGCGTGCGCGCAGCATGCGCCCGACGAACACTTGCTGGCTTCGGTCGCGCGCTCGGGCCTGGGCCTGATGGCTGGAATATTCTGGGACCTCGGAGAGGCCGCCGCCGGCACGGCCAACCTTGCGACACATCAACGCATTCCTGTTCGCTTGGGCTAAATTGACCGGATAAGTCAAAGGAGGAGCGATGGTGAATTACGCCACGGAAAAGCTTCGCACCATCGCGTTGGTCGGGCAGGGCGGCGCGGGCAAGACGACGTTGGCCGAAGCCCTGCTGGTGAAGGCCGGCGCGGTGCCCGTTGCCGGTACTGTCGAGCGCGGGACCACCGTCAGCGATTTCGACCCATTCGAAAAGCAGTATCTGCATTCGTTGCGGTCCTCGCTGATGCATTTCGAGACGGGCGATACGCGCGTGCATCTCATCGACACGCCGGGTTTTCCCGACTTCATCGGGCAGGCAATCGGTGCGCTCGATGCGGTGGAAACGGCGGCGGTGGTGATCAACGCGCAGGCAGGCATCGAGATGGTCGCCACGCGCATGATGGAGCAGGCGGCGCGACGCAAGCTGTGTCGCGTGGTGGTCGTGAACAAGATCGATGGCGACAATGTCGACCTGGAGGCGTTGCTGGCGTCGATTCAGGTGTCATTTGGCAAGGAATGCCTGCCGATCAACCTTCCGGCCGACGGCGGCAAGCGTGTCGTCGACTGCTTTTTCAATCCCTCCGGCACTGCCGATTTTTCGTCGGTAGCGGCGGCGCATCGCGCGCTGGTCGACCAGGTCGTCGAGGTCGATGAAGCGCTGATGGCGATCTACCTCGAGCGCGGCGAGGTGGCACCCGAAGAATTGCATGCGCCTTTCGAGCAGGCTCTGCGCGACGGCCATCTGGTACCGGTCTGTTTCGTATCCGCGCGCACCGGCGCGGGCGTGGCCGAGCTGCTGCAGGTGTTCGAACGTCTCCTGCCCAATCCGACGGAGGGCAATCCGCCGCGCTTCACCAGAGGCGAGGGTGCTGCGGCCGCGGAATTTCATTCGCAGCCCGACCCGAAGCAACATGTGCTGGCGCACGTCTTCAAGGTGGTGATGGATCCTTTCGTCGGCAAGCTCGGCATCTTCCGCGTGCATCAGGGCACGGTCACGCGCGATACGCAGCTCTTTGTCGGCAGTGGCCGCAAGCCGTTCAAGGTGGGCCATCTCTTCATGCTGCAGGGAGGCAAGAACGTCGAGATCGACCGCGCCGTTCCGGGCGATCTTGCCGCGGTGGCAAAGGTGGATGACATCGAGTTCGATTGCGTTCTGCACGACTCGCACGACGAGGATCACATCCACATGCAGCCGCTCGAGTTCCCCACGCCGATGCATGGCGTGGCGATCGAGCCGAAGCGGCGCGGCGACGAGCAGCGCATATCGGAGGTGCTGCACCGGATGACGGCCGAGGATCCTACACTGGTGGTTGCGCACGACACGAATCTCAACGAGACGGTGCTGTGGGGCCTGGGCGAACTGCATCTTCGTTCGGTGCTCGAAAGGATGGCGGGACAGTTCAAGCTGGAGGTCACTACGCGCCCGCCGCGCATTCCCTATCGCGAGACGATCACGACCGCCGCCGAGGGCCACAGCCGCCACAAGAAGCAAACCGGCGGTGCGGGTCAGTTTGGTGAGGTGTACCTCAAGATCGAACCGCTGGCGCGCGGCGCGGGGTTTGAATTTGTGAGCACGGTGAAGGGTGGCGCAATACCCACATCGCTGATTCCCGCCGTGCAAAAGGGCGTGGAGCACGTGCTGGCGGCGGGACCGCTGGCGGGCTTTCCGTTGCACGACGTGCGCGTGAATGTCTACGACGGCAAGTATCACCCGGTGGACTCGAAGGAAGTGGCCTTCGTTGCGGCGGGCCGCAAGGCATTTCTCGATGCCATCGGCAAGGCGCGCGCGATCGTGCTCGAACCGGTTGTGGGTGTCGAGATCAATTGTCCCGCAGCCAATATCGGCGATGTGACCGGCGACCTGGCTTCGCGCCGCGGACAGGTCA
Source organism: uncultured beta proteobacterium (assembly GCA_963805355.1). Lineage (GTDB taxonomy): Bacteria > Pseudomonadota > Gammaproteobacteria > Burkholderiales > Casimicrobiaceae > VBCG01. Next base: position 850,697 of record CAWDTZ010000002.1, on the reverse strand, counting down.
CCGGCACCAAGACGCTGCAGTCTGGGTCGCTGGCGGTGACGGGGCAGGCGCCGCTGGCGGAACTGGAGGGTTACGCCGCGCGGATCAAGTCGATGACGGGTGGATTGGGGGCGTGGTCGATGGAGCTTTCCCACTACGAACCCGCGCCGCCCTCGCTGCAGCAGCAGCTTTCCACCGAGTACGCGAAACTTCGGCGGCACGAGGAGGATTGATCCCCGGCCGCCGATTTACGCACGCTTGTAGAGATGCAGGGCCGCCGCCCGCGACTTTGCGTGGTCGACGAGGGGGGCCGGATAGTCGCGGCCGATCACCACGCCCTTCGCCTGTTGGATCGTCGGCGGTACCAGCCACGGCGCGTGGATTTCCTGCGCGTCCAATGCCGCGAGCTCGGGCACATAGCGGCGGATGAACTTGCCTTCGGCATCGAAGCGCTGGGATTGGGTCACCGGATTGAAGATGCGGAAATAAGGTTGCGCATCGCACCCGGTGGACGCCGCCCATTGCCAGCCGCCGTTGTTGGACGCGAGGTCGAAGTCGATCAGCTTGTCGGCGAAGTATTGCTCGCCCCATCGCCAGTCGACCAGCAGGTCCTTGACGAGGAACGACGCCGCGATCATGCGCAACCGGTTGTGCATGTAGCCGGTGGTGTTCAGTTGCCGCATCGCGGCGTCGACGAGCGGATAGCCGGTGGCGCCGATGCACCAGGCGGCGAAGTGCGCCGGATCGTTGGGAAACGGGAGATCGACGTACTCCGGCTTGAAGCTCCGGCCCGCCACCTGCGGGTGGTGCCACAGGATCTGCGCGTAGAAGTCGCGCCAGATCAGTTCGTGGAGCCAGGTCTGCGCACCCGCACCGTCGGGTTCGAGCGAGAGTCGGTGGGCATAGGCGGCGAGTTCACGGATGGACACCGTGCCGAAGCGCAGGTGCACCGAAAGGTAGGACGGCCCCTTGACAGCGGGAAAGTCGCGCGCGTCGCGATACGCGTCTATACGGCTGCGAAAATCCCTGAACAGTTTCGAGCCACCGGCCATGCCGCAGCCGATACCCAGCGTGGCGAGGTTGGTGCGGGCAAAGCCCATCGCTTCCAGCAACGGTGGCGCGGCGGCGTCGATCACCGGCGCGAGGCTGCCGCAATATTTGGCGACAGGATAGGACTTGAGATGGAATGGCGTCACGGTCCGCAGCCACGCGTTCTTGTAGGGTGTAAACACCGAGAAGGGCGTGCCGGACTGCGTCAGGATCTCGGCGCGTTCGAAAATCACCTGGTCCTTGCTGGTGTGGTACGCAATGCCGCGGTCGGCCAGCGCATGCGCCACCGCGGCATCGCGGTCCTGCGCCGCGGGTTCGTAATCGTGATTGGCAAAGACTGCATCCACATTGAGGCGGGCGGCCAGTTCCGGGATGACATCGCGGGACACGGCATGGCGGACAACCAGGCCGCCGCCGCGCTTGACCAGCGCCGCACGCAATTGCCTCACCGACTCCCAGATGAACTCGACCCGGCGGTCCTCCGCGTGCGGCAGGGCATCGAGAATCTCGCGATCGAAGACAAAGACGCAGTGGACGGCACGGGCGCGACGCAACGCGTGATAGAGCGCGGCATGGTCGAAATCGCGCAGGTCGCGGCGAAACCAGACCAGCGCACGGTCGTAGTCGGGTAGGGTGGGTGCGGGGGTTGCAGGTAGCATGGCGTGCGGCGGGCAAGGGGGCAAGCGAGCGCAGGAAAGCCCGCTGATTGTGGCGCACCCCCCTACCGTTTACAATTCGACGCCATGGAAGATTCCGTCAATCTCACCGACCACTTCCTGATTGCCATGCCTGCCATGGCCGATCCGCGCTTCGCGCACACGCTCACTTACGTGTGCGAGCACAACCAGGATGGCGCGCTGGGCATCGTCATCAACAAGCCGATCGACATGACGCTTTCCGCGCTGTTCGAGCAGATCGAAGTCCCGCTGGCCGACGATGTGCTGCGCGTCGCGCCCGTCCATTTCGGCGGGCCGGTCCAGACTGACCGCGGCTTCGTCCTGCACCGGCCGCTGGGCAACTGGCAGTCGACGCTGGCGATCAGCGACGACCTGGGTCTCACCACGTCGAAGGATGTCCTCGAGGCCCTGGGTCGCGGGGATGGTCCGCGGGACGTATTCGTGTCGCTGGGCTACGCCGGCTGGTCGGCCGGCCAACTCGAGCAGGAACTCGCGCAGAACGCGTGGCTGACGGTGGCCGCCGATGCCGGCGTCCTGTTCGACATGCCGGCCGAGCGCCGGCTCCCCGCGGCGATGCAGTTACTCGGCATCGACTTCTCGCGGCTGTCCGAAGACGTCGGGCACGCGTGATCCGGGGCCGTGACGCTTCCCGTCGCCACGGTGCTGGCGTTCGACTTCGGTACCCGACGCATCGGCATGGCGATCGGCAACACGCTCACCGGCAGTGCGCGGGAACTTTCAACGATCGACGAGCCGCGCGAAGAGCAGCGGTGGCATGCCATTGCCAGCGTTGTAGCGGAATGGCAGCCGCAAATCCTGGTGGTGGGCTTGCCGGTACACACCGACGGCACGCCGCATGCCATGACCGCGCGCGCCAGCGCCTTTGCGCAGCGCCTGCATGCGACATTTGCCCTACCCGTGGAGACGGCCGACGAGCGCCACACCACGCAGACAGCACAGGCGGAAATCGTCGAAGCGCGTGGGGGGCGGGCGGCGCGCGAGGGGCGCGACGCGGTGGCCGCCAGGTTGATCCTGCAAGGATGGCTCGATGAACGCGCCCGCGTCGATTCCTGACGCGGAAGTCCTGCTGGAGCGCCTGGCCACGCGCATGCGCCCCGCCGTGGCCTTCGATGCTGCTTTCGTCGGCATCTATTCGGGTGGCGCGTGGCTGGCCGAGCGCCTTGGCGCAATGATTCCCGGCAATCATCCGGTGGGTTTCATCGACGTATCGTTCTATCGCGATGATTATTCGACCACCGGGCTCAAGTCCAATAGCCGGCGCACGGAGCTGCCCTTCGACGTCAACGGCGCCACCATCGTGCTGATTGACGACGTTCTGTTCACCGGGCGGAGCGTGCGCGCCGCGATCAACGAGCTGTTCGACTTCGGTCGCCCGGCGGCGATCGAACTCGCGGTGCTGGTCGATCGTGGCGGCCGCGAGCTGCCGTACGAACCCACGTATTGTGGCGAGCGCTTGGCGGTGGCCCGCGATTTGTCCATCGTCCTCTCGCGTGACGGCGACAGGCTGCGTCTCGCCGCCGAGGCGGCACAAACATGACCAGCGCACCGCGCCCTGGATCGCGATGACCGCCGCCCGCAATCCGCAACTCGACGCGCAAGGTGCGTTGACGCACCTGTTGACGCTGGAAGGGCTGCCCGCGGACGTGATCATCGGCATCCTCGACACGGCGGAGCCGTTCGTGTCGATTGCCGAGCGCGAAGTCAAGAAGGTGCCGCTGCTGCGAGGCAAGGCTGTGTTCAACCTGTTCTTCGAAAACTCGACGCGCACGCGCACCACCTTCGAGATCGCCGCCAAACGGCTGTCGGCAGACGTGATCAACCTCAACATCGGCGCGTCGTCCACCAGCAAGGGCGAGACGCTGCTCGACACGGTCGACAATCTCGTGGCGATGGACGCGGATATCTTCGTCGTTCGCCACTCCCAATCCGGTGCGCCGCACCTCATCGCGCAGCACCTGAACGCGCACGGCCGCAAGCATGTGCATGTGGTCAACGCAGGCGACGGCCGGCATGCGCATCCGACCCAGGGGCTGCTCGATCTCTACACGATCCGGCACTACAAGCGCGACTTCCGCAATCTCACCGTGGCGGTGGTCGGCGACGTGCTGCATTCGCGGGTCGCGCGTTCGCTGATCCATGGGCTCACCACGCTGGGCACGCCCGAAGTGCGGGTGATCGGACCCAAGACGCTCCTGCCCGCGCGCGTGGAGGCGCTGGGGGTGCGGGTGTTCCACGACATGCGCGAAGGTTTGCGCGGCTGCGACGCCGTGGTGATGCTGCGCCTGCAGAACGAACGGATGAAGGGTGCGCTGCTGCCATCGGCCGGCGAGTACTTCAAGCACTATGGCTTGACCGAAGAAAAGCTCGCGGTGGCCAGGCCCGACGTGATCGTGATGCACCCGGGGCCGATGAATCGCGGCGTCGAGATCGATTCGGCGGTGGCCGACGGTGCGCGCAGCGTGATCCTGCCGCAGGTCACGTTCGGTATCGCGGTGCGGATGGCAGTGATGAGCATCATCGCGGCCAACGGATGAGCGCAAGTCGATGAAGATCGCCATCAACAACGGCCGGCTGGTGGATCACGCCACCAATCTCGACCGCGTGGCGTCGCTGTACGTGGCCGCGAGCCGCATCGTCGCCATAGGCGAAGCCCCAGATGGCTGGCATGCCAATCGCGTGATCGATGCCAAGGGTCTGGTCGTTGCGCCCGGCTTGGTCGACCTGGCGGCGCGGCTGCGCGAACCCGGCCTCGAGTACAAGGCCACGCTCGAATCCGAACTGGGCGCGGCCGCGGCCGGTGGCGTGACCAGCCTTTCGTGCCCGCCCGATACCGATCCCCCCCTCGACGAGCCGGGACTCGTGGAAATGCTCAAGTTTCGCGCGCGCTCGCTCAACCAGGCGCACGTGTATCCGGTGGGTGCGCTCACCGTGGGTCTGCAGGGCACCACGCTCACGGAAATGGGTGAACTGTCCGAGGCCGGCTGCGTCGCGTTCTCGCATGCCGACGTACCGTTGATGGATACGCAACTACTGCGCCGGGCGATGCAATACGCGTCCACTTTCGGCCATCGCGTGTGGCTGCGCCCCGGCGATCCGTACTTGAGCCGTGGCGGTGTTGCGCATGACGGCGAAGTGGCCACGCGACTTGGCTTGCCGGGCATTCCCGCGATCGCGGAAACCATCGCGCTTGCCACCATCCTTGCGCTTGCTCGCGAGACCGGCGTGCGCCTGCATGTGGGCCGGCTCTCTGCCGCGGGCAGCGTGCAGATGATCCGCGAAGCAAAAGCCGATGGGCTGGCGGTGACCTGCGACGTGGCCGTCCATCACCTGCATCTGAGCGATCTCGACATTGGCTGGTTCGATGCCAACGCGCATCTGGTGCCGCCGTTGCGCACATCGGCCGATCGGGCCGCGCTGCGCGCGGGCGTGGTGGATGGCACCATCGATGCCATCTGCTCCGATCATGCGCCAGTGGATGAAGATGGCAAGTTGGTGCCCTTCGGCGAGGCCGAACCCGGGGCGACCGGACTCGAATTGTTGTTGCCGCTGACGCTGAAGTGGGCGCAGGAAGATCAGGTGCCGCTGGCCGCAGCGCTGTGTCGCATCACCGCCGTGCCCGCCGCCATCCTTGGCGTGGAAGCGGGCTCGCTGGCGCTGGGTGGGCCGGCCGATCTTTGCCTGTTCGATCCCGAGGCGTGGTGGAAAGTCGAGCGCGGCGCGTTGAAGAGTCAGGGCAAGAACACGCCGTTCATGGGCCTTGAGGTACCGGGCCGCGTGCGTTGCACATTGGCAGGAGGTCAGATTGTCCACGAAGGCTGAACCTGGCGCGGGATTCGCCGCGGCTGTGACGCCGTTGGCGGCGCAGACGATCACCACGTCTGCCGCGGGCCTTGTCGCTGGTACGGTACAGGTGCCGACGAAAGACGGCACGATGCCGGCCTACCGCGCGATGCCCGCCACCGGCGGTCCGTATCCGTTGATCGTTGTCGTGCAGGAAATCTTCGGCGTGCACGAGCACATCATGGATGTGTGCCGGCGCCTCGCCGCGAGCGGCTATTTCGCCATTGCGCCGGAGTTGTATGCGCGGCAGGGCGACGCCTCGAAGTACACGGACATTCCGCAACTGATTGCCGAGATTGTCTCCAGGGCGCCTGATGCGCAGGTGATGCCGGACCTCGATGCCGCCGTGGCGTGGGCCGCATCCACCGGCAAGGCGGATACCACGCGCCTGGGCATCACGGGCTTCTGCTGGGGTGGCCGCGTGGTGCACATGTACGCGGCGCACAACCCGCAGGTACGCGCCGCCGTCGCATGGTACGGCCCAACGGCGCGCGCTTATGCGCCAGGTGACACGACGCCTCTGGACGTGGCTGGGCAGATCAAGTGTGCGGTGCTGGGCCTGTACGGCGGCGCCGATGGCGGCATCCCCAACGATACCGTCGAGAAAATGTTCGCGGCGCTGCAGGCGGCAGGCAACGCGCAATCGGAATTCGTGATCTATCCGGATACGCCGCACGCCTTCTTCGCGGACTATCGGCCCAACTATCGCAAGTCGCAGGCCGATGACGCGTGGAACCGGATGCTGGCGTGGTTCAAGCACAACCTCACTTGACCCGCGGCACGCGACCCATCAGGAAGAATTCGTCGTTCGGACGCATGCCGATCAGATTGGCCATCCGGTTCGACAGCGCGAAGAAGGCAGCGATGGCACCGATGTCCCAGGCGTCTTCGGCGCTGAAGCCGTGCGCGGTCAATGCCGCGTAGTCGTCGTCCCCGATCGCCTGGCTGTCCAATGCCACCTTCATCGCGAAATCGAGCATTGCGCGTTGCCGCGGCGTGATATCGGCCTTGCGGTGATTGACTGCGACCTGGTCGGCGACCAGCGGATTCTTGGCATAGATTCGCAGGATCGCCCCGTGCGCGACGATGCAGTAGAGGCAATCGTTGGCGCCCGACGTGGCCACGACGATCATCTCGCGCTCGGCCTTGGAGAGGCCGCTTTCCTTTTCCATCAACGCATCGTGGTAGGCGAAGAACGCGCGCCATTCCGCCGGCCGATGCGCCAACGTCACGAATACATTGGGAATGAATCCTGCTTTTTGCTGGACCTCCAGGATTCGCGCCCGGATATCCTCGGGCAGGTCCTCGAGCTTCGGGACGGGGTAGCGGCTGATTGATGGCGCTATCATGCCGATGATTCTACCAGTCAGCATTTGACGAATGCGAGCCGAGATAGACCCACGCACAACGAAGTGAGCCCAGCGCGCGTTCGGAGGCCGTGTCCTGATTGACGCCGCGGTAGACCGTGGATTGGCAACTCAACGGCGGTCCGCCGACCTGACTGGGTCGATGGCATTCATTCCCTCGAAGGAATAGGAGAACGCGCATGGACTGGCCCAGCATCGACGCATTACCGACGATGATTCGCCGGACCCGACGAACCTGTCCCCCAAAGCCAAGGCGCCTTTCGAGGCGATCTTTCCCGATTCACCTCGCCGCACGAATCTCCATTCCCGCCAAACCATTCTGGCGTGCCGTCCCCTTCAACGATTGAGGCAACTGCAATGACGATCGACGTCTGTCTGGCTGGCGCAACGGGTTGGGCGGGCTCTGAACTTGCGCGGGGCATTGCGGGGGCGACGGACCTGGCTCTCGTCGCCGCGGTATCACGCCAGCGCGCGGGGCAGTCGCTCGGGAACGTGCTGGGCGAGCCGCGCCTCACGTGTCCGGTGTACGCATCGGCAGCCGAAGCACTGGCAAACCCCTGCGACGTTTTCGTCGAATACACGAAGCCGGACAGCGCCAAGGCCAACATCCTGACCGCGCTGGCGCGCGGCGCGCACGTCGTGGTGGGCACCTCGGGCCTCACCGATGCCGATTTCTCGGAAATCGATGCCATCGCCCGCATGCATCAGCGCGGCGTGCTTGCCTGCGGCAACTTCGCTTTGACGGTCGTGCTGATGCAGAAGTTTGCCGAGGCGGCGGCGAAGCTCATCCCACAATGGGAAATCATCGACTATGCCTACGACGGCAAGATCGATGCGCCAAGTGGTACCGCGCGCGAGCTGGCGACGCGTCTGGGCAAGGTGCGCCACCCCGAGCCGACGGTGCCGGTGGACAAGACCGTGGGCCCGCGCGAAGCCCGCGGCGCAACGATGGCGGGAACGCAGGTTCACTCGCTGCGCCTGCCCGGCTATGTGATCAGCGCCGAGGTCATTTTCGGGATGCCGGACCAGCGCCTGACCATTCGGCACGACGCGGGTGACAGCGCCCGCCCCTATGTAGACGGCGCGCTGCTTGCGATCAGGAAGGTGTCGACCTTGACGGGGGTTCACCGCGGGCTCGATTCGGTGCTCGAACTCTGAGTTCGCGGTCGGCCGATGTTGCAGTGGGGTTGTCGTTGTCTACTCGTCTGCGCGCCGTCTGAAATGCGGACATCGACGCAGATTGTTTGATCGAGGTCATCACCGGGAAGGCATTTCCGGGACATCCTGCCGATACAGGCACTTGACGCTGGTGGCGATCGGTCCATCGGCGATGGGATTGCCGCTCGAAAAAGGACCCGATGATCGAGTTGCTGCCACCGTACTGGTTGATCCGCGTGGCCGTGGCCGGCGTCTGGCTCTACGAGGGACTGTGGTGCAAGCTCCTGCGCGGACAGCCCCACGAGTTTGAGGTTGTCAAAGCCGTGCCAGGTTATGGCCCGCGCTTCGGCGCGCCTTTCCTGATGGCGCTAGGTGCGGTCGAGGTGGCGCTGGGAGCGTGGATATTGAGCGCGGTTGCGCCCCTGGCATGTGCCGTGGCGCAGTCCGTACTTCTGGTAACGCTGAATGCAAGCGGGCTTTTGTGGTCGCGCCATCTCATCCACGATCCCGCGGGGATGGTAGTCAAGAATTTCGCTTTCCTGATGCTGGTGTGGGTAGGCGCCGGCCTCCCGGGTTGGTCATGAATAGCGGCGCCTCCGCCACGGTATGGGAGCACGGGCGCTTTGACGCGCGTCGCGGCCCGGGCAAGGTGTTGTTCGGACGCATGTACGAAGACGCGTCCATCGAGGCCAATGCCTTCCGGACCGGTGGCCGCGTGTTCTGTATCGCGTCGGCCGGATGCACCGCGATGGCCTTGGCACCGCGTCACGATGTGGTCGCCGTCGATATCAATCCTGTTCAACTAGCCTATGCCGAGCAGCGATTGGCCGGTGCGCGCGGTGTCCGCGGCACGGCTGAGCGCGTGATGGCCTTCGGGCGTTCGTTGGCACCGCTGGCGGGCTGGTGGCCGTCGCGGGTGCGCGCCTTCCTGGATCTCGACGATCCTGCGCAGCAAATCGACTATTGGCGGCAGCACCTGGACACGCTCCGGTTCCGCGCCGCCATTGACGGTCTCATGTCGCTCTCTGCATTGCGCGCGGTCTATGCTGCGCCCTTCCTTGATTTCCTGCCGCCGCGCCTTGGTGCGGTGATGCGCGGGCGCATGGAGCGCTGCTTTGCCCGTCACGCGAATCGGACCAACCCTTACGCGCGTGCGCTGCTTCTTGGCGAGTTGTCCGATGCGCCATCGCCCCTGGAGGCGAAGAACATCCAGTGGGTGCATGCCGATGCGGCGGATTTTCTGGAACGCCAGTCCGCCGGCAGCATCGATGGGTTTGCGCTCTCGAATATCCTCGATGGCGCCGCAGCGGTCTACCGTCCGCGCCTCCTGAATGCCGTGAAGCATGCCGCGTCGCCAGAGGCTGTCGTGGTGTGGCGGAGTTTCCGCGAGCCCTCCGCGGAATTGCGCACCAACCGCGCCGCGGACGACCGGGCAATGCTGTGGGGTATCGTCGACGTGAGTCGAGCGGAAACATTGCAATGAATGAAAGGAACCTGCGTCGGTGAGTCCACTCGTGTCCGAGCCACCCCTAACACCAGTCCAAAATGCTGCCGGACTTGCGACCGGCAGCCTGCCGGACGCACCCGCCACGACCATCGTCACGCGGAGAAATTTCGCGACCTCGCCCGGGCAGGTCTGGAACGTCCTGATGTTCTACGAGGAAATCGAAGTGCGGCCGCCATTGCTGCTGCGCCTGCTGCTACCGATGCCGATTCGCACCGAGGGCTCGAAGCGGGCGGTGGGCGACGTCGCCACATGTCTTTATGAAGGTGGGCATTTGCGCAAGCGCGTGACGCATGTCGAGCCGGGCAAGTACTACGGCTTCGAAGTTGTCGAGCAGCACCTCGCTGTCGGCAATGGCCTCATGCTGACGGGAGGCTGCTATGCGTTGCGCGAATTGCCGTCGCAGGCAACGGAGGTTGCGGTCACGACGCATTACCGGAGCCGCAGACGTCCTCGTTGGCTATGGAAGCCGATCGAGGCGGCGGTGTGCCACCTGTTTCACCGCCATCTGCTCAACGCGATGTGGCGCAAGATTGCCTCAGGCTGATGGCGGTACGTAGCCCTGCGGCATCTCGGCGCCACCGCCGAAGAAGTGCTTCTCCATCTGCTCGGCCAGCCACTTGCGCGCACGTATGTCGGCCAGACTCAGCCGATTTTCGTTGACCAGCATCGTCTGGTGCTTGAGCCATGCAGCCCACGCCTCCTTCGATACATTTTCGTAGATGCGTTTGCCGAGATCGCCGGGATACGGCGGGAAGTCGAGTCCTTCGGCCTCGCGGCCGAGTTTGATGCATTGGACCATGCGGGCCATTGAAACACTCCTTACAACAGTTTGCGGTACACGAGCGACTTGCGCTGGAAATTGTAGAGCGCCTGCTTCTGCTGCGGCAGGTCGGCCACCGTCGCGGTACGAAACCCGCGCTCGAGAAACCAGTGCGCGGTCTTGGTGGTCAACACAAAGAGTTCGGCCAGTTTGAGCTTGCGCGCGCGCACCTCCACCTCGTGCATCAGCGCCTCGCCATAGCCCTCGCGGCGGAAGTCGGGCTGCACGGCCAGCGCGGCCAGTTCTCCGATCTTTTCCTCGGGGAACGCGTATAACGCCGCGCAGCCGACGATGTGGCCGTCGTATTCGGCGACGACGAAACGTTCAATCTCGCTTTCGAGGCGCTCGCGCGAGCGGCGGACCAGCACGCCCTGCTCCTCGAGCGGTTCGATGATCGCGAGGATGCCGCCGACATCGTCGATCGTGGCGTGGCGAATATGCGCCAGCGCGGTGGCGGCGATCATCGTGCCCACGCCATCGCGCGTGAAGAGCTCCAGCAGCATTGCGCCATCCATCCTGCGGCTGATGAGGTGGGCGCGCTTGACGCCGTTGTTGCAGGCGCGGATCGCGGCAGGCAGATAGACCTTGACGTCAGGTGCCAGCTTGTCGTTCTTGGCCAGCAGCGCGTCGGCGTCACTGGTGGAGAGCTCGGTCAGCATCTGCCGGCGGCCGTTGCGCACGCCATCGGTGTCCATCAGGAAAATCAACTTGACCGCCTCCAGGCGCACGGCCACCTGGGTGGCGACTTCCTCCACCGTCACATTGAAGATCTCGCCCGTAGGCGAATAGCCGATCGGCGAGATCAGCACGATGTCGCCATCGTCCAGCCGCTGCTGGATGGCCTCGCTGTCGACGCGGCGGATTTCGCCGGTCAACTGCATGTCGACGCCACCCAACACGCCCATCGGCTTGGCGGTCAGGTAGTTGCCGCTGGACACGCGATTGCGCGCTCCGGCCATCGGCGAGTTGGCGAGCCCGAGCGACAGCAACGCCTCGATGCGCGCCCGCACCTGGCCGGCGGCCTCGAGCACGCAGTCCATCGCATCGGCGTCGGTGACGCGCACGCCGTGCGCATAATGGCTGGGAATGCCCTGCGCTGCGAGAATGGCCTCGACCTGGGGCCGACAGCCGTGCACGACCACCAGCCGGATGCCAAGGCTGTGCAGCAGGTTGAGGTCGTGGATGACACCCAGGAACTCTTCGGCGGCGACCACTTCACCGCCAAACGCGATCACGAAGGTCTTGCCGCGAAACGAGTGCACGTAGGGCGCAGCCGACCGGATCAGGTGGACGAAGGCCCGCATCGTGGCGGAATTGGCAGCAGGTGTGGCGGCAGGGGCGCGGGGCATGGAAGGTGGCCGATCGAATGCGCGCGATTATAGCGTGGCAAGGGTCGGCTATGATTCCAGTTTGGCGTCGCAAAATCCATGGCATCGAAGCTCCTCGAGCATCTCAATCCCGAACAGCTGGCAGCGGTTACGCTGCCGCACGCGTCGGCGCTGATCCTTGCAGGCGCCGGCAGCGGCAAGACGCGGGTGCTGACCACGCGCATTGCGTGGCTACTGGCCACGGGACAGGCGGGTCCGCTGTCGATCCTGGCCGTCACCTTCACCAACAAGGCCGCCAAGGAAATGCTGATGCGCCTGTCGGCGCTCACACCCGTGAACACGCGCGGCATGTGGGTTGGCACGTTCCACGGCCTGTGCAACAGGATGCTGCGCGCCCATTTTCGCGAGGCGCAGCTGCCACAGCTCTTCCAGATCCTCGACACGCAGGACCAGCTGTCGCTGATCAAGCGGCTCTACCGCGCGCACAACATCGACGAGACGCGCTTCCCGCACCGGCAGTTCCAGTGGTTCGTCGCCGGCGCCAAGGACGAGGGACTGCGGCCCAACATGGTGGAGGCGGGCGACGAGCACACGCGCCGGCAGGTGGAGCACTACGCGCTTTACGACGCGATGTGCCAGCGCGAAGGGGTCGTCGATTTCGCCGAGCTGCTGCTGCGCAGCTACGAGCTCCTGGCCGGCCACGACAGCCTGCGCAACCATTATCAGCGACGTTTCTCGCATTTGCTCGTCGACGAATTCCAGGACACCAACACGCTGCAGTACAAGTGGCTGCGGATGCTTGCGGGCCCGCATACTGCCGTGTTTGCCGTCGGCGACGACGACCAGTCGATCTACGCGTTTCGCGGGGCCAAGGTCGCCAACATGCAGCAATACGAGCGCGACTTCAGCACCGCCGAGCAGCCGGTCAAGCTGATCAAGCTCGAGCAGAACTATCGATCGCATGGCCATATCCTCGATGCCGCCAACGCGCTGATCAAGAACAATCACGCGCGGCTCGGCAAGAACCTGTGGACGAGCGAGGGCAAAGGCGAGCCCGTGCGTGCGTTTGCAGCGCCGTCGGACCACGACGAGGCGGCGTTCATCGTCGATGTCGTCAAGGGCCTCTCCGACGACGGCGTGTCGCTGGACGAAGTAGCGCTGCTCTACCGGTCGAACGCGCAGTCGCGCGTGCTGGAGCACGCGCTGTTCGGCGCGGGGATTCCTTATCGCGTGTATGGCGGGCTGCGTTTCTTCGAGCGCGCCGAAGTCAAGCACGCGCTGGCCTATCTGCGTCTCATCTCTGCAACGCAGGATGACGGGTCGTTTCTGCGCGTGGTCAATTTTCCGCCACGAGGCATTGGCGCGCGCACGCTCGAGCAGCTGCAGGATGCCGCGCGCAACGCGACGCAATCGATGTGGGAGGCTGCACTCGCGGGCACCGTGGGCGGCAAGAGTGGTGCCGCGTTGACGCATTTCGTCCGGCTGATCGAAAAGCTGCGCCAGGAGACGCGCGACCTGCAATTGCCCGAGGCTGTCGAGCACGTGATCACGCATTCCGGATTGCTCGCGCATTACCAGGCCGAGAAGGACGGGCAGGATCGCGTGGAGAACCTCGAAGAACTCGTAACCGCCGCCAGCAACTTTGTACGTGAAGTACAGCTGACGTCCGACGCGCCGATCCGCACCGACGCGGTGCCCGGTGATGCAGTGCCGGCGGACGACGTGGCCGCCATCGACGAGGGCGCGACCGATCCGTTGACCGCCTTTCTGACGCACGCCGCACTGGAAGCCGGCGACACGCAGGCCGAAGCCGGACGTGCCGCGCTGCAGTTGATGACGGTGCATTCCGCGAAGGGCCTCGAATTTCACACGGTGTTCGTCACCGGACTCGAGGAGGGCCTCTTCCCCCACGAAAACAGCCTGTCGGAAGCCGACGGGCTGGAAGAAGAGCGGCGACTGATGTACGTGGCCATCACGCGTGCGCGGCGCCGCATCTACCTCACCCACGCGCAGACGCGGATGCTCCATGGCCAGACGCGATACGGCATCCCGTCCCGTTTCGTCAGCGAGTTGCCGCAGGATCTGGTGCAATGGCTGTCGCCATACCGGCGGCGCGCGATCGATGTCGATGATGCCGAATGGGGCCGCGTCACCAGTGCGCCGCAGGCCACGCCGGCGGCGCCTGGATGGCGCATCGGGCAGAGCGTCAAGCACGCGCGCTTTGGCCTCGGCATCATCATCGATGCCGAAGGACGCGGCGCCGACGCTCGCGTGCAAGTCAATTTCCGCGACGAAGGGGTGAAGTGGCTTGCGCTGGAGTATGCCAAGCTCGAAGCCGCCTGAGCGGCAACTCGAGGCTTCAGTGCATCGGCAGCGGGTGCGTGGCCTGGAAGTCGTCGACGGCAGCCGACGCGGATGGGAAAAATCGTTCCGTGGCCAGCCGGTCTGCAGGAAGCCACTGGAGCAACTGCTCGCGCAATGGCCGATTGGCACGCGCAAATCGCACGTCGATCCCGGCATTTTCGAATTCATCGTGCAGCCGGCGCAGCGATGCGAAGGCGGTCACGTCGACGTGGGTCACGGCCTGCAGGTCGAGCACCAGGCAACGCAGCGGCGGTGACGCGCTTGCCGCGAGCGCACGCAGGCGGTCGGTCACGTGGCGGGCGTTGGCGAAGATGAGCGGCGCATAAAGCCGGAACACGAGAACCCCAGGGGTGGCCGTGCCCCCCTCGTCATCGGAAAGGTCGTGAAAACGGCGGTCGATCGGCAGCCGGCGCAGCAGGGCATCGCGCGGGCGCGCCACATCCAGCAGCACGTGCGCCAGCGACAGTCCCACGCCCAGCAGCACGCCCGGAAGCACCCCCAGCACCAATACGCCCAGCGTGACGGCGACCGCGAGGCCGAACGCGCCGCGGTCCATCGCAAAGAGCGTGCGTATCTCGGCCGCATCGATCAGCCGCACGGCGGCGACGATCAGGATCGCCGCCAGCGCGACGCGCGGCAGCAGCACGAGCCAAGGTGCCAGGAACAGCACGAACACGACCAGCAGCGCCGCCGCGATCCACTGCGCAAGCTGCGTATGCGCGCCGGCGGCATCGGCGGTGACCGAACGGGACGTGCTGGCGCCTACCGGCATGCCGGCGACCGCACCGGCAGCGAGGTTGGCGAACCCCAGTGCGGTTAACTCCTGATCCGGTTCCACGGATTCGTCACGCTTGGCCGCCAGCGTGCGTGCCAGCAGCACGCCTTCGGCAAATATGAGCAGCGCGAGCGCGATGGCACCCGGCGCGAGATCCCGCAGGTCGCGCAGCGTAACGACAGGCAGTGCCGGCACGGGCAGGCCGGGCGGCATCGCCAGCAGGTGGACAACGCCTCGGTGCGGCAAGTCGAATGCCTTGGATGCGGCGATTGCAACAAGGCACGCAACGAGCGTGGCCGGCATGCGCGGCGCGAGGCGCATCAGCGCCAGCATCAATGCAATGAGACAGAGGCCCGTCGCGACTGTGGCGGTATTTGCCGCGGGCAATGCGGCCAGCGCATCGAAGACGCGGAAGAAGAAGGGATCGCGTGGTAGCGCAATGCCCAGCAGTGTCGGGAGCTGGGTGCCCACCAGCACCAGTGCGGCACCGGCGGCGTAGCCGACCAGCACCGGCGCCGACAGGAGATCAGCCGCATTGCCAAAGTTGAGACGCCCGGCCAGCACGAGCAGCAGCCCGGCGCCCAGCGCCAGCACCGCCGCGAGCGCCGCGGTGCGTGACGGGTCTCCGCCTGCGAGCGGCGCGATGATCGAGCCGGCCAGGAGGGCAATGGTGGTATCGGGGCCGACGATCACGCTGCGGCTCGACGCGAGAAGCGCATAGGCGATCATTGCGCCCAATGCGGCGTACAGACCGGTCTCGGGACGCAGTCCCACCAGTTCCGCATAGGCCAGGACCGACGGGATCATCACCACACAAACCGAGACTCCCGCCACGGCGTCGCCGCGCAGCGCGTCACGCGGATAGTCTTGCAGCTGCGCCAATCCCGGCAGCCAGCGTGCAAGCGGCGTCGGGTGGGGGCGTACAACGGATGCGGGCATCGCGCGCCCGCCGGCTATGCTGCCGACAACGGCGGTGACGGCGGCGTCGCCAGTTTCTCGTCGGTGTGAAACACATCGCGATAGCTGACGTAGTCCGATATGTGCAGCGTAGCGGCGAAGAACGACAGGTAAGGCAGCAACAACGCCAGCACGATGACCTGCCCGACAGCCGGCGGCAGCATCACTTTTAACGCGCTGATCACAAGTCCCGGCACGACCACGCCGTAGAAAAACATGCCAAGGGCGTAGACGAGAAGCGGTCGCCAATTGGCAAATGCTGCACGCAGGCTGGCGAGCAAGGCGCGACCCGGACCCGCATCCTGGAACACAATCAGCGCAGGCGCCCACCACGTGGACACCAGTACCGGCACCGACAGCAGTGCCGAGAACATCATGCCGAACTGCAGTTGCGGGTCGGCCAGCGCCTTGGCGACGTCCTCTTCGCTGGCGTCCGCACCGGAGGTGATGAATTCGATCAGCTTGCCGCCATCGATGAGTGCCGATCCGAACACGGCGGCGGTCATGCCCAGCATGAAGAACAATCCGATCGGCAGCAGCGCCCAGAGGTTGGCGCGAAATCCCTGCAGTATCTGGCTCAAGGCCGGTGTCTTGCCGAGTTCCTGGTTCCACGCAGCGGCGAGCAAACCGACGGCAAGCACGGGCTTGATGATGGTCATTGCCCACGGGCCGATGAAGGGTATGGCGCGCGTGAAGAGCAGGAACAGGTAATAGCCCATCAGCAGCACGATCCACGCCAGCCGATGCTGGTTGAACATGCGCCACGCTTGCGTCAGCCACACCATGCCCTGGCGGGCCGGATGGCGGGTGTAGGGAAACTCGCGCACGGAATCGCTCATGAGGTTACGCCGGCGCAGGAAATGCGGGCATCGCGGCCACGCGGGCGCGCAGCACGCGCTCGAAATGCGCGGGATTGTGGGCGTGCGTCAATTCGCCGGAACGCGGCAGGTGCAGGTCGTAGAGGCGCGACAGCCAGAAGCGCAGTGCCGCTGCGCGCAACAGCGCCGGCCATGCATCGCGCTCCTCATCGGTGAGCGGCCGCACGGCTGCGTACGCGGTGGTCATCGACTGCGTGCATGCGGGGACCAGCCCGCCGGTGGCGGCGTCGACGCACCAGTCATTGACCGTGATCGCGAGATCGTAAGCAAAGAAGTCGGTGGCCGCGAAGCCGAAATCGATGATGCCGGCGACCCGATCGCCCGCGAAGAGCACGTTGTCGCAGAATAAATCGCCATGAATGGCGCCTTTGGGCATCCGGCCGCGGCCGAACCCGGTCTGGAACTTGATTTCCCCATCGAGCAGCGCGCATTGCCCGGCGTCCAGATAGGGCTTCACCGCACGTGCGGCCTGGCGCCACCAGGCGGGACCGCGGCGGTTGGTGAGGCGGCTGCGGTAGGACTGCGAGGCCAGGTGCAGTCGCGCCAGCGCGTTGCCCACGCGCGCGCAGTGCGCGGGCGTGGGGTCGCTCACGGGTGCGCCTTCGACCCGCGCGAGCAGGCCGGCAGGCTTGCCATTCAACATCGAGAACAGCGCGCCCGTGCGATCAGGTTCGGGCGCGGGCACCTCGACGCCGGCACGGGCGAGGTGGGCGATCAGGTTGAGGTAGAACGGCAGTTCCACCGCCGGCAGGCGCTCGTACAGCGTCAGCACATACCGGCCGCGATCGGTGGTGACGAAGTAGTTCGTGTTCTCGATGCCCGTCGCGATCGGCTGGAGGTCGGTCATGACGCCGACGGCATATCGCGTGAGCCATGCCTCGAGGTCGGTTTCGGTTACCAGCGTGTAGACGGACATGGAGCGTAGCCGCGGAGCGGAAGTTGTTGCGTCACGCCGACGGCGCGACGACGCAGCGCCGTGAGCGGCAGGTTCAGTTCACCAAGAAAACAGGAGCCACATCGGTACCCTGAGTCCGAAGTCGAGCGTGTCGCGGCGAATGAACGTCTGTCCGTTGCCGCTGGGAATGAGGTAATACGGCCGGCCGCCGCCACGGGGTGTCACCTTGAGGTAGCGCAGCTCGCCGTTGACGCGGGCTTCCTCGATCGTCTCGGCTTCGGTGCGCCTGATCGTGATCTGCGGTTCGAGATCCGATTCGGTGCCCACCTCGGGCAGCGGCGGTGGCGTGGTAGCCGGTGGAGGAGGCGGGGTGGATGGTGTTGTGGCAGGCGGAGGCAACGGCGACTGCGACTGCGCAAAGGACATCGCAGACAGCCCTATCCCGCACGCCAGTGCGACGACAAAGCCGAGCCGCGAATTGAAGGTCATCGAGGTCAAGATAACCTGATTCTACCAAACGCCGCGCCATTGCCGTTGTTGTCGACAAAGGTCGTGCGGCGTGCGCGCGCGGCGGCGTGCATGGGCCCCGGCGACGCTATAGATTCAGCATCTTTTCCCGTTCTTCGCGGGTTGGCACGAAGCCGCGGCTTTCGTAGAACGCGAAGATGGCCTCGACGATGGCCTCGGGACTTTCGATGACCTGCATCAGGTCCATGTCCTTTGCACCGATCATGCCTTCGCCGACCATCTTGTCGCGCATCCAGTCGAGCAGGCCGCGCCAGTAGTCGCCGCCCACCAGGATGACGGGAATGCGGCGGCTCTTGCCCGTCTGCACCAGCGTCAGCACTTCGGACAATTCGTCCAGCGTGCCGAATCCGCCCGGCAGGATGACGTAGGCGGAGGCGAAGCGGACGAACATCATCTTGCGGGCGAAGAAATACTTGAAATTGACCGAGACATCCTGGAATTCACCGCTGCTGCTCTCGAAGGGCAGGCTGATGTTGAGGCCGATGGCGGGCGAATTGCCTTCGTGCGCCCCCTTGTTGGCCGCCTGCATCAAGCCGGGGCCGCCGCCCGAGATCACCGAGAAGCCGGCATTGGACAGCCGCCGCGCGATATCCCGGGTGGTTTCGTAATAGGGGTGGCCTTCCTTGATGCGTGCGCTGCCGAAGATGCTGACGGCGGGGCGGATTCCGCGCAGGCGCTCGGTGGCGATGGCGAACTCTGCCATAATCCCCATGACCCGCCACGCTTCCTGGCCATTGGTCGTGTTGAGTGCGTGTGGATCGATGAGCTCCGGAATCTTGTGGGTCTGACGCATGCCTTTACTCGTGCTGGTGGACGGGTCTTCGTACCTGTACCGCGCTTTTCACGCGCTGCCCGATCTGCGCACCTCGAGAGGTGAGCCGACTGGCGCGCTGCGCGGGGTGTTGTCGATGTTGCGCCGAATGGTCGAGGACGGCAAGCCGGACTATTTCGCCGTCGTATTCGACGCGCCTGGCAAGACCTTTCGTGACGCCTGGTACCCGCAGTACAAGGCGAACCGGCCGCCGATGCCGGAGGACCTGGCCGCGCAGATTGCGCCGCTGCACGACCTGGTGCGCGCGCAAGGCTGGCCACTGCTGATGGTGGAAGGCGTGGAAGCCGACGACGTGATCGGCACGCTCGCCTTCACCGCTGCGCAGGCGGGCATCGACACGATGATTTCGTCGTCCGACAAGGACCTGACGCAACTCGTGACGCCGCGCATCACGATGGTCAACACGATGAGCAACGAAACCTTCGACGCCGCCGGCGTGAAGGCCAAGTTCGATGTGCGCCCCGACCAGATCCTCGATCTCCTCACGCTGACCGGCGATGCCGTCGACAATGTGCCGGGCGTGGCCAAGGTCGGCCCGAAGACGGCAGCCAAGTGGCTGGCGCAGTACGACACGCTCGACAACGTGGTCGCGCATGCGGGCGAAATTACCGGCGTCGTGGGCGCCAACCTGCGCGCGGCGCTCGAGTGGCTGCCGCAGGGCCGGCGCCTTCTCACCGTCAAGACCGATTGTGCGTTGCCGGTCACGATCGACGACCTGAAGGTCGGTGCGCCGGACAACGCGACGCTGAAAGCACTGTACGAGCGCTTCGAATTCAAGACCTGGCTGCGCGATGTGGGCGGCGCCGGCATCGCGCCGGATGCGGCCGATGTCATCGCCAAAAAGGCGGCCGGCGACGATGCAGGAAGGCGCTGGGATGCGGGCGAGGATGCACCGGGCCGCGCGGTTCCGGCCCCGCCCGCCGCCGTCCACTATGAATCCGTATTGGACGAAGCCGCATTGGCGCGCTGGCTGGACGCGATCGATCGGGCCGGTCTTGTTGCGTTCGACACCGAGACCACCAGCCTCGATCCGATGCAGGCACGCATCGTCGGCATATCGCTGTCGGTGGAGCCGGGAGAGGCGTGTTACATCCCGCTCGACCACCGCTATGCGGGCGTGCCGGCGCAACTCGATCGCGCGGCCACGCTGCAGCGGCTGGCGCCCTGGCTTGCCGATCGGGCGAAGAAAAAACTCGGCCAGAACATGAAGTACGACCAGCACGCGCTGGCCAATGATGGGTTGACGCTGCGGGGCGTGGCGCACGACACGCTGCTCGAATCCTATGTGCTCGAGTCGAGCAAGTCGCACGACATGGACAGTCTCGCGCGACGACACCTCGACGTCACGACGATTTCGTACGACGACGTCACCGGGAAGGGTGCCAATCGTATTTCGTTCGAACAGGTGGCGCTCGATCGCGCGACCGCCTATTCGGCCGAGGATGCCGACATCACCTTGCGGCTGCATCACGCGCTGTATCCCTCCATTGCCGTCGACCCCAAGCTCGACTACATCTACAGTCAGCTGGAAATACCGGTGCGCGAAGTGCTGTTCCGGATGGAACGCAACGGCATCCTGATCGATTCGGCGTTGCTGGCGAAGCAGAGCCGCGAACTCGGGGAACGCGTGGTGGCACTGGAACAGCAGGCGCATCAGCTCGCGGGGCAGCCGTTCAACCTGGGCTCGCCCAAGCAGCTCGGCGAGATCCTGTTCCAGCGGATGCAGTTGCCGGTGGTCAAGAAGACGGCCACCGGACAGCCTTCCACCGACGAGGAAGTGCTGCAGGAACTCGCCGCCGACTATCCGCTGCCGAAGGTGTTGCTGGAGCACCGCTCGGTATCGAAACTCAAATCGACCTACACCGACAAACTGCCGCTGATGATCAACGCGAAAACGGGGCGCGTGCATACGACGTTCTCGCAGGCCACGGCCGTTACCGGACGCCTGGCCTCGACCGATCCCAACCTGCAGAACATCCCGGTGCGCACGGCGGAAGGCCGGCGCATCCGCGAGGCGTTCATTGCGCCGCCGGGACACGTGCTGGTGTCGGCTGACTATTCGCAGATCGAGCTGCGGATCATGGCGCACCTGTCGGAAGACGCCGCGCTGGTGCGCGCATTTCACGAAGGCCGCGACATCCATCGCGCCACGGCGGGCGAAATCTTCGGCGTGCCGCCGGAGGATGTGACTAACGACCAGCGCCGCTATATCAAGGCCGTGAACTTCGGCCTCATCTATGGCATGGGCGCGTTCGGTCTGGCGCAGCAACTGGGCATCGAGCGCGGCGCCGCGCAGCAGTTCATCGACAAATATTTCGCGCGCTATCCCGGCGTGGCGCAATACATGCAGCGAACGCGCGAGATCGCGCGCGAGCAGGGCTATGTGGAAACCGTGTTCGGACGCCGGTTGTGGCTGCCCGACATCAAGGGCGGGAGCGGACCGCGACGCGCGGGAGCGGAGCGTGCCGCGATCAATGCGCCGATGCAGGGCACCGCCGCCGACCTGATCAAGCTCGCGATGATTGCCGTGCAGGGCTGGCTGGACCGCGAGCAACTGGCCACGCGCCTGCTGCTGCAGGTCCACGACGAACTGGTACTCGAGGTGCCGGATGGAGAAGTGGAGCGCGTGCAGCGCGAACTGCCGGCCCTGATGACCGGCGTGGCGCAGCTACGCGTGCCGCTGGTGGTGGATGTCGGCATCGGCGCCAACTGGGACCAGGCGCACTGAATAAGCGCGCGATGTTCAACGATGGGACGGGTTGCCGGCGTCGACAGCATCGGGATCGGCAAAGACGTCGGCGTAACCTGCATACGTCGATCCGAAGACAATCGGCCCGACCACCAGCGCGAACAGCCCCAGCAGGAGCAGACCCAGGATGAACATGCCGATCATGCCGGCAACGCCGCTGCCTTCGAACAGCGACAGGCCGAACACGATGGCCAGCACCCCGATGATCAGGATCACGACAACGCCGAACGCGAGCACGATCAGCCCGTAGACGAGAAACGGCAGCCAGTTGCGCCACGTGGCGACGAAGCTGGTCTTCATCGCATCGATGGGCTTGGCACCGTGCAGTACCACCAGTGCCGGGGCGAACCAGTTGAGTGACCCCATCACTGCACCAATCACCAGCGCGGCCAGCGAAGCGAGCAATCCGGCAACCCCGATCGCACCCGCCGACCGCGAAATCATCGCCATGGGATCGGAGCCGCCATGGCGCATGATGTCCATGACGTTGCCGCCACCGGCCATGCCGCCGGCCACGACGGCAGCCAGCAGCAGCGTCAGGGCAATGTCAACGGCGCCGATGATGAGCAACGGGACGAAGTGCGCCGCCTGGAAACCCTCGAAAAGCTGCGCCACCCTGAGCGGCTGGTCGCGATCGATGGCGCGGCACCCGAGCATCAGCCCGCCGATGAACACCGGCGCCAGCAATGAATGGCCCACGTCACCGACGTAGGGGACGATGCTGATCAGGATCGTGATGATGATGTAGATCAGCATGATGCCGATCCAGGTGCCCATGCTGGATGCGAAGATCCGCCAGCCATGTCCCCACCAACGGGCGCCATGTCCGGCTTCGACCACGCGCATATCGTTCATCGGATCTGACATCGACCATTGCTCCCGCAGGTGTTGTTGAAGTTCGTCGAGGGCGTGCGCTTCAGCGCGTGGAATGGCGCTCGAGGTCCTCGAGCGTCACCACCGCCAGCGTCTCTTCGTGGGTGGCCGCCAGCACCACCGGAGGCGCCACGCCGGCCGCCAGTGCTTCGCGCCAGCGTCCGACGCATACGCACCAATGGTCCCCCGGCGCGAGTCCGGGGAAGCCCGATTCGGGTCGCGGCGTGGAAAGGTCGTTGCCGGCAAGCTTCGAATAGACGAGGAAAGGCTCGGTCATCACCGCGCAGACGGTGTGCAGACCGTTGTCGTCGGGGCCGGTGTCACAGCAGCCGTTGCGAAAAAAGCCGGTGCGCGGCGCATCGCTGCATGCCGCCAGCGGCGAACCCAGCACGTTGACGGCATTGTCGCGGGAACGGGACATGGGACAGGGCGCGGACCGACAGACCTGCCGTGCCGCGCCGGTTACGAAGAAGCGCCTAGTTTAGCGCGCGCCTTGCGTCGACTGTGTCACGAATCTGCGAGGCGAGTTCGGCGGGTGTGTCGGCGTGCAGGAACCACCGCAGCCGCGCCGTGTCGCCCACGGGTTTGAAGCCGAAGTCGGCGAGCACGTGCTGCATCGCATTGACATAGCGCGAACCGCGCTGCACCCGCACCACCCAGGTCCGTTGTCCGGGCGGCGTGGCGAAAAGCGCCGCCAGCAGCGCGCGGCCGTGGCCGCCGCCACGCGTGCCGAAATCGAGCCCGGCCAGCCACAGCTCGTAGCCCGTCGATGCGCCCATGGCGCGAAACAGGCCGAAACCTACGGGCTTCGTGCCGGAGTGCTTGCCGTCCGGCCAATACACATAGCCGGGGACCGCCACCGTGTCGATCTTGCCGCCACGCCCTTCCTCGACGAAATAACCGGACACCAGCGCCCGCTTCAGCTGCGCGAAAAACGCTTCGGATTCGGGCGTGGAGAGGCCGAGATCGCGATCGAAACTGCCGTCTGCCGCGCCCTGGCGAATCAGGGAACGCAGCATCGCAAGGTGACCGACGTGGGCGGGCTGGAGCATGTCTTGTCGAGGATTGCGGAGGCAGGCGTCACCGTAACGCCGCCATGTCCACACCGGTGCACGGACTTACAGGCGGCGCAAATACGGTAGCGAGCGGCGAAAACCGGGTGCGAACGGGATCAACCGCCGCGACGACCCTGGGACGCTGGCCAGACGCCGGTTGCGTTCCCTCGCCGGGTGGAGGCGAGAGGCATGGCCGACGCGCGGCGTCCCGGCCGGTCGGGTCCGGGCACGTATTCACGGCGTGGGGGTTGAATTCCGGCGCTTTCCGCCCTATTATTAGCACTCGTAGCGATCGAGTGCTAGCAAGAGCATTCAGCTGCGGGTTGCCGGCGAATCACGGACCATCAGTGCGCGCCCTGCGCCTTGGCTCCGTTGCAGGATCGACCGGTAACACGCTGTTTTTAAATCAATTATTCACCAGGAGTGAGTGCTAACATGAAACTGCGTCCCCTACACGATCGCGTGATCGTCAAGCGGCTCGAGGAAGAGCGTAAATCGGCCGGCGGCATCGTCATTCCGGACACCGCGGCAGAAAAGCCGTCGATGGGCGAAGTCATTGCAGTCGGCCCCGGCAAGACGGACGACAACGGCAAGCTGCTCGCAATGGGCGCCAAGGTCGGCGACAAGATCCTCTTCGGCAAGTACTCCGGTCAGGAATTCCGCATGGATGGTACCGATTACCTCCATATGCGCGAAGACGACATCATCGGCATCGTCGGCTAAAGCCGGCTTCAGAATACGCAACAGGAGAAATGAACTATGGCAGCTAAAGACGTCCGCTTCGGCGAAGGCGTGCGCAACAAGATGATGGTCGGCGTGAATGTTCTCGCCAACGCCGTCAAGGTCACGCTTGGCCCCAAGGGCCGCAATGTCGTGCTCGAGCGCAGTTTCGGCGCGCCCACGATCACCAAGGACGGCGTATCCGTCGCCAAGGAAATCGAACTTAAGGACAAGTTCGAGAACATGGGCGCACAGATGGTGAAGGAAGTCGCATCGAAGACTTCCGATGTGGCCGGTGACGGCACCACCACCGCCACGGTACTGGCCCAGGCGATCTGCAACGAAGGCTTCAAGTACGTTGCCGCCGGCATGAACCCGATGGACCTGAAGCGCGGTATCGACAAGGCTGTCGTGGCCATGGTCGAAGAGCTGAAGAAGATCAGCAAGCCGTGCACCACCAGCAAGGAAATCGCGCAGGTCGGTTCGATCTCGGCCAATGCCGACTCGTCGATCGGCAAGACGATTGCCGAAGCGATGGACAAGGTCGGCAAGGAAGGCGTGATCACCGTCGAAGACGGCAAGGGGCTCGAGAACGAACTCGATCTCGTCGAAGGCATGCAATTCGACCGCGGCTACATCTCCCCGTATTTCATCAACAACCCGGACAAGCAGGTCGCGCTGCTCGAGGATCCGTTCATCCTGCTGCACGACAAGAAGGTCAGCAACATCCGTGACCTGCTGCCGTTGCTGGAACAGGTCGCCAAGGCCGGCAAGCCGCTTCTGATCATCGCCGAAGATGTCGATGGTGAAGCACTGGCCACGCTGGTCGTGAACAACATCCGTGGCATCCTGAAGACCACCGCCGTCAAGGCGCCGGGCTTCGGCGACCGCCGCAAGTCCATGCTCGAAGACATCGCCATCCTCACGGGCGGCACGGTGATCGCCGAGGAACTGGGCCTGAAGCTTGAAAACGCGACGCTGAAGGATCTTGGCCGCGCGAAGAAGATCGAAGTGGGCAAGGAGGACACGACGATCATCGACGGTGCCGGCGAAAAGGCCGCGATCGAAGCGCGGGTGAAGAACATCCGCAAGCAGGTCGAAGACGCGACGTCCGACTACGACAAGGAAAAGCTGCAGGAACGCGTGGCCAAGCTGGCCGGTGGCGTTGCAGTGATCAAGGTCGGCGCCGCGACTGAAGTCGAGATGAAGGAAAAGAAGGCGCGTGTCGAAGACGCATTGCATGCAACCCGTGCGGCCGTCGAAGAAGGCATCGTGGCCGGTGGCGGCGTGGCTTACCTGCGCGCTCGCACCAACCTGAAGGGCCTGAAGGGCGACAATGCCGACCAGGATGCCGGCATCAAGATCGTGCTGCGTGCGATCGAAGAGCCGCTGCGCCAGATCGTGGCCAACGCCGGTGACGAGCCGTCGGTGGTGGTGAACAAGGTCGTCGAAGGCAAGGGCAACTACGGTTTCAATGCCCAAACCGGCGAGTACGGCGATCTGGTCGACATGGGTGTTGTCGATCCGACCAAGGTCACGCGTTTCGCGCTGCAGAATGCCGCGTCGGTTGCCTCACTGTTGCTGACGACCGAAGCCATGGTTGCTGAACTGCCCAAGGACGACAAGGGCGGCGGCGGTGGTGGCGGCGGCATGGGTGGCATGGGTGGCATGGGCGACATGGACATGTAACCGCAAGGCGTCGCGCATTTGTTGCGCGACATTCTGCAATGACAAAGCCCGGCTTCGTGCCGGGCTTTGTCATTGAGCCACCCTTCGTTGTCGCGAACCAGAAGTTGGCAGCGCGTTTGCGTCAGGCGGGGTAACGCATCCTAGTGAACGGCGATGCGTTGCAGCGTGCGCGGATTGGACGTTCTGAAATCAAGCTCGATCCGCAGGCGTTCGATGGGCTCGGTGCGCGAACCGCCTTTGCGCTTCACCACGTAGCCGTCCGTGGTTTCGCGCAGCGCGTCGCCACCGGCGTCGGCGATGGTGATCCATCCACCGCGCGCGTCACGCCGCGCCTGGATCCGGATGCGTTGCAGGCCCGTCCCGGAGATTCCCACCGCGAATGCCTCGGCGGCCCTCGTGGCCTCCGGCAATCCGAGTGGCGAAAGCAACGTGACGCGGCGATTGGCGTCGGGCTGCAGTCGCGCTTCTCCGTCGACAAAGGTCAACCGGCCGCGCTCGGCAACCCACGTGTCGCCGCTGCCGCCGGGCGCCGCGGCGAAGGTCCAGGTGGCGATGGTCGACGGCGCCGGGGCGGGTGCACTGACCGCAGGCGGCGGTGGACTCGTCGGAGCAGCGGCCTGCGCCAGGACGGTGCTGGCGGGCGAATGTGCTGGCGGTGACTCAGCTTTTCCCTGCAGGGGGATGGACGCCGAAACGATGGCGAACAGCGCGGCGACTGCAAACGACGCCGATGGAATGTTGGTGATGTTGTCGTTCATGATGCCCTTTGCGGTTGCGGATTCATCCATGTTCCCGGAGCCGGGACTGTACATGGTTCGCCTGTCCGATTCGACCGCACAGTCCGAGGCAAGGCGATCGTCGTGGCCCGTATCGATATCCTGAACGACGCCCACGTTCGCGCGGACCTGCTCGCTGCGACATGGCGTGCCGTGGCGGGAAATCCAGTGATAGGGCGATCACCGTCCATGCGCCTGCGGCCGCGGCGCGACGTGTTGGACGGTTCGTGCGCCTTGTCGCATCCACGTCGGCGCCGGTGGCAAATCGTGGTGGTGTCTGGGACAATGCGTATCGCAGCAAATCGAAACTCTCCGTCCGCGGCGTCGAACCATGGTCTTTCGAAGCGTCAAACTCCTGAAGTGGGCCGTGGTCCTGCTGGCCATCGCACTCGCCGCCGTGCTGGCGCTACGGGCCTTCGAGTCGCAGCGCGGTCCTCGACTGCAACTTTGGCACACCTTCGTGCCACATGATCTCGACGCGGCGGCAATCGGCACCGTCGACTGGAACGGTTACCTCGCCGCCGAGAACGAGCTCTTCGACGAAGTGCGCACCAACGTCACGGAGAAGCTCGACGACGCGGCGCGCAATCCCGGCAACCGCTATTTCGAAGGCAGTCCCATCTACCCGGGACGGTTCAAGACGGACTGGAACAGGTCCTACGTAATGGAGCCGACGGGCACGCCGATTGGCGCAGTCGTGATGCTGCACGGCCTCACCGATTCGCCGTACAGCCTGCGGCACCTCTCGCGCCTGTATCGCGACCGCGGCTACGTCGTCGTCGCGCCCCGGCTGCCGGGTCATGGCACCGTTCCCAGCGGACTGACCAATGTGCATTGGGAGGACTGGTTGGCGGCCACGCGTTTGGCCGCGCTCGAAGCGCACCGCCGCACCGGGCCCGGCAAGCCGCTGCACATGATCGGCTTTTCCAATGGCGGCGCGCTGGCGATGAAGTACGCGCTCGATGCGCTCGGCGACAAGTCGCTGCCGTCGTTGACCCGCGTGGTGCTGATTTCGCCGATGATCGGCGTGACGAGCCTTGCGCGTTTTGCCGGCATCTTCGGCTGGCCGGCGGTGTTTCCGCCTTTTGCCAAGGCGTCGTGGCTTGGCATCGTGCCCGAGTTCAACCCGTTCAAGTACAACTCGTTTCCCGTCAACGGCGCCCGGCAGTCATCGCTGGCGGCGCGTGCGCTGCAGCGCGAGATCGCGCAATACGCCGGCGAAGGCAAGCTCGCGGCGCTGCCGCCGGTGCTCACCTTCCAGTCGGTGGTCGACTTCACGGTGAGCACGCGCGCAATCGTCGATGCGCTGTATGTGCACCTTCCTGCCAACGGCAGCGAACTGGTGTTGTTCGATCTCAACCGCAGCGCCAAGTTCGGCCCGTTGCTGCGCGCCAGCAATGACAACATTCTGGCGCGGCTGCTGCCATCGCCCCCGCGCCGGTATCGAACGACGATCATCACCAATGCCTCCCCGGATACGCGCGAGGTGGTGGAGCAGGTGACGCCGGCCGGCGCCACGACGGTGCAGACGCGCCCGCTCGGGCTCGAGTATCCGCTGGACGTATTTTCGCTGTCGCACCTCGCCCTGCCATTTCCGTTGACCGATTCGCTTTATGGGTTGCAGCCCGACAGCAGCGACGAGGACTTCGGCGTCCATCTTGGCGCGATGTCCACGCGCGGAGAACGCGGGATCCTGATCGTGTCGCTCGATTCGCTGTTCCGGATGTCCTCCAATCCGTTCTACCCCTACCTGCGCGAGCGCGTCGACGAGGGGATCACCGGCGGTGGCGCGAAGTCGGCAAGTGCGCGCTGACGATTTCTCCCGCGAACCTCGATTGATGGACCGTTGCGGTGATACCCGGGCCGTTGCCCGCTCCGCATGGCTTGGCGTCATCGTCTTCGTCGCGACCATCGTCGCCCATGCGCCCGCGGCGCGGGCCGACATCAACCTGCTGGCCCCCGGGCGCACGGTCGACCCGTCGGTGCCGTTCCGGCTCACGTTGATCGTCACCGGCGAGGCCGACGAGCGCACGTATGCTTTGCCCGAGATGCTGCGGGTCACACTGACCCCCGAACTGGGCGCGGCCGAACGCATCGACATGCGGCGCAAAGAGCCTTTCGACAACCAGTTTCGCCTGCGCCGCGGCGAATTCCGGCGCATCGACTATGTCGGCGACGTGCCGTCGAACCTCCGCGGCCGCGTGCGCGTCGATGCGCTCGACGTGGATGCGCCGCCGATGCTGGTGCAGCTGGTGCAGCCGCCGGCCGTGGACGGCGCGATCGCTGCAGTGCCTGCACCGTCCGCAACGCCGCCGCCGGTCGTGGCAGCTTCGCCGGCGGGCAAGCCTGCGGCAACCGCAGCGCCGACCGTTACGCTTACCGTGCGTCCGCACAACGAACTCGACAGCGCTAGCGTGGGGCGGCTGAGCTTCTACGATCCGATGTTCTTCGTGGCGGGCCCGAGCCCGGATGCCAATGCACAGCTCCAATTGAGCTTCAAGATGCGTCTATACGAACCGCGGCAGCCTTCGCGCCGGTTCTTCGACAACCTCTATTTTGGCTACACCCAGACGTCATTCTGGGACCTGACGTCGGACTCCAAACCGTTTCTTGACACGAGCTACCGGCCTGCGTTCTTTTATTACGTTCCCGATATCGGGTGGCGGCCTGACGGACACGTGGTGGGGCTCGCTACCGGTTACGAACACGAATCGAACGGCAAGGCCGGCGACGCGTCGCGCAGCATCGACGGCCTGTTCGTGAAGCCGATCTTCACCTGGGGCGATCCCGACGATTTCTACTGGACCTTTGCGCCCAAGCTGTACCTCTATCTCGACAAGAGCGAGAACGAGGATATCCAGAAATACCGCGGCTACGGGGACTTCCGGTTCACCTATGGCAACAACAGCAGCTGGCAGCTGGCGGCCAGCCTGCGCAAGGGAACTGACGCCGACGCCTACAATGTCGACGCGCAATGGACCTACCCGATCAATCGCGTGTTCGATGGTCTCACCGGCTATTTCATGGTCCAGCTATCCAACGGCTGGGGCGAAACGCTGCTCAACTACAACGTTCGCGAATCGACCACGGTGCGGTTCGGCTATGCCATATCCAGATAGGCCCGATAACCTTTGTACGAGTGTCCGCGCCCGCCGGATACGGTAAACTTCGGCGGTTTTGAATCGCGTTCTCGCGACGGGCACACGCGACGCAGTTATTGAGGGCAGGAGATGACGACCATGGCCGCAATCCAATCCACGCAGCTGGGCAATGCAAAAAATCATCGTGACTGCCAATTCCAGTCGATGCGGGCCGTTGCCGGCATCGCGGCGATGTTGTCATTGCTGCTGCTCGCGGCGTGCAAACCGGCCGAGACGCCGCTGCCGCCCGAAGTCCGCCCGGTACGCGTCGTCACCGTCGACAAGCGCCCCGCGGGCGAGACGGTGTCGCTCACTGGCACTGTGCAGGCGCAGACCGAAGTCAATCTTGCGTTTCGTGTCGATGGGCGGATGGTCACTCGCTCAGTCAAGGTCGGCGACCGGGTGACGGCGGGCCAGCTCGTGGCGACGCTCAATCCGGAAAACGAGGAAAACGGCCTGCGGTCCGCGCAGGCTGCGCTGTCGGCCGCCACGGGGCAACAGGTCGAGGCGCGCAACAACCTGGAACGCAATCGGCGCCTCCTCGCGGAAAATTTCATCTCCAAGGCGGCGTTCGACCAGATCACGCAGGTGGAGCGTTCCGCCTCCGCGGCCGTCGAGTCGGCGCAGGCGCAGGTCAACATCGCGCAGAACCGGCTGGGCTACACGCGATTGGTGGCCGATTCGGCTGGCGTGGTCACCACGGTGGGCGCGGAACCGGGCGAGGTCGTGCAGGCGGGGCGCATGGTCGTGCAGATCGCGCGGCAGGCCGGCCGCGACGCAGTGTTCGATGTGCCGCCGCAGTTCAAGGACGCGCCACCGGCCCATCCGGTGATCACCGTTACGCTGGCCACCGATCCCAAGGTGACGGCGTCCGGGCGCGTGCGCGAAGTGTCGCCGCGCGCCGATCCGGCCACTGGGACGTTCCGCGTGCGCGTCGGCCTCACCGATGTGCCGGAAGCTATGCGTCTTGGCACCACCGTCACGGGACGCATGGCGGTGGGGAGCACCGAAGGCATCGAGATCCCCGCCTCCGCGCTGTCGCGAAGCGACAAGCAGACCTCGGTATGGGTCGTCGATCCGAAGGCGCTGACGGTGTCCATGCGCACGATCGAGGTGCTGCGTTTCGACCCCGGCCGCATTCTCGTCGGCAAGGGCCTGCAGTCCGGTGACATCGTGGTCACCGCCGGTGTACAGGCGCTGCGGCCGGGCCAGAAGGTCCGCCTGCTGAAGGCCGCGTCGTGATCGGTCCCAATCTTTCCGAGTGGTCGATCAATCGACGCTCGCTGGTCGTCTTCCTGATGATCATCGCCGTGTTCGCGGGGGCGATGTCGTTCCTGCGCCTTGGCCGTGCCGAAGACCCGGCGTTCACGTTCCGCACGATGGTGGTGGGCGCGCGCTGGCCCGGGGCGTCGCTCGAGGACACGCTGCTGCAGGTCACCGAGCGCCTCGAGCGCAAGCTGCAGGAAACGCATCACCTCAACAACATCCGCAGCTTCACCTCGGCGGGCCAGACCACGATCTTCGTCGACCTCAAGGGGTCGACGCCGCCCTCGGCCGTGGCGGACGTCTGGTACCAGGTGCGCAAGAACATCGGCGACATCCGCGGTACCTTGCCGGCAGGCGTGATCGGCCCGGGCTTCAACGACGATTTCGGCGACACCTACGGCATCATCTACGGGTTCGTCAGCGACGGGTTCAACCAGCGCGAACTGCGCGATTACGTCGAGGACATCCGCTCCAAGCTGCTGCTGGTGCCGGACGTCTCGAAGATCGAGATCCTTGGCGCCCAGGACGAACAGATTTTCATCGAGTTCTCCACGGAGCGCATGGCCGGGCTGGGACTCAACCTGAATGCGGTGCTGGCGTCGCTGCAGGCGCAGAATCTCGTGCGCCCGGCGGGCGTGATCCAGACCGGCGACGAGCGGGTGTCGCTGCGTGTGTCCGGCAATTTCGATTCCGAGCGCGACATTGCCAACGTCAACTTCCTGGCGGGCGACCGCCTGTTGCGGCTCGGCGATATCGCCGAAGTTCGCCGTGGTTTTGTCGATCCGCCGCAACCGATGTTCCGCGTGAACGGCCAGCGGGCCATCGGCATGGCCATTGCGATGCGCGAATCCGGCGACATCCTGGCGCTGGGCAATAACCTGCGCAAGGCCATGAAGGCGGCCACCGCCGACCTGCCGCTGGGGATCGAGCCTTTCCTGGTCGCCGACCAGGCACTCACTGTCGACGTGGCCATCAACGATTTCACAACCTCGCTGTGGCAGGCCATCCTGATCATCATCGCGGCCAGCTTCGTCAGTCTCGGCGCGCGACCCGGCGCCGTGGTGGCGCTGTCGATCCCGCTGACGCTTGCCATCGTTTTTTCCATCATGGACATGCTGGGCACCGACCTGCAGCGCATTTCGCTGGGTGCGCTCATCATCGCTCTGACTTTGCTGGTCGACGATGCGATGACCACGGTCGATGCGATGATCCGGCGGTTGGCCGCCGGTGACTCCAAGGCCGATGCGGCGACATTCGCCTATCGCACGCTCGCCGCACCGATGCTGATCGGCACGCTGGTGACCATCGCCGGTTTCGTGCCGATCGGATTCGCAGCGAGTTCCGCCGGCGAATACACCTTTACGATTTTCTCGGTGGTCGGCATTTCGCTGCTTGTATCGTGGCTGGTGGCCGTGATTTTCGCGCCGTTGATGGGCATGGCGATCCTCAAGGTGCCCAAGCAGCAGGTCGACGAGAAGCCGAGCCGCATGATCACGATGTTCACGTCGTTCCTGTCCCTGGCCATCCGCCTCAAGTGGCTGACCATCGGCTTCACGCTGGCGGCGTTCGTCGTCGCGATCTTTGCGCTTCGCTTCGTGCCGGCGCAGTTCTTCCCGGCATCGGACCGGCCGGAACTCACGGTCGATCTGACGCTGCCGCAGAATTCGTCGATCTTTGCGTCCGAATCGGTCGTCGAAAAACTCGAGGCATCGCTGAAAGGCGACAAGGACGTTGACCACTGGAGCTCGTACGTCGGGCGCGGCGCCATTCGGTTCATCCTGACGCTCAACGTGCAGCTGGCCAATCCCTTTTTCGCGCAGTTGGTGATCGTGGCGAAGGATATCGACGCACGCGACCGCTTGCAGCTCAAGCTGGAAAAAATTCTGGCAGAGGAGTTCCCGGCCGTGGTCGCCCGCGTTTCGCCGCTCGAGCTCGGGCCGCCGGTGGGTTGGCCGATCCAGTACCGGGTCAGTGGTCCGGACAACGACGAAGTCCGCCGCATCGCCCTGGAGGTCGCCAAGGTGACCGGCGCCGATAACCGCGTGCGGCACGTCAATTTCGACTGGATGGAGCCGGCGCGGCAGTTGCGCATTCGCATCGACCAGGACCAGGCACGCCAGCTCGGCTTGAGCTCGGCCGCCATTTCCAGCGTTCTCAATGCCGCCGTGACGGGCACCGGGGTCACGCAGGTCCGTGACGGCATCTATCTGATCGACGTCATCGCCCGCGCCACCGACGATCAGCGTGTTTCCTTCGCCAACCTGCGCACATTGCAGGTGCCGCTGCCCAACGGCAGGATGGTCTCGCTCTCCCAGTTCGCCACCTTCGACGACGAGCAGGAATTTCCACTGGTATGGCGGCGCAATCGCGTGCCCACGCTCACGGTGCTGGCCGATGTGCGGCCGGGGATCCTGCCCCAGAGTGTGGTCGACGACATCGAACCCGGCATCGTGACGTTGAACAAGACATTGCCTCCGGGCTATTCTGTTGCCACCGGCGGGATCGCGGAGGAAAGCGCCGAGTCGCAGGCGTCGGTGGTGGCGGTGGTGCCCCTGATGCTGTTGATCATGCTCACCGTGTTGATGGTGCAGCTGGTGAGTTTCCGGCGCCTGGCGATGGTGATCGCGCTGCTGCCGCTGGGCCTGATCGGCGTGGTGGCCGCGCTGCTGGCGTCGGGACGCCCCCTGGGTTTCGTCGCGATCCTCGGCATCCTCGCGTTGCTCGGCATGATCGCGAAAAACGCAGTCATTCTCATCGATTCGATCGAAGGCGAGCGCAAGGAGGGCAAGACCGTCCGGGAGGCGGTGTTCAGCGCCAGCGGCTCGCGCCTGCGGCCGATGATGCTCACCGCGATTTCGACCGTGCTGGGGCTCATACCGATCGCGCCGACGGTGTTCTGGGGGCCGATGGCCTTCGCGATCATGGGCGGGTTGATGGTGGCCACGCTGCTTACGCTGATCTTCCTGCCGACGGTCTATGTCGCAGTGTTCGGCAAGGAAGACCATCGGCCTGCGCCCCCGGCAGTGTCGTCGGCGGCAACCTGAGGGCGGTACTGCAGCGATGCCGGCGCGGCGAGGAGATCGATCGTGACCACCGTGGCGCGTACTGCCGATCCGAGCTTGTCACCGACGCGCGCGGGGATCGAAATTCATGTCGGCGAGATGCGGCAACTCTTCGACGCGATGGATCCGGCTCCGTTCCGCGAGCGTGACCTCGATCCGAAGGCCGTGGAATTCATTGTCGACTCGGGACAGGAAGCGCCGCGCGACGTACCACTGGCGCTCATCGTGCATGTGAGCCAGCAGGCCGCTACCGCCGAGGATGCCGTCGTTCTGCAGCAGGCGGTACGCGAGTATTTTGCGCATCGCGCCGGCGCCACGCGCATACGGCTGCAGCGCCTTTTCCGGATCGGGCGCGTCAGCCTCCTGATCGGCGTGCTGTTCGTCGGCGCGGCCAACGTGCTTGGCGATCTCGTCATCGGCGTCATCGGTCGCTACGACTTCGGCAAGGTGCTGAAAGACAGCTTCGCCATCGGCAGCTGGGTCGCGCTCTGGCGGCCGCTCGAAATCTTCCTGTACGACTGGTGGCCGATCCGCGACGAGGCCCGGCTCTTCGACCGACTCAGTGCGATGGAGGTGCGCGTGATCGATGCGACCCTCGTCGCGAGGGCCGCCTGATGCGCACCGCCATCGCGCGCTGGCTTGGCTTCTTCGTCTTCTGGCTGGTGCTGTCGCTGGGCGCCACCGGCAGCTTGCCGTATGGCGTCGTGGCCGCCACGGCGGCAACCTGGGTCAGCCTGCGACTGGTGCCGGCCGACGGCTACGACATTCGCTGGGGCGCGCTGCTGCGATTCCTTCCGCACTTCCTGTGGCAGTCGGTGGTTGCCGGCGTGGATGTCGCGCGGCGCGCCTTCGATCCGCGGATGCCGCTGCGCCCGGGGTTTGTCAGGTACCCGGTCGGCTTCCGCAGCACCACCGCGCGCAACACCTTTACCACCGTCACCAGCCTGTTGCCGGGCACGGTGCCGTGCGGCATCGAGAATGGCGCCTTGGTCTATCACTGCCTCGATGTCGGCCAGCCCGTAGCGGCGGAACTTGCGGCCGAGGAACAACGGCTCGCTACCTTCATCGTCGAGGCCCCCCATGTCTGATCTGCTGCTGCTCGCGGCCGCCCTCGTATTGGCGATCGTGGCACTGGGATTGATCCGCGTGCTGTGGGGGCCGGCCGATGTGGATCGCATGATGGCCGCGCAGCTGCTGGGCACCGGAGGCATGGCGGTACTTCTCCTGGTCGGTGCCGCGGAAGACGCTTCGGCCGCGGTCGATGTCGCCCTGACAATGGGATTGCTGGCGGCCTTTGCGTCGATCGCCTTCGTCAAGAAGGGAGCCGCGGGTGCAGCCACCGATGACGGCAGCGCCGCGGAGCCGCCGAAATGATCGGCGCCCTGGACGTGTTCACGCTGGTTTTCGTCGCCGCCGGCGCGATCTTCTTTCTGGCGGGCACGGTCGGGTTGTTGCGATTCCCGGATACGCTCACGCGCCTGCATGCGCTCACCAAGGCCGACAATCTCGGATTGGGATTGATCGTGATCGGCCTGCTGCCGCGCGTCTCCAGCATCACGGCGGGTATCAAGCTGATTTGCATCTGGGCGCTGGTGTTGTTCGCCAGCGCCCTGGTGTCGCAGCTGATCGGCCGTGCCGCGAGGCGCGAGGAACTCGACCGATGAACGTGATGCCGTGGGCGGGCACCGGCATGGCCTTGCTGCTGCTGGGGCTTGCAGTTTGGATCATCGTCGTGCGCAGCACCTTTGCCGCGGTCGTGGGTTTCGTCGCCTACGGCATCATTCTGGCGCTGGTGTGGATGCGCCTGCACGCACCCGACATCGCGCTCACCGAGGTGGCGATCGGAAGTGGCCTCACGGGGGTGTTGCTGTTAGGCGCGGGTTCGCGTTTGCGCGCCACCGAAGGCAACGAGAATGCCCATGCACCCGGCGTGTTGGTGCGTGCCGCGGCCGCATCGTTGTGTCTGGCCGTCACGGCCGCGCTTGCGGTCGTCGTGCTGTTGCTGCCGGAACCTGCACCTTCGCTGGCGCCACTGGTCGCGGCCAATTTGCAGCACACGGCGCTGGGAAACCCCGTCACCGCGGTGTTGATTGCGTTTCGCGCCACCGACACGATGCTCGAAGTGCTGGTTCTGCTGCTCGCACTGGCAGGGGCATGGTCGCTGGCCCCCGATCGATTGTGGGGCGGGTATCCGGGCCTGCGGCACCAGGCCGATCCGAATGGCATTCTGGCCTATGCGGCGCGACGCTTGCCGCCACTCGGGATCATCGTGGCCCTCTATCTTTTCTATGCCGGGTCCGACGGACCTGGAGGTGAATTCCAGTCGGCGACCGTGCTTGCGGCCATGTGGCTCCTGGCGATGCTTGCCGGCGTGACGCATGCGCCGCCGACGGGCGCGTGGCGCGTACGGGCATTGCTGATCATGGGTTCAACCGTGTTCCTTGCGGTGGGCATAGTGGGCATGTTCACTGCCGGCGCATTCCTGGCCTACCCCGAAGGCTGGGCGAAACTGTTCATCCTCGTCATCGAGGTACCGGTGACGCTGTCGATTGCCGTGGCCCTGGGCATGTTGATGGCGGGCGCGCCGGAGCGGGCGGTCGGATCATGACGGAAACGACGCTGTTCGGACTATGCGCGGCCGTGCTGGTGGGCCTGGGCCTCTTCGGGATCATCGTCAACCCGCAGCCACTGCGCAAGATCCTGGCGTTCAACGTGCTGGGCGGTGGCGTGTTCATGCTGTTCGGCGTCGTTGCGCGGCGCGGCGCGGCCGTGGGCTTCGGCGGCGATCCGGTGCCGCAGGGCCTCGTCATCACCGGCCTGGTCGTGTCCTTCGCCGCCACTGCGTTGGCGGTTGCGCTCATCCTGCGCCTGCATGCGGTTGCGGGCACGGCAAGCCTCCGCGCGGACGCCCTCGGCACGCCCGCCGCGCCTTCCAATCCCGCTGCCGATGATGCCGCCGCTGTGCAGCAGCCGGCCTGATGACCGCCATGTTTGCCGTGGCTGATGCCGTGACGCCGGGCGGCACCTTGCTGGTGCTGTCGTTGATCGTCCCGGTGGCGGGAATCCTTGCCGCGATGCTGATGGGTGGACGGCACATTGCGCGCATCGTTGCGGTCGTCGTCCTCGCCGGCGTCGCAGTGGCCATGGCCATCGGCTGGCAGATGCTGCGCTCGGGCAGTGAGCTCGCCTACTGGCTGGGCGGATGGGCGCCTCCGCTTGGCGTCGGCTTGCGCGCGGATGGCCTGTCCGCCGTGATGATGGTGATCACTGCGGTGGTCGTCGCGGGCGTCGCGGTCTATGCCCGCGCCGATTTCCGCACGCCGCCAGGCGTGACCGAGGCGCGCGCCCCCTTTGTGTTCTGGATCATGTTGCTCGGCATATGGTGTGGCCTCAACGCGGTGTTCGTGTCGGCGGATCTTTTCACGCTCTACGTGGCCCTGGAGCTCCTCACTTTCAGCGCCATGCCACTGGTGTGCCTCGATGGCCGGGCCGAGACACTGCAGGCGGCGCTGCGCTACATGATCTTCGCCTTGCTGGGTTCCGTGCTGTATCTGCTGGGCGCTGTGCTGGTCTACGGCGCCTATGGCACGCTCGACATCGCGCAGCTGGGGCAGATGACGCAACCCGATGTCGCGACCGTGGCCGCGTGCGTGCTGATCACGGTGGGCCTGCTGGCCAAGACCGCGTTGTTCCCGCTGCATCTGTGGCTGCCACCCGCGCATGCGGGAGCGCCGCCCGCCGCAAGCGCCGTGTTGTCGGCGCTGGTGGTGAAGGGTTCGTTCTTCATCGTGGTCCGCATCTGGTTCGATGCGATGCCCGGCGTGCCGGGCATCGGCGCAGCGCAACTGCTGGCTGGGATGGGCGCCGCGGCGATTCTGTTCGGCAGCGTAATCGCGCTGCGCCAGCAGCGGCTCAAACTGCTGATCGCTTACTCGACGCTCGCGCAGATCGGCTATCTCTTCATCATGTTTCCGCTGGCGTTCGACCCCTCAGTTGGCGCATTCGTGCCGGGCGACGCGCTGATGGGCGGCATGCTGCAGGCCATGTCCCATGCCACCGCCAAGGCGGCGATGTTCATGGCCGCCGGCCTGATCTACGCCACGCTGGGTCATGATCGCATCGGTGAAATGGCGGGCGTTGCGCGCGTCGTGCCGATCACGGTGCTGGCCTTTGCCGTCGGTGGCATCGCGTTGATGGGCATCGTGCCCAGCGGCGCCTACCTTGCGAAGAAACTGCTGCTCGGTGCCGCGGCCGGCAGCGGCCAGTGGTGGTGGTCGATGGTGCTCGATGTCGGCGGTTTCCTTACCGCGAGCTACGTGGTGCTGGTGATCGCGCAGGCGTTCGGCACGCCCGCCGCACCCATCGTGCCGCGCGTGCGCGTGCCGCGTTCGCAGGAGTGGGCGGCGCTCGCGCTCGCCGTGTGTTCGCTGTTGCTTTCGCTCGCCGTGCTCGGCCCGGTATCGAGCGATCTCATTGCCAATCCGCTGGCGCCGAAGGAACTTCTGTCGTCGGCAATCATCGTCCTCGGCGGCGCGCTATTGGTGATCGCCTACAGCCGCGAACTTCCACGCTTCGCGTTCGTCGACGCAATCGCCGGGCCGCTGCGTCCGTTGCGCAGTGCGTTCAGTTCGCTCGCCCAGGCCTTCGTACGCATCGATGAGGTGGCGCGGCTATGGTCGATTGCGGGCCTGTCCATGCTGCTGTTGACACTGCTGTTCGGCGCGGCGATGGTCTTGCGCGCATAGCGACATTGCCCGCGGGATTGGAGCAGGCGGTCGCCTGAAAAAGGGGAAATCCATGAAGCAAATGGTTGGCTACACCCGTTTCCTGGTCCTGCTGGTGTCGCCGGCATTCTGCTCGCCGCCACCGTGCTCTTCGTCAGCGGAATCATGCACGCCGGAAAGTTGTTGCTGCAGATCACCGGCTATATGGATGACGCGAAGGGCCTGAAGCGCCTGGCCATCGAATCGGTCCAGCTCGCCGACTATTTCCTGATCGCCACGGCACTCTACATCGTGGCCGTCGAACTCTACGAACTCTTTGTCGGCGAGCTGACGCTACCACCGCATCCCAACTGGCTCAGGGTCACCAGCATCGACGCACTGAAGGACCGGCTGATCGGCGTGATCATCACCGTGTTGGCCGTCACCCTTCTCGCCGTGGCCGCCAACAGGATTGGACCGTGCCGAGGGGCGATGCGCGCCAATGAAAACGGCACCGCGTGATGGCGGTGCCGTCGTCACAGGCCGGGTGCTGCGTCAGGCAGCCTGCGCGCGCTCGATCAGGAACTGCGCCAACAGGGGCACCGGACGTCCCGTCGCGCCCTTGGCGTCGCCGCCCACGGACGACGTGCCGGCGATGTCGAGGTGTGCCCACGTGTACTTCTTGGCGAACTTCGACAGGAACAGCGCCGCCGTGACGCTACCGGCCGCTGCGCCGCCTAGATTGGACATGTCGGCGAAATTGGTCTTGAGCTGCGACATGTACTCCTCCCACAGCGGCATCTGCCACGCGCGATCACCCGCGTCGATGCCGCACTTCAGCAGTTCGGCGGCGAACGCATCGTCATTGGCAAACAGCCCGCTGGCATGGGCGCCGAGCGCGACGACGCAGGCGCCCGTCAGCGTTGCGACGTCGACCACGCAGGCCGGTTCGAAGCGCTCGGCATAGGTGAGCGCGTCGTTGAGGATCAACCGGCCTTCGGCGTCGGTATTGAGAATCTCGATGGTGATCCCCGCCATTGACTTGACGACGTCGCCGGGGCGGCTGGCATTGCCGCCGGGCATGTTCTCGACGGCCGGCACGAGGCCAATGACATTGAGCGGCAGCTTGAGACGGGCCAGCGTCCTGAACACGCCGATGACCGTGCCGGCGCCGCACATGTCGTACTTCATCTCGTCCAGCAGCGCGCCGGGTTTGAGCGAGATACCGCCGGTGTCGAAGGTGACGCCCTTGCCGACCAACACGATGGGCTTGGCGCCCTTCTTGCCACCCTCGTATTTCATGATGATGAACTTGCACGGCGAATAGGACGCGCGTCCCACCGACAGCAGCGAATGCATGCCGAGCTTGTCCATGTCGGCGCGTTCCAGCACGTCGACCTTGAACTTGAATTCCTTGCCCAGGGCCTTCGCCGTCGAGGCGAGATAGCCGGGATTGCAGACATTGCCGCCGAGGTTGCCGAGATCCTTGGTCAGCGCCATGCCTTCGGCGATGGCCACGCCGTTCTTTACCGCGGCTTCGAGTGACTTGTCGACCTTGCCGGACACGAGCAGCGTAACTTTCTTCACGCCGCGAGCCTTGGTGCTCTTCTTCTGGCGCGGAACATCGAATTTGTAACCGGCATCGGCCAGGATGCGCGCAGCGAGCTGCACCCTTGACGCCATCGAGCGGCCGGCCATCTCGCCGTCGGCCATGCAGACAACGGCGTCGCCGGCATTGGAAGCCGCCAGCACCTTGCCCCCGCTGACCAGCGCGTCGCGCACCGACCGGTCGCCAAAGTCCGCGCGCTTGCCGAGACTGATCAGCAGCACCCGTTCTGCAGCCACGCCCGGCAGATCCTGCAGCATCAGACTTGCGCCGGCATTTTCTTCGAGGTCGCCGCGCTTCAGCTTGGCAGCAATCCTGCCCTTGGTTGCGTCGTCGATGGCCTTGGCGGCGCCGGTGAGCCTGCCGTCGGCGAAGATGCCGACGGCAAGGATGCCGGTCTTGATTTTTGCCGGTGAACCGGAGGTGATGGAGATGTCCATGTCTTTACCCTTGAGGATGAGAAACGCAAACGAGAAACCGAAGACCGGAAGGTTCGTTCCGGCCTCCGCGAAAAATCAGAACTTCCAGATCATCGGCACATAGAACACCGCCATGATGAAGAACCAGATCATGCACGGCAGACCGAGCTTCCAGTAGTCACCGAACTTGTAGCCCGCCGGCCCCATCACCATCAGGTTGACGGGTGTTGCCACGGGGGTGAGGAACGAGGCCGCTGCGGCGACGCAGACGCTCATCAGTACCGGGCGCGGCGAGATGCCGATCTCGATGGCTGCGGCCACGGCGATGGGAATGATGATCAGCGCAGTGGCCGTGTTGCTGATCAGCTGGCCGAGGACCGCCGTGAGGATGAAGAGTCCGGCCAGCAACGCATACGGTCCGGCATCGCCGACCACGGCGACGAGCTTGTCGGCCATCATCTGCGCTGCACCGGTTTCCGCCATGGCCGCGGACAGCGGCGTCATGGCCCCGACCAGGATCACCGTGGTCCAGTTGATCGAACGGTAGGCCTGGTCCACCGACATCACGCGCAGCAACACCATCAGGAAGGCGGCGACCACGCCGGCAATGACCGCGGGCACCACACCGGTCGCCAGCGCCACCACCATCGCGATCAGGATGCCGATGGCGGTCTTGGCGCCATTGCCCATCGGCACGGCCTGCCGGCGCACGAGGTCCGGCGAATTCACGACCAGCACCTGCGGATCGGCCAGGCGTTTGTCCAGCGCGGACCACGTGCCCTGCAGCAGCATCGTGTCGCCCGGCTCCAGTGTCGCGGAGACATCAAGATCTTCACCACGGCGTTGCACGGCCAGCACGACCAGGTCGCCGCTTGGCGTGACCATGCCGGGAAACATCTTCTGACCCACCAGTTCCGAGCGTGGCGGGATCACGACTTCGGCCAGGCCGGAGGTCTTGTTGAACAGGATGTCGGTGGTGCCACCTTCAGCGTCACCCTGCGCCAGCCCGAGGTGTTTCTCGTTGGACAGATTGGCGGCAACGTCGGCGTCGCCGCGTACCAGCAGCATATCGCCCTCGGACAGCGCCGTCCTGGTCAGCGGGCGGCCGGTGGCGCCGGCCTGCAGCCCGATCAGGCTCAAGCCGGGATAGGCAGAAAGATCGATGGCGTCGGGTGTCATGCCGATGAAGGGCGAGGAGGGGCGCACACGCATCTGGAACACCCCACTGACGAGCCGGTACTGCTCGACCAGTGTACGGGCGTGCTTGCTCAAGTCGGTGGGCATCGATTCGCCGGCACCATGCGGCAGCAAGTACTTGCCAAGCATGACCAGGATCACGATCGTGCCGACCAGCAGCGGGACCCCCACGATGGAGAATTCGAAGAAGCCGAAGTAACCGGTGCCGGCGTCCTTGGCCGCTTCGGACACCAGCACGTTGACCGGCGACCCGGTCAGCGCGACGATCGATCCTGCGTGCGCGGCAAACACCATCGGCATCAGCAATTGCGAAGGCTGGCGCTTCAGCCGCACGGCCATCACGACGACCACCGGCAGCAACGCGGCAACCGCGCCGTTGAGACTGATCAGCGCGGTCAGTCCTGCGCACAGCAGCATGATCAGCACCAGCTGCCGAACGCGGCTTTCGCCCGACTTGGCGATCAGCAGTTGTCCCGCCCAGGCCGTGACGCCCGTGATCTCGAGTCCCGCGCTCACCACAAACAACGACGCGATGAAGATCGTCGAGGCGTCGCCCAGTCCGCCCAGCGCCTGTCCGAGGTTGAGAATGCCCGTGAAGTACAGTGACAACGCGGTGCCCAGTGCCACCAGCACCACCGGGATTTTCTCCGTCACAAACAGCACGATGACGACGGCGAGAATCGCGAACAGGATGTAAATGTCGTTCAAGATGGGCACCTATTCCGGACAATGATGCATGTGGCGCGCGCCCCGGGAGGGGGCGCGCGGACTACTTCGGATGTTATCAATTCGTAATCATGCTCGGGGCGGGGTGCAATGGGTCGCCGGTTCGGCCGGCAACCATGCACCGGCCATCGCTTGCGTGATTTTTTCCAGGATGACCTCCTCGTTTCATGGCGGGCGAACGACGCCACGCCTGACCTGCCGATTCTTGCGCATCGTGGGGCCTCCATGAATCGCTCGCGTCGATCCTGGTCGGAAAATTTATTTATCGGGCGATAACGCAAAACGGCAACAAAAGGGTCATGTTCATCGCGTTTTCAATGCTATTGCGACCGAGTGCAAAATGCAACAAGATGGCGCGTTTGTCGATGCGGGCGTTTGGCAATACCGGTGGTTTTTTTGGCAGACTGGCGCGCATTGCGGCAATCGTCGGCGGTTCGCACTCAGCTTACGCATACCGACGCAATTCCAAACATGAATTGTCGATGTCGATGTACGTGAAAGGACCGATTTCATGGCAGCTGCACCTGCAGTGCAAGCCCACGACCGAACCTTTATGGAAAAGGCCCTCGACATTGTCGAGATCGTCGGCAATCGTGTCCCGCACCCCGCAGTGATCTTCGTCATCCTGATCGGCATCGTGATCGTGCTGTCGCAGATCCTCTACATGGCGGGTGCCAGCGTTTCATACGAGGTGATCAATCCGGACACGCACAAACTGGAGAAGGCGACCACGGTCGCGCGCAGTCTGCTCACGGGCGAGGGCATCCGGTTCATGTTCACCGGTGTCGTGCAGAATTTCATGAACTTCCAGGCGGTGGGCGTGATCATCGTCGCCATGGTCGGCGTGGGCGTGGCTGAATCGTCGGGCCTCGTCAGCGCGCTCATCCGCAAACTGGTGATCATCTCGCCGGCCTGGGCATTGACCTACATCCTGGTCGCGGTCGGCATCCTGTCCAGCATCGCGGCCGATGCCGGCTACCTGGTACTGATCCCGCTGGCCGCTGCCGCGTTTCTCAGCGTGGGGCGCCATCCGCTGGCGGGCCTGGGCGCGGCGTTCGCAGCCGTGGCCTCGGTGTTCCTGGTCAACGTCTTCATCGTCCCGATCGACGGCATCCTGGTGGGCATCACCAACGACGCCATTCACATCGTCGATCCCAACAAGAATATCGGGCTCACCTCGAATTTCTGGTTCTCCTGTGCCTCGATGGTGGTAATGACCATCGTCGTGGCGCTGATCACCGACAAGATCGTCGAGCCGCGGCTCGGCAAGTACACGGGTGACTACGAAGAGCCGAGCACCGGCATGTCGGACGCGGATTC
Organism: uncultured beta proteobacterium; assembly: GCA_963805355.1. GTDB lineage: Bacteria > Pseudomonadota > Gammaproteobacteria > Burkholderiales > Casimicrobiaceae > VBCG01. The sequence continues at coordinate 806,420 of CAWDTZ010000002.1, read as the reverse complement.
GCGGGGCCTCAAGTTCGCGTTCTGGGGCTTCATCGCGGTCGTCATCTTCATCGGCCTCCTGATCGGGCCGGCCAACGCCCCGCTGCGCAATCCGGAAACCGGCGCCATCATCGGCAATTCGCCGTTCATGAGCAGCCTGATCGTCACCATCGCCATCACCTTCTTTGCCACCGGGCTGGCCTTCGGCATCGGTGCAGGCACGATCAAGAACACCAACGACATCGTGAACGCGATGATCAAGGCGATTCAGAGTCTTGCGGGCCTGATCTTCCTGCTGCTGATCATCAGCCAGTTTCTCGCGTATTTCAATTACACCAACATGTCGACGCTGGCCGCATTGTCCCTGGCCGAGATCTTGCAGCGCGCCAACCTCGATGCACTGTGGCTGCTGCTGGGCTTCGTCATCGTGGTTTTCATTCTTGACTTCATCATCACCGGCGCGGTGCCGAAGTGGGCGCTGTTCGCGCCGGTATTCGTGCCATTGCTGATGCGGTTGAACGTGCCGCCGGATGCCGTGCTGGCCGCGTATCGCGTCGGCGATTCGCCGATCAACGCCATCACGCCGCTCAACGCCTATTTCGCGATGATCGTGGTGTTCTGCCAGCGCTATGTGAAGGATGCCGGCGTGGGCACCGTGGTGGCGCTGATGCTGCCCTACGTAGTGATCATCTGCGGCGTGTGGCTGGTGCTGCTGGCGGCCTGGCAGTTGTCCGGCCTGCCCTGGGGTTTCGGCTGAACGCGTGGCTGGGGTAGACGGGGACGACGCGATGTCCGAGGATGCCCCCGCGCGCGATACCAACGTCCTGTTGGAGTTCATGTACAGGCTGGGGCAGGCGCACCTCGCGTGCGGCGAGCAGACGGCGCAGGTGGAACTGCTGCTGCGGCGGATGGCATCGGCCTACGGCATGCGCCGCTCGCGTGTCGTGGTGTTTCCCACGGCCGTGTTCATCACGCTTCACGACGGCACGGAAGAGCGCGTCACGCTGGCCGAAGGACCCACCCATTCGCTGCGGCTCGACCAGATCGCGGATGTCTATGCGCTGGGCGACGCAGCGGAGCGCGCGGAGATCGCGCCCACAGACGGACTCGAACGCCTGAACCAGATCCTGCGCAAGCAACCGCGCTTCGGCGCGTGGGGCGTGGTGATCGGGCACGCGGTACTGGCCGTGGGCATCGCGATGATCCTGACCTCCTCGCTCGCCAGCCTGATGGCCGCTGGGCTCCTCGGCACCATCGTCGGCGTGATCAAGCTCCTGAACCAGAACCGTCCGGTGCTGGCGGTGCCGATGCCGGTGATCGCGGCGACGATCGTTTCAGCGCTGGCGTTCCTCGCCGTGAACCATGGCTTCGATGTCGAACCCGCACTGCTGCTGATCCCGCCGTTGGTCACATTCCTGCCCGGCGCGATGCTGACACTGGGCATGGTGGAACTCGCCTATGGCGACATGGTCAGCGGTTCCTCGCGCCTCACTACCGGCCTGGTCCAGCTCATCCTGCTTGCGTTCGGCCTGGCGGTTGGCGCGGCGCTCGCGGGGTATACCCCGTACGACCTCCTGGCCGCGCCGGTGGCCGCCGCCGACAAGATTGCCTGGGTACCCTGGGCGGGTGTCGTGGTCTTCGGGGTCGGTGTCTACCTGCATTTCTCCGCGCCCGGCAATTCATTCTGGTGGATGCTGGTCGTACTGTTGGCCGCGTTCGCCACGCAGCGGCTGTCCGCCAATTTTTTCGGCGCCGAAATCAGCGGATTCTTCGGCACGCTGGTGGCAACGCCGCTCGGTTATCTCATCCAGTTGCGCTTCAGGGGGCCGCCCTCGATGGTGACGTTCCTGCCGAGCTTCTGGCTGGTCGTGCCCGGCTCGCTGGGGCTGGTCAGTGTCACCCGGATGCTCTCCGACCGCGCGGCCGGCGTCGAAGGCCTGATTTCGGTGATCTTCGCGGTCACCTCTATTGCGCTGGGTACGCTGGTCGGCGCGTCGCTCTACAAGGCACTGACGGAAAAATTCGGCTGGTGGCGACTGCAGATCGGGCGCGCTGGATCCTTCGTTCGCCGCAGCAACAAGCGCTGACCGGGCGCGACCATCTGCAATCATCATGGAGAGTTTCATGCACGCGCATTCCCCCACCGACATCTTCACCGAACCCGACGATGTCGACTTCGATACCCTGAAGAACCTGGGCCCGCTCGCACCGTTGGCGGGCGTATGGGAAGGCAGGCGCGGGCTGGATGTGCATGCCGTTGCCGAAGGGTCGGAGAACGACTCGTATCTCGAGCGATACGAACTGCAACCGATCGATCCGCAATTGAACGGACCGCAGCTGCTCTACGGTCTGCGGTACTGGACCACGGTGCTGCGGGCCAACAAACCCGAGACGTTTCACGACCAGGTGGGCTACTGGTTGTGGGAGCCGGCCACGGGCATGGTGATCCAGACGCACACGATTCCGCGCGGGCAGACCGCGCTCGCGATGGGCAATGCCGCGCCCGATGCGCGATCGTTCGAGCTGGAATGTCTGTTCGGATCGCCCACCAACGGCACGTGCTCGAATCCGTTTCTCGATCAGAATATTAGGACGACTGAATTCCGTATCAAAGTGGACATCCACGACGACGGCACCTGGACCTACGAGCAAGACACGGTGCTGCAGATCAAGGGTCGCGACGCCTTGTTTCACCACACCGACAAGAACACGATGCACAAGGTGGGTCAACCCGTTCCCAACTGGGTGATGCGTAACCGCTGAATGGCCCGGCGGCTACGATCCGGCAGGCGGCTCCCGCCGCACGGCGGGAACAAGCGCCGGGGCGGGCTGCATCATCCACACCGGCATGTTGGCGCTATTGCCGACCGCCCTTGATGTTGCCCGCAACGCCGCCCGCGACGCCGCCGATGGCGGCGCCGGTCCAGGCGTTGCCGCCGGAGATGGCGGCAATGCCCGCGCCCGCGGCGGCACCGATGCCTGCGCCGCTCAAAGTGCCTTGTTGTTGCGGCGTCATGTTGGTACATGCCACCACGACCATCGCTGCAACGACGGTCACTGCAAGTTTGATCTGTTTCATGTGTCGTCTCCGATGATCGGGGTTACTTGAGACCAGGCACGACCATCTCGAACCAGATGGTTTCGAGCACGGGTCGTTGCAGCTTGTCGGGATGGGTGGCGTAGTACTTGTCGAGGTCCTCGCGCACGCCGTCGAGCGTCTTGCCCTTCATGCCCTTCACCAGGCGTGGGACGAGTGTCTGCGTGTCGGGTGCGGGGGTGGCGCCGGCGAAGGCCGCTTCGACCTGGACGGCATTGGCCACGCCGATCAGGTAGGCCTTTTTTACCTGTTCCGTCGACTTGGTCCAGTGTTCGCCGGTGACCACCGGAATTTCCTGCGCCTGGACGCTACCGCAAATCGTCACCAACGTCAGGCATGCCGCAGCGGACATTGCACGCCAATTCATTTTGATTGCCATCGGGCTCTCCAAAGAAAACTGCACATTGCGTCTTCGTTTCCACGCGCGATTGCCGGGCAGGTGGACCTGCATTCCTGCCCGCAGGGAACGGGCAGCGACCAAGAATGGGATGATAAACCGGTGACATTCGGATGGCCTTGGACAAAGCCAAAATGTTATCAGGTGATAATCTGCGCCCTGAAGCCGGGCAATCACCGCACGGCCCCGCCCCCGTGCATTTTCAACCGATGTCGAGGAGCTTCATGGCGACCAGCAACCTGATCGAACGCCTTCCCCGGCACCTCAAGATGGGCGAACTGCGCGTGTTTGTCGCCGTGCTCGAACATCGCAGCTTTCGCAAGGCTGCCACCGCGATGCACATCACGCAGCCCGCGGTCACCAAGGCGATTGCCGGCCTCGAGGAAATGCTGGGCGTCAAGTTGTTCGACCGCAATCCCAACGGCGTTGAGCCGACGGTGCATGGCCTGACCTTCGCGCCTCACGCGCTCGCCATTTTCGGCGAATTGCGCAGCGCTGCGCAGGAGCTCGCAACGGTATCGAGCGGCGCGAAGGGCACGTTGCAGATCGGCACGGTGGCAATGCCGGCGGTCGGGTTCCTGCCGATGGCGATCCGGAGCCTGGTCGACGCTCACCCCGATATTTTTGTGACCGTCGTCGAGGCCCGCGAGCTGGATCTCTCCGACCGCCTGCGCAAACGGGAGATCGAGCTGGCCATCATGCGACTGGCACTGTTCAATCCGGGCGAGGACCTGCAGGTGACGCCGTTGTTCGAGGAAAAACTGTGCGTACTGGCAAGCCGCGACCATCCGCTGGCAACGCGCAAGCGCCTCGCGTGGTCGGACCTGCGGAATCAACGCTGGGTGATGCCTCGGTCCGATTCGTATTTCTTCGATCATGTTCGGCGCACGCTCAACAAGCTCGACCTGGAGTTGCCGCGCCACCTGGTCGAGTCGATCTCGATCCATGTCCAGTACGCCATGGTACTGCACGGGTTGATGTTGTCCTTCGGGATGCGCTCACAGATTGCATTCTCACCGGAGAAGGACCTGCTGGTGCAGTTGCCCGTTGACCTGCCGTCGATCACCGGTGCGATCGGCGTTGTCACGTTGCGCTCACGCCAGCGGAGTCCGCTGGCAGACCAACTCATCGCTCATATCCGCGGCCTGGCGACTACTTCGTAGTTGCACGCATAGGCGGCGCGCCGTCGGTATCGCGATAGGTTCGCACCGCCTCGCCCAGCGTGGCGAAATGCCGGTATTGCCCCAGGGCTTCGCTGAAGCCGCGTTCCTCCGCCCATCGGGCCCATTCGTCATCGCGCGCCGCCACGGCGACCATGATGCCACGCGCGCGCAGGTCGTCGAAGGCTTCCTTCATCGCGTAGATGCCTGTCGCGTCGACCATGGTCACCGGCAGCATGTCGAGGACGAACCAGCGGATTCCGGCACCGGCGTTGACGGCCGCGTGCGCGACCTCGGCCTTGAAGTAGTTCGCGCTGATGAAGATGATCGGACCGTTGAAGCGCATGAGCACCAGTCCCGGATCGCTGCGGCGCAACGCATCACCTTCCATCGAGTGATAGCCAGGCTTGCCCGCTACTTCACCCAGGAACTCGACCTTGGGCTTGGAGGCCAGCCGCACGAAGCGCAGCACGGCGAGGACCACGCACAGCAGGATCGCGTTGATCGCGCCGACCGCGACCACGCCCACCGTCGCGATGATGGCGAGCCAGAATTCCGAGGGATCGATTTGGTGGATCTTGCGCAGCATGCTGATGTCGAAAAGCGAGACGCCGGCCGCGATCAGCACCGCCGCCAGCACGACGGTAGGCACAAACTGCAATGGCGCCGTGAAGAAGAGCAGCACCACCAGTACCGCGACGGCCGAGACGATGCCCGTCATCTGCGTGCGGCCACCCGCCGAATCCGCGACCGCGGTGCGCGAATTGGTGCCGTTCACCACGAAGCTCTGCGCCAACGCCGCCGCAATATTGGTGGCGCCCAACGCTGCCATTTCCTGGTCGACGTCCACGTCGTAGCGGTTCTTCGAGGCAAAGCTGCGCGCGGCCAGCATCGTGTTCGAAAAGCACATCAGCGCAAGCCCGGCCGCCTCGGCCACGAGCACCGGCATCATTTCCATCGGCACCACGGGCAGCTGCGGGGTCGGCAGGCCGCCGCCGACGGCGCCTATCATCGAGAGTCCCGCTGCGCCGGGCGCGAAAAAATGCACGGCGACGCCCGCCGCGAGCATCGCCACCAGCGGGGCGGGCACGATCGGCAACAATTTGGGCATGATCCAAAGGACAGCCAGGCTGCCCATGCCTACCGCAAGCGTGGGGATGTGGGTGAGCGGCAGGTTGGCAACGAATTCCAGCGCCCGCGGAATGATCTCCGTGGCGGTGCGCGGCAAGCCGAACAGACGGCTCAACTGGCTCAACACGACGCTGATGGCGACGCCGTTCATGAAGCCGATCAGGATGGGCTTGGAGAGAAAATCGGCCAGCGCCCCAAGCCGCAGGAAACTCGCGCCGATGCACAGCGCGCCCACGACGAGCGCCAGCACCATCGACATCGACAGGTAGAGCGTGGCATCACCGCCGGCGAGCGGCGCGATGGCGGCGGCCACCAACGCAGCGGTGCCTGCGCTCGGCCCCACCATCAGCTGGCGCGAGGTGCCGAAAATCGCATAGGCGACGAGCGGCAACGTGCTGGCGTAGAGCCCCACCTCCGGCGACAGGCCCGCCAGCTGCGCGTTGGCGATGCTGCCGGGTACCGCGACTGCCGCAACGGCGAGCCCGGCGATGATGTCATGCCGGAGATCGCCGCGCTGGTAATGCAGCAGTTTCCACAGGCCCGGCGCCAAGCGCGCGAGGGTTCCGTTTGGTACTGGCTTCGAGTCGATCATCGGCGCCGTTTGTTGGCGCGCGGGCAAGGCAGGCGCGCGTTGGGGCTATTGTAAACCGGAGGTTTCGACAAAGCCCGGAGGCCGCGTATACCATTTGGGTCCGGACCGCGCCGTTTCGTAGCCGGTGTCGTAGAGCTGCCGCATCAACACCGGGTCGAAGACCTCCTCACCCTGGATCTCGACGCCATTGGGTATCGTGATCCAGTGGTATCCCGAGTTCTCGAAACTGGTGATCGCAAAGATGCGAAACAGGTCGCCGATCACCGCCGACTTGGTGGCGGCTTCGATCGTGCGAAGGGCTACGCTGGGGATCGTGCGCCGTGTCAATCCGGGAATCGGTGCCAGCTGGCCATTGTGGATCACGTAGACGTCCTCGCGCGCCGTGCCGCGCCCGGATTCCTGGCGCAGCTGGCGCGCGCTGAAGAGATTGCCGTTGTAGAACACGTTGGCGGCCACGCCGCCGTCCACATGCAGTTCGTCGTACCGACGGCCGTCGCTGGCCTCGACCTGGAACAGCACCGGCGCGAACGCCACGGGAATCGACGCGGAGGCGAGCATCACCTTGCGGAAGAGTTCGAGCGCATCGGGGTGCCCGCTGGTGGCGATCAACCCCATGTTCCAGACGAGGAAGCGCTGCGAGTCGAGGTCCACGGTGCCGATGTAAAGACGCCGGCCGGCAAGGTGCGCGGCTGCGATGTCACGGAGGAACGCATCGTCGATGTGGGTGGCGATCAGCGCGGCCAGCGGTGCGGTGTCCGCAATGCCATCGCTGAACAACAGTTGTCGCACGATCGAGCTCATTGCGCCGAGGATGAAGATGTCGCGGGTGCGCGTGGTGGTGTAGAACTCGCGCAGCGCGTCGTCTTTCGAAGGCCCCAAAAAGGCGAATGGCGCCATCAGTGCGCCGGTGGATACGCCGGTGACCACCTTGAAGATCGGCCGGTTGCCGGTGCTGGTCCAGCCGTTCAGGAAGCCGGCGCCGAACGCGCCGTTGGCGCCGCCGCCGGATAGCGCGAGGTGCGGATACACGACGACGCCAGCCGCGCCAACGGGAAAGTCCTTGGCCGATTCCTCGGTGAAGGACTGGGCCATGTCGCGCGCCATGACCTCGCTGATCTTGCCGGCCGGCGCGCGCACGTTCGGCATCCCCGGAATCGTGGCGGTGGCCATCATGTCGATGGGCACGCCGTTGCGCAGCAACGAGCCGCAACCGGTCAGCGCCAGTACGCCAGCCAGCAGCGCGCCGCCCGCCAGCCGCCGGAGGAAAGGCAATCCGGTCATCGGCGTCCTTGCGTCGCGCCCTTGTAGACGGTGCGCATGAACCCCATCAGCGCGCCGCCCGTCATCATGCCGAGCACGTAGACGAGCACCGTGAAGATCGACACCGGGAGCGTGAGGTTCATCGACAGCAGCGTGACGGTGACGGCGTCGAGATTCTGGAACTTGAAGAGCAGCACCAAGGCGGTGATGAGCACGGCCAGTGCGATATAGGCGTAGCGCATAGAGGATTTCCTGTGGCATCGAGGGGGGCGATGATGGCGACGCGAACGCCCACCATCTGCGCGGTCGCCAGCGTATCAGAGCATCGAATTGAAATCGAATGACGCGCGCTTGCCGACGTCGCGTCCGTGCAGGTCGAGGAATTCCTGCGTTGCCCGCCGCCCTTCGTCGCGCAGCATGGTCAGGAATTGCCATTCGGCAATCATCTTCGAGGTGTGGCCGAGTTGCACCATGATGTCGGAGGTGATCCGGTGCATCCGCATGCGGGCCCATCGCGCGCCTTCCCCGTGAAGGCCGGCGTCGCCGCGGCGCAGCATCGCGATGAAGCGCATTTCCTTCACCAGTGGCATGTTGAACGAGATTTCATTGAGGCGGTTGAGGATGTCCGATGCGGAGCGCGGCGTGCCCGGGCGTTCCACCGGATTGATCTGCACCAGTATGGTGTCTTCGGAATCGCAAATCTGCACCAACGGTTCGAGCGACGGATTGCCGGCGTAGCCGCCATCCCAGTAGGCGTCGCCGTCGATCTCCACGGCCTGGAACAGCGTCGGCAGGCAACCCGACGCCAGCAGGACGTCGGGCGTGATTTCGTGATTGCGGAAGATGCGGCCGCGCCCGGTGCGCACGTTGGTCGCGGTGACGAACAGCCGGATCGGCGCCTCCGCGAGTAACGCATAGTCGATCGATTCGGCCAGTACCTTGCGCAGCGGATTGTCGCCGCCCGGGTTGAGGTCGTACGGCGAGAACACGCGTGCCGCGATGTCGGCCGCCAGGAACATCGGTGAATTTTCGAGCGTCCATTGCCCGGTGAGGATTTCCAGCGGGCCACGCCGGAACGGACTCATCAGGGCCGCAGCCGATACCCGACGCCAGAATGCCTCCAGCGCCGCGCGGGCGCCGTCGGCGCCACCTGTGGCATACCCGCTCACCATCACGGCCGCGTTCATCGTGCCGGCCGAGGTGCCGGAAATGCCGTCGAAGGTGAGCCACGGTTCTTCCAGCAGGCGATCGAGCACGCCCCAGGTGAAGGCTCCATGGGATCCACCACCCTGCAGCGCCAAGTCGACGAGGACAGGTTTGCGGCGGGTGGTGGCTTTTTCGGCGCGCGGGCGCGTGGTGGCTTCGATGGCGAACTCCGGTCGATTGAGGTTGCGGCGCAACATTCTGGCTGGCCATGGGTTGTCCGGCAAGCCGTTGTAAGTCCGCCCATCCAAGGATACAAGGCGTGCCTGAATTGCTGGTTGTACAAAATGCTTTAAAGTACAATGAATTATTGGGGAAAGCTGTTGTATAACAGCGCGCCAAGCGGTGTCGTTGTGGCGCACAAACTTAAAAGCAGGCCGGGAGAGTCGTTGCAATGACGTCGGGAGTTCTTTTCGCCTTGGCGATGGCCGCGTTGGTGGTCGCCGTCGTCATTGGCCTCATGCGTCGCAATCGCATCGCGCGCAGCGCGGTGCGCGTCGGCGGCGACAACCCCAATACCGTCGCGCAATGGACCGAAGGCGAGACCACCCGACTCCTGTCGTCGGCGGAGCTGCCGGGCCTCTACCTGCTACGCCCACGCTTCCTCACCAAGACGGAAAGCGTGGTCTACCTCCTGCTGAAAGCCGCGTTCCCCCGCAACGAGATCTTCGCCCGCGTCCGTCTCGCCGATGTGCTGCAGGTCAAGATCGGGCCGCAGGGCATGGAGCGCCTGCGGGCGTTTCGCAAGATCGCCAACCAGCATGTGGGTTTCGTCGTGTGTGACCGCGACATGACGATCATCGCGATCGTGGACGCCAAGGAGCCCGACCAGGTGATCAATCCGCGCGACCAAAAGCTCGAGGTCATCAAGCAGCGCTGCCTGCAGGCGGCGCAGGTCAAGTACCTGTGCGTCTATCCGCCGCAACTGCCGCGCTATCGCGAACTGCGCGAGCAGATCCTTGGACCGGCCGCCGATCTGGTCTGAGGGTTTTCCGCACGCATTGGATGGTGCGCAAGGCGTGAGCCTCGTTCGGATGCAACTGCACTGAACCTGCGGGGCTCAAGACTCGCCTATGGATACGTCAGGAGGCTCGCCTGCCTGCGCCCGCTTTCGAGGTCCAATAGCTTCTGCTTGCGCGGCAGGCCACCACCATAGCCGGTGAGCGAGCCATCGGCGCCGATCACGCGGTGACACGGCACGATGATCGACAGCCGGTTGTCGCCGTTGGCGCGGCCGACGGCACGCACGGCGCTGGGTTGCCCGATCATGGTCGCCAGCTCCATATAGGAGCGCGTGGTTCCCGCGGGAATGGCTTGCAGGCCGGTCCACACGCGCTGCTGGAACGGTGACCCGGTCAGCACCACCGGTGTGGTGAATGCCTCAAGTGTGCCGGCGAAATAGTCCCGCAGCTCACGCTCGATCTGGTCCAGGTATTTGTGCTCGCCGGGCAACACGCGCGCATGCAGCCGCTTTTGCAGCATGACCAGCGCGCGCTCGAGACCGCGTCGATCGACGAAATCGAGAAGATGCAGGCCGCGATCGTCGGCCAGCGCCAGCATGGCGCCGAGCGGCGTTTCCAGCCAGCGCGCGATCAGCACGGTGGCGTCCTGCGCGCGGGATGGCGCGGCGCCGACGAGTCGGGCAAACGCTTCGCGAAATCCGCTGCCGGATTCGAAGCCTTGGTCGAGTTGCGAATCGAGCACGGTTTTTCCCTTTCGGATGTCGAGCAGCGCGAGGCCCATGCGTCGCGCCCGATGGTAGGCCTGGAAGGTCATGCCGCAATATCTCTTGAACTGGCGTCGCGCCGTGGACGGATCGATGCCCAGTTCGGTCAACTCCGCGTCGCGGTAGCGGCGCCCCGGTTCGCGCTCCACCGCCACCAGCAATTGCTCCACCAGCGGCGGTGGCTTCCTGCCATGGTCGAGCGGACGGCATTTCTTGCAAGGGCGATAGCCCGCATGCAGCGCCTCGGATGGCGCGCCGAAGAACTCGATGTTCTCGCGATTGGGGGTACGCGCGTGGCACGTGGGCCGGCAGAAGATGCCGGTGGTGCGCACGCCGAGCCAGAACACGCCTTCATAGGCGGGATCGCGGCGCAGGAAGGCGCGGTACAGCGTGTCGGGGGCCGGCATCGAGTGCATGGAACGCATCCTACCGAACCTGGCGACGGCGTGCCGCCGGAATTCGGGCAGGCAATTCACGGTCGCCGACCCGGTGGAACGCGGTCGGGTCACCGATCGGCCAGGACGCCGCCGCACCATGCGTCCGGACATGGGCAAGTTGCTGCTTCAGTGGTTTTGAGCCTTGTCGCGCGCCAGTCGATCCAGTAGCGCATGGGTGGCTGCCAGCGCGAGGCGGGCCCGTTCCAGCGCCGCGACCTTCAGTCCCAGCGTAGCCATCGGAATTTCGAGGCTCAATGGCGTCGCGACGGGCAGTGCGCGCAGGATGCCGGTGAGGTCGAGGCCGCCATCGCCGGGCAACAGTCGTTCGGCGCGGGCCTGCGACAGCAGTGTTTCAAGGTCAGTCGGGCGGGCGGCAGGCGCATCGCATAGTTGCGCATAGCGCAGCCACGCCGCCGGCACCTGCGCGATCTCGGCAGCGTGGCTGCCGCCGCGATCGAAATGAATGGGGTCGATCAGCAGGCCGGCGTTGGCACGATCGACGGCGCGCACGATACGTGCGCCCTGCGCAAAGTCGCGGCAATCCGTCCACGGCATCGGCTCGATGGAGGGCGCGATGCCGAAGGGCGCGGCCAGGTCGCACAGTGCGCCGAAGCGATCGATCAGGCGCGCCTCGTCGGGGTCGTTGCCCGCGATCAGCGCGTTGCGGGCGCCTACGCGCGCGGCAGTTTCCAGCACCGGCAGGAAATCGCGCACGTCGGTGTCGGGCTTCAATCGCAGGATCTCGATGTCGAGCACGCCGATACCGGTGTCCGCCAGCCGCGCCATCACTTCGCGCATCAGCGGCGTGTCGCCGATGGTGGCGTGCTGCGGCTCCGTGGGCGTGGCCGGGATGAGCCGCAAGCCCAGATGCGAATAGCCGGCCTGCGCCGCGCAGGCGACCATCTGCGGCGGCGTCAGTTCGAGCACCGTCAGCGCGGCCAATGCGATGGGGCGTGCCATGGAATGAATCGCTGCTGGAGGGGTGAGACGGGCAGGGCGGCGCGAGGCCTGCTGCGCGAATCGTCAGCGCCCCGCGTCCATGTCGGCAAACACTTCCTGTGCCTGGTGGAACGCGACATTGGCCGCTGGCACGCCGGCATAGATCGCGCATTGCAACAGCACTTCCTTGATTTCGTCACGGGTGACGCCATTGTTGGCGGCAGCGCGGACATGCATCTTGAATTCGTCGCCGCGGTTCAAGGCAATCATCAACGCCAGCGTGATCAGGCTGCGGGTGTGGCGTGGCAGGCCCGGGCGCGTCCAGATCTCGCCCCAGGCGTAGCGCGTGATCAGGTCCTGGAACTCGTCGTTGAATGGCGTCTTGTTCTGCAGCGAGCGGTCGACGTGGGGATCGCCCAGCACCGCGCGGCGCACCTTCATGCCGGCATCGTAACGGTCACAGTCGTCCATGGGCTTCTGGTCCTTGTCAGGCGGTGAGGTGGGCGAGCAGCGCGGCCGTGAAGGCCGCTGCCTGCTCGATGTTGGAGAGGTGACCGGCGTCCAGTTCCAGCATGCGCGCGCCGGTGATCTGCGTCGCCAGATAGGCACCATCGGCAGGCGGCGTGGCCAGGTCGTGCCTGCCGACAATCACCAGCGTGGGCACGATGATCCGGGCGATCTCGGCGCGCAGGTCCATGTCGCGGACGGCGGCACAGCACGCAATGTAGCCGACGGCCGGCGTCGCCTCGATCATGCGTTTCATCACGGCCACGCCGGTCGTCTCGCGCGCGAGGAACCCGGTGGTGAACCAGCGCGCGAGCACGGCCTCGGAGATCGACGCCATGCCGCTGGTGGCCACCTTGTCGATGCGCGCATTCCACAGCTCGGGCGGTGCGATCTGCGCCGCGGTGTTGGCCAGCACCAGTCGCCGTACGCGCATCGGCGCGTTGATGGCGAGCCACATGCCGATCATGCCGCCCATCGACAGGCCGCAGAAATCGAAGCGCTCGATGCCAAGTTGATCGGCCAGCGCCAGCACGTCACGACCGAGGCCTGCGATGGCATACGGGCCCGGCGTGACGGTCGACTGCCCGTGTCCGCGCGTGTCGTGGCGCAGCACGCGGAATTCGCGCGCCAGTGCATCAACCTGCGGCGCCCACATGCCGAGGTCGGTGCCGAGCGAATTGGACAGGATCAGTACCGGCGCGTCGACGGCGCCGTCGAAGCGGTAGTGCAGCTGCGCGCCCGGCAGGTCGGCAAAGGTCATGGTGAACTCGGTGATGGCCAGATTTCAGATATCGAAGAATACCGTCTCGCCATCGCCCTGGAGGCGCACGTTCCACGTCAGTGCGCTGGCCTCGACGGGTCTGTGTTGCGCAACAAGTGTGTCGCGGCGATGGGTGGGTACGCGCGACAGCACCGGGTCGGCCGCGTTGGCGGCGTCGCCCGGAAAGTAGATGCGCGAACACAGGTGCTTCAGCATTCCGCGCATGAAGATCGTGACGTTGATGTGCGGCGCCTGCAGCACGCCGCCCTCGCCGGGTACGCGGCCCGGCTTGATCGTGGTGAAGCGGAAGCGGCCGTCGTCGTCGGTTGGAACGCGGCCAAAGCCGCGGAAGCCCGTTTCCAGCGGGAGATCGCGCGTATCTTCCGGGTGTGCATAGCGTCCCGCGGCGTTGGCTTGCCAGATCTCGACCAGCGCGTCGTTGACCGGCGCGCCTTCGCCATCGGTGATGCGGCCTTCGATGGTGACCTTATCGCCGGCGATCCCGGGGCCGGCCAGGTTCGACGTGACAAGCCAGGTGAGGCCGATGTGCAGGTAGGGGCCGACGGTCTGTGAAGCGGAAGTGTGCAGGCTCATGGTTCAGCTCCTCGCGGGCGGCAGGTAGTTTTCCATCGGCGTTTCGTCGCGGCCGCGCAGCACGATGTCGAACTTGTAGCCCAGCGCCTGCTCGGGAACCGTCGACTCCCAGTCGAAGATGGACACGAGGCGTTGCCGCGCGCGCTCGTCGGGAATGCTGGTGTACATCGGATCGAATTCCAGCAGCGGATCGCCGGGAAAGTACATCTGCGTGACGAGACGCGTGCTGAACGCGGGTCCGAACAGCGAGAAGTGGATGTGCGCCGGGCGCCAGGCGTTGTAGTGATTGCGCCACGGATATTCGCCTGGGCGGATCGTGATGAAGCGATAGCGGCCCTCGCTATCGGTCTGCGTGCGCCCCGCGCCGGTGAAGTTGGGATCGGTGGGCGCGTTGTGCTGGTCACGCTTGTGCGGGTAACGGCCGGCGGCGTTGGCTTGCCACACTTCAACCAGCGTGTTGGCGACGGGCCGACCGTTGGCATCGAGCACCCGGCCCGAGACCACGATACGTTCGCCGATCGGATCGCCGGCGTGTTGCCTGGTAAGGTCGTGGTCGTTGGCCTTGAGCACGTCGTGGCCGAACACCGGCCCCGTCACTTCAGAGAGCGAGGCAGGCAGCAGCACCAGTGGCTGCGACGGCGAACGCTTCACCGTCGATGCATACGGGGGATAAAGGTAGTCGGGCTGCGTGCCGCGATCGTTCCTGCGGTAGCCGGCTACCGGTGCAGCGGGTGTCGAAGCTGATTTGGCATTCATGGCGGACTCTTTCGGCGAAGGAAGCGTTCAGACGCGTTCGATGATCAGTGCAATGCCCTGGCCCACGCCGATGCACATCGTGGCCAGCCCATAGCGGCCGCCGCTGCGCTGCAACTGGTACAGCGCTGTGGTGACGAGACGGGCGCCGCTGGCACCGAGCGGATGACCGAGCGCGATGGCGCCACCGTTGGGATTCACGTTCGCGGCGTCGTCCGCAAGGCCCAAGTCGCGCGTGACGGCCAGCGCCTGCGCGGCGAAGGCCTCGTTCAACTCGATGACATCCATCTGGCCGATCGATAGTCCCGCCAGGGCCAGCGCCTTGCGCGTGGCCGGCGCAGGGCCGAAGCCCATGATGCGCGGCGCCACGCCCGCCGCAGCGCCGGCGACGATGCGTGCGCGTGGCGTGAGGCCGAAGCGGCGGATCGCGTCTTCCGATGCAATCAGCACGGCGCAGGCTCCGTCGTTGACCCCCGAGGCGTTGCCGGCCGTGACCGTGCCGTCCGGCCGCACGATGCCCTTCAGCCTGGCCAGTGCCTCCAGCGTCGATGCGCGCGGATGCTCGTCCTGCGCGAAGACGATCGGGTCGCCCTTCTTGCTGGGCAGCGTGACGGCGACGATTTCCTGTGCCAGCCGGCCCGCGGCGATGGCTGCTGCCGCACGTTCCTGGCTGCGCTGCGCGAACGCATCCTGGTCGGCGCGGTTGACGTTGAATTGCTGCGCGACGTTCTCCGCCGTTTCCGGCATCGAGTCGATGCCGTACTTTGCCTTCATCAGTGGATTGACGAACCGCCAGCCAATGGTCGTGTCCTCGATCTTCGCGGAACGCGAAAACGCGCTGTCGGCCTTGGCCAGCACAAAGGGCGCGCGGGTCATGCTCTCCACGCCGCCGGCGATGATCAGTGCCGTCTCGCCGCTCTTGATGGCGCGCGCGGCGATCGTGACGGCATCGAGGCTCGACCCGCACAGGCGGTTGATGGTCGTACCCGGGACATCCTGCGGGATGCCGGCGAGCAGGAGCGCCATGCGCCCGACGTTGCGGTTGTCCTCGCCGGCCTGGTTGGCGCAGCCATAGACGACGTCGTCGACGGCAGCCCAGTCGACGCCGGGATTGCGCTCCATCAACGCGCGGATGGGAATGGCGCCGAGGTCGTCGGGTCGCACGCCGGCCAGCGCACCGCCGTAGCGGCCGATGGGCGTGCGGATCGCGTCACAGATGAAGGCTTCGGACATCGTGGTTCCTTGTCAGGCGGAAATGGTGGAGGCGATCCCGTTGGCCAGCGGCACACCGGTCAGGCGCGCCAGTTCGGCAAAGTCGAGGCCCGGCGCGATGTCGATCACCACCAGCCCCGACTTCGTGACATCGATCACCGCGAGGTCGGTGTAGATCCGGTTGACGCAGGCCAGACCGGTGACAGGATAACTGCACGTGGCGACAATCTTGCTTTCGCCGGACTTGGTCTGATGTTCCATCATCACGAACACGTTCTTGGCGCCGATGGCAAGGTCCATCGCCCCGCCGACCGCGGGTATCGCGTCCTTGCCACCGGTGTGCCAGTTGGCGAGGTCGCCACCCGACGACACCTGGAAGGCGCCGAGCACGCAGAAGTCGAGATGGCCGCCGCGCATCATCGCGAACGAATCGGCGTGATGGAAATAGGCGCCGCCGGTCAGCAGCGTCACCGGCTGCTTGCCGGCGTTGATGAGGTCGGGATCTTCATGACCCTTGGCCGGCGCGGGACCCATGCCGAGCAAACCGTTCTCGCTGTGCAGGAAGATCTCGCGGTCGCGCGGCAGGTGATTGGCCACCATCGTGGGCAGGCCGATGCCGAGGTTCACGTAGGCGCCCTCGGGAATGTCGCGCGCGACGCGCGCTGCCATCTGGTCTCGGGTGAAGCGTTGCATCGTCATCTCCGTCAGTATGAATGCTCAGGCGACCGCCTGTGACGTGTCGAGCGCGGAGGCGCCGGCGATCGGCACCACGCGCTGCACGAATATTCCCGGCGTGACAATGGCCTCGGGGTCGAGCGCGCCCAACGGAACCACCTGGCGTACCTGCGCGATCGCGCATTGGGCCGCTGACGCCATGATCGGTCCGAAATTGCGGGCGGTCTTGCGATACACGAGATTGCCCCAGCGATCGCCGCGCTCGGCCTTGATCAGCGCAAAGTCGGCGTAGATCGGATGCTCCAGCACGTAATTGCGGCCGTTGATCACGCGCGTCTCCTTGCCCTCGGCCAGCAGTGTGCCGAAGCCGGTGGGGCTGAAAAATGCGCCGATCCCCGCGCCGGCCGCGCGGATGCGCTCGGCCAGGTTGCCCTGCGGCACCAGTTCAAGCTCGATGTCGCCGGCCCGGTACAGTGCGTCGAAAACCTGCGAGTCGGTCTGCCGCGGAAACGAGCAGATGATCTTGCGTACGCGACCCGCCTTGAGCAGCGCCGCGAGACCGGTTTCGCCGTTGCCCGCGTTGTTGTTGACGATGGTGAGGTTGCGCGCGCCCTGCGCGATCAGTGCGTCGATCAGCTCTGAAGGCATGCCTGCCGTGCCGAAGCCGCCGATCATCACGGTGGCGCCGTCGGGAATGTCGGCGACAGCAGCAGCGAGTGTGGGGACAATCTTGTCGATCATGATGGGCGATCCATTTCAGTGGTCGGCGAACGGAAGTCCGACATAGTTCTCGGCGAGGCTGGCCGCGGCGGCCTGCGAGTTGACGACGTAGTCGAGCTGCGAGCGCTGCAGACGTTGGCCGAAGCCGTCGTCGTCCGGAAACCGGTGCAGCATCGAGGTCATCCACCACGAGAAGTGCTCGGCACGCCAGACCCGCTTGAGGCAGGTGTGCGAATACGCGGCCAGGAGGTCGTCGCGGCCGTCGTCGAAGTAGCGGGTGAGGGCGCGCGCCAGCACGCTTACATCGGCCACGGCAAGGTTCATGCCCTTGGCGCCGGTGGGCGGGACGATGTGCGCCGAATCGCCGGCGAGGTAGAGCCGGCCATATTGCATCGGTTCGGTGACATAGCTGCGCATGCCGGTGATGCCCTTCTCGAGCACCGGGCCCTCTTCGAGCTTCCAGCCGTCGTCGGTTTCGAGCCGGATGCGCAGTTCGCTCCAGATCCGCGCATCGGACCACAGCGCGAGATCCTCGTCCGGCGGCACCTGCAGGTAGAGCCGCGTGATTTCCGGCGAGCGCATGCTGTAGAGCGCGAAGCCGCGGTCGTGATACGCGTAGATCAACTCTTCGTGCGTCGGCGGGGCCTTGGCGAGAATGCCCAGCCACGCGAATGGATACACGCGCTCGAACACCGACAGCACGCCGGCGGGAATCGCGCCGCGGCACACGCCGTGGAAACCGTCGCAACCGGCGACGATGTCGCAGTGGACCACCAGGTCCTCGCGTTCATGCTGGCAGCGGATGGAGGGCGCTGCCTTGTCGAGGTCGTGCACCGACAGGTCGGATACGTCGAAGAGCAGGGCGCCGTTGGCGGCCAAGCGCGCCGCGATCAGGTCCTTCACCACTTCCTGCTGGCCATAGACGACGATGGAACGGCCGCCGGTCAGCGTGGTCATGTCGATCCGGTGCCCTTGGCCACCGAAGCGAAGTTCGATGCCGTGGTGCTTCAGGCCCTCGCGGTGCAGCCGCTCGCCCAGTCCCGCTTCGGTGAGCAGGTCGACGCTGCCTTGTTCAAGCACGCCGGCGCGCACGCGCTGCTCCACGTATTCGCGCGTGCGATTTTCGAGCACGACGGAATCGATGCCGGCGCGGTGCAGCAGATGCGACAGCAACAGGCCCGCCGGTCCTGCGCCGACAATGCCGACTTGCGTGGTGATGGTTTTCATGCGACCGCGGCCTCCCTCGAAACGGTGACGATATCGACATTGTGGCCGGTGCGCGCCGCGATGCCGATGGCGTTCACCACGCGGAGGTTCTGCAGGCCGTCGTGAACGGTGACCAGCGGCTTCGCTTCGCCGCGGATCACGGCGCAGAAGTGCGACAGTTGCCGTTCGAGCGGGTCGTCGCGCGTGACGGCGGCGACCTCGCTGCGCATCGGCTTCCACCACGAGCGGTCCTCGTCGCGAGCATAGAGCTTCATCCGCATCGTGGGAACGGCCAGCGATCCGCGCGTGCCGGCGAGCGTGTAGCAGTCCTCGTCGGGGTACGTGGCGTAGGCCTTGTTTTCCTGCGAAGTCTGCTCCCAGCTCTGCGCCGAGGCCGCCGTATCCGACAGCATGAACGTGCCGAGCGCGCCACCGGCAAACCGCAGCCCAATCGCCACCGTGTCTTCCACCGCGGAGTGACGCGTGGCCGACGACGCCAGGGCCTGTACTGCGACGATCTCGCCGCACAGCGAACGCAGGTTGCCGATCTCGTGGATCAGGTTGATCAGCACCGGGCCGCCACCGGGTTCACGCCGCCACGGCGCCTCGTCGAAATAGCTGTCCGGCTTGTAGAAGAGCGCGCTGCCCATCACCGCCACCAGCGGCCCCAGGATGCCGGACTGCACGATCTCGCGGGCGCGGCACAGCAGCGGACTGTGGGTGCGATGGTGGCCGACCAGCAGCGGCACGCCGGCACCCGTTGCCGCGTCCAGCAGCCGTTGTCCTTCGTCCATCGTGTGCGCGACGGGCTTCTCGATCAGCGCCGGCACGCCGGCGGCAATGCAATCGAGCGCATTGGTCACGTGCAGGGCATTGGGCGTCGCGATGATCACGCCATCCGGACGTGGTCCGGCCAGCAGACTTGCGAGCAAAGCGTGGTGGGGGACGCCACGGGACTGCGCCAGCACGCTCGAGGCAGGCGTTGGATCGACGATGGCGGCCAGCGTGCATTCCGCGCTGGCTTCGATCAACGCGATGTGCGTGCGCCCGATCTGTCCGGCGCCGGCCACCGCGATACGCAGAGGTGTCATCGAGGGTGCCTTAGTCAGGCCGCCGCCGCGGGCGCCTTGGCATGGCCGCCCAGGAACAGGCGGTTGAGGTCGGGGTCGTGCAGCAATTCGGAGGCCGGCCGATCGAGTGCCAGGCGACCCATCTCCAGCACCAGCGCGCGGTTCGAATACTTGAGCGCCGTGCGCACGTTCTGTTCCACCATCAGCACGGTGACGCCGGTGTCGGCCAGTCCGCGCAACAGCGCCATCACTTCCCGCACCAGCTTGGGCGACAATCCGATCGACGGCTCGTCGATCAGCAGCACGCGCGGACGCAGCAGCAATGCGCGACCGACTTCGAGCTGCTTCTGCTCGCCGCCGGACATCGTCGAGGCCTGGTTGTCGAGCCGTTCCTTGATACGCGGAAACCGCTGCAGCACTTCCTCGATACGATCCGGCAGCACGCCGCGGGGCAGCGTGATGCCGCCCAGCTCGAGGTTGTGGCGCACCGACAGCGAGCCGAAGAGGTTGCGGCCCTGCGGCACGAACGCGATGCCGTCGGCGAGCAGCTCGCGCTGCGGCTTGCCGTTGATCACCTTGCCTTCGAAGCGCACTTCGCCGGAGCGCGGCGTGAGCAGTCCGAACAGCGTTTTCAACACCGTGGATTTCCCTGCGCCGTTGGGCCCGATCAGCAGCGTGATCTCGCCCTTGCGTGCATCCAGCGTCGTTTCGTTGAGGATCGTGAGGCTCGGCGAGTAGCCGGCGACGACGCGATCGAACTCGATGATCTTTTCGTTCATGGTCGGTTCTCCGTCACTTCCTCAATGGCCAGGCTCGGTTTCCAAGATCAATTGCCAAGATAGGCTTCGAGCACCTGCCGGTTTGCCTGCACGGTTTCCGGCGGACCTTCCGCCAGCACCTTGCCCTCGACCATGCAGATCACGCGCGGACACAGCTTCATGATGAAGTCCATGTTGTGCTCGATCACGACGAAGCTGCCACCTTGCGACTTGTTCAACTGCAGCAGGAGGTCGCGCAACTGGTCGACCAGGCTGGGATTGACGCCGGCACAAGGCTCGTCGAGCAGCACGAGGCGCGGCGCGGGCATGAACGCCATCGCGATGTCGATGAGCTTCTGCTGGCCATAGGACAGCGTGCCGGCGTAGAGGTCGGCAACGTGCTTCAGGCGAAAGAGCTCGATCATCTCGTCGGCACGGTGACCGAGGCCGGCGTCCGGCTTGGCGCGCAGGCGGCTCGCCAGCGTGCCCTGGAATTCCTGCGCTGCCACGATCAGGTTGTCACGCACCGAGAGCTTGCCGAAGACCTGCAACGTCTGGAAGGTGCGGCCGACGCCGAGGCGCGAAAGTTGCAACGGCGACATCCCGGTGATGTCCTCGCCGCAGAATTCGACCTTCCCCGCGGTGGGTTTGATCTGCCCGAGAATGCTGTTGAAGAGCGTGGTCTTGCCCGAGCCGTTGGGACCGATCACGCCGACGATTTCGCCGGGGGCGACGGACAGGCTGACGCCGTCGACGGCCTTGATGGCGCCATAGGCCTTCTTCAGGTCCTGCACTTCCAGGAAGTGGCTCACTTGGCGCGTCCCTTGGACTTGAACCGGTCGGTGACGGACAGGATGCCGCCCGGCAGCCAGACCATCAGCACCACCACGGCGACACCAAAGAACACGAGGTACCACTTCTGCATGAACTTCAGTGCCTCCATGTTGCTGGCGCGCAGCAGTTCCGGCAGCAGGATGATGATGATCGTGCCGACCACCGGGCCGAAGAAGCGGCCCGAGCCGCCGACGATCACCGCCAGCAGCATCATCAATGACGTGGAGAAGTGGAACGGACCCGGCTCGATGAATTCCACCAGCGACGCGTAGTACACGCCTCCCACGCCGGCGCAGGCCGCCCCGATGGCGAAGGCCAGCAGCGTGTACGCCGTGATGTTCACGCCCAGGCTCTCGGCACGGATCGGGTTGTCGCGCAGCGCCGCGAAAGCTCGGCCCCACGGCGAGCGCAGCAGGAACCACAGGCCGCCGGCCAGGATGATGAGCGACGCCAGCGTGAAGTAGAAGAACGGCAAGTGGTTCTCAAACGATACTCCGAGGATCGTGGGCCGCGGAATGGCCGAGATGCCGAAGGTGCCCCCGGTAATCTTCTCTTCGTTGCGCATGATGAGGAACACCAGCACGTTGAAGCCGAGCGTGGCAAAGGCGAGGTAGTGATGCTGGACGCGCAACGCGGGAAAGCCGACCGCCAGTCCCACCACGAAGCACGCGATCGCCGCGATCACTACGACCAGCAGGAACGGCACGCCGGCCTTCAGCGCAATCGCGGCGATATAGGCGCCGATACCGAAGAACGCGGCCTGGCCGAGCGACATCTGGCCGGCGTAACCCACGGTGAGGTTGAGGCCGAAGGTGGCCATCAGGTAGACGCTGGCAAGCGTCAGCAGGTAGACATCGCTGCGCTTGGCGAGCGCGGCAATGACGCAGAGCACGGCAAGACCGGTGACAAGCAGGGCGGAACGCGTGGTCGAGTTCATAGGTTCTTCCCCCCGATGGCGCTACGCGCCGTTCCCCCCATGGGGGGGCAATCGCCCTGGGACGGCCCGGCGGCGCTCATACTTTTCGCTCCTCTGACTTGCCGAGCAGACCTTCGGGCCGGAACAGGATCACGCCCAGGAACAGGATCAGCGCGACGCCTTCCTTGTAGGCTGGCGACACGTAGAAGCCGACCAGGTTCTCGAGGATGCCGATCAGCACGCCGCCCAGCAGCGCGCCACGGGTCTGGTTGAAACCGCCGATGATCGCGGCGAAGAAGGCCTTCTGGCCAATCGAGTCGCCCATGTCGAACTTCGCGAGATAGGTCGGCGTGACCAGCAGCGCGGCCACGACGGCCAGCACCGCATTGATCAGGAAGACATAGAGCACCATCCGCTTGACGTTGATCCCCAGCACCTTCGCCGCTTCGGTGTTCTGCGCCACGGCCTGCATCGCCCGGCCTGTGACGGTCTTGTTGAGGAACATCTGCAGGCCGACGACAATCAGACCGGCAATGAGCAGGGTCCCGACGTCGGCATAGGAAACATTGATGCCGGCCAGCGCCATCTGGCCATCGGGAAACGGACTGGGAAACGAATGCGCCTCGGCGCTGTAGCCGGCACGCACGATCGACTTGGTCGCGATCGAAAGGCCGAGCGTCGCGATCACCAGGGGGATTACGCCATGCTTTATCAGCGGGTCGACGATCATGCGCTTGAAGCCGTAGCCCAGGATCACCATCGCGACGATGCAGGTGAGGATGAAGGCAAGCCACAGCGGGGCGCCATTGGCCACGAAGAACAGCATGCCGAAGGCCGGCAGCATCACGAATTCGCCTTGCGCGAAATTGATCACGCCGGCGGCTTGCCACAGCAACGTGAAACCCAGCGCGGCGAGTGCATAGATCGCCCCGGTGGCCATGCCCGAAACAAGGAGCTGGATCAGATCGCCCATGGCGAAGCTTCCTCTGACGATGCCCGTACGCCTGCCCGCAGGCGCCGCCGCATGATGCGGCGGCGCCCGGGGTGGATGGCGCGGGACAGCGGATGAGACTGGCGGGAATTACTTGCCGGCGGGCGGCAGCGTTTCGGTCACGACCTGCTTGCCGTTGACGACCTTGACGAGGAAGCTTTCGCGGTCGAGATCGCCGTTGGCGTCGAAGGTCACGTCCAGCAGGACGCCGGGGTAATCCTTCACCGCGATATGGGCGCCATGCAGGGCCTTGGCAAATTCCTTCGAGTCGAACTTCTTGTTCTTCTCGGTGATCGCCTTCACCACATACGCGGCGCTGTAGCCCTTCATGCCGTTGTGGTCGCTCTTGTACTTGTATTCCTTCGTGAATTTCTCGTCGAAGGCCTTGATCGCCGGCTGTGGCGCATCGACGGTGAGGCCGACGTGCGCGACGGCACCGTTGGCGGCATCGCCGGCCAGTTCAATCACCTTCTGGCCGGTGAGCGTCGTCTCGCCGATGATGGGCTTGTCGTAGCCCTGCTTTTTCAGTTCGCGCAGCGCGCGGGCCGATTCTTCCTCGTTGGTGTAGACGAACAGCGCATCTGCGTTCGACTGCTTGGCCTTGAGGACGGGGCCGGAGAAATCGACCTGGCCCGGATCGGTGGAGATATCAGCGACAACCTTGATGCCTTGGGCTTCGAGCGCCTTGGTGATTGCGTCGCGACCGCCCTTGCCGAAGTCGTTGTTGACCCACATCACGGCAACGGTGTTGGCCTTGACGTTGTTCTTGAGGTACTTGGCCACCTTCGGCATTGCGGTCGACTGCGTGAAGGACGTGCGGAAGATGAACGGATTGCCCTGCTGCGTGATGTTCGCTGCTTCGCCGCCGGTGAAGTTGGGGATCTCGGCTTTCCTGGTTTCGGCCATGCTGACGATGATCGAGCCCGAGAACACCGGGCCCATCACGACGTAGGCGCCGTCGTCGACGGCCTTTTGCGCCAGTGCTTTGGCCACGCCCGGATTGGTTTGCGTGTCGACCGAGATCACGTCGATCTTGCGGCCGAGGATGCCGCCGGCGGCATTGATTTCCTTGAAGGCCAGCTTGACGCCGTTGTCGAAGTTGGTGCCCGCGGTGGCGCCGCCACCGGACAGTTCGACGATGTCGTAGATCTTGACCGGCGCCTGCGCGGCGACAGCGAGCGGAACGACCAGCGCAATGGCGGCGACCAAGCTGTGGATGGTGCATTTCATGGTGACTCCTCCTTGGGTATTTCGAACGGGGCGCTTCGCGTCTTCCGTCCTGTCGGTTGCGTCTGCCTTGGTCCGTGGGGCGCGCCTTCGACGGGGCGGCTTGCGCGGGACAGCGTTGCAACTTGCAGATTTGTGCGATTAACGCTCTTGTGTGCGATCAACGGACCGACATTAATCGTGTGGCAGGCGGTGGTCAAGGGCGATAATCGAAATGTTGTGCGTTTAACGCACAACGCGTATCGTGGATTCTTTCGAACGACGCATTCTGCTCCGATGGCCAAGCGCGCACCAATGCCTTCCGTTCGACCGGTGTCACGTCCCGCGGGTGACTCGCCCCGCGTGCCGCCGCCGGTCGCGGCACCGCCTGTGGCGGTCGCCGCAGCGCCTGTGGGACTGACGGCCGCCGAGGAGATCGAAGCGATGAGCGGCGACCCCAATTTCATGACGTCGCTCGCGCGCGGTCTGGCCGTTGTCCGTGGCTTCACGCAGCAAAAACGCAGCCTGACGATCTCGCAGCTATCCCATCGCACGGGCATCCCGCGCGCCGCGGTGCGGCGTTGCCTCTACACGCTGGCCAAGTTGGGCTACGTCGGCGCCGACGACGGCAAGAGCTTTTCGCTGAAACCCAAGATTCTCGGGCTGTCGCATGCCTACCTGTCGTCGACGTCGCTGGCCACGGCGGCACAACCGCTGTTGGATCGGGTCAGCGACGTGCTGCACGAGTCGTCGTCGATCGCACTCATGGAAGGCGACGAGATTCTCTATCTCGCCCGGTCGTCCACGATGCGTCGCATCATGTCGGTGGACCTGTCCATCGGCACGCGCCTGCCGGCGTACTGCACATCAATGGGTCGGGTGCTGCTGGCCCACCTGCCGCCGGACGAACTCACCGCCTACTTCGACCGCGTGAAATTGATCGCCTACACCAATCGCACGGTCATTGCGCCGGCGCAAATTCGCTTGGAACTGGAACGCGTGGCGGCGGATGATCACGCCGTCGTCGATCAGGAACTGGAACTCGGCCTGCGGTCCATCGCCGTGCCGGTGCGCGATCTTGCGGGACGCGTGGTGGCGGCGATGAACATCGGCACGCAGGCTACACGCGTATCCATTGCCGATCTCGAGCGGCGATTCCTGCCCGAATTGCGCCATGCCGCCCAGGAACTGGGGACGACGCTGCTGGCCTAGTGGCCACGCCAAGTGACCCGAAAGGCGCCTCAGTATCGCTGTGTCGTTGCCGAACTAAACGGCGGGCCAGCGTGTTGGCGGTGTGGCAGGCGAATCAACCCCCGTAGTTGAGGAACAGCCAGATCAGCGCCATGCTGCCGATGATCGACAGGATCCAGCCGGCCGGTTGGAACCTGCCGTCAGGATTCTTGAAGATCATGCTGCCGACGACGCCGCCCACCAGGGAACCGCCGATACCCAGCAACGTCGTCATCCAGAAACCCATCGACACCGCGCCTGGATAGAGGAAGCGGGCCAGCAGGCCGACGATGAAGCCGACCACGATCATTGAAATGATGCCCATGATGCCCATCGGGACCTCCAGGATCAGGATGCGGGAGCCGGCGCCCTGACGTAAGTTGACTGCGGCGCGCGCTGGAAGGTAAATGCTAGCACGATGCCGGTGTAAGGCCGGTGACCGGTATGGCGACTGCAGGGACATGAACCTATCGTTTCGATTCGGAGTTGTCCTCATGGCGTGCGCTGGAACGATGAGCGCGGCGCTGCCGGCAACCGGCGCAGCATGCGCGGCGGCCAGCGGGGCGAAGGTGCTGCCGCTGGTGGAACTGTTTACGTCGGAAGGCTGCGACAGTTGCCCGCCGGCCGATCGATGGCTCACATCGAAATTTCCTGTACCGGCGGCGGAGCAAACCGCGTCGGTCCTGGCCTTTCACGTCGACTATTGGGATCGCCTTGGCTGGAAGGACCGGTTCGCGACGGCCCGATACACCGAGCGCCAATATGCGGCGTCGCGGGCGAGTGGCGGGACGTTCGTCTACACGCCGCAGGTGCTGGTGCAGGGGCGCGACACGCGCAACTGGGAGGGCAGCGCCGCAACCGACA
Organism: uncultured beta proteobacterium; assembly: GCA_963805355.1. Classification (GTDB taxonomy): domain Bacteria; phylum Pseudomonadota; class Gammaproteobacteria; order Burkholderiales; family Casimicrobiaceae; genus VBCG01. Next base: position 780,203 of record CAWDTZ010000002.1, on the reverse strand, counting down.
AGGTTGCCGCAGCCCGCGCTCGCCCCGCGCGCGCCGACGTGAAGCTGGTCATCGACGCCTCGACCGCCGAGGCCATCAGCACGCGCCTCGACATTCGCATCACCGACCCGGGTCTCGCAAAGCGCGCCGAAGCGTGGCTCGCCTACACCGACAGTCGCCTGGTGTCCGACGTGAAAGCCGGCGAGAACCGCGGCGTGCGCCTAACGCACGACCACGTGGTGCGCGCGCTGGCAGGACCGTTTGCGCTCGATGCGCAGGGCCATCTCGATACCGTCGTGCAGGTGCCGTTGCCCACCGAGCGCGGCCGCGAAGCGTCGCTGGTGGCCGTGGTCCAGGACACCCGCAACGGCGATGTTCTGCAAACGCTCACGCTACCGGTGTGCGGGACGTTGTAGCCGAAAATCCGCAAGCGAGGGTTCAGCCTCGCGCAACGCCGCGTCCGGACCCATTGCAACGTCGCGCGAGCCTGGGTCCTCGCCGGCGCCGTCCCGCGCGACGGGGCTTTTGGGGTCCTCAGTTGACGATCTGCCGCAACTCACCGGCCGTGTAGCGGGCGGCGATGATGGGCATCGCAACCGGCTTGATCTTCGACGCCATGCCTGCGCTGCCGAACTGCTGGTAGCGCTCGACGCATATCGCCTTGGCTGCCAGCATCGCCGGCTTCAGGAAATCGCGCGGATCGAACTTCGAGGGGTTCTCGGCCAGGTATTTGCGCACGGCCGCCGTCATCGCCAGCCGGATGTCGGTGTCGATGTTGATCTTGCGCACCCCGTGGCGAATGCCTTCCTGGATTTCCTCCACCGGCACGCCGTAGGTTTCCTTCATGTCGCCGCCGAATTCGCGGATCTGCGCCAGCAGGTTCTGCGGGACCGAGGAACTGCCGTGCATCACGAGATGCGTATTGGGGATGCGCGCGTGGATGGCCTTGATGCGGTCGATGGCGAGGATGTCGCCGGTGGGCTTGCGCGAGAACTTGTACGCGCCGTGCGACGTGCCGATCGCAATGGCCAGTGCATCGAGCTGCGTGGACTTGACGAAATCGGCGGCTTCATCCGGGTCGGTGAGCAGCATCTCGCGTGTCATCGTGCCCTCGGCGCCGTGGCCATCCTCCTTGTCGCCCTTCATGGTTTCGAGCGAGCCCAGGCAACCCAGTTCGCCCTCCACCGTCACGCCGATCTTGTGCGCCATGTCGACGACCTTGCGGGTGACGGCCACGTTGTACGCGTAGTCGGCAATGGTCTTGCCGTCTTCCTTCAGCGAGCCGTCCATCATCACCGACGAAAATCCCAGCTTCATCGCGGACTCGCACACCGCGGGCGACTGGCCGTGGTCCTGGTGCATCACGATGGGGATATGCGGGTAGCTTTCGACGGCCGCTTCGATCAGGTGCCGCAGGAAGATCTCACCCGCGTATTTGCGCGCGCCGGCCGAGGCCTGCATGATCACCGGGCTGTCGGTCTCCGCCGCCGCCGCCATGATGGCCTGCACCTGTTCCAGGTTGTTGACGTTGAAGGCCGGCAGACCGTAGCCGTGATCGGCGGCGTGATCCAGCAGTTGACGCATCGAGACGAGGGCCATCGTGGACTCCCTGAGCGGAAACAACGAAAACAGTCATTTTACAGCCCCGGCGGCCCCTCATGCGCCGCTGCCTCAACCCTGTGCGCCCTCGTTGCCGGAACCGGAGGCAGGCATCTCCGGCGCGTCGCCATCGCTGTCCTTCGCCTTGCCGCCCGCGCGCCAACGCCGGACGCCGTACAACACCAGTAGAACCACGCCGGCCACGCCACAACCCAGCACCGTGTCGTACAGCCGCCAGAGAAGCAATGGCGCGTCGCCGCCGCTGCGCAGTAGCGCCAGGTCGAGCAGCAACATCACCATTGCCGTGAAGGTGGCACTCATCCAGAAATAATTCGCGGCGGTGGCCTTGGGCAGAAACGCAGCCATCACGATGGCAAGCCCGGCGAGCGTCCATGGTTCCCGGGCAAGATGCACGACGACACCGGCCAGCGCGATGCCGGCCAACGTGCCGCCAAGGCGCTGGGCCATCAGCTTGAGCGCCGTGGCATCGTCGGGATGCATCACGAACAACACGGTCAATCCCACCCAGCCCGGGAGCTTGGCGTGCAGCGTATCGGCCAGAAGCATTGCCAGTAGCACCGTCGTTGCCAGGGTAAACGCATAGAACAGCGGATTGCGCTCGCCGGCCATCAACGCCTGCATCTCGGCGTAGGGTGTGAGCCCGGTGGATTGCCGGTTGTGCCGCATCGCCTTCAGCACGTCCAGCAGCAGTGCAAACAAGCCGCCCGCGATGAATGCGACGGCTGCATCCGCGGTGGCGGCAATGCCGGCCGACGTGACGATCACGATGGCAGCACAAACCTTGCCGACCAGCGTCAGATACGGGAAGAAGGGCTTGGGCAAGCCGGCCAGGAACGAAATTGCAATCACCGCGGCTGTCATCGCGACCCGGTCGTCCTGCAGCATCACGCCAAGTGTGCCCGAGCTCACGATCAGGATCAGCGCGGTGACGACGGCAGCCATCCGGACGGGAATCGAGCGCCGCGGATCGACCTGCAACGCCAGCACCGCGCCCAGTCCGGCGAAGAGTGCCGCGCGCGGCGCACCGAACTGCAACGCCACCACGACCGGCACGCCGGCACCGAACCCAAAGAGCAGGGCGCGCTCCAGACCTGACGGCGGCGGGGCAGGGGCGGTGGGTACGACGACGGGCATTCGCGAACTCTACGGCATCGGCCGTGGCGATGCAGGGTTCACGCTGTCGACCGGGTTCAACTGCACTCGAGGTGGCGCGCCTGGCAGGTGGCAAGCACGTGGTCGGGATCCTTCTTCCACCAGTTGCCGGCGGAAAAGATCTCGACCTCATGCATGCCGCGATAGCCGTTCTGTTCCATCCAGCTGCGCAGGAGCGGCAGGTCGATCACGCCGTCACCCATCATGCCGCGGTCAGTCAGGAGATCGGTGGTGGGGACCAGCCAGTCGCAGATGTGATACGCCAGCAGCCGCGAGGGCGAGGCTGCACCGGCACGGATGATTTCGCGTTCCAGGTGCGGGTCCCACCACACGTGATAGGCATCGACCGCGATACCCACACCCGTGCCGAGCTGGTCGCACAGGTCGTTGGCGTGCTCCATCGTGTTGACGCACGCGCGGTCGGCTGCATACATCGGATGCAGTGGCTCGATGGCCAGCGGCATGCCTGCGGGTCGCGCATATTCGAGTAACTCGCCGATCCCGTCGCGCACCATTTCACGCGCGCCCGCCAGGTCCTTCGAGACGATGCGCCCGTCGCGTTCCCTGGGCAGGCCGCCCACCACCAGCACCAGGCATTGGGCGCCCACGGTCAAGGCTTCATCCACCGCGCGCTTGTTGTCGTCCGCCGCCGCGCGACGGCCTTCGCGATCCCCGGCGGGAAACATGCCGCCGCGGCAGTAGCCCGACACGGTGAGGCCTGCGTCGCGAATGCGCGATGCCGTATCGGACAGTCCGGCCGCGGCCACCTGGTCGCGCCACGGCGAGATGCCGCGAATGCCGTGGCGCGCGCAGCCGCTGATGATGTCGGGCAGCTTCCACTGCGCGCGCACCGTGGCGGTGTTGAGTGACAACAACTGGGAATCGGGTTCGCGCATGGGGTCAGCCGTCGATGCCATGCACGGCCAGCAGTGCACGCATGCGGGTGGCGGCGAGGTCCGGGTCGCGCAACAACCCGGCGGCGTCGGCCAGCCGGAAGAGCTGGGCGAGATGGAGGATGCTGCGCGTGCTCTGCTGGCCGCCCACCATCGTGAAGTGGGTCTGGTGGCCATTCAGCCACGCCATGAACACCACGCCGGTCTTGTAGAAGCGCGTGGGTGCGGCAAAGATATGGCGCGACAGCGGCACCGTGGGGGCGAGGATGGACTCGAAGGTGGCGCGATCGCCGGCCGTCAGTGCCGTAAGCGCCGCGGAGGCCGCGGGCGCGATCGCGTCGAAGATGCCGAGCAGCGCATCGGAGTGGCCGCTGTCGTTGCCACCGATCAAGGCCGCGTAGTTGAAGTCGTCGCCCGTGTACATCCGTACACCGGCCGGCAGCCGGTTACGCAACGCGATTTCCTTGCCGGCATCGAGCAGCGACACCTTCACGCCGTCGACCTTGCCGGCGTTGTCGGCGATCACCTTCGCGCACACGTCCGTGGCACGCGCATGGTGCGGATCGCTGGCAAGTCCGCCGGCACCCACCCAGTAGCCGGCCAGCGCGGGATCGAACATCTCGCCCAGCCAATGCAGGATCACCGGCGCGCGCACCTGCGCCAGGATCCGATCGTAGACATGGCCGTAGTCGTCCGGCGACTGCGCGCATGCGGCCAGCGCGCGGCTGGCCATCAGGATGATGCGCCCACCGGCCGCTTCCACGGCCGCGCACTGTTCCTCGTATGCCGCCACGACCTGTGCCAGCGTCATGCCAGGTGCCGGAACGAGGTGATCGGTGCCGGCACCGGAAAATACCACCGCGCCGGGAACGGTACGCGCTTCGGCGACGCTGCGCCGGATGAGCTCGAGCGACGTCGGCCAGTCGAGGCCCATGCCGCGCTGCGCCGTGTCCATCGCTTCGGCCACACCGAAGCCCAGTGACCACAAATGGTGGCGGAACGCGAGCGTGGTATCCCAGTCGATGGCCGTGCCGACCCAGGGATCGATGGCCGCGCGCGCGTCGGGCACCACGTGCGCGGCGGCGAACGCGACACGGTTCCACGCCTTGCCGGGCGTTGGCGGCGTCCACGCCATCGCGGGGCGCAATGTATACGGTGCGAGTGCGCCATCCGCACCCGGCAGGCGCAACGTCGGCATGGCCAGGCGATCGTTCATGGCTGCAAGGCGGGCACGTCCATCCACCGCCGCTCTCTCCAACTCTGCAAACCCAGTTCCGCCAGCTGTACGCCCTTGGCGCCTTCGAGCAGGTTCCAGCGAAACGGCCCACCGACGACCACATGTTTCAGGAACAATTCCCACTCCACCTTGAATGCATTTTCGTACAGGCGATTGGTGGGGACGTCCTGCCACGTGTCCAGGAAATCGATGGTCTTGGGCACGTCGGGATTCCACACCGGCTTGGGCGTGGCCGCGCGCGGCTGGATCACGCAGTCGGTGAGTCCCGCCACCGCCGAGCCGTGCGTGCCGTCCACCAGCAGCGTGAGGAGATCGTCGCGGCGCACGCGCGTGCACCACGAACTGTTGATCTGCGCCACCACGCCGCCGGCGAGCTGGAAAGTGGAGTACGCGGAATCATCGGCCGTGACCGCGTAGGGCTTGCCGGCCTCGTCCCAGCGTTCCTTCACGTGGGTGGCGCCGAGGCAGCTCACCGCCTCGACGTTGCCGAAGAGGTTGTCCAGCACGTAGCGCCAGTGGCACAGCATGTCGACGATGATGCCGCCATCGTCCTCCGCGCGGTAATTCCACGATGGCCGTTGCGCGGGTTGCCAATCGCCTTCGAACACCCAATAGCCGAATTCGCCGCGCACCGACAGGATGCGGCCGAAGAATCCCGAGTCCACCAACATCTTCAGCTTGAGCAGCCCGGGCAGCCACAGCTTGTCCTGCACGACGCCGTGCTTCACGCCGGCGGCTTCGGCCAGCCGGTAAAGGTCGAGTGCGGCCTCCACCGACGGCGCGGTCGGCTTCTCGGTGTAGATGTGCTTGCCGGCAGCGATGGCCTTGCGGATCAGTTCCGGACGCAAACCCGTGGACGCCGAATCGAAGTAGATCGTGTCGTCCTTGTTGGCGAGCGCGGCGTCGAGATCGGTGGTCCAGCGTGCCACACCGTGCGCCTTGGCCAGCGCCTCGGTCTTGGCCGCGTTGCGGCCGACGAGAATCGGGTCCGGCATGATCGTGGTGCCGGCGTCGAGCGCGACACCGCCTTGTTCACGTATCGCGTTGATCGAGCGGATCAAGTGCTGGTTGGTACCCATGCGGCCGGTGACACCGTTCATGATGATGCCGACGCGTACTGTTTTCATTGCAGCTCCGTGGGGTTCGATGGCACTGGCGGAATCACCCGCGCCAATGCCGGATGGTGTCGATGATGGCGGCGTTGTCGAGGTCGCCCCCGCCGTCGGCGATGGCGGCGTCGAGCACGCCCGCGTGCGTTGCGGCGAAGGGCAGCTTGCGGCCACCGCGCGCGGCGGCTTCGATGATCAGGCGCAGGTCCTTGCGATGTTGTTCCACGCGCGACTGCGGCGGCACGAACGTGCCTTCGATCATCATCGCGCCCTTCACGTCGACTGCGCGCGAGTGGGCAGGCGTGACGCGCACGAGATCGAGGAACGATGGCAGGTCAATGCCCAACGCTTCCGCGAATACGAGCGTCTCGGCCAGCGCCGCGCGGTTCAGTCCCAGAAGCAGGTTGGTGGCGAGCTTGGCGCGAGACCCGCTGCCGGGCGGGCCGAGCAGGAAGCGCCGCGACGAAATCACGGACAGCACTGGCTCGAGCGCATCGCAATCTGCGCGATCGCCGCCGATCATCATTACCGCCGTGCCGTCGCGGATCTGTTCGCTCGACCCCGACAACGGCGCGTCGAGGATGCGCACGCCGCGCGCAGCCAGACGCACGGCCAGCGCCACGGCCTGTTCGGGGTCGGCCGTGCCGCAGTCGACAAGGCGCATGCCGGCGCGCAAGCACGGCAGCACTTCGCGGATCAGCGCGCTGGTCTGCGAACCGTCGAAGAGCGCCAGCAACACGTTGTCGCAGGCCGCGAACACATCGGCGGCGGTGGCGGCGGCCATGCCGTGCGCGGCCACCAGCATTTCGCGCCGGACCGGATCGATGTCGTAGCCGATCACCTTGATGCGCGCCGCGCGCAGTCGTTCGACGAGCGCCAGCCCGACGAGCCCGATGCCGACGACACCGACCGGGTGCGTTGCGCCGTTCATGGGGTGTTCCTGATCATTCCGCTTTGATGCCCGCATCCTTGATGATCTTGGCGTCACGGGCCGAGTTTTCGCGCACGAAAACGCCAAAATCGGCCGGAGTCCCCGGCTGCACCTCGTAGCCCAGCTTGTCGAACTGCACGCGCACGGCGGGCTGTTGCAGCCATCGATTCACGTCCGCGTTGAGTTTTTGCACGACCTCCGCGGGCAGTCCGGGCGGACCCCAGAGCCCGTACCACGAGTGAAATTCGAACCCGGGCATGCCGGACTCCGCCACCGTCGGCACGTCGGGCAGCGCGGACAGGCGCCGCGATGAGGTGACGGCAAGCGCGCGGACTTTGCCGCCCTGCACCTGACCGATGGCGCCCAGTACCGGATCGGTGAACCCCTGCAGCCGACCGCCCAGCAGATCGGCGTACGCGGGCGTGGAGCCCTTATACGGAATCATCTGGATCTCGATGCCGGCGTTGCTGCGCAGCAGTTCCTGCGCGAGATGGCCGGCGGACCCGTTGCTGCCAATGCCGAAATTCAACTTGCCCGGATTGGCCTTGGCGTAAGCGATCAGGTCGGCCACGGTTTTGGCCGGCAGGTCGTTGTTGACGACGATCAGCAGCGGCGCCTTGGCGACCAGCGCGATCGGCGTGAAGTCCTTGTGGATATCGTAGGGCAGCTTCACCAGATGCGGGTTGGTGGCGAACAACGACGCATTGAATAGCAGCGTGTAGCCGTCCGCCGGCGCCTTCGCGACGAGGTCGCTGCCGATGGCGCTGTTGCCGCCGGCCTTGTTGTCCACCACCACGCTTTGTCCGAGCGACGTCGACAGCGCCTGCGCCAGCTGACGGCCCAGCGCGTCGGTGGGGCCGCCAGGCGGAAATGGGATCACCAGGCGCACCGGCCTGTCGGGCCATGCGGCGTGCGCGACGGTGGTGGACGCCAATGCGATGATGGCCAGCGTGGACAGGATTCGGAGACACAGTGGATTCATCGGCAACTCCTCGATTGCGTTACGTTGCACGCGCGAGCTTGCGTCGCGCAAAATAGCGCTGCACGACCGGAATCTTCAGCGCCACGACCAGCAGGATCGTCACCCACAGCACGGCCGAGATCGGGCGCGTGAAGAAAGGCTCCATGCTGCCGTCGGACAGTACCAGGCCACGGCGCAGCCCTTTTTCCATCAGGTCGCCCAGCACCATGCCCAGCACGAGCGGCGCCACCGGATAATCGAGCCGGCGGATGATGTATCCCACGACGCCGAAGCCCAGCATCACCCACACGTCGAAGAGGCGTTGCGAGATCGCATACGACCCTATGACGCACAGCACGAAGATGATGGGCAGGATCACCGGCTTCGGCACCATCAGCACCTTGATGAGCAGTTTGGTCAGCGTGAGCCCGTAGAGCAGGATGCCCAGCGAGGCGAACATCATCATCGCCACCACGTCGTATACAAACGTTGGCGACTCGATCATGATCATCGGCCCCGGGCGCACACCGTGGATCAGCATCGCCGCCATCAACACGGCGGCCGGCGCGGATCCGGGAATGCCCAGCGTAAGCACCGGAATGATCGCGCCGGGCACGCAGGCGTTGTCGCCGGTCTCGGCGGCCATCAGCCCGTCGATCGAGCCCTTGCCGAATTTCTCCGGTTCCTTGCTGGCGCGCTTGGCCGCCGCGTACGACGACCATGCGGCAACGTCCTCGCCCACGCCGGGCAGGATGCCCATGAACGTGCCGATGAGGCCCGAGCGCACGATCGTCCGCCAATGCCCGACGATGTCCGCGACCTTCGGGATCACGGAATCGAATTGATTGATCTTCACCGGAAAGGACTTTTCCCGTACCGCCACCAGCAGTTCTGCAAAGCCGAAGGCGCCCACGAGGGCCGGCACGAGGTTGAAGCCGCCGGCCAAGTCGCGGCTGCCGAAAGAGAAGCGGTCGAACGCATAGATCGCTTCCTGCCCGACTGCCGCGCTGAAAATGCCGATCAGTCCGGCGATCCAGCCCTTCAACGGATCGTTGCCGGTGAGCGTGCCGGCGATGACGACGCCGAACACGGCAAGCCAGAAGAATTCGAACGCGCCGAACTTGAGCGCAAGTCCGCCCAGAATGGGGGTGAACAGCGCAAGAAAGAACATGCCGATCAGCGTGCCCAATACCGAGCCCGACGTCGCAATGCCCATCGCGCGACCCGCGAGTCCCTGCTTGGCGAGCGCATGGCCGTCGAGGCACGATGCGGCCGAGGCTGGCGTGCCTGGAATGTTGAGCAAGATCGCCGAACGCGAGCCACCGTAGATGGCACCGACATAGGTGCAGATCAGCACCAGCAATGCCTGGTTCGACGGCATCTTGATCGTCAGCGTGGTCATCAACGCCACGCCCATCGTGGCGGTCAGTCCAGGCAGCGCGCCGATGACGACGCCGACCAGCGACGACAGCAGGATCAGCGCCAGCGAGAGCGGATCGAAGAATGTGCCAATGGAATGGCCGAAGGCAATCAGTCCGTCGAACATGGCGGGCGCCTAATCGCCGTGACGGGCCGTCACGGCAAGCGAACGTAAAAGAGCTTCTCGAACACCTGCGACACGAGTGCCGCTGTCGCCAAACCGCAGATGATCGCCAGCAATGCATCCTTGCGCGTTTGCAACGGCGTGCCGTTGGCGATGCGGTCAGCGCGCCGGAAGGTATAGATGAAGGCCATGACAAACCCGGCGGTGCCCAGCCAGAACGGCAGCCCGCGTCCTACCAGCAGGAGCGCATAGGTAAAGAACATGGCGGCGGCGAGGCTAAAGCGCGACACGGGCACGAGCACCGTGTCGTCCGGCGCGGCCGCGGTCCAGTCGGTGGCGCGCGCGCGTTCGACCGAGCGCCACGCCAGCACCCCGCCGAGCAGCGCCAGCAGCAGGCCGACGATGCCGGGCCACAATCCCGGTGCCGTGTAAAGCGAGGCTCCCTGCTGCTCGAAGCGGTCCATCCGCCACGACGCGAAAACGATGCAGGCACCAAGCGCGATCCAGAAGAACGCCGTGCGCAGGTCCGTGCGCGGACTGACGGGATAGGGGGAAGCGTGCATGCGCAGCGCCGGGACGAAGTAAGGAGGCAAGTAAGGAGGCAATGCTCCCGGTTCGCGCGGGCGAACCGGGAATCCTGTGCAACGGGATGCCGACTACGGCTTGGCGATACCCAGTGTGTCCGGCGAAACCTTCGCCTTGCCGCCATTGAAAGCCTGCCAGGCATTGGCGGAAACCGCCGGTGCGACGGCCTTCTGCGCTTCAGCGCCCGCGTACGGGGCGAACTGGGCGCCACGACTGGTGGCGTAGTTTTTCAGCGCCGTGGAGTTGGCGATCTGCTCGGCCCACACTTTTTCGACAGTGGCGATCACTTCCGGCGGCGCTGATTTCGGGATGAAGATCCCGAAGTAGTTGGCCGGCGCCTTGAAGTTGGCCAGCGTCTTGGTCAGCGGTTCGATCGTGCCGTAGCCGTCGAGCTCGATGGGCTTGTCGCCGATCACTGCGAGCGCGCGCAACTTCTTGCCGCGGATCATTTCCGCCTCTTCGACCGTGAGCTGCGTGGTGACATCGGTTTCGCCAGCTACGGTGGACACCACCGCCGGATTGCCGCCGTCATAGGTGACGTGCTTGTACTTGACGCCGGTGGCGCGCGCGATGGCTTCCATCGCGCTGTGGCCACTGGAGTTCACCCCCGCGGTGGCGACGCTGATGGCGCCCGGCTTGGCCTTCATCGCATCGATGAGCTCGGCAGCGGTCTTGTAAGGCGTATTCGGATTGACGGCCAAGGTCGAGACATTGGCGACGTTGAGAAACAGCGCCCAATCGCCGATCTTGGTGTCCAGCATGCCCAGCACCGCGTAGGTGCCAAGATCCTGCGCGGCGCCGGCCGTCCACGTGTAGCCGTCCTTCCCCGCCTCCATCGCATTCTTGGTGCCGATGGAACCGGAGGCGCCGGGCTGGTTGACGATGACGACCTTCTGGCCGAGCGCCTTTTCGATTTCGCCGGCGGTCACGCGCGTGACCTGGTCGGTGGAGCCGCCTGCGGCCCAAGGGACGATGATCGTGATGGGCTTGGTGGGCTTCCACGTGGCTTGCGCCTGCGCGGGCAGGGTCGCGATCGCGGCGACGAAGGCCGCGCCTGCGGTCATGAGGATTCGAGTGCTGGGCTTCATGGTGTTGCCTCCAGTGGGTTGCGGATCGATGCGTCCCGCTTGTGGGGTGAAAATTGCCGGCTGCGGTGCGTCTGGCGGCACCCTCGGGTGGTGATAACCGGTTGGTTAATTAGAATACCTGCGGGCGGGTGGGCAATGCAAGCCCGAGCGGAACATTTGTCCGTCGACGCGGGCTCGCCGCAGGCACGGTTGCGGTCGCGCAACGGCCACCGCGGTCGCGATCTCTTTCGCTGTCATTTGACGAGGAACCCGAGCACGAGGTCGTTGATATGCGCCAGCCGCTCGGCTTTGGCGCGGTTGGCCAGGAGGTCGCGCCCGAAGATCGTCGACAGCGTGTGGTTGTTGGACAGGTAGAAGTAGCCCAGTGCCGCGATCGACACGTACAGCTGCACCGGGTCCACGCCGCGCCGGAACACGCCTTCGCGCGCGCCGCGCGCCAGCACTTCGGACAGCGTCTCGATCAGCGGCGAGTGCATCGCGCGGATCTTCCTCGAGCGCTTGAGATGCTGCGCACGGTGCAGGTTCTCGCTGTTCAGCAGCGTCATGAACTCCGGGTGCGCGAGATAGTAGTTCCAAGTGAAGACGACCAGCTCGCGCACGCCCTCGACCGGCGCGAGGTCGGTGAGATGCAGGCCTTGCTCCTCATTGCGGATGTGCTCATAGGCGCGCTCCAGTACCGCAAGGAAAAGGGCCTCCTTGCCCCCGAAGTAGTAGTAGAGCATCCGCTTGTTGGTCTTGGCGCGCTCGGCGATACGATCCACACGCGCGCCGCCCAGCCCGTGGCGTGAAAATTCCGCGGTGGCGGCGTCGAGGATGGCGGCCTTGGTGCGTTCGGCGTCGCGCTTGGGACGCGGCGCAACGGCGCGCGCCTTGACGAGAGTGGCGGGGCGGGCCAGGGTGGACATGGCCACGATATTAACCAGCTGGTTACATCGCGGCAAGCCTGGGGCTGCCGCGAAGCTAATGCGGGGACCCGGATTGCCGCGAAAGGTGGCATCACCGGGCCCCGCGGGGCGCGCGACCAGGGTATTGGCGGGGCGGCCGCTTTGCTATCGGCCGGAGGTTGACGCCACCTTGCCCGCCGCGACCTTGGTGTCGTAGAAGCGATGCATGTTGGTGGAGATGTAGTCCAGGTTATCCTCGACTGCGAAGTGTCCGCCGACGAGCCGATGCATTTCGGCGTTCGGCAGATCGCGCAGGTAAGCTTCGCCTCCTTCCTTCGTGAAGAAGACATCGTCCTGGCCCCAGAAGATGATGGTCTTCGGCTGTCGGTCACGCAGGAACGCCTGCCATTTCGGATACAACGGAACATTGGTCCGGTAATCGTAGAACAGATCGAGGTTCATCCGGACGGCATGCGGCCGCTGCATGAATCCAAAGTCGGATTCCCAGTTGTCGGGGCTCATCAGGTTCGGACTCTTGGCGCCGTGCAGATAGATGCCCTTGATGGCGTCGTGCGTCAGGAAGCCTGCCAGCGGCTTTTCCGTTTCAGGAGACCGGTTCTTCCACAGCGCGCCCCGGAAGCCATCCCAGGCGGCGGTGAAGCCGATTTCGTAGGCGTTGCTGTTCTGAATGATGAGCCAGTCGAGGGCTTCGGGGTGTCGCGCGAGAATCCGGAATCCGACGGGGCCGCCGTAGTCCTGCACGAACAATCCGTAGTGATGGAAGCCCTTGATCGTCAGGAGGTTCTCGACCACTTCTGAAATCCTGTCGAATGTGTAGCCGAAGGTTGCCGGATCGGGGGTGTCGCTGTCGCCGAAGCCCGGGTAGTCCGGCGCGATGACGTGAAATCGGTCGCCCAGGACGCGGATCAAGTCGCGGTACTGATGTGAAGAAGCCGGGAAGCCGTGCAGCAGAACCATTTTCGGATGCGCAGGATTGCCGGCCTCGCGATACGCAATCTTGAGCCCGTCGACTTGGACGGTCCCATACGTCACTTGCACAGGGCTCGTCGTTGCGTCCTGCGCAACGGCGGCCAGGACGGGTGCGGCGGGAGCCACGCAAACGGCGACTGCCAGGATTGCGGCAGCAATCCAGCTGCGGGACGGGGGACGAGCTGCGTCGACGCCTGAACTGGAAATGCACGCCGACCGTTCGAATGCAGTGACATCTGTGAAATGGCGAGACAGGATTGAATTGAACATTGGGTTTCTCCGCGGTTGGGGAATCGTGGTCTGGTGTCCGCCGCGCCAGGCATGGCTTGGTGAACGACTGCAGTGTTGCGCCGCCAGTCCCATCGGAGAATGACCTCAAGAATCAATGGCCCATTTCGCGCACCGGAACAATCATCGATTCGCATCATTGGTTCGTGATGCACCGGCCATGCCGCATCGGTCGCCCTTCGCGATTGACGCACAGCGGCCGTCCCATGGCGGCCGATTTGGTGCCACGGCGTTGTCCGCAATTCATGCTGCTTCCAGCAGCACGATGCTGCCCTGTCCACCGTCGGCACAGATGCTGACGATTGCGCGTTGCCCCGGCGCGCGGGTAGCGAGTTCCTTCACGGCCTGACTCAGGATCCGCGCGCCGGTTGCGCCAAACGGATGGCCGAGTGCAACGCTGCCGCCGTTCGGGTTCAATCGGTCGTGCGGAAACGCGCCGAGTGCACTGTTCACGCCGGCCTTCTGCGTCAGAAATTCGCTGCTTTCAAGCGCCGAGATGTGAGCCAGAACCTGGGCGGCGAACGCTTCGTGGATTTCCCACAGGTCGATGTCGGCATAGGTCAGGCCATGGCGGGCGAGGAGCCGGGGAATCGCAAATGCAGGCGCCATCAGCAGTCCCTCCGTCCGCAAGTCGATGGAGGCGATTTCCCAGTCGACCAACTTTGCCTTGGCAATGCCGGTCGGCAGCTTGGCGAGTCCGGCTTCCGAAGCCACCCAGAGACTGGCGGCGCCGTCCGTGAGTGGTGACGAGTTGCCGGCCGTCAACGTGCCGCGACCGCTGGTTCGATCGAAACTCGGCGGCAGGTTCGCCAACTTTTCAAGCGAGGTATCGTCGCGCGGAATGGCGTCGCGACTCAAGTCGCCGACGGGGATGACGAGATCGTCGAAGAAGCCTGACTTCCAGGCAGCTACGGCACGCGCATGGCTCTCGCAGGCAATTCGGTCCTGTGCTTCACGCCCGATGTTCCATTCCTTGGCCGTAGCCTCGGTGTGCTCGCCCATGCTGAGGCCGGTGGTCCGGTTGCGCACGGCGGGAATATAAAGCCTGATGTCACGGGCGCGCAGATCCATGGCATGCGCAATTTTCTGCCCGAAGGAGCGCGCCCCTTGGAACCTGCGTATCCAGTCCGAGAGCGGTTGGCCAAGCCCGAGCTGGATCTTGCTCATGCTCTCGACACCGCCGACCAACGCGAGATTGCGGTCGACGCCGTTGATCATGCCGGCAGCCTCGATCGCTCCCATCATGCTGGTCGAGCACGCCATGACCGTCGAGAATGCCGGGACGGTTGGCGCGACGCCTGCGTCCATCAGGATCTCGCGGGCAATGTTGCTCCAGGTCAGATTGGGGACGACGGTGCCCCATACCGCGAAGTCGGGGGTTGCGCCACGCAATTGGTCGATCATGTGCTGCACCACGGGAACGGAGAGACCGATCGCATCAAACTCGCCAAGCGCCCCGTCCATTTTCGCAAACGGTGTGCGCACACCCGCGGCGAACCAGATGTCCGGCTTCTGTGAAACCTGCATGGATGCTCCTTTCGTGTCGCTTCGATGAATAGGGCCAACTCACCCGGTGTTCGCTCCCGGATGTCGCGTCCAGGAGTCGTATCCGCCCCGTAGCGGCTTCGCGGAGGTATAACCCAACTTCAAAAGGGACTGTGCCGCGCGTATGGACTTTGCGTCGTTCGGGCAGGCAGCAACACGTTCGCAAACACCACCCAGACGGCGTTGCCCTGCATGGTCGTGGCGATTTCAGCGGGAGTCATGGTGTTTCCGATTGGGAGCGAGCCAGCCTGCCATGGCGAAGCGACAGGTGCTCGGTCCCCATGCGAATCTCGGGCTCAAAGACCGAGGTCGCTCAGGCCCGCGTGGTCATCCGGACGACGCCCTTGCGGCCAGCGAAACCTGCGTTCGGATTCGGCCATCGGGCGGTCGTTGATGCTGGCGTGACGCACCGTCATCAAGCCGTGCTCGTTGAATTCCCAGTTCTCGTTGCCATAGGATCGGAACCAATTGCCGGCATCATCGTGCCACTCATAGGCAAAGCGAACCGCGATGTGATTCTCGTCGTGCGCCCATAGTTCCTTGATCAGGCGATAGTCGATTTCGCGCACCCATTTTCGCTCGAGTAGTGCAATGATCTGTTCACGGCCTCGCGGAAATTCGCTGCGGTTGCGCCAGCGGCTGTCGTGGGTGTAGGCGAGCGACACGCGCTTCGGGTCGCGGCTGTTCCAGGCGTCTTCAGCCAGGCGCACCTTCTGCGCGGCCGTCTCGCGCGTAAACGGAGGCAGCGGCGGGCGAGGGGCTTCGCGGGTGGTATCCATGGTGGGGCGCTCCTGTAACGTGTGGGCGAGGCGGGACCCGCTGCGCCGCGGATTTGCGACGCGCGGGTCCCGGCAGCAAGGACGCAGGTCAGGCGGCGAGTTTTGCACTTACCTTCGGAAAATCGATGTCCGTTTGCGCCACGTTGTTGACGTAGTTGGTAAGGACATTGAGCGCGACGGCGGCGACGATCTCGATCACGCTGCCGTCGTCAAAACCGGCGGTCCGCAAGGCGGCAATCTCGGTGTCGGAAACGCGGCCACGGGACTCGGCGACGCGTTGGGCAAAGTGCAGCGCGGCGTCGGTCCTTGCATCCGATGACCGGCCGTCGCGCGCCGCTTCGATCTCGCCACCGGTCATCTTGGCGACGTTGCGTCCCAGGTAGTCGTGCGCGGACAGGCAGTAGTCGCAGCCGTTGTATTCGGCGACGGCCAGCGCGATGCTTTCACGCAGCTTCACATCGAGCTTGCCTTTGGCGAGCGCGCCGTTGAGGGACAGGTAGCCTTCGAGGGCGGCGGGGCTGTGGCCCACCAGCTTCATGAGGTTGGGAACGACTCCCAGTTGCTTCTTGACGGCGGCGAACAAGGGCTTGGATGCGTCGGGAGCGTTGTCGACGGTCGGAATGCTGATACGGGACATGGCAGTTTTCCTCAAGGTAGGCGGTTCGGGTTGGGGTGCATTCACCGCATCGGCAGCGAATGGCTGGACTTTGCTTGATTCGGGAACCGACGGGAATCAGCGTAAAATCAAAGACACCGTTACGCGCCGAGGAACAATTTGGACCAGCTCCATCTGATCAACGTCTTCGTGGCGGTGGTGGACGCGAACGGCTTTGCGGGTGCGGCGCGCAAGCTCAACATTTCGCCGCCAGCGGTCACGCGCGCGATCAACGAGCTGGAGAAGCATCTGGGTGTGCGGCTGCTGACCCGCACCACGCGGGTGGTGCGCGTCACCGAAGCAGGCGCGCGATACGGGGACGATTGCCGTCGCATTCTCGCCGAGTTGGAAGAGGCCGACCGCTCGGCGAGTGGTGCACACGGTGCGCCGCATGGCCGGTTGACGATCACCGCGCCTGTGCTGTTTGGCAGCAAGTTCGTGACGCCCGTGGTCACCGAATATCTGCAGCGCTACCCTGAGGTGACGATTGCCTGCTGGTTCATGGACCGGGTGGTCAACATGATGGATGAAGGCATCGACGTGGCCGTGCGCATCGGCGAGCTGGCGGACTCATCCATGCAGGCCATCCGGGTGGGTAGCGTACGGCGGGTGATCTGTGCGTCTCCGGGCTATCTTGAGCAGCATGGCATTCCGCGCTCTCCCGACGACCTCGCGCGACACACGATCATTTCCGCCAGTGCGGTGACTCCGACCTCCGAGTGGCGAATGGTGGAAGACAAGCTGCCATGGCTTGTGAAACTCCAGCCGCGAATCACCACCACGTCCAACGATTCCGCGGTATCCGCCGCCGCAAGTGGCTTTGGTCTCACGAGACTGCTTTCCTATCAGGTGGCCGACCAATTGCGCGACGGCCAGCTGAAGACTGTGCTGAGCGAGTTCGAATCGGCCGCACTGCCCGTGCATCTGGTACATCGCGAGGGTCGGTATTCCTCGCCCAAGGCAAGGGCGTTTCTCGACCTGGCGATCGAACGGTTGCGCGCCAATTCGTTGTTGAACTGAATCCGGGACGAACATACGTGCCACGCGAATGGGCGAACTCGACATTGCCTGCAGTGGCGCAACTGCTCTGCGCATGTTTCATTTTCAGCGCATCGGTCCGGGCACAAACCTATCCGGTGCGGCCGATCAAGGTCATCGTCCCCATGCAGGCGGGAACCGCCGGCGATTCGACCATGCGCATCGTGGCCGAGCGGATTGCGGGCAGCGTCGGTCAACCACTGATCATCGAAAATCTCACCGGTGCCGCGGGGCTGATCGGCGCGGAGCGTCTCGCGCATGCGCCGCCCGATGGGTACACGATAGGCGTCATGAGTGACAGCATGCTTGCCGTCGTGCCGCACCTGCAGCCCGGAATCGACTACGACCCTCTGGACGGCTTCGCGCCGGTCAGTTTCGTCGCGTCGATTACAAGCGTGCTGGTGGTCAACCCAACGCTCCCCGTCAGCAGTGTCAAGGAATTGGTCGCGCTCGCCAGGCTCCGTCCAGGTGCGCTTGACTTTGCGTCGGGCGGCAATGGCAGCCAGCAACACCTGGCCATGGCGATCTTTGGCGACGCCACAGGCATTGTGTTGAATCACATCCCGTTTCGCGGTGCATCGCAGGCTGCCATGGAAGTCGTGGCCGGCCGCATTCCCGTGACGTTTGTTGCGCTGTCGATCGCATTGCCCTTCATCAAGGATGGTCGGCTCCGTGCCATCGCTGTTGCCAGCAAGGGTCGCTCGGTGTTGTTGCCCGACGTACCCACGGTGTCCGAATCGGGATTGCCCGGCTTTGTATTTACACCCTGGGTGGCCATCTACGCGCCCAAGGGCACGCCCCAGCAAATCGTCGACCGCCTGCATCGCGAGACGGTGGCGGCGGTTCAGGACGCGGAAATCCGCGGTCGGCTTCTGGCACTGGGACTGGAGCCTGAAGCCCTGACCCCGGCAGAACTGGACCAGCGCGCCAGGAGTGATTACGTGCGGATGGGCAGACTCATCCGGTCGAGCGGGATCAAGAACGAATGAGCATGCGGCCGAAATCACCCGGAGAAAGCCGTCCAGCGACCGGCCATGCCGCGGCAGAAGGAAGCGCTTGGACCGATTGCATCTGATCACCGTCTTCGTCGCCGTGGTCGATGCCAGTGGCTTCGCGGGCGCCGCGCGCAAGCTGGGGATTTCGCCGCCGGCCGTTACCCGCGCCATCAATGAACTGGAAGCCCACCTTGGCGTGCGCCTGCTGACGCGGACTACGCGTGTCGTGCGAGTCACCGAGCCCGGCGCACGTTACGCGGAGGACTACCGACGCATTCTCGCGGAGATGACCGATGCCGACGATGCAGTGCGCAGCATGCAGCGCGCACCCCGCGGCCATCTGACCATCAGCGCTCCGGTGCTGTTCGGGGCGAAGTTCGTCATGCCCATCGTCACCGAGTACCTGCAGCGCTACGCCGATGTGAGCGTCGCGTGCTGGTTTGTGGGCCGACTGGTCAATCTGATGGACGAGGGTGTGGACGTGGCCGTGCGCGTTGCCGACTTGCCGGATTCGTCGATGCAGGCCATCCGCGTCGGGCGCGTTCGCCGGGTCATCGTCGGGACGCCCGGCTACCTGCAGCGCCATGGCATTCCCTTGGCGCCCGATGACCTGCTGGCGCATTCGATCATTTCCGTGAATCCCACGATGCCGACCTCCGAATGGCGGCTGGTCGAACAAGGGGTGGCGCGCGTTGTCAAGCTGCGGCCACGCATGTTCACCAACGGCAACGAATCTGCGATTGCCGCGGCGGAAAGCGGATTTGGACTCACTCGCGTGCTCTCCTACCAGGTGGCCGAGCAATTGCGGGATGGGCGGCTCCAGACCGTGCTGAGCGAATTCGAACCACCGATGCTGCCGGTGCATGTGCTGCATCGGGAAGGGCGGCACGCGTCGGCCAAGGCGCGGGCCTTTCTCGATCTTGCCATCGAACGATTGCGCGCCAACTCCGCGCTTGACTGAACGCGCCCGGGCGCCAGGCGATCGCTGCCTAGATTGGCCGGCCCCGGATGTACCGAAATTCCTGTGTCTGCCCCTGGAAGCCCCAGGCGTCAGCATGAACTTCGTGAATGACGATGTAGCTCGCGGGTGCAAGGGTGCCCACGATGGCCTCGATTCCCGCGAACACACGCATCGCATACAGGGCCTTCTCATCCTTGGTGTTCGTGCCCTCCGTGACCTTGATGTCGAGGTAGAAGCTGCGCAGTGACTGCTCTGCGAGCGAAGAGCCACCGATCGTCCAGTGGGATGGCGCAACGAACTCCAGGACAACCGCGGTGAGTTCGCGCTTTTTCCTGAGAATCTCGGCAGTGAGGTCGGTGAGGCACGTCGCGATCGAGCCTGCCACATCAGGGGAAAGCTCGGCGCAGAGCTTGAGGTTAAGGTAGGGCATGGCAATCTCCGGTTGATGGGATGAATGGGCGGTGCGATTGAAAGTCGAGACCTTAATGGCGGGGCGCTTCAAAGGTCGAGGATCAGTTCCGGGCCTTTGGCACGGGATACGCAAACACACATCGAGTTGTCGCGGCTGTGCTCCGCCACGCTCTGGAACGTGTCCCGGTGCTCGGGTTCGCCGCCCAATACCTTGACGCGACACGTGCCACAGGTCCCGGTACGGCAGCGAAACGGCGTTGCAGTACCGGAGCTTCGATGGCGTCGAGGAGGCTCTGTTCGGGCGGCACGGTAAAACGCTTGCCGCTCCGTTGGAGGGTTATGGTCACGGGACGATTCGTGGTTGCATTGGGTGCGGCCACAAAGCGCTCAAAGCGCATCCGGTCGGCAGAGATGCCCGCCAACCGTGCCGCGTTCCATGCGGCATCGATCAGCCGCTCGGGACCGCAGACGTAGAACACGCTATCGACCGCCGACTGCCCCATCACCTGCGCGAGGTCGAGGCGATGGTGTCGATCGGCTGCGTGGAGATGCAACGCAGCTCCGAGCCTGCATTCGAGTTCGTCCACGTAGGCGGCTTCCGTACGGGAGCGCACTGCGTAGTGCAACTCGAAAACGCGGCCGTCAGCTTGCAATTGCTGGGTCATGGCCTTGATGGGCGTGATGCCAATCCCGCCGGCGATGAGTACGGCCGGACGCGCGTCGCCATGCAGTGGAAAATGATTGCCCGGAAGGCTACATCGCAGTGTCGTGCCCAGTTGGAAGCCGGCATGTGCCGCGACCGAGCCGCCGCGCCCAGCATCCTCCCGGAGTACCGCAATTTCATAGGCATCGCGGCGGAGCGGACTTGAGCTGATCGAAAAACGTCGGGCGCTTGTCGCGCCGCTCCGCAGGCGTACCGGCACGTCGATATGCGAACCGGCCGCCACCGGGGGGAGGTTGGCACCGTCGAGGGCGCGCAGTTCATAGGCACGCACCCTGGGCGTGAGTTGGCGCATGCCACTGATCCGCAGCGCCAGAGGGCCGTCGCCCATTGCCAATGGGCTCTTCGCTGCCTCCGTTGGGCCGAGCGCTGTCCGCAGCCGCTCGATCTCTTCATGGAGTGGCGCGATGCCTTCTTCAATCTCGGCCTCGGTGAACCGGGGCGTAATGTGTTGTGGGCAGTTCCAGTCGTAGCCTTCGACGGTGATGATGACGGCACGCTCGACGTTGGCCTGGTAGTTCGGCATCGCCAGGCGCGCCATCAGGGCAGGATCGTTGCTGCGATCGACCAGCCGCACCCGACCGAGGATCTTGAGGCGTCGCCGCCTTGCGTAATCCATCAGCATGAGAGCGACGCGGTTATTGCCCTGCAGGTTCCCGACGCTGATGTACTGAACGTTGCCGCGGAAATCGGCATAGCCGATCGTCCTGTCGTCCAGCACCTTGAGGAAACCGGCGGGCCCACCGCGATACTGCACATAGGGCCACCCGGATTCGCCCACGCTGGCCTGGTAGAACCCGTCACGCGCCTGGATGAAATCGGCTTCGTCGGCAGTCAGCGAATCCCGGCGGTCGTCGGTGTGGTCCAGCGGCGCATAGGTCGAGCGGCTCCCCATGCGCGCCTGCATGGCGTGGACGGCGGGTGTGAATGCGATGTCGTAGTAGGCGCGGCTCATGGAACACTCGGCACGGATGCGGCTTCGGGTGAACCCGCTGGGAAGCCAATGACTGCAGTGTCGTCGAACCAGCCGGCAACGGGAATTGGTGTCGAGCCCAATTCACCGTTACGCGTGTCGGAATGGTGGCCACGCCGATCGCGTGGTGTTGCCCTAGATAACGTCGAACGGGTAGGCCTCGTCGGCCAGTATCGTCCCGGCGAGTTTGTTGACTTGCAGATCTTCGTTGCGCTTCAACGCCTGAACGTTGCGCGCCATGCGGCGGTGCGCCTGATGCGGGATGCAGATCGCGCATGATGCGGTCAGTGCCGATACCGGTCGCTTCCGCGGCGCGGCGCCTGGCGTACTGACCCAGCACACCAAAGCCCTTGATCGGGTGGTTGAAAATGTCGTCGATGGACGAGCTGATCTCGCCCAGGTTGGCACCCACGTCCTTCAAGCCGGAGAGGGCGATATACAGGCGCAGGATCTCGTTGGTGCCTTCGAATATGGACAGAATCCGCGCATCCCGGGTGATCTGCTCATAGGGAAACTCGCGCATGAACCCATTGCCGGCCGCGATCTGTGTCGCTTCATGCGCCGCGCGCTGCATGGCGTCGCTGGCAAACACTTTGCTGATGGCGGCTTCGACCGAAGTGTCGATGCAGCCCGAGTCGATGTAGTACGCGACCATCCAGCCATATGCCGGCAAAATGCCACTGGAGCGCGCCACCAAGCCAGCCGCCCAACGTGATCTCACCGGGAAAATGGAATTTGAAGAACGGCGCGGCGTTGTAGATTCGCCAGCCGCTGGTAACCATCAGGACGACCGCCACGGCGTTGAGCCAGTGCGATGCGCGCATCCAGGCCGGGTGAATCACTGCGCAGGCGCTCGTGCAAGCCGGATGAGCCGTCGCATTCATGGGGGAATGTGACGTCATGACTTCGGCTGCCAAACCGCTTGCTGCATTGGTAGTTCGCGACATGATGAGATTCGTGAATGGCCGGCGGGATCCGGAGCCTGGCTTGCCACGTCAGCGGCGCGTGTCCGAACTCTCGGCCCATTGCGTCGCGCAGGGAATGACCTCAGGCGCGAAGACATCATTTCGCTTGGAGGAACAGTAGAGAGGGCTGGGTGCGGCCTGCGGGACGCACTGGGGCATACTGCCGTGGAGGACCGGCAAACATCCGCTGCACTACGCACGCGTAATATCGCGGGCACCTGCAAGAGTTCGCGCGGATCTTGGTCGAATCGCCTCAAACCCCAGCGTTCCGACCAGGCGGCCATGCGCCGACGACAACAGTGCTGATTGCCTTGGTGGTCGTTGTCGCGAATGCTCCGATCCGTGCGGCATCCGACTCGACCGGGTCCAGCGTTTGCGAAATTTCCGCACCCGATGGCGTCGATGCCAACGGAATTGTCGATGGGGCATCGTCGGTGTGCCGGCTTGACGTGCCGCCATCAATCATCGCTATGCCACTGTTGAGCAGACGCGACGGCAGATGATGGAGGCGGGCTGGCTGCCCGAAGGTTACGGCGGCATGGGTGTGGCAATGTGCGCGCCGCGCTGACGGAACATCACGCCGGCGCGCACATGATCGCGGCGTCGGGGCCGTAACCTTCCGCAATGTAGCCCTGCGCAAGCATCGCGGTCCTGACGGCCGGATCGGTCGTGTAGCGATGGTTGGAGTCGGCGCGATTGTTCCACAGCCGGTAAACGATGACCTCACCGGCCTTGCATGCGCCGGAGTCGGGGTCGGGCAAGGCCACGTACATCACGTCCGGCGCCTCGAAGACAAACGTCGGAAACTTCGCCCGCACCTCCGCGCATTCGGCGGCGGACGCCGAGTAGAAGTGCGAGTCGCCATTGCCGGGGGGAAGATAGAATCTGCAAACGGGACTGGTGCCGGCCACGGGCTCCGTGTACGCGTTGAAACCGCGGCCGGTGCGGACCCATCCCTTGAGCGAGCCCGAGTCGAGCGCGGCGATGTCGGCGGGCAGCGCGCTGATGAAGTAGTGGTCCAGTCCGGGGTGGTAGTACTCGACCACGGGCACCGGCACGGACGCCGGCGCGGTGAACGCGATCACCGCCGCATAGGTGCCGCCTTCGAGTCCACCTGCGCCCTCGGCCACCAGCGTGCCGCGCGACGTGCCCGTGGCCGGGTCCCGCCGGACCACGGCGTTGCCGTCGACGATCAGCAAGTCGCCATTGGGTGCAAAGGCCAGGCCGGTGGGCCGGGTGAAACCCGCGGCACGCACGCTAACCACGCCTGTGGCGAGGTCGAGGCGAAGCAATTGTCCCGAACCTTCGCCGGTGATGAGGAGGCCGCTGCCGTCGCGCTCGGGCAGGATGCCGCGCGTCGCGCCCAGGCCCATCGCGTTCTTCGCGACGGCCACGCTGGCGGTTCCCGTGCGCGGATCGAAGCGCACGACGTTGCTCGAATAGAACCCCGGAATGTAGAGGTTGCCGTCGGGGCCGAAGGTGATGCCGTTGTCGGGTCCGATGAGCCCGGCCGTACCTTTGGCCACCGGCACGTCGAGCGGCACCCCTGCGCCCGAGAGTCGCCGGACATTGTTGGTGCGAAAGGCCGCGACGTAGACGTTGCCGTCCGGGCCGAACGCGAAGCCCGTCGGGTCGGCGTCGGTGAAGGCGGCGAAAACGTCGACGAACGCAAGCGTATCGTTGCGATACCTTAGAATCTGCTGCGACATTTCGCTGGTAACGTAAATCAGGCCGTCCGGTCCCAGCTTCACGGCCTGGGCGCCGCGGATGCGGCCCGTTGGGTCGAGATCGCGAAGGTACGCGCCGGTGCATGCGTCGTAGATGTGGACCGTGCTGAAATAGCCGCTGACGAAAAGGCGCGCCGGGCAGGGCGGCGATTGTGCGGTGGCGGCGCCCGCAACCAACATGAACAAGCCAAAAGCCAATAGACGCACCATGCGGCGACCTCTCGAGAAGAAATTGAAGACCCGCGCAGCCTCGGGGTTTGACCGCATGTCCGTCCTGAGTTTCGTCTCCCTTTTTTCTCCCAGGCGTCGGCGCGGGGCCAACCCATTGATTTGCAACAGCCCAAGGTGAGCGACACGCCCTCTCTCGGCGCCCGGGCGACCGCGCCATTTCGCCTGCACGACGTCGACGTCCACCCGGCGTCCAACGAAGTCGTGGTGGCGGGGCGCGCGCTGCGCCTCAAGCCGCGGCTGATGGATGTGCTGCTGCGCCTCGTGGCCGCCGGCGGCGCGGTGGTCACGCGCGAAATGCTGCTGGACGACGTCTGGCCGCGGCGTATGGTCAACGACGAGGTGCTGTCGCGAGTGATTGCCGACCTGCGGGCGGCGCTGGGGGACGATGCGCGCGAGGCGCGCTTCATCGAAACGATTCCCAAGGTCGGGTATCGGCTGATTGCGCCCGTTGCGGCGCTGCCGGAAACGGTGGCGCCCCCGTCGGCCGCGTCGTTGCCGGTGCCTGGCGCCGCCCCCGCGGCGCAGCCGCTGGGAGCAGCCGACGTTTCCGCACGATCGTCGGGCCGCCGGTGGTGGTGGGCGGCAGCGATTGCAGTGGGCTTTGGCGTCGGCCTCTGGCTGGCGCTTGGCAGTCCGCCGCTGGTGGAACCAGCGGATCGCGCGACGCTAGAACGCCAACTGGCGCGGGCCGAGCCGTTTGCATCGGACGTTGCACTTGAAGTGGGGCCACGTTTCGCGCCGGATGGCGGCCGCGTCGCCTTCGCGGCCGGCGAGGGCATGCATGCAGTGATCGAGATCCGCGGGATCGGCACGCCGGAGCGGGCGACGCTCGGCGATCCCGCCGACCTCAATCTCAATCCGGTGTTTTTTCCCGACGGCACGCAGGTGGCGTACTTCCGCCGGACCAAGGAAGGATCGTGCGGCATCGTCGCGCAGGAAATTCGCGGCACCGCGACGCGGCCGCTCGTGGACTGCGCGCGTGAACCGCGCGCGCAATTCGACCTCTCACCCGATGGACGTCATCTGGTTTACGTCGCGGCGACGCGGCCGCAGTTTCCTGCCGGGCTGCTGATCCGCGACCTCGACACCGGCCTTGACCGGACGCTCACGGCACCCGAACCGGGCGACGGCGACGACCTCCTGCCGCGCTTTTCGCCCGACGGCGCGCGTGTCCTGTTCTTCCGCGGCACGGCATCGCATCGGCAATTGTGGCTCGTCGATAGCAGCGACGGCGCCAGCGCGCGGGAGGCGGGGTCCCCGCGTGGCCTGGCCTACGGCGGCGCATGGCTGGGGCCGCGCGGACCGCTGCTGGTGGCCGCCGACTGGTTCGGGCTGCGCGCGCTAAACCGCTTCGACATCGAAACGGGAACCGCGGTGATGGTTGGTGGCCGTGGCGCGCGGGCGCCGGATGTCGATCGCCGAGGCAGCATCGTATTCGAGAACGCGGTGTACTCCGCCAATCTCTTTCGTCTCAACCCGGCCGACGCGAGCGCCCAGCCGCAGGGCATGTGGACCTCGACGCGCTACACCAATCAGGCGGAGTTCTCGCCGGATGGCACACAGGTCGTGTTCTCCTCCAACCGGGAAGGCGCGTCGGGGCTCTACGTGGCCACGCTGGAGGGCACCGCCACGCGGATCCCGCTGCCGGAAGGCTTCATCTACATGCGCCCGCACTGGTCGCAGGATGGACGCTTCATCTATGCGACGCGTGTCTCCCGCCGCGAAGACGCGTCGGCGGTGCAGCAGGGGATTCGCATCGGGTGGCCGGGCGGCGCCGTCGAGGTGCTGACGAACCTGGGCGATGCCGTGGTGGACGTGCGGGAGGCGGACAACGGCCGCGCCATGATCGTCGGCGAGATCGCCGGCAACGCGGTACGCCTGTTGCGGCGATCCGGGACCGGCGCGCCCGAGCGCCTGCCGCTGCCGCTGGTCAGCGAATATCAGGTGCAGGGCAACCGCATTGCCTTCGCTCAACCCGAGTTGCGTGGACTCACGTTGTGCGACCTGGCGTCGCTGCAGTGCGGTCCGTTGCCCATTGCGATCGACGAGGGCAACCGCTTCGACTGGCTGCTGACCGGCGATGCGGTGTGGTACCGAGCGGGCACACGCCCGGACGCGCTGATCCGCCACGATCTTGCCGCACGCCGCGAGACGTGGCGGAGTGCGTTCGCGCCCACCGCGCTTGGACTGTCGATTGCCGTCGCGCCGGACGGACGCACCGTGCTGGTGGCGCGCGAGGCGCCGCTCGTGATCGATCTCCTGCTGGCGCCGCCGCTCGCGCGGTGACGTGCCTGCGCTACGCTACCATACGGGTTCCATGTCCGAATCCATGCCTCGCGACCTTGCGCGCCCGCTTTCCGATTCCGAGATCGACGAACTCGACGAGGCGCTGGCTGCGCTGCCGGAGGACCGCGAGTCTCTCGACGTCGCAATGCTTGAGGGCTATCTGGTAGGTGTCCTGCTCCAGCCCGGCGACGCGATGCCGTCGGCGTGGCTGCCGCCCGTGTTCGCGGCGCCCGACGGCGAACCGATGATTCCGGGCGACAAAGCGCACGTGCAGCGGGTAGTCGGACTGGTCATGCGCCGCTACAACACGCTCGCAGCGCATATCCAGGCGCGCGAACCGTTCGACCCGATCGTCTATGCCATCGAGGCGGAAGCCGGCGCAGCGACTTCGCCGCAGCAGGAACTTGCAGCACTCTGGTCGTGGGCGGCAGGCTTCCTGGCGGCGATGCGAGCGTTCCCGGCCGTGTTCGAACTGGCCGACGAGAATGACGACCTCAGCGAAGTCCTTGTGCACATCCTGCGGCATCTTCCCATCGACCCCGACGATGACAGCGAGGACGCGCAGGCGATGCGCCAGGAACGCGCGCACATCGACCGCGAACAACCGCTCGCTGATATTGATCGCGCGATCGAATCGGTGGTCGATGCCGTGCTGGACATCGCCGACATCACGCGTCCGCGCGAGCCGGTCGTGCGCAGCCAGCCAAAGGTCGGCCGTAACGATCCGTGCCCCTGCGGCAGCGGGCGCAAGTTCAAGCAATGTCACGGGCGTGACGTGCACTGAACGATCGCAGCGTGCCCGCAGGTGGCGGAGGATAAGTCAGCGCGTGAGCCCCACCGCCGCCATCACCGCGCGAAACAGCAGCGCGACCAGCCCGACGGCCAATACACCGGCAAGCCACAGCGTGACCAGCCAACCTACGCGGCGCCACCAGAGTTTTCCTCGCGGCGTCGTTACTGCAGCCGGCCCATCGCCATCCATCAGTGATAGCTGTCCGACGACTCCACCTTGCCGCGGAACACGTAGTAGCTCCACGCGGTGTAGACGAGGATCAGCGGGATGATCAGCAGCGCGCCCACCAGCGCAAAGCCCTGGCTTTGCGGCGGCGACGAGGCCTCCCAGATCGAGATCGAGGGCGGCACGATGTTGGGCCACAGGCTGATGCCAAGACCGCTGTAGCCCAGGAACACGAGCACCAGCGTCAGCACGAAGGGGCCGGCGTGCGGCTCACCGCGCAACGCCCGCAGCAACAGCCACACCGACAGCGCCACCAGCACGGGAACCGGCGCGAACCAGAGCATATTGGGCCACGTGAACCAGCGCTGCGCGATGTATTCGTGCGTCAGCGGCGTCCAGACGCTGATGACGACGATAGTGGCCAGCAGCGCCAATGTCAGCGGCCGCGCCAGTTCCTTCATCCGCGATTGCAGCGGACCGCTGGTCTTGAAGATCAGCCAGGTGCAGCCCAGCAATGCATAGGCCACGATCAATCCAACTCCTGTGAACACCGAGAACGGCGTGAGCCAGTCGAGCGCGCCGCCGCTGAAGCTGCGGCCGCGCACCTCGATGCCCTGCACGAACGCGCCAAGTGTCGCGCCCTGGAAGAACGAAGCGGCGATCGAGCCGCCGATGAACGCCTTGTCCCACCAATGGCGGCGCGCGTCGCTGGCCTTGAAGCGGAACTCGAACGCAACGCCGCGAAAGATGAGCCCGAGCAGCATGAAGATCAGCGGCAGGTAGCACGCGGACAGAACGATCGAATACGCGAGCGGAAACGCGGCCAGCAACCCGGCGCCGCCCAGCACCAGCCACGTCTCGTTGCCGTCCCACACCGGCGCGACGGTATTCATCATCACATCGCGGTCGGTCTTTTCGGCGAAGAACGGATAGAGGATGCCGATGCCGAGATCGAAGCCGTCCATCACGACGTACATCATCACCCCGAACAGGATGATGACGGCCCAGATGAACGGCAGGTCAAACCCCATCGCGTTGCGCCCAGGCAGTGCCGGCAATGGCGGCGGCGGGGTCGGGCGCGGCGGACATCGGCCGCATCGGGTGGCGGGATTGCCCGGGACCGCCCGGCACCGGTGTCGATGCATCCGGTTCGGCGGGGCCGGCGGCAATCAGCCGCAACGCGTAGTAAGCCCCTGCACCAAACACGGCGAAGTAGACGACCACGAACAGCGCGAGCGTGACGAAGAGCGGCACGGCGCCATGCGCCGACACGCCGTCCGCCGTGCGCATCACGCCATACACGACCCACGGCTGGCGTCCGATCTCGGTAGTGAACCAGCCGGCCAGGATGGCGACCAGCCCGGCCGGACCCATCAGCAGCGCCGACCACAGCAACGGCCGGTACGCGTAGAGGTAGCCGCGCCAGCGCGCCCATCCAGCCCACAGTCCCAGCGCGATCATCAGAATGCCAAGCCCCACCATCACGCGGAACGACCAGAACACAATCGTCGAGTTGGGGCGATCGCCCGGCGGGAAATCCTTCAGCCCGGGAAACTGGCCATCCCAGGTGTGGGTGAGGATGAGGCTGCCCAAGTGCGGCACGCTCACTGCATACAGGGTTTCCTCCTTCGCCATGTCGGGCCATCCGAAGAGCGTGAGCGGCACCGCTTCACCCGGCTTGTTCTCCCAGTGGCCTTCGATCGCCGCGATCTTGGCGGGCTGGTGCTGCAGCGTATTGAGTCCGTGGAAGTCGCCGATCACTGCCTGCAATGGCGCCACCAGCAGCAGCATCCACATGGCCATCGACGTCATCGTGCGGATGGCATCGTCGTTGCGCCCGCGCAGCAGGTGCCACGCGCCGCCGGCGCCCACGATCAGTGCGGTGGCCAGGAACGCGGCCACGCCCATGTGCGCCAGCCGGTACGGAAATGACGGATTGAAGATCACGTCGATCCAGTCGACCGGCACGATCCGGCCGTCGAGGACGGCGAAGCCCTGCGGTGTCTGCATCCAGCTGTTGGAGGCAAGGATCCACGTCATCGACACGAGCGTGCCGACCGCCACCATCACGGTGGCGAAGAAGTGCAGCCCCGGCCCGACGCGATGCCAGCCGAACAGCATCACGCCGAGGAAGCCGGCCTCGAGGAAGAAGGCCGTCAATACCTCATAAGCGAGCAATGGGCCGGTGACGCTGCCCGCGAAGTCGGAGAAGTAACTCCAGTTGGTGCCGAACTGATAGGCCATGACGAGGCCCGACACGACACCCATGCCGAAATTGACCGCGAAGATCTTGATCCAGAACTGGTAGAGGTCGCGGTAGACCGTCTGGCCCGTGCGCAGCCAGAAACCTTCGAGCACCGCGAGGTAGCTGGCAAGCCCGATCGTGATTGCCGGAAAGATGATGTGAAACGAGATCGTGAATCCGAACTGGATCCGGGCCAGCAGCAGGGCGTCGAGGTTTGGCATCTGGGTGCGCTGAGGTCTCGTTCAGCTTGCATTCGCCCCGGATTTGAACCAGGGCGTGAAGCGACTGTAGCACTGCCGCCAAATCCATGGGCATGACGGCGGCCGCAAAGCCTCGACAAAAGCGCTGTAATCGCCCCGTCAGGCGCGGTGTTCGCCGACACGCACGATCTTCATCGTGTTGGTGCCACCCGACTTGCCCATCGGCTCGCCGATCGTAAGCACGATCAGGTCGCCGTCCCTGACCTGGCCATTGGCCACCAGCAGGTCTTCGGCCGCGCGCAGCACAGCGTCGCGATCGGTACTTTGCTCGAGGTAGAGCGGGCGCACGTTGCGATACAGCGCCATCTTGCGCTGCGATTCGATCTTGGGCGTGAGCGCATAGATCGGGCAGCCGCAGTTGTGCCGCGACATCCACAGCGCCGTCGACCCCGAGTCGGTCAGCGAGGCGATGGCCTTGACCTTGAGGTGAAATGCGGTGAACAGCGTGGCCATCGCAATCGACTGGTCCACGCGGGTGAACGTTCGGTTGAGGAAATCGCGATCGAGCTCGACGGTGTCGGATTTCTCGGCCTCGAAGCAGATCTGCGCCATCGTGTCGACGGTCTCCACCGGATATTTGCCGGCGGCGGTTTCGGCCGACAGCATGACGGCATCGGTGCCATCGAGAACCGCGTTGGCGACGTCGGACACTTCGGCGCGCGTGGGAATGGGCGCGTTGATCATCGATTCCATCATCTGCGTGGCAGTGATCGTGAGCTTGTTGCGCTCGCGTGCCATGCGGATCATCCGTTTCTGCAGGCCCGGCACCGCTGCATTGCCCACTTCCACGGCGAGGTCGCCGCGCGCGACCATGATGCCGTCCGACGCATCGATGATTTCCTCGAGAAAGGTGATGGCCTCCACGCGCTCGATCTTGGCGATCAGCAGTGCGTGGCCACCCGCGGCGCGCAACAGCTGCCGCGCCATGTACATGTCTTCCTTGTTCTTGGGAAACGAAATCGCGAGGTAGTCGGCTTTGAGCAACGCCGCCGTCTTGACGTCGTCCATGTCCTTGGCGGTGAGCGCCGGCGCAGTCAGCCCGCCGCCCATCCGGTTGATGCCCTTGTTGTTGGAAAGTATGCCGCCGACGACGACTTCCGTCGTGATTCGCGGGCCGTCCACACCCAGCACCTTGAGGCGGATCAGGCCGTCATTGAGCAGCAGCACGGCGCCCGGGGACACATCCTGCGGCAGCTCCTTGTAGTCGAGTCCCACGCGGTCGGCATCGCCGAGATCGCATTCCGCGTCGAGGATGAAGTGCTTGCCGGCGACCAGTTCGACCTTGCCGGTGGCAAATTTGCCTACGCGGATCTTCGGTCCCTGCAAGTCCGCCATGACGCCCACCGCGCGGCCCTGCTTCATCGCTATTTCCCGGACGAGCCGCGCGCGTTCGACGTGATCGGCGGCCGTGCCGTGTGAAAAATTGAGGCGCACGACATCGACGCCAGCGGCGATCATCCGTTGCAGGACGGCCGGGTCGCTGCACGCGGGGCCGAGCGTGGCGACGATTTTGGTATTGCGTTGCAAAGTGTTGTCCTGATGACGAAGTGGCTATTCGAACTTGGCCATGTTACGGCAATTCGAGACGTCGTTGAAACCGGCCGACCTTCCATCCGGTGTGGCGCGATTTCGGGAAACACTCGCCGGCGGGGCCTCGGCCGCGCCTACGGCGGCGTTTGACTCAATCGCTTCAAACCCCGGCGCGCGTTTCAAGTATTGCCACCGCCGGCAGCGTCTTGCCCTCGAGAAATTCGAGAAAGGCACCGCCGCCCGTGGAAATGTAGCTGACCTTGTCGCCGACGCCGAACTTGGCGATGGCGGCCAGCGTGTCGCCGCCTCCGGCAATGGAAAAGGCAGGCGACGCGGCAATCGCTTCGGCGGTGGCCCTGGTGCCGGCCGCGAACGCGTCGAACTCGAACACGCCCACCGGTCCATTCCACAGGATGGTGCCGGCGCCGGCGATGATCTGCTTCAGCACCGCTACCGATGTCGGCCCGAGATCGAGGATCATTTCGTCAGGCCGCAGATTCTCGATGGCGGTGAGCCGCGGCACCGCGGCTGCCGAGAATTCGGTGGCCACGACGGCATCGACGGGAATGGGTACCTTGCCGGGAAACGCGTCGAGGATGGCCTGGGCTTCGCCGACCAGGTCGGCTTCCACCAGCGACTTGCCGACGTTGCCATGCACGGCCAGGATGAAGGTATTGGCGATGCCGCCACCGACGATCAGCGTGTCGACCTTGGCAGCCAGCGCGCGCAGGATCGAGAGCTTGGTCGACACCTTCGAGCCCGCGACGATGGCCACGAGCGGCCGTTTCGGGTGCGCCAGCGCGGCGCCCAACGCATCCAGCTCGGCTGCCAGCAAAGGCCCGGCGCACGCCACCGGCGCGAACCGGGCGATCGCGTGCGTGGTGGCCTCCGCGCGATGCGCGGTGCCGAAGGCATCGTTGACGTAGACGTCGCACAGCGCCGCCATCCGGCGTGCAAGATCCTCGCTGTCCTTCTTCTCCCCCTTGTTCATCCGGCAGTTTTCCAGCAGCACCACCGTCCCCGGCTTCAGTGCCGCCTGCCATGCGCCGCCATCCACCCAGTCGCGCACCAGTGGAACGTCCTTGTCCAGCAGCGCCGACATGCGTGCTGCAATGGGCGCCAGCGAATCCTCGGCCTTCCATTCGCCTTCAGTGGGACGACCCAGGTGCGACGTGACCATCACCGCCGCGCCACGCGCCATCGCATCGCGGATCGCCGGCATCGACGCGCGAATGCGCGTGTCGTCGGTGATATTGCCGGCATCATCCTGCGGCACATTGAGATCGGCGCGGATGAACACGCGCTTGCCACGCACGTCGATTTCGGCCAGGCGCTTGAATTTCATCGTGTCCATCCGGCGTTGATGCCTGCGGTTTGGAAATGCCCGTCGGCTACTTAGCCTGCATCAGCGCCATCGTGGTATCGAGCATGCGGTTGGAGAAACCCCATTCGTTGTCATACCAGCTCGACACCTTGACGAGACGCCCCGACACCTTGGTGAGCGTGGCATCGAACGTGGACGATGCCGGATCGTGGTTGAAGTCCACCGAGACGAGCGGCCCCGTGTTGTAGTTGAGGATGCCCTTCAGCGCGGCGGATTCGGACGCGGCCTTCATGATCGCGTTCACTTCTTCCACTGTCGTGTCGCGCGCGGCGATGAACGACAGGTCGACCAGCGACACGTTGATGGTGGGCACGCGAATCGCAAAGCCATCGAGCTTGCCGTTCAGTTCAGGCAGCACCAGCCCGACCGCTGCCGCTGCGCCCGTCTTGGTGGGGATCATGCTCATCGTGGCGGAGCGCGCGCGGCGCAGGTCTTCGTGATAAACGTCGGTCAGCACCTGGTCGTTGGTGTACGCATGGATGGTGGTCATCAGGCCGTTGACGACGCCGATCTTGTCGTTGAGAGGCTTGACCAGCGGTGCCAGGCAGTTGGTGGTGCACGACGCGTTGGAAATGACGGTGTCGGCGGCCTTCAGCACGCCCTGGTTGACGCCGAATACGATCGTGGCGTCGATATCCTTGCCGCCGGGCGCGGAGATGATCACCTTCTTCGCGCCACCCGCGATGTGCGCGCCGGCCTTTTCCTTGGTCGTGAAGAAGCCGGTGCACTCGAGCACTACGTCCACGCCCAGCGAACCCCACGGCAGCTTCGATGGATCGCGATCGGCAAACACCTTGATGCGGTCGCCGTTGACCACCATCGCATCGCCGTCGACTTCGATCTTGCCGGGAAACTTGCCGTGCGCCGTGTCGTAGCGCGTGAGGTGAGCGTTGGTCTCGGGGCTGCCGAGGTCGTTGATCGCCACGATGGCGAGGTCGTGCTTCTTCCCGTCCTCGTAGTGCGCGCGCAGGATGTTGCGCCCGATGCGGCCATAACCGTTGATCGCGACATTGATAGTCATTGCAGTTTCTCCACGGGTTACCGTTGATAGGTCAGTGCAGGAGGGCGGGCGTGCCGCCCGCCGCAATCAGCGCATCGAGGTCGCGCCAGCCATAGCCGGCCTCGACGAGATCCATGCCGTCCCAGTTGAACGGCTGTTCGATTTCCAGTTGCGCGCCCATCGCTTCGTAAAAGGCGCGCGCCGGCTTGTTGGCCGCGATCACCCAGACGATGAGGCCGGTGGCACCGTGCGAGCGCTGTGCCGAGGCCACGGCGGCGACCAGACGGCGACCCACACCGGTGCGCTGCAGGTCGCGTTCGACGTACACCGCGGCCAACTCGGCATTGAAACCCAGCTTGGGCTCGGCCAGCATGCTGCCCGACGCGAAGCCCACGATACGGCCATCCATTTCCGCAACGAATGTATTGGTGGTGTTGGGCGCCGCGCTAAGCACTTTTTCCCACAGCGCCGTGCTTTCCTCCACGCGCATCGCCGCCAGGTAGGCGTCTGGAATCATGCCGCGATAGGTGGTGCGCCATGCATCGACGCGCACTTGCGCGATGCCGGAGGCATCGACGGGTTGGGCCGGGCGGATGTTGAGGTTGCTCATGCGCGTATACGCCGGGTTTGTTTCAGACCACCCCGCGCACGGCGGCGGTGACGTGTTCCACGGTGAGGCCAAAATGCTTGAACAGCACCGGTCCGGGGGCCGATTCGCCGAACGTGTCGATACCGATGACGGCGGCGTGCGGGTCGTCGATGGCGCCGACGTAGCGCCGCCAACCGGCAGTGACACCTGCCTCGACCGCCACGCGCGGCACGCCGTGCGGCAGCACCGAGGTGCGCCAGACAGCGTCCTGCCGGTCGAACACGCTGGTGCAGGGCATCGACACCACGCGCACGTTGATGCCGGCGTCGGCGAGTTGGGTGCGCGCGCCCAGTGCCAGCGCCACTTCCGAGCCGGTGGCGATGACAATCGCGCGCGGACCGCTGACTGCTGCGTCGAAATCCGCGACGACGTAGCCCCCGCGGTCGATTGCGGCGATCTGCGCATCGCTGCGGGGCACGAAGGGCACGTTCTGGCGGGTGAAGAGAAGGCATGTAGGGCCGTCGCGCCGTTCGATGGCTGCGGCCCATGCGGCCGCGGATTCCACCGTATCGCAGGGCCGCCACAGATCGAGCCCGGGAATCAGGCGCAGGCTGGCGGCATGTTCCACCGACTGGTGCGTGGGACCGTCCTCGCCCAACCCGATCGAATCGTGCGTGTAGACGAAGATGGAGCGCAGCTTCATCAGTGCGGCCATCCGCAGCGCGTTGCGCGCGTAGTCGGAGAAAGTGAGAAACGTGCCGACGTAGGGTATGAAGCCGCCGTGCAGCGCGAGCCCGTTGGCGATGGCGCTCATCGCGAATTCGCGTACGCCGAAGCTCACGTAGTTGCCCGGGCGGTCGCGCGCGACGATCTTGCTGCCCGACCAGTTGGTGAACACCGAGCCGGTCAAGTCCGCCGAGCCGCCGATCATTTCGGGCAGCAGTGTCGCGAAACCTTCGATGGCCTGCTGCGATGCCTTGCGCGTGGCGATGGTTTCGCCCTTGGCGGATTGCGCCGCGACGAACGCATCGGCCTGCGCGGGAAAAGCCGCGGGCAGATCACCCGCCATGCGGCGCTGGAATTCGGCCGCCTGCGCCGGAAACGCTGCGCGGTAGGCGGCAAATCGCTGGTCCCAATCCTGTTCCAGCAGCGCCCCGCATTCGCGCGCATTCCATCCGGCATACACATCGGCGGGAATTTCAAACGGCGGGTGCGTCCAGCCGATGGCGGCGCGCGTGGCGGCCACTTCCTTTTCACCCAGAGCGGCGCCGTGCACGCTCTCGGTGCCCTGCTTGTTGGGCGAGCCTTTGCCGATGATGGTCTTGCAGCACAGCAGCGAGGGGCGATCGGTGACCTCGTTGGCGGCGGCGATGGCGGCATCGACGGCGGCGACATCGTGGCCGTCGATGCCGGCGATCACATGCCAGCCGTAGGCCGCGAAGCGCTTGGGCGTGTCGTCGGTGAACCAGCCCTCGACGTGGCCGTCGATGGAAATGCCGTTGTCGTCGTACAGCGCGACGAGCTTGCCGAGGCCGAGCGTACCCGCGAGCGAGCACGCCTCGTGGGAGATGCCTTCCATCAGGCAACCGTCGCCCAGGAACACGTAGGTGCGGTGATCGACAATCACATGGCCATCGCGATTGAACGCCGCTGCCAGCAGCTTTTCTGCCAGCGCCATGCCCACCGCGTTGGCGAGACCCTGGCCGAGCGGCCCGGTGGTGGTCTCCACTCCTGGCGTGACACCCACTTCCGGATGGCCAGGCGTGCGTGAATGCAGCTGCCGGAATGCACGCAACTCGGCCATGGGCAGGTCGTAGCCCGACAGGTGCAGCAGCGCATATTGCAACATCGAGCCGTGGCCGTTGGACAGCACGAAGCGATCGCGGTCGGCCCAATGCGGATTGGCGGGGTTATGGCGCAGGTGCCGGGTCCATAGCGCGACTGCGATTTCCGCCATGCCCATCGGCATGCCCGGGTGTCCGGATTTGGCGGCTTCCACCGCATCCATCGCCAATGCGCGAATTGCGTTGGCAAGATCGTGATCGGAAGCGCGCGCGGCAGCGGTGGTGGCGGTCATCTTGAGTTGTCGTCAAACGAGAAGGAAACGAGGTGGCGCAACGCTTGGGTTGCCGCCGATGACATGCGGGACAGCCGCAAATTATCGCTTCTGCAGGGTCAATGTGCAATAATTACACGTTTTGTGACCAACGCTTACCGTCCGGCACGCTCGGTCAAGTCGACGTCGGAGGGACCTCGCTTGGACGGCATTCACCTCTTGGGCGAATGGTACGGCTGCCCCGCCGACACGCCCCAATTCACGCGGGCGGACCCTTTGCGCGAATTGTGCGTCGACGCCGCGCTTGCGGCAGGGCTTGCCGTGGTCGGTCAGTGCTTCTACCAATTCGAGTCGCGGGGCGTCACCGGCGCGGTGACGCCGGCCGAGTCGCACCTCGCGACCCAAACCTGGCCGGAAGAGGGATTTGTCACGGTCGACGTCTACGTGTGTAATCTCCTATCCGACAACCAGGCCAAGGCCGAACATGTCTTCCATGCATTGGAGCGCACCCTGAAACCGCGGGATGCGCGTCTTCAGTCGATCCGCCGCGGCGGCACCCGTGCCTGACAAGCCGGGGGGCGGCACGCCGCCGGGAACGCTGACTGAATTCCTCACCGACGACTGGGGGTTCTTCGTCCGGTCCGCCCGCGAGTTCGAGCGCTTCCGCTCGCCGTTCCAGACGGTGGACGTGCACGACACTGTCCCCTTCGGCAAGCTGTTCCGGCTCGACGGTCATTTCATGACCTCCGAGCGCGATGAATTCTTCTATCACGAGAACCTGGTGCATCCCGCCGCGGTAACGCATCCGCAGCCCACCAGTGCGTTGATCATCGGCGGCGGAGACGGCGGTTCGGCTGAAGAGCTGTTGAAGCATTCGTCGATCCAGACGGTAACCCTGGTCGAGATCGACATGGCCGTGGTCGACATCGCGCGCAAGTATCTGGCCAGCGTGCACCGCGGCGCATTCGACGATCCCCGGCTCACGCTGCGCATCGAGGATGGTTTTGCCTTCGTTCGCAACGCCATCGAAAATTACGACCTCATCGTGCTCGACCTGACCGATGCCGGCGGTCCGTCGGCCGAGCTCTATACACCGGACTTCTACCGCGCCTGCGCGGCACGCCTCACCTCCACCGGTGCGCTGACATTGCATGTCGCCAGCCCCATCGCGCATCCGGAGCGTATCCGCGCCACCATCGCCCAACTGCGCACCGCGTTTCCGGTGGTCACGCCCTACCTCACGTCCATTCCGCTCTACGGCGGGCTGTGGATGATGGCGTGCTGCTCCCGCACGCTCGATCCACGCCAGATGACCACGCTGCAGGTGGATCGGCGCGTCGCCCAGCGGGGCATTAAGGACCTGCAGTACTACAACGGCGACACGCACCGGGCCGCCATGGCGCTCCCCAACTTCGTCCGCGCGCTCGTCGGCTGACGCAGGTACCGCTTGAACCCGGGCCGGGCGGCCCCATATTCGCTATCAAGAAGGGCCGCATTTGCGTGCCCGAGCCGCCACGATAACCACGCCACCATGCCCACGCTCTACGCAACGATGACCGACGCCGACTATGTCGTGATCGACGGCGAGCTGTTCGCCACCGACTACCTGCGGGTGCCGGACGAATTCACCACGGCCGATGATGTCGTGGTCGAGGCGCGTCAGGGCGATCGCGAGATCGACATGACGCGGGCCGAGATCGAAGGCGCCGAGGATATCGGCGAGGGACTGTTTCGCCTGCGCAATGGCTCGCTGGTCCGCTTTCTGTCGACCGCCGTCGTTCATTAGCCCTTCGGGCGCTGGCCATCGGCGTCGGCCTGCTGAACGCGGCGTCGATGACGAATTGATGGAAATCAATCGTTCTTGTGTCCCTTGCCTTTGCCGTTTCCGTTGTCGTGCTTGCCCTTCTTCCTCTCGCCATGCGATTGGTTCTCGCGATAACGCGGGGCATATACGTTGTTGTACCAGTTATCCTGAACGAAGTAGACCGGTTGGCCGCACGCGCCGTATTGGCCGCAGTGCCTGGACCAGTTCCTGGCCTGCGCCGGGGGAACGCGAAGGTACACCGGCTGGCGCACCACGCCGACGGGGATGCGCTGAATGACGATGGGCTCGGCGTAGACCAGTTGCGGCGCCGGATAATTGCCAATGTCGATGCGACCGTAAAATCCCGGCTGTCCGATGTTGATCGAAACACCGACGTCGGCGCCCAATGCCGACGTGGCGGCTGCTGCGACCATGAGCATGATCAATGTGCGTTTCATCGTGGTGAATCCTTTCGGGGTCAGGGCTTGATTGACCCGGGATGTCAAAGGGCGCCAGCCGCAAAGGTGTCGCAATCCTTCGGCAGCCCCGAGTCCATGCCGCGCTTGAACCAGTGCACGCGCTGCGCCGATGATCCGTGCGTGAACGACTCGGGAATGACGCGTCCCTGCGTTTGACTCTGCAGGCGGTCGTCGCCGATCGCCGTGGCGGCGTTGAGGGCTTCGGCTATGTCGCCGGCATCCAGCTGATTCATGGAGCCCGCGTAGTGTCCCCAGACGCCTGCGTAGCAATCGGCCTGCAATTCCAGCAACACCGACGTTTGATTGGCGGCGGACTTGGAGCCGCTTCCGCGCGCGGACTCCACGCGCTGCATGGTCCCGGTGAGCTTTTGCACGTGGTGTCCAACTTCATGGGCGATCACATACGCCTGCGCAAAATCCCCCGGCGCGTGGAAGCGTGTTTGCAGGTCGCGGAAGAATGAGAGGTCGATATAGAGTTTCTCGTCGCCGGGGCAATAGAACGGCCCCATGGCCGCTTGCGCGGTGCCACAGGTGGACCGCACCTGACCGTCGTACAGCACCAGCGTCGGGGGGCGATACTGGCTCTTGGATTGCGCGAAGATCTTGCCCCACACTTCCTCGGTGCTGCCGAGAACTTTCGAGACGAACTGCCCCATCTCGTCGGCCGGCGCGCCCTTGGGCGCCTCGCGCGTTTCCCGTTGGGGGGCCACCTGCTCGGCCATGTTCAACACGACACCGGGGTCAAAGCCCAGGAAGTAGGCGGCGATGGCCAGCACGACGCCGCCGATGCCCAGCCCACCACCGATGCCGATGCCGCGCCGGTCCTCGACGTTGCCGCTGGCCTGCTGGTCTTCAAGTCGCATGATTTTCCTTGCGTCAAAGAGGTGAAAACGACAAAGGCGATTCGTGTCAGCCGGCAAAGCCGCCGAGGATCGTGCCTGGCCGTGGCGCGAAAGCGCTGTTCCATCCGGAATCCGCACGTCAGAACACCTATGCAGGGTGCACGCCAACGATGTTTGCCCGCATCCGCAAAAGGCTGAGCTTGATGTAGGACGCCACGCCACCCGACATGAAAACCAACGATGCGCGAACCGCAAACGAAACGAATGGTGCGCAGCCTCGGCAGTCGAGGCATGATTCGACTCCATGGCATCGGCGAGGGAGGGGCGGATTGGCGGCAATGGGCGACGTAACCAGCTGGAGCGCGTTCTTCCTCGGCGGATGGGGCACCGTGTTCTCGGCGTATGCCGTCATTCAGGCACTCGCGGTGTTTACGCTCAGGCGGCCGTTCCTGATGGCTTCGCTCGTCCCGCTCGGTACCATGCTGGTCGTGGGGTTGATCACGATCATTGCCTATCGCGGGCAGAGCAATTTCTGGCCGGTCCTGCTGGTTCTCGCCAGCCCGGTCGCGTTGCTTGCGGTGGCAATTATTGAAATCATCGGGCTCCGGGCCCGCGCGCATCCGCACCGGGAGTTGCTCACTGCAATCACCGTGGGCGTAGTTGTGCCGGCCTTGCTGCTGATTGCCCGTGTACTTTTCGCAGCGCGTTGACATGAATCGGCGTCGTTCGCGCGTCTGCACGGCAACCGCATGAAGTCGTTTGCCCCCTCGAACGCATGCCTATGCGCCGGCGCTTTGTCCGTCGGGCTGCTTGCGTTCGCCTTCCTGGCGGCGCCGAACTCCTGCACCTGGGGCAGCATTGCGTATTTCGGGGCGGGGATTGCGGTGCTTGCCGGGTTGATCGCCATACCGTTCGTGCTGGGCGGCGGGTTGTCGGTGCCGCAACGGGTCGGGCTCGCCCTGGGTTTGGTCGTCCTGGGTGGCGGCGTATGGCTGGCGGGCTTCTTCGTCGCCAATGTGCGGGTGATCTGCAAACTGTTTTGATCGGCCCCAACGGCGTCCCGTGGCAATGTCGAAACCGAGGCGGCCGATCGGATCCCGCTTGGGTATTTACGCATCCATAATATGCGTATATGCTCATACATCCATGCAAAAATCCAGGC
Organism: uncultured beta proteobacterium; assembly: GCA_963805355.1. GTDB lineage: Bacteria > Pseudomonadota > Gammaproteobacteria > Burkholderiales > Casimicrobiaceae > VBCG01. The sequence goes on along the minus strand of CAWDTZ010000002.1, from coordinate 739,347 downwards.
CCGCAAAACGCACGGCAACCGTCGCGAAGGCGGCGGCCGCCGCGCCGGCAGCCGACGACCTCGACCGGGTCTTTGCCGTGGTCGCGCGTTACTTCAGCGTGCTGTCGGAGCCCACCCGGCTGCGGATCATGCACACGATTTGCCAGGAGGAGCGATCGGTCACGGCCATTGTTGCGGCAACGGGCTTCACGCAGACCAACGTGTCGCGGCACCTGGCGCTGATGTACAGCACGGGCGTGGTCAGCCGGCGGCGCAAAGGCAACGTCGTCTATTACCGGATTATTGACCCCGAATTCGTCGAGATCTGCCGCTCCGTTTGCGTTCGCATCGCCGGCCAGATCGACAACGAAAAATCGCTAAAAGAAAATCTGCTGCAATTTGCCGCCCAGCACTGACGCCACGTAAGCGTCGCGGGTGAGGAGGAGCAAGACGATGTCGCAAGGCAACGGCACCCCCGGTCGCATTCGACTGGCGCCGGAAAATCATCTCGATGCGCCGCCCGATCGGGCGCGGCGCAGTTTCCTGCGTCGCGCGGCCACGGTGGGCACGGGCGCGCTGGCGGCCACGACGGCCGTGCGGGCCCTGGCCGACGACAGCCTGTCCAAAAATCTGCCGCCGAATGTTCCCGAGTGGGCGCAGGTGCTGGGCGCGCCGATTCTCGCGTCGCCCTACGGCGTGCCGTCGAAGTACGAGGCCAACGTCAAGCGCCGCGAAAGCCCCGGCCTCACGCGCACGCCGCAATCGTCGGTGTCGTTCACGCCGCTGCAGAGCCTCTTCGGCATCATCACGCCGTCGGGCCTGCACTTCGAACGCCACCATGCGGGCATGCCCGATGTTGACCCGCACCAGCACCGGCTGATGATCCATGGTCTCGTCGCCAACCCGCGCATCTACACGATGGACGACATCGTGCGGTTTCCGTCGGTGTCGCGCGTGCACTTCATCGAATGCGGCGCCAACACCGGCATGGAGTGGGGCAACGTTGCGGTGCCCACCGTGCAATACACGCACGGGATGCTGTCGTGCAGCGAGTGGACGGGTGTGCCATTGTCCATTTTGCTCGACGAAGCGGGCATTGATCGGAAGAAGGCAAAGTTCGTGCTGGCGGAAGGCTCCGATGGCGCCGCGCTGACACGCACGGTCTCGTTGCAGATGGCATTGGACGATGTGCTCGTCTGCTACGGCCAGAACGGCGAGATGCTGCGCCCCGAACAAGGCTATCCGCTGCGGCTGCTGGTGCCCGGCGTGCAGGGCGTGTCCAGCGTGAAGTGGCTGCGGCGCATTGAAGTGGGTGACGCGCCGTGGAACACGCGGGAGGAGTCGGTCCATTACAGCGACCTGATGCCGGGTGGCATCTCACGGCAATATACGTGGATCCAGGAAGCGAAGAGCGTGATCACGTCGCCTTCCGGCGGACAGGTGCTGCTCGATCGCGGCTATCACCAGATTACGGGCCTCGCGTGGTCGGGGCGTGGCAAGGTGAAGCGTGTCGATGTGTCGACCGACGGCGGCCGCAACTGGAAGACGGCGCGGTTGCAGGAACCGGTGCAAAGCAAGGCGCTGACGCGCTTCCGCCTCGATTGGAACTGGACCGGCGAGCTTGCGCTGCTGCAATCGCGGGTCATCGACGACACGGGCTACGTGCAACCCACCAAGCGCCAGTTGCGCGAGGTGCGGGGCACGCGCTCGATTTATCACAACAATGCGATCCAGACGTGGCGCGTGGGTGCAACGGGCGAGGTGAGCAATGTCCAGGTGCTCTGACTTGCCGGTCCGTGCGCGGCGCCTTTCCGCAACGTTGCTCATTGCGGGGTTGGCCTTCGCCGGAGCGCTTCCCGCCGTGGCGGCACCGCTGCAGTATGGCTTCGGCAAGCCAGCCACCGATACGGAGATCGCGGGCTGGAACATCGATGTCCGGCCCGACGGCACCGGGTTGCCACCCGGGCGTGGCTCGGTACTGCAGGGCCAGAAGATCTACGACGAGAAGTGCGCGTCGTGCCACGGCACGTTCGGCGAATCGAACAGCTATCTGCAGATTGCAGGGGGGGTCGGGTCGCTGGGTACCGACCAGCCGGTGCGCACCATCGGCAGCAAGCTCAACTACGCCACCACGCTCTGGGACTATATCAATCGCGCGATGCCGTTCAATGCGCCGCAGACGCTGAAGCCCGACGAGGTCTACGCGCTGACGGCGTACGTGTTGAACCTGAACGACATCGTGCCGGAGAGCGCGACCCTCGATCAGGTCACGTTGCTTGGGGTGAAGATGCCCAACCGCGACGGCTTCACGACCAAGCATGGCTTCATGACGCGCGAGGGCAAGCCTGACACGCACAACACGGCGTGCATGAGCAATTGCGTGGCCACGGTAACGCTGTCGTCCGAGATGCCCGATTACGCGCGCGATCAGCACGGCAATCTCGCGGAGCAGGTGCCGGGCGTCGGGGTATCGGCGCGCGTTGCCGCGCCGAAGGCGGCCGCTGCCCCGAAGTCCGGGCCGGAACTGGCCAAGGCCAATGCTTGCACAACCTGCCACGATGTAGCCGCCCGCAAGATCGGGCCAGGATTTCGCGAAATCGCCGCCAAATACGCCGGAGATGCCGGCGCCGAGGCACGGTTGTTGACAAAAATCAAGGCGGGAGGATCAGGCGTATGGGGCAACATCCCGATGCCCCCGCAATCCACGCTGAAGGACACCGATGCGCGAACGCTCATCCAGTGGATCCTGGCGGGGGCCAAACCGTGATAAGCAAATAGCCGTGCGTAGGAAACAATCCCCGTAGCCGGGGCTAGAATGACAAGCTGGTTCGAACAGGAGGATTCACGATGGACATGCAACGCAGGGACGTACTCAAGAAGGGCGGCGGTATCTCGCTGCTGACACTGGTCGTGGCGGCGGGTTGGCTCACGCCCGGCGAAGCCAGGGCACAGGCCGCCGGTTGGAACAAGGCCGCCTTCGACACCAAGACGATGGAAGACACGATGAAGGCGCTGGGCGGCGGCATGCCGGTGCAAAGCAAGGACATCACGTTCGTGCAGACGCCCGACATTGCCGAGAACGGCGCCGTGGTGCCGGTCGGCATCGTCAGCGCGATTCCCAAGACCGAATCGATCGCGATCCTGATCGAGAAGAACCCGAACATGCTGGTCGCGGTGTTCGATCTGCCTCCGGGCACGGAGCCTGCGATCTCCACGCGCGTGAAGATGGGTCAGAGCTCGAACGTGTTCGCGTTGGTCAAGGCCGACGGCAAGTATTACGTCGCGTCCAAGGAAATCAAGGTCACGCTGGGCGGCTGCGGCGGTTGACCGCGCGCTCCCCATCGTTCATCGACCCTACAGGAGAATCAAATGGCAGATCCGATGCGAATTCGCGCCAACGTGACCGGTGATTCCACCGAAGTTCGGGTGCTCATGAGTCACGAAATGGAAACCGGCCAGCGCAAGGATTCGGCCGGGAAGATCATTCCCGGCTGGTTTATCCAGACCGTCACCGCCACGCACAATGGCAAGAATGTGCTCACTGCAGAATGGGGGCCGGCAGTGTCCAAGAACCCGTTCCTGTCGTTCAAGTTCAAGGGCGGCGCCAAGGGCGACAAGGTCCAGATCACGTGGGTCGACAATCGCGGGGACAAGCGCACCGACGAAGCGTTGATCGCGTGAGCGCGCGCATCCTGGCAGTGGCGGCGCTGGCCGTCGCGGGTACCGCGCTGGCGCAGACGTCCGCCCTGGACGGAATCGCCAAGTACCGGGCATCCCTGCAGGACGGCAACCCGGCCGAATTGTGGGAGGCGCGTGGCGAAGGAATATGGAAAACCGCGCGCGGGCCGAAAAAGGTCACCTTCGAGAAGTGCGACCTCGGGCTGGGGCCCGGCGTGGTCAAGGGCGCCTACGCCGAGCTGCCGCGCTATTTTCCGGACGCCGACCGCGTGATGGATCTCGAGACGAGGCTCGTGTACTGCATGGTCACGCAGCAGGGCTACACGCCGGCCGATGCGAAGAAGCAGCATTTCGGGGGCGGTAACGACAAGAAGTCGGACATCGAAGCGCTGGTGGCGTACGTCACCGCGGAGTCGCGCGGCATCAAGATGAATGTCGCCGGCACCCATCCGAAGGAGCAGGAGGCCTACCGCATCGGCGAGAAGATGTTCTTCTTCCGCGGCGGGTCGCACGACTTCTCGTGCGCCACCTGCCACGGCGAGGACGGCAAGCGCATTCGCCTGCAGGACCTGCCGAACCTTACCAGCAAGGCAGGTGCCCAAGGGGCCTACACCACGTGGCCGGCTTATCGCGTGTCGCAGGGTGAGTTGCGCACGTTCCAGTGGCGGCTTTTCGATTGTTTCCGGCAACAGCGTTTTCCGGCGCTCGAATTCACGTCCGACGGGTCCATCGCATTGACGATGTTCCTTGCCCGCAATGCCAACGGCGCAGCGTTCGACGCGCCGGCCATCAAGCGCTGACGAGACCGCCATGAAAACATTCATTTCCATCGCAACATTGGCGGCCGGAACGGCCATGCTGCTGGCCGGTTGCGCCAGCCCGCCGCCCGACGCCGACCTCAATGCCAAGACGCTGGCCGTGCTCAAGGGGTCGTTCGCGGCGCGCGGACAGGCCGGACTCGATCGTCTCGACCAGGACGAGACCCAGAAGGTCTGCACGACCTATGCCGGCAAGGTGCCGGACAAGGCGATTACCGATCACATCGAAAAGATCAATTTCGAGTCGATCAAGTGGCCGGCCGACGGCAAATACCTGGGCAACTGGCAAAACGGCGAGAAGGTCGCACAGGAGGGACGCGGCAAGCAGTTCTCCGACGATCCGGCCGGTCCGGTGGGTGGCAATTGCTACGCCTGCCACCAGCTCACGCCGCAGGAAGTTTCCTACGGCACCATCGGCCCGTCGCTGTACCAGTTCGCCAAGGTGCGCGGCTACGGTGCGGACATCCAGAAATACGCGTATGGCAAGGTCTGGAATGCAGACGCCTACAACGCGTGCTCGAACATGCCGCGCTTTGGCCACAGCAAGATTCTGTCGGAACAACAGGTCAAAGACGTCACCGCGCTGCTGATGGATCCGAACTCGCCGGTCAACAAGTAGTCGTGGGAAAGTCAATGGGATGAACCGTCGCGAATTCCTGCAAGGCATCGCGGCGGCCGCGGCTGCGGGATTGCCCGTAGCCGATGTCGCGGCGGCGCAAGCGCGCGGCGATGCGTCGTTCTACGCGGGCATCGCGCCGTTCGGCAATGTCAGCCTGCTGCATTTCACCGACTGCCACGCGCAACTGAAGCCCATCTACTTCCGCGAGCCCAACGTCAACCTCGGCGTGGGCGCGGCCTGGGGCCAGCCGCCGCACATCGTCGGCGAGGCGCTGCTCAAGCACTTCCGCATTGCGCCCGGCTCGCGCGAGGCGCACGCCTTCACCTATCTCGACTACGCGCGCGCCGCGCGCGCCTTCGGCGCGATGGGCGGTTTCGCGCATCTCGCCACGCTGGTCAAGCAGCTGAAAGCTTCGCGGCCGCAGGCGCTGCTGCTCGATGGCGGTGACACGTGGCAGGGCTCCGCCACCGCGCTGTGGACGCGCGGGCAGGACATGATCGACGCGCAGAAGCTTTTGGGCGTGGATATCATGACCGGGCATTGGGAATTCACGCTCGGCGCCGAGCGTGTCAAGGAAGTGGTGGAGAAGGATTTCGCGGGCAAGGTCGAATTCCTGGCGCAGAACATCAAGACCGCCGATTTCGGCGATCCGGTGTTCAAGCCTTACACGTTGCGCACGATCAACGGCGTGCAGGTGGCCATCGTGGGCCAGGCCTTTCCGTATACCCCCATCGCCAATCCGCGCTACTTCGTGCAGGAATGGACCTTCGGCATCCAGGAAGAGACGATGCAGAAGGCCGTTGACGAAGCGCGGGCCGCCGGCGCGCAGGCGGTGGTGCTGCTGTCGCACAACGGCATGGACGTCGACTTGAAGATGGCGTCGCGCGTCACGGGTATCGATGCCATTCTCGGCGGGCATACGCACGACGGCGTACCGCAGCCCACCATCGTGTCCAATCGTGGGGGCAAGACGGTCGTCACCAATGCCGGCAGCAATGGCAAGTTCCTGGGGGTCCTCGACCTTGACGTCAAGGGCGGCAAGGTGGCGGATTTCCGCTATCGCCTGTTGCCGGTGTTCAGCGCGCTGTTGCCGCCGGATGCGCCCATGGATGCGCTGATCAAGCGCGTGCGCGAGCCTTACGAGTCCAAGCTCGGCGAAAAGCTCGCAACCACCGAAGGCCTCCTGTATCGCCGCGGCAATTTCAACGGTACGTCCGATCAATTGATCCTGGAAGCGCTGCTGGCTGAAAAGGATGCGCAGATCGCATTCTCGCCGGGCTTTCGCTGGGGCACCACGCTGCTGCCCGGGCAGGCGATACGGATGGAGCACCTGATGGACCAGACCGCCATCACCTATCCGTTCGCCACGCGCAACGATCTCACCGGCGCCACGATCAAGACCATTCTCGAAGACGTTGCCGACAACCTGTTCAACCCGGATCCGTATTACCAGCAGGGTGGCGACATGGTGCGCGTCGGTGGCATGAAGTATGCGATCGATCCCAAGGCAGCCATGGGATCGCGCATCACGCGGATGGAACTGAATGGCCAGCCGCTGGAGGCCGACAAGACCTACAAGGTGGCGGGTTGGGCGCCGGTGTCGGAAGAGGCGCGCATGGCGGGTGGCGAGCCGATATGGGATCTGGTCGCGCGGTACCTGCGTGCGCAGAAGTCCATTCCGCCACGCACGCTCAACCTTCCCGTCATCGAGGGCATGCAGGGCAATCCGGGGATAGCCGGCTGACAGCAGTTCGTGGATGCGCTTGCCGGCGCATCGGGGCTCCGGTCTACTTGACCGTCACCCGGGCGAACTTGCGCTTGCCGGCCTGTACCACCACGGTGGTCCCGGGCGCGATCACCAGCGCCTTGTCGGCCACGACATCGCCGTCGACCTTCATTCCGCGCTGCGCGATCAAACGCAGCGCTTCCGACGTCGATTCGACGACCGCGGCCTGCTTGGCCAGTTGCGCGATCGAGATGCCGCTGCCGTTGCCGTCGAGCGTGATCTCCACCATGTCCTCCGGCATCGCTCCTTCGCGAAAGCGCGACTCGAACGCCGCCAGTGCGGCATCCGCATCCGCTTCGGAATGGAAGCGCGCAACGATTTCCTTGGCCAGCATCACCTTGGCGTCGCGCGGATTGCGTCCGCCCTCGCACTCGCGCTTCAGCGCGGCGATCTCGTCCATCGTCCGGAACGACAGCAACTCGAACCAGCTCCACATCAGCACGTCGGAGATCGACATCAGCTTGCCGAACATGTCGGCCGGCCGCTCGGTGATGCCGATGTAGTTGCCTTTCGACTTCGACATCTTGTCCGTACCGTCAAGACCCACCAGCAACGGCATGGTCAGGATGCATTGCTGTTCCTGCCCGTAGTTCTTCTGCAGCTCGCGGCCTACCAGCAGGTTGAATTTCTGGTCGGTGCCGCCCAGCTCGATGTCCGATTTCAACGCGACCGAGTCGTAGCCCTGCATCAGCGGATACAGGAATTCGTGCACGGCGATGGGCTGGTTGTTGCGAAAGCGTTTCGAAAAATCGTCGCGTTCGAGCATGCGCGCCACCGTGTACTTGGCGGCCAGCTTGATCATGCCGGCGGCACCCAGCGGCTCGCTCCACTCCGAGTTGTAACGGATCTCGGTGCGCTCCGGGTCGAGCACCTTCGACGCCTGCGCGTGATAGGTCTTGGCATTGGCCTCGATCTGTTCGCGGGTCAGCGGCGGGCGCATGTCGTTGCGACCCGAGGGGTCGCCGATCATCGATGTGAAGTCGCCGATCAGGAAGATGACCTCGTGTCCCAGGTCCTGCATCTGCCGCATCTTGTTCAGCACCACCGTGTGCCCGAGGTGAATGTCCGGCGCGGTGGGGTCGAGTCCCAGCTTGATCCGCAGCGGCTTGCCGCGTTTCAGCTTGTCCGCGACCTCGGCCTCGACCAGCAGTTCGTGGGCGCCGCGCTTGAACACGGCAAGTTGGTGGGCCACATCGATGGGCATTGGGGGTCGGTCCTTGGTTGCAGGCGGCACCCCGTTGGGGCTGCGGCGTAACTTTGCTAGAATCCGGGATCCGCGGACCTGACCGGCCAATCCGTTGCCCGAGAGCCAACCTCCGATTTTAGCGCACCCGCCGACGGCCCCCAGGCCGTCGATGCTGGCGCGCATCGGACGCCGGCTTGATGCCTGGCAATGGGCGACGCTGGCCGTGCTGAGCCTCACCGGCGCAGCCGCGTTCGGCCTGGCCCCCGATACTACGCTGGAGACCATCCCCACCCGGTCGGTGGTGCGGGCGCTGGCGCTGCCCGACATCGCGCCCGTGGCGGCGCCGGGCGAGCTCTACTGGCGCGAAGAGCGGGTGCAGCGCGGCGACACGATCGGCGGCCTCCTGGCCCGAGCCGGTGTCGACGACCCCGAGGCCATGCAATTCCTGATTACCGACCCCACGGCGCGGCCGCTCTACCAGTTGCGCCCGGGGCGGCCCGTGCATGTGGCCACTGGCGAAAGCGGCGGCATGGTCGCGCTCAGGTTCCAGACGCAAACCGGTGCGGTGCTTGCGATCGAGCGCAAGGACGGTGGCTTCGCGTCAACGCAGGCGGCGCCGGCCGAAGTGGTCCGCACCACGCTGCGTTCAGGCGAAATCCGCACGTCGCTGTTTGCTGCGGCGGATGCGGCCGGCATTCCCGACGCCATCACGCTGGCCCTTGCCGAAGTGTTCGCCGGCGACATCGATTTCTATCATGACTTGCGTCGCGGCGATCGTTTCACCGTGATGTACGAGACGCGTTTCGTCGATGGCGAAGCGGTTGGTGCGGGACGCATCCTGGCGGCGGAATTTTCCAATCGAGGCGCCATGCTGCGGGCCTATCTGTGGCAGGACACGGACGGCACCGACGGGTGGTACAACGCGGAAGGTCGCAGCACGCGAGGCACCTTCCTCCGCGCGCCGCTTGAATTTTCGCGGATCACGTCGGGTTTCACGCTCGCGCGATTCCATCCGATTCTGCAGAAGTGGCGCGCGCATAAGGGCGTCGACTACGCCGCGCCCACCGGCACCCCGGTGCGCGCCACCGCGGACGGCGTCGTGGCGTTCGCTGGCACGCAGGGTGGCTACGGCAACGTGGTGTTCCTGCGGCATCACGGGTCCTACTCCACCGTGTATGGCCACCTGTCCCGTTTCGCACCGCAGGCGCGCAGTGGCATGCGCGTCAAGCAGGGCGACACCATCGGCTACGTCGGCAGCACGGGCTGGGCCACCGGGCCGCACCTGCACTACGAATTTCGCGTGCAGGATGAGCCGCGCAATCCGCTCACCGTTGCCATGCCGGTGGCCGAGCCCATTGCTGCCGACCGGCTGGCCGTATTCAAGGAATCAACCCGTCCCGCGCGCGACGCGCTGGCGCTGGCCCGGTCGCTGCCCGCTGCCGCGCTCGCGTCGACCGAATAGCACGCCAATCCCGTCCGGCCATGGCTGACGCACTCCAGCTCTTTGCCGGCGTGATGTCTGGCACGAGCCTTGATGGCGTGGATGCCGTGGTTGCCGATTTTGCGCCCGCCGCCGGCGGCGTTTGCGCCACGCTGGGCCACGCGCACCTTGCCTTTGCGCCGGACTTGCATGCCGAGCTTCTCGCGCTGCAGGCGTCCGGTCCGGACGAACTGGTGCGCGCGGCGCGCGCCGCCAATCGACTTGCCGATCGCTATGCGCAGGCGATCGACGCGGCATGCCGCGGTGCTGCCATCGAGCCTGTCATGGTGACCGCAGTCGGGGTGCATGGCCAGACGGTGCGGCATCGTCCGGCGGAAGGCTGGACGTGGCAGATCAACAATCCTTCGCGCGTGGCGGAGCGCGCCGGCATGACCGTCGTCGCCGACTTTCGCGGCCGCGACATCGCCGCCGGCGGACAGGGCGCGCCGCTGGTGCCGGCGTTTCACGCGGCGCTGTTCGGCGCGGCCGACCGGCATCGCGTGATCGTCAACCTAGGCGGCATTGCCAACATCACCGATCTGCCGCCGCACGGCACGGTGCACGGTTTCGACACCGGGCCGGGCAACGTGCTGCTCGACCTGTGGTGCGCGCGTCATCGGGGGACCGCATTCGATGCCAATGGCGCATGGGCTGCCTCCGGGACCCCCGACCCGGCCGCGTTGCGTGTGCTGCATGACGAACCGTTCCTGGCACTGCCGCCGCCCAAGAGCACCGGTCGCGACCTCTTCAACGCGGCGTGGCTCGATGCGCGCCTCGACGCCATGTCGTGGCGCGGTCGCGCCGAAGACATGCAAGCGACGTTGACGGTGTACACGGCGCAGACCGTGGCCGCCGCGATCAACGCGCATGCGCGCGGTGCCGCGGAAGTGCTGGTGGCCGGCGGAGGCGCCCGCAATGCGATGCTGCTGCGGATGCTCGCCGACGCGTTGCCGGGCCTGCGCGTGGCTTCAACCGAAACGCTTGGCGTGGCAAGCGATCACGTCGAGGCGCTGGCCTTTGCATGGCTTGCGCGCGAAGCGCTGGCTGGAAGGCCCGGGAACCTCCCTGCCGTGACGGGCGCGGGCGGTCTGCGCATCCTTGGTGCGATTTATCCACGCTGATCCGGCAGGAAACTCCCCCGTGAAGGGCGCCGGCAAGGTGTAGGATCGGCAAAATCCGTCCGGGCATTGCAGTCCTGGTTTCGACAACGTCTTGGCGAAAGGCGCGCCGCAGCGGCTTGTTGGGTCGCGGCGCCGGTCCATCTCCATGAATTTCCGATTCGCTTGGCTACCGCTGTCCCTGTCCCTGCTATCCATTGCGGCCCACGCGGCAACCGACGTCGGCGTGGTCACGCTGGTCGAAGGCAGTACGCGCCTGCTGCGAGGCACGACATGGTTCAAGCTTGTCGCGGGTGCGCGGGTCGAGGAGGGCGACATCATCGAAGCGGCCGATCGCGCGCAGGCGCAGGTCGAATCGGCTGGGACCGCGATCAACCTGGCCGGCCCCGGCGCCATCTATTTCGTTCCAGCCGCTGCAAAAGCCTCGCCGTTGCTGCTCACGCTGGCGGGCGGCTGGTTGAAGGTGGCGGCAGTGTCCCCGGGATTGCGCCTGCGCACCACGCCTGCCGACGTGATCGTCACCGCTGCCGTCGTGGTCGTGCGGGATGCAGGGTCGACCGTCGACTGGTTCATCGAAGCCGGAAGCGGCCAGCTCGTCGAAGCGAAGACGAGCGGGGTCGATGGACCGGTGCACGCCATGAAGCGCGGCGAATCCTGGACCCGGGCACCCGCCGGTACGTTCTCGATGGCGCCGCGCCCGTCGAAGGCCTTCGTGGGCGGCATGCCGCGGCACTTTGCCGATGGGTTACCTACGCTCGCCGCCAAGTTCAAATCGAAGCCGGAACTCGTTGCGGACCGCGAGATCACCTACGCCGAGGCCGAAATCTGGCTGGCCGGCCGCGACCGCGCGGTTTTTGAGCGACGATTTGCAAGTCGCCTGCGCGATCCTGCCTTCAGGCACGCCGCCGAACCCAACCTGGCGCGTCATCCGAGGTGGGACCGCATGTTGCATCCGGAAAAATATGTGCCCAAACCAGTGCTGCCCAAGTGAATCGATGACGTCGCATCCGAGCGAAGGAATGGCATGAAATTGATCTGGAAGTTCAACCTCGTGTTGCTCGGCATCTTCGTGCTGGGATTTCTCATTGCCGGATACATTTCCTACCGGGCGCTGCAGGCCAACGCGCGCGAGGAAATCCTGCAGAATGCGCGGCTGATGATGGAGTCCGCATTGTCATCGCGGGACTACACCACGACGCAGGTCAAGCCACTGCTCGAGACGCAGATGAAATACAAATTCCTGCCGCAGACGATCCCCGCATATGCCGCCACCGAGCAATTCAACGGGCTGCGCAAGAAGCATCCGGACTATGCATACAAGGAGGCGACACTCAACCCGTCCAACCTGCGCGACCGCGCGGCAGATTGGGAGGCCGACGTCGTCAACATCTTCCGCAACACATCGACCACCACCGAAGTCATCGGCGAACGCGACACGCCGGCAGGACGCTCGCTTTATCTCGCGCGACCGATTGAGGTCAAGAGCGGTGCCTGTCTCGAATGCCACAGCACCGTCGACGTTGCACCGAAGACGATGGTCGACCTCTACGGCCCCGCCAACGGCTTCGGCTGGAAGATGAACGAGATCATCGGCGCGCAGATCGTTTCGGTGCCGATGGCCGTGCCGATCGCGCGCGCGGACAAGACCTTCTCCGCCTTCATGGGGTCGCTGGCGATCGTCTTCGTTGCGATCTTCGTGCTGCTCAATGTGATGCTCTACACGATCGTGATCCGGCGGGTGACGCGTCTTGCCGGCATCGCCGACCAGGTGAGCCTCGGCAACATGGAGGCGGGCGAGTTCAAGTCGCGCAGCAAGGACGAGATCGGCGTGCTGACCGAGGCGATGGGCCGGATGAAGGCCAGCCTTGCGCAGGCCATGAAGATGCTGGAGGGCTGATGTCCCGTCCTGACCGTTGCACGTGTCCGCAGGTACGGTAATCCTGATTGAGCGTGATGGCCGATCCCGAACGCCTCGGTAAATATGAGATCAAGGGTGCCCTGGGCAAGGGTGCGATGGGCGTCGTCTATAAAGGCTTCGATCCGCACATCGAGCGTTACGTTGCGATCAAGACGATCCGCAAGGACCTGGTCGAGCCCGAACTCGCCGCGCAGTACATGGCGCGCTTCAAGAACGAGGCCAAGGCCGCGGGCAGGCTGCAGCATCCCAACATTGTTGGTGTCTATGAATACGGCGAGGACGACGCCATCACGTACATCGCGATGGAGTACGTCGAGGGCACCGGGCTGCGCGAATACCTGTCCAACCGCACGCATTTCGACTTCGCGCAGGCAGTGGCACTGATGGCGCAACTGCTCGACGCGCTCGATTTTGCGCATGCCCGGGGAATCGTGCATCGCGATATCAAGCCTTCGAACCTGATCGTCACCCACCAGGGGGCGCTCAAGGTCGCCGACTTCGGTATTGCGCGGGTCGACACCTCCAACCTGACGACGGTGGGGATGGTGATCGGTACGCCGTCGTACATGTCGCCCGAACAATGCCGGGGTCTGGACGTCGATGCGCGGTCGGACCTCTTCAGCGCAGGCGTCGTGCTGTACGAGCTCTTGACCGGCGCCAAGCCGTTTCGCGGCAACGTCGAGGCGATCGCGTTCAAGATCTGCCACGAGGAACCGGAGCCGCCGTCGTCGCTGTCCTCGCTCAAGCTGCCGTCGGCCGTCGACCGGCTCGTGGCCACGGCGATGGCCAAGGATCGCGCGGCGCGCTTCCAGGACGCGCGCGCCTTTCACGAGGCATTGCGCCAGGTGACCCAGATGTCGGTGGAGGTCGACGCCGGCTACGGCACCACGATGGTCAACATCGGCACATTGATGCTGCAGAAGCCTGCCCTGGCGTGGGACGACGATACGCTGCGCACGGCGGAAAGCGAACTCGCGCGCGCGGTGGGGCCGATGGCGAAACTGATCGTGCGCCGTGCCGCGGCGCAGACCAGCGACCGGATGGAATTGTGTTCGATTCTCTCCGACAACATCGCCGACCCCGAATCCCGCCGCAGATTCGTCGAAGCGTTCAACCGCACCGGCAGCGGTGTGCGCACGGGCGCGACTGGCACGTCAGGCGTGCGTGGCACGACAGGTTCGTTGGCGTCCGCGTCGACACCGTCGCGTTCGCGCACGGGAACGCCCACGAGCGCGCCCGGCACCGTGCAGGCGGGCTTCACGGCAACCAAGGGCGCGGCGCTGATGCCGGTATTCGTGGACCATGTCACCGCGCGGTTGGCGGTATACCTGGGTCCGATCGCGCCGATCGTGACCCGCAAGGCGGCGCGCGAGGCCACGGGCCGCAGCGATTTCCTGCGGCGCGTTGCCGACAGCCTAGGTACGCAGGACCGCGCGGCGTTCCTGAAGGAGATGGGCGCCGGCGACGGTTGAACGTAAGAACCGCCGGACCCGTACATGTCCCTGTATTGAGAAATGGTTTGCGAACTGCCGTTGCGGTGCCTCCGCGGCGTCGTTGCCGTGCCGTGGCAAAGCCGGTATGGTGACCCCCGCTCCGACATCACACCTACTAAGGAAATCCTGATGGTTCGCTTCCTGCTGTTGATCCTCGCTCTCTCACTGGCGCTGCCTGTCGCCCTGGCCCAGTCCCTGGACGGCCGCCTGAAGAAGATCGCGGACACCAAGACCATCACCATCGCCCATCGGACGGACGCCGCACCGTTCAGTTTCATCGACGCCAGCAAGGAAGTCAGCGGCTACTCGGTGGACCTGTGCAGGCGCGTCGTCGCCTCCATCGAGCGCCAGATCGGCGTGACGGGCCTCAAGGTGAAATACCTGCCGGTGAATGCGCAAAACCGCTTCGATGTGATCATCAAGGGTCAGGCCGACATGGAATGCGGTGCCAGCACCGTGACGCTGACACGGCTGAAGACCGTCGATTTTTCGAGTTTCATCTTCTTCGAGACCACCGGCCTGATGGCCAAGAGGTCACCAGCGCTGGAGACGCTGGTCGATTTGACCGGCAAGCGTATCGCGGTGATCGCAGGCACGACCAACGAGCGCGCGGTCAACGCGCAGTTGAAACGCCAGCAGATCAACGCCACGGTGGTGCCGGTGACCACCAGCCAGGAGGCGATGGCGGCCCTCGAAGCCGACACGGTGGATGCCTTCGCCAGCGATACGCTGCTGCTGATCGGCGCCGTGACCAAGGCCAAGGATCCCAAGGCGCTGATGCTGCTGAACGACCAGCTATCGTTCGAGCCCTATGGCATTGTGCTGCCACGCGGCGACGCGTCGTTCCGGCTGGCGGTCAACCGGGCGCTGGCGCAGATCTACGGCGGTGATGAGATCAACGACATCTACAATCGCTGGTTCAATGCGTTCGGCAAACCATCGGCGCTGACGGAGGCGATCTACATCTTCGGCTCGATTCCCGAGTGAGTCCGGACAATGCCGGCGGCGAGGAGTCCTGCAATGTCAATGGTCCTAACGGCATCCCGCAATAGCATCGGCTTCATCACCCTCAACTGTCCGGCGAAGCGCAATGCGCTGTCCGAGCAGCTGGTCGGTGAAATCATCGCGGCGCTCGCGTCGTTCCAGGCGAGCGGTGCGCGCGTCGTCATCCTGCGCGCCCAGCCGGGAGCGAAGGTGTGGTCGGCGGGCCACGACGTTGCGGAATTGCCGACCGGAGGGCGGGACCCGCTGGGCTGGGACGATCCGCTCCGGCACCTCGTTCGCCAGATCGAAAATTTCAATGCGCCGGTGATCGCAATGATTGAGGGCACCGTGTGGGGCGGCGCGTGCGAGGTGGCGTTCGCCTGCGACCTCGTGGTCGCCACGCCGGACGCGACGTTCGCCATCACCCCGGCCAAGCTCGGCGTACCTTACAACGTCTCAGGCATGGTCACGTTCGTCAATACCGCCAACCTGCGCATCGTGAAGGAAATGGCTTTCACCGCCGCGCCGATCAAGGCCACGCGCGCCGAGCAGCTTGGAATCATCAACCACGTGGTGCCGGTGGCCGACCTGGAGGCATTCACGCTCGACATCGCGCAGCAGATCGCCGCCAACGCGCCGCTTTCCATCGCGGTGATGAAGGAGCAGCTGCGCATCCTTGCCGGTGCGCGACCGATGTCGCCGCAAGGCTTCGAGCGCGTGCAGGGGTTGCGCCGCGTGGTGTACGACAGCGACGACTACCAGGAAGGCATTCGCGCCTTCAAGGAAAAGCGCAAGCCCGTGTTCACCGGCAAGTGACGTCGCAACCTCGGCCCTCCCCGCCGGTTTCGTCCTGACGGTGCGCTTGATCCAAGTCAACGTTGCATCTAGGCCGCACGTATCACAATGGCGAACGAGCCGGACAGGGGAAGCGGAGTCAGGGGGGGCGATGTTCGATTGGACGGTCAGGCGAGTCATGGGGCGGCGCAAGATCATCAAGGCGACCGCCGTGACCACCGTCGTCAGGGCCGCAAAGCTGATTGCCGCAAGGAAGATCGGTGCCGTGATGGTCGTCGACGGCGAGCGTTTGGTAGGTATCTTCACTGAACGCGACCTTGCCGTCCGTGTGGTGGCGCGTGATCTGGATGTGGGGGCCACGACGCTGGGCGAGGTGATGACCGCCGACCCGTTCACGGTTGCACCGGACCAGCCATTTGGCTATGCGCTGAACCTCATGCACGAAAGAGGCTTTCGCCACCTGCCGGTAGTGGAACACGGCAAGCCGATCGGTATCGTGTCGGCGCGCAGCGCCATGGATCCTGCGCTCGAGGAGTTCGTCACCGAGCAACAACGGCGGGAATATTTTTGCAAAGACCGGTAGGATTACGCGTGCAGGGCCTCGGGCACCCGGTGACGACGCACCATGAAGGGAGTGGGTAGTGGATCCGCATTCGATGACATTCGCTGCACTGTGTGCCCTCGCGCTGATCCTGGGCATCAAGCACGGGTTCGATGCCGATCACCTGGCCACAATCGATGGATTGGCGCGGTGCAATGCGGCACGCTCGCCGCGTGCCGCCAGACTATCCGGTGCGTTGTTCTCGAGTGGGCACGGGTTGGTGGTGCTGCTGGTGACGCTGCTCGCCAGCCTCGCAGCCGCGTCGTGGCACACGCCGGCATGGCTCGAAATGACGGGTCTGACCGTTTCGGTCGCATTCCTGTTCGGCCTTGCCTTCATCAACCTTCGCGCGGCGTGGCGCGCGGCGCCCGGCACGATCGTAGCGCCGCTCGGGTTCAAGTCCCGCTGGCTCGCGCGGTTCTTCGCAGCGCGGCGCCCTTGGGCCATTGCGGCCGTCGGCGCCCTGTTTGCGCTGTCGTTCGACACGGTGTCGCAGGCCGCGTTGTTCGCGCTGGTCGCGGGCAAACATGGCGGCATCGTCGCCGCGATGACGCTTGCGGGCATCTTCGTCGCGGGCATGTTGGCGGTGGACGGCATCAATGGCCTGTGGATCGCGCGACTGTTGCGGCGCGCCGATCGCCGGGCCGCGATCGCATCGCGGACGATGGCGGTGGCGGTGGGCATCCTCAGTGCCGCCATCGGAATATTCACCGTCGCCCGGCGCTGGTGGCCGGAAGTCGAGGCCTGGGCCGATGGCCGCGAGATGTTCGTCGGCGCTGCGGTGGTTGCCGTCATGATCGTTGCATGGGTGTGCGCATTGCTGCTCGCGCGCAGCGCGCCGGCGCCCTCTACGGCCGCCTGATCGCCGGCCTGCATGCGGCAGACGGCCAACGTTTGCTGCACGTGCCTGGGCCCGTGCTCGCCTGCTATCGCGAAACTTCCAGTTTCGATCCAGGCTTGGACGCAGCTACGGCAAGGAAGTCGCCGACCCGCGCGGCCATGGCATTGCCGTACTTGATGCGGTCTCCCACCGCAACGCCACCACGATAGTTGGCGCAGAAAAAAAGGCCGGGCACCGCGACCTCGGCGGCATCGATGTGACGCAGGCGTTCGAGATGCCCGAGGTCGTACTGCGGGATCGCGCGCGGCCACCGTACCGTATGCTGCCATTGCGGGGCGGCGCGCGCGCCCACGCGGTCGGCGAGTTCCTCGCGCACCATGGCGGCAATGGCGGCGTCGGACATCTCGGTGATCTCGGGATTGCGCCGACCGCCGGCAAACGTCGTCAGCAGCACATGGCCCAACGGCGCGCGCGCCTCGAACATGCTGCTGGAAAACAGGCCGCCCAGCAGGAATCGATGTTCTTTCCTGGGCACGAGAAAGCCGAATCCCGCGAGCGGGTGGTCGACGTCGGCGCGTCGCCAGGCGGTGGCAACGATGGCGATGGGCGTGTATTCGATGCCGGCCAATGCCGCGGCCGCAGCGGGTGCCATGTGCTCGACCAGCGTGGAAGAAACATCGGCGGGTGTCGCCAGGACGAGCGAACGTGCGCGAAAGTGCTCGAGCCTGTCGCCGTGCATGGCGTCGATCGCGAACGTGCCATCACCGTCCCGCGCAATACGGCGCACTAGCGTGCCGACATGGACTGGCGCCAGCGATTGCGACAGCGCATCGATGAGCGTCTGCATCCCGCCCCGGAACGAAAAGCTCGCCGCCGCATTTTTTGCCACTTCGCGGCTCTTCCGGCGGGCGCGCGCGCCCAACAACTGGCCCTTGAGCAGGCTGCCATACTGTTGCTCCAGCGCCAGCAGACGCGGAAAGGCCGCGGCTACTGAAATGCGTTCCGGATCTCCCGCGTAGATGCCGGCCACGAAGGGGTCGATCGCGTAGTCCAGGAATTCCGTGCCCAGGCGGCGCCGCACGAATGTCGCGATGGATTCCTCGGTGCCTGCCGGCGCGCGCGACGCGAACGGCTCGCCAAGCAGGCGCAGCTTGGCACGTAGCGTGAATGCTTTCGTGGCGAGGAAAGCACCGGGGGTCGTCGGCAGGGCAACCAACTTGCCATTGCGGACGATGTAGCGGGTAGCCGCCAATGAACTGGCATTGACCCGCTCGTTCTCGATGCCGAGGTCCCGCAGCAATTCGTCGATGAGCGGTGTCGTATCGAGCGTGCTGTTGGGGCCTAATTCATAGAGAAACCCATCGCGGCGTCCGGTGCCGATCACGCCACCGGCGTGCGGGCCGGCCTCCAGTACGGCATACGAGCGCGCGCGTTGCGCGAGACCGTGCGCCACGGTGAGGCCGGAAATGCCGGCGCCGATCACGATCGTGTCAAGGATGGGCGCGGCACAGTATGCCCGTGCGAGTGGGTCGGTCATGCGCGAAACCGCATTGCGATGGCTTCCTCTTGTTCGAGTTCCTCCAGCCGCGTCTCGATCCGATAGACCTCGTCGTCAAGTTCGGGCAGCAGGACATCCTGGAGCGCGCGCGCGCGCCGCACGGAACGGCGATATTCGAGCGACAGGCGTTCGAGGTTGCCGCTGACGGCCGCCAGCGGAACCGCCGCCGCTACCAACGCAATGAATGCGAGGCGGCAAGCGTCCGCCTCGGGCGATGGCATCACCGACGGCGGGGCCGCCGCCTCGCTCGCTTGCCAAGTGGCATCCTGCAGGCGCACGCCCATGATCGAGCGTGCGGCGCGGGCAACGGGTGTCGTGGACTGGTCGAGCACCGGGTGGACCTGCAGGTTGTCCAGCCCGTGTCGCGCCACCGCGGCCTGCAGCGCCAGAAGTGCCGCGTCGTGCGCCGCGATGAAGGTTCGGTCGAACGCTGCGTAGCGTGTCAATTCGCGCAGGATTTCGCCGGCGAGCAGCAGGCATTTTTCGTCGAGGAACACATAGCCCTCGTTCATCGCCCGCTGCTCGTCCTTCAACTCCAGCACGACGGCGCGGGTGGGGCTCGTTTCGCTCATGGCAATACTCGATCGTGCATGCGGGATGGCGTGGGGGTAACCATTGCCATGCCGGTCGCTAGGCCGGTGTGCCCAGGTGGGCGGCGATCTGGGCGTCGGACAGGCGCGTCAACTCGGATTCGGGCAACTTCGCGAGCAGGCGCCAGCCGATTTCCATGCTTTGCTCGAGCGTGCGCGGCGCGGACTGGCTGACGAGATCGTCCTCGAACGCGGCGCCGAATGCGAGATATTGGCGGTCGGTGGTGGCGAGGCCTTCCTCGCCGACCACGCTGGCCAGCACGCGCGCCTGCACGGCACGCGCGTAGGCCGCGTAAAGCTGGCTCGACAGGGCCGGATGGTCCGGGTGCGTATACCGGTCACCCGTGCCGTCCTTCATCAGCCGCGACAAGCACGGCAACACGTTGATCGGCGGGTAGATTGCGCGCCGGTCGAGGTCGCGCGAGAGCACGATCTGGCCCTCGGTGATATACCCGGTGAGGTCGGGAATCGGGTGGCCGATATCATCGGCCGGCATCGTCAGGATGGGCAACTGTGTCAGCGTGCCCTTCGCGCCGTGAATGCAGCCCGCGCGCTCGAAAAGGCTCGCGAGATCCGAATACATGTAGCCCGGAAAGCCCTTGCGGCTGGGAATCTCCCCCTTCGACGAGGAGACCTCGCGCAGCGCTTCCGCATAGTTGGTCATGTCGGTCATGATCACGAGGACGTGCTTGCCCTCCACGAACGCAAGATACTCCGCTGCGGTGAGCGCAAAGCGCGGCGTCAGCAGCCGTTGCGTCGACGAATCGCTGGCGAGGTTGAGGAACAGCGCCGTGCGTTCGAGCGCGCCGCTTTGCTCGAGACTCTTGCGGAAAAACTCCGCGCTGTCGTAGGGCACGCCGATGCCGGCGAACACGATTGCGAAGTCATCGTCGGCACTGCCATTTCCCCCCCGCGCAGCCGCGCGTGGCGAGCGATTTCGACGGCCAGCCGATCATGCGGCAGGCCGCCGCCGGAAAAGATCGGCAGCTTCTGCCCGCGCACCAGGCTGTTCATCAAGTCCAGCGTCGTGATGCCGGTCTCGATGAAATCGCGCGGTCCCGCGCGGGCCACCGGATTGATCGGCAGGCCTTCGATCCGGCTGGTCTTCCGGGCGGCAATTGGCGGCCCGCCGTCGATCACCTGCCCGACGCCGTTGAATACGCGGCCGAGGATCGACGGCGCCAGGCCGAAGGTGAGCGGCTCGCCGAAGAAGCGCACCACGGTGTCGGGCAGGTTCAAGCCCGATGTCGACTCCAGCACCTCGATCGTCATGAACGATTCGTCAATGGCCGCCACGCGCCCGAGACGAGAGTGGCCGTCGCCACCGCGAACCTCGACTGCATCGTGCAGCCCCACGTCCAGCGTCCGCCGCAGGAACAGGAGCGGGCCTTCCAGCCGCGTGGCCGCACCCTCAACCGTGAGGCGCATCGAGGGCCTCGCTGGCATGAATCAATGCTGCAAACTCGCGGTCGAGGCTTGCCTCCAGCGCCGCAAACCGCGCGAGGTCGCTGTCGGGGATGTCTTCGCCCATGCGCTGCAACGCCCGCAGCGATGGCAGGTGGGAAAGTTTCTCCGGATGGACGCCTGCGGTGACCGCACCCTCGGCGAGATCGACGAAACGGCCGATCAGCCGCATCATCAACGCTTGCCGGGGCGGACTGCAGACGTGGTCGATCGCCGAAAACGCGGACTGCCGCAGGAAAGCATCGTTGACGAGGTCGGCGCAGAACAGCGTCAATTGCTGGCGCACCGGCAGCGCGTCCTTGCCGATGATCCGTGCCATGCGCTCCAGGTGCGCCTGCTCGTCGAGCAGCGTGAGAAAGCGGCGCCGCAGCTTCCACCAATCAGCGTTGCCGTTGGCAGCCCACCACGGCGCAAAGTCGCGCGCATCTTCCGCATAGGACTGCAGCGGATGCACCGCCGGGTAGAAGCGCGCCTGCGCGCGCTTCACATCCAGCGCCCAGAATGCCTTGACATAGCGCTTGGTGTGGCTCGTCACCGGCTCGGAAAAGTCGCCGGAGGGCGGGCTGATCGCGCCGATCACCGTTACCGAGCCCCGATCGCCGCCCAGCGTATCCACGATCGCGGCACGTTCGTAAAAATCCGCCAGCCGCGACGACAGGTAGGCGGGGTAGCCACCTTCGCCCGGCAGTTCGCCGAAGCGGCCGGAGACTTCGCGCAGCGCTTCGGCCCAGCGGCTGGTGGAATCCGCCATCAGCGCGACGTCGAGTCCCTGGTCGCGGAAATACTCCGCCACCGTGACGGCGCAGTAGATCGATGCCTCGCGCGCGGCGACCGGCATGTTGGACGTGTTGGCAATGATCACCGTGCGTTCCATGAGCGGACGTCCCGTCTTCGGATCCGTGAGCTGCGGAAATTCCTCCAGCACGCCGGCCAGCTCGTTGCCACGCTCACCGCAGCCGAGGTAGACGATCACGTCGGCGTTGCAGCCCTTGGCCAACGCTTCAAGCAGGACGGTCTTGCCGGTGCCGAAGCCGCCCGGCACCGCGGCCTTGCCGCCCAGCGCAACCGGGAACAGGCAATCGATGATGCGCTGCCCGGTAACCAGCGGCGCGGGCGCGGGCAGCCGCCGCAACACCGGCCGCGGCGTGCGCACCGGCCAGTCGTGGCCCATCGACAGCGCGTGTTCGCGGCCGTCGTCGGCGCGCAAGGTGCACACCGTTGCATTCTCGGCGTACTCGCCTGCGGGAACGATGGCGACCACCTTGCCGGAGACTTCGGGCGGACCGATGCATCGCTGGGCGCGGCCCGAGGTGCCGGTCGCCTCGCCGTAAGCCGCCCCGGCATGCAGTACCTCGCCCACCAGGATGCACGGCGCAAACGCAAAGGTGCCGGGCGCGGCGCGGCGCATGCCGGGTGCGACGAACGCGGAATCGGTACCCGAAAGCGGCCGCAGCAATCCGTCGAAGATATTGCCGAGAAGGCCAGGGCCGAGACGAATGGCCAGCGGCAGCCCGGCGCCCATGACATCGGCGCCGGGACGCAGCCCCGTCGTGTCTTCGTAGACCTGCACGACGATGTCGTCGTCGTGCAGGCGCACGACTTCGCCCAGCAGCGACTGGGCGCCCACCGTGACGGCCTCGCGCAGCTTGAACGCGCCGGTGGCGGTGGCATGTAGCACCGGGCCGCTGATCGAGCGAATCGTCGCGCGGCTCATGGCGTCTGCTCCAGGTGCCTCAGCAGTAGCGCGCCGACTTCGGCATGATCGTCGACGAGGCCGGCCAGTGTGCCGTCGACAACGTTGCCGCCGGCCGAGATCTTCAGCCCTGCAGGGATATCGCTTTGCGCGACCAGTATCGGCGCCGTCTCGAGCGCGGCGGCGATACGGATGCTGATTTGCTTTTGCTCGGGCATGGGCCAGTCGGGCCCGTGCGCGATGCGCCACGAGGTGCGGGGCAGCGTGCGCTGCGCCATGGCCACAATGGCGTCGACCCATGATTGCCGCGATGGAGCGTCGTTCCAGCGCGCGATCAGCGCGTCGGGCAGCCGTTGCCAGCCAAGCGCCAGCATCTCCGTTGCGCGTCGCTGCACGTGCAGTCGACGACGCGTCTGCAGCGTGGCTTGCGCGGCGGCCACGCGTTCGTGCGCCCGCTGCCGCTCTTCGGCAATGGCCTCGCGCATGCGAGCGCGGACGTCGGCATGGGCCTGTGCCAGCAACGCCGAGGCGCGCTTGCGCGCCTCGGCGAGGATAGTCTCGCATTGCACGCTCCGATCGTCCTCGACCAGGTCCAGCAATGCCTGCGTGCGGCGCTGGATCGTCATGATGTCGTGACCAGTAGACGAGGCTTCAGCCTCGCGGCAGGGTATGCCTGCGCCCGTCGCTCCGGCATCATGCTTCCATCCCCAGTTGCCCACGCAGGCGCGCCGCCAGGTCGGGGCGCCGCACGGCGCCCTGAATGTCCGGCACGATCAGCACCAGCGGCCGCAGCGCCGCCAACGCCATTCGGATGCGATTCTCGTCGATGCGAATGGCAATGGCTGCAGCGACCAGCACCATCGGCGCGCGCGCGCAAGCCTCGTCGAACGCGGCGTTGACCTCATCGAGCGCTGGAACCACCACGCGCACGCCGGCCAACCGGTAGCCTGCCGCGCTCACCTCGTCACCGATGTAGACAGGTGGTTGCATCAGACGAGGCGGTTGAGAATCAGGATGGAAACGATGAGGCCATAGATCGCAATGCCTTCGGCGAGGCCGACGAAGATCAGCAGTCGACCGAACAGCTCAGGCTTCTCCGCCAGCGCGCCGATGGCTGCCGTGCCCACCCGGGCGACCGCAAAACCCGCACCCAGTGCTGCCAGCGCGGTCGACAACGCTGCAGCGAGGAGTCCGAAGGCCCATGCATCGCCACCAACGCCCGCGCCCGGAGTGCCGGAGGCTGGCGCGGCGGCTACGGCCGGACCGACGGCGACCACCAGCGCCGTCGCGCCTATGCCCAGCACCAGCGCAAGCCCGACCAGCGCAGCGGCAAATTTGTGTGAAGGTTTCATCGGCATCTCCTGCGAGGTCTAGGGGGGTGCGGGCAGCGGACGGAAGACGCGGCCTTCCGCGGTGAGAAAACGGGTGAAGAATTCGAAGAGAACGAGGCGCGTCGTCTGGATCGAGACCACGAGGCCCTCGAGGACGATCACGACCACATTGCCGACCACCAGCACCACGATCTGCATGACGATGCTGGCGCTCGCATTCATCAGCGCCACGATGGCCGACGACAATCCAGCGTGGGCAAGCGCGAACGCGCCCACGCGTGCGAAGGAAAGGGTGTTGATGAGGATCTGCAGTGTCCGCTCGACCAGTGCGGCCAGCGCGGTCAGTATTGCCGCGGGTCGCCGTGTGCGCCAGCCATGCCCGAAGCAGAACAAGGCGGCACCCGCGGTAGCGACGGCGAACCCGACAAGGCTGAAGAATCCACCGAGCAGACCCAGGTAGACCGCAATGAAGCCCACGTCCGAGGTCAGCCAGCCCACGAGATCGCCGCGCCAATGGGCCTCGACGCCGAAGAGCAGCAAGCCGATCGTCATCAGCACGCCACCGCCCAGCAAGGGCACCACGAGCACCGTCAATGGTTCGTCGAGCGGTGCGAGCCAGAGCGGGTGGAACGCGTGCAGGCTGAACACGCTGCCGAACAGCACGCCGAACAGC
This sequence comes from uncultured beta proteobacterium, assembly GCA_963805355.1. Lineage (GTDB taxonomy): Bacteria > Pseudomonadota > Gammaproteobacteria > Burkholderiales > Casimicrobiaceae > VBCG01. The sequence continues at coordinate 714,742 of CAWDTZ010000002.1, read as the reverse complement.
GCGGCACTCAATCCACCCGCGATGAACAATTGCGCCAGCGGCCAGCGCTTGTGCAGCAGGAATCCGGCAACGGCAATCACGAGTCCCTGGCCGACGTCGGCAAACATGTAGCCGAACATCAGCGGCACGGCGATCGCAAGCAGCGCGCTCGGATCGGCCTCATTGTGCGACGGCATTCCCAGTGCGCGACTGAAGAGCTCGAAGGGACGTGCCCACCATGGGTTCGCCAGCAGCAAAGGCGCCGCGGTGCCGGCAGGTGGCGGCGGGTGATGCAGGATCGCCCGGGCACCGGATGCTTCCAGAGCGCTGGCCAGCCTATGCCCGGCGAGTTCGCTGGTCCAGCCCGTGATGCGGCAGAACAGGTGCCCCGATTCCAGCACGCGCACATTCTGCAGCACCCATTGCAATCGTGCGGCATTGCCCAGCGCATTGCGCAGTTCGTGGCGTTCGTGCAGCAGCGAGAGTTGCGTATGCAACGCGACGTCCTCGTGCAGTAGCGCCGCCTGGCGCGACGCGACGTAGGCCAGGTTGCGCGCCATGTCCGCCTGCAGCCACGCTGGCATGTCCTGCACCTGACCCTTGAGGGCCATCGCCTGCTGTGCCAGCGGCTGCAGGTCAGCCGTGGCCCCCACGGCCAGAACATGCAGCCATTCATCCGCGATGAATTGTCGAACCAGCAACCCCCGGGGAATTGCCGGCTCGGTTTCGGGCGGAAACGAAAACAACTGCACCTGCACGAGTGGACCGGCATCCACCATCTGCGCGAAATCGACGGTGCTCGCGGCCATGGCCGTGAACACGCCCTTCCAGCGCGCGAGTTCTGCGTGCTCCACTTCGCCGCGTTGCAGTTGCCGGATTGCCGGCTCGGCTTCGTCGGCCCAGGCGCGAATATGGGCAAGACACCGTTCAAGCGTCCGGTCCGGGGGTTCGGGAAACGCGGCGGCCACGCAACGGTCGGTTGGCCAATAGGCGTGGTAGCGCAACGAGAGTTCGGTGAATTGCTGCAGCAACGGTCGGACATCGGCCAGCGCGGCCGGCAGCACCGCCGTCGGACGCGCCTCGAGTTCGACCGCGCCGGTGCCGGCCAGCGCGGCGAGCGCCAGCGTGGCATCGTCGCGGGCGACCAGGATCTCGAACCAGCGTGCGGGGCGTGGGCGGATCATGACGCCAGCTGCAGGTTGGGAAAGGCTGCGCGGCGCACGAGTTCGCCGCGCATGCGCTCGCCCTCCAGCGCCGAAAGTGCCAGAAAGATGAACGCCGCAGCCGGGTCCAGGGTGGCGCGGCGAAACAATTGCGTGAGCCGGGCATGCAACGCGCGGCGCAGTGCCCAGCCGTCGGGCTGCATCGGCGCGCGGAAGCGGGCGGCGTGCGCCTTCTTCAGCACGCCAGCGAATTCGGTGAGCAGCGAAGGCCCCCCGCCGCGCACCGGCATCCGCTGCAGCCACCCTTCGTGCCATAGCGCAGCCAGGTTATCCGGGGCGACTTTGGCGGCTGCGAGCAGGATTGCCGCTCCGGATTCGGGGCGGGCCGAAGCGCTGGCGCGCAGCACCTCATGCAGCGGGTCGTCGCGCAGCCAGGCCGGCGCGGCGCCACCGCGCGCCAGATGCTGCAGCACCGGCAGATCGGCCCAGAGTCCGCACCATGCGATCGCGTCGTGCCACGCCGGAGGCATCCAATCCGCGAGCGCGGCCACGCGTTCGCCCCAGTGCGCACGCAAGGCAAGCTCGATGGCGTGCACGTTGGCGTCCGGACCGATGTCCGCGATCCAGGCGCCCAGAGCGGTTGCACGCGCCGCGTCGAGAAACGCGCCAAAGTCGCGAATCATCGCCAGGCGCCGCCAGACAGATTCGTCCGCGCGATTACCGTAGCGCGCACCAACGCGCGCGTGCGCATACTCAAGGCTGCCGGCGGCGATCATGGCGGCCCTCCCGTCAATGCCGCGGCCGTCGCGTTTACCGCGGCGTCGACCCGGTCGACCTCGTCCGGCGTGAGTTCATGGATGGCGTCCAGCGCCGTCGCTTCCGCCGCGAGCGCGGCCACCGCCGCGGCGGCCTTCGCCTCGAGCGCCGCGCGCACGGCATGCAATCGCCGGTCGGCGCATAAGGCAAGACGGCGCACCTGCTCCCGCGCCGCCTCGGCGATTGCCAACGCATCACACCTCGCGCGGGCAATGGCATCGACGGCCGCAGCCTCGGCATCCAGAACCCGCGCAATCGATGCCTCGACGGCGTCCTCAGGCGGCAGGTTGGATTGTTCTGGCGTCACCGGGAGCTTTGCAATGACGAAATCTGGATTCACATAGTGCGAGGTGGTGAAGCGCGCCGCGTTGATCTAGGTCAGCCCACGACGCTATGGTGCTGCCGGCGCGACAGTCGCGACATTGCGCCGTTTCGCGCCGTGGCCTTGTAACGATCCCCGTAACAATCAATCGGCAGCGATAGCCTGCGCGACATGCGGGGAGTTACTTTGATCTTCGTCAAGCACTCGCCCCTGCAACGCGTTCTAAATGCAGCTTGCAGCCAAAGTCACCAGATCACCCAAGCAGATTGATCGCGTCGATGCGCAATTGCGTTCCCGGGAGCAACTCCATGATCGAAACCTACTACGACCTGATGCGCAGGCAGGGCATCTCGCGCCGCAGCTTCCTCAAGTTCTGCAATCTCACGGCGGCATCGCTCGGACTGGGCAACGCCGGGGCGCAACAGATCGCCCAGGCCATGCAGACCAAGCCGCGCACCCCGGTGATCTGGCTGCACGGGCTCGAATGCACCTGCTGCAGCGAGTCATTCATCCGGTCGTCGCATCCGCTGGCCAAGGACGTCGTGCTGTCGATGATCTCGCTCGACTACGACGACACGTTGATGGCGGCGGCGGGCCACCAGGCGGAAGAGCAACTCGAGAAGACGATCGAAAAATACAAGGGCAATTACATCCTGGCCGTCGAGGGCAATCCGCCACTCGCCGACGACGGCGTGTATTGCATTCCCGGCGGCAAGCCTTTCGTCGAGAAGTTGCGGCGCGTGGCGAAAGACGCCAAGGCCATCATCTCGTGGGGTTCGTGCGCGTCGTGGGGGTGCGTACAGGCCGCGAAGCCCAATCCGACGCAGGCAACGCCGGTGCACAAGGTGATCACCGACAAGCCGATCGTCAAGGTGCCGGGTTGTCCGCCGATAGCGGAAGTGATGACCGGCGTGGTGACTTACATCCTGACCTTCGACCGCCTGCCCGATCTCGATGCGCAGGGTCGTCCGAAGATGTTCTACAGCCAGCGCATCCACGACAAATGCTATCGGCGGCCGCACTTCGACGCAGGTCAATTCGTCGAGAACTTCGACGATGCGGGCGCACGCCAGGGCTATTGCCTCTACAAGGTCGGCTGCAAAGGCCCGGTCACCTACAACGCCTGTTCGACGGTGCGCTGGAACGAAGGTACGTCGTTCCCGATCCAGTCCGGACACGGCTGCATCGGCTGCTCGGAAGACGCGTTCTGGGACAAGGGGTCTTTCTACGACCACCTGACGACGATCACGCCGCCCGGCGGCCTGGGCATCGAGGGCACCGCAGACCGCATCGGCCTTACCGCCGTTGCGGTGACGGGCGCGGCCATTGCCGCGCACGCCGCGGTCAGCGCCATCAAGCAGGCGCGCAGCAAGGCCAGCAATGACAAGGTCAGCGAAACGGAGAAGTGATCATGGCGACCATCCAGACCCAGGGCTTCACGCTTGACGACAGCGGCAAGCGCATCGTCGTCGATCCGATCACTCGCATCGAGGGCCACCTGCGCATCGAGGTGAACGTCGACAAGGACAATATCATCCGCAACGCCGTGTCCACGGGCACGATGTGGCGTGGCCTCGAGGTCATCCTCAAGGGCCGCGACCCGCGCGATGCATGGGCGTTCGTCGAGCGCATCTGCGGCGTGTGTACCGGCGTGCATGCGCTGGCTTCCGTGCGCTCGGTGGAGGACGCGCTCGGCATCAAGATCCCGCGGCAGGCCAACGTCATCCGTAACCTGATGCACTCGACACTTTATGCGCACGACCACCTCGTCCACTTCTACCATCTGCACGCGCTGGACTGGGTCGACGTGGTCTCCGCACTCTCGGCCGATCCGAAAAGGACGTCGGAACTGGCGCAGAGCATCTCGCCTTGGCCGAACAGTTCGCCCGGCTACTTCCGCGAGGTGCAGAACCGACTGAAGAAATTCGTCGAGTTCGGCCAACTGGGCATCTTTGCCAACGGCTATTGGGGGAGCAAGGCGTACCGTCTGCCGCCGGAAGCCAACCTGATGGCCGTCACCCACTATCTCGAGGCACTGGATTTCCAGAAGGATATCGTCAAGATCCAGACGATTTTCGGCGGCAAGAATCCGCACCCGAACTGGCTGGTGGGCGGCATGCCATGCTCGATCAACCTCGATAACACCGGGGCGGTGGGCGCGATCAACATGACGCAGCTCAACATGATCAGCGACATCATCAATCGCACGATCGACTTCATCGACCAGGTCTACCTTCCCGACTTGATTGCGATCGCCGGCTTTTACAAGGACTGGTCGAAGATCGGCGGCGGCCTCTCCGGCCAGAACGTGATGGCGTATGGAGAGTTCCCGGACATCCCCAACGACTATTCGAGCAAGAGCCTGCTGATGCCGTCCGGCGTGATCCTGGGCGGCGACCTGAAGAAGATCTACGACATCGACCTGAAGGCGCCTGACCAGGTGCAGGAGTGGGTCACGCACTCCTGGTACAAACAGGGCGACGAAAACAAGGGATTGCACCCATTCGATGGCGTCACCGATCCCAACTTCGTCCTTGGCCCGAAGACCAAGGGCACCCGCACCAACATCGAGAATCTCGACGAGGGGGCGAAGTATTCGTGGGTCAAATCGCCGCGGTGGAAGGGCAATCCGATGGAAGTGGGGCCGCTGGCCCGCTACATCGTCGCCTATGCAAGGGGCGACAAGGAGATCACCGAACAGGTGGGCATGGTGCTGAAGACGCTCGACGTCCCGGTCACTGCGCTGTTCTCGACGCTCGGGCGCACGGCCGCGCGCGGGCTCGAAGGCTCGTGGGCAGCGCATAAGATGAAGTACTTCTTCAACCAGCTGATGACCAACCTCAAGGCGGGCGACTTCACGACCGCCAATATCGAAATGTGGGAGCCGTCGACGTGGCCCACCGAAGCGAAGGGCGTCGCACCCTGCGAAGCCCCGCGCGGCGCGCTGGCGCACTGGGTGAAGATCAAGAACACGAAGATCGACAGCTACCAGTGCGTGGTGCCCACAACCTGGAATGCAGGTCCGCGCGATGCCAAGGGTCAGATCGGCGCCTACGAGGCTGCGCTGTTGAATACGCCGATGGTGAACCCGGCGCAGCCGCTCGAAATCCTGCGCACGATCCACAGCTTCGACCCCTGCCTGGCCTGCGCGACGCACGTGATGTCGCCCGAAGGCGAAGAGCTCGTTTCCGTCAAGGTGCGCTGACCGGTTGAGGAGAGTGCGATGAGAGTCAATCCCGTTTCCGGGCAGGTGCTCGAAGGACCGCTCGTGCCGGTCTACGTGTACGAGGCCCCGGTGCGACTGTGGCACTGGGTGATGATGGTCGCGATGTTCGTGCTGATCGGCACCGGCTACCTGATCGGCAGTCCGCCACCGTCGATCGGCGGTGAAGCCACGTTCCATTACATGTTCGGCTACATCCGCACGATTCACTTCATCGCGGGCATGATCTTCGCGGTCGCGTTCCTGTTGCGGATCTACTGGGCATTCGTCGGCAATCACTCGTCGCGGGCGATCTTCATCCCGCCGGTATGGAACGGCAGCTGGTGGAAAGGCCTCTTCAACCAGATGGGCTACTACCTCTTCCTCAAGGAGGAATCCGACCTGTGGGTGGGCCACAACCCGCTGGCGCAGATCGCGATGTTCGCGATGTACACGCTCGGCACGATCTTCATCATCATCACCGGTCTCGCGCTCTATGCCGAGGCGTGGGGATGGGGCAGCACGCCGATGAACCTGATGGGATGGGTATTCGTGCTGTTCGGTGATCCGCAGATGGTACGCACCTTGCACCACCTGGCGATGTGGTATCTCGTGCTGTTCGCGATGGTGCACATGTACATGGTATTCCGCGAGGACATCATGAGTGGCCAGTCGGTGATCGGCACGATGACCAACGGTATCAGGATGTGGAAGCGTGCGCCGAAGCCTTGAGCGGCGGCGGCGGAAAACCATGTTGACCGCAAGTCACTCTGTCCGGGCGGGGGCCGCCGGCAAAAGGCGGCCCGCGGCGGCGCTTGCGCTATCCTCGCGGCGTCCGCCCCGCCCGGGCGAATTTCTCGCCACGCGTTTTTTGAAGCCGCTGGCAATCTCACAGACGGAACTGGCGCTGGCGCTGGGCGTGTCGCGCCGTCGCGTCAACGAACTCATCAACGGGCGCCGCGTCATCACGCCGGACACTGCCATTCGTCTCGCCATCTACTTCGGCAACGACGCTGCGTTCTGGATGCACCTGCAGGTGGCATGGGACATGCACGAGGCGATCCGCCAGCTGCGCGCCATGGGGCGCAGGATGCGGGTACCGGCAACCGCCTGAGTCGTGTTCGGTTGCCAGAGTCGCGCACCGCGCGGGATTGCCGCACGATGCGCGCTGTGGTCGCCGATTCAGCGCGAACCGGTTTGAAGGACTACCGGACTACTTCGTTGCTTTCGCGACATCGGCCAGCAGTGCGGCCGCCTTCGGGCTGGTCACGGTCCGGCGGATCAGGATGTCCGGCGGCAACAGGTTGGTCTTGCCGAAGAACGCGTCATTCCACGGGATGTTGGTGCTGACGACCGTGCCGTCGAGGTTCAGGCCCCCGTAGACGCCCTTCGCGCGCGTGAAGGTGATGATGTCCGCCGTCACGGTCGAACGTGCGCTGGCACCGACGGGACCGGCGGCAATGCTGGCGTCGCCGCCCAGCTTGAACGAGCTCGAGAGCAGCGAGTTCATGCCCTTGTCCGTCATCACCACCATGATGGCTTCGGAGACATCCAGGCCGGCCTGGAAGCCGACGCTGGCGGTGCCCAGGTTGTAGAACGCGGGACCGGCCCACGTGCGGCCGTCGCGGGCGACCAGGACGGCGCGGCCACCCGAGCCACCGAAGATGAAGCCGGCGCGGACGATCTGCGGGGCGATCATCACGGCCTTGGCGCGGCCCAGGTTGTCCTGGATCCAGGTCTGGTCGGGATCGCGCAGGAAATTGTTGAGGGTCATTTGCGCGTCCGCGACAAGTTTTTCGGGTTCGGACGGGGAGACGGCCTGGGTGGCGCATCCGGCAAGCGTTGCAGCAAGAAGCACGCCCAACGTGGCGCGGCGTACGAGGTTGGGAAGCAGTTTGGACTTGGTCATCGTTACTCCATTCGAAAATCGGATTGATTGTGGTACAAGAACCTATTGATGGCGATCGGACACCGCGACATTGCGCGCGCATCGATCATTGCGCTGCGCCTGCGCCGTCCTGCGGACTTTGACGCCTGGCAAGGTGCGATGGTTCCAGTCTTGGCGTTGGCGCTTGCGATGTCCGTGCGTTAGCGCACACAACGTGTGCGGCGTCCGGGAGCCGGATCAGCGGGGCATCTTTGCCCCGCAGCTGCCACAGAAGCGGTTGCCTGGCGCCTGCGTGGCACCACACTTGGCACAGGCACGACCGGATGGCGCCGAGTTCGATGATGCGCGCCGCCACCGCCAAAGGACGAATACGCCGCCCAGGAGCCCGAGCAGCATGAGGCCCGCAAGCGGCAGTACCCATTCCGGCAGTCCACCGCTCGCCACTGCGGGATGCGGAGGAATATCTTTGGCCGACGGCGAAGGCGCGGTCACGAATGGCAGATCGCTCACTTTCGGCTTGAGGATGTCAGACGAGGGACGCGTATCGGCCTTGGTGTAACGCACCTCGATGGGCAAGGCCTTACCTGCCGCTATCGGACCCAGTTCGGCGGAACGGTAGCTCAGTCCGTTCTGGCCCGTGGAAACGCCATCGAGTTTCGGCTCCACCGAGATGTCGCTTGCCGAGGCCGGCTCCTGCACCACCACCGAGACGCGATCGGCTGCAAGATCCCCCGGCCATGCATAGCGGAAGCTTCGCGCGGGCGCCGTGGTCGCGATCGGCTCGTAGAACTCGATATGAAAGAACCGCGCCGGTGCCTCGAACTTGAGCGTAATGAATTCGCCACCATCCACGCGCTCGTGGTTCAGGTTGAGGAGGTTGCCGTCCGCTGCCGTCGAATAGGCCACTGCTGCGGCGCCGCCGGAAGCCGCGGGCAGCCGCAACGTCACGGCGGCCGGTAATTTGACACCTTCTGCCAGCGCGCCGCGCAGGATCACCAATGCCGCCGGGCGGTCGTACTCCGGCCAGATTTCGATGCCCAGGCTGTCCAGCCGCGGATTGCCTTTGGGTGAGGCCTCCCCCTGCGCGAACGCGAATGTCGGCAGCATCAGCAACGCCAGCGCGAACATATTGAAGCGGTTGACGCGATCCCAGGTTGCGAAGCGGCAGTTGATGGGATGGGGAGTCATTGCACCTTTCATTGTCGATTCTCCTTTGGCTGCGTGACTCTAACGCTTTGGGAGGGCGGCCGCACGGCCAGCCCGCGAGGGAAGGGTGGTTGTTCGATGCCAATGTCGCGCCGCGCGGCGGACTCGAGAAATTGTGGATTTTTCGCAACGCAAGTAAGTCGGTATTTCGCCGAGTTATGGGCGTTTTTGATTTGCATCAATGCCTGCGTCGAAATTTAGGATCAAAGAGATAGCTAGAGCGGAACTTAATTCGTTACGGTGCGGCAAGGTTTGTTTTGCATCGTCGGCAGGGGGCAGGACGCCGCAGAAAAATTGTTACGCAGGTCGTTACAACAGGCATCAAAGGGGATTTTCAAATGCGAATCAAGTCCATCATCGCCGCCGCAAGTCTATTGGGCCTCATGGCGGCGTTCTCGGTGACACCGGCTCTCGCGCAGGATAAAAAGGCGGTCGATGCCACGCCGGTCTGCGCGAACTGTCACGAACTGCAGCACAAATCCATCTTCCTGAACGCGCACGGAGCCAAGAACGATGCATCGGGCTCGTCGTGTCAGGGCTGCCACGGCGATGCCACGGATCACCTCAAGGATCCGACCAAGGCCAAGCCGATCAGCGCGCTGACGGCGAAGGATGCCACGACGGAGCAGAAGTCGGCGGTGTGTCTCACCTGCCATGCGTCGTCGCGACATCTCGACAAGTGGCAGCAAAGCGTCCACCGCAAGGTCGACGTGGGCTGTACCGACTGTCACGCCATCCACGGCACGCAATCGGCCGCCAACACCAAGATGATCAAGGGTGAGTCGTTCGCGGCCGCGCCCTTCACGACGACGCAGCGCAATCTCGCTTACAAGACTTGTGTCGGCTGCCACAAGGACGTGCGCGCCGAAATCCTCAAGCCTTCGCACCATCCGATCGTCGAGGGCAAGGTTTCCTGTCAGGACTGCCACGACCCGCACGGCGGGCTGGGCGCGGCGAGCCTGCGTTCGGAGTCCATCACCGACCTGTGCGTGACCTGTCACGCCGACAAGCGCGGTCCATGGATTCACGAGCATCCGCCGGTGATGGAAAACTGCGCGACCTGCCACACGCCGCACGGATCGGCGCACAACCGGATGCTGGCGCAGAAGCCGCCCGCACTGTGTGCGGATTGCCATCCGGGGGGGCATACGCACGGTATCTACGACGGCAGAGGGTCGCTGCCCGGCACGCCGCCGTCGAACATTCGTTTTGAAGGAAGTGGCTGCGTGGGCTGCCACCGGCAGATTCACGGGAGCAATGCGCCGCCGTCCGCATACGGACAGTTCTTCCTTCGCTGAGAAAAGCTACCAGGGGAATGAGATGAGAAAGAAACTGATAGCCGTTCTTGTGGCCGGCCTGTTCGCGGGCGGGTCTGCATGGGGCGCAGATGACGACGCCGGCAAATTCAACTGGGCCGGATCGCTCCAATTGGGCGGACGCGGCACCAGCACCGATGGCGGGGAGCGCAATGGCGCCGTCGGCACCTCGGGCACGACCTTGCGGCCATTCGTCGGCCCACCCGACGAGGCCAAGGCGCAGGAATACCAGGATCCCAGCAGCGGCGTCATCGGCGTCTTCGACGTCTTCGGCAGCAATCGGGACTTCTACTTCCGCGGCTTCGGCGAAAACCTGGGTCGTGACGACCAGTTCATCAACGTCACGGGTGGTGGTTACGGGTCGTTCAAGGCGCAGATTTTTTCCGACCGTATGCCGCACAACCTGTCGTGGAATGCGCTGACGCCGTTGTCGAGCCCCGGCACCGCGCTGATGGTCGGACCTGGCGGCGCCTATCCTCCGGCCACCAATCCGGAAACCTGGAACACGTTCAACTACGGCATTCAACGCAACGTGATTGGCGGCAACTTCGAGGTCTCAGCCAAGACGCCATGGTTCTTCCGGGCCGATTACAACGAAGTCAAGTCCACCGGCACGCGCCCCGGGAGCGCCCAGCTCGGCACGGGTTCCGGCAACGGCCTGATCGAATTCGGGTTGCCCACTGAGTACACGACAAAGAACACCATCCTGGAAGCGGGCTATGTCGGGCAGACCTGGAACGTAAAGCTCGCCTACCTCGACAGCAAGTTCAACAATGGTGTCCAGACTGCGCAATGGAGCAATTTCTACATGCTCAACGGTCTGGATACCACGTTGCTTGCGCCTGACAACGATTTGCAGAAACTGAGCTTCAATGCATCGGTGCGCGCTCTTCCGATGGATTCGAACCTGATCGTTCGTGTTACGCAGAGTTCGCTGACCAACAGCGTAGGCGTCACGGGCGGCAGCCTGAAGCCTACCGGCAACCAGTCGCCGCCCGTTGGGGTGGGGACACTCATCACCCAGCCCAGTTCCAACGTCTTCGACGGCGACATCAAGACCACCACGGCCACCGTGGCGCTGAGCTCGACGTTGTTCAAGGGTTTCGACACCAGGCTTTATTACGAGTACTACGACAAATCCAACCGGTCGACGGAGATTTCGTACGAAGGCGGGGGACTTGGATCCGCTGCGTCCACCTGTCCGGGCAGCAACAACGCAACGCGCTTCTGCATCGGGCCGGAAGAAGGCTCGCAACCATTCGAGTATTCGAAGAACACGTTCGGCCTCGATGGCACGTATCGCATCGACCCGCGGCAGAAGATTCTGGGCGGCTATAACTACCTGCAGACCAAGCGCAATCTGGAGCTGGCCGACGAAACGGACAACAACCGATTCTGGCTCGAATACCGCAACACCAAGCTGGCCAACGTGAGCGGACGCCTCAAGTACCAGTTCCTCAACCAGAGTTCCAATTACGACCATAGCATCACGGCGAACGGGACGGCCAACCCTGCCCAGGTTCCGTATTACTTCTCGTCGTACAGCTACGCGGACTTCGACCAGAACATGGTCAAGTTCAGCCTCGACTGGACCCCGATGCCGTTACTGGCGATCGGATTCGGCGCGACGTGGCGGCAGACCGACTTCAAGAACCTCGAGTACTACGGCCGCACCGACGATACCAGCAATGTCTACGACATGAACGTCTCGTATGGCGATCCCGATGCATTCCGGGTCTCGCTCCTCGGCAACTGGGGCGAAGTCAAGTTCAACCAGGCCTATCGCCAGGCCAGCTCGGGCAGCAGCCCGTTGCCGGGCGATCCGCAGAACTCCACCAACTTCGACTGGGGCACGAAGAACACGCAGGGCAACTGGCTGGTGGCCATCATGGCCGACTGGGTGCCGATGGACAAGGTAAAGCTTACGTCGTCGTACAGCTATTCGAAGACCACCGGCGGCGTGGACTTCTGGTCCGGCAACCAGGAAGGCTCGGGCGGATTCAATGGCGGTCCCCTGGTCAACTACGTGACCGACAACACCACCACGTCACGCTTCAATCTCAGTGCATTGTACGAATACAACAAGAACTGGAACTTCACCGCCGGGTACTGGTTCAACAAGTACGACTACACCGACGACCAGATGCGCGGCTATGCCAGCTACTACCCGTATTATCAGAACCTGGGCAGCACCAACCAGAGCTGGTACTCCGGTGCCTTTGCCAACCCGAGCTACACGCAGAACATCTTCTACCTGACGGCGATCTACAAATTCACGATGTAGCGGCGTGACACCGTTTTCGTTGGACTGAAGCAAGCCGGCCTTCGGGTCGGCTTGCTTTTTTGTGCCTCGGGAATCCATGCGTCGACCATCGCATTGCGCGTTCCTTTTGACATAGCGCAATGCACAATCCGCGGAGCGCAGTAGCCTTTGCCTGTAACCATTGCAGTAACAGGTGAGGTCATGGCAATGCGTGCTGAAGTCCTGGTGCTAGGTATTGGCAACATCCTCTGGGCGGATGAAGGATTTGGCGTCCGCGCGGTCGAGGCGCTGCATGCGGCGTATCGGTTTCCTGCAGGCGTCACGCTGCAGGATGGCGGTACGCTGGGACTCATGCTCTACGAACCGGTGGCTTCCGCGCGCCGCGTCCTCGTATTCGATGCGATCGACTTCGGGCTCGAACCCGGCACGCTGCGGGTGCTGCGCGACGATGAGGTCCCTGCGTGGGGACGCACGAAACTCTCCCCGCACCAGACCAGCTTCAACGACGTTCTGGCGCTCGCGCAGATGAACGGACGCACGCCCGATACGATCGTCGCGATCGGCGTCCAGCCGGTTGAACTCAATGATTTTGGCGGCAGCCTGCGCGCGCCGGTCAGGCGTCGCCTGCAGGAGGCGGTGCGCCTCGCCACCGGCCAGCTGGCGGCGTGGGGCTTTCCAGGTACGCCGCGTGGACGCGACGCCCCGTTTGCGCTGCTCAACGCCGATCCGCTCGCGTTGTCGGCCTACGAGGCCGGCCGGCCATCCGCCATGGATGCCTGTCGCGACGGCGATCCGCGGTTGCTCGAGTCGCGGCGTCGTGGCGAGCACTGAATGTGCATCGGCGTGCCCATGCGATTGGTGGTAACCCAGGCGGGTCGCGCGGTCGGCGTAGGCCGCGGCCAACGCGAATCACTCGACCTGATGCTGCTGGGCGACCAGCCCGTCGGCACCTGGGTTCTCGCATTCTGCGGCGCCGCCCGGCGCGTACTGACTGACGACGAGGCGCGGGAGACCAATGCAGCACTCGATGCGCTCGAAGCCATTCTTGCCGGCGCGAGTGACGTTGACGTGCACTTCGCCGATCTCGTCGGCCGCGAACCGTCGCTGCCCGAACATCTCAAAGGAAGTTCCCGATGACGATACCGATGCCCCTGGCCGCAGGCGCTGGCGCGCTTGAATATCCGCTTGTCGCGCAGCTCTTTTCGAAGCATGGCTTTGCGGAGGTGACGCAAGCGGACTTCCCGGCATGGTCCGAGGCGCCCGGCCGCGCGCTGCTGCTCTTCCTCGAGGACCCGGGTCGCTTCAAGGAGACGCTCGATCTCGCCGTGATCGTGCCGGAACTGGTCCGTGCATTCCCCGGGCGCTTCCGCGTGGGCGTCGTGTTGCCGGACGCGGCGCGCGCGCTGTCGGTCCGATTCGGTTTCCGCCGCTGGCCGGCCTTCGTCGTTATGGCGGATGGCCAGTATGTCGGCGCGGTCGACGGACTGCGCAACTGGGATGAGTACATCGCCGAAGTGGCCGGCCTGCTCGATGCCGCGCCAACGCGCCCGCCGACGATTGGAATCGCCGTCAAGGGTGGGGGCGAAGGTGCCGCCGACTGTCATGCCTAACCTCAAGGACGAGACGATGAAAGATTTCCCGCTTCCTGTGCGGATAGTCGGCGCGGGGTCGCAGCCCGAGGAGGACGAGAGCCTGCAATATCTCGAGATGCCGCGCGGCATGAACACCTTCCGGATGCCACTGGTCCCCGAACGCGCGGATGCCGCAGCGCTGGCCGCTGCGCGCGATCTGCTGGCCGTGCTGGTTGCCCGTCTCGCCGACTGGGATCCGTTGGCCAGTCCCGCAGGGCCGCGCCTCGACCTTGCGGGCGTCCCCGCACCGATACTGGAAATCGTCAATCAGATGCTTGGCGAAGGCGAAGTATCGATCCAGATTGGCGGCACCCACCACTTCCGGATCCAGGAGAGCGTGTTCACCGGCCTCTGGCGGGTGTGCGAAGTCGACGGCGAAGGCCGGTTGACGCGTGACTGGCTCGAAGCCGGCATGCTGCCCACCGTGGCCATCGAAACCGCGCGCGAACAGGTGCTGGACATGGCGCCGCCCATCGATATGCCGGAAGGCGCGATGAACTCGCCGGCGCTTCTGGCCGAGATCGAAAGCCAGATGGCAATGCGTACGCGCGAGGCGCCTGCGCATGTCATCAACCTGACGCTGTTTCCGATGACACCCGACGATCACGTGGTGCTCGAGCGGGCGTTGCCCATCGGGCAAGTCGCGATGATCTCCCGCGGCTTCGGCAACTGTCACGTCACGTCCACGGGGCTCCCCGACGTCTGGCGCGTGCAGTACTTCAACAACATGAACACGCTGATCCTCAACACGATCGAAATCGTCGCGGTGCCGGAGGTGGTGCTGGCTGCGGCCGAGGATTTGTCCGACACCCGCGAGCGGCTCGTTGAACTCGTCGACTGGATGACCGAATCGTGCGCCGAGCAGGCGCCGAACTGACGCCATGACCATGCCCGGACACCTGGCGCCGCCGGCGCCACTCGCGGCCGACACGCGGCTCGAGTGCAAGATCTGCTGGCAGGTCTACGACCCCGCGGAGGGCGACCCGGTCGTCTGGCAGATTCCGCCCGGCACCGCGTTCGCCGATTTGCCCGTGCATTGGACCTGCCCCAACTGCGCGGCGACCAAGGACCAGTTCCTGGTACTGACCGATGACTAGCGGCAAGCGCATCCTGTCCAATCCATCCACGCAGTCTGGAACACGCGTTTCGCGCGGTCGCCGCGCGCATGGAGGGCCTGCCCATCGTCAATGCCGCACTCGCGGTCGAAGCCGTCGACTTCGCACCATGGCAAGGACATTGGCTGGGGGTGCTGGTGACGCCATGGTTCATGAGCCTGGTCCTCGCGCCGCGCGATGTCGCGGCTTGGCAACCGCTGGCTGGGGGCGCCAAGCGGCCCTACCGATTCCCCGCAGGCATTTATGACTTCATCGGCGGCACGGATGCGATACCGGGTGACTACCAGATGTGCTCGCTGTTTTCGCCGGTGCTCCAGTTCGACGACCAGGAAACGGCGCGAGCGGTCGCCCAACTCGCGCGCGCCGCGCTCTTTGACGTCGTCAACGCAGAGTCTTCCGACATGCCGGTGGGTAACCTCTCACCGCGGCCGGACCGCGATCCGGCCGGACCCGGCCCGTTGGCGCAACTGGAAGCGGCGCTCGACACGCCGCAGACCAAGCGTGACTTCCTGCGCGGCCGATGGACGGACAAAGACCGTGGCCATCGAGGGTGAGCTGACGGTGCGCCTCGAGTGCCGCGATCGCCGCGTCCGGACGGCGTCGGTGCGCTCGACGCGGCCGATGATCGCGGCGCGCGTGCTGATCGGAAAGACGGCGATCGACGCCGCCGCCATGGTTCCGAAGCTGTTCAGCCTGTGTGGCGGCGCCCAGGGCGCGGCGGCCGCCGTGGCGCTGGCTGCGGCGGGCGCGACTGCGCTCAAGCCCGAGGCCGGCAGTCATGACCGGGAAGTGCTGCTGGAGTCCATCCAGGACACGTTCTGGCACTTGCTGATCGACTGGCCGAACACGATGGGCCATGCGCCCTCCACGACGCCGGTGACGGCGGCGCGGTTCCAGATCGCTTCGGCGACACGCGCAGAACGATGGCGCGCCGCAGTTGCACGATGCCGCGGCGATGCGCGAGTTGGGCACGCGCTTGTCTGCCATTGCAGCGCAGGCCGTCTTCGGCATGCCGCCTGCGGCGTGGCTCGAGCTTGCGGACGTCGACGCGCTGCGCGCCTGGTGTGCCGGTGGCGCGACGCCGTCGGCAGTGCTGCTCGACCATGTGTTGGCGGACGTGCCGACGCTTGGCCGCAGCCCGACGCCGTTGATGCCCGCAGCGCGGGCGGACGCGCTGCTGCAGTTCGTTGTTCCGGCGCTGCGCGGCGACGCTGCATTCGGGCGGGCGCCGACCTGGGACGGTACCCCGGTGGAAACGGGTGCGCTGGTCCGCATGCAAGAAGTTCCGCTGGTCCGCGCGCTGCTGCGCGAGTTCGGTAATGCGGTCGTCACCCGGATCGTCGCACGGCTGGCGGAACTTGCTTTGATGACGCGGGAATTGACTGGCGCGCAGGTGCCGATCCCCGTGGCGCCACGGGTCGGGCAGCCTGTTGCTCGACGACGGCGAAGGACTCGCCAGTGTCGAAACGGCACGGGGTCTGCTTCTGCACCATGCGCACGTCCGGGAGGAATGCGTGGTCGACTATCAGATCGTGGCACCGACCGAATGGAATTTTCATCCCGCCGGCGCATTGGTGCGCGGTCTCGAGGATCTCGCGTTCGACGATGAGCCATGGCTGCTCCGTGCGGCGCGGCTTGCGGTGCATGCGCTGGATCCGTGCGTGGACTGCCGGGTCGAGGTGGGCCATGCATGAGGTCGCACTCGCCGAAGGCGTGCTGCGCATCGTGATGGACGCTGCGCGGGCCAGTGCGGCTACGCGGGTGCACACCGTGTGGCTGGAAATCGGCGCCCTGGCCCATGTCGAGCCACAAGCGCTGGAATTCTGCTTTGACGCTGTCACGCGCGGCAGTGTCGCCGAGGGCGCAAGGCTCGACATTGCCAGAACGTCCGGCACGGCGTGGTGCATGCCATGCGGCGCGCGGGTTCCGCTCGCGCGACTTGGCGATGCCTGTCCGAGGTGCGGCAGTTACCAGTTGCAGGTGCTGGAGGGCGATGCAATGCGCGTGAAGGAAATCGGCATCGCGTGATGCCCGAAGGCGTGGCACGAATGGAATGAAGGGAATCGACGATGTGCACGACATGCGGTTGCGGGAGTGGCGAAACGAAGGTTGACGGCGTCAGCATCACCAACGTGGGTGAGCACCCACATGAGCATACGCATGCGGACGGGACGACGCATACCCATTGGCACCGACGCGAAGGCGTCCACTCGCATCTACCGGTCGAGCGCGTGGTCCGCGATTGAACAGGACATCCTTGCGCGCAACGATGCATTCGCCGCGGAGAACCGGCGCACGCTGGCCGATCGCGGCATCTTCGCACTCAATCTGGTATCGAGCCCGGGCTCGGGCAAGACCACGCTGCTGGTGCGCACCATCGAGGCGCTCAAGGGGCGCGTGCCGGTCTGCGTGATCGAAGGCGATCAACAGACCTCGCTCGACGCCGACCGCATCCGCGCCACCGGCGCGCCGGCGGTGCAGGTCAACACCGGCAAGGGCTGTCATCTGGATGCGCACATGGTCGGGCAGGCACTGGCCCAGCTTGAGCCACCGGAAGGCAGCCTGCTGCTGGTCGAGAACGTCGGCAATCTCGTCTGCCCCGCAGCATTCGACCTGGGTGAGGCGCACAAGGTCGTGATCCTGTCGGTCACCGAGGGCGAGGACAAGCCGCTCAAGTATCCCGACATGTTTCGCGCCGCCGACCTGATGCTGGTGAACAAGGTCGACCTGCTGCCCTACGTGCAGTTCGATCTGACCGCGGCGGTGGAATTCGCGCAGCGGATGAAGCCCGGTCTCGCGGCGATCAAACTCTCCGCCACGACCGGCGAGGGCTTTGCGGAGTGGCTCGTATGGCTGGAACGCGGCGTAGCGCAGGCGCGGGCCCGGCGGGACGATAACGTCGCCGCACTACGTCGTCGCGTCGTGGAACTCGAAGGCATGCTTGCCTCGGCCGCGTCCGCCGCCTGAGACAAGCCCGACGGCGGACCATGCAAGCACACCCCCTCACGACCACGATCCGGCGCCGCCTTGAAGTGCGCGGGATTGTGCAGGGCGTCGGCTTTCGGCCTTTTGTCTATCGGCGCGCGCGCGAGCTGGCACTGGACGGATGGGTGCGCAACGACGCCGCCGGGGTGATCATCGAGGTCCAGGGCGACGTGGCGCGCATCGAGCAATTGGAACGGAGTGTGCGCGAGGATGCGCCGCGCCGCGCGCGGGTCGACAGCGTCGCGCTGCGCGCATGTGCGCCCGAGGCGACTGGGACAGGCTTCGCCATCCTGGAGAGCACCGGAGGCCGGGCCAATACCGCCATCGGACCCGACAGCGCGATCTGCGCCGATTGTCTTGCTGAAATGCTGGACCCGGCCAATCGGCGCTATGGCTATGCGTTCATCAATTGCACCGATTGCGGACCGCGCTACACGATCACGCGGCGGCTTCCATACGATCGCAACGCCACCAGCATGGCGGGATTCGCGCTTTGCGCTCCTTGCCTGCATGAATACCGGACTCCGCTCGATCGCCGCTTTCATGCCGAGCCCAATGCCTGTCCGGATTGCGGGCCGCAACTCGCCTTTCTTGATGCCGCCGGCGTTCCCATCGCCGGCGCGGATGCCATCGCGGACACGGTGGCGCGGTTGCGCTGCGGCGAGATCGTGGCCATCAAGGGTCTGGGCGGATTCCATCTTGCCTGCAATGCGCGCGATGCAGGTGCCGTCGCGCGCCTGCGCGCATGCAAGGCGCGTGAGGAGAAGCCCTTCGCGGTCATGGTGGCCAATGTCGCTTCGGCGCGGCGGTTTGCGGCCGTCGGAGCCGCCGAAGGCGCGTTGCTCGAGTCGGCCGAACGCCCGATCCTGTTGCTCGAAAAGCGCGGTTGGGGCGACGACAACCTTCAAGGTGTTGCTCCCGGCCTCGCGTGGCTGGGCGCGATGTTGCCTTATACGCCGCTCCACTACCTGCTGTGGCACGAGGCGGCGGGGCGCCCGGCCGGTGCCGCGTGGCTGCAGGATCCGCAGGAGCTCGTGCTGGTCATGACCAGCGCCAATCCCGGCGGCGAGCCTCTGGTCACCGGCAACGACGAGGCCGTCGCGCGGCTTGCGGGCATCGCCGATGCCTATCTCGTGCACGACCGCGCGATCGTCGTCGGTTGTGACGACAGCGTGTTACGTACTTCGCCCGGCGCCGGGACCGCGGGATTTCAGTTCATCCGGCGCGCCCGTGGCTACACGCCACGCGCGATCAAGCTCGCGGCAGCAGGACCGTCGGTGGTCGCGCTGGGAGCCTGGTACAAGAATACCGTTTGCGTGACGCGCGGCGACGAGGCGTTCGTGTCGCAGCATATCGGCGATCTCGACAACGCGCCGACGTGCGCTGCGTTGGACGATACGGTCGCGCATCTCGTGTCGATCCTGAACGTGGAGCCGCGCATCGTGGCGCACGACCTGCATCCGGATTTCTACAGCACCCGGCTGGCCGCGCGGCTCGCGGCGCAGTGGGGCGTGCCGCTGCGACCGGTCCAGCATCATCATGCCCACATTGCCGCCATTGCCGCCGAACATCGACTCGATGGCGCGGTGCTGGGACTCGCGCTCGATGGCGTCGGACTCGGCGCCGACGGCGGCGCCTGGGGCGGCGAACTGCTGCTGGTCGACGGCGCGCGCTGCGAGCGTCTCGGCCGGCTGCGACCACTGCAGCTTCCCGGCGGCGACCGCGCCGCGCGCGAGCCTTGGCGCATGGGCGCCGCCGCGCTGGCGCGCGGGGGTCGCGCCGATGAGATCGAACGGCGCTATGCCGACGAAGCGGCGGCCCCGATGGTGCGGGACATGCTTGCACGCGGTATCAACACTCCGGAGACAAGCAGCATGGGACGATGGTTCGACGCCGCGGCTGGCCTCCTCGATCTCAAGCGGCGCATGGCGTTCGAAGGGCAGGCGGCCATGCTGCTGGAGGGCGCGGCGCAGCGGCACGGCGCGGTTCCGGCCGAATCGTCGCTGTATTCGATCAATGTCGCCAACGAACTCGACCTGACGCCTCTCGCCATGCGACTGGCCGACGAGCGCGATATCGGTCGCGGCGCCGCGCTCTTTCATGCAACGATCATCGACGCACTCGCCCATTGGGTGGAACGCGCCGCGCGCAACCACGGCCTCGTGCAGGTCGCCGGCGGCGGCGGGTGCTTTCTCAATGCGATTCTTGCCCGAGGATTGCATACCGCGCTGGCGCGGCGGGGACTGTCCCTGCTGCAGGCGCAGGCCGTGCCACCCAACGACGGCGGCCTGGCTCTCGGCCAGGCCTGGGTGGCCCTTTGCGACGCCAACGGAGACCACTGAGCCATGTGCCTCGCCATTCCAGTTCGCGTGATCGATCTTGCTGACCCAGGCATGGCGCTGGTCGAGATCGGCGGTGTCCAGAAACTGATTTCGCTGGCGTTGGTCGACGATATTCGGTGCGGCGACTACGTAATCATCCATGTCGGCTACGCGCTGGCGAAGCTCGACCCCGGCGAGGCCCAGCGAACGCTCGACCTATTCGCCGAGGCAGGATTGACGGGCCAGGCAGCCGCATGAAGTACATCGACGAATTTCGTGACGGGGCCCTCGCCCGCTCGCTCGCGTCCGCCATTGCGCGCGAGGCGAAGGACGAGCGCAGCTATAACCTGATGGAATTCTGCGGCGGCCACACGCACGCGATCTCGCGTTATGGCTTGAAGGACCTGCTGCCCGCCAACGTTCATATGATCCATGGTCCCGGTTGCCCCGTGTGCGTACTGCCGATCGGGCGCATCGACAACGCGATCGCACTCGCCGCTCGACCCGGACTCATCCTCTGCACGTACGCCGACACCATGCGCGTACCGGCGTCGCAAGGGACATCGCTGCTGAAGGCCAAGGCGCAGGGCGCGGATATCCGGATGATCTATTCCTGTGCCGACGCGATCCGCATCGCGCAGGACAACCCGGAGCGGGAAGTCGTCTTCTTCGCGATCGGCTTCGAAACCACGACCCCGCCGACGGCAGTGGCCATCACGCAGGCCAAATCGCTGGGACTGGAAATTTCAGCGTCTTCTGCAATCACGTGCTGACGCCGGCGGCGATCAGCAACATCCTCGAATCGAAGGAAGTGCGTGAGCTGGGCACGGTGCCGCTCGACGGCTTCATCGGTCCCGCGCATGTGTCCACGGTGATTGGCAGCCAGCCCTACGAATATTTCGCCGAGGAGTACCAGCGCCCGGTCGTGATCGCGGGATTCGAGCCGCTCGACGTGATGCAGGCCATCCTGATGCTGGTTCGGCAATTGAACGACGGCCGCGCCGAGGTTGAGAACGAGTTCACGCGCGCGGTGACGCGCGACGGCAATGCGAAGGCCAAGGCGCTGGTGGCGGAGGTGTTCGAGTTGCGTCGATCCTTCGAGTGGCGCGGCCTGGGCGAGGTGCCGTACAGCGCATTGAAAATAAAGGAAGCCTATCGCCAGTTCGACGCCGAGGCGCGCTATGGCATCGCCTACCGGTCAGTGCCGGACAACAAGGCCTGCGAGTGCGGCGCGATCCTGCGCGGCATCAAGAAGCCCGCCGACTGCAAGGTATTCGGTACGGTGTGCACGCCCGAGAATCCGATCGGGTCCTGCATGGTGTCCTCGGAAGGCGCCTGCGCCGCGCACTACACGTACGGCCGGTTCCGGGACATCCCCGTCGTGCCAACCCGAAACGCATCGGCATCGGCGACGAGCCCATGACGGTGGTGCGCAGCGACTACGTACGGCCTGTGGACTTCAAGCACGGCCACGTCGACATGACCCACGGCGGCGGCGGCCGCGCGATGGCACAGCTGATCGACGAATTGTTTCTGCGCGCATTCGACAACGAATGGCTGCGCCAGGCCAACGACCAGGCCGCGTTCCGGATCGGTGCGGGGCGCATGGTCATCGCCACCGACTGTCATGTGGTGTCGCCGTTATTCTTTCCCGGTGGCGACATCGGTTGCCTCTGCGTCCACGGCACGATCAACGACGTGGCGATGGCGGGGGCGACGCCGCTCTACCTGGCCGCGGGCTTCATCCTGGAGGAGGGATTTCCGCTGGCCGACCTGAAGCGGATCGTCGAATCGATGGCCGCGGCGTCGCGCGAGGCGGGCGTACCGGTGGTCACCGGCGACACGAAGGTGGTCGAACGCGGGAAAGGCGATGGTGTGTTCATCACCACCACCGGTGTCGGCGTCGTTCCGGCAGGCATCGACATTTCCGGCGATCGCGCGCGGCCGGGCGACCGCATTCTCGTCAGCGGGACGATGGGCGACCACGGCGTGGCCATCATGTCGCTGCGCGAGAACCTCACCTTCGAGACGACCATCCGGTCCGATACCGCGGCCTTGCACGGCCTGGTAGCCGCGATGGTTGAAGCGGTGCCCGGTATCCGTTGTTTGCGCGATCCCACGCGCGGCGGACTCGCGACAACGCTGAATGAGCTGGCGCACCAATCCGGCTGCGGCATGGTGATCGGGGAGTCCGCGCATCCCGGTGCGGCAGCAGGTACTTGCGGCCTGCGAATTCCTGGGTCTTGACCCGCTCTATGTGGCCAACGAAGGCAAGCTCGTGGCGATCTGCGCCGAAGCCGACGCCGACCGGCTCCTTGCGGCGATGCGCGCCCACCCGCTGGGCAGGGACGCGGCGATCATTGGCGAAGTCATCGAGGACCCGCATCACTTCGTGCAGATGGACACCACTTTCGGCGGCCGCCGCGTGGTCGACTGGCTCACGGGTGAGCAGCTGCCCCGGATCTGCTGATGCGGATCCTGTTCCTCACGCATGCATTCAACAGCCTGGCGCAGCGCCTCTACACGGAACTGGTTGCACTGGGCCACGACGTCACGATCGAATTCGACATCAATGACGACGTGACACTGGAAGCCGTGTCGCTTTCGCGCCCGGATCTCATCATTGCCCCCTTCCTCAAGCGCCGGATTCCAGAGGCGGTGTGGCGCAACCTTCGCTGCATCGTCATTCATCCTGGCATCCGCGGCGACCGCGGACCATCGGCGCTGGACTGGGCGATCGTCGACGGCGAAACCCGATGGGGTGTGACCGCGATTCAGGCGAACGCGGAGATGGATGCCGGCGCAATCTGGGCGAGCGTGGAGTTTCCGATGCGCGACGCCACCAAGAGCAGCCTTTACCGCAACGAGGTCACGGAAGCCGCTGTCGCCGCGCTTCGAATAACACTCGAGCGACTTGCGCGCGGCGAAATTGCGGAGCCGCTCGACTGCGCCGATCCGGCAATGCGCGGTCGGCTGCGCCCCTTGCTGCGGCAGGTGGACCGCGCCATCGACTGGACGTCCGACAACACCGCAACGGTCCTGCGCAAGATCCGCGCGTCGGATGGATCGCCAGGCGTGCTCGACGACGTGCGCGGCGAGCGCGTGTACCTGTTCGACGCGCATCCGGAAGGCCGGTTGCGTGCCGAACCTCCGCGCGCCGCGCCGGGCGACGTTATCGCCCATCGCAATGGCGCCATCCTGCGCGCAACCATCGATGGCGCCGTCTGGATCACGCATCTGAAGCGATCCGGTGGCGATACGCAGTTCAAGCTCCCCGCGACGATGGTGCTGGGTGACCGGTTGGGCGATGTGACGGAGGCGCCACTGGCGCCGGACGCGGTCGTCGCGTGGCCTACGTGGCGGCCGATTCGATATGAGGAAAGGGGCGCGGTAGGTTACCTGCATTTTCCGTTCTACAACGGGGCCATGGGCACGGCGCATTGCGAGGCGCTGCTGGTGGCGTATCGCATGGCAACTGCAAGGCCGACGCGGGTCATCGTGCTGATGGGTGGCCCCGACTTCTGGTCGAACGGCATCCATCTCAACCTGATCGAGGCCTCGGACCATCCAGCGGAGGAGTCATGGCGCAACATCAATGCGATCGACGATCTCGTCCGTGAAATTATCGTGACCCGCGCACAGCTCACCGTGGCGGCGCTGCAGGGGAATGCCGGTGCCGGTGGCGCATTCCTGGCGTTGGCCGCGGATCGTGTCTTTGCCCGCGACGGCGTGATCCTGAATCCGCACTACAAGGGCATGGGCAATCTCTACGGCTCCGAGTACTGGACGTACCTGCTCCCGCGCCGCGTCGGCGCGGATGCCGCGCGGTCGATCACGGAGGGACGATTGCCTGTCAGCGCGCGGGAGGCCGAGACGCTAGGACTGGTGGACGCATGCTTCGGCGCAACGCCCGCCGCGTTTTGCGCCGAGGTCGGGCACCGGGCAGACGCGCTCGCCGCCGATCCTTCCTTCGATGGAATGTTGTGCGAGAAGGCGGAATGCCACCATGCCGACGAAGCCATCAAGCCGCTGGAAGCCTATCGGGCCGAGGAACTCGAGCGCATGAAGCTTAATTTCTTCGGCTTCGATCCGAGTTTTCACGTGGCCCGCGATCATTTCGTGCGCAAGGTGCCGCACTCACGCACACCGCTCCACCTGGCCCGGCATCGCACGGCTACCGCGGCCGCGCATTGCCCTCGAAAAATTCAAGCATCATGAAGGCCTCCAGTTCCGCAGTGTCTTCCGGTCGCGCGGACAGGTAGAGGTCGCGGCCAAGGCGTAACGAATTCCAGTGGAAGTCCCCCTTCTCCTGGTCGCGGATGATGTCGATGATCTTGCGCACCACGGCGATGCGAATGTCCGGGTTGCTGCCGCGCTGGACTTCGATCCGCTGGTTCACCTTGCGCGAGATGTCCTTGTTCCACCCGAAGAACATGAATTCGGCTTCATTCGGTTCCAGCTTGCGCAACTGAAACAGGCCACCGCCGTTGCGCGGCTCGCCGCCGAAGGTGGGCGTGCGCACGGAGGCCAGGTTGTCGGCCACGATCCGGTCGCGGCGCGCGCGGTCGTCGTCCACCGGTGGCGCGTTGGGTGCCACACCCTGTGATCCGGAGGGCTCGGTCTCGCCGCGCGCCAGGCGGCGTGCGGCGATGTAGGCGGCAAGGTCGCGTTCAACCGGCGGAATGAGCTTTGGCGGCGGCGGTGTCGGCGCGGGGGGTGCGGGTGCGGCCGGTGGCGGCACGCGCAGCACATCGTCGATGCGAGGACGCGGGACCGCTGCCATCACGGGGGGGGCCGGCGTTGCGCGCACCGGCCGGGGCGGCCGCTTTGGCGGCGGCGTGGGTCTTGGCGGTGGCGTTGGCATGGCCACGACGGCTTCCGGCGATGCCTGCGGCGTGCGCGCGCCGGGGGGCGCCACCAATCGTACGGACAACGGGCTGACCCCCTGCTTGTCCGGGCCTTTGGTGGACAATTTCTGCATGTGGGGCAGGAATTCCCACAGGGCAGCGACGTGGACAAGCAGGCTCAGCACGATCGCCACCCAGATCACGGGAACCCGGATCTCATTGCGCGTCGGCAGGTGGATTTGGTCGTACGAGGCGTACATCGTGGAGCCGGTGGTTGGAGCGCGCTTCGTCGCCGCAGTCCCGACGATTATACGGACTGGGCACAACCCGCTCGGGCTTCGACCCGGCCGTGCCGGTCGAAGTTGCAACGTGCCGCTCGACCACCGCCGGGACTGGCATCGCGTCCCTTACAATTCCTTACGCTTTACTCGGTACCTGAACCCAACCCAGCCAGGAACGTTACCCATGCTCCACGATCCCGCACGCCACGAGACACTGGGCGGCACGCCCTGGAACGAAGGCGCCGCGCGTGCCTGGATCGAGCGCTTCGCCGAAGACGCGCAGCGTAAATTTTCGCCGGAGAACCTCTGGCCGATGCATCCGCGTGACGCCGACGCCGATGATCCCGGACCTCCGGCCACGATGGTCTATCGCGGGGCCGCGGGAATGATCTGGGCGCTGGACCGGCTCGACCAAGTCGGCGCCGCCACGCAAACGACAGACTTTGCGCCGCTGCTTGACGATCTTGCGGCCCGCAACTTCGCGCTGGTCGAGCCGTGGGGACACGGTGTCCACGGCCTCTTCATGGGTCAGCCAGGCATCCTGCTGCTGCAATATCGACTCGCCCGCGACGACGCAACGGCGGCGAGGGTCGCCGACCTGCTTGCCGCGGAAATTCTCGCCAATGCCGATCATCCTGCACTGGAGCTGCTGTGGGGCTCGCCCAGCACGATGCACGTTGCACTGACGATGCACGAGTGGACCGGCGATGCGCGCTGGGCCGACCTGTATCGCGCCGACGCCGAGGCGCTGGTGCGCGCCTTGCATCCGGCGGAGCACGCGCCTTGCCGCATCTGGACGCAGGATCTCTATGGCAGGATCTGCCATTACCTCGGCGCGGGCCATGGGTTTGCCGGCAACGCCAGTGCGCTGATCCGCGGCCGCGCGTTGCTGTCGTCGCCCACGCTACGTGGATGGGAGGATGCCATTGTCGAAACGGTGCACGCCACCGCCATGCGCGAAGGCACATGCGCCAACTGGCCGGCGCAGCTCGAACCGCCAACGATGTCGCCCCGAATGCTGGTGCAGTGGTGTCACGGTGCGCCCGGCATGGTGACGAGCCTCGCCGCGCTGCCTGACCCCCGGCTTGACGACCTGCTGGTGGCCGCCGGCGAGATGACGTGGCTGGCCGGTCCGCTGACCAAGGGCGTGGGCCTGTGCCATGGCACCGACGGCAACGGCTACGTGTTCCTGAAGCTTTTCGAGCGCACCGGCAACGCGGTCTGGCTGGACCGCGCGCGCGCCTTCGCGATGCATTCGATCATGCAAAGCGAAAGGGAAGCCGAGAAGCATGGCCAGCGCCGGTACACGTTGTGGACCGGCGATGCCGGCCTCGCGTGCTACCTGTGGAGTTGCATCGCCGGCGATGGCGCGATGCCCAACTTCGATCCGATTGCCCCGCGCGCCGCGTAGGCGCACGGAAAAAAAATCGCCCCGCGCGACTCTGAGGTGGCGCGGGGCGTTGTTGCAGCGAAAACGGCTACTCCTTGATGTCGACGCCGTAGAACGTGTGGCGACCGAACGGCGAGAGCTTGAAGTCGATCACTTCCTTGCGTACCGGCTTCAGCTGTACGGCGTGCGCGATCGTGAACCACGGCGCCTGTTCCTTGAAGATCACCTGCGCCTTCTGGTAGAGCTCGGCGCGCTGCGCCTGGCCAGGTGTCGTCTTGGCTTTCGAGATCAGGTCCTCGAACGGCTGGTAGCAGAACTTGGCGACGTTGCTGCCGTTGGTCTTGGCGGAATCGCAGCCCAGCAGCGTGTTGAGGAAGTTGTCCGGGTCGCCGTTGTCGCCGGTCCAGCCCAGCATGCCCATCTGGTGCTCGCCATTCTGCATGCGCTTGCGATATTCACCCCATTCGAAGCTCTTGATCTCAGCAGTGACGCCCACCTTGGCGAGATCCGCCTGCATCAGTTCGGCGATGCGCCTCGCGTTCGGGTTGTACGGCCGCTGCACCGGCATCGCCCACAGGTCCGTCGCAAAGCCGTTGGGATAGCCGGCTTCCGCCAGCAGTTTTTTCGCCGCCACCGGATCGTATGGATCGTCCTTGATCGCATCGTTGTACGACCACTGCGTCGGCGGAATCGGATTCTTCGCGGCCACGCCGGTGGTGAGGTAGACAGCGTCGATGATCGCCTTTTTGTTGATCGCCATGTTGAGCGCCTTGCGCACCCGCACGTCGTCGAAGGGCTTCTTCGTCGTGTTGTAGGCGAGGTAGCCGATATTGAGGCCCGGCTGTTCCAGCACCGTTACATTTGGATCCTTGCGGATCGCGTCGAGATCGGCCGGATTGGGATACGGCATCACCTGGCATTCACCCTTCTGCAGCTTCGCCCAGCGCACCGATGCGTCGGGCGTGATCGCGAATATGAGGTCGTCGATCGCAGCCTTGCCGCCCCAGAACTGGGGAAACGCCTTGTAGCGGATGACCGCGTCCTTCTGGTACTGGACGAGATAGAAGGGGCCGGTGCCGATCGGCTCCTGGTCGATCTTTTCCGGCGTGCCGGCCTTGAGCATCGCATCGGCGTATTCCTTCGACTGCACGCCGGCGTATTCCATCGCGAGGTTCGACAGGAACGGCGCCTCGGATTTCTCGAGCGTGATCCGCACCGTGTAGTCGTCGATCCTGTCGACGGACTTGATCAGCTTGGCCATGCCCATGTCGTTGAAATACGAATGGTTCGAGCTCGTCACCTTGAAGTAAGGATTGGTTTCCTTTCCCTGCCGCTCCAGCATGAAGATCATGTCGTCGGCGTTGAAGTCGCGCGTGGGCTTCCACGCACGTTGGGTGTGCCACTTCACGCCTTTGCGCAGGTGGAACGTATAAGTCTTGCCGTCCGGCGAAATATCCCAGCGCTCGGCGAGCCCTGGCACGACCTGCGTGCCGCCGCGCTGGAAGTCGACGATGCGGCTGTAGATCTGGCTGTTGGCGTCGAAGGACGTTCCCGTCGTGTTGACACCGGGGTAGAAGTTTTCAGGGCTGCCTTCCGAGCAGTAGACGAGGGTCTTGGCCGAGGCGCCTGCGGCGACCAGCAGCGCCGGCAAGGCCAGTGCCGCGATGAATGCGCATCGCGCGCCACGGGACCACAGCGGGGTGGGCTTGAGTTTATGCATGGGGAACTCCTAGGGTGAAAGCTGCGGCGGCCGCAGCACAGGTTCGCGGTCAGCAGTATGACCCGATTCGAGGAAATTTTCCGCAAGGTGGCAGGCGACCATCCGGCCGTCCAGCGCGCGGGGCAGGGGTCTTTCGTCGCGGCAGCGGGCGATGGCGTGCGGGCACCGGGTGGAGAATACGCACCCGGGCGGTGGACTGAGCGGCGACGGCAACTCGCCCTTGAGCGTGATGCGCTGGGCGCGGGGCTTGCCGGCCAGACCGGGCGTGGCCGCGAGCAGCGCCTGCGTGTAGGGGTGCAGCGGTTGCGCAAAGATGCGCTCCTTCGGTCCCTGCTCCAGCGCAAGACCCAGGTACATCACCAGCACGTCGTGCGCAAGGTAGCGCACGACGGCGAGGTCGTGCGAGATGAAGAGGTAGGCCAGTCCCAGTTCGTGCTGCAGGTCCGCCATCAGGTTCAGCACCTGCGCCTGCACCGACACGTCGAGCGCCGACACCGGTTCGTCGGCAACGACCAGCGCGGGTTCGAGCATCAGTGCACGGGCAATCGCGATACGCTGCCGCTGGCCGCCCGAGAACATGTGCGGGTAGCGCAGGTATTGCTCGGGCCGCAGGCCCACTTTGGCCAGCATCGCGCGGGCGCGTTCCGTCCGCGCGGCGGGCGGGAGCGTGGTGTTGATTTCGAGGGGCGCTTCGAGGATGGCGCCCACCTTCTTGCGCGGATTGAGCGAGCCATAGGGATTCTGGAACACCATCTGGACGGTCTTGCGCAGCTGGTGCTGCGTGGACGGCGATGCATGCACCGCGTCGACGCCACCCAGCTGCAGTGCACCCGCGGTGGGAGGCTCGATCAGCGCGACGACGCGCGCCAGCGTCGACTTGCCGCAACCGGACTCGCCGACCACGGCAAGCGTGTGCCCGGCGGCAATCGAGAACGAAATGCCGCCCACTGCCTGCAATTGCGCCGGCTTGCGCATCATGCCGCGACGAATTTCATAGGTGCGCGTGAGGTCGCGTGCGCAGACCACCGGGGCGTCCGCATCCGCCTGGGCGACCACCGCGGCACCGTTGCCACGGACCGTGCTCATCGGATGGGCTCGCTGACGGCGCCATCGCGCGCGATGTTCGCGTCGCGCTGCGGATCGCCCAACGGATAGTGGCAGCGGACCTGGCCGTCGGCCCACGGGCGCAGCAGTGGCCGCGTTCCGCAGGCGGCGGTGGCGTACGTGCAGCGCGGCGCGAACAGGCAGCCGGGAGGCCGGTCGAGGACGCCCGGCACCACGCCGGGAATCGTGGTGAGCCGCGCGCCGGCCCGATGCCGCTCGGGCATCGCGGCGATCAGCGCGGCCGTGTAGGGATGCTGGGGTGCCGCGAACAAATCGTCGGCGCTGCGTTCCTCCATTACCTGCCCGGCGTACATCACGGCCACGCGCTGCGCCATTTCGGCAACCACGCCCATGTTGTGCGTGACCAGCACCAGGGCCATGCCACGTTCGCGCTGCAGGTCGCGCAGCAAATCGAGGATCTGCGCCTGGATCGTCACGTCCAGTGCGGTGGTGGGCTCGTCGGCGATCAGCAGGCGCGGGTTGCACGCGATGGCCATCGCGATCATCACGCGCTGGTTCATGCCGCCCGAAAGCTGGTGCGGGAAACTCGACAGGCGGCTGGCCGCCGCGGGAATGCCCACCTGCTCCAGCAATTCGATGGCGCGCCGGCGCGCGGCGGCGCGGTCCAGCTTGAGATGCAGGCGCAACGTCTCGGTCAACTGGAAGCCGATCGAAAAGCATGGATTGAGGCTGGTAGTCGGTTCCTGGAAGATCATCGCGACGTCCTTGCCGATCACCCGGCGACGTTCACGGTCGGACAGGCGCAGCAAGTCATGGCCATGGAACTCCAGACGCCTCGCGCGCACCCGGCCGGGCCATGCCACCAGCCCCATCAGCGCCAGCATCGACACGCTCTTGCCTGACCCTGACTCGCCGACGATGCCGAGCACGTCGCCTTCGGCCAGCGAGAGGCTCACGCCTTCAACCGCGCGCAGCATCGCGCCTTGCGAGGGGAACTCGACATGCAGGTCTTCGATCTCGAGCAGCGCCATGGGCGTTAGCGTTTCAGCTTGGGATCGAGCGCATCGCGCAGTCCGTCGCCCAGTAAATTGAACGCAAGCACGGTGATCAGGATCATCAATCCCGGGAACGTGACCACCCACCATGCGCGCAGCACGAACTCGCGCGCGTCGGCCAGCATCGTTCCCCACTCGGAGGCGGGCGGCTGCGCGCCCAGGCCCAGGAAACCGAGCGCGGCAGCATCGAGGATGGCCGTGGACACGCCCAGCGACGCCTGCACGATCAGCGGCGCCGCGCAGTTGGGCAGCACCTCGCTGAACATCAGCCGAAACCTCGAGGCGCCGCTGGCGCGCGCGGCCGTAACGTAGTCCTTCGATGCTTCGGTGATCACCGCGGCGCGCGTAATGCGCACGTAGTGCGGCAGCACGACCACCACCACGGCCAGCATGGCGTTCATCAGGCCTGGACCGAGGATCGCGACGATCACGATCGCCAGCAGCAGGCTGGGCAGCGTCAGAATGATGTCCATCAACCGCATGATCGCGATCTCGGTTACGCCGCGGAAGAACCCCGCCACCAGTCCCAGCGAGATGCCCACCACGATCGCCACCGCCACCACTGCAATGCCGATCAGCAACGACAGCCGCGCACCAAAGATGAGCCGCGACAGAATGTCGCGGCCAATCGCGTCGGTGCCCAGCGGATACGCCCACGCGCCACCGGCTTGCCACGCGGGTGGCTTCAGGAAGACGGCACTGTTGGTGAGGTCCGGCGGATAGGGTGCCAGCACGTTGGCGAAGACGGCCATCGACAGTACGCCAATCACGATGACAAGGCCCGCCACCGCGCCGTGGTTGGCGCTGAAGTAACTCCAGAATTCGCGCAGCGGCGACGGCGGCGTGACCACGGGCGCGGCGGGGGTGAGTGCGCGCGTGTTCATGTCGCGCGCCGGATGCGGGGGTTGATGATGCCGTAGGTAAGATCGACCAGCAGGTTGACCGTCATCACCACCAGCCCGAGCAACAGCACGCCGCCCTGCAACACCGGATAGTCGCGGCGGTTGATGGCCTCGATCAGCCACTTGCCCACGCCGGGCCACGAGAAGATGGTTTCGGTCAGGATCGCGCCGGTGAACAGCACGCCCACCTGCAGGCCGATCACGGTGATCACGGGGATCAGCGCATTGCGAAACGCATGCAGCGCGACCACGCGAAATTTCGACAGGCCCTTGGCGCGCGCAGTGCGGATATAGTCCTCGCCCAGCACCTCCAGCATGGCCGAGCGCGTCATCCTTGCGATGATCGCCAGCGGCTGCGTGCCCAGTACGATCGTTGGCAGGATCAGATGCGACACCGCCGAGCGAAACGCGCCCTTCTGGCCGGACAGCAGCGAATCAATGGTCAGAAATCCAGTGACCGGCTCGAAGTAGTACTGAACTGCGATGCGCCCGGATACCGGCGTCCAGCCGAGCTGCACGGAAAACAGCAGGATCAGCAACAGCCCCCACCAGAAGATCGGCATCGAATAACCGGTAAGCGACACGCCCATCACGCCGTGGTCGAAGATGGAGTTGCGGCGGACTGCGGCGATGATCCCGGCCGGAATGCCCAGGAGCAACGCGAACACGATCGCGCACAGCGCCAGTTCGATGGTGGCGGGAAACAGGGCGGCGAATTCGCGCAGCACGGGCTCCTGCGTGATCATTGACTTGCCCAGGTCGCCGTGCATCACGCGGCCGATGTAGATGCCGTATTGCACCAGCACCGGACGGTCGAGGCCGTATTCCTTCATCAGCGCGGCGTGGCGTGCGGCGTCGATGCCACGCTCGCCGGCCATCGTTTCGATCGGGTCGCCTGGCACCAGGCGGATCAGAAAGAAAGCCAGCAGCGTCATCCCGAAAAAAGTCGGGATCACCAGGCTGACACGAGTGAGGAGGAAGCGGAGCATTCGCGGGCGGATTCAGGCGGGCATCGGGCCGAAGGGAATCGTTCAACCGCCTGCGAGCGGCAGTATTGAACCACACCAGGATGCGAGTGCCGACCTGCCAGCGCAAAACCGCGGGCCGGCCGATCTTGGCGCGCCGCGACACCAACGCAAACGGGGCCCGAAGGCCCCGTCGTGCAAAGGCAAAACCCGAAAATCAGGCCGAGAAGCTCGACCCGCAACCACAGGTGGTGGTGGCATTGGGATTCTTGATCACGAACTGCGCGCCTTCCAGGCCTTCCTGATAGTCGATTTCGGCGCCGACCAGGTACTGGTAGCTCATCGGGTCGATCAGCAGCGTGACGCCGTCCTTGCTCATCGCCGTGTCGTCCTCGTTGGTGACCTCGTCGAACGTGAACCCGTACTGGAAGCCGGAGCAACCGCCTCCGGATACGAACACCCGCAGCTTCAGCTCGGGGTTGCCTTCCTCGGCGATCAGCGTCTTGACCTTGGCCGCAGCCGAATCGGTGAAGACCAGGGGGGCGGGCATCTCGTTCATTGCATTCATCGTGGACTCCATTGCGGGCTTACCCGCGCTTCAACATGCTGCGTGATGGGAAAGGCATTGGCTGCAAATGCGGAAATGCGAAATCAGTTAGTGCCGGCACGTTTGAGTTCGACCACGCTCGCGGTTCCAGGTTCAGCGTGGTGCAACCGGCCCTGGACGACGGCTCCCAGGTGCATTTCGAGCGTCTTGTACTCGAGATCACCGACGATGCGTGCTTTTGCCTGCAATTCCAGGTAATCGTTGGCCGTGACCGGACCGTTGACCATGCCGTTGATCACGACATGGGATACATTGATTTCGCCGTCCACACGCGCCTGCTCGCTGACCACGAGCGTGCCGGTTTCGCCGTTGGCGGTGGAAACATTGCCGCGGACGATGCCGTCGATACGCAGGCCACCCGTGAACGACACGTCGCCAGTGACCGTGGTGCCCGCACCAATAAGGCAATCGATGCGCTTTTGCGGTGTTGCGTGCTTCTTGCGTTCGAACATGGTGTCTCCCTAGCCCACAGTCAAGGTGCGCGCTGCGCGGGGGGCGCTCTGGCCGACCTCGTAGGCGCGTACCGACAAGGCCGTCACCCGGGCCCCGACGGGCACCCGAAACCGACCTTCAACCCGCTGATAATACTTGAACTTGAGGGTGAGCGCCGATGCCGTCGTCGCATCGTCGTCCGGCAGCAGGATGGACTTCGGCGCAGGTCCCCCGCCCGCAGCGGGCGCCAGGCTCGCCTGCAGCACGACGTTGCCGGCGAATTCGTCCTTGGGACTGCCGCCGCGCACCACCAGGATACTGTAGCGCCACATGTCCTCGCCGTCGGGTTCGACCGTCAGGCGCTGGATCTGCAATCCGACCGTCTTGCTCGAATCCGACACGAGCTTTTGCAGAAAGGCGAGTTCCTCCTTCAGCTGCGCGTTTTCTCCGGCAAGCTCGGTGGCCTGCCTGGTCAGCGCTTCCTGCGTGCCGCGATTCATCGACTGCTCGCTCTCCAGCACCGAGAGGCGCGCGCGCAGGTCCGTCGCTTCGTTCTTGTACTTGGCGACGTCGGTCTCGAGCGTGACCAGCTGCCGCTCGATTTCCTTCCGGTTGAAGCCGCCGAAGATCTGCCCGAAATCGAAGCCCCACCACCACATGCCGGCGATGATCGCGAGCAGCACGGCAAGCAGCGCGCCGCGACTCCACCACGGCAGATGGGTGCGCACCGCCATCTTCGGGGCGGAAATGCCGAAGTGCTGGCGCACCTTGCGCCACAGGTTCAGAGCCGCCACGGCGCAAGCCTTCTACGGCAGGACCGGCGGGCTTTGGAGCCCCGCGGTTTCGGGCAGGCTGAACATCAGGTTCATGTTCTGCACCGCTTGTCCGGCCGCGCCCTTGACGAGGTTGTCCTCGACCACCAGCACGGTGACCATGTCGCCGCCGCCGGGACGGTGCACGGCGATGCGCGCGACGTTCGAGCCCCGCACGCTGCGCGTCTCGGGCATCGACCCCGCGGGCATCACATCGACGAACGGCTCGCCCGCATATCGCGCCTCGTACAACGCCTGCAGGTCGACATCGGTCTTCGTGAGCCGTGCATAAAGCGTGGAGTGGATGCCGCGGATGATCGGCAACAGGTGCGGCGTGAAGACGAGGCCCACCGGCGTCGTCGTGTGGGCGGCGAGTTCCTGCACGGTCTCGGGATGGTGCCGATGCCCGCTCACGCCATAGGCCTTGAAGTTGTCCGAAGTCTCGGCCAGCAGCAGCGAGAGTTCGGCCTTGCGGCCCGCGCCCGACGCGCCGGATTTGCAATCGGCGATCAGGTGGGCGGTGTCGACGATGCCGGCGTCGAGCAGCGGCATGAAGCCCAGTTGCATCGAGGTCGGATAGCAACCGGGATTGCCGACGATGCGCGCCTTGCGAATGGCCTCGCGATGGAATTCCGGGAGGCCATACACCGACTCGGCGAGGAGATCGGGGCAGGTGTGCGGCATCTTGTACCACTTCTCGAACACCGCCGGATCGCGCAGCCGGAAGTCGGCGGCAAGGTCGATGATCTTCACGCCGGCATCCACCAGTCCGCGCGCCTGCGCCATCGCCACGCCATGCGGCGTGGCGAAGAACACGACGTCGCAGCTCTTCAAGTCGGTGGCGTCCGGCGCAGTGAACACGAGGCCGTCGTAATGCCCGCGCAGGCTCGCAAACATGTCGACCACGCGCGTGCCGGCGTCACCGCGCGACGTGATGGCGCGCACCTCCGCCTGCGGGTGCATCGCAAGGATGCGGAGCAATTCGACGCCGGTGTAGCCGGTGCCGCCGACAATGCCGATCTTGACCATTGCATGACCTCGTATCGGGGAAGGGCGATTCTAGCGGAAACGCAAAATTCCCCGCGCAATTCGAAAAATGCAAAAGGCCGCCTCGACGGCGGCCTTTTGCGTGAAGCGGGTTCGACGAAGGCGATTAGCGCTTCGAGAACTGCTTGCGGCGGCGCGCCTTGTGGAGGCCGACCTTCTTTCGTTCGACTTCGCGCGCGTCGCGCGTGACGAGCCCCGCCTTCGACAACGTGGGCTTCAGCTGCGCATCGTAGTCCATCAGCGCGCGGGTGATGCCGTGGCGCACGGCGCCGGCCTGGCCCGATTCGCCGCCACCGCGGACGTTGACCATGATGTCGAACGTGCCGATGTGGTTGGTCAGCACCAGCGGCTGGCGCGCGACCATGCGGCCCGTTTCGCGGGCGAAGAATTCATCGATCGGCTTGTCGTTGACGACGATCTTGCCCGACCCTGCTTTCAGGAAAACCCGTGCCACCGATGTCTTGCGGCGGCCCGTGCCGTAGTAATAGTTGCCGATCATGGGAATCCGTTCTTCGCTTCGCTAATTGAAATGGGATGCTTACTTGACGGGGGCGAGCGCCTTCGGCTGCTGCGCCGAATGGGGATGCGCCGGACCGGTGTAGTACTTGAGTTTCTTCAGCATTGCGTAGCCCAGCGGGCCCTTGGGCAGCATGCCGCGGACGGCCTTTTCGAGCGCCCGGCCCGGGAACCGCGCCTGCATCTTGCTGAAGTTGGTCGTGTAGATGCCGCCCGGGTAGCCCGAGTGGCGATGGTAGAGCTTGTCCTCGGCCTTGTTGCCGGTGACCCGCAGCTTCTCGACGTTGGTCACGACGATGAAGTCGCCCGTGTCCATGTGCGGCGTGTAGATGACTTTGTGCTTGCCACGCAGGCGCAATGCGATCTGGCTGGCGAGACGTCCCAGCACTTGATCGGTGGCGTCGACGACAAACCAGTCC
The DNA here is from genome assembly GCA_963805355.1 of uncultured beta proteobacterium. GTDB lineage: Bacteria > Pseudomonadota > Gammaproteobacteria > Burkholderiales > Casimicrobiaceae > VBCG01. Next base: position 678,477 of record CAWDTZ010000002.1, on the reverse strand, counting down.
CTGGTGATGTCGGTGGGCTTGGCGGAGAAGGTCTTCATGGTGCGGTTCTCAATGGATGTTCGGTCAGCAAAGTCCGCTATCGTACTATTTCCGAGGGCTTTTCGTCAAGAAATTGGCCCTGCCGCCCATCAAGCCGGCAAAAAAAGGCGCGATCCGAAGACCGCGCCTTGAAGATTCCACCATAGGAGGAGAATGGAGGAATGCGTCTGCGGTGCCGAAGGAGGAGTACGGCGAGGCCGCAGACGCAAGAATATTGGCATATTGCAATGCACAATTCAAGGAAAATTGTTGCACGGCAACATGGACAAAGCCGCAGCCCCGGGAGGCGGGTTCTGAGTGTGTGCGCACACTAACTCGCCAGGCCTTATTCAGAAACGAAAGGACGCGTGACGTGGAAGCGAGGATCAAGTGGATCGAGGGCATGACCTTCATGGGCCAGTCCGGCTCCGGCCATACGGCAGTGATCGACGGGGCGCCCGAGTATGGCGGCCGTAATCTGGGCATGCGGCCGATGGAGATGCTGTTGACGGGCATGGCGGCCTGCACGGCTTTCGACGTGGTCCTGATCCTGCAGAAGGGCAGGCAGCCGCTAGCCGATTGCGTGGTCACCGCGAAGGCGGATCGCGCATCCGAGGAGCCCAAGGTCTTCACGCACATCCACCTGGTCTATACGGTGGCCGGCCGCGGCCTCGATCCCCGGCAGGTCGAGCGGGCGGTCAAGCTGTCCAAGGAGAAATATTGCTCAGCCACGATCATGCTGGCCAAGACGGCGGAAGTGACCTACGAGGTTGTCATGGTCGACGGGGAGCGGATTCCTCTGGCGGCACCATGAAACCATGCACGACCACGGTGGCCGTCGCGCTTACCGCGCGGCCTTCGGCGTCCGTGAAGCGCAGTGTCACGGGAAACTGTGCGCCGTTGAGCAAGTCGCGGTTGATCCCGAGCAGGCGCAAATGGTTGCCGCGAAACGCCAGGCGCGTAGGCGTGCCGGGGGTCACCGCGAACGTGGCGACGACGGTTTCCTCCGCACCGGTGGTGCCGCTCACCGCCACGAACTCGATTGCACGCGCCACCGGCGTCGAGGCTTCCGTCAACGTGAGCGCCGCGTCGCTCTTGATGTCGACGTAGGCGCGCGCGCGGGCCTGTCCGGCCAGCGCCGGGCGCATCCAGACGCTGTTGAAGTCGACGCGGGCTGTTTGCGCACCGGCATCCAGCGCAACGGCCATCGCCGCCGCCGCCAGCAGGCGCCATGCGGAGCACGAAAGGCGTGGCAGGCCGGTTGGCATCAGCTTTCGTTGAGCAGGCGGATGAGGCTTGACGTGTCGGCGCGGCCTTCGCCCCGGCGTTGCAATTGCGCGTAGAACTGGTCGACGATCGCGGTCACGGGCAACGCGGCGCCGTTGGTGCGCGCCTCCGTGAGGCAGATCGCCAGGTCCTTGCGCATCCAGTCCACCGCAAAGCCGAAGTCGAACTTGCCCGCGATCATCGTCTTGCCGCGGTTTTCCATCTGCCACGATTGCGCAGCGCCCTTCGAGATCACGTCGATCACGCGCTCGGGATCGAGCCCGGCACGCATCGCGAAGTTGATGCCTTCGGACAAGCCCTCCACCAGGCCCGCGATGCAGATCTGGTTCACCATCTTCGTCAGTTGCCCCGCGCCGGCGGCACCCATCAGGGTCACGGCGCGCGCATAGTGCGCGAGCACCGGTTCGGCGCGGGCAAAGGTGGCGGTGTCACCACCGACCATGATCGTCAGCTTGCCGTTTTCCGCGCCGGCCTGGCCACCCGACACCGGCGCGTCGAGGAACTGCACGCCAACGGCGGACGTGGCCGCGCTCATCTCGCGCGCCACCTGCGCCGAGGCCGTGGTGTGGTCCACCAGGATCGCGCCGGCGTTCATGCCGGACAGCGCGCCTTTGGTTCCAGTGATCACCGCGCGCACGTCGTCGTCGTTGCCCACGCACATCAGCACGATCTGTGCATCGCGCGCAGCCGTCTGCGGCGTCGGGGCGCTGGTACCACCATACGCGGCAACCCAGGCGGCGGCCTTGGCCGGCGAGCGGTTGTATACCGTGACCTCATGACCCGCGCGCGCCAAATGGCCCGCCATCGGATAACCCATGACACCCAGACCCAGAAATGCGACTTTCATCGTGACTCCTTCATCGATTGTTCTACGCCGAGCCGAGGATCGCCGCGGCCAAAGCGCCACTTGAGCGCAAAGATGGTGACCTGCAGCGACAGCGTGAGTACGTTGGTGACGATCAACGGCAGCGAGTTGAGCCGGATGCCGTACCAGAGCCAGAGCATCGAGCCGACACCGAGGATCCCGAAGAGCAGCCACGAGATGTCGTAGGCCGAACGGGTGCGGGCGATGCGCACGATCTGTGGCACGAATGCCACGGTCGTCAGCGCACCGGCCAGGAGTCCCAGCGCATCGTCGCGCAGCAGGTCCGCAGCGTTCATCGGCCGGCAAGCGTCCGGCGGGCGGCGGCAATGGCGGCGCGCACCTGGGCGGGCGCGGTTCCGCCGGGATGGTCGCGACTGGCCACCGACCCCTCGAGTGTGAGAACGGTGTGCACGTCGTCGCCGACGGCGGCGGCGAACTGGCGCAACTCGGCCACTGACAGATCGGCCAGGTCGCAGCCCTTCGTCTCCGCATGCCGCACCGCGCGCGCAACCGCTTCGTGGGCATCACGAAACGGCAGGCCGCGGCGCACGAGGTAGTCGGCAAGATCGGTGGCGGTGGCAAAGCCCTCGCGCGCGGCATCGCGCATCTTCTGCGCGTTCACGCCAAGGCCGCTCGCGACAAGGTCAGTCATGATCGCCAGCGAATCGGCGAGCGTGTCGACGGTGTCGAAGAGCGGCTCCTTGTCCTCCTGGTTGTCCTTGTTATAGGTCAGCGGCTGCGCCTTCATCAGCACCAGCAGTGCCATCAGGTGTCCGATCACGCGTCCGGACTTGCCGCGCACCAGTTCCGGCACGTCGGGATTCTTCTTCTGCGGCATGATCGAGCTGCCGGTACAGAAGCGGTCGGACAACGACACGAAACCGAAGCGCGGATTGGACCAGAGGACCAACTCCTCCGCGAAGCGGGACAGATGGACCATGATCAGCGCCGCCGCCGCTTCGAATTCGATCGCGAAGTCGCGGTCGGCCACGGCGTCCAGCGAATTGGTCGCGATGCCTTCGAAGCCCAGCGCCTTTGCCACGTGCGCGCGGTCGATCGGAAACGACGTGCCTGCCAGCGCTGCGGCGCCCAGCGGGAGGCGGTTGACCCGCTTGCGGCAATCCGCGAGCCGCTCGGCGTCGCGCGCGAACATCGACTCGTAGGCCATCAGGTGGTGGCCGAACGTGACCGGCTGGGCCACCTGCAGATGCGTGAAGCCCGGCATGATGGTTGCCGCATGCTGCTCCGCGACATCCATCAAGGCATGCCGCAGTGCCGCGAGGTGCGCGGTCAGCGCGTCGATCTCGCCGCGCAGCCACAGCCGCACGTCGGTGGCGATCTGGTCGTTGCGCGACCGGCCGGTATGCAGGCGCTTGCCGGCGTCGCCGACCAGCGCGGTGAGGCGCTTCTCGATGTTGAGATGGACGTCCTCCAAATCCCGCGACCAGACGAAGCGCCCGTCGTGGATTTCGGCGCGAACCTGCTCCAGGCCTTGTTCGATCGCAGCCACGTCAGCGGCGGCCAGGATGCCGGTGGCGCCCAGCATGCGGGCATGGGCGAGCGACCCGTCGATGTCCGCATTGGCCAGGCGGCGGTCGAAATCGACCGACGCCGTATAACGCTTGACGATTTCCGTCACCGGCTCGGAAAAGCGACCGGACCAGCCCCCGGCAGGGGGGGGCGGGGCGGACGGCGGGGCATCGTGGTCGGTCATGGATTCACGGAAAAGTGGTTGTTGCGCCGGCCGTCGTGCTTGCCGAAAATGGGGCGGGAGAAACGCCGGTCAGGGCTTGCCGCACCTCCGGGCCGGGCGGGCGCCGGCGCAATGGAAGCCCGGCACGCCACCACCAATCCACGACCGCCCCCGGGCGGGCATGATGCTTGCATGCTGGCTCCGATATGCCGTCGATTATAAAACACAACACCCACTTGCCCGCGGTGCCCGACCTCCGAAACCTGGTGACGATCCTGCGCGTGATCCTGGTCGTCAACGCGGCTGCGGCGCTTTATGCCCTTGCGCGCGTCGGCAGCCCGGTCGGCATGATCGGCGAGTGGACCCGGCTCACCACGGTCGTCGAGCCCTATCTCTTTCTGGTGCTGGCGCTGCTCTGGATCCTGGCGCCCTGGCTCTCCCGGCAGCCATTCCGGCTTGCGGGCGGCGTGATCGCTCTGGTGGTAGTGGCGGTGGGCATAGGACTCTTTGCGCTTTTCGAGCGAATCGACCCGCAACCGGTTGCCAACCTGCTCGGCTGGCTGGTGTGGGCGCTCCTCTGCACCGGTGGCCTCCTTTACTACTTCCAGCTGCGCGCCCGCGCGCTGTCGCCGGCGATCACCGAGGCCCGACTGCAGGCATTGCAGGCCCGCATCCGGCCGCATTTCCTGTTCAACAGCATCAACGCCGTGCTCTCGCTGATGCGCAGCGAGCCGCGGCGTGCGGAGGCCGCACTGCAGGACATGGCGGACCTCTTCCGGGTGCTGATGCGTGACAACCGCGATCTCGCCCCGCTCGCCGACGAAGTGGAACTTTGCCGGCAATATATCGAGCTGGAACAACTGCGGCTGGGCGAGCGCCTGCAGGTCGCCTGGAACATCAAGAGCATGCCCGGCGACGCGCTGGTGCCCCCGCTGATGCTGCAGCCGCTGCTTGAAAACGCGGTCTACCACGGCATCGAGCCGTCGAGCGCCGCGGGCACGGTGTCGATCAACCTGTTCCTGTCCCGCGGCGAAGTGCATGCCATCCTGCGCAATCCGTATCGCGCCGACGGTGGCAGGCATCACTCGGGCAACAAGATGGCGCTGGCCAACATCAAGGAACGCCTCGCCCTGCACTACGACGCCGAAGCCAGCCTCGACTCGCGTATCACCAAAGACGGCTATGAGGTTCATATCCGTGTTCCCTATCGCACGGCGGGCCCCCAAGGCGCCGCCGGCGCCGCTTTACCGAAATCGGCCGCGCGCGCTGAATCGCGGCACCATGATGGCGGCGCGCTACGCGATGTCCTTCGTGCTTTTCCTGAGGCCACTCATGCATGAACCCCTGCTGCGCGTCCTGGTCGTCGATGACGAGGCCCCGGCACGACGGCGCCTGCGCGACCTGCTCGACGATTGCAGCGCGGCGATGCCGCTGGCGGTGGTCGGCGAAGCCCAGCACGGCCGCGAGGCGCTTGACCTGCTGGCGTCGGCACCCGTCGACCTGGTCCTCACCGACATTCACATGCCGGACATGGACGGCATCGAGTTCGCGCGGCACCTGCTCAAGTTTCCCCATCCTCCCGTCGTCATTTTCACGACGGCATTTCATGAACATGCGGTTCAGGCCTTCGAGGTGAATGCAGTGGACTATCTGATGAAGCCGGTGCGGGTGCAGCGACTCCTTGGCGCTTTGCAGAAGGTGCCACGATTGAAACCCGTCAGCGCCGAGAAGCTGGCGCAGATGTCCACGTCCGCGCGACGCTTCCTGTCCGTGACCGAGCGGTCGCGGGTGGTGCTGGTGCCGATCGACGAGATCGTCTACCTCAAGGCGGAGTTGAAATACATCACGATCCGCACGGCGCAGCGCGAGTACCTGCTCGAGGAATCGCTGACCAAGCTCGAGAGCGAGTTTGGGGCGCGCTTCATTCGCGTCCATCGCAACTGTCTCGTGGCGCGCGACTTCATACGTGGCTTCGAGCGGCGCGCCAACGACGACGGCGACTCGCACTGGGAAGTGTTGCTGACCGGCATCACCGAAACGCTGCCGGTGTCCCGCCGCCAGCAATGCGTGGTGCGCGACGTGGGGCGCGAAACGGCGGCCTGACTCGCCACATCGTGGCGTAGTAGTTCGGCCTTGATTCGAGGGGGCCGCGCTGGTGCGTGAACCGGGATGTACGTTGTGCGCACAGGCCACGCTGGCGGTCGCGGTACCGCTTTCCAGTTGAAGTCGGGGTCAAATCGACGATCCCTCCAATTCAACTTGAAAGCGGTCCCCCGCCCACCAGCGCGGCCGCCGACTTGGCGATACGCATGAAAAGCGCGTGCCTTCCATTGTTCCGTGCAGGCGCGGCTTCAGCCGCGCGAATCGCCGGGACCGCCGACGCTGCTCCGGACTGTATGAATCCCTGTCCACAGAACGAAGATCGCGACTTGGCGTGTGGTACCGTTTTCCGGGTCAATTGGAGGGGTCGTCGATTTGACCCCGACTTGACCCGGAAAGCGGTACCGCACGCCAAGTCGCCGGCATAGCTCAATCCAACCCAGTAGAATTGCGCATCCTGGGCACCGCCATGTCGCGTTGCGCCATCGTCCTATGCAATCACCAAGCGGAAAATACTTCGTCCCATGCGCACACTGATCTGCGGTTCGCTGGCCTACGACACCATCATGGTGTTCCCGGACCAATTTGCCAGTCACATCCTGCCCGAGCAGCTGCGCGTGCTGTCGGTGTCGTTCCAGATCAGCGAAATGCGGCGCGAGTGGGGCGGCTGTGCCGGCAATATCGCGTTCAACCTGCGCGGTATTGGCGGCGAGCCGGTGGTGATGGCCACGATCGGCGACGACGGCACCGATTACCGCGAGCGTCTCGATGCGCTCGACATCGGGGTCGATGCGGTGCGTCACGTGCCGGGTGCGTATACGGCGCAGGCGTTCATCATCACGGACCTGACCGACAACCAGATCACCGCCTTTCATCCGGGCGCGATGAATTACTCGCATCAAAGCCGGGTGGAGGACGTGCGCGACATCGGTCTCGGGATCATCGCGCCCGACGGCAAGGAGGGTATGCAGGCGCACGCCGCGCAGTTTGCGAGCGCAGGCATTCCGTTCATCTTCGATCCAGGCCAGGGCATGCCGCTCTTCAGCGGCCCCGAACTGCTGGCGATGATCGAGCAGGCGCACTTCGTCGCGGTCAACGACTATGAAGGTCGCATGCTGTCCGAACGCACCGGGCTGCCGCTGACCGAGATCGCCCGCCGGGTCGAGGCATTGGTGATCACGCTTGGCGCGGATGGCTCGGTCATTCACGCAGGGAGCGACACCTACGTGATTCCGTCGGCCACGCCTACCGCGGTGCTCGACCCCACCGGTTGTGGCGACGCGTATCGCGCCGGGCTCCTGCATGGGATCGCGCAGGGATGGGACTGGGAGCGCACCGGGGGCCTCGCCTCCGTGCTGGGTGCGCTCAAGATCTCGTCGCGCGGCGGACAGAATCACCTGGTCAATCACACCACAGTGGACGCGCTGTATTACGCCACGTTCGGCTCGCACCTTTGGTAACCGCGCCTTCCCGCCGGGCGCGACGCGGCGACGCGTGTATTCCGATCCGGGCGCGATGACCGACGCGCGGACGACCAACTCCCGCTTCGTCCAGTGCTGGCGCTGGACGCGCACCTGCATGCATGTGCTGGAAGGCGTGTCCACGACAATCATCGTGTTTCCGCTGGTAAGTTCCACCACGCGTCGCTCGTTGGTCAAGCGATGGAGCGCGCGGCTGCTGCGCATCCTCGCGGTGGAGGCCCGGGTCGAGGGCGTCATGGTCACGCAGGCCGGCAACGTGCTGGTGGTGGCGAACCACATTTCGTGGCTCGACATCTTCGTGCTGAATGCCGCGCATCCGGTGCGCTTCGTCGCCAAGTCCGAGCTTACGCAATGGCCGGTGGTCTCGCAGATGATTCGCGGCGCAGGCACCGTGTTCATCGAGCGGGAGCGGCGACGCGACACCCACCGCGTGAACGAGCACATGGCGCGCGTTCTTGCCGGCGGCGACGTGGTCGCGATCTTTCCGGAGGGCACGACCACCGACGGCCGCGACATGCTGCCGTTCAAGAGCTCGTTGCTGCAGCCGATCGTCGAGGCCAGGGGCCATGTGCAGCCGGTAGCCATCCGCTACCACACGCATGACGGCGAGTTATCGCTTGCGCCCGCCTATGTCGGCGACATGTCCTTCGCGGCCTCGTTCTGGACGGTGTGCGGGGCGCGCCGGCTCGTGGTGACATTGTCGGCACAGCCGCCGTTGCCCGCGCACGCGTCGCACCGGCGCGAACTGGCGCGGGCCGCCGAGTTTTCTATCCGGACGGCTTTGGCGTCACCTTCGACCGCGACGGCACCTGGAAAACGCGCCGATCCGAAAGACGCAGCGCGGTAAGCGTGCCGCCCCACAGGCAGCCCGAGTCCAGCATCTGCACGTTCGGCGTGAGCATCAGGTCGAGCGTCGACCAGTGGCCGCACACGACGTCGACGTGTGCCGTGCGCCGTGCAGGCTGGCCGAACCATGGGAGGAAACCGGCAGGCGTGTAGGCCGGACCGCGCTTCTCGTCGAACTCCATCGTGTCGTCGGCCGTGCAATAGCGCAGGCGCGTAAATGCATTCACCGCCACGCGCAGGCGATCGAAGCCGGTCAATCCGTCGTGCCACTGCCGTGGCTCATCGCCATAGAGGACGCCGAGAAATTCATGGGCCTGCGGCCCAGCCAGCATCGCCTGCACTTCGCGCGACAGCATCAGCGCGGTGTCCGGTGTCCAGGTGGGCAGCAGGCCGGCGTGCACCATCATGCGGTCGTCCTCGACCACTACCAGCGGACGCGAGCGCACCCAGTGCAGCAGCTGCTCGCGGTCGGGCGCGGCAAGGATCGTGTCGAGCGTGTCGCCGCGATGCTGGCGGCGGTGCCCCGCCGCGACGGTGAGCAGATGGAAGTCGTGATTGCCGAGAACGGTGGACGCGGCGTCGCCCAGGGCGATCACCTGGCGCAAGACTTCGAGCGACCCGGCACCGCGATTGACGAGGTCGCCCACCAGCCACAGCCGGTCTTCGCGTGTGGAGAAACCGATCAGCGACAACAGCTCGCAGAATTCCTCGTGGCACCCCTGGATGTCGCCGATCGCGTAGAGCGCCAATTCGGTGCGTTCCGTTGACGGTGGAAGAAAATCGCGGCGTTGCGGCGGCCGCGAAAGCTGCGAAGCAAAGTAGAATGTGCGTCGCATTCTATCCGAAACGCCTGTGTCCTTTCCCCTGAATCCTCCCCAGCGCGAGGCCGTTCGCCATTGCGCGGGACCGCTCCTGGTCCTGGCCGGCGCCGGCAGCGGCAAGACGCGCGTCATCACTGCCAAGATCGCGCATCTGATCGAGCAAGGCACCGATCCCGCGCGGATCGTCGCCATCACTTTCACCAACAAGGCCGCGCGGGAGATGCGCGACCGCGCGCAGGCCCTCCTCGCCGCGGAAGGCAAGGCCGATCTCGCGAAGAAAGTGGTGATAGCCACGTTCCACGCGTTCGGGCTGCGGATCCTGCGTGCCGAAGCACACGAACTGGGCATGAAGTCCGGCTTCTCGATCTTCGATCCCACCGACCTCGAGTCCGTCGTTGCCGAGCTGGTGGCCACGGCCGATCGCGGTCGCGCCCGCGCCGCGCAGTGGAAGATCAGCGCGTGGAAGAATGCGCTGGTGTCCCCCGCGCAAGCGCTTGCAGGTGCGGAAACCGACGACGAACGCGCGGCGGCCAAGGCCTATGTCAACTACGACGAGGCGCTGGCCGCCTATCGGGCGGTGGACTTCGACGACCTGATCGTGCGGCCGTTGCAGCTGCTCGAAGGCAATGCGGGCGTGGCGTTGCGTTGGCAGGCGCGCTGCGAACACCTGCTGGTCGACGAATACCAGGACACCAATCCAGCGCAATACCGGTTGTTGCGTACGCTGGTGGGTGCCGCGACGCCGTTCACCGCGGTGGGCGATGACGACCAGGCCATCTATGGGTGGCGCGGCGCCACGCTCGACAATCTCGCCGCGTTGCCGCGCGACTATCCCGATCTCAGGGTGATCAAGCTCGAGCAGAATTATCGCTCGACGGTGCGCGTGCTGCGCTGTGCCAATGCGCTGATCGCCAACAATCCCAAGCTCTTCGACAAGCGCCTGTGGAGCGACCTCGGCACCGGCGAGACCATTCGCGTGACGCCGGCGGCCGACGACGACGCCGAAGCCGAAATGGTCGTGGCCCGGATTTCCGCGATGAAATTCGAGCGCCGTTTGCGCTTCGCGGATTTCGCGGTCCTGTACCGCGGCAACCACCAGGCGCGCGCCGTGGAGACGGCGCTGCGCGCGCAAGGGATTCCGTATGACATTTCCGGTGGGCAGTCGATGTTCGACAAGGCAGAGATCCGTGATGTCGTGTCCTACCTGCGCCTCATTGCCAACGACGACGACGATCCTGCCTTCGTGCGCGCGGTCACCACACCCAGGCGGGGCATCGGGCAAGCCACGCTGTCCCGGCTGTCGGAGATTGCCGCGGCAGGCAAGATGAGTCTCTTTGCGGCGGTGTTCGAACCCGAATTGCACGAGCGCGTGCCCGCACGCCAGCACGAGACCCTTCTCGAGTTCTGCGACCAGATCAACAACCTGCGCTCGCGTGCCGAACGCGAGCCGGCCGGTCGCTTGCTGGAAGAATTGCTGGCGCTCACGCGCTACGAGGCGTGGCTGGTCGACACGCTCGACAAGCGCGAGGCGGAGACCAAGTGCAAGAGCGTGCGCGACTTCACCGGCTGGCTGGCGCGCAAGGGCGAGGCAGACGAACGCAACCTGCTCGAGCTGACGCAGATGGTGGCGCTGATCACGATGCTCGAAGGGCGCGAAGGCGAAGCACCCGACGTCGTTAGGCTGTCCACGCTGCACGCGGCCAAGGGCCTCGAATTTCCACACGTGTTCATCGTCGGCGTGGAGGAGGGCATCCTGCCGCATCGCGAAACGGTCGAAGCGGGCAATGTCGACGAGGAACGGCGCCTGATGTATGTCGGCATCACGCGCGCGCAACAGTCGTTGCACCTCTCGTATTGTCGGCGCCGGAGGCGCGCGGGCGACATGGCCACGTGCCTGCCATCGCGCTTCATTGCCGAGTTGGCACAGGACGACCTGCGCTATGCGGACATGCCACTGATCGGCGACGACGCGCAGAAGGAAAAGGCGGCGGGCAGCGAGCGGCTCAAATCGTTGAAGGCCATGCTTACTCGGCCGTAGGCGAGGCTCCAGCCTCGCGCGTGCTGCGCTCGCCCAGGCAAAAAAAGAGCCGGGTTTGAATTCCGAATCTGGATTTCAAGCCCGGCCCCTTTTTTTCGGCTGCCTTCCTTACTTCGCCGCGGCCACCATGAAATCGACGGCGGCCTTGACGTCGGCATCCGACAACGCCGTATTGCCGCCCTTGGGCGGCATCACGCCCTTGCCTTTGATGGCCGAGGCATAGAGCGCATCCATGCCCGTCTTGATCCGCGGCGCCCACAGCGCCTTGTCGCCGAACTTGGGCGCGCCGGCCACACCGGCGCCGTGGCAAGCCACGCAGCCGGATTCGTAGACTTTCTTTCCATCCGGCTTGCCCGCGGCGGCGGCCGGTGCGGCCGCCACGACGGCAGGTACCGCAGCAGGAGCAGCAGCGGCAGCGGCAGCGGGTGCGGCTGCAACGGCGGCAGCTGCGGCTACGGGCGGCGCCGTCCAGGTGGCGCCAGCCTTCGACGCCATGAACACCACGGCGCGCTTGACCTCGTCGTCGGTCAGGTCGCTGTTGCCACCCCGCGCCGGCATCGCCCGGATGCCGTTGATCGCATGTTCGAAGGACAACTTGTCGCCTTGCGCGATGACCTTGGCCCACGCCGCCTTGTCACCGAACTTGGGCGCGCCGGCCAGACCGCCCTCGTGACAGGTCTTGCACACCTGGCCGTAGACCTGCTCGCCGGTGAGCATGCCCTTCGGTCCGCTGGCTTCCGCCAGAACGACCATGCCTACGGGCGCAATCCTCGACAGGACGCCGTTTTCGGAGTCTTCGGTGCCTTTCTTGCCACTGGTGACGAGCTGCGACACCAGGATGGCCAGCGCGATCGGGACTGCGAATGCCAGCAGCACGACGACAATGAGTTGTTTCGGGGTCTTGATCGGGGACGAATGCTCTTCGGTCATGGTCGTATCGCGTAGTTGGCTATGGCAACGCCGCTCGGGGGGCGATCGCGGCGTCGATGCAGGGGAAGCTTGGCGTCTTGCCGTTCTGCCGCTTCCAAAAGCCTCCCATTATAGCGGAGAGCCGTCGCAGGATAGCGGCTTGCCGTAAGGGCTCGTGGACGCGTCCGACGGCGGGCGGCTACAATAGCGAGTTCACGCGCCCGTAGCTCAGTTGGATAGAGTATTGGTTTCCGAAGCCAAGGGTCACAGGTTCGAATCCTGTCGGGCGCGCCACCCATTCCGTCGGGAATCGGGTAGCGCCACAGTCGACCGATCCGGCGTAAGGCCATGAGTCTGCATTGGCGGCCGGCCACTCCGCTGCGGCTGCCTTAGCTCTTGAGCGGTGGATCCCTTGCTTCATTCAGTGGATGTTGAATCCCCCGTGCATGCAGGTGACGGTGCATCATTGATGTGCACGGCGCGGTCTGCGTGGGCGATCGCGGTGCACGAGGTCGCACTTGAATCGGGCCGCCGCCATGCACAAATTCGGGTCACTGCCATGCAACAGTGATGTGCAGGTGCTGCGGCAATGCTGGCGGTAGACGGGCTAACTTCATGATTGCGAACGCGGCCGCGCCGGCACCGACCTAGGGAGAGTGGCGCGTCGCGGCGACGTCGTTTCGCCCGCCCGCGGTGCATCCGCATTGCATGGCAGCGTGGCACGGTTGATGCGATACGCAGCGCGTGCCCAGTTCATCCGAAATCGCCGATCGCATCGTCGAATCCATCCTGTCGCAGAAGCTCTCGCCGGGCACGCGTCTGGGCGAGGCGCAGCTCGCCACCATCTTCAGCGTAAGCCGCACCGTGGTGCGCGAGGCACTCACGCGTTTGTCCGAACGTGGCGTGGTGACGGTGAATGCGCGACGCGGCTGGTTCGTGATCGAGCCGTCGCTGGTGGAGGCGCGGGAGGCCTTCGCCGCGCGCCGCGTGATCGAGCTTGGTCTCATTCGCCACGCGGACACCCTGGACGCGGCATCGGTGCGCAAACTGAAAGCACATCTTGCCCGCGAGCGCGAGGCGCTGCGCCACCAGGACATCGGCGCACGAAGCTATTTGCTCGGCGATTTCCATGTGTGCCTTGCCGAATGCATCGGCAACCATCTGCTGGCGGACATGCTGCGCGACCTCACGGCACGCACCACGCTGATATCGATGCTCTATCAGTCGTCACACGATGCGCGCAAGAGCTGCGACGAGCATGTGGAGATCGTGGCCGCGTTGCACGAGGGCGACGTCGAGCGGGCCGAGCAACGGATGTCCTCCCACATCGGCAATGTCGAGTCCGGCCTGCAGCGCGCGCCGGTACCGGATGCGCTGGCGCATTTACGCGACGCGCTGGCGCCGATGACAAGACAATCCGCCGGGGCGGGTGCGTCCGTCCGTGCGCGTGCATCGCGGCGCAAGTCTGCGGCAGCGACCGCACCACCCACGCCCGCGCGACGCGCTGCGCGCCGTGCCCAATGAATCCTTTCGTCCCCACTGGAGATGCCATGAAACGCCTCGTTCGCCTGATCTTCGCCGCTACCGTCCTCGCCGCCGCCGTATCGTCGCACGCGCAAACTGCACTCGATACCGTGATGGCCAGGAAATTGATCGTGATCGCCATTCCCACCGATTTCCCGCCCTACGGTTTTGTCGGCACGGACCTCGCACCGAAGGGTCTCGACATCGACATGGCCAACTACATCGGTGGCAAGCTGGGCGCCAAGGTGGAACTGGTGCCGGTCACCAGCGCCAACCGCATCGCGTATCTGCAGACCAAGAAGGCCGACCTCGTCATCTCCACGCTGGGCAAGAACGCCGAGCGCGAAAAAGTGATCGACTTCACCGTGGCCTACTCGCCGTTCTTTCAGGCCGTGTTCGGCCCGAAGACGATGAGCATCAAGACCAATGCCGACATGGCGGGCAAGTCCATCGCCGTCACGCGCGGCTCCATCGAGGACCAGGAACTTACCAAGGTAGCCCCGGCCACCACCGACATCAAGCGCTTCGAGGACAACAACGGGACGGTGTCCGCGTTCCTCGCCGGCCAGACACAGCTCATGGCCACCGGTGTTTCAGTCGCCGGCAACATGATGGCGCGCAACCCCACCTTCGACGCGGAGTTCAAGCTGTTGCTTAAGGACTCGCCCAATTTCATCGGCGTTGCCAAGGGCGAGGACAAGCTGCGGCTGAAGGTCAATGAAATCCTGATCGACGGGAAGAAGAGCGGTGACCTCGACAAGATGTCGCAGAAATGGCTTGGCCGCCCGGCCGGCGACCTGCCGCAGTAGCGCTCGCTCGCCGGCCGCATTGCCATGACCTTCGATTTCGGCGCCATCCTTGCGCAGTGGCCGCTGCTGGCGCGGGGCCTGCTCAACACCATCCTGCTCACTGCCGTCGCCGCGGTGCTGGGCGGGGCGTTGGGCGTGTTCTGCGCCTGGGCGCGGGCGCAGGGTCCCGTCGTGCTGAGATATGTGGTCGGCATCTATGTCGAGCTGATCCGCAACACCCCTTTCATCGTGCAGCTCTTCTTCGTGTTCTTCGGGCTGCCGATGCTCGGCATCAAGTTTTCGCCGGAGTTCGCCTCCGTGCTGGCGATGGTGATCAATCTGGGCGCCTACAGCACCGAGATCGTGCGCGCCGGCATCGTGGCCACGCCCAAGGGCCAGCTCGAAGCCGCGGAGAGCCTGGCGCTCAACCGCTGGCAGATCTATACGCGCGTCGTGCTCCCGCCGGCGCTGCGCAAGGTATGGCCCGCGCTCACGAGCCAGATCGTCATCGTCATGCTGGGTTCCGCCGTCTGCGGACAGATCTCCACGGAGGAACTCTCCTACGCCGCCAACCTGATCCAGAGTCGCAACTTCCGCGCGTTCGAGGCCTATCTCGTCGCGACCGTGCTTTATCTGCTGCTGGCGATCGGCTTGCGCCGACTCCTCAACTGGGCCGGCCCCCGGTTCATTTTCGGGCGCCTCTGACCATGGTCGAATTTTCCCTGTGGGACATCGTGCGCAACCTGCTGCTGGCGGTTCGCTGGACGATCGCGCTCTCGCTCATCGCGTTCGTGGGCGGTGGGCTGGTGGGCGCGGCGCTGTTGTGCGCCCGGCTGGGAGGCGGGGTCACGGTGCAGAGGTTGGTCGACGGCTACGTGCAGCTCTTCCAGGGTACGCCCCTGCTGATGCAACTGTTCCTAGCCTACTTCGGGCTGGCCATGCTGGGCGTGCCTACGACGCCATGGATTGCCGCGGCGCTGGCGCTGACGCTTTACACGAGTGCCTATCTCACCGAAATCTGGCGCGGCTGCGTGGCGTCCATTCCACGCGGCCAGTGGGAGGCGGCGCAAAGCCTCGCGATGAATTTCACGGAGCAGTTGCGCCATATCGTGCTGCCGCAGGCGCTGAAGATTGCCGTGCCACCCACGGTGGGCTTCCTGGTGCAGGTGGTGAAGGGTACGGCGCTGGCCTCGGTGATCGGCTTCATCGAGCTTACCAAGGCCGGCACCATGATCACCAATGCCACGTTCCGGCCCTTCGCGGTGTACAGCTGCGTGGCGCTCCTCTATTTCGCGCTCTGCTACCCCATCTCGTGGTGGAGCCACAGGCTTGAAAGGAAACTCCATGCCGGTCGTTGAAATACAAGGGCTGCGCAAGCGGTTCGGTGCGAATGAAGTATTGAAAGGCATCGACCTGTCCGTGGAGCCGGGCGAGGTGATCGCGATCATCGGCAAGAGCGGCTCCGGCAAGAGCACGCTACTGCGTTGCATCAACGGCCTCGAGCAGTTCGACGAGGGCACGCTGACGGTCGATGGCAAGCCCCTGCTGCATGGCGACCGCCAGGCGATGCGCGAGTTGCGTCAGCGGGTGGGCATGATTTTCCAGGGCTTCAATCTTTTTCCGCATCTGACCGTGGGCCGCAATGTGATGCTGGCGCCGGAGCTCGTGAAGAAGCGCGGGCAACCTGCCGGCGCGCAACAGGCCAGCCTGCTGCTGGCGCGCGTGGGCCTCGCCGAGAAATTCGATGCATGGCCCGACCAGTTGTCGGGTGGCCAGCAGCAGCGCGTTGCCATTGCCCGCGCGTTGGCCATGGAACCTGCCGTGATGCTTTGCGACGAGATCACGTCGGCGCTCGATCCCGAGCTCGTGGGCGAGGTGCTGCGCGTGGTGGAATCGCTGGCTGCGGAAGGAATGACGCTGATGATGGTCACGCACGAGATGAATTTCGCACGCAAGGTAAGCGACCGGATGGTGTTCATGCATGCCGGGCGCATCCACGAAATCGGGCCGCCCGAGCAGCTCTTCGGTGCACCGGAAACGCCGGAGTTGAAGCAGTTCCTGTTCGCATTGCATAACTGACGTACTGGCACGGCGACGCGCGGCAACGGTCGCGCGCTCGACGATTGCCTGCGCGACGGACTGCCCCGAGGCACCCGCTGTGGCGGGCGTGCGCGGGCCATGGAACATGATATCGTCGCCGAGCTGATCGGCCAACTGCGTGGTTCGCAGGCGCTCGCCGCGGGTCGGCAACGACACCGATGCGGTGGCGATGGCTACACCGAACTCCAATAGCGTGACGACAACTGCGCCTCCGGCAACCGCTCGACTCGAACCTGCGGCAGGCGCCTATGCGTTGCTGGCGGGCATCGCACTCCTCGGCAACGGACTGAAGGCGATTATCAGCAGCTCGGTGCTGGTGAGCGAGGCCCAGTTCGCGGCGTTGCTTGGCATCAGTACCGAGCATGTCGCGATGCTGCTGGAACTGATCATCGCCGGCATGGTAGTGGCGCTTGCCACATGTCCGCTGTTGTTGCAGGGCATGCACGCGCGGACGCTCGCCCTGTGCGCCTGCCTCGTGGCGGCGGCCGCTTTCGCCACGTTTGCGCTGGTCGATCTGTCCGGCCAGACGCCTGCGATGCGCGAACTGGCGGCGTTTGCCTGCTTCTCGATCGGTGCCGGCGCGCTCGCGCTGCTGGCGCCCACTGCGCAGTCACTCGTGGCGCTGGCGCCGACGCCGGCCATGCGCACGACGCTTACATCGCTCTGGACCGGCGCCGCGCCCGCGGGTTTCCTGGTGGCGCCGCAGATGGTCAGGTTCTTGTTCCCGATGCTGGGTATAGGCTTCTATTTTCTCGGGTTCGCGGCGCTGCCGCTGGTGCTGCTGGCGCTGTTGGGTGCGCTTGGCATGGCGCTTCCGGCGGTACGCAACGCCGGGAACACGGTCGCCGCGTTGCCTGCGCGAATCCTTCTCGCATTCGTCGCCGCGGTGGTCGCCTTCGAAGTCTGGACGACGGCAGGATCGGTATCGGGATATGCGAAACCGATGACGTTGCTGGGTCTGGCTGTCTTCGCGGCGACGGCCGTCTGGCTGGTGCGCGAAGCGAAAAATTATTCGTATCCGCCGTCGCTTGCTGGTGTAGCGGGATGGTTGCTGCTTGCGCTTTTCCTTCTTGAAATGCCCACCACTGGCTTCTTCGACACCGCATGGCTGGCGCAGCACCAGTTCACGCAGGCATTCATTTCCGATCGCTCGACTTTCGCTGCCGCTGCGCAGATTCTGGGCACAGTTGCCGCCGGCGTGCTTGTGCATCGCCGGCCCGCCGCCCAGTCGGCGCTGTTGCGCGGCTTCGCGGTCATCGCTATCGCGGGTCTCGCGGCGATCGCCGCGTATCCGTGGATCGCGCATCCGCTGTACTACCTGTGGACGCCTGCCGTAGAAGGCTTCGGTGCCGCTGGCTTCACCGTGCTCGTGTGCCTTGTTGTGATGCGCGATGCCGCGACGCATCCGATGCTGGCGGCACTGCCGTCGATCGCGATCATGCTGGGCACCGAGTCCGGCCTCGAGCTGCTGCAGCTGGTGTTTGCCGTAGCGCGTACGGTTGGCGTCAGCGACAACGGCGCGTATGGGGCCATTTTCATCGTGCAGGTTGTGTTCGCGCTTGCAGCGTTTGCACTGCTCGACTTTGCCATCCGGCGGAGCCGCAACGGCAACCGGCCGCTATGAAAAACGCCCGATCCGGCGATGCCGGATCGGGCGTTGACTACACCTCAGCTGCGGTGATCAGCGGCCGGGTAGGCGGCAGCACATCGCGTCGCAGGAAAGATTGCCGACGCTGGCACCGGTCGTGTTGGAGATGCGGCAGTTGGATTGGAGAATTGTCCCGGCATAAATTCCAAACTGGTTGGTTACCGGCTGGCCCATGATCGGCGTATATCCGGTCGGACACGCGGGCGCCGACAGGAAAACACTCGCGCCAGCAGCAATCGACGTCGGAGTTCCGGCCACCGAAACGCAATCCAGCGCGGTCGCCTGATTCCTGATGAAATACCCAACGACGTCCGCCACCACGTTGATAGCCGAACCCGAATTGTTGTACACGGCGAAATCGCGCTTGTACGGGCCGCTCGACGGAAATTGGGCACCGAAGCGGTTCAGCGCCACCACCGTTGTATTGGCCAGGCGGTCCCCCGGATTCCATGCGAGTGCACTACCCACCGTAAGCGTCGGCGTTCCGTTCCACGCGATCAGAGATCCCGGGGAGGAGGTATCAACCACGGTCAACGTCACCACCGCGATCGCCGGCGTAACCGACCCCGGGTAATCCGAACCGACACAATTGCCGGTGCTGGATGTGCCGGTACCACCTTGATCAAGATTCCATGGATAGCCGGGTGAGTCTGAAAACGCCCAGATCTGGCGGCCTTCGCCTGCATTGACCGGACCAGGCCAAGAGCCATTGATGCCGAAGCGCGTATCGGCCACGCGGCATGGTCCCGCGGTCGCGACAAAAACCAGGTCTGTACCCGTGAGACCGAGTTTGGTCTGATTGACGCTCCGCTGCCCCGTTTCGGGTGAGGCAGCCCTTGCGTCGGCGAGCGCCTGTTCCGCAGTTGCGCGCGTTGCCGCGGCAAGCATCTGCGTGACGCGTTGCACCGACTCTTCGCTGTTGATGCTTCGCGCCGCCGTCACGATCTCACGCTGCTGTTCCGACGTGAGCGACCGATACTGGAACTGCATCTGCTCGCGCGCGACGAGGCGGTCGGCATTCGAGAGCTGCAGCCGCTTCGACATCTGGTTCACCGCAAGATCGATGACCGAATCGATCGGCGTGCTGATGCCGGCCGAAATCGCTGCGACGGGGGTGGTGACAGTTGCCGCATGGACGCTCTGAACGCCGAACGGCAGCAGCGCCGCCAGCGCGCCGATGGCCAGTACGGCCTTTGACTTTAATCTCATGGTCGCTCCTTGGTGGACAACGAAAGCTCTCGGGAATCCAGCGCAGGCAGGCTGGGCAACCAAGCGTAGTCCAAACTTCGAGCGAATGTAAGCGAAAATTCCCGCGGTCCGATGCGCGGCACATCACCTGTCTGTCAAAACCGCGTCACTGTTTTGCAGCGCTGCAGGCGATGATCGAGGCGGGCGAGTTCATTGGTAATTGCGGCGGAAAAAGATTCCGACGCTGCTCACCGTTCCTGCTTCCGCGCGCAACATCAGCGTTTGCGTCAACGTGTATTCGATGCGCAGTGCATTGGTGGCCACGGTCAGCCCCTGCTCGTAGACGATCGAAAGGCGATCCGAGATGCGCTTGCCCAGCGCCACGACCTGGCCGGACGCGCCTCCGGTCGTCGAGGAGCCGGAGCCGCGGAACGAGATGTCGTCCAGACCGAGGCGGTTGGCTATCTTCGTGGTGAGCGGACGGTCATTTCCGGTGAGCAACGACGCCGAAGCGGCGGAGAGTGCCGCCAGATCAGCCGACGATGCGCGATCGATCCCCTGGCCGGTGATCAGCCACGACAGCTTTTCGCCGTCGGGCACAGGGGGATTGGACACCAGTCGCACGCGCGGCACACGGACCGTGCCCTGCACTTCCACGCCGGCTTCGACGGCAAGGTTCTTCCTCAGCGCCACCACGTCCAGCCCCGGATTGTCGGCGCGGCCGTTGAAGATAAGGTTGCCGCGATCAATGGTCAGGCGCTGGCCGAAAACATAATAGGTGCCGTCCACGGCGCGGATCGTGCCGTTGGCATAGAGCACGCCGGCAGCATCGTTGGTCACGCGCACGCGACCTTCGAGCCGCGTTTCGAGGCCATCGCCACTGAAGCGAAAATCGGAACCGAAGCCGACATCGAGATCCAGCGCCAGCGGCACGTCACCCATGCCGCTGCTGTCGGCGGCCGGTCGGGGCCGGCCGACGATGACCACATCGCTGGACAGCCGCCCATCGACCGTGGGCATGTAGGTCACCGTGCCCTTGAGGATGTCGACGGTGCCGGCAAGTGCGAGTCGCTTGTCCTTCAAAGCCAGCGTGCCGTTGCCGCCAGCGACGATTTGCAGGTCGGGACGGTTCACCACGGTGAAGTTCTCGGCGCGCCAGCGCACTTCGACATTGGCGCGGTTGACGACGGATTCCGTCGCCTCGTCGCGGGCTTGTGCGAGCGTGCCCTCGGCCACGAAGCGGCCTTCGCCTCCTGCGATAGAAAGTTCATCCAGCAGGATGGTGCGATTGTCGAGCCGCGCGCGCAGCCTGCCGTCCTTCATCTGAACGCCGTACTGGGGGACCGCGAAACGCAATGCATCCGCGGTCAGCGTTCCAGCATAGGTGGGTCGGGCCAGCGTGCCGCGGGCGTCGATGTCGGCGTGCGCCCGGCCGTCGACAACCGCCGTCGTGCCGAGCCACGGCTGCAGTGGCCGCAGCGTCGTCAAATCGGCCTGCAGCGTGGCGTGCATCGCAGCCTCCGTCGACAGCGTGCCGGCGACACTGCCTGCGGCGAGCGTGAACGTGGCATCCGCGGTGCCGCCGCGCGACGAGCGAAATCGTGCGCTTGCATCGAGCGCGTCGTCGGCGAAGCGGCCCGAGATTTCGAGCGTGGTGATCCCGAGGGCCAGCTCGGATACGTCGAGGGTTTCGCTTTCTGCCGCGAACCAGTCGCCGCTTTCGCGCTTCATGTTGAAGGTGCCGTTCAGTTTCGGCGCAGCGGTCACAGCCCAGTCGCCACCGAGAACCACCGTCGAGGTAAACGGCAACTTGGTGCCCGCCAGCCGCGCGAGGGCAGTCACGGGAATCCCGGTGAAGGATCCGCGCGTGTCCACGTGCCCGGCATCGACCACCAGCCGCTCGATATCGGCGCGTCCCTCGGCAATGGCAATGCGCGCCGCGCCCACGTCCACGCGCGAACGCGACACGACCAGTGTCGCCGGTGCCTGTAACGCCAACGGCACGGTACCGGTATTGATGAGGCGCGCCAGGTTGCCGGACCAGGTCAGGCCCGTCTTGCCGCCCGCATCTTTGCGATCCTCGAGTCCACCGGCGAATCCGGCCGCAATTGCGAAGCCATCGCCGGTGGCCGCAATCGCTGCATCATGGCGTGCAAGCGTTCCGGCGACCTTGATCTGCGCGGCCTTGAGTTCGCCTTGCGGCGCCACCATTCCGGTGCCGTTCACCGCGATCTGCAGCGCGCGCTTGTCGAACGCGACGCTGGTCCCCGTTCCGGGGGCGATCGTGGTGGTGATGTCGAGCGTGGCCGCACGCATGGTCTTGCCCCACTGGAGCGCCTGCGCATGGGCGTCGAGAACGAGTCCGGGATTGTTCTGCGTGCCGGACAACGTGCCATTCATCTTGATGGCGCCCCCGAGCGCGTCGGGCCATTGCGGCGTCGCGCGCAGCATCAGGGGCCGCAGGTCCCCCACGCGCGGCGCATCCAGCGTGAACTGCAATTGGTCGGTCGGGCCACCCCAGGCGCCCTTGAGCGACGCCGTCGCCGTCGCTGCCTTCAGGTTCACAGCGAGGTCCGTCGCGCGTCCAGGAGTTACATGTCCGCGCGCCTTGCCTGACAACATCGTGTCGGCGAACTTGCTGCCCGCATCGAGCACGACGCTGGCCACGACCTCCCAGCGGGGCGCGAGCGCTCCGGTGGCTTCGATCGTGCCGGTCAGCAATGCCGGCGGCACGTCGGCGAATTGCGACGGGTCGAACTTCGTGGCCCGCGCGTTGATGGAAAATGGGCGCGTGCCATCGAGGGAGACGGCGCCCTGACCCGCGAGCTCACCTCCTGCGGCCTGCGCGCGAAAGCTGTCGATCCGAACCCGCTTGCCTTCGACCACCGCAGCGAAGGTCAATGCACGCGCGGCCTCGCGCAGGTCGCCGCGCACGCTTTGCCGATTGCCGGTGACTTCAGCGGTGACCGATCCCGACAATTGCGTTGCCAACAACGTTGACTGGATGCGGGCAAGGTTCACGTCGCGCAGCTGCAGCGCGAGGTCGCTGGCGCCACCGCGGGTTGGAATCGTGGCGCGCCCGGTGGCCGTGCCACCGCCCGCAATGCCTACTTCGGCGTCGTCCAGGTCCAGCGTGCCGTCATGCCAGGCGAAGCGGGCCTTCAGACGTTCTGCCGGAATGCGGCCGGCATCGAGCGGACCGGCCTGCGCGTTGCGTGCATCGACGGTGCCGGTAAAGCCGGCGCCGTCCGGACGCGCCACGAGTTTCAATGTAAGGTCGGTTGCAGGCCAGGTGGCATCCCACTGCGCGATATTCACTGCACTGGCGTCGATGTCGGCGCTGACCAGTGGTATCGCGGCGAAGGGTGTCGCGACGATGCGCGCGGCAACTTTCGCTTCGCGCAAGGTGCCGTTCGCGTCGAGATCGAGGCGCTCGAGTGGTCCCGCCACCTTGACCGTGGCGCGCGCACCCTGCCAAGTGGCGTCGCCGGCGAAATCAAGTTCGCCGCGCAGTGGAAACGGCGCCGTGGCGCCGATTTCAACGCCACCGGTGATCGTTCCATCAGGCATGACGAAGCGCAGATCGGTCAGCCGGTGCGACGTGGCGCCGCCCGCATAGCCGAAGGCGATGCCGGTCAGTTCGCCGCTCCCCTTTGGTGTCGTCCATTCGAGGCGCTGGACGCCGACGTTGCGGATGTTGACCTCGAGCGGCAGCGCAAGGGTCGCCGGCAACCCCGACGTGGAATTCGCCGCTTTGCGGACGGTGATCGCGATATTCCTCGCAGCGAGACCTGAGACGGTGAATCGCCGCGAGACGAGATCGAAGGGGCTCCACGCGAGGGATACCTCGCGTGCCGCGACGTCGATATCCTCGCCGTGCCACTCGATGCGTGCGACCTGCACGATGGACAGCAGCGAACCTTCGGCACCGTCGATGGATAGCCGACCTTCGCTGGCCGCCACGGCGCGTCCCAGCACCCAGCGCAGGGCGTTTTCGCTGCCAAGCCACGCATAGCCGGCGGTCGTGATGAGTGCCAGCGCCAGCACGAGGCCCACCAACACGCGCGGCCAGCGGCGGCGCCGCTCTGGTGCGGTCGCGGCGGAGTCCGGTGTTTCGTCCTTCGCCATCAGAACGCGAGACCCACAGAAAAATGCACGCGCACGCTCGACGTTTCCTGCCCGTAGGCTAGATCGAGGCGGAAAGGCCCGATGGGTGTGCGCAGACGCCCGCCGATGCCGTAGCCCAACGCCAGATGCGTCTGCGATGTCGAATCGGTCGCATTGCCGGCGTCGACAAACGCAGCAATGCCCCAGGACGGCTTGATCCAGTGCACGGCTTCCACGCTTGCCACCCCGTAGTAGCGGCCGCCGACGACGGCGTCACCCATGGCTACGCCAAGGCTGTCGAATGCGTAGCCACGCACCGTGGTGTCGCCGCCGGTGCGGAAGAGAAAATTGGACGGAATACCATCGCGCGACTTGGCGAGTACCGCGCCGGCCTCCACGCGCGCCGACAGCGAGTTGGCGTTCGACAGCGGATACCACGCCACGGCGCGGCCGATCACGCGCGCGAATTGCTCCGTGGACGCGCCCGGAACGCCGCCGCCCACGTGCACGGTGGCCATCCACCCACGGGTGGGTTCGAGCAGGTTGTCGACATTGCGCCACGTGTACTCGCCGTCGATGTAGAGCGCATGCGAGTAGGTGGTGGAGAAACCCGACGGTGTCTGCTCGTCGTTATAGAAACCGATGCCGAAGGAAGGCGTGCGCCGCTCGTCCAGCGCACGGCGGCGCATCGTGACCGAGGAGGTTCTCGTCGTCAGGTTCTCGATGTCGGTGCCCTGCAATTGGAGGCCCCAGCTGTCGATCCATCCGCCCGCCGTGGGTGGACGCACAAGGCGCAGACTCGCTTCCTGGATCTTCGTTTCGATGCGCGCATCGGCATAGAACTGCAAGCCGGTACCGCGTGTGTCAAGATTGGCGTAATTGGCGCTGACGCGGTATTGCGTGTCCGTCGAAAATCCCAGCCCCGCTTCCAGCCGCCGCGTCGGCGCCTCGATGAATGCGATGGTGACCTTGGCCGCATCCGCTTGCGCCGGATCAGGATCGATGGTGCCCTGGACGCTGGCGAAGTAACCAGAGGCGAGCAGGCGCCGTATGTAGTCGTCGAGCGATTCCTCGCTGAAGAGGCTGCCAGGCTCGATCGACGAAAAATTCTGCACCATTTCGGCGGAATAACGCTCGAGGCCACGAAATTCGAAGCGCCCGAAGCGGAAGGCGGGGCCACTATCGAGTACCACGGACAGCGCCGCGCTGTGCTCGAGGGGTTCCACGCGCGCTTCGCTTTCGACCAGTCGCGCGGCCGCGTACGCATTGGCGGCCAATGTGGTGACGGTCGCATTCTTGGCGGCTGTCCAGGTCCGCTGGCGAAATTCCGCGCCTACCGGCAGCAGCCATTGTTCCTGCAGGCGCTGGATGACCGCCTTGCCGTGATCGGTTTCCGCGGCCGCGCCCGTCACGTCAATGCGCACCTTGCTGATCTCCGTCGGCACGCCGGGATCGACGGTGAGCGTGACCTGCACCGGGATTGCCGTGCGATTCACGGCAACGTCGACCTTGGCCGAGAAGAAGCCTTGCGTTGCCGCGGCCTCGGCAGACTGCGCCACGGCCTGCGCAGCAAGCCGGTCGAACAGATCCTCGGTCATTTCCGCGAAATCCTGCCAGCGGATCAGGTCGACCGCGCTCTGGACCGCGGCGGCGACGTCAGGCGGTGCGACGACCGTTACCGCGTAGTGGATAGCCGCGTCCGCCCGCAGGCGCGTTGGCGCGGCGTCGGGTCCGGCAGGCGATTGGGCGTCAGCGGATGACGGGCAGGCGGCTGATATCGCCAACGTCAGCGCGAGCCAACATGCGCACGCCGAAAGCGTTGGAAGCACAGGTGGAGGCACAGCCGACATTATCGCCGAGTCGGGCGATCAGCTCGTCTTCTGGCGGGGTGCTGAGCCATGAATAGCGCGACAGGTCGTTGTATTCGTACGGGCTGGGGATGTTCCACAGGGGTTCCACCGGGCGCCCACGTGGCAGGACCGGGAGGCGCGGATTCGAATAATCGACCGCGTTGTCGGTGGGTTGCCCGTACTGGAGGAAGTAGATCGGATTGCCGTTGTAATCGAACTTGGTGGCGCAACCCGCCAGCAGGGCGAGGACGCCCGCAGCCAGGGCGAAACGCAGCGACAGGCGATGAATGGCACGCATCGAGGACCCCCTTCAATCGTTCAGAACCGGTGGCGCAGCGAAAGGGCCACTGCCGGGGCGGTTCGATAATCCTGGGAAACGATCTCGTCCCCGCTGGGATTGTTCACCGTGAGCTTACCGTTGACAAGGGCGATTGCGTAGAAATCAAGCCGCGTCTTCTCGCTGAAATCGCGGCTGATGCGCAGGAACAACGGAATGGCGGTTTCCTCGCCGATGTTCCCCGGCGCCGCCCCTTCGCCTTGCAGCCGAAAAACCGTGGACCGATAGGCCCCGCCGAATCCGAATTCCCACCCCTCCCGCGGCGCGTAGGTGAGTTCGAGTCCGGCGCCTCCCGCAGGACCTGCGGGCAGCGGATTCGACAGGCTCCATTGGTCGTTGATCTGCCAGTCGACCGTGATGAACGGGAACACCTTGGTCTCGTAGAGCTGCCGGTATGCGGCCGCCCCCACGCCCAGTGTCAACGTGGGCGAAAACACCTTGGAGGCCATGACCACCGCGCCATAAACCTGCGCATCGCCCGCGCTCGCGCCATCTTCATACGACCACTCGATGGAAGGTGCGACCAGGATTTTCCAGTCCGCGGCAGGTGCATAGAGGAATGTGGCGCCCACCTGCGGCGCCTGGATGTCGCCCCACGGAGCACGCCCGCCAAATGCTTTGGGCTGGTCGAAACTCCACTGGTCGAACTGGTACCGCACCGAGAGTCCCGCGGCGAACTGCGGCGTGAACTGGTGCAGCAAGTCGCCGGAGGCGGCGAGGTTTGAGCGGCGGAAACTTCCATCGCTGTCGAGGTCGGTGTCGAACTGGGCGATTCCCGTCAGCGTCACCGAGCTGACCGTGGCGCCGGGCGGCAACGATTGCGCCGTGGCAGTTGCGGTGAGGGCCGCGCAGGCAATGGCTGTGGCGAGTCGAATTTGCATGGAGAGTCGAGGGAGGACCGGCCGTCGAGCATAGCGCAGCGGCGGCGGCGGTCGATTGGACAATCCCCGCGGGTGGCGGATACCGCGCCGACTCTCGGCCGGTACCCCATGCCGGCGGCATCAACCTGCACCAAGCCGATCCAGCATGGGCCGGTGCGGCAATCGGCAGGAAAGTGGCGAAATCGGCGCATTCAGGGGGCGACGGCGAACGTTCGTTCCGCGGTGGGAAAACCTGCCCACCGGACCTCCTAAAGTACTTCCGCTTTGAGTGCTAAGTCTCTATTTATGCTGATAAAAGAGTTTTGTTGCAAAATCGACGCTAAGTCATTGTTAGGAAACCGGAAAACCGTTGACCCGCTTCAATCTTCCCGCGTATAGTTCGGCCAAGTGGTAAAAAGTGGGTGAAAGTGGGGTGACCGATCTCGCGGATGGCTTTGCGGATCGGGGCTTCGCCAGACGCACCACACGAACGAGGAGCGCGGGAAGTGGCGGAAATGGGCAACGCTGGGGCAACGCCAGGCGGCAACGAGGGCGCGGGTTCCGCGACCGCGGTGTTTCGCGGCGTCAACCAGTTGGTCCTGGACGCCAAGGGACGGCTCGTCGTTCCCGCACGCCATCGCGATGGCCTGGCGCCCTCGGGGGACGGCCGCCTGGTGCTGACCGCCGACCCCTCGCGCTGCCTGCTGCTGTATCCGCTTGCTGCATGGGAGCCGATCCAGGCGCGCCTGATGGGACTGTCCTCGTTCAATGAACAGATTCGCGGCCTGCAGCGACTACTCGTGGGCCATGCCGACGACGTCGAGATCGATGCCGCGGGTCGCATCCTGGTGCCCCCCGCGTTGCGCCGCTATGCCGCGCTCGACAAGCATGTGGTCCTGGTGGGACAGGGCCAGAAATTCGAATTGTGGGACGAGGCGCGCTGGCAGGCGCAAACCGCCCAGGCGATTGCGTTCCCTGCCAACGGGCTGCCGCCCGAGCTCGACGGCTTTTCGCTCTGATGGACAGCGGCCACCATATCCCCGTCCTGCTCGAAGAAGCCGTGGCGGCGCTGGCGGTCAAACCCGACGGTGTCTACGTCGACGCCACCTTTGGCCGCGGCGGCCACACCCGCGCCATCCTCGCCCGGCTCGCGGCCTCGGGGCGACTCATTGCCCTCGATCGCGATCCCGCGGCGGAAAGCGTGGCGCGCGAACTGGCCGCGCTCGAGCCGCGATTCTCGTTTCACCGTGCATGGTTTTCGGAACTGCCCGACGTCATCAGCGCGCTGGCGCCGGCGCAGGTCGACGGCGTGCTGCTCGATCTCGGCATCTCCTCGCCGCAGATCGACGATGCGCAGCGCGGTTTCTCCTTTCGCCACGACGGTCCGCTCGACATGCGTATGGATCCGTCAAGGGGCGAATCTGCAGCCGAGTTCGTGGCCCGCGCCACGCCGCGTGAACTGATGGAGGTCATTCGCGATTATGGTGAAGAACGGTTTGCTCAATCGATTGCAAGAGCAATTGCGGCGGCGCGCACGCGCGATCCCATCGTACGGACACGGCAGCTCGCGCACATCGTGGCCGAAGCCCTCGGCGCGCGCGCGCGGAGTGATTGGAGTCAGGATCCGGCCACGCGCACGTTCCAGGCCCTTCGGATTTTCGTGAACCGCGAGTTGTCCGAGTTGCAGGCGACGCTGCCGCGGGCGGTGTCGCTGCTGCGCTCGGAAGGGCGGCTCGCCGTGATCAGCTTTCACTCGCTCGAGGATCGCATCGTCAAGCGCTTCATGGCACGGGCATCGCGGCCGTTTGGCGGCGATGCCGTCGCGTCGCGGCTGGCCATCGCCACCGCGCGGCTGCCGGCCGTGGCGCTCATGCCTGTCGGCCGCGCGATCAAGCCGGGCGCCGACGAAGTGGCCCGCAATCCGCGCGCGCGCAGCGCGGTGCTGCGCGTGGCGCAGCGCACCGCGCATCCGCTGCCGGCCGATTGGCCGCGGGGCATGGTCGAGGGACTGGCCGCGTGACACGCATCAACCTCGTGCTGCTCGGAGCGCTGATCGCTTGCGCGTTGTCGCTGGTAACGTCGCGCCACCAGTCGCGGCAGCTCTACATCGAACTCGAGAGGGCACAGGCCGCGGCGCGCAATTTCGAGACGGAATACGGGCAGCTGCAACTCGAGCAGTCGACGTGGGGGATGCCCGCGCGCGTGGAGAAAGTGGCGCGGGAAACGCTGCGGATGCAGTTGCCCACGTCCGCGCGCACGGAGATCGTCGGTGTCGCGCCCAAGGCACCGGTAACCCAATGAAGCCGGCCGCCACACGCGCCACGAGGTCGCGGCATGTCGAAAGCGCGCCGCTGGTGTTGCCACGCTTGCGCTCGCCGCTGATGTTCGGCGTGCTCGCGCTGATGCTCGTAGGCTTGGCGGGCCGTTGCGTCTATCTGCAGTGGATCGACAACGAATTCCTGCAGTCGCAGGGCAGCGCACGGCACTCGCGCGAACTCGAAGTGGCGGCACATCGCGGTCGGATCGTCGACCGTTTCGGCGACGCGTTGGCGGTGTCCACGCCGGTGAAGTCGCTGTGGGCCTTTCCCGACAAGTTCAGCGCGTCGCCCGAGGCGATGGCCGAGTTGGCGCGCATTCTCGACACGACACCGCAGAAGATCACGGCGCGCCTCAAGGCCAACGAGGACTTTGCGTTTATCGCAAGACAGATCGCGCCGGAGGCCGCTGCGCGCGTGATGGCGTTGCATATTCGCGGCCTCAACGATCAGAACGAGTATCGCCGTTTCTATCCCGGCGGCGAGGTCACTGCGCACATCATCGGCTTCACCGGCGACCACGATGCCGGCCAGGAGGGGATCGAACTGGCGCAGCAGCCGTGGCTGGCCGGCATTCCGGGCAGCCGCCGCGTGATCATCAACCGGCGCAGCGAAGCAGTGGAGGATGTGGCGGCGGTGAAGCCACCGCAGGCGGGCCGCGACCTCGCGCTCTCCATCGATACCCGGCTGCAATATCTCGCGTTTCGCGAGCTCAAGGCCGCGATCGACCTGCACAAGGCCAAGGCCGGCGGCGTGGTCGTGCTCGACGTCGAAACTGGCGAGATCCTGGCGCTGGCCAACTGGCCCACGTACAACCCGAACCGGCGCGACAAGGTGGCGCGCGAGCGCATGCGCAATCGCGCGCTGACCGATGTGTTCGAGCCGGGATCGACGATGAAGCCGTTCACGATCGCCGCGGCACTCGAAGCGGGGCGCGTCCGTCCGGACACGATCATCCAGACGGCGCCGGGCACGCTCACCATCGGCTCGCAGACCATTCACGACGCCCATCCACAGGGCGCACTGACCGTCGAGCAGGTCATTCAGAAATCGTCCAACGTGGGCGCCGCCAAGATCGCGCTCGGACTGCCGGCCGAGACGCTGTGGACCATGTTTTCCGACGCCGGCTTCGGCACCACGCCGAAGACCGGATTTCCCGGCGAAGTCGGCGGCCGGCTGCGCGCGGCGAAGACGTGGAAGCCGATCGAGCAGGCCACGATGTCCTACGGCCACGGCATTTCCGTCAACCTGGTGCAGCTCGCCCGCGCTTACACGATGTTTGCCACCGACGGCGAACTGAAGCAGGCCACGCTGTTCAAGACCGAGGAACACGTCGCCGGACGGCAGACGCTGAAGCCGGAGACGGCCCGGTTCGTGCGGCACATGCTCGAGCTCGCCACGCAGCCCGGCGGCACCGCGCCCAAGGCGCAGGTGGTCGGATATCGCGTCGCCGGCAAGACCGGAACCGCGCACAAGGTCGAAGGTCGCGGCTACTCCAATCGCTACATCGCGTCGTTCGTGGGATTCGCGCCGGTGTCCAATCCCCGGCTCATTGTCGCGGTGATGATCGACGAGCCATCGGGCGGCCAGTACTACGGCGGCGACGTGGCGGCGCCCACGTTCTCGAACGTGATTGGCGCAGCATTGCGCACGCTGGGCGTCCCCACGGATGCACCGGTGAACAACGTGGTGCTGCCGCCGGACAACGCCAAGATCCCGGAGGAAACCTGATGGATGTCGCGATGGACGACACCCAGGATATCCGTGACGTGCCGGCATTGCTCGCCCGCCTCGGCGCATTTCCCCGGCGCATCACGGCGGACAGCCGTCGGGTGGAGCCCGGCGTTGCGTTCGCCGCGTATCCGGGACTGCATTTCGACGGACGGACCTACATACCCGATGCGCTGAAGCGAGGTGCATCGGCGGTCCTGTGGGATTCGAGCAACTTCCGCTGGCGTCCCGATTGGACGGCGCCCAACGTCGGCGTCGATCGCCTGCAGCATCGTCTGGGCAGCATCGCCGATTTCATCTACGGCAGCCCGTCGCGTTCGATGTGGATGACGGCGGTCACGGGCACCAATGGCAAGACGTCGAGTGCGCACTGGATCGCGCAGGCGATGGAGGCGTGCGGACGCCGCACCGCCATTCTTGGCACGCTGGGCAACGGCCTGTTCGGTGCGTTGGCGCCGGCCACCCACACGACGACCGACGTCGCGGTGCTGCAGGAGTTGCTCGCGCAATTTCGCGCGGCGGGCGCCACGGCAGTCGCGATGGAGGTGTCGTCGCACGGCCTGGAGCAGGGCAGGGTCAACGGCGTCAAGTTCGATGTGGCGTTGTTCACCAACCTGTCACGCGACCATCTCGATTACCACGGCACGATGGCGGCCTACGGCGCAGCGAAGGCGCGCCTTTTCATGTGGCCCGGCCTCGCCCATGTCGTGATCAACGCCGACGATGCGTTCGGACAGAGCCTGATCGACGCCGCGCGCGCGCGCGGCCAGCGCGTGCTGACCTACGGCATGGGGACGGCCGATGTCGGGGCGACATCGATGACGATGGACACGTCGGGGCTCACGCTTCACGTCGCTACACCATGGGGCCGCGCGGTGGTGACCGCGCCGGTGGTCGGCGCGTTCAACGCATCGAACCTGCTGGGCGTGCTCGCGGTGCTGCTGGCAAGCGACATTCCGCTGGATGTCGCCACCAAGGCCCTGGCAACGCTGACCGCGCCACCGGGGCGCATGCAGCGCCTTGGCGGCAACGGCAAGCCGGTCGTCGTCATCGACTACGCGCATACGCCGGACGCGCTGGACAAGGCGCTCACCGCGCTGCGCCCGGCGGTTGTCGGCCAAGGTGAACTTATCTGTGTATTTGGTTGCGGCGGCGATCGCGATGCGGGCAAGCGGCCGGAAATGGGACGCATTGCGGCAAGACTGGCTGCCCGCGTGGTGGTGACGAGCGACAATCCGCGCAGCGAGGATCCGGCGGAGATCGCTTCCGGCATCGTCAAGGGCATCCGCGACACGGGCAACCGACGCTGGCTGCTGGAGCCCGATCGCGCCCGCGCCATTCACGCGACCATCGCGGCGGCCACCGCGCAGGACCTGGTGCTGATCGCCGGCAAGGGTCACGAAACCTATCAGGAGCGCAATGGCGTCCGCACGCCATTTTCCGACGCCGGCGAAGCGCACGCGGCCCTGGCCCAATGGAACGGCGCATGATGGATACGGCCAGCGCCGCCCGCGCCGTCGCCGGCCAGATGATTGGCCAATCGGTGGTCTTTGCACGCGTCACCACCGACAGCCGTGCGCTGCACCCCGGCGATCTCTTTGTCGCGCTCGCCGGCGAGAACTTCGATGGCCACGACTTCGTGGCGACCGCACTGGAGCAGGGCGCCGCCGCTGCGCTGGTGGCAAGCTCGCGCGCGGCGGGACTTGCCGGCAATCTCATCAGCGTGGCAGACCCGCTCGCGGCGCTTGGATCGCTGGCAGCGCATTGGCGCGCACGCTTCGAATTGCCGCTGACGCTCGTCGTCGGCAGCAACGGCAAGACCACGGTCAAGGAAATGCTGGCCGCGATATTGCGGGCGCAGTGGGGCGACAGCGCCGTGCTGGCCACGCAGGGCAATCTCAACAATGCCATCGGCCTGCCGCTCACGCTGCTGCGCCTGCGGGCCGAACACCGCGCCGCGGTGATCGAACTCGGCATGAATCATCGTGGCGAAACGCGCGCGCTGGCAGCCATCGCGCAACCGGGCATCGTGCTCGTCAACAATGCGCAGCGCGAGCACCAGGAATTCATGAGCAGCGTTGCCGACGTGGCGGCCGAGCATGCGGATGCCATTGCGGCGCTGCCGCGCGACGGTGCCGCGATCATCAACGCCGACGATGCGTTTTCCGCGGTCTGGATGATCGCCGCGCGTGCCGCGGGCGCCCGGGTGCTCACCTTCGGCATCGATGGCGAGGCCGAGGTGCGTGGCCGCTGTACGTTGCGCGAAGACGGCAGCGACATCGGCATGTCGCTGCCCGCGGGCTGCATCGACGTCACGCTGCAGGTTCCCGGCCAGCACATGGTTCGCAACGCGCTGGCAGCGGCCGCAGCGGCGACCGCTGCGGGCATTGCACCGCAGACGATTCGCGCCGGGTTGCAGGCCTTTCGGCCGGCGCCGGGTCGGCTGGTGGCACTGCGCACAGCGTCCGGGGCGCGTGTGCTGGATGACAGCTACAACGCCAATCCGGATTCCATGCGCGCCGCCATCGATGTGCTTGCGGCCGCGTCCGGTACTCGGGTACTGGTGATGGGCGACATGGGCGAAGTGGGCGCGGAAGGCCCGGCGTACCACCGCGAGATCGGTGTCTATGCGCGCGCACGCGGCATCGACATCCTGCTCGCCACCGGCGAGCAGGCCCGCGAGACCGTCGCTGCGTTCGGCGCGCACGCGGAACATTGCGCCGACATGGATGCGCTGGTCGTCCGGGTCCGGGAGGTGGCAGGCGCGAATGTCGCGATCCTCGTCAAAGGTTCGCGGTTCATGCGGATGGAGCGCGTCGTGGCGGCATTGTCCGGTGGCGCTGCAGGCGGGACGCACTGATGCTGCTCGCGCTCTCCGAATGGCTGGAACAATATGCGCGCGCGTTCAACGTGTTCGGCTACATCACGCTGCGTGCCGTGCTGGCGACGATGACCGCGCTGGTGATCTCCTTTCTGGTGGGGCCGAAGATGATCGCCTGGCTGGCCCGGATGAAGATCGGTCAGTCGGTGCGCGACGACGGCCCGCAAACCCACCTCGTGAAGGCGGGCACGCCTACGATGGGCGGCGCGTTGATCCTGGTGTCGATCGTGGTGACGACGCTGCTGTGGGGCAACCTGTCCAACCGTTTCGTATGGGTGGTGTTGCTGGTCACCCTCGGCTTCGGTGCGGTCGGCTGGGTCGACGACTGGCGCAAAGTCGTCTATCGCAACCCCAAGGGCCTGTCGGCGCGCGCAAAGTTTGCCTGGCAATCCGCGATCGGGCTGACCGCCGCCGTCTACCTTGCCTTCTCCATTTCGGCCCCCGACAACACGCAATTCATTCGGCTGTTTTCCGCCTGGGTGCAGAGCGGCTTCAACGTCGACCTCTCGCCCAAGGCCGACCTCATCGTCCCGTTCTTCAAGTCGGTGTCCTATCCGCTCGGCGTGTGGGGATTCATCGCGCTGACGTTCTGCGTGATCGTCGGCACCAGCAACGCCGTGAACCTCACCGATGGACTCGACGGTCTCGCGATCATGCCCACCGTGATGGTAGGAAGCGCGCTCGGCATCTTTGCCTATGTGATCGGCAACGCGATCTTCGCGCGCTACCTGGGCTTTCCGCACATACCGGGCGCCGGCGAACTGGCGGTGATCTGTGGGGCGATTGCGGGTGCGGGACTCGGCTTCCTCTGGTTCAACGCCTATCCCGCCGAGGTGTTCATGGGCGATGTCGGCGCGCTGGCGCTGGGAGCATCGCTCGGCACGATTGCCATCATCGTCCGTCAGGAGATCGTGCTGTTCATCATGGGCGGCGTCTTCGTCGTCGAGACGCTGTCGGTGATGATCCAGGTGATCTCGTTCAAGACCCGAGGCAAGCGCGTATTCCGTATGGCGCCGATCCACCACCACTTTGAATTGCAGGGCTGGAAAGAGAACCAGGTCGTCGTGCGGTTCTGGATCATCACGATGCTGCTCGTCCTGTTCGGCCTGTCCACGTTGAAGCTGCGCTGATCATGAACTACACGGATCGCAATGCCGTCGTACTCGGACTCGGTCTCACCGGGCTCTCGCTCGCGCGGTTCCTCGCGCGGCAGGGCGCCCGCGTGCGCGTGGCCGATACGCGCGACGAGCCGCCGTTTCGGTCCCAGCTGCTCGCCGTGTTGCCGGAGGTTCCGCTCGTCACCGGGGCCATTACCGAGGCCACGCTCCTGGGTGCGGACCTGATCGCCATCAGCCCGGGTGTCCGCCGCGACCAGCCGGCCATCGTCGCGGCGCAGACCCGCGGCGTCGAGGTGGTCGGGGATATCGAACTTTTCGCGCGCGAATTGCCGCCGGGGCAGAAAGTGCTGGCGATCACCGGCTCGAATGGCAAGACGACGGTCACCGCGCTGACCGGCGCGCTGTGCCGCGCCGCCGGACTCACCACCGTGGTCGCCGGCAACATCGGCGACGCCGTGCTCGACGTGCTCGTGCCCTACCAGGATACCGAGCGCGCGCGACTGTGGCCGGATGTGTTCGTGCTCGAATTGTCGAGCTTCCAGCTCGAGACCACGGTGTCGCTGCTGCCCACGGCCGCGGCGGTGCTCAACATCACCGACAACCATCTCGACCGCTATCCGGATTTCGATGCGTATACCGCGGCGAAGGCGCGCATCTTCGCGGCGGGCGGCATCCAGGTCGTCAATCGCGACGATCCGCTTTCGACGGGCATGCGCATCCCGGGCCGCACCATCGAATCATTCGGCGCCAGCGTGCCATCGGCCGAAGGCGAATGGGGCCTCGTGCGCTTCGACGGCGTGACGTGGCTGGCCCACGGCGGCGGTCTGCTCGTGCCCACATCGTCGCTCGCGCTGGTGGGCCGGCACAATGCATTGAATGCGCTGGCGGCGCTTGCGCTCACCTCGACCGTTGCGCGGATCGATCGTCGCATGCTCGATGCGCTGAAGGCATTCGAGGGCCTGCCGCACCGGATGCAGCGCGTCGCCGAGGCCGGACGCATCGTCTTCATCGACGATTCGAAGGCCACGACGGTGGCGGCAACGCAGGCAGCGCTCGATGGCATCGAGCGGCCGGCGGTGCTGATTGCCGGCGGCGATGGCAAGGGCCAGGATTTTCGGGCCCTGAAGTCCTCGGTGGATGCCGACTGTCGCGCCGTGCTGCTGATTGGCCGCGACGCACCGCTGCTCGCGGCCGCGCTTGCAGGCACGCCTGCACTTGTCGAGCAGATGGGTACGCTGGACGCCGCGGTCGACCGCGCGCTGGTCCTCGCCGAACCAGGCGATGCGGTGCTGCTGTCGCCGGCCTGCGCAAGCCTCGACCAGTTCGCGAATTACGCGCAACGCGGCGAACGCTTTGCCACGCTGGTGCGCGCCCGCATCGCGGAAGCGGAGTCCCATGCGTAAGGCGACGACGATGTCCGGTCCCGCCCGCATGCTGGCGGCGCTGGCGCCCACGAGCGGCCCCCTGCGCGTCGCCGGTGGCCTCGGCGGTACCGCCGGGCGCGATGCCCGCGCGATGCGCGTCTACGACGCGACACTCGCGTGGTCCGCATTGCTGCTGCTCGCCATCGGCGTCGTGATGGTCTATTCATCCTCGATCGCGATGGCTGAATCGTCGGCACATACGGGCTATCGGGCGTGGTATTTCCTGGCGCGGCACGCGATTTTCGTCGCGATCGGGCTGGCCGGTGCGGCAGTCATGTTCCAGGTGCCCGTGCGGGCCTGGCAACGCGGCGCGCCCTGGATCTTCGTCATCGGCGTCGCGCTGCTGATCCTGGTGCTCGTGCCGGGCATCGGCAAGTCGGTCAACGGCTCGCGGCGCTGGCTGTCGCTCTTCGTCGTCAACGTGCAGCCGTCCGAGTTCATGAAACTCGCGGTCGTGCTGTATGCGGCCAGCTATGCCGTGCGCCGCGCGCCTTTCCTGCATGCGCAGCAGCCGCTGAAGCAGACGCTGTTGCGCGGATTCCTGCCACTGTTTGCGGTGATGGTGATCACTGGCGGATTGCTGTTGATGGAGCCCGACTTCGGCGCTTTCGTCGTGATCGTGGCGATCGCATTCGGCATCCTCTTCCTGGGCGGGCTCGATTGGCGCCTCTTTCTCGGGTTGGCAATGCTGTTGCCGGTCGCGCTGGCCGCCATTCTCGTTGCCGCGCCGTACCGACTGCAGCGTCTCACCGCCTTTCTCGATCCATGGTCCGACCCACTGGGCAAGGGCTACCAGCTCTCGCACTCGCTCATCGCCTTCGGGCGCGGCGAATGGACCGGCGTCGGCCTGGGCTCCAGTGTCGAGAAGCTCCTGTTCCTGCCGGAAGCGCACACCGATTTTCTGCTGGCCGTCGTGGCCGAGGAACTGGGCTTCGCCGGTGTCGCTGTCGTGCTGGCGCTGTTCGGCTGGCTGCTGTTTCGCGCGTATGCCATCGGTCGCCAGGCGGCATTGCTGTCGCAACCATTTGCAGCATTGGTCGCGCAGGGCATCGGCGTGTGGATCGGCTTCCAGGCAGTGATCAACATCGGCGTGAACATGGGCGTGCTGCCGACCAAGGGCCTGACGTTGCCCATGCTGTCTTTCGGCGGCAGCGGCATCCTTGCCAACTGCATCGCGCTCGCGATCCTGCTGCGCATCGACTACGAAAACCGCAGAATCCTGCGCGGCTATACGGTATGACCGGCACCGTGATGATCACCACCGGTGGCACGGGCGGGCATATCTTCCCCGGGCTTGCCGTCGCAGCCGAGCTGTCGCGCCGCGGCTGGAGCGTATTCTGGCTTGGCACGCGCGACGGCATGGAATCGAAGCTCGTGCCGCGGCATGGGGTCGACTTCGAAGGTATCGCGTTCGGCAGCGTTCGCGGCAAGGGCCTGCGCCGCCTGCTGCTCGGTCCGTTGGCAATCATGCGCGCGTGCTGGCAGGCCTCGGGTGTACTCGGTCGACGTCGACCCAATGTCGTGATCGGCTTTGGCGGTTTCGCGTCGTTTCCGGGCGGCTTGATGGCGGTGGCGCGCAACACGCCGTTCATCGTGCATAACCTCGACGCGAAAGCGGGGCTGGCCAATCGTGTACTGGCCTACGGTGCGGATCGCATTTTCACCGGGTTTCCTGGTGTGCTTGGCGAGGGCCGCAATGCGCGCGTGGAGTGGGTCGGCAATCCACTGCGTGCCGAGATCGTGGCGATCGCGCCGCCGGAAGCGCGGCTTGCCGGACGTACCGGTCCGCTGCGGCTGCTGGTGCTCGGCGGCAGTCTCGGCGCGGTGGCGCTGAACGAATGCATTCCCCGCGCGCTCGCGCTGATACCGCAGGCGCAACGCCCGCAGGTCACGCATCAGGCGGGCGAGAAACATTTTGCCGCGTTGCAGGCTGCCTACGCCGAGGCCGGGGTGGCGGCCGAGTGCGTGCCCTTCATCGACGACATGGGCCGTCGCTATGCCGAGGCCGATCTCGTGATCGCGCGCTCGGGTGCCACGACCGTGGCCGAACTATGCGCGGTGGGCATTGCAAGCGTGCTCGTACCCTATCCGCACGCGGCGGACGACCATCAGCTCGACAATGCGCAGGAGCTGTCCAGCCGGGACGCGGCGGTGCTGATACTGCAGCGAGACCTCGATCCCAAGTCGCTCGCCGCCTGGCTGGGCACGGTCGATCGCGGACGCCTGCTCGAAATGGCACGCGCCGCGCGCGCATTGCGCAAGGCCGATGCGGTGGATCGGGTGGCGCAAGCTTGCATCGATCTCGGGACGCGCCCATGAAGCACAAGGTCAAGCGCGTGCATTTCGTGGGCATCGGGGGCGCCGGCATGAGCGGAATCGCGGAAGTGCTCGCCACCCAGGGCTTTGCCGTTTCCGGCTCGGACCTGGCCGAGAGCGCAGCCACGCGCCGCCTTGCGCGACTCGGCGTGACCATCGCCATCGGTCATGCGGCCGCCAACGTCGCCGACGCCAATGCGGTGGTCGTGTCGACCGCAGTGGCGCCGGACAATCCCGAGGTACTGGCCGCGCGCGAGCGGGGCATCCCGGTCGTGCCGCGCGCATTGATGCTCGCGGAACTGATGCGCCTGAAGCAGGGCATCGCCGTGGCGGGGACGCACGGCAAGACCACGACCACCAGCCTCATCGCGTCGGTGCTGGCGGAGGGCGGCCTCGATCCCACTTTCGTCATCGGCGGCCGGCTGCTGTCCGCGGATGCCAACGCGCGTCTCGGCACGGGCGATTTCCTCGTCGCCGAGGCCGACGAATCCGATGCCTCGTTCCTCTATCTGTCGCCGGTGCTGGCCGTGATCACCAACATCGACGAAGACCACATGGAAACTTACGGGCACGATTTCGCGCGGCTCGCGCGTGCCTTCGTCGACTTCCTGCAGCGGCTTCCGTTCTATGGCGTCGCGGTCGTCTGCGTCGATGACGATCACGTGCGCGCGATACTCCCGGAAGTCACCAAGCCGCTCATCACCTACGGCATCGCCGAGGATGCCGATGTCCGCGCACTCGACGTGCGCAACGTCGGTGGCCGCATGACATTCGTGGCGCGGGCCAAGGGTGCGCGGGACCTCGCCGTCGAGCTGGCGATGCCGGGCCTGCACAACGTGCGCAACGCGCTTGCAGCCATTGCCGTCGGCCGCGAGGTGCAGGTACCCGATGCCGCCATCGCGCGAGCGCTGGCCGAGTTCCGCGGTGTCGGTCGCCGGTTCCATCGGCATGGGGAGATCGCGTTGGACGGTGGCGGCGCGTTCACGCTGATCGACGACTATGGTCACCATCCTGTCGAGATGGAGGCCACGGTGACTGCTGCGCGCGAGAGTTTCCCGGGGCGACGCCTGGTGCTCGCGTTTCAGCCGCATCGCTATACGCGCACCCGCGACCTCTTCGAGGACTTCGTGCGCGTACTGTCCGGCGTCGACGTGCTGCTGCTGGCGGAGGTTTATCCGGCAGGCGAGGCGTCCATCGTCGCTGCCGATGGGCGCGCCCTGGCCCGCGCGGTGCGCGTGGTGGGCAAGGTCGAGCCGGTGTTCATCGAGGACATCGGCGACTTGCCGGATGCCATCCGCACGCTTGCCCGCGACGGCGACGTGATCCTCACCATGGGGGCCGGATCGATCGGCACCGTTCCGGCGATGTTGCTCCGATGATGATGATCGAACCTCGCCACTGGACAGGCTTGCGCGGGACGCTGACGCGTGACGCTTCGCTGGCGAAATACACGAGCTGGCGTGCCGGCGGCGCGGCCGATCTGCTGTTTCGCCCGGCCGATCGCGACGACCTCGCGCTGTTCCTGCGCCACCTGCCTGCCGACGAACCGCTTCTGGTTCTTGGACTGGGCAGCAATACGTTGGTGCGCGACGGCGGCGTGCGCGGAACGGTGATCGTCATGCACAACCCGGGTGCCGCCCTCGCGGTCGCCGACGGACTCATCTACGCCGACGCGGGACTCGCCAGTCCCAAACTCGCGCGCTTCGCCGCCATGCATGATTGCGCCGATGCCGAGTTTCTGGCCGGCATTCCGGGCACGATCGGCGGCGCGCTTGCGATGAATGCCGGTTGCTACGGTGGGGAAACGTGGTGCCATGTCGTGCGTGTCGAGACACTGGATCGTCGCGGCGTGTTTGCGGTCAGCACGCCTGCCGACTACGCCATCGGCTATCGCAGCGTGCGCCGGTGCGACGGTACGGCCGACACGGGAATCTTCACCGCGGCGTGGTTCCGGTTCCCGGAAGGCAACTCGGCGCATGCGCGCACCCGGATCAAGGAACTGCTGGGCCAACGCATCGCGACCCAGCCGCTCGCGCTGCCGAATGCCGGCAGTGTCTTCCGCAATCCGCCGGGTGATCACGCGGCGCGACTCATCGAGGCCTGCGGCCTCAAGGGTCATGCGCTGGGCGCCGCGCGCGTATCCGAGAAACATGCCAATTTCATCGTCAATCCCGGTGGGCACGCCACGGCGGCCGACATCGAGGCCCTGATTGCGCTGGTGCGCGCCACCGTGGCCGCGAAGACCGGGGTCGAACTCGAAGCCGAAGTCCGTATCGTTGGAGAGGCGACGTGAGCGGCGCGAAGCGACGTTCGGGGGGGCCACTATGAGCGGCGCTGCC
Organism: uncultured beta proteobacterium; assembly: GCA_963805355.1. Lineage (GTDB taxonomy): Bacteria > Pseudomonadota > Gammaproteobacteria > Burkholderiales > Casimicrobiaceae > VBCG01. The sequence continues at coordinate 637,893 of CAWDTZ010000002.1, read as the reverse complement.
GTCACGGCGTTCGGCAAGGTCGCCGTGTTGCTCGGCGGCCCGTCGGCCGAACGCGAGGTCTCGTTCATGTCCGGCAACGGAGTATTGGACGCGCTACGCAGCCAGGGCGTGGATGCCCATCCTTTCGATCCCGCGGAACGCGACCTCTGGGAATTGAAGCGCGAAGGCTTCGACCGCGTCTTCATCGCGCTGCACGGCCGCTTCGGCGAGGACGGCACGGTGCAAGGCGCGCTCGAGACGCTGAAGATTCCCTATACCGGCAGCGGCGTCATGGCGTCGGCGCTGGCGATGGACAAGTGGCGCACCAAGCTCGTCTGGATGGCCAGCGGAATTCCGACGCCGGGCTATCGCGTGGCCACGGCCGCCACCGACTGGATGCGAGTGGTGGCCGAGCTCGGGCTGCCGCTGATCGTGAAGCCGGCCCGCGAAGGCTCGACGATCGGCATCACCAAAGTGGCGCGCGTGGACGGCAGCGAGCTGGCCGACGCGTGGCGAGCGGCTGCCGAGCACGACGACCTGGTGCTGGTCGAGGAATTCGTCACCGGCCAGGAACTCACCGCCGCCATCGTCAACGGCGTCGCATTGCCATTGATCCGGATCGAGGCGCCGCAGGGCAATTACGACTATCACAGCAAGTATTTTTCCGACGAAACGAAGTATTTCTGCCCGGCAGGGTTGCCCGACGCGAAGGAGCGGGAGATCCGCGCGATGGCGCTGCGCGCCTTCGAGATCGTCGGCTGTCGCGGCTGGGGCCGCCTCGACCTGATCCTGCGCGCCGATGGCAGCTTTTCGCTGCTCGAGGTGAACACGTCGCCGGGCATGACGGGCCACAGCCTGGTGCCGATGGCGGCGCGCGCGGCCGGCATGGAATTTCCGCAGCTCTGCATCGAAATCCTGCGAGGCGCGCATGTGGGATGACGCGCGACAGATGAATGCGCTGGCCATCACGCTGACCGCCATCACGCTGGCCGGCGTGGTTGTTGCCGCCATCATCTGGACCGTGCGCCAGCCCATCTTTGCGTGGGAGGAGGTGGTGATCACGACGCCGCTGGAGCGGACCAACGGGGCGCAACTCGAGACCGTGATTCGTGAGGACCTGGCCGGCACGTTCTTCACGATGGATCTCGCGCGCGCCCGTGCTGCGCTGAAGCAGGTGCCATGGGTGCGCGATGTATCGCTGCGCCGGCAATGGCCGCATCGGCTCGAGTTGAGCGTGGACGAGCACGAACCGCTCGCGCGCTGGAACGAAACGGCGCTGGTCAGCACCCGCGGCGAGGTGTTTGTCGCGCGTGCGGACGATGGTTTGCCTTTGTTCGAAGGTCCCGATGGTACCGCCGCCGACATGTTGTCGCGTTACGAGGCCTGGGGCGGCGAGCTGAAGCACCTGGGTCTCAGCATCCGCGAAATCCGTATGTCACCGCGGGGCGCCTGGCGGCTGAAAACGATCGGCAATGACGGGCCGCTGACGCTGGAGCTCGGGCGCGATGAGCCCGGGGAGCGCCTGGCGCGCTTCGTTGCCGCGCATGGGCGAACGATCGGTGCGCTTTCGCGCGCGGGAACACATGTCGATTCGGTCGACCTGCGGTACCGCAACGGCTTTGCGGCGCGGATCCCGACGTTCCGGGAAAAAAACGCAAGGCCCGCAGCATGACCAGAACAAGGATGGCGGCATGGTGAAGGACAGCAAGAATCTGATCGTCGGTCTCGACATCGGCACGTCGAAGATCGTGGCGGTCGTCGCCGAGGTCACCCCCGAAGGCGCGCTCAACATCATAGGGATGGGCGCCCAGCCGTCGCGCGGCTTGAAGAAGGGCGTGGTCGTCAACATCGAAGCGACGATGGCGTCCATCCAGCGCGTGCTGGAAGAGGCCGAACTGATGGCTGATTGCCAGATCAAGGAGGTCTACACCGGCATCGCAGGCAGCCACATCCGCTGCTACACGTCCCACGGCATGGTCGCGATCAAGGAGAAGGAAGTCACGCAGGCGGACATCGACCGCGTGGTGGACACGGCCAAGGCCATTCCCATCCCCAACGACCAGCAGATCCTGCACATCGTGCCGCAGGGCTTCACGATCGACGGCCAGGAGGATGTGCGCGAGCCGCTGGGCATGAGCGGCGTGCGCCTCGAGGTCGACGTGCACATCGTGACCGGCGCGGTCTCTGCAGTGGAAAACGTCACCAAATGCATCCGCCGTTGCGGCATCGAGGTGCGCGACGTGATCCTGCAGCCGCTCGCATCCGCCACCGCGGTGCTGTCCGATGACGAGAAGGACCTGGGCGTGTGCCTGATCGACATCGGTGGCGGTACCTCCGACATCGCGGTCTACGCCGGCGGCGCGATTCGCCACACGGCGGTGATTCCGATTGCCGGTGACCAGGTGACCAACGACATCGCGATGACCCTGCGCACGCCGACCAAGGATGCGGAGGAACTGAAGGTGCGCTTCGGCTGCGCACTGCGCCAGCTGGCCGATGCCAACGACATCATCGAGGTGCCGGGCGTGGGCGAGCGCGCGCCGCGCAAGCTGTCGCGGCCGATGCTGGCCGAGGTGATCGAGCCGCGTATTGAAGAACTCTTCCAGTTCGTGCAGTCCGAAGTTCGGCGCAGCGGCTTCGAGGAAATGATCTCGTCGGGCGTGGTCGTTACAGGCGGGTCGTCGCAGCTGCAAGGATTGGCCGAGCTGGGCGAGGAGGTCTTTCACATGCCGGTGCGCGTCGGCGTGCCGATCTACAGCGGTGGTCTCGCGGAGGTCGTCAAGAGTCCGCGCTATGCCACTGCAATCGGCCTGCTGATGGAAGGGCGTGACCAGTTTTTGCGCGGCGAGGCTGCCCGCGCGCAGGTGGCGGGCATCGGTGGCGCCGCCGAGCGGATGAAGCAGTGGTTCAAGGCGAATTTCTAAAATAACAGCAGTTCAGGGTCCCGTGGTTTTCATTTTTTTCAGGTTCGTTTCGACAGGAGAACATCATGTTTGAGATCATCGATCAGGCACCACAGGACGGCGCAATCATCAAGGTCATCGGGGTGGGCGGATGCGGCGGCAATGCCGTGGAGCATATGATCGGCCGCGGGCTGACCGGCGTGGAATTCATCTGCGCCAACACCGATGCGCAGGCGTTGAAACGCTCCACTGCGCGCACGCAATTGCAGCTGGGGTCGACGCTCACCCGGGGCTTGGGCGCTGGCGCCAAGCCCGAGATCGGGCGCGATGCCGCCATGGAGGACCGCGACCGCATCGCCGAGATGATCACCGGCGCCGACATGCTGTTCATCACCGCCGGCATGGGTGGCGGTACCGGCACCGGGGCGGCACCCGTCATCGCGGATATCGCGAAAAACATGGGCATCCTTACCGTCGCCGTCGTGACGCGGCCCTTCAAATTCGAGGGCAAGCGTCAGCGCGTCGCGCAAAGCGGCATCGAGGAACTGCAGAAAAAGGTCGATTCGCTGATCATCATCCCCAACGACAAGCTGATCGACGTGCTGGGGGATGACATCGCGCTGCTCGACGCGTACGCCGCGGCCAACGACGTGCTGCATGGCGCCGTGGCCGGCATCGCCGAAGTGATCAACAACGCCGGGCTCGTCAACGTCGACTTTGCCGACGTGCGCACGGTGATGGGCGAAGTCGGGATGGCGATGATGGGTTCCGCCACTGCCAGCGGCATCGAGCGCGGCCGGCTCGCGGCGGAGCAGGCGGTCAAGAGTCCGCTGCTCGAGGACGTGGACCTGGCAGGCGCGCGCGGCGTGCTGGTCAACGTCACCGCGTCGGCCGGACTCAAGATGAAGGAGTACTATGAAGTCATGAACACCATCAAGGCCTTCACGGCTGACGATGCGATGGTGATCGTCGGCACCGTGATCGACGACACGATGGGTGATGGACTGCGCGTCACGATGATCGCGACAGGATTGGGCGGCGTGGCGGCGGCAGTCAAACAGAAGCCGCGCCTCGAGATCCTCGAGTCGGTGAGTGTCACGCAGCGCACCGGTACCGATGGCGTGGGCATCCCGGTCGAAACCATCGACTACGACCGGCTCGACGCACCTGCAGTCGTGCGCCGTGGCCGATCGACGACCCCCGCACCGTCGTCGGCCAGTTTTGACGCCACGGACATTCCGGCGTTCCTGCGCAAGCAGGCGGACTAGGATGGGAAAACATTCCCCGACGCTCGCTACCCGCATACGCCGGGAAGTCGGTCGGGGCGGCTCTTTGCGACTTGCCACCTTCCGGCGTGCCGTTCCCCAGGGAGCGTCGCGCGGGGGTTTCCTTACCGCTCGACGTGGTACACTTTTAGGCTAACTCCTTGAACAAGCGCAACAATACGACGGGTCCACCGGCGTCTCCGATGCTCAAGCAACGCACGCTCAAGAACGCGACCAAGACCACCGGCGTAGGCTTGCATACGGGCGCGCGTGTCGAACTCGGGCTGCGGCCGGCACCGCCGGACGCGGGCATTGTCTTCCACCGCACCGACTTGCCCGGCATGCCCTCCATTGCCGCGCGCGCCACCAACGTGGGAGACACGCGCCTGTCGTCGACGTTGAAGGGTGATGGCAGCAGCGTGTCGACGGTCGAGCACCTGATGTCAGCGCTTGCAGGCATGGGCATCGACAACCTGCACGTCGATATCGCCGGTCCGGAAATTCCGATCATGGATGGCAGCGCCGGCCCATTCGTATTCCTGTTGCAATCGGCGGGCATCGTCGAGCAGGCGGCGTTCAAGCGCTACCTGCGTGTCGTCAGCGGGGTCGAGGTCAAGGATGGCGACAAGTGGGCGCGCTTCGAGCCTTGCGACGGCTTCAAGCTCGATTTCACGATCGACTTTCCACATCCGGTGTTCGGCCTCGAAAATCGCCACGTCGTGGTCGACTTTGCCGAGCACTCGTATGCCAAGGAAGTCGCGCGGGCGCGCACCTTCGGCTTCATGCAGGATGTCGAGGCCATGCGCGCCGCCGGTCTCGGCCTCGGGGGCAGCCTGCAGAACGCCGTCGTGCTCGACGAATTTGGCGTGCTGAACAGCGAAGGCCTGCGCTACGACAACGAGTTTGTGCGGCACAAGGTGCTCGATGCGATCGGCGACCTCTACCTGCTGGCGCATCCGCTGATCGGCCAATACACGGCCTACAAATCCGGACATGCGCTCAACAACCAGCTGGCGCGCGCGCTGCTGGCCAAGCCTGACGCGTTCGAGATCGTCACCTTCACCGATGCCGCCACGGTGCCAACCGCATTTCACGACTGGTCGCTCAATCCCGCGTGACTCGTTCGGGTGGTGCGGCACAGGTCGAACTAGCAAAGGCAATTTCGCGTGGTACTCGTCCGTCTGCTGTTGTTTTTCGCGCTCGCGACCATCGTTGTCGCCGTGGTCATGTTCGTCTTCACGAAAGACCGTCGTTACCTGCGTTTCGTCTGGCAGGTGATCAAGTACACAATCATGTTACTGGCAGGGGTGATGGTGTTTTTTGCCTTCGAACGGCTGGTATTGATGGCCTGAAATGCTTTAATTTCATTCAACGACGCCTAATTACACCTATTTTCTTTCAACCACCGCGTCTGATCAGTCGTTCGACTGAGGCCCGCAACGGACCCGGTGGCAGTGTTTGGGCGAGCCGGCCCATTGCCACCCTATCGACTCTATCCCGTTGAATTTTATTGGATTTGGTAGGGTCCATCGGGCCGACACCGACTTGCACGCGCACCCGTAATTCAGTAAAGTCCCAACCTCCCTGGCGCAAGCTGGCGAGAAGGTCAGGCGAACGCTGGCGAACCACCGCAGAAATAGCGCCGGCTGAAACGGCCAGAACCAAAGTCGTTGTGGAGGTCTCTGTTGCCCGTACCCGGTCCGCGAAAGCACGCGGCAAGCACTGGCGCACGGCGGCGGTTACGCGAGTTTCGCGCTCCGACCGCCGATACCACGCGGCGATTTGCGTGTCGGTGGCAAGAACGCGTGAAAGCGATTGCATGGAAACGGGTCTGGCCACGATGTCCTTGAATTCGAAACAAGCGTCCCGCGCGGCGTACGCCTGGAGGGTACAGGATTGAACATCATTCTGGTCGCAGGGGCCAATGCGCGAGCGCGCACCGTCACGCTTGATTGGCGCCATTGGACCGTCGGCGGTGCCGGACTCCTGATCGTGTTCCTCGCTTTCACGTTTGCATTCAATTTCGTGACGCTGAAGTGGGCCGCGTCGGCGCAGTTGCCATGGTTGCAGCGCATCATGCTGGCCGACCAGCGCGAAGAAGCGGCGCGGGTCAGCGAGCGGGTACAGGTTCACCTCAATACGATGGCAATGCGCCTCGGGGAACTGCAGGCGCAGATGATGCGGCTTGACGGTCTGGGCGACCGGCTGGCCAAGACCGCCGGCCTCAAACCGCAGGAATTGCCATCGTTGCAATCGGGCACGATTCCGGGTCGAGGTGGCGCCGAGTCAAGCCTGCCGTCGCGCAACCTGTCCGTGCAGGAATTCTCGGAACTCGTCGCCGGACTGGCGCGGCAGATGGATGCGCGGTCAGACCAATTGTCGGTGCTGGAGGCGTTGCTGGTGCACGATTCCGCCAACCGCAAGTTCCTCCCCACGCTCTACCCGATTCTCGATGGCTGGTACTCCTCCAATTTCGGTTACCGCATCGATCCATTCAACGGGCAGCAGTCCATGCATGAAGGGATCGACTTTCCTGCGGGAGTGGGAACACCCATCGTGGCTGCCGCCAGTGGCAAGGTAGTCTTCGCGGAGTGGCACTCCCAATATGGTAAAATGCTCGAAATTGATCACGGCAACGGACTGGTGTCGCGTTATGCGCATGCTTCCAGCCTGCTGGTCAAGGAAGGCGACCTCGTCGTGCGCGGCCAACGCGTGGCCATCGTTGGTTCCACGGGGCGGTCTACCGGTCCGCATCTTCATTTCGAGGTCCGGTTGAACGGCGTGCCCCAGAATCCGGCACGCTTCCTCCAGACGCCCAATCTGAGCTGATTCCGATCCGGAACAGGTGGCAATCGGGGTGAGGCGGTCCTCGCCCCTTGTTTTTTGCCGATCCGGCATCAAGTTTCCCTGCGACTGGCCAGCCCGATGATCTCCAATATCCTTACCCGAATCTTCGGCAGCCGCAACGAGCGGCTGCTGAAGCAATACGCCCAGGTCGTGCGCCAGATCAACGGCCTCGAGCCGTCGATGGCCGCGCTATCCGACGATGACCTGCGCGGCCAGACGGCAACCTTAAAGAGCCGCATTGCCGCTGGCGAAACACTTGATGCCGTCCTCCCGGAGGCCTTCGCCGTCGTGCGCGAGGCGGGCAAGCGGGTGCTGCAGATGCGCCACTTCGATGTGCAGTTGATCGGTGGCATGGCGCTCCATAACGGCAAGATCGCGGAAATGCGCACGGGCGAAGGCAAGACGCTCGTCGCCACGCTGCCGGCTTACCTCAACGCGCTGTCCGGCAAGGGCGTGCACGTGGTCACGGTCAACGATTACCTGGCCCAGCGCGACGCGGACTGGATGGGTCGCATCTACAAGTTCCTCGGCCTGACCGTCGGCGTGAACCTGTCGCAGATGCAGCACGACGACAAGCAGGTGGCCTACGCCGCCGACATCACGTACGGCACCAACAATGAATTCGGCTTCGACTACCTGCGCGACAACATGGTGTTCGCGCCGGGCGAGCGCGTACAGCGCGCGCTTTCCTATGCCATTGTCGACGAGGTCGACTCCATCCTGATCGACGAGGCGCGCACGCCGCTCATCATTTCGGGGCAGGCCGACGACAACGTGGAGATGTACTACCGGCTGAACGAACTGGCGCCCAAGTTGACCCGGCAGCCGGACGAAAAGGGGCCGGGCGATTTCTGGGTCGACGAAAAGGCGCACCAGGTGCTCCTGTCGGAGGCCGGGCACGAGCATGCCGAAGCCATCCTCGGCCAGGCGGGCCTCATTCCCGCGGGTTCGGGCCTCTATGACGCGGCCAACATCTCGCTGATGCACCACCTGTACGCCGCGTTGCGCGCGCACTCGCTCTACCACCGCGACCAGCACTACGTCGTGCAGAATGGCGAAGTGGTGATCGTCGACGAATTCACCGGGCGGCTCATGTCCGGCCGGCGCTGGTCGGACGGCCTGCACCAGGCGGTCGAGGCCAAGGAAGGCGTGCCTATCCAGCGCGAGAACCAGACGCTGGCGTCGATCACGTTCCAGAATTACTTCCGGATGTACGGCAAGCTTTCGGGCATGACCGGTACCGCCGACACCGAGGCCTTCGAGTTCCAGCAGATCTATCACCTCGAGACGATCGTCATCCCCACGCACCAGCCGATGGTGCGCAAGGATGCCAACGATCTCGTGTTCCGCACGTTCCAGGAAAAGGTCGACGCGATCATCGCGGACATCAAGGATTGCTACGCGCGCGGCCAGCCGGTGCTGGTCGGCACCACGTCGATCGAGAATTCCGAGTTGCTGTCGACGTACCTGCAGAAGGAAAAGCTGCCGCACGAAGTGCTCAATGCCAAGCAGCATGCGCGCGAAGCGGAAATCGTCGCGCACGCCGGCCGGTCCAAGGCCATCATGATCGCCACCAACATGGCCGGCCGGGGCACGGACATCGTTCTGGGCGGCATGCTGGAGCCACTCATCCTCAAGGTCCGCGACGATGAATCGTTGCAGCCTGAGGAAAAGGAGCGCGAGATCGCAAAGATGCGCGCCGAATGGCAGGTGCTGCACGAGGACGTGGTCAAGGCGGGCGGCCTGCACATCATCGGCACCGAGCGCCACGAGTCGCGACGTATCGACAATCAGTTGCGCGGCCGTGCGGGTCGTCAGGGCGATCCCGGCTCGTCGCGCTTCTATCTTTCGCTGGAGGATCCGCTGCTGCGCATTTTCGGCGGCGAGCGCCTCGGCGTGATCATGCAGAAGCTGAAAATGCCCGACGGCGAGCCGATCGAGCATCCGATCGTCAACCGCTCGATTGCCAAGGCGCAGAACCGCGTCGAGTCGCGCAACTTCGATATCCGCAAGCAACTGCTCGAATACGACGACGTGGCCAACGACCAGCGCCGCGTGATCTACCAGCAGCGCAACGAGCTGCTTGAAGGCGACGACGTCGTCGACACTGTCCGCAACATGATCCGCGGGCAGATCGAGGACACGGTCAAGCTATACGTGCCGCCCGATTCGGTCGAGGAGCAATGGGACGTGCCGGGGCTCGAAACGGCCCTGGCCGCCGATTACCAACTGGCGCCGCCGATCGCGACATGGATGCACGAAGACGCCGACCTCACCGACGAAACGGTGCGCGAGCGCGTTGCCGACATGGCCGCCAAGGCCTGGAGCGACCGCGCGGAAACCGTGGGTCCCGAGCTCATGCGGCAGTTCGAGCGCAACCTGATGCTGCAAACGGTGGATCATCACTGGCGCGACCATCTCTCATCGCTCGATCACCTGCGGCAGGGCATCCATCTGCGTGGCTACGCGCAGAAGAATCCCAAGCAGGAATACAAGCGCGAAGCCTTCGAGTTGTTCTCGGAAATGCTCGACCGCATCAAGCAGGATGTGGTCAAGGTCGTGCTCACCGTGCAGGTTCGCGGCGAGGAAGACGTGCGTGCGGTCGAGGACACCGAGTCATCGGTCACCAACGTCAAGTACCAGCACGCCGACTATGAAGAGGCGCTGGCCGCCACCGCGGCCGATGGTGATGTGGCCGTTGCCGCGGCGCCGCCGTTCACGCGCGCGGGCGAGAAGGTCGGCCGCAACGATCCGTGCCCATGCGGCTCCGGCAAGAAATACAAGCACTGCCACGGCCGGATCTGAAGCGCTGGACCCGACCTCACGGTTGCGTCGATGCCCGTTCTCTACACTTCGCCTGCCCCTGCGTCGTTGCTGCCCGTCCCCGGCGTAACGTTGGGCACGGCGGCAGCCAAGATCAAGGCATGGGCCCGCGACGATCTGCTGCTGGTCGTCTGCGCGCCGGGGACCGTGGCCGCCGGCGTGTTCACGCGCAATCGCTTTTGCGCGGCGCCCGTCACCGTGTGCCGCGATCACCTGCAACGGCAACATGGCAGCGGCGCCAACTTTCGCGCGCTCATCGTCAATGCCGGCAATGCGAACGCGGGTACCGGTGAAACTGGGCTGGTCGACGCGCGGGCGGAGTGCGCCGCCGTGGCCCGGTTGCTCGGTTGCGCGCCCGAGGAAGTGCTTCCCTATTCCACGGGCGTGATCATGGAGCCGCTGCCGCTCGACCGCATTCTTGCGGGCTTGCCGGCAGCCCATGCAGCCGTGCGAGCCGATGGCTGGTTTGCCGCCGCCAGCGCCATCATGACTACCGACACCGTACCCAAAGGTGCGTCGCGCCAGGTTTCAATCGACGGTGTCACGGTCACCGTCACCGGTATCGCCAAGGGCGCCGGCATGATTCACCCCGACATGGCGACGATGCTGTCGTTCATGGCCACCGATGCGCCGGTGGCGCCGGCTCTGCTGGCGCAGATTGCGCGCGAGGTGGCCGATGTTTCATTCAACGGGGCCACCGTCGACGGGGACACGTCGACCAACGACAGCTTCGTCCTGGCCGCCACCGGCCATGCCGCCATGCTGCCGCTGCATGATCCCGCGGATCCACGCGTGGCGTTGTTGCAAGGCGCTATCGAAGCCTGCGCCGTGGAACTGGCACAGGCGATCGTGCGCGACGGCGAGGGCGCCACCAAGTTCATCGCGATCCGCGTCGACGGCGGGCGCGACGTCGAGGAGTGCAAACGCATTGCCTTCGGCATCGCGCACTCGCCGCTGGTCAAGACCGCGTTCTTTGCCTCCGATCCCAATCTCGGCCGCATCGTCTGCGCCATCGGCAATGCTGCTGCTCCGGACCTCGATCCCGCGGGTGTCTCGTTCTGGCTCGACGATGTCCTGGTCGTCGATCACGGCGGGCGTTCCGCCGGCTACCTCGAGGAAGACGGCAAGCGCGTGATGCAGCAGCAGGAAATCGGCATCCGGGTCGCGCTTTCGCGCGGTGTCGCGGCCGCCACCGTGTGGACCTGCGACTTCTCGCACGACTACGTCTCGATCAATGCCGACTACCGGTCCTGACGCGACCACTGCACTGGTCGCGCTGATCGCGCGCGCCGAGGGCGTGCTGGCGCGCGTCGAGTCAATGTTGCCGGCGGCCGACCCCGAGGTCGACTGGAAGCGCGTGACCGCTGCGCGCTGGCGCAAACGCGCCGGGCGAGGGTACTTGCAGCCGGTCATCCATCCGCATCTCATCGACAGCGACGCGCTGGTAGCCATCGATGCGCAGAAGAAGGTCATTGACCGCAATACCCGCCAGTTCGTCACCGGCGTACCGGCCAACAACGTGCTGCTCACCGGCGCGCGGGGCACCGGTAAATCTTCGCTGGTCAAGGCAATGCTCGCCAAGTATGCGACCCGGGGACTGCGGCTGATCGAAGTGGACAAGGCAGACCTGGTCGACCTTCCGGATATCGCGGATTGCCTGAAGGGTCGCCCCGAGCACTTCATCATTTTTTGCGACGACCTCACTTTCGACGCCGGCGACGCGGGCTACAAGGCGCTGAAGGTGATGCTCGATGGCTCGATCACGTCCGGTGCCCCCAATGTCGTCATCTACGCGACATCGAACCGCCGGCACCTGCTGCCGGAATACTTCAGCGAGAACCTGGAAACCAGGCATGTGGGCGACGAGGTCCATCCCGGTGAATCGGTCGAGGAAAAGATCTCGCTGTCGGAGCGTTTCGGCCTGTGGGTCTCGTTCTATCCGTTCACGCAGGACGATTACCTCGCCGCGGTGCGGGGTTGGCTCGCGCATTTCGGTGTCAGGGTCGCGGCCGCCGGTCACGACGACGAAATTCGCATGCGCGACGCGGTGCAATGGGCGCTGCAACGCGGATCGCGCAGCGGTCGTGTTGCCTGGCAGTACGCCCGCAACGTGGCCGGGACGGAAGCAACGAAGCCGCATCGCAAGTGAGCCGCGGCAAGGTCCACGTGGCGGCGGCCGTGCTGGTGCGCCCGGACGGACAGGTCCTGCTGGCCCAGCGCCCGCCCGGCAAGGCCTATGCCGGCTACTGGGAGTTTCCGGGCGGCAAGCTCGAGGCCGGGGAATCGGCGCATGCCGCGCTGGTGCGCGAACTCCGCGAGGAACTCGGCATCGAGGTGCGCCGCGCGGCCCCGTGGCTGGTGCAGGAGTTCGTCTATCCGCACGCGCACGTCGAGTTGCATTTCTTTCGCGTGTTCGAGTGGGATGGCGAACTGTTCGGACATGACGGCCAGGCGTTCGCGTGGCAGACGCCGGGTTCGTGGGACGTCGCGCCATTGCTCCCCGCCAATACGCGAATTCTGTCGGCGCTCGATCTGCCGCCGGTGTATGCGATCACCAATGCGGCGGCGATCGGCGAGGATGCGCTGCTGGCGCGTGCGCGCGTTGCGTTTGCCTCGGGATTGCGACTGCTGCAGGTGCGCGACAAGGCATGGCCGCTGGCGCGGCGGCTGGCGCTGGCTTCGCAGCTCGCGGCCGTGGCCGCCACCCACGGCGCAACGGTTCTGTTCAATGGCACCGTGGAAGAGGCGCGTGCCGCGGGATGCGCCGGCGTCCACTGGACCGCGGCCGCGCTGGGTGAGGCGTCTGCCCGGCCGACGGATCTCGTCGTCGCAGCCTCATGTCATACAGCGGATGAACTGGCGCTTGCCGGCGCGTTGCAACTGGACTTCGCCGTGCTGGGTCCCGTGGCGGCGACGCCATCGCACCCCGGTGCAGTGACGCTGGGATGGGATGCCTTCGCCGCAATCGCGGTGGACACGCGCCTGCCTGTCTATGCGCTGGGAGGGCTCGATGGCCGCGACTTGCAGATCGCGATCGCCAAGGGTGCGCAAGGTGTGGCGCTGATGCGCGGCCACTGGACCGCCACGAACTGATCAGTCGTCGCGCTCACGCGATGCGGGCACGTCCTGATCCTGTTCGTCATCGGCCGGGTCGGCCGCCGCGACACGATAGCGCTCGTCCGCCCAGGCGCCCAGGTCGATCAACTTGCAGCGCTCCGAGCAGAATGGCCGGAACGGCGATGCGTCGCCCCAGGTCACCGGATGGCCGCAGGTGGGACAACTGACGACGCGCGGGGTGACCACCGTGGCCTTGGACCGCTACAGGTTGCAGAACATCAGGTCGAACTCGACATCGTGCTCGAACACGCTGCCGCGGTCGAGTCCCGACACGCCGAGAAAGCGGATGTTGAGCGCGTATTTGTTGGCGCTGATTTCCGGCACGCAGGAGTGGTCCTTGTTGATCGTGAGGCGCAGAAGTTGCGCCACCTTGGTGGTGGTCAACATCAACTGGAACACGCCGCGATAGGCGGTGTGGCGGCTGGCGCGGCCGTTGTCGCGCAACAGTTTCAGCACGATCGCCGAACCCGCACGCGTCGGCGCGAACGGCTCGATCCATCCTTTGAGGTCGTTGCGCCGGGCACCCGCATCCTGATGCAGCCACCAATGGTAGGCGGGCAGATCGAATTCACAGACGCCACCGGGAATGGCCGTGCGCTGCTTGATGGCCATCAGCCATTCGTTTTCCCGCAGGTGCGCGCCTACCTTGCCGGCCTGCGCCAAGAGCTGCCCGTTCACGCTGTCGATCTGCATCAGCAGCACCTCGAGTTCCTGCTGGTCGATCTGCGCGTTATTGCGCAGCGGCCCCAGCATCTGCTTCTGCCGTTCCAGTTCCTGCAGCAGGTCGGTCTTCAAATCGGCGCGGGCGGCGACGTCGGCGATTTCGAAAAGCGCGAGCAGCGCCGCATGGTGATCGGGGGCGCCTTCCTGCGCCGCAAAGTAACCGACGCGTCCGAACAGGTCTTCTAGGCGCATCAACGTGCGCACGCGTTCGTTCAGCGGATGTTCGTAACGTATCACTTCGGGTCGGCCTTGCGCGATTCTGTGCCATTCTGCGGGGAACCGCGCACCGGTTCAAGCGCATCGTGGTTTCGCGCCTCGATCCGGTAGAACGCATCGAGCCTCGCCACCTGTGGTGCCAGCGCGGCAAGAGGCCCGGCATTGTCGATCACATCGTCGGCGCGCGCGATCCGCGCTGCGCGCGACAACTGGGCGGCCATGATCTCGCGCACCACCGTTGCGGAAAGCGCGCTGCGCGCCATCACCCGCTCGACCTGGAGCTCCTCCGGGCAATCGACGACGAGGACGCGGGCAATGCCGGGCAGCATCGTCTTGCCTTCGAGCAGCAAGGGGACGCTCAGGAGGCCGTATGGACCCGTCCACCGCGCCATGGCGGCGTTGAGCGCTTCGCGGATCAGCGGATGCAGCGCGGCTTCCAGGCGCTGTCGCTGCGCAGGGTCTGCAAACACGGTTTCGCGCAGCCAGGACCGATTGAGCGTGCCGTCGGTCGCGACGGCCTTTCGGCCAAATGCAGTCACCACCGCGCGATACCCGGGCTGCCCCGGGGCGGTCACCGCGTGCGCCGCGACATCCGCGTCGGCGTGATCGGCGCCCAAGCCGACAAATGCGCTTGCGACCTCCGATTTTCCGCTACCGATGCCGCCCGTCAGTCCGACGACGTAGGCCATCAACCGGGAAAGTAGACCCTGAGAATCGTCGGGCCAAAAAAGAGCGCGACGGTGCCCGCGATGGCCAGGTACGGGCCGAATGCCAGTGGCACGTTGTGGTCGCGCCCCTTGAAAGCGACGAGCGCGATGCCGATGAGGGCACCGACCACCGACGACCCGAGAACGATCAGCGGCAACATCTTCCAGCCGAGCCATGCGCCAAGCGCCGCCAGCAACTTGAAATCGCCGTAGCCCATGCCCTCCTTGCCGCGGATCAGCTTGAACAGCCAGAAAATCGTCCAAAGCACGAGGTAACCGGCGATGGCGCCGACGACGGCGTCCTGCAACGGCACGAACAGTCCGTAGAGATTGGCGATGAGGCCGCCCCACAGCAGGGGCAGGGTCAGGTTGTCCGGCAGGAACTGCGTGTCGAAATCGATGCCGGTCAGGGCGAGCAGGGTCCACAGGAAGGCACACGCGGCAACGCCTTGCCAGGTCGGACCGAATTGGTAGATGGCAACGGCCGCCAGCGCGCCACCGAGCAGTTCGACGATCGGGTAGCGGACCGAAATGGCTGTCCCGCATGCGGAGCATTTGCCGCGCAAGGCCAGCCACGACACGACCGGAATGTTTTCGAGTAGCGTGATCGTATGTTTGCAGGTGGGACACGCGGATCGCGGCACCGCAAGGTTGTACCGAGGCTCGTCGGCAACGACTTCCCCCCGCAGTTCGGCCGCTTGCGCATGCCAGCCGCGCTCCAGCATCTTCGGCAGCCGATGAATGACCACATTGAGAAAGCTGCCGACGCAAAGACCCACGGCAGCAGCCAGCACGGTGGCCACCACCGGATCGAGGAACATGGACGGCATCGGGGCGAGGCTGCCCGCGGCGTCAGACGACCGCGCCGAGCTTGAAGATCGGGAGATACATCGCCACGACCAGGCCGCCGATCACCACACCCAGGAACACGATGATGATCGGTTCCAGCAGGCTCGACAGCGCTGCCACGGCATCGTCGACTTCGCGCTCGAAATACTCGGCGACCTTGCCCAGCATGTTGTCGAGCGAACCCGACTCCTCGCCGATCTGGATCATCTGCAGCACCATCGTCGGGAACAGGCCCGTGTTGGCCATCGAGTTGGTGAGGCTGGTGCCGGTGCTGACTTCGGTCTGGATCTTCTTGGTGGCCACCGTGTAGACCATGTTGCCCGCGGCACCGCCGACGGCATCAAGCGACTCCACCAGCGGCACGCCGGCCGCGAACATGGTCTGCAGCGTACGCGTCCAGCGGGCAATGGTTGCCTTTTCAAGAACGGGGCCGATGATCGGAAACTTCAGCATGATCCGGTCGAAGCCGTAGCGAAATGCGGGAGAGCGTCGCAACATGATGCCAGTGCCGACGAACGTGGCGATCAGGACAAGGAACGCGAGCCACCACCAGGCAATGACAAATTCGGATATCGCCATGACGATCAGCGTGGGCGCGGGCAGGTCGGCGCCGAAACTGGCGAACACTTTCTTGAACGACGGAATCACCCACACCATGATGATCCAGACGACAACGATCGCGACGGTAACTACCGAGATCGGATAGAAAAGTGCCGACTTGATCTTGCCCTTGATGGCGAGGATCTTTTCCTTGTAGGTGGCAAGCCGGTCGAGAATGGCGTCCAGCGTTCCCGATGCTTCACCGGCCGCCACCAGGTTGCAATACAAGTCGTCGAAATGCTTCGGATGAGCGCGGAATGCCTGCGCCATCGACGATCCCGCCTCGATCTGGCCCTTGATATCCATCATCAGGCGCGAGAAGCGTGCGTTGCTGTGCCCGCGTGCGACGATCTCGAAGGATTGCAGCAGCGGCACCCCGGCCTTCAGCATCGTGGCGAGCTGGCGCGTGAAGAACGTGATGTCCTTTTCGTTGACCTTGCGCCCGCCGCGGAAACTCTGCTTGCGAATCTTGACGACGCGGATGCCCTGGCGCCGCAGGTTGGTCGTGACGACGGTTTCGGAGGCTGCCTTCGACTCGCCGCGCACCTGGCGGTTGTTGCGGTCGACGCCCTCCCAGAGGAAGGTGTATTCCTTGACGTCGCGGCGTTGGGCTGTGGTTGTTGCGGTGGCCATGTCAGTTGTCCTGGAGTGGCGGGTAGGCACGCTACTCGTTGGTGATCGCTTCGATTTCCTCGAGCGAGGTCATGCCGGATTTCACTTTCCGCAGCCCGGACTGCCGCAGGTCACTGACGCCTTCCTTCCTGGCCTGCACCGCGATGTCGAGGGCATTGCCGTTGCGCATGATCACCTGGCGCATCTCGTCGGTGATCGGCATTACCTGGTAGATGCCGACCCGACCCTTGTAGCCCGAACCCTTGCATTTGTCGCAGCCAATGGGGCCCAAAGGTTGCCACGAACCATCGAGGTCTTCCGGCGTGAAGCCGGCGCTCAGCATGGACTCCGGGGGAATGTCCTTGGGCTGCTTGCAGGCCGGACACAGTCGGCGACCCAGTCGCTGCGCCGTGATCATGATCACCGACGACGCGATATTGAACGGCGCCACGCCCATGTTGAGCAGGCGCGTAAGCGTGGTGGGCGCATCGTTGGTGTGCAGCGTGGAAAGCACAAGGTGGCCCGTCTGCGCCGCCTTGATCGCAATGTCGGCGGTTTCCAGGTCGCGAATTTCGCCGACCATGATGATGTCGGGATCCTGCCGCAGGAACGATTTCAGCGCGGCCGCGAAGGTGAGACCGGCCTTGTCGTTGACGTTGACCTGGTTGACGCCGGCCAGCTGGATTTCCGCCGGGTCTTCCGCGGTGGAAATATTGACGCCCGGCTGGTTGAGAATGTTGAGGCACGTATACAGCGACACGGTCTTGCCGCTGCCGGTGGGGCCCGTTACCAGGATCATGCCGTAGGGTCGTCCGATCGCGAACAGCAGTGCCTTCTGCTGATCAGGCTCGTAGCCCAGCGCCTCGATGCCCAGCTTGACGCCGGCCGAGTCGAGAATCCGCATCACGATCTTTTCGCCGTAGAGCGTCGGGAGCGTCGACACGCGGAAATCGATCGACTTGGACTTGGACAGAACGAGCTTCATCCGCCCGTCCTGCGGGATGCGCTTTTCGGAAATGTCGAGGCGCGAGATCACCTTGATCCGCGAGGCGACCTTGTCCTTGATGGCCAGCGGCGGCTGCGCGATCTCCGACAGGATGCCGTCGATCCGGTAGCGGACGCGATAAAATTTTTCGTAGGGTTCGAAGTGGATGTCGGAGGCGCCCGCCGCGATGGCGTCAGTGAGGATCTTCTGCAGGTACTTGACGATCGGCGCGTCCTCGATGTCCGAGTCGTCGTCGAGGGTGACCTGCGGGGATCCATCCTCGAGGCCGACTTCCATGTCCTCGAGATTGGACATGTCCTTGAGCGTGGTGCCGGAACCCTCGATGGCGCGGATGATCGCCTGGCCAAGCTTGTCGTCCTCGACGACGATGGCCTCGGGCACGAGATTGGTCTTGAACCGCATTTCCTCCAGCGCCTGCAGGTTGGCGGGATCGGAAATGGCGACAAAGAGCTTGTTGCTGCGCTTGAACAGCGGCAATACGCGACGCGTCTGGGCAATCTTGACGTCGAGGAACTCCTTGGGAATCTGGTCGACGTCGAAGCTCGCGAGGTCGAGCAGGGGTGTGCCGAAGGCGCGCGAGGCGAAGACCGCGAGTTGCTGGGCGGTCATGCGCTTGCCGATCAGGACCTGCTCGACAAATGACACTCCGGAGGCCTGCGCCTGCGATTGCAGGGTTTCCGCTTCGTAATCGGACATCACGCCGCTTTGCGCAAGCGCGCGCGCAAGTCCGCTGATCGTGCGGGTGGCGGCGTGCGTGGCCATCGTGGCTGTGTGGGTCCGGGCGGTCGGGTTCAGGGGTTTTCGAGTCTAGACAAGCAAGCAACATGCCCAAAACAGCAAATCGCCGGCCATTCCATTCGCATAAAACGTTACTGGTTCGATCATGCCCGCTCGATCGGCATTTGTAAAGGCGCGCTCCCGCGCCCGACCGGACCTATCAGTTTGACGACTTTTACCGCGCGATCCTGCGTTTGCAGGATTTCGAGCAATTGCCCGAAAAGGGGAAAGGACAGACCCGCGTCCGGGATGTCGCCCAGGTGTTCAACGATCAGCCCGTTGAGGGTCTTTGGACCGTCCAGCGGAAACTGGGTGCCGAGACGACGATTGAGCGTGCGCAGCAAGGACATGCCGGCCACCACCACGCTGCCGTCGGCCTCGCGCCGGTAGACTTCGGCTCCGCCCGGTGCCTGGGTCGTGAATTCGCCGATGATCTCCTCGACGATGTCCTCGATCGTCACGAGCCCCTGCAATTCGCCATATTCGTCGACGACCAGGCCGAGGCGCTGGCGGTCGGCCTGGAATTGGGTCAATTGCGTCAGCAGCGGGGTGCCGGCGGGAATGAAATACGGCGGGCGCAGCAAGGGGCGCAAGCGCGCGGCGTCGAGTTCCGTCGCGTGCAACTGCAGGTGCACGACCGCCTTCAGCGGCAATACACCGATGATGTTGTCGAGCGAGTCCTCGAATACCGGGACCCGCGAATGATAGGACGTGGCCAACTGCTGGCGCAGCAATGCCGGTTTCTCGGCAAAGTCGAGCGCATGGATCCGGTTGCGCGGCGTCATCACGTCCTCGACGGTGATGGCCTCGAGGTCCATCAGGTTCGCCAGCATCGTCTTGTGCTTGCCGCGAAAATACTGGCTGCCCTCGAGTACCAGGGAGCGTAGTTCTTCCTGCGTCAATTGCGTGGCGCCTTCCTGTGCCGGCTTGACCTGCAGGATCCGGAGCAGGCCCTGCACGAACAGGTTGACGAACCATACGACCGGTTGCAGCACGCGCAACAGCGGCGCAAGTGCGAAAGCGGCCATCGGCGCGATGCGGTCGGCATGGGTTGCGCCGATTACCTTGGGCGTGATTTCCGAGAACACGAGGATCAGGAATGTCACGGCCACCGTGCCGGCTGCCAGTGCCAACTCCCCTTCGCCGAGCATGCGGCCGGTGATCAGGCCGGCCAGCGTGGCAGCGCCGGCATTGATGAGGTTGTTGCCGAAGAGAATCACGCCGAGCAGGCGATCGGTTTGCGCGAGCAGCCCCAGCGCCAGTCGGGCGCCACGATTGCCCCGCTGGGCTCGATGCTTGAGGCGATAGCGGTTCGACGCCATCATCGCCGTTTCGGCGGTCGAGAAAAACGCCGACGCTACCAGCATGATCGCCAGCGTGATGACCAGTGTACTGGTGGAGATATCAACCAAAGCTTGACCGTGATCGCATTAGCGTCCCAGTACTACCTCGGTCACGAACTTGCTCCCGAGGTAGCCCAGGACAAGCAATGCGGTGCCCGCCAGGATCCAGTACAGCGCGCGGCGGCCACGCCAACCATAGCGCCAGCGGCCGAACAGGAGGACCGCGAACGTAAACCAGCCGAGCAACGAGAACACATTCTTGTGGTTGAAGGTCATGGCCTTGCCGAACAGCTGCTCGGAAAAGAGCGCGCCGCTCACCAGCGTCAGCGTCAGCAGCGCGAATCCTGCGCCGACCAGGCGAAACAGCACGCGTTCCAGCGTCAACAGGGGCGGCATTTCCTCGCCGGACTCGGGCGACAGTCCGCGGCGCAAACGCTTCTCGAGTCCGGTCAGGATCAACGAATGCATGGCCGCGACGACGAACAGCGCATAGGCGACCAACGCCACCGCGATGTGTGCCGTGGCCCAGGGCTCGCCCACGTACGACACGACGTGGACGCCGCCGCCCACGAGGGGTGCCAATGCGCAGAGTGCAGAAACCGCCAGGATGGCATTCCCCACGGCCGGCAGGCGCGCCAGGACACCGGAGACGCCGGCGACCAGCACGGTGACCCATGCCACGAGCGAAAGCGCGTGCATGAAGGAAAGGTCGAGGCCTGTGGGTTTGAGAACCGCATCTTCGATCGTCCACGCGTGGAGGACGATCGCAAGCGCAATCAGTCCGGCCGCCGATCGGGTGCGAACGTGACTTGCGCGTGCCCGGCGTACGTAGCCACACGGCGACGGCGTACAGGGTCGCGACGACGATATGAAGTAGAATCATGAAGTTGCAGTGCCGATACGACGCATGCTGCGGCGTTTCCCCAAGCGGCTCCAAGTGTAACCGATGGCACGCATTCTTCCGGCTGCGCGCCCGTTGTCCACGACCCGATTGAACTGATGCTCGAAAATCTAACGCAACGACTATCCCGCGTCGTCAAGGAATTGCGGGGACAGGCCCGCCTGACGGATGCCAACATCCAGGATGCGCTGCGCGAAGTGCGCCTGGCATTGCTCGATGCCGACGTTGCCCTGCCCGTCGTCCGCGATTTCGTGGCTGCGGTCAAGGAAAAGGCGGTCGGCGAGGAGGTCGCGGGCTCGCTGACGCCCGGGCAGGCGCTGATCGGCGTCGTGCATCGCGAATTGACCGCGTTGATGGGGGCCGCCGCCTCGCCGCTGTCCTTTGCGACGCAACCGCCGGCCGTGTTCCTGATGGCCGGTTTGCAGGGGGCCGGCAAGACCACGACGGTGGGAAAGCTCGCCAAGCTGGTGCGCGAGCAGCACAAGAAAAAGGTATTGCTCGTTTCTGCCGACGTCTATCGTCCCGCGGCCATCGAGCAACTGCGCCTCCTCGCCGAGCAGGTCGGCGCGGATTTCTTCCCCTCCGACGAAAACCAGGCGCCGGTGGCAATCGCGCAGGCGGCGCTCGACTGGGCGCGCCGGCACTATTTCGACGTGCTGATCGTCGATACGGCGGGTCGGCTCAGCATCGACGAGGCGATGATGCGGGAAATCGCCGCGTTGCACGCCGCGGTCAATCCGGTGGAGACGCTGTTCGTCGTCGATGCGATGCAGGGGCAGGATGCCGTCAACACCGCGCGCGCGTTTCGCGACGCGCTGCCGTTGACCGGCGTCGTCCTCACCAAGCTCGACGGCGATTCCCGCGGCGGCGCCGCATTGTCGGTGCGCCAGGTCACCGGCGCGCCGATCAAGTTCGTCGGCACCGGCGAGAAGATCGGCGGCCTCGAGGTCTTTCACCCCGAGCGCATGGCATCGCGCATCCTCGGAATGGGCGATGTGCTGTCGCTGCTTGAAGATGCGCAGAAGAACGTCGACGTCGCGCAAGCGCAGCAACTGGCGAAGAAGGTCAAGTCGGGCAAGGGTTTCGATCTCACCGACTTCAAGGCGCAGATCGGGCAGATGCGCAACATGGGTGGCGTCGCCGGACTGATGGACAAATTGCCTGCCGAACTGGCCAGGGCGGCACAGGGTGCGGCGGTCGACGAGCGCCGCATGGGACGCATCGAAGGGATCATCAATTCGATGACGGTCCAGGAGCGCACCAAGCCCGAGATCCTCAAGGCGTCCCGCAAACGCCGGATCGCGGCCGGCGCCGGGGTGTCGGTGCAGGAAGTGAACCAATTGCTGAACCAGTTCGAGCAGACACAGAAGATGATGAAGATGGTTGCCAAAGGCGGCATGCAGAAGATGATGCGCGGCATGAAAGGCATGCTGCCGGGGATGCGATAAGAAATAAGCATTTAATTCAGATGGTTAGTAGGCAAGAGTCACCCAACGCCGGGCAGTACGAGGGCCGCCCGGGTTGAGCGGCAACGCGCCTCAGCCCCCGGCAATACACCCGACCAGCCATCGCGGGGTCCGCTCCAACGCGGACGGCCGTCGGGCAGCACCCGATCACGCCCCAAAAGTTGCGCTATACCCTTGATTAGCAGTACAATCATCGGCTTTCCCCCGAATTCGTAAGTCCTTTTAGGAAGAAATTCGCCATGGTAGTAATTCGCCTTGCACGCGGCGGCGCCAAGAAGCGCCCCTTCTACAACGTGGTCGTTGCCGATTCGCGCAGCCGTCGCGATGGTCGGTTCATCGAGCGCGTCGGCTTCTACAATCCGATCGCCAACGCGAACGAAGAGGGTCTGCGTCTCTCGCTCGATCGCATCACGTTCTGGCAGGAACGAGGCGCCAAGCTGTCCGACACCGTTTCCGGCCTGGTGAAGCGTGGTGTTCGCCCGGCAGCTGCGCCGGCTGCAGCCGCCTGAGTACGCCCGACATTGTCGTGATGGGGCGCGTGGCCGCGCCTTATGGCATCAAGGGCTGGGTCAAGGCGCTTCCGCTGACCCAGGACACGGAAACGCTGCTGGAGTTCAAGGACTGGTGGCTGTGCAAGCGCAACGGCGCCTGGCAGCGACACACCCTGATCGAAGGCCGGCGGCACGGCGCCACGCTTCTGGCCTGTCTATCGGGCATGCCGGACCGCGAAGCGGCAGCCTTGTGGAGCGGAGCGGACATCGGCGTGGCGCGCAGCGAATTGCCGGCGCCGGCGCCGGGCGAAATCTATTGGGCCGATCTCGTGGGATTGGCCGTCGTCAACCGGGAAGGCCTGGTGCTGGGAACGGTCGACGCGGTGACGGAGTTCGGCGCGCATCCGGTGCTGCGGGTCGGCGACCGGTCGATGGAACCAGTGCGGGAACGGTTGATTCCGTTCGTCGATGCCTATGTCGACGGCGTCGACCGGGACGAAGGACGGATTACCGTCGATTGGCAGCCGGATTTCTGATTCCGGTGGAAGGAATCGATGCGCATCGATGTCGTTACGTTGTTTCCCGACATGGTGGCGCATGCCGCAGCCGTAGGTATCACGGGGCGTGCGCAGGAACGTGGTTTGTGGCGCCTCGGGATGTGGAATCCGCGCGACTACACCGTGGATGCGCACAAAACCGTGGACGATCGCCCGTATGGCGGCGGCCCCGGGATGGTGATGCTGGGCGTGCCGCTGGCCGAGGCGATCGCCGCCGCCAAGGTGGCGCAGCGCAATGAGGGGGTGGCGAACACCCGAGTGGTTCACCTCTCGCCGGCGGGTACGCCGTTGACCCATGCCCGGGTGCTGGCGTTGGCACAGGCGACGGATACAGGGTACGTGCTGTTGGCGGGACGCTACGAGGGTATCGACGAGCGCCTGGTGCAGCGTGAAGTGGATGAAGAGATCGCCGTGGGCGATTTCGTGGTGTCCGGCGGCGAGTTGCCGGCACTCATGTTGATGGATGCAATGGTGCGCCTGCTGCCTGGCGCGCTCAACGACGAGCAGTCGGCGCGCGAAGATTCATTTGCCGATGGATTGCTCGATTGCCCGCATTACACGCGGCCCGAGCTCTACGACGGGTTGCCGGTGCCGGAGGTGTTGTTGTCCGGGCACCATGAACGAATTCGTCGCTGGCGGCTCATGCAGTCGCTGGGACGCACGTGGGAGCGCCGGCCGGACCTGTTATCCGGAAGAGTGCTCAGCAAGGAAGAGGACGCATTGCTCGCCGAGTACCGGCAGGCACGTTCACCATAAAACGCGCACATCAGGGCTCGATCCTGCGCTGTGCGAAGCGGAAGGAAATTCAGTCGTGAACATCATCGAAGTGCTGGAACAGGAAGAAATGGCTCGCCTGAACAAGACGATCCCCGCGTTCGCCCCTGGCGACACGGTGGTCGTCAACGTGAGTGTGGTCGAAGGCGAGCGCAAGCGCGTGCAGGCGTATGAAGGCGTCGTGATTGCCAAGCGCAACCGCGGGCTCAATTCGTCGTTTACCGTGCGCAAGATTTCGAGCGGCGAAGGCGTGGAGCGTACGTTCCAGACGTATTCGCCCCTGCTGGCCTCCATCGAGGTCAAGCGCCGTGGCGACGTTCGTCGTGCCAAGCTCTACTACCTGCGTTCGCGTTCGGGCAAGTCGGCCCGGATTCGCGAGAAGCTCACCCGCCGGGACGCCACCAAGGCGTGATGCCCGGCTCGCCAGCCGCATCGTCGGATGCGCGCCTGACGGCAAAAGACGGTCCTGCGGGGCCGTTTTTTCTTGCATGTTCAGTTGAAACCGCGCTGTTTCGAGGATTGTCGCAGCGCCGCATATCCCGCCATGGCCCGCTTCTTGCTGAACTCTTCTTGCCTAATGAAGGGTTTACACCCAAGATTCCAACGGCATAATCCATTCTTTTACCCATGCGCATCGCGTGAAAGCCACGCTCTACGAAGCTCTTGGCATTCTTCCTACATCCTCCGACGAGGATGTGCGGGCGGCCTTGCGTCGGCTGATCCGCAAGTATTACGCCGGGACGCGCGACGGCCAGGGCAACGTCGAAGAAGCGTTGCGCTTCATCAATCATGCTAGCCGCATCCTCTCGGACGGCGATCGGCGCCAGCGCTACGATCAGGAATTGGCGGTGTCGGCAGGCACCACGGAGCAGCGCATTGCGCATGTCGTAAGCAACGCCGTGGCGGACGCCGGGGAGCAGACGGACGTCGGTGATATCGCGGAACCGATGCGCCGGCCCACACCCGAGGCGATGGATGACGAACTCGAGACCGGCCTGGATGCGTCCGAGCCGGTCGTTGAAAGCAACCTGCATCATCCTGGCCTGACCGAGCGTGTTGCGTCGTTTGGCCGGTCGCCGATCGTCACCATCGGCCTGTGCGGGTTGTTCGGAGCCTTCATCGCGGGTGCCATCGTTTTCGTGACACCCGCCGACACGATCCTCGTCGCGAAGCAGGTGCTGGTCTGGCTGACCATCACGCTGCTCGCATTGACGCTGGTGTATGGTGCCGTGCACGGCATCGCCTACCTTGCGCGCAAGAAAGGCGCACCGTCGGCGACGCTCGTACCGCAGACGGACCTCGCGATCCTCAACTGGCGGCGCGAGAAGAGCGTGTTCCTCGGCACCAACCAGCCGCAGGAGGATGCGAGCTGGATCTTCCAGTTGCGGATGGCGGAACTGGAGCGCGCGAAATCGGGCCGCACCAGCGAGCCGCGACCCTGGCAGCGGCTGGCTGCACGCGTGTTCGACTATGCCATCTGGGGTCTCGTCCTGGCGCTGCTGCTGTCCGAGTTGCGCGGCATGGGCGTCGTGCCGATCGAATTTGCGTACTGGGTCGGCCATCCGCTATTGGCGCCGATGCTGATCACCGCCACCTGGATTCCCATCGAGGCCCTGCTCATCGCTTCGATCGGCACCACGCCGGGCAAGTGGCTGTTCGGCGTGTTTCTGCAGTTCTCCATTTCCGATGCCTATGCGCGGCGCGACACGCGCGCGCAGCTCGACCGCGCGCTGCGCCGGTCCTTCCGCGTATGGTGGGAGGGCATCGGCTGCGGCTTCCCGCTGGTCGCGCCCGTGCTGATTGCGGTGTCGTACGAGAAGCTCGCACAGAATCAGGAAACCGATTGGGACTTTGCGCAGGACGTGCTGGTCACGCACGGTCCGGCGGGCGTGCTCAATACCGTCACCGGGGTCTGTGGATTGGCTGCCATGCTGTGGCTTTACGGCGTCGCTTGGCACCAGCCGATGGCCGACTCGATCGCGTGGGCGCGTACCACGATCGTGGATGCCATCCCGTCGCCCAGCAGCCTGGCCGGCAGCTTTGCCGGTGGCGGTGGTCGCATTTCCGGCCTGCCGCAGCCTCCCGCATCAACGCCCGGACCGGCCTCCGTGGCGCGTGCGACGGCGCCTGCGACAACCCTGCCCGCGGCCCCCGGCGGCGGCGCAGCGTCCCGGCCCTCGGTTGCAAGTAACGATCCGATCGATCCTGATGTCGCCACGATGTTCGCCGAACGCAAGGCCAAGGTTGCGGTGGTGAGCGCGGAAGGTCCGCGGATGCTGCGTGCGGGCAACTGGCGTCGTGCGGCCGAACTTTGCCGCGCGTGGACCGAACTCGAACTGGCCAATGCCGAGTCGTATCGCTGCCTCGGGCAGGCGCTGCAGGCGCAGGGTTATCACCAGGAAGCGATCGCCGCCTTCCGCAAGGCCAAGCAATATGATCCTTCCGACCGCACGCTCGACGCTGCCATCGACCGCTCGCAGAAGGGCATCGTAGCGGACTTCATCAACCGCTATCGACGGTAGCTTGGCAACCGCGCCGGACCGGAGTCCGGCCAAGGCTGGCTAGCGCCGGCGCAACAGGAACCAGAAGGCGCCATCCGCCTCCCCTTGCTCGACCAACTCGTTCCCGGTCTGGCGCGCAAATGCCTGGAAGTCGCGGACACTGGCGGGGTCCGTCGCAAGGATGCGCACCACTTCACCCGAATGCATGTCATTCAGGGTCTTCTTGGTGCGCAGGATGGGCAGCGGACAGTTGAGCCCGCGCGCGTCGACTTCTTTGTCGTGTTGCAGCATGCCCTGATTATACCAAGGCCTGCTCCGGGGTCAGCGCGCGCGAATGCGTTCGACCATTGAGGTTGTCGAACGGGCAAACGCGAACGGTACCGCGACGAAACGCCCGCCGTGGGCGATAACCTCGGGCGCGCCTGCCGTGGTTGCGGCGGAGTAGTCGCCGCCCTTGACCAGCACGTCGGGCATCGCCGCGATGATGAGGTCGCGCGGCGTGTCGTCATCGAAGGGCACCACGAGGTCGACCGCTGCCAGGGCCGCGAGCACCGCCATGCGGTCATCCAGCGTATTGAGCGGACGGTCGGTGCCCTTGTCGAGTCGCTTGACGGATGCGTCGCTGTTGACGGCGACGACCAGCGCGGCGCCCAGGGCGCGCGCGGCTTCGAGGTATGCGACATGACCACGGTGCAGGAGGTCGAATACGCCGTTGGTCATGACCAGTGGACGCGGTAACTGCGCGATGCGCGACAGCGCATCGGCGCGCGTGGCGATCCGGTCGGCGTAACGCGGCGCGTTCAAGGTCGAAGGGCTTCAGCCGCGGTATTCGAAGACCTTGACGACCCGGGCCACGCCCTCGGTCGACGCGGCGATATCGCCGGCCGCAGTACCTTCCTGCTTGCTGACGATGCCCATCAGGTACACGACGGCGCGTTCGGTGACCACCTTGACGGCATTGGGCGGAAACTTGTTGGCTTCGACGAAACGCCCCTTCACCTTCGTGGTGATGAAGGAGTCATTGGTGCGCGCGGACAGGTCCGAGTTGGGAGTGACGACCACCATCTCGTTGTGGACAGTGCGAACCTTTTCGATCCCCTTGACGGCCATGTCGATGCTGGCCGACGCGGCGATGTCGGGGACCTCGCCTGTAAGCAGCACGATGCCGTTGAAACTGGTCACGTTGACATGAACGCGGTCGCCGTAAAGTGTGCGGATTTTGTCGCCGACCTTGAGTTCGATGGTTTCGTCGTCGACCTGGGCGCCGGCGGTGCGGCGGTCGGTGGCCACCATCGCGGCGCCGCCTACGCCGACGGCGATCACCGCGGGCACGCAGGCGGCGAGCGCGGCCGCAAGCGTCACGACCGCGCATGCGGCTGCGAAGCGGGGGACCGTCACTCGTCGTCTCCGAGCAAAGTGGCGTCGATGGCGTCGCACAGGCAATGAATCATCAACAGGTGCACCTCCTGAATTCGCGCCGTACGGTCGTGCGGCACACAGAGGTTGACGTCGGCTGGCCGCATAAGTTCACCGATGCGGCCGCCACCCTTGCCGGTCAGCGCCACGATGCGCATCTCGCGCGCATGGGCGGCCTCGATGGCGGCGATCACGTTGCCTGAATTGCCCGACGTCGAGATCGCCAGCAGCACATCGCCCTTGGTACCCAACGCGCGCACCTGCTTGGCAAATATCTGCTCGAACGAATAGTCGTTGGCGATGGCGGTCAGCAGCGACGTGTCGGTCGATAGCGCAATGGCCGGCAGTTCCGGCCGTTCGCGTTCGAAGCGACCCACCAGTTCGGCGGCGAAGTGCTGCGCGTCAGCCGCGGAACCCCCATTGCCGCAAGAAAGGATCTTGCCGTCGGCGAACAGGCTTTCGGTCATCACTGTCGCCGCGCGCGCAATGGCAGGCGCCAATTCCTCGGCCGCGGCAAGCTTCAGTTGCGCGCTTTCCGCGAAGTGGCTGCGAATGCGTTCCATGTGATCGATCATCGTGCCGGGATTCTAGCAGGCGCCTCGCTACGGGCTAGACGTCCAGGATGTTGCGTTCCCATGTCAGCCGGGATCCGTCTGGGCCGTCGAAGAGGATGGCGTCGAAGCGACATGGCGGTTCGCGCCCCAGCCGCGAAAGGTAGGCGCCGGCGGCGGCCACCAGACGCGCGCACTTGTCGGCGGTGATGCTGGCCGCGGCGCCGCCGAAAACTGCGCTCGTGCGCAACCGCACTTCCACGAAGACCAGCATTTCGCCATCGCGGGCGACGAGGTCGATTTCGCCGCGCCGGGTGCGGAAATTGCGTGCCACGATCGAAAGTCCCCTGGACTCGAGGAATTGCGCCGCGGCTTCTTCGCAACGGCTGCCGGCGCCCGCACGGCGGCGCGCGTGTGGCGAGGCGTCAGCGCGCACCATCGAGCGGGGCGAGCTGACCCGCCTGAAGGACTGCGAACATGCCTTCGCGCTGGAACTGGTGGTCTTCACCCAGCGTTACCTTGCCGGTAGCGCCTTCGAACGTCACGCGCTCGGTCGACGTGTCGCGCAACGCCTGCGCGGCCCGGAATGCATCGAGACCCAGCGCATAGAGCCGCGTCAACGCATCACTCGGAAACTCCTTTCGCGGCAGATTCGCGAATTGCGGCGCCTGCGGTGTCACGAGCCACGGAATTTCGACGACGACGAGGCCGTCGAGGTCGCGCATGACGGCCGCCGTGGCGCGCTCAAAAACGAGCCCGCTGGCATAGGTGCGCGTCGTGCCCATGTAGGGCTTCGCCTGGGTCGCGCTGACGCCGTCGACGGCGAGCATGGCGGCATCCGGAGACTTCTTCACCAATTCGCGGCGCAGCGTGGCCAAGGCTTGGGGCGTGGCGATAAAGCCGTAGATGCTCGGGGCGTTGCCACCTCCCAACGACCATTCCGCGTCGAACGCGCCGACCATGCGCTTCATCAGTGGCGTGTCCGCATTGACCACCGCGACGTTCTGCGCGGCATCGGTGCGCATCCGGCGCGCGATCATCCGGGCATCGCCATCGACGCCCAGGGCCAGCATGTAAAGGTTGGGCGGCGCCGAGGTGAGATCGTCGAGCTGGTTCAAGGCCAGCGTGGTGGGCATTTCGAGCGACATGCTTGCCACCGTGCGGACATCGTCGCGCACCAGCGGTCCGACGATGATCCTCGCGCCGGAGGCACGCGCCGCGTCGAAAGCGAGCAGCACATCATCGTCGCCATGCGCAAAGGCGCGCACTCTGACCCGCGTTCCCGAGGCCTCGGCAGCGGCGAGAAACCCCGCGCGGACTGCGTCGGCCGCGCGCGCATACTGCGTCGAATCGAGCGGCAGCACGATCGCGATGTCCACGTCACTCGGGATGCTGACCGGTGCTGCCGGCGTGACGGCCCTGTCGATTGCTTGAGGCGCTGTGGTCGCTTCCGGCGCGTCAAGCGTGGTTGCCTTGTCGGGCGCTTCTGGCGTGGCGGACTTGTCCGGAACCGATGACGGCACGGCGACGGTCGGCGCGCTGCTTGCCGGGGGCGTTTGCGCGGCGGAGAATGCGGCGGCGAGCGCGAGCGCGCCCCCTATCACCAGCGCCCACCGGCGGGCCGGGGACCTGGCTTCGTTGGAACCCACGCGAAATGGATCGAGTCGTGACAAAGCCGGACGGTAGCGGAGTGAATGTAGTCGAGCCTGCGGCGCAGGGGGGGCACGCGGTGGACGCGCGATTTCGCGCGACCGGCGGCTCATTATATGTGGTGGCCACGCCCCTCGGTAACTTGCGTGACCTGACACTGCGGGCGCTGGATGTCCTCGCGAGTGTCGATGTCATCGCGGCCGAGGACACCCGGACATCGGGAACGTTGCTGCGCCACTACGGCATCCTCACGCACCCGGTGGCCCTGCATGCCCACAATGAGGACCAGAAGACGCAGGTGGTTGCCGATTGGCTGCGCGCCGGGCGCAGCGTCGCGTTGATCAGCGATGCGGGCACGCCTGCGATCAGCGACCCCGGGGCGCGACTCGTACTCGCGATGCGGGCGGCCGGATTTCCGGTCGTCCCGATTCCCGGGCCTTCGGCGGTGGTGGCCGCGGTGTCGGCAGCCGGACTTGTGGCGGACGGTTTCGTCTTCGCCGGATTCCTGCCGGCGCAGGCCAAGGCGCGACGCGTGTGGTTTGATCGCTTCGGCGCGCTCGACGCCGCGCTGGTGCTCTACGAGGCGCCGCACCGGGTGGTGGCGACGATCACCGAACTGGCCGGTGCTTTGGCACCGACCCGGGACATCGTCATCGCGCGTGAGATCACCAAGAAATTCGAATCGATTGTCCGCATGCCGCTGGGCGAGGCGGCCGCATGGATAGCGGCCGAACCGCAGCGGCAGCGCGGCGAGTTCGTGCTGATCGTCGATGCGCCGGCGCCCGTCCCCGCCATCGGCATGGAGCTGTCACCCGAGCACCTGCGCTGGCTGCAGGCATTGCTCGAGGAACTGCCGCCGGCCAAGGCGGCGCGCGTCGTGGCCGCGGTGACAGGCGTGCCGCGCGACGACATCTATGCGCGCGCGTTGACGCTGAAACGCTAGCGGCCCGCGGCGCTTTTCAATACGTCTCGAGGTGATAGCGACCCTGCGCCCGCAGGGCAGGCAGCAGCGCGTCCCAATCCTGCCCGTGTTGGCGGCATACGTCGCGGAAAGCCTCGTCGACACCCTGTTCCATGCCTTTCAAGCCGCAGACGTAGACGAAGCATTGCGCGTCGGCCAACCGCGCCGCCACATCGGCGCCGCGCGCCCGGATCAGGTCCTGCACGTATTGGCGCGGCGTGCCGGGAATGCGCGAAAAGGCGAGGTTGATGTCGATGAACGTGGCCGGAAGCTTCATCAGCGGACCGCAATAGGGGAGTTCTTCCGGTGTGCGCGCGCCGAAGAACAGCATGAGGTCGCCACCTTCGTTGAGCGCAATGCGGCGACGGCGGCGTTCGGTCATCGCGCGCATCGGTGCCGAACCGGTGCCGGTGCAGATCATCAGGAGCCGCGCGCCGGGATGATTGGGCATCAGGAACGACGTGCCGAACGGTCCCACGACCTTGACGGTCGCGCCCTTCGCGAGATCGCACAGGTAGTTGGACGCGATCCCGGCTACCGGCGTGCCGTCATGGTCCTCCGTGACGCGCTTCACGGTGACGGCGACGTTGTTGTAGCGGGGTCGCTCGCCGTCGCGCGGGCTGGCCACCGAATAGAGCCGGACGTGATGCGGACCGGCCATGCCCGTCGACTCCCGGCGGCACGATGCCGATCGTCTGGCCTTCGAGCACCGGAAAGGCGGTGCCGCCGAAATCGAGCACGAGGTGGCGGATGTCGCTGCTGGCGTTGTCGGCAGTCAGGCGAAAGTTGCCGGTGACCGTGGCTGTTGCCGGTTGATCCAGCGTGTGCACGTTGACGTAGGGTTGCGCGGCCGACCACGGCGCCGCCGCCACGCCGCCTTGCCCAGCGCTGGCCAGCGCCGTGATGGCGGCTATTTCCGCCGGCAGCCCCGAGGGCGCGCTCGCGGCCGCCGCCTGCTGGGCCGGCAGCGCATCCCATTCAAGTTGCTCTTCGATCGGCCAGGCCGCCGCGCGTTCGACGTTGCGCCAGTTGTCGATTGCGCCGGTTGGGCAGGGCGCGACACAGGCGTTGCAGCCGTTGCAGATCGCCGGATCGACCACGTAGTTACGCGAGTCGTGCGTGATCGCGTCGATCGGACAGGTTTCTTCGCACGTGTTGCAGCGGATGCAGATCTCGGGGTCGATGAGATGCTGGCGCAGCATTTCCGAGCCAGTGTCTCACGGTGGTTGCCGCGTTGCTCATCGGAGGTCAGTTGAAGCGCACGTAATCGAAATCCACCGGCTGGCGATTCACGCCCATGGCCGGTGGCGCGATCCAGTGCGCGAACTTGCCGGGTTCGACCACTCTTCCCATCAGCGACGCGACGAACGCGCGATCCTCCGCAGTGGGCAGCCACGACGACTCGTGCGTTGCCCACTCCGCCGCACTGATCACGCGGCCGTCCGGCGCCACGCGCGCATTGGCGAACGCGCCGATCTTCCGATTGAAGGCCTTGTGCGGGACCGTGAGCCGGAACGGGATGCCGGCCTTCTCGATGACCTTGTTCCAGCGGCCGACACCGCCCACGGAATCGCGGATGTAGTCGTCGCGCAACACTTCGTTCAATGCATTGAGCATTGGAGCATCGCGCGTGACGATGTGGCCGTCTGCGATTTCCTGCACCGGATAGGTCCGGTCGTGCAGGCGATGGTCGTCGTCGCGCTTGCCCTCTTCGAAGCGACCCTTGAGGCCGGCCCCGTAGAAGGTGGCCGCATTGGACGATACATCGGCGCCGAACAGGTCGATGGTGACCGCGAAATGGAAATTGAGGTAGCGCTGGATCGTCGGCAGATCGACCACGCCGGCGGCGCGCAGGCGCGCCGGATCGTCGTTGCCCAGTTCGCTCATGACCTGGCAGGTGCGCTGCACGACGCGCGACACGCCGGATTCGCCGACGAACATATGGTGCGCTTCCTCCGTCAGCATGAACTTGGTCGTCCGCGCCAGCGGATCGAAGCCCGACTCGGCCAGCGCGCAGAGCTGGAATTTGCCGTCGCGATCGGTGAAGTAGGTGAACATGAAGAACGCGAGCCAATCGGGCGTTCGTTCGTTGAACGCGCCGAGGATGCGCGGATTGTCGGTATCGCCCGAGCGGCGCTGCAGCAGCGCATCGGCTTCCTCGCGACCGTCGCGGCCGAAATGCCGGTGCAGGAGGTAGACCATGGCCCAGAGATGGCGGCCTTCCTCGACGTTGATCTGGAACAGATTGCGCAGATCGTAGAGCGATGGCGCGGTCAGTCCGAGGTGGCGCTGCTGCTCGATCGATGCGGGCTCGGTGTCGCCCTGCGTCACGATGATGCGTCGCAGATTGGCGCGATGCTCGCCCGGCACGTCCTGCCACACCGGTTGCCCCATGTGCTCGCCGAAGTGGATCGTGCGCTCGGCATCGGCAGGGGTGAGGAAGATGCCCCAGCGATAGTCAGGCATCCGTACGTGGTCGAAGTGCGCCCAGCCGCCGGGGTCCACGCTGACCGCGGTGCGCAGGTACACCTCCGCCTCGCGCGTGCCTTCCGGCCCCATTTCCGCCCACCATTGCAGGAAATTGGGCTGCCAGTGCTCAAGCGCGCGTTGCAGCGCGCGGTCGCCCGCCAGGTTGACGTTGTTCGGAATGGTCTCGCTGTAATTGATCGCGTTCATCGCGGGGTCCGTTCGTCGCGGCAGCATGCGCCGCGTGAAAGTGGAGAGGTGAGATCAGACACGGTCGAAATCGAACTGCGCTTTGCCGCCCTTGCCATAGGCCTTGAGGGCGCCCCGCTCGCCGGAGGCGTTGGGTCGCGTGAAGATCCAGTTCTGCCAGGCGGACAGCCGGCCGAAGATGCGCGTTTCCATCGTCTCGGCGCCGCCGAAGCGCAGGTTCGCCTCGAGGCCGGTGAGCGCATCCGGCGACATGCTGGCCCGCTCCTCGAGCGCGATGCGGATCTCGTCGTTCCAGTCGATGTCGTCGGGCATGGCGGTGACCAGTCCCAGCGCGTCGGCGCGCTGCGGCGACAGGGCAGTATCGACGCAGGCCTCGACCGCCGCAATCTCCTGCGCATTGCCATAGAAGCGCCGCGCCAGCCGCGAAAGTCCGTTGACCATCGGATAGGCGCCGAAATTGAGCGCCGACGGCGTGAGCGCAGGCTCGCGGTCCGGCGCGTCGGGCAGGCGCTGCATGTAGACGCGATCCGCGGCGAGAGCGACCTCGAGCAACGTGCCGGCAAAGCAAGAACCTGCTTCCACCAGCGCGAACAGCGTGCGCGACGACACATCGAGACGCGCCAGCGTACGGCGCAGGAAGCCGGTGGTTTCGCGTACGAACCAATGGTGGCGATGCGCGAGCAGCGTCGCGTCGACGGCGAGGACGCGCCGTGGATCGCCGGCGGTCTTGAGGAGCCACGTGCCGATGCCCAGTTCGTTGGTGCGCATCGACAGGATCGCATCGTCAAGCTCGCGGGCGACGGCGAGCGGCCACCAGTCGACACCGGCGGCTTCGATGTCCACCAGCGCGGTCGGTGGTGGCGCGGCTGGGCTGCAAATGGTGAACGTTGCAGTGCGTGCCGAACGGTCGATCGCGACGTCGACGTTGGCATAGTGATAGCCCGTGGTGTCGACCGTACGCACCAGCGGCGTCAACGCGATGCCGGCTGCCTCGGCGGGGCGATCGCTGGACCCGGCCAACGCCTGCGCCCGCGCACGCACGGCGTCGGGGAACTGCGCCGGCTTGACCACGTCGTCGACCAGGCGCCACTCGCGCGCCCGCTCGCCGCGAATGCCTTCGGTCAACGTGCAGAAGATATCGGCGCGATCGTGGCGCACACGGCGCTTGTCGGTGAGGCGCGTAAGCCCGCCGGTGCCGGGCAGCACGCCGAGCAGCGGCACTTCCGGCAGCGCCACCGACGACGAGCGGTCGTCGATCAGCATGATCTCGTCGCAGGCCAGTGCCATTTCATAGCCGCCGCCGGCACACGCACCGTTCACGGCAGCGAGAAACTTCAGCCCCGAATGCCGGCTGGCGTCCTCGAGGCCGTTGCGCGTCTCGTTGGTGAACTTGCAGAAATTCACCTTCCACGCGTGCGACGACAATCCGAGCATGAAGATGTTGGCGCCGGAACAGAAGACACGTTCCCTGCCACTGGTGAGCACCACCGTGCGGACCTCGGGGTGCTCGAACCGGATGCGCTGTATCGCGTCGTGTAACTCGATATCCACGCCCAGGTCGTAGGAATTGAGCTTCAACTTGTAGCCGTCGCGCAGCCCGCCGTCCTCGGCCACATCCAGCATCAGCGTGGCGACCGCACCATTGAAGTCCAGTTTCCAGTGCCGGTACTGGGCCGGGTCGGTACGGTAATCAACCTGCGGATCGGTGGTCATGGCGGTCCCTGTGACGAGGGCATGCGGCGGGAGAGTCGGCCGAACAAAACATGCACTGTAATGCATTATAATCGACGGAAAAGGCATTATAATGCACAAATCGTCAAAATCGTTCCGACTGCCCTGACAGCGTCAGTCGGGTGTGTAAGGCGTTCAGCAACTCGCCATGAACGTCCGCCAGCGCCTTGCCACGCGTATCGAAGATCATGTCGGCTTTGGCGTAGAAAGGCTCGCGCATGGTCAGGATGCGCTTCAAATCCGCCATGGCCTCGGTATTGCCCGCCATGGGCCGGGTGTCGCCCTGCGCCACCACGCGGGCCATGTGTTCTTCGGGCGTGGCGCGCAACCAGATCGTGAAGCAGCGCGCCAGCAGCAGGTCAAATGCGGCCGGCTCGGCGACAAGGCCGCCGCCCGTGGCGATGACGACGCGCGCATGCCGGGCAATCGTGTCCTCGAGCGCGCGCACCTCATAGCGCCTGAATGCCGTCGCTCCGTACAACGCGTGAATTTCGCGCACCTCGCAGCCGGCGACGCCCTCGATCACGCGATTGAGTTCGACGAAGGGCACATTGAGGTCGGCGGCGAGCCGGCGCCCGAGCGTGGACTTGCCGGCACCGCGCAGGCCGATCAGCGCGATGCGCCCGTTGCGCCCCGGATCGGGCCCGCCCGCGCCAAGCAATTCAGCCAGCGCCCGCCGCGCTGCTTTCAGCGTGTCCTCATCGCGCCCGCGCAGCAGTTGCCGGATCAGCATCCGTTCCGGCGACGCCAGTCCGTCCTCCCCCACCAGTTCGGCAATCGTGCAGCCAAGCGCCACGGCCAGTTGGCGCAACAGCATCACCGACGCGTTGCCCAGGCCTGTTTCGAGGTTGGCCAGATGCCGTTCGGAGATGCCCGCTTCGAGGGCCAGCACCCGCCGCGACAGTCCGCGGCGCGCGCGCAATTGCCTGACCCGTTCGCCCAACATGGCCAGAAACGGGTCGCGCGCGGCGTCGGCGGGCACGGCGACTGCTACGGGGCGTGGGGACGAAGCCAAGGGACGAGCCTGCGGGAATGATTGACGTGGTTGATGAAGTAAAGTGCTTGACAGCCGGAAATCCGTTGCACTAAGTTACCAGAGCGTCGGCCTCCCCACAAATGTCAGGCGACGGAAGTTCGCCGGTCGCCCGATCCCATTCGATTCAACCCAGGAGGTGGCATGCAGCCGCCACGCACGCCCCCCGAGCGATTCAATTTTGCCCGCCATGTGCTTGAAGCGAATGCCCATCGCGCCAGCAAGGTCGCCTACATCGACGATGGCGGTTCACTGACCTACGCGCAACTCGCCGGGCGCGTACGCAGCGTGGCCGGCGCCTTGCGCGGCCACGGCCTGCGGCGCGAAGAGCGCGTATTGCTTTGCATGCACGACACCGTGGACTTTCCGGCGGCGATGCTGGGCGCGCTGTACGCGGGCATCGTCCCGGTGCCGGTCAACACCTTGCTGACGGCGAGCGATTACGCATTCATGCTCGCCCACAGCCGGGCCCGGGCCGTCATCGTCTCCGAGGCGCTGCTGCCGGTGATGCAGCGCGCGCTGGCCGCGGGGCCACACGAGGTGGACACGGTGTGGGTGTCGGCGCCGTCGGCGCCGCTGCCTGCCGGCACGAAGGCATTCGAGCATTGCCTTGCACACGCGGCGCTGGACGAGGCGGCGGATACCGCTGCCGACGAGATGGCGTTCTGGCTCTATTCGTCGGGGTCCACCGGACGACCGAAGGGCACGGTGCACACGCACGCCAACCTGTACTGGACTGCGGAGCTGTATGGCCAGCCGGTGCTGGGTGTGCGCGAGGACGACATCGTGTTCTCTGCCGCCAAGCTGTTCTTTGCCTATGGTCTGGGCAATGCATTGACCTTTCCGCTGACGGTGGGTGCCACCACGGTCCTGATGGCGGAACGTCCGACCCCCGCCGCCGTGTGCCGCCGCCTGCGCGAGCAAAAGCCGACGATCTTCTGCGGCGTCCCCACGCTCTATGCTGCGTTGCTGGCATTCCCCGACTTGCCGGCGCGCAGCGAAGTGGCACTGCGCCGCTGCGCCTCGGCCGGCGAGGCGTTGCCGCGCGAAGTCGGCGCGAAGATCGCCGCGCGCTTCGACTGCGATGTGCTGGATGGCATCGGCTCTACCGAGATGCTGCACATCTTCCTGTCCAACCGCGCCGGCGAAGTGCGGTATGGCACCACCGGGTTGCCGGTGCCGGGCTACGAGGTCCAATTACGTGCCGAGGACGGCAGTATCGTGGCCGATGGCGAGATCGGCGACCTGTACGCGCGCGGTCCGAGCGCGGCGCTGATGTATTGGGGCAACCGCGCGAAAAGCGCGCAGACATTCCAGGGCGAATGGACCAAGACCGGCGACAAGTATTTGCGCGATGCGGATGGGTTCTATACCTATGCCGGGCGCGGCGACGACATGCTGCGGGTTTCGGGTCAATACGTCTCGCCGTTCGAGGTCGAGACCGCGCTGATGCGCCACGCAGCCGTGCTGGAAGCCGCGGTGGTGGGGCGCCCCGATGCCGACGGGCTCACGCGCACCCATGCATATGTGGTCACGAAGCCGGGCACGCTGGGCGATGATGCATTGGCACAGGTTCTGAAGGCCTTTGCCAAGGACCAGCTGGCGCCGCACAAATATCCGCGCGAGATCCACTTCATCGCCGAGCTGCCGAAAACGGCCACCGGCAAGATCCAGCGATTCCGGTTGCGCGACGGCAGTATGGGGTGACGCAGGGCGCCCTACTGCGGTGCGGGCACGCGCCGGCCTTCGTGGACATCCGGGCGGGCGGCCGCGAGCTGCGGCTCGAACTCGAATGGATTGACGCGCCGCGCGTCGGCGCACCGTTATTCGTGTTCCTGCACGAAGGCCTTGGATCGGTCTCGATGTGGAAAGACCTTCCACGAAAATTGTGCATGGCAAGCGGGATGCGCGGGCTTGTCTACTCGCGCGAAGGTTACGGTCGTTCGACACCGCGCGGGCCGGGCGAACGGTGGCCTGTCGAGTTCATGCATCGGCACGCGCGTGACGTGCTGCCGGCCCTGCTCGATGCGCTCGTCGTCGAGGTGCCAGTCTGGCTGTTCGGGCACAGCGACGGGGGCTCGATCGCACTGCTGTTCGCCGCCGCCTTTCCGGAGCGCGTGCACGGCGTGATCGCGGTGGCGCCGCATATCATGGTCGAGCCAGTTTCGATTGCCAGCATCGAAGCGGCGCGTGACGCCTATGCGAACGGGGATCTCAGGTCCAGGCTCGCGCGGCATCATGACGATCCCGACTCGGCATTCCACGGATGGAATGACGCATGGCTTGCACCTGCTTTCCGCCGTTGGAACATCGAGGCGGAACTTGCGTCCATCACCTGTCCGCTCTTGGCGGTGCAAGGCGTCGATGACGCTTACGGCACGATGGCGCAGATCGACCGTATCGCGCACCAGGTGCCGCACGCGCAATTGGTGAAAATCGCCGGCGCCGGCCATGCGCCGTTCCGCGACCAGCCGGCGCCATTCATCACCGCCGTTGTCGCATTCCTCGAAGCTCACGGTATCCGCGCCGATGACGGCTGCTAGACTGCAGCCGTCATGTCCGAAGCACAACTCATCGACGTCGCGGCTGCGAAATGTGCGGCGCGTACCCCTTGGCACGCCAGACTCGCGCTGCAATTCAGTCGCCCGGATGGCCGCACCTTGCTGGTGCGGCGCTCGCACGAAGGGCCATTGGTCGTGCAGAAGCCGCTGTATCCCGAAGGCGATGCGGTATGCCATTGCATCGTCATTCATCCGCCGGGCGGCATTGCGGGAGGCGATTCACTGCAACTCGATGTGGTCGTCGAACCGAATGCCTTTGCGCAATTGACCACCCCGGGCGCCGCCAAGTGGTACCGCGCAGGCGGACGCTCCGCCAGCTCCCGCATGACGATTGGTGCAGGCGACGGCGCGGTGGTCGAATGGATGCCACAGGGTACGATCGTCTATCAAGGCGCGCAGGCCGCCGCGACACTGGCAGTCAACCTTCGCGGCGACGCCACGTATATTGGTTGGGATGTCGTCTGCCTTGGACGGACGGCGTCGGCCGAGCGATTCGACTTGGGCGAGTGGCGGCAACGCGTCGATATTCGACGCGACGACGCGCTGATCTGGAGCGAACGCGCGGTACTCGAGGGTACGTCGACGCAAATGAATTCGCTGTCGGGGTTGAATGGCGCGCCGGTCTTTGGCACATTCATGGCTGTGGCCAATAACATCGACGATTCGCTGCTGGCACAGTGCCGCGTCATTGCGCCGGCAACCGGCGAAGGCGTGGTGACGCGCTTTCCCGGCGCACTGATCGCCCGTTATCGCGGCCATGCCAGTGCGGCAGCCCAGCAATGGTTCATTGCGCTGTGGGCGTTGGTGCGGCCCGCGCTCGTCGCCCGCCCCGCCATACCTCCACGCATCTGGAACACCTGATGGAACTCTCCCCCCGCGAGAAAGACAAGTTGCTCCTCTTCACTGCGGCACTGGTCGCCGAGCGGCGCCTGGCCCGCGGATTGAAGCTCAATTACCCGGAAGCCACCGCGCTGATCGCGGCGGCCATCCTCGAAGGTGCGCGCGATGGCCGCACGGTGGCGGATCTCATGAGTCATGGTGCAACCATTCTTACGCGCGCGCAGGTGATGGAAGGCGTGCCGGAGATGCTGCCGGAAATCCAGGTCGAGGCCACCTTTCCGGATGGCACCAAACTCGTTACCGTGCATCACCCGATACCATGATTCCCGGCGAATACTTTGTGGACGAGGGCACGCTCGAGCTCAACGTTGGGCGGCGCACCCTTGCGGTGGACGTGGCCAATACCGGCGATCGTCCGGTGCAGGTGGGCTCGCATTTTCATTTTGCCGAGATCAACGCCGCACTGGCTTTCGACCGCAAGGCGGCGCGAGGTTTTCGGCTCAACATCGCGGCCGGCACGGCGGTGCGCTTCGAGCCCGGACAGATGCGCACGGTGGAACTGGTGGCGCTGGCAGGCGATCGCATCGTCATCGGCTTCAACGGCGCCGTGATGGGTCCTCTGGACCGCAAGGCGCCGGCCAAGTCCACGGCCGCTCGACCCGCGAAGAAGCCTGCTGCCGCGAAAAAGCCGGCGACGAAAGGCCGGCGATGAAGATCGGACGTCGTGCCTATGCCGAGATGTTCGGCCCCACCGTCGGCGATCGTGTTCGCCTCGCCGATACCGATCTCGTGATCGAAGTCGAGCGCGATCTCACCATTTACGGGGAAGAGGTCAAGTTCGGCGGCGGCAAGGTCATTCGCGACGGCATGGGGCAAAGCCAGCGCGTGTCGAAGGACACTGCGGACACGGTGATCACCAATGCGCTGGTGATCGACTGGTGGGGCATCATCAAGTGCGACCTGGCGATCAAGGACGGCAAGATTGCGAGGCTGGGCAAGGCCGGCAATCCCGACATCCAGCCGGGCGTGGACATCGTGATCGGCGCCGGTACGGAAATCATTGCGGGCGAGGGCATGATCGTCACCGCCGGCGGCATCGACACCCACATCCACAATATCTGTCCGCAGCAGATCGACGATGCGCTGACGTCGGGCATCACCACGATGATGGGCGGCGGCACCGGGCCGGCCACCGGGACGTATGCGACGACGTGCACGCCCGGGCCCTGGCACATCCACCGGATGCTGGAATCCGCGGACGCATTCCCGATGAACCTGGGCTTCCAGGGCAAGGGCAATTGCTCGTCGCCGGCGCCGTTGATCGAGCAGATCGAGGCCGGCGCCTATGGGTTGAAACTGCACGAAGACTGGGGCTCCACGCCCGCGGCGATCGACAATTGCCTCGCGGTGGCCGACAAACACGACGTCCAGGTCACGATTCATACGGACACGATCAACGAGGCAGGCTTCGTCGAGTCCACGTTGAAGGCCATCGGCGGGCGCACGATCGGCACCTTCCACACCGAGGGCGCTGGCGGCGGCCATGCACCGGACATCATCAAGGCCTGTGGCGAGCCCAACGTGCTGCCGTCTTCCACCAATCCGACGATGCCGTACACGGTCAACACCATCGACGAACATCTCGACATGCTGATGGTGTGCCACCACCTCGACCCGGGCATCGCCGAAGACGTGGCATTCGCCGAGTCACGGATCCGCCGGGAGACCATCGCTGCGGAGGACATCCTGCACGACATCGGCGCCTTCTCGATGATGTCGTCCGACAGCCAGGCGATGGGCCGCGTGGGCGAGGTGATCATCCGCACCTGGCAGGCGGCGCACAAGATGAAGCTGCAGCGCGGCGCACTCGGCACCGACACGGCGCGCCACGACAATTTCCGCGTCAAGCGCTACATCGCCAAGTACACGATCAATCCGGCGATCACGCAGGGCATCAGCCACGTGGTCGGGTCGATCGAACCCGGCAAGTTCGCCGACCTCGTCGTCTGGAAACCGGCGTTCTTCGGTGTGAAGCCTTCACTGATCATCAAGGGTGGCATGATCGCCGCTGCTGCGATGGGAGACCCCAATGCCTCGATTCCCACGCCGCAGCCCGTCCACTATCGACCGATGTTCGGTGCCTTCGGTGGCGCGCTCAAGACGTCGCTGACATTCGTCTCGAAAGCTGCGTTGAAGAATCCCGCGGTGGCGAAGCTTGGCCTGGTCAAGCCGCTGGTGGCGGTGAAGAACACGCGCAAGATCGGCAAGAAAGACATGAAATTGAACGATGCCACGCCGCGCATCGACGTCGATCCGGAGACCTATGTGGTGCGCGCAGACGGTGAACTGCTGGTCTGCGAGCCTGCCGCGTCGCTGCCGCTGACGCAGCGCTACTTCCTGTTCTGACGCAGTGCTTACCATTCGTGAACGCATCGATGCCGATGCCGTGCCGCAGGCATCGCTGGTCCTGCCTTTCGACCTGCGCCAGAAAAGCCGCCTGCTCACGCGGCTCGCCGATGGCGAGGAAGTGGGACTCATGCTGGAGCGCGGCACGGTGCTGCGCGGCGGCGATCGGCTGCGCGCCGAGGATGGCCGGGTGGTGGCGGTCGTCGCAGCCGACGAGGCATTGATGGAGGCGCGTTGCGACGACGCCACCGGCCTCGCGCGATGTGCCTATCACCTCGGCAACCGGCACACGCCCGTCGAGGTCCGCGTCAACGCCGTGCGCTTCGCCGCGGATGAGGTGCTGGGCGGCATGCTGCGCGGCCTTGGTGCGCGGGTGGAGGTACTGTCGGCGCCGTTCGAACCCGAAGCCGGCGCCTACGCCGGCGGTCACAGTCATCACTCCGGTGAAGCCAAACATGGTGGCATCATCCACGACATGGTCGAGCGCACCCGGCGGCTGCGGTGACGCGTGAACCGCTGGCGCTCGTCCGCCTGTTGCAGCTCGCCAGTCCTGCGTTACCCATCGGCGCATACAGTTATTCGCAGGGACTGGAGTGGATGGCCGAGTCGGGCGCGATTCGCGACGCCGCTGCGATGCAGAGGTGGATCGACGA
Source organism: uncultured beta proteobacterium (assembly GCA_963805355.1). Lineage (GTDB taxonomy): Bacteria > Pseudomonadota > Gammaproteobacteria > Burkholderiales > Casimicrobiaceae > VBCG01. The sequence goes on along the minus strand of CAWDTZ010000002.1, from coordinate 594,958 downwards.
CTTGCTGCACAACGTGATGGCCACCGGCGAGGCGCCGGTGCTGTGGCGGTTGCTGCTGGCAACCGACGGTGCGGACCTTGCCATGTTCGTCGAGTGGAATGCCTGGTTCCGCTCGTCGCGCGAAGGCGCGGAACTGCGCGCGGAAACGCTGCAGACAGGCGGATCGCTGGTCAAGCTGCTGGCCGATCTCGACGTGCTCGACGATACCGCGCGTGCAGCCATCGCGGCGGCCGTCCCCGTCACGCTCCCCGCCGCATTTGCGCTCGCCGTGCGCGCGTGGGCGATCCCCCACGCCGATGCCGTTGCGGCCTACCTGTGGTCGTGGCTGGAAAACCAGGTGCTCGCAATGCTGAAGGCGATGGCGGTGGGGCAAGTGGCGGGGCAGCGGATGCTGCTGGCGCTGGGTACGGCCATCCCCGCCGTCGTCGAGCGTTCCCGCGCCGTCGTGGACGACGACATCACCAGTTTCGCGCCGGGGCTAGCACTCGCTTCGGCGCGCCATGAAACGCAGTATTCCCGATTGTTCCGCTCATGAACTCGACTCCGCAACAACCGCTGCGCGTAGGCATCGGCGGCCCGGTGGGCTCCGGCAAGACGGCACTGACCCTCGCGCTGTGCCAGGCGTTGCGTGATCGCTTCGAAATCGCGGTCGTCACCAACGACATCTACACCGAGGAAGACGCGGCGTTCCTGGTGCGCAACGACGCGCTGTCCGCGGACCGCATCATCGGCGTGGAGACGGGCGGGTGCCCGCATACGGCGATCCGCGAGGATGCATCGATCAATCTCGAGGCGGTGGAACGACTGGCCCGGCGCTTCGGCAATCTCGACGTCATCTTCGTCGAGAGCGGGGGCGACAATCTCGCCGCGACGTTCAGTCCGGAGCTGTCGGACCTGACGCTCTATGTGATCGACGTGGCGGCCGGCGACAAGATCCCGCGCAAGGGCGGACCCGGCATCACGCGTTCAGATCTCCTCATCATCAACAAGATCGATCTTGCGCCGATGGTCGGCGCATCGCTCGAGGTGATGGACCACGACGCAAGGAAAATGCGCGGTGAACGTCCTTTCGTTTTCACCAATCTCAAGACGGGCCACGGGTTGGATACGGTGATCAATTTCATCGAAGCGCGCGGCATGCTGCGCGCCGACTGACGTTCGGCTCGCTACGCGCGGCCCATCGTCAATGGCCTTCGAGTACGCCCCGCTGATCGAGAAGTACGGCTACTTCGCAACGCTTGCGGGATCGTTGATCGAGGGCGAAACCCTGCTGATCCTTTCGGGTCTGGCCGCCCACCGCGGCTATCTCGACTTCGTCGTCGTCGTGATGGTGGGCGCCGTCGGCGGTGCATTGGGGGACTTTGGTTTCTTCCTCGTGGGGCGCCACTATCGCGAGCGGTTCGTCGAGCGATTCCCCCGGCTGCGGCCTGGATTCGAACGGGTGCGGCGGATGATCGAGCGTTATCCGACCGCAACGATCTTTGGCGTTCGGTTCCTGTATGGCTTGCGCCTGGTAGGCCCCATCGCCATCGGGTCGACGCGCCTATCGCTGGTGCGATTCGTGGTGGTTAACGCAGCGGGTGCGCTGGTATGGAGCGCATGCTGGGCGGGTGCGGGCTATGTGCTCGGACATGCTGCCGAGCGGGTGCTGGGGGAACTCACCCGCTACGAGGGTTATCTCTTCGCGGGATTGCTGGTCACGGGCGTGATCGTCGCACTCGTTGTGCGCTGGCGCCACCGCGCCAACCGCTAGACACCACTGCAACCGGCCCACGGAATCGAATGCGCGCCAAAGTAGTGCGGTCCGCCGATGGGCGCACCGATTTGGTACTGGTCGACTGCGCCGGCTTGGCCTCGACGCCGTTCTCGGCATCGGAAGAACACCTCCTTTCCATGCAGAATCAATCGATTGCGCATTCACTCCCGGCATTGGCATGCGTCCTGCAATGCAACATGCAGAAGTCAGCTCGCGGCGCCGGATTCGATTGAGACACGCGTGCATCTTCGGGCCTAGACCAAATTTCATCGACACCACCTTTACGACGGGGACCTCACATGCAACGCAGAACATTCATCCGGACTACGCTGGCGGTATCGTTTGCGGCGGCCGGTTTCACCATCGGCATGCCGGCGTATGCGGCAGACACGATCAAGGTCGGCATCCTGCATTCGCTGTCCGGCACGATGGCGATCAGCGAAACCGCACTGAAGGACATGGCGTTGATGACGATCGAAGAGATCAATGCCAAGGGCGGTGTGATGGGCAAGAAGCTCGAGGCCGTGGTGGTCGACCCGGCTTCGAACTGGCCGCTGTTCGCGGAAAAGGCGCGCCAGCTGAAGACGCAGGACAAGGTCGACGTGATCTTCGGGTGCTGGACGTCCGTTTCCCGGAAGTCGGTCCTGCCGGTCATCGAGGAATTGAACGGTCTCCTCTTCTACCCGGTGCAGTACGAGGGCGAAGAACTGTCGAAGAACGTGTTCTACACGGGTGCTGCGCCCAACCAACAGGCCATTCCCGCCGTTGAATACCTGATGAGCAAGGAAGGCGGCGGTGCCAAGCGCTGGGTGCTCCTTGGCACGGACTACGTCTACCCGCGCACGACCAACAAGATCCTGCGCGCATTCCTCAAGTCGAAAGGTGTCGCTGATGCGGATATCGACGAGAAGTACACGCCGTTCGGACATTCGGATTACCAGACGATCGTCGCCGACATCAAGAAGTTTGCGGCAGGCGGCAAGACGGCCGTGGTTTCCACGATCAACGGCGACTCGAACGTTCCTTTCTACAAGGAACTCGGCAACCAGGGCCTGAAGGCCACCGACGTTCCGGTCGTGGCATTCTCGGTCGGCGAAGAAGAACTGCGCGGCGTGGACACGAAGCCGCTGGTGGGCCACCTGGCCGCCTGGAACTATTTCATGTCACTGAAGAATCCAGTCAACGACGCCTGGAAGAAGAAGTGGGCCGACTACGCCAAGAAGATGAAGTTGCCCGGCGCGGACAAGCCGATCACCAACGATCCGATGGAAGCGACTTACGTCGGCATGTGGATGTGGAAGCAGGCGGTCGAGAAGGCCAAGTCGACCGACACCGACAAGGTCGTCGCCGCGATGGCCGGCCAGACCTTCCCGTCGCCGAATGGCTTCACGATGAAGATGGACTTGACCAACCACCATCTGTGGAAACCCGTGTACATCGGTGAAATCCAGGCCAATGGCCAGTTCAACGTCGTGTGGAAGGATCCCAAGGGACTGGTGCAGGCGAAGCCTTGGAGCCCGTACATCGCCGGCAACGAGAAGAAGAAGGACGCACCGGAAAAAATGTAATTCGGGGTGGTCAGTCCACCGGCGCTACGAAGGTGGCAGGAGCGGTGCAGTTGACCGCAGCCGGCTTCGTGGCGCCGGATTCTTTTGAACGCCGGGAGGGTAGTGTGTTGTCGACGGGAACCTGCGGCGCGATTGCAATCATCGGGCGTTGGCTTGGCGCGATGGCGCTGGCTGCTGTTGCATGCAGCGTGCACGCTTTGCCGGCGGATGTCGTGCATGATCTGGCGCTAGGCAACGGAGACGCGCGCGGCGCAGCCATCTCCGCACTGGTGGCCACGGGCGACAAGGATGCGTTGGTGTTGCTCGAGGCACTGGTCGATGGCGCGGTACAGACCGTCGGCGATAAACAGGTGCTGATCATCAAGGATGACAAGGCCACGGACGCCGTGACCGGCGCCGCGGTCGCGCCGTTGCCCGAACGGCGCGATGACGTGGTTGTGAACAATCGGCTGCGGCGTTCGCTGGAAACGGGCATTGCCACGCTCAAGCTTGGCGCGCCCGATCGCGAGGTGCGCCTTGCGGCCGCCAAGGAATTGCAGAATACGGGCGATGACGATGCGCTTCCTGCGATCATTGCCGCGTCGGCCAAGGAAACCGATTCGGAAATACGCGGCCTGCTGGCGTTGGTGCAGGCACAGATTCAGCTGGGCAGCAGCGACCACGCCACGCGACTGGCCGCCGTGCGCGCGCTGGCACAGAGCGACACCGGTGCCACTCGCACCTTGTTGCTTGGCGTTCTGGAGAAAAAGGGCGGCGCGTTTGTCGAGCGCGATGCCGAGGTGCGGGCCGAGGCACAACGATCACTGTCCGCGGTCGAACAGCGCCTGCTGATAGGCGATATCGCCGCGCGGATTTTCAGCGGGATCTCGCTCGGCAGCGTGCTGCTGCTGGCTGCACTCGGCCTCGCGATCACCTATGGACTCATGGGCGTGATCAACATGGCCCACGGCGAGCTGATGATGATCGGCGCCTACGCGACTTACGTCGTGCAGAACCTCTTCCGGCAATACTTGCCCGACGCGTTCGATTGGTACCTGTTGCTGGCAATCCCGGTGGCCTTCGCCTTCAGCGGCATCGTAGGCATGGTGCTGGAGCGGATGGTGATCCGGCACCTGTACGGTCGGCCGCTGGAAACGCTACTCGCGACATGGGGCCTCTCGCTGATCCTGATCCAGACCCTGCGCACGATCTTCGGTGCACAGAACGTGCAGGTCGAGAATCCGAACTGGATGTCCGGTGGCCTCGAGATCATGACCAACGTGATCCTGCCGTGGAGTCGCGTGGCGATCATTGCTTTTGCGGCCCTGGTGCTGCTGATCGTCTGGTTGCTTCTGACGCGCACCCGGCTCGGTCTCTACGTGCGGGCGGTCACGCAGAATCGCGCAATGGCCAGCGCGCTGGGCGTGCGCACCCCCAAGGTCGACATGTTGGCATTCGGACTGGGCTCGGGCACGGCGGGGCTCGCGGGCTGCGCGTTGTCGCAGATCGGCAACGTGGGTCCCGACCTTGGCCAGAGCTACATCATCGACTCGTTCATGGTGGTCGTACTGGGCGGCGTCGGCCAGCTCGCCGGAACCGTCTATGCGGCGCTCGGCCTCGGCATCGCCAACAAATTCCTCGAAGCCTGGCAGGGCGCGGTGCTGGCCAAGATCGGCATCCTCGTCTTCATCATCATCTTCATCCAGAAACGGCCACAGGGCATCTTCGCGATGAAGGGACGCGCGGTCGATGCCTAGCCCGGCTGCTGCGACGTTGACTCCGGGCATTCCGGTGGTGGGAGAAAGCGCCCTCATGCGGCTGTGGTCGCCGCGCGTCTGGGCGTGTTTCGGCGCCGCGGCGCTCGTGTTGCTGGTGATTGTGCCGATCTGCAATCTTGTGGTTCCGGATGGCAGCATCTTCCACATCTCCAACACCACGGTCACGCTGATCGGCAAGATCATGTGTTTCGCGATCGTGGCGCTGGCGATGGACCTGATCTGGGGCTATACCGGCATCCTGTCGCTGGGGCACGGGGTGTTCTTTGCGCTGGGCGGCTACGCGATGGGCATGTACCTGATGCGCTCGATCGGCCGCGACGGCGTCTACAAGAGCGACTTGCCGGACTTCATGGTGTTCCTCGACTGGAAGTCCTACCCCTGGTACTGGAGCTTCACCGAACATTTCTGGTATTGCATGCTGCTGGTGGTGCTGGTGCCAGGCGTGCTGGCCTTCGTCTTCGGGTTCTTCGCGTTCCGGTCCCGCATCAAGGGCGTCTATTTCTCGATCATCACGCAGGCACTCACCTACGCCTTCATGCTGCTGTTCTTCCGCAACGACACGGGCTTCGGCGGCAACAACGGCTTCACCGATTTCAAGCGCATCCTGGGCTTCTCCGTGACTGCACCCGAGACCCGGATGGTGCTGTTCGGCATCACCGGCGCGGCCTTGCTGGGCTTCCTGTTGCTGGGGCGCGCCATCGTGACCTCGAAGCTCGGTCGGGTGCTGATGGCCATCCGGGACGCGGAGACCCGCGTGATGTTCTCGGGCTACAACCCGATGTACTTCAAGCTGTTCATCTGGACGCTCTCGGCGGTGATCTGCGGCGTCGCGGGCGCGTTGTACGTGCCGCAGGTCGGGATCATCAATCCGGGGGAGATGTCTCCCGCCAACTCCATCGAGATCGCCATCTGGACGGCCGTCGGCGGGCGCGGCACGCTGATCGGGCCGGTGCTGGGCGCGGCCGTGGTCAACCTCGGCAAGAGTTGGTTCACCCAGGTGCTGCCCGAGTACTGGCTGTACGTGCTTGGCCTCATCTTCATCCTGGTCACGTTGTACATGCCGCGCGGCATTGCGGGCCTCTGGATACGGAAGCGCGGATGACGCCCCCCGATCTCGTCACCAAGCCCAAGGCCGACATGTCGGCCCGGGGTGGCGGCATGGCCGATGGCCACGTCGTCGGTCCCGGCGTCGATGTCAGCCACGGGGCCATCCTGTACCTTGAATCGATCTCCGTCAGCTTCGATGGCTTCAAGGCGCTCAACGACCTCGATCTGGTGATCGATGCCGGCGAGTTGCGTTGTGTGATCGGCCCCAACGGCGCGGGCAAGACCACGATGATGGATGTCATCACCGGCAAGACGCGGCCCGACGTCGGCACCGCCTACTTCGGCCAGACCATCGATCTCACCACGCTGTCGGAATCGGAAATCGCCGATCGTGGCATCGGCCGCAAATTCCAGAAGCCGACCGTATTCACGGATCACACCGTCTTCGAAAACCTTGAACTCGCCCGCAAGGCCGACAAGCGCGTGTGGCCCACGCTGTCCGCGAAACTCGACTCGACGGCGCGCGACCGCATCCTTACCATTCTCGACACGATCAAGCTGCAGCCCGATGCCGGTCGCCTGGCCGGTCTGCTGTCGCATGGGCAAAAGCAGTGGCTGGAGATCGGCATGCTGCTGATGCAGGAGCCGCAACTCCTGCTGCTCGACGAACCGGTGGCCGGGATGACCGATGACGAAACGATGCGCAGCGCCGAACTCTTCGAATCGCTGGCCGGCGACTACACGCTGGTCGTTGTCGAGCACGACATGGATTTCGTCGCCCGCATCGCCGATCGCGTGACGGTGCTGCACGAGGGCCATGTATTGGCCGAAGGCTCGATGCAGCAGGTACAGAACAACGAGCAGGTCATCGAAGTGTTTTTGGGCCGATGAAGATGATGGCCCATCCCGCTCGCTGCTTGCGCAACTTTCCGATGGGGCATTGATGCTGTCCGTCGCACATGTCAACCAATATTACGGCGGCAGCCACATCCTGCGCGATGTTTCGTTCGACGTTCCCGCCGGCAAGTGCACGACGCTGCTCGGTCGCAATGGCGTGGGCAAGACCACGCTGCTCAAGTGCCTGATGGGCCTGTTGCCGATTCGCTCGGGTGAAATCCACTTCGGCAACACCGAGATCGCCGCGCTGCCTCCCTACGCACGGGCCAGCCTCGGTCTCGGTTACGTGCCGCAGGGACGCGATATTTTTCCGCGGCTGACGGTCCAGGAGAACCTGCTGATGGGCCTGGCGACGCAGAAGCGCAGTGTTGGCATTCCATCCTACATCTTCGAGATGTTCCCGGTATTGAAGGACATGCTGGGACGCCGCGGCGGCGACTTGTCCGGCGGCCAGCAGCAGCAACTGGCGATCGGCCGCGCGCTGACGCTGCGCCCGAAGCTCCTGATCCTCGACGAGCCCACCGAAGGCATCCAGCCGTCGATCATCAAGGACATCGAGCGCGCCATCCGCAAGCTCACGAGCGGTGGCGAGATGGCCATCCTGCTGGTCGAGCAATATTACGATTTTGCTCGCGCGCTGGCGGACAGCTATGTCGTGCTTTCGCGTGGCGAAGTTGTCGCGCGAGGCGAGGGCGCCACGATGGAAGTCGACAACGTGCGCGCGCACCTCGCGGTGTAGCGCAACAGGTTCAAGATCTAAGTCGGATCGCGGGGCAGCGGCAGGTCGTCGTGCACCGCCGAGAGGTCGCGGCGCAGATCGGCAAGATCGGTGCGCAGGTCGGCCACCTCGGAGCGCACAGCCTTCAGTTCGGCGTCCAGCTCGAGACTGAGGCGCCATTCCTCCGCGGCCAGCAGCCGCGCATTTTCCTTGCGCAGCTCGATGATGTCGTGGTGCAGGTCTTCGCGCAGCCGCGTTTCCTCGCGACCGATGAAGTGCGCGACGATGTTGGCGGTGAACAGTGCGATCAGCGAAGCGCCGATCAGCACCATCAGCGCGGCGAACAGCCGCGTTGCCCCGGTCGACGGCACGATATCGCCGTAGCCGACCGTCGTGCCGGTGATGAAGGCAAGCCACAGTCCGTCCCAATACGAATTGATCCTGGGATCGAGCCAGTAGAACACGCCGCCTGCCAGCAGGATCGTGATGACGCCGGCGCCCAGCAGCAGCGGGGCGCCGCGACGGGTGAAGAGAACGTGGAATTCGGTTGCAGTGCGCACCAGCACCAGTACGGCGATGGCCGCGCGCATGGACCGCACCACGGCGACCCATCCGGTATCCGCGCCCAGGACCGCGGCTGCCGCGCCGGCGATGATCACGATGTTGAGCCAGTTCTCGCTGAGATAGCGGACCGGGAAGCTCGATATCGCCGTCATCCAGACGAGTTCCGCACTGAAGGCGGCGAGGATGAACACGTCGAGAACACCGGCGATGCGATGGGACATGGGGCTCTGCTGGGCCGAGTCGAGCAAGTAGGCGGGGATTCCCAGCAGCGCGATGACCACCATGAACCAATGCAGACGCTTTTGCCACAGATGCATGCGCGGATTGTCGTCGGCGGTCACGCCGCCGAGGCCGATCCAGACGAGCGGGCTGCGCGTCATGGCTGCGATGCCGTGGCGAATACGTCCGCCGGCGAGGGCGGGGCGCGTCGCTGGAGGGGCAACTCAGTGGCTTGCAGGGGGGGCATCGTTGTGTTCATTGCGTCGCCGCTCGCGCTGTTCTTCGCGCCATCCCATTTCGAGTCCGACCAGCCGCGCGACCAGCACGGTGAGAAAGAGATTACCCGAAAGTGCCTCGAGCGTGGCCAGCGAGCGCGCATACGGATGCAGGGGCGTGATATCGCCATAGCCGGTCGACGTCAGCGTGATGAAGCTGAAATAGCTGAGCAGGTTGCGGATGGTGTCGAAATCGACCGGCGAGCCACCCATCGCGAACGCACCGTCGATACTGAACGCGAGCAAACGGTACATCTGCGTGAACACCACGCCGATCAGCAGATACGAACCCACGGCGCCCATGATCCGGTTCACGTTCATGCGCCCGTCGCGCATCACCCGGACCAGCAACAACCAGCCCAGCAGGAGGCTGGCAAGTGTATTCGTGACGGCGCTCAGGGCAAGCAGCCATGGATGAGCGACGAAACGGTCAATCACGCTCAGCGCCACCATGCCCGCGAGTGACGCGAGGAACAGCCGCACGATGGGTCGTGGCTCGAACACGAATGCAGCGCCGAAGGCAAGGAACAGGCCGAACGCGATGTCGAGCCACACGCGGCTGACCACATGGACCTCGACCATCGGGTACAGGACGAAGGCGAAAACGATGAGAATGACCACCGCAATGGTCAGGCTGCCGTCGCCACGGATGTAGCGGTAGATTTTCTGGACGGGTGTGGACATGGCTCTGGAAGTTGAACTGCGAACGTCAGGCGCTGGGCCGCCTGGCCACGAGCGTAGCAAATTGTGCGGTCGCGCTGTCGGTGGTCGCGCCGTAGTCCCACGCCATGGCGGGCGGCTCGAAGCCGGCGTCGAGCAGGTGCCGGGAAAGTTCATCCGCGTCGCGGGGCCGGATGTCCTCGGCCACCTCGACCACGTCAGGCGCATGGCCTGATGCGTCCTCGACCACATAGCGCCGCTCGATACGGTTGATGGTCGCTCCGACGGCAGAGATGCGCTTCCATCGCGCCAGCATGCCGGCGCCGAAGGGGCGCCGATAGTCCAGCGCAAACGTTGCTGCCGTTGCCCGTGGGCGCGGAATGAAGGCGTCGACCACACACAGTCCGCCGGGTTGGAGCAGCATGCATAGGGCTCGCAGCAAGTCCGGCACCTCACGGTCATCGGTGATGTAGGTGATGAGCGAATACGGGCACAGGACCACGGCGAACCCGGGACGCAGTCCCAGCCGGCGAATGTCCATTTGCGCGATGCGGGCCGGCAGTCCCCGGGCGTCGGCCTTGCGCTGCAATTCCGCCAGCATGCCGGCGGAGGCGTCGATACCGATCGCGTCGACACCGTGGGCGAGCAAATCAAGCAGGATGCGGCCGTTGCCGCAACCCAGTTCGAGCGCGCGTCCCGGTGCCTGCAGACACAGCCCGCGGTAGAACGCGACGTCGTCGAAGGTCATGTTGCGCGCCATGTCGACGTCGTAAAACCGCGCAATGCGATCGTAATTGTCGTCGGTGGTACTCATGCGTTCGCCTGCGCAGGTGCGTCGAGCAAGCTGGAATGGAGCAACTGCAACGCGCGCACGCTGCCGGCCCAGCCCATAGCGTCGGCGTTGGCCAGCGCGCATGCTTCGAGCCGGTGCCGTTCCGCGGGATCAAGCAACAGCGCAAGCACCGGTTCGGCCATGGCCTCCACATTGGCTACCGCGACAACGCCCGGTGCGACAGGATGCAAGTAACCGCGCGCGCCCTCCACGGTGCTGACACACACGCGACCAGCCATGAGACTCTCGGCGATCTTCACGGCCGAGCCGCGAATGCCAGCGAGTGGATTGACCGTGAGTGCGCATTGCGCCAGCAGCGCGGGCACGTCGTCGCGGTGACCGAGGATGGTGATGCCGGGTTGCGCAAAGGCCGCGCGGCCTTCGACGTACCCACGGTGCTCATTGCCGGCGAGGATCAGCAGTGTCGCGGCCGGGAGTGCCGCGCGGATAAGCGGCCACGCGGTCCGCAGGAAGTGCTCGATGCCGTCGCGGTTGGGGCCGTAGCGAAACGGGCCGATGAACAGCAGCATGCATCCGGTCGATGCTTCATGGCGGCCGACGGCCGGTTCGCTGCCATTGGCGACGCCGACCACGCGCGGATGGGCGACCAGGGCCGCGTCTTCGTTTGATACCACGGTGACCGCGTCGTACTGCGCCAGAAGTTCGTGGTCCGTGCCGAATTCGGCCGCGGTGTACGCGTCGTGCAGATCGAGCACCCATTTCTCGCCGGGCGTGCGCAGCCGCACCAGCGGCACCAGCTCCGCATGTTCGATCTGCACGACGCTGGGGGCATATCGCGCAATCGCGTCGGCGACTGCACGGGCAAGCGCCGGGTGCACGTGCGCCAGTATCCGTTCCGGTAGCGTCGCGGTGGCGGCGGTCTCGTCGTCATCACTGCGCTGGACGAGGTGTACCGCGTGGAGACCTTCGAAGTATGCAAAGCTGCGCGCGTCATAGAGGAAGGCTTCGTCGGACACGAGGACCACGTCGTAGTCCGTGCGCAGTCCTGCCAGCAGAGCCGCCACGCGGCGCGCGCCGCCATGACGTGGTGGATAGACGGCGAACGGCGTCACCAGCAGCAACCGAGGTCGCGTCGTCGGCCCGGCCCTGCGCAGCCGAAAACTGTAGGCGGTGTCGTGCAAGGCAGTGGCGCGCCCATCCGGGTGGGCCAGCGCCGAGGGCGGCAACGGTTGTGGCGCGCGCCGGCGACCGATGCGCTGGCGCCAGGTGGCCAGCGCCACGCGCGAGGCCGCAAGCTCGCGCTGGCTGGGGTAGGGCAACGCGCAAAGACGGTTCATCGACCATGCCGGGCCATGCTGCGTAAGTCCGTTGCGCGCGTCGAACAGCCAGCGGTTGCGCTCGACGATGCGCTCCAGTTCCGCCTCGGCATAGAACCGCGCGGTGGTCGCGCGATGGCGGTGTTGCGCGCGCGACGCCGGACAGTACAGCACACGCCAGCCGTCGCGCCACGCCTGCACGCCCCACTCCGCATCCTCCCAGTAAAACGGGTCGTAGGCCCGGCTGGCACGCAGGTAGCGGCGGAGTGGCTCGCGGCGAAACAACGCGGCGCCACCACTGGCGGCCAGGTGCTCACGCGGCGCGCCGTCGCCCGGGACGTTGGCGTGGAACAGGCGGATGCCGTCGCGATCGGTGAACCAGTCGACCAGGCCCGTCTCTTCGCGTCGACCATCGGCGCTGCGCTGCTCGATCTGTGATCCGATCGCGAAGACATCGGGCGCGCGCAGTGCCAGCACTGTCGTCAGCGCCTGCGCATCCACGACCATATCGTTGTTGAGCAGGTAGACGGCATCAAAGCGGGCATGGGCGACGCCGAGTTCGACGGCGCCTGCGAATCCGAGCGGCGCGTCGGCGTGCAGGAAGGTCACCGCGGGATGGCGCTGGCGCAGCTCGGCGTATTCGGCGAGCGGCGTGCCGTTGACGACGACGATGATTTCTCGCGGTTCGTCGACGCCGGCGAGCGCGCCCGCCACCGCGACCAGCGCTTCTTCCAGCATGGCCGGGGCCGCACGCTCGGGAATGACGATGGACAGTCCGGGTTGCCATGGTGCGTGCCTGCGCTGCCGCCGCGGCGGCATCCACGCTGCGCAGCGATCGGCGGCCACCATGGCCAGATAAAGCGGCATCAACCGCAGCCGCTGCCGCCAGCTCGTTCCCCACATGCGGTTGATTTTCGCACGCCGCCGCGTACGCGGGGCCGATGTCAAACGAGCAGCGGATCCGCCCCGTCCGGAACGGCCGGCGGCAATCCATACGCCATCGCGAGCGCCTGATCGGTGAACATGGCCGCCCAGACATTGGATATCGCGTCCGGCGCATCCATGGCGAACGGTACCGACCCGTCGGCACGAATCTGTCCGCGCAAGCGGTGCCGCAGGCGCGCCAGCGCGATCCGATCAGGCGTCCATTGCGGCAGGCAGCGCTGAAGAAGGTAGCCGACGCGAAGCGTTTGCGCGATCACATCGATCCGCTCCGGTCCCGCGGCTCGCGCGCGGCGACTCTCCGGGAGTGCGCCGCGTGGCGTGCGCAATGCCAGCAGGGTGTCGAATGCCGCGGCCACGCGCGGCAACGCGGCGATGGCGCGCGGGTGGCGGGGTCGGCTCAGGATGCCTTCGAAGGCGTAGAGCTGCGGATGCAAATCGTCATGTGGTGCGGCGAACGTGCTCTCGAGGCTTGCCAGCCACGTCGCTTCGGCCGCGGCCACGACGCGCGGCGCCATGCCCGGCAACGCGGCAGCGGTCACCACGCCGGCGCCGGCCTTGGCAAGGAAACCGCCGCGCCGGGTCGACCAACGCGCCGGCAAATCCGTGCCGGCCGCGGTCGGTGCAAAGGCGTTGAACATGCCGTCGTCCGCGATCATTGACTCGAGGGCGTCCGACAGTCCGGCGACGAGGTTGGGATCGGGATCGATCAATCCGGCTTCGGCGGCAGCGGCCACGCCGCGCGCCACCATCGCCACATCGAAACAGAATGCTGCGCGATTGCGCCAGTCGTCAACGCCATCCGCGAGATGCAGACGCATCGGCAGTGGGTGTCCGTGCGCGAGCCAGGCAACCAGCCAGCGCTGCGCGGCTGCCGCATGCGGTGCCGCAGCCTTGGCCGTAGCGTTGCCACGACCGCGCCATGCCAGCCATTGCAGGTAGTAGCCGGTGATCTCCGGGTAACCGTAGGTCGCAGAGCCATCGCTGTCGATGCTGCCCGCCACGGCGCCGGCATTCGGTCCGGTGCCGATCTGGGCGGGACCCTTGAGCAGCCAGCCTGCCGTACCGCTTTCGTGTTGCTGCGGCGTGAACGCCTTGACGTCCGGGGCTGTGCCGGTATTCATGCGGCGGCCGCCTCGGCCATGATGTTGGCCAGCACGGCGACAATGCGTTGCGCGGCATCGCCGGCACCAAAAGGCGCGTGCCGGTCGAACGCCAGCGCGGGCCGTCGGGGGGCCTCCAGCATGGCGGTTGCCGCAGCCAGGATGGCATCATGGTCGATCCCGACCAGCCGCACGAACCCGGTCGCGATGCATTCCGGACGCTCGGTGCAGCTGCGTGGCACCAGCAGCGGTACGCCAAGGTGCGGCGCTTCTTCCTGGATACCACCGGAATCGCTGATCACCAGGGCAGCCGTCGCCGCCATGGCGACGAAGGCCGGATAGTCCATGGGTGCAACGAGATCGAAGCGAGGATGACTGGCCAATCGGCGGCGCAGTCGCGTGGCGATGCGCGGATTGGGGTGAACCGGCAGCACGAAGCGCAGTTTCGAATGGCGCTCGGCGAGCGCCAGCAATGCATTGCAGACGATATCGGCATTGCCGTCCCAGTTTTCGCGCCGGTGCAGCGTCACCAGCACGTGGGGCGACGCGGCCGCGCCACTGTCGCGCAGCACATCGCCCTGCTCGAGCAACGCGCGCAGGCTGTCGATGCCGGTGTTGCCGACATGGTGAATCGTGTGCGGCGCCACGCCTTCATCGCGCAGGTTCCGGCACGCCGAAGCACTGGGTGCGAAATGCAGGTCGGCATGCCGCGCAATGCGACGGCGAAACCACTCCTCGGGGAACGGGTCGGTTACGGTGGGCGCGCGCAGTCCGGCCTCGACGTGGATCAGCAGAACGTCCGCGCTGTGCGCGGCTCGGGCGCCGGCAAAGGCGCTCAGCGTGTCGCCCTGGACCAGAACCATCGCGGGCCTGTCGCGTTCGATGACGGCATCGAGCAACTGCTCCATGTGCCGGGTGGACGAGACAAGGTTCGGACTGCACCCATGCGCAGGCAGGTCGATATCACAGGTGACGCCAAAGCCAGCGAAGGTGCGGCGCACGGCGTCGGCATGCTGGCCGCTGTTGACCACGATGGCGTCAAGCGCGCAGTGTGCCGCAAGCGCGCGTACGATCGGGGCGAGCTTGATGCACTCCGGTCGGGTTCCCGCGACGATCAGCACGGTCCGAGACGAGGCGCCCGATAGCCGCCTGGTAGCGCGCGCCCACCTCCGGGCCTCCGGCACCGGAGCAGTGTCGCGGTTGGACTCGATTTTCTTTCCCCCGAAGAAAACGCAGGACGGGATCACGGTGTGTGCCGAATGGTTCGGTCTGTGCCGTGAAACCAAAACCCATGCAGGCCGGACGGACCATTGCGCGTAGCGGCACGCCAAATCTTGCCAGCCCGCGTCTGGAATGTAACAAGATGTTACGGGGGGGACAAGCCCTTCCGTCATCGCGCAATGCGCGTCATGGCAATGGGGCGCGGTCCTCTAGGGCTCTGCAGAGCGATAGACTCCAATCATGGAGCCTACAAAGTATCATCGCCAGCCGCAATTCAAACCTGGACGCCCGCACTGCCGGACACGTGGACACGCGACCGCAACTTCACTGGTCACGTCTTTGAGTCGAGACCCGTCGGCGCGGAGAAAGCGCCGTTCCACGCCGGTTCTACAAAATTGTTCGCGGAGTTCCAGCTCCGGTCTCTCCACAAATACTTCGAGCTTGTCATCCCCAAACGCCGAATTAAGTGCATTCGCGGGCAGCAATAGAAAGGATTCTTGCCTGGAGTCAAGCCAGCGATGAACACCTTTGCGCCCAGGGGCAACGGTGAAAGTAAAGTCCTGGCCGAGTTGAACAACGCCTGATTGCCTTCCCCGGTCGCCTGAATGCAGCCGACAACATCCGATCGATACGTTGTCGAAAAGGGGATGTACTTCACGGCCGTGGCGACAAGGACGATTGGAAGGTTAGACGGGAATCGCTTGGTGAACATGACACCGATTGCCATCGCCAGGAAGAAATGCGGCGCATACAGGTAGATCATGTCCGTTCGCCCGGGCAGGAGCAACAGGGGGCCGAGCAATACCACATGTCAATGTGCTCCGTATCGCAACACGCCGAAATGGATCCTCCGAAAGAAAAATTGCCCATTGAACAAGTATCGGGGAAACGCGAACGCATGGTCACGGCGGCTAGCGAACACGAAGTGATAGTTCAATGCGCAATTGACGATTGCACCGCCCAAAGCACCGGCCGTTGAAGCGACAACTGGATTGATGTTCGCGAACTGTATCAGCACTATCAGGAATGCGAAATGAACGAGGGTGCCAGCAATACCGACACTCGCATACAGGAACAATGGCTGGCGAATGGGCATTGCAGTAACAGCCATGCGGATTGACGGGATCCGCAAAGTCGCTGAATTCAAGAGTGGGCCCGGCTGGATTCGAACCAGCGACCAAGGGATTATGAGTCCCCTGCTCTAACCGTCTGAGCTACAGGCCCGTATGCAGTGCGGCACGCCACGACGCAGAAGGAGGCCGCGCAGGCCGCTGCCAGTATAGCGGACGGCCGGCCCTCCTCGAACGATCCTCAGCGTACGATGATGGCGCGCATGCCGGGGCGAGTAGACTCGGCTACAACCCAATCGTCACGTCTGCTGGCCACGATGCAGCACTATCTCTCGCCGCTGTTGAAGCCGAAGTCCGTTGCTCTGGTCGGGGCCTCCGACAAAGTGGGCTCGCTGGGCCGTACCGTGTACGAGAACATCCTGGCAGGCGATTTCAAGGGGCCAATCTACGCGGTCAACCCGAATCGCCGTCGCGTTTTCGGCCGCCGCACCTTTTCGTCACTCGGGGCGATCGGCGAGCCGGTGGACCTGGCGGTGATCGCGGCTCCCGCAGCGGCCGTACTCGCCATTCTCAATGATCCGAAGGCCCGGCTGCGGGCCGCGGCACTGATGTCCGGTCCCGACGCCGAAAGCCCGGCGGTAGCCGCTGCTTGGCACAAGGACGTCCTGGCGGTCGCCAAGCGGCGCGGCATTCGCGTGATCGGGCCCGGGGCTTTCGGCATCGTGCGTACCGACATCGGTCTCAACGCGACCTTTTGTGCGCCAACGGCACTACCGGGGCGATTGGCGCTGGTGTCCCAGTCCGGTGCGGTGTGCGCCGCAATGCTCGATTTTGCCATTTCGATGCAGATCGGATTCTCGACGGTCACCTCGCTCGGTGGCGGCATCGACATCGGCTTCGGCGAGTTGCTGGATGCGCTGGTGCTCGATCCCGGAACGGACGGCATCCTGCTTTATGTCGAATCGGTGGGCGCCGCGCGTCCGTTCATGTCGGCGCTGCGTGCAGCAGCGCGGATCAAACCGGTGGTGGTGTTGAAGAGCGGACTCTCGCTCGAACCTGCGCTGTCCCTGTTACCCACCGGCGTGTTGTCCCATGACGCGGTGTTCGGCGCGGCGCTTAAGCGCGCGGGGACGGTGCGCGTGCATAACTACACGCAGCTTTTTGCGGCGGCTCGCATCCTGGCGATGGGCCGGATTCCCGCCGGCAACCGGCTGGCCATCGTGGCCAACGGCCGCGGCCCGGGATTGCTGGCGGCGGATGGCGCGGCCGCGGCCGGCGTCGCGCTGGCCAAGCTCGCGCCTGCCACCATCGATGCGCTGTCGGCGCTGTTGCCGCCCGAGACCGAGGGCTGTAACCCGGTCGATGTGCGCGGCGATGCCATGCCCTCGCGCTTTGCGGCGGCGGTGGCCGCCACGCTGGCGGATCCCGGCGTGGATGCCGTGCTTGCGGTACACGTGCCGCGCCCCATCATTGGCGCGCTCGAATCCGCGCGCGCGGTAGCCGGCATCGCGCGCGGATCGACCAAGCCCCTGCTCGCCGCCTGGCTGGGGGCGTTGCATCGCGAGGGTGTCCATGAGGCGCTGGAAGCGGGGGGCATCGCCAATTTCTTCACGCCGGAAAATGCAGTCAATGCATTTGCGTTCCTGGCGGCCTACAAGCGCAATCAGGAATGGCTGCTCGAGGTGCCGGCGTCGTTGCACGAGTCCGCCGCACCGGATCTCACCAAGGCCGAGCGGCTGCGCGAGCGTGCCGCCAATGCACAATGGACGACGTTGCCGGTCGATGAGACGCGGCAACTCCTGCACGCCTTCGGCATCGAGCTGCAGCCCTGCGTGGTAGTGGAAACGCTGGCCGAGGCCAAGGCGGCGGCGCGCCAACTGCGTTATCCGCTCACGCTCAAACTGCAGGGTGCGTCCACCTTGGCGACCAGTCATGGCGTGGCCAACGGTCGTGCGCTGGTCAGGGTGTGGGGAGAGTGGGTGCCGCAGGCGATGAATGCGCCACCGGCGGGCTGGGAAGGTGGCGTGACCATGCAGCGAAGTGCGCCCGAGGGCGCCATCGGCGCAATTTCCATCGCGCTCGCCTCCGATCCGGTCTTCGGTCCGGTGATCGCCGTTGGCGCCAGCCGGCACGCGTTGTCGATGCACCGGCTGCCGGCGGTCATGCTGCCCCCGCTGAATCGGCGCCTGGCGGAAGATTTGCTGGCCAAGACCGGGATCGCCACGCCGCATCCCGACCTGGTGCCGATGCTGTTGCGGGTATCGGCGATGGCCTGCGCGTTGCCGTGGGTGCGCGGGCTGGAGCTCGACCCCGTGCTGCTGACGCCGGACGGCATCGAAATTGCGTCGGCGCGGGTGCGTGTCGAGCCGTCGAGACAATTCGTCACCGGCTATCGGCACATGGCCATCCACCCCTATCCGGGCGAGCTCGAAACGCAGATCGAGCTTCCCGACGGGAGCCATCTCGCGATGCGGCCGGTGCGGCCCGAAGACGCGGAGCTCGAGCGGCGCTTCGTGAACGCGCTGTCCGAGCAGACGCGGTTCTTCCGTTTCTTCTACCGGATGCACCAATTGTCTCCCGCCATGATCGTGCGGTTCACCCAGGTCGACTACGATCGCGAACTCGCCTTGCTGGCGCTCGTCCCCGACCATTCGGTGCCGGAGGGCGAGAGCATCGTGGGCATCGCCCGGTTCATCGAGCGCCCCGATCTCGAGAGCGCGGAGTTCGCGGTCGTGGTGGCGGATGCCTGGCACCGCCGCGGGGTTGCCGGAAGGCTGATGCGCGCGCTGATCGCATCTGCCCGGAAAAAAGGTTTGCAGCGCCTCGTCGGCACGGTACTGCGCGCCAACCAGAACATGCTGCGCTTCACCGCGGGATTGGGTTTTGTTCCGCACGACGATCCGGACGATCACGATCAGGTGGAAGTCGAGCTCGATTTGCACGCATGACGGCGCAAGACACGATGGAATAACGGACAGGCCTCGAGTGTTAGGTTCGTGGGGCACCATATCCCGGGCCCGCATGGGCGGTGTGCCGGGTACAACAAGGAGGAGTGGGATGCAGAAATTCAAATTGGGTGTGCTGGTTTCCGCGGTCTTGCTGGCCAGTTGTTCCACGATGTCCCCGCAAAGCAGCCCCGGCTTTTTCGTGACCAGCACCGGTGGCGGCAAGGGTGCCGACTTCGGTGGCCTGGCGGGTGCCGACAAGCACTGCCAGACGCTGGCCGCGGCGGCCGGCTTGGGCAGCCGCACATGGCACGCTTATCTCAGCACGCAGGCGTCGGGGTCGACCCCGGCGGTGAACGCGAAGGACCGCATCGGCGAGGGACCATGGCGCAATGTCAAAGGCGTCGTGATCGCCAACAGCGTGGGCGAACTGCATGCCGACAATAACCTGACCAAGCAGACCGCGCTTACGGAAAAGGGCGAAGTGGTCAAGGGCCGCGGCGACACGCCGAATCAGCACGATGTCCTTACCGGCACGCAGCCCAACGGCACGGCCTTCCCAGGCACCGACGACAAGACCTGCGGCAACTGGACCAAGAGTGGTGAAGGTTCCGCGATCGTCGGCCACATCGACCGGCAGGGATTGCCCACGGCGCCGATCGCAGAAGCTACGTCGTGGAATTCGTCGCATGCCACGCGAGGTTGCAGTGATCCGCAGCTGGTCAGCACGGGTGGCGCGGGGCTGCTGTACTGCTTCGCTGCCAAATAGCAGTTAGCGCCGTCAAGCAAAACGCCCCGGAATCCGGGGCGTTTTGTCGTTCTGGATACCTGCAGACGCAGTTACTCGCCTTCGAGAAAGCTGCGTAACTTCTCGCTGCGCGAAGGGTGCCGCAGCTTGCGCAGCGCCTTGGCCTCGATCTGGCGGATGCGCTCGCGCGTGACGTCGAACTGCTTGCCGACTTCTTCCAGCGTGTGGTCGGTGTTCATCTCGATGCCGAAGCGCATGCGCAGCACCTTCGCCTCGCGCGGGGTCAGCGTGTCGAGGATGTCCTTGCAGACATCGCGCAGGCTGGAGTTGACCGCGGCATCCGAAGGCGCCACCGTGGATTGGTCCTCGATGAAGTCGCCAAGATGCGAATCGTCGTCGTCGCCGATCGGCGTTTCCATCGAGATCGGTTCCTTGGAGATCTTGAGGATCTTGCGGATCTTCTCCTCGGGCATCTCCATCTTCTCGGCCAGCGTTGCCGGATCGGGTTCCTGCCCCGTTTCCTGCAGGATCTGCCGCGAGATGCGGTTCATCTTGTTGATGGTCTCGATCATGTGCACCGGGATGCGGATGGTGCGCGCCTGGTCGGCGATCGAGCGCGTGATCGCCTGCCGGATCCACCACGTGGCGTAGGTCGAGAACTTGTAGCCGCGACGATATTCGAACTTGTCCACGGCCTTCATCAGGCCGATGTTGCCTTCCTGAATCAAGTCGAGGAATTGCAGGCCGCGGTTGGTGTATTTCTTCGCGATCGAGATCACGAGGCGCAGGTTGGCCTCGGTCATTTCACGCTTGGCCTTGCGCGCCTTGGCTTCGCCGGTGGACATCTGCTTGTTGATGTCCTTCAGGTCCTTCAGGGGGATCATCACGCGCGACTGCAGGTCGAGCAGTTTTTGCTGCTGCTCCACGATGGCCTGACGATATTTGGCCAACTGCTCGCTGAAATTGTGATGCGCCGACACTTCGCGGTCGATCCAGCGCAGCGACGTTTCGTTGGTCGGAAACGCCTTGATGAATTCCGGGCGCGGCATGCCGCCCTTGTTCACGACGAGGTCCTGAATCTTGCGTTCGATCTGGCGGATGTTGTCGACCTCGTGGCGCACCGAGTCGCAAAGCTTTTCAACCTGCCGCGCCGAAAAGCGGATCTGCGTCAGCTCGCCCGAGATCTTCTTGTGCAGCTCGATGTACTTGGGCGCCTTGTGGCCTTCTTTCTGCAGCACGACCAGCAGGCGCGTGAAGTGCTTGCGGATGGCGTTGAATTTCTCCATCGCCGCCACTTTCAGGCGTTCCAGGTTTTCGCTGGCCAGCTTGCCGGCGTCGGCTTCGTCTTCCTCGGTTTCCTCGTCGTCGCTGTCGTCGATCGGCGCCAGTTCTTCCTTGAAATCGAGGAGGCCATCGACGAGGTCGTCGATCTTCAGCTCATCCTTTTCGATCTTGGTGGCGATGTCGAGGATCTGCTGGACCGTCATCGGGCACGCCGAAATGGCCATGATCATGTGCTTTAAGCCTTCCTCGATCCGCTTGGCGATTTCGATTTCGCCTTCACGGGTCAGGAGCTCGACCGAACCCATTTCGCGCATGTACATGCGCACGGGGTCGGTGGTGCGGCCGAATTCGGAGTCGAGCGTGGATGCAGCCGCCTCGGCTTCTTCCTCGACGTCTTCGGCGGGCACGGTGGCCGGTGTTTCCGCCATCAGCAGCGTATCGGCATCCGGCGCCTCATCGTAGACCTGGATGCCCATGTCGCCGATCATCGAGATCACGCCCTCGATCTGCTCGGCGTCGAGAATGTCGTCGGGCAGGTGATCGTTGATTTCGGCATACGTGAGGTAGCCGCGCTCCTTGCCGAGCACGATCAACGTCTTCAGCCGGCGCTTGCGCGCCTCGACGTCGGCGGGCGTCAACTCCCGCGGCGCGACGTCGGCGTGCTTGCCGCGACCCTTCTTGGTGGCGGCATCTTCCGCGCGCTTGCCGGCCAGCTTGGCGGCAATTTCGCTGGGCGTGGATTTTTGCGCGGGCGCGACGCCGGCATTGGCCTTGGCGATCGCGGCTGCAATCTTGGCAGCGGCGGCCTGGGCCTTGGCGGACAGCGCAACCGCCTTCACCGGCACCGGCGCACCTTTGGCTGGCGCCACAACCTTGGGCGTGGCCTTGGCGACGACGGCCGCGGCCTTGCCCACGACTTTCGCGGGCACGGCCGCCTTGGCGGCGCCCTTGGGCAGCAGCTTGGCGGAAGGCTTGGCGACCGGCTTGGCCTTGGTCCCCGGCTTTTTCGCAGCGGGCTTGGCCTTGGGCGCGGCTTTCTTGTGCGCGGTCGTGGCGGGCTTCTTCGCCGCGGTTTTTTTCAGTGCCGGCCGCGACGGCTTCTTGCTGGCGGGCTTGGCCTTGGCGGCGGCCTTGCTGGTGACCGGCTTCTTCGCAGGCTTGGGGGCTTTCGGCGCCTTGCGGGTCGCGGGCTTGGCCTTGGGCTTCAGTTTGGTTTTCCGGGCGGGCTTCGTGGCCATGGTCATCCTTGAGTGAATCGATGCAGCAGCGGGTGTGACGGCGGGGGCAGCGGACGGCGGGGCGCGCCATGCCTGCGCAGCGCACCCTCATCCGGCTTCTCGTTTACCTGGGTAGCCACGCTATGTGGGGCCGACGCCGAAAAACCGCAAATTATATCATGTGAAGGGCTCGACCGCAGGTGCGTCCGGGCCCCGTTCGGCGGGTATCGCCGTCGCCACGCCGGCGACGCGTTGCCGGATAAAGTCGAGTTGTTTCAATCGCTTGGCTTCCTCGCTCGACGTGGGCGCCATGCCCACGGCCGGCACCGTATCGCCGTCGCGCCGAGCCTTCAGCCACCACCGGTCCAAACCGTCGCGCACCTGCGCCTCGACGGCGGCGGCATCCAGGCCATGGTCGTCGGCGGCGGACAGGATATCGGCCATCAGGTCGGCATGACGGCTGCCGGCAAACACCTCGATCAGGCCGGCGGGGCTCAGGTCTCCGCTCGCCTCCGCGCAATAGGTGGCCAGTACCGTCAGCGCATTGCCTTCCGGTGAGTCGTCGTCCGGGCGGGGAAAGGGAAGCATGCGACCGAGATTGGGCTGCAGCAGCAGTCCCTGGATCAGCTGCCGCGCCAGGGAGGGCGGTTGGCGGACGCCGTTGCGCGAGCGCGGCCGGGAAGGACGTGTGGCGCCGGCGCCGGCCTGCGCGTCCAGCGCGCGCCGGGTTTCGGCGACGGGCTGGACGGGCGCCTTCGGCAGCAGCAGTGCCAATTCGCTGTCCGGCAGTCCGGACAGGTCGGCGAGGCGCCGGCGCATGATCGCAGCCAGCACGGGCGCGGCGATCTGGGCCAGCAGCGGGGCCGCTGCCGCGACCAGCGCGGCGCGGCCTTCGGCGGTGGCGGGCGGGTGACGCGCGGCCAGTTCGGCCAGCAGGAATTCCGACAGCGGAATCGCGTGGTCGATGGCGGCTTCGAAGGCGGCCTTGCCTCGGCGCCGCACGAAGTCGTCCGGATCCTCGCCATCGGGCAGCAGCAGGAATGAAGCATTCTTGCCATCGGCCAGCACCGGCAGCGCATTCTCGAGCGCGCGCCATGCAGCCTTGCGGCCGGCGTTGTCGCCGTCGAAGCAGAACACCACGCTGTCGGTCAGGCGGAAGAGCTTCTGCGCGTGCACCGGGGTCGTGGCCGTGCCCAATGTGGCCACGGCGTAGTCGACACCATGCTGCGCCAGCGCCACGACATCCATGTAGCCCTCGACGACGATCACGCGACCAGCGTCGCGGATCGCATTACGCGCCAGAAAGAGGCCGTAGAGTTCGCGCCCTTTCGAGAACACCGGCGTTTCCGGCGAGTTGAGGTACTTGGGTTCGCCGGTGCCCAGCACGCGTCCGCCGAATCCGATCACGCGACCGCGGCTGTCGTGGATGGGAAACATCACGCGATCGCGAAAACGGTCGTAGCGCTTGCCGCCTTCGCCATTGATGACGAGCCCGGCGGCATCCAGCGCGGGTTCGTCATAGCGGGGAAAGACTTCGGCCAGCGCCTGCCACGCCTCCGGTGCATAGCCGATGCCGAAGCGTGCGGCGACTTCGCCGGTGAGACCGCGCGCCTTCAGATAGTCGATGGCGGTCGGCGCGTCTTTCAGCCGCGCGCGATAGAAGCGCGCCGCAGCCAGCAGGAGTTCATTCAGATCCTGCGCTTCCGCGCGGCGTTCCCTGTCGCCTGGACGCTCGTCGCGCGGCACGTCGAGGCCGGCGTCACGCGCCAGTTCCTCCACTGCGTCGGGGAACGACTTGCCCGCATGCTCCATCAGGAAACCAATGGCCGTGCCGTGCGCGCCGCAGCCGAAGCAGTGATAGAACTGCTTGGTGGGACTGACGCTGAACGACGGCGACTTCTCGCTGTGGAACGGGCAGCAGGCCATGTAATTGGCGCCGGCCTTCTTCAGCGGGACGAACCGGTCGATCACCTCGACGATGTCGACGCGACCGAGCAGGGTCTCAATGAAATCGTTGGGGATCATCGTGCGGCCTCGCCAATCCCCTATGGTGCGCCGAAGGCACCCGCATTGCCAATCAGGGAGCGAGTTTCGCCTTGACCTTGGCGGCCACTGCAGTCATGTCGGCGCGCCCGGCCAGCCTGGCCTTCAGTTCGGCCATCACCTTGCCCATGCCTGCGGCACCGGCTGCGCCGGTCGCGGCCATCGCGCTGGCAATGTGGGCGTCGATTTCAGCGGCGGTGAAGGGCTGTGGCTGATAGGTGGCAAGCACATCGAGCTCCGCGCGCTCGATGGCCACCAGATCGGGTCGTTTGCCGGCTTCGAACTGCGTGATCGAATCGCGCCGCTGCTTGACCATCTTGTCGAGGATGGTGAACACGTCGGCGTCGGTGACGACGATCCGCTCGTCGACCTCCCGCTGCTTGATCGCCGCCAGCACCAGGCGGATGGTGGACAGTCGCGCCGTGTCCTTCGCGCGCATGGCCGTCTTCATGTCGTCCGTGATGCGCTCTTTGAGGGTCATCGTGGCCTCGTCGTTCCAACCTGCACTGGACTGCGGAAACGAAAAGGGGCGAATCGCTTCGCCCCTTGCATTGCCCTGCGCGTGGCCCGCTGGTGCGGACCCCGGCTGCATGCTGCCGGTCAGAACAACTTGGGCGGCAGTTGCTGGCTGCGGATGCGCTTGTAATGGCGCTTCACCGCGGCGGCCTTCTTGCGCTTGCGCTCGGCCGTGGGCTTTTCGTAGAACTCGCGAGCCCGCAGTTCGGTCAGCAGGCCCGTTTTTTCGATGGTGCGCTTGAAACGGCGAAGCGCTGCCTCGAAGGGCTCGTTTTCGCGGACGCGGACGCTCGGCATGGGTGTCTTTTCCTAGGTTTCTTGGTCGAAATGGCTTCAGTCTGGAATGCTTGCAACGTTTGCAGTGCAACGCCAATGCTAATCGGCAGCCCGCTACTATAGTCGAGATCGGGACAACCTGCAAGCCCCTGTATGATTTCAGGTTTTCCGCGGTGCAAAGGGTTGCGATCATGCGGGTCCTGGGTATCGAGACCTCCTGCGACGAGACGGGCGTGGCCGTGTACGACACGGATTGCGGTCTGCTCGCCCACGCGCTGCACTCGCAGGTGGCCATGCACCAGGACTATGGCGGCGTCGTCCCGGAGCTTGCCTCCCGTGACCATATCCGGCGCGTGATCCCGCTTATCCGCGAGGTCCTGGCGGAGGCCGGCCTCGAGCTTGCGGACCTGGACGGCGTGGCCTTTACGCAGGGGCCCGGGCTGGCCGGCGCCTTGCTAGTCGGGGCCAGCGTCGCGTCGGCGTTGGCGATTGCGCTGGACCGGCCGGCGGTGGGCGTCCACCACCTGGAAGGACACCTGCTGTCGCCGCTGCTGGCCGCGGAGAAGCCGGCGTTTCCGTTTGTCGCGCTGCTGGTGTCCGGGGGGCACAGCCAATTGTTCGACGTCGAGCGGGTCGGCAGCTACCGCCTGCTGGGCGATACGCTCGACGACGCGGCGGGCGAAGCCTTCGACAAGACCGCCAAGATGCTCGGGCTGGCCTATCCGGGCGGACCGGCACTGGCGGCACTGGCCGAACGCGGCACGCCGGGCGCGGTGCGCCTGCCGCGGCCGATGCTCGATTCGGGTGACCTCGATTTCAGCTTTTCGGGCTTGAAGACTGCAGTGGCCACCCTCGCCCGCCGTGAGGCGGGTGGGAGCGCACCCGAGACGCTGTCGGCTGCGCGCAAGGCCGATATCGCCCGTGAATTCCAGAGCGCGATCGTGGATGTGCTCGCGGCCAAGGCCATCGCCGCGCTGGCGGTCACCGGTCGACAGCGCCTCGTGGTGGCCGGCGGCGTGGGTGCCAACCGCGACCTGCGCGCGCGTCTGGTGCGCGATGCCGGCGCGCGCGGCGCCCGTGTCTACTTCCCCGAACTCGCCTTCTGCACCGACAACGGCGCGATGATTGCGCTGGTGGGCGCGCTGCGGCTTGCAGCAGGCGAACGCGGCACCGCTGCGTTCACGGTCAAGCCACGCTGGGAACTCGCGTCGCTCAATGCGCCGGTGGCGCCGCCAGGAAATTGAGAACGCTGCGCGTGAATGCCTGCGGAAATTCGTTGGGGATGGAATGCGCGGCCCCTTCGATGGCCTCGAAGTCGGCGCGGGGGAGCGCTTGCGCAAAGGCGGCGCTGCCGGCCATGGAAAAAAGCTGATCGTCGGTGCCGGCCAGCACCAGCACGGGCGCGCGAATGGCGGCCAGCGCCCCGCGGGCGTCGAAGGCGGCGACGGCCGCCACCTGCGCACGCAGCGCCTGCACGCTTTGCTGGTACGGATAGCTGGAGGCGAGTGTTACCAGCGCACCGACCCTGGCCGGGTCGTTGAAAAGCTGCGCCGAAAATACCCAGAAGAAGAGATTGCGGAACCACGTCGCGCGGTCGACGGTTTCGAACATCGTGGCCATCGTGGCGAAAAGATCGTTGTTGCGCGCGGTGTTCACGGGCGCCGTGCCGACGAGCACCAGCCGGTCGACGCGGTCCGGATGGTGAATGGCGCAAGCCTGCGCAATCATGCCGCCCATCGAGTGGCCCACGACGTCGACACGCGGCAATTGCAAATGCGACACGAGCGCCATGCTGTCGTCCGCCATCGCACGGATACTCGCCGCTGCGTTGAGCGGCGTGGTCTTGCCGCTTCCGCGGTTGTCGATCAGCACCACCTGCCGCCGCTCCGCCAGTGCGTTGACGGAAGCGACCCAGAACGAACTGTCCGCGGCCAGCCCGGCCAGCAGCAGCAACGGCTTGCCGCTGCCGCGGACTTCGTAGAAGAGGTCGACATCACCGTGCCGGAAAAAGGGCATCGCGCTGGCGCTCCCGGGTCGGACGGCTTCAGGTGCCCCCGATCGAGCGCTCCTTGCCTTCCATCAGTTGCTTGATGTTGGCGCGATGCCGCCAGAACAGCAGGATGCAGATCGGCACCATGGCCCACGCCACCAGTGCGTTGCCGAAGACGTAGAACGCGCCAAGAGGCAACAGCACGGCCGTGGTCAACGCGGCCAGCGAGGAGATCTTGAAGCCGAAGGCCATGGTCGCCCACACGACGAGCAGGGCGAGGCCGAGGGGCCAATGCAGGGCGAACACGATGCCTGCCGCGGTGGCCACGCCCTTGCCGCCGGCGAAGCCGTGGAACACGGGGAAAAGGTGCCCGAGAAACACCGCGAGCGCCGCGGCCGGGACCACCCACGAAGGTGCGCCGGTGACCGGCACCAGCCATTGCGCGAGCAGTACGGCCACGAGACCTTTCAGGCCATCACCGGCCAGCGTCAGCACGGCGGCCTTCTTGTTGCCGGTGCGTAGCACGTTGGTGGCGCCGGGGTTGCCCGAGCCGTACTCGTGCGGGTCGGGCAGACCGAACGCGCGGCTCACGATCACCGCGAACGAAAGGGATCCGATCAGGTAGGCGCCCACGACGATGAGAATGGCGGCGAGCATGACGGGTCCCGGGTAAAAGTGGGCGAGGTAGAATCCGTGACGATTCTAGCGCATCGAGGTGGGGGCCACCGGAGAATGCAGTGCCGGTCGGCCGCGCCGAACATGGTGCTGGCGCCCTCATACCCCGCATCCGGATTTCGCCCATGGACAAGATCTTCATTCACGACCTGCGCGTCGAGACTCGCGTTGGCGTGTACGAGTGGGAGCGCCACATGCCGCAGACGATCCGGCTTGACCTCGAGATCGGCATGCCTTCGGCGCTGGCGTTCACCAGCGGCGAGCTGGCCGATGCGCTCGACTACAGCGCCGTGGTGGCGCGCATCCAGGCGTTTGCCAAGGCCTCGCCGCCGCCCTTGCTCGAGCGCTTCACGCACGAGGTGGCGCAACTGATACTGACGGAATTCGGCGCGCCCTGGGTCAAGGTGCGGGTGGCCAAGCTGGCTGCCCTGGCCGGCGTGCGCGAGCTCGGCATCGAAATCGAACGCACGCGCTGAGTCGCGCACTGCGCGTTACGCCATCGCGTCCACGCGTATCGGCCGCAGCACCCGTTCGAGGTCCGCCGGCGTCATGCCGACGAGATACCCGCGGTGGCCGCCATTGATGTACACATAGGGCAACGCGGCGATGGTCGCCTGCAGATATACAGGCATGGTCTTGCGCGTGCCGAATGGACTGGTGCCGCCGACCTGATAGCCCGAATGGCGATCTGCCACCGCCGGCACGCAGGGCGCGATGGACTTCACGCCGAGCAGCCGCGCGAGGTTCTTGGTGGACACCTCGCGATCGCCGTGCATCAGCATCACGAACGGACGCTTCGCCTCGTCTTCCATCACCAGCGTCTTGATCACGGCATGTTCGTCCACGCCCAGCTCGCGGGCCGAGACCGCGGTGCCGCCGCGCGCCTCGTATTCGTAGGGGTGATGCGTGAAGGCCACGTTGTGGTCGCGCAGCATGCGCACCGCGTTGGTGACCGGGTGCCTGTCCTTGCTCATCTCGACACGCGGCCGCGATTCAGGCGTAGGCGACGATCGGCACCGACCAAGGTTCCGGCCAGTGGATGCCGTAGGGCAGCCACGGCTCGGCGGCGACGCGGATGCGGCTGAAACCTGCAGCCGCGAATTCGCGCTTCAGTGCCTCCAGCGAGAAGAGCCGCATCTCGAGCGTTGAGCCCGGACCGCCGTGGAAGACGAGATCGGTGAAGCGCTGCGCGCGGCCATCTGCGGTGACGTTGGTCAAAGTCCAGGTGCCGTCGATCTCGGCCATCGACCAGTCGTGCAGGTCGGGGTAATGCTCGGTGGTCTGCGCTTCGAGATTGAACGGCACCGAGAAGATGAACTTGCCGTTGGGCTTCAGCAGGCGCCGCGCGTTGACGAAGGCCCGGTTGACCGGTGGCAGCACGTGTTCGAAGACATCACTGGACACCACGAAGTCGTAGCGTCCCTCGCGCGCCGCGTCGATCTGCGTGATGTCGACACGGGGCTCGGCATGAAACCAGGTGTTCTCATAAGCGAAGGCCGCGGCAAGCGGCCTGGCATAGGCGTCGGCGTCGGTCAGGCCGAGCCCGGTGATTCCGGGCTGTGGAGGGATATCAGTGAGCACCGCAGGCCGGCCCAGTACTTCGCGCGTGACCAGATACGCCATCGCACGAAAACGCACATTGGACCCACAGCAGGCGCATGACGGCGATTCCCGTGACAGTTGGGCGAGCGTGCCGCGGTTGGGCGCGCCGCACAGGTTGCACCGGAACGCAATGGCCGCGCCCGGCGCGATGGCCGCAGGATCGCCACCGTCGCCGCCGGGTTCGCCGACCCACTCTCGCGGGCGGGACGTCCAGCGCAACATCTGGCGCCGGGCAAAGCGCGAAGCGGCGGCAAGTCGACTCATGGGGGACAACGGGGAGTGTTATGCGATGCGGCAGGATTGTACGCGAGGCCCGCGTGCCGGATCATCCGCGCGGGTGGTGCTGCGCGTGCAGCCGTTTGAGGCGCTCGCGCGCGACGTGCGTGTAGATCGTGGTGGTGGTGATGTCGGCATGTCCCAGCAACAACTGCACGACGCGCAGGTCCGCGCCGTGATTGAGCAGGTGCGTGGCGAACGCATGACGCAGCACGTGCGGTGACAGTGCGGCGGCGGGAATGTCGGCACCCACGGCGAGTCGTTTCAGCAACGCCCAGAACGCCTGCCGCGTCATCGGACCCTGGCGCGCTGTCAGGAACAGGTGGTCGCTCTTGCCGCCGCCGGCCAGCGCCGGCCGCACGGTGTCGAGGTAGTGCTGCAGCCATGCCACGGCGTCCTCGCCGAGTGGCACCAATCGCTCCTTGCTGCCCTTGCCCAGTGCCCGGACCACGCCGGCCTGCAGGCCTACCTGCGCGATCTTGAGGCTGGTCAATTCCGATACGCGCAACCCGGTGGCGTACAACGTTTCGAGCATCGCGCGGTTGCGCACGCCGAGCGGCGTGGACACATCGGGCGCGGCCAGCAGGGCCTCGACCTGGACTTCGGACAGGAGCTTGGGCAGGCGCCGCGGCCGGCGCGGCGCGCGCACGCGCAATGTGGGATCGTCTCGGATCGTGGCGTGCTCCAGTTGCAGGCGATAGAAGCGGCGCAACGTGGAAAGCCGCCGTGCCACCGAAGTGGCCTTGGCGCCGTCCTTGTACTGCGCGGCGAGCCAGGCATCGACTGCGCCGCGATTCGCCGCGAGCAGGCCGCCATCGCCCAACCAGGCCGACCAGGCGTTGAGATCGCGCCGATAGCTTTCGAGCGACGTCGGGGCCAACCCGTCCTGCAGCCACAACTGGTCGCAGAACGCGTCGATGAGGGTGGCATCGCTCGCGCTCATCGGATCGTGGCCGTCAGCCGACCCTCATCTTCTGCGGCAGGTAGGTGATGATGCCAGGCACGAACCAGATCAGCAAAACCGCCGCGGCCATCAGCAGGAACATCGGAATCGTATGTCGCGCGATCCAGGTGATCTGCTTGCCGGTCATGCCCTGCAGCACGAACAGGTTGAAGCCCACCGGTGGTGTGATCTGCGCCATCTCGACCACCAGCACGATGAAGACCCCGAACCACAGGAGGTCGATGCCGGCCTTTTCGACCGTGGGCAGGATCACGCCCATCGTCAGCACCACCATCGAGATGCCGTCGAGGAAACATCCCAGAACGATGTAGAAGCAGGTGAGCGCGATGATCAGCACGAAGGGACTCAACCCCAGGCCGCCGATCCATTCGGCGAGGTGACGCGGCAAGCCGATGTAACCCATCGCCAGCGTGAGGAATGCGGCGCCCGACAGGATCAGCGCGATCATGCAATAGAGACTGGTGGCGCCCATCAGGCTCGAGTACAGCGTGGCGCGATTGAGCGACCCTTGCGCCCACGACAGGATCAGCGACCCGACGACGCCGAAGGCCGCAGCCTCGGTGGCCGTGGCCACGCCGACGTAGATCGAGCCCAGCACCAGCGCGATCAGCATGACGACGGGTATCAGGTGGCGCGACGCATGCAGTTTCTGCACGAAGGTCGTGCGCTCGACGATCCTGGGCACCTTGTCGGGGTTGAGCAGCGCCCAGATGACGATGTAGCCGGAAAAAAGCGTGGCCAGCAGCACGCCGGGCAGCACGCCCGCGATGAACAGTTCCGCGATCGAGACGTCGGCCGAGACCCCGTAGACGATCATGATGATCGACGGGGGGATCAGCAAACCCAGCGTGCCGGAGCCGGCCAGCGTCCCGATGGTGATGCCCTCCGGGTACCCGCGGCGATTCAATTCAGGCAACGTCATCTTGCCGATCGTGGCGCACGTGGCGGCCGACGAGCCGGACACCGCGGCAAAGATCGTGCAGCCGATGATGTTGGTGTGCAGGAGCCGTCCGGGGACGCGCTCCAGCCACGGCGCCAATCCCTTGAACATGTCCTCGGACAGTCGCGTGCGGAACAGGATCTCGCCCATCCAGACGAAGAGCGGCAGCGCGGTGAGCGTCCAGGACGAGGCCGTGCCCCAGATCGTGACGGCCATCGCGTCGCCGGCCGGGCGCGACGAGAAGAGTTCCATCCCGATCCACGCGACACCGGCCAGGGCGAGACCGATCCAGACGCCACTGCCGAGCAGAAGGAACAGCGCGACGACGAGCAGAGTCGTGATCAGGGCTTCATTCATTGTGCAATGCCTCGGCGGGCGCCTTGCGGATGCGCTTGCCCTGCACTTCGCGGACGAGATCGTCGACGAAGGCAATGAACAGTATGGTGACGCCGAACGCCATTGCGAGCTGCGGCAGCCACAGCGGCGTGGCGTCGTTGCCGGTGGAGATGTCGTTGAAGTCCCACGACTGGTAGGCAAGGCGGATGCTGTAGTACGCGAAGGCGCCCGAGAGCAGCGTGGCCGCGCCCAGCGACCAGAGTTCGAGCACGCGCCGCGTGCGTGCGCCGAAGTGCTCGATCAGCAGCGTCACGCGGATGTGCTCGCCTTTCTGCAGCGTGTAGGCCAGCGCGAGGAAACCGGCGGCCGCCATGCAATAACCGGCGTACGAATCCGTGCCCGGCACGTGAAAATTGAGGAGGCGCCCGGCGATACCGAGCAGCACCATCAGGAGCGTACCCACCATGAACAACGCCGCCAGGGAACCGGCGGCGTTGTACAGTCGGTCGAGTAGCCGACGCATCGCTCTATTGCTGGGTGCGGTAGGCGTCGATCACCTTCTTGCCTTCGTCGCCGGCCTTGCGCTGCCATTCGGCGAGCATGTAGTTGCCCACCTTGCGCAGATCGCCCGTCAATTGGTCGCTGGGCTTGATGATGTTCATGCCCTTGGACTTCAGCTGGTCGACATACCACCCGTTCTTTTCCTCGGACAGCTTCCAGCCACGTGTCTCGGCTTCGGCGGCGGCCTTCAGCAACGCGACCTGCGTGGGCTTGTCCAGCGCCTCGAAGGCCTTGGTGTTGACGATCACCGCGTTCTTCGGTAGCCACGCCTGCGTGTCATACCAGTTCTTGATGTGTTCGTAGGTCTTGGAATCGTAGCCCGTCGCGCCGGAGGACATGTACGAATCGATCACGCCCGTGGCCAGCGCCTGCGACACTTCCGCGGCCTGCACGGTGACGGGCTGCGCGCCGACCAGTTCGGCGATCTTGGACGTGGCCGGACTGTAGGCACGCCATTTCAGTCCCTTCATGTCGGCGGCGGAGGCCAACGTCCTCTTCGTGTAGATGCCCTGCGGCGGCCACGGCACCGTGTAGAGGAGTTTCATGCCCTGCTTGGCCAGCTTGTCGTCCAGCGCCTTCCGCGATGCCTTGTAGAGCTTCAACGATTCGCCGTAGGAGGTGGCGAGGAAGGGAATGCCATCGAGCCCGTACAGAGGGTCTTCGTTTTCGAAATTGACGAGAAGGATTTCGCCCGCCTGCGCCTGGCCGCCCTGCACGGCGCGCTTGATCTCGGGCGCCTTGAACAGCGACGCATTCGGATGGACCTGGATCTTCAGCTTGCCCGCGGTCGCCTTGTCGACGTCGTTGGCGAACTGAATGATGTTTTCGGTATGAAAATTGGTGGGCGGATAGGCGGTGGGCAGGTCCCACTTGGTCTGGGCCAGGACGGGGAGCGCGAATATCAGGCCGAAGGCGACAGCGGTCAAACGTTTCATCGAAAATCTCCTGTCGGGCGCAGAGGCACATGCCTCACGCGTGGATGGTGGGATTATTACCATAAATCGCTGCGGCCGTAGCGCGGCGCGGTGCCGGGCAAGCCACCATGGAACCAGGCAACGGCCTGGGCGGCGTCGAACACAGGCAGGCCGAGTTGCGCGGCCAGGGTGTCGCGATAGGGCGGCATGTTGGCGCACTCGAGCACGACGGCGCCAAGATCCGGATGGCGCGCGCGGAGACGCTCGCCCGCCGCAACGACATCGGCGGCCATCTGCGCGCGATCGAGCGTGGCACTGCCGTGCCGGATGGTCCGGGCGAAGTAGCTCTCCAGGCCCACGCCTTCGACGGGGGTGTGGAGATCGGCGCCCGCGGCGGCGAGCGTCTGGTGATCGAGATCGAGCGCCGAGTAGGTGAGCACGCCCACGCGCTTGCCGGCGGCCACGCAGCGCGCGAGCAATGGCAATTGCAGCAGGGCGGACGTGAGCACCGGCACGCCGGCGGCGTCGGCGAGTTCCCGCTGCCAGCGCACCAGGAAGCCGCAGGAGGTGACGATGCCCGCGCAGCCGGCGGCGGCCATCTCGCGCGCCGCCGCGGAAAACCGCGCCAGCAGGGCCGGGTCCCGCCGATGGACGACGCCGTCCACATCCGCGCCATTGACGGCAACGATCCGCACCGGAAACGCGAAGGTTTCCCGGGCGCCGATGTCGCCGGGAATGCGTGGAAAGTGCGTATCGAGCGTGAGGATACCGAGCATCTCAGTGCCTAGTCGACGAGCCGGCAGTGCCAAGGCCGGCATCGGATCGGAAAACAATGATGGTGACAAAATATTGAGATATCGTTAGCATCTTGTCAACATTATTTATTGATGCCGCGTCTTGGTGCGCGGCGCCGCCGGAGGCATTCATGGCTGCACGCCGTTCCAGGTCCCCGTCTGAGCCAGCGCCCGTCGCGCGACCGGCGCCCGCCGAAGTGGTCACCGCCGCTGCGGCGCCACGGCTCTTCGTCTCGTCATCGCATCTCGTGTCGGAAAAAAGCCGCGAACTCTCCGAGTTCGAATTCGGGCTGATCGTCGCGGGACATGCCTTCGATCGCTGGGTGGTGCGGTGCATGGCGGCCGCAGGCATTCACGACCTGACCACGCTGGAAGTGCTGCTGCTGCACCACGTCAATCACCGCGCGCGCGAGAAGAAACTGGCCGACATCGCGTTCATGCTCAATATCGAAGATACCTACGTCGTGGCCTATGCGCTGAAGAAGCTGGTTGCGCTGGGGCTCGTCAAGTCAGACAAGCGCGGCAAGGAAGTG
Source organism: uncultured beta proteobacterium (assembly GCA_963805355.1). Lineage (GTDB taxonomy): Bacteria > Pseudomonadota > Gammaproteobacteria > Burkholderiales > Casimicrobiaceae > VBCG01. Next base: position 560,438 of record CAWDTZ010000002.1, on the reverse strand, counting down.
CTGTTTGCCACGACCGCGAAGGGACAGCAGCACATCGCCAGATATCGCGAAGTGCGCGAGGCGTGCCTCGTGTCCAGCATGAGCGGCGACGCGGCGCAGAACTTCGAACTCGGCGAACTGGCGCGCTTCCTGCGCAGCCTCTCCGGCAGCTACGATCAGGCGGCGCGGGCCGCGGCGTCGCTTTAGACTTGGCGGATGGCAAATCCTGCAGCAGCCGCGGTCTAGCCCGATGCAATTCGACAGACCGATCTCTGCCGATGCCGGGGCCCTGGTCAGCCATGGCAACGCCTTGTCCCGCGCGCATCGAATCGACGAGGCACTCGCCTGCTATGAACAGGCGATCGCGTTGCAGCCCGGCTCTGCCGTCGCCCACTGCAACCGGGCCAATGTCCTGAAAGGCCGCGGCCACTTCGATGAGGCGATGGCTGGCTACGACCGGGCGATCGCGTGCCAACCGGATTTTGTGCTCGCCCACTACAACCGTGGCGTGTTGCTTGAAGCGATGCAGCGGCCGGCCGAGGCGCTCGCGTCCTACGACCGGGCCATTGCGATTCAACCCGGCTTGGCGCAAGCGCACAACAACCGCGGGATCGTCCTGGCCGAGTTCCGGCGCCTGGACGACGCACGCGCAAGCTACGAAACGGCTCTGGCCATCGATCCTGGTTTTGCGGAGGCCTACAACAACCTGGGTCTCGTGCTGGCGGACTTGAAGCGCTTCGACGATGCACTCGCAAACTATGCGCAGGCGATTGCGCTTCGGCCCGACTATGCCGAAGCACACAGCAATCGTGGTCTCCTGCTGGTGGACCTGCATCGCCACGACGAGGCGCTCGCAAGCTACGACCGGGCGCTGGCCATCGCGCCCAATTACGCGACGGCCCGCACGCTGAAAGCGGAACTGCTGCTGTTGCGCGGAGCGTTCGCGGAAGGCTGGGAACTCTACGAGTCGCGATGGCAAAGCAAATTCAGGCCATCGCGCGGGCAGCTTGCCGAAATCCCCGTGTGGACCGGCCAGGAGTCCGTCGCGGGCAAGGCCGTCCTGCTCGTCCCCGAAGTGGGCTACGGCGATTTCATCATGTTCATCCGGTATCTGCCGCTGCTGCGCGAACGCGGCGCAAGGATCCTGATCCAGACTCCGAAGCCACTGTGCGCACTGTGCGCGGCCATGGCGCATGACGTCACCATTGTCGAGGAGGGAGGAGCGCCTCCCTTCGTTGACCTGCAATGTCCGATCATGAGCTTGCCGCGCGCGTTCGGGACCACGTTACAAACCATCCCCGCGGCGGTGCCCTATCTGCAGGTGCCGCGGGAAAGGGAGGACAGGTGGCGCGCGCGCCTTGGTTCGTCCTCACGCCCGCGGGTGGGGTTGACGTGGTCGGGCAAGCCCGACCGCAATGTCGATCGCAGGCCATTGCGCAGTCGCAGCCTTCCACTGGACCTGCTCGGCCCGATGCTGCGCCTGCCATTCGAGTTCCACGCGTTGCAGCAGGAATTCTCGACTGCGGATGCAGCCATGCTGTCATCGTTGCCGATCACCACGCATCAACATGCGCTGGTCGATTTTGCGGACACGGCCGCCGTGATCCAGCAGATGGACCTGGTGATTTCCATTGACACCTCCGTGGCGAATCTTGCCGGCGCGCTGGGCAAGCCGATGTGGGTGATGTTGCCCCGCGCGTCGGACTACCGCTGGGGCTTCGCTGGCGACAAGACGCCCTGGTATCCCACAGCCACGCTGTTCAGGCAGGCCGGTATCGAGGACTGGGGCAGCGTGGTTGGACCGATCACGCAACGCCTGGGCAAGTGGCCGGAATCGGTGTGACCGCCGGCTTTGGATGCAATGACCTCCATGTGGAAGTGACGAACAATGAGTTCCCGTACGCAATGGCAATTCTGGGTCGATCGTGGAGGTACCTTCACCGACATCGTGGGCCGCCGGCCCGACGGCACGCTCGTCACGCACAAGCTGCTGTCGGAAAACCCCGGGCGCTATACGGATGCGGCCGTGGCCGGCATCCGTGCGTTACTGGACCTGCCGCCCGGCGCGCCGATTCCCGCGGAGTGCATCGACGCCGTCAAGATGGGCACGACCGTGGCTACCAACGCGCTGCTCGAGCGCAAGGGCGAGCGCACCGCGCTGGTGATCACGCGCGGCTTTGCCGACGCGTTGCAGATCGGGTATCAGAATCGCCCCAGGCTCTTCGTGCGGCGGATCGACCTGCCTGCGCCGCTCTACGAATCCGTGGTGGAGATCGACGAGCGCATCGGCGCGCGCGGCGAATTGGTGCGCCCGCTCGATCTCGCGGCGGCGGAGCGCGACCTGCGCGCCACCTTCGACGCCGGCATCCGCGCGGTGGCGATCGTGCTGATGCACGGCTATCGCTTCCCGCAGCACGAGGCGCAACTCGCCGCGCTGGCGCGGCGCCTGGGCTTCACGCAGGTGTCGGTGTCGCACGAAGTCAGTCCGTTGATGAAACTGGTTTCGCGCGGCGATACCACGGTGGTCGATGCCTACCTGTCGCCCATCCTGCGCCGGTACGTCGAGCAGGTTGAAGCCGACCTTACGGGTGGGGCGGGGTCCGGCGGGCCGCGCCTGCAGTTCATGCAATCAAGCGGTGGCCTCACCGACGCCAGGCTGTTTCAGGGCAAGGACGCCATCCTGTCCGGTCCGGCGGGCGGCATCGTCGGCGCGGTGGAGGTGTCGCGGCTGGCGGGCTTCGACCGCATCATCGGCTTCGACATGGGTGGCACGTCCACCGACGTCACGCATTGGGCCGGCGAATACGAGCGCGCCTATGTCACCGAAGTGGCCGGCGTGCGTTTGCGCGCGCCGATGATGAGCATCCACACGGTGGCCGCAGGCGGCGGCTCGATCTGTTCCTTCGATGGCGCGCGCTTTCGCGTCGGCCCCGAGTCCGCGGGTGCCAACCCCGGCCCCGCGGCCTACAGGCGCGGCGGGCCGCTCACGGTGACCGATTGCAACGTGATGGTCGGCAAGGTCGTGCCGGATCTCTTTCCGAAGGTGTTCGGGCCGGAGGGCAACGCGGCGCTCGATGCGGAAGTCGTGCGCCGGCAATTTGCGGCACTTGCCGTCGACGTTGCGGCGCGAACCGGCGCTATGCGCACGGCGGAAGAGGTGGCGGAGGGCTTTCTCAAGATCGCAGTCGAGAACATGGCCAATGCGATCAAGCACATCTCGGTCCAGCGTGGCTACGACGTCACCGAGTACACGTTGTGCTGCTTCGGCGGTGCGGGCGGGCAGCACGCCTGCCTCGTGGCCGACGCGCTGGGCATGACGCGGGTGTTCATCCATCCGTTGGCAGGAGTGCTCTCCGCCTACGGGATGGGACTTGCGGATGTCCGCGCGCTGCGCCAGCAGGCGGTGGAGACGATGCTGTCTTCCGCGGCGTTGGTCGCCGCGGACGCGACCCTTGCCACCCTGGAGACCACGGCGGTCGCGGAAGTGACCGGGCAGGGCATTGCGCGCGATCGCGTGCGTTGCGAGCGCCGGTTGCATCTCAAGTATGACGGTACCGACACCACGCTCGAGATTCCCCACGGGCTCGATCCGGCGCCGATAGTCGCGGAATTCGAGCGGCGCTACCGGCAGCAGTATGGTTTCCTGATGCCGGACAAGGCGCTGGTGATCGAGGCTGCCGCCGTCGAGGCGATCGGGCGCACCCAATCCGCGGCCGACGAGGCGCCGGAATTCGCGTCGCGCGCGGGACCGCTGGCGCCGCTGCATGCGCACCGCATCTATACCGAAGGCAGCTTCCGCGATGCGCAGGTATACGAACGCACGGACATGCGTCCCGGCGACGCGATCGCAGGGCCGGCGGTCATTCGCGAACAGAACGCCACGACCGTGGTCGAGCCGGGCTGGCGCGCGACGCTTACGCCGCGCGACCACATCGTGCTCGAACGGGTCGAGGCGGCGCAGCGGGTGCACGCCATCGGCACCACCGCCGACCCGGTGCTGCTCGAGGTATTCAACAATCTCTTCATGGCCATCGCGGAACAGATGGGGGTGACGCTGGCCAACACGGCATACTCCGTCAACATCAAGGAGCGCCTCGATTTTTCGTGCGCGATCTTCGACCGTGAGGGCCATCTCATCGCCAACGCGCCGCACATGCCGGTGCACCTGGGATCGATGGGCGAATCGGTGCAGACGATCATCGACCGCCGCGAGGGCACCATGCTGCGGGGCGATGTGTTCGTGCTCAATGCGCCTTACAATGGTGGTACGCACCTGCCCGACGTCACGGTGATCGCGCCGGTGTTCCTTGCCGACGATGTGCCGGAATTCTATGTCGCGTCGCGTGGTCATCACGCGGACATCGGCGGCATCACGCCGGGTTCGATGCCGCCCGACTCCAGGCATGTGGATGAGGAAGGCGTACTGCTCGACAACGTGCAGCTGGTGGCGCAGGGGCGCTTCCTCGACGCCGAAATGCGCGGACTGCTGGCGTCGGGTCGCTACCCGTCGCGCAATGTGGACCAGAATCTCGCCGACCTGCGCGCGCAGGTGGCCGCGTGCGCCCGGGGGGCCGAGGAACTCGGCAAGATGGTCGATCACTTCACCCTGCCGGTGGTGCGCGCGTACATGGGGCACGTGCAGGACAACGCCGAGGAGTCGGTGCGGCGCGTGCTCGACGTGCTGCATGACGGCCATTTCGTATACGAAATGGATAGCGGCGCGAAGATCGAGGTCACCATCACCATCGATCGCGCGGCGCGCGAAGCCACCATCGACTTCACCGGCACCAGCGCGCAGCAGCCCACCAACTTCAACGCGCCGTCGGCAGTGTGCAAGGCGGCGGTGCTCTACGTGTTTCGCACGCTGGTCGACGATGAGATTCCGATGAATGCCGGATGCCTGAAGCCACTGCGCATCGTCATTCCCGAGGGTTCGATGCTCAATCCGCGCTATCCCGCGGCCGTGGTGGCGGGCAACGTGGAAACCTCACAGACGATGACCGATACGCTGTACGGCGCGCTGGGCGTGCTGGCGGCATCGCAGGGCACGATGAACAACTTCACGTTCGGCAACGCCACCTACCAGTATTACGAGACGATTTCCGGCGGCGCGGGCGCCGGCCCCGGTTTTGCAGGCGCCAGCGTCGTGCAGACCCACATGACGAACTCGCGGCTCACCGATCCGGAAGTGCTCGAATGGCGCTTTCCGGTGCGGCTCGAATCCTTCGGCATCCGGCGCGGCAGCGGCGGGGCGGGACAGTATCGCGGTGGCGATGGTTCGCGGCGGCGGATTCGTTTTCTCGAAGCGATGACGGCGGTGATGCTGGCCAATCACCGTCGCGTGCCGCCATTCGGCATGGCGGGCGGAGAGGCAGGTGCGCTGGGGCGCAACTGGGTCGAGCGCACCGACGGTTCGCGCGAGGAATACGGCGCCACCTGCAAGGTGGAAATGGAGCCCGGCGACGTTTTCGTGATCGAGACCCCGAGTGGCGGCGGCTATGGGATGGCGCCCGGTTGAGCGGGACGCGCTGAAACAGGTCCCCACCACCGGGTGCGTCGGGACGCAGCGGCCGTCGCCGTGAACCTCCCGCCGGGCGGAACGGTCCAACCCGGACACCCAGCGGCGGGGTCGCCCAAAGCCCCGCCCGTGCCCCATAATTGCGCCCTTTTCGGGGCCTCCTTGCCCCACTTCCCGGGATTCGCCATGGCATCGATCTACGATTTTTCCGTCACCGACATCAGCGGCAAGCCGGTCAAGCTCGACCGCTACAAGGGCAAGGCCATGCTGATCGTCAACACCGCCAGCAAGTGTGGCTACACGCCGCAGTACAAGGGCCTGGAAGCGCTCTACCAGCAATACCACGCCAGGGGCCTCGCGGTGCTGGGCTTCCCGTGCAACCAGTTCGGCGAGCAGGAACCAGGCGACGAGAACGCCATCGCGCAATTCTGCGAAATCAACTACGGCGTCACGTTCCCGTTGTTCGCCAAGGTAGACGTCAACGGCGACAATGCCGCGCCCTTGTGGAAGTACCTGAAGGCCGAAAAGCCAGGGCTGCTCGGCAGCGAAGGGATCAAGTGGAACTTCACCAAGTTCCTCGTCGATCGCGAAGGCCGCGTGATCACACGCTTTGCACCCAAGGACACGCCAGAATCAATCGCGGCCGACATCGAAAAAGTACTGTGATGGCGTGGCATCGATATTGGCTGGTCGCCGTGGCGGCGGTGGTTGCGCTCGCCGGCGGGCCCGCCCAGGCACAGCCTGACTCCGACAAGACGCTGAAGGTCGCGTTCCTGGTCGCCGAGACGGGATTCGATCCGCAAGCCTCATCGGATGTGTACTCGAACTACGTCAACCGCGTGATGTTCGACACGGTGTTCCGCTACGACTACATCGCGCGCCCGCATCGCATCGTCCCCAACACCGCCGCCGCGATGCCGGAGATGGCGGACAACGGCCGGACCTGGACGATCAGGATCAAGCCGGGCACCTACTTCATCGACGACCCCGCCTTCAAGGGCGTGAAGCGGGAACTGACGGCCGCCGACTATCTCTATTCGTGGAAGCGCACGATCGACCCGAAGATGCGCTCACCGCAACTCGAGCTCCTCGACGGCAAGGTGGTCGGCATGGAGGCCGTGCTGGCCAAGGCCAAGGCGACCGGCAAGTTCGACTACGACATGCCCATCGAAGGCATGCAGCTGATCGATAAATACACACTGCGCCTCAAGTTCATCAATCCCAACTACGACATCGTGTCCGATCTCACCGGCACGGGCTCGGCGGCGGTCGCGCGCGAAGTGGTGGCAGCCTATGGTGACCCCAGCGGCTGGATCATGGCCAACCCGGTCGGCACCGGCCCCTACAAGCTGAAGGAATGGCGGCGCGGGCAGAAGATCGTGCTCGAAGCCAGCCCCACGTTCCGCGACGTGCGCTATCCCGAAAGCACCGATCCCGCGGATCGCGCGCTGATGGCGCGGTTCAAGGGCAAGCGCCTGCCGCTGATCGGCAAGATCGAGATTGCCGTGATCGAGGAGGCCAACCCGCGGTTGCAGGCGTTCGAAAAAGGCGACCTTGATTACATCGAAGTGCCCGTGGACCTGGTCGCCAACGTGCTGGAGAAGGACAACCGCCTGAAACCGCGCTTCACCAAGGCGGGCGTGTCATTGCAGCGCGGCATCCAGCCGGGTATCACGTACACGTGGTTCAACATGGAGGATCCCGTCGTCGGTGGTTACACGGCAGAAAAGGTAGCGCTTCGCCGCGCGATCGGCATGGCCTACAACGTGGACGAGGAAACGCAGGTGATCCGCCAGGGGCAGGCCGAATATGCGTCGCAGATCCTGCCGCCGGGCGTGTCGGGCCACGATCCCAAGTTCCTCGGCAACTCGCGCTACGACCTCGCGTCCGCCAAGGCGCTGCTCGACAGGTTTGGCTACGTCGATCGCGACAAGGACGGCTGGCGCGACCTGCCCGACGGCAGGCCGCTGGTGCTGAAGAAGGGCTCCGTGCCCAGTGCGCTGGAGCGCCAGTACGACGAACTGTGGAAGCGCAACATGACGGCCCTCGGCATCAGGATGGATTTCGTCACGCAGAAGTGGCCCGATCTCCTCAAGATGGCGCGCGGTGGCCAATTGCAGATGTGGCAGCTGGGCAACCGTTCCACGAACACTGAAGGCTATGGTTTTCTTGGACTGCTGTACGGCGGCAACGCGGGGCTGGCCAACCTGTCGCGGTTTAAGCTGGCCGCGTACGACAAGGCCTACGACGCGTCGCGGCAGTTGCCCGACGGACCGGAGCGCGCCAAGCTCATGCGCGAGATGTCGCAGCTGGTGGCCGCCTATGCGCCTTGGAAGATCAACGCCTATCGCTACGAAAACATCATGCTGTACCCGTGGGTGGAGGGCTACAAGCTCAACGTCTTCAACATCCATCCCTGGCAATACCTGGACCTCGATCCCAAGATGCCGCGCAAGGGCGTGGAGTAGTGCGCGCGCATCGATTCATCGCGGCCATTGCGGCCGCAACGTTTGCGCTGGGCGCGGCCGCGCAGGCCGATCCGAACAAAGTCATCCGGGTCGCGTTTCGCGCCGCCGAGACGGGCTTCGACCCGCAGGTAGCCTCCGACATCTACTCGGGCTACGTGATCCGCGCGATGTTCGAGCCACTGTTCCGCTACGACTACCGCGCGCGTCCGCATGTGATCGTGCCCAACACGGCGGCAGCGTTGCCGGAGAGCTCTGCCGACGGCACGACGTGGACGATCCGCGTGAAGCCCGGCACGTACTTCATCGACGATCCCGCATTCAAGGGCAGGAAGCGCGAGCTCACCGCCGCGGATTACGCGTATTCGTGGAAACGCACGCTCGACCCGAAGATGCGCTCGCCGCACCTCGACGTCTTCGACGGCAGGATCGTCGGCATGGACGCGGTGCTGGCCAAGGCCAAGGTCGCCGGCATGCTCGACTACGATGCGCCGGTCGAAGGCCTGCAGGTCGTCGACCGCTATACGCTGAAGCTGAAACTCAACTATCCGTGGTTCGACCTGCCCGCCGAGCTGACCGGGTCGGCCACGGCGGCGGTGGCGCGCGAAGTGGTCGAAGCCTATGGCGATACCAGTGGCTGGGTGATGGCCAATCCGGTCGGCACCGGACCCTATCGACTCGCGGATTGGCGGCGCGGGCAACGGATCGTGCTCACCGCCAGCCCGACATTTCGCGGCATTGCCGTATGTCGACAGCAACGACCCCGCCGATGGCGCGGTCAATGCGCGCTTCAAGGGCAAGCGCTTTCCGCTGATCGGCCGCGTCGAGGCGGTGATCCTCGACGAGGGCAACCCGCGGCTCCTGGCGTTTGAAAAAGGTGAGCTCGACGTGCTCGAAGTGCCCTACGAACTCGTGCCCAACGTGATGCAGCCCGACAACAAGCTGCAGCCGCGTTTTGCCAAGGCCGGCGTGCTGCTGGAGCGTGGCCTGCAGCCCTCGATCACCTATACCTATTTCAACATGGAGGACCCGGTGGTCGGCGGCTATGCCAGCCCGCAGGTGGCCCTGCGTCGCGCCGTGGGCATGGCCTACAACGTGGACGAAGAAATCCGCATCATCCGGCAAGGGCAGGGGACGCCGGCCACGCAGGTGCTGCCGCCGGGTGTCGCGGGCTACGACGCCGCGTTCAACGTCGGCTCGCGCTTCGATCCCGCGGGCGCGAAGGCGCTGCTCGACAAGTTCGGCTACATCGATCGCAACAAGGACGGCTGGCGCGACATGCCGGATGGCAAGCCGCTGATCCTGAGGAAAGGCACGTCGCCCAGCGCGCTGGAGCGCCAGTACGACGAACTGTGGCAACGCAACATGGCGGCGATCGGCGTGAAGATGGAATTCGTCACGCAGAAATGGCCGGATCTCCTCAAGATGGCGCGCGGCGGGCAGTTGCAGATCTGGCAGCTGGCCAACACGTCGGCGAGCACGGCGGGCAATCCGGTGCTCGGATTGCTGTACGGGCCCAATGCTGGGCTGGCCAACCTGTCGCGCTTCAAACAGCCCGATTTCGATCGCCTGTACGATGCGTCGCGACGCCTGCCCGACGGCCCCGCGCGCACGAAGCTCGTGCGCGATATGTCGCAGTTGGTGGCCGCGTATGCGCCGTGGAAAATCAACGCGTATCGTTATGAAAACATCGTCGCCTATCCGTGGGTGATCGGATACAAGTACAACGGCTTCAACCAGAATCCGTGGCAATACCTGGACATCGAATCCAAAGTGCCGCGCAAGTTTGTGGAGTGACCATGTTGCGATTGTTTGCTGCTGCCGTCCTCGCGCTCTGTGCCGGTCCGCTGGCGGCGCAGGGTGCGGCCAAATGGGCCGATCCGGCCAAGGTGCTGCGCACGGTGATTATCATCACCGAGACGGGCTTCGACCCGCAGGCCTCGCAGGACCTCTACTCGAACGTCATCAATTCGGCGATCTTCGAGGCGCTGTATCAATACGACTATCTGGCGCGGCCCTACCGAATCGTGCCGCGCGTGGCCGACGGCATGCCGGAGATTTCCGCCGACGGCCTCACCTGGAAGATCAAGGTGCGCAAGGGTATCCACTTTGCCGACGATCCCGTGTTCAAGGGCAAGCCGCGCGAATTGACGGCGCATGACTTCGTCTACTCATGGAAGCGGCTGGTCGATCCCAAAGTGCGTTCGCCCAACGGCTTCATCGTGCGCGGCAAGTTTGCCGGGCTCGATGCGGCGGCGGCCGCGGCCAAGGACGGCAAGTTCGACTATGACGCGCCCGTTGAAGGACTTCGCGCACTCGATCGCTACACGATCCAGATCCGCTTCGCCGAACCTGAGTACACATTCCTGCCCGAATCTGACCGCCACGCAGCTGGCGCCGGTGGCGCGCGAGGTGATCGAGGCCTATGCCGACACCACCGGCTGGGCGATGGCCAATCCGGTCGGCACGGGCGCCTATCGCCTGAAGGAATGGCGGCGGGGACAGAAGATCACGCTGGAGGCCAATCCCGGGTTTCGCGAAGAGTATTTTCCCGCGTTGCCCGCGAACGCGGACGCGACGGCGCGTGCCGCCTACGGCGCGATGAAGGGCAAGCGGATCCCGCAGATCGGGCGCATCGAGGTCAGCGTGCTGGAGGAGTCCAATCCGCGCCTTCTCGCGTTCACCGGCAACGAACTCGACCTGATCGATGTGCCGCGCGACCTGATCGCCCGCGCGATGGATGACCATAACCAGTTGCTTCCCGCGCTCGCCAATGCGGGCGTCACGCTCCAGCGCATCCAGGAGGCCGGACTCGCGTTCTTTGCGTACTTCAACATGAACGACCCGGTGGTCGGCGGCTACACGCCCGACCGGATCGCGCTGCGCCGGGCCATCCTGATGGGCTACAACCCGGCCGAGTTGGTGCAGGTGGGCCTGCATGGCCAGGGCTCGCCGGCGACGCAACCCATTCCTCCCGAGGTGCCGGGCCATGTGCCCGGCCTGAAGTCGAGCACGCCCTTCGACCCCGCGCTGGCGCGCGCGCTGCTCGACAAGTTCGGCTACAAGGATCGCGACGGCGACGGGTTTCGCGACCTGCCCGATGGCAAGCCGCTGACGCTGTCGATGGGTTCCGCGCCTACCGGCGAAAACCGCATCCGTGACGAGCTGTGGCTGAAGAACATGAAGGAGATCGGCATTCGCATCGAGTTCCAGAAGCAGAAATGGCCGGACCTCCTCAAGATGTCGCGCGCCGGCCAATTGCAGATGTGGCAACTGGGCTGGACGGCCGATACGGCCGAGTCGTTCATGCAGTTGGCGTATGGACCCGACGCCGGCGAAACCAACCTCGGCCGTTTCAAGAACACCGAATACGACGAACTCTTCCGGCAGAGCCGGCGCGTGCGCACCGACGCCGAGCGCGACAAGCTCTACGCCAAGATGACCGGCATCGTCAGTGCCTATGCGCCGATTGGCGGCGGCATCTTCCGGATCGAGAACACGATCGTGCAGCCGTGGGTGCAGGGCTACAAGAAGAGCAGCTTCACGCAGCAGGGCTGGCGGTATCTCGACATCGATCCTGCCAAGATGAAACGCCCGAATGCGCGGTAAGCCGCCGGCAACAGACGGCGCGTGGGTGGGTCGTGCCGTCAGACCAGAACGCGATGGAGCGCGGTTTCGAGGCGTGCGAGACCCTCGAGGATCTCGTCGAGCGAAATCACCAGCGAGGGCGCGATACGCACGACATCGGGACCGGCCACCAGCAGCATCAGGCCCGCGTCGCCGGCGGCGCGCACGACATCCATCGACTTGCCCTTCCACGGCGCGTCGAGTTCGCAGCCGATCCACACGCCTTCGCCGCGAATGTCCGAAAAGACGCGGCGCCGCGCATTGATGGCCTTCAATCCTTCGACGAACAGCGCGTGCCGCGCCTTCACGCCATCCAGCACTTCGGTGGTGTTGATCACGTCGAACACCGCGCCCGCCACCGCGCAGGCCAGCGGATTGCCGCCGTAGGTGGTGCCGTGCACGCCCACGGTGAACGCGCTGGCGATCTCGTTGGTGGTGAGCAGGGCGCCGATCGGAAAGCCGCCGCCCAGGCCTTTGGCGCTGGTCAGGATGTCCGGGACGATGCCTTTCTGCATGTACGAGAAGAGCGCGCCGGTGCGGCCCATGCCGCTCTGGATTTCGTCCAGGATCAACAACGCGTGATGCTCGGTGCACAGCCGGCGCGCAGCCTGCAGGAAGGCCGGCGTACCCGGCGTCATGCCGCCTTCGCCCTGCATGGGCTCGAGCAGCACCGCGCAGATTTCGTCGCCGTGCTCGGCAAATTCGCGTTCCAGCGCAGCGACGTCGTTGTACGGCAGGTGCGTGAAGCCGGCCGGGTTGGGGCCGAAGCCCGACGCGTACTTGGGCTGGCCGCCTGCGGTGACCGTGAACAGCGTGCGTCCGTGAAAACTGTTGATCGTCGAAATGATCCGCATCTTGCGCTCGCCGTAGTGGTCGTGCGCATAGCGGCGTGCGAGCTTCAGCGCAGCCTCGTTGGCTTCGGCCCCGGAATTGCAGAAGAACGCGCGATCGGCAAACGTATGATCGACCAACCGCTTGGCCAGGCGCAGCGCCGGCTCGTTGGTCATCCAGTTGGACACGTGCCAGAGCGTGGAGGCCTGCTGCGTCAATGCGCGCACCATCGCCGGATGGCAATGGCCGAGCGCGGTGACCGCCACGCCGCTGGCGAAGTCGATGTACATCCGCCCATCCTGATCCCACACGCGCGAGCCTTCGCCGCGCACCGGCACGAAAGGGGCAGGCGCGTAGCACGGCACCATCAGGTCGTCGAACATGGCCCGCGTGACCGGCAACGTGGCGGCGTTGCTGGGCGCGGCGACCTCGCGCCGCGCGCTGGCGGCGACGATGGCCTGGGCAGAGAGATTGTTCATCGGTGGCGTTGTCCTTCAGGCGGCGGGCGCTGTGGCCACCACCTGGATCTCGACCTTGTATTCGTTGGTGGCGAGCTTGGCCTCGACGGTGGCGCGCGCCGGCGTCTGCCCGGGTACCACCCACGCCTCCCATGCCGCGTTCAGCGTCGGGAAATCCGCCATGTTCGGCAGGAAGATCGTGGCCGAGAGCAGGCGTGTCTTGTCGCTGCCCACTTCGGCCAGCAGGCGGTCGATGGCGGCCAGTACCTGGGCGGTCTGGGTGGCCATGTCGACCTTGGGGTCCTCCGCGACCTGCCCCGCGAGAAAAACGATGCGTTCCTGTCCCGGCGTGAAGATGACGGCTTCGGAAAGGCGCTTGCCGACGTGGCGGCGTTCGATGGGCATGGTGTAATCCGGTCTTCGTTGAAGTGCCAACCGCAAGTTTAAGGCATATGAGCGCACGTCTTGCATTGATGTTGGGGGCCGTCGCGATGTTCATGGCGGTCGCGCTGGGCGCCTTCGGGGCACACGCGCTGAAGGCGCGCCTGGCGCCGGACATGACCGCCGTATGGCATACCGCCGTGCAATACCACGCGTGGCACGCGCTGGCGCTGCTTGCCGTGGGCGTCCTGATGGTGCAGGACCCGGGTCGTGCAGGCCTCGCGTGGGCGGCCTGGCTGTTCGCGGCCGGCATCGTGTTGTTCTCCGGCAGCCTCTACGCGCTGGCGCTGACCGGCATGCGTGGGCTGGGCGCCGTGACGCCGCTGGGCGGCGTGGCGTGGCTCGCCGGATGGGCCACGCTGGCGTGGACTTTCTGGAAGACACCCGGGATATAGACTGTTGGCGGGGCCTCAGCCACGTGTGGCGCCCGGACCGTCGACCGTGTCATCATGGCTGGCCCGCCGCCTACTCGATTTTCGCGCCCGACTCCTTCACCACCCTGCGCCATTTCACGGTTTCGGTGGCGATGAATTGCGCGAATTCTTCGGGCGAATTGCCGACGGCATTGGCGCCCTGCGCCGCGAGCCTGTTGCGGGCCTCGGGCGTGGCCAGCCACTTCGCCACCTCGGCATGGAGCCGGGCGATGATGTCCTTCGGCGTGCCTGCGGGCGCCAGCAGGCCGAACCACGAAGATGCCTCGAAGCCGGGCAACCCGGCCTCGGCCACCGTCGGCACGTCCGGCAGCGCCGGTGCGCGCTGCGCACCGGTGACCGCGAGCGCCCGCAATTTTCCGGCCTTGATGTGCGGCAACGCGGATGGCAGGTTGTCGAACATCAGCTGCACCTGTCCACCCAGGAGGTCGGTGAGTGCGGGGGCGCTGCCCTTGTAGGGAACGTGCGTCATCGGCACGCCGGACATCGACTTGAAGAGTTCACCGGACAGATGGATCGACGTCCCGCTGCCGGACGACGCGAAATTGAGCTTGCCCGGGTTGGCCTTGCCGTAGGCAATGAGCTCCTGCACCGAGTTGACCGGCAACGCCGGATTCACGACGAGGACATTGGGGACGCCCGCCACCAGGATCACGGGTGCGAAGTCGCGCTGAGGGTCGTAGGGGATCTTCGCATAGAGCACCGGGTTGATCGCGTGCGTGCCCACCGTGCCCATCAGCAGCGTGTAGCCATCGGGGGCCGACTTCGCCACCAGTTCGGCCCCGATGTTGCCGCCCGCGCCCGGACGGTTGTCGACGACCACCGGCTGCCCACCGGTTTCGGTCAGCTTCAGCGCCACCGCGCGCGCCAGGATGTCGGTGGTGCCGCCCGCCGGAAACGGCACGACGATGCGGATGGGCTTGCTCGGGTACGGCGCCTGTGCGTGAGCGCCGGGCATGGCGAATACCATCGCCATGGCTAGCATCATGGCGTGCAGGATCGGGGCATGCATCGCCGGCCCGGCGTGGACGTTGCGCGTGGTCAATCGACCTTGGCGCCGGAGATCTTCACGATGCGCGCGTACTTCGTCAATTCGCTGGCGATCATCTGCGAAAACTGCTCGGGGGTGTTGGGTGCGGGCTCGGCGCCGTCGGCGATCAGCCGCGCATGCACGTCAGGCGAGTTGAGAATCCTGGTCACGTCGGCGTTCCATTTCGCGACGATGGCTGGTGGCGTGCCGGCGGGCGCGAAAAGGCCGTACCACGTCGTGATGTCGAAGCCGGACAGCCCGGCCTCCGCCATCGTGGGCAACGCGGGCGCCAGCGGCGACCGCTTGGCGGTGGTCACGGCAAGCGCCTTCAGCTTGCCCGCCTTGACCTGCGCCATCGCGCTGGCGAGGTTGTCGAACATGAACTGCGTGTCGCCGGCCAGCAATGCCTGCATGGCCGGCGCGCTGCCCTTGAACGGCACGTGGACCGCGTCCGTACCCGTCTCGACCTTGAACAACTCACCCGCGAGGTGGCCCGCGCTGCCGGTGCTGCCCGAGCCGAAGGACAGCTTGCCGGGGTTGGCCTTGGCGTAGGCAATGAACTCGCGCACGTTGTTCACCGGCGAGGCGGCGTTCACGACCAGCACGTTCGGCGTGATCGCGATCAGCGAGATCGGTGCAAAATCCTTCGCGGCGTCGTACGGCATCTTGGCGTAGAGGTTGGGGTTGACCGCATGCGTCGACAATGCGCCCATCAGGATGGTGTAGCCGTCGGGCGCGGACTTGGCCACGAGGTCGGCGCCGATGTTGCCGCCCGCGCCCGGCCTGTTTTCCACGACGACGGTCTGGCCCCAGGCTTCGGTGAGCTTCTGCGCCAGCAGGCGTCCGGTGAGGTCGAGCGAACCGCCCGGCGGAAACGGGACCACCAGTTTCACCGGCTTGGTGGGGTAGGTCTGCGCCATCGCGACCGGCGCGGCGGGTAGGGCGCAGACGACCAGCAGGAGCAACAGCCGCGTCATGATCGACTTCGCGCATACGTCTTGTAACAACTTGTTCACTTTGGAACTCCCCACTTTCATTGAATTCAAATCATTCTAGCAAGGGCCCCGGCTAGCGACGGGGTCTGCCTCGCGGATTTTGGCGCACTCGCCTGACCGCGGGCATAATGGCAGGTTGCTTTCAAAGAGTCCTTGGCCCCCGAATCAGGGGGGCGCGGCGCGGTCAATCGTTGTCCAACCTAGTGTGCCCAAAGTCCTGATGAGCAGAATCGCAATTGTCGTCGTCGTTGTGTTGGGCGTTGCCGCAGCCGGCTGGGGCGGGTACTGGTACGGCAATCGGACGAATGCAGCGTCGGCGACGACTGCGGCAACCGGTCCGGGGGGCGTGGCGCAGGGGGCGGGCAAGGGAGGCGCCGCCGGTGGTGGCCCTCCGCCAGTCACCATCGAAGCCGCCAAGGTCGTGACGACGCCGATGCCGCAGACCATCATCGCGGTGGGCAGCCTTCGCTCCGACGAATCGATCACGTTGCGGCCGGAGAGTGCCGGACGCATCAGCGACATCACGTTCCAGGAAGGCCAGCGCGTCGTGAAGGGCGTACCGCTGGTCAAGCTCGATCCGGCCATTCCGCAGGCCGAGCTGGCGCAGGCCAAGGCCAACCTGGTACTGGCCAAATCCAAATTCGATCGCGCGGTCGATCTCGCGCAGCGCAGTTTCATTTCCGGGCAGGCCAAGGACGAGGCGGAAAACAACTTCAAGGTGGCCGAGGCGTCGGTGCAGCTGGCGCAGGCCAAGCTTGCCAAGACCGACATCCGCGCGCCGTTCTCGGGGATCATCGGGTTGCGCTCCGTGTCGGTCGGCGACTACGTGAAGGAGGGCGCCGACATCGTCAACCTCGAGGCCATCGATCCGCTGAAGGTCGACTTCCGCGTTCCCGAAACCTACCTGCGCCAGATCCAGGTCGGCCAGGCGCTGCAGATCACGCTCGACGCGTTGCCGGGGAAGACCTATGACGGCAAGGTGGTGGCCGTCAATCCGCTGATCGACACGGCAGGACGCTCGGTAGTCATTCGGGCGCAAGTGGGCAACCAGGACACGACCTTGCGTCCCGGCATGTTTGCGCGGGTGCGCCTCATCACCAAGGACCAGGCCGATGCGATGGTCGTGCCCGAGCAGGCGCTGGTGCCGCAGGGCAACGAGCAATATGTCTTCAAGGTGGTGGATGGCAAGGTTGCGCGGGTGAAGGTCGAAACCGGGCAGCGGCGCGACAGCAAGGTCGAAGTGTTGTCGGGGCTGGTCGCGGGCGACATGGTCGTGACCGCCGGGCAGCTCAAGATCCGCGACGGCTCGGCGGTGCGCGTGGCCGGTGCCGAAGGTGCGAAGGCCGCGTCTGCAGACGCGCCGGCGCCGCAACCCGCCGCGCCGGTCACCGGTGACGCGAGTCCGGTCGCCCCGACCAAGCGACCGCCCAAGAGCTGACATCCGCCTCACTGGAGATTGCTTCAATGACCCTGCCTGAGCTTTGCATCAAGCGGCCGGTGTTCGCGACGGTATTGTCGCTCGTGATCCTGCTGGTCGGGCTCATCTCCTACCAGCGCCTGTCCGTGCGCGAGTATCCGCGCATCGACGAGCCCGTCGTCAGTGTCAGCACCACCTATCGCGGGGCGTCGGCGGAAGTCGTCGAGTCGCAGGTCACCAAGATCCTCGAGGACTCATTGTCGGGCATCGAGGGCGTGCAGATCATGACGTCGCAGAGCCGGTCGGAGCGCAGCCAGATCAACGTGCGCTTCCGCCTCACGCGCGATCCCGATTCGGCCGCCGCCGACGTGCGCGACAAGGTTGCGCGCGTGCGCGGCAAGCTGCCGGATGCGGTGGACGAGCCCGTCATCGCCAAGGTGGAAGCCGATTCGCAACCGGTGATCTACATCGCGGTGGAGGCGGGCGAGCAGACGCCGCTGCAGGCGTCCGACTATGTCGCGCGCTACATCAAGCCGCGCCTGTCCGTGCTGCCCGGCGCCGCCGACGTCCGGATCTTCGGCGAGCGGCAGGTGTCGATGCGCGTCAACATCGATCGCACGCGGCTGGCCGGCTACCGGCTGACCGTGCAGGACGTCGAGGACGCCATTCGCCGGCAGAATGCCGAAATTCCGGCGGGACGCATCGAATCGACTTCGCGCGAATTCACGGTGGTCGCGGAAACCGATCTGCGGACGCCCGAGCAGTTCAGCCAGATCATCATTTCCAACGTCGGCGGCTATCCGGTGCGCATCCGCGACATCGGATCGGTGGTCATTGGCGCGCTCGATGAGCGCACCATTTCCCGTTACAACGGCAAGCCGTCGCTCAATATCGGCGTGATCAAGCAGGCCGTAGCCAACCCGCTCGAACTTTCCAATGCCGTGCAGGCCGAGGTGGTCAAGATCAACGAGAATCTGCCGCCTGGCATGAGGCTCGTGGTCGCCTACGACACCTCGGTGTTCATCGACCGGTCGATTGCATCGGTGTTTCGCACCGTTCTCGAGGCGACCATCCTGGTCGTGCTGGTCATCTTCTTCTTCCTGCGCAGCCTGCGCGCCACGATCATCCCGATCGTCACGATCCCGGTTTCGCTGATCGGTGCGTTCGCGCTGATGTATTTCTTCGGCTTCACGATCAACACGCTGACGTTGCTGGCCATGGTGCTGGCCATCGGGCTCGTCGTCGACGACGCCATCGTGGTGCTGGAAAACATCTTCCGTCACATCGAGGACGGCATGCCGCGCAAGGAGGCGGCCATGCAGGGGGCCAAGGAAATCGCGTTCGCCGTAATCGCAATGACGCTGACGCTCACGTCCGTGTTCGCGCCGCTGGCCTTTGCCACCGGCCGCACCGGGCGGCTATTCATCGAATTCGCGCTCACGCTGGCCGGCGCCGTGCTGGTGTCGGGATTCATCGCGCTCACGCTGACGCCCATGCTTTGTTCCGTGCTGCTGCGCCACGAAGCGAAGCATTCGTGGATCTACAACACCATCGAGGCGGGTTTCGTCGCGTTCACCAACGGCTATCGGCGGATTCTGACAGCGCTGCTGCATGCGCGCTGGATCGTCGGGCTGGTGTGGCTGGCCACGCTCATCGGCGGCGCGGTGCTGTTCATGAACCTGAAATCGGAGCTGTCGCCGATCGAAGACCGTGGCGTGGTGTTCGGCCTCGTCACGGCGCCGCAAGGGTCGACGCCGCAATTCACCTCCGATCAGCTGAAGCCGATCGAGGCGTTCTACGCGAAGATTCCCGAGGCCTACGCGTACACGGCGATTTCCGGCTTTCCCACGGTGGTCGACGGCAACGCGGTGCTTCGTCTCAAGCCCTGGGAAGAGCGCACCAAGAAGCAGCAGCAGATCGCCGACGAACTGCGACCCAAGTTCGCGTCCATTCCGGGTGCGCTGGCGTTCCCGCTCAATCCGCCGTCGCTGGGACAAAGCTTCCGCTCGACGCCGATCGAATACGTGATCATGTCGCAGGTGCCCTATCCCGAGCTGCAGCGCGTGGTCGACCGCTTCCTCGACGAGGCGCGCAAGGTTGCCGGCGTGCAGAACCTGCAGATCGACCTTCGCCTCAACACGCCTGAAGTGCGCGTGAACATCAACCGCGACAAGCTGGGTGACATCGGCGTCAATGTCGACACGGTGGGCAGGACGCTGGAGACGATGCTGGGCGGACGCCAGGTCACGCGCTTCAAGCGCGACGGCGAGCAATACGACGTCATCGTGCAGGTGGCTCCGCTCGATCGCACGACGCCCGCGGACATCAGCGAAATCTATGTGCGGGCGCGCGATGGCAGCATGGTGCAGCTGGCCAACCTCGTCGAGGTCAAGGAAGGTGTCGCCCCGCAATCGCTCAATCACTTCAATCGCCTGCGCGCGGTCAAGGTCACGGGCACGCTGGCGCCGGGCTACTCCATCGAGGAGGCGTTGCTGGCTCTCGATGCGGCCGCCAAGGCTTCGCTGCCGCCGACGGCGCAAACGGGTCTCGACGGGCAGTCGCGGGAGTTCCGCGCGTCCGGCCAGGAAATCTATTTCACCTTCGTGCTTGCGCTGTTCTTCATCTACCTCGTGCTGGCGGCACAGTTCGAGAGCTTCGTGCACCCGTTCGTGATCATGCTGTCGGTGCCGCTCTCGATGACGGGCGCGCTGTTTGCGCTGTGGCTCTCCGGCGGCACGCTCAACATCTACAGCCAGGTGGGCCTCATCACGCTGGTCGGCCTCATTACCAAGCACGGCATCCTGATCGTCGAGTTCGCCAACCAGCTGCGTGCCAAGGGCGAGGAATTGATTCCCGCCATCGTCGATTCGGCCACGCTGCGACTGCGTCCCATCCTGATGACCACAGGCGCGATGGTGCTGGGCGCGCTGCCGCTGGCGCTGGCGCATGGCGCCGGTGCCGAGTCGCGCACCCAGATCGGCTGGGTCATCGTGGGCGGGATGTCCTTCGGCACGCTGCTGACGCTCTTTGTCGTCCCGGTCGCCTATTCGCTGGTGGCTCGCAAGGCCCACATCGAGGCGCACGGTATCGACGTGGCGGCGCCACCCGCCGGAGCGGGTGCTCATGGCGCGCCCATTCCGGTGCCGGGGCACGCCGACTGACGGTTGGCGGCGGTGCCCGAAGGGCAGGCTGCACCTCCGCGCGAATCATTTTCGGAGGCGCCGCGGGGCTGAAGCTTGCCGGCATGGCGATGCCTCGCCACGGTTGTCACATTTGACATAGAATCGTCACCCGCCCAAGGCAAACTGTTCGATTTGCCGGCATCCATCGAGGAGATCCACTTCATGTCGCACGCCATGCCCCGCTTTGCTCGCCTGTCGCTTGCCGTCGCCCTGTTCGGCGTCGCTACCGCAGCCGCGGCCCAGACCGAGATCCAGTTCTGGCATTCCATGACCGGCGCCCTCGGCGACCGTGTCTCCAACCTGGCCCAGCGCTTCAACGACTCGCAGAAGGACTACAAGATCGTGCCGGTGTTCAAAGGCACCTATCCGGAATCGATGGCCGCCACCATCGCGGCGACCCGTGCCGGCAACCCGCCGCACGTGGTGCAGGTGTTCGAGGTCGGCACGGCGACGATGATGGCGTCGGGCAAGGCGATCAAGCCGGTCTACGAAATGATGGCGCAGGCGGGCGAGAAATTCGACCCGAAGAATTACATTCCGGCCGTGGCCGGCTACTACTCGACGCCGTCGGGGCAGATGCTGTCGTTCCCGTTCAACAGCTCGACGCCGGTGTTCTACTTCAACAAGGACGCCTTCGTGAAGGCCGGGCTTGACCCGAACATGCCGCCGAAGACGTGGCCTGCCGTGGTGGCCGCCGCCGCCAAGCTCAAGGTGTCGGGCGAGAAGTGCAGCTACACGACCGGCTGGCCGTCGTGGGTGCAGTACGAGACGTTCAGCGCGTGGCACGACCTGCCGTTCGCATCCGAGCAGAACGGCTTCGCCGGCAACAACCCGAAGCTCTTGATCGCCAACCCGCTGCAGATCAAGCACATCGGGAACCTGGTCGAGTGGTCGAAGAAGGGCTACTTCACGTATGGCGGCCGCACCAACGAGGCCGAATCGAAGTTTGCCAGCGGCGAATGCGCGATGCTGACCTCGAGCTCCGCCGCCTACGCCAACATCAAGCGTAACGCCAAGTTCGCTTTCGGCATCTCGACAATCCCGTACTACCCGGACGCGCCGGGTGCTCCGCAGAACACCATCATCGGGGGCGCGTCGTTGTGGGTCATGAACGGCAAGAAGCCCCAGGAGTACAAGGGCATCGCCAAGTTCTTCACGTTCCTGTCGTCGCCCGAGATCCAGGCGGAATGGCACCAGCAGACCGGCTACCTGCCCATCACGATGGCCGCCTACGAGCTCACCAAGAAGTCGGGGTTCTACGAGAAGAATCCTGGCACCAACGTGTCCGTCGAGCAGATGATCGTCAAGACCACCAAGAACTCGCGTGGCGTGCGCATCGGCAATTTCGTGCAGGTGCGTGATGCGATCCAGGAAGAGTTCGAGGCCGCGCTGGCCGGCAAGAAGACGGCGAAGGAGGCGGTCGAGGACGCCGCCAAGAAGGGCAACGAGCTGATCGAAAAATTCGCGAAGGCACAGAAAAAGGGCTGACGCCGGCACTGCACCTGGAAAGAGGGCGTCCCGTCCACGTGGCTGGACGCCTTTTTTCTGCCACGTTTCCCCCGCGCCCGCACGCCACACGATTACCGACCCGGAATCATGGAAAAGCGCGTTCGCTTCGACTCTCGCTGGTTGCCGTATGCGCTGGTTGCCCCGCAGATGGCGATCACGATCATCTTTTTCTTCTGGCCGGCGTTCCAGACGCTGCATCAGTCGCTGCTGGTCGAGGATGCCTTCGGCACCAGCAGCGAGTTCGTGTGGTTCGAGAATTTCCGCGAGTTGTTCAACAACAGCGACTACCTGGCCTCCTTCCGGGTCACCGCGGTGTTTTCGGTGCTGGTCACCGTGCTCGGGCTGTCGATTTCACTGGTGCTGGCCGTGCTGGCCGACCGGGTGGTGCGCGGGGCGCACGTCTACAAGACGCTGCTGATCTGGCCCTATGCGGTGGCGCCTGCCGTGGCGGCGGTGCTGTGGCTGTTCCTGTTCAGTCCCACGCTTGGCATCGTGGCGCACTGGCTCCAGGCCGTAGGCATCGCTTGGAATCCGCTGCTCGTCGATACCGACGCGCTGATCCTGATCGTGGTCGCGGCCGTGTGGAAGCAGATTTCCTATAATTTCCTGTTCTTCCTGGCCGGGTTGCAGTCGATCCCGAAATCGCTGATCGAGGCGGCGGCCATCGACGGCGCCGGGCCGGTCAAGCGCTTCTTCACCATCATCTTTCCGCTGCTGTCGCCGACCACGTTCTTTCTCGTCGTCGTCAACGTCGTCTACGCGTTCATCGATACCTTCGGCATTGTCGACGCCGCCACCGGTGGCGGCCCCGGGCAGGCCACCTCGATCCTCGTTTACAAGATCTACTATGACGGCTTCAAGGGGCTGGACCTTGGCGGCTCGGCCGCGCAGTCGGCCGTGCTGATGGTGATCCTGATTGCGCTCACGGTCGTGCAGTTCCGCTTTGTCGAGCGCAAGGTGCAGTACTGATCCGATGATCGAAAACCGCCCCCTCATCACGTTCTTCACGCACCTGATCCTGGTGATCGGGGTGGTCATGGTCGCGTTTCCGCTGTACGTGACCTTTGTCGCCTCGACGCAGACCGCGGAGCAGGCGCAGCTGGCGCCGATGTCGCTCATTCCCGGCGACCAGCTGGTGGAAAACTACAAGCAGGTGCTGACGCAGGGCTCGGAGCGCGGGTCCGGCGCCCCGGTGGGCCGGATGCTGTTCAACAGCCTGATCTCCGCGCTGGTGATCGCCATCGGCAAGATTTCGATTTCGCTGATTTCCGCCTTTGCGATCGTCTACTTCCGGTTTCCGTTGCGGGCGACGTTCTTCTGGATGATCTTCGTCACGCTGATGCTGCCGGTCGAGGTGCGCATCCTGCCCACCTACAAGGTCGTCGCCGACCTCGGCATGATCAACACCTACGCCGGGCTCACCGTGCCACTGATCGCTTCGGCGACGGCCACCTTTCTCTTCCGCCAATTCTTCCTGACCATTCCCGACGAGCTGGCCGAGGCCGCGCGCATCGATGGCGCGGGGCCGTTACGCTTCCTTTGGGATGTCGTCATTCCGCTGTCGCGCACCAACATGGCGGCCTTGTTCGTCATCACGTTTCTGTACGGCTGGAACCAATACCTGTGGCCGCTGCTGGTGACCACCGACGAGTCGATGTACACGACGGTGATCGGCATCAAGCGGATGATCACCGGCGGTGATGCTGCCACCGAATGGAACCTGGTGATGGCCACCGCCGTCCTCGCCATGCTGCCGCCGGCCCTGGTGGTCCTGCTGATGCAGCGCTGGTTCGTCAAGGGCCTGGTGGATACGGAAAAATGAGATGGCACTGAGCGATCCGCCGCCGCAGCCTGTCGCGCCAACCGAGGCAACCGAATCTCAGGCCGTCCGGCCCTACGATCCCGCACGCGATCGCGATGTGCTGTTGCGCCTGCTGTCGGTCACGGCATCACTCGCCGGCCTGTGCATCGCGGCGTTGGGGTTCATGGAGATCGGCGCGCCGGATGCCGGGTCGCGCAGTTACGCCGACGAGGTGATTGCGTTCGATGGCCTGCTGTTCGTGTTTTGCGTCTACCTCATCCTGTGGGCCTTGCGCACGACCAGGGTGCCCCGGGTGCGGACCCTCACGCGCGTGATCGACGCCGTTTTCCTGTTCGCCCTGACCACGATGCTGGTGTCGTCGGGCTACATACTTTTCCGGGTGCTCTAGTGGCCAAGGTGGAATTGCGCAACGTCCGCAAGAGTTACGCCGACCTCGAGGTGATCCACGGCGTCACCACCAGCGTGGCCGATGGCGAATTCGTCGTCATCGTCGGTCCTTCGGGCTGCGGCAAGTCGACGCTGCTGCGGATGGTGGCGGGCCTCGAAGCCATCACCGGCGGCGAGATCGCGATCGGCGACCGCGTGGTCAACAAGCTGGAGCCGAAGGATCGCGACATTGCGATGGTGTTCCAGAACTACGCGCTCTATCCGCATATGAGCGTGTTCCAGAACATGGCCTACGGTCTCAAGATCCGCGGCTTCTCCAAAGACGACATCAAGGCGCGGGTGGATCGCGCGGCGGGCATTCTCGAATTGGGGCCGCTGCTCGACCGCAAGCCCCGCGCGTTGTCGGGCGGCCAGCGGCAGCGCGTGGCCATGGGCCGCGCCATCGTGCGCGAGCCGGCCGTGTTTCTCTTCGACGAGCCGCTCTCCAACCTCGACGCCAAGCTGCGCGTGCAGATGCGCTTCGAGATCCAGAAGCTCCATCGTCGCCTGAAGACCACCAGCCTCTATGTGACGCACGACCAGGTCGAGGCCATGACGCTGGCGCAGCGCATGATCGTGATGAATGCGGGCCGCGCCGAGCAGATCGGCACGCCGATGGAAGTCTATGAAAATCCGGCTACGCTGTTCGTCGCCGGTTTCATCGGCTCCCCGGCGATGAACTTCCTGCCGGCCAAGGGGGAGGGCGGGTCGCGCTTTGCCCTGCTGGCGGGCGGCCATGTCGATGCGGCAGCGGGCACGGCGGCCCCGGGGGTTGGCGTCACCATCGGCATCCGGCCGGAGCATCTGCGGCCATGCGCGCCCGACCAGGCCTTGTTTTCCGGCACCGTGGAAATGGTGGAACAACTCGGCGCCGACACGCTGGTGCATATTGGCCACGGCGCCGCGACGATCGTGGTGCGCCTGCCGCATGAGATCCGCCACGAGGTGGGCGGCACGTTGCATGTCACTGCCGATCCCAATCGTGTGTTCCTCTTCGACAGCGCGACGGGAACACGACTGTGAGCGCGCCGCGGCCGCTGCCAGCCTGGCCCTATCCGCGCCTGTGCGCCCATCGGGGGGCCGGCAAGCTGGCGCCCGAGAACACGCTCACCGCCATGCGGGTGGGGCACGCGCATGGCTACAGGATGGTCGAGTTCGACGTGAAGCTGGCCGCGGACAATGTCGCGTTCCTGCTGCATGACGCCACCCTCGAGCGCACGACCAGCGGCCGCGGGCGCGCCGATGCGCTGCTGTGGCGCGAGCTGTCGCGACTCGATGCGGGCGGCTGGCATTCGGCAAAATATGCGGGTGAAATGCTGCCCACGCTGGCTGCCATCGGCCGCTGGGCGCGCGCGCATGGCGTGGCGTGCAATGTCGAGATCAAGCCTACGCCGGGGCGCGAGCGCGAAACCGGCGCCGCCGTCGCGCTCGACGTCGCCACGCTGTGGCGCGAGGCGGAGGTCCCGCCGTTGTTGTCGTCGTTTGCCGAAGCGTCGCTGGAGGCCGCGCGCGACGCCGTGCCGGAATTGCCACGGGCGCTGTTGCTCGACGACCTGCCGGCCGACTGGCTCGACCGTCTGGCCCGGCTCGGATGCGCGGCGCTCGACGTCCACCACGAAGCGCTCACGCACGAAATTGTCGAGACGGCGCATCGCCACGGTTATCGCGTCTGCTGCTACACGCCCAATGACGGCGCCCGGGTGGCCCTTCTGGCCGAATGGGGCGTGGATACGATCATCACCGACGCGGTGGACCAGATCCCGGCGTCCTGATCTAGGCTGGTTGCATGTCCGGACGCTTGATCGGCTTTTCGTCGATGGGCAGGTTGATGAGGCCCGCCACCACGCCGAGCGCCATCGACAGATACCAGACGATGTCGTAGCTGCCGGTGACGTCGTAAAGCTTGCCGCCCAGCCAAGCGCCGAGAAAGCTGCCGATCTGGTGCGAGAAGAACGTGAGGCCTGAAAGCATCGCCAGGTAGCGCACGCCGAAGATCTGCGCGACGAGCCCGTTGGTCACCGGCACCGTGGACAGCCACAGGAGTCCCAAGGTCATCGCGAAGAGGTACACGCTGGTGGCCGAAAGCGGCGCCCAGAAAAACACCGCGAACACCACGGCGCGCGCGAAGTAAATGGTCGACAGGATGTTCTTCTTGCTTATCCGCCCGCCGAGCCATCCCGCGCAATAGGTGCCGATGATGTTGAAGAGGCCGACCAGCGCCAGCGCCGTCACCGCGACGTGGGCCGGCAACCCCTTGTCGGCCAGATACGCAGGCAGATGAATAGCCACGAACACGACCTGGAAACCGCACACGAAGAAGCCGAGCGTCAGCAGCACGTACCCGCGATGGCCGACCGCCTCATGGATGGCCTGTCCTGCGGACTGCTTGAAGGCGTGAACCTGCGTCTCACGTTTTTCCACCAGCGCGGCGGCCAGCGGCGCAATCATCAGCGCGACACCGGCCAGCGCGATCAGCGCCAGATGCCAGCCCCAATTCGACAGCAGCCATTGCGTCAGCGGCAGGATCGCAAATTGCCCGAAGGACCCCGCGGCGGCCGAGATGCCCAGCGCCATGCTGCGCTTCTCCGGCGGAAACCGGCGCCCGAGCACGCCTGAAATCACGCTGAAGGTGACACCGGACAAGCCGGTGCCGATCAGGACGCCGGCGGTGAGGACAAAGAGCCACGGCGCCGTGGCGGTGGACATCAGCAACAGGCCCAGCACGTAAAGAATGCAGCCGCCGATGACCACCCGCGCCGTGCCGAACCGGTCGGCGACCATGCCGGTGAACGGTTGCGTTGCGCCCCACACCAGGTTCTGGATGGCGATGGCCAGCGCAAACGTTTCCCGGCCCCAGCCCAGGTCCGACGAAATTGGCTGCAGGAAGAGGCCAAAGCCGCCGCGGATGCCCATGGCCAGCGTGAGGATGATGCCGCCGGCGACGAGAACAGCGGTGGGCGTGCGCCAATCGGCGGCGGTGGAGGGGGTGGTCATGACGATTCCTTGCGACGGCTGCGATCAGGTGGATGCATCCGCCTGCGGATGCAGTGCTTCAACGTCGTGGAGAAGGCCGACGAGATGGGAGACCTTGGACGACCCCAGCCGCTGGCCGACCTCGCGCTGCGCCCGATCCCAGGCCGGTTTGGCGGCGGCCAGGCGCGCCCGCCCGAGCCGGGTGAGCGTGACCTCGCGCGTGCGTGCATCCTTGCCTGCGGCCACGACGAGGAGACCTTCCGCGACCAGCGGGTCGAGGTTGCGCGAGAGCGCCGTGCGGTCGAGCAGCATGATCGCCGCGAGTTCGGTGATCCGCACCGAGCCGCGACTGTGCAGCGTGCGCAACAGCGCGAACTGGGTCACGCGCAGGCCGGTTGCGGCCATCGCGTCGTCGTAGAGCTGGGTCAGTGCGCGCGCGGCACGGCGCAGGCGGCCGCAAACGCAAGGCAGATCGGCGGAGAAGGATGGCGGGCTGAGCAGGCACGGCAAACAGGTACGGGTATATGCACGTATTTTTGCGAGTATATGCACCTATCGCCTTGCTGGCAACACCATTCCGGGCCTGGGTCGGCGTTGGAATTGCCGACGGTTTCCGCGAAGGCGTCTGCGCCTGCTAGCCGCCCGGCATCGCCTGGCGGAGCAGATGTTCGAGGTCGTGGGTGAAGCGGCTGGCATCCATCAGTGGAGAGGACCGCAGCCGGCCACGCAGTTGGGATCGCAGGTCCCGCCGCCAGTCGCCATTGCGCGCAAGTTCGACATTGATCGCGACGTACTCGCTTGCCGTGTTCGCGATGAGTCCTTGTTCGCCAAGTGTGGACAGGATGCTGACACTGCTTCGTGCGATGCTTCGTTTGCCGGCCAGGGCGACCACGGGTACGCCCATCCACAGCACGTCGAGTGTCGTGGTGCCGCCGTTATAGGGAAACGTGTCGAGCGCGATGTCGACGTCGCCGATCGAGGAAAAATAGGCGGCGACGTTCATCCGCGGCAGAAAGTGAACGCGTTCCCGCGCTACCCCATGCCCGAGCAGACGCTCGCCGATTCGAGCTTGCGAACGGCCTTGAGGCACGCCGACGATTCGCAACGTGGACCCGGGGACCTGGCCCAGGATCTCGGCCCAGTAGTCGATGCACACCGGGCTGATTTTCCAGGACTGGTTGAACGAACCGAAGACGATGGGCCGCGCGGACTCAACCGTGATTGCGGTGGCCGGTTCGACGAGGGTCGCAGGTTCGTAGCACCACTGGCTGTGCGGCATGCGCAGCAGCCTCTCGGTATGCAGGTGTTCGCTTTGCCCCACGGGGTCGGACCACCCGTCGCAAATGCGGAAGTCCATCGCGCGCAGGCCCGTGGTGTTGAGATAGCCCAGCCACGACACCTGCACCGGCGCGGCCCGCAGCGCGAACACGCCCAGCCTGGACCCGCCGGTGTGTCCTGCAAGATCGACCAGGACGTCAATCCCGTCGGCCCGGACCATGGCCGCCGTGGCGTGGTCATCCAGTCCCGCGATGTCGCGCCAATGCTCGACCGACGATTCGATCTGCCTCGTGACCTCGTCCATCGCCGTGGTGTTCGAGTAGCAGAATATCTCGAACTGTGTCCGGTCATGGTGCGCCAGCACCGGGCGCATGAACAGCGCGACCGCATGCTGGCGAAAATCCGCGGAAACGTAGCCGATGCGCACGCGTCGCGGCGTTCCGGCAGCCGCGATCGCCGTCGCCGGTGGCGCTGCCGGAAAGCGATCGCCGAAGCGGACATGCTCGTCGAAGATTGCTTCGGCGCTCAGATCGTCCCGCGCATTCATGGAAAAGAGCAGCGCGCTGTGTGCGGCCGGCAGCATTGGGTTGGCCGCCATGGCGGCGCGGAACCAGCGCTCGGCCGCCTGGGCGCGGCCCGACAATACGTAGACGTCGGCCAGCGCCATCAAGGCCGTCTCGAAGGTGGGCTCGGCTTTCACCACGTCATCGAGCAGGGCTTCGGCTTCGTCGAGCGCGCCGCGCCTGGTCAGGAGCAACGCGAGGTTCGTCGCCGCCTGGTAGCGCAGCGGACCGGAATGCGCGAATCCGCGCAACAGGTTCTCCGCTTCGGCATCGGCATGCTGCGCTTCAAGCACATTGGCGAGCGCGATCGCCGCATGCGCAAACTGCGGATCCAGCGCGAGGGCCGTGCGCAGGGCCGGCGCGGCCGCATCGAATTGCCCGGCGGCGGCGTGGTGCAGGCCGAGATTGAAATGGGAGGGGGCGTACGAAGCATCGAGGCTGATCGCGCGCTGGATGGCCGGGACGACCTCGGCGTTGCGTCCGAGGCGACCATAGACATTGGCGAGGTTGAGGTGGCACCGGGGAAGATCCGGGGCAAGGACCGTTGCCTGCTCGTAACACGCGAGGGCACGGGACAGGTCGCCTGCATCCTCGAGCTGATTGCCGCGGTCGAGCAAGCCAATGGCGTCGAGGCGACGATCGCCGACGGTCATCGCGTGGATGCCCTCACGCCCAGTCCTTAGCTCGGCTGACGGCCTTGTGCCACCCCTTCGTCAATTCGGCGGCGCGCTCGCGGCTCATCGCGGGCTCGAACACGCGGTCGATCTGCCGGTTGGCCAGGATGTCGTCGGTGCCGGACCAGAAGCCGGTGGCCAGTCCGGCCAGATAGGCGGCCCCCAATGCGGTGGTTTCGAGGACCTTCGGCCGCACCACCGGCACGCCCAGCAAATCCGCCTGGAACT
This sequence comes from uncultured beta proteobacterium, assembly GCA_963805355.1. Classification (GTDB taxonomy): domain Bacteria; phylum Pseudomonadota; class Gammaproteobacteria; order Burkholderiales; family Casimicrobiaceae; genus VBCG01. The sequence continues at coordinate 530,591 of CAWDTZ010000002.1, read as the reverse complement.
GCATCAGCAGATTATTGGCGGTGGCGCCGCCATCGACGCGCAATTCCTTCAGCGCGATGCCGGCGTCCTTTTCCATCGCCTGCAGCAAATCGGCGCTCTGATACGCGATGGACTCGAGCGCGGCGCGCGCGATATGGCCGCGCGTGGCGCCGCGGGTCAAGCCGAACATGGCGCCGCGCGCGTAGGCGTCCCAGTGCGGCGCGCCCAGTCCGGCAAACGCGGGCACGATGTACACGCCGTCGTTATCCGGCACGCTGGCCGCCAGCGCCTCGACGTCGGATGCGTGCCGGATGATCTCCAGCCCGTCGCGCAGCCATTGCACGACGGCACCACCGATGAACACGCCGCCTTCGAGCGCATAGGTGAGGTGGTCGTTGCGCCGCCATGCCACCGTGGTCACCAGGTTGTTGCGCGATGCCACAGGAATGCGACCGGTATTGAGCAGCAGGAAGCATCCGGTGCCGTAGGTATTCTTGGCAAGCCCCGGCTGCACGCAGCCCTGGCCAAACAACGCGGCCTGCTGGTCGCCGGCGATGCCGGCAATGGGTACCGTCACGCCGTCGATGGTGGCTTCGGCACACACACCGGTGGAAGCCACGACCTTGGGCAGCACTTCCGGCGGGATATCGAGCAAGCGCAACAACTCGGAATCCCACGCGCCGGTATGGATGTTGAACAGCAGGGTGCGACTGGCGTTGGACGCGTCCGTGCAGTGCACGCGCCCGTCCGTCAATTGCCAGATCAGCCACGCATCGATGGTGCCGAACGCGAGTTCACCGCGCGCCGCACGGGCGCGCGCGCCCGGAATGTGATCGAGCAGCCATTTCAATTTCGTCCCGGAAAAGTAGGCGTCGATCACCAGCCCCGTGCGTTCGGCGAATAGCGGGGCGTGGCCGGCCGCGCGCAAGTCATCGCACATGGGCGCCGTACGACGGTCCTGCCACACGATGGCGTTGGCGATGGGCTTGCCCGTGGCGCGCTCCCACACCACCGTGGTCTCGCGCTGGTTGGTGATGCCGATGGCGGACAGGTCGCGCGCGCCGATGCCGGCCTTGGCGAGCGCTTCATGCAGCACGCCCGCCTGCGATGCCCAGATCGCCGTCGCATCGTGCTCGACCCAGCCCGGCTGCGGAAAGATCTGCGGAAATTCCTGCTGCGCCGCGCCGCGAATCGTGCCCGCGTGATCGAACACGATGGCCCGCGAACTGGTCGTACCCTGGTCCAGCGCCAGCACAAACGACATGGGGGTGTCTCCGGTTGCCGCGATGGTGCGCCGCGGCGTAAAATCATCGGGTTTGCATCATTCTAGCCCGTGCCTGTCCACCCGACGCGGCGGGATCCCGCCACCGCTTTGCATCTGCCGATCGCTTCATGCCGCTTTCCATGCCCACCGTGCCGCGCGAGCGGCTGCATCTTCGCACCGTGACCTACGAAGGGTTCCGGCGTGACGACGGCCTGTTCGACATCGATGCCCACATTGTCGATGTCAAGGATCACCACTACGCATTGCTGGCCGGCGTCCGCGACGCGGGCTTGCCGGTGCACAACATGCGCGTGCGCGTGACCATTGACCGCCAATTTGTCATCCACGCGATCGAGGCCGTCACCGACGAAATGCCATACCCCGGCGTTTGCGACATCATTGGCCCGGCGTATGGCAAGCTGGTCGGCGCCAACCTGCTGTTCGGATTTCGCAAGCGGCTGCATGAGACGATGGGTGGCGTGCACGGCTGTACCCACCTGACCGAAATGCTGGCCTACCTGCCGACCGCCGCCGTGCAGACCTTCGCCGGCATCACCGGCGAGGACCATGGCGACGACAAGCCGTTCCAGCTCGATCATTGCCATGCCCTTGAAACCACCACCGACAACGTTCGTCGCTATTACCCGAAGTGGTATCGCGGCAAGTAGCCTCACTCGCCATCCAAGGACTCCCACGTGAAGATCCACGAATACCAAGGCAAGGAAATCTTCCGCAAGTACGGCATGGTCGTGCCGCGCAGCATCCCGGCGTTCAGCGTCGACGAGGCGATGAAGGCGGCCACGACGCTGGGCGGTCCCGTGTGGGTGGTCAAGGCGCAGATCCATGCCGGCGGCCGCGGCAAGGGCGGCGGCGTCAAGGTGGCCAAGTCGCTGGATGAAGTGAAGCAGCGCGCCAGCGAGATCCTTGGCATGCAACTCGTCACGCATCAGACCGGCGCCACCGGCCAGAAGGTGCGCCGCCTGCTGATCGAGGAAGGTGCCGACATCAAGCAGGAGTTGTATGTGGCCATGATCGTGGATCGCGGCACGCAGCGCGTGGCCCTGATGGCAAGCTCCGAAGGCGGCATGGACATCGAGCACGTGGCGGCCACCACGCCGGAGAAGATCCATCGCGTGTTCATCGATCCCGACCGCGGCCTGACCGATGCGGAAGCCGACGGCATGTCGCGCAAGATCGGCGTGCCCGAAGGCAGCGTCGTGCAGGCGCGCGCGATGCTGCAGGGGCTCTACAAGGCGTTCGTCGAAACCGATGCGTCGCTCGCCGAAATCAATCCGCTGGTGGTCACCGGCAACGGCACCGTGATCGCGCTCGATGCCAAGCTCAACTTCGACAGCAACGCGCTGTTCCGCCATCCCGAGATCGTCGAGATGCGCGACCTCGACGAAGAAGATCCGGCGGAAATCGAGGCGTCCAAATTCGACCTGTCGTACATCTCGCTCGACGGCAACATCGGCTGCCTCGTCAACGGCGCCGGCCTCGCGATGGCCACGATGGACACGATCAAGCTCTATGGGGGCGAGCCCGCCAACTTCCTGGATGTGGGTGGCGGCGCCACGGCGGAGAAGGTGACCGAAGCCTTCAAGATCATGCTGAAGAATCCGCACCTCAAGGCCATCCTCGTCAATATCTTCGGCGGCATCATGAAGTGCGACACCATTGCCGAAGGCGTGGTGGCCGCGTCCAAGGCCGTTTCGCTCAAGGTGCCGCTGGTGGTGCGCATGAAAGGCACCAACGAGGACCTGGGCAGGAAAATCCTGGCCGAGTCGGGCCTTCCGATCATCAGCGCCAACAACATGGCCGAAGCCGCCGAAAAGGTCGTTGCCGCGGCGAAGGGGCAATAGCAATGTCGATCCTGGTCAACAAGAACAGCAAGGTCATCACGCAGGGCATCACCGGCAAGACCGGCCAATTCCACACGCGCATGTGCCGCGATTACGCCAACGGCCGCGAATGCTTCGTCGCCGGCGTCAATCCCAAGCGGCCCGGCGAGGATTTCGAAGGCATCCCCATCTACGCCACGGTGCGTGAAGCCAAGGCAGCCACCGGCGCCACGGTGTCGGTGATCTACGTGCCGCCGCCGTTTGCCGCCGCGGCCATCGACGAAGCCGTCGAGGCGGGACTTGACCTCGTGATCTGCATCACCGAGGGCATTCCCGTGCGCGACATGATTGCCACCCGCAACAAGATGCAGGGCAAGCACACGCTGCTGCTTGGCCCCAATTGCCCCGGCGTGATCACGCCGGATGAGATCAAGATCGGCATCATGCCCGGCCACATTCACATGAAAGGCCGCGTGGGCGTCGTGTCGCGCTCCGGCACGCTGACCTACGAAGCCGTCGGGCAACTGACCGAATTGGGGCTTGGCCAATCCACCGCCGTGGGCATCGGCGGCGATCCGGTCAATGGCTTGAAGCACATCGACATCCTCAAGCTCTTCAACGACGACCCCGACACCGATGCCGTGGTGATGATCGGCGAAATCGGCGGCGGCGACGAGGAAATCGCCGCGCTGTGGGCCAAGGACCACATGAAGAAGCCCATCGTCGGCTTCATCGCCGGCGTCACTGCGCCACCCGGCAAGCGCATGGGCCACGCCGGCGCCATCATTTCCGGCGGCAAGGGTACGGCCCAGGAAAAGCTCGAAGTGATGGAGGCCTCCGGCATCACCGTCACCCGCAATCCGGCGGAAATGGGCAAGCTCATGAAGGCGGCACTGAAGGCTTAGCAGCTGAAACCAGGCGCGTCGGCTGCGTCTGTTGTAAAAACCCATCGCTTGGGTTACTATGCCTACGCTGTTTCAGATCGGCGCGTTTCGCATCGTGGTGTTTCTCAACGACCACTCGCCGCCTCACGTGCATGCGATCGGGGCAGGCGGTCACGCCAAATTTGCGCTCGGCCGCACTCCGGGCGAGGTTGCTTTGGTGGAAACCGCGGGGCTTTCCAAATCAAGCCTGCGGCGAATTGCCGCCGCCATCATCGATCGACATGACGAATGTCGGGTTGGCTGGAGAAAAGTTCATGGCAACTAAATCACAAATAGCGAATGCCGTTGATTCGCGCCTTGCCGCTGCTGTTGCGGCCGGCAAGGCAACGCGCAGGCTTGGCGATAGCGCTATCGCAGTTGCTTACGAGCCGCGATCGAGACGTTTGTGCATTGAGTTGGCATCCGGTGTTGCGGTAAGTGTGCCGGTGAACAAGGTGCAGGGCCTCGCCGCTGCAACCCCCGCCGTGATCAAATCAGTCACGCTCACCGGCAAGGGTTATGGCCTCTTTTGGGCTGCTCTTGACCTCGATGTAAGCGTTCCGGACCTGGTTGCGGGTTGCCTCGGCACCAAAGAGTGGATGAGCGCCCTTGCGCGGCAGGGTGGCCGGGCAACTTCGACCGCCAAGTCGACGGCCGCTCGCAAAAATGGCCGGAAAGGTGGGCGCCCGCGCAAACTTCCGTCCACCGATGCGCCAGCAGGTGCACAGGTTTAGTTTTTTGCAAGGCAAATTCACCAATCGCCTCGCGGGCACGCGTAATGCTTGGGTGAGGCTCCCGCCAGCGGCCGCTTGCGGCTAAACTCACTGGTTCGCCCCCCGCACCCTTGCCTGCCATGTCCGCAACCGTTGCCCTCGATATCGCCAGCCTGTCGCATCCGGGCATGGTCCGCGCCCACAACGAGGACTCGATATTCGTCGACGGTGAAGCGGGCATCGCGGTGCTGGCGGACGGCATGGGCGGCTACAGCGCCGGCGAAGTGGCCAGCGGCATCGCGGTCAATGTCGTCTCCAACGGGATGCTGCCCGAGCTGAGATCCGGCCGCGAACTCTCCAAGATCGATATCCAGAGCGGGCTCACGCATGGCGCCTTGCTGCTGCAGCAAACGATCGCATCCGCCAACAAGGGCATCTACGAAGCGGCGCAGGCGCGCCCCGAATGTGCCGGCATGGGCACCACCATTGTCGCCGCCGTGTTCTGCGGCAATCGCGTGTCCATCGGCCACATCGGCGACTCGCGCTGCTACCGGCTGCGCGGCGAGAAATTCGAGCAGCTGACGCGCGACCACTCGCTGCTGCAGGAGCAGATCGACAGCGGCGTGCTCACACCGGAGCAGGCGCGCTATTCGCTCAACAAGAACCTGGTCACGCGCGCGCTGGGCATCGAGGCGATCGTGCCCACCGAAATTTCCGAATACCGGATCGAGGCCAACGACATCTACCTCCTGTGTTCGGATGGCCTCACCGACATGGTGGACCCCGAGGTGATCCACTCGATCGTGGACGAAAAGCGCAGCGATCTCGCCGAGGCCGTGGCCGACCTGATCGACCTCGCCAACCAGAACGGCGGGCGCGACAACATCTCCGTCATCGTCGTGCGCGTGCCGCCCGAATTCCTGCCTGCGTCTGGCTGGGCGCAGCGCTGGCTGGCCCGGAAGAAAGGCTAGGGCACCCGGACATGGGCAAGCTCGTCCTCTATCTGGCCGACGGCACGTTGCTGCATGTGCCGCTCGACAAGGAACGCATCACCATCGGCCGCCGTGCCGACAACGATGTTTGCCTCCCGTATCCCGCCGTGTCGGGCGAGCACGCCGCCGTCGTGACGATCCTGGCGGACAGTTTCCTCGAGGATCTCGGCAGCACCAATGGCACGCTGGTCAACGGCAAGGGCGCCAGCAAGCATTTTCTCCACGATCACGACCAGATCGACATCGGCCGCCAGCGCCTGACCTATCTCGCCGACGACGACGCGCGCGTCGATCCGTTGCCGCCCGACATGGTGCGCAAGCAAATGCGCGGATTGGCCGAGCGCGTCGATCCGGTGCGTGGCGGTCCGCTGGTGCCGATGCCGAGCATCAATTCCGGCCGCTCGCCCCTCGTCAACCGCGGCATCCTGGTCGGTGACGAATTCGAGCGCGAAATGGCAGAGCCGGTGCGCGTTGAAATGGACTCGGTACGGCCGATGGCGCCGATGCCGGAACGGGCGCGAGTGGATGCCGCCCCGACACCTGGGCGTTCCGTCGGTGGCATTGACGTAGCCGATCCCATTCCGACCCGTAGTGCGGCGCGGCTTGCGCCAGACGCGCCGCCAAGTGTACACACCACGCCCCGCGCGCCATTCACCGGGGACGCGCCGTCGGGCAATGGCAATCCCACGGGGGCGAAACCCGACCTGGCCAGCACCCAACGATTTACGATTCCGGTGGCGCCTCCGGCCCCGCCGCCTGTCGCACCCCCACCGGAGGTGCCACCCGCTGCGGCCGCTGCCCCGCGGGTGCCCTCGGTGCGCGTGCTGTCGGGGCCAAGCACCGGCCGCACCGTCCCGTTTCCCAACGAGCAGCTCTCGGTGGGCCGCGTGGGCGTGCAGGTGGCCATCGTGCGCAAGTCGGCCGGCGGCTACCTGTTGATTCCCGTCGAAGGCGACCACCCGCCGCGCATCAATGGCGCACCGGTGGCCGCCGAGGGCTCGCCGCTGCATCCGGGCGACACCTTCGAGGTGGCGGGGGTACGGCTGGAACTGGCGGTGGGATCGTGACGATCCGCCCTGCCCAGGTTGGGCACTAGCCGGCGCGATCTGCAAGGGATGAGTGACGTATAGCGTCACCTGACTTCCGCACTGCGGCGAATTGTCATGACGAATGCATGGCGTAGGCGTTCCAGATAGTGAGACTGTACCGACCGTTTGTCCGATCATCGGTCACAAACACAATAAAATCATAAGGTTAAATCGCCTTTGGGGTTTTCCCGCTAATTGCAACAACGCTGGCACATCGATTGCAAAGTATTGACCAGCATCGCTGGGTGCGCGGGTTACGAAACCGGTCAAAGTCAGTTCAACTCCAAAGGAGCATCACCATGAAACAGATTCAGAAAGGCTTCACGCTCATCGAACTGATGATCGTCGTCGCCATTGTCGGCATCCTGGCCGCCATCGCGCTGCCGGCGTATCAGGACTACATCGTGCGCTCGAAGATGTCGGAATCGATGGCTGCGATTGCCGCTTGCAAGACCTCGGTGGCGGAATATACGGCGACGAAGACTGCCCTGCCCGCCGCAGCCACGGACGCGGGCTGCCAAACTACGGCTTCGCGCTACATGGCGGCGCTGTCGGTTGCAAATGGCGTCATCACCGCGACGTCCGCTGGCACCGGTGCCGGGCCGCCGAATGTATTCTGACCCTGACGCCAACTCTGTCTGGCGCCGAAATCCCGACGTGGACGGGCACGTTCAGCGCCTGCTCTTCGAAGTACGTGCCGTCGTCTTTCCGCTAAGCGGAACGCTTCGCATAAGGGCCGGCAGGCATCCTGCCGGCCCTTTTTCATTGGCGTGCCCGGCTACAATTCCGATGGATTCGGCACTTTCCGGGCGCTGCGTGTTTGCGTCATGGGAGGCGCGCATATTTCATTGCGGCCGCAGGATCACACCGAGCCGCTATCTACCGGGCATCAGCGCATGGGATTTCTGAAGCGGATTTTGGGCGGAGACGCGCCGGGTTCCGGGGCGAAGGCGACAACAGTCGCCGATGGCCGCGTCGGGGCCAACCTCACCTCCCGTAATACACGCCCGACGGCAGCAGCAGAACACGCGTCCATCGGAGAGCGTGCGGCCGCGCTTGCAAAGGAGGGATGTTTTGCCGAGTCGCTTGCTGCCATCGATGCCGGTTTACGACGGCATCCCGACGACTTCGAACTGCAAGCGGCGCGCGGGGCCACGCTCTTCGACTGGGGTCGGGTTCTCGAGGCTAGCCATTGGTTCCTACGGGCGCGTGCCGCCGGCGCCGATGGCACGCCGTTATACCTCAATCTCGGCTGGTGCTGTTATCTGCTTGGTAACTACGAGCAAGCGGAGCAATTCGTTCGCGTGGCCGCCCCGAGCGCGAACCGGATTCGATCCACGCGCGGCGTGCGCTGGCGATGACGCTGCAGGCGCGCAGGCAATATGGGGCGTGCAATCAGGGCGTATGAAAATGCATTGCAGATCGAATCGACGATGCCGACTGCTGGCTGAACATCGGCATCTGTGAGCAGGAGCAAGGCGCGCTTGCCGCGGGGAACGCGCGATTCGCCGTGCCCTTGGATATCGACGCCTTGAGCCGGGAACTGGTCGTCCCTTGAAACCAACTTGGGCGACAGGAACGGCACGACGAAGCGGCAGCGGGCGTTGAATGCGCCGAAGTCAGTCGCGTCAGAAAACGGCACAAATATGCCAAATGGCTTCGCCAATCATGCCGTCACGCTATTGGACCAGGGCCAAGCGTCCCGGAAGCTTGGCATTGTTGGGTCCTCGACTCCTGGACATGTCCCGATCCGCATCGCGCATGGCCACATGGCGTTCGCGCTGCTGACAGTTGGAGATTTCGCACAAGGCTGGCCGCAGTATCACTTCCGCTGGTTCCAGGAACCGCTGGCTGTCGGCTCGGCCAGTGCATCGCGGTACGCCGTGGGTGGGGCAGTCGCTCGCAGGCAAATCGATCCTGTTGCGTTGCGAGCAGGGTTTTGGCGACACCTTTCAGTTTTTGCGCTTTGCTCAGAACTCTCAAGCAACGTGGTGCCACGGTGACCTTCCTCGGCGCGGCGGCCTGGAAAGGCTGGCGAATTGGTTCGATGGGGTCGACCAGGTGGTGAACGGTAGCGTCGATTTTGGAGCCTTCGATTTCCACTTCCGCTGCTGAGCCTGCCTGGCGTGCTTGGCACGACCATTGACACCATTCCGGCGTCGTCGCGCTATTTGCGAGTCGACCCGGAGCTTGATGCGCAATGGTCCCCGGCGGTTTTCACGGACCGACCGTCTGCGGGTGGGCGTCGCCTGGGCGGGCAACCCTTCCCATCGACGTGACCGAATGCGCTCGATCCCGATCGAAACGCTTGCCCCATTATGGCGGGTCGAGGGTGTCGATTTCGTTTCGATGCAGAAGGAAGTTCCGGCGGTGTTGCACACATTGCCCGAGGCGCTTCGGAGCACAAATATTGCATCGGAACTCGAGCGATTTCGCCGATACGGCTGCCGCGTTGTCGCAACTTGATTTGGTGATCTGCGTCGACACCGCTATCGCGCATCTTGCCGGCGCCTTGGGCAAACCCGTGTGGCTATTGCTGTCTACCGTTGTCGATTTTCGTTGGTTGGAGGACCGCGAGAATTCGCCTTGGTACCCGACGATGCGCATTTTCAGACAACGGACGCTGGGCGATTGGCAGGATGTCGTGGGACGTGTCTGCGACGCGCTGTCCGCAGCGATTCGCGCACACGCCGAGGGCAGCCTCGGCGCAGGTATCTGCTGTGCCTGACCAACTCGGCAAGGCCGAAGTCGAGACTCCGGCCGCAAAGCGCGTCCCAACCGCGTACGCGCTTGCGCGCGTAACCGAATCGCGGCATGGCATACTGCAGTATTGGCCCTGCGATCACCCCACGTCTGATCTCCTGCAGAATACCGGCGAATACCCTCAGGAACACCTGCGTATGCTGCAAGAACTGGTCCGCAGCGGTGACGCATTGCTTGAAGTGCGCAGCGGAATCGGGGCGCACGCCATTGCACTGGCCGCGGATGGTCGGTGATACGGGACTTCTTTACGTCTACGAAGACGATCCTTTGTTGGCCCAGATTCTGTCGAACAACCTGCAGGCAAACCGCGCGGGCAGGGCGTGTCACTCAGATGAAGCGCTCGCTCGCCGGGTGTAAAGGGTTGCGGAATGGGGGCGTGGGGCGAAAGTCGGCAGTCGGCGGTCGAGGATCGTGAACTTATCGACGACCTTGCGCTCGAGCGGCTTGATGTGCTCAAGCTGCAAGCCGGCTGCGCATCGGCGAGGTCCTGGCCGGCGCGGAAACGACGCTGTGGCGGTTGCGCCCGGTCCTGTTCATCGCGCCCGACGCGGCTGAGACGATCGAGGCGACGGTCGAACGCATCGTGGCCTTCGGTTATCGGTGCTGGTTGATCGAGTCACCAACGTATCCACCGAATCGTTTTTTCCTGTTCGGCGATTGGCCCCACGAGACTGAAGTGGCGCCCGCACTCGTCTGCATTCCGGAGGAGCGGGAGGTTCCGGCCATGCTGGAAAGGCATATCGAATGCACTCACGGTAGCGTCTTGGCAAGCCCCTAGGTTGTGATCGCACGATTCTTCAAGTCACTGACCGGGCAGGCGCCGCCGACGAGGCGCCCGCCAGGAATATTTCATCCGCTCATGACAATCGACTCGCCGCAATCCGACGGGACGTCCGTCGACTCGCGGATTGAAGGGGCACGGCAACTGGTCGCCCAATCCCGGTTTGCCGAAGCATTACGAGCGCTGCGGACGATTGAACATCCGCAGATTCCCCGCTGGCGCAGTCCCACGTTGCCTTGGCATTGCTTGGTTGGGGACGCACGACCGAAGCGGGGAGAATTCTTCGTGCGTTGCCTGACGCCGCGGCCTTTGGTCCCGATCACTGTTTGCGCCTCGGCCTTGCATACCAGGAAATTGGCGAGTTGCAGAGAGCTGAGGAAGCGCTGCGTCGTGCGCGTCGGGAGACTCGAACTGACGTGGAAATCGCGTTGGCGCGCGTGTTGTTTGCACAGCGCAAGACCAACGAATGCGTGGAACTGTGCGAGCGATTGCATGCGGTGTCTCCTGCGGATGCACAGGTGATGTTGCTGCTTGCACATTGCAAGCGGGATGAAGGCGAATGGGCTGCGGCGGAAGCATTGCTCAGAGAAGCGATTGGGAAGCGGCCCGTGGACTGGCGCGCCTCATTCAGCCTTGGCTGCCTGCTGGCCTCTCGGGACGGTGGAAGGAGGCCATCCGCGTTCTGCTCGAAGCGCGCAGGAATTGCACGCACGAAGGCGCATTCCCGGGCACGACGCATTTGGCGCTCGCGTACGACGCCACCGGTGACCGTCGTGCCGCGCTGCATGTACTCGAGAGCGATCTTGCTTCGTGTCCCTCAGTCGACTTGCATCGGACCTATGCGCAGATGGTGCTTGCGGAAGGCCGGTTGCGCGAAGGCTGGCCCCACTATGAATTTCGGTGGCTCGCGGAGCCCCTCGTCGGCAATCGGATGCCACTCGCAATACCGGAGTGGCAGGGCCAGCCGCTCGACGGCAAACGGATCCTTCTACGGGTCGAGCAAGGCTTTGGCGATGCCTTTCAGTTTCTTCGCTACGCGCCCCTCCTGCAGCGTCGCGGGGCAACGGTCAAGCTCACAAGATTTTGCGATCTGGCACCACGATTTTTGGGCGTCGATGAAGTGCTCGACGGACCCGTCGATCAAACGAGTATTGATTACTTCGTCAACTTGGTGAGTCTGCCCAAGGCGTTTGACACTGATCTCGGCTCGATACCGGCCGACATCCCCTACGTCTCGCCCGACGAAGACAAGGTGGCGCAATGGCGCACTCGCATTGATGACGCCGGATCGAAGCTCAAAGTCGGACTGGTGTGGTCGGGCAATCCGGCCTTTCCCGGCAATCGGGAACGCTCAATGCCAATGAGTGTCGTACGCGAGTTGCTCGCAACCGAGGACGTAGCGTGGTTCTTGCTGCAGAAGGGCGCGCGCGCAGTCGAAGCAAAGGAAATTGCGTCGAGTTTCACGGTGGTCGACCTCGGCCCGGACCTCTTGGACTATGGTGATACGGCGGCGGCCATCGCCAATCTTGACCTTGTGATCAGTGTGTGCACGTCGGTGGTCCATCTTGCCGGCGCAATGGGCCGACCCGTATGGCTATTGCTCGGCACGCCCTCGGATTGGCGCTGGCTGGACGGACGCGAAGATACGCCGTGGTATCCAACCATGCGGCTGTTCCGCCAATCGACGCCGGCTGGGTGGTCGGAGGTCGTGCGACGAGTTGCCACCGAAATACGCCAGTACCGCGCTGCTGGCGCTTCGTCCTTCGTGCAGGTTGGCAGGGCGCCAGCACTAGACGCCACGGCAACAGAATCCGCGGGCACTATGGACGAGCCAATGGAAGTTGCGAGTACTCCGGCTGATGCGATCAACCGCGAGAAGGTCGTTCACACCAGCATCGGAATGCTGCAGATCATCGAGGATGGGTCCGCCGAAGGTTGGTCATTGATGCGGTACGGGGAGTTTCTAAGGGGAGAACTCGATGTTCTTTGCGCCGCAGTTCCTGTCGGCGGCACAGGTGTGGTGTACGGGCCTGGTGTCGGTTCACACGCCATTCCTCTATCTCAAGCCCTTGGCGCCACTGGCTTGCTGATCCTGGTTGAACCCCGTCCTGCGGAGCACCGATTGCTGCGGCAGAATCTGACGTTGCATTCTTGTGGTAACGCGACCTTGCTCGCGCGTGCATCTACTCTGGCCAGCGAATCGGTTCATCAGGCCCGTAGGCAATTGGTCGACGATCTGCAGCTGGAGCGGCTCGACCTCCTGGTGGTGGGCGACCACGACGATATACCGGGAATCTTGGAAGGTGCATCGCAATCTATCTGGCGCACCCGTCCGGTGTTGATATTGCGCCTGCGCGAGGGGGAAGTGTGGTTTTCGCTGGTGCGCAGACTCGATGACTTTGGTTATCGCGCATGGAAGATGGACACAGCGCTCTTTCGCCCCGAGAATTTCAATCGCCAGACCGACGATGGCTTTTCGGGGCGACGCGTCTGCACGATTCTTGCCTATCCGGAAGAGGCGACGCCAGCCCGGTTGCCGGCATGCTGCGAAGAAATTTGGGCGGGAAGCGCCTCTCAGGCGGACTAGCAGTGGGTTAACGAATCACGGACAAGACCGAATCCACCATCCAGGGAAACAATATGGCGCTGTTTGGACTGCTTGATACACGCGAGCTCGAGGAGTTCGCGACCGGCTTGGCCAACGACTTAGGTCGCCGGTTCCCGCCGGCGTCGGAAGCGCGAACCGACCGCGGTGCGCAGCAGCAGATCAAGATCATTCTGGAAGGATTGGCGGTACGGGCGGTCAGGTTCCACGACCAGCACAAGCTCGGTGTCTACAAGAAGGCCAAGCTTGCCAACGTCTTCCAGTGGAGACTCGACGAATTGGGGTACAGCAAGGAGTTCGTCGAGCGCGCCACGAAGGAAATCGCAACCCGGCTCGCCGTCAAGTAGACGACGCCGACCACGGATCAATGGAAATGTCGAACAAGGTCGAAGCGCTGGATGCCGGTGGTTTCAATGAAATGGCCATGTGCCGTACCGGACCCATGATTTACAACAAGAACGATGTCTATGTCGGTGGATCACTGGGTAAGTATGGCGAGTTTTCGGTCGCCGAACAGATGATCTTCAGGCAACTTATCCGCGAAGGTATGCTGGTCGCGGAGATCGGCGCCAACATTGGCGCGCATACGATCGACCTCGCGCGAATGGTGGGTAGTACCGGTGAGCTGCATGTATTCGAGCCTCAGCGCATCGTGTTCCAGACATTGTGCGCCAACCTCGCAATCAATCAGTGCGCAAACGTATTTGCCTATCAGAGCGCGGTGGGAGCCACGATAGGTACGATCCATGTCCCGCCGATGGATCATTCGCGTGCGGTCTAACTTTGGCGGGGTTTCGCTTGCAGGGTCAGCGGTGGGCGAGAGAGTGCCACTGGTCACCCTGGATAGCCTCGATCTGCCCGCCTGCCATTTCCTGAAGGCCGATGTGGAAGGGATGGAAGTTGACGTGTTGCGCGGTGCCGTGGACACGATCAACATGTACCGGCCGATGATGTACGTGGAGAACGATCGCGCGGAGCACTCCGAGGCGCTACTCACGCTGATCGGCGAACTGGGCTATCGCGCCTATTGGCATCTCGCGAGGCTCTACAACCCCGACAACTATATGAAGGTGGCCGAGGACATCTTTCCAGGGATCGTGTCGATCAACGTGCTATGCATTCCTAACGAAGTAGAAATGGATGTAGCGGGACTGCGCCCAGTGACGTCAGCCCAGGATACGTGGAATCGAGCGCCGGCATGAGCGTACGTTGCGCCGGCCTCGGATGCGGCCGCACAGCGATGCCCCATTTGCGATAGCGACTGCGAACTCCTGGATGTGGTCGATCTCAACAAAAACTGCGAGGAATGGCGAGGCACCTTTTTGCCGCTATCGGGTGTGCCGATTACTACACTCGATGCAAGAACTGCGGGTTCTGCTATGCCCCGCAATGCACAGCTGGTCGAAGGAGGAGTTCGCGGCCCGGATCTACAACGAAGGCTATTTGCAAGTCGATCCGGATTACCTGGGGCGCGGTCCCGGGACAACGCGGCGTACCTCGTGAAGATGATTGGCGCGGAAGCCACGGGTATCAGCCACCTCGACTACGGCGGCGGCAACGGGCTCTTGAGCGACCTATGTGCCAGGCCGGCTGGGATTCCAGTCTTACGATCCATTCGTCGATCGCGACGTCGATATCGCGGACCTTCCGCCTTCGACCTCATCACCTCCTTTGAGGTGTTCGAGCACGTTCCCGATCTCAGCATGCTCATGGGAGATTTGTCGGCGCTGCTCAAGGACGACGGAATCGTCATTTTCAGCACGCTGCTGTCGGATGGCAACGTTGCCGAGCGGCAGCGCCTGACCTGGTGGTACGCCTCGCCGCGCAACGGCCACATCAGCCTGTATTCGCGCGACAGCCTCGAGCATCTTGCGGCGCGCGGCGGATTCCGCTCTCGGCAGCTTCTCGCCCAACCTGCACGCCTGGTGGCGAGCACGCTGCCCGAGTGGCGAGAGAGCCGCTTATTGGTGGAGCTGGTGTAGCGCTCACGGCAAAACATATCGCGCAAGAGAGGCAGCGCCTGCTTCCCACGCCGCGGGCTCTTGCCCGCGAACGCGAAAGCGCGCGTCTCGTAGGCCTCCGGCCGTTCGTTCGCGACGAGCACTTGGCGAAAGCCGGCATCGCGGCAGGAAGTCGCGCCTAGCGTGGACTCGGGCTGAAGCCCGTCTTGTGCGCGTAGAAATCGACGCCGGAGTCTTCGATCTGCTTGCCCCAGCCGTACACCACGTCGCGCACGGTAATGGGCCCCGCGGCCGAACTATAGAGGATGTCGTCGAGGTCCATGTCGTGCCACTGGCGACCTTGCGCATCACCGCTCGCAGGTCGGGGACCACGATTCCGCGAAACCGGTCGGCTTCATCACGTGCCGGAAGCCCCGCAGCACCTTGGCGCACATCGTGCCGATAGTAGTGCTCGAGGTTGTGCGAGCAGTAGACGGCGTCGTACTGTCGCGGGCGGCAAGGATCGCGAGTTCGCGGGCGTCGCATACGACGTCGGATGCCCCCGGATCGACGTCGAGCAGCACTGGATCCACCCCGGTAGTGGTCGGGAATCGGGATCTGATTTGCTGCCGCCGCCCACGTTCAGCACGCGCGGGACGATAACGGAAACGGCGTACCGGCCGCCGCCGGCGCGAAGCATGCAGCTCCAGTTTCACCGACGCAGGTTAGGGACACGAAGCAAGATATCTTGCCTTGTCGCCGTCACGCCCCGTGCTGCCGAAGCCCCCCGGCGCCCCGCGCGCTCGAATCGAAATCGGGAACGACCTCGAACCCGCCTGCACGACCGGCACGATCACGAGCTGCGCGAGGCGGTCCATCGGCTGTCAGGGCGAAGTCTCCTGCCCCGCGGTTCCAGCAACTCACCATCAGCGGCCCCTGGTAATCCGAGTCGATCAGTCCGACGAGGTTGCCCAACACGATGCCATGCTTGTGGCCGAGACCGGAGCGCGGAAGGATGATCGGCCGCCAGGCCCGGATCCTCGATGTGGATGGCGATGCCCGTGGGGATCAGATGAGTCTGACCCGGTTCGAGCGTGATGGCCGCATCGATGCACGCGCGCAGGTCGAGGCCGGCGGATCCCGGCGTGGCATAGGCCGGCAGGTGCGGGCGGATTCGTTCGTCCAGGACCTTGAGAGCGATGGTGGGCATATTCATGGTAGCGGCAGGCGTAGGCGGGGTCAGGTTCGTTGCAGGAGGTAGAGACGTCCCGGGGTCGGCGTAGTGCCTTCCAGGCGCAGCACGGAAGGCTCGGCCTCACGAACGACGAACGCGGGATGCGCCAGCTTGCGAATGTACGCTTCCGATTGCGCGTACCGTCCCGAGGGTTGCAACGCAAAGGTGCCTTCTGCGCACTCTTCTGTAGAGAAGGCCAGCCACGCGCCGGGGCGCAGCACCCGCGCGATTTCGGCAAACATGATTTCGAGCGCGCCGACGTAGATGAAGACATCGGCCGCGATCGCGACGTCGAAACGCGCCGAATCCGCTGTGCGGAGCCAGTCGTGGACCTCCGCGACGAACAGTTCGTCGTAGACGCCGCGCGCTCGCGACAGCGTCACCATCTTCTCCGACAGATCCAGGCCGACCAGGTGGCGCTTGGCGCGCGCCAGCGCGATGCCGCACAGTCCCGTCCCGCAACCGAGATCGACGATGTCGAGCGGGCCGCGTTCGCGTGCCAGCACACGCCTGGCCAGTTGTTCCGGCACTCTGTAGCCCAGGGACTGGAGCTGGGCGTCGAACTGGGGTGCGAAGTTGTCGAAGGTCGCCCGCACCCAGGCGTCGGGCGCTCGCTCGGTCGACACGCCGGTCACCGCGGCCAGATGGTGGCCCAGCGTCGCAGGGTCGGCGCCGCGTTCGATCGCGGTACGGTAGATGTCCGCGGCTTCGAACTTGCGTCCGGCGTCCTCGAGAATGCGACCGAGATTTACGTAGGGAATCGCCTGGTCGGGGGTTAGCGCCATCGCCCGGCGATAGGCGGCCACCGCTTCGTCCATACGACCGAGCTGTTGCAGGGCGGACCCGCGATTTTTGTGCGCGCGCGCATTGTCGGGTTCCAGTTGCAGTGCCCGGTCGAAGCACATGAGCGCGTCACCATGACGACCGGTATCGCCGAACAGCAGGCCCAGGCGGTAGTGCACGAGTGCTTCTCGGGGCGAGCGCGCGCGCGCGGCGAGCAGGGTATGGGCCTCGTCGAAGCGGCCCGCTTCCAGCTTGGCATAGCCTTCTTCGCACAGGCGACCTCGGCGATCGTCCTCGAAAGCGCGCGGCGCTGGAGAGATCCGGCACTTAGCTAGCTTCCGCCGGCAACCGCTTGGCAATCTCCGCCACCAGTTGCCGCGCCAGCGTCTGCTTGTCCATGCGCGGCAACCGCTGCGCGCCGGTGTCGTCCAGCAGCGTGACTTCGTTGAAGTCGCTGCCCAGCGCATCCTGCGCACGATTGGCAATCAGCAACGGCAGTTTCTTGCGCCGGCGCTTCTCTTCGCCCAGGCGCTCAACGTCCTGGCTCTCGGCGGCAAAGCCCACGCAGTAAGGCGGGATCATAAGCGCGGCCACCGTGGCGAGAATATCGACGGTCGGTTGCAGCGTGAGCGTCAATGCGTCGGACGATTTCTTCAGCTTCTGCAATTGCACGGCGGCAGGCGCGTAGTCGGCCACGGCGGCGACGGCAATGAAGACGTCGTGCTGGGCGACGGCGGCCATCACGCCCTGGAGCATCTGCGCCGCGCTGACGACGTCCACGCGCGTCACGCCGTAGGGCGTGGGCAAGGCTGTCGGGCCGGCCACCAGCGTCACCTGCGCGCCTGCATCGGCGGCGGCTTGCGCAAGGGCAAATCCCATCTTGCCCGAGCTGCTGTTGGTGATGCCGCGCACCGGATCGATCGCTTCGAAGGTCGGCCCGGCCGTCAGCAGTACCCGCTTGCCGGCAAGTACCTTGGGCTGGGCAAACGCCACCATGGCGGCCAAGAGTTGGGCGGCCTCCAGCATGCGACCGTCGCCGTCTTCCTTGCAGGCGAGCTCACCATTGTCGGGGCCGAGGATGGTGACGCCATCGGTACGCAACTGCGCAATATTGCGCTGGGTGGCGGGATGGGCCCACATCTGCCGATTCATCGCGGGGGCCACCAGCAGCGGGCACTCACGCGCAAGGCAAAGCGTGGACAAAAGGTCGTCCGCGCGACCATGGACCAGTTTGGCCAGGAAATCGGCGGAGGCAGGGGCCACCACGATGGCGTCGGCGCCGCGCGAGACATCGATGTGGCCCATCGCATTGGCGGCGCCGGTGTCCCAGAGGTCGGTCAACACCGGGCGGCCGGAGAGCGCCTGAAAGGTCATGGCACTGACAAAGCGCGTGGCCGCGGTCGTCATCACCACATCGACGACGGTGCCGGATTTCACCAACAGGCGCGTCAATTCAGCCGCCTTGTAGGCCGCGATGCCGCCCGTGACGCCAAGAACCACGCGCGCCAGTTTGTTGCCGGTGTTGCTGCGGGCTGCGTTTTCGCTCATCGGGGCGTCGTCTGTTCGGCTGATGGAAGATTGCTTGCGGCCAAGTTTACACTCAGCGCGCATTCACGTTCCGGCGTTCCGGCGCCGGCAATGCGTGCCATTGCAGTGCTTTTTCGTGGAGGTTTCGCCGTGGCCAGACCCGATCTCGCCTGTCTCGAACGCCCGCGCGAGCGCCTGCTGGCCTTGGGTCCGGCCGCGCTCACGGATGCGGAGCTGCTGGCGGTGCTGCTGCGTAGCGGCGTGCCGGGGCGGCCGGTGCTGGAAGTCGCGCGCGGCCTGCTGCAACGTTTCGGCAGCGCGGCCGGCGTGCTGGCCGCCGGCGCGGCAGAGTTGCGCGGGCTGCGTGGCCTGGGGCCGGCGCGCACCGCGGAGTTGAAGGCCATGGTCGAGTTCGTGCGGCGGGCGTTGCTGTGCGACGTGGCGGCGCGCGACGCGTTGTCCTCCCCCGAGGCTGTCCGCGACTATCTGCGGCTCACCATGGCGCCACTGCCCTATGAGGCGTTCCTGGTGATTTTTCTCGACAGCCAGAATCGCCTGCTGGCCGCGCGGGAATTGTTCCGGGGCACGCTGGCGCAAACCTCCGTCTACCCGCGGGAGGTGGTCAAGGCCGCGCTCGAACACAACGCCGCGGCGGTCATCCTTGCGCACAACCATCCCAGCGGCGTGGCGGAGCCGTCTCGTGCGGACGAGCTGCTCACCCAATCGCTGAAGCAGGCATTGGCGCTGGTCGATATCCGCACGCTGGACCATTTCATCGTAGCGGGGGCCCGGGTGGTTTCGTTTGCGGAGCGGGGGCTGATCTAGGGCAATGTTGCAGGCCTGCTCGATTCGCTTGCTTATTCATGTGATTAATAGCACTATTAAAAGCACGATTAATACATGATACAGGTGAGCCTCATGTCCCACATCAGCGCCAACGATCTCAAAACCAAGGGCATCGCAGCCATCGAGCTTGCGCTCAGCCATGCGCCGGAGGCCATTGTCTCGGTCCGGGGCAAGGACAAATTCGTGGTGATGGACTTGGCGCAATACCACTACCTGCGCGAATGCGAACTGGATGCAGCGCTGGCGCAAACGCGCGCCGATCTGGCGGCCGGGCGCGTGTTCAAGGAATCGCCCGAGGCGCACCTCGCGCGACTGGATGCCCTCGACGCGCCTTGATGCGCGTGGTTCTCCATGCCGTACGTGCTGGTCTTTACCGAGCAATACAATCGCCGGGCAGCGCGGTTTCTGAGGCGGCACCCGGAGTTGCGTTCGCCTTATCTCAAAACCCTGCAATTGCTGGAAGCCAACCCGGCCCATCCGTCGCTGCGCATGCACCCGCTGCGTGGAAAATACGAGGGACTGCATTCGGTCTCGATCAACCTGTCCTACCGCATCACGCTGGAACTGTTGATCCAGGATCAACAAATCATCCCGGTCAATGTCGGCGACCACGATGCCGTCTACTGATTGCTCTGGTGGGCGCCGCGCTTACCGGCGCTGCGGGGCCAGGGGCTTGATTTAGCCAGACTTTTGCGCGATAATCGTGGGCTTTCCCCTATTCCAGCCGTGCCCATTGCCCTTAAAGGCAGCAGGCACGCCGAACACCGCTTAAGGAATGAGCCATGGCTCGAGTCTGTCAGATCACCGGTAAGGCCCCGATGGTGGGCAACAACGTTTCGCACGCCAACAACAAGACCAAGCGCCGGTTCCTGCCCAACCTGCAGCGTCGCCGGTTCTGGGTCGAAAGCGAAAATCGCTGGATCAACCTGCGGTTGACCACCAACGCGCTGCGCACCATCGACAAGAACGGCATCGACGTCGTCCTGGCCGATTTGCGCGCCAAGGGCGAGCACATCTAAGCCCACCGTACCGGGAAAATCATCATGCGCGAAAAGATCAAGCTCGAATCGTCGGCCGGCACCGGCCACTTCTACACCACGTCGAAGAACAAGAAACTGATGCCGGAAAAGCTCGAGATCAAGAAGTTCGATCCCGTGGCCCGCAAGCACGTGATCTACAAGGAAACGAAGCTCAAGTAACCCTTGGCGGCGCGATCTGCCGCGCCTGCCGAAGATCGGGGCGCCACGCGAAGTGACTAAGCAATAGGCCCGCCACATGCGGGCCTTTTTATTGTCCGGCGCCGTGCCACTCGCATTCAACCGGGTTGACCCGCAATACCTGCCCCCCGATACTCGGGCCAGCGTGATCGAAATTCGATTCAGCATGGACTTTTGTCCGGCCCCCCGATGGCAGGACTGATTTCGCGGTTGCTTGGACGCGGGGCGTCGGCCGATACCAAGGCGCGTATGCTCGCGCAGGCTCAGGTGGACTTGCTGCTGCGCGAAGGCAATGCGCTCGAGGACGGCAACGACCCCACCGCGGCGATGGTCCGCTACGACGAGGCGCGCCGCATTGCACCCGATGACGTTCGCGTGCACATGAACGCCGGCAATGCGCTGATGCAGCTGCAGCGATTTGAGCTGGCAGCTGCGTCGTATCGGGAAGGGATCCGGATTGCCCCGGACAACGCGCGGCTCCGGTTCAACCTGGCGGGGCTCCTCGCCACAGAAGGTAATCGCGTCGATGCAGAAGAACAGCTGCGCGAAGCGCTGCGCATTGAGCCCGGCCTCGGGGAAGCGGCGGTGGCACTGGCCCTGATCCTGTCGACCACCGGGCGGGCAGCTGAGGCCGAAGCCCAACTGCGAACGGCGCTCGTGCATCGACCCGAGTATTCGGGCGCGGCCCTCAACCTGGGGCAGCTCTTGCTGGAGCAGAATCGCTTCGACGAGGCCATCGACTACATGGCGCTAGGCGCCGACATCGCCCCGGATGCGCTGAGCTCGATGCTCTTTCCGCTGAACAACCAGCCGGGTTTAAGCCTCGCCGAAATCTTCGCGCGACATCGTCGCGTCGGCAAAGCCATTGAGCGCCGCGCCGGCGCCCGCTTCGAGTTGTCGGCCAATGATCGCAATCCGGACCGTTGCCTTCGCATCGGGTATGTCTCCGGCGATTTCGGGCTGCACCCGGTGGGTATGTTGATGCGACCCGTACTGGAACATCACCACACCGGTGTCGTCGAGATCCACTGTTACTCGAATCTCCTCACGCCCGGTCCTGAAACCGAGGTATTGCGACGACTCTCGCCATATTGGCACGACACATCGCGCCTTGCGTACGATGCCCTCACGGAGCAGATTCGACGCGACGGCATCGACATCCTGATCGACCTGTCGCGGCACACGAGCCGCAATCGGCTGCAGGTGTTCGCGCGTCATCCGGCGCCGGTTCAGGCCACGTGGATGGGATACCTCAATACGACGGGCATCGCTGCAATGGACTATCGCATCTGCGACTGGCACACCGACCCGGCAGGTGACGCGGAAGCCATGTTCATTGAGCAATTGGTACGGCTGCCGCACAGCCAATGGTGCTACGAGCCGTGGTTTGCGCCACCGCAATTTGTCCGTGACCGGGAGCCTTCGGGGGCGATTCGATTCGGGTCGGTCAACCGCTTTACGAAGATCAGCGACGCTACCGCCGATCTCTGGTCGCAAATCCTGCGGGCCGTGCCCGGCGCGGAACTGGCGATCCTCGATGTCCCGGCGGAGTCTCGCGATGCGTTGCTTGACCGCTTTGTCGCGCGCGGCGTGGAGCGCGCGCGTATCGCGATCTCGGGTCGACAACCGCTTGCCGCGTATTACGCGACCATTGGCAATCTCGATATTGCGCTCGATACGTTTCCCTACAACGGCGGCACCACGACCCTGGACACGCTGTGGATGGGCACGCCACTTGTCGCGCTGCGCGGTGACCGCGCGATCGCCCGAGGTGCTTGCAGCATCCTCAGCTCGCTCGCATTGCCCGAACTGATTGCCGACTCGCCGGCGGCTTATGTCGATATCAACGTGCGCCTGGCGCGTGATTCGGCGTGGCGGGCGACATTGCAAGCGGACTTGCGCAGGCGCCTCGCCGCCTCGCCGCTGATGGACGCCGAGGCCTTCGTCACTGACCTCGAATCATGCTACCGCACGTGTGGCGGTCCTGTGCGCGGCTATCGCTTGATGACGATGCCTTGTCCCGTCGGCAGCGGCATCACCCGATACTTCCGGTCTTCGAACCAGGCATCTTCCGCCAGTTTCTGCCCACGATAGGGGCCGGACCATTCGTAGTCGTCGAGGATCAGGATCCCGCCCGGCACCATGCGGCCGAACAGGAATTCCAGCGCCGCGATCTCGGCCGGCGCCTGGTTCAGGTCGATGTGCAGATAGGCGATCCGGTCCGGACAGCCACTCGCAAACACTTCCGGAATCAGCCCTTTCATGATCTTCACGCGCGGATAGTTGGCGAACTTGGCGCGTACCCGCTCGTAGAGTCCCGCGCCGAGCTCCGGCATCGCGTGGTTGAGCATGGAGGCGTCATGCTCGAAAATGTCGTAACCCCAGAATGTCTTGGGAAACGCCGGGCCGCCGAGGTAGTCGGCAATGGTCTTGATGCCGACACCGGTGTAGGCGCCGCACTCGACGAAGTCGCCCTCCAGCTGCGCGCAATGGTAGGCGGCGCAGGCGAGCACGTAGCGCCGCCAGATGATCGCCTGGTCCGATGCGCTTTCCGCGTTGCTCTGCCAGGCCGCGACGAACGGGGCGTCGTCAAGCATCGACATATTGCGGCCCCAGGTCAGCAGGTTGTCGGCAAAGTGATGGCCATCCTGCAACAATCCGGTCGTCGACTTGATGTGCGTCCGCAACGGCCTCATCGTCCTTGGTACCCCAGAACACCGGCATGAAAAAACTGGGGACGCGGTTGGCGTTCGGAACCGAGCGTTTGGGCAGGGATTGCGCAACGCTACCGGGTGGCGACGGCGCCGCTGGGGCTTGGGTCCGGCCACGAAACAGGTCACGAAGTACTTGGGTCAGGATCATGGATTCCGGTGGCCGTTGATGGACGATTGCGGCAAACAGGCGCGTCCGAGTATTGTGGGATTTGGCCCTGCGGGTCAATCGTTTGCCATGCCCGCCGATACACTGATCCGCGCCCCCCTGTTACGATCCGGTTTCATGGCACTTTCCGACGTCCTGCCTTTCTTCCGTGCCTGGGTCGCGGATCCTCGCCGCGTGGCGGCGATGACGCCGTCCAGCCCGGAATTGGCGCGCCTGGTGGTGTGCGAAGTGACGCCGGACTCTGGCCCCGTTCTCGAACTCGGCCCCGGCACCGGTGCGATCACCGAAGCGTTGCTGGCGCGCGGCGTGCGCGAATGCGACCTCACGCTGCTGGAACTGAGCTCCGGTTTTGCTTCCATGCTCGAGCGGCGCTATCCCGCAGCGCGGGTGGTCTGCGGGGACGCGGCGCATCTGCGGCGGCTCAAGCTCTTCGATGCCAACGGCGCCGCGGCGGCGGTCAGCGGCCTGCCGCTGCTGGCGATGTCGCCCCGGCAGGTGTTTGCGGTGTTGTCGGGCGCTTTCGAGCTGCTGCGTGCCAACGGGGCCCTGTATCAGTTCACCTATGGCCCGCGCTGCCCGGTGCCGCCTGCCATCCTCCATCGGCTTGGCCTTGAGTCAGTGCGTATTGGCGGTGTGCGCTGGAACCTGCCGCCGGCGTCGGTCTACCGGATCACGCGGCGCCGGCCATCGGCGCTCGCGGCGGATTGAGCCGGGGTTGTTGTCCCGCAACGAAAAAGCCCGCCAACCGGCGGGCTTTTTTCATGCGGGCAACAACGATCAGGCGTAGCGCTTCAGCTGCACCGAAAATTGCGCGAGCGGCGCGATGCCGGACGATTCGGCACGATGGCACCAGTCCTGCAGCCGGGCCAGAAGCTGTTCCGACGAATCGGTGGAACGCTCCCACAGCGACGCCAGTTCCTGGCGCATGGCGTAGATCGTGGCCAATGCCTTGCTCTTGCCCAGCGCTTCCGCAAGGCGGGCACGATCCAGTTCGGACAACGATGCCGGATCGATCAGCAGCCAATGCTTCATCCGCTTCGTGCTGGGCACGTCGTGCTGCGCACCGGCAGCGGAGCGCTGCTTCAAGTGTGCGAGCTCGGCCGCACAGGCTTCCTTGAGCGTACGGGCGTAGGTGGTGGCCACGTGATAGCGATGCGTGATCACGGCCTGCAGCGTGGCCAGGTCGGGCTTGGTCTTGCCCGTGCTGGAATTTCAGTTGCGGGGCGACCTTGCGCACGGTGGCGAGCTTGCACGTTTCGAGGATGCGGATGTACATCCAGCCGATGTCGAACTCATACCACTGCGACGACAGCTTGGCCGACGTGCCGTAGGCATGGTGATTGTTGTGCAGCTCTTCGCCGCCGATGATGATGCCCCACGGCACGATGTTGGTGGACGCATCGGCGCTGGCGAAATTGCGATAGCCCCAGTAGTGGCCGATGCCGTTGATGATGCCGGCGGCGGTGACGGGGATCCACATCATCTGCACGGCCCAGATCGTGGCGCCCATCGGCCCGAACAGCACCAGATTGACGGCCAGCATGAGGCCCACGCCCTGCCACGAGAAGCGGGTGTAGACGTTGCGCTCGATCCAGTCGTCGGGCGTGAAGTGACCGTATTGCTCGAGGGTGTCCGAGATTGCGCGACTCTTCGCGATAGAGTTCGGCGCCCTGCCAGAACACCGTGTCGATGCCGCGCGTCTGCGGGCTGTGCGGGTCGTCGGGCGTTTCCACCTTGGCGTGATGCTTGCGGTGGATGGCGACCCATTCCTTGGTGACCATGCCCGTGGTGAGCCAGAGCCAGAACCGGAAGAAATGGGACACGATCGGGTGCAGGTCCAGCGCCCGATGGGCCTGGCTGCGATGCAGAAAGATCGTGACCGCAGCGATCGTGACATGCGTCAGCGCCAGGGCCACCACCACATATCCCCACCACGGCAGGTCGATGAGACCATGCGACGCGAAGGAGAGAAAGTCGTAACTCATTGATTTTCCAATATTCTTGCGCCGGATCAGGGGCGCCGGGATGTCAGATTGATACCTAACCCGCTATTTTACGCGATTGGGGCCGGAGGTGTGTCCAACGTGAGGCCAAGCACCGACGGCCGGTGGCATCGCCGCCCACCCAACGGATATCGCGCCGCGGATAGGGAATTTCGATGCCATTGGCCTTGAAAGCCGCGAAAATGCGCCGGTTCAGCGTGCTGCTTGAGCGCCAACTGGCCATTTTCGGGGTCCTTGAGCCAGAGGCCCAGTTCGAGGTTGAGGCCGCTGTCGCCAAAGCCGAGCAGGAACGCGGCCGGCGCGTTGCCACCCTCGTGGATCACGCGGGTTTCGACGCGGGCGGCTTCCACCATGAGGGCCAGCGCGCGATCGACGTCCGCATCGTAGGCGATCTGAACCTGCACGCTGATGCGCAACTCGCGTGTGGTCGACGAATGATTGAGCACCGTGGTGATCACCAGCGTTTCGTTGGGCACGATCGCCTCGACGCCGTCGAGGCTGCGCACCACCACGTAGCGCGACGTGACGCGGGCAACGACGCCATAGCGGCCGTCGACGGTGATGATGTCGCCCAGGCGAATGGACTTGTCGAGCAGGATGGTGAAGCCGGCGATGTAGTTGGCGGCGAGTTTCTGCAGCCCGAGCCCGATGCCGACGGCCGAGCGCACCGCCGAAGACGGCGAGTAGCGTCAGGTCGAAGCCGATGGCCTGCAGCGCAAAGAGCACGCCGATGGTCAGCAGCACCGCGCGGATGAACTTGGCGAGCACGGCCTTGGTGCTGGAATCGAGCGACGTGGCGTTGAGCAGCTTCTGCTCGACCAGGCCGGACAGGTAGAGCGTGACCGCGAGCGTGGCGACGACGGCCAGGAAGCCCTTGGCGATGGTCAGCAGCGACACCGAGCTATTGCCGATCGGCAGCACGATGTCGTCGAGCTCGCTGGCGACTTCGGGCAGCACGCCGACGAAGTAGAGGATCACGAGGCCCCAGATCGAGAACGCGATCGCACGCTCGGACGTCTTGACCCATGCCTGCTCCGCAAAGAGCTTGCGCATCGCAAAGAGCAGCACGCGGATGACCGCCAGCGCGATCAGCAGCGGCATGGCCAGGTCGATGAAGAAAGGCACGCCGCCGGCGCGCTTGAACACGAAGCGGGACACCAGCAGCAGCAGGATCGCCGTCATCGAAAACACGATGCGGCCGACACCGCCGCGAAGGCGACGATGCGAGACTGGCGCCCGGGCGCGCGCGCGCGCTTCCAGCCATCGATCGAGAAACCAGGCGAGACCGATGCAAAGCAGCACCACCACCATCTCGCCCAGGCCTCTGGGGGTCTGCAGCGCGGTTTCGAAGCGCGAATAGTCGATTGGGGCTCAGCATGTCACGACTTCATGCGGGTGCGCGCTCGAGCGTCGCGGCAAAGAAACCGTCACAGCCATGCTTGTGCGGCAGGAGTCTCAGCGTGGGCCCGGTATCGAGCGCGATGCCGGCCCGCGCGAGATCGGCCGCGACGTTGCCGAGCGTGAACTCGCGGATGCGTGGCGAGGAACCCGTCGACAATCACTTCGTTTTCCTGCGGGCAGCACGCTGCAGGTGGCATACACCAGCCGCCCACCCGGCTTGACCAGCGTCGCGGCGCTGTTGAGGATCGCCGTCTGCTTCGCGGTGAGCTCGGCCACGGAAGATTCCGGCTGCCGCCACTTGAGGTCGGGATTGCGGCGCAGCGTGCCAAAGCCGGTGCACGGCGCATCCACCAGCACGCGATCGATCTTGCGCGCGAGCCGCTTGACCTTCGTGTCGCGCTCGCCCGACATCAATTGCGGCTGCACGTTCGACAGCCCCGACCGCGCGAGGCGCGGCGTGAGATTGGCCAGGCGCTTCGCCACCACGTCGAAGGCGTAGAGTCGGCCGTGCGAACGCATCAATGCGCCGAGCAGCAATGTCTTGCCCCCCGCACCGGCGCAGAAGTCGACGACCATGTCGGTGCGGCGCGGCGCCACCGTGTAGCCGATCAGCTGGCTGCCTTCGTCCTGCACTTCGAGGCGCCCATCGTCGAGCCACGGATAGTGCGCCAGCGACGGGCGGCCAGCCACGCGAATGCCCAGCGGCGAAAACGGCGTCGGCGTCACGGCAAAGCCATCGGCCAAGAGCGCTGCCAGCGCCTCGTCGCGCGTGGTCTTGAGCGGATTGACGCGCAGGTCGAGCGTTGCGGGCGTGAGCCACGCGCGCGCCAGCGCTGCGCGCTCGGCCTCGCCGTAGGCGGCACCGAGGCGTGTCCACAACCAGTCCGGCAGATCGTGGGCGACCGCATCCTCCAGCGGCGTTGCCAGGCGCGCCTTGAAGGCGCGCAACCACACCGTGTCGGCGTTGCTGATGGCGGGCTCGAGATCGCGCAGCGAGCGGCCGAGTTCGCGCACCAGCACCGCAAGTGCGAGCTTGCGGGGTTCGGTGGTCTCCGCCAGCGCCATGATCGAGCGTTGCCGCCGCAGTAGCGCGAACACGACGTCGGCGACCAGTGCGCGATCCTGCTGCCCCATTTGCGGGTTGGCGCGGAAAAAGGCGCGCAATCCGTTGTCGGCGGGCGTGTCGAAGCGGCGCACCCGCTCGATGGCGGCGGCAAGTACGGCGATCTGGTTGGAGCGAAGGGTCATTGGCCGGTCATGTTGGAAAAGGTGGCGCCGGGTTCGACAGGGCCGGTGGCGGCGATGGCCGGGGACGTGGTCGGTCCCGCGGCGGCATCGGCCGCCATGCGCGGAATCGTCAGTTCGTCGTGCGAGATCGCGGTGGCGGATTCGTCCACGCGAATGGAGTCGAGCACCACTTCGACGGTGCCGCGGGAGGTATTCGATACGCGCATCTTGACCGGAATGTGCCGCAGCGACGGCGCCAGCCACACGTAGGCATCCGTCTTGCCATCCTCGCTCTGCCGATGCCAGCGCTCCGCGTCGATCTTGCCCTGCGGCCAGTCGATGGTCTCGGTCGCCTCGCGGGTCATCGTATAGCGGCGAATGCGCCGCGGCGTGCCGATGGTGAAACTGACCTCGTCGGTGGCGGGTGGCGTGAAGTAGTACTGCCACATCAGCGCCAGCGGATCGAAGGTGGGCAGGTCAAGCGCCTCGGTCTTGCCGTCGAACAGCGTAAGCAATCCCGCTTCCCAGTCGAAGGCCGCCGTTTCCACGCGATCGGGGCCGCCGCGCTCGACGCGAAAGGACAGCGGCTGCAACCCTTCCTCGGTGATGAGCCCACGACTCTCGATCTTGCCCTGGCCGCGCAACACCAGGGCCGCGAGGCCACGCGCTTCGCCGATGGTGGAAATCCGGTAGCGATTGTTGCTGTGTTCGAAGCGATAGACGGCGTCGCCGATCAGGAAGCCGTGCGTGCCGTAGAACACCTTGTAGGCGAGGTCGACGCGCGGAGGCAGCACCTTGCCCGTCGGCAGCGGCCCCGGGCACCACCACGGCCTCGGCGGCAAGCGCGGCGGCGGCAGCGGCGGCTTCGGCTTCAGCCTGGGCACGGGCTTGCTCGCGTTCCGCGGCGGCGGCCGCTTCGGCCGCGTACGGATCCGGCGGGGCGACTTCGGCGACCGCTTCGGGGGGGGGCGCCGGTGGCGGAATCGCGCGCTTTCGCGTCGGCTTCGCCTTCGGCTTGGCCGCAGCGACCACGGCAGGGGTGGGCGGCGGGGGAAGTTCGGTGATGGTGACGGCGAGCGGCACGGTGTCCGGGCCTGTTGTCAGGTCGGCGGGCCACAGGGACGCCGCGAGATGGATCACCAGTGACAGCGCGAGCGCGACCAGCAGCAGTCGCCGCGTGCGCCTGCCGGCCTTCGCCGCGGCGGCGCGCAAGGCGGGATCGAACAACGACGCGGCGGGAAGGAGGGTAGCGGTCACGGAGGCAATGGTGTGCGGTGTTGCGATGCTTGCAGGCAGTGTTTCAGGGTCGCGCCACTGCGCTTGGATTCAAGGCATGGACAAAGCGTTCAGTCGCCGGGTACCCGCAGCATGCGATCCGGTTCCGGCGCCATGGCATCCTTAACGCTTACATGCCCGTCGGCGACGACCAGCCGATCGGTACAGTACCAGCGAACCGCCGCCGGCAGCAGCGCGTGCTCGGCCTGCAGCACCCGCGCGGCGAGCGAGGATTCGTCGTCCTCCTGCCAGACCGGCACCGCGGCCTGACCGACGATCGGGCCCACATCCACGGTGGCGGTGACGAAATGAACGGTGCAGCCGTGCACCTTGACGCCGTCGGCCAGCGCGCGCCGATGCGTGTGCAACCCTGGGTAGGCAGGCAGCAGCGACGGATGGATGTTGAGCAACCGGCCCGCGTAGCGTTGCACGAACGCGTTCGTGAGCACGCGCATGAAGCCCGCCAGCACCACCAGGTCGGGGGCGCTGGCATCGACGACCGCAGCCAGCGCCTGGTCGAACGCTTCACGCGAGGCATGCGCGCGGTGGTCGACCACGGCCACCGGCACGCTGCGCGCGCGCGCGAGGTCGAGGCCGAGGGCGTCCGCGCGATTGCTGATGACCATGGTCACGGCGCCGCCTAGCGTACCGGCGGCCATCGCCTCCAGCAGCGCGCCGAGGTTGGACCCGCGACCGGAGATCAGGACCGTGATGCGGGGCAACGCCATCGTCGGGCGCCGGGCGCGCGTCAAACGACGACGGTGGGCGGCTCGCCCGGCGGCAGCGCGACGACGGACCCGATACGCGTGGCTCGTTCGCCGGCATCGCCCAGCAGGCGCAGTACGCGGTCGACGTGCGCCGGTGCGACGACAATGATCATGCCGATGCCGCAGTTGAACACGCGATGCATTTCGTCGTCGGCCACGTCGCCGTGCCGCTGCAGCCAGTCGAAGATGGGCAGACGCAGCCACGTCGAGCGATCGAGCCGCGCCTGCAACCCTTCCGGCAGCACGCGCGGCACATTTTCAAGCAGGCCGCCGCCGGTGATGTGCGCCATGCCCTTGACGGGTACGTCGCGCAGCAGGCCAAGCAGCGGCTTGACGTAGATGCGCGTGGGCGCAAGCAGCGCGCCGCCCAGCGTGGTGGTGGCGAACGGCGCGGCGAGGTCCGAGCCGCTGGCCTCGATGATGCGGCGAATCAGCGAAAAGCCGTTGGAATGCGGGCCGCTTGACGCCAGACCCGATCACGGCGTCGCCGGCGACGATGCCGCGGCCGTCGATGATCGCGGATTTCTCGACCACGCCCACGGCGAAGCCCGCCAGGTCGTATTCGCCGGTGGGGTACATCCCGGGCATCTCCGCGGTCTCGCCGCCGATCAGTGCGCAGCCGGCTTCCTCGCAACCGGCCGCGATGCCGCGGATCACCGTGGCGGCGACATCGACATCGAGCTTGCCGCAGGCGAAGTAATCGAGGAAGAAGAGCGGCTCGGCGCCCTGCACCAGGATGTCGTTGACGCTCATTGCGACGAGGTCGATACCGACCGTGTCGTGACGATTGAGCGCAAACGCGAGCTTGAGCTTGGTGCCCACCCCATCGGTGCCGGCGACCAGCACCGGTTCGCGAAAGCGCTTGCCGATTTCGATCAGGCCGCCGAAACCGCCGATGCCGGCCAGCACCTCCGGGCGCATCGTGCGTTTGGCGAAGGGCTTGATCCGCTCGACAAGGGCATCGCCCGCGTCGATGTCGACGCCGGAATCGCGGTAGGAAAGGGGCGGGCGGTCGGCGGCAGTGGACATGGCGTCGAGGGGATCCGCTTTGCGCGGAGCCGGAAAATGGGAATGCGGTTGGAGAGGCGTAGTTGGAGCGGCGAATGGTCCTGCGCAGGCGGGGCGCCACTTCTTCACGAACGCGGCGCAAGTTGCCGGGAACCACTACAATCGGCGCCTTTCCCCGGCGCGCTTGCGCGCATCGGGCAGCCACGACCGACCGCCGCGAATTCTACCGGAAATGACCGAGCCCCGTTCGCCCGATGCCGCTCCACCCGTCGCGCCCGCCGCCGCGACGGGCGCGACGCGACCCGACATCAGCGACGTGCTCGCGCGCGCGGAACCCGAGGCCGCGCCGGCGCCGCTGCGACAGCCGCTGTCGCCGCGCAATTACCTGTGGATTGCCGGCGCCGCGCTGGTCCTGTTCTTCGCCTTGCGCTACCTGGGTCCCGTGGTGACGCCGTTTCTGGTCGGCGCGATCCTGGCCTATCTCGGCACGCCGATCGTGGACTGGGCCGAAACCAAGCTGGTGAGCCGAGCTGTCTCGACGACGCTGGTGGTGTTCTGCTTCGGCTTGATGCTGTTCGCGTTGTTCCTTGTGCTCATTCCGCTGGTGCAGGGGGAAGTGGCCCTCGCGATGAAGCGCATGCCCGAGTTGTTTGCCAATGCGACGTCGCGCCTGGTGCCGTGGCTGGAGGAGACCTTCGGCATCATCGTGGCCTTCGACATCGACACGCTGAAGTCACTGGTGGCGGAGAACATGGATGAGGCGCGCGACCTGACGCTGCAGCTTCTTGCGGGCTTCAGGACCGGCGGGCGCATCCTGATTTCGGTGCTGGTCAATCTTGCGCTGGTCCCCGTGGTCATGTTCTACGTGCTGCGCGACTGGCACATGATCATCGACCGGCTCGACACGCTGGTGCCGCGCACCTGGAATGCCAAGGTGGGCGCCATTGCCGCGGATATCGATGCCGTGCTGGCCGAATTCCTGCGCGGGCAGTTGCTGGTGATGCTGGTCCTTGCCGCTTACTACGTGATCGGACTGACCGTCGCAGGACTCGACCGGGCGCTTGCAATCGGCATTCTCACGGGCCTCCTTGTCTTCATTCCCTACGTCGGCTTCGGGTTGGGCCTGGTGCTGGGCGTGCTCGCCGCCCTCCTGCAGTGGAACGGCTGGCCCGGATTCCTGGCGGTGCTTGCCGTCTACGGCATCGGACAGCTGCTGGAGAGCTATGTGCTGGTGCCCTGGCTGGTGGGCGATCGCATCGGCCTGCATCCGCTGGCGGTGATCTTCGCGCTGCTGGCCTTCGGGCAGCTGTTCGGCTTTGCCGGGGTGCTGCTGGCGTTGCCGGTGTCCGCGGCACTGCTGGTGGGCCTGCGCCATCTGCGCGCCGCGTATGTCGAGTCGCCCATCTACCGCGGGGATACCTGACGCGTGCCATGCAACAGCTGACTTTCGAGCTGGCCGCGCCGGAACCGCCGACCTTCGCCAATTTCGTTGCCGGTCGCAACGACGAAGTGGTCGCGGCGTTGCGCCAACTGGCGGACGGCACCGTCGCCGAGACCGGCATCCTGCTGTGGGGCGCGCGCGACAGCGGGCGCACGCATCTGCTCCACGCGACGATGGCGGCTGCGGCGGTCCGGGGACCGGTCGTATTCCACCCGGTGGCCGACATCGCGGAATCGGATCCGCCAGCCCCGGGCACGCTGGTGGTGGTCGATGACGTGCATGCTGCCGGAGACCAGGCGCAGGGACGCCTCTTCACCCTTTACAACCGCTTGCGCGAAACCGGTGGACACCTGCTGGTGGCTGCGGATGCCCCGCCCACCGGCCTGCCGCTGCGCGAGGATATTCGCACCCGCCTTGGCTGGGGACTCGTGTTCGAGGTCATGGCGCTGGCCGATCACGAAAAGGGGGAGGCATTGCAGGGCTATGCGCGCGCGCGGGGCGTGCCGCTGTCCGCCGACGTGGTGGCGTGGCTGCTAGCGCATGGCCGGCGCGACATGTCTACACTGACCGCGACATTGCAGGCGCTCGACCGCTTTTCGCTGGCCACCAAGCGGCCGATCACCGTCCCGCTGGCCCGTGAATGGAGTCGGCAGGCCGGCGATCTGTTCGGCGGCTAGGCCGCGTTGGAAGGGGCCTCCGAGGGCCGACGAGATTCCCTCCGGGCGCTGGCGCGGGACGTCCCGCAATTGCCGATACGGGGCCCAGAGTCGGCTGTCGCCGGGTGGCGACGCGACAAAAGCGATTTATTTTCCTAGTACTTTGATTGCTCAGGTAAAATATTGGCCGAGGCGGAAATGCGGCCTGCGGTGGCGTTGTCAACCGCGCTTGTGTCCGGGGCGTTAATGGCCTCGACACGGTCAAAACAGTGTCGTTCTTAGGGCTTCCACAAGGAATCATCAATGAAGCATTTGGTAGCGGCACTGATCGCGGTGGCATTTGCCTCCGTTTCGCTGGCTCAGGTTGCAACGACTCCGTCGGCCAAGGCCCCGGAAGCGTCGTCAGTCAAGCACGCGAAAAGCCAGCACAAGAAGACCAAGAAAAAGAAGGCCAAGAAAACTTCGGGGACGCCTGGCGCTCTCGCAGACAAGCCCGCAAAGTAATTTTCACTCTTCAAACTGTCCAAACCTTAATTTCACTGAGGAAATGTTCATGAACAAGCTGATCGTTGCACTGATTGCCGGCGTCTTCGCCTCCGTTGCCGCCGCCCAAACCGCCGCTCCGGCGCCGCTGACCCCGAAGCAAAGGGCGGCTGACACCTCAGCCGCCACGCAAGCTGGCTCGGGTTCGTCGGCCAGCACGATGAAGACCGCCACTGAGCAAAAAGAAAACACGGCTGAGTCGAAGAAGGTCAAGAAGATGACCACGGCCGAAAAGAACGCGGCCATCAAGCAAACCAACAAGGAAATGATCAACCCGAACAACCCGACGGGTAGTGTTCAGGGCACGGCCGCGGAACAAGCCAAGAACACGGCCATTTCCAAACAAACGCCGAAAGACCGGCCGAAGCTGGGCACGCCGGAAGCGCAAAAGGCAATGCAAAAAGCCGCGACGCCCTAATCCGCGTCCGCAGGCTTGATGAGGGGCAGGGCGTTCGCGCTCTGCCCTTTTTATTTTGAATCTTCCAGAATCGCATCATGACCGAACATTCCGCCCTGCGTCCTGCGTTGACTGTCGCGACCATTGTCGAGCGCGATGGTCTTTTTCTGCTTGTGGAAGAAGAAACGCGCGCCGGCTTGCGGCTCAACCAACCGGCGGGTCATCTCGAAGCGGGCGAGTCGCTGCAGGAAGGCGCGGCGCGCGAAACGCTGGAGGAGTCGGGCTGGCGGGTCACGCCGACGGCGCTCGTCGGGGTCTACCGCTGGATCGCGCCCGACAACGGCGCCACCTTCGTGCGCTTTGCGTTTGCCGGCCGGCCGGTGGCGCACGATGCCGCCCGGCCGCTGGACACAGGCATCGTGCGCACGCTTTGGCTCGACTATGACGCCATCGCCGCGCGCTCGGCCGACCATCGCAGTCCGCTGGTGTTGCAATGCCTCGACGACTACCGCGCCGGGCGCCGCTATCCGCTGGACGTGCTGCGATGACGGGTCGCCGCAAGCGTGTTGTCGTGGGTCTGTCGGGGGGCGTCGATTCGGCGGTGGCTGCGTGGGTGCTGAAGGCGCAGGGCTTCGAAGTGATCGGCGTCTTCATGAAGAACTGGGAGGACGACGACACTGACGAGTACTGCACGTCGCGCGAGGACCTGGTCGATGCCGCCGCGGTGGCGGATGTGCTGGGCATCGAGCTCGAAGCGGTCAACTTTGCGGCGGAGTATCGCGAGCGGGTGTTCGCGCACTTCCTGCATGAATACGAGTCCGGCCGCACGCCCAACCCCGACGTGCTGTGCAACAGCGAGATCAAGTTTCGCGCGTTTCTCGACCACGCGCTGCGCATGGGGGCCGACCACATTGCCACCGGGCACTATGCGCGCGTGCGCCGGGCGGACGACGGTCGCGTCGAACTGTTGACGGCCGTGGACGTGACCAAGGACCAGAGCTATTTCCTGCATCGGCTGACGCAGGCGCAACTCGCGCCCACGCTGTTTCCGCTGGGCGAAATGATCAAGCGCGACGTGCGCGTGCTGGCGCAGCGCGAAGGCATCCCCACGTACGCCAAGAAGGATTCGACCGGCATCTGCTTCATCGGCGAGCGTCCGTTTCGCGATTTCCTGGCGCGCTACCTGCCGCGCACGCCGGGTCCGGTGGTCACGCCCGAAGGGGTCACGGTTGGACGCCACGATGGATTGGCCTACTACACGCTCGGCCAGCGGCACGGGCTGGGCATTGGCGGCACGCGGGACGGCAGCGATGCGCCGTGGTTTGTCGCGGGCAAGGATGCGGCACGCAATGCGCTGGTCGCGGTGCAGGGTCACGCGCATCCGCTGCTGTATCGCCGCGACGTCGACGTGATCGACCTGCACTGGATCGCCGGCACGCCGCCGGCCATCGCAACGCACCTCACCGCCAAGACGCGGTACCGGATGCCGGCGGCGCCCTGTGTCCTCGAGACGACTGCTGCGGGCACGCGCGCCACGTTCGTCGCGCCTCAATGGGCGCCCACGCCGGGGCAGTATCTCGTGCTCTACGATGGCGATGCGTGCCTCGGCGGTGGCGTGATCGCGGCACCGCACGTCGCGAGTCGTGAGGCCGTGGCTGCCGCGGACGCGCGCGTGGCCTGAGGGCATTGAACGCACGAGGGCGAATTCTCGCCGGGTGCGAATCAATAAAAATGGCCAGGCTCGCGCCGGAGCCTGGCCCCATGCTGGCGCAACCGGTCAGAACGGAATGTCGTCGTCGAAATCGTCGACGTTCTTCTTGGCGCCGCCTGCAGGCTTGCCGCCACCGCCGCTGGGCGCGCTGCTCTCGCGACGACCGCCGCCGCCGGAAGGTGGGCTGAATTCGGCGTCGCCGCCACCGCCTTCGCGGGTGCCACCGATGAGCTGCATCCGGTCGCCGACGATTTCGGTCGAATATTTTTCGACGCCGTCCTTGTCGGTGTACTTCTTGGTCTGCAGCCGGCCCTCGATGTAGACCGAGCGGCCCTTTTTAAGGTATTCACCGGCGATTTCGGCCGTGCGGCCGAACAGCACCACGCGATGCCATTCGGTCTTTTCCTGCTTTTCGCCGGACTTGTCTTTCCAGGTTTCCGACGTGGCGATGTTGAGATTGCAGACCGCGTCGCCGCCGGTGGTGTAGCGGGTTTCCGGGTCGCGGCCCAGGTTGCCGAGCAGAATGACTTTGTTGACCGAGGCCATGTTCAGGTTTCTCCCATCGAGTAGTTGGTGCGGTAGCGGGCCGGTGGCGCGGCCATGGTGGCCGAAGCGGCGAGCCACACAAGGGTGAGGCCCACGCCCAGCACGAATACGGCGGGACCGCCGGCGTGTTGCGAGACATATCCTCCGGCCGTCGCGCCGACGAACGCGCCGAGGAACTGCATGCTGGCGTTGACACCGACGGCAGCCCCACGCGCGTCGGGCGGCGCGCACTTCGAGACCAGCGACGGCAGCATCGCCTCGAGCAGATTGAGGGCAGTGAAGAACAGCGTAAGGGCCACGACCATGCCGGCGAGCGAATGCAGCGCGAAGCCCAGCCCCACCTGCGCCATGCCCAGCGCGACGACCGCACCCACCAGCAGCGGCTTGCCGCGGCCTTCGCGGTCGACCTGGCGCAGGAAAGGCAGCATCAGCAGGATCGAC
The DNA here is from genome assembly GCA_963805355.1 of uncultured beta proteobacterium. GTDB lineage: Bacteria > Pseudomonadota > Gammaproteobacteria > Burkholderiales > Casimicrobiaceae > VBCG01. The sequence continues at coordinate 493,799 of CAWDTZ010000002.1, read as the reverse complement.
AGGACCAGCACGGGCAGATACACGACCCAGTGCCGGTCACCGACCAGGCCCTGGTCGACCAATGCAAAGGGAATTTGGGCGAACATGGCCATCAGCACCGCATGCAGCGCAAACGTGCCGTAGTTGAGACGCAGCAGTTGCGGATCGGCCAGCACGCGCCGCAATTGGGCAGCGCCGGCTTCGCGCTCGACGTGGACAGGCCCGGGATCGGGCACCGCGAAGCGCACGACAGCGATGGCCCCGATGGCAAGGATGCCGGTGAGCGCGAATATGCCCGGCACACCGATGGCCGCTTTCAGCAGCGGCCCCGCAATCAGCGACAGCGCGAAGGTGAGGGCGATGGTGATGCCGATGATGGCCATCGCGCGGGTGCGCACCGTGTCGCGCGTGAGGTCCGCGGTGAGCGCGATGACCGCGGCCGAAATCGCGCCCGCGCCCTGCAGGCAGCGGCCGACGATGATCCACTCGATGGTGTGGGCCGCGGCCGCGACAAAACTGCCGACGGCGAAAATGGCGAGCCCGGCGTAGATGATCGGCTTGCGGCCCCAGCGGTCGGAAGCCCAGCCGAGCGGAATCTGCAAAATCGCCTGGGTGAGGCCGTACGCGCCCAGCGCGATGCCGATCATCGTGTGGCTGGCGCCGCCTTTGAGCGTTTCGGCATACAGCGCAAACACCGGGAGGATGACGAACATGCCCAGCAGGCGCAGGCCGTAAATCGACGCAAGGCTGGCGGTGGCGCGACGTTCGCCCGCGTTCATCCGCACCGCGGCCGGGGACGGCCGCACGTCGACGGAACCGGGTGCGGGCTGGGGTGTCATGGACGGAAAATAAGGACTTTAAGTGCGGCGAATAAACACAATATACTAACAGGTTCGCTGGTCGTCCCTTGGCCGTATGGACGACCCTGCACTTCAATCGCACCAGGCGCCGCCGCCGCAAGCTCCGCCAATCACCATAAGCCCTGCATGGACTCCATCCGCATCCGCGGCGCACGCACGCACAATCTCAAGAACCTGAATCTCGACCTGCCGCGGCATCGGCTGATCGTGATCACCGGCCTCTCCGGGTCCGGCAAGAGCTCGCTCGCCTTCGACACGTTGTACGCCGAAGGCCAGCGCCGCTATGTCGAATCGTTGTCGGCCTACGCGCGGCAATTCCTGCAGCTGATGGAAAAGCCCGATGTCGACCTGATCGAAGGTCTGTCACCGGCGATTTCGATCGAGCAGAAGGCCACGTCGCACAATCCGCGCTCGACGGTGGGCACGGTCACGGAGATCCACGACTACCTCCGGCTCCTCTTCGCGCGTGTGGGCGATCCGTATTGTCCCGACCATCCCGACCAGAAGCTGTCCGCGATGACCATCTCGCAGATGGTGGACGCCACGCTCGCCATGCAAGGGGACGATGTCGAAGGTCCGCGACTGATGATCCTGTCGCCGGTCATCGTCAACCGCAAGGGCGAGCATCTCGAACTTTTCGTCGAGTTGCGCGCCAAGGGCTTCGCGCGCGTGCGTGTCGACGGCAAGGTGGTCGAGATCGACGCCGTGCCCAAGCTCGCCAAGACCACCAAGCACACGATCGAAGTGGTGGTGGATCGTCTGCGCATCCGGCCCGAATTCAAGCAGCGGCTGGCCGAATCCTACGAAACGGCGTTGCGTCACGGCGACGGCCGGGCGATCGCGGTGGAAATGGACGGCGGCAAGGAGCACCTGTTCTCCGCCAAGTTCGCGTGCCCCATCTGCAACTACGCGCTGGCGGAACTGGAGCCGCGTCTTTTCTCGTTCAACAGTCCGCTGGGCGCGTGTCCGCGCTGCGATGGCCTCGGCTCGATCAGTTTCTTCGACCCGAAGCGCGTGGTCGCGTTTCCGCAGTTGTCGCTCGCCTCCGGCGCCATCAAGGGCTGGGACCGGCGCAACCAGTTCTATTTCCAGTTGCTGCAAAGCCTGGCCAAGCATGTGGGCTTCGATGTCGACAAGCCGTTCGCCAAGTTGTCCGAGAAGGTGCAGGCGCTGATTCTCTACGGCTCCGGCGACGAGAAGATTCCCTTCACCTACCTGTCGGATCGTGGCAAGCCGATGGTGCGCGAGCACGCGTTCGAAGGCATCGTGCCCAATCTCGAGCGCCGCTATCGCGAGACCGATTCGATGATGGTGCGCGAGGAACTCGCCAAGTACCTCAACAACAAGCCCTGCCCGGAATGCAACGGCACGCGCCTGCGGCGCGAGGCGCGGCACGTCAAGGTCGGGCAGGGCGACTATGCGCGGCCGATCTACGAAGTGTCGGGCCTGCCGCTGAAAGACGCGATGCAATTCTTCGGCGGCCTGGTGCTCGATGGCCAGAAGGCGGCGATTGCCGACCGCATCGTCAAGGAAATTCGCAGTCGCCTCCAGTTCCTCAACAACGTCGGGCTCGACTACCTGTCGCTCGACCGCTCGGCGGAAACGCTGTCGGGCGGCGAAGCGCAGCGTATCCGCCTGGCGTCGCAGATCGGCTCGGGATTGACGGGCGTGATGTACGTGCTGGATGAGCCATCGATCGGCCTGCACCAGCGCGACAACGACCGCCTGCTGGACACGCTGAAGCACCTGCGTGATCTCGGCAACAGCGTGATCGTGGTCGAACACGACGAGGACGCGATCAACGCCGCCGACTACGTGGTCGACATGGGCCCCGGCGCCGGCGAACATGGGGGGCAGGTCGTGGCGCAGGGCACGCCCGAGGAAGTGCGGCACGCGCCACATTCGCTCACCGGGCAGTATCTCGCGGGCCACCGGTCGATTCCGATCCCGGCGCGGCGGCATCGCGCGGATCCGTCGCGCGAACTCATCATCGCCAATGCCACCGGTAACAACCTGCAGGGCGTGACCTTGCGACTGCCGGTGGGATTGTTCGTGTGCGTCACCGGCGTGTCCGGTTCCGGCAAGTCCACGCTGATCAACGACACGCTGTACCACGCCGTGGCGCGGCATCTGTACGACAGCTCGGAGGAGCCGGCGGCGCACGGCGACATCACGGGTCTCGATCATTTCGACAAGGTGATCAGTGTCGACCAGAGCCCCATTGGCCGCACGCCGCGGTCCAATCCCGCGACCTACACGGGATTGTTCACGCCGATCCGCGAACTCTTCGCGCAGGTGAAGGAAGCGCGCGAGCGCGGCTATGGACCGGGGCGGTTTTCGTTCAACGTGAAGGGCGGGCGCTGCGAGGCCTGCCAGGGCGACGGCCTCATCAAGGTGGAGATGCACTTCCTGCCGGACGTGTACGTGCCGTGCGATGTCTGCCACGGCCAACGCTACAACCGCGAAACGCTCGAGGTGCGCTACAAGGACCGCAACATCCATGAAGTGCTCGACATGACGGTGGAGCAGGCGCACGCGTTCTTCGAGCCGGTGCCGGCCGTGGCGCGCAAGCTGGCCACGCTGCTGGATGTGGGCCTGGGCTACATCACGCTGGGCCAATCCGCGACCACGCTGTCGGGGGGCGAGGCCCAGCGGGTTAAGCTCGCGCTTGAGCTGTCGAAGCGCGACACCGGACGCACGCTCTACATCCTGGACGAGCCCACCACCGGATTGCATTTCCACGACATCGAACTGCTGCTCACCGTGCTGCATCGGTTGCGCGACCATGGCAATACCGTGGTCGTGATCGAGCACAATCTCGATGTGATCAAGACCGCGGACTGGATCATCGACCTGGGCCCGGAAGGCGGCGGGGGTGGTGGAACGATCGTCGCCGAAGGCCCGCCGGATGTCATCGCAGGCACTGTGGCGAGCTATACCGGGCACTATCTGAAACCGGTGCTCGAAGCGGAAGCGAAGCGACGCGGCAAGCCCGCGGCGGTGGCGCCGCGAGGCGCGCGTGGCCGCAAGGTGTCAGGCGACCTGCTCGGCTGACCACGCGACCGGCGGACTTTCAGTCACATGGGTCGCTGCGCCATGCGGACGCCTCGCCCGAAGGGAATTCGTGGCGACGCCGTCCTGCCTCGGCGCGATCAATAATCCTCTGGCTCGGCGGCATCATCCGGCGTCGCGGCCCGCACCAGCTGGTGGGCGCGGAACAACGCGCGCGCCAGGTGCGGCACGACGTTCGCTTCGCCCAGCGTGGCGGCGAAGCCCGTGCGCTCGACCTGCGTCGCGGGATTGCGATTGAGGCCACACAGGATCAGCTGGCCACCCCGTTTCGCGAGCGAGCGATGCAGCGATTCCAGCGTTTCGAGACCCGTGTTGTCGATGCTGACCATCTGGTGCATTTCAAGAATGATGATGCTGGCGGGAGTGCGCACCGGATCCAGCAATGGTTCGAGCCGGCCCACCGAGCCGAAGAACAGCGCGCCGAAGACCTTGTAGGCGGCGATGGCGGGCGGCACGCCGTCGAGACGGATCGGTTCGACCTGCGTGAGCGCGGACATCCGGTAGATGAAGAAGAGGCTGGCCAGCACCAGGCCGATCTCGACGGCCAGCGTCAGGTCGAACACCACCGTGATGAAAAACGTCGCGAGCAGCACGGTGCGATAGGGAATCGAATACCGCGCGAGGTCGCGGAAGGCATGCCAGTCGCCCATGTTGAGCGCCACCATGATCAGCACCGCAGACAGCGCAGACAGCGGGATGTACTTGGCGAGCGGCGCGGCGACCAGCACGATCAGCAGCAGCGTGATCGCGTGGATCATGCCGGCAACGGGAGTGCGCCCGCCGGAACGAACGTTGGTCGCGGTGCGGGCGATGGCGCCGGTGGCGGGAATGCCGCCGAAGAACGGGGCGACGATGTTGGCGATGCCCTGCGCCATCAACTCCTGGTTGGGATCGTGCCGGTCGTCGATCATCACGTCGGCCACGCGCGCCGACAGCAGGGATTCGATGGCGCCCAGAAGCGCGATCGTGATCGTGGGCGCCAGGAGCTTGCGCAACGTCTCGAGCGAAATATCCGGCCACGCGAATGCGGGCAGGCTCTGCGGAATGCCGCCGAACCGGGTGCCGATCGTCTCGACGTTGAGCTTGAGCAGCGCCACCATCACCGAGGCCACGATCAGCACGACGATCGGCCCCGGCAATCGCGACATGACGGCGCGGCCCCGGCGAGTGGAGTTGAGAAAGGCGCGGTCGCGCAGCGGCGCATGCCCGTCGCTGCCGCCCTTTACTGCCTCGGCGCCGGCATGGTCTTCGTCTTCCAGTGCCTGGCCCGTGGTCGTGATCGATTTCGGCCAGAACCAAAGCACGAGGAGGCACAGCGTGGACAGGATCACCGTGGCCGGGTCGACATGGTGCGTATTCATCACAATCACGCGGATGCGCGTGAAGAATTCCTCGGGCATGGCGATGTCGAGCCCGAGGAAATCCTTCAGCTGCGACAGCAGGATCAGGATCGCAATGCCGTTGGTGAAGCCAATCACGATCGAGACGGGAATGAAGCGGATGAGGCTGCCCATGCGGGTGATGCCCATGGTCAGCAGCAGCACGCCCGCGGCGATGGTGCAGATGACGAGATTGGCCACGCCGTACTGCACGACAATCGCGTAGACGATGACGATGAACGCTCCGGTGGGACCGCCGATCTGGACCCGCGAGCCGCCGAACAGCGAGATCAGGAAGCCGGCAATGATCGCCGTGAAGATGCCGGCCTGCGGTGGTACGCCCGATGCAATCGCGAAGGCCATCGCCAGCGGCAGTGCCACCACGCCCACCGTGATGCCCGCCGCCAGGTCGCCGCGGAAGTCGGCCCGGGTGTAGCCTGCCTTCAGGCAATCGACGAATTTCGGACGGAACCGGAACGCCGAAGTCAGCGAATCGAGGTCGGGCAGGCCGGCCATCAGATCGCGTCTGCGCGGCGCGCGCCGGCGTTCAGGTGCCAGTGGGCATGCGCCGCGCTCATTTCACGCGCATGCCCGGCTGCGCGCCGTTATCGGGGCTCAGCAGAAAGATGCCGGGACCATCGCCGGACGCCGCCAGCACCATCCCCTCCGACAGCCCGAACTTCATCTTGCGCGGCGCCAGATTGGCCACCAGCGGCGTCAGGCGTCCGATCAGCGTGGCGGGGTCGTAGGCCGACTTGATGCCCGCAAACACGGTGCGGTGGCGACCTTCACCGGCATCGAGCGTCAGCTTGAGCAGCTTGTCCGCGCCGTCGACATGCTCGGCGTTGACGATGCGCGCGATGCGCAGGTCGATCTTGGTGAAGTCGTCGATGGCGATGGTGGCCGCTTCCGCAGCAGGCGCCACGGCCTTCGCGGCCGGTGGGGATGCGTTCACCGGCTCGGCCACCGGCTTGGGCGGTTCCAGCAACGCATCGACCAGCTTGGGGTCGATCCGCGCCAGCAGGTGCGCATAGGCACCGACACGGGTGGGCAGCACCGCGCCGTCGCTCCACGTGAATTCGCGGTCGAGGCCGAAGAAGTCGCGGGCCACGGTGGACGCCGTCGCCGGCAGGATGGGCGACAGCAGGACCGAGAGCAGCTTGAAGCCATGCAGCGCACGCGAGCAGATGGCCTGCAGTTCGGCGCGTCGCGCCGGGTCCTTGGCAAGCGCCCACGGCTTGGCCTGGTCGAAGGCCTCGTTGATGCGATCCGCGATGGCCATGGCCTCGCGCACGACCTGGCCGTAACGCCGCCCGTTGTAGCCTTCCGCCGCCAGCAGCTGGCTGGCCGCGGCGTCCTGCCGCAATTGCTCCGCCACGGCGGCATCGAAGACGAGCGCACCGTCGAAATGCTTGGTGATGAAACCCGCGGCCCGGCTGGCGATGTTGACGTACTTGCCGATCAGGTCGCTGTTCACGCGCGCGATGAAGTCGTCGGGATTGAAATCCAGATCCTCGACGCGGTCGTTCAGCTTGGCGGCGATGTAGTAGCGCAGCCACTCCGGATTGAAGCCGAGCTCGATATAGCGCTGCGGGCTGATGCCACTGCCGCGCGACTTGGACATCTTCTCGCCGGAGAACGTGATGAAACCGTGCACGAAGACGTTGGTGGGCGTCTTGCGCTCGGCGAAGCGCAGCATCGCGGGCCAGAACAGCGTGTGGAAATAGACGATGTCCTTGCCGATGAAGTGATACTGCTCGACCTGCTCGTCGGCAATGAAAGCGTCGAAGGTGCGCGTCTCGTCCGGATACTTGCGCCGCGCCTCGCCCGAGTCGAAGTGCTTCTTGAGCGCCGCGAGGTAACCGATCGGCGCGTCCAGCCACACGTAGAAATACTTGCCCGGAGCCTCGGGGATCTCGATCCCGAAGTAGGGCGCGTCGCGGGATATGTCCCAGTCGTTGAGCGCCTTGCCGCCGTCGCCCAGCCACTCCTGGATCTTGTTGAAGACCTCGGGCTGCAGCGGCGTTTCCCGGGTCCAGCGCTCGAGGAAGGCGATGACCTGCGGATCCGACAGGCGAAAAAAGAGATGCTCCGACGCGCGCATTTCCGGCGTGGCGCCGGTGATCGCCGATTTCGGATCGATGAGGTCGGTGGGCGCGTTGGTGGTGCCGCAGCGCTCGCAGCCGTCGCCGCCGAACTGGTCCGGGGCGCCGCATTTCGGACAGGTGCCCTTGATATAGCGGTCGGCCAGGAACATGCCCTTGACGGGGTCGTAGAACTGCTCGATGGTCTTCGTGGCGATCAGCGACGGGTGGTGATCGCGCAGCTTGCGATAGATGGACGACGCCAGCGCGACGTTCTCGGGCGAGTGCGTCGAGTGCGTGGTGTCGAAGCTGATGTGATAGCGCTGCCAGTCCTCGAGGTGCGACACATTGACGCGCGCGATGAGTTGCTCAGGCGTGATGCCCTCGCTTTCGGCCTTCAGCATGATCGGCGCACCGTGCGTGTCGTCGGCGCACACGAAGTGGACTTCGTGGCTCTGCAGTCGCTGGAAGCGCACCCAGATGTCGGCCTGGATGTATTCCATCATGTGCCCGATGTGAAACGGCCCGTTGGCGTAGGGAAGCGCCGTAGTGACGAACAGCTTGCGGGCGGGCAGGGCGGCAGCGGGCGGCATTGCAAGACCTTGTGTGTTGAAGGGTTAACGGTCGATTCTAGCAACATCACCGGGTGAATCCGGCGGCATGGGTGAAATCGGCTAAAATTTGCGGTTCAGGTCGCAGTGCCGCGGCCCTTGTGGAGCATCGGAAATGGCGTTGTCGGAAGCGGATGTCACGGCTTGTCTGAGGCATGTCATCGATCCCAATACGGGTCGGGATTTCGTCACCGGCAAGGCAGTCAGGAAGATCACGATCGGCGCGGGCGAGGTCGGCGTCGACATGGCGCTCGGCTATCCCGCCAGGAGCCAGCACGAGCTGCTGAAAAAGCTGGTGCGCGATGCGGTGGCCGCGCTGCCGGGCGCCGGACGAGTCAACGTCACGATGACCACCCACATCGTGTCGCATGCAGTGCAGCGCGGCGTCAAGCTCGTGCCGGGCGTCAAGAACATTGTGGCAGTGGCCAGCGGCAAGGGCGGCGTGGGCAAGTCCACCACGGCCGTCAACCTGGCGCTGGCGCTGGCCGCGGAAGGCGCCACGGTGGGCGTGCTCGATGCCGACATCTACGGCCCGTCGCAGCCGATGATGCTGGGCATCTCGGGGCGCCCCGATTCGGCGGACGGCAAGACGCTGGAACCGATGGAGGCCTTTGGCGTGCAGGCGATGTCGATCGGCTTCATGATCGACGCCGATACGCCGATGGTGTGGCGCGGGCCGATGGTCACGCAGGCGCTGGAGCAGTTGCTGAAGGACACCAACTGGCGCGAGGTCGACTTCCTGATCGTCGACATGCCGCCGGGCACGGGCGATATCGCGCTCACGCTTGCGCAGAAGGTGCCCGTCACCGGCGCGGTGATCGTCACCACGCCGCAGGACATCGCGCTGATCGATGCGCGAAAGGGCCTCAAGATGTTCGAGAAGGTGGGCGTGCCGATCGTGGGCATCGTCGAGAACATGAGCATCCACATCTGTTCCAGTTGCGGTCACGCCGAGCACATTTTCGGCGAAGGCGGCGCGCGCAAGATGTGCAACGACTTCGGCGTGGCGTTTCTGGGTTCGTTGCCGCTCGACATCCACATCCGCGAGCAAGCCGACTCGGGCCGCCCCACGGTCGTGGCCGATCCCGACGGCGCAGTCGCGCTGATCTACCGCGACATCGCGCGCAAGGTGGCCATCAGCGTGGCGGAGAAGGCGGCCGATTTTTCGGCGAAGTTCCCCAGCATCGTCATTCAGAACACGTAGGAACCGCCGCAATGATCAAATCGGACAAGTGGATCCGTCGCACGGCGCTGGCCACCGGCATGATCGAGCCCTTCGAGCCGGGCCAGGTACGCGAAGTGGATGGCAAGCGCATCGTCTCCTATGGCACGTCGAGTTACGGTTACGACATTCGTTGCTCTCGCGAATTCAAGATCTTCACCAACATCAACTCGACCATCGTCGATCCCAAGGCCTTCGATGCAGGATCGTTCGTCGATTTCACGGGCGATGTCTGCATCATTCCGCCCAACTCGTTTGCGCTGGCCCGGACGGTGGAATACTTCCGCATTCCGCGCAACGTGCTCACGATCTGCCTCGGCAAGTCGACCTATGCCCGCTGCGGCATCATCGTCAACGTGACGCCCTTCGAGCCGGAATGGGAGGGTTACGTCACGCTCGAGTTCTCCAACACCACGACGCTGCCGGCGAAGATCTATGCCAACGAGGGGGTGGCGCAGGTGATCTTCTTCGAGTCGGACGAGGTTTGCGAGACGTCCTACAAAGATCGGGGTGGCAAGTATCAAGGGCAGCAGGGCGTGACGTTGCCCAAGATCTGAGCAACCCCGGCGAAGCGCATTTTGCTGACGGCGGCGGGCCGCCGCGCAGGTCGGTTGGACCGTCGGCGGAGGATGGTTGAGATCTTCTCCGCGCCAGCCCGCCGACGTTCAACCGACCTACCCGGCGTCTTGGCAGATTGCGCCTGGCCGGCCTTGACTCCGGATTTTCGATTGCGCCGGTGCTAGGCTTTCGCGTGGCCACCACCAAGCTCGCTTCGATCACACTCATTGCGGTGTGCCAAGTTGCCGCGATGGCGCTGTGGTTCTCGGCGTCCGCCGCGGTGCCCGCACTGGTGGCTGAATTCCACCTGTCCGGATTCGCGCAGGCGGTCCTTACCAGCGGCGTGCAGGCGGGCTTTGTTCTCGGCTGCCTCGCCAGTGCTGCGCTCGGGTTGCCCGACCGGTTCGATCCGCGGCGAACCTTCGCCGTCGCGGCAACGGTGGGCGCCGTCGCCAACGCGCTGCTACTGGTCGTCGAGCCCACATCGCTCGCGGTTCCGGCGCTGCGCGTGGTGACCGGCATCGCGATGGCCGGCGTCTATCCGATCGGAATGAAGCTTGCAGCGACCTGGGCCAAGGGCGACATGGGGCTGATGGTCGGGCTGCTGGTGGGTGCCCTCACACTCGGTTCCGCGCTGCCGCACCTCTTCAACGCCTGGGGAGGCCTGCAGTGGCGGATACCCCTGGCCATCGCGTCGATCACGGCCATCGCTGCCGCGCTGCTGATCGGGTTCGCCGGTATCGGTCCCAACCGCGCACCGGCGCCGCCTTTCGACCCGCGTGCGGCGCTGAGCGCGTGGCGCGACGTGCCGCTGCGCCTCGCCAATCTCGGGTACCTCGGCCATATGTGGGAGCTTTACGCGATGTGGGCCTGGATCGGCGTGTTCCTGCAGGCGAGCTTCGTGCTCACGATGCCGGCCGAAACGGCCCCTGTCGCAGCCAAGCTCGGCGCATTCGCGACCGTTGCGGTAGGGGGGGTCGGTTCGGTCGCGGCCGGCCTGCTGGCCGACCGGCTCGGGCGCACGACGATCACCATCGCCGCGATGGCGGTGAGTGGCGCCTGCGCGGCGACCATCGGTCTGCTGTTCGGCGGCAGTCCGGCGACGCTGATGGCGGTGTGCCTGATCTGGGGGATCAGCATCGTCGCCGACTCGGCGCAATTCTCGGCGTCCATCGCCGAACTGGCGGACCGCGCCCGCGTCGGCACGATGCTCACGGTGCAGACGGCGCTGGGCTTCACGCTGACGCTCATCACGATCCACCTGATGCCCTATGTCGTTGCGGCAGTTGGCTGGCGCTATGCCTTCATTCCACTCGCGCTTGGCCCGGCGGCCGGCGTGTGGGCGATGGCGCGGCTGCGCGCGCATCCACGCGCCTCGGCCATCGCGGGCGGGCGGCGGTAGCCGTCCCGGCAGCCTTGCCCGGTTCACCACCCGCCACCGCCCATGGCGTTCTGGAAAAAGCAGGCGTAGCATCTTCGCGTCCGGCTCCGCCGACACCAGGGCCGACACGGTCATCCACCAACAACTACATTGGGAGGAGACAATGGGCTATCACCTGGAAGGACGCCTGCTCGAGGTGTGCAACTGCAACGTGCTGTGCCCGTGCTGGATCGGCGAGGATCCCGACTACGGTACCTGCGACACGATCGTCGCCTGGCGCTTCGACCAGGGCATGATCGACGGGGTCGACGTGACGGGCCAGACGATCGCGATGATCGCCCACGTGCCCGGCAACATCCTGCAAGGCAACTGGAAGGCCGCGGTGTATCTGGACGAGAAGATCACGCCGCAGCAGGAAGAAGCAATCCTAAAGGTCTATACCGGCAAGCTGGGCGGGCCGGTCGGCGAACTGGTCAAGCTCGTGGGCGAAGTGGTATCGGTCGAGAAGGTGCCGCTCACCTTCGACGTGCAGGGTGGCAAGGGCACCATCAAGCTCGGTACCGCCGGTTATGCCGAGCTCGAGCCTTTCAAGAACGCCACGGGCGCTACGACGACGCTTACCGACACGGTGTTCTCGACGGTGCCAGGGGCCCCGGTTTTCGTCGGCAAGTCGCCGCGTTATCGGGCGAACAACCCGAAGCTGGGCATCGACGTCGACCTCAAGGGCCACAACGCGCTGCAAAGCACGTTCGTGTTCGACGCTTAAGGTCCGGTGGCGCGGACCTGCTCGCAGGAGCCGGTCCGCACGCAACGGACGCCGCGGTGGAGTTGACCGTGACAACGCACAACCGGCCTCGCGCGGTGGAAACCGGCCGGCCGTTGGCCGGACACCGGCGAATGCTCCCGCTGTTGCTGGGTGCGCTGGCGCTCGTGGCCTGGTTGGCGCTCGCCTGGTGGAGCGCCAGTCCCCATGCGCGATTCCTGGCGCATGGGGGTTGGACCGACGCCTCGACGTTCGCCGAATTGTGCCGCGCGGTCCCGCAGGGCGAGATCGTGGTACCCGCGCTGTTGCACGCGTTGGCATGGGTACTGATGATTGCGGCCATGATGCTGCCCACGACGATTCCGGTGCTGTCGATGTTTCAGCGGCTGGTCCGGGAGCGGCCGGATCGTGCGCAGCTCATCGTGCGGGTGGTGATCGGCTTCTTCGTCGCGTGGATGGCCTTTGGCCTGGTCGCGCATGGGGTGGACACGCTGCTGCATGGCGCGGTCGCGGGCAATCCTGCCGTTGCGGTGCATGCGTGGGCATTCGGCGCGGTGGTGCTGGCAGGCGCCGGGGCATTCCAGTTCAGTGCGCTCAAGTACCGCTGCCTCGAACAGTGCCACACGCCGTTCGCGTTCGTGTCCACGCGCTGGCGCGGGCGGGCGCCTGCGCGAGAGGCATTTCGCATCGGATTCGACCATGGACTTTTCTGCATCGGCTGCTGCTGGGCCCTGATGCTGCTGATGTTTATTGTGGGCACGGGCAACCTCGCGCTCATGTCCGTTCTGGCGCTGGTCATGGCCGCGGAGAAGAACCTGCCGTGGGGCCGGCGCCTGCGCATTCCGCTCGGCGCCGCGCTGCTTGCCGGCGCGGCGGCCCTCGTCGCCGCAAACGCCTGATCCGGAGCGTACCCGGACGGGAGCTGTTTCCGGCCGGCCACTTGTTGCGCCGATGCCAACGCCTGGCGCCCGCTCGCCGGTTTCCGCAGCCCGTATTCGCACAAGCGGCGGCGAGGGGCGCACAATGCGGCGCTTACGAGGGGCGCCACTGGAGCATCGGGTGCCCCGCATTCCATTTGCGACGCGGCAACCAATCGCCGCAGGAGTTCCGTGCATGAAGTTTCGCTTTCCGATCGTCATCATTGACGAGGATTATCGTTCCGAGAACACGTCGGGCCTGGGTATCCGCGCGCTGGCGCAGGCCATCGAGAAGGAAGGCATGGAGGTGCTGGGCGTCACCAGCTACGGCGATCTGTCGCAGTTCGCGCAGCAGCAATCGCGGGCCTCGGCGTTCATCCTGTCGATCGACGATGAAGAATTCACGCCGGGTTCCAACATCGACCCGGCGGTCCTGAACCTGCGCAGCTTCATCAAGGAAATCCGGTTCAAGAACGCCGAGATCCCGATCTATCTGTATGGCGAGACCCGCACCTCGCAGCATATTCCCAACGACATCCTGCGCGAACTGCATGGGTTCATCCATATGTTCGAGGACACGCCGGAGTTCGTTGCGCGGCACATCATCCGCGAGACGAAGTCCTACCTCGACTCGCTGGCACCGCCGTTCTTTCGCGCGCTGGTCGACTATGCGCAGGACGGCTCCTATTCGTGGCATTGCCCGGGACACTCCGGCGGCGTCGCATTCCTGAAGAGCCCGGTCGGACAGATGTTCCATCAGTTCTTCGGCGAGAACATGCTGCGTGCCGACGTGTGCAACGCCGTGGACGAGCTGGGGCAGCTGCTCGACCATACCGGTCCCGTGGCCGCGGCGGAACGCAACGCGGCGCGGATCTTCAATGCCGACCATTGCTTTTTCGTCACCAACGGCACATCGACGTCGAACAAGATGGTTTGGCACGCCAACGTGGCGCCCGATGATATCGTCGTGGTCGATCGCAACTGCCACGTCTCGGTGCTGCATGCCATCACGATGACCGGCGCGATCCCCGTGTTCCTGCCGCCCACGCGCAATCACCTCGGCATCATCGGCCCGATCCCGCTGGAGGAGTTCACGCCGGAAAGCATCGCGCGGCGCATCGAGGCCAACCCGATCGCGCGGCTGGCCAAGAACAAGCGGCCGCGCATCATGACGCTGACGCAGAGCACCTACGACGGCATTGCGTACAACGTCGAAATGCTCAAGACCACGCTCAACAACAGCATCGAGACGCTGCATTTCGACGAGGCGTGGCTGCCGCACGCAACGTTCCATGAGTTCTACAAGGACATGCACGCGATCGGCAAGGACCGCCCACGCAGCAAGGACGCGCTGATTTTCGCCACGCACTCCACGCACAAGCTGCTGGCCGGCATCTCGCAGGCCTCGCAGATCATCGTGCAGAACTCGGACACGCGAAAGCTCGACCTGCCGATCTTCAACGAAGCCTACCTGATGCACACATCGACGTCGCCGCAATACGCGATCATCGCGTCGTGCGACGTATCGGCGGCAATGATGGAGCCACCGGGCGGGCACGCATTGGTGCAGGAGTCGATCAGCGAGGCGCTCGATTTCCGCCGGGCAATGCGCAAGGTGGACGACGAATGGGGCAAGGACTGGTGGTTCAAGGTGTGGGGCCCCGATCGCCTGTCGGCAGAAGGCATCGACCGCAACGACTGGATCCTGCGCGCCAACGAAAAATGGCACGGCTTCGGCAACCTTCGCTCCGGCTTCAACATCCTCGATCCGATCAAGGCCACGATCATCACGCCGGGACTCGACGTATCGGGCAAGTTTGCCAAGACCGGCATTCCGGCGTCGATCGTTACCCGGTACCTCGCTGAGCACGGCGTGATCGTCGAGAAGACGGGGCTCTACTCGTTCTTCATCATGTTCACCATCGGCATCACCAAGGGCCGCTGGAACACGCTGGTCACCGCGCTGCAGCAGTTCAAGGACGACTACGACAAGAACCAGCCGCTGTGGCGCATCCTGCCCGAGTTCTGCGCCAAGCAACCGCGCTACGAGCGCGTGGGCCTGCGCGACCTGTGCCAGCAGATCCACGAGATGTACAAGACCAACGATGTGGCGCGCGTCACCACCGAGATGTATCGCTCCGACATGCAGCCGGCAATGAAGCCCTCCGATGCCTTTGCCTGCATGGCGCACCGCGAGATCGACCGCGTGGAGATCGATCAGCTCGAGGGCCGCATCACGGGCGTGTTGCTCACCCCCTATCCGCCGGGCATCCCCCTGCTGGTTCCCGGCGAGCGCTTCAATCGCACGATTGTCGAGTACCTCAAGTTCGCGCGCACTTTCAACGAGAAATTCCCGGGTTTCGAGACGGACATCCATGGCCTCGTCAAGACCAGCGACGAAGGCAAGACGCGCTTCTACATGGATTGCGTGCGGCAGCGCTGACGCTGCTTCAAGGCACGCCCGCGGCCCGCGGCCGCTCTACTGCTTCCGCGCCGCGTTGCCCTGCTTGCGCATGCGCGCCAATTCTGCGCGCAGCCAATCCCCGCTTGGCTGGATCACGCCGCTGCACCGGACCATGTAGGGGCTCCCGATCAAGCTGCTCGAGGTGGCGGCGCCGACGATGAAATCGTCGGCACTTTGCACCATGTCCCGCTTCAGCAGATATTGGTACTTGGTCTCGATGTGGTCCCGGGCGGCGCGGGCGTTGTGCCACTGGCCGCCGCGCTGGAATTCGCATCCGGATGCCTCGAGATAGGCCAGCAGCTGGCCGATCTCCCGCTGCGCAGCCGGCGAGGGCGCGGCCCACGCCGGCGGCAGGACGACCAGCACCGATGCGGCGGCCATGGCCATGATTCCCGATCGGAACATGTGGCTAATCCTTGTCGCGGTCGACCGTCGCATCCCGCATTGTGCCATCCGGCAGGATGCTCTGGCATTCGGTGAATACGCGCACCGTGCACGCTGCACATATAGGCGTGTTGAGGTGCCGGTAGATCGACGCGAGCGCATCCGCCTTGGTCGGGAAGACGCGATCGGTGCCGATGACCTCCAGCAATCCCGAGCGTGCGAGTACCTTGCTCACGTTGGGCTTCAGGCTGCAGAAATATAGCACCTGGCCCCGGGCGTTGGCTTCACGCACTTCGCGCGCAAGCATTTCGGCACCCGACGCATCGATGAAATTGATGCCGGTGCCGACGATCAGCGTGTGGCGCGTGCCCTGCTGGCGCTGCCGCATCAACTCGAGTTCGTCGCGGATGTGGTCGACGGCGCCGAAATACAGCGAACCGTCGATGCGCACGATGTCGAGTTGCGGGCACGATGGCGCGCGGTCGACGATGTCGATGAATCGGCGCATGCCGTGTTCCGTGCTCGGGATCACGCGCACGATCCGCGGGTGCGTCGTGCGATTGAGGTAGACGAGCAAGGATGTGAGCACGCCCACGAGAATGGCGACCTCGAGCCGGATGCTGAGCGTGGCCGCAAACGTGACGACCAGCGTGAGCAGTTCGCCCCGGCCCGATGCCGCGATACGCCGGATGGCGTGGAAGTCGATGAGGCCCCAAGCCACCAGGAACAGGATGGCCGCCATCCCTGCAATCGGCAGGTATTGCGCCAACGGCGCGACGACAAAGACGATCCCGACGAGAAAGAAGGCGGACGATACCGCCGCAACCTGGGTGCGTGCGCCAGCCTCATAGTTGGCGCTGGTGCGATTGAATGAACCGGACGTGGGGTAGCACGACGAAAACGCCCCCACGACGTTGGCCAACCCCTGGCCGATGAACTCCTGATTGCCGTCGATCCGCTGACCGGTCTTGATGGCGACGGCGCGGGCGCTCGAAATGGCCTCGGTGAGGCCGATCAACGTCAAGGCCAGCGCGATCGGCGCCAGCGTCTGCCATGTCTGCAGATTGAACTCGGGTACGGACAGAAAAGGCAGCGCAGAGGGCAACGCCCCGATCGTGTGCACGTCGGCAACCCCCCGCGATTGGAGAATGGCCGTGGCCACGCCGCCCGCGACGAGACCGGTGAGCATGTAAGGAATGCGCGGCAGCCAGCGCCTGCCCGCCAGGGCGGCCGCCAGTGTTACGACGCCGACCAGCGTTTCCCAGGGCGCGATCGAGCCGAGGTGATTCACGAAGCTTGTGACTGCAGGCGCAAACCTCGACGCCTGCGGCAGGTCGATGCCGAAAAAATGGGGTAACTGGGCGCCGATGATCAGCATGGCGGCGCCGGCGGTGAAGGCGACGACAACGGTGTTGGAAATGAAGTTGACGAGGGCACCCAGCCGTGCGAGGCCGAGAGCCAGCTTGATGAGACCGATCATCAGGCAGAGCGTCAGCGCCAGCTGGATGTACTCCGGCGAGAATGGAGCGGCCAGGGCGCCGAGCGTGACGAACACCATCAGCGATGTCGCGTTGGTCGGGCCGGACACGAGGTGCCGGGACGATCCCCACAGCGCACCCACGATGGCGGGCAGCATCGCGCCGTAGAGTCCGTATTCGGGCGGCATGCCGGCCAGCGTCGAGAAGGCCACGGCCTGTGGCAGCACCATCAGTGCACTGATGAGCCCGGCCAGCAGGTCGACGCGGAACGTGTCCGCGGTGATCTGATGGCGCCAGGCGAGAAACGGCAGGAACTTCGCTGCGGCGGAAGAATCGCTCATTCCACCAGACTCCGTACGGCCTTCGACGCTTCGGTGATGCCGTTCACGAAATGCGCATGATTGCGCTCGATGGCCTTGAGGTCGTACACATAGTTGACCATCAGCCCGAGGGATTGCCGGAGACCCTTGTCGGAGACATCGCCACCGCCGTTCAGTCGTTCCAGCCGGGCGCCGTTGTTGAGATGAAAGCGCGCCACGGCATCGCGGGTGATTCCGTTCGGTTCGCCGGCGCCGAGCAGGTAAGCCGCACCGAGGCGCTCGAGGTCGCCGGCGCATCGTTCGCGCGGCCGCTCGGCGGCACGCAGTTCGGCGATTCCGCGGTCAAGCAGCGGCCCCAGCGTCCGTTGCACATTGTCGAGGCTCTTTTGCACGGCCGGGGGCAGGGTGCTCGAAGGCACCGGTGCCGCGAGTGTCCGCCGCAGCCAATCGCGGAAGCCGGGAATCGGCGACAGCGTGCAAAAGCGCTTCACGCGCGGAAACTCGGCTGCGAGCATGCCAGCCACCTGCTTGATCAGGAAATTGCCGAGTGAAACCCCACGCAGTCCGGGCTGGCAATTGTTGATGCTGTAAAACGCGGCAAGCTGGAAGTCCGGCTGTCGTTTCGGTTCACTGTCGATGGTCAGCAAGGGCTCGATCGTGGCTGGCATTTCGGCGAGCAGCGCCACTTCGACAAAGATCAGTGGCTCGTCCGGCAGCGCGGGATGAAAAAAAGCAAAGCAGCGGCGGTCGCCTTGCAGCCGGCGGCGCAGATCATTCCAGCCGCGAATTTCGTGGACGGCCTCGTGCCGGATCAGTTGTTCGAGCAACGTTGCCGGCGTATTCCAGTCGACGCGGGCAATGCGCAGGAACCCGGGATTGAACCAGGATTGCAGCAGGTGATGAAAGTCGTCATCGACCTGCTGGAGCTCGCGATCCTTCGGCAATGCATCGAGCAGGCGTTCGCGCATGGCGACGATGATGCGGGTGCCGCCCGGTGCGCGATTGAGCCGACGCAGCAACTCCTGCCGCGGTGGCTCGGCCACCCGAGTCAGCGCAGCGAGATGCAGGCTGTCGGGCAGCTTCGCGTATTCAACGGCCGCGGCAAGCACCCGCTGCGGGTCCGGTGCGAATTCGGTTTTCAACGCCTGGAAAAAGGCGAGCTGATCGTCCTTCGCCAGCGCCGCATACAGCGCAAGCGTGTCCTGGGCCAGGGCCACGCCGGACGCCTCGCCGCGTTCGGACAGCAGTTGCCGACATGCGGACAGGAGCTTGCGCGTCTTCAGCCCGTCGCGAATGGCGCGAATCCCCTTCATCGGTTCCAGCATCGGGTCGTGCCTCTGGCAAGCGGCGAAGGACCAAGTTTACTATCGGACCCACGAGGGCCGGGTGAATGGACGGCCTATAATTCGCGGCGACAACTTGCACGCCGGCCTCCGCCGGCCTGCCGCCGGGAAGGCGCACGGGGAGAATCGATGAAAGTCACGTTGATCGGGTCGCGCTACTTTGGAGCGACGGTGCTCGCGGCACTGCGCCAGGATGGCGTGGAGATCGCGCGCGTGGTCGCGCCTGCGGCTGACGACAGACTTGCGGTGGCAGCGAAGACGGCGGGAATCGAAGTGCACATTCTCGAGAATCCCAAGACCGTCCCGGGCCACGCGATTCCCGACGATACCGGGCTCATCGTCGCGGCGCATACGCATGCGCGGGTCAGCAACGAGGCGTTGGCGCGTTCGCGGCTGGGCGGCGTCGGTTACCACCCGTCGCTGTTGCCGCGGCATCGCGGCATTGCTGCCGTGGAGTGGACGATCCTGGAAGGCGACCCGATCGCCGGGGGTTCGGTCTACCACCTCGCCGATGGCTGGGATGCCGGGGCCGTGGCGGCGCAGGACTGGTGCTTCGTCGGCAAAGGGGAGACCGCGCGCGAGTTGTGGGAGCGGGCGCTGGCGCCCATGGGACTGGCGCTGCTGACGCGCGTGGTGCGCCATGCCCGCGAGCAGTGCAATCTGCCGGCTTTCAAGCAGGATGAGCGGTTTGCCACCAAGGCGCCGATGATCCGCCGAACCGTTGCACTCACCGAGGAAAATCAAGCCATGATCACATCGCTGGTCGTCACGGTGATCGGTCCCGATCGACCGGGCATCGTCAGCCTGCTTTCCGCCAAGGCGCAGGGCTTCGGCGCCAACTGGGCCGGCAGCCGGATGGCCAGCCTGGCCGGGCAGTTTGCCGGCATGGTGCATTTCGAAGTACCGACGGAAAATGCCGATGCGCTGGCGGCGGCGCTACAGGGGCTCGAGTCGTCCGACCTGCGCATCGTCATCGAGAAGAGTGGCGGCACCGTCGCGCCGGCGGGACGCCGTGTGGTCAAGGTTGAACTCATCGGCCACGATCGCCCGGGCATCGTCCGCGACATGTCGGGCGCCCTCGCGCAGATTTCCGTCAGTATCGAGGAACTTCATACCGAGATCGTCAGCGGGGCGATGACCGCCGAGCAACTATTCAAGGTGAAGGCGCACCTGCTGGTGCCGCAAGCCGTGAGCAACGACACTTTGCGGAATGCACTGGAGGCCCTGGCCAACGAAATGATGGTCGATATTGCGCTCTGATGTCCGGCACGCCGTCCGCGCCGATTACTGCGCAAGCGTCACGCCGCGACCTCGATTGACTCGACCACGCCCGCGCGGATGAAGGCATCGATCTCGGCATCGGTGTAGGCAAACTCGCGCAGCAGTTCGCGCGTGTGTTCTCCGAGCAGCGGCGCAGGACGGTCCACGCGCGTGGGCGTGGCTGAAAAGTGAATGGGACAGCCGATGGCCTTGGTGTCGCCGGCCTGCGGATGCACGAGGTCGACCACCATGCCCCGCGCCAGCGCCTGCGGGTGCGTAAGCGCTTCGCCGAGGGAATGCACCGGGCCTGCCGGCACGCCCGCGGCGTCGAGTAGTGCCATCCATTCGGCGCGGGTGCGCGTCACCAGCACGGCGTTCATCGCTGCCGTGAGCGCGTCGCGGTGAGCCATCCGCGCCGAGTTGGTGGCAAAGCGCGGGTCGTCGCGCCATTCGGGGTGTCCCAGCACGTCGGCGATCCGCTCCCAGTTCGACTGGTTGGCGCCGCCGATGTTGATGTAGCCGTCGCCGGCGGCAAAGGCCTGGTACGGCGCGGTGAGGATATGGGCGGACCCCAGCGGCCCGGGTGAATCCCCGGTCGCAAAAAAACTTGCCGCGTGCCAGTAGGTCTGCTGCAGTGCCGCTTCGAAGAGCGACGTGTCGACGATCTGCCCTTGCCCGGTCTTGAGGCGATGCGCATACGCGGCCAGGATCCCGCTTACCGCAAGCAGGCCCGCGTTGATGTCGGAAACCGGATTGCCGTTCTTCACCGGCGGCCGGCCGCGTTCGCCGGTGATCGCCATCAGCCCGGCGAAACCCTGCGCGACGAGATCGAAACCGCCGCGATCAGAGAGCGGCCCATCGCGACCGAAGCCGGTGATGGCGCAATAGACCAGCGCGGGATTGGCCTGCGCCAGCACATCGTAGGCGAGCCCCAGCTTCTCCAGCGTGCCGCGCCGATAGTTTTCGACGAGGACGTCGGCGTCGCGCACCATCCGCAGCAGGATGGCCCGGCCTTGCTCGTGCTTCAGGTCGAGCACGATGCCGCGTTTATTGCGATTGAGCATCATGAACGGCGCCGACACGCCGTTGACGCGGGGCTCGCGGTAGCCGCGCGAATCGTCGCCGCCACCGACCTTCTCGACCTTGATCACGTCGGCGCCCATGTCGGCGAGCAATGCGCCGCACGTGGGGCCGGCCATGATCTGCGCGAGCTCCAGCACGCGCATGCCCGCCAGCGGACCCGGATGGGATGGTGCACTCATTGGCCGAGCATATCCGAACTCGCGCGCCCGGTGGTCGGCGCATGACCCCTGCAGGCCAGAATTAGAAGGCAGTCCGGCGTTTGGCGTGGCGCGAACTGTGCGACGACACGCAATGGCGCCGGGGACGGGTGTGACGATGGACTCGTTTCCCCAGGGCTTTCAATTGCTGGTCATCGGTGCATCGGGCGCGATCGGCGGGGCCTTTGTGGCGAGCCTGCGCGCGATGCCCGAATGTGCGCTGGCGCAGGGCGCCCATCGCCAATCGACACCACCAGTCGACTTCGACGACGCAGGCAGCGTGGCGCGGGCCAGCGCGGCGGAAGGTCAGTCGAGTTCGAGCCAGATTTCGTTACGGCGCATGAACCATGGTATCCAGGGCGGGTCGTACTTGGCCGACACCGGCTCGCCATGCCACTGCAACCCGGATTGGCCGAGCGCGGATTTCAGCTTTTGCAGATTTTCGTCGTAGTTGCTCTGGGTCCAGGTTCCCGAATACTTCAGCACGGCAAGTGTCCGTGCCGGGATTGCGCGCAATTTGACGCGCGCGTCATCCGGCTCAGGCAAGGTGGCGAGCGTCCATTCCGCAGGCATTGCGAACTGCACGAGAAACCCGGCCGGATCGGCGCTCTGCGCCACCGGCGCCGTCATTGCGATCTTGACGGGGGTCTGCGCCACCGGCGCTGTCATCTCGATTTTCCGCGCGCCCTTGTTCGCGCCGAAAATATACCCGGCGAGGACGCGGAAGCCCTGGCTTCCGGCATCCTCGGCAGTGGCGTCGACCACCGTTTCCGCCACGATGTACGGCGCGTATCGGCGCACCTCGAAATCGTCGGCGGTGCGCACCACCGTGAACCGCGGCTCGTCAACGGCCATGGCGGCATGGTTCGCAACAAGGGCGATGCCGGCCAGAAGGATGCGCAGGCGCTGCATCCATGTGTCCCATCAGCGACCGCGAAACGTCGGCTTCTGCTTGGCCAGGAATGCCGCGTAGCCGATGCGGAAGTCCTCGGTGTCGAAGCAGTCGAAGCATTCCTCCCGTTCGGCCGGGGTCAGCGGCCGCGGGTCGGCCAGCCGCCGCGCAAATTGCTTGTGCCAGCGCGCCACCAGCGGAGCGCCGTCGGCGATGCGGTGTGCGGTCGCCATGGCCTCGGCGGCAACGTCGGCGTCCGCCACCACGCGCGAGACGAGGCCCATTTCCCGGGCCTCGGCGGCGTCGAAGATCCGGCCTTCCAGCAGGATTTCGAGCGCCACGGCGGAGCCCACCAGGTGCACCAGCGGGGCCATCTCGGCGTAGGCCATCACGAGGCCGAGGTTCTTGATTGGCGCGCCGAAGCGGCTCGATTGGCCGCAGATGCGCAGGTCGCACAGCGCGGCGATTTCCAGCCCACCGCCGACGCAGATGCCGTGGATCTGCGCGACCAGCGGGTGGCGGCAGGCGGCCAGTGCGTCCGCTGTGGCATGCATCACCGCCCCGTAGGCAATCGCCTGTGCCTTGTTGGCCCGAGCGGTGGCGAATTCGCCGATGTCGTTGCCGGGCGAGAATGCGCGCTCGCCGGCGCCGCGCAGCACAATACAGCGCAGGTCGTCATCCGCCGACAGCCGCGCAATGGCGTCACCCAGGTCCTGCCACATCGTGATCGTCAGCGCGTTGAGCTTGTCGGGACGGTTCAGCACGACGGTTGCAATGAACCCGTCGACTTTCACTGCGATCGAATCTTTCATGGGTGCAATCGTTACGCCGCGTCAGCGATAGAAGAGGTTGACCAGACCGAGGCCGGTGATTGGTACGTAGGTGACGAGCAACAGAACCGCCAGCAGGATGGCGACGAACCAGACGTTCACGCGCGAGACGGCCCACACCGATTCCTTGGCGATCGAGCTCGCCACCATCAGCACGCTGGCCACCGGCGGCGTCTGCTGGCCGATGCCGAGGTTGATGGTCACGATCAG
Source organism: uncultured beta proteobacterium (assembly GCA_963805355.1). GTDB lineage: Bacteria > Pseudomonadota > Gammaproteobacteria > Burkholderiales > Casimicrobiaceae > VBCG01. The sequence continues at coordinate 470,512 of CAWDTZ010000002.1, read as the reverse complement.
TCCGAAGTGGACGGGATCGATGCCGACGGCCTTGACCAGTGGCATCACCACCGGCACGACCAGGATGATCGCCGCGGCGGAGTGCAGGAACATCCCGAGCAGCAGGAACAAGAGGTTCAGCAGCGCGAGCACCACCCACTTGTTGCCGGTCAGCTCCGATACCGAGCGCGCGAGCGCCTGCGGCGCCTGCACTTCCGTCAGGTAGGTGCCGAGCAACGCGCTGGTAGCCACCAGCAGCATCACCACTGCGGTCTGGATCGCGCCTTCGATGAGGGCCTGCCGCAGGTGCCGTATATCGAGTTCGCGATAGATCACGAGCCCGACGAAGAGCGCCGCCACCACGGCCAGCGCCGCGCCTTCGGTAGCGGTGACGATGCCGCCGAAGATGCCGCCGAGGATGATGATCGGCAGCAGGAACGCCCACAGTGCGTCGCGCGCGCTGCTGCGCACGCGCGCCCACGAGAAAGCGTCCTCGCGCGGCAGGTTGTACCGGCGCGCAAGCATTGAGGCCATCGTCATCAGGCCCAGGCCGCCCAGGATGCCGGGCACGATGCCGGCCACGAACAGTTGGACAACGGAGGTTTCGGCCATCACCGCGTACAGGATCATCGGGATCGACGGCGGAATGATCACTGCCAGCGTGGCGGCGGATGACATCACGGCGGCCGCGAAGGGCGCCGGGTAGCCCTTCGCCTTCATGCCCGGAATCAGGATCGAGCCCAGCGCCGCGACGTCGGCGACAGCGGATCCGGAAATCTCGGCGAAGAACAGGGACGCGCCGATGGAAACGTGGGCCAGCCCGCCGCGCAGCCAGCCGAACAAGGCGGCCGCCACCGCAATCAGCCGCCGCGAAATGCCCGACGCATTCATGATCGCGCCGGCCAGGATGAACAGCGGTATCGCCAGCAGCGGGAAACTGGTGGCTCCGTTGTACGCCACGACCGCGAGGTTGGGCAGGATGCTGGTGCCGTGCGTCGTCACCATGGCGATCACGGCCACGACGCCGAGCGCCACCGCGATCGGCACGTTGATCAGCACCAGCGCCAGCACGGCCGCGAACAGTCCCAGCATGATGGTCACGGCGCCGTCTCCACGATGTTGCGCATCATGTCAGTGGAGTCCGTCGGCCAGCACGGCGCCGCCGGTCGCCTGGGGCGGCGCGGTGGAGACCAGGAGCTCGATGAGATACGTCAGCTCGGCGACCACGATCAACGCCGCGGAAATGGGGATCACCGACTGCACGACACTCATCGGCACTGCAGGCAGGCTGACCATCGAATCGGTGGCAAGGATCGGCAGGATCGAGGCACCCACGACACCCAGCAGCACGAAGAATGCGATCACGATCACCTGCGCCGCGATGTTCACGACGCGGCGCGCAGTCCACGGCAGCGCGTCCACCAGCTCCGGGCAGCCGATGTGGGCGCGCCTCACCGATGCCAGCGCCGAGCCGTAGAACGTGAGCCACGCCAGCAACACGGACGCCAGCTCGTCGTACCAGAACAGCGCATGCCCGCTCGCGCGAAACACGACCCCCAGCGTGACCTCGACAAAGAGAACCACCATCAAAACGCCGACGAACCACTCCAGCACGAGGCCGTAGCGCGCACGAAAGCGCCGCAGCGCATGGGTGATCGCTACGCCTGGTTTGGTCCCGTCGGCGTTGTTTGTGGACCGGCTATTTTCCAAGCGCGACCGCGCGATCGATCACTTCCTTGGCGCCGGGCACTTCCTTACCGAACTCCTCGTAGATCGGTTTGCTGGCGGCGATGAATGCATCCTTGTCGACGTCATTCACCTGCATGCCGGCCTGCTTCAGCTTGGCCAGGAGTGCCGCTTCGTCCAACGCGGCCTGTTCGTAGACATAGGCCTGCGTTTCCTTTGCGGTGTCCTCGAGGATCTTGCGCACGTCGGGGGGCAGCGATTCCCATTTGGTCTTGCCGACGGTGAGGTAAGCGGGCGTGTAGACGTGGCCGGTCAGCGACAGGTATTTCTGCACTTCCTGCAGCTTGGCGGAATAGATCTGCGTGAACGGATTTTCCTGGCCGTCCATCACGCCGGTCTGCAGCGCGGTGAAGAGCTCGGAGAATTTCATCGGGCTGGGGTTGGCGCCGTAGGCCTGGAACATCTTCACCCGCCACTTGCCTTCCGGCACCCGCAGTTTGATGCCCTGCAGATCGGCGGGAACCTTGATCGGCCGCTTGTTGTTGGTGACGTGCCGTACGCCGTTTTCCCATACCGCCAGCACCTTGAGTCCCTTCTTGCCGGCCTCGGGCTCGAGCTTGGTCCAGAAGATTTCCTTCTCGATCCGGGCCATGTGCTGACGGTCCTTGACGATGTAGGGCATTTCGAAGATGCCGAAGAGATCCACCTGCGAGCTCATCACTGTCGATGGCAGCGCCATGTCGAGCGTGCCGAGCTTCAATTTCTGGATCATTTCGGAATCGCCGCCCAACTGGCTGGACCCGAACGTCACGACCTTCGCCTTCGTGCCGAGCTTGGCGTTGGCGCGCTTGGCGAATTCGTCGGCACTTTTCTGGAACAGCGAGCCGGGTTCGCCGACGTGGCCCAGCTTGATTTCAAGTTGCGCCATGGCCGGTGCGCCATACGACAGCAGTGCGCCGCAGAGCACGGCGACGAACGAGCGCAGGAATTCGCGGCTTCGCTGACGGACGGGGACATTCGGTACGGCAAGGGTCGGTTTGTGCACGGGTTGTTTCCTCCAGAGGTGACGTTGTCGTCGTGGTTGTGGACGGGTTTCAGGCGGCGCGTCGCTGCGCCGTCGTCGCGGTTTGTCCACCGCTTTCCTGCAGCCAGGCCATGGCCTGCGCCACACCGTTCTTCGTATGCGGCACGCCGCATGCGGCGAGCCCCATCTCGACGCCGCACAGCGAGCCGCACAACATCAGGTCGTTGAACCAGCCGAGATGACCGATGCGGAACACGCGGCCGGTGAGCCGGCCCAAGCCCATGCCGAGCGACATGTCGAAGCGCGTCAGCACCTCGCGCCGGAAATGGTCGGCGTCGTGCCCTTCGGGCATCACGATGGCGGTCAGCGCGTTGCTGGCCTCGGCGGGATTGCGGCACAGCACCTCGAGTCCCCATCCGCGCGCGGCGCGGCGGGTGGCCTCGGCGTGGCGCTGGTGGCGCGCGAATATGGCGGGAAAGCCTTCCTCACGCATCATTGCGATCGCTTCATGCAGTCCGTACAACAGGTTGGTGGCAGGAGTCGACGGGAAGAAGCCCTTCTGGTTCATCGCGATGTGCTCGTCCCAGCGCCAGTACGCGCGGGGCAGGCGCGCCTGCTTGCTGGCGGCAAGCGCTTTGTCGCTGACCGCATTGAAGGACAAACCGGGCGGGAGCATCAGGCCCTTCTGCGAACCGCCGACCGTGACGTCCACGCCCCACTCCGAGTGCCGATAATCGACGGAACCCAACCCGGAAACCGTATCGACCATCAACAGCGCCGGGTGGCCCGCGCGATCGATGGCCTGGCGGATTGCGAAGATGTCGCTGGTCACGCCGGTCGAGGTTTCGTTGTGCACGGCCAGCACGGCCTTGAACGTGTGTGCGCGGTCGTCGGCGAGGCGCGACTCGACCACCGCCGAGTCGATGCCGGAACGCCAGTCGCCCGCAACGAACTCGACGTTGAGGCCGAGCTTTTCGGCAATACCCCGCCACAGCATCGCAAAGTGACCCGTTTCGAACATCAGCACGCGATCGCCGGGCGACAGCGTGTTGACGAGTGCCGCCTCCCAAGCGCCGGTGCCCGATGCAGGGTAGATGATCACGGGCCCGGTGGTCTGGAAGACGTCCTTCAGACCGGCGAGAATTTCCAGCGTCAGCCGCGCAAAATCGGGACCGCGATGGTCGATCGTCGGCTGGTCGATGGCGCGCTGGACGCGATCGGGAACATTCGTCGGTCCGGGGATCTGCAGGAAATGACGGCCGGACGGATGGGGGTCGAGCTTGAACATGGGTTTTCCTCGCTGCGAAGCGTCGGTGGGGCGACTCTTGCAGGTCCTGCCTGCCGACGAGCACGTATCATAATCGCATTTGCCTGGATGCTCGTTCGCCTCGCATACGACATCCAGAACCGGGGCCTCTCGATGCAGGATGCGAAAGTAGTGACCGCCGCGCAACCACTGGTGTACCGTCCGCGGCGTGCCGAAACCGATCTTGCGCGGCGCCTGCGGGGTGCGGTGGCAGGCGCAGTGCTGTTTGACGACGCGTCGCGCGGGCGATATTCGACTGACGCCTCCATTTACCAGATCGAGCCGGTGGGCGTGCTGGTCCCCGCCAGCGATGCCGATGTCCGCGCCGCGTTCGATGTCTGCCGTGAAATGGCGATCCCGATGCTGCCGCGCGGCGCGGGCAGTTCGCAGTGCGGCCAGACCGTGGGTGCCGCGCTGGTCATCGATCACAGCAAGCATCTCAATCGCGTGGTGTCGTACGACGCGGAGGCCCGCACCGTGACGGTGGAGCCCGGCATCGTGCTCGATCAGCTCAACGCGTGGCTGAAGCCCCACGGGATGTGGTTTCCCGTCGACGTCAGCACCGCCGCGCAATGCACCCTCGGGGGCATGGCCGGCAACAATTCCTGCGGCTCGCGGTCCATTGCCTATGGCAACATGGTGCACAACGTGGTCGCGATCGATGCCTTGCTTGCCGATGGCACCACGGCGCGCTTCGGGCCGGCGGCAGCCATGCAGGGCGCGCCGCCGCGGGTGCGCGCGTTGCTCGATGCGCTGACTGCGATCGGTGCGCGCGAGCGCGCCGAGATCGAAGCGCACGTGCCCGCCGTGCTGCGCCGCGTCGGCGGCTACAACATCGATGTTTTCCATCCGCGCAGCGTGCGGCCCTATACCGCGGACGGCAGCGTCAACTTCGCGCACTTGCTGGTGGGCAGTGAAGGCACCCTCGCCTGGACGCGTACGTTGACGCTGGCCGTGGCGCCGTTGCCGCAGCATCGCACCCTGGGCGTCGTCAACTTCCCGTCGCTGCGGCGAGCGATGGAGTGTGCCCGCGAAATTGTCGGCTTGAACCCGTCGGCGGTCGAGCTGGTCGACCGGACCATGATCGACCTGGCCCGCGGCAATCCGGCCTTTCGGCCGGTGATCGACGCGGCGCTGGCGGGCGAGCCCGAGGCCATCCTGCTCGTGGAGTTCATCGGCGACACGGCGGATGTTCCGTTGCGCCGGCTGGACGACCTGGTCACGCTGATGGGCGACCTCGCGCTGCCGGGCAGCGTGGTGCGCATGACGGCTGCCGCGCCGCAGAAGGCGCTGTGGGAGGTGCGCAAGGCGGGTCTCAACATCATGATGAGCCTGCGTGGCGACGGCAAGCCGGTGTCGTTCATCGAGGATTGTGCGGTGCCGCTCGAGCATTTGCCGGACTACGTGGACAGGTTGACCGAGATCTTTCGCGAGCATGGCACACGCGGCACGTGGTACGCACATGCGTCGGTCGGCACGCTGCATGTGCGGCCGATCCTCGACATGCGGCGCGACGGCGCGACGAAGATGCGGGCGATCGCCGAGGAAGCAAGTGCGCTGGTGCGCACCTACAAGGGTGCATTCTCGGGTGAGCATGGCGATGGCCTGGTGCGCAGCGAGTGGGTGGCGTGGCAATTTGGGCCGCAGCTCACGCGCGCCTTCGAGGACATCAAGGATCTCTTCGATCCGGACGGACTCATGAACCCCGGCAAGATCGTGCGCTCCACGCGGATGGATGACGCCACGCTGTTCCGGTTTCCGCCGACGCACCGCACGCTGCCATTGGTCACCGCGCTCGATTGGTCGGCCTGGAACGTCCAGAACGAACCGGTGGCGGATACGGTCTCGGCGCCTGGCACCGGAGGCGATCCGGCGCAGGGTTTCGCCAAGGCTGTCGAGATGTGCAACAACAACGGCCATTGCCGCAAGTTCGACGCCGGCACGATGTGTCCAAGCTATCGCGTCACGCGCGACGAGATGCACCTGACGCGGGGACGCGCCAACACCTTGCGGCTGGCGCTGGCAGGACAGCTCGGTCCCGACTTCGCATCCGCGACAGTTCGCGCCGCGCTGGACCTCTGCGTGGGGTGCAAGGGTTGCCGTCGCGATTGCCCCACCGGCGTGGACATGGCGAAGATGAAGATCGAGTTCCAGCACCATTGGCAGCGCACGCATGGCCTGTCGCTGAAGGAGCGCGCGATCGCGTTCCTGCCGCGCTGGGCGCCGTGGGCAGCGAGGTTGCCCTGGCTCGCCAACCTGCGCGACGCAATTCCGGGCGTCGCTCGGCTGTCGCAGGCGTGGACCGGATTATCGGCGCAACGCTCGTTACCGCGTTGGCGCAGCGATACGTTCCTGCGCTCGCAGCGTGCTGCGGGACCTGACGACGTCACGCCCGATGTGATCCTGTTCGTCGACACGTTCACGCAATACTTCGAGCCGGACAACGCGCACGCCGCACTGGCCGTGTTGCGAGCGGCCGGTTACCGCGTGGCGATGGCGCGCGCTATCGCCGACGATGCCGAACCTGCGCGACCGCTGTGCTGCGGCCGCACCTTTCTCGCTGCGGGCCTGGTCGACGAGGCCAGGCACGAAGCCCGGCGCGTGGTCGCGGCGCTGGCGCCCCATGTCGAGCATGGCGCGGTGGTGGTGGGACTTGAGCCATCGTGCCTGCTGACGCTGCGCGACGAGTTCCTGGTCATGGGCCTGGGCGACGCGGCGCGGCGGCTGTCGGAACACGCGTTGCTGATCGAGGAATTCCTTGCGCGCGAGCACGGCGCCGGACGCCTGCGTTTGCCGCTGGTTGCGTTACCCGAGACACGCGCGCTGCTGCATGGCCACTGCCACCAGAAGGCCTTCGATGCCGTGACACCGGCGCAGAAAGTACTCCAGCTGATCCCCGGACTGGCGGTCGACGTGATCGAATCGAGCTGCTGCGGCATGGCGGGGAGCTTCGGGTACGAGGCCGCTCATTACAATGTGTCGATGCGCATGGCCGAGCTGTCGCTGTTGCCGGCAGTGCGCGGCGCCGAAGCGGCTACGTTGATCGTAGCCGACGGCACCAGTTGCCGCCATCAGATTGCCGACGGCACGCGCGAGAACGGGTCGCGCACTGCCGTCCATGTGGTTCAAGTGCTGGCCCGGGCGTTGCCAACACGAGGCTGATTGCGCCCTGTCGGTCGGGCCGCGGCGACCGTGGCATCCACGCGCCGGCGTGGACTTCGGGCCTCTCGCTTCCTATTGTCGCTCCTACACGACACCACGGGTAGAGGACGCCATGCACAATCAGTATCGAACTCTTATAGTGCTGATTACAAATATTAATTCTCGTCTTTCCGCTTGCATCTAGGCATGCCATGGGGCCACTCGCTCGGAGGCTGTCCTACAACGCTATGGGAGTTTTCCCATGGTGTCGCAGCACCGTAGGCGACACGATGGTGGCGTCAATACTCAGTTCGCTTCAGGGGCCTCCTGCGATGTCAGGCGCCGATCCCGGACGCGACGCCTACAAGCCATGGAATCGTTCGCAAAAACGTGTCATCGAAGGATATTGCGCTCCGTCGTGCTGGGCATGAGTTTCGCGCTGATCGCGGTATCCGCAGGCGCACAGGAGCGCACCGACCATTCGTTGCAACAGGCGCGACTGCCCGTGGGCATGAGTACGCAGACCGCCTCGAAATTCCAGCTCGAGTTCGCACCGTCGGCCCGCTGGGCCGCGCCGATGCGGTGGAAGTACAACCACGCCAATGCGCCGGCCGAACTGGCTGGCGCCAAGGCCGCGATCATCGCGCAGTTGCAGGCCACACTCGACAAGTGGACGTCGCAATGCGGCGCCACGTATCAGTACGAAGGTGAGACCACCACCGCGCCGAACACGTTGATACCCGACCCGTCGAGTGGCAATCAACCCGACGGGAGCAGTGTGGTGGGGTGGGGTTCGCTGGAACCGGACTTCGGCGCGTGGACTTATGTCTGGTACGCGATGGCGGGGACGCAGCGCGTGCTGATCGATGCCGACATCACCCTCAACATCGCCAACGTGCGCTCGCTTGGCGACATCGACCGACTGATGACGCACGAATGGGGGCACGCGCTAGGACTTGCCCACTCGAACATCGCCACGGCTGTGATGGCTGGCCCGCCGCTGTCCAACTACAGCCCGCTGGTCACGCCACAGGCCGACGACGTCCGCGGTTGCCGTTGCCTGTATGGGTTACCGCCCGGCATGCAGGCTTCGTATGTATGTTCGCTGCCACCGGTGGTGGACTTTGGCAACGCGTCGATCGGGATGACGACCGTCCCTCAGAATGTAACGTTCACGAACAGTGGCAACGCGCCGTTGTCGATTCAGAGTTCGGATGTGGTCGACCGCACACAGTTCGCGCGAGTGAACGGATGTGGACCCGGCACGGTGGTCGCCCCGGGCGCAAGCTGCACCGTAGCGTTGACTGCATCACCTGCCAATCTGGGCACCGCCCGGTCGCTGTTGACCATGTTCACCAGCGAGGGCTACTACGAACTGCCGTTGGTAGGCATCGGCGTCAACCCTGGTAGTGTCGTGGCGGGGATGCCGACAGTGGAAGTGATCGAGTACTACAACGCGGCGCTCGATCACTACTTCATCACGTGGACTGCGGCCGAAATTGCCAACCTGGACGCCGGTACGACGTCGCCGCGCTGGACCCGCACGGGCAAGTCGTTCAGGGCCTTTGCAACGCCACAAAGTGGTACCAGCCAGGTGTGCCGGTTCTACATTCCGCCCGCGCTTGGCGATTCGCATTTCTTCGGTCGCGGCGAGGCGGAGTGCAACGCGACGCGCGCGGCGCATCCTGACTTCGTACTGGAGGAGCCCAACTACACCCAACTGTTTGTCCCGGATGGTGGCGGCTGTCCGACCGGATCGAAGCCGATCTACCGGGTCTTCAATAACCGCCCGGAAACCAACCACCGCTATACGATCGAGCGTGCCGTCCGCGACGAAATGATCGGCAAGGGCTGGATCGCTGAAGGCGATGGAGAGGACAGGGTGGTGATGTGCGCGCCTTGAATCGGCTCGTGACGGCGTCGGTCAACCCGGCGCCGAACCCAGCCGCTTGATCGTGCCGCTGCCGGCCATCGATTGCGTGAGGGCCGGGTCGCCGTAATAATCGATGTCGCCGCTGCCCGCAATGCTGACTGCGAGCCTTTCGCGGGCCCATAGCCTGGCATAGCCCGAACCCGCGATCTTGACGGTGGCGCGCTTCGCTTCGAGTTTGCCCGACTTCAGATTGCCCGAGCCCGCAATCGAGGCTTGCAGCGCATCGATCCTGCCGCCTACGGTGATGTCGCCGCTGCCGCTGATCGCGACCTTCAGCGACGGGCTGTCGAGGTTGACGATGCGGATGTCACCCGAGCCCGTTATCCTGATATTGAAGGCTTGGCTCTTGAGTGCCTCCGCGCGAATGTCGCCGGTTCCGGAAACCGACAGCGAATCGATGGCGCGCGCCGTCACCACGATCCTGATCTCCTTGGCGCGGACAGAACTGACCTTGTCCTTGAAACGAATCTGCAGCGTGTTGCCTTCGACCACCGTTTCGATGAGTGGAACGATGTTGTCTTCCGCTTCGACGGCGACGGAATCCTGGGCGCCGTTCCGGACCTCGACCAGCGCGTCCATGGCCAGCGCGATCCCGGTGAACGTGCCGACATCGCGGGTTTCGCTTTTCATGACGCCGGAGCCGCGGATCGTCGATCCACCGAACCAGTCGGCGTGGGCGAGGGTTGCGCCGGCGGCCATCGCACTGACCACGAGGAGAAGCAGGCTGCGTCGAAGCATGACGGTTCCTTTCAGGCTGGGGACCGCCATTGGATGCCGCGAGCGGCCCGTCCGGATTCAACTGTTTGCCGCGCGGAGCCCCCGCGGCTTGTGGCGGCCCCAGCTACTCTAGGCCGCGACGCGAGTGCCTGCGTCGGCATCGATCGCAACGGACGGAGCGTCCATCGTCGCCATGCCGTTGCTGCGGGCGGCCGCCATCAGCGCCGCCAGGACGCAGGACGCCATGCGCACCTCGAGCGAATCGTTGCGCGCGGGCATCACGATCGGAATGCGGGCACCCAGCACGATGCCAGCGGCGAGACCGCCGCCCATGGCGAGCATCGTGCGCAGCACCATCAGCGTGCTTTCCATCGATGGCCCGATCAGAACATCGGTGCGACCGGCCACGTCGGACTTGACGCCGTTGGCGCGCGCCGCGTCGGCGGAGAGCGCACTGTCGGGCGCAAGCGGGCCGTCAACGGCGACTTTGCCGAACAGGCCCTGCGTGGCCATGGATTTCAGCGCTACGGCGTCGGTGGTCGAGCGAAACGCGGGCGCGGGACCGTCCATGGCCGCCAGCAACCCGACGTTGGGCGCCGCCAGTCCCAGCGCGGCCGCGAGCTGGATCGTGTTCTGGACGACGTCGCGCTTCGCGGCGAGATTGGGCGTGACGTTCATGTGCGCATCGGCCAGCAACAGGCCGCGATTCTGGCTGGGGAGGTCGAGAAAATAGGCGTGCGAAAGGCGGCGCTCGGTACGCAGGCCGAACGCGGGATTCACCACCGGCCGCAGCAGGTCTTCCTTTGAGAGCGTGCCCTTGATCAGTGCCGCGAAACGACCTTCACGCGCAAGCTCGGCTGCCCGTTGGCCGGCCGCAGTGGGGTCATCCGCACAATCCACCAGCGTGAGTCGCGTGATGTCGAGCCCGCCTTTGTCGGCGACGTCGCGGATGCGGGCTTCGGGTCCCACCAGCGTGGGGGCGACAATCCCCGCGAACTCGCCGGACAACGCGAGTTGCACGGATTCGAGATCGCACGGGTAGACGAAGGCGGCGGCCAGTGGCGCCTGCCGCCGTGCCTGTTCGACGAGTTTCTGGAAGTGCGGGCGGGCAGCCATGAAGCGCAGGGTCGCAAGGGCGGCCCCCGGTTGTCAATCCATCCCCGACCGGAGGTGCTTCCAGCCGCTTATCCGGTCAAACCGTGCGCCCGACCTGGTCGCGCCATGCATGCTGCGGTGCAGCTAAACCTTGCCCTTCCAGGGCACGACCACGCGTTCCACGTAGCGCATCAGGAGGTCGAACGTGTAGGCGATCACGCCGATGACGAAGATCCCCATGATCACGATATCGGTGCGCAGGAAGTTGGATGCGTTCAGCACCATCTGGCCCAGGCCCGCCTGGGCCGCGACCATTTCGGCGGCAACGAGCGTGGTCCAGCCGAAACCGATCGCGATGCGCATCGACGTCAGGATTTCGGGCATCGCGCCCGGGATGATCACGTGCCAGATCACCTGCCATTTCGACGCGCCCATCGAATACGCGGCATGGATCTGTTCCTGCGCCACCGAGCGCACGCCGGCGCGCGCACTCATCGCCATCGGCGCAAAGCAGGCGAGGTAGATCAGCAGGATCTTGGCGGTCTCGTCGATGCCGAACCAGATCACGATCAGCGGCAGGTACGCGAGCGGCGGCAGTGGGCGATAGAACTCGATCGGCGGGTCGAAGATGCCGCGCGTGATGCGGGAAACGCCCATCGCGATACCGACGGGGATGGCGGTGATGCAGGCCAGGAAGAATGCGGAGAAAACGCGCCACATGCTCCAGCCGAAATGTGTCATCAGCGGCGCGTCCGGCGTCTGGCCGGTGGCGGATTCGTAAAGGCGCAGCAACACATTTTCCGGTCGCGGCAGGAAGAGCGGCGGCACCCAGCGCAAATAGGCGGCGAGCCACCAGAGGCTCAGCAAGACGATGATCGTGACCACCGAGATCAGCGTGCTGTTGCCTTCGCCGGGCGTGGCATAGCTCGAGACGCGTGGCTTGTCGGCTTTCATGCGCAGTGCTCCATCATTCGCCGCGCGGACCGCCATCGGTCGTCGCCTCGACGTCGCGGTTATGGATCACGGCCAGGACCTCCTCGCGGACGCGAATGAAGTCCGGACTCGACTTGATCGCGCGGGCATTGCCCGTTTCGACGAACTGGCGGCCAAAATCGAGCCTGTAGTCGTGCGAGATCTTGCCAGGGCGCGGCGTCATCACGATGAGGTGCGTGGCGAGGAACAACGCCTCTTCCACGCTGTGCGTGATGAAGAACACCATCTTGCCGGTGCGATGCCACACCTGCAGGATCAATTCCTGGATGGATTCGCGCGTGAATGCGTCGAGCGCGCCCAGCGGCTCATCCATCAGCATCAGCTGCGGATCCGACGCCAGCGCGCGCGCAATACCCACGCGCTGCTGCATGCCACCCGACAATTCGTAGATCGCCCGCTCGGCGAAATCGGTGAGGCCCACGAGCTGCAGCTTTTCGAGCGCGATCCTGCGTCGTTCGGCGGCAGCCACGCCGCGCATGCGCAACCCGAACTCGACATTTTTCACAACGTTGAGCCAAGGCATCAGCGCATGCTTTTGAAAGACCACGCCGCGTTCCGCGCCGGGTCCCGTGACCTGCGTGCCGTCGAGTTCGATCGTGCCGTCGGTGGGCGGCAGAAATCCCGCGATGCACGACAGGAGCGTGGTCTTGCCGCAGCCGGAGGCTCCGATCGCGACGACGAAGTCACCGTCGCCGATGTCGAGGTTGATGTTGGAAAGCGCGTCGACGGTTCCGTGCCGGGTACCGTAGCGCACGGACAGTCCGCGGATGGCGAGATGCGGCAACGTGAAACTCCGGCATGACGGCCGCGGCCGCCGAAAAAAGCGCGGCCCCGGCTAGCCGGGACCGCGCGGATGAATTGCGGTGGGGCGCGCGTCCTACTTCATGGCCTTCGTGACGTAGTCCGCCGTCACGCTGGTGGAGTAATCCTTGGCGAGGTCCTGCACGCGACCTTGTTCCTTCAGGAACTTGGCGGTCTCGGTGAGCGCCTTTGCCGCACCACCGGCGGCGCCGCCGCCGAGCCAGGTGTTGGACGCCTGCTGCTGCAGCGTGGGGAACGCGTAGAGGCTCATCGTCGCCGGAACATTCTCGGGCTTGGCCCCCGACCACTTGGCCACCGCCGCCAACTTGGCCGGGTCACTGGTGAAGGCCTTCGCGTTCTTGGTGTAGTCGTTGTCCGCCTTGGCCGCCGCCTTGACCAGCGCCACCATGAAGTCGGCGTTGTCCTTGGCCCACTTCTTCGACACCACCAGACCGTCGAAGGTGCATTTGCCCTTGGCGCACAACTCGCCTGACGTGACCAGCACTTTGCCGTTCTTCTTGGTGGTGGCGAGCGCCGGATCCCAGATGAATGCGCCGTCGATGTCGCCGCGTGCCCAGGCTGCCGCGATTTCGGGTGGCCGCATGTTGAGCACCTGAACATCGGAGGGCTTGAGGCCCGCGAGTTCCATCGCGTAGAGCAGATGGAAGTGGCTGGTGGACACGAACGGCGTGGCGATCTTCTTGCCCTTCAGGTCGGCCATCTTGGTGATGCCCGAGCCGTCGCGGACAACCAGCGCCTCGGCAGCACCGATGTCTTCGAGAATGTAGAAGAGCTCGATGTCGAGGCCCTGGCTGATGGCCGCGGCGATCGGCGAGCTGCCGGCTTCACCGATCTGCACGTCGCCCGACGCCATCGCGCGGATGACGTCGCCACCGCCGCCGAATTGGCGCCAGTTGATCTTGTAGCCGGTGGCCTTTTCGAGCTCGCCCTGTGCCTGCACCCAGCGGAACGGAATGACCATGTCCTGATACGCGAACGTGACTGTCTTCTGCGCCCAGACGGGCGTGGCGGCGATCACGGCGAGTGCCGCGCCTGCCAACCATTTGCTGAATTGCTTTTGCATGCTGATCTCCGGGGTCGGTGTCGTGGGGCAGATGGAAGTGAGCTGACTCTACAGCGACTTCAGGGTTTTGCGCAGGATATCGGCGATCATGTCGATATGGCTGCGCTCGGCGATCAGCGGCGGCGCCAGGATTGCGCAATCGCCGGTGGTCTTCAAATGCAGGCCGTTGTCGAACAACTTCTTCTGCAGCACGTGGCCGCGCTTGCCCGGCGCACCATCGGCGTGCACGTCGATGCCGGCCATCATGCCGTAGCCGCGGATGTCGGCGACCACCGGCAGGTCCTTCAGTCCGAATATCGCCTCCTGGAAGTAGGGCGATAGTGCGCGGCCGCGTGCAAACAGGTCTTCGTTCTTGTAGATGTCGAGCGTGGCGATGCCGGCCGCGCACGACGCCGGATGCCCCGAGTAGGTGTAGCCATGGAAGAATTCGATGGCACCGTCGGCTGCCGCGCCCATGATCGTGTCGTGGATGCGTTCGGAGATCGCGATCGCGCCCATCGGCTGCGCGCCGTTGGTGATGGCCTTGGCCATCGTGATGATATCGGGCGTGACGCCGAAGCTCTGCGCCGCAAAAGGCTGCCCGGTACGGCCCACGCCGGTGATCACTTCGTCGAACACCAGCAGGATGCCGTGCTGGTCGCAGATTTCGCGCAGGCGCTGCAGGTAGCCGACCGGCGGAACGAGGCATCCCGTCGATCCGGCGATGGGTTCGACGAAGCATGCGGCGATATTCTCGGCGCCGTAAAGGGCAACGAAGCGTTGCAGGTCTTCCGCCAGTTCGGCGCCATGCGCTCCTTGCCCCTGTGTAAAGAGATTCTGCGGCAGATGGGTGTGTCGCATGTGCGCGATGCCCGGCAGCGTGGGGCCGAACTTGCGGCGGTTGTTGGCCATGCCGGACAGCGAAACGCCGCCGAAATTGACGCCGTGGTAGGCACGCTCGCGCGAGATGAACATGTTGCGCCCGCCCTGGCCACGCGCCTGGTGATAGGCCAGCGCCACTTTCATCGCGGTGTCGACGGCTTCGGAGCCCGAATTGACGAAGAAAATGCGATTGAGATCGCCCGGCGTCAGTTCGGCGATGCGCGTGGCCAATTCGAACTGCTTGGGATGGCCGCGCGTGAACGGCGCGATGAAATCGAGTTGGCGCAATTGCGCACTGACCGCATCGGCGATCTCTTTCCGGCCGTGGCCGGCAGCGCAGCAGAAGAGTCCGGACGCCGCGTCGATCAGCTGGCCGCCCTTGTCGTTCCAGTAGAACATTCCCTCGGCCCGTACCACCATCTTGGGGTCATGCTTGAATTCACGATTGGGCGTGAACGGCATCCACAATTCGTCGAGTGATATCTGGCGCGCGACGGCCTGGTCCTGCAGCGTGAGTTCGGCATGGCCCATGATGGTCTCCGGGAGAGGGGGCAGCGATGGTTGCGGTGAAAGGATAAAGTGTACGCCCAAGCGGTGCCGTTTTCGAGGCTTCGGCTTCCGGCACAATGGTGGACGTGGCATCGAGGATGCAACGAAACGCCATCGCGTATCGCCACATTCAAGTCACCCACAATGGAGCGGCACCATGCGAGTAGGCGTCCCGAAGGAAATCAAGGTGCTGGAGAACCGCGTCGGCCTTACCCCGGCTTCGGTGCACGAATTTGTGGCGCATGGCCACGAGGTGCTGGTGGAACACGATGCCGGCGCAGGGATCGGCATGGGCGACGACGCCTACATCGCAGCGGGGGCGCGCATAGCCGTCGACGCCGATGCAGTGTTCGCCGCCGCGGATATGATCGTGAAGGTGAAGGAGCCGCAGGCTGTCGAGTGCCGACGGCTGCGGCAAGGCCAGATCCTCTTTACCTACCTGCACCTGGCCCCCGATCCGGACCAGACGCGTGCGCTGGTCGAAAGTGGTGCAGTCTGCATCGCGTACGAAACCGTCACCTCCGCCACGGGCGGCCTGCCGCTGCTGGCGCCGATGTCGGAAGTGGCCGGCCGCATGGCCGTGCAGGCCGGAGCGTATTTCCTGGAAAAGCCACACGGCGGCAAGGGCATCCTGCTGGGGGGCGTACCGGGGGTGGCGCCGGGTCGCGTCGTGATCCTGGGCGGCGGCGTGGTGGGCAGCCATGCCGCGATGATTGCGCTGGGCATGGGCGCCGATGTCACGGTGCTTGACCGCAGCCCGGACGCCATGCGCGGATTGTGGCGCCAATTTGGTGCCGCGCTGAAAACCGAGTTCTCGAATCGCGATGCGCTCGAACGGCATGTCACGCGCGCCGATCTCGTCATCGGCGGCGTGCTGGTGCCAGGCGCGTCGGCGCCCAAGCTCGTCACCGCCGCCATGATCAGTCGCATGCAGCCGGGGTCAGTGGTGGTGGACGTCGCCATCGACCAGGGCGGCTGCTTCGAGACGTCCCATGCCACCACGCACGCGGACCCCACGTACGTCGTCGACGGCGTCGTGCACTACTGCGTGGCCAACATGCCCGGCGGCGTGCCGCGCACGTCAACGTTCGCGCTCAACAACGCGACGCTGCCGTTCGGACTGGCGCTGGCCGACAAGGGCTGGCAGCAGGCACTGCGCGATGACACGCACCTCCGCGATGGACTCAATGTCGCGCTGGGCAAGGTAACGTGCCGGCCGGTAGCCGAGGTGCTTGGCTATGCTTACGTCGAGCCGGCCACCCTGCTCGGTTGACGCGGCTGCCGATGGGGACTGAAACCGCGTTCGACTACGTCATCGTCGGGGGAGGCACGGCCGGTTGCGTACTCGCCAATCGCCTGTCGGCCGACGGCCGGCATCGCGTGCTGATGCTGGAGGCGGGTCCGTCCGATCGCTACCTGTGGATCCACATCCCCATCGGCTACGGCAAGACCATGTTCCACCCCATCTACAACTGGGGATTCCATACCGAGCCCGACCCGGGAATGCTCAACCGCAGAATCTACTGGCCGCGCGGCCGGGTGCTGGGTGGATCGTCGTCGATCAACGGCCTGATCTACGTGCGCGGGCAGCCCGAGGATTACGACGCCTGGGCCGCGGCCGGCAACATCGGGTGGAACTGGCGCGAGGTGCTGCCGTATTTCATGCGCAGCGAAGGCAACCAGCGGGGCGCTGAGTGCCACGCACGGCGCCGACGGTCCGCTGGCGTGCTCGGACATCGGCGAACCCCATGAACTGATCGAGGCGATCATCGGCGGTGCGCAACAACTCGGGGTGCCGCGCACCGACGACTTCAATGGCGGTGCGCAGGAGGGTGTCGGCTACTTCCAGCTCTTCACGCGCAACGGACTGCGCTGCAGCACCGCCGTGGGCTACCTGCGGCCGGCGCGCAAAAGAGCGAACCTCGAGGTGCGCACGGAGGCGCAGGCCACCCGCGTACTGTTCGAAGGCACGCGGGCAGTCGGCGTGGAGTACCGACAGGGCGGGACGCTGCACACGGTACGCGCAACACGCGAAGTGATCCTGGCCGCAGGCGCACTGCAAAGTCCGCAATTGCTGCAATTGTCGGGTGTGGGACCGGCCGGCCTGCTGCAGCGGTTCGGCATTCCTGTCGTGCACGACCTGCCCGGCGTGGGCGAGAACCTGCAGGACCACCTGCAGCTGCGCCTCCTGTTTCGCTGCACCAAGCCCATCACCACCAACGATGATCTCAACTCGTGGTGGCGATCGTTGCTGATCGGCATGAAGTGGGTGTTCGCGCGACGCGGCCCGCTGGCCGTGGGCATCAACCAGGGGGGATTGTTCACGCGCGTGATGCCCGATGCGGCCACGCCGGATATCCAGTTCCATTTCGCGACGCTGTCGGCCGACATGGCGGGTGCCAAGCCGCATCCCTTTCCCGGCTTCACGTTCAGCGTGTGCCAGCTGCGCCCGGGCTCGCGCGGATTCGTGCGCATCGCCTCAAGCGATCCGATGGCCGCGCCCGCGATGCAGCCGCATTACCTGTCCACGCCCGAGGATCGCGCGTGCGCCGTCGCGGCGATCCGGTATGCCCGCACGCTGGCCGCCACCGCCGCAGTGGAGCCCTATGTCGCGGAGGAATTGCGGCCGGGTCCCGCGGTGCAAACCGACGACGAGATCCTGCATTTCGCGCGCGAATACGGCGCCACGATCTTCCACCCGTCGGGCACCTGCAAGATGGGGCCAGCCAGCGACCCTCTCGCCGTCGTCGACGAGCGCCTGCGCGTGCATGGCGTCACCGGCTTGCGCGTGGTGGATTGCTCGATCATGCCCACGCTCGTGTCCGGCAACACAAACGCCCCGGTGGTGATGATCGCCGAGAAGGCCAGCGACATGCTGCTGGCGGATGCGGTCAGTCGAAGCGCCTGACCCGCGCCGCCAGCGATTCGACCACGCAGGTTTGAGCGGAGGGCGGTCGCATGTTCCCGGCGCTGCGTGCGATGCAAGACAACCTTCCACACTGCCGGTGAGTTCTTCGAGCAGGTAGTGGATGTGGTGCTTTTCGGCGTGGCCGCCGAGAGGCAAATTGGTGAAGTCCGTCCGCGAAGCGGGACCGGGTAGTGGGGCCTTGCTTTCCCGGGAATGGGCAATGTTTGATCGCGACGTGGCGCTCTGGCAGAACCGCGACGGCCCTGTTGCCACGACCACCTTTCCTTCCCTATCGGGGCTGGCGAGGTGTGCTGCCGGAGCGGAAGCTGTGCACCACGGAGCTCGAGGCGTCGGATGTCAGGGGTGGGGTGGGTCGGCGGCAATCGTGGGCCGACGGGAACTCACGGCCAATTGCGGCCATCCGCCGCCTCCACCGGATAACAGCACTGGCCGTATTTTGCGATTGCTGCGTAGCCAAGTGATTGCTACGATGCGGACTCAGAGTCTTGGTTTGGGTGGACTGGCGACACAGCGATAGTATCGAGCAACGACACACGCGCGTTCGCGGCCGAGACCGGCGGATCATGCAAACGTAGCGGGAAGGTCTCGCAGCGCTTGTAGGGGAAACCGATGCGGTGGTGGCTTGGACTTTGCCTCTTCTTGCTTCCAGTCCCGGTGGCACTAGCGCAACTGGCACCGAGCGGCGATCACTACGCAGGCAAACCTTCGGACACCGGGCGTGGCGGTGAGCTCGTGAATGCCACGGGCTCAATCGCCGCCTCCGTTCCGCTCCAATTGCCCGACTCGCGCGAGGCGCTGCCTATTCCGATTCAGATCGCATATGGGGGCGGCTTTGGTGCAGGGGGTGTCGGCTGGCATTTGCCACTGTCCTATGTGCAGCACGATCGTACGTTCGCGCGTCGCCGCCCGGCGTCGGCGCCGAACGCCATTCCGAGTCCACGCGCGCGCACCTATGTCTCCTTGCTCGGCCAGACGGTCGAGCTCGCGCCGAGCGGCGCGGATTGGATCGCTCGACGTGGCACACGCCAACTCGTTGCGCGTGAAGGCAACGGGCAATGGCGTGTCTACGACGGCGCCGGCAACACCTATGTGTTCGCGCGCCCCACGCCGTACGGAGCGACAGGGCTGTGGCTACTCAAGTCCATAATCGGGGCGAAAGGCGCCGAGGTTCGACTCACATACCGGATCGACAATGCGATCGTCGACGGAGGTGCGGCGCTGTCCGTCAACCTCATTCGCCTGAGTTACAACTACGAGTCGCCGCAAGCCTGCGCCAAAAACGAAGTCGCGATCAACTACGGAAGTGCGAGCCCGAAGCCGCTTTCGCTTGCGGTGATCGGCGACAAGCTCATGGTCCGGAGGGATACCGTCGACTCAATCGTCGTGACGAGCCGCGCAAGCTGCGCCACCGCGCCGACGCAGCTACGGCGCTACGAATTCGAGTATTCCGACGACGCCGACACGCTGCTGCCGCGGTTGCACGCGGTCCGCATGCGCGGCCGCGAGGGCACGACCGAAGCGAACGTCGCGGTACCTGTAGCGAACTACAGCTACGGCAGCGCGACAGTTGAAAACGCCCTGAGGTACGAGTCGACACAGGCGCTGGATCTTCCGGCGGGCGCCTCTGCCCTCGGGATCTCGGGCACCGCGCTCGACCCATCGACCAACGTGCCGATCAACGGCGATCGGTATGCGATGTGGCAAAGCCTCACGGACATGACGGGCGACGGGCGCCCCGACCTCGTCTTCAAAAAGAACGGCCAGCTGTCGATGGCCTACAACTTGCCGGGGCCCGGCGCGAATTCAATGATCGGCGTCGGCAATCAGGCGATCGTGCCCCTGACCGACAGCACGCTGACTTCAGGCGCGCTTGCGACGCATTCATCGGCAGAACGACGGTTTCAGTATGCGCCCGCCAATCGCAACACCACGAACGTCTGGCGGCAAATGATCGATGTCAACGGCGACGGACGCGTGGATCTCGTCGATGCCGCTGCCGAAACGGATCGCTGGGTCATCTACCTGAACACGCCGGGCGGCCCCTCGGGGGTGCAATGGCGGAAGCGCGTGTTCGCCGTCGGAAGTCTGCGCGCGACCCTTTCGAGTCGCGGCCATTTGTTCGATAGTGCGCACGTCCCGCTCGCGCGGCGCACGACGGGAACAAACATCCAGATGTGGGAGTGCTGGCGCTGGACAGGCGCCTCGGCAGGCTGGCAGTGGTGGCCGCAAGGATTCTCCAATCACCGTTGCCAGGGCACGGCGCAACAGATTACGGCGCGTGGACCGGAACACACGATCGTCGAGTGGGAACTGTCGGACCTGAATGGCGACGGGTATCCGGACTTCGTGTTCAACTCGACGCCGGTGGATTTCCAGCTCGTCAAGCCGGCCACGGATCTCGGCCAGGTGATCGGCCAGGTTTGGCCAGGCGACTTCGGTGTCGGCGGTCCACTGTGGCGCACGCTGGGCACGCAGCGTCGTCGGATCGCAGGGGTGGTGACCGCAACCAACGAAGTGCGCATCGCATTCAACGTGCTTGGCGTTCGCTTCGATACCAGCAATCCCTTTGCGCGATCGGTACCTTTGCAGGTCCCGCTGGCCGAATGGGGCGTGGGAGCGTGGCGATGCGTGAATGGGGGCCAGTTCGATAACGATCCTTGCGACGATAGCCGCCAGCAGCAATTCGTTGGCTTTGCCGACGTTACCGGAGATGGCGTGCCGGAACGTATCGTCGGTGACCGGGCCCATGTCGGTGTCTTCGCCGGGACGGCGGCGTTCTACTCCCGGGCGTTCGTGCGCCTGCCCGGTCCGTTGGCGCAGACCACCAACACGCACGCAACACAGTGCGCAGCAGGCGGCAACCAAAAACCTACCACTGACCAAGTCCGCGGCCTGCGCGACCTCACGGGCGACGGCATCCCGGACTACTACGATGACCATAAGGTCTGGATCGGCACGGGCGCGCACTTTCGGCCCCCGATACCGATCCGGTGGACGGGCGCGAAGTTCGTGTTCTCGCACCAGACCGAATCGTGCGACGGCGCGCATTCGTTCACCGACGGTGGGCTGTACGACATCGACGGCGATGGCAAGCCCGATGTCCTGGGCCTCGGCGGCAACCAGATGTTCGTGACGCAGCTGGCCGGCGGTCACGCGCGCGGTCGTCCCGAGGCGGGCAAGCTCACCGACATCGACAACGGCTACGGCGCCATCGCGCGTGTGCGCTATGCGTCCGCAAAGCATCACACGACAAGCCCGGTGCCCTTTCCGGAAATCGTTGTCGGGTCGGTCAGCTCCGAAGGCGTGCATGGGCTGGGCGGTACGTTGCTGGGTAGCCGCTTCGCTTATGACCGGGCGGCGTTGATTTTCGACTCGGCCGCCGATCGCTATACCTTCGCCGGCTACGGGCGTACCGTCGAAGTGCGCCTGTCTACCGGCGGTGATCGTCCGGAAGGCTTCGCCACGATCACCGACGCCTGGCCGTTGACGTCCTTCAGTCCGGGGCTGGACCGCCAGGCACGCTGGCTGCGCGCGCAGCGCGTCGGACGGCTGCGCGACGTGATCACGCTGCGCGCGACCGCCAATGCCGATCCTTGGTCGCTGCTTGGCGTCACGCCTAGCGACGGGCGTGTGATTGGAGTCTCGCATCACGATTGGCAGGCCAAGCTTTACGATCTGCCCCCCAGCGCAGCGGCGAACGCGGTCGACTGCATGGAGATGTTCGAACCGCTCGACTTTGCGCAGTCCTTTGGCGCGAATCTCGGAACGCAAGGCATCGACGCCTGTCGAGCGCAGGGATTCGCGTACCGCGCCTCGACCGAGTCGTGGTACGGCGCATCCGAGCCGCCGAGCACGAACAACGTGCAGACGTTGTGGCGCGTTACCGACGTCGATGAGTACGGGCGCATGTTGTCGGAGGCATTGCTCGGCGATCGGTTCCGTAGCGATGACGACGTCTGCATCGAGCGTCGGTTTGCTGCACCGGTCGCACCGGTGCCTAGAGTCCTGTCGGCAATCGCGTCGAGGCGAATAACGGATTGCGCACAGCGCACAACCGTCTTTCGCGAGCTCTTCGACTACGACGGGCTTGCGAACGGAGCAGTGGCGGGCGGCCGGCTGACGGCGAAGACAGTGGAGCGCCGTGCCACGGACAATGGCGCGCTGCTGAGCACGGTTCGCGTATTCGACGCAACCTATGACGTGCGCGGCAACATCGTCGCCATGCAGATGCAGCGCGGCAACGCAACGCGGACCACGAAGGTGAGCTACGACCCGTTCGGGCTTGCGCCGATTCTCTCGACGCTTACCGCGACCGGCGCGCCGACAATCACGACTGTGCTCGACTATGACCCGGTCACGCTCGATGTGATCGGCACCACGGATGCAAATGGCCTGCGCGTCGGCGGCGACTACGACGGCTTCGGCCGCATGCGCCGCTCCACGGTGTCGCCACCCGCCGGACCGACCGGCGTGATGGCGCTGTACGAGTATGTCGGTACTGTCGGCAACGATCCGGCCGGTCGGCGAGTCCGCGTCACGCGATTCTCCGACCCGGTGCCGGCGACGAGCCTCGGGTCAGCGGGCGGTCGTAGCGCCACGACCTACCTCGACGAGCTTGGTCGCGAACGCTTCACCGAAATCGGGCTCGGCGGTGACTATGCGCAGGAGCGACTGGTCGTTGCCGAGCGTCGCTATGACGGTCTCGGACGCGTATCGTTCCAGGCGGACGACTATCCGCGCAGTGCTAACGCGGCCGCCCCTTACGGCACAAGCTTCCTGTACGACCGTGCGGGCGAGCTGCAGTGCCTGATCCGCGGACACGGGCCGCAGCCGCTCTCGCAAATTACGGACGTCGCATCCGAACGATTTTCGACGTGTTACAGCCACTCGCACGACAATCATGTCGTGACGGTGGATGCGCGCGATGCGGCCTCGCTGCAGCCGGGATCGGCGCAGGCGGGCGTCGTCGTGCGCACCGTGACGAGCGCCATCGGTCGGCTGCTCGAGCGCTCGTCGCTGCAAAACGGCACGCGGCTCGAGCACGCTACGCTGCAGCACGACCGCCTCGGGCAGCTGCGCTCGTTCACACGGTACGCCGATCCTGTGGGCGCGACCGGCGCGGTAACGTGGTATCGGCGGCTCGACTCGCTCGGCCAGACGCTGCAGTTCGAGGCGCCGGGCGCGCCGCCGCGTTTTCACGAGTATTCCGGTTGGGGTGAGCTGACACAGACGCGCTTTGTCGAGGGTACGATCGATCACCGTCTCGTGCGGGATTACGACGCGCTGGGCCGAATTGTGCGAACCTCTGAGCGCGCCAACGGCATCGAGGATCCACTCTCCGTTCACGAGTTCCAGTACGACGTGATGGCAGGCGTGTCGCCGCTCTTGACGTCCACGTTCCTGATTGGTCGTCTTGCCGCTGCACGCTCGCCGAGCGGACAGGTTGCCTTCAGCTACGATGCGCTGGGTCGCGAGAATGCGCGGCTGTTCACTCCGCCGCAGGGTGGCCCCTATCTTCAGAGAACGCAGACGCTGGCTGACGGTACACCGACGCTGCTCGAGTTCCGCCTGCCGGATTCGAACTTTCAGCCCGAGTTCGTCAAGTACGGGTTCGACTCGGCTGGTCGCCTGCGCACCATCACGTACGCCGATGCTCAGGTTTCCGCGGACCTCTTCATGGCCGAGGACATAGACATCTTCGGCCGCCTGCGCAAAGGGCGCTTCGGCGATGGCACGACGTACAGCGCTGACTACGCCATGACGGGCCGCCGCCTGTTGCGAGAGGCATTGGTCGAGTCCACAGCGGGCGCGCGTCGCATCATCAATGTCGACATCGATGCAGCCGGGCGCAGTACTGTGCGGCGCGAAGTCCGCAACGGCGCCGCCAGTGGCCCCAAGACCAATCTTGCCTACGATGCGCTCGGCCGCCTTTCGCGCAGCGTCCTCTCCGACGGGCCGACGACGATTGCGGACTGGAGCTTTCAGTACGATGCGCTCGGCAACATCACGCGCCTCGAAGATCTGACCGGCACGGCCGACGCTTCGCTGTCCTACGACGCGAACGATCCCGATCGCGTCTGTCGCATCGGCTACGGCAACAGTGGACTTGGCGGCGCTTCGTGCAACGTCGCACATGACGGGATGGGCAACGTGGTCGCACAGGCCACCCGGGGCGGCACGCGGGATCTCACCTATGACGGAGCGGGGCGCACGCGCTCCATCACGGAGCAAAGTCATCAAGCGCGCTGGAGTTACGACGCCTTCGGGCAGGTTGCCACACTGGAGATTACAGGTCCGAATGGAGCGCTGCGGCGCGAGCGACGCCTTGGGCCCCTGCTGGAGGAGCGCGATATCGTGGCGAATGGCGCTGGTGTGCTGGCGCGGCACATCCCGGGCCCCGCAGGCATCGTCGCAAGCCGCCTTGGCGCCGGCAATCAATGGGTCTTTGGTTTTGGCGAATTGCGCGGCAGTCGGTTTTTCACGGATCGCGCGGGAGACTTCATCCAGGACGTTACGTACCAGCCTTTCGGCGAGTCGACCTCGAGTGGCGTCGCCGCAAGCGACGTGCGTTTCTCCAACGCGCAATGGAACGGCGGCGATGCCCTCGCCCCTTTCGGCCTCGCACAGCTCGGTGCGCGCGTGTACGACCCGGTCATCGGCAGGTTCCTGAGCCGCGATCCGCTGGTCACTACGCGCAGCGCAGGGACGTCGAATCCGTATGGGTTCGCCGCCAACGACCCGATTAACGCGGCTGATCCGTCAGGGCTCGACTGCGTCGGCGAGACGTGCAATCCCGACACGCCGATCGTGCCGCCGTTTGGTGCGGCCTATGATTTCTTGCAAAGCGCGTTCGGCGGCTCCTCGGGGCCTCCCCCCGCGCCGGCGGTGTCCGCTGGGCCGAAGTCGTACGAAGGTAGGATGACTCAAAAGATCATGCGGGAGCACGAGGGGTTCGAGGACGATGCGCTCGACTGGGACGCGCTTGCCGCGATGAAGCTTCCCTACGACGACCTCGTCGGGCGAATCATGTCGACGCGTGGCACCTGGTATCCCAAGCATGAGGGCCTCAACCCCGTGTACGACTTGGTTGGCAGCATGGGTGCCGGATTTGGGGATTTTTCGACGTTCGGCGCGACTAGCCTCCTTCGGAACCAAGTCTTCGGTGGCTTCAACAGCGTCGACACCAGTAGCGGCGCGTACTACGCAGGCGGGATCGCGACGCTCGTATTTGGGCCGACCGCGCTATTGAGCCGTGGTGCAAAGGCAGGCTCTGAAATCCTGAATGCCGAAGCGAACTTGGCGCGCGAAGCCAACGCTTTGCGTGCGGCCGAAGATTCGTTGATGAGCTTGAGCCAGGAGACCGTCGCCGGCTACGCAATAACCGGTAGCAAGGCACTCGTCGGCTCAACCTATGCTCGTCGAATCTTGATGCTTGAAAACCTGGCGGGCCGGTCGAATTCGACCTTGGGCCTGCGTCGGCTCCTCAATGCGTTCGAAGCGGAGGCGCGAGCGGCAGGCGCGACGGAGTTGCGCATCCATGCGCTCGCGGTGAAGAACGGCAACTTCTTCAACATGTCCAAGGCTTGGGAAAGGTTCGGATTTACGTTCGAGCCGATCGGCAACTCGAGTTTTATCATTACGAAACCGTTGTAAATGCAGAGTTACTTACGGGCAACGATTGTTCTGTAGGGAGTCCGGAAACATCGCAACGGCACGCTGAGGACGACGGCTGCCGGCCGAGCGTGTGTGAAAACTCTTTGAGGCGGTTGTCGTCAGAGCTGGCAGAGTTTATCGCTGGAGCCGACGATGACGCGATTCATAGAGGGGGGAGCGCGATCGCAACTTCACTCCGGGCAAGGTCGACAAGCGCCAGCAGCAGATCGAGCAGAGCATCGAGCGGTACTTGTCGGCGTTGGCAACGGCCGACCGGACCCAGCCAGCCGAGTTCGAGGCCAAGACCGAGCAGCTGCGGGAGAAGATCTAGACGCTGCGCGAGCAGTTGCGGCGCATGGAGGCGATCCGCGAGGAACTGCAGCGCCAACCCGCGGAGCAGCTATCGCTGACCGATCCGGATGCGCGGTCGATGATCTCGCGGGCGAAGGGCACCGGGATGATTGGTTACATCGTCCAGGCCGTGGTCGATGCTAAGCACCACTTGATCGTGGTTCACGAGGTCACCACGTCGGCAGCGACCGGTCGCAGCGCTGCAAGATGGCGAGCGCAGCACAGGAAGCGATGGACCAGCAGCGCCTTCAGGTCTTGGCGGACCGCGACTACTTCAACGGTCCGGAGATCAAGGCGTGCATGGAGGCCGGCATGACCCCGCTCGTTCCCAAGCCGATGACCTCTGGCGCTAAGGCCGAAGGTCGCTTCAGCAAGGCCGACTTAATCTACATCGCGAAGGATAGCGTGTATCGGTGCCCGGCCGGCCAACTTGCCAAGTACAGAATGACGACGGTGGAGAGAGGCCTGACGCTTGACCGATACTGGACCTCCGCGTGTCCCAGATGCCCGCAAAAGTCGGACTGCACTCCCAGCGACTATCGCCACATCACCCGCTGGGAACACGAAGCCGTTCTGGAGATGATGCAACGTTGACTGGATCGGAAACCACGGGCGATGACGCTACGCCGACGTACCATCGAGCATGTGTTCGGAACGCTGAAGCAGTGGATGGGGTCGACGCACTTCCTTACGCGCAGAATGCAGCATGTGAGCACCGAGATGAGCTTGCATGTTCCACGATGCCATGGTGTGTCCGGTACCGTATGAATACGGTGATCCAGATCAACATGGTAGTCCGGCTCATGAGCCGAACGGCCGGGCGCGATCAGAGGTGGTGCCGTCGGCTCGCGCAGTTTGGCGACGATGTTCGTGGATCGTGGGTCGGTCGGCGATGACGGCGATGACGCGTAACTACACGCGGAAATGGGTCACTGGACCCGGATTCAGGCTCGCCCGCAGGATGTCGTGCGCCGATGCACGACCAAAGTGAAGAACGGGTTACCCACCCATGGCGGTCAGCCTTGATTCTCCAGTTGATGGTCGCTGCCGGCGATCTCAGAAACGTGCGGACTGCCGAAGTGCGTTTCCGTCGACGGATTCGTGACGGCAAGCCGGTTCTCGGGTTTTGCCCGAAACTCGAATTGATCGAGAACGCCCAGACAAGGTTGTGCGAAGGCGGCACGGGCGAGGTAATTTGCCGCGATCCATCATCAAGGTCGGGCCATTCCTCCCGTCCGCGGATATCGCGATGGGTGTTAACCTGTATTAGTCCGAAGTCGGATCAAGCTGCGGAATTGTGCCGATGAGCCACCCCAAACAATGGAGCCTGGGCGCCAAGCTGTCGCTGGTGGGTTTCCCGTTTCTGCTGCTCGCGTTGCTGATCATTGCCGGCACGCTGTGGGTGTCATGGCAACTGGAAGGTGGCGCGGCTGCCGTGAACGAGGCCGGCCGCATGCGCATGCAGGCGTATCGCTTGTCCCTGTCAATCGCAACGGATGACCGGACCACTCTGCCTACCTACGTCGCCCAGTTCGAGCGCAGCATCGAACTCCTGCGCGAAGGCGATCCGGAGCGTCCCTTGTTCGTGCCACGGGATTATGCCGTGCAGGAGGACTTCGCTGCGGTCGAGCGCGACTGGGCGAAATTCCGAAGCGCGTGGCTCCCGCCGCAGTACGATTCGATGGAACGTCTGCGCGCAGATACGGCGGACTTCACGAACCATACCGATGCACTCGTCGCCGCGATCGAGACGCACATGTCGCGTTGGACCGCACTGCTGCATCTTCTGCAGGTCGCGATGATGACGCTGGCTGTCCTGGGCACTGCGGGGCTGCTCTATACGGGATACCTATTCGTCCTGGAGCCGGTGGGCCAACTCAAGGAAGCCACCGAACGCATCCAGCGCGGCGACCTTGGCGCACGGGTGCAGCGCATCACCAGCGACGAGTTCGGCACGCTGGCCAAGGGCTTCAATGGCATGGCAGAACACCTGCAATCCATGTACCGAAACCTGGAGGGCAAGGTCGCGGAAAAGACGTCGGAACTGCAGGAAAAGCGCGAACGCCTGGAAGCGCTCTACAACGTGACGATGTTGGCCGCCAATGCGACCTCGCTCGAGGAACTTGCGAGCGGATTCGCACGTCATCTCGGCCGGGCGGCGCACGCCGACGGCGTCGCGGTGCGCTGGTCGGATGAATCCAACCAGCGCTTCCTGTTGCTGGCCTCGGAAGGTCTTCCCGCCGCGCTGACCACGGGCGAGCAGTGCATACGGGCAGGAAATTGCTTCTGCGGCGCGCCGTCGGCGATCGCCGGCGTGCGTGTCATTCCGATCCGCGACATGGAGACCGCGCACATGCACCATTGCCGGGATGCCGGGTTCGAAACTGTCGTGTCGCTGCCGATTGTGCAGCACGATCGGCTTATGGGCGAGGTGGATCTCTTCTTCCACCAGCAGTTGAGCTTGTCGGACGCGGAGCAGTCACTGCTGGAGGCGCTCACGGCCCATCTGGCGGGCGCCATCGAGAATCTCCGACTCAACGCGCTGGAACGGGAAGCTGCGATATCGGAGGAGCGCACGTTTCTCGCGCGCGAACTGCACGACTCCATCGCGCAGTCGCTCGCATTTCTCAAGATCCAGGTTCGTCTCATGCGCGACGCGCTGGCCGGCGACGATGCGCGGCAGGTCCAGGAGGTGTTGGGTGAGATCGACACCGGTGTTCGCGAGTGCTACGGCGACGTGCGTGAACTCCTGGTACATTTCCGCACGCGCGCCAACGCTGAGGACATCGAACCGGCGCTCCTGACGACGCTGCGCAAATTCGAGCACCAGAGCGGGCTCAAGGCCACAATTCAGATGCAGGGGCAGGGCATGCCGCTGTCGCCCGTGCTCCAGGTCCAGGTGCTGCATATCGTGCAGGAGGCGTTGTCCAACGTGCGCAAGCATGCACAGGCCACGCAGGTGTGGCTCGACGTTCAGCAGCAGCCGCAATGGCGATTTGAGGTCCGTGACGACGGCGAAGGTTTTGTCACCGAGGACTGCACGCATGACGAGACGCACGTCGGCTTGCGCATCATGTCCGAACGGGCGGAGCGCATCGGGGCAACCATTGACGTGCTTTCCACCCCGGGACGCGGCACATCCGTCGTGCTCACGTTGCCGCCGGCTGCACGAACGCCGGTCGAGGTACCGGAGACGATCGAGGCAGCGGCGCCATCGTGAACGCGACGACGCCCGCAGTCTGTGAGCCGATTAGTATTCTCGTGGTCGATGATCACACACTCTTCCGGCGCGGGCTCACCGCGCTCCTCGCGCGGGATCCGAGGTTTCAAGTGATCGGCGACGCCGCCGATGCGGGCGAGGCGCAGCGTCGGGCGGCGGAACTGCAGCCGGACCTGATCCTGCTCGACAACCACCTGCCGGGTGTCAATGGCGTCGATGCGTTACCCGCCTTGCGCGAGACCGCGCCTGCGGCGCGTGTGCTGATGCTGACAGTGAGCGAAGATGAGCGCGACCTTGCAACCGCGCTGCGCAACGGCGCGTCCGGTTACCTGCTAAAGACCATGGAAGGCGAAGCGCTGGCCAACGCCATCATTCGGGCGATGCGCGGCGAAGCGGTTGTGGCCGACGAGATGACCGGTAAGCTCGTTGCCGCCTACCGCGACGCGGCGGCCACGCCGGCACTGCCGCCCGTGTCACCGCTGGCGCAGCTTTCTCCACGGGAGATGGAAATCCTGAGCTGCATTGCGCGCGGAGCAAGCAACAAGGTAATCGCGCGCGAACTCGGCATCGCCGAGACCACCGTCAAGATCCACGTCCAGCACCTGCTGCGCAAACTGGACGTCGCGTCGCGGGTGCAGGCTGCGGTTATCGCATCCGAACACGGGCTGTGTTGACGTAGCGCAAACACGCGCTGGTTTTCTGTCCCCGTAGTTCGTCGGAACGATGCCGGCTGCCAGCCGCATAGTTCTTCTGCGTCTTCGTCTGGCGCCGTTCGACGGATGCCGCCAATTGGCCCCGCTGCGCATACTCAACCCACTCACAAGGAGGGGTTTGGGTCATGAGCAAAACGGGTCAGGCGCTGTCGGTGCTGATAGTGAGCACGCTCGCGTTCACGGTGTGCTTCATGGTCTGGATGATGTTCGCCGTGATCGGCATCCCGATCAGGAAGACGCTCAATCTCAATGCGACCGAATTCGGCCTGCTGACCGCCACGCCCGTCCTAACCGGCTCGCTGATTCGCGTGCCACTGGGTATGTGGACCGATAGATTCGGCGGGCGCATCGTCTTCTTCATACTGATGTTGCTTTGCGTAGTGCCGATCTACCTGATCTCCTACGCGACGCAATACTGGCAGTACCTCGTACTCGGCCTTTTCGTCGGAATCGCGGGGGGCTCATTCTCGGTCGGCACGCCGTATGTGGCGCGCTGGTTCCCGAAGAACCGGCAGGGCTTCGCGATGGGCATCTTCGGCGCGGGTAATTCGGGCGCAGCCGTCAACAAGTTCGTCGCGCCGGCACTGGTGGTGGCCTTCGGCTGGGCCGTCGTGCCGCAGGTCTATGCGGCCATCATGTTCGGCACCGCGTTGCTTTTCTGGTTCTGCAGCTACTCGGACCCGGCGCACCTGGTCGATTCCAAGATCACCTGGCGCCAGCAGCTCCTCGCGCTGAAGGACCCCAAGGTCTGGAAGCTGTGCCAGTACTACTCGATCGTATTCGGTGGCTACGTCGCGATGAGCCTTTGGATGGTTCAGTACTACGTCGGCGAATTCGGCATGGACATTCGCGCCGCCGCGCTGCTGGCGGCCTGTTTCTCGCTCCCTGGGGGAGTGTTGCGCGCGCTCGGCGGCTGGGTTTCCGACAAATATGGTGCGCACAGCGTTACCTGGTGGGTGCTGTGGGTGAGCTGGATCTGCCTGTTCCTGCTCTCGTATCCGCAGACCGACATGACCATCACGACCGTCGACGGCCCCAGGACCTTCCATGTCGGCCTGAACGTGTGGCTGTTCACGATACTGATGTTCGTTCTGGGCATCGCCTGGGCATTCGGCAAGGCCTCGGTGTTCAAGTACATCTCCGACGACTACCCGACGAATATCGGCGTCATTTCCGGCGTCGTGGGCCTGGCCGGCGGTATGGGGGGCTTCGTGCTGCCGATCATGTTCGGCGCACTGATGGACATTACCGGCATCCGCTCGTCCGCCTTCATGCTGATGTATGGCGTGGTCTGGGTCTCACTGATCTGGATGTACTGGACCGAAGTGCGCGGTGTGGAAGTCATGGGCGCCAAGTCGAAGCAATTCCGCCTGCACGGATTGCCGCAATCAATCAACCAAGGAACGCCATGAACGCACCCTCCCAACCCCTGGCCGTCGCACCCAGCGCGGGGGGCCGCGCCGACATCTCTGATTGGCGGCCGGAGGACAATGAATTCTGGGAATCCACCGGCAAGCGGATCGCCTACCGTAACCTTTGGATCTCGATTCCGGCGCTGCTGTGCGGGTTCGCCGTCTGGGGCATGTGGGGAATCATCACGGTTCAAATGCTGAACCTGGGTTTTCCGTTCACGCAGGCGGAATTGTTCACGCTGACGGCAATCGCCGGAATTGCCGGCGCGACGATGCGCATTCCGGCGTCGTTCCTGATCCGCCTGGCCGGCGGGCGAAACACCATCTTTCTGACCACGGCTATGTTGCTGGCGCCGGCCATCGGCACCGGCATGGTTCTACAGCACAAGGACTGGCCCCTATGGGCCTTCCAGCTGATGGCATTGTGGTCCGGCGTGGGTGGCGGCAATTTCGCCAGCTCAATGTCGAATATCAGCACCTTCTTCCCGAAGCGGCTGCAGGGCACCGGGCTGGGCCTGAACGCCGGCCTCGGCAACTTCGGCGTGACGACGATGCAGGTGGTCATACCCCTGGTCATGACGGTCGGCATCTTCGGCACCTTCGGCGGCGACCCGATGACGCTGGTCAAGGACAGCGGCTGGATCTTCGGCAAGATCCCCGCGGGCACGTCCACCTGGATCCAGAACGCAGGGTTCGCCTGGGTACTGTCGCTGGTGCCGCTGTCCATGCTGTGCTGGTTCGGCATGAACAACCTGAAGACAATCTCGCCGGTCACCGGCAACCCCATTGTCGCCTTCGCCAAGATCACTTACCTGTACACGCTGGCCTTCGTGCCGTCGATCTTCATGTTGTACCTGTACCTGCCTGCGCCCACCGGGCGGGGCTTGCTCAACATGTGGGTGGCCATTCCGCTGGACATCGTCCTCGCGCTGACGGTAATGAAGCTGGCCGCCTTCGGACCGATGAAGGAAGGGGTAGCCAAGCAGTTCCAGATTTTCCGCAATAAGCACACCTGGGCGATGACGCTTCTGTACATCGTCACCTTCGGCTCGTTCATCGGATTTTCGATGGCGCTGCCGCTGTCGATGAAGGTGATCTTCGGGGTTAGCCACGTACGCGATGCCGCCGGCGTGCTCCAGCATACCGCGACCAATCCGAATGCACCGGCAGTGCTTGCCTATGCCTGGATTGGGCCATTCGTTGGCGCGCTGATCCGCCCTGTGGGAGGCTGGGTAGCCGACAAGGTGGGCGGCTCGATCGTCACGCAGTGGATATCGGCAGCGATGGTCGTGGCCTCAGTGGCCGTGGGCTACGTGATGATGCAGGCCTACCAGTCGGCTACGCCCGAGCAATACTTCCTGCCCTTCATGCTGCTCTTCGTGGTGCTGTTCGCCGCCAGCGGCATCGGCAACGGCTCGACCTTTCGCAGCATCGGCGTGATCTTCGATCGCCAGCAGGCCGGCCCCGTGCTGGGCTGGACTTCAGCCGTGGCCGCCTATGGCGCGTTCATCGCTCCGGTCGTCATTGGCGAGCAGATCAAGGCCGGTACGCCACAGGCGGCGATGTACGGCTTCGCGATCTTCTACGCGCTGTGCCTGTTCCTCAACTGGTGGTTCTACCTGCGCAAGAACGCGTACGTGAAGAACCCCTGAACCTTCAGGTTTCCATAAATCCGACGCAGACGCTGCGGAGAGCCACGATGAGCCACTTCCTCGATCGCCTGAACTATTTTTCCACCCCCCGGGAAACCTCCGACGACGGCCATGCCGTCGTTACTGGCGAAGACCGTACCTGGGAAGACGCCTATCGCAACCGCTGGGCGCACGACAAGATCGTGCGCTCCACCCACGGCGTGAATTGCACTGGTTCGTGCTCGTGGAAGATCTACGTCAAAGGTGGCATCGTGACGTGGGAAACGCAGCAGACGGACTATCCGCGCACCCGCTGGGACATGCCCAACCACGAGCCGCGCGGTTGTTCGCGCGGTGCGTCCTATAGCTGGTACCTGTACAGCGCGAACCGGGTGAAGTATCCGATGGTGCGCGGGCGGTTGCTAAAGCGCTGGCGCGAGGCCCGCCTCGCACACGATCCAGTCGCCGCTTGGGCGTCGATCGTCGAGGACGACGCCAAGCGCCGCGACTACCAGCAGGTGCGCGGTCTCGGCGGCTTTGTGCGTTCGGAATGGGAAGAGGTCAACGAGATCGTCGCGGCCGCAAATGTCTACACGATCAGGAAGCATGGGCCGGATCGCATCATCGGCTTTTCGCCGATCCCGGCGATGTCGATGGTGAGCTACGCCGCGGGCTCGCGGTATTTGAGCCTCATCGGCGGCGTGAGCATGAGCTTCTACGACTGGTACTGCGATCTGCCGCCGAGCAGTCCGCAGGTCTGGGGCGAGCAGACCGACGTGCCGGAGTCTGCCGACTGGTTCAACTCGGGCTTCATCATCGCCTGGGGCTCGAACGTGCCGCAGACCCGCACACCCGACGCGCACTTCTTTACCGAAGTCCGCTACAAGGGGACGAAGACGGTCGCCGTGACGCCGGACTATTCCGAGGTCGCGAAACTGGCGGACATCTGGATGCATCCGAAGCAGGGCACCGACGCCGCGGTGGCAATGGCAATGGGCCACGTCATCCTCAAGGAATTCTACTTTCCCGGGGCGGGCGCGGAGCGCAGCGCGTACTTCGACGACTACGTGCGGCGCTATACCGACATGCCGATGCTGGTGATGCTGAAGGAGCACACGCTGCCCAACGGCGAAGTCATCACCGTGCCTGACCGCTATGTGCGCGCGTCGGATTTCAACGGCAAGCTGGGGCAGGCCAACAATCCGGAGTGGAAGACGGTGGCCTTCGACGTGTCCGGCAAGGTCGTGCTGCCGAACGGCGCCATTGGGTTCCGCTGGGGTCCCGATGGCCGCGCCGACGAAGGCCAGTGGAATCTCCAGGCGAAGGAGGCGCGCCACGGCAGTGACGTAAGGTTAAGGCTGTCACTCCTGGAAGGCGACCAGCCCACGCGGGATACCGCAAAGGTGGGGTTTCCCTATTTCGGTGGCATCGTCAGCGAGCATTTCCCCAACAATGCGCAGACCGACGTGCTCGTGCGAACGGTTCCCGTGCAGCGCATCGCGCTTGGCAAGGAAGGCGAGAAGCGCGAGGCGCTGGTCGCCACGGTATTCGACCTGCAGGTGGCGAACTACGGTGTCGCGCGCGGCCTGCCCGGCGAATTGGCCGCGAAGGACTTCGACGACGATACGCCCTACACCCCGGCTTGGCAGGAGCGGATCACCGGGACGCCGCGCGCGCAATTGATTACCGTGGCGCGTCAGTTCGCGGAGAACGCGCACAAAACGCACGGGCGGTCGATGGTGATCATCGGTGCCGCGATGAACCACTGGTACCACAGCGACATGAATTATCGCGGCGTCATCAACATGCTGATGATGTGCGGCTGCATTGGCCAGAGCGGCGGCGGCTGGGCGCATTACGTGGGCCAGGAGAAGCTGCGTCCGCAGACTGGCTGGACGGCATTGGCCTTTGCGCTCGACTGGATCCGCCCGCCGCGGCAGATGAACAGCACGAGCTTCTTCTACGCGCACACCGACCAGTGGCGCTACGAGAAGCTGGGCATGGAAGAGGTTCTGTCGCCGCTGGCCGACCCGAAGACCTACGCCGGCAGCATGATCGACTACAACGTGCGCGCCGAACGCATGGGCTGGCTACCTAGTGCGCCGCAGTTGCAGACCAATCCGCTGCAGGTCGTGCGCGATGCGCAGGCCGTCGGCATGAGCCCGAAGGATTACGCCATCAAGGGAATCAAGGAGGGCTCGCTGAAGCTCTCCTGCACTGACCCCGACCATCCGGACAACTGGCCGCGCAACATGTTCGTGTGGCGCTCCAATATCCTCGGTTCGAGCGGAAAGGGGCACGAATATTTCCTGAAACATCTCCTGGGCACCAGCAACGGTGTGCAGGGCAAAGACCTCGGCGAGGAGGAGGCAAAACCCACCGAAGTGGTTTGGCACGCCAAGGCGCCCGAAGGCAAGCTCGACCTTCTGGTGACGCTCGACTTCCGCATGAGCACTACCTGCCTTTACAGCGACATCGTGTTGCCGACCGCCACCTGGTACGAGAAGAACGACCTCAATACCAGCGACATGCATCCGTTCATCCACCCTCTGTCCACCGCCGTGGATCCCGCATGGCAATCCCGCAGCGATTGGGATATCTACAAGGGCTTTGCGAAGAAGTTCAGCGAAGTCTGCGTCGGCCACTTGGGCGTCGAGACCGAACTTGTGCTCACGCCCCTGATGCACGATAGCCCGTCGGAATTGGCACAGCCGTTTGGCGTGCAGGACTGGAAGCGCGGCGAATGCGATCTGATCCCTGGCAAGACGGCGCCCAATATCGCGGTCGTGGAACGCGACTATCCGAACGTGTTCAAGCGCTTCACCGCCCTTGGACCGCTTATGGCCAAGGCGGGCAACGGCGGCAAGGGCATCGGCTGGAACACGCAGACGGAAGTGAAGCAACTGGGTGAGTTGAGCGGCCTGGTCACGGCCGAGGGCGTGACCTGCGGCATGCCGAGGATCGAGACCGACATCGATGCCTGTGAGGTGATCCTGCAGCTGGCGCCGGAGACCAATGGTCATGTGGCGGTGAAGGCCTGGGAGGCCCTTGGCAAGCAGACTGGACTCGACCACACGCACCTTGCCATTCACCGCGAGGACGAGAAGATCCGCTTTCGCGACATCCAGGCGCAACCGCGCAAGATCATCAGCTCGCCGACCTGGAGCGGCATCGAGAGCGAAACGGTCTCGTACAACGCCGGCTATACCAACGTGCATGAACTCATTCCGTGGCGGACGCTCACCGGGCGCCAGCAGTTCTACATGGATCACCCGTGGATGATCGCGTTCGGCGAGGGCTTCACCAGCTACCGACCGCCGGTGGACTTGAAGACCACAGCTGGCATTCACGGCATCAAGCCGAACGGCAACCCCGAAATCGCGCTCAATTTCATCACACCGCACCAGAAATGGGGCATCCACTCTACGTACACAGACAACCTGCTGATGCTGACGTTGAGCCGCGGCGGACCCTGCGTCTGGCTGTCGGAGGACGACGCGAAGCGTGCCGGGATCGTCGACAACGACTGGATCGAACTCTTCAACCTCAACGGCGCGATCGCGGCGCGCGCGGTGGTCAGCCAACGGGTCAATCCAGGCATGGTGATGATGTACCACGCACAGGAGAAGATCGTGAACACTCCGGGATCGGAGATCACCGGGGCGCGCGGCGGCATCCACAACTCGGTGACGCGCATCGTCCTGAAGCCCACGCACATGATCGGTGGCTACGCGCAGTTCAGCTACGGCTTCAATTACTACGGGACCATCGGCACGAACCGCGACGAATTCGTCGTCGTGCGGAAGATGAACAAGGTCGACTGGCTGGATACACCGGTAGCCAACGAACTCATCAAACCGGTACAGGCCGAAGGAGAAGTGGCATGAAGATTCGCGCTCAGATCGGCATGGTGCTGAATCTCGACAAATGCATTGGCTGTCACACCTGTTCGGTCACTTGCAAGAACGTTTGGACCAGTCGGCCCGGCATGGAATACGCGTGGTTCAACAACGTGGAGACCAAGCCCGGCATCGGCTACCCGAAGGAATGGGAGAACCAAGACAAGTGGAATGGCGGCTGGGTGCGTAAAGCCGACGGCTCCATCCAGCCGCGGCAGGGCGCGAAGTGGAAGCTGCTCATGCGCATCTTCGCCAACCCAAACCTTCCCCAGATTGACGACTACTACGAGCCGTTCACCTTCGACTATGGGCACCTGCAGTCGGCACCCGAAATGAAGGCCACGCCCACAGCACGCCCGCGCAGCCTGATCACGGGCAAGCAGATGGACAAGATCGTGTGGGGCCCGAACTGGGAAGAAATCCTCGGCGGCGAATTTGCCAAGCGCAGCCTCGACCGGAACTTCGACGATATCCAGAAGGAGATGTACGGCGAGTTCGAGAACACGTTCATGATGTACCTGCCGCGTCTGTGCGAACACTGCCTCAATCCGGCATGCGTCGCCTCGTGCCCGTCGGGCTCGATCTACAAGCGCGAGGAAGACGGCATCGTGCTTATTGACCAAGACAAGTGCCGCGGTTGGCGCATGTGCGTGTCCGGCTGTCCCTACAAGAAGATCTACTACAACTGGAAAAGCGGCAAGGCCGAGAAGTGCATCTTCTGCTATCCGCGGATCGAGTCCGGGCAGCCAACTGTCTGCTCGGAGACATGCGTCGGGCGCATCCGCTACCTGGGGGTACTGCTTTACGACGCCGACCGTATCCAGGAAGCGGCGAGCGTCGAGCACGACCGCGACCTGTACCAGGCGCAACTCGACATCTTCCTCGATCCGTTCGACCCCAAGGTGATTGCGCAGGCGCGGCTTGACGGCATCCCTGACAACTGGATGGACGCGGCCCGCAAGAGTCCGGTCTATAAGATGGCCGTGCAGTGGAAGGTAGCGCTGCCGCTGCACCCTGAATATCGCACGCTTCCGATGGTCTGGTACGTGCCACCCCTGTCGCCGATAAGCGCTGCCGCGAACGCGGGGCAACTGGGCAGCAATGGCGAGATCCCCGATGTCAGCCAACTGCGCATCCCGGTCAACTACCTTGCCAATCTGCTGACGGCCGGAGACACAGTGCCGGTCGTGCGAGCGCTGGAGCGCATGCTCGCGATGCGAGCGTTCCAGCGTGGCAAGCATGTCGACGGCCAGATCAATCAGGCCGTGCTGAAACAGGTGGGAATCACGCAGGCGGAAGTCGAGGAGATGTATCACGTCATGGCCATCGCCAACTACGAAGACCGTTTCGTGATCCCGACGACCCACCGTGAATACGCGGAGAACACCTTCAACGTCCGGGGTGGCTGCGGTTTTTCCTTCGGCAACGGCTGTTCGGAAGGAACCAGCGAGACGAGCCTTTTCGGCAGCGAGAAGAAGCGCACCATTCCGATCCGGGCGGAGGTCTGACCATGTTTGCACCGAACACTCCGCGGCCGATCAGCCATAGCCTTCGCGTGCTGGCGGCGCTGCTGGCGTATCCCGACGCGCCGATGCGCTCGCACATTCCGGAGATGCGCGATTTGCTCGTCGCCGAAGCGGCGGTGCCACCGGCCCGCCGCGCCGAGATCGAAGCGCTGATGGACAGGATTCAGCGCGACGATCCGCTGGTGACTGAGGCCGACTACGTCGAGATGTTCGACCGCGGGCGGTCCACGTCGCTGCACCTCTTCGAGCATGTACATGGCGACTCGCGCGACCGCGGTCCCGCAATGATCGACCTGGGCGAGACGTATGCGAAGGCCGGCCTAATCCTCACATCCACGGAACTGCCCGACTACCTGCCCGCCGTACTGGAATTCGTATCCACGCAGCCGCCGCGCGAAGCACGCGCATTTCTGTCCGAGATCGCACACATCCTCAACGCGCTGTTCGGCGCGCTGCGCAAGCGGGACAGCGCCTATGCCAGCGTTGTGGCGGCGTTGATCGAGCTTGCAGGCGAAAAGGCTGAGCCAGTCGAGCCGCGTGCCGAAGAGAAGCTGGACGAAAGCTGGGCCGAGCCCGTGGTGTTCGACGGCTGCTCGGCGAAAGGTCAGGCGAAGCCCGGGCAGGCGCAGCCAATTCGCATCGTCCCCAGGAATGCACCCAACAGCGCCCAACCGGGAGCGGCCACATGAACCCCCTTGAATCCTACCTGAACAATTTCCTGTTCATCGTCTACCCATACATCTGCCTTTCAGTGTTCCTCATGGGCAGCCTCGCGCGCTTCGATCGCGACCAGTACACATGGAAGAGTGACTCTTCGCAGCTCCTGCGTGCCGGAACGCTGCGCTGGGGCAGCAACCTGTTCCATGCCGGCATCCTGTTCCTGTTCTTCGGACATCTCATCGGGCAGCTCATGCCGCACTGGATGTACGAGCCGTTCATCACCGCGCCGCAGAAGCAGGTGTTGGCGATCGTCGCCGGTGGCGTGGCGGGCTCCATCTGCTTCGTCGGCCTGACGCTGCTCCTGCACCGGCGCATCTTCGATCCGCGCATCCGGCTAACCAGCCACCGCACGGATCTGGCGATCCTGATCATCCTGTGGGTCCAGTTGTGCCTGGGTCTCATCACGCTGCCGCTGTCGTTCGAGCATCGCCACGACGCGGGGACCATGCTGATCCTGGCGAGTTACTTGCAAGGCATAGCCACGTTGCGGCCCGATGCCAGTGCGCTGGTTGCGGTGGCGTGGCCGTTCAAGGTGCACATGGTGCTGGGGATGACCATCTTCCTGTTGTTTCCGTTCAGTCGCCTGGTCCATGCCTGGAGCGGCTTCGCAACGATTGGCTACCTGTTCCGTCCCTACCAGGTGGTGCGCAGCCGTCGCCTCAACGTGCCCGCGGGACACAATCTGCCCCGCCGTCCTGGCGCTGGCGTTTGAAAGGAGCGCAGTCAATGACCACCTCGGGAGTAGTGGAAGACAATATCCCGCGCATCAACGGCATCGCGCTGAACGTGACCGGGGTTTCGCTGTCGCAGGACGAATTGCGGCAGCGCGCATACACGGAGTTGCTGCGCCAGGCGGCGCAGCAAGCCGGAATCCTTGGGTCGGACGACTCGCCGTCCGGCGACGGTGTGATCAGCGAGTCCGCAGCGGCGGCGATCGAGTCCTTGCTCGAACGAAAAGTGAACATTCCCGAGCCAATGGAGGACGCATGTCTCCGGCATCACGCAGCGCACGAGGCGCTATATCGCACCGGCGAGCGCATCCACATGCGTCACGTCCTGTTCGCGGTGACTCCCGGTGTGGACGTCGTGGCGCTGCGCAAGCGCGCAGAAGCCACACTACTCGATGTGCGCTGTCACGATGGCAAGGCCAATGACCGGTTTGCCGACGCTGCCCGTACGTGGTCCAATTGCCCGAGCGGCAGCGATGGTGGCGACGTCGGCTGGCTTGCCGCGGCCGATTGCGCGCCCGAGTTCGCACGCGAGTTATATGGGCGTGTCGAGGTCGGCGTGCTTCCGCGACTCGTGCACAGCCGATTTGGACTCCATGTAGTCGAAGTACTCGCACGCGAGCCCGGCGTTGCCCAAACCTACGAAGCCGTGCGCGGCGCGGTGGCGATGGCACTGCGCCAGGCAAGCTACGTGACGGCGTTGCGCCAGTACTTGAGCGTGCTGGCCGGCAACGCCAAGGTCGAAGGTGTGGCCCTCACCGCGGCCGACACGCCGCTCGTGCAATAGAAACTCGTCCGTACCGCTCGCCGTCGTCCGATCTCCATTTTCAGCGCGCGAATAACCGAGATGAACATCACTTGCTTCGACGACCTGCTGTGCGCGGCGTGTGCGCAGCCCGAACCGCAACGGCTGCTGTTCGTGTTCACGGACGCGGAACTGCCCGCATACAGCACGAGCGAACAGCAACGAAGCTTTGCCGCGGGGACTGGCGGCACGCTGGCGCCTCTGATGTGCGTGGACAAGTTGCCAGACGAACTCGATTCGTTTGCCGCGCTGGTCGAGGAATCGCGCGCGGCCGGCCCCGTGTGGACGATCGTCTTCGTGGCCGGGCTGGCGGGCCACGATGGCACGGCGCCGACGCACCATGACGCACAGGCGCCGCTGGCGCGAATGGTCGGCGCAATCAAGGCAGGACAGCTTGGCTCGTTCATGCCCTTTGATCGCGGCGGCTTCCCCGTCCTATTCGAATGAGTCGACGGGCGCCAGCCATCGTCCGGCAGCGTGCGCGGCAGCGCGCGGCGCCCCGATGATCGAAATCGAAAGCCGGCGCGGGCGATCGCATCGCGATGCGGGCGGATTCGCACTCTGGCAGCTTGGCTTTCGCCCGTTCTACCTGCTGGCCGGCGCATTCGCTTCGCTGTCGATCCTGTTGTGGGTCTGCCAGTACACGGGTCACCTAGCCATCGGCTATCTGCGTACTCCGGCGTGGCACAGCCATGAGATGCTGTTCGGCTACACCATGGCGGTCGTAGCGGGATTCCTGCTCACTGCCGTTCGCAATTGGACCGGCTTGCCGACACCCAGCGGTGCGCCGCTGGCCGCCCTCGCGGCGCTGTGGGTGACCGGTCGAGTGCTGATGCTGACACCGTTCGCAACCGCAGCGGCGCTCGTCAACGCGGCGTTTCCCCTGGCGCTGGCTGTCGGAATCGGGATTCCTCTGGTCAGGAGCAGGAATCGCCGCAACTATTTCTTCGTTGCGCTCCTGCTGATGCTCGCGGTGGCGGCCGGATCATGGCATCTATCGCACCTCGGCGTGTTCCCCTGGCCCGAACGCGTCAGCTTGCAGGTCG
Organism: uncultured beta proteobacterium; assembly: GCA_963805355.1. GTDB lineage: Bacteria > Pseudomonadota > Gammaproteobacteria > Burkholderiales > Casimicrobiaceae > VBCG01. Next base: position 428,710 of record CAWDTZ010000002.1, on the reverse strand, counting down.
GCCTCGACGTCGTGCTGTTCATCATGTCGGTAATGGGCGGACGGGTGATCCCGATGTTCACGACCAATGGCATACCCGGTGTGCAGGCGACACGCCGGCCGCTGATCGAAAGATGTGCGCTGGGCTCCGTGCTGGCGCTGCTGGCCGCGGATCTGCTGCAATGGCCGGCGCCGGTGCTGGCCGCGTTCGCGCTGTTCGCAGCCATCGCGCACGCCGTGCGGCTTTGGCTATGGCGCCCTTGGCAAACGTTCGGCACGCCGCTGGTATGGGTGCTGCACCTGGCATATGGTTGGATCGTCGTATACCTCGTACTGCGCGGGCTGGCGGCGCTCGGTGCAGTGTCGTGGCTCCTCGCGGTGCATGCGTTGACGATCGGCGCCATCGGCGGGATGACGATAGGCATGATGACGCGCACGGCGCGTGGCCACACGGGGCGACCGCTGAGACCAGATCGCGGGGAGGTCGCATGCTTCGTGCTGGTAGCGCTGGCGGCCATGATCAGAGTCTTTGGCGCAATGTTACTGCCCGGCGAATACGCTGCGACTGTGCTCGTTTCTGGCGTGTGCTGGTCCCTCGCCTTTGCGCTCTATGCAGTCCGCTATTGGCCCGTGCTGTCGCGCGACCGGCTCGACGGCAAGCCTGTGTAGTTCAGTGCGAGGCGAGGTTGCGGGTCGCTCTGTTAAGAATGTGGACGCTGACCTGGCTATTACGCCACCGGTGTCTCCGGCAAGCGGACGTTCGCGTTGGCAGGCGAAACTACCGGCGGCACCAGCGCGGCGAGGCGGCTTATTGCGACAGCGCAAATGCGGGCAAAACGCCGTCCGTGGCCAATCAACGAAATATTCGATGCATGATCCTGGCTCCAATGCGGAAAAAATCAATTTGCAGACGGGCGGTCGCGCACGAAATTCGTAGATCCATTGTCGGTATCTGTAGCAATCCCCGCACAGACCAAAACCCGCGGAATATTGTTTAATTGACTCGACCGCCAAAGCACCCACGTGCAGACAACCTGCAATGGTGATCAGTTCTTGACCATCTGCAGGGGTGGCTTCGTCCACTTGCCGTCCAGCGCTGCAGGTTTCGGCCAATATAGGCGCAGGTACATCGAGAACGGCCCCTTGGGCGCCGGTAGCCAGTTGCTTTCCAGATCCTTGCCGGGCGATTCGTTCTGAATGTACATCGTGAGCCCGCCATCGGCGTCCTTCTTCAGGTCAGGCAGCATTGGCGAGTTGATCAGGTAGCGGTTGATCGGGTTCGCCACCAACAGGCTCTGTGGCAGCTCGTACATCGTCAGCGACCAGAACGCGTTTACCGGCGGATACTGGCCCGGGGGAAAGCGCAGCTTGTAGCGGTTCGACCCGTCCAGCTTCTGGCCGCTGGCGTCGAGCCAGTAGATCGGATAGACCGCTTCCTGCTTCGAATTGCCGTAGATGCCGATCGTGCCGAGCCAGCGGTTCAGGTAGTTGTTCTTCATGAACTTACGCGTGCCGAACAGATCGCCTGAATCGAGCTTGCCTTTTTCGACCGCCTTCACACCGCCGGCAAATGCTTCCCAGGCATCGGCACGACCCTCTTCGATGGCGGTTTTGATTTCAGGCGAAAGCTTGCTCGGATCGAACGTCAAGCCGCCGCCGACACCGATCTTGGCGAAGCGCTTCATCAGGGCCACTTCAGTCGGGTCGGTCGGACTGTAGGTGAGCACGAAGTTGACGAGACTGAAAAAATCCAGCGATGTCTTCTGCCCATCCTTGGTCAGCGGCTTGGGGAAATCCACCTTTGCTACGGGCGGCGGCGGCGCCTTGCCGCGGAAGGATGACAGCGCCTGCACCTTGTAGCCGGCCTGGATCTTCTTGACGTTGTCGATATCGGCCGGATTGAACAGCTGCGTGCGATAGACGACGACGATGAATTCCGTTTCCGAACGAATCACTTTTTTCACGCCCTTGGGCACGGCTCCTTTCCAGTTAGGACCGGCCACCATGTAGGTGCCGGCACCATTGCCGGTGACGGCGCTACCGAGGTAGGCGAAGTTGAAGGTGTAGGCATCGGTGAACTGCACGCTGTAGTAGCGTTTCTTGTCGATCGCCGGCAGGTGCAGCACGATTGGTTCGGCGCGCAGGTCGAGCCCCGCCCACGAATAGGGGGTGTCGGAATTCGGTGTCTGCACCGCCGTATCGGCCGGCGTGTAGACGTTGGGAATGTTGGTGATCTGATTCCACGGCGCCTTGAACTGGCCGGAGTCGCGATCGACATAGTAGGCATATTGGATGCGGTAGCTGTCAACCAGGGGGTATCCGTAGATATAGGCTTCCTTGGCGATGGCGCGCGCCTCGGCGGGGCTGACGCTGGTCTGCGCAGACGCGGCAGCGCCGAAGCAAATCGACAGGATTGCGCCAATGAATTTCATTTTGCTGATGGTCATGCTGACAATACCTTCATCGTGAATCGTTATTCGGTCGCCCGCCAATTTGGTTGCGCCCAGGCCACAGGGTGTGCGTACCGGAGCGATTTGAATTCGCATTTTACCCGTGCGATCTCGCTCGGCCGCCAGGCCCTGGTGATCCTCGGTTCCAGTCGGCGGTACATGCGCAGCCTCTTGCACCGGCAAAAGTAATCCGCCGCCATCGAAGCTGAGCGAAGACACGCGTTAGCTGGTTGCAGACCCTTCCGGGCAAGCGTTGGTTCCCGAACCTGTGCATGTACGAGCCGCGTCAACCGTGAATTGACAAGAACCGGCGGCTGATCGAGATTGAACTTATGAAGTGACAGAACGTCTACGCCAAATGATTCCGCTGGCTCACATGAGTCGGCCGGCGTATCCACCAACCAGTTTCGGCTGACGGAATCAGACCATCAAGGAGTCAGTACCAATGGCATGTCCACGCACCAGAAGTCATCAGAGCGTTGCCGTCCTTGGGACATTGGCCATCGCCGTGTTCGGATCAGCATTTGCACAGGTGCCACCACAAACCCTGAAGTCGATCTCGATACCGAACAAGGTCACGACGCCGATCGGCCAGCTCGATTTTTTCGACGGCGTGCCGGCCAAGGCCACCGTCGAGAAGGTCTATGACAACCTCGACCGCATGCGTGGAACGGTGGCGTTTCTCGACAACGTCGGTGCCGTGTCGATGAAGAGCGTGTGCACAGGCCTGGCCGATGCCGGAGCCAAGGGGGCGAACAGGATCGCCCTGTTCGCGCAGCTGCTGGATTCGCAAACCCTGGTGGTCACCGCCAACACCTCAACCCTGTACGCCTACACCTGCACCGATCTCGCCAACGACGGCCCGACCGTCATCGAGATCCCGCCTGGCATGCTCGGCTTCCTCGACGACGCCTGGCAGCGCTTTGTGGGCAACATGGGCGTCACCGGGCCGGACAAGGGGCAGGGCGGCAAGTACCTCGTGCTGCCGCCGGGTTACACCGGAGCGATTCCCGAGGGCTACTTCCTGCTCAAGCCGTCGACGAACAAGAACTTCCTGTTCCTGCGTGGCTCGATCAAGGACGGCCTGAAGCCTGCTGTCGAGAACATCACGTCGAAGCTGCGGGTCTATCCGCTGAAGGACGCGGCAAAGCCGGCGCCGACCGAATTCGTCGACATGTCCGGCAAGGCCTTCAACACCGTCTTTCCCAGCGACTACAGTTATTTCGATGATCTGAACGTAGTCATTCAGGACGAACCCATCGACGCCATCAGCCCCGAGGTGCGCGGTGCGATCGCCGCCATCGGCATCGTCAAGGGCCAGCCGTTCAAGCCCGATGCGCGCATGAAGAAGCTGCTGACCGAGGCGGCTACTCTTGGCAACGCCACGTCGCGGGCCATTACCTACCACCCGCGGATTGCCGGCGTGAAGATCTATCCGGACGACCCGAAAAGTGTCTGGTCCACGGCCTTCGCCAACAAGAACACCAGTTTTGAAGCCGATGGGACGATGGGCCTCGACGCGCGCGTGCTCTACTACTTCAACGCCGGTGGCGTGACCCCTGCCATGGCTGCCACCCGCGCCGGCGAAGGGTCGGATTACGCCTTGGCTGTTCTCGATGCCAACCAGCAGGCGTTCGACGGCGCCAAGACCTACAAGCTGCATTTGCCACCGAACGTACCGGTGAACGACTTCTGGGCCGTCACCATGTACGACACGCAGACGCGCTCGCAGCTTCAGACCGGTCAGAAATTTCCGACGGTCGGCAGCCAGACCGAAGGCATCAAGAAGAACGCCGACGGTTCGTACGACCTGTACTTCGCGCCGAAGGCACCGCAGGGCAAGGAAGGCAATTGGCTGCAGACCGTGCCGGGCAAGAGCTGGTTCACCATCCTGCGCATGTATGGGCCTATGCAACCGTGGATCGACAAGTCCTGGCGGCCAAGCGAGATCACGCCGGTGCGGTGATGCGTGCCTGGCGCTGCGTCCGCGCAGCTCACTGAGCCCGAACGGGTTCGCCGGGCTGCGCGTCAGCTGCGTGGTGCAGGACGATGGGGAGATAGCGCAGAACACCGGCACTGCGAAGGCGCCGCAGCAGCGCGCGTATGATGGGTCGACTGCATCGTCGTTGCGCCAGTGCATCCCGCAAGGGTTGACGCTGGTGCGAAGCGACGCCGAAATCAGGCGCTTCGGTTTGGTCCCTGAATGACGGAGGGCATCCGATGAACTTCGACACCCACGTAGTTGGCACCGCCGGCCTGCAACGTTTTCAGGCGCTTCGACACTTGGCGATCGACGCGGTCGCCGAGCGCTTTGATGCGGACGATCGCGCGGTCTTTGCCCAGTACGATCAGCGGGACCGCGAGGCCTGCCGCGAGGATCTTGCCTTTCATCTGGATTTCCTCCGGCCAGTGCTCGAATTCGGGCTCGCCCAGCCGATGGTCGACTATCTGCGCTGGCTCGCCGGCGTGCTCGAAGCGCGGGATATTCCAGCAGAGCAACTTCCGCAGTCGCTCGAGTGGTTCGCGGAATTCTTTGCCGGTGCCATGGACGACCCGGACGGAATGGCCATCGCGGCCGCGCTGCGCAACGTCAAGGCGCGATTCCTGGAGCCGCACGCGGCGGCGCCTGCGACCTACACGATGATGCCAACGGCGTGGCCGGAATGCGAAGCCTTTCAGGATGCGCTCCTCGCGGGCGACCGGCGGCGGGCCGGCGCGCTCCTTGACGGTTGTCTCGCCGAGGGCAGGAGCCTTGTCGATGCCGAGATGCACATGATCCAGCCCGCGTTGTACGGCATCGGGCGGAAATGGCAGAACAACGAGGTCAGCGTCGCGCAGGAGCATCTCGCCACCGCGATCTCCCAGTCGCTGATGACCGGCGGCTTGCTGCGGTCCGAAATCCCCCCGGCCAACGGCAGCAAGGTCGTGCTGGCTTGCGTCGAGGGCAACTTTCACGCGGTCGGACTCCAGATGGTCGCCGACGCATTCCAGCTCGCGGGATGGGAGGTGCATTTTCTCGGGGGCAACGTCCCGACCAGCGCGTTGCTCCAGCACGTCGCGGCATTCAAGCCAGACCTCATCGGCTTGTCGGTGTCGTTCGCGCAGCAGCTGCGCGTTGTCCGCGAGATCATGCTGCAGCTGACGGAAACGCTCGGCGCCGAGCGCCCGCCGGTGATCCTCGGTGGGCTTGCGATCAATCAGTTCAGGCGTATCGCCGATGCCCTTGGCGCCGACGGCTGGAGCCCCGACGCGCGTTCCGCCCTCGTGTCCGGGTCGGCGCTCGCCGCACAGTTCGCCCCCGGGTGAAGACGTTCGACGTCGATCTGGACGCGTTGCTGACCGTCGCAGCGGCGGTGCTGGACGCCGATGGTGTCTTGCTCGAAGCGAACGCAGGCTTTCTGCGCCTACTACCGGCGACCTGCGCGCCGCCGATCGGCGCGCGGATCGGCCGCTATTTTCTGCAGCCCAGGTTTGCCGCGCTGGCGGCCCCGGCGCATAACGAAGATTCACAGTGCTATGACGGACTGCTGACGATCGGTGACGCCGCGGGCACGACGCGCACATTGAAGTGCCGCGCGTGGAACATCGACCATAGGATCCGCGTGCTCGCCGAATTCGACATCGTCGAGTTGGAACGGCTCCACGACGTGACGCGAGACCTCATCCAGCAATCCTCGATCGCCCACGACACGCTGGCGCGCAGCAACGTGACGCTGCAGCAACGGGAAGTGGAAAGCGCCGAAGCGTCGCTGACCGACGCGCTCACCGGCGTCGGCAATCGCCGCAGGCTCGATCAGGCGCTGGTGGTTGAGGTCGCCCGCAGCCAGCGCAGCGGCGAGGCCATGAGCGCGATCATGACCGACATCGATCACTTCAAGCTTGTCAACGATGAGTACGGGCATCCGGTGGGCGACAAGGTGTTGACGCGCGTCGGCGCGTTGCTGCGTTCGCAAACCAGGCCGACCGACGTCGTGGCCCGGTTCGGTGGCGAGGAGTTCATCGTGCTGATGCCACGCACGACCCTTGCCCAGGCGTCGCATCGGGCCGGGCAGCTCCGGGCCGATCTGGCGGCCCAACGGATCGAACCTGTTACGCATCCCGTAACCGCGAGCTTTGGCGTGGCCGAGCTGCGCACGGGCGAGAGCGGCGAATCCTTCCTCGGCCGGCTCGACGCTGCGCTTTATCGGGCGAAGGCAGGCGGCCGCAACAGGGTGGAGGCGGTGCCGGCTTGACGCGAGCGCCCGGACGGTGTCTGACCGCAATGCGCCCAGCGCATCGCTGCAGCGGTCAATGCGTGGCGTTCTACTGCCAATGCGATGCCAACATGGCGGCAACGGCCTTGGCCGATATGCCGGGATAGGTCACGCGTCGAACGACGCGCCCAGCGCCGCGGCCGCCGCACGCAGCGCCGGCAAATGTGCCAGCGCCTGTTCGAGCGACATCCGCGCGACCGGCGCATGCACGGCAACGCACGCAACGATGCGTCCCGCAGCCGTGACCGGCGCGGCTACGCACACCAACCCGGCCAGATATTCCTCGTTATCGGTGGCCATGCCCGCCTTGCGGATCGAAGCAAGCTCGACCTCGAGCCGCCGCGCGTCGACGATGGTGTTGTCGGTGAAGCGCCCGAGTGGGAGCTCCGCAATGACCCGCTTGCGCCGTGCCGGTGTGAGCATCGCCAGCAGCAGCTTGCCGCTGGCCGTGCAGTGCAACGGCACGCGCGATCCCGGCACCAGCGTCATGCGCAGCGGCCATGCGGTCTCGACGCGGTCGAGATACACGACTTCGCCACGATCGAGCATCGTCAGGTTCACCGTTTCGCCGACATCGTCGGCCAGGCGCCTGAGAATAGCGTGTCGCGGCGCGCGCACCGACTCGCTCAGCAGCGCATCCAGTGCAAAGTGGGTGAGCCGCGGTCCGGCGGTGACCCGGCGCCCCTCCGGTTCGCGTTGCAGCAGCCCGGCGCTCTCAAGCACGTTCAGAATGCGATAGACCGTGGGCTTGGGCAGTCCGGCAAGCTCGGTCAATTCGAGCAACGACACGGCACCGTCCGCATGCACTACGTGCTCCAGCAGCGCAAAGGCGCGCAGCAGCGGTGGGGTGCGATCGAGTTTGGTCGCCATGTATCGACAATATATCGAAAAATGAAATATTTCAAACCATATTTAGTAAATGTGCCTTGAATCGGACCGGCGGTTGTGGAACACTTCGCGGTCGGACCGTGTGGGCCGCCAAGAGGAGCATTTGCCATGAACAAACCCGTCGAGCTGCCGCGAGCCGTGACCGGCAAACAACGCATGACCGCGTCGGAAGCCTTTGTCGAAACGCTGGTCGCGCATGGTGTCAAGAACGTCTTCGGCATTGTCGGTTCGGCGTACATGGACGCGTTGGACCTCTTTCCACTGGCCGGCATCCGCTTCATCTCGGTGGCGCACGAGCAGGGGGGCGGCCACATGGCGGATGGCTTCTCGCGCGTGTCGGGCCAGCCCGGCGTCTGTATCGCGCAGAACGGTCCCGGCATCACCAATTTCGTCACTTCCGTTGCCGCGGCGTATTGGGCGCACTCGCCGGTCGTGTGCATCACGCCTGAAACCGGCTCGATGACGCTGGGCCTCGGGGGCTTCCAGGAAACGGACCAGCTGCCGATCTTTTCCAAGATCACCAAGTTCCAGGCGCACGTGAACAACCGCGCGCGGATGGCAGAATTGACCGGGCGCGCCTTCGACCGCGCGCTGCTCGAGATGGGGCCGACGCAACTCAACATTCCGCGCGACTTCTTCTATGGCGATGTCGAATGCGCGATCCCGCGTCCCATCAACATCGAGCGCGGTGCCGGGGGCGAACAAAGTCTCGACGAAGCCGCGGCCCTGCTGGCGGCGGCGAAATTCCCGGTGATCCTGGCCGGCGGCGGCATCGTGATGGGCGGTTCGCAGGCCGATGCGATCGCACTGGCCGAACTGCTGCACGCGCCGGTGGCGTGCAGCTACCTGCACAACGATTCGTTCCCTGCGCGGCATCCGTTGTGGGTGGGTCCGCTGGGCTACCAGGGCTCCAAGGCCGCGATGAAGCTCATCGCCAAGGCCGACGTCGTGCTGGCATTGGGCACGCGCCTTGGTCCCTTCGGCACGCTGCCGCAGCACGGCATCGACTACTGGCCGAAGTCGGCCAAAGTGATCCAGATCGACGCCGACGCGAAGATGCTGGGCCTCGTGAAGCAGATCTCGGTGGGCATCTGCGGTGACGCCGGCGCGGCGGCGCGGGCGCTGGTCGCGCGTCTTTCCGGCAAGGCGCTGGCGTGCCAGGCCAACAAGGCGCAGCGGCTGGCCGACGTCGAGGCCGAGAAGAAGTCCTGGGAAAGCGAACTCGACGGCTGGGCCCACGAAAAGGACCAGTGGTCGCTCGAGATCGCGAAGAATTCGTCGCACATGCATCCGCGCCAGATGCTGCGCGAACTGGAGCGCGCGATGCCGGCGGGCGCCATGGTGTCCACCGACATCGGCAACATCTGCTCCGTGTCCAACAGCTACCTTCGCTTCGACCGGCCGCGGTCGATGTTCGCGGCGATGAGCTTCGGCAATTGCGGCTATGCGTTCCCGACGATCATCGGCGCCAAGGTGGCGGCGCCGGATCGTCCGGCCATTGCCTATGTCGGCGACGGCGCGTGGGGCATGAGCTTCGGCGAACTGCAAACGTGCGTACGCGAGAACATTCCCGTCACCGCCATCGTCTTCAACAATGGGCAGTGGGGCGCGGAAAAGAAGAACCACGTCGACTTCTACGAAAATCGCTTCATCGGCGTGAACCTCGACAAGCAGCCGTCGTGGGCCGCCGTGGCGCGCGCGATGGGTGCCGAAGGACATCGCATCGAAAAAATCGGCGACGTTGGCGCGGCGCTCAAGGCTGCATGCGCGGCGCAGAACGAAGGCAAGACCACCGTTCTCGAAATGATGGTGACCGCCGAGCTGGGTGATCCGTTCCGGCGCGATGCATTGTCGCTGCCGGTGCGACACCTGGCCAAGTACCAGTCGACGGTGGCGCGCTGACGCGCGTTAATGCTGCGCGTCCGGCGTGTCGGCCACCATCAAGCCACGGTGAATCCGGTGTGCTGACCGCGAACGACGACTCTGCTCCCGCCACGGATGATGCCGAAGTCGTCGCGGCGCTGATCGCGCGCGCCCGTGCGGCGCAGCGCGAGTTCGAGCAGTGGACGCAGGCGGCGGTGGACGAATTGCCGAAAGGCTCGTCCGGCAAGGTTCAGCGGCGGCACCTTCCCGATTGCGTGGCGTGATAAGTTTCCGGTGATGCCTATTCCAGCGGACCGACCCCTGCCGCGCGAGGACCTCTCGCGCCAGGAAACCCACTACAGTACGTGCTACATGTGCGCGTGCCGATGCGGCATCAAGGTCACCACGCAGGACGGCGCACTGCGCTTCATCCAGGGCACGCGCGAACACCCGGTGAACCAGGGCGTGCTGTGCGCCAAGGGTTCCGCCGGCATCATGAAGCAGCAGTCGCCGGCCAAACTGCGCAAGCCGCTGAAGCGGCGCGAAGGCAGCGAGCGCGGCGCGAACGAATTCGACGAAATCGAGTGGGATGAAGCGCTGGCCATCGTCGAGGCGCGCCTCTCGCAGATCCGTGCCACCGATCCGAAGCGCCTTGCGTTCTTCACGGGCCGCGACCAGATGCAGGCGCTCACCGGGTTGTGGGCGCAGCAGTTCGGCACCCCCAACTGGGCGGCACATGGCGGCTTCTGTTCCGTCAACATGGCGGCGGCGGGACTCTATTCCATCGGCTATTCATTCTGGGAATTCGGCGCGCCGGATTGGGACCGCGCCAAGTATTTCGTGATGTGGGGCGTGGCCGAGGATCACTCGTCCAACCCGATCAAGATCGGCCTCGACAAGCTGAAACGCCGCGGCGCCAAGTTCGTGTCGATCAATCCGATCCGCACCGGCTATTCCGCAATCGCCGACGACTGGATTCCAATCCGGCCCGGCACCGACGGGCTGCTGGCGCTCGCCATCGTCCATGTGTTGTTGACCGAGAGTTCGATCGACTTCGAATTTCTGGCGCGCTACACCAACGCCCCATGGCTCGTGATCCAGGCGCCCGGCACCGCCGAGGATGGCCTCTTCGCGCGCGGCGCGGACGGCACGCCGCTGATCTGGGATGAAGGGCAGCAACGCATCACGACCGGCATCACAGCACAGTCGCGCCCATCGCTGTTCGCCCAATGCACGCTCATCGACGGCCGGCAGGCGCGCAGCGTGCTGGCCTTGGCGGCCGAGCGCTATCTCGATGCGGAGTACGCGCCGGAAGTCGTGGCCGACGCCTGCGGCGTGCCGGCGGATACCATCCGGCGCCTCGCGCGGGAGATGGCGCAGGTGGCGTTTCGCGAAACCATCGAGTTGCCGATACCGTGGACCGACGCGTGGGGGCGCAAGCACGACAAGGTCGTGGGCCGGCCAGTGGCCATGTACGCGATGCGCGGCATCTCGGCGCATTCCAATGGCTTTCAGACCTGCCGCGCATTGCACCTCATCCAGATGCTGCTGGGTGCGCTCGACGGCCCCGGCAATTTCCGCGCGCGTGCGCCCTATCCCAAGCCCGTGCCACCGCAGATTCGCCCGCACAACGCGACGGCACGGCCCAATACGCCGCTGCCGCGACCTCCGCTGGGCTTCCCGATGGCGCCGGAGGACCTGGCCGTCGACGCCGACGGTCGCGCCCTGCGCATCGACAAGGCCTATACGTGGGAAGCGCCGCTTGCCTCGCATGGCCTCATGCACATGGTGATTGCCAACGCCGCCGCCGGCGACCCATATCCGATCGATACGCTGATGCTGTTCATGGCCAACATGGCCTGGAACTCGTCGATGAACACCACCGGCACGCGGGAGATGCTCACTGCGAAGCACGACGACGGCAGCTACCGGATCCCGTTCATCATCGTGGCCGATGCGTTTGCGTCCGAGACGGTGGCCTTCGCCGATCTCGTGCTGCCGGACACGACCTATCTCGAACGCTACGACGCAATTTCACTGCTGGACCGCCCGATCTCGGAGCCCGATGCCGCCGCGGATGCGATTCGCCACCCGATCATCGAACCGGATCGTGACGTGCGGCCGTGGCAGGACGTGCTGGTCGAACTCGCCAGTCGCCTGCGTTTTCCCGCATTCACCGCCGGCGATGGCTCCCGCCGGTTTGCCGGCTATCAGGATTTCATCGTCAACTACGAGCGCGCGCCGGGCATCGGTTTTCTCGCCGGATGGCGCGGCGCCGACGGCAAGCGCTCGCTGGTGGGCGCGCCCAATCCCAATCAGTGGCAGGCCTACAAGGACAACAAGGCATTCTTCGCGTTTCACCTGCCCGATGCGATCAAGTGGCATCGCTACGCCAACCTCGGCTACCTCGAATTCGCGAAGAAGGTGGGCTTCGTCGGCGAAGTCGAGCCGATCGTGATGCAGATCTACTCCGAGCCGTTGCAGAAATTCAGATTGGCCGGACAAGGCCTTTACGCGGGCCCATGCCCCAGCGATCCCGTCGATCGCGCGCGCCTCACCAAGTATTTCGATCCGCTACCGTTCTGGTATTCCCCGCTCGAAATGCAGGCCACCGACGGCGATGCCTTTCCGCTGCACGCGCTGACGCAGCGCCCGATGATGATGTATCACTCGTGGGATGCGCAAAACGCGTGGTTGCGGCAGATCATCGCGGACAATGCGATGTATGTGAACGTGGCCACCGCCGCGGCGCTGGGCATCGCCGATGGCGACTGGGCATGGGTGACGTCGCATGCGGGTCGCCTGCGCTGCCGCATACGCACGATGGAGGGCGTCGAGCCCAACACCGTGTGGACGTGGAACGCGATCGGCAAGCAATCCGGCGCGTGGGGTCTTGCCGCCGATGCGCCGGAGGCCACCAACGGCTTCCTGCTGAACCACCTGATTGCCGAGCATCTGCCCGGCGCCACGCCGGAGGGCCGCCGCCTCACCAACTCCGATCCGATCACCGGCCAGGCGGCGTGGTTCGACCTGCGCGTGCGCATCACGCATTGCGTGGACGGCGAGACAGGCATCGCGCCGATGTTCCCGACGTTGGCTGCGTTGCCCGATGCCATGCCGCAGCCTGGCGTGCTCGACTGGCCCGCCACCCCCGTCGATACGGAGCCCGCGCAATGAAACTCGGCCTCGTCATCGACCTCGATACCTGCGTGGGCTGTCACGCCTGCGCGACGGCGTGCAAGGAATGGAACGGCGCGTCGGCCATCAGCGGTCCGCTGGCCGACCTCGAACCGTACGGCGCCGATCCGTCCGGTGTCTGGTTCAATCGTGTGCGCCACTATGAAGTCGGTGCCTTTCCGGCGAGCAAGACCGTCAATTTTCCGATGTCGTGCCTGCACTGCGAGGACGCCGCGTGCGTCACGGTGTGTCCCACCGGCGCGTCCTACAAGCGCGCGGACGGCATCGTACTGGTCGACCAGGACAAGTGCATGGGCTGCAACCTGTGCGCGTGGGCCTGCCCTTACGGTGCGCGCGAGTTGGACGACGTGTCGTGCACGATGAAGAAGTGCACGCTGTGCGTCGATCGTGTGCACGACGAGCGCTTGCCCGAGGACGAGCGCCAACCGGCCTGCGTGCTGGCCTGTCCGACGCACGCGCGCCATTACGGCGACTTCGATGATCCGCAGTCGAAAGTCTCGCGTTTGACCGCCGAACGCGGCGGCTTCGGCCTGCTCGATGAACTGGGCTACAAGCCGGTCAATCGTTACCTGCCGCCGCGGGAACTGCCGGTGGTGGCCATGGATCCCGCCGAACCGATTCCGGCGTCCATCACGCCGCTGGCCGCGTTGGCGCGGCTGGTGGCGCGCGCCCGCGACGCGTTGGCGCGTTAAGCGTGCGGCCATGAAGCCCGCGTTCTCGGTCCTGTTCTTCACCGTGCTGTCCGGCGCCGGACTGGGTGCGCTGGCGCTGATCGCGTTGGTCGACCTGTTCGCCGCGGCAGGCGTTGCGGATGCGCCGGGGCCGCAGCGCCTCATCACGCTCGCCGCGACGATCGCGTGGCTGCTGGTGGCGGGCGGACTGTGCTCGTCGACACTGCACCTTGCCAATCCAAAAAATGCCTGGCGCGCATGGAGTCAGTGGCGCACGTCCTGGCTGTCGCGCGAGGCGGTGGTATCGCTGGCGTTGATGCCGCTCGCCGCGATCTACGTTGCGTGCTGGTGGTGGGGGGCGCCGCCCGTGCCGCGCGCCGTATTGGCGTTCGTCGTGCTGCTGCTCGCGTGGGGGACGTTGATTTGTACCGCGATGATCTATGCCAGCCTGAAGCCGATCCGGCAGTGGCACACACGGCGCGTGCCGCTCAATTTCCTGCTGGTCGGGCATGCGAGCGGGGCGCTCGTCGTCGCCGCGGTACTGCGTGGCCACGGCGTTCCCGCAGCGCAATGGGGGCTTCTGGCGCTGGTGCTGCTCGTGGCGGCGGCGATCGGCAAGCTCGAATACTGGCGTTATGTCAGCAGCGGCGAGCGGGCGATTACGCTCGAGCAGGCCATCGGTGTCGCGCACGGCGTGCGCCCGCCGGCAACGCCGGGTGCTGCGCCGTCGATCATGGCCGCGCGGCTCTTTGATGCCGGACATTCGCGCGGCACGTTTCTCACCCGTGAGTTCGTCAACCACGTTGCGGTGTCGCGGCGGATGTGGGTGCTGGCGATCGTCTGGAGCTGCGCCTTTGCGCTGCCGATGATCTGGCTGGCCTTTGGCCTCGCGCGCTGGCAAGGCGCGGTGTTGGCAAGCCTTGCCTGCATGATTGGCTTGCTGGCCGAACGTTGGCTGTTCTTCGCGGACGCGCGCCACACGGTCCGGCTGTATCACGGCGAGCGCCGTACCTGAGTTCGGCGGGCCCCGATGCATCCGCGCCCGCGCCTCGATGCGCGCGTGGCCGAAAAGTGCCCAATCCATTGAAATAGCTGCGATTGTCGACGGCTGGCCGGCCTGTCATCAAAAGTCACGTCCCTGTCACGGTGGTGTCACAAGCGCTCGCCAGAATGCCGCATGTTGATTTCCATCCTTCAAGGACACTCCATGATCCGCAAAGCGACCGTACACGGCTTTCTCGCTGCTGCCGCGCTGGCGTTCGGCATGCAGGCACACGCCGCCGACATCACTGGCGCCGGCGCGACGTTTCCGTATCCCATTTACGCGAAGTGGGCCGACGCGTACAAGAAGCAAACCGGCATCGGCATGAACTACCAGTCGATCGGCTCGGGCGGCGGTATCGCGCAGATCAAGGCGAAGACGGTCGATTTCGGCGCGTCCGACGCGCCGCTCAAGCCGGCCGACCTCCAGGCCGCGGGATTGATGCAGTTTCCGGCGATCGTCGGCGGGATCGTGCCGGTGGTCAACATCGAGGGAATCGCACCGGGCGCGCTCAAGTTGACCGGCCCCGTGCTTGCCGAAATCTACCTTGGCAAGATCAAGTCATGGGACGACAAGGCCATTGCCGGTCTCAACCCCGGACTCAAGCTCCCCAATGATCCGATCACCGTCGTGCGCCGGTCGGATGGTTCGGGGACGACCTTCAACTTCACGGACTACCTGTCGAAGGTGAGTCCCGACTGGAAATCCAAGGTCGGCTCGGCGACTGCGGTCGCGTGGCCGGAAGGCGTCGGCGGCAAGGGCAACGAAGGCGTGGCCGCCTATGTGCAGCGGATCAAGGGCTCGATCGGCTATGTCGAATTCGCGTACGCCCAGAAGAACAACATGTCCTATGCCCTCGTGCAGAACAAGGAGGGGCAATTCCCGAAGCCGGAAACCGCATCGTTCCAGGCCGCGTCGGCATTCGCCGACTGGAAGAATGCCCCGGGGTTCTACCTGGTCAACACCGACCCGCCGGGCAAGGACTCCTGGCCCATCGTGGCGACCAGCTTCATCCTGATGCACACGGCGCAGGCGAAGCCCGAGAACGCGAAGGAAGTGCTCAAGTTCTTCGAGTGGTCGTTCAAGAATGGCGACAAGATGGCCGTGGAACTCGACTACGTGCCGCTGCCCGACTCGTTGGTGTCGACGATCGAAGGCGCGTGGAAGACGCAGATCAAGGACACCGCCGGCAAGCCGGTCTGGAACTGATTCGCCTTCGTCGAGCCGGAATCCCGTCGATCCACCTAATCACGCCGGCCGCCGAACAATCGTTCGCGGCCGGCGTTTCATTGCGCGAGAGATAATGGGCACCCCTTCCGCCGCCTTGCCCCGATCCATGAGCATGCCGCAGGACTCCCGCGACCGCCGCGACCCTATCCCGCCTGCAGCGCGCCGATCCGCGGCGCCGTGGCAGGACTGGCTGTTCGAGCATGCGACGATGTTCTTCGCGCTGTTCGTGCTGGCCATGCTGCTGGGCATCCTGCTGGCACTGGGCTACACCGCGCTGCCGGCGTTCGAGAAATTCGGGTTCGGCTTCTTCGTCACCAACGTCTGGAATCCCGTTACCAACCAGTTCGGTGCGCTCGCCCCGATCTACGGCACCATCGTGACCTCGGCGATCGCGCTGGCGATCGGGGTGCCGGTGAGCTTCGGCATCGCCGTGTTCCTGACGGAAATGTGTCCGGCGTCGCTGAAGCGCGGGCTGGGTACCGCGGTCGAACTGCTCGCCGCCATTCCGTCGATCATCTACGGCATGTGGGGTCTCTTCGTGTTCGCGCCGCTCTTCGGCGACTACATCCAGCCACTGCTGCAGAAAACGTTCGGCAACCTGTGGATCCTGGGGCCGCTGTTCCAGGGCGCGCCCAATGGCATCGGCATGCTGTCCGCGGGCATCATCCTCTCGGTGATGATCATCCCGTTCATCTCCTCCGTGATGCGCGACGTCTTCGAGATCGTCCCGCCGGTGCTGAAGGAGTCGGCCTACGGCATCGGCTGCACGACGTGGGAAGTGGTATGGAACGTGGTGCTGCCCTATACCAAGGTTGGTGTCATCGGCGGCATCATGCTGGGCCTCGGGCGCGCGCTGGGGGAGACGATGGCGGTGACCTTCGTGATCGGGAACGCGTACAAGATCAGTGCGTCATTGTTCGAACCCGGAAATTCGATCGCGTCGGCGCTGGCCAACGAATTCAACGAGGCGTCGGATCCGGTGCATCGTGCATCGCTTGTGGCCCTTGGTCTCGTGCTGTTCCTGCTGACCTTCATCGTCCTGGCGCTCTCGCGCATGCTGATCGCGCAACTCGCCAAGGGCGAAGGCAAGAAGACCTGACGAGGCGATGATGAGTGCACGTTACCAAAAGCGGCTATTCGTCAACCGGTTCAACATGGTGATGTCGCTCGCCACCATGGGTTTCGGCATGTTCTTCCTGCTGTGGATCCTGGGTGTGCTGTTCTGGCAGGGTTTCGCCGCGCTGTCGCCGACGTTGTTCACGCAGATGACGCCACCGCCCGGTTCCGCCGGTGGCTTGGCCAATGCGATTTTCGGCAGCCTGATCATCGTGGGGGTGGCCACGTTCATCAGCACGCCGATCGGCATTCTCGCGGGCATCTATCTTGCCGAATTCGGCAAGGACGGGTGGATCGCCAGGGCCACGCGATTCATCAACGATATCCTGCTCTCGGCACCGTCGATCGTGATCGGCCTCTTCGTGTACACGATCTACGTCGCGCAGGTGCAGCACTTCTCCGGCTGGGCCGGCTCGTTCGCATTGGCGCTGATCGCCATTCCGGTGGTCGTGCGCACGACCGAGAACATGCTGAACCTGGTACCGCACAGCCTGCGCGAGGCTGCCGTCGCGCTGGGCGCGCCGATGTGGAAAGTAATCCTGAAAGTCACGCTGAAGGCCGTGCGGGGCGGCGTGGTCACGGGCATCCTCCTGGCCGTGGCGCGCATGTCCGGCGAAACGGCGCCATTGCTCTTCACCGCACTCAACAATCAGTTCTGGTCCAGCGACATGAATGCGCCGATGGCCAACCTGCCGGTGGTCATCTTCCAGTTCGCGCTCAGTCCGTATGAAGACTGGAGGACGCTGGCGTGGGCCGGCGCACTGCTGATCACGCTCGCCGTCCTCATCATCAACATTCTGGCCCGCTCGGTGTTCAAGCAGGCCGCGATTCGCTAGGAGTACCCAATGAACATGCCCACCGCCACCGTGGCGCGACCCCAGGCGACCGCCTCCACCCTGCCGCCGACCGCGGCCAAGATGTCGATCTCCAAGCTCGACTTCTTCTATGGCAAGTTCCAGGGTCTCAAGGATATCAACCTCAGCATCGCGGAGAAGCGGGTGACGGCGTTCATCGGTCCGTCGGGTTGCGGCAAGTCAACGCTGCTGCGCACGATGAACCGGATGTATTCGCTCTATCCCGGGCAGCGGGCCACGGGTGAAATCCGCTTCAACGGGCAGAACATCCTCGACTCGGGCGTCGACCTCAACATGCTCCGCGCCAAGGTGGGCATGGTGTTCCAGAAGCCCACGCCGTTCCCGATGTCGATCTATGACAACATTGCCTTCGGCGTCAGCCTCTACGAAAACCTCGGCCAGCGGGAGATGGACGAGCGCGTGGAATGGGCCCTGAGCAAGGCGGCCATGTGGGATGAGGCGAAGGACAAGCTGAAGCAGAGCGGCATGGCGCTGTCCGGCGGGCAGCAGCAACGGCTATGCATCGCGCGCGCCGTATCGGTGAAGCCCGAAGTGCTGCTGCTCGATGAGCCGACATCCGCACTCGATCCCATCTCCACGGCCAAGATCGAGGAGCTGATCACGGAACTCAAGAACGAGTACACGATCGCGATCGTCACGCACAACATGCAGCAGGCGGCACGCGTTTCCGATTTCACCGCCTACATGTACCTCGGCGAATTGATCGAGTTCGGCGTAACCGACCAGCTCTTCCTGAAGCCGAAGCGCAAGGAAACCGAGGACTACATCACTGGCCGCTTCGGCTGATCTGGCGCGAGCCCGGAGAATGCAATGACCGAACACACGCACAAGCAGTTCGACAACGAGATGGAAGCGATCCGCACCGGCGTGCTCTCCATGGGGGGGCTCGTCGAGACGCAATTGCAACGCGCGATCACGCTGCTCGAGCAAGACGAGAACAGCGCGGTGCTGGACCAGGTCGGCGCCGACGAGCAGCTGATCAACCGGATGCAGATCGACATGGACCAGCAGTGCAGCCAGATTATCGCCAGGCGGCAGCCGGCGGCGATCGACCTGCGGATGATCCTCACCGTCACCAAGATAGTGAACGACCTGGAGCGCGTCGGCGACGAGACCAAGAAGGTCGCGTACAAGGCGTCGGAGGCGTCGGGCCATCATCGACTGGCGCAGGTGCGTTCGTTCGACGTGGCGCGCTCGGCCGAGCGCGCGCGCAGCATGCTGCAACTCGCGCTCGATGCGTTTGCGCGGCTCGACCCCAGCGCCGCCGCACAGGTCATCGACATGGATGACGAACTCGATGTCGCGTTTTCCTCCACGCTGCGGCAGTTGATCAGTTACATGATGGAGGATCCGCGCACGATCAGTTCGGCGCTGGAGATCGTGTTCATCGCCAAGGCCATCGAACGCATCGGCGACCACGCCAAGAACATCGCCGAGGCCGTGGTGCAGGTCGTGATGGGCGTCGATGTGCGGCATGCCACGGCCGAGCAGATTCGCGCCGAGGTGGCCGAGGAATGAGCGCCACCGCCGCTGGCGTAAGGGTTGGAGCCTTTCGATGACCCCCACCATCCTGGTCGTCGAGGACGAGCCGGCGATCCTCGAACTGCTCAAGGTCAATCTGGTCGACGCCGGCTACGAAGTCCGGGCGGCCCCCGATGCCGAGACGGCGCTGGCCTCGCTGAAGGAGTCGTTGCCCAGTCTGGTGCTGCTCGACTGGATGTTGCCCGGCATGTCCGGACTTGCACTCGCGAAGCAGTTGCGGGCAGATGCACGCACCAAGGACCTGCCGGTGATCATGGTCACCGCGCGTACCGACGAGGCCGACCGCGTGGCGGGACTCGAAGCGTGGGTCGACGACTACGTGACCAAGCCCTTTTCGCCGCGCGAATTGAAGGCGCGGATCAAGTCGGTGTTGCGCCGTCGTGCGCCGGAAGCGGCGCAGGAAATGCTGTCGGCCGGCGCGTTGAAGCTCGACCCGGCAACGCATCGGGTCACCGCCGACGGGCAATCGGTTCATATCGGGCCGACCGAATTCCGCCTGCTGCGCTTCTTTCTGGCGCGCCCCGAGCGCGTCCACACCCGGACCCAGTTGCTCGACCAGGTATGGGGCGACCATGTCTACATCGAGGAGCGCACGGTCGACGTGCATATCCGCCGGCTGCGTCTCGCCCTCGAGCCATTCGGCCAGGACAACCTGATCGAAACGGTGCGCGGCAGCGGATATCGGCTGGCGGTACCGCGTTGACCGCCGCGGCGTCATACTGACGCTTTCGGCGCTTTCCCCCGATGCTCCCGTCCATTCTCGTGCCAGTCGCCATCCTCGTTCTGGCCCTGCTGGCGTGGGCCACGGCGGGTGCCGTTCCGGCATTGGTGGTGCTGACGATCGGCTGGGGCGGGCTCCTCATTCATCACGCGTGGAATATCCGCCGGCTCACGCGTTGGGCGGTGGCCCCGTTCCCCACGCCGGTGCCGGAAAGTGGCGGGGCATGGCAGGCACCCTTTGCGGCGCTCTATCAACGGACCCGCACGCGCGTGGCGGTCCAGCGCGACCTGGCCCACACGATCGAGCGCTTCCAGAGCGCGGCCGAAGCGATTCCCGACGGCATGGTTGTGCTCGATGCAACCAACCGCATCAAGTGGGCCAACGCCCGTGCGCAGACGCTGCTGGGACTCAATCTCGCGCAGGACGCGGGCACCGCGCTGGCCAACCTCGTGCGCCAGCCCGATTTCGTGCGCTACCTCGAGATTGCGGATTTCACCGAGCCGATCACGATCGACTCGCAGCGCGATGCCGGCGTGACGTTGTCGATCCAGATCGTGCCCTTCGGCGTCGAGGAAAAGCTGCTGATCAGTCGCGACATCACGCGCATCGAAGCGGTGGCGCGGATGCGCCGCGACTTCATCGCCAACGTATCGCACGAATTGAAGACGCCGCTGACGGTGATCAGCGGCTTCGTCGAGACCTTGCAGGAACTCGACCTCGACGAGCGCCAGCGCTCCCGTTTCC
Organism: uncultured beta proteobacterium; assembly: GCA_963805355.1. GTDB lineage: Bacteria > Pseudomonadota > Gammaproteobacteria > Burkholderiales > Casimicrobiaceae > VBCG01. Next base: position 408,139 of record CAWDTZ010000002.1, on the reverse strand, counting down.
TGCAGTTGATGCAGGAGCAGTCGACCAGCATGCAGCGGCTGGTCCAGGACCTGCTGACACTGTCGGCGCTGGAGAGCGAGCAGAATTCACTGGCCGACGAGCATTTCGCGATCATTCCGCTGCTGCTGCAGCTTTCCGCGGACGCGAAGGGCCTGGCCCAGGGTCAGCATGAAATCGCGCTCGACATCGGCGCAGCGGCGCGGGTGCTGGGCAGTCGCGACGAACTGGCCAGCGCATTCGGCAATCTCGTGTCCAACGCGGTCCGGTATACGCTGCAGGGCGGCACCATCACGCTGTCGTGGCGCGTGGATGCCGACGGCACGGGCGTGTTCGCAGTCACCGATACCGGCATCGGCATCGCGCCGGAACACCTGCCGCGCCTCACCGAGCGCTTCTACCGCGTGGACCGCAGTCGCTCGCGCGCCACCGGCGGTACGGGCCTCGGGCTCGCCATCGTCAAGCACGTGCTGTTGCGGCATCAGGCGGAGCTCGAAGTGCGCAGCGAACCAGGCAAGGGCAGCACGTTTGCCGTACGGCTGCCGGCCCGGCGGGTGGAGCGCGTGCTACCGGCGGAAGCACGCGATGTCGAAGTGCCTGTGCCGGTGCCGGTGCTTCCGCGTGCCGAACCGGGCTAAGGTTCCAACGCGGGGCGATACGGCTACCAGTACCGCATCGCGCTCTTGAACAGACCCTTCAACTCATCCCGCCCCACGTCCGCAGGTGCGTTGCGGATCACCCGGTATTGCGGTTCCGCGCCATCGGCCAGCGCCTCGACCTGCGCGTCGCCGAAGCCCAGCGCCTGCAGACCGTTGGGCATGTTCGTGGCTCGCATCAGTTCGATGACGCGTGACGCCAGCACTTCGCCCGCATCCTCAGGCGCCGCGTCGCGCGCATCGGCGCCAAGGCAGCATGCGCAGTGCAGATGGCGCGCGGGGTTCTTCGGCGCGGTGAAGCGCCACACGGACGGATTGTTGAGCACCACGGCCATGCCGTGCGGTACCAGCGATTTCTCCGGCGGATAGCCGTCCACATGCCAGTCGCGGGCCAGGCCCGACACGGCATACGAGAGGCCGTGCGGCAAATGGCAACCCGACGCATTGAACGCGATGCCGGCGAGCATCGCGGCGTACATCATCTCCGTGCGGGCTTCATGATCGGTGTCGTCGTTCACCGCCCGCACCAGGAATTTACCCACCAGCCCCAAGGCTTCGGCTGCCAGCATGTCGGAGAAGGGATTGGCCCCCTGCGACACCGGGCGATCGACACCCACCACCGGGCTGGCGCGACGCGGATAAGGACGCGCGGTGATGGCTTCGAGGGCGTGGCTCATGCAGTCGAAGCCGGTGGCGGCGATGGCCATGCGCGGCAGGGTGCGCGTGACGTCGGGATCGATCAACGCGATGGTGGGCGTCAGGCGGCGCGAGATGATGCCGGTCTTGGCGTTCATCGAGCGCAGGTTGAAGATGGCGATGCCGGTGGTCTCGGACCCGGTGCCGGATGTGGTCGGGCACGCAATGTGGGGCAGCAGCGCTCCCGGCACCTTGCGACCCTCGCCAATGGGCGCGTTCACATAGGTCATGAACGGCGCGGGATGCGCGGTGTAGAGGTTGGCCGCCTTGCAGGTGTCCATCACCGACCCACCGCCTACCGAAACGTAGCCATCCGCACCCGAGGTCGCTGCAAACGCCGCGGCTTCGGCAAAGGAGGCGTCGGTGGGTTCGATCTGCACATCGTCGAACACCGCGACGTCCACGCTGGCGTCCGCGAGCGAGCGGGCGACCGTGGCGAACGGCTCGCTGGCGCGAATGCGCTTGTCGGTGAAGAGCGCGACACGCTTCAACCCGAGTTCGCGCGCCTGGGCGCCGGCCTCGGCCAGCACCCCTGAACCGAACGTAAAGGTGGGCATGCCAATGGTAAAGCCGCGATCGCTGCCTTCCAGCAGCGCGAAGTCGGCGTGACAACAGGGCATTGGAGTTCCTTTTTGGGGTTTTCGGCGGGGGACCCTGGATTATCCCAAATTCGCAAACCCGGGCGGCAGGGCGCCTGCTAACTCGTTGATCTAAAGGAAGACTGCGATATTGCTGCCGCGCAACGAAGGACGTGGCAGAGGTTTGACCGAGGGGCTGGAAACCTGCTAGAATCGCGGGTTCTGCGGTCGAAAAACCTCAGGAGGGGTTCCCGAGCGGTCAAAGGGAGCAGACTGTAAATCTGCCGGCTCTGCCTTCGAAGGTTCGAATCCTTCCCCCTCCACCACGAGTTCGCGGGTGTAGCTCAATGGTAGAGCAGAAGCCTTCCAAGCTTACGACGAGGGTTCGATTCCCTTCACCCGCTCCAAACCGAAGCGGCTCCCGCCGGGGCTCCTTCGGTTTGCAGCGTAGCAAGGCAAGAAGGCGACACCGGTTTTGGAATGACGCGGAAAAGCCGCGTCGGCAATGAACCATGCGCCCATGTAGCTCAGTGGCAGAGCACTCCCTTGGTAAGGGAGAGGTCGCGTGTTCAATCCACGCCATGGGCACCAACGATAGAGCAGGGGAATCACGATGGCTAAAGGCAAATTCGAACGGACGAAGCCGCACGTGAACGTGGGCACGATTGGACACGTTGATCACGGCAAGACGACGCTGACGGCGGCGATGACGCTGGTGCTGTCGAAGCTGTTCGGCGGCGAGGCGAAGGCGTACGACCAGATCGATGCGGCGCCGGAAGAAAAGGCGCGGGGCATCACCATCAACACGGCGCACGTCGAGTATGAGACGAAGAATCGTCACTACGCGCACGTGGATTGCCCGGGCCACGCGGATTATGTGAAGAACATGATCACGGGCGCGGCGCAGATGGACGGCGCGATCCTGGTGGTGTCGGCGGCCGATGGCCCGATGCCGCAGACGCGCGAGCACATTCTGCTGGCCCGTCAGGTCGGCGTGCCGTACATCATCGTGTACATGAACAAGGCCGACATGGTCGACGACAAGGAGTTGCTGGAACTCGTCGAGATGGAAGTCCGTGAACTCTTGAGCAAGTACCAGTTTCCGGGTGACGACACCCCGATCGTGGTGGGATCGGCCAAGCTGGCGCTGGAAGGCGACAAGAGCGAGATGGGCGAAGGCTCGATCATCAAGCTGGCGGAAGCGCTGGACAGCTACATTCCGCAGCCGCAGCGCCTGATCGACGGTCCGTTCCTGATGCCGGTGGAAGACGTGTTCTCGATCTCGGGTCGGGGCACGGTGGTCACCGGTCGTATCGAGCGCGGCATCGTGAAGGTTGGCGACAACCTGGAGATCGTGGGCCTGAAGCCGACGCTGCAGACGGTGTGCACGGGCGTGGAAATGTTCCGCAAGCTGCTGGACCAGGGTCAGGCGGGCGACAACGTGGGCGTGCTGCTGCGGGGCACCAAGCGTGAGGAAGTCGAGCGCGGCCAGGTCCTGAGCAAGCCGGGCAGCATCACGCCGCACACGGAGTTCACGTGCGAGGTGTACATCCTGAGCAAGGAAGAGGGTGGCCGTCATACGCCGTTCTTCCCGGGCTATCGTCCGCAGTTTTATTTCCGGACGACGGACGTGACGGGCAGCTGCGTGCTGCCGGAAGGCACGGAGATGGTGATGCCGGGGGACAACATCGGGATGACGGTGACGCTGATCCAGCCGATCGCGATGGAAGAGGGCCTGCGCTTCGCCATTCGCGAAGGCGGCCGTACCGTCGGTGCCGGCGTCGTGGCCAAGGTCATCAAGTAAGAAGGCTTCTAGGCCAGTAGCTCAATTGGCAGAGCGGCGGTCTCCAAAACCGCAGGTTGGGGGTTCGATTCCCTCCTGGCCTGCCAAGGACGGGATTGTTGATCCCTCCCTTGGCGGGAAAAAGCAAGGTTGAAATGGACAAGGTAAAAATCGCATTGGCGTTGGCGTGTGTGGTGGCCGGAGTTGCCGGCTACTACTACTTTGCCGAAACGGCCCAGGTATTGCGGGTGCTGATGGTGCTGGGCGGCCTGCTGGCCGCTGCGGGCGTGGCCTGGCTGTCGGCACCGGGCAAGGAGTTCTTCGCATTCGCACAGGAATCGTGGGCGGAAGCCGGCCGGGTGTCGTGGCCCACGCGCAAGGAAACGCTGCAGACCACCGGCATCGTCTTCGTGTTCGTGGTGATCATGGCCCTGTTCCTGTTCTCGGTGGACACCGGGCTTGCCTGGATCATAAAAATGCTGACAGGCAGGGTCGACGGATGAGCAAGAAATGGTTTGTGGTCCACGCGTACTCGGGCTTTGAAAAAAGCGTGCAGCGCGCGCTCGTCGAGCGTATTCGCCGCTCTGAGCTCCAGGACCAGTTCGGCCAGATCCTGGTGCCGGTGGAAGAAGTCGTGGAAATGAAGAACGGCGCCAAGGCCATCTCCGAGCGCAAGTTCTTCCCCGGCTACGTGCTGGTGGAAATGGACATGACCGACGACTCCTGGCATCTCGTCAAGAGCACGCCGAAGGTCACGGGATTCGTGGGCGGCACGGCCAACAAGCCCACGCCGATCTCGCAGAAGGAAGTGGACGCGATCCTGCGGCAGGTGCAGGAAGGCGTCGAAAAGCCGCGCCCCAAGGTGCTGTTCGAGATGGGCGAAGCGGTGCGCGTGAAGGATGGCCCGTTCACCGATTTCCACGGCAATGTGGAAGACGTGAACTACGAGAAGAGCAAGCTCAGGGTTTCGGTGACGATCTTCGGGCGGAGCACGCCGGTGGAGCTGGACTTCGCCCAAGTGGAGAAAGCTTGATATTCCGTCGCTGAGAAACGCGACGGAATATCTGTCCACGTTGGAACGTCGGCCGCGCCGACGCTCAACGTGGCCGAAGGCCCCCGCTTACGCGGGGGCAATTAAGAGTCAAGGGCTTTTGGCCTTGGCGTTGTAACCGGGGAGGGCGCGCATGAAAGCGGCCCGTTCGAACCCATAACAGGAGTCGTTCATGGCGAAGAAAATCGTCGGATTCATCAAGTTGCAAGTGCCGGCCGGCAAGGCCAATCCCAGCCCGCCCATCGGCCCCGCACTCGGCCAGCGCGGCCTCAACATCATGGAATTCTGCAAGGCGTTCAACGCCCAGACCCAGAAGCTGGAAGCCGGCCTGCCCATTCCCGTGGTGATCACTGCCTACGCGGACAAGAGCTTCACGTTCATCATGAAGACCCCGCCGGCCACCGTCCTCATCAAGAAGGCGGCCAAGGTCGACAAGGGCAGCCCCAAGCCGCATACCGACAAGGTAGGTAAGCTGACGCGCGCCCAGGCGGAGGAAATCGCCAAGACCAAGATGCCCGATCTAACCGCCGCCGACATGGACGCCGCGGTGCGCACGATCGCCGGCAGCGCCCGCAGCATGGGCATCACCGTTGAAGGGGTGAAATAATCATGGCTGAGCAAAAAGCCCCGCGCCTCACCAAGCGCATGACCACGGTCCGCAGCAAAGTGGACCGCAACAAGTTCTACGCCCTCGACGACGCGCTGCAGCTCGTCAAGGAAAACGCCATCGCCAAGTTCGACGAGTCGGTCGACGTGGCCGTCAACCTCGGCGTCGACGCCAAGAAGTCCGACCAGACCGTTCGCGGCTCGGTCGTGCTGCCGTCGGGCACGGGCAAGACGGTGCGCGTGGCCGTGTTCGCCCAGGGCGACAAGGCCGCTGCAGCCACCGCTGCCGGTGCCGACATCGTCGGTTTCGAGGATCTCGCGGCGCGCATCAAGGAGGGCTTCATGGACTTCGACGTCGTGATCGCTTCCCCGGACGCGATGCGCGTTGTCGGCCAGCTGGGCCAGATCCTCGGCCCGCGCGGCCTGATGCCGAACCCGAAGGTGGGCACGGTGTCCGCTGACGTCGTGCAGGCCGTCAAGAATGCCAAGGCCGGTCAGGTGCAGTACCGCACCGACAAGGCCGGCATCGTCCAATGCACGATCGGCCGCGCGTCGTTTACGCCGGAACAATTGAAGACCAATCTGATTGCACTGATCGATGCGCTGAACAAGGCGCGCCCGCAGGGTACCAAAGGCATCTACCTGCGCAAGATCAGCCTGTCGTCGACGATGGGTGCGGGTGTCCGCATCGATCAGTCGTCGCTGGCGACGCAACCGCTACAGTAATTCAACCAATTTTGAGGGACGTCGATGCCGCAAGGCATTGGCGTGCCGTCAAAGACCGCCGGGGCGCAAGCTCAAACGGGTCAGCCAGTCGAAATGCGGTTCTGTGGTTCTCCGTGTTCCGGCCAAGGGTGATTCACCCGGCGTAGATGGTGCCCTCGACCAGGATTTCCTGGACGAATGGTCACCGCAATGCACTCCGCAGGCCGTTGCCTGTTGGGTGATTGGGGGTTCAGCCGCGCAATCACGCGCGGTTGCGCCGATCAAGGAGAAATGACCGTGAGTCTCAATCTGCAAGAGAAGCAAGCGGTAGTCGCGGAAGTCGCGAAGCAGGTCGCGGGAGCTCAAGCCATCGTCATGGTTGAGAACCGTGGCATGGCCGTGGCCGACATGACATCGCTTCGCGCGAAAGCGCGGGCTTCCGGCGTGTATTTCCGGGTGGTCAAGAACACCCTGGTGCGCCGTGCGGTCGCCGATACCCCGTTCGCTGGACTGGCCGACAAGATGGTCGGTCCGTTGGCGTACGGCATCGGGTCCGACCCCGTGGCCGTGGCCAAGGTCTTGAGCGACTTTGCCAAGGGCAACGAGAAGTTCGTGATTGCCGGTGGTGCCATGCCCGGGCAAATGATGTCCACCAAGGACATCGTTGCGCTGGCGGCCCTGCCGTCGCGTGAAGTGCTGCTGGCCAAGCTGGCCGGCACCATGCAAGCGCCGATCGTCAAGCTGGTGCGCACGATGAACGAGGTGCCGACGAAGTTGGTCCGCGCCCTGGCCGCCGTTCGCGACAGCAAGCAGGCTGCTTGATATCGCCTCTGCCTATCCCCATCTCTAACCGTTACGCTCCAGGAGCATAAAAATGTCCGCTGTCCAAACTGAAATTCTCGACAAGATCTCGTCGATGACCGTTCTCGAACTCTCCGGCCTGATTTCGGCCATGGAAGAGAAGTTCGGCGTTTCCGCCGCTGCCGCCGTTGCCGTTGCGGGCCCTGCCGCCGCCGCGCCCGCCGCTGCCGCCGAAGAACAGACCGAATTCACCGTCCACCTGACCAGCTTCGGCGAAAACAAGGTCAACGTCATCAAGGCTGTTCGCGAACTGACGGGCCTCGGCCTGAAGGAAGCGAAGGACCTGGTTGACGGCGCCCCGAAGGCAGTCAAGGAAGGCGTGAACAAGGCCGATGCCGAAGCCGCTAAAAAGAAATTGGAAGAGGCCGGCGCCAAGGTAGATATCAAGTAGTTTTGGTCAGATGGGGTGGCGAGGCTCTCGCCGCCACCCCATGGAAAAATCTCGCCGCTTGCAGGATGACGAGATGCTGATCAGGGGCAAATCGCGGGCAAAGCCCGTCGATTTGCTCTAGTAAATGCAGGATGGAACCGAGTTTTGCGAGCGGTTCCACTTCGGTTTTTAGAAACCGAAGCCAAGCAGATGCCGTCTGCTTCGCTTCGCTTTCTGAGTCGACGTCGGAAGGCAGGGTTGGTCGGACGTTGCTGCAATGGCAACGTTGTCCGCCAGCGGCTGGTAGTGGCCAGCCACCCACCCTGGGAGCGCAATGCTCCCAAAGCCCGTCGAGATATCAAGTTTGCAGCGCCTTCGCTGTGTCAGTTTGGCAGCACCTTTTGGGGACCGCGCCCTTCGTGCGGTCCTGGACGAACCGGAGATCGACCCTACGCTATGGCGACTACCACGGCTACGCCCTATACCTTTACCGAAAAGAAACGCATCCGGAAGAGCTTCGCGAAACGTGCGAGCGTTCTCCCCGTGCCGTTCCTTCTTGAAACGCAGCTCGCGTCGTATCGCGCGTTCCTGCAGGAATTCACGCGCCCCGACGCGCGCAAGAACGAAGGCCTGCAGGCCGCCTTCACGTCGATCTTCCCGATCTCGAGCCACTCGGGCAATGCCCGCCTCGAGTTCGTGAGCTTCTCGCTGCTGCCGCCGGCTTTCGACGTCGTCGAATGCCAGCAACGCGGCCTGACCTATTGCTCCGCGCTGCGCGCCAAAGTCCGCCTGATCATCATGGACAAGGAAGCGCCCAAGGACACGGTCAAGGAAGTGAAGGAGCAGGAAGTCTACATGGGCGAAATTCCGCTCATGACCGAAAACGGCTCCTTCGTCATCAACGGCACCGAGCGCGTGATCGTCTCGCAGCTCCACCGTTCGCCGGGCGTGTTCTTCGAACACGATCGCGGCAAGACGCATTCGTCCGGCAAGCTCCTGTTCTCGGCCCGCGTGATTCCCTACCGCGGCTCGTGGCTCGACTTCGAGTTCGATCCCAAGGATTTCCTGTTCTTCCGGGTCGACCGTCGTCGCAAGATGCCGGTCACCACCTTGTTGAAGGCCATCGGCCTCACCAACGAGGACATCCTGAAGCAGTTCTTCCAGTTCGACACGTTCCACATCGGCGCCAAGGGCTCCGAGCTCGACTTCGTGCCCGAGCGGCTGAAGGGTGAACTCGCGCGCTTCGACATCGTCGGCAAGGACGGCAAGGTTGTTGCCGCCAAGGACAAGCGGATCACCGCGCGCCACGTGCGCGAGCTGGTCGACAGTGGCAGCAAGCGCATCGCCGTCCCCAACGATTACCTGGTCGGCCGCACGCTCGCCACCAACGTGATCGACAAGGGCACGGGCGAAGTCATTGCCAAGGCCAACGACGAGATCACCGACGAGCTGATGGAGAAGCTGCTCGAGGCCGGTGTCACGGCCGTGCAGACCATCTACACCAACGACCTCGACATGGGCCCGTTCATCTCGCAGACGCTGCGCACCGATGACACGCCCGACCAGTACGCTGCCAAGGTCGGCATCTACCGGATGATGCGTCCCGGCGAGCCGCCCACCGAGGAAGCGGTCGAGGCGCTGTTCCATGGCCTTTTCTTCTCGGAAGAGCGCTACGACCTGTCGGCCGTGGGCCGCATGAAGTTCAACCGGCGCATCGGCCGGCCTGAGCTGAAGGGCGTTTCCACGCTGACCAACGAAGACATCATCGCCGTCATCAAGATCCTTGTGGACCTGCGCAATGGCCGCGGCGAAATCGATGACATCGATCACCTCGGCAATCGCCGCGTGCGCTCGGTGGGCGAACTCGCGGAAAACCAGTTCCGTTCGGGCCTCGTGCGCGTCGAGCGCGCGGTGAAGGAACGTCTCGGCCAGGCCGAGAGCGACAACCTGCTGCCGCATGACCTGATCAATGCCAAGCCGATCTCGGCCGCGATCAAGGAATTCTTCGGTTCCTCGCAGCTGTCGCAGTTCATGGACCAGACCAACCCGCTGTCCGAGATCACGCACAAGCGTCGCGTTTCGGCGCTGGGACCCGGCGGACTCACGCGCGAGCGTGCAGGCTTCGAAGTGCGCGACGTGCATCCGACCCACTACGGTCGCGTGTGCCCGATCGAAACGCCGGAAGGTCCGAACATCGGCCTCATCAACTCGCTGGCGCTGTATGCCCGCACCAACGAATACGGCTTCCTCGAGACGCCGTACCGTCGCGTTGAAAACGGCAAGGTCACCGACAAGATCGATTACCTGTCGGCCATCGAAGAAGGCCAGTTCGTGATCGCCCAGGCCAATGCCAAGGTCGACGAGAACGGCAAGCTCGACGACGAACTCGTCTCGTGCCGCAGCAAGAACGAGTTCATGCTGTCGACCGGCGACAAGGTCAACTACATGGACGTGGCGCCGTCGCAGATCGTGTCGGTGGCGGCCTCGCTCATTCCGTTCCTCGAGCACGACGATGCCAACCGCGCGCTGATGGGCTCCAACATGCAGCGGCAGGCGGTGCCTTGCCTGCGTCCGGAAAAGCCGTTGGTCGGCACGGGCGTGGAGCGCACGGCCGCCGTCGACTCGGGCACGGCCGTGATGGCGCGCCGGGGCGGCAAGGTGGATTACATCGATGCCTCGCGCATCGTCGTCCGTGTCCATGACACGGAAGCGGGCGCCGGCGAAGTGGGTGTGGACATCTACAACCTCACCAAGTACAAGCGGTCGAACCAGAACACCAACATCAACCAGCGTCCGCTGGTGGTGGTGGGCGACGTCATCTCCAAAGGTGACGTCATCGCCGACGGTGCATCCACCGACATGGGCGAGCTGGCGCTCGGGCAGAACATGCTCGTCGCCTTCATGCCGTGGAATGGCTACAACTACGAAGACTCGATCCTGATCAGCGAACGCGTGGTCGGCGACGACCGCTACACGTCGATCCACATCGAGGAACTGTCAGTCGTGGCGCGTGACACCAAGCTGGGACCCGAGGAAATCACGCGGGACATCTCCAGCCTGGGCGAAGCGCAGCTGGGCCGTCTCGACGATTCCGGCATCGTCTACATCGGCGCGGAAGTGGAAGCCGGCGACGTGCTGGTCGGCAAGGTCACGCCCAAGGGCGAGACGCAATTGACGCCGGAAGAAAAGCTGCTGCGCGCCATCTTCGGCGAAAAGGCCTCCGACGTGAAAGACACGTCGCTGCGCGTGCCGTCGGGCATCAGCGGCACGGTGATCGACGTCCAGGTGTTCACCCGCGAAGGCATCGAGCGCGACAAGCGTGCGGCGCAGATCATCGACGACGAGTTGAAGAGCTACCGCAAGGACCTGAACGACCAGCTGCGCATCGTCGAAAACGACCAGTACGCGCGTATCGAGAAGCTGCTGTCGGGCAAGGTCGCCAACGGCGGCCCGAAGAAGCTGGCCAAGGGCGCCAAGCTCACCAAGGAGTATCTCGACTCGGTGGCGCGGCACGACTGGTTCGACATCCGCCTGGCGAGCGAGGAAACCGCCTCGCAGCTGGAAGCGATGAAGGAATCGCTGGCCGCGTTGCGCGTCACCTTCGACGCGATGTTCGAGTTGAAGAAGAAGAAGCTGACGCAGGGCGATGAACTGCCGCCGGGCGTGCAGAAGATGGTCAAGGTCTACGTTGCGGTCAAACGCCGCCTGCAGCCGGGCGACAAGATGGCGGGACGTCACGGCAACAAGGGCGTGGTCTCGAAGATCGTGCCGGTGGAAGACATGCCGTACATGGCGGATGGCACGCCGGTCGACATCGTGCTGAATCCGCTTGGCGTGCCGTCACGGATGAACGTGGGGCAGATCCTCGAGGTTCACCTGGGTTGGGCCGCCAAGGGTCTCGGTCGCAAGATCGACGACATGCTGAAGGCGCAAGCCAAGACCGCCGAAGTCCGCGCGTTCCTGGAGAAGATCTACAACTCCACCGGACGTCCGGAAGATCTCGCTGCGTTCGACGATGTCGAGATCCTGCATCTCGCCATGAACCTGAAGCAGGGCGTTCCCTTCGCCACGCCGGTGTTTGACGGCGCGACCGAAGAGGAGATCAAGGGCATGCTGGACATGGCAGGCCTGCCGCGCTCGGGTCAGGTGACCTTGCACGACGGTCGCACCGGCGAGGCCTTCGATCGTTCGGTCACCGTGGGTTTCATGCACGTCCTGAAGCTGCACCATCTGGTCGACGACAAGATGCACGCGCGCTCCACCGGCCCGTACAGCCTCGTCACCCAGCAGCCGTTGGGCGGCAAGGCGCAGTTCGGCGGCCAGCGCTTCGGCGAAATGGAAGTCTGGGCACTCGAAGCCTATGGCGCGGCCTACACGCTGCAGGAAATGCTTACGGTCAAGTCGGACGACGTCAACGGTCGTACCAAGGTCTACGAGAACATCGTCAAGGGCGAGCACAAGATCGAGGCCGGCATGCCGGAATCGTTCAACGTGCTGGTAAAGGAAATCCGCTCGCTGGCGATCGACATCGATATGGAACGCGATTGACCACGTCCGCCACGGAATTTGATGTTGCAGTAATTCCGAAACACACTCGGGAGTACGCATGAAAGCATTGCTCGATCTGTTCAAGCAGGTAACGCAGGAAGAAGAATTCGATGCCATCCGCATCGGCCTCGCCTCGCCTGAAAAAATCCGTTCGTGGTCCTACGGCGAAGTGAAGAAGCCGGAGACCATCAACTACCGTACGTTCAAGCCGGAGCGCGATGGACTCTTCTGCGCCAAGATCTTCGGGCCGGTCAAGGACTACGAGTGCCTTTGCGGCAAGTACAAGCGCCTGAAGCATCGTGGCGTGATCTGCGAGAAGTGCGGCGTCGAAGTGACGTTGGCCAAAGTGCGCCGCGAGCGCATGGGCCACATCGAGCTCGCCTCGCCGGTGGCGCACATCTGGTTCCTGAAGTCGCTGCCGTCGCGGATGGGCATGGTGCTCGACATGACGCTGCGCGACATCGAACGCGTGCTTTATTTCGAAGCCTTCGTCGTGACCGATCCTGGCCTCACGCCGTTGAACCGGGCGCAGTTGCTGACCGAAGACGACTACCTGGCCAAGCTCGAGCAGTACGGTGACGACTTCGACGCCTACATGGGCGCCGAAGGCATCCGTGCGCTGCTCAAGTCGCTGGACGTCAACCACGAGATCGAAAAGCTCCGCAAGGAACTGGAGACCACGGGTTCGGACACCAAGATCAAGAAGATCGCCAAGCGCCTGAAGGTGCTCGAGGCCTTCAACAAGTCGGGCATCAAGCCCGAGTGGATGATCCTGGAAGTGCTGCCGGTGCTGCCGCCGGAACTGCGTCCGCTCGTTCCGCTCGACGGCGGCCGTTTCGCCACGTCGGACTTGAATGACCTGTATCGCCGCGTGATCAACCGCAACAACCGCCTGAAGCGCCTGCTGGAATTGAAGGCGCCGGACATCATCGTCCGCAACGAAAAGCGGATGCTGCAGGAAGCGGTTGATTCCCTTCTGGACAACGGTCGTCGCGGCAAGGCCATGACGGGCGCCAACAAGCGTCCGCTGAAGTCGCTCGCCGACATGATCAAGGGCAAGGGCGGTCGTTTCCGTCAAAACCTGCTGGGCAAGCGCGTCGACTACTCGGGCCGTTCGGTCATCGTGGTCGGCCCGCAGCTGAAGCTGCATCAGTGCGGCCTGCCCAAGCTGATGGCGCTCGAGCTCTTCAAGCCGTTCATCTTCAACAAGCTCGAAACGATGGGTCTGGCCACCACGATCAAGGCGGCCAAGAAGATGGTGGAAGCGCAGGAGCCGGTGGTCTGGGACATTCTCGAAGAAGTCATTCGCGAACACCCGGTCATGCTCAATCGCGCGCCCACGCTGCATCGCCTTGGCATCCAGGCCTTTGAGCCGGTGCTGATCGAAGGCAAGGCCATCCAGCTGCATCCGCTCGTGTGTACGGCGTTCAACGCCGACTTCGACGGTGACCAGATGGCGGTCCACGTGCCGTTGTCGCTCGAAGCGCAGATGGAAGCGCGCACGCTGATGCTCGCGTCCAACAACGTGCTGCTGCCGTCCAACGGCGAGCCTTGCATCGTGCCGTCGCAGGACATCGTGCTGGGCCTCTACTACGCCACGCGCGAGAAGATCGGCGCCGCCGGCGAAGGCCAGATGTTCTCGGACATCGCCGAAGTCACGCGTGCGTACGAGTCACGCCAGGCCGAGCTGCACGCCAAGGTCAAGGTCCGCATCAAGGAAGTGGATCTTGTTCCCAATGCCGATGGCACGATGGAAAAGGTCGAGAAGATCACGCGCTACGACACCACGGTCGGCCGCGCGCTGCTGTCCGAAATCCTGCCGCCGGGGCTGCCGTTCTCCAACATCAACAAGCCGCTCAAGAAGAAGGAGATCTCGCGCATCATCAATGCGAGCTTCCGTCGTTGCGGCCTGCGCGAAACGGTGATCTTCGCCGACAAGCTGATGCAGGCGGGTTATACGCTGGCCACGCGCGGCGGTATCTCGTTCGCGGCCGACGACATGCTGGTCCCGGTCGAAAAGGTCGGCATCATCAGCGAAGCCGAAGGCCAGGTGAAGGAGATCCAGGCGCAGTACACGTCGGGTCTCGTCACCGAAGGCGAACGCTACAACAAGGTCGTCGACATCTGGGGTCGTGCGGGTGACGACATCGCCAAGGCGATGATGAACCAGCTGGGCAAGACGACCGTGACCGACCGCGAAGGCAAGCAGGTCGAGCAGGACTCGTTCAACTCCATCTTCATGATGGCGGATTCCGGCGCGCGCGGTTCGGCGGCCCAGATCCGGCAGTTGGCGGGCATGCGCGGCCTGATGGCCAAGCCGGACGGCTCGATCATCGAGACGCCGATCACGGCCAATTTCCGCGAAGGCCTGAACGTGCTGCAGTACTTCATCTCCACCCACGGCGCCCGGAAGGGTCTCGCGGATACGGCGTTGAAGACGGCCAACTCGGGCTACCTCACGCGCCGTCTCGTCGACGTCACGCAGGATCTGGTCGTCATCGAGAACGATTGCGGCACCACCAATGGCGTGCTGATGAAGGCGCTGGTCGAAGGCGGCGAAGTGATCGAGCCGTTGCGCGATCGCATCCTGGGTCGTTCCACGGCGGCCGACGTCATCCATCCGGAGACGCAGGCCACGTTGTTCCACCCGGGCACGCTCCTGTCCGAAGACGAGGTCGAGCAGATCGAAGCGCTTGGCATCGACGAAGTCAAGGTGCGCACGCCGCTCACCTGCGAAACGCGTCATGGCCTTTGCGCCGCCTGCTATGGGCGCGATCTTGGCCGTGGCCACCTGGTCAACGTCGGCGAAGCGGTGGGCGTCATTGCCGCGCAGTCGATCGGCGAACCGGGGACGCAGCTCACCATGCGCACGTTCCACATCGGTGGCGCGGCTTCCCGTACGGCGGCTGCATCGCAGATCGAGTCGAAGTCGGCGGGCACCATCCGCTTCTCCGCGCTGATGCGCTATGTCACCAGCGGCAAGGGTGACCTGGTGGTGATCGCGCGGTCGGGCGAAGTGACCATCCACGACGACAACGGTCGCGAGCGCGAACGCCACAAGGTGCCGTACGGCGCCACGCTGCAGGTCAAGGACGGCGATGTGGTCAAGGCCGGCAAAGTGCTGGCCACGTGGGATGCCACGGCGCGTCCGATCATCACCGAGTACGCCGGCCGCGTGAAGTTCGAGCACGTCGAAGAAGGCGTGACGGTGGCCAAGCAGGTCGACGATGTCACGGGGCTGTCCACGCTCGTCGTCATCGATCCCAAGCGTCGTGCCACCAGCACGGCCAAGGGCGTGCGGCCGCAGGTGAAGCTGCTTGATGAGTCCGGTGAAGAGATCAAGCTCGCGGGCTCGGAGCTGCCGGTCAACATCACGTTCCAGCTGGGTTCCATCATCACGGTGAAGGACGGCCAGCAGGTTGCCGTGGGCGAAGTGCTCGCGCGCATCCCGCAGGAAACGTCGAAGACCCGCGACATCACGGGCGGCCTGCCGCGCGTGGCGGAACTGTTCGAAGCGCGCTCGCCGAAGGACGCCGGCATGCTGGCGGAAGTGACGGGCACCGCATCGTTCGGCAAGGACACCAAGGGCAAGCAGCGGCTGGTCATCACCGACATGGACGGCGAGCAGCACGAGTTCCTGATCACCAAGGACAAGCACGTCACGGTGCACGATGGCCAGGTGGTGAACAAGGGCGAGACGATCGTCGACGGTCCGGCCGATCCGCACGACATCCTGCGGCTGCTGGGGGTGGAAGCGCTCGCGCGTTACATCACCGACGAAGTGCAGGACGTCTACCGGCTGCAGGGCGTGAAGATCAACGACAAGCATATCGAGGTGATCGTGCGCCAGATGCTGCGTCGGGTGGTCATCACCGAGCCGGGCGACACGCGCTTCATCCGCGAGGAAGGCGTCGAGCGTTCGGAGCTGCTGGACGAGAACGACCGCATGGCCAAGGAAGGCAAGGAGCCGGCGACGTTCCATCACCTGCTGCTGGGCATCACCAAGGCGTCGCTGTCGACCGACTCGTTCATCTCGGCCGCGTCGTTCCAGGAAACCACCCGGGTGCTGACCGAAGCCGCGATCATGGGCAAGCGCGACGACCTGCGTGGCCTGAAGGAAAACGTGATCGTCGGGCGCCTGATCCCGGCGGGCACGGGCCTCGCGTATCACACCGCTCGCCGCAAGGCGAAGATGGGTGGGGGTGCGGAAGCAGCAGCGGCGGCGGAAGCAGCGTTTGCGCCTGTGGGTGAAGCTGCAGCGGCGACACCGGAGGTTTCGGCGGACGCGGCTTAATTCTCACGCAACAAGTAGTAGCGACGGGGCCGGCAGGCGACTGCCGGCCCCGTTGTCATTGGCGAAGCCGTTGACAATGCCCAATTGATGCAATAGCATCAGATGCATGCGCACTACTTTGGATATTGACGACGACGTACTCCTCGCTGCCAAGGAGCGGGCCAGACGCGAACGCAAAAGCGCTGGCGAGGTCATTTCCGCGCTCGCCCGGCGTGCGTTGACCGACTCCGGGCAACCGTCGGGGGTCGCCGAGCCTGCGGCCCTTTATGGGTTCCGGCCGTTCGCGGGTGGCAACGCCATTGTCACCAACGACCTGATCGACAAGCTGCGCGATGAGGACGCCTACTAGCGCCCGGATATGCGCGCGCTGCTCGACGTCAACGTACTGATTGCGTTGCTTGACTCACGGCACGCGTCGCATGGGCGCGCGCGCGAATGGTTCGCTGCCGAGGCGCCGCATGGCTGGGCATCCTGTCCCATCACCCAGAACGGATGCATCCGCGTCATGTCGCACGCCAGCTATCCCAATTCGGTACCGGTTCGTGCGGTGGTCGAACGCCTTGCGGAAGCTACCGCGGATTCGTTTCACGTCTTCTGGCCCGACGCGTTGACGCTGCTCGATCCCGCCGTCGCGGATGCGTCATACATCCACGGGCCGCGCCAGATCACCGACCTTTACCTGCTTGCGCTGGCGGTCAAGAACAATGGACGGTTCGTGAGCTTTGACCAGGCGATCGCAATGGATGCAATACGAGGTGCGCAACCCGCGCACCTCGTGTTGTTGTAAAGCCCTACTCGACCATCAACGTTACGGCAACGTCCGCGCGGCGCCGATGTTGCCCTTGAAGGCGCAGCTGCCGTTGCTGCCCGTGTAGTTGCCGAGCAGGCCGCCGTTCTCGAAGCGCATGCCGGTGAACGTGACCGCGCCCTGCGCATTGTTCGTGCACTCGTAGCGGCCATCGAGGCTGCCCACCGAACCCTGCTGCTGGTACGTGCCTTCGTAGAAGCACGTGGGCGCATAGATCGTCGCGAAGTTGCCGACGAGCGTGATGCGCATCGGTCCGGTGTCGGTGGTGACCACGCCGTTGTTCGCCGGCGTCTTGCAGTTCTCGGTGATGTCGACCATCGACCCGACGTAGTTACCCACCGGCGTGATCTCGGCGAAGGTGGTGCGCGCGATCTGCTTCACGACCACGACGCCGTCAACGGTGTAGCGCAGCAACGCGTTGGAATCGCTGCCGAATTCCAGTGTGGCAAGACCCACCATGCGATAGACGAGCTTCTTGGGATCGTAGGTCGAACCCTGCGGCGAGCCGTTGGTCTGGTACAGATCGCCCTGGTAGACGCGCACGCCAGCCGCGCCCGTGTATTGGTAGGTGAAGGTCGACGAATACCAGACGGCGTCGCCGCCTGCGCCGTAGACGAAGAAGGTGCCGAACAACGCGGCGTCCTGCTGGGCCAGGTTGATGCCCCAGCCGGGCTCATCCGCATTGCCCCACAGGTCGGTGTAATTGGCGACCGGCGCCAAGGCGAACGCGGAAGCGCAACAGGCGGCGGCAACGGTGGAAATGCCCCAGCGAAGAATCGATCGTTTCATGGTTTGCTCCAATGACAGAGGGAGTTTGAACGAATGGTGTGACAGTCGGGCGCACCGACCGGTGGCATAAGGGTACTACGGGAAAACCTACAGGCGCAGTTACCGGCCGACGGCCGTATCCTGCTCAGGAGCCGGCGGCATCGAGGCGCAAGGGCTTCAATGTTTCCGCAAGCCTAGCGCGTTCCTGCGTGCTGGCAAGCAGCGACGCCTCCAGCCACGGTTGCAATGCAAACGTCGGTGCCAGCGCACGAATTTCCTCTGCCTGCCACGCCGCGCCTGCGGCATCACCATGGCGCTGCAATGCGGCGGCAAGGTAGACATGTGTTTCGAGATGCGCGGGATTGAGTGTCTCGGCCAGGCGCAGGTTGGCGATGGCCTGCACATCGTCACCGAGGAAAAAATGCGCGCGCCCAAGCACCATCCGATACAGGAAACCGTGCACGGGTTGCAGACGCATCGCGGTGCGCATCAGCGTCAGCGTGTCGTCGGGGCGACCGATGTAGGTGGCGATCGTCGCGGCCAGCGCATAGGCATCGGCATACGACGGGTTCAATTCGATCGCGCGCCTTGCGTGTTTCAACGCGGCCGCATGTTGATACCGCTGCAGTTCCACCCAGCCCAACGCCCAATGCACTTCGGGGAGCGTGGGATCGAGCGCTTCGGCGCGCCGCGCATGCGCGATGGATTGTTCGATCGCGGCGTTGCGGTCCGCGGCCCAGCCGAAGGTGGCGTCGGCAGCGTAGGTGAGCGCCAGCCCGGCAAAGGCGCGCGCGAAACCGGGATCGTCCGCCACTGCGTGGGCGAAATGTTCGCGCGCCTCGGCGTTGCCTTGCTGGTCGCGCGCGCCGAAGGCGGCCTGGCCGTCGAGGTATTCCTCGAATGCGGCCGCGGATCGCGTGTAGGGCCGCGCCAGCCGGTCGCGCTCGGCGTCCGACAGCGTTACCGTCAACGCCTGCAGCAACTCGGCAGTGGCGATGTCGCGGCCACCGGACAGATCGGCCAATGGCAACGCGAACGGACGGCTCCACTGCACGACACCCGAGGCCGGACTGCTCAGCACCAACTGGATCACCAGCCGGTCGTCGAGGCGCTGCACGGTGCCGTCGACCTGATAGCGTGATGCCGGGCCTGCGGGCGGCGGCCCGCCGCGCGCATCGGCGATCACGCGCAATTGCGGCGACTGGCTCACACCCGCCACGACTTGCTTCCAGAACGCACGCGCGGCTGCCTGCGTGGCGGGATCGTCGCCGAGTGCATCGAAGCGGCGGATCAGGACTTCGGGCAGCGCCTGTGCGGCATCCGTGGGAGCTGCCTGTATGCGCACGATCGCATCGAGATCGGCATCCTTGCCGTACTGTTGCCACAGCGTGACCAACGCCACCGCAAGCGCGACGGCGGCGACGGTGATAGTTGCTACTCTGGCGAATGGACGCGGCGGACGTGAAATCTTCGACGTGTCTGGCAGGTCACGTCGTGGCACCGACGCTGGCGCGCTTGCTGCCGACGCTGGAATCGGTGCCGCCGCCGGCCGCGTTGCCGGCGCCACCGCAGCCCCATCCGCGGCCACGCTGCCGTCAGCGTCGAGCCCGGAAGGGGTGGCGTCAACCGCCGCAATCAGCCGATACCCGCGCTTGGGCACCGTTTGCAGATACGTCGCCTCGCGCGACGTATCGCCCAGCGCGCGCCGCAGCTTGTTGATGCTCTGCGACAGCGCCTCGTCGCCGACCACCACGCCCGGCCATAGGCGATCGAGTAGTTCCGCGCGCCCGACGACGTCGCCGGCGCGCTCGGCCAGCACCTGCAGCAGGTCGGCCACCTTGGGCTCGACGCGCACGACCTCGTCGCCGCAGGTGAGCGTGTTGAGCGATCGGTCGAAGATCCAGCGGCCAATCTGCAGTGGTTCACCAATCATCAGCCATCCGTCACCCAATGGTCAGGACGATTCCGTCCCGACGGCCGCATTGTCTCGGTCGGAGCAACCCCAACCTTCGACTCGGGAGTCTGTCATGAATACGCACACTAACCATTCGGTGCCCTCAAAGCGTCCAATCAGGAGTCGGCTCATCGCCATCGTATGGGGGCTGGCCGGGTTCGTGCCAATCGCGGCCTCTGCCGCGGACAGCCCCGCCAGCGTGGAACGCGGACGCTACCTCGTGACGACCATCCTGGCCTGCGGCAACTGCCACACGCCCAAGGCCGCCGATGGTCACCCGCTGCCCGGCAAGGAACTGGCGGGCGGGGGGCTGACTTTCGACTTTCCCTTCTATAGCGGCATGGCCTCCAACATCACGCCGGATCGGGAGACGGGCATCGGCGCGTGGACCGACGACGAGATCAAGCGCGCGGTCACCGCGGGTCAACGCCCCAACCATGGCCGGCTGTCCGGGGTTCCGCTGGCGCCGATGATGTGGGTCAACTTCTACAAGGCACTGGTACCGGCCGATCTGGACGCCGTGGTCGCCTACCTGCGGACCGTGCCGCCGGTGCGCAATGCCGTGGCACTGCCCGACTACAAGCGCCAGGTGCCCCGCGATACCTATCCGGACGCTGAAAAGGGCTTCACGGAGGCCGATTTGCAGGATCGGACCCGCCGGGGTGCCTATCTGGCCACCATCGGCCACTGCATGGAATGCCATACGCCCGCCAAGGAGGGCAAGACTCAGTACGAAACCGCGCTGGGGCAGGGGGGCAAGGCCTATGGACCGGCGATGGTGAAGGGATACCCGGCCGCCTGGCCCGGTGCAGTTTCACGCAACATTACGTCAAATCCGGAGGTTGGCCTCGGCCGATGGAGCGACGAGGAGATCAAGCGGGCCATCACGCAGGGGGTCGGCAAGGACGGGCGGACCCTGCAGCCGCCGATGGGCTTCCACTGGTATGCGGGCCTCTCCCCGGCCGACCAGGATGCATTGGTGGCCTGGCTGCGCACCGTGCCCCCCCGCCCGTAATCGCATGCAGGCGAGGCCCCGGCCTCGCCTGCGGAAGCGCAGGGCTTCCGGCGCGCTGTTCCGCACCGCAGCAGGGTGTTGACCTACCCTCGCGTTTCGCTCTATAATCGCGGTCTTTTCGCCCCTCGGACGCCCGCAAACCGTCCGGATGGCAAGCGTACCCAGGCCGCTAGCTGCACTGTCGGCCTATGGCGCACGAAGAGTGGCCCCAGTGCAGCGTCCTCATACGACGTGAACCAGGGCCACTTTGATTTGCAGCACGAACAGTGTCAATAACGGAAGCAGTTTCGCAAAGCCGGCGCGCGAATAGCAGCATCGTGCACCGAGACTTTCAATGGCTTGCGGCGTCACCCTCCAGGGCGGCGTCGCACGAAACGGACAATCAGGATGCCAACGATCAATCAGCTCGTGCGGAAGGGCCGCAAGGCCCCCGTGTCGAAAAGCAAAGTACCGGCGCTGGAAAACAGCCCGCAAAAGCGCGGCGTATGCACGCGTGTCTACACCACGACCCCGAAGAAGCCGAACTCGGCGCTGCGCAAGGTTGCCAAGGTGCGCCTGACCAACGGTTTCGAGGTCATCAGCTACATCGGCGGTGAAGGCCACAACCTGCAGGAGCACTCGGTCGTGCTGATTCGCGGCGGCCGGGTCAAGGACTTGCCGGGTGTGCGTTACCACATGGTGCGCGGCGCGTTGGATACCGCCGGCGTCAAGGACCGCAAGCAGTCGCGCTCGAAGTACGGCGCCAAACGTCCAAAAGCGGCCTAGCGAGGCCGCGGGCCCAAAGCTGCCAAATTAAGGAAATCAGTCATGCCACGTCGTCGCGAAGTCCCCAAGCGCGAGATCCTGCCGGATCCCAAGTACGCCAATACCGATGTCGCCAAGTTCATCAACGTGTTGATGGACAGCGGCAAGAAGTCGGTTGCCGAGCGCATCATCTACGGCGCCTTCGAATCGATCTCGAAGAAGGGCGGCAAGGATCCGCTGGAAGTCTTCATCCAGGCGCTCTCCAACTCGCGGCCGATGGTCGAGGTTAAGAGCCGCCGCGTGGGTGGTGCCAATTTCCAGGTGCCGGTCGAAGTGCGGCCTGTGCGGCGTACCGCGCTGGCCATGCGCTGGCTGCGCGAAGCGGCGCGCAAGCGCGGCGAGAAGTCGATGGGCCAGCGCCTTGCGGCCGAACTGCTCGAGGCCTCGGAAGGCCGCGGCGGCGCCGTGAAAAAGCGCGAGGAAGTGCACCGCATGGCCGAAGCCAACAAGGCCTTCTCGCACTTCAGGTTCTAAGAAGCAGAACCTACGAAAAACATTTCAAGGCAAATCTCACGAGCAGCGGAGTGAATCTTTCCTCTGCTCGTCTTTAGAGCTTTTCAGCTCGATTGACAGACCCAAAATGCCCCGAACTACCCCGATCGACCGGTATCGCAACATTGGCATCAGTGCTCACATTGATGCCGGTAAAACCACGACCACCGAACGCATCCTGTTCTACACCGGCGTCTCGCACAAGATTGGCGAAGTGCACGATGGCGCCACGGTCATGGACTGGATGGAGCAGGAGCGCGAGCGCGGCATCACGATCACGTCCGCTGCCACCACCTGCTTCTGGAAGGGGATGGACAAGAATTTCCCCGAGCACCGGATCAACATCATCGACACGCCGGGCCACGTCGACTTCACAATCGAAGTCGAGCGCTCGATGCGCGTGCTCGACGGTGCGTGCATGGTCTATTGCGCCGTGGGCGGCGTGCAGCCGCAATCGGAAACCGTGTGGCGGCAGGCCAACAAGTACAAGGTGCCGCGGCTGGCGTTCGTCAACAAGATGGACCGCCAGGGCGCCAACTTCTTCAAGGTCTACGACCAGATGAAGTCGCGCCTCAAGGCCAATCCGGTGCCCATCCAGATCCCCATCGGCGCGGAAGAACGCTTCGAAGGCGTGGTCGACTTGATCCGCATGAAAGCCATCTACTGGGACGAAGCGTCCCAGGGCATGAAGTACGACATGCGCGACATCCCGGCCGAGCTTCTGGACACGGCCAAGGAATGGCGCGAGAAGATGATCGAATCGGCGGCGGAAGCCAACGAAGAGCTGATGAACAAGTACCTCGAGTCCGGCGACCTGTCGGTCGAGGAGATCAAGCTCGGCATCCGCACGCGCACCATCGCCAGCGAAATCGTGCCGATGATGTGCGGCTCCGCGTTCAAGAACAAGGGCGTGCAGGCGATGCTCGACGCGGTCATCGAATACATGCCGGCACCGACGGACATTCCGCCGGTGAAGGGCGAGCTCGAGAACGGCACGGAAGGTTTCCGCAAGGCCTCGGATGACGAGTCCTTCGCCGGTCTCGCCTTCAAGATCATGACCGACCCGTATGTCGGCCAGCTGATCTTCTTCCGCGTCTATTCGGGCGTCATCAAGTCGGGCGACACGATCTACAACCCGATCAAGGGCCGCAAGGAACGCATCGGCCGCATCCTGCAGATGCACGCCAACCAGCGCGAGGAAATCAAGGAAGTGCGCGCGGGCGACATCGCGGCGGCGGTCGGCCTGAAGGAAGCCACCACCGGCGACACGATCTGCGATCCGGATCACGTGATCATGCTCGAGCGGATGATTTTCCCCGAGCCGGTGATCCACGTGGCCGTCGAGCCGAAGACCAAGGTCGACCAGGAAAAGATGGGCATTGCGCTCAATCGCCTGGCCCAGGAAGACCCGTCGTTCCGCGTCCACACGGACGAGGAATCGGGCCAGACGATCATCTCGGGGATGGGCGAGCTCCACCTCGAGATCCTTGTCGACCGCATGAAGCGCGAATTCGGCGTGGAAGCCAACGTCGGCGCGCCGCAGGTGGCGTACCGCGAAGCCATTCGCAAGCTGGTCCAGGTCGAAGGCAAGTTCATCAAGCAGTCCGGCGGTCGCGGCCAGTACGGCCACGTTTGGCTGAAGATGGAGCCGAATGAAAAGGGCAAGGGCTACGAGTTCGTGGATGCGATCAAGGGCGGCACGGTGCCGCGCGAATTCATCCCGGCCGTGGCCAAGGGCCTGCTCGAAACGCTGCCCAATGGCGTGCTGGCCGGGTTCCCGGTCGTCGACGTCAAGGTCACGCTGTTCGACGGTTCGTACCATGACGTCGACTCGAACGAAAACGCGTTCAAGATGGCCGCGTCGATGGCGTTCAAGGACGGCATGCGCCAAGCCAATCCGGTGCTGCTCGAGCCGATGATGGCGGTCGAGGTCGAGACGCCGGAAGACTTCATGGGCAACGTCGTGGGCGACCTGTCGTCGCGTCGCGGCATGATCCAGGGCATGGACGATCTGCCCACGGGCAAGGTGATCAAGGCCGAGGTGCCGTTGGCTGAAATGTTCGGCTACTCGACCACGCTGCGTTCGCTGTCGCAGGGGCGCGCCACCTACACGATGGAATTCAAGCACTACACCGAGGCGCCGAAAAACGTCGCCGAGGCTGTGATCAACAAGAAAGCTTAAGGAAGCGAATCATGGCTAAAGGCAAATTCGAACGGACGAAGCCGCACGTGAACGTGGGCACGATTGGACACGTTGATCACGGCAAGACGACGCTGACGGCGGCGATGACGCTGGTGCTGTCGAAGTTGTTCGGCGGCGAGGCGAAGGCGTACGACCAGATCGATGCGGCGCCGGAAGAAAAGGCGCGGGGCATCACCATCAACACGGCGCACGTCGAGTATGAGACGAAGAATCGTCACTACGCGCACGTGGATTGCCCGGGCCACGCGGATTATGTGAAGAACATGATCACGGGCGCGGCGCAGATGGACGGGGCGATCCTGGTGGTGTCGGCGGCCGATGGCCCGATGCCGCAGACGCGCGAGCACATCCTGCTGGCCCGTCAGGTCGGCGTGCCGTACATCATCGTGTACATGAACAAGGCCGACATGGTCGACGACAAGGAGTTGCTGGAACTCGTCGAGATGGAAGTCCGTGAACTCTTGAGCAAGTACCAGTTTCCGGGTGACGACACCCCGATCGTGGTGGGATCGGCCAAGCTGGCGCTGGAAGGCGACAAGAGCGAGATGGGCGAAGGCTCGATCATCAAGCTGGCGGAAGCGCTGGACAGCTACATTCCGCAGCCGCAGCGGCTGATCGACGGTCCGTTCCTGATGCCGGTGGAAGACGTGTTCTCGATCTCGGGTCGGGGCACGGTGGTCACCGGTCGTATCGAGCGCGGGATCGTGAAGGTTGGCGACAACCTGGAGATCGTGGGCCTGAAGCCGACGCTGCAGACGGTGTGCACGGGCGTGGAAATGTTCCGCAAGCTGCTGGACCAGGGTCAGGCGGGCGACAACGTGGGCGTGCTGCTGCGGGGCACCAAGCGTGAGGAAGTCGAGCGCGGCCAGGTCTTGAGCAAGCCGGGCAGCATCACGCCGCACACGGAGTTCACGTGCGAGGTGTACATCCTGAGCAAGGAAGAGGGTGGTCGTCATACGCCGTTCTTCCCGGGCTATCGTCCGCAGTTCTACTTCCGGACGACGGACGTGACGGGCAGCTGCGTGTTGCCGGAAGGCACGGAGATGGTGATGCCGGGGGACAACATCGGGATGACGGTGACGCTGATCCAGCCGATCGCGATGGAAGAGGGCCTGCGTTTCGCGATTCGCGAAGGCGGCCGTACCGTCGGTGCCGGCGTCGTCGCCAAGGTCATCAAGTAATTCAACCGGACGAGAGCGCAGTCCCACTTTCGACCGCATGAGGTAGTCATGAACAACCAACGCATCCGCATCCGCCTGAAGGCTTTCGATTACAAGTTGATCGACCAGTCGGCACAGGAAATCGTCGAGACGGCCAAGCGCTCCGGCGCCGTCGTCAAGGGTCCCGTGCCGCTGCCGACCAAGATCGAGCGCTTCGACGTGCTGCGCTCGCCGCACGTCAACAAGACGTCGCGCGACCAGTTCGAAATCCGCACGCACCTGCGCCTGATGGACATCATCGACCCCACCGACAAGACCGTGGACCAGTTGATGAAGCTCGATCTGCCCGCGGGTGTCGATGTCGAGATCAAGCTGCAGTAAGCATTACCGGATTCGCCGCGGCGTTGGCCGCGGGCAGGGCAGTTGAACAAGCAGTCGTTGTCTAAACCTAAGTCGCCGGTCAATCGTAATCGGTGGCGTTGAAAGGAAAACGAAGATGTCTCTCGGACTGGTCGGCCGCAAAGTCGGCATGACACGGGTCTTCACCGACGATGGCGCAGCCATCCCGGTGACGGTGCTCGATGTCGCGAACAACCGCGTCACGCAGATCAAGACACCGCAGACCGACGGCTACTCCGCCGTGCAGGTCACCTACGGCAAGCGTCGCGCCTCGCGCGTGACCAAGCCGGTGGCAGGCCACCTCGCCAAGGCGGGAGTGGAGTCGGGCGTGGTGCTCAAGGAATTCACGGTCAAGGAAGACGAGCTCGCCAAGTTCAAGGCGGGTGATGTCGTCGGCGTTGACACGTTCACCGTGGGTCAGCTGGTCGATGTGACGGGCACCACCAAGGGTCGCGGCTTCACCGGCGTGATCCGTCGTCACCACTTCAGCTCGAACCGCGCATCGCACGGCAACTCGCGCTCGCACAACACGCCGGGCTCCATCGGCATGGCGCAGGATCCGGGCCGCGTGTTTCCGGGCAAGCGCATGGCGGGCCAGCATGGCAACGTCACCCGCACCACGCAGCTCCTGTCGGTCGTCCGTGTGGACACCGCCCGCGGCCTGCTGCTGGTCAAGGGTTGCGTGCCGGGCGCCGACGGTGGTCACATCGTCGTGCTGCCGTCGGTCAAGACGCCGCTGAAGAAGGGGGCGTAACCATGGACTTGAAACTGCTTGCCGGCAACGGCGACAAGACCGCCACGGTGTCGGGTTCCGACGCCCTGTTCGGTCGCGAATACAACGAAGCGCTGATCCATCAGCTGGTCATTGCCTACCAGGCCAATGGCCGCCAGGGCACGCGCGCGCAGAAGGGCCGTGCCGACATCAACAAGTCGCACAAGAAGCCCTGGGCGCAAAAGGGCACGGGTCGCGCTCGCGCGGGCCAGGCCAACAGCCCGCTGTGGCGTGGCGGCGGCAAGATCTTCCCGTCGATGCCTGACGAGAACTTCGCGCAGAAGGTCAACCGCAAGATGTATCGCGCGGGCCTGACGTCGCTGCTGTCGCAGCTGGTCCGCGAGGACCGCCTGCTGGTGATCGAGAACCTGGTTGTCGACTCACCCAAGACCAAGGCGTTCGCGCAGCTGGTCAAGGGCTTTGGTCTCACCGGCACCGTGCTGATCGTCACCGACAATCTGGATGACAACACGTACCTGTCGTCGCGCAACCTCGCGAACGTGCTCGTGCTCGAAACCCGTGAAGTCGATCCGGTGAGCCTCGTGCGCTTCAAGAACGTGCTCGTCACGCGCGGCGCGGTCACGCAATTCGAGGAGATGCTGGGATGAAGCAATACGCCAGCAATGTGAAGAAGCACAGCAACGAGCGCCTGATGACGCTGCTGCTGGCGCCGATCGTGTCCGAAAAGGGCACCTACGTCGCCGACAAGCACGAGCAGGTGATCTTCCGCGTCGCTCCCGACGCGACCAAACCCGAAATCAAGGCTGCGGTCGAACTGATGTTCAAGGTGCAGGTGGACAGCGTCCAGGTCTTGGTCGTCAAGGGCAAGGAAAAGCGCTTCGGCCGGTTCATGGGCCGTCGCAGCAACTGGAAGAAGGCCTACGTGTGCCTGAAGCCGGGCCAGGAAATCAACTTCGCGGCGGAGGCCTGACATGGCGCTCGTCAAAGTAAAGCCGACTTCCCCGGGCCGCCGGGCGATGGTCAAGGTCGTCAACAAGGACCTGCACAAGGGTGCGCCGATTGCGTCGCTGGTCGAACCGCAGAAGCGCGGTTCGGGCCGCAACAACAACGGTCACATCACCATCCGCCACAAGGGCGGCGGTCACAAGCAGCACTACCGGCTGGTCGACTTCAAGCGCAACAAGGATGGCATCCCGTCCAAGGTCGAGCGCCTGGAATACGACCCCAACCGCAGCGCCAACATCGCGTTGCTGCTGTACGCCGACGGCGAGCGTCGCTACATCATCGCGCCGCGTGGCGTGGCGGTGGGTGCGCAACTGCTGTCGGGCGTCGAAGCCGGCATCAAGCCGGGCAACTGCCTGCCGTTGCGCAACATCCCGGTGGGTACCACGGTGCATTGCATCGAGATGCAGCCGGGCAAGGGTGCGCAGATCGCGCGTGCGGCCGGTGCCTCGGTGCAGCTGCTGGCGCGTGAAGGCATCTACGCGCAGCTGCGGCTGCGCTCGGGCGAAATCCGCAAGGTGCACGTCGACTGCCGCGCCGTCATCGGCGAAGTGGGCAACGAAGAGCACAACCTGCGTTCGATCGGCAAGGCGGGCGCCAATCGCTGGCGTGGCATCCGTCCGACGGTCCGCGGTATTTCGATGAACCCGGTCGATCACCCGCACGGTGGACGTTCCAACGGCGGTGGCCATCCGGTCTCGCCATGGGGCACGCCGACCAAGGGTTACAAGACGCGCAGCAACAAGCGCACGGACCACATGATCGTGCGCCGTCGCCACGCGACCAAGGGATAAGCAAACATGTCACGTTCACTGAAAAAAGGTCCGTTCGTCGACCAGCACCTGATGGCCAAGGTGGAGAAGGCGCGCGCGATCAACGACAAGAAGCCGATCAAGACCTGGTCGCGCCGTTCGACCGTCACGCCGGATTTCGTCGGCCTGACGATTGCCGTGCACAACGGCAAGGCGCATATCCCCGTTTATGTTTCGGAAAACATGGTCGGTCACAAGCTCGGCGAATTCGCGCTGACGCGCACCTTCAAAGGCCACTCGGCCGACAAGAAGGTGGCGGCATCCGCGGCGCCGCGGAAGAAGTAAGGAGCCGATGATGGAAACTACTGCAACGCTCAAAGGCGTACGCCTGTCGGCCCAGAAGGGCCGGCTCGTCGCCGACCAGATCCGCGGTCTGCCGGTCGATCGCGCGCTGTCACTGCTGACGTTCAGCCCGAAAAAGGGCGCCAAGATCATCAAAAAGGTCCTGGAGTCCGCGATCGCCAACGCCGAGCACAACGACGGTGCCGATATCGACGAGCTGAAGGTCGTGACGGTCTACATCGACAAGGGCACCACGCTCAAGCGGACCACTGCTCGCGCGAAGGGCCGCGGCAACATCATCGGCAAGCAAAGCTGCCACATCCACGTCGCCGTCGGCGACGGAAACTAAGGAAACCACAGGTCATGGGTCAAAAAATACATCCGACCGGATTCCGCCTTTCCGTCACGCGGAACTGGGGTTCGAAGTGGTTCGCGAACAGCAAGAACTTCGCGCCCACCCTCGCCCAGGACATTCGCATCCGCGAATATCTGGGCAAGAAATTGTCGCACGCTTCGGTTTCCAAGATCACCATCGAGCGTCCTGCCAAGAACGCCCGCATCACGATCCACAGCGCGCGTCCCGGCGTGGTCATCGGCAAGAAGGGTGAGGACATCGAGACACTCCGCGCCGATCTGCGCAAGATGATGGGCGGCGAAGTGGGCTTGAACATCGAGGAAATCCGCAAGCCCGAGGTCGACGCGCAACTCATCGCCGATTCGATCGCGCAACAGCTCGAAAAGCGGATCATGTTCCGTCGCGCCATGAAGCGGGCGATGCAGAACGCGATGCGCCTGGGCGCACAAGGCATCAAGGTGATGTCGTCGGGCCGCTTGAACGGTGCGGAAATCGCCCGTCGCGAGTGGTATCGCGAAGGCCGCGTGCCGTTGCACACGCTGCGCGCCGACATCGACTACGGCTTTTCCGAGGCACGCACGACGTACGGCGTGATCGGTATCAAGGTCTGGGTATTCAAGGGTGAACGGTTGGCGCACGGCGCCGAACCGGTTCAGGCGCCGGCACCGGCGCCGGACGCGACCAAGCGTCCGCCGCGCCGTACACCGCCGCCAGGAGCGAAGAATGCTGCAGCCAGCTAGAAGGAAGTACCGCAAGGAACAGAAGGGCCGCAACAAGGGCGTGGCGACCGTCGGCAACAAGGTCAGCTTCGGCGAGTTCGGCTTGAAGGCCATCGGTCGCGGCCGCCTCACGGCGCGCCAGATCGAAGCCGCGCGCCGGGCCATGACGCGTCACATCAAGCGTGGCGGCCGCATCTGGATCCGCATCTTTCCGGACAAGCCTGTCTCGAAGAAGCCGGCCGAAGTCCGCATGGGCAACGGCAAGGGCAGCCCCGAGTACTACGTGGCTGAAATTGTTCCAGGCAAGGTGCTCTACGAAATGGACGGCGTCGAAGAGTCGCTGGCCCGGGAAGCGTTCGCGCTCGCCTCGGCCAAGCTGCCCATCCGCACGACGTTCGTGCACCGCCTGATCGGCGGCTAAGGAACGATGATGAAGAAATCCGAGACGAAGAAGGCTCTGGTCGGCAAGACGCCGGCGGAGCTGCAGACGGAGCTCGAAGCATTGTTGCGTGAGCAATTCGGCCTGCGCATGCAGGCTGCCACGCAGCAGCTGACGGACAACTCCAAATTGAAGACGGTTCGCCGCGGCATCGCGCGCGTGCGCACGCTGATCGGCCAGAGAGCGGAGCAGGCATCATGACGGAACAACAAGTCGACGCGCCGGTCGCGGCGCCGGCCAGGAAAGTCCTGGTCCAGACGCTGACGGGTCGCGTCGTGAGCGACAAGATGGACAAGACGGTCACGGTGCTGGTCGAGCGGCGGGTCAAGCACGCGCTCTACGGCAAGATCGTCATGAAGTCGGCCAAGCACCATGCACACGACGAGAACAACGAGTGCAAGGTGGGCGACCTGGTTGAAATCGCCGCTACCCGCAAGCTGTCGAAGACCAAGGCGTGGCGCGTGTCCAACATCCTCGAGCGGGCTCAGGTGGTTTAATTCCCACCCGGTGTTGCGGGATTGGTAAATTCGTGCCATAATTACCCTCTTTGCGTAGTCGCCGCGGAGTAACGCAGGTGCGCGCCGGGGTAATGCAAGCGTGTTCTACCGGACACTGGCCCCGAACCGCAGCACCAGCACCTCGAAGCAAGCAGGGTTCCGCGGCAAGTCTTGTCCCAACCGGACGCTTTTCCATCCTGGAATAGCGCCTGCGCCGGGATCCAAAACTGGCCGCCAGCCGCATCAATGTTTCATGGCCGCCGTCCTCGTCGCTTCACGCGGCGGGCACTGGCGGATGGCGGGTTAAGTTGGAGAGTTAAGCAATGATCCAGATGCAATCGGTGCTGGACGTCGCCGACAACACGGGCGCGCGTTCGGTGATGTGTATCAAGGTACTTGGCGGCAGCAAGCGCCGGTATGCCCACATCGGAGACGTCATCAAGGTCTCGGTGAAGGATGCTGCCCCGCGCGGACGCGTCAAGAAAGGCGAGATCTACAACGCCGTCGTCGTCCGCACCCGCAAGGGTGTGCGTCGTCCGGATGGCGCGCTGATCCGCTTCGACAAGAATGCCGCCGTCCTGCTCAACGCCAAGCTCGAGCCGATCGGCACGCGCATCTTCGGGCCCGTCACGCGCGAACTGCGCAACGAGCGCTTCATGAAGATCGTGTCGCTTGCTCCTGAAGTGCTGTAAGGGAATCCGCCATGAACAAGATCAAGAAAGGCGACAGCGTTGTCGTCATCACCGGCCGCGACAAGGGCAAGCGTGGTGACGTGGCGCGCGTCGTCGACGACCGCCACGTGATCGTGAACGGCGTCAACACTGTCAAGAAGCACACGAAACCCAACCCGATGAAGAACCAGCCGGGCGGCATCGTCACCATGGAAGTGCCGATCGACGTGTCCAACGTCGCGATCTGGAACCCGGTGACGCAGAAGGCCGACCGCATCGGCATGCGCATGCTCGAGGACGGCCGCAAGGTCCGGTTCTTCAAGAGCAACGGCGAGCAGCTGGTCTAGAGGATATCGAGATGGCCCGCCTTAAAGAGCAGTACACCAAGGAAATCGCCCCGGCGCTGATGAAGCAGTTCGGCTACAAGTCGCCGATGGAAGTGCCGCGCCTGACCAAGATCACGCTGAACATGGGCGTGGGCGAGGCCACCGGCGACAAGAAGATCCTGGACAACGCCGTGGCCGACATGCAGAAGATCGCCGGCCAGAAGCCCGTGATCACCAAGGCCCGCAAGGCCATCGCCGGATTCAAGATCCGCGAGGGCTATCCGATCGGCTGCATGGTCACGCTGCGCCAGGAACGGATGTACGAGTTCCTCGACCGTTTCGTCACGATCGCGCTGCCGCGCGTCCGCGACTTCCGTGGCATTTCCGGCCGCGCGTTCGACGGTCGTGGCAACTACAACATCGGCATCAAGGAACAGATCATTTTCCCGGAGATCGAGTACGACAAGGTCGACGCGCTCCGCGGGATGAACATCTCGATCACGACAACCGCGAAGAACGACGCCGAAGCCCGTGCGCTGCTCACCGCGTTCCGCTTTCCGTTCAAGAACTAACGGCCCGCCATGTCCAAACTGTCACTGATCAATCGCAACGAAAAGCGCAAGGCGCTTGTCGTCAAGTTTTCGAAGAAGCGCCTTGCTCTCCAGGCGATCATCGACGATCCGAAGGCATCGGAAGAAACGCGCTATGCAGCGCGTCTCAAGATCCAGGCGTTGCCGCGCAACAGCAACAAGACACGGGTGCGCAATCGTTGCGCGCTGACCGGCCGGCCACGCGGCGTGTACAGCAAATTCGGGCTGGGTCGCCACAAGCTGCGCGAGTTCGCCATGCGCGGCGAAATCCCCGGCATCGTCAAGGCCAGCTGGTAAGCAAACACATATTCGGGTGGTATCGCATGAACATGACTGATCCTATCGCCGACATGCTTACCCGCATCCGCAATGCGCAGATGACGGAAAAAGCTACGGTAGTGATGCCTTCTTCCAAGGTGAAGATCGCCATCGCCAAGGTGCTGAAGGACGAGGGCTACATCGATGGCTTCCTCGTCGCCGGTGAAGAAGCAAAGCCGATGCTTGAACTCGCGCTGCGCTACTACGCCGGTCGCCCCGTGATCGAGAAAATCGAGCGCGTGTCGAAGCCGGGCCTGCGCATCTACAAGAACAAGGACGAGATCCCGCGCGTGATGAACGGCCTGGGGATCGCCATCGTGTCGACGTCGCATGGCGTCATGACCGATCGCAAAGCGCGCGCCACCGGTGTCGGCGGCGAAGTGCTCTGCATCGTCGCCTGATCAGGAACGCCACTATGTCCCGCATTGGTAATAATCCGGTCACGCTCCCCGCCAAGGTCGAAGTCACCCTGGCGCCGGGCAAGATCACCGTCAAGGGTCCGCTGGGCGAACTCGTTCGTACCTACGGCGACTCGGTCTCGATCGAAAAAGACGGCGAGACGCTCGTGTTCAAGCCGCTCAACGCCGAAGCCGGCCCGATGCACGGCACGCTGCGTGCGCTGGTCGCCAACATGGTCAAGGGCGTCACCGACGGTTTCCAGCGCAAGCTGACCCTCGTGGGCGTCGGCTATCGCGCGGCAGCCGCCGGCGACAAGGTCAACCTGACGCTCGGGTTTTCGCACCCGGTGGTCCACGCGATGCCCAAGGGCGTGAAGGTGGAGACCCCGGTCCAGACCGAGATCCTGATCAAGGGCATCGACAAGCAGGCCGTGGGCCAGGTCGCGGCCGAGATTCGCGCCTACCGTCCGCCGGAGCCCTACAAGGGCAAGGGTGTGCGCTACGCCGACGAACGCGTCGTCATCAAAGAGACGAAGAAGAAATAAGGAATGGCCATGGACAAGAAGCAAGCTCGCAATCGCCGCTCCCGCCAGACCCGGGTGCGCATCGCCCTCCAGCGCGCCACGCGCCTGGTTGTGATCCGCTCGAACAGCCACATCTATGCCCAGATCATCGCGCCTGAAGGCAATCGCGTGCTGGCCAGTGCTTCGACGGTCGAGGCCGACGTCCGCAAGGATGGCAAGTCCGGCGGCAACAAGGCCGCGGCGGTCATCGTCGGCACGCGGATTGCCGAAAAAGCCAAGGCCCTCGGCATCGAGGCCGTGGCGTTCGACCGTTCCGGTTTTCGATTCCACGGCCGCGTGAAAGCGCTGGCCGATGCAGCCCGCGAAGGCGGCCTCAAGTTCTGACGCCGCGTTTCCACGCGCACGCACATTTCAGGTAACCCATGGCCCAACAACGCTCCAATTCGCGCAATCAGCAGCAGGACGACCGCGGCGACGGTCTCAAAGAGAAGATGATCGGGATCAACCGCGTCACCAAGGTGGTGAAGGGCGGACGCATCCTGGGCTTCGCGGCACTCACGGTCGTGGGTGACGGCGACGGCCGCATCGGCATCGGCAAGGGCAAGGCCAAGGAAGTCCCCGTGGCCGTGCAGAAGGCGATGGACGAAGCCCGTCGCAAGATGGTCAAGGTCAGCCTCAAGAAGGGCACGCTGCATCACGCGGTCGAAGGTCGCCATGGCGCCACCAAGGTGTTCATGCAGCCCGCCGCGGACGGCACCGGCGTCATTGCCGGCGGCCCGATGCGCGCCGTGTTCGAAGTGGTCGGCGTCACCAACGTGCTCGCCAAGTGCCACGGCTCCACCAACCCGTACAACCTCGTTCGCGCGACGTTGAACGGCCTGCGCAATTGCAGCGCGCCGTCGGAAATCGCGGCCAAACGCGGCAAGACGATCGACGAAATTCTCGGGAACTGACAGTCATGGCCGGCGAAAAGAAAATCAAGTTGACGCTCGCCAAGGGCGTCTGTCGTACGCGCAAGGACCACGTTGCGACGGTGCGTGGTCTTGGACTCAAGTGGACCAACCACTCGGTCGAAGTCATCGACACGCCGTGCAATCGCGGCATGATCAACAAGGTCGGCTACCTGCTCAAGGTCGTCGAGCAGTAACGGAGCAACGTGATGCGACTCAATACAATGAAGCCGGCCGCCGGCAGCACCAAGAACCGCCGTCGCGTCGGACGTGGCATCGGTTCGGGCCTGGGCAAGACCGCCGGCCGCGGCCACAAAGGTCAGTCGTCGCGTTCGGGCGGCTTCCACAAGGTCGGTTTCGAAGGCGGCCAGATGCCGCTGCAGCGTCGCCTGCCCAAGCGGGGCTTTGTCTCGCTGGCCAAGAACGACGCCGTTGAAATCCGCCTGACGGACCTCGAAAAACTGGGCCTCGCCGAAGTGGACGTGCTGGCGTTGAAGGCGGCCGGACTCGTTCGCGGCAGCGCCAAGACGGTCAAGGTCGTCATGACGGGCAAGATCGAGCGCGCGGTCAAGCTGACCGGCGTGCTGGCAACCAAGGGTGCCAAGGCGGCCATCGAAGCCGCCGGCGGCAGCGTGGCGTAGTCGCCGCGCAACCATTCAGGGATTCGAAAAGGACTACGTGGCTACTGCCAATCCGGCGCTGAAAAGCGGAAACAAGTACGGTGACTTGAAAAAGCGCCTCTGGTTCCTGCTGGGCGCACTCGTCGTCTTCCGGATCGGGACTCACATCCCGGTGCCGGGCATCAACGCGTCCGTGCTGGACGACCTGTTCAAGTCGCAGCAGGGCGGCATCCTCGCGTTGTTCAACGTGTTCTCCGGCGGAGCGCTGTCGCGCTTCTCGATCTTCGCGCTGGGCATCATGCCGTACATCTCGGCGTCGATCATCATGCAGCTGTGCACGGTCGTCGTGCCGGCGCTTGAAGCGATCAAGAAGGAAGGCGAAGCCGGCCGCCGCAAGATCACGCAATACACGCGCTACGCCACGTTGGGTCTCGCGCTGTTCCAGGCGCTGGGCATATCCGTGGCGCTGGAGTCGCAGGCCGGGCTGGTGCTCGATCCGGGCCTCATGTTCCGCGTGGTGTCGATGGTCACCTTGGTCACGGGCACCATGTTCCTGATGTGGCTGGGCGAGCAGATCACCGAGCGCGGCCTGGGCAACGGCATTTCGCTGCTGATTTTCGCGGGTATCGCCGCCGGCCTGCCCAACGCGATCGGGCTGACGCTGGAGCAGGCGCGCACGGGTGCGTACTCCATTCCGCTGGTGCTGGGCATCGGTGCGCTGGTGATCGGTGTCACGGCCTTCGTGGTATTCGTCGAACGTGCGGTGCGCAAGATCCTGGTCAATTATGCGAAGCGCCAGGTGGGCAACAAGGTGTACCAGGGACAGAGCTCGTTCCTGCCGCTCAAGTTGAACATGGCCGGCGTGATTCCGCCGATCTTCGCGTCGTCGATCATCCTGTTCCCCGCGACGCTGGCGCAATGGTTCGGCCAGGGCGACCGCATGATCTGGCTGCGCGATCTCGCGGCTACGCTGGGACCGGGGCAGCCGGTTCACGAGCTGTTGTATGCGGCTGCCATCATTTTCTTCTGCTTTTTCTATACGGCGTTGCAGTACAACCCGAAGGAAACGGCGGAGAACCTCAAGAAGGGCGGCGCGTTCATTCCAGGCTACCGCCCGGGCGATCAGACGGCGAAGTACCTTGAGAAGATCACGCTGCGGCTCACGCTGCTCGGGTCCATCTACCTGGTCATCGTGTGCTTCATTCCGAACTTTCTGATTGCGTGGAAAAACGTGCCGTTCTATTTCGGTGGAACGTCGCTGCTGATCATCGTGGTTGTTACGATGGACTTCATGACCCAGGTGCAGGCGTACCTCATGTCGCAGCAGTATGAAAGCCTTCTCAAGAAGGCCAACTTCAAGGGCGGACTGCCGACGCGCTGATGGCGAAAGAAGACACGATTCAAATGCAGGGCGAAGTCGTCGAGATGCTGCCCAATGCCACGTTCCGCGTGAAGCTCGAAAACGGGCATGTGGTGCTGGGGCATATCTCGGGGAAGATGCGGATGCATTACATCAAGATTTTGCCGGGAGACAAGGTGACGGTGGAAGTTTCCCCGTACGACCTGTCCCGGGCGCGGATAACCTTCCGCGCGAAATAGCGAACGGAGTGAATGATGAAAGTATTGGCTTCGGTAAAGAAGATCTGCCGCAACTGCAAGATCATTCGGCGCAACGGTGTTGTGCGTGTGATCTGCACCGACCCGCGCCATAAGCAGCGCCAGGGTTGATGTCGGCACGTCACCACCAGACTAGGACAGGTTAAAGAACATGGCCCGTATTGCAGGCGTCAATATCCCGAACCACCAGCACACCGTGATCGCGCTCCAGGCGATCTACGGCATCGGCCCCACCCGCGCGAAGAAGATCTGCGCGGTCACCGGCATTCTGCCGGCGACCAAGGTCAAGGACCTGTCCGACAGCGAGATGGACAAGATCCGCGAGCAGGTGGGCAAGTTCACCGTCGAGGGCGACCTCCGGCGCGAGAACACGATGAGCATCAAGCGGCTGATGGATCTTGGCTGCTATCGCGGTTCGCGTCACCGTAAGGGCCTGCCGGTCCGCGGTCAGCGCACGCGCACCAATGCCCGTACCCGCAAGGGTCCGAAGAAGGGCCGTACCGTCGCGCTCGCCAAAGGCGTGACCAAGTAAGGCCCGAGCTTCACGGCCCGAATACATTTGAAGGTTTGAGGAACAAAGACGATGGCACAGCAACCGTCCCAGAAGGCTACCGCAGCGCGCGCCCGCAAGAAGGTCAAGAAGAATGTGACCGAAGGCATCGCGCACATCCACGCGTCCTTCAACAACACGATCATCACGATCACCGACCGCCAGGGCAACGCGCTTTCATGGGCAACGTCCGGCGGCGCGGGCTTCAAGGGTTCGCGCAAATCGACTCCGTTCGCGGCGCAGGTCGCGGCTGAAGCGGCCGGTCGCGCCGCCGCGGAATGCGGCGTCAAGAACCTCGAAGTACGCATCAAGGGCCCCGGCCCGGGACGCGAATCGGCAGTCCGCGCGCTGAACGCGCTGGGCATGAAGATCTCGAGCATCACCGACGTCACGCCGGTGCCGCACAACGGATGCCGCCCGCCCAAGCGTCGCCGCATCTAACACTTTTTATTGCAACTTAGGATAGCTAACGTGGCTCGATATCTCGGACCCAAATGCAAGCTGGCGCGACGGGAAGGCACTGACCTTTTCCTGAAAAGCGCGCGTCGATCGCTCGACTCCAAGTGCAAACTGGAAACCAAACCCGGCCAGCACGGCGTGAAATCCGGCATGCGTATGTCGGATTACGGCAACCAGTTGCGCGAGAAGCAGAAGCTCCGTCGCATGTACGGTCTTCTCGAGCGTCAATTCCGTCGTTACTTCGCCGAAGCCCAGCGTCGCAAGGGCTCCACCGGCACCAATCTGCTGCAGTTGCTCGAGTCCCGCCTCGACAACGTGGTCTACCGGATGGGCATCGGCTCCACGCGCGCCGAAGCACGCCAACTGGTCACGCACTGCTCGATCATGGTCAACGGCCGCTCGCTGAATGTGCCCTCCGCGCTGCTGAAGGCCGGCGACGTGGTCAGCGTCACCGACAAGTCCAAGGCACAGCTTCGCATCGTGGATTCGCTGCAACTCGCCGAAAAGGTCGGCCTTCCTTCCTGGGTCGAAGTCGACGCCAAGAAGATGACCGGCACCTTCAAGGGCGCGCCTGAGCGTTCCGAATTCGGCCAGGACATCAACGAAAGCCTGGTCGTCGAACTGTATTCGAAGTAAACGGCATCAAGGCTGTCGCGCAATTCCGGCGCCCCCTCCGGATTCGCAAGAGGATTTCGCATGCAGAGCAATGTTCTGTTGAAACCGCGCATCATCGACGTCCAATCGACGTCGCCGTTCCACGCCAAGGTGGTGATGGAGCCGTTCGAGCGTGGTTATGGTCATACGCTGGGCAACGCGCTGCGGCGCGTGCTGTTGTCGTCGATGCCCGGCTACGCTCCCACCGAAGTCAAGATCACCGGCGTGTTGCATGAATACTCGGCACTAGACGGCGTGCAGGAAGACGTCGTCGATGTCCTTCTCAACCTGAAGGGTGTCGTGCTCAAGTTGCACAACCGCGACCACGTCATGCTTCGCCTCGCCAAATCGGGCGAAGGTGTCGTCACGGCCGCGGATATCGAGCCGAACCACGATGTGGAAATCATCAATCCCGAACACGTCATCGCGCATTTGACCGCCGGCGGCAAGCTCGAGATGGAAATCCGGGTCGAGAAGGGCCGCGGCTACCAGCCGGCGACGGCGCGCGTCAAGCCCGAAGGCGGCCGGACCATCGGCGCCATCCTGCTCGATGCGTCGTTCTCGCCCGTGCGTCGCGTGAGTTACGCCGTGGAGTCGGCGCGCGTTGAACAACGCACCGATCTCGACAAGCTGGTGCTCGACATCGAGACCAACGGTGTTGTCGAGCCCGAGCAAGCCGTGCGGTACGCCGCGTCGGTGCTGGTCGAGCAGCTGTCGGTATTTGCCGACCTCAAGGGCACGGACACGCCTGCCACCGAGCGCAGCTCGCCGCAGGTCGATCCGATCCTGCTGCGTCCGGTCGACGATCTCGAACTCACGGTGCGTTCGGCCAACTGCCTCAAGGCCGAGAACATCTATTACATCGGCGATCTCATTCAGCGCACCGAAACCGAGTTGCTGAAGACCCCCAACCTGGGTCGGAAGTCGTTGAACGAAATCAAGGAAGTGCTGGCTTCGCGCGGGCTGTCGCTCGGCATGAAGCTCGAAAACTGGCCGCCGGCCGGTCTCGACCGACCGTAAGCGGATTTCCCATAGACCAAGAATCGAGCGCGGTGAAAAGCTGCGCCACCGTAAAGCAAGGAATCTGAACCATGAGACATCGTCACGGATTGCGGAAGCTCAACCGCACCAGCAGCCATCGCCTGGCGATGCTGCGCAACATGACCAATTCGCTGTTCCTGCACGAGGCCATCAAGACCACGTTGCCGAAGGCCAAGGAACTGCGTCGCGTCGCCGAGCCGCTGATCACGCTGGCCAAAAACCCCACGGTGGCCAATCGCCGCCTGGCATTCGACCGCCTGCGCGACCGCGACATCGTCACCAAGCTCTTCAACGAGCTCGGCCCACGCTACCAGGGTCGTCCGGGCGGTTACCTGCGTATCCTGAAGTTCGGCTTCCGGCAGGGCGATGCGGCACCGATGGCGTTCGTCGAGCTGATGGACCGTCCCAACGCCGAGGCCGCGCCGGAAGGCACGACTGCGGAGTAGGGCAACCTTGCCGGGTTGGATTGATGCGCCGGACCTCCCGTCCGGCGTTTTCATTTGCGCGACGCATTGTGTCGTGTAGCATCTATCGCTTTCCAGCAGTGGCGCGGCAATGACCGAAACGGTACTGGTAACGGGCGGCGCGGGCTACGTCGGATCGCATATCGTGGTCGAGCTGGCACACGCCGGCTTCGTGCCCGTCGTGCTCGACAATTTTTCCAACAGCACGCCCGCGATGTTGCCACGATTGCAGTCGCTGGCAGGGCGTCCCATTGCCTGCATCCAGGCCGACGTGCGCGACGACGTCGCGTTGCGCGCAGCGTTCCATGACCATCCGATCACGGCCGTGGTCCACTGCGCGGGATTGAAGGCGGTGGGCGAGTCCGAGGAACGCCCGCTGGCCTACTATGACGTCAACGTGGGTGGCGCGATCGCGCTGGTGGAGGTGATGGGCGAGGCCGGCGTGGCCACCATCGTGTTCAGTTCGTCGGCCACGGTGTACGGCCAGCCGAAGGACCTGCCGGTCGCCGAGGATGCGGTGCTGCGCCCGCACAGCGTCTACGGTCGCACCAAGCGCGTGGTCGAGGACTTCCTGCGCGATCTCGCGCATGCCAATCCCAACTGGCGCATCGCCATCCTGCGGTACTTCAATCCCGCCGGTGCGCACGCGTCGGGCATGCTCGGCGAAGCCGCGCGCGGGCGCCCCAACAATCTCGTTCCGTTGCTTTGCAAGATCGGTGGTGGCGAGCTTGCCGATCTCGCCATCTACGGCAGCGACTGGCCCACGCCCGATGGCACCGGCATCCGCGATTACCTGCACGTGCAGGATCTCGCCGAGGGCCACGTGGCGGCATTGCGCTACCTCGGCAAGAATCACGGCGCGGTCACGTTGAATCTCGGCGCCGGTCGCGGCAGTTCGGTGCTGGAGGTGGTCGCCGCTTTCGAGCGCGCCTGCGGCCGCAAGATCGCACGCACCATGGCGCCACGGCGGCCCGGCGACGTATCGAGCTATTACGCCGATCCGCAGCGCGCGGAAGAGCTGCTGGGCTGGAAGGCCAAGCGCGATCTCGATGCCATCTGCGCCGATGCATGGCGCTGGCAGAAGAACGGTGGGCGGTATTGATGGTACCGGGGTGATCGCGTCGGTCGCCGCAATGTCGAAATACACTGCACATTGATGCTCCCATCCGCATGAAGATCGCCGACGTTCGCATTTACGTGCTCGAGGCTCCGCTGACTGAGCCCTTTCATTGGTCTTTCAACGGTACGAGCGCGCGCACCGCCTGCCTTGTCGAGATCGTGACCGACGACGGCGCATCGGGCTGGGGCGAATGTTTCGGTCCCGCTCCGCTCAATGCGGCAATCGTGGAAGCGTATGCGCGGCGCCTGATTGGCGTCGACCCACTCAATACGGAAGCCATCTGGCAGGATCTCTACGGCGCCTACCGCGACCAGGGTCAGAAGGGTCTGGCGATCTCGGCGCTGTCGGGCGTGGATATCGCGCTGTGGGACCTCAAAGGCAAGCACTTCGGCGTGCCGGTGCATCGCCTGCTGGGCGGGCCGCTGCGCACGTCGGTGCGCGCCTATGCCACAGGCACCTATCGTGTCGAGCGGGGCGATCCGCTCGACTATATCGTCGACGAGGTCGCGGGCTACGTGGAGCAGGGCTTTCATGCAGTCAAGCTGAAGATCGGCTTCGATGTCGACGCCGATGCCGCGTTGATTCGCGCCGTGCGGCGCAGGGTGGGGCCCAAACCACGGCTGATGCTCGACGCCAATCACGGCTTCGACGCGGTGGAAGCCATCGCGCTGGGCCGCGCGGTGGCCGACCAGAGTATTGACTGGTTCGAAGAGCCGGTGATCCCCGAGGACCTCGCCGGCTATCTCGAGGTGCGGCGCGGCCAACCGATTCCCGTTGCGGGTGGCGAATGCGAGTTCACGCGCTGGGGATTCCGCGACGTGCTGACCACGCAGTCGATGGACATCATCCAGCCCGACACCTGCGCGGCCGGCGGCATCTCCGAATGCAAGAAGATCGCCGATATGGCGGCGGCTTTTGGCGTGCGCTACATCCCGCATGTGTGGGGCACGGGCGTTGCACTTGCGGCCTCCCTGCAGTTGCTCGCGGTATTGCCGCATTCGCCGTTGCGGCGCACGCCGCGCGAGCCGTTGCTGGAATTCGATCGCTCGGAACATCCGTTCCGACAGGCGGTGCTCGCGCGTCCCATCGAGCATGTGCAGGGTGTCGTGCAGATTCCGGACGGCCCCGGATTGGGCATCGAGATCAATCGCGAAGCGCTGCGGGAGTTTGCAGCGCCCCATCACTAGCGAAGCCAGGGTCTCGACAACCAACCGTACTTACCGCCGACGACGTCCGGGTCGTTCCATTGTTCGCGTCGCTGGCGGACATCGATGTCGAGCTTTTGGCGCGAATCTCCGCTGACTGCATCTCGCCACCGGTGAATTTGCAGTGCCCGAGGGTGGGGAGCGCGCGCTTTACGCGGTTCTGTCGATGCGCACGGCAGTGCGGTTTACAATCGAGGCCTTCTACGTCCTCGGCGTCTCGTTTCAGGGGCGCATTCGACCCGATGCAACAGCTGCTGCGCCCCACCGATTACCAGCGCAAGCCCTGGAAGAACGGCGGCGGCGAGTTGCTGGACATCTGCGCCGAACCGGCCGGCGCAGGCCTCGATGCCTTTGAATGGCGCGCCAGCATCGCGCTGGTGCGCTCCAGCGGGCCGTTCTCGCACTTCCCGGGCATCGATCGCACCATCGTATTGCTCGACGGCGTCGGCATGCGCCTGGCCAGTGCGGACTGGCACGCGGACGTGGACGCCGCGTACGAGCCCGTGTGCTTCCCCGGCGAACGCGCGGTGGCATGCACGCTCACCGATGGTCCCACGCGCGACTTCAACCTGATGGTGCGCCGTGGCATGGTGCGCGGCGACCTCACAGTGATGCGCGAGCACGCCGTCGACGTGCCTGCGGCACATGCCGTGCTGTGCTACGTCGCCGCGGGTGCCGTCGAATGCACCAGCGGCACGGACGCGGCGCAGCACGTCGAGACCGATTGCACATGGCTGGTCACGCGCCACACTGCGGGGCCTGATGTCGCAGCGCGCGTGCGACCGCTGACGGGCGATGCCGTGGCGCTGGTGGCCATCATCATGCGCAACGCTGCATGACGCGCTTATGGATGCCGTTCGCGTTGCTGCCCGAAGGTTGGGCCAGCGATGTCGCCATCGACGTCGATGCGAAGGGGATGATCGCCGGCGTCGAGACCAACGTTGCGGCGACTGGCACCCAGCTCAATGGGGCGGTAGTGCCCGCGATGCCGAACCTGCATTCGCATGCATTCCAGCGCGCGCTGGCGGGACGCACCGGTCAGGTTGCGCCCGCTCACGACGACAGCTTCTGGACGTGGCGGCAGGCGATGTACGCGTTTCTCGATCACGTCGATGGCGACGCCTTCGAAGCGATCGCGGCCCAGGCCTATGTGGAGATGGTCAAGGCGGGATACGCTGCCGTCGCGGAATTCCATTATGTGCATCACGATCCGGCCGGGCGGCCCTATGAGGACCCCGCCGAACTCGCATGGCGGGTGGTGGCCGCGGCGCGCACCGCCGGCATTGCGCTGACATTGTTGCCCGTGTTCTACGCGCATGCGGGCTTTGGCGGCAGCGCGGCGACCGCAGGCCAGCGTCGCTTCGTGCACACGGTCTACTCGTTTTCGCATCTGGTTGATCGACTGCAGTTTGGCAGTGCCGAACACGGCTATGTGCTCGGCGTGGCGCCGCACAGCCTGCGCGCGGTCACGCCACCCGAACTGGCCGACGTATTGCGGATGGCCGCGCACGGCGCGCCGGTGCATATCCACGCGGCCGAGCAGACACGCGAGGTGGATGAGTGCTTTGCGTGGAGCGGCATGCGCCCCGTCGAGTGGCTGCTGGCGAAGGCGCATGTCGACGCGAGTTGGTGCGTGGTTCACGCCACGCACATGACGGAGCGTGAGGCGACCAGCCTGGCCGACAGCGGCGCCGTGGCCGGATTGGCGCTGACCACCGAAGCGGACCTGGGCGACGGCATCTTCCCCGGCAGCGTCTATCTTGGCGCCGGTGGCCATTTCGGCGTTGGCAGCGATTCGAACACAATCATTTCCCCCTTTGCCGAACTGCGGCAGTTCGAGTGGTCGCAGCGCCTGCGCGCGCGGCACCGCAATGTGCTGGCGCAACCCGGGCCGCTGACGATCGGCGCGTCGCTGTGGACGCGCGCGGCCGCTGGGGGCGCCCAGGCCGTGGGCCGGGCCACCGGCGCGATTGCGTCCGGCAAGCGCGCCGACCTCGTCGTTCTCAATACGATGGATCCGGCACTGGTCGAGCAGCAGTGCGAACATCTTCTGGACGCTGCGATGTTCGGCCCCGCCGTGACCCCGGTGCGCGATGTGCTGGTGGCGGGCGAAATGGTGGTGACGGATGGCCGGCATCGCGACGAGGACGCCATATTCGCGCGGTATCGCGCCGCGATGGCCAGCCTGAACGCGAAGGCATGAGGGATCTGCGCGCGGACCTGTTGCTGGTGGACGTGCATGCCGCGACGATGCGCGCCGGCGCCACGCCCTACGGCGTGATCCACGATGCGGCAATCGCCATGCTCGAT
The DNA here is from genome assembly GCA_963805355.1 of uncultured beta proteobacterium. Taxonomy (GTDB): domain Bacteria; phylum Pseudomonadota; class Gammaproteobacteria; order Burkholderiales; family Casimicrobiaceae; genus VBCG01. The sequence goes on along the minus strand of CAWDTZ010000002.1, from coordinate 363,735 downwards.
GGTGTCATCGTATACGCGGGTCCGCGCGCCGCGTTGCCGCAGGGATTGACGGCGTCCGCGGTGTTGGAAGGCGGCGGCGCCTGGGTCACGCCGGGCATGATCGACTGCCACACGCACCTGGTGTACGCCGGCAACCGCGTCGACGAATACGAGCGCCGCCGTCTTGGCGTTTCCTACGCGCAGATCGCCCGCGAAGGTGGCGGCATCGCGGCCACGGTGCGTGCCACGCGCGCAGCCAGCGACGAGGAACTGGCCGCCGCAAGCCTGCCGCGTCTGCAGGCCTTGGCCGCCGAAGGCGTGACCACTGTCGAGATCAAGTCCGGCTACGGTCTCGATGCGACATCCGAATTGAAGCAATTGCGCGTTGCGCGGCGGATTGCGCACGACGCGGGTGTGGACGTGCGCACGACGCTGCTGGCGGCGCACGCGCTGCCGCCCGAGTTCGCCGATCGCGCGGACGACTATATCGATATGGTGTGCGCGCAGATGATTCCCGCGGCGGTCGACGCCGGGCTGGCCGATGCGGTGGACGCGTATTGCGAGACGATCGGCTTCTCCCGGGCGCAAACGCAGCGTGTATTCGACGCCGCGCGGGCACAGGGCCTGCGTGTGAAGCTGCATGCGGATCAATTGTCCGACATGGGTGGCGGTGCACAGGCCGCGGCGGCGGGCGCGCTGTCGGCCGACCATCTCGAATACACGAGCGAAGCCGGCGTGGCGGCGATGGCCGCGGCGGGAACCGTGGCGGTGCTGCTGCCTGGCGCCTACTACACGTTGCGCGAGACGAAGTTGCCGCCGATCGACGCGCTGCGCGCGCATCGCGTGCCCATGGCCGTGTCCACCGATTGCAATCCCGGCACCTCGCCCACCGCCTCGCTGCTGCTGATGCTGAACATGGCCTGCAACTTGTTTCGGCTGACCCCGGAGGAGGCGCTGGCGGGCGTCACATCGCGCGCGGCGCGTGCGCTGGGCCTGGCCGACCGCGGGACGATCACGCCGGGCACCAAGGCCGACCTTGCGTGCTGGGACATCGCCGCGCCCGCCGAACTCGCCTACCGCCTGGGCGGCAATCCCGGCATCGGTGTGATTCGCGATGGGCGGGTGGCACGCTGGAGAACATGATGCAACTGTGGGAACTCCATCGCGGAGAAAGTCCGCTGCTGATCGACGTACCGCATGCGGGCATCGCGTTGCCGGACGCGCTGCTTCCGCGCCTCACCGCGGCCGCGCGGGCGGTACCGGATACGGATTGGCATGTGCATCGCCTTGTCGATTTCGCCGCCGATGCCGGGATCACTCTGCTGTGCGCCACGCATTCGCGCTATGTGGTGGACCTCAATCGCAACCCGACCGGCGTGGCGTTGTATGCCGGCGCCGACAACACGGAAATCTGCCCCACGCGCACGTTTTCCAGCGAGGCGATTTACGTGGAGGGTGCCGCACCTGCGCAGGAGGAAGTCGCGGAGCGCGTCGGTTCGAGCTTCGCGCCGTACCACGCCATGCTTGCAGCGGAAATCGAGCGGGTGCGCGCGCGGCACGGTTTTGCCGTGGTGCTCGACGCGCATTCGATCCGCGGCGAAGTGCCGCGCTTTTTTTCCGGTCACCTGCCCGATCTCAATCTCGGTACCGCCGACGGCGCCAGTTGCGCGCCGACGCTGCAGGCGGTCGCCGTGACCGCGCTCGCCGGTGCCGACGGGTTCTCGCACGTGGTCAACGGCCGCTTCAAGGGCGGCTATATCACCCGGCACTACGGGCGCCCGGCGCAGGGCGTGCACACGCTGCAGCTCGAGATGGCGCAGGACTGCTACATGGACGAGGCGCCGCCCTACCGCTTCGACGCCACGCGCGCCGCGCCGCTGATCGCCGTGCTGCGCCGCTTGGCCAAGGCACTGCACGAATGGCGCCCTCAGCCATGATCCGCATCTACATCGCGCGGCAGCGTTTCGATGCGTGGCTGGTCGCCGACCGCCTCAACCAGGCCGGCATCCGCGCGCACATCTTCAACCAGTATGCGTCGAGCATCGTCGGCGACCTGCCGGCGGATGTCGCCCAGCCGGAAGTGTGGATCGAGCGGGAAATCGACCAGGAACGCGCGGCGATCGTACTGCGGGACATCGTGTCCGATGGCCAGAAAACCGGCACGCTGCATTGCGGCGCATGCCAGGAAGATTCTCCGGCCAATTTCGACCTCTGCTGGAACTGCGGCGGTACGTTGCTGCCGGCGTAACCTGCGGCGCGCCGCATCAGCGAAACGTGGCGATGGCTTCGAGCGGCTTGCGTTCGATCGATGGCACCGTCGCGTCGACGGCGGGATAGCCCACCACCAGCAGCACGAAGGGGCGCTCGTTGGCGGGCCGATCGAGGATCTGGTTGAGAAACGCCATCGGGCTCGGTGTATGCGTGAGACAGGCGAGCCCCGCCTGATGCAGCGCCGCGATCAGGAAGCCGGTGGCGATGCCGGTGGAGTCGATCGGATAGTAGAGCTTGGTGCGCGTGCCGTCGGCTTCAACGTCATAGGCCTTGTAGAAGATCGCGATCAGCCATGGGGCGGTCTCGAGGAAAGGCTTGTCGTGAACGGTGCCCAGCGGCGCCAGTGCGGCGAGCCACTCGGGCGTGGCGCGGCGCTCGTAGAACTCGCGCTCCTCCGCTTCGGCGCCTTCGCGGATCGTGCGCTTCAGCGCAGGATCGGCGATCGCGACGAACTGCCACGGCTGCTGGTTGGCGCCTGAGGGGGCCGAACCCGCCACGCGCAGGCATGTCTCGATGATGTCGCGCGGCACCGGGTCGGCACTGAAGTACCGCACGGTACGCCGCCGCTGCATCAGCACGTTGAACGCGTGCGCACGGGCGCGCACTTCGGCTTCGGGCAGCCGCTGGAAGGTGGACAGCGGGACGGGACGATACGCGCCCACGGCCGTCTTATTCGCGCGGGTCGTCGAGCAGTGCGCGCGCGCGTTCGACGCCCGCATCGACCGCGTCGCCGTCCACGGTCGTCGATGCGACGGCGCTGCGCCGGCCGCGTCGCCGCGCCACCGACCACCATGCAAGCGCACCGCCGGCCAGCAGCACGAAGGGGCCGAACCACAGGAGCCAGGTGATGCCCTTGACGGGCGGCTTGTACAGGACGAAATCGCCGTAGCGCGCGACGAGGAATTCCTTGATCTCGGCATTGCTCTTGCCGGCATCGGCGAGGCTGCGCACTTCGCGGCGCAGGTCCTGCGCCAGCGGCGCGTTGGAATCGGCAAGCGACTGGTTCTGGCAGACCAGGCAGCGCAGTTCCTCGTCGAGCTTCTTGAGTCGCGCAACCATCGCCTCGTCGGCCGGCGTGGCCGCGAAGGCCGTGCCCAGCACCAGCGCAAGACACCAGGGCAACCAGCGCTTCATGCTTTCTGCAATTCGCGAACCAGCGGCAGGATGGTCTTCTGCAACGCCTCGGCGGTGACCGGCCCGATGTGCTTGTAGCGGACCACACCGTTCTTGTCGACGACGAAGGTTTCGGGCACGCCATACACGCCCCAGTCGATGCCCACGCGACCATCCGCGTCGACCACCGAGAGCTTGTAGGGATCGCCGTTCTGCGTGAGCCACGCGAGACCTTCCGGCACCTTGTCCTTGTAGTTGAGGCCGATCACCGGCACCACGTTGGACTGCGCCAGCTGCACCAGCAACGGATGCTCGACGCGGCACGACACGCACCACGATGCCCAGACGTTGAGCAACCACACCTGTCCCTTCATGTCGGCGGTGGAGAGCTTCTTGTCCGGCGCATGCAACTGCATCAATGAGAATGGCGGCGCGGGCTTGCCCACGAGCGGGGACGGCAGCTCGCGCGGGTCGCGCGACAGGCCGACATAGAGAAAGCCCGCGATGACGACGAAGATGATCAGCGGGATGATGAGGCGCAGTGATTTCATCGACGATCCTGGCGATATGGCCGGGGTGACATCAGGCCGCGTTGGCGCCGGCCAACATGCCGGACCACTTGCGTTGCACGGCAAGCCGGTAGCGGCGGTCCGACATCGCGAGGAAGCCGCCCAGCGCCATCATGAAACAGCCGCCCCAGATCCAGTCGACGAAGGGCTTGATGTAGATGCGCATGCCCCATGCCCCGGCCACACCCTTGTCGGAGATCGGCTCACCCAGCGACACGTAGCGGTCCCCAAAAATGCCGGCATCGATGGCGGCTTCCGTCATCGTGTTGCCACTGGCGTTGTAGACGCGCTTTTCGGGGCGCAGCGTTTCGAGCAGCACGCCGTTGCGCCGCATTTCGACCACGCCCGCCAGCCCCTCGTAGTTGGGACCGGTGACAGGTGTCACGCCACGGAACGTGAATTCGTAGCCGTCCACCGTCACGGACTGGCCATTGTCGAGCGTGGCGTTTTCCTCGATCCCGTAGCCCTTGACCAGTGTGACGCCGGTGATGAACACGGCAATGCCGAGGTGCGCCAGCATCATGCCGTACCACGACGCCGAGTTGGCGCGCAACTTGGCGACCAGACCCGCCTGGGGCGCGTTGCGGATCCGTCGCACCGCCATCACCACGGTGGTGGCCACGATCCATAGCGCGAGGAACAGACCGAAGGCAATCAGCGGCGACCAGCGGCCCATCACCAGCGGCAGCAACAGCGACGTGACGAGCGCGACGCCCAGCGCCCAGCGCAGGCGGGTCCACAGGTCGGGCAGCGACGCCTCGCGCCAGTTGGCGATGGGGCCGATGCCCATGAGGAACGCGAGGGGCGCCATCAACGGAAAGAACACGGCATCGAAATAGGGCGGGCCCACCGAAATCTTGCCCATGTTGAGCGCGTCGAGAAACAGCGGATACAGCGTCCCGAGCAGCACGCTGGCCGTGGCCACGATCAGCAGCACGTTGTTGGCCAGCAGCATCGATTCGCGCGACACCGGCGCGAAGCCGGCGCCGCCACCGACCGCGCCGGCGCGAAATGCGTAAAGCATCAGCGACCCGCCGATCACGATCACCAGGAATGCGAGGATGAAGATGCCGCGCGTGGGATCGGTGGCGAACGCATGCACCGACGTGAGCACGCCCGAGCGCACCAGGAATGTGCCGACCAGCGACAGCGAAAATGCGATGATGGCCAGCAGCACCGTCCAGCTCTTGAAGGTGCCGCGCTTTTCCGTCACTGCCAGCGAGTGCAGCAGTGCCGTGCCCACCAACCACGGCATGAACGACGCGTTTTCCACCGGATCCCAGAACCACCAGCCGCCCCAGCCCAGTTCGTAGTACGCCCACCAGCTGCCGAGCGCGATGCCGATGGTGAGGAATGACCAGGCGGCAATCGTCCATGGCCGCGACCAGCGCGCCCAGGTGGCGTCGAGCTTGCCGCCGATCAGCGCCGCAATCGCAAACGAAAACGCCACGGAGAACCCGACGTAGCCCATGTAGAGCATCGGCGGGTGAATGACCATGCCGGGGTCCTGCAGCAGCGGATTCAGATCGCGGCCCTCGGCCGCGGCCGGCACCAGCCGCAGGAACGGATTGGACGTGAACAGCATGAACATCAGGAAGCCGACCGACACGAGGCCCATCACCGCCAGCACGCGCGCGAGCAACACGGCCGGCAGGTTGCGCGAACGCAGCGCCACGGCCGCGGCCCAGCCGTTCAACATCAGCACCCACAGCAGCAGCGACCCTTCGTGCGAGCCCCACGTGGCGGCGATGCGATAGCGCAGCGGCAACTGGATGTTGGAATTCTGCGCGACGTTTTCGACCGAGAAGTCGCTGGTGGCGAAGCTGTATGCAAGGCACCCGAACGCAACGACGATGAGGCCGAACTGCGCGAACGCGGCGGGACGCGCCACGGCCATCATCGCGGCGTCGCGACGGTAGGCGCCGATGAGTGGCAGCGCGCTTTGCGCCAGTGCCACGAGCAACGCCAGGATCAGTGCGAAATGGCCGAGTTCGGGGATCATTGGGCGACCTTCATCGTAGACATCGAGGTGCCGGCGCCCTTGCTCTTCGCCGCGCTTTCCAGTGCGTGCGCGGCTTCGGGCGGCATGTAATTCTCATCGTGCTTGGCCAGCACTTCGGTGGCGTGGAACCTGCCGTCCGCGTCGAGGGAACCCTGCGCCACCACGCCCTTGCCTTCCTTGAAGAGGTCGGGCAACAACCCCGTGTAGGTCACCGGAACGCTTTTCGCGGTGTCGGTGACGACGAAGCTGACGTCGAGCGAATTGGTGTGGCGTTGAAGACTGCCGACTTCGACCAGCCCGCCCACGCGGAACGGGCGTCCCTGCGGCGCTTCCCGGGCTGCGATCTGCGTGGGCGTGAAGAAGAACACCATGTTGGACTGGAATGCGTTGAGCACGAGCGCGACGGCGATACCCAGCACGGCAACACCGGCGCCGATCCACGCAAAGCGACGATGCCGGGCCTTCATCGCGGGCCTCCGGTGGTGGTGGCCATGGCCATGGCCGCACGCCGGCGGGCGCGCAGGAACAAGAACTCGATGACGAGCACCGCAGCGGTAACGCCGTAGGAGCCCCAGACGAAGAAGCCATATCCACCCATTGCCAGGAATTCGTTCATGCCGTTGCCACCTTCATGCCGCGCATCGACTGGATCCACGCGGCGCCACGTTCACGTTCGAGAATGATTGCCTGCACCCGCCACAGCGCCACGGCAATCGCATAGAACCACGCCGCCAGGGCCAGCACCAGCATGCCGGTCAACATCGTTGCGGCCATCTTGGGCGCGGCGGTGAGACTGACCGACGCGCCTTGATGCAGGGTGTTCCACCATTTGACTGAAAAATAGATGATCGGCACGTTGACCGCGCCGACGATGGACAGGAGCGCGCATGCGCGATCGGCGCGCCGCGGATCGTCGATGGCGTTGCGCAACGCGATGATGCCGAAGTAGAGAAACAGCAGGATCAGCTCGGACGTCATTCGCGCATCCCAGGCCCAGTACGTGCCCCACGTGGGCCGGCCCCACAGCGCGCCGGTCCACAGCGCGATGAAGGTCATCACCGCGCCAGTGGGCGCCAGCGACTGCGCCATCATCGACGACAGTCGCGTATTGAACGCCAGCGCCATCGCGCCCCAGAACGCCATCACGAGATAGATGAACATCGACATCCACGCCGCAGGCACGTGGATGAAGATGATCCGGTAGACCTCGCCTTGCTGGAAATCGGTGGGCGCGATCGCGAAGGCAATCCAGAGTCCGACCACGCCGAGGATGGCAGCCGCAACGGCAAACCACGGTGCGACGCGTCCGGCCACCGGATAGAACGTGGATGGGGAGGAGAGTTGGTAGAGGTTCATCAATCGAGCGCAATCCGTACGGCCGCGGCACCGGCCAGCGGCGCACCGACCAGCGCTGCCAGCAGGCCCGCGCCGAGCAGCGAAAAATTGGCCGACGCCGAGAGCCCGGCGCGCACGGCGTCCGCCGCGCCCGCGCCGAAGATCAGCACAGGTATGAACAGCGGCAGTACCAGCAGCGCCAGCAGGCTGCCGCCGCCGCGCACGCCCAGCGTGAGCGCGGCGCCGATGCCGCCGACGAGCGAAAGAATCGGCGTGCCGAGCAGGAGCGACAGGGTGACGATGACCATCAACCCGGCGTCGAGCCCGTACTGCAGCGCCAGGAGCGGCGCCAAAACCACCATCGGCACGCCGGTAGTAAGCCAATGCGCCAGCATTTTGCCGGCCACCAGGGCGGGCAGCGGGTAGGGCGACATGGCCAGTTGCTCGAGTGAACCATCGTTGTAATCGCTGCCGAAAAGTCGCGGCAGCGACAGCAGTGCCGCCAGCAGCGCGGCCACCCACAGGATGCCGGGCGCCATCGTGGCCAGCAAGGTGCGTTCCGGTGACGACGCCAACGGAAACAGGCTGACCACAATCACATAGAACAGAAGTTGCACGCCAAGTTCCGCGCGCGAGCGCAACGCCAGCTTGAGATCGCGCTGCGCCGCGAGGCGAATGGCGCCCCATGCGCCATAGTCGGCGTCCGTCGCCAGCGATTGCGCCAGGGTCGTCATCCCAGTGCCAGCGCAGTCATGCGCTCGGCCGGGAGGTCGAGCGGCTGGTGCGTGGTGGCCACCACGATTCCGCCGGCCATGACATGGGCGCCGACCAGCCGCGCCAGCAGGGCCAGCCCCGCGGTGTCGAGCGCCGTCGCGGGCTCGTCCAGCAGCCACAGCGGTCGGTGCACCAGCATCAGCCGCGCGAGGCTCACCCGTCGCCGTTGTCCCTGCGACAGCACGCCCGCGGGCAGCGCGTGGGCAGCCCCCAGCGCGACCGCTTCCAGCGCCGCGCGAACGTTGGCAGCCACCACCGGCTGCCCGGTCAGTGCGCATTGGATCTCCAGATTCTCGGCCGCCGTCAATTCGTCCTTCAGCCCCGGCACATGGCCAGCCAGCAGCGCGTCCTGACGGATGCGGGGGGCAAAGGGGCGGATGGCCTCGTCCTTCCAACGCACGTTTCCGGACCACGGCGCGGTGAGCCCCGCCAATATCCGCAGTAGCGTGGTCTTGCCGGACCCGTTGGGGCCGGTGAGGGCCAGCACCCGGCCCTGGACAAGGCGGAACGAAACCCCCGAGAACAGGGTGGTTTGTCCGCGTCGCGCCGCCAGGTCTTGAGCTTCCAGCATGTGGGTGCGTCGGGATGGCGTCCGTGTTAGTAACCACTGACATGCGTAGTGGGGAAATTTTTTAAGTATATGATTATTTTGCCAATAATCACAATATCAGGGATTGACCCGGTCGATCAGGATGCGCACGTCACGCGCCCCGGGCGCCACCGGCGCGCTCGTCCCGGCCATGTCGCCGGACTGCAGCGTGGGTTGCCCCGATTTGCTGATCCGCGCCTCGATCACCACCCGCTTGGCCGCGGAAATGGTGTTACTGGCCGACATCGCCATCGCATCGGTGAGCGCAAATGCCTTGGGTAGTTCGGCGGCCGTCAACTTAAGGGCCGCCAGCGGCATCCGGGAGCCGTCGGGGTCCCGCGCGAAGATGAAAACGGTGTCGCCCGGCGCCACGCGGGCGGCGAGCTTGGGATCGAGTTCCACCCGGCCTTCCACCGATTTGCCGGTGGCCGCCGCGCCGGCGGCAGGCGCGGCGCTGGCCGGAGGCGCCTGGGACGTTGGGCCGGCAGCAGCCATGGGTGCGGACTTGGCGGCGGGCGCAGCGTTGCCGCTGCCGGCCTTGCCGGAGGCCTCGAGTTGCCCCACGACCTTGTCGATCTGGGCTACTTCCGGGCTGTCGGGGGGTAGCGTGGCCTTCAGGCGCTTCCACAGCGCCACCGCGGTCGCCGGGTCGTTGCGTTCCATGGCGGCGGCGCCACTCAATGCGAGCGCCTTCGGATAGTCGGGTTCGAGGGCCAGGGCGCGCTGCAGCAATTCCGTTGGCTGGCCCACCAGACTGCGGCCCTGGACCTGGGCGATGGCCTCGGCCCAGTCGGTGAGCAGCGCCGCATTGGGGGGCAACCGCTTGGACGCCTCGCCGAACGCGAGGGCCGCCGCTTCGTAGCGGCCCAGCGCCCGATAGGACCGGCCCAGCATGCCCCAGCCATTGCCGTCCTCGGGGTTTTCCTTCAGGCGCTTGGCCAGGCCGTCCACCATGGCCACGATCTGCGGATCGTCGGCCAGCGCATCCTGCCGCGACGGGGCGGCATTCATGGCCTGCGGATTGCCCAGGACGAAGTACAGGCCGCCCGCCACCATGGGCAGCATCGCGGCGATGATCACGGCCGAGATCCATTGCGGCCGGTCCGAGCGTGGTGCCGCGCCGGCATCAGGCTGCGCCGCCAGTTCGCCACCGAAACGGGCCACCAGCTCCTCCTGCGCCGCGTCGCGCTCCTGCGCGGTGGTGATCCCGGCGGTGAAATCGGCTTCCACCTGCCGCCGATGATCGCGGAAGACCGCTGCGGCCGCCGATTCCTCCTCCGGGGGCAGTTCGCCGCGGCGCCGCAACAAGGGCACCACGAGGACGACGAGGGTGGCTGCCGCAAGCGCGAGTGCGATCAGCCAGAAGAGCGGAGTGGAGGTCATGCGACGGTGGAATTGCCGCGGGAAAACGCGGCCAGGGACCATGGGCAGAGAGGGCGCGATTATACCGTTGCCATGGCCAATCGCCCCGTGATCGGACACGGTCTCTGCGCTAGATCAAAGTCTGCGGCAGCGTTGGATTATCATGCTCGCACGCGCCCTTCCGGCGCTTCCGACCCCACGCCAACCGATCATGCCGGATAAAGCAATTCGCCACGCGTCGCTCGAGTATCACCGGATGTTTCCTCCCGGCAAGATCTCGGTACAGGCGACCAAGCAACTCACCAACCAGCGTGATCTCGCGCTGGCCTACACCCCCGGCGTGGCCGCCGCCTGCGATGAGATCGTCCGCGATCCACGCGAGGTGTCCACGCTCACTGCGCGCGGCAACCTCATTGGCGTCGTCACCAATGGCACCGCCGTGCTGGGCCTGGGCGCGATCGGGCCATTGGCGGCCAAGCCGGTGATGGAAGGCAAGGCGGTGTTGTTCAAGAAGTTCGCCGGCATCGATTGCTTCGACATCGAGATCAACGAACTCGATCCCGACAAGCTGGTGGACATGATCGTGGCGCTGGAACCCACGTTCGGCGGCATCAACCTCGAGGACATCAAGGCGCCGGAGTGTTTCTATGTCGAGCGGAAGTGCCGGGAGCGGATGCAGATCCCGGTCTTCCACGATGACCAGCATGGCACGGCCATCATCGTCGGCGCCGCGATCCTCAATGGCCTGCGCGTGGTGGGCAAGGAATTGGGCGCGGTGAAGCTTGTGTGTTCCGGCGCGGGTGCCGCGGCACTGGCTTGCCTCGACTTGCTGGTGAGCCTCGGCATCAAGCGCGAGAACATCTGGGTCAACGACATCAAGGGCGTGGTCTACGCCGGCCGCACCGAATTGATGGACGACCACAAGATCAAGTATGCGCAGCCCACCACGTTGCGCACGCTCGAGGAGATCATGCCCGGCGCCGACATCTTCCTCGGCCTCTCCGCCGCGCGCGTGCTGAAGCCGGAGTGGCTCGCCGGCATGAACAAGTCGCCACTGATCATGGCGCTGGCCAATCCCGAGCCCGAAATCATGCCGGACATCGCCAAGGCCGCGCGCCCGGATGCGGTGCTGGCCACCGGCCGGTCGGACTTTCCGAACCAGGTCAACAACGTGCTGTGCTTTCCGTTCATCTTCCGCGGCGCACTCGACGTGGGCGCCACGACGATCAACGAAGAGATGAAGCTGGCATGCGTGCGCGCGATCGCGGACCTGGCGATGGCCGAGCAGTCGGACATCGTGGCCCACGCGTACAACATCGAGAACCTGCGCTTCGGCCCCGAATACCTGATTCCCAAGCCCTTCGACCCGCGCCTCATCGTGATGGTGGCGCCGGCGGTGGCGGCCGCGGCGATGGCCTCCGGCGTGGCCACGCGACCCATCACCGACATGGCCGCGTACAAGGAAAAGCTCACGCAGTTCGTGTACCAGTCGGGACTCCTGATGAAGCCCATCTTCGCGGCGGCGAAGAAATCGCCCAAGCGCATCGTCTACGCCGAAGGCGAGGAGGAGCGCGTGCTGCGCGCGGTGCAGGTGGTGGTGGACGAAGGGCTCGCGCGGCCGATCCTGGTGGGCCGGCCCTCGATCATCGAAAAGCGCATCGATCGCTTCGGCTTGCGGCTCAAGGTCGGCGAGAATTTCGACATCATCAATCCCGAATGGGATGAGCGCTATCGCGACTACTGGTCGGAGTACTACCGGCTGACGGCGCGCCGCGGTGTGTCGGAAGCCTACGCCAAGATCGAGATGCGCCGTCGGCACACGCTGATCGGCGCCATGGCCGTGCACCGTGGCGACGCCGACGGCATGCTGTGCGGCACCTTCGGCACGCACGACCTGCATCGCCAATACATCGACCAGGTGATCGGCCTGCGGCGCGGAGTGAAGACGTATGCGGCGATGAACGCGCTGATGATGCCCACGCGCACGATCTTCATCGCCGACACCTACGTCAACGACAACCCGACGGCGGAGCAGCTGGCGGAGATCACGCTGCTGGCGGCGGAGGAAATGCGGCGCTTCGGCATGGTGCCCAAGGTGGCGCTGCTGTCGCACTCGAGTTTTGGCTCGGCTTCCGATCCGCAAGCGAAGAAGATGCAGGCCGCGCTGGCGCTGGTGACTGCGCTCGACCCCGATCTCGAAATCGATGGCGAGATGCACGGCGACGCTGCGCTGTCGGAAGAAGTGCGGGCCGCGGCCATGCCCAACTCGCGCCTCAAGGGCGAAGCGAACCTGTTGATCATGCCGACGGTGGATGCGGCGAACATCTCGTTCAACCTGCTCAAGGTGTCGTCCGGCGGTGGCGTGACGCTGGGCCCGATCCTGCTGGGCGTGGCCAAGCCGTGCCATATCCTGACGCCGTCGGCGACGGTACGGCGGATCATCAACATGACTGCGCTGACGGTCGTGGACTGCCTGTCGCGGCAGGCGACGTTGCTTTGATGCGCCATCGCGCACGGCATGGATTTCGCTAATAGTGGTCGTTAGGCGTCCCCGCCTGGCTGTTTGTGCCGATTGGGTGCAAACGGCGGGTGGACGGCGCGCGGTCCGCCCCTCTTTTGTGCAAGCCAGGAGAAGTTCGATGCGTTTCCAGTCATTCGTCCGTCGAGCCGCAGCCACGTGCGCCGTCATTGCCTTTGCCGGGGCCGCGTTGCCGGTGGCGGCGCAGGACACCAAGATCGCGTTCCAGCTCGACTGGCGCTTCGAAGGGCCTGCGGCAATGTTCCTGCTGCCCAAGGCCAAGGGCTATTTCGCTGCGGAAAAACTGGATGTCACGATCGATGCCGGCAACGGGTCGGGCAATGCCGTCAATCGCGTGGCGTCAGGCACGTACCAGATGGGCTTTGCCGACCTCGCCGCGTTGATCGAGTTCGTCGGGAACAATCCCACTGCGCCCAACAAGCCGGTCGCCGTGTTCATGGTCTATGACGACACGCCGGCCGCCGTTTTCTCGTTGAAGAAGTCTGGCATCAATTCGCCGGCTGACCTGCAGGGCAAGAAGATGGGCGCGCCGGTGTTCGACGCCGGTCGCCGCGCGTTTCCGATCTTCGTGAAGGCCAACAAGCTCGACGCGGGCAAGATCGCGTGGACCGCGATGGATCCGCCGCTGCGCGAGACCTTGCTGGTCAAGGGTGACGTCGACGCGATCACCGGTTTCTATTTCACGAGCCTTCTGAACCTCAACGCCCGCGGCATCAAGGACGAGGATGTCAACGTGATGCTTTATCCCAAGTACGGCGTCAACCTCTACGGCAACGCGATCATCGTCTCCGAATCCTTCCTCAAGGAAAAGCCGGAAGCGGTGAAGGCGTTCCTGCGCGCGTTCACCAAGGGCTTGAAGGAGGTGCTGGCCGATCCGGACGCGTCGATCAAGTATGTGAAGGAGCGCGACGCGCTGGTGGACGAAGCGCTCGAGAAGCGCCGGATGAAATTGGCCATCGAAAGCGTGATTGCCACGAAGGAAGCCAAGGCCAACGGCGTGGGCGGCGTGCTGGCGCCGCGTCTCACCGACATGGTGACGCAGGTGTCGTCGGCCTTCGAGCTGAAGAATCCGGTGAAGCCCGAGGCCATCTTCGTCGATGCCTACCTGCCGGCCAAGGCCGACCGGATGATCATTCCGAAATAAGTCGCACACCACATCGAGGCCCCCGGCAGCGGGGGCTTTTTTTCGCACGCAGGAGCGCTGTCCGCATGAGTGTCGTCGCTGCCGCTGGTGCCACGAAGGCTGACTCGTCTTTCGTCGATTTTCGCGATGTCTACCTCGCCTATGAGGGACACCAGGATTTCGCGGTCGAGGACATCACGCTGTCGATCAAGCCGGGCGAGTTTGCTGCGTTCGTCGGGCCGTCGGGTTGCGGCAAGTCGACCTTCATGAAGCTGGCCACCGGCCTGAAGCCGCCCACCCGGGGCACCGTCACCGTCGAGGGCGCCAAGGTCACCGGGCCGCTGAAGATCGTCGGCATGGCCTTCCAGGCACCCACGCTGCTGCCATGGCGCACCACGATCGACAACGTGCTGCTGCCGCTGGAAATCGTCGAGCCACATCGCTCGAACTTCAAGCGCGAACGCGCGCAATACGTCGAGACCGCGCGGGCGTTGCTGAAGACCGTGGGCCTCGAAGGATACGAGGACAAGTTTCCGTTTCAGCTGTCCGGCGGCATGCAGCAGCGCGCGTCGATCTGCCGGGCACTTGTGCACAAGCCCAAGATGCTGCTGCTGGACGAGCCCTTCGGCGCGCTGGATGCCTTCACGCGCGAGGAGCTGTGGTGCATCCTGCGCGACCTGTGGACCGAGCAGCGCTTCACCGTCATCCTGGTCACGCATGACCTGCGCGAGGCCGTGTTCCTGGCCGACACCGTGTACGTGATGAGCAAGCGACCCGGGCGCATCCTCGTGCGGCGCGAGATCGACCTGCCGCGGCCGCGCGACCTGGAAGTGACCTACACCGATGCGTTCTCGGGCATCGTGCACGAGATGCGCGAGCGCATCGGCATGATCAGGAAGCCGGTGGCGGCGCCATGACGCCCGACCAGCAGAGGCGGCTCGAAAAATGGGCGCCGTGGCTGCTGCTGACGGCGATCCTGGTCGTATGGCAGGCCATCTGCTCCATGTTCCAGGTGTCCGACTTCATCTTTCCGAGCCCGTACACGATTGCGCAGGCGCTGGTGGAGTATGCCAAGCCCATTGCGCATCACGCGTGGCAGACGTTTTGGACGACGATGATCGGTTTCGGGATTGGTGTTGCGGTCGGGTTGTCGCTTGGTGTCGCGGTGGGCATGTCGCGCTTCGTCTATCGCGGGTTGTATCCATTGCTGGTGGCATTCAACGCGATTCCCAAGGTGGCCTTCGTGCCGATCCTCGTGGTGTGGTTCGGCATCGGCACCGTGCCCGCCATCCTCACGGCATTCCTGATCAGCTTCTTCCCGATCGTGGTCAACGTCGCCACCGGCCTCGCCACGCTGGAGCCCGAGCTGGAGGACGTGCTGCGTTCGCTGGGCGCAACCAAGGGCGACATCCTATTCAAGGTGGGGCTGCCGCGCTCGCTGCCGTTCTTCTTCGCGTCGCTCAAGGTGTCGATCACGCTGGCCTTCGTGGGCACCGTGGTGTCGGAAACGGTGGCGTCGAATGACGGCATCGGCTACCTCATGATGTCCGCCGGTTCGTCGATGAAGATGCCGCTGGTATTTGCCGGGTTGTTCGTGATTGGCGCGATGGCGATGGCCATGTACGAATTCTTCGCCGTGCTCGAACGCCGGATGACCGGCTGGGCGCATCGCGGCGCGCATTCCAATTGACGGGCTTGCGTGCATTGCGTCTGATTCGTGCGTAATTGACTCGTTGAAGGAATATCCCGTGTCGAAACTGTTTTCTCCGCTCACCTTGCGTGGCCTCACGCTGCGCAACCGCACCGTGGTGTCGCCGATGTGCCAGTACTCCGCCATCGACGGCATGGCGCAGGACTGGCACTTTGCACACCTCGGGCAATTCGCAATGGGCGGCTTCGGCCTCGTGTTCACCGAGGCCACCGCGGTGGTGGCGGAGGGCCGCATCACGCACGGCGATCTGGGGCTGTGGTCCGACGCGCACATCGCGCCAATCCAGCGCGCGGTGGCCTATGTGAAATCGATGGGCGCGGCCGCCGGCATGCAGCTGGCGCACGCGGGACGCAAGGCCAGCATGCAGCGGCCGTGGTTCGGCAACGCCGCCGTGGGTGCGGAGGATGCGGCACGCGGCGATCTGCCATGGCCGATTGTCGGTCCCGTCGCGATGCCGCACATGGACGGCTGGCTGGTGCCGGAGGCGCTGGATCATGCCGGGATCAAGCGCATCGTCGAAGCGTTTCGCGCCACGGCGATGCGGGCGGACCGCACCGGCCTCGACGTGGTCGAAATTCACGGCGCGCATGGCTACCTGATCAGTTCGTTCATGTCGCCGATCTCCAACACGCGACGCGATGCCTATGGCGGCGACCTGGCAGGGCGCATGCGCTTCGGGCTGGAGATTGCGCGCGCGGTGCGCGAAGTGTGGCCGGCGTCGAAGCCCCTGTTCTATCGGACATCGTCCATTGACGGCATCGAAGGCGGCGTGACACTAGAGGACTCGGTCGCGCTGGCGCGCGAGTTGAAGGCCATCGGCGTCGATGTGATCGATTGTTCCGCGGGTGGCCTGTCGGGCGCGCGCTTTGATCTCAAGCCCGGCTACATGGTGCCGTTTGCGGCACGCATCCGCGCCGAGGCCGGCATCGCCACGCAGGCGGTGGGGCTGGTGCTGACTGCGGCACAGGCCGAGGCGATCGTTGCGCGCGGCGAAGCGGACCTCGTCGCGCTGGGCCGCGAAGCATTGCTCGATCCACATTGGGCGGGGCGCGCTGCGGTGGAACTCGACGGCGAGGCCGGGTGGAAGCTGTGGCCCGCGCAGTATGGGTGGTGGCTGGAGCGGCGCGCGCAGTTGCTGGCCGACCGGGCGAAGAAGGGAGCAGGCCAATAGAGGGACGGCGCCCATCCCGCAATGCGCTCGATCTAGCTCGCCGCGATATTCATCCGCACCAATTCCGCCAGCGACCGCGCACCCATTTTTTCCATCACCTTGGCGCGGTGGACTTCGACGGTGCGCGTGGAGAGGTCGAGCCGGGTTGCCACCGACTTGTTGGGCAGGCCTTCGGCCACCAGCGTCATCACCTCGCGCTCGCGCGGCGATAGCGAGGCAATGCGGCGCTCGAGGTCCTCGCGATCGCCTTCGACGGCGGTGGCGGCGGATGATGCTGGCGTAGCGGCCTGCGCCAACGCGCGATGCACGGCGTCCAGCAGCACCTGCCCGTTGAACGGCTTTTCGATAAAGTCGGCGGCACCATTCTTCATGGCGCGCACGGCCATGCCGATGTCGCCGTGACCCGTCACGATGATGATCGGCAGCGCGGCGCCGCGCTTGCGCATCTCGTCCTGCAGCTCCAGCCCGCTCATGCCCGGCATCCGCACGTCGGCGATCACGCAGGCGTTGGGCTGCCACGGCGTGGCGGCCAGGAAGCTCGGCGCGTCGGGGAAAAGTCTGGACGCGAGCCCCACGGAACGCAGCAGCATGCCGAGCGAATCGCGGATGGCGGCTTCATCGTCGATGACGTAGACGAGGGCTTCGGGGGCGGGCATCGCGGGCTCCTTCACGCGGCGGGAATGGTTAGATGGAACATCGCGCCGCTGGGCGTGGCGCTGGCCCACAAGCGGCCGCCGTAGGCTTCAACGATCGAGCGCGACAACGCGAGACCAATGCCTACGCCATCCGCCTTGGTGGTGTGGAATGGCGTGAACACTTGGTCGAGATCATCCATTGCAATGCCGGGACCGGAGTCGGCGACGCGGATCTCAACCATGCCATTGTCGGCGGGCCGGGCCGTAAGTGTCACCTGGCGCGTCGTCGCAACGGCGCCGGTAATGGCTTCGATGGCGTTGCGCACCAGGTTCAGCAGCACCTGCTGCAACTGGATGACGTCGGCGGTGACGGCGAGCGACCCCGAGCCCGCTTCCACCTCCAGCACCACGTTTTGCGCGCGCGCCTCCGGACCCGACAGCCGCAGCACGTCGGCGAAGAGCTCAGCCACCGCGATGCGCACCGGATGCCCTTCCTCGCCGCGCACGAAGCCGCGCATCTTGCGCACCACCTCGCCCGCGCGTTCGGCTTCATCGGCCAATTGCTTCATCACCGCCATCGCCTCGGGCGGCGACATCCGGTTGTCCTGCATCAGGCGGAGGCTGGCCGACGCATAGTTGGCAATGGCCGTCAGCGGCTGGTTGACCTCGTGCGCGATGGCACTGGCCATCTCGCCCATCGATGCCACGCGCGCGACGTGCGCCAACTGGTCGAGATGCGCGCGGGCGCGGTCCTCCGCCAAGCGGCGGTCGGTGATGTCCAGCACCACGTTGAGACTGCCCGCATAGGCGCCGTCCGGCCCGAATTGCGGCCGCGGCGAGATCCATACATGCAGCAGGCTGCCGTCCTTGCGCCGCATCGACAGCGAGTGCGACTCGGACAGGCCCGCGCGGCGTTGCCGGTGCGACTCTTCCCACGCGCCGTGCTGCTCAGGCAGCGTGAGCATCGCGCCGGTCTGACCCAGCAGTTCCTCGCGCGGATAGCCCACCATCGCGCAGAAGCGATCGGACACGAACGTCATCCTGGCCTGCGCATCGGTGATGTTCACCCCTTCGTTCATCCGTTCGATCAGCGTGCGGTAGCGCTGCTCGCTTTCGCGCACGCCCGCTTCGGCAGTCTCGCGCTCCTGCTGCGTGGCCGCCGCCAACAGCGATGTCGCGGACAGCACGATCAAGAAGAGATAGAGACTGGCGTAATGCGCGAAGGCGTTGGACGGCATGGAATGGGCCATCACGAATGGACCCACGCCCAATGAATGACACCCCACCGCGATCGTGCCAGCCACCAGCAGCGCCAATGCCGTGTCGCGCATGCCGAGTCGAAATGCGGCCCAGTACGTGAACGGAAAGATCGCATACGGCAACGATTCCGCGCTCATCGAAGACGCCATCATGCCGCCGAAGACCACGAATGCCACGACCGCGTTGGCCACCTGCAGCACCAGGGACTCGACGTGCCGTGACCACGGGCGGCGCTGCCGCCACGCCGCGGCGACCCCCAGGATGAACGGCGCAACCAGCAGGATGCCCACGGCTTCGCCCATCGCCGTGACCTGCGTGCGCACCAGCTCGCCCGCGTCGCCGGCCGCGCCACGAACGGTGTCGCGCCACACCATGATCCCGGCATTGAGCAGCGGCAGCATGGTGCAACCCACCGCGATGAATATCAGCACGTCGCGCACGTGGGCCAGTGCGACGTCGATCTTCAGCACGCGCGTCAACAGCCACCATGCCAACGCCAGCTGCAGTGCCACCGCCAGCGTCAACAACAGCGCCAGTTCGGGCGACGCTTCGGCCAGCAGTGCGCAGATGGAAGCACCGATCATCACGCCCGGCAGCACGGACAAACCGCGCAGCAGCACCGCCGCCAGACCCACGCCCGACGCGTACCAGATGATCGGCGGGATGTGCGACAGCCGCAGCCATGCCGCCACCGCCTCGGAGGCGAAGACGTAGGCGATGACCACCGCCAGGTTCCACAGGACGTTGCGACGCGACATGGCCGACACCCTAGCAGCAACCGCGCCCTTGGACACTACGGGTTTGTACTTAAGAGGCCGTTGCCGCTACGTAGTCACCACGATGCCGACCCCGTAACGGTCCGAATATTCGTGCGGGCTTCCGCTGGGCAAACTCCGTTCACTGCCTCACGGCCACTTTCGAAACGGAGCCCGCCATGAACTGCTCGACGATCAATGCCGCGGAACTTGCCAGCCACAACAGCTACCTCCTGGCCTATGCCACGCGCCGCCTCGGCGATCGCGACGCGGCGCAGGATGCCGTACAGGACACCATGGTGGCCGTGCTGTCGGGCAGCGCCGATTTTGCCGGCCGCAGCGCGCTTCGCACCTGGCTCGTCGGCATCCTCAAGCACAAGATCATGGACGCCTACCGCGAACGCGCCCGCACGCCCGCCAGCCTGGATGCGATGGAGGAGGCCGGCGACGATCCCGCCGCTCACGATGTCGCGTTGGAAATGCGCACGTCGGCCAATGTCGATCCCGCCGCCGCCTTCGAACGCACCCGCTTCTGGGAGACCTTCGAGCGCGAACTGGGACGCATGCCCGCACGCAATGCCAGCGCCTTCGTGATGTCCGAACTGTCCGGCATGGAGTCCGAGGACGTATGCAAGGAACTGGGCATCACCGCCAACTTCCTTGGCGTGATGCGCCACCGCGCCAAGAACATGCTGCGCGCGTCGCTGGCGCCCGAGTACGCGTCGTGATGGCGGGCTTGCTCACGCGCCGCCAATGGCTGTCCACGCTGGCGGGAGGATTGGCCGCGGTGCTGTTGCCGGGACCGATCGCGCAAGCGGAATTGATGTCGGGCATGACCTTGGCCGCGCAGGGACGCTTCCGCGACAGCGACATGCTGCATCGGGGCAGCGGCGATGCGATGATCTACCGCCGCGCCGATGGCTCGCTGCTGCTGCGCCTGGACAATTTTCGCGTGACCGCCGGGCCCGACCTGTATGTCTATCTCACGCGGCATGCCACGCCGGAAAATTCGAAGGATGTGAAGAAGGGCTTCCTGACCGTGGCGCGCCTGAAGGCCAATGCCGGCACGCAGGACTACGACCTTCCCGCCGGGACGTCGCTGGCCGAATTTGGCAGCGTGGTCGTGTACTGCCAGGTGTTCGGAGTGCTGTTTTCCGCTGCGCCGCTGACGGGCGTGATCGGATAGCACCCGGCGGCCCAATGGGCCGTGATCGTCGACTTGGCGGATTCCGATATTCCCGTTGGCAGCACCAATCCCATGTTGCTTGTCCTCAAGGCGGTGGCCAAAGGCGTCACGCCCGGGAAATAGTCGCAATTGGGCGGATTTCCGGGCCGCTGGGGCAGGGCACCGGCATCGGGTAAAATGGCGCCCACCGGAGAGGTGGATGAGCGGTTTAAGTCACACGCCTGGAAAGCGTGCGAGGGTTAATAGCCCTCCGCGGGTTCGAATCCCGCCCTCTCCGCCAGTCAACTACGCCATCCCACAGCAGGTCCGACCCCCAAGCGAGTAATCGCGCAGTCGAGTTCCAGCCCTTGGGATGAAAATTCTGTCGCAACCGTGTCAAGTTGGCAACAGGAGCGGGCATGCAGAGGGGTCGGCGTTGTACCAAGGGCCAACGCGCAGTTGCTTGGTGGTCTGAAACGTGTTGTCCACACCGAAATCCGGCAGCCACTTGTCCTTTGACGAAGCGACCAGGCCGTACCGCGCAAACCGCGCGTCGCTATAGCGCTCGCGCAAGTACTCACGAGCTGCATCAAGATCGCGTGTGATCAAGAACCTGTGACCACCCGCTTGCAGCTGATCGGTCAGAGCGCAAAGCTGGCTCCGATGCCATGTCATTCAGAAGCCCATCCACGAACTGGTGCACCTTGGGCGTCGAGATGGAAGCGAATCTCCGTGTCGAGATTCAGCGCCGGGCTCCATTCGCATGTGATAGGCAGTCCGTGAAAGGTCTCCGTCATGGCGGGTGCCCCGTGGACTGTCCAGCCTCGCAGCCTGCGGAGAATCTTTCGATTGCCTCTCGCCAAAGCGGCAAGCCGACTTCCTCACCGCTGTGGATGGCCTGACCACTCCCAATCAGTGCAACCAAAACGCACCAACCTGGGATGCGCTCACAAAATTCGATCAGGTGTTCCGGTTCGGACATTCCAAGCGGTAATTCATGCACATGCGCGACACGTTCCGCGTCATGAGCGCGTTGCGCCTCGTCAAATACGATCAGGTGTTCCGGCGGCACCGGCCGGCCGGGACGGGAGTGATACTTGACGTAGTTTTTGATGTCTTGCACAAACGTCTTGCCTCCTCCTCCGGCGTCCTCCAAAGCGTGCTGAAGTACCTGGACCAGAGGGCCCATTGCCCGACAGGTACACCGCCGGGCGATGATGGGCGACCGGTTGCCCGGGGCACTGCAAGATCATCGAGCCAGTTGGCGTGGACCAGCTGCAGACCGACCAGCGTCTTGCCCGAGCCCGGGACCCCACTCAGGAGCACCAGGTGCCTGGTCCGTGTCTGCGCTGCCGTTCGCGCTATCGCAGAGATATATTGCAGCGCCGGTTCAGTTGCCGCCCTTGCGCGCTTGATCATTGGCAGTTCGCGCCGATGGAAAAGTTCCCGCGCCGCCTGCACTATCGTAGGTAATGGTGCATACGCATTGGGTTGCCAGGAACTCCTCGACACTGATGATCAGACTCGCCTACTTCCGAGAAAGTGATCCAGCAAGGCATCCAGCCCCTCGGTTCCAACGATGTAAACGCCATCTCGCTCAATTGGGACCGCACCCGCGCCCCGCACCGAGAAGTACCGGCGTAACTCTGCGGCCCTCGCATGCAGCGTGGTATGCCCGCAAGTCTCGGGCATATCCGAATGCCTGATCGAGTGCTCGCTTGCGTGGCGTGAAGCGCACCTTTGATTTCCAGAACGGCTACACAGCCGCGCTCGAGAACGATCACGTCAGGTCGTCGGGAATCGCGGGGCAATTCGTACTCAAGAATCGCGGTGTACTCACGCGCTTTGGCGTCGCGAACTTCCAGTTCACGGCATTTCCGCTGCAGCCATGGAATGGATTGGTCCCAAGCGCGCACCTGCTCGGGGGAAGCGTCAGCGACGAAGTCCTGCAATTGGAGGCAAACAACGCGGGCTCCGCGCTGGAGAAGTGTCCCAGGCTGGACTGCCATCCAAATCGGTTGTAGAGGTCGCCCGTGCTCATGGGGCGCCAGGATAGCCTCAATGTCAACGAGAAGCCAACGACTTGCGCAATCGGGTCAAGTTCGTTCAGAGTCACCGATGAACTACAACCTCACAGAAACACCGAAGTGCTAAATTCTTCCTCAATCGAGGTGATCCAACAGAGCCGCCAACAAAGGTGGACTGCAAATTGGAACCCGCGGCGCTACCGTCGTTTTCGGTGAGTTCACGGTTCGCCCGCCACTATTGGAGCCAGAGTTGAACGTACCTTCCCGATCCTGCCCGTTTTGCGAACCTCGGCCGGACGTGCTCCTGACCGAAGGTGTTCTGGCACGCGCCCTTTGGGACGCATACCCGTTGAATCCAGGACACGTACTGGTCGTCCCGCGACGCCATGTCGCATCATGGTTCGACGCAACGGCCGCGGAGCGTGACGAAATGCTCCGTCTGGCCGACGACGCGCGTCGGTTGGTGATTGAGCAGCATGCTCCGGATGCGTTCAATCTGGGCATCAACGACGGAACCGAGGCCGGCCAGACAGTTCCACATCTCCACCTGCATTTGATTCCTCGCTATGCCGGTGATGTCGCCGATCCACGCGGAGGCGTGCGTTGGATCATTCCGGATCGCGCAGCCTATTGGAGCAACCCGTGACGCCGATACCGTCCGATGCCGACCAGCTCGTGTTTTTGACGCGGTTCCAGAAAATTCTCGACGAAGGCCAATTTGTCGCAACTTACAAATTTGCATTGCTCATTGCATTGATCGAGTTAGCTATTGAGCGTGGCAATGATTCCGGCGTGCCGCTTGAGATCAAGCTTGACTGGCTGGCGGAGAAATTCATCGAACTCTATTGGGGGCACGCTCGCGAGTTCTGCGGATTAGTGTTGTCTCAGAACAACGGCGCCAATATCAACATCATCAATCACGTTACTGCGCTGCAGCGTGAAACGCCGAGACTCTCCAAGGCGCGCCGGATTCCCCAATGGGGGACCACGGTGACGTGCATCAAGGTAATCATAAGAAAGATGCCACTCTTCCGGCTGCAACTTCTGCGTGGTGACCAGCGCGTCCCCTTTCTCTATGAGGAGGTAGTCGTCGGGGGTGCGATTCATCTGAAAGCTGGTGTCGCCTATTGCCTGCGCAAGTTTTCGACACTTCTGAGCGCACTGGCGCGCAACGGGTGGCTGCGCGAGGTTCGCGACAATCCCAGGAATGCATATGCGATTGGCCAGACACAAAGTCTGGAAGAGTTTCTTTTTGGAGACGAACGAGTTCCCCTCGGACGGATCAGGGAAGTGCTCATGCCGTTGCAGCAAGGAACGTGCTTCTATTGCGGCGGCCGACTGACCGCCGCGATGCACGTCGATCACTTCATTCCGTGGCACTATCCCATCCAATCTGGGACACAATTTTGTGCTCACCGATGCGACTTGTAACGCTGACAAGTCAGATCTGCTAGCGGATGTTGCGCATTTGGATCACTGGCACACGCGAAACGAGAGCGGTGGAGCGCGACTGGTTTCTGCCTACGAAGCGCAAGGCGTCGTCGCCGATTTAACTGCCAGTAGTGGCATTGTTCGTTGGGCTTATGAGCGTGCCCGGTCGACATCTGCGGTTGTTTGGGTTTCGAGGAGAAATACTCGTGTGATGCCAACGAATGTGCATATCGCGACGTAAATGGCACCCATCCGATGTGACCCCCAGAATTCTCCTACCGTTAAGGTTGGTAGAAGGCAACCTATTCACGCCCCCCATTTGCGTCTGCGCCGTTGATCCCGACCTGCGCCCAGCCTGATATTTTCGAATGGTTTCGTCCTGCCGTGGCGTCAGAGGTTGAGACTGGCCGGTGACAGGTAGCGTTGCAGGAACGTATCGAAGGGCAAGGTGTCTGCGGCCTCGATGTCCCGCTGCCGGATGAGCGACTCGCTGGCCATTTGCGCAAAGTGTTCTGCGACATCGGCAGCAAGCGGCAGCTTCAGGATCGTCTCGCGATGCGCAGCGGATTGGGCGAGCACGAAACGGACAAACGTGTTGTCGTAGTCGCGCGCCATGGTCTCCAGAACGCGGGCCGAAGGTGTCATGGCGGGTTCATTCAACGCGGCCAAACCTTGGGCCAATGCATCGCGATGCGCGCTGGTGTCGTTCGCTGCATCCAGCGCCGCAGCGATCGGCGCGCACTCCGCGAGTATCTGTGCGCCCCATTCGACGAGCGATACTTCCTGCGCACCACGGGTGAGTGTCAGGCCCGGTTCGCGGCCGCGCGCGGCAACGAGCTGCATGTTGTGCTCGATGGCGTCTAGTTCGGCAGGCGTGTCGGGCGGGCTTTCGCGCAGCAGGCAGTTCACGAGGTAAAGGTCGAGAAAATGCAGCGTGTTCTCCGTAATGCCGATCGAACAGAACGGGTCGAGGTCCATAAGGCGCACCTCGACGTACTCCACGCCGCGCTCGCGCAACGCATGCAGGGGGCGCTCGCCCGGCCGTATCACGCGCTTGGGGCGGATCGTTCCGTAGAACTCGTTCTCGATCTGCAGCATGCTGGTGGCGAGTTGGTGATAGTCGTCGCCGTCGCGGATACCGATGGCCTCATACGGCGGATAGGACCGCGTAAGTGCATCCTGCAGCGAACCGCCATAGCTCTCCAGGCTGTTGTAGCTCACCTTGAGCGAGGACTGCGCGTCGCTCTGGTAGCCCAGGCGCCCCATGCGCAGCGACGTGGCGTAGGGCAGGTAGAGCGTGCCGTCGCTCAAGCGTTCCAGTTTGTGATCGCGGCCGGCCACAAAGCTCGAGCACACTGCGGGCGACGCGCCGAGCAGGTAGAGCAGGAGCCACGACTGGCGGCGAAAATTGCGGATCAGCGCAAAGTAGGCGTCGTTCGACTGCGCTCCGGGCAGGGAGAAGTTGTAATGAATGCCGGAGATCGTTTGCATACGCCGGCCGTAGCGATGGGACAGGCCGGTGCGGTACACCGTCTTGGCGCGGCCGACATTGGACGTACCGAAGCGTCCGAGCGGAATGGCGTCGTCGGAATTCAATCCGCACGGCATGCTCGTGCACCAGAGCATTTCGTCGCCGATCGCGCGATAGACGACCTGGTGAATTTCAGTCAACTCCTTGAGGCAAGTGTGCGCGTTCGCGTGCACACCTGTGATGAGCTCGAGCTGAGACTCGCTGAAGTCGGTCGTGATGTGCGGGTGGGTGAGTGCTGAACCCAGCAGCAGCGGATGCGGTGTGGTGGCCAGCGTTCCGTTCGGCCGCACGCGCAGGCTCTCCTTTTCGATGCCGCGGCAAAGGCCCCGCAGCGTGCCAGGCGGCAGCGAATCCAGGCGTTGGTCGAAGCTCATTGCGGGCAGGGGCATTGGAAGTTCGGTCAGGCGCGGGACGAACATTGTATAAGGGGATGCCAAGTCGCCCCGGTTGGCCTACGGCTGATCGGTCAGGGTGAACGCAGCAACCGATCCCGCCGAGCCAGCCCAGGAAACGTCCTGATCCATAACCCAGCGACGATCAACGTCCCAACCCCTCCCATAACAACAGCCCCAACCGGCCCAATAAACTCGGCCACCGTTCCCGCACGAAACTCCCCAAGCTCATTGCTGGCCCCAATGAACACGCTATTGACTGCACTGACCCGGCCCCGCATGTCATCCGGCGTATCGATCTGCACCAGCGTCTGCCGGATAACAACGCTCACCATGTCAGCGCCACCACTGATCGCAAGCGCGATCATCGACAACGCAAAGTCGCGCGATAGTCCAAACACCACAATCGCGACGCCATAAATCGCGACGCTTACAAACATCCGCCGCCCCACGTGCCGCGCCAGCGGCCAACGCGCCAACGCAAGCCCGACCACCAACGCCCCCACCGCAGGCGCCGCACGCAGGAATCCCAGTCCCCACGGCCCAGTAACCAGGATGTCCCGAGCATAGATCGGCAGCAACGCCGTAGCCCCACCCAGCAGGACCGCAAACAGGTCCAGCGAGATCGCGCCCAGCACCTGCTTCTTGCGCCAGATGAACACCACGCCCGCAAACAACGAATTGAACGAGACCGGCCCGGGCGTGAGGTACGTGGGAATGCGCTTGATCGTCGCAACAAGCGCCGTCGAGATCACCAGCAGCGCGAGGCACGAACCGTACGCGGCGGCCGGCCCGATGGCGTAGATGAAGCCGCCAAAGACCGGCCCGCCGACGACGGCAAATTTCAGGAAGGTAGACGTCAGCGCGTAGGCACGTGGCAGCTGCGCGGACGTCACCAGCGCCGGCACGATGGCCTGCTGCGACGGCATCTGCAGCGCCCGCGCGGTGCCCAGGATCACGCACATTGCAAAGATGAGTTCGCGATTCACCCATCCGTGCAGGCTGCCCCACGCGAGGACCAGCGCCGCCATTGCCTGCAGCAACAGGCTCGCGGCCAGCACGCCACGACGGTCCACGCGGTCCACCAGTTGTCCGGCGGGCAGCGTCAGGAGCAGGGCCGGCACGAACTGCAGCAGGCCGACCATGCCCAAGTCCCACGCGCGGCCGGTGATGTCATACATCTGCCACGCCAACGCGACCATCAGCGTCTGGTTGGCGGTGGTCCCGAGAAAGCGGGTCCACAGGAAGCGGCGGAAGCTCTTGGAAAACGGTGCGTGCGATCCGTTACCCACCGTTAAAACATTGCCAATAGGGCCAAGCGCGCGGACGGTGGAATTTGCATCGAGAGTACACGTTATGGGCGCGAAACCGGAAGGATCGCCGCCTCGGACAGGTTGCCAGACATTCCGCAGAATCTACCACGGGGCAGTGGCGCCGGACGTACTGATCAGGCGTTCAAAATGGGATGGACTGAACACGCAATCCGATCCACGCGATTGCGCATGGTGCACTGACCGAGTCCGTCTAGGCGTCGGCGTTGTCGAGCTCGCCGTCGTCCTGTTGCGAGTGAGCCCATTCGACAATCCGCTCGTGGTAGAGCATGCCGATCGTCGGATAGAACTGCGACTCGACGCGGGACACAAACGCCAGCATGGCGTTGACGTCGCCGCCGCTGCCGCCGAAGTTCATGTCCAGCACGTCGAATATCGACCAGGCGCCGTTCAGGAACGCCTCCAGCTCGCGTAGCGTCAGCGGCTGCTCGGAGGTGCGGGTATTCTCACCGGAAAGCGTGTCACCGTTGTATTCATCGACCACGCGGTAGTGGATGGAGTCGCCTTCGCGGCGGGCGAAGACACTCGTCACGTCCCAGGTCGTCGAGGCAATCACGATGCGCGCGATCTCGATCTCGGCATGTTGCAGGTCGGGCAGGTACTCTCCGCCCATGAGCGCCGGATGCATACGCCCCAAGGCTTGGCGTTCGTCTTCGCTCAGCGCAGACTTGGCCAGGAAGTCGGGGATGTCGCCGGACCGGCCGGCGGCAAACATTTTCTGAAGCGCGGCCTTGCGCTCGGCCCCCTTGATCGTGGCCAGCAGGTGCGTTTCAAGTTCAAGCGGCCAGAAATACGATATCGGTCGAAATTCGAGGTCGATAACGGTGCTACTGGTTTGGTTTGCCATGGGTTACTCCATTCAATCCGACGCAGTCTCGGTTGGAGATGGCTCATGGAGTGAGCTTGCTGCCACCAGCAGCCCCGGTTTCGACCTGCCGTAGAATTGCTGTTCGCCTCGAAACTCGAAAAAAAACAGGAACGCACCAATGCCGAAAGCCTACTGGATAAGCACCTACCGCGTCATCAAGAACGCTGACAAACTAGCCGCCTACGCCAAGCTGGCCGGCCCGGCCATCACCGCCGGTGGCGGCCGCTTCCTCGCGCGCGGCGAGCCGGCGGTGGTTTATGAGCTCGGCCTCCAACAGCGTACGGTGCTGGTCGAATTCGACAGCGTTGCACAGGCGGTAGCCACGCACGACAGCCCTGCCTATAAGGCCGCGCTGGACGCGTTGGGTGACGGCGCCGACCGGGAAATCCGCATCGTCGAAGGGACCTGACGACACCGCACCGGTCATCGTCTGGTCACATGGGCCGCGCATTGCGTTCGACGGAACTTATGCGGCGCGTATGATCTCTCAAGACTGCCGAGGAGGAGAAGCGCCATGTCGACACCAGCGTCCGATCGAGACCCGCAGTACACGATGAATACCGCGACGCTGGAGCACGCTGGGGCACCGGATGGGCCGGCCGGCGCATCCCCGCCGCCACGGCGCGCCGCGCCGTGGGTAATCATCGCGCTGGCGCTGTTGGCCGGCGCACTGGTTTTCTACTACTTCTGGTCACGCAGCCCGGCGCCGCCGCCCAAGGTCGCCGAAGCGCCGGCAATGCCCGCGCTCGCACCCCCGGCGCAGGCGCCGGTGGAGCCCGCCATCCTGCATCCGATCGAGCAGGTTCCCGGCGCAGAGCAGGTGCCGCTGCCCCAGCTCGATCAGAGCGATGCCGCAGTCAGAGAGTCGCTCGCAGGGGCGCTCAAGGGCAATGCCGGCATGCAATTGCTGGCGCCGGGCGCCATCGTCCGGCAGATTGTCGCCACGGTGGACAACCTGCCACGCAAGACGGTTGCCGTGCGCGTCTTGCCGGTCAAGCCGGTCCCGGGCGCCTTCGTCGCCGCCGCAGAGGCCAACGGCACGCTGATCGCCCCCGATAATGCGCAACGCTACGCGCCTTACGTCAGCGCCGCCGAGTCGATCGACACGGCGCGTCTGGTCGGGCTCTACGTGCGCATGTACCCGCTGTTCCAGCAGGCCTATGTCGAGCTCGGCTACCCGAAGGGGTATTTCAACGACCGGCTGATCTTTGTCATCGATCACCTGCTGGCCGCGCCCGAGCTTGCTACTCCGATCGCGCTGGTGCAACCGAAGGTGATGTACCAGTATGCCGATCCGGAGCTGGAAGAGCGCTCGGCCGGGCAAAAAATCATGATACGCACCGGACTCGACAACGAACTTCGCCTGAAGGCCAAGTTGCGCGAAATTCGCAAGGCGCTTGTCGCCACGAATCCGTAGCGGTCATCGCACCGATCGCAGCGACACTGTCCTCACGAACATTACGACGCGGGCGGTGGATGCGCCTCGCGCAGCCGCAGCTTCCTGCGCCAAAGTCCGATCCACGTCGCGGAAATCGCGGCCCAGGCAAGCTTCCACACCCAGCCGAAAGGGTCGGCCATCCGCGAGCTGAGGGGAGGGCACTGACCGGCGCGGCATAGCGCCTCTTCCGCGGGGCGCAGGTCCCGGATTGCGGCACTCGGACTCCGGCACCAGGAAACAAAGGTCCAGCACACGGGGCTTGCAACGTGATCGAGCGTCCCGGCGAAAAAGGGTCCCTTGTTGCCGGGGCCCAAAACGGTCAACGGCAGGAACATCAGGAACATGACCAACCGCAGCGTTTCCAGCGTCAGCGGTATCGCCATGGTGAGCGCCAGGTGCACAACCTCCGCGCGCCAGATCGCGCCCCAAGCCTGCCGCGCGGTCCATCGGTCCCGGTGGGAGCGCAGCCACGCAGCCACCGAGTCTGCCACCGGGCGGGACGCAACGGCCACGCTCCGGCGCGCGCCTGCAAGCGCGCCTGCGCGTAACCGCAGGCGACGCAGCACGAGGTAGATCAAAAGCACAGCGATCCAGAAGACAACGCCAACCGGCATGGCCAGATCGCGCTGCCGCTCCACGTAGCCCGCGTCCGACCCGTCAGGGCTGGCCACGTTGAACAAGTCCAGGATCACGTTGCCGGGACCGGCCACGAGGTACCTGACAGCCTCCACCAGTACCGTGAAGCGCGAGCCATCGGCACCGAACAGGAAATCCTGTAGCTGTTCCATCAGGGGATGCTAGCCGATTCGGCGGTGGGCACGTTGAATCCGCGGCATGCACAACGACTACGCCGATGGACGGTGGTTGAGCCGCCGTCCGAAGCCAGGCTCACCGCATGAGCGAGCAAGCGCTGATGATGCGAAAACGGCGTGCATGACGCACGCCGCCCACGGAGCCCGTCATGCCCAACAACAACATCGCTTCCACATTCCAGCTGTTGCTCACGCCCGAAAAGGCGGCCCTCGCCGGCAAACAATCCACCACGCTGCGCGTGCTGGTCCGCATCCAGGCGCCGTCGCCGCCGCCCGGCGCGGCACCTCGCCAGCCCTTGCACCTCGCCTTGGTGCTCGACCGGTCAGGCTCGATGAACGGCGTGCCGCTGGAAGAAGCCAAGCGCTGTGCGCGCAATATCATCGACAGCCTGGCGCCGGGCGATCGCGCTGCCGTCTTCGCGTTCGACGACGAAATCGTCCAGGTGGCGCCGCTCACGCCGGCGGCCAACAAGCTGGCGTTGGCCACGGCACTGGCCACCATCGAATGTGGTGGCTCCACCAACCTTCACGGCGGGTGGCGCGCGGGCGCGGACGAATTGCTGGCCAAGCTCGCGGGGGAGGATGTGCACCGCGTGATCCTGCTGTCGGACGGATGTGCCAATGCGGGCGAGCAGGATCTGGAACAGATCACGTTGCAATGCAAGACCGCGGCACAGGGCGGCGTCTCCACCTCCACCTACGGCCTGGGCGAGAGCTTCAACGAAGCGCTGATGCTGGCGATGGCCTCCGCGGGTCGCGGCAATGCGTACTACGGGCAGACGGCTGCCGACCTCGCCGAACCCTTCGCCGCGGAGTTCGCGCTGCTCACCAGCCTGTGCGCGCGCGGCCTGGTGCTCAAGGTGAATGCGCCGGCGGGCATCGGCGTGAAACTGCGCAACGATTTTGTCCCGGTGGAGGGGGAGGCGATGGCCTGGTCGCTGCCGGACCTCGCGTTCGCGTCGGAAGCATGGGCGGTGCTGGAATTCGACGTCGCCACCATCGCCGCTGGCTATGGTTGCTCGGTGCGGCTGCCGATCACCGTTTCGGTTCAGGCGGCCACGCACGACAGCGCGCCACTGTTCCTGCTTGCCGCGCTGCCGGCGTTGCCCATCATGACGGCCGATCAAATTGCCGCGATGCCGGCCGACGAACTTGTCGCACGCCGCACCATGGAACTCGATGCGGCGGATGCGCTGGCCGCGGTGCAGAAGGCCATTGCCGCGGACGACTGGCCACTGGCGGAACAACTCGTGGAGACCGCCCAGGGCCGCTTCGCGCAACACGAATGGGCGTCGGCAATCCTGGCCACGATGAAGCGGCTGGTCGCTGATCGCAATGCGCGCGGCGCCGGCAAGGAGGCGGTCTATGCGCGCCGCTCGATGAATTCGCGGCTGGCGTCGTTGAACGAGGCGAGTTTCAGCGCGTTTGACGAGCAGTCGATCCCCGCCTTTCTGCGTCGGAAGCCGGAACAGGGCAAAGGCCAGCGCGACGCCTGAAAGTGGTTGCCTGGCCCATGCACCGTCCGTCGGCCCGGCGTTGGCAATCCGGTTCCCAGCGTGGCAGGCTCACGTTTTGAGCTAGTGCCCCGCCAAGCTGTCTCCAACCCTTTGTGAGGAGAACGTGATGGCCCCGGATCTCGCCGCAATGCTTACCCGCCACGCCCGGTCCCGCATGCAGCAGCGGGGCATTCCGCCGGCGCAGATCGAAAACGTGCTGCACTACGGGCGCGAAAAGCACGACCGCCACGGCGGGGTGATCGTCTACCTCGACCACGATGCCAAGCGGCGCATCGTGCGCGACGGTGCGGCCTCGGGTGCGGAGCTGGACCAGCTGGCCGGTGTCTATGTGGTCGTGGCCGGTGGCCGCGTGGCCACGGTGGGGCACCGGTATCGCCGCATCCGCCACCGATCGTGAATCGGCTCGAACGCTTCTACAAGATCGACGCGCTGCTGCACGAGCGCACGGTGGTCCCCCGCGATGCGTTCCTGCACGAGCTGGAGGTGTCGCTGGCCACGTTCAAGCGCGATCTCGAATACATGCGCGACCGGTTCCATGCACCGGTGATCTGGGATGCGGACCAGCGTGGCTATCGCTTCGACGCCAGGCCCCGGTCGACACAACAATTCGAGCTGCCGGGGCTGTGGTTCACGGAGTCCGAAGCGCTCGCGCTGGTCACCATGCAACACCTGTTGTCGTCGCTCGACCAGGGCGGCCTCATCGGCCCGCACATCGCGCCGCTGATGGCACGGCTGGACGCCATCATCGGGGGGGCGAGGCCTCGGCCGGCGAGGTGCGCAAGCGCATCCGGCTGCTGTCCTTCGGGTCGCGGAAGATGCCGCTCGAGCACTTCTCGCTGGTGGGCGCGGCGCTGTTCAAGCGGCGGCGGTTGAAGATCGAGTATTACGCGCGCAGCACCAACGAGCATTCGGCGCGCGAAGTGTCGCCGCAGCGCCTGGTCCACTACCGCGAGAACTGGTACCTCGACACGTGGTGCCACCTGCGCCACGACCTGCGCAGTTTTTCGGTGGATGGACTGCGCCGTATCGAAATGGTCGACCAGCCCGCCAAGGAAGTCTCGCTGAAGGCGCTGGACGAGTACATGCAGGAAAGCCACGGCATCGTGCGCAGTGGCGAGAAAATCCAGCACGCCAGGCTGCGCTTTGCGCCCGAGCGGGCGCGGTGGGTGGCCGCGGAGGTTTGGCACCCCGACCAGTTGGGCAGCTTCGACAACGAGGGTCGCTACACGCTCGAGCTGCCGTTTCGCGATGACCGCGAACTGGTGCTGGACATCATGCGCCACGGTGGCGCGGTGGAAGTGCTGGCGCCGGTAGCGCTGCGGCGCAAGGTGCGCGCGGAGCACGTGGCGGCGGCCGCGCTCAACGGCTGATTGGCGCCCGACCTCTACGCGGGCAAGCTTCCTGCGGGTGGCACGGCCGAATCGGCGGTCAACGGCGCGGGACTCGTCCCGGCAAAGAAGTCGGCGACCCGCACCATGCCCAAGGTGTCGCGCGCGCAGTAGGTGAGCAGCGCGGTCTCAAGTTCGCTGCGCCTCTCCATCGGCGTCCGCACATTCACCATCTCTAAGTACACCGGCTCCACCATGTCGCCGCTTTGCACCGACGCGAGATTGCCGTAATCGAGATCGGGCGCGATGGTCGGCAGCACGCGCTTGATCGACCACGAGCCCATCATCGCAGGGTGGTAATAGTGCTCGCGCGCGAAGGGCAGCAGGTCGAACAACCGCGATGCCATGGCGCGCAAGGCGGGCGCCAGGTCGTCGAAAAGTTCCGCCATCTGCATGATCACGCCACGTTCGAACACCGCGTTGTAGACCAGAATGACGCCGTCGTCGCCGATCGCATCCACCAGGCTTTGCGCAAATGCGCGGCGCGGATCGGCGCCGATGGTGTCGAGGTAGGGCGGCAATTGCGTGAGCGTGCCGTCGACGTCCTGCCGGTGGCACGACCACTGCATTGGGATTTTCTGGTAGGGGCGCGTGCCCGGCCATAGCGGTACCGCGGGACCGACCGTCTCGAAATCGAGAAAGTACCGAGGCCAGGGCAGGGCATTCAATGTCGCGGCAGCCGAGGCATCAAGCTCGGCGCGTCCGCTGTTCGTTGCGCGCCAGATGCGGCGATGATCCTCGCGCAACAATCGCTCCAGCGGCACCTCGCGCAGGTCGGCAAAGCCATCGCCGCGCAACTGCCGTGCAAGCTTGGAGCTGTTGGGCAACAGCTCGACCGGAAATTCGGTGGTGTCGGGTGCGCAGAACGCCAGGAACTCGCATTCGAAGGGATCGTGGCACTGCTTGCCCACGGCGATGTCCGGCATTGGCCCGGCGAGGTCGCGCTGCGCGGCGGCCACCCATATCGGAATCTGCTCCTGCAACGGCACGACGGCGGCGGTCATGTCGGCGTGTGCAAAGAGACCGCGATAGTCGCCGTCACCCGGATACACGAAGCGGTTGTCGATGTGCGCCAGTTCCACGCGCTCGACATCGAGGCCCGCACCGCGTGCCACCCACGTCTGGATGGCGGCATCGGTGACATGGGAATCCTTCACCCGGGTGGAGGCTTTCACCTCGATCATCCGGTAGCGCCCGCCACGGCGGATCAGCACATCGGCGCGCACCAGCACGTCGTCGCAGCGCAACGCCGGTTCGAACAGCGTGAGGTCGCCGGGCTGCGCCAGCGCGTCAGCGGTCTCGCGCAGCGCGGTGGTCAACTCGAACACGTGCTCGATCAGCCGGCCTTCCGGATAGAGCCGCTGCGCGGCGGCGCCGACCAGGTTGCCCTGCGCCATCCGGTTCTCGACCGCTTCGCTTTGTTGCGCCAGTTCGCGCTTGAAGGTCTGCAGCCACAGCCGCTTGGGACATTGCCGGTACGCCACGAGCTTGGATTTGGAAAGTCGCATGTGCTGGATTCTCGCCTGAATGGCGCGGCGCGGATACGCAAGGTGACTGGCGTCGGCCAAGTCCTACACGGACGTGCGGCGCGACCCTGCAGTCCGCGCGGCGGCCACAGCGCACGATGATGCCGTGTCGTCGACCTTGCCAATGGCGAATGTCGACCCAATCGAAAAAGGAGTCATCATGCTTAATCTCGATCCCAACACACTCTTGGCGGTAGAGGTCACTGCACTGGCCGTTCTTGTTGCTCTGGGCATCTGGCGCATCGTCCGGGAAGGTCCGGAGGACGCGAGTGTAAGCACGGGCGAGCGCCCCTACGACATGCGCCGTGACGGGCAGCGGCTCGGCGCCTGACCAACGCATCAAGGCGCTGCCGCTGATGGCTGCTCATTGATGCTTGTGCGGCCTCATGTGATCGTCGGTCGGCGAATGCAGCCGGACTTCGGCGTCGATCGCAATGTCCTGCACGCTGCCATCGGCGTTGCGAACGGTCAGCACCATGGGCACGCGATCGTCGGTGCGCAGTCCGCGCGAGAGCTTCTGCAGCACCAGCCGGTAGCCCGTGGCGTGCAACTTCACGACCTCGTTGGCGGGCATTGTCAGCACCAGCGGCGCGACTGACTTGCCGGCTGGGGATCGCAACACCACGCTGGCCGCAGCGTCGCTCCGGACGCCGATCAGCGTGGTATCCGTGCTGCTCATCAACCGCATGTAGGCGTCAACGGACGCGTTGGCAGCGCCGGGGCGCACCCAAGGCTCGGTCACGACAATGACGGCCTGGGATTGTGCACCCATGCACGCGATGGCGATCGACAACGCCAAGGTTGTCCGGCACCACCATCGTTTTCCAGGAAGCATGATTCAAGCGTACCGCCCGTCGCGCCGAGTGTCACGCACCGGCTCCGGGGAATAGTTCGCGGCCTCCGGTGTTAGTGGGGCAGGACCTCCCGCCGTGGAGGCAAAGGAGCCGCCATGATTGGTCGCTGGATACTCGTCCTGTTCCTCGCGTTGTGCGCGCCGGCAGTCCAGGCGGCATTCCATATGTTTCGCATCGACCAGCTTTATTCCAACGCCGACGGGACGGTCCAGTTCGTGGTGCTGCGCGAATCATCCGGCTCGGACGGGGAAGGACTGTGGTCCGGCAAGACGTTGCGGATGAGCGGCCCTGCGGGGACGCAGACGTTCACCTTTCCCGGCAACCTGCTCGCGGACACGGCCTTTCGCCGCGTCCTGGTGGCCACCCCCGGGTTTGCGGCGCTCGGGCTGGTAGCGCCTGACTTCGTGATGCCCGCCGGCTTCCTGTCGATCAATGGCGGCACCCTCAACTACGCGGGCGTGCACTCGGTTACCTACTCGTCGCTGCCCACCAATGGCGTCAGCGCATTGAGCGCCAGCGGCGCCGTCGTTCCCAATCTCGCCACCAATTTCGCCGGGGCCTCCGCCAGCGTCGGGGCGGCGCCGGCCGTCGCCACCGTGATCGAGTACTACAACGCAACGCTCGACCATTACTTCATCACCGACCTGGCCAGCGAAATCACGGTGCTGGATACCGGTGTCGCGATCAAGGGATGGGCGCGCACCGGGCAGTCGTTCAACGTGTACGTGGCCGCGGGCAGTGCCACGTCGCCGGTGTGCCGCTTCTATATTCCCCCGGCCAACGGCGACTCGCATTTCTTTGGACGCGGCACCACGGAGTGCGACGACACCGCCGCCAAGTTCCCCACGTTCGTCAACGAAGATTCGCAGTTCTTCCACGTGATCCTGCCCACGCTGGGGGTCTGCCCGGCCGGCACCATTGGGGTCTATCGCGTCTTCAGCAACCGGCCCGACGCCAATCACCGCTACATGACCGATCGCGCCATCCGCGACCAGATGGTGTCCGGCCGCAATTGGCTGGCGGAAGGCGACGGACCCGACCTGATCGTGATGTGCGTGCCGCCCGCCTAACGCAGTCTGCGGGGTCGAAGGTCGCGAGGCTGAGGCCAAGGCTGCAGGCCTCGCGCAAAGGCACCGTCTTCCGGCATGGACTACGGGGACGAGTGCTCGCGCCCCAGTACCTTTGAAATCCGTCGATCTGGAATCAGCCACATGGCGGCTACGCCCGCGTAGATCGCAATGGCCGCCACGGTGCTGACCAAGGCCAGCGCCACCGCCACGACATACAGCACCATCGACAACAGGCCCTTGCGGTCTGCGCCCACGGCGATGGCCAGAGTCGATTGGCGCCCGTCGTGCGCGATGATCGATCGCGACAGGATGTAGTAAGCCGTGCCGCACATGAACAGCAGCACGCCGTAGAGCATGACGGGCAGCGTTTCGAAATGATTCTCGCCCATCCAGCCCGAGGCGAAGGGGATCAGCGACAGCCAGAACAACAGGTGCAGGTTGGCCCACAGGATGCGGCCGTCGACCGAGCCCGTGGCATGCAGCATGTGATGGTGGTTGTTCCAGTAGATGCCGATGTAGACGAAGCTCATCACGTAGCTGCCGAACACCGGTACCAACGGCCACAATGCGGCAAAGTCGGTGCCATGCGGCACCTTCATCTCCAGCACCATGATCGTGATGATGATGGCGATCACGCCATCGCTGAATGCTTCGAGTCGATTCTTGCCCATGGGTTGGCATTCTAATCGTCAGGCACGGTTCGCGGAAAGTGCTTTGCGTTGGCCGCAACGTGTAGCATCGAGGGTGCATGCACCGATCCGGCGAGCCCGAAGTCTCGCCTACGAAGCGCAACGGAACGCCACGGACAGCCACAGGCCCGCCATGCTCGACCCGTCCACCAAGCCCAGCGCGATCGTCGCGTTGCTCGACCAGTATGTGATCGGGCAGACCGACGCCAAGAAGATCCTGGCCGTCGCGGTTTACGCGCACTTTCGCAAGATCGCCAAGTCGCGCGCGGACGGCGTGCCGATCGTGAAGAGCAACCTGCTGTTGATCGGCAACTCGGGCACCGGCAAGACGCTGATGTGCGAGACGATGGCGCGCATTCTGGGCGTGCCCTTCGTCACGGCCGAGGCCACTTCGTTGGCGCAGACGCGCTTCGTCAACGAAGAGATCGAGGCGATCATGCAGCGGCTGGTCGATCGCGCGGGCGGCAGCGTGGAAGATGCGCGCTATGGCATCGTGTTCATCGACGAAATCGACAAGCTGAAGGCCGAGGATGGGCAGGTGCGCGCGAGTTCGGGCGAGAGCGTGCAGCACGCGCTGCTGAAGATCATGGAAGGCGCGCAGGTGAAGCTGGCATCGGGCAAGTATGTCGACACCACCAACATCCTGTTCATCTGCGGTGGCGCCTTTGTGGGACTGGAGGACATCATCAAGTCGCAGACGCACGGCTACGGCTTCATTGCCACGTCCAAGGGCGACGATCAGAAGATCCTCGATCGCCTCAATACCCGCGTGAAGCCCACCGACCTCTTCACCTACGGCCTCATCCCGGAGTTCACCGGGCGGTTGCCGATCATCGCGCGCTTCCAGGACCTGACGCGCGACATGCTGGTGCGGATCATGACCGAGCCGCGCGACGCGCTTTATCAGCAGTTCTGCGACATTTTCCGCATCGAGGGCGTGAACCTCGACGTCAAGCCGCGGGTGTTCGAGCAGATTGCGGAGCTGGCGCTCGAATACAAGACCGGCGCACGCAGCCTGCGCGGCATCTTCGAGGAACTGATCACGCCGGTGCTGTATGTCATTCCGGACCAACCGGACATTCGCCGCGTGACGATCACATCGCTCTTCAACGAGCCGGTCTACGAGCGCGATGCGCCGGTGGCCGGAAACGCGGCCCCGGCCTGACGCATGCAACTTCGCGTGGCCGCAGGTCGCGCGGATAATGCCGGTTGCCGCCATCCCGAGGTCCCTGCCATGTCCGGTCTCAACCCCACCCACGATCCGTTGCTGAAATGCTTTCTGGCGGATGCCAACGATGGCGCGACGGATTTTTCGATCCAGAACCTGCCGTTCGGCATCTTCAGCACCGAGGCCCATCCGCGACCGCGCGCCGGGGTGGCGATCGGCGACTGGATTGTCGACCTGCCCGCGCTGGCCGAAGCCGGGCTGTTGCGCACGGCGCCGCCGGCGGTGTGGAGCAAGCCTGCGCTCAACGCATTCATCGCGCTTGGCCCAGACGCCTGGCATGCCACGCGGGCGCGCTTGTCGACGTTGTTGCGCGCCGGTCCCGGCCCCTTGGGCGATGACGCGACGCTGCGCGAATGGACGCTGGTGCCACGGCACCGCGCCACGATGCACCTGCCGGTGACGGTGCCGGGCTATACGGATTTCTATTCGTCGAAGGAGCATGCGACCAATGTCGGATCGATGTTCCGCGATCCGAAAAATGCGCTGCTGCCCAACTGGCTCGAGATTCCCATCGGCTACAACGGGCGCGCGAGTTCGGTGGTGGTCAGCGGCACGCCGGTGCGGCGGCCCCTGGGGCAGTTGAAAGCACCGGATGCCGCGCGGCCGGCATTGGCGCCGTGCCGCAAGCTCGACATCGAACTCGAGACGGGCTTCATCATCGGACAGGGCAATGCACTGGGCGCGCCGATTGCCACGGCGGATGCCGAAGCGCATATCTTTGGCATGGTCTTGCTTAACGACTGGAGCGCGCGCGATATCCAGCAATGGGAGTACGTGCCGCTTGGTCCCTTCAACAGCAAGAGCTTCGCGACATCGATCTCGCCCTGGATCGTGACGCTGGAAGCCCTTGAGCCTTTTCGCGTGGCGGGTCCGGTGCAGGAGCCGGTGCCGCTGGCGTACCTGCTGCCCAATGAGCGTCGCGCGTTCGACCTCCATCTCGAAGTCGATCTGCGCCCGGTCTCCGCACAATCGCCCACCACGATCTGCCGCACCAATTTCCGCAGCCTGTACTGGAGCATGGCGCAGCAACTGGCGCACCACACCATCGGGGGCTGCAACACGCGGGTTGGCGACCTCATGGGGTCGGGCACGATCAGCGGCACGACGGAGGATTCGCGCGGCAGCCTGCTTGAGATCACTTGGAATGGCGCCAATCCGCTGCCTGTCGACGGTGGCGTGCGCACGTTCCTTGAGGATGGCGACGAAGTGACGATGCGCGGCTGGTGCCAGGGCGAAGGTTTCCGTGTTGGCTTCGGCGCAGTCACGGGCACGATCGTGCCGGCGCTGCCGGCCTGACGCATATGCCAATCGCGATGCATTGAGCCACGTACCGGGAAACGCATGGATCGCGCCCCCGTCGGCATTGGCGTCGTCGCCCTGGCTCTTGGATTGGGGGTCGGCGCGTTGATGCTGTTGATGCCCGAGGGCCTCAATCCGAACTGGCCGATGGGGGTGGCGCTGCTGGCGCCCGGCGCCTTTGTGCTGGTCGGGCTGCACCTGGTGTGCAGCGGCCTTGGCTATCCCCGGCTTTCCGGCGCCATGTTGGCGTTGATCGCCATGGTCCTGTGGGCTATCGCCAACTGGGCCGCGTTCTTCACGAACCAGCATGGATGCGTGGCGACCGTGTCCCTGGGCGGCGTATCCATCTTCGGCTGGGTGCCCAGCGAGGCCAACTGCCGGATGGCGCTGCAGATGCTGGTCGCGAGTTTCGATGGTCTCGTTATCGTGCTTATCGTTGTCGCGGCCTGGCGCCGGCTGCGCCGGGTGCGCGATGATGACGCCGCGGACGGTGCCGTGCGCAACCGCCCGCGGGGTTGAAACCGGGGGCGGGCAGCGCCATCTGCCCGCAATGCCCCTCGATTCTCCCCGGTCCGCGCCTTCGGCCCCGGTCCCCAACCCGGATGCTGCGCTGCTCGATGCGTATTCGCATGCCGTGTCCAGCGCCGTTGACGCGGTGGCGCCCGCGGTCGCGCATGTGCGGGTCGAACGCAACGGCGGAGCCGAGGGTTCCGGATCCGGCTTCCTGATCACGCCCGACGGCTACCTCGTCACCAACAGCCATGTGATCGCCGGCGCGAAGGCGCTGGAAGTCACGTTGGCCGATGGCCGCATCGCCACCGCGCGCATCGTGGGCGACGATCCGGACTCCGACCTCGCCGTATTGAAGGTGGCTGCCGACGATCTGGCGTGGAGCCGCTTCGGCGATTCGTCGGCGCTGCGCGTGGGACAGGTGGCCATTGCAATCGGCAGCCCGCTCGGGTTCCAGCACACGGTCACTGCCGGCATCGTCAGCGCGCTGGGACGCTCGATGCGCGCGCAGACAGGCCGCCTTCTCGACAATGTGCTGCAAACCGATGCCTCGCTCAATCCCGGCAATTCGGGCGGTCCGCTGGTCGACGCGCGCGGCGCAGTGATCGGCGTCAACACCGCGGTGATCCGCGCGGCGCAGGGCATTTGCTTTGCCATCGCCTCCAGCACCGCGGAGCATGTGGCCGCGGCGCTGATCCGCGATGGACGGGTGCGCCGCGCGCGCCTTGGCATGGGCGCACAGACCTTCGCCTTGCCGCGGCGCATCGTGCGCCACTTCGAACTGCCGCGCGAGTCCGGCGTGCGGGTCGACACGGTCGAGAAGGGCTCGCCGGCGGCGCTGGGCGGACTGCAGCGCGGGGACGTGATCGTGGCGGTCGGCGGCGTGCCGGTACCCGACATGGATGCGTTGCAGCGGGTGCTGGCCGCAGGCGCCATCGCGCGCACGCTGGTGCTGACCGTGTTGCGGCGCGATCGCACGCTGGCCCTGGCCGTGACCCCCGCCGAATCCGTGCCTTCACCCCGTTGAAGGCGGGGCCGGCGCCCCGGCTTGGCAGCATCCCGGGTCCTGTGCAACAATCAATCCAACTTAATAGCATCAGGGTGTACAACGATGCTGGACCGTGACGGCTATCGCCCGAACGTCGCCATCGTGATCGTCAACGGCAGGAACCAGGTTTTTTGGGGCAAAAGGATCCGCGAACACTCGTGGCAATTTCCGCAAGGTGGCATCAACTCCGGTGAAACGCCCGAACAGGCGATGTACCGGGAGTTGCACGAGGAGGTCGGACTCGAAGGCCAGCACGTCAAGGTTCTTGGACGTACGCGCGAATGGCTTCGATACGATGTACC
Source organism: uncultured beta proteobacterium (assembly GCA_963805355.1). Classification (GTDB taxonomy): domain Bacteria; phylum Pseudomonadota; class Gammaproteobacteria; order Burkholderiales; family Casimicrobiaceae; genus VBCG01. The sequence goes on along the minus strand of CAWDTZ010000002.1, from coordinate 322,121 downwards.
GCAGCACTGGATCAAGCGTGAATGGCGCGGCAGCTATCGCGGCCAGAAACAGATCTGGTATCTGCTGCGCCTGGTCGGGCGCGACAATGACGTGCGGCTGCGCGCCTCTGATCATCCGGAGTTCGACGCGTGGCGCTGGCACGACTACTGGATTCCGCTGGAGTCGGTGATCGAGTTCAAGCGCGAATCCTATCGGCGCGCATTGCTCGAACTCGAGCGTTTCCTGCACGCCAAATCGCAGACGCGGCGGCAGCGCCTCTTCGGCCTGCAGCACCCGGAAATGCCGGAATCCTACGCCGAGCCGCCGCGCGCGGCGTCGCTGGACGGCGCCTAGGCCGACGATAACGGCCGCAGGCGAGTTTGCGGCCGAGGCTGGCGGGACATCGCTGTTGGACGGGGTCGTTCGTATCAGGGCGTGCAGTCGCCCACGCGCTTGGCGCTGATGGCCATGTCCACATGCACGCCACTGCCACCGCGGCCGGTCATCATCAAGTCCACCTTGCCGTCGTAGCGGTCACCGGCCAGAACGATGTCCGCCCGTCCGCGCGTGGCCACCTGCCTGTCCACGCAGGCGATTTCATAGGTCGCGCGGTCGTCGTCGCGTTGCACCTTGGCCAGCGTGCATTGGCCGTTGGGACGCGGCAGGGTCTTGGTGGGATCGGCGATATCCTTGGCGGTGATGCAGGCGCGCCCGGCGGGCACGGTTTCCGTTTGCCCATCCGCGGTGACAACCATGACCATTTCCCACATGCCGGGTAGCATCGGCGCGGCGCCGGCGGGCGTCGGCAGCGTTGCCAGCGCAAGGAGGGCGACGCAGGCAGACAACGCATGGCGGGGGCTCATGGAGAATCGGGCATCGGGTAGCATGATCCGGGTGATGATACTCGCCGCGCGAACCCGGTTGCGCGACCTCTCATCGGTCGGCACGCCCGGCCATCCCCCTGCGCCGCGTCAGCCGCGCAACGCGATGCCCGCGTCAGGCGCCAGTGCCGGAGGTCAACCCAGCAGTACGAGATTATCCCGATGAATCAGCTCGGACTCGTCGACATAACCGAGGATGGCCTCGATCTCGGTCGAGGGCCGGCGCAGGATGCGGCTCACGTCCTGCGCGCCGTAGTTGACGAGCCCGCGCGCGACCTCGCTGCCGCCGGGCGCATAGAGGCCGACCACTTCGCCCCGCTCGAAGGTGCCTTCCACCGCCACCACGCCGATAGGCAGCAGGCTCTTGCCTTCGCTGACCAGCGCGCGCACGGCGCCGGCGTCGAGCTGCAGCTTGCCGGCGAGTTGCACATGATCGGCCAGCCACTGCTTGCGCGCGGCCAGCGATTGCGCCGGCGCGATCAGCGCGGTACCGAGCGGGTGTCCTGCCGCCAGTCGCGTGAGGACGTTGTCCTCGCGCCCTGACGCGATGATCGTGGAGGCGCCCGACCGCGCGGCGCGCTTGGCGGCGAGGATCTTGGTGAGCATGCCGCCGCGCCCCAACGCGCTGCCCACGCCACCTGCCATCGCTTCCAGCGCCGGGTCACCGGCGCGCGCCTCGTGCACGAAACTGGCGGCAGGATTCTTGCGCGGATCCGCCGTATAGAGTCCTTGCTGGTCGGTGAGCAGGATCAGCACGTCCGCCTCGATCAGGTTGGCCACCAGCGCGCCCAGCGTGTCGTTGTCGCCCACGCGGATTTCGTCGGTGGTCACCGTGTCGTTTTCGTTGATGATCGGAATCACCGACAACGCGAGCAACGTGCGCAGCGTGGTGCGCGCGTTGAGATAGCGGCGGCGATCGGCCAGGTCTTCGTGCGTGAGCAGGATCTGCGCCGTCTGCAAGCCGAACCTGGCGAACGCGGTTTCATACGCCTGGATGAGGCCCATCTGCCCCACCGCGGCGGCGGCCTGCAACTCGTGGATGGCCTTCGGCCGCGTGGTCCAGCCCAGCCGCTTGATGCCTTCCGCAATCGCGCCGGAGGACACCAGCACCACTTCGCGGCCGGCCACTTTCAGCGCCGCGATTTCTTCGGCCCAGTGCGCGACTGCGGCGTGATCGAGGCCTTGGCCGTCGTTGGTGACAAGGCTCGATCCCACCTTGACGACCAGACGCCTGGCATGGGCCACCAGCATCGTCATGTTGTTTGACCTTCGCGCTGCGCGCTCCGGCAGTCGCCCTTGGGGTGCTCCGGCATGCTCATTCCGAATCGTTCTCAGGGGTCTTGCGCGCACGCCGCGCGCGCACCGGCGCGGGCTTGACGACCACCGGCGCGGAATCATCCTGCGGCGCCTCGGGATCCGCGGCCATGGCATACGCGGGCCGCGCGTCCAGCCATTCCTGGATGGCAAACGTCAGCGGCCGGCAACCGTCGCCGCTGATCGCGGCGATGGCAAACACCGGACCCTTCCATCGATACGCCTTGATGAAGGCCTTCACGCGCGCGTCACGCTCTTCTTCGGGGATGAGGTCGAGCTTGTTCAGGATGAGCCATCGCGGCTTCTCAAACAGCGCCTCGTCGTAGCGCTTCAATTCCTTCACGATCGCGCGCGCGTCGTGCACCGGATCGGACGTGCCGTCGAGCGGCGCGAGGTCGACCAGATGCAGCAGCAGGCGCGTACGCACCAGATGGCGCAGGAAGCGATGGCCGAGGCCCGCGCCATCGGCGGCACCCTCGATCAGGCCGGGGATATCCGCCACGACGAAGCTCTTGTTCTCGCTGGTGCGCACGACGCCGAGGTTGGGCGCCAGCGTGGTGAACGGATAGTCCGCCACCTTGGGGCGCGCCGCGGAAATCGCGCGGATCAGCGTGGACTTGCCGGCATTGGGCATGCCGAGCAGGCCCACGTCGGCCAGCACCTTCAACTCCAGCTTCAGCTTGCGCTGTTCGCCTTCGTCACCCTTGGTGAACTGCTTCGGCGCGCGATTGATGCTGGACTTGAAATGGAGATTGCCGAGGCCGCCCTTGCCACCTGCAGCGAGCAGCGCACGCGCGCCGTCCGCGGCGAGATCGGCGATCTTGTCGCCCGTGTCGGCGTCCTGGATCACGGTGCCCACCGGCACGCGCAGGATCACGTCATCCGAGCTCTTGCCGTATTGATCGGCGCCGCGGCCGTTTTCGCCGCGCTTGGCGCGATGGATGCGCGCATAGCGATAGTCGATCAGCGTGTTGATGTTGCGATCGGCCACCGCATAGACGCTGCCGCCCTTGCCGCCGTCACCACCGTCGGGACCACCCCGTGGAATGTATTTCTCGCGGCGAAACGAGGCTGAGCCATTGCCGCCGTCGCCGGCCAGGACTTCGATGAGTGCTTCGTCGATGAATTTCACTGCGGTATCCTCGCGTAAAGCACGAATCGTTCGGTGTCGTCGCCGCGCCGGCCGCCGCCCCACAGCGCGGTCCAGCCTGGCGGGGCAGGGGGCGTCCCGTCAAGGCGGCCATATTGCACCAGCAACGTGGGGCAATCGTGCACCGGCGTGATTTCCTCACGCACGGTACTGATGCCCGCAAAATAATGGAAGACGGCGCGCTGCGGCTCGCCCAGGTGCCGGCTGGCCACGCATCCCTGCGCCGGCAGAAGCTTGGCGACGCTTTCCACGGTCCAGCGATAACTGCGGCGCGAATCGAGATAAGGCAGCCAGATCGTGCTGGCGAGCCCCCACACCAGCGTCACGCCGGCGGCCCAGTTGAGCATCGTGCGCCGGTTGGAGCGGCGGGCCGGCCGCACCAGCATCACCCACAGCACCGTGAGACCGACGGCGGCGAGCATCGTGCCCAGGTGGAACGACGGCTGGAAGCCGATCTCGGTATCGCGAAAGAGCCGCGCCACGCCGCGCGACATGCCGTGGATGTAGGAGTCGAGCCACACGCCCCAGAACAGCAGCGCGACCAGGCCAAAGGTCAGGATGCCGAACCAGTCGAGCGCACTGGATAACCCACGCTTCAATGAATCGACTTCCAGCGCAGCCAGGAGCGCCAGCGGAACCAGCAGTGGCAACGCGTTATGCAGCTTGGCCAGCGGCATCACCATGAGATGCGCGAGGATGACCAGCGTCAGCACGCCCGGCACGATCACGCCGGGTTGGTCGATGCCGCCGTTGAAATTGCGCAGCCGCAGCCACAGCATCCAGGCTGCCAGCGGCAACGCCGGAAAGGCGAACCAGAGGAGATTGCGCAGGTAGTACAGCGGATCGGCCGCGTCGCCCCCGAAGCCGACGAAGTAGCGGCGCAGCGATTCGCCGTCCCACCACAACTGGAACAGCGCGGCGTCGCGCGCCTGCAGCGCGACCACCCACGGCAACGATACGACCAGCGCGGTGACGACGGCCACGGCGAGCGTCAAGGCGTAGCCGCGCGTGCGCCATGTGCTTCCTGCCAGCGGCAGCAGCAATGCCGTGACGGCCAGCCAGATGGGTCCCAGCAGGCCGCGGCCGAGAAAGGCGATGCCGATGCCGAAGCCCAATAGCAGGCCGCCGTTGATCGGCAGGCGCGTGGCGAGGGCAAAGCCCCACAGGCCGACGGCCACGCCGGCGGTGAGGAACAATTCCGGCGACACCACATGCGCGCGATCCCAGAAGCCGATACTGCCCACCAGGATCAGCACCGGCAGCCAGCGGAACGCGCGGCCGTTCAACTCGCGGCTGGCCAACGCCGTGGCCAGCAGCACCAGCGCCAGCGCCACGCCGGCGACGAGACGCGCGGCGTTGTGCGGCTTCAGCGGCGGCGAGAAAGTGGACAGCGCCAGCGCGCCGCCTGCCCAGGCCAGCGGCGGCGTGCCCAGATAGGGCTCGCCTGCCAGCATCGGCACGACGGCGTCCCCGCGCGCGGCCATTTCTGCCGCCACGGCGATCGACACCGCGTCCTCGGTCTTCCACGGGTCGTGGCCGGCCAGCCCGAACGCCACCCACGCCGCGCACAGCAGCACGAGCCCGAACTGCTTCAGCGCACGGTAGGGTCCGGACGGGCTCAGGGACTCGAGGTCCGCATCGGCGATGGAGGGGGGGGTGACGTTGCGCATGCCGGTAACGATTCGGGGAAGCCTTCGACTTTACGCGGGACGAAAGAAAAAGGCAGCCGAAGCTGCCTTGATCCTCGTGCGGCGCAGGTGCATCAGGCCGGGGTCGACGACCCGGTCTTGCTGCCGTAGCGCTGGCGAAACTTGTCGATGCGGCCCGCCGTGTCCATCACCTTCTGCTTGCCGGTGTAGAACGGGTGGCATGACGCACACACTTCGATCTGCAGCGCCTTGCCGGCGGTGGATCGCGTGGTGAAGACCGTGCCGCAGCTGCAGGTGACCTGCACGTCGGCGTATTTGGGGTGAATGGCGTCTTTCATGGTGTTTCCTCTCGTGTGCTGGACCCGCTTGCCCGCGGTGATGGTGCTCGCGAACGCGCTGTCCCGGATGCCGCCTTCGGACTGCCTGCAAGGCCAGTCCAGTGCGGAGAACCGTTAATTGTGCCTGATTTGGTGCGCGGCAGCAAGCCCCGGGGTTTTGACCGCGGTCAGCCCCGACGCATGCTGTCGAAGAACTCGGCGTTGTTCTTCGTGCCCTTGACCTTGTCCAGCAGGAATTCCATCGCCTCGAGCTCGTCCATCGGATAGAGCAGTTTGCGCAGGATCCACACCTTTTGCAGGATGTCGGGTTTGAGCAGCAACTCCTCGCGGCGCGTGCCAGAGCGGTTGACGTTGATGGACGGGTAGATCCGCTTCTCGGCCATGCGGCGGTCGAGGTGGATTTCCATGTTGCCCGTGCCCTTGAACTCTTCGTAGATGACGTCGTCCATCCGCGATCCGGTGTCGATCAGCGCCGTGGCGATGATGGTGAGCGACCCGCCTTCCTCGATGTTGCGCGCCGCGCCGAAGAAGCGCTTGGGGCGCTGCAGCGCGTTGGCGTCCACGCCACCGGTCAGCACCTTGCCCGATGCGGGCACCACGGTGTTGTAGGCGCGGGCGAGACGCGTGATCGAGTCGAGCAGGATCACGACGTCCTTCTTGTGCTCGACCAGGCGCTTGGCCTTCTCGATGACCATCTCGGCCACCTGCACGTGACGCGTGGCAGGTTCGTCGAAGGTCGACGACACCACTTCGCCGCGCACCGAGCGCTGCATTTCGGTCACTTCCTCGGGACGCTCGTCGATCAGCAGCACGATCAGCATGACGTCCGGATGATTGGCAGCGATGGAGTGCGCAATGTGCTGCAGCATCACCGTCTTGCCTGACTTGGGAGAGGCCACCAGGAGGCCGCGCTGACCCTTGCCGATGGGGGCGATGATGTCGATGATACGGCCGGTGATGTTCTCCTCGGCCTTGATGTCGCGCTCCAGGACCATCGTCTTGTCCGGGAACAGCGGCGTCAGGTTCTCGAAGAGAATCTTCGACTTGGCGTTCTCGGGCGGCTCGTAGTTGACGAGGTCGACCTTGACCAGCGCGAAGTAGCGCTCGCCATCCTTGGGCGTGCGGATCTCGCCTTCGATCGTGTCGCCGGTGTGCAGGTTGAAGCGGCGGATCTGCGACGGCGAGATGTAGATGTCGTCGGTGTTGGCGAGATAGGAGGTATCCGGCGAGCGCAGGAAGCCGAAGCCGTCGGGCAGCACTTCGAGAACGCCGCCGCCGAAGATCGACTCTCCCTTCTTCGCCTGCTGCTTCAGCAGCGCGAAGATGAGGTCGTGCGTGCGCATCCGGTTGGCGCCCTCGATTTCGTTCGCATTGGCGAACTCGATCAATTCGGAGATGTGTTTGGATTTGAGATCAGATAGATGCATGGCGCTAGGGAGGGGCGTGCCGGAATGGCGCGTGGGCGGCCACGACGGGCCTGGAAGGAAATGATGTGGGAGGTGGCTTGCCAACCGTCGAGGCAGGGAGACTGCCGCGGCTAGCCGCCGGGTGCTGCGTGTTGGGGTCCGGTGGATCCGGAACCGGTGAGCCAGTCAATGCAGACCGTACATCACGCCAACGGAGGGGAGATTATAGGGGACGCCGACGGCTGTCAAATGACCGCCGCCGGCGGGGACGCCTAGAGGTTGCTGTCGAGAAACGCCGTGAGCTGCGATTTGGTGAGCGCGCCCACCTTCTGCGCGTGCGGTTGGCCGCCCTTGTAGAGGATCAGCGTGGGGATGCCGCGGATGCCGTACTTGCCCGGCGTGGACGGATTGGCATCGATATCGAGCTTGGCCACGGTGACCTTGTCGCCGTATTCCTTGGCGATTTCGTCCAGCACTGGCGCGAACATCTTGCAGGGGCCGCACCATTCGGCCCAGAAATCGACCAGGACCGGATTTCCGGACTGCAGCACGTCTTTGTCGAAGGTGGCGTCGGAGACGTGTTTGATGGCGGCACTCATGAGCAATCCTTTCAGGCGGGAAACCGGACCGTGGCTGCCACGGGGCGGGGTGTGATGGAATGCGCTAACGATAGCTTGAAGCCCATGGCAGGCGCAAGGTCGGCACTGTCCAGGCCATTTAGGTTGCGCCTGTTCTGCTAAAATTCAAGGTCTTTGGCCGCTGCGTTGTGCACCGGTCGCTGGGGAAACGCCTGCCATGACCTACGTCGTTACCGAATCCTGCATCCGCTGCAAATACACCGACTGCGTGGACGTTTGTCCGGTGGATTGTTTCCGCGAGGGCCCCAATTTCCTGGTCATCGATCCCGACGAATGCATCGACTGCACCCTGTGCGTGGCCGAATGCCCGGTCGAAGCCATTTTTGCCGAAGACGACGTGCCCGCTGCGCAGCAGCCGTTCACCGCGCTCAACGCCGATCTCTCGAAACTCTGGAAGCCGATCATCGAGCGCAAGCCCGCTCCGCCGGACGCGGACGACTGGAAAGACGTCCGGGAGAAGCTGCAGTATCTCGAACGCTGATGCGGTGGCGCGCCGTCTTTGACCTGACGGCGGCATCAATCGTAAAATTGCACGGTTTGTTCCCGCCGCCCGGCTCTAGGGGCGGCACATCCTGATTGTTTCGAAACGAGTCCCGATTTCATGACACGCATCTCGTGGGTTGCAGTTATTGCGGTGGCCGTCTTGGCCCCCGCGGCCGCGCTGGCACAGGGCACGGCCCCGGCCGGTGATCCGGTCAAGGGTGCGCAGAAGGTTTCCATGTGCCAGGGTTGCCACGGCATCCTGGGCTGGCGCACCGCGTATCCCGAGGTCTACAAGGTGCCCAAGATCGCCGGCCAGCATGCGCCGTACATCATCGCCGCGCTGAAGGAATACAAGTCCGGCAGTCGCGGCCATCCGTCGATGAAGGCCATCGCGGCGTCGCTGTCCGATGCCGACATGGCTGATATTGCCGCCTACTATTCGCAATCGTCCCTGCAGACGGCGGTCAAATGATGAAGCCCTCCAACGCCCTTCGATTGTTGGCCGCCCTTGCCCTGACGGCCGCAACGGCAGGCAGCGCCATTGCGGCGCCCGATCTCGATGCGGCCAAGAAAAAGGTGCAGGAAGTCTGCGCTGCCTGTCACGGTGTCGACGGCGTTTCGCAGGTGGCCGACTACCCTAAGCTTGCCGGGCAGTATCCGGATTACCTCGCCAAGGCGCTGCGCGACTACAAGAGCGGCGCGCGCAAGAACGCCATCATGGCCGGTTTCGCGCAGACGCTGACGCCGCAGGACATTGCCAATCTCTCGGCCTACTATGCGGCGCAGCCCGCCGTGCTGTCCAGCAGGTATTGAGCGCGACTGCGCAAATGGAACCGAAATGAGGCGCCGGAAGGCGCCTTTTTTCTATGATGATGCTGCGCAACGAAATTCGTCCCGGGCGGGTGCGCACTTCGCCGATGTGACATATTCATCCTTTCACGGGGAGTATTCACTTGACGGAAGCAGCGGCAGGACCGGTTCCGGTCATTCACTGGACCGAAGGCGACGAGGCCCATTCTGCGCGCTGGCGCTCCGAGCGCGGCGCGCCGCCCCCGACCCGCGTAGTGATCGCCGACGACACGATTCCCGCCGACGCGGCCTACGATCTTGCATGCCAGGGCACTGCCATCCTGTGGCGCGGCGACTTCCAGAACGCGCGCCAGATCCTGGTCGCGTTGGCGAGTCGTGCCGATCGTCCGCCGCGCAAGCGCAGGCTGAAGGCGGCCTCGGTGGCGCCATCGTCGCTCGCCGATGCGTTCCACAAGCATCGGCTGTCCCGTTCGCAACGCGCGCGCACGCTAGGGATGCTGCTGGTGCAACTCGACGCCGATTACGGCATTCCGCTGCGCCGCGCGCCCGACCTGAAGCAAGCCTGCACGGAAGCATGGGGCGCGCCTGCGGGCGGTTCCACCGTGACTTCAGTGCGCGAACTGCTGGGCCTGATCGGCGCGCACGAGTGGCGCACCAGGGGCATCGACATTCCGGCGATCAATGGTCGGATCCATCCTCATTACGGCGTGTTCACGCCGATCCGCAGCGAGTACATCGATCTCGTGGTCAAGGCGCCGTTGCCGGCGGCGCTCGCATCGAGCCATCGCGCTTTCGACATCGGCACTGGCACCGGCGTGCTCGCCGCGGTGTTGGCGCGACGCGGCGTCAAGCACGTGGTGGCCACCGATCAGGACCCGCGGGCGCTGGATTGCGCGCGTGACAACGTGCAGCGCCTGGGCTTGACCAAGCAGGTCCTGGTCATGCAGGCCGACCTCTTCCCCGACGGCCGCGCCGCCTTGATCGTGTGCAATCCACCGTGGGTGCCCGCGCGGCCGAGTTCGCCACTCGAACAAGGCATCTTCGACCCCGAAAGCCGGATGCTGCTCGGATTCCTGCGCGGACTGTCCGCCCATCTCGAACCGGGTGGCGAGGGCTGGCTGATCCTGTCGGATCTTGCAGAACATTTCGGCCTGCGCACCCGCGAGGCATTGCTCGCGGCCATCGAGGCGGCCGGGCTGCAGGTGCTGGGACGCAGCGACGCCAAGCCCAGGCATCCGAAGGCCGCCGACGCCTCCGACCCGCTGCACGCGGCACGCGCCGCCGAGGTGACCTCGCTGTGGCGACTCGCAGCGCGCGCAACCGGCGGCGATTGACCCGGCTGCCGGATGTCCGCGGATCGGTCGCACGCTCACTCGTTGGTGTCGCGACTGTCGAAGCTTGACCTGAACAGCGCGCGCGCCGTGCGCAACGCGTGCATCGGCGTGCCGATCGCCTTTGGGCTGCTGTCGGTTCTGCTGGGGCTCGACACTAACTGGGACGTCTACAACTATCACCTCTACAACCCGTATGCCTGGCTCAACGGCAAGCTCGCCGTCGATCTTGCGCCGGCCGGCTTCCAGTCGTATTTCAATCCGCTACTCGACGTGCCGTACTACTGGATGCAGCAATACCTGGCCGCGCCGGTTGCAGGTTTTGCGATGGGCTGGCTGCATGGCATCAACTTCATCCTGATCTTCGGCATCGCGCGCGCGATGTGCACGGAGCTGCCGGACGCGGATCGCAACCGCGTGCCATTGTTGCTGGCGTTCGCCGGGTGCCTGACCGCCAATTTCCTGGCGGCGATCGGCAACACGATGGGCGACAACACGACGGCATTGTTCGTGCTGGGCGCGCTGCTGTTGCTGCTGCGGCAGTGGGACAGGTTGAACGCGCCGTCGGGCCGTGGCGCGCTGGTGGTGGCGGGTGTGGGCGTGCTCGCGGGCCTGGGTGCGGGGCTCAAGCTCACCAATGCGATTCACGTCGCGGCCATGGGTGCGGCATTGCTTGGATGCCCGCTGCCGTGGTCGCAGCGGTTGCGCCTTGCGCTGGCGTTTGGCGTCGGCGCTGCGCTGGGTCTTGCGATCACCGGCGGGCATTGGATGTGGACGATGTACACCACCTTTGGCAATCCGCTGTTTCCACAGTTCGGCAATCTGTTTCCGAATCCGCTGGCAAGCAGCGTCGGCGTGGCCGATGCCACGTGGCGTCCGCAGACCGCGCTCGAAACGTTGCTATGGCCGTTCGTTTTCTCGCTTAATCCGCTGCGCGTCGGCCACTTGGCGCTGCATCAGGTCATCTGGCCGCTGCTGTACGTTCTGACGTGCTGGTGGCTGGTCGAAGCGACGCTTGGCCGATGGCGCGGCGGTCGCGTCATTGCCAGCACCCCTCTCGATCCTCGATTGCGTTACCTGCTGCTGTTCGGCGCGTTCGGGGTTCTGCTGTGGATGATGATGTTCAGCATTGCACGCTACCTCGTGCCGCTCGAATTGCTGGCGCCGCTGTTCACCTTTGTCCTGCTGCGGCGAATGCTGCCCTACGCCCAAGCACGCCGTGCCGCCGGCTACCTGATCGCGCTTGCCACGGTGGTGGTGCTGGCTGGTGGCGTGCGCACATGGGGCCATGAGTCGTGGGCCGGCACGGCGTTTCGAGCCGACGTGCCACCCATCGCCGAACCGGCACGCACCACCGTCGTGGTACTCGTGGCCGACCCGCCGTGGGCTTGGCTGGCGACGCTCTTTCCTGCCGACGTCGCCTTCGTCGGCATCGGTGGCGAGGTACTGAATACGCCGGCCTACGCTGCGCGCGCGCGACACATTGTCGAGGAACGTGGTGGTCGCGCCTACGCGATAGCGCAGGCGCACTACAACTGGCGCGAGGACAATATCGCGCAGGCCAATGGTTGGGCCGCGAAGCTGGGCCTCAATGCGAGCGAGCAAGGGTGCAGGCGTCTGCGCTGGGTGGTCGACCGTTTGCACTTGCGTGCGCTGGTGGTGGACGCGAAGGCGGGCGAAGGCGGCGTGCAATGCCAACTGGCCGTGATGCCCGATGACTTCAAGGATGTGGCCGAGGCCGACCGCGCCTTTGCCATCGCCGCCGCGGCACAATACGCGCGGCAGGGCTTTGCGCTGGACGTTGCGTCGTGCACGCGCCATTTTGCGCAGGCCGGCCAGCGCAGGATCGCGTTTCAGTGGTGCGGTGTGACACCGCAATAGCGGCAGGGGCATGACTGCCATGCCCCGGGCCGGCAAGCCCGCCAAGCCCAAGACAGCGTCTCCCTGCAGGCTGGTTCAGCCGCACGCCCCGATGTAGCCGCAGTCGGTGCAGAAATCGCAGCCGTCCTTGCGGATCAGCGCCTTGTTGCCGCACTCGGGACACTTCTTGCCCGGCAGTGTCTTCAGCTCGGTGTTGTGCGCCTGCTCGGCGGGCGGCACCGCAAGGATGCCGGCCTGTTCCAGCGGATAGCCCTGTTCGGTCAATATGCCCAGCATCGCGTAGCGGTGGATCATCAGTTGCGCCAGATAGGCGATCGTCGACGGAAACGTCTGCGCCTTGTCCGAGCCCGGCGTGCGCGCCATGAATGAACCGTTGGGCTCGCCGTAGTTCAAGAGCTTGCGCAGCTTCATGCCGATCCACGCGGGGTCGTACACGCGCATGTCGAGCGACAGCGCCTTGCACAGTCCGTCCATCACGCGCGGATATTCGCCGGACAGCCACATCGAATAGGGCCGGCGCTGCCCGTCGGGCATCACCAGTTCCTTCAGGAACAGCACGAAGTCGTCACCGGTGTTGTGGTTCATGACGTCGACGGTCCAGGAGAGCGTGCCGTCCGGACCCGCCTTCGGCTCCTTCGGGCCCATCAACGCGTCGACCACCGGTGTCTTGCCTGTGCCTTCGTCGGCGAACGCCCCAAGCTCATCGCAGCGATAGCGGATCAGTTTCGCGAAGCCGGACACGAGGCTGGGCACGCGGACCAGGCGCCCATCGGGCGGCATCGCCATCTCGAAGCCATCGTCGCCGCTGGCCTTCTGCAAGGCCGAAAGCTTCATGTCGAGCCACGCGCGATCGTCGGTGCGCATGTCCATCGACAACGTCTTGGCGATGGCACCAAGCCCGCGCGGCTGCTCGGCGCCGTTGATCCACACTTCGAAGGGATACGAGCTGCCGTCGTCGACGTGGCCGATGAAGACGGCAAAATCGCCCAGCGGATGCCGTACGACATACGTCCAGCAGGGATTGCCGTTGGCAAGTTCGGGACGACCGGGCCAGCGCAGGCTGGACAGCGGCGGTTGGTGCGCCCGATCGAGGCGGATGCGCCGGTCCGGGTCGGCGGTATCGAAATCTTCCGGCGCGGTCACAGGGGCAGCCGGAGGCGCCACTTCGAGCACGGCGCCCAGCAGGCTGTTGGGCCGATAGGTGGCGATGCCCTTCAGGTCGGCCTGCCACGCCTCGAAGTAGAGATCCTTGAAGGCTTCGAACGGATAGTCGGCCGGCACGTTGACCGTCTTGCTGATCGCGGTGTCGATGAACGGCTGCACCGCCGCGTTCATCAGCATGTGATCCTGCGCGCTCATCTGCAGCGCGTTGACGAATTCCGGAGGCAGCATCGCGCGGGGCGTGCCGTCGGCATCCTTCCACACCGTTCCGGGCGCGTGCTTCTCGTTCGCATCGAACGACAGCAGCTCCACGGCATCCGGAATGCCATGCAGGTGCTTGTACAGGCGATAGGCGTGATCCTCGACCAGGTATTCCTTCATCGTGTCGTCGGACATGCGCTTCCTGCGCCGGTAGAACCAGCTGAACGCCGGCTCGATGCCGTTGGACGCGTTGTCGGCAAAGGCGAGCGAAATGGTTCCGGTCGGCGCGATCGACAGCGCGTGGCTGTTGCGGATGCCGTGGGTGCGAATGGCCGACTGGATCGACTCGGGCAGGCGCGACGCGAAGCGCGGCGCGGCGAGATACTGGTCGGTGTCCAGCCGCGGGAACGGATCCCTTGTCCTTGGCCGTCTGCCACCGAGGCCATGTAGGCGGCGTCGCGCATCTCCTCGGCGATGCGCGCGGCCATGGCGCGGCCTTCGTCGCTGTCGTAGCGCAGGCCGAGTTCGATCAGCGCGTCGCCGAGCCCGGTGAAGCCCGAGGCCGATGCGCCGCTTGTCCATCGCTTCCTGTTTCTGCTGCGGCAGCGGCCACGCGGTCACGTCGAGGACGTTGTCGAGCATGCGCACGCCCACCGCCACGGTGGCGGCAAAGCCGGCGAAGTCGAATTGCGCCCCGGGCGTGAACGGATCGCGCACGAAGCGCGTGAGGTTGACGCTGCCCAGGTCACAGCAGCCGTAGGCGGGAAGCGGCTGTTCGCCACACGGATTGCAGGCCGCGATCGTTTCGCAATACGAGAGGTTGTTGTCGCGGTTCATCGCGTCGATGAACACGACGCCGGGCTCGGCGTGATCGTACGTGGACAGCATGATCTGGTCCCACAGCGCGCCGGCGCGCACCGTGCGGTAGACCCACATGTCGTCGTCGCGCTGGTGCGCGCCCGCGGCGAGCAGGTCCGGCGCCGGTGGCGCCTTGTGCACGAGTTGCCAGGGCGCGTTGTCGCGCACGGCCGCAACGAAGGCGTCGGTGACCGCGACGGAGAGATTGAAGTTGGTGAGCCGCCCGTCGTCCTTGGCGTGGATGAATGCCTCGATGTCCGGATGATCGCAGCGCAGGATGCCCATCTGGGCGCCGCGCCGCGACCCGGCGGACTCGACCGTGGCGCAGCTCTGGTCGAACACGCGCATGTACGACAGCGGTCCGCTGGCGCGGCTGTTGGTGCCCTTGACGTGCGCGCCCTGCGGCCGGATCGGCGAGAAATCGTAGCCGACGCCGCCGCCGCGGCGCATCGTCTCGGCCGCCTCGTTCAACGCGACATAGATGCCGATGCCGTTCTCGTCGCCCGAAATGCTGTCGCCCACCGGCTGCACGAAGCAGTTGATCAGCGTGGCCTTGAGGTCCGTGCCCGCGGCGGAATTGATGCGCCCGCCGAGGATGAAGCCGTTCTGCTGCGCATCGAGAAAGGCCTGCTCCCAGTGCTCGCGATCCTGCGGCGCCTCCACCGCGGCCAGCGCGCGGGCAACGCGCCGCCGCACGTCCTCGATGTTGTGCTCGTCACCCTTCGCGTATTTCTCGAGGAGCACTTCCTCGGAGATCGCCTGCGGCGGCATGGCGGCTGCCCGCAAATTCTTGAGGTCGTCGCGTTTCATGGCAATTCTCGGGTTAGGCGGCTCCGGCGAACGCGCACGCAATGCGAAACACCGGGCCAATGCGGCATTTTCTCACGTTCTCCGGTGCAATTCTTTGCCGCCGACCAAGCGATTTCACGGAGGGGCAATCGAGCGCCGATTCACGCGCGAAACCATTGATGCAACGCAACGTTGGTGCGCGCGGTGTGCGTGCAGGCAACGCGTACGCGATAATGCCGCGGTGACGATTTCCACCGCAGCTTCGCCGCGACAACGCGAACCGCTGCCGGTGCGACAAGTGCCGCCGCGGCGCGTCTGGCACTGGCTCGCGCTGGCGGTCGCCGATCTGCGCACGGCGCCGCTGGCCAGCCTGGTGCAGGGATTGGCCGTCACCGTCGGCGGCTGGATCGTCGTGTGGTTCGCGCAGTACTACTGGTGGCTGGCGCCGGGCGCCATTTCCGGCTTCGTCATCGTGGGACCGATCCTGTGCACCGGGCTCTACGAATTGAGCCGGCTGCAGGCGCGTGGCGAGCGACCCGGCCTGGCCGCCGTGGCCAACGCGTGGCGACGCGATTCGCGGCCGCTGGTGCGCATGGGACTCTTGTTGCTGGTGCTGGGCAGCCTCTGGGTGCTGGTATCGGCGCTGCTGTTCTGGCTGTTCGTACCCACGCCGATCCGCACCCCCGCGGCATTCCTGCGCTATGCCGCAGTGGACCAGGGCGACCTGCTGTTCACGCTATGGGCCATTGTCGGTGGGCTTGGTGCGGCGGTGGTGTTTGCATTGGCCGCGGTATCGCCGCCGCTGCTGCTGGGGCGCATGGTGGGCTTGCGGCAGGCACTGCTGACCAGCGCGCGCGCCGTGGGCGAGAATCCGTTGACGATGGCGCTCTGGGCCGTCCTGATCCTGATCGCCATCGTGGTGTCGTTTGCCACCGGGATGCTGGCCTTCATCGTGACTGTGCCGCTGATCGGGCATGCGACGTGGCACGCCTACAAGGATCTCGTGGTCACCGACGGCGTGCCGTTGCGTTATGAGTAAGGCGCCCTGATGCAAGGCACCGTCTTCGGACTGACCGAAGAGCAGATCGCCAATCTCGGTCTCACGTGGGGCATAGGCGGCTTCATCGCACTGATGCTGTTCATCATCTGGCGGCTCGCCCGCGAATCGAATGCCGGCCGCCTCGGCACGTTCATCCTGTTCTTCGTGCTTGCCTTCGGGATCTTCGGCTTTTTGCTGAAAGTGGTGATCCAGTGGGTGCTGGGGATGCAGTAAACACAGGCAGGTATATTCGCGTGTCGCGATCGCTGCCGCGATTCCAACCGCGGTCAGCGATGGCGTTCGAGGCACGCAAGATAGATCTGCGCGTCCGGCGGTGCGCGCGTGCGCTGCGCCTGCCAGATCACTTCACCCAGGCATTCGATCACCGCGTGCAATGCGTCGTGTTCATCACCGCGCGCGTCGCGAATGCGTTCGAAGTGCGCGCGGATGCCGGGCGGCTGGTCGATGGCGAGCTGTTCGGCGACGGCCAGATGCAACGACAGGTGCAGGAACGGATTGACGTCGCCCGCTTCCGGCGCGTAGTCGCGATCGACGTGGCGCTCCGGTGCGGCCAGCGTCGCGTGATACTCCGGATGCTTCGCGATCAGGCCGGCCGCGATCTTCTCGAGGTCGGACAGTGGCGCGCCGGCGCCGTACTTGGCCCAGGCATCGATCAGGAAACGGCGGGCTTCGTCGCGGGAGGGATTGAACATCGGCGCGTCAGCTGGTGAACGGCGCAACGGGCGTATCGCCCGGCGTCTTGTGCCTGTATTCGCAGAGGTCGCGAATCAGGCATTGCGGGCATTTTGGCGAGCGCGCGACGCAGGTATAGCGGCCGTGCAGGATCAACCAGTGGTGCGCGTTGCGCTTGAATTCGTCCGGCACGAATTTTTCGAGCTTGCGCTCCACCTCGACCACATCCTTGCCGGGTGCGAGGCCCGTGCAGTTGGACACGCGAAAGATGTGCGTGTCCACGGCGATGGTCGGCTGTCCGAAGGCGGTATTGAGCACCACGTTGGCCGTTTTGCGGCCCACGCCAGGCAGCGCCTCGAGCGCTTCGCGCGTCGTTGGCACCTCGCCGCCGTATTGGGCCAGCAGGATCTCCGCCAGTGCCACGATGTTCTTTGCCTTGTTGCGGAAGAGTCCCAGCGACGCGATGTAAGGCGTGACGCCATCCACCCCGAGTTTGGCCAGCTTGGCAGGCGTGTTGGCCACGGGAAAGAGACGCGCAGTAGCCTTGTTGACACCGACGTCGGTGGATTGCGCAGACAGCACCACGGCAATGAGCAGTTCGAACGGCGATGCGTACGCGAGTTCGGTCCTGGGCTCCGGATTGGCGGCGCGCAGCCGTTCGAAGATGGCGCGGCGCTTGGCGGGATTCAAGGCGCCGTCCGACGGGCCCGGGCGCGCGCGACGGCCGCTGCCACCAGTGTCTGCCGGTGCGCAGGCGTGATGCCTTCCGTGGCCACCATGGCCGTGCGCTGGTTCACGCGCTCGCGGCGCGCGAGGCGTGCGGCGCGCGTTTCGTGGCGCGTGCGGGCAGCGTCGGCGGCGGCGCGATCCCACGCGCGACCCGTGGGGGCCATCGTGATGCAATCGACCGGGCAGGGCGCCACACAGAGCTCACAGCCGGTGCACAGCGAGGGCAGCACCGTGTGCATGCGCTTGGCGGCGCCGACGATTGCATCGACGGGACAGGCGTCGATGCACAGGGTGCAGCCGATGCAGGCGGCCTCGTCGATCACCGCTTCAGTCAGCGGGCCGGTGGTGCCGCACGTTGGGTCGAGCGGCAGCGCAGGCCGGCCGGTGAGCATCGAGAGAACGACGATCAGCGCATCGCCGCCCGGCGGACAGCGATTGAGTTCCGTGGCGCCGGTCGCGAGAGCCTCGGCATACGGGCGGCAGGCGTCATAGCCGCAGCGCTTGCATTGCGTTTGCGGCAGTGCCGCATCGATGCGGGCGAGCAGTGGCGATGGCGTCATGGCGCATAGTTTAGCGTGACGCGGCAGTGCCGGCAGGCCGGGGCTTCGATCGGCTGGCGCGCGCCGCGCGGGGGCGGGCGGCACTTGCCTGCATCGACTAAGGCGGCCGCGAGGTGGGCGTGGGCGCGTACATCGATCTTTCCGGTGACGTGAACACCGACATGACGCGCATCGCCGCGTTCTGCGCCGACAAGGTTGGGGGCCATCCTAAAGGCGCCGGTCCGCTCCGCCTGCCGGACGCTTTTGAATTGTGAGACTTTGCCTAAGGGCCGACCGCGATGCCGGTCATATAGACTTGTCCACCATGGCCGACACCCACGACCGCGACTCGCACGACCACGCCGGTCATGAGCACGGTCATCGTCTTGCGCCGGATGCCGGTGCCGGGCCGCGCCGCGCCCTGCAGATTGCGCTGGCGATCACGGCGGGCTTCGCACTGATCGAAGCCGTGGGCGGATGGTTGTCCGGTTCGCTGGCGCTTCTGTCCGATGCCGGGCACATGATCGCCGATGCCGGCGCGCTGGCGCTGGCATTGTTTGCTGCGGCCGTCGGGCGCCGCCCGCCCTCCACCCGTGCCACCTACGGCTACGGTCGCGCCGAAGTGCTTGCCGCCTTCGTCAACGCGATGGCCATGCTTGCCATCGTCGCGATGATCACGATCGAGGCCGTCAAGCGCATTCTTGCGCCGGTGCCGGTCGCCGGCGGCACGGTGGTGGCAGTGGCGATGGCGGGACTCGCCGCCAATCTCCTCGCGGCCTGGGTGCTGTCGCGCGCCACCGGGTCGATCAACACGCGCGCGGCACTGCTGCACGTGATGAGCGACCTTCTGGGCTCGTTGGCCGCCGTCATTGCCGGCGGCGTGATTCTGGCCACCGGCTGGATGCCGATCGATCCGATCCTGTCCATCGTGGTCAGCGTGCTGATCCTGCGTTCAACGTTGCGGCTGCTGAAACAGTCGACGGGTGTGCTGCTCGACGGGGTGCCGATCCATCTCGACTACGAAGCCATCGGCAATACGCTGGCAGCGTTGCCCGGCGTGCTGAACGTGCACGACTTGCACGTCTGGACCATGTCAGCCGAGGGCGTGGCGTTGTCCGCGCATATCGAGATTGCCAACGCGGCCGAATGGCCCGCCACGTTGGCGCGCGCGCGGCGCGTGCTGGCGGACGAATACAAGATCGGGCATGCGACGCTGCAGCCGACCTGGCCGATGGCCGCGGCCGGATCGTCCACCGGGCGGGTCATTCCGTTGGTGCCGGCGGCGGCCGGTTCCGGACCAGAGCACGACCCCGGCCACGCGCACTGACGCGCGCTTCCCCGCGCTCAAAGCCACTTCAACTTGCGGAAGTGGTGGTAGAGATAAATGTCCGCCAGCAACATCGCGCCCAGCGCCACCGGATAGCCCAGCGCCCAATCCAGTTCCGGCATGTGCCTGAAGTTCATGCCGTAGATGCCGGCCACCATCGTCGGCACCGCGATGATCGCGGCCCATGCCGCGAGCTTCTTCGTCACTTCGCTTTCGGCAAGCGAGATCATGCCGAGATTGACCTGGATGGCCGTGGTCAGCATCTCGCGAATGCCTTCGATCGACGCATGGATGCGATGCAGGTGGTCGTACACGTCGCGGAAATATTCCGCCATGCCCGTGCAGATCTGCGGCACCCGGCCGCCGTAGAGGCGGCCGGTAGCCTCCATCAGCGGGTCCACCGCGTGCTTCAGGATCATCAACTTCTGCTTCAACGCGTACAGGGCCTCGATGTTCGACCGCGCGGCGTTATGGGCGAAGATCCGTTCCTCGATCGTCTCGAGTTCGGTCTCCAGCGCGTCGATCACCGGAAAGTAGCGGTCGACGACGTTGTCCATCAGCGCATAGAACACATAGCCCGAACCGTGCCGCAGCAGATCGGGTTCGCGCTCCGTGCGCGCGCGGACTGCGGCAAAGCCCACCTGCGTGCGGTGGCGCACGGACAGGATGTAGTTGGGACCGACAAAGATATCGACCTCGCCGGCGATGAGGGTTTCCTCGCCCTCGGGCGACTTGGCCTGTTCCAGGGTGTGCAGCACGGCGAACAGGGAGTCGCCGTATTCCTCGATCTTGGGCCGCTGGTGCCCATGGCGCGCGTCGTCGACCGCCAGCTCATGCAGGCCGAATTCCTCCGCCATGTCGTCGAGCTCGTCCTGCGGGGGATCAAAAAGGGCCACCCATACGAAGCAATCCGGGCGACTGACGTATTCGCTGATGTCTTCTTTTGGGAGATCGGCCAGCTTGCGGCCATTCTGGTATGCGACACAGCTGATAAGCATGAGCGGGCAGCCCGGGCGTTCGTGTGCGGGCATCATAATCCACCGGATTGACCACCCCGTTGTCGAGGGGCCTCAGGACGCGCCTGCGACGGTTCGTGATATTCTAAATGACCGTTAGTCATTTACCGCCGCGACCCCCTTGTCCTCTCCCATGTACGAAGCGCGATTGTCGAGCGTGCCCGACTCGCCGGCGCCGCCGCGCGAACTCCTGCTGCTCCTGACGCTGGCGACGATGCAGTTCGTCAATATCCTCGACTTCATGATCATCATGCCGTTGGGGCCGCACCTGATGCGGATCTTCGATCTCGACCCGCAGCACTTCGGTTTTCTGGTGTCGGCGTACACGTTCGCAGCGGCGGGGAGCGGCTTCGTCGCGGTGTTCTGGGTTGATCGCGTGTCGCGCAAGCGCTCGCTGCTGTGGATGTTCGGCGGCCTCGTCGTCGCCACGGCGCTGTGCGGGCTCGCGACGTCGTATCCGCTGTTGCTGGCGGCCCGCATCGTCGCCGGCGTGTTCGGCGGCGTGATCGGCGCGCTGGTGCTGACGATCGTGGCCGACGTGTTGCCTTATGCGCGACGCGCGCGCGGTACGGCCATCGTCGCCGCCGCGTTTTCGCTGGCGGCTGTCATGGGCGTGCCGCTGGGGCTATGGCTGGCCGCGACTTTTTCGTGGCGCGCGCCGTTCCTCGCGCTGGCGGCCTTCGCGGTGCTGTTGGCGATCTTCGCGTGGCGCATCCTGCCGCCGCTCGACGCCAACCTGCGTGACGCGCAGCCGCGCAACCCGGTGGCCCAGCTGCGCGCGCTGCTGGGCGTCCCCAATCACCTGCGCGCCTTTGCATTCATGCTGGTGCTGATGATCAGCGTGTTCCTGGTGGTGCCGTTCATCGCGGCGTACACAGTCACCAACGCCGGCGTCCTGGAAAGCGAATTGCCGTGGCTCTACTTCGCCGGCGGTCTCACCACGCTCTTCACCGCGCAGGTCATCGGGCAGTTGGCCGACCGGTATGGCAAGAAGCGCATCTTCTCGATACTCGCGTTCATTTCGCTGCTGCCGATCCTGATCATGACGAACCTGGCACCGATGCCCTTTGCGGCCATGGTGGGCGTGTATGTGCTGTTCTTCGTCTTCGTGCCGGGGCGCTTCGGCCCGGCGATGGCGCTGATGAGCGGCAGCGTCGTACCGCGGCTGCGCGGCAGTTTCATGAGCTTTTCCGGCTCCGTACAGCAACTGGGTTCGGGTGTGGCGTCGCTGGCGGCCGGGCTCATCATCGGCCGTGCCGCGGACGGCACGCTGACGCGCTATCACTGGGTGGGCTTTTGCGCCGTGGCCTTCACGCTGCTGGCCGTGGTGCTCGCCCGTTCCATCCGCATCGTCCCCGACGGAAGCACGAGTCAGGACTAGGCGTTTGCATTCGCCTTTGGACGGCGCGCGTTGCGCCGGGTACCATCGCCGCTCAACTCGTTCGCGCCCCGCGCTCCGCTGATGATCATTCCATCGCTGCTCGACACCGACCTCTACAAGTTCACGATGATGCAGGTCGTGCAGCATCATTTCGCCGAGGCACAGGTCGAGTACCGTTTCAAGTGCCGCAATCCCGGGGTGGACCTGACACCCTACGTGGAGGAGATCGAGCACGAAATCCGGGCGCTGTGCGACCTGCGCTTCACGCGCGAGGAGCTCGCCTACCTGCGCCAATGGCGGTTCTTCAAAAGCGATTTTGTGGACCTGCTGGGGCTCTTTCATCTCGATGATCGCTTCATCAAGGTCACCCGCATCCCCGGCGCGGACCGCGAGATCGACATCACGATCAAGGGGCCGTGGCTGCACACGATCCTGTTCGAGGTGCCGGTGCTCGCGATCGTGTCCGAGGTGTATTACCGGCACACGGTGCCGCAGCCGGATTTCGCGGAAGGGCGCCGCCGCCTTGCCGCGAAGATCGCGTCGGCCAACGCGGTGCCGAGCCCGGATTTTCGCATTGCCGACTACGGCACGCGGCGCCGCTTTTCGCGCGCCTGGCAGGACGAGGTGGTGGGCGCACTGAAGAACGGCCTGGGCGCGCATTTCGTCGGCACCAGCAACGTCAAGTTCGCGCAGGACCATGGCCTCACGCCGCTCGGCACGATGGCGCACGAATACCTGCAGGCATGCCAGGCCGTGGGGCCGCGGCTGCGCGATTCGCAGACCTTTGCCTTCAACATGTGGGCGCGCGAATATCGCGGCGACCTGGGCATTGCGCTGACCGACGTCTGCGGCATGGATGCCTTCCTGCGCGACTTCGACCTCTTCTTCTGCAAGCTCTTCGACGGCGTGCGCCATGATTCCGGCGATCCGTTCGAGTGGGGCGAGAAGATGATCGCGTACTACCAGCGCATGCGCATCGATCCCCACACCAAGACGCTGGTGTTTTCGGACGGTCTCAACATGCCGCTGGCCATCCGGCTCTACGAGCACTTCAAGGGGCGGGCGCAGACATCCTTCGGCATCGGCACCAATCTCACCAACGACCTTGGCTATGAAGCGTTGCAGATCGTGATCAAGATGACCCGCTGCAATGGGCAGCCGGTGGCCAAGATCAGTGACGAGCCCAGCAAGACGATGGACTATGACCCGTCGTACGTGAAGTACCTGCGCGAGGTCTTCCAGGTCCCGGAAGTGCCGGCGCCGGTGTAGAGTAGGCGGATGGCGACACCGCTTTCCGGCAACAAGATTCCGCCCATTGGCGTTGGCGTCCCCGGCACGCCTTCCGCGCTGATGCCGAAGCAGCCCGACCGGCGGCTGCGCCTCGAGGATATCCTCAAGCTGATGGTGGCCGACGGCCTCGTTGACGAGCGCCGAAACCGAGAACATGCTGCGGGTGCGCACCAAGCAATACGACCACCCGCTGGAAACCGTCGCGGCGATGCGGTGGAAGTCCGCCAAGGCACCGTTCAAGCTGATGACGCTCGACTGGATCGTCGAGTGGCTGGCGGGCAAGCTCAAGATTCCCTATATCCACATCGACCCGTTAAGCGTCGACCTGGGCGCCGTCACGGCGGTCGTTTCCAATGCGTATGCCGAGCGCTTCCGCATCCTGCCCGTGGCGGTGGACCGGATGACGCTGACGGTGGCCACCTCCGAGCCTTTCGTGCGCGCCTGGGCCGACGAACTCGAGTCGATGCTGAAGCTCGACGTCAAGTTCGTGTTCGCCAGCCCGGTGGACATCAAGCGCTACCTGGGCGAGTTCTACAACCTCGCGCGGTCGATGAAGCGCGCCGGCGAAAAGTCGAAGGGCGAACTCACGCTGCGCAATTTCGAGCAGCTGGTCGAGCTCGGCAAGGCCGGCAACCTCGACGCCAACGACCAGCACGTTGTCCACATCGTCGACTGGCTGTGGCAATACGCGTTCGAGCAGCGCGCCTCCGACATCCACATCGAGCCGCGGCGCGACGTGGGTCTCGTGCGCTTTCGCATCGACGGCGTGCTGCATCAGGTCTACGCCATCCCGCAGCCGGTGCTGATCGCGATGACGTCGCGGATCAAGCTGCTGGCACGCATGGAGATCGTCGAAAAGCGCAGACCGCAGGACGGTCGCATCAAGACTTTGCAGCCTGACGGCGGCGAGGTCGAGTTGCGCATCTCGACCATGCCCACCGCCTTTGGCGAAAAGCTGGTGATGCGTATTTTCACGCCCGAAGTGCTGGTGCGTGACTGGGCCGATCTCGGCTTCATGCCGGAAGACCGCCTGCGCTGGGAAAAAATGATCAAGGAGCCGCACGGCATGATCCTGGTCACCGGTCCCACCGGCTCGGGCAAGACCACCACGCTGTACTCGTCGCTGAAGCTGCTGGCGCAGCCCGAGGTCAATGTCTGCACGATCGAGGACCCGATCGAGATGATCGAGCCGCTCTTCAACCAGATGCAGGTCACGCCCAACATCGGCGTCGATTTCGCCAGCGGCGTGCGCACGCTGCTGCGCCAGGATCCCGACATCATCATGGTCGGCGAAGTGCGCGACCGCGACACCGCCGACATGGCGGTGCAGGCCGCGCTCACCGGCCACCTCGTGCTGTCGTCGCTGCATACCAACGACGCGCCCACGGCCGTCACCCGCATGCTCGACCTCGGCGTGCCGCCTTATCTCCTGTCATCCACGCTGCTGGGCGTGATGGCGCAACGCCTCGTACGCACGCTGTGCCCGCACTGCAAGGCGCCCGGCGATCCGCCGGATGACGAAACCTGGCGCGCGATCACTTCGCCGTGGCGCGGCGAAAAACCCACGAGCGTGATGCAGCCGGTGGGTTGCGTCGAATGCCGGATGTCCGGCTATCTCGGTCGGATCGGGCTCTACGAGATCATGCTGATGACACCGGCGTTGCGCCGCCTGGTCATCCGCGACGCTGACGATCGCGTGATCCGTGAACTGGCGTACAAGGAAGGCATGAAGCCGCTGCGCGTATCCGGCGCGATGAAGGTGGCCGCCGGCATGACCACCGCCGACGAGATCGTGAAGGTGGCGCCGCTGGCGTGAAAGGTGGTCCGGCTGGAAGGCATGTTGCGCCGGAGGCGAGGCTCAAGCCTACCCTACGGACCGGTATGCAGCACCAGCTCGCGCGCGACCGGGTCGTAGCGAAGCGTGACGTCCTTGCGAATGCGGATCAGGTCGATGCCGGCGATCTCTTCGTCGGGAATGTCGGACAGGTCGATCGCGGCCGGCCGGCCCGTGCCGGATTTCAGCGAAACGCCGTCGAACACCAAGCCACGCTCGAAGCCGGTGCCCGGTTGCGCCGTGACCCAATAGGCGATGCTGTTGGCATTCATCGGCTGGCCGGGATTGGCGGCACCATCCGCGCGATTCTTCATCACCGCATTGTTGGCGATCTTGGGGTAAAGGTTGCCCGGCTCCTCGTTGATCACCGCCGCTTCGAGGCCCACCAGCACCGACCGTGAACCCGGCTGCGCCCAGGCTTCCGCGGCCACGCCGAACGCCCACTGATCGATTCCGGGTCCGTTTTTCGCGACCAGCTGGGCCGCCACCGTGAAATCCTGTAGCGGCGCGGTGGACCCGCCGGTGCGTGTGGCCTCGGTGAAGAACGACGCCGCATAGCCGGGAGCCGTCGGCGACCACACGGTAATGAAGGAGTGCGGATTGGCGCTCGGGTCGGGCGGCACGGCCTGCAGCGACGGCGCAAGCGCCAACAGCGCCAACGTGAGCGCGCGATTCGCACATTTTCATGGCGTACCTTTCGTGGGGAATGACGTCGATGTGATCCTGCAGGCGAGGGCTGAAGCCCCGCCGGCGCTGCTGCAGACTACGCTGCGACAAACTTGATCGCCACCCCATTGTTGCAATAGCGCTGGCCGGTGGGCGGCGGACCGTCCGGAAACACGTGGCCCTGATGCCCGCCGCAACGGCGGCAGTGGTATTCCGTGCGCGGCACGATCAGCTTGTAGTCGACCTTGGTGCCCACGTTGCCGGGAATGCCCGCGTAGAAACTGGGCCAGCCCGTGCCGCTCTCGAATTTGGTCTCCGACTTGAACAGCGGCAGCTCGCAGCCCGCGCATACGTAGGTGCCACGGCGCTTCTCGTTGTTGAGCGGGCTGGTGAAGGCGCGCTCGGTGCCTTCCTCGCGCAGGACGTAAAACTGGTCCTTCGTGAGCAACTGGCGCCACTCGGCCTCGGTCTTGACCACCTTGTCGGCGCCTTCCTGCGCAGATGCGGGGGCAATGACGGAGAGGGCGGCGGCACCGCCCAGGGCAGCGCCAGCTTGCAGGAGGAAATGTCGGCGGTTCATGACGGCTTCGAGTGGTTGGGTGGCGGTAGGTTCCGTTGGGTCGTAGGGGCTACGGCGGACCTTACCACGCAACCTTCGGGTTCCCGGGCAGCGAGGCCCCTCATTGTCGGGCAAGCGACCGCCCTTTGTCATGGCCGGGAACGGCCATTTCTTTCGCGCCGCGGCACCTTTGTGCCGCGAATTTCATCCTTCGGCAACCTGACAGACGGTGCCGGGCATCCCGCCGAAGCCAACCATTTACTATGACAACGTACTATGCTTTTGGCATAATGCAGGGTGTCCGCGGAATGGACGGCGCCGTGGCCCGAGGCTTGCTTAATGAGCTGAATCCAGCCCACCACGCCTCCCAAAATGTCATCGGCGGTACCCTGCGAAAGTATTCTTATCATGCGCCCGACCTTCATCAACTCTGGTCACGTCACATTGCTGCGTTGGCTGCGCCTCGCGGTAGTCGCCACCTCGGCGCTGGCGTTACTGCCCGCCGCGGCGCACAACGTGGCCACCGACAAGGTTGCGATCGAGGCCCCCGCGGGTGCCAAGGCCATGCAGGTGCAGGGCAGGATCGACCAGATCGTCGTCGACAATCGCATCACCCAGGAAACCCGCGTGTTCAAGGTGCTGGAAGCCGGTGATGGGCAGCGCTATCTTTTACGGACCCAGGTGGGCATCCCTGCCCTGGGCACCGCAGTGGCCGTGGCCGGCCGCGCTGCCAGCCAGGTGATGTTTGCCGATTCCGTGCGCGCGTTGAGCGCCGCAGAAAAGGCGGGCAGTGGCTTGAAGACCGCGCCAGCCACCACGCCCGGCGAGCGCACGGGCATCCTGCGTCAATTCCACATGGATTTTCCCGACGGCACCAGCCAGTTCGGATTCTCGCTCGTCCCCGACAGCGGCCGACGTACGCTGGTCGACCTCGGTTACCAGCTGGGCGTGCTGCAGAACGGCATGCGCGCGACCGTGTACGGCGCAGTGAATCCGAGTGGCTACCTGCAGGTGGAACGCATCCTCATTCTGGCGCCACCGGACGAGACGCCGAAGACCGAGCTTGGCGACCACCGGAAGGATCTCGCCTACCTCACGTCGAACTACATGGTCCTGCCGCTCAAGTATCCGACGAGCGTGGGGCCGGCGGTATATCCGGCCGATCCCGCCACCATTGCCGCGGTGAAGAGCATCGTATTCGGCGCGTCGCCCACGCAGAGTGTGGCCGAGTACTACAAGGACGTGTCGTATGGTCAGCAGTTGCTGGCTGGGACGGTGGCGGGCATTCCTGCGCTGCCGACACCACCCACCGGATGGTTGCAGGCGGCGGCCGTCGTGCCTTCGGGCTGCGGCACTTCGGCCGGACTCGACGCGATCCTCACTTCGATCGAGACCGAAGGTGAGAACACCGCGGCGGCGGCGGGCTATCCCGGCGTCAACTGGAACAACTATTCCGGCGGCATCCTGTACGTCGTCAACAACATTTCGTCCTGCGGTTGGCTGGGGCTCGGCTACATCGGCTTCAAGCGCGCCTACACCAACCACAGCA
Source organism: uncultured beta proteobacterium (assembly GCA_963805355.1). Taxonomy (GTDB): domain Bacteria; phylum Pseudomonadota; class Gammaproteobacteria; order Burkholderiales; family Casimicrobiaceae; genus VBCG01. Next base: position 294,629 of record CAWDTZ010000002.1, on the reverse strand, counting down.
TGACGCTGTCCACCATCGGTCACGAGTTGGGCCACAACTTCGGGCTGCTGCATGCAGGCAGTCTCGATTGCGGCGCCAATGTCGTCGCCGCAACCGGTTGCTCGTCTGCCGAATACGGCGACCCGTTCGTGATCATGGGCAATCAGCGCACGATGCACTTCTCGGCATCGCAGAAGCTCGACCTTGGTTATATCGGTGGTGGCACGGTGGCCACGCATACGACAGGCTCCGCCACTTACACATTGACGCCGCTTGAACTGGGTGGACAGCCGCAATACGCGATCAAGGTGCCCACGGGCAGCAGCAAGCGTACGTACTGGCTCGAATTCCGGCAGCCCATCGGCTTCGATTCGGGTCTGTCCGCCTATCCGAACCAGGGCGCGCAATTTCGCCTGTCGTCACCTTTCGACTTTGTTTGCGGCGGCTGCAGCAATCCGGGTTCGGACGACACCGAATTCCTCGACATGACGCCGGGCACCGCGTCGTTCACCGACGGTGCGCTCCTCGCGGGATCGTCGTACACCGACCCCACCTACAACATCACCTTCGATGTGCTGGCGTTCACGCCGGCGTCGGGTCCGACGCCCGCTTCATTGACGGTGAAAGTCACCAAGTCCGGCCTGACGGCGACGACCACCGTGGTCACGAGTTCGGGCACGCCGTCGGTCCAGAACGCCAACGTCACGTTCACCGCCACGGTGACCGGAAGCAATGTCACCGGCACGGTCACGTTCAAGGATGCCGGCGCCTCCATCCCGACCTGCACGTCCCTTGCCCTCGCGTCCGCCGCCGGCAATGTGCGCAACGTCACCTGTGCGCTGACGACGTTGGCGGTCGGCGTGCACAGCATCACCGCGGTCTATAACGGCGATGCGGGCAACAGCAGCTCGACCAGTAACCCGTTCTCGCAGACGGTCAACGCACCGCCCGCAAGTACCACGACCACGCTGGCCAGTTCACTCAACCCGTCGACCGTCGGTGCCAGCGTCACGTTTACCGCGACCGTTACCGGCGTGGCGCCGACCGGGAGTGTGGCCTTTACCAATGGCGGCGCAACGATCACCGGCTGCGGCGCGGCGACGCTCAGCGGATCAGGCAACGCCCGCACCGCCACCTGTGTGACCTCAGCGCTCGTGCAGGGGGCGCGCAGCATCGTGGCCACGTACGGCGGCAATGCCGGCAACCTCACATCCTTCAGCACGACGCTCACGCAAACGGTCAATGCGGCGCCTCCGGGCAACACCACGACCGCGTTGGGCAGCAGCGCCAATCCGATCATCGCCGGTTCGGTCGTCACGTTCACCGCCACGGTCACCGGCAACGCGCCGACCGGCAGCGTCAACTTCAAGAGCGAAGCCGTCACGATCGGTGGTTGCGGCGCGGTGGTGCTGACCGGTACTGGCAACATTCGTACGGCCGCGTGCAGCACCAGCAGCCTTGCCGCGGGCACGTACAGCATCACCGGTGTCTATGGTGGCGACGGCGGCAACCTCACGTCGACCAGCGCGCCAATCACGCAGACGGTCAATCCCGTAGTGGTGGTCGCCACCTCGACGACCAAACTGACCAGCGATGCGAATCCGTCCATCGTCGGCATGAGCGTCACGTTCACGGCGACCGTGGCGGGCGCGGCGCCTGCGGGCGCGGTCAAGTTCACGGACAACGGTACCAATCTTCCTGGTTGCGCGGCGATCGCATTGACCGGATCGGGGAACACGCGCACCGCCGCCTGTATCGCCAATGCATTGCCACAGGGCACGCGCACGATAGTCGCGACCTACGCCGGCGATGCGGGCAACACGTCGTCGACGGGCGGTTTGACGCAGACGGTCAACGCCGCGTCCGGCTCGGCGACCGTTGTCACCAATCCGTACGGTGCGGTCAATGTGACCGGCGGCACGCTTTCCGGGGCGATTATTTTCAATCTGCAACCGACCGCCACGATTCAGTTGGGCAGTAATCCGGGATCTCCCGGTTCGTACATCGAAATCGACTTCGTCGGACTCAATGTCGGTGCCGGTGGCGTGTTCACATTCGTGTCCGGCGCGCCCGGGCAGACCGTGCGGGTGGTTGACGCCAATCAGAGTGGCACGGCCATCGCGGGCGCGTTGCGAGCAGTGGGCGGCAATGGCGCGCCGCCACCGACGATCGTCGTGAAAAACGGCAACGGCATCAATGTCTATGCCGGAGGCTCCATCAGCGGACCGTCGGGATTGGTGCTGGATTCGCTGGGCGCAACGTTCAATGTCGGCCAGAACATCTTCAACGGTGGCACCATCGATGGCGGCAGCAGCCTCGAATTGCTGGGCGCGAATATCAACGGCAGTGGTGCGTTCAAGGGCAACGCGATTACCCTGCGAACGTTCGGCAGCGCCAACAATCCGGCCAATGGCGCCTACTTCCTGTTGAACGGGCTGCAACTCCACCCGGGCAGCGGCAACGCGATCGCCATCACGCTCAATGCGTATGGGTCCGCACCGCAAGCCATCAATGTGCAGGCCTACGGCAATGTGACCGCTATCGATGCCGTCGGCATGGCCAGGCGGGACCATTGCGCCGCCCAACAATGCGGTGGTGCCCCCCGCCCTGGCGCGCGCGGCCGGGCTGCCCGACCCTTCGTACGGGGGCGGCAGCCTCATCGTGCAGTCCAGTGGTTCGCTCACCCTGGCGGGCGGCAGCACCAACGACTTTGCTTTTCCCGGCGGTATTGTGCTTAAGGCTGCAGGGACGCTCGACCTCAACGACGTTCGACTGAACCAGGGGTGGACCACCGCAGGCAAGGCGTTCCAGGGGATGTACTTCGAGTCCTCGAATATCCTGAATAGCGGAGGCAGCATCGATGCGTTGAGCAACGATCTCAACTGGATCAACTTCAGCACCATGCCGTTTGCATCCGTACGCGCCTACACGTTGGTGCGCAACGGCGATGGCAGCGCAAGTTACGTACCTGCCGATGCCACGGCGCCGCACGTCAACACCTTTTCGATCCTGTCGAATGCGGCCGCCAGCGGCCAATGCTGGACCTGCCTCGTCGATACGCGGCCGGTGGACGTGTTCGGTCCCTGAGAGAGCAGCACATCGCGTGACCTCTTGACACTCCGGCATGCAGCCGCGAGCATGTATCGTGCGCATTGCGCGCGATCCTGCTGGGGCAACCGGAGGTAATCATGACGATGGGGCGCATGCTGTCAGCGCTGGTGGTGCTTCTGTCCATGACGGTGAATGTCTCCGCCACGGGAGGTGCGGCGGATGCCGATGTTGATCACTTCACGGTGGACGGTGCACGCGTGTCGCCGCTGCAGTTCAATGGCGACCTGCGCTACCTGCCCAAGGCGCTGTCCACGCCAGCGTCGCCCAAGTATTTCCCACTGCGGCGCCCGCCGCAACAGACGCGCGCGCTGCCCGAATTCCGACCAGGCGCGCCTTCCGCCACGCATGTCGGGCCGTCGGCGCCGATGCCGGCCGCGCAGCAGAACTTTCCAGGCATCAGCTTTACCGACACCTGCGCCGGCGGGCAATGCGGCGCCGGCTGGCCGCCAGACACCAACGGCGATGTCGGCCCCAATCACTACATCCTCGCCGTCAATGAGGCGTTCGGCATCTACAGCAAGACCGGCACGGCCATCGCCACGTTCACGGACAACCAGCTGTGGAGCGGCATCGGCAGCACGCCGTGCAACGGCAATTCGCAGGGCGATCCCATCGTCGTCTACGATGCATTGGCGGATCGCTGGATCCTGACGCAGTTCGCATTCGCCGTGGTCGCAGGCGAACCGGTCGGGCCGTTCTATCAATGCATCGCGGTCTCGAAGTCAGCCGATCCGGTGGCGGGTGGGTGGTATTTCTATCCGCTGCGCATGGATCCGGGCGCGCCGGGCACGCCGCCTGTCGGCGCGCTCAACGACTATGCGAAATTCGGCATCTGGAACGACTGCCTGTACATGGCGGCCAACGAGTTTGCCTTTCCCGGAGAAAATTTTCTCGGTACTGCCTACGCGTCGTTCAGCCGTGCCGACATGTACGCGGGACTGCCGCTGACGTGGTCGCTGGGTTTGATCAACAACGTGATCGGACCGTTCACGATGCTTCCCAGCAACGCCAGCGGCAAGGCGGCCTCGGCCATTCCGCCGGGTACCCCCAACTATTTCGTGTCCGAGTCGACCACCGATTTCAATTTCGAGGTGCGCAAGTTCACGCCCGGCCCCAATTGCGGCGGTGGCGGCACACTGGGAGCGCCGGCCTTCGTGGCGCAGGAAAATTACGACTACGTTCTGCCCAACGCACCGCAGCCCAATACGTCCAACACGCTGGACACCACCGGCGACCGGCTGATGCAAAAGGCGCAGTACCGCAAGGTGGGTACGCAGGAATCGCTGTGGGTCGTGCATACGGTGCAATCGCTGAACGGCATCCTTGCGCCGCAGTGGGCGCAAATCGATGTCACCGGGAAGGTGGTGGCCGCGGCACCGGTGCAGCAGCAAATTTTCTCACCGGATAACGCGTTGTTTCGCTGGATGGGCAGCCTCGCCGTCGATGGCCAGGGCAACATGGCATTGGGATACAGCACATCCGGCGCGTCACCGCCCAATTTTCCAGGCATTGCCTATGCGGGCCGGCAGGTCATCGATCCGCTGAACGCGCTGCCGCAAACCGAGCAGACACTGATCGCCGGCGCGGGCTCGCAAACCAACAAATGCGGCGGCGCGCCGTGCGATCGCTGGGGCGACTACACCGCGATGAGCGTCGATCCGGTCGATGACTGCACGTTCTGGTACACCAACCAGTACTACAGCAGCCCGGCCAACGGCGCCGCCGGCAATTGGCAGACGCGCGTTGGCTCGTTCCGGTTTCCCAGCTGTTCCGGTGGACCGCCGACCACCACCACGATGACCAGCAGCGCCAATCCATCGACGCTGGGCATGAGCGTCAAGTTTATTGCCACGGTCATCGGCGCCGCGCCCACGGGTACGGTCAGCTTCAAGGATGGCGGCGCCGACATCGTCGGTTGTGGGGCGGTGGCGTTGAGTGGAACCGGCAATGCGCGCAGTGCTACCTGCAATGCGACGTTGCTGCCGGAGGGCACGCGCGTGATGGCGGCCACGTATTCGGGCGATGCAGGCAACGCCGCATCGATCGCGGGGTTGACACAGGTGGTGGGTGCGCCTGCCCCGGGCACCGGCACGATCGTCGCCAATCCCTATGGCCCGCTGTCTGTGCAGGGCGGTACGCTTTCCGGCACCTTGATCCAGAACCTGTTGCCGGTGGCCACCATCCAGTTGGGGAACGTGCCCGGCACGGCCGGATCGTTTGCCGAGATCGATTTCCTTGGCCTCAACATCGCGCCGGGTGGTGTCATTACCGTGATGTCCGGCGCGCCCGGCCAGACCGTGAAGGTCGTCAACGCCAATCAAGCCGGCAGCGCCATTGCAGGCATTTTGCGCGCGCAGGGTGGCAACGGCGCGCCGCCGCCGGTGCTTTTCGTTGGCAACCGCAAAGGCATCAACGTCTACAGCGGCGGCAGCATCGTCGGTCCGGCGGGACTGGTCGTCGATGCGCTGGGCGCGAATTTCAACATCGGGGACGCCGTCGTCAACGCCGGCACGATTGACGGCGGCGGTAGCCTCGAGGTGCTTGGCGCGCGGATCAATGGCGGCGGTGCATACAAAGGCAATGCGATCTGGCTGCGGACGTTCGGCAGCGCCAACAATCCGGCCAACGGGGGCTACTTTCTGCTGAACAGTCTGCAGTTGTTCCCGAGCAGCGGCGCCGCCATCGCGGTGACGCTCAATGCCTACGGACCCGCCCCGCAGGCCATCAACGTGATGACCAACGGCAACGCGACGGTGTCGATGCCGTCGGCGTGGCCGGCGAACGCCAACGTGCCGCTTAACAATGCGGTGGTGCCGCCCGGCGTGATGCGTCCGGTCGGGGTGCCCGATCCGGGTTATGGCGGCGGCAGTTTGATCGTGCAGTCCACCGGCACGCTTACGCTGGCCGGAGGCGCGTCCAACGACTTCGTGTTCCCCGGCGGCATCGTGCTGAAGGCGAACGGCGCGCTCGACCTGAACGACGTGTTGCTGAACCAGGGCTGGACCACCGCCGGCAAAGCGTTTCAGGGGATGTACTTCGAGTCGCCCAATATCCTCAACACAGGCGGCATCATCGATGCGTTGAGCAACGACCTCAACTGGCTCAACTTCAGCACTTTCCCGCATGCCTCGTTGCGTGCCTATACGCTGGTGCGTAACGCCAACGGAACCGCGAGCTACGCGTCGGCGGATGGCACCGCGCCGCATCTCAACACCTATTCGATCCTGTCGAATGCGGCGGCCAGCGGCGCGTGCTGGACCTGCCTCGTCAACACGACGCCGGTGAACATGTACGGACCGTGAAGGATCAACGGGGGGATATGCCGTTCGACTTGGCCACCGCGCGAAACGCCTCGAGTTCGCGGCGCACGGTGGCATTCAGCGCGCCGGCCGTGCTGGGTGTGGGGATCATCCCGGCCGCCAGCAGTTTCTCCCGCACCTCGGGCACCGCAATGGCGCTGACGATGGCATCGTGCAGGCGGGTGAGGATTTCCGGCGGGGTGCCGGCCGGCGCGAACATTCCTATCCATACCAGTACGTCGTAGCCGCGCACGCCCGCTTCGGCGAGCGTGGGCACGTCGGGCAGCAGCGGTTCGCGGACATCGTTCATCACTGCCAGCGCTTTCAACTTGCCCGCCTTGATGTGGGCCAATGTTGGAGCGAGGTTGACAATACCGACCTGCACGTCGCCCGCCAGCAATCCATTCACCACCGGCGGAATGCCGTTATAGGGAATGTGGCGCATCTCGATCCCGGCGAGATTCTTGAAGATCTCCGTGCTGAACATGAAGACGCTGGAACCCGAGCCGTAGTTGAGCTGCGTCGGATTGGCCTTGGCATACGCAATCAACTCCGCGACGGTGTTGACGGGCAGCGATTCATTCACCACCAGCACCAGCGGCACGCGGGTGAACATCGCGATCGGATCGAAATCGCGCAACGGATCGTAGGGCAGGCTGCGATTGAGGATCGGGTTGATCGACATCTGCGAGTTGGTGGATGGCAGCAACGTGTAGCCGTCGGGTGGGGCCGTGGCGACCGTGCGGGCCGCGATGATGCCATCCGCCCCCGGCCGGTTCTCCACGATGACCGGCTGCCCGAGGTCCTCGCGCAGACGCTCGGCCAGGATGCGCGCGCTCAAATCCATGCCCGATGCCACCGGCGCGCCCACGACCAGATGGATAGCCCGCGTCGGATAGGCTTGCTGCGCCCCGGCCCCAACCCACGGCAGGGCCGAAAGTGCCAGGACCATCATTGCCTTGTGCATCTTCAATCGCATCGAATTGTCACCAATAAAATGAATGTCGCCGGGGCGCATTGTCCGGGAAGCGGGGACCATGGACAATAGCGTGCGGCAAGTATGCAACTGCCACGACGTCCCGCGCCGCCATGCCATCTTCCGGTTCACCCAGAATGCCAACGCCATGAATATTGCCGATCCGCTGCGCCAGCGCGCCCAACTTCATCCCGACAAGATCGCGCTCATCAAGCTGGGCGGAGTGGGTGTCAGCTATGGCGAACTCGAACGGACGGTCGACGCGATCGCGCAACGCATGCTCGACCTCGGACTGCGCCCTGGGCAGACCGTGATGGTGGCGTTCTCGCCACCCTACATGTTCCTGGTTTTGGCGCTGGCGGCGGCGCGCATCGGCGTGGCCAGCGCCACGCCTGGACATCCGCCGTCCGCGTGCGCCGCATGCTTCGCGCCGGACAACATGGCCGCCATCGCCGGGGTGCGCATGATTCCCGTGGGTCTGGAATGGTTTCGCGCGCCGCCGCCCGCGTCCGCGGCTGCGCCCGTGCCTTCGCATCAGGACGAGGCCACCATCTGCGCGTATTTCGATTCGTCCGGTACCACCGGCATGCCCAAACACATCGGCATCAGTCACGCGCTGATGACGCGGCGCATTGCGGCCAAGGAGCGCGTTGCGCCGTTGCCGGGCGAGCCGCGCCAGATCTTTGCGGTGGGTCCGCGCGCCGCGTATGGTTTTCGCGATACCCTGCGCGTGCTGGGGCAGGGAGGGCTCGTGGTCTTCACGGGATCCCTCAGCGAGATTCTCGATTGCATTCCCCGGCATGCAGTCAATTACCTCGTCGTGTCGCCCGCGCTGGTGCAGCGCATCGTGGCGGCGCGCCCGGTCGATGCCGGTCCATTTCCTTCGCTGGCCATCGTCGAGGTCGGCGGCAGCCACCTGCCGCATGCCGTATGGCAAGCCGCCCGTGCGCGCCTGTGCCCCAATATTCTGTCCACCTATGGTGCAACGGAAACGGGCAGCGTGGCCGGCGCGCTGATGGAGGACCTGGTCGATCATCCGGGCGCCGTGGGTCGCCTGTACGACAATATCGAAATGGAAGCGGTCGATGCCGATGACCAGCCGTTGCCTGACGGTACGGAAGGCATCCTGCGCGTGCGCAGCGATCTTTGCGCCGATCGCTATTTCGATGACCCCGTGGCGACTGCGGAAGCCTTTCGCGATGGCTGGTTCTATCCGGGCGACACCGGTTCGGTATCGGCGGATGGACGACTTGATATCTCGGGCCGTACCGCTGAGGTAATCAACAACGGCGGCGACAAGATCAGCCCCCACGTGATCGAGGAGGTGCTGCGCGCGCAACCGGGCATCATCGACGCCGCGGCGTTTGGCGTGCCCGATGCCGACGGCATGGTGAAGGTATGGGCTGCCGTGGTTGCGCATCGGGAAGTCGACATGGGCGCAGTCATGCGTGGATGCGGCGCGCTGCTGCTGGGTCGCGCGCCCAAATTCATCATCGACGTCAAGGCGCTGCCGCGCAATGCCAACGGCAAAGTCGTGCGCGAGGATCTGGTGCGGATCGCATTGGCGCGGCAGCAGAAAGCCTAGTTCGTGCCCGGTTGATCCTGCGCAAATCGTCCGCCCGCGCTGTTACGCCAGGCCCAGCCTGTGCACGAAGGGCTGCCAGCGCGGATCGTTGCGCAATCATCGCAGGATTCCGTCCAACGCCGTGTACACCACGCCAGGGTCGCGCTGCACAAAGGCGGTTTCGAGCCATTCGAAGCTTTTGTCCACTCCTGACCAAGGAACCGTGCCAGCACGGCGGCCGCGCGCAGCGCCTTGGCGCCCCCCGGCGGCGGTTCCAGCGCGCGCCGGTACGACGTACCGGCCGCCGCCCAATCCCAGTCGTGGTTCTCGGCAACGAAACCGAGTTCGATGTGAGCTTCGTCCTACAAGGAAATCGCAGTGGCGGACGATGTCGCCGGCGACATGCTATTGTCCTCCGCCGACGTCTGACCGAGGAGAATGGTGATGATCCTGCGGAACACGATTTGCGCGCTTGCCGCCTCCCTGCTGGCAGCCGCTCCAGCCTTCGCCCAGGAAGCCTGCAAGACGACGCAGGTCGCCAAGCCCCTGTCACTCGCGGACATGTACAAGATGGCAGCGCAGCGCGCGACGGCATGGAAGTCGGACGCGAAACTCGTGTCGATGGGGACCACTACGCTCGGGCTCCTCAAGTCCGACGGCACTGCTGCCGGGTGGCACCTCGTCTTCTACTCGGAGGGGGCCGATAGCTGGGTGTCGATCGACGCGGGCAACGGCTTCTTCACCTGCTACGCGAGCCCCGGCAAGGCGGGGCGCTTGCCCAAGCTCAATCCGGATTTCTTCATCGATGGCAAGGCGCTGTACGCCATCGGCAAGGAGCAAGGCGCCGACCTCCTCGCGCAAGGCTATGGCGTGATGCTCGGCACCGCCTCGGCGCCGGGTGACTATCACGCGACGTGGAGGATCAACTACTACAAGGAAGGCGCCAAGGACGGCGGCCTGCACGTCATGATCGACGCCAACACAGGCAAGGTAGAAAAGGTGCTGAAGTAGCCGTATGCGGGACACGCTCCCGCGGCTTTACTACTAACCCGGCAACGCCAACCTCGCGCCGCAAATCGTCCTCGAGGAGATCGGCGCGCCGTTCAAGCTTGCGCTCGTCGGCCGCAAAAGCGACCCTCACGACTTTCGTGTGGATGCAAGCGGCATAATTTGGACCCCGTCGGACGGATCCGGAGAATTGCTAGAGTGAAGAATGCGGAGCAGTTGGATTTCGCGGGAACAGTCTCGAAGTCATTCTGGCGGAGGCGGTGAGATTCGAACTCACGGAAGGGTTGCCCCTTCGCGGGTTTTCAAGACCCGTGCCTTAAACCGCTCGGCCACGCCTCCCTGGTGTTGCAGCGCGGGGGGACTTGAATCCGCGCCTTGCGGCGGCATCTTAGCAGTTGGACAAAACCCTGCCTGGACGGCGGGGCGTTTTGAAACCATTGGCCATTCTGCTAGTCTTAGTCATTGAAGGCCCGATCCGGGCCCCTTCTGGAGGCGCTATGGAACGCAAATTCGAGCCGGTGATGTCGGGTGGGCGACCAGCCCCTGCCACGGGCTTCCCCGACCGTGGCATTGGCATTGGCATCGGCAGCGGCACGACCGCGCCGGCGGTCGACGCCAACACCGTCCTGCGCAACACCTACTGGCTGCTCGCGCTGTCGATGCTGCCGACGATCGCCGGCGCGTTCGTCGGCATGCAGTTCAATTTCATCGGGCTGTTCAAGGCGGCACCGGTAATGACGCCGCTCCTGATGTTCGGTGCCATGCTGGGTTCGCTCTTCGTCGTCACGCGGCTGCGCAACAGTGCATGGGGCGTGGTTGCGCTGCTGGGCTTTACTTTCGTGGCCGGCCTGATGCTGACGCCCATCCTCACGGTGGCGGGCGGCCTGCGCAATGGCGGTCAGTTGGTGGGGCTCGCCGGCGGCATGACGGCAGCGATCTTCTTCGCGCTGGCAACGATCGCGACGGTCACCAAGAAGGATTTCTCCTTCATGGGCAAGTTCCTGTTCATCGGACTGATCCTGCTGATCGTGGCGTCGCTGGCCAACCTCTTCTTCCAGGTGCCGGCGTTGTCGGTGGCGCTGTCGGGTATCGCCGTGCTGATCTTCTCGGCCTATATCCTGTATGACGTCAGCAACATCGTGCGCGGCGGCGAGACGAATTACATCATGGCCACGCTTTCGCTCTTTCTCAACGTGTACAATATTTTTGTCAGCCTGCTTAATATCTTGATGTTCTTTTCTGGGCAGCGTGACTGAATTAGCACCAACAGCATTAAAGGGGCGCCTTTGGGCGCCCCCTTTTTTTGTGGTCCGTCCCGGCGCCTGCGCCGGGACGCGCGACGCCCTAACCCCGCCCGAATGGGGCGCCGAAGCATCGGCAATGCCGCTACTCGAAGACGGCAATCGATTCCACGTGGGCCGTATGCGGAAACATGTTGACCACGCCGGCGGCGGCCAGGCGATAGCCACGTTCGTTGACCAGCACGGCGGCATCGCGGGCGAGGGTGCCGGGCGCGCATGACACATACACGATGCGCTTCAACGCGCCGCCATCGGCGCGCGCCGGCAGTGACTTGACGAGTTCGATGGCGCCGTCGCGCGGTGGATCGATCAGTACCCGGTCAAGATGCCCCAGCGCCGCCACGGTGTCCGGCGTGGCCGCAAAGAGATTGGCGGTCATGAATTGCGTGTTGTCCGCGAGTCCGTTGCGTGCCGCATTCTCGCCGGCACGCCGCACCAGTGCCGCGCTGCCCTCGACGCCGACGGCAAACGCGCCGCGTCGTGCGATCGGCAGCGTGAAATTGCCCAGGCCGCAGAAGAAATCCGCGACGCGCTCGCCGGGCTGCGGATCCAGCAGCATCAGTGCGCGCCGCACCAGCACGCGGTTGATCGCGGCGTTGACCTGCGTGAAATCGCCCGGGCCAAACGGCATCTCGATGCCGAACTCCGGCAGCGTGTAGGCCAGCGTGGACTCACCCGGGTAATACGGCAGCACCGTCGCCGGACCGCCGGTCTGGGTCCACAGCTCGACCGCGTGCGCATCTGCGAAGGATTGCAGATGCACCTCGTCCTCGGGCGTCAGCGGCGCCAGGATCCGCAGCAGCAGCGCATGGACGAGCGCGCCGTCCCGCTCGGCCACGATCACTTCGATTTGCGGCAGGCGATCGCGCAACGATAGCGCGCCAACCACCTGGCGCAGTACCGGCAACAGGTTGGAAATGGCGCGCGGCAACACCTCGCATTGCGTCATGTCGGCCACGAAGCTCGACTTGCGCTCGTGAAAGCCGACCAGCACGCCGCCTTTTTTCGCCACGTAGCGCACCGACAGGCGGGCGCGATAACGATAGCCCCACGCCGGCCCCTCGATGGGCGGCAGCATCCGTTCGGGCCCGACCTTGCCGATGCGCCGGAGCGCGTCCTCGAGCGCGCGTTGCTTGGCCGCGATCTGCAACGACGGATGCGCATGCTGCAGCGTGCACCCGCCGCATACGCCGAAGTGCGGGCAGCGCGGTGTCACGCGCCCGGCATTGGCCGCAAGGACGCGCTCGACCCGTGCAATCGCGAAACTGCTCTTGTCGCGGATGGCGACGGCGAGTACTTCCTCGCCGGGCAGCGCGCCTTCGACGAAAATAACCTTTCCGGCGGTATGCGCGACGCCGCGTCCCTCCTGATCCAGGGATTCGATGTGCAGGTGGAGCGGGACAGTGGTGGCGGCAGTCATGCGAAGGCGCTCCGCTTGACGTGCGCGCGCGGTTCAAGGAAACAATGATTGTACCGGCGCGACGGTTGAGTCGCTTTCGCTCCGGTAAAATTCGCAGGATGAAACTGCTGGCCTTCGACACGTCAACGCGCTGGCTTACCGTGGGCTGCGGCGACGCCGACGTTTTCGTCGCACGCACCGAGGATGTCGGCAACGGGCATTCCGAGCGGCTGCTGCCGCTGATCCATGCGCTGTTGGCGGAAGTCGGCTATACGCTCGCCACGCTCGATGGCATCGCGTTCGGTGCGGGTCCCGGCGCGTTCACCGGCGTGCGCATCGCGTGCGGGGTGGCCCAGGGCCTGGCGCTCGGCGCCGATCGCCCGTTGCTGCCGGTGTGCACGCTCGAGTCGATGGCGCAAATGGCCTGGCACGCCTATGCCACGCCTGCCGTGGTGACCTGCCTGGATGCGCGGATGCGCGAAGTCTATGCAGCCGCCTATCACCGCGATGGCTTGCGCTGGCGCGAAGCCAAACCGCCCGAAGTGGCCAAGCCCGACGCCGTCATGCGGCCGGACGACCATGCCGACTGGTTCGGCGCCGGTGATGGCTTTGCCGTCTACCCGGGGCTGGCCGCGCAGCTCGGGTTGGCGGCGCACGATGCGAGTGTCCGGCCGGATGCGCGCGCCATTGCCGAGCTGGCGGCGCCGCGATTCGCGGCAGGCGAGGGGGTCGATGCCGCGGCGGCCCGACCGCTGTATGTGCGCCACCGCGTGGCGCTGACCACCGCCGAGCGTGCGGCCGGAGCCACGCTCTGACCATGTCCACCATGCGCATTCCGTCGCGCAGTCCGGTGTTGTGGCGGCCGCTGGCCGCGGGCGACGTGGCCTATGTGGCGGCGCTCGAGGCGCACATCCACGCGGCCCCCTGGACCGCGGGCAATTTTCGCGACGCGCTGGCGGCAGGCTACAGCACCCGCGTGGGCGTGCGCGAAGGTCGGATCGTGGCGTATGGCGTGTTGATGTTGGCACCTGGCGAAGCGCAACTCCTCAATCTTTCGGTGGTGCACGACGCGCGGCGAGAAGGCATCGGCGCGGCGTTGCTCGACCAGTTTGTCGCGGATGCACTGCGTCTGGGCGCCGAGCAGATCTTCCTGGAGGTGCGGGTCAGCAACCTGCCGGCGATTGCGCTGTACGAGCGCGCCGGCTTTTTGCCGGTGGGGCGCCGCAATGGCTATTACCCCGGGGGCGAGGTCAAGGAAGACGCGCTGGTGATGCGGCGCGCTGCCGGCAGATCGGAAGCGGGCGCATGACCGCCACGCGCGCCGAGATCCTGGCCGAGATGGGCCTGACGCCGCGGTGGGTGCGCCGCGAACAGACCATGGCGGCGGCTGTGGTGCAGTTGCCGCCTGCGGCAACAGTCCCCGGCACGGCGCATGCGTCGAAGGTGGTGCCGCGCCCTGTAGACGCGCAGGCTGCCACGGCCGCGTTGCCGCCCGCTGCGGACCTGCAACGCCCGGCGGCGACACCGCGGGTGGCGCGCATCGGCGCGCTGGCGTGGACCCAATTCGCGGCCGACGTGGACGCATGCAATGCCTGCGGCCTGTGCCGCACGCGAAATCGTTCCGTGCCGGGCGTGGGCGACATGCATGCCGAGTGGCTCTTCGTCGGCGAGGCCCCGGGCGCCGAGGAAGATGCACGCGGCGAGCCTTTCGTGGGTCAGGCCGGACGCCTGCTCGACAACATGCTGGGCGCGCTCGGCATGAACCGCAACCGCAATGTCTACATCGCCAATGTGCTGAAATGTCGGCCCCCCAACAACCGGACGCCGGAAACGGCGGAGGCCGACGCGTGTCGCCCCTATCTCGAGCGACAGATCGCGTTGCTGCAACCGAAAATCATCGTTGCGCTGGGCAAGAGCGCCGCATCGCTGCTGCTGGGCGGCGATGCGTCCATCGCCAGCCTGCGCGGCCGCGCGCTTGCCTATCGCGGTGTCCCGCTGATCGTCACCTACCATCCAGCCTACCTGTTGCGCACGCCCACGGACAAGAGCAAGGCCTGGGAGGATCTGCTGCTGGCGCGGGCAACCGTCGCCACCGGCGCGCCCGGCGATCCCGCCGGGGAGTCATTCGTCGCATGAAAGCTTGCAGTGGGCGCGTACACTCCACATATTGTGGTTGAACCGCGGCAGCATCTGCCGCATGTCGCTGGGAGGATTCCTATGTTGAAGCGAGTTTTCGTCGTCGTTGCCGCGCTTGCCACCTTGACCCTGGCGGGCTGTGGCTACAACGACCTGCAGCGCCAGGACGAAGCCGTGAAGGCCGCGTGGTCGGAAGTCGTCAACCAGTACCAGCGCCGGGCCGACCTGGTGCCCAACCTCGTCAATACCGTCAAGGGCTATGCCGCGCAGGAAGCGGATGTGCTCACCGCCGTGACCAACGCGCGGGCGAACGTGGGCGCCATCAAGGCCACGCCTGAATTGCTGAACGATCCCGCGGCCTTCGCCAGATTCCAGAAGGCGCAAAGCGAGATGACGGGCGCGCTGTCGCGCTTGCTGGTCGTGGCGGAGAATTATCCCAACCTCAAGTCCGACGCATTGTTCCGCGATCTGCAGTCGCAGCTCGAAGGCACGGAAAACCGCATCACCGTCGCGCGAAAGCGCTTCATCGACTCGGTGCAGACGTTCAACAGCACCGTGCGCTCGTTCCCCACCAACCTGACGGCGATGCTGTTCAAGACGGACGTCAAGCCCAACTTTGCGGTGGAAAACGAAGCGGCCATCAGCGCGCCGCCCAAGGTGGACTTCGGCAAGAATCCCGCCGCACCCAGCGCGCCTGTCGTACCGGCGCCGGCGCCCAAGACATCGGGCATGCCGGAAGGCAAGCAGGCCGAGGCCGCCGCAGATCCGGCGGCGGAACTGATGAAAAAGGGCTATTGACCGACGCGCTGCGCGCGCCGCAACGGCGGCGGTCCGGCGTCGCGCGCGCGGGAGCATCGGCATGAACACGATGGCCATTGCAAATCCGGAGGCCGGTTGGCGTCGCGGTTGGGTACGCGCCATCGCCGTGTTTGCATTGGCCACGATGACCACCGCCGCATTGGCATGGGAAGCCGGGTCTGATGGCCTGGTGCCGGTGCCGCCGCTGAAGCAGCGCGTCACCGACCTCACATCCACGCTCGGCGCGAGCGACGTGGCGGCGCTCGATGCCAAGCTGGCAGCATGGGAGCAACAGACCGGCAACCAGCTCGCCGTGCTGATCGTTCCCACCACCAAAGGCGAACCGATCGAGGCCTACTCGATTCGCGTGGCGGACGCGTGGAAGATTGGGCGCAAGGGCCAGGACAATGGGGCCATGCTGGTCGTGGCCAAGGACGACCGCAAGCTGCGCATCGAAGTCGGCTATGGATTCGAAGGCTTCCTTACCGACGCCACGTCCCGCGGTATCATCAGTGACACCAT
Organism: uncultured beta proteobacterium; assembly: GCA_963805355.1. Lineage (GTDB taxonomy): Bacteria > Pseudomonadota > Gammaproteobacteria > Burkholderiales > Casimicrobiaceae > VBCG01. Next base: position 278,536 of record CAWDTZ010000002.1, on the reverse strand, counting down.
TGCGCCATTCCTGCGCCAGAACCAGTTCGCGCAGGGCATCAACGCGGGCGTCGACCAGATCATCGACGTCGTCAACAAGGGCGAGCCGCTGGCGGCCAAGCCGGTGGCGAAGCAGCAGCGCTCGTCCGGCGGCGGCGGAATTCCCTTCGAGATGCTGTTCATCGTTCTCTTTGTGGTCGTTCCGGTGGTGGGCGGCATCCTCACGCGCATCTTCGGCAAGGCGCTCGGTTCCACCGTGGGCGCGGGCGTCGTCGGCGCCGCGGCTTGGGTCGTGGCCGGTTCGCTGCTGATCGCAGGCATCGCCGCCGTGGTCGGGTTCCTGGTCATCCTGTTTGCCGGCGCGGGCGCAGGTCTTGCGCGGCGTGGCGGCGGCGTATGGCTGCCGGGCGGTGGTGGCGGCGGGTGGGGTGGCGGAGGCAGCAGTGGCGGCGGTGGGTTTTCCGGTGGCGGTGGCGGCTTCGGCGGCGGCGGCGCGTCGGGAGGATGGTGAGCATGGCCACGAAGACCCAGCGCCTCTGGCGCCATTTATTCACCGATCGCGCCGACGTCAACCGCGTCTTTCCAGCGGGCGAACTGCAACGCGTCGAGGCCGCGGTCACGGCCAGCGAGCGCCGTCATGGCGGGCAGGTGTGCGTGGCCATCGAAGCGGCGCTGCCGCTCGCGCGCGTGTGGCAAGGCATCACGCCGCGGGAACGGGCGCTCGAGGTCTTTGGCCTGTTGCGCGTCTGGGACACCGAGCGCAACGATGGCGTGCTGGTCTACCTGCTGCTGGCCGACAGGGACGTCGAGATCGTGGCAGACCGTGGCATCAATGCCAAGGTGGGAACCGCGGCGTGGGAGTCGATCTGTCGCGGCATGGAATCCGCATTTCGCGAAGGACGCCACACCGCGGGTGTCGAGGCAGGCATCGCCGCGATTGCCGACCTGCTGGTCGTGCATGCGCCGGGCGCGAGCGGCCACAACGAGCTGTCCGACCGGCCTGTCATCCTCTGAACCCGCGGTAGTTCAGGGCGGTGGATGCCCGCGCGGGTCGTCGTCGTGGTCGGCAATCAGGTGCATCGAGTCGCTCTTCGACTGGTTGTACAGGTGGCGCCAAAGCACCAGCAGCATCGCGCTCGACATGAAGATGCCGAACAGGACCACCGCGCGGTTCACGCTGATGCCTTCGCGGATCATGTAGGCGTATAGCCCCACCATCACGAGGATGCCGAGGTTCTCGTTGAAATTCTGCACCGCGATCGAATGCCCCGCGCCCATCAGCACGTGGCCGCGATGCTGCAGCAGCGCATTCATCGGCACCACGAAGAAGCCGGCGCACGCGCCAATGACCACCATCAGCCCCACGGCAATCGGCAGCTTGGTCACGAAGATCATCGTGATCACGATGAGGCCCATCGCCACGCCGATGGGCAGGACATTCATCGAATTGCGCAGCGTGATGTAGCGCGCGGCGATGAAAGCGCCCAGCGCGATGCCCACGGCCACCACGCCCTGCAGGTAGGACGCCTGCGACAGGTCGAAGCCCAGCTGCTTCGCCGCCCAAGCCAGCACGATGAATTTGAGCGTGGCGCCGGCGCCCCAGAACAATGTCGTGGTGGCGAGCGAAATCTGCCCCAGCTTGTCGCGCCACAGCAGCACGACGCAGTGCGAGAACTCCCGGATCAGGTACAACGGATTCTTGCTGGGCGTCCGATGGTCGACGCCCGTGTTGGGGATGTACCAGTTGAAGGCCGCCGCGACCACATAGAAGAAAACAATGACGCAGATGGCCGCTTCGGGCGGGGTGTTGATGCCGGTGTCGATGAACGGCAAATCGAAACCCAGCATCGTCGTCGACACCCGCTGACTGACCAGCGCGCCGCCCAGCAACACGCCCAGGATGATCGAACCCACCGTCGCGCCCTCGATCCAGCCGTTGGCCACCACGAGCTGTCGCGCCGGCAGGAGCTCGGTCAGGATGCCGTACTTGGCGGGCGAGTACGCGGCGGCGCCGAAACCCACCACCGCGTAGGCCAGCAGCGGATGGATGGAGGTGAGCATCATCAGGCAACCGACGATCTTGATGCCGTTGGTGATGAGCATCACCCGGCCCTTGGGCATCGAATCCGCGAAAGCGCCTACCAGCGGGGCCAGGACCACGTAGGACACGACAAAGCACTGCTGCAGCGCCGGCGTCATCCAGTCGGGCTCTTGCAACTCGTACAGGAGCTTGATGGCGGCGATCAGGAGCGCGTTGTCGGCGAGCGACGAAAAAAACTGCGCCGCCATGATGGTGTAGAAACCGCGCTTCATAGCCTCGAATTGTCGTCCTGTGCCACGGCGCGAAATGGGTGGGGCTTGGGCGCGAGCCGGGGCGGGAACCCGGCGCGGCGCAGTGCCGTATCGTTATAATGGTTGACGTCGCGTAGCCCGCGCTTTATACCATGTTTGCCTCGTGACCCGGTTCGGCGGGTGTCCGCGGCCATGGACACCACCGGCTCGCAGCACTATCCGCGCCACTTTTCTCCAACCCCATTCCCACGTCACGCTGCATGGCCCGCCCGCTCTTTGCGCAGATCAACCTGGCGGCACTGCGCAACAATGTGCGCCGCGTCCGCGAACTGGCCCCCGGCGCCCAGGTGCTGGCGGTGGTCAAGGCCAATGCCTACGGCCACGGACTCGAGCGCGTGCTGCCGGCGCTGGACGACACCGATGGCCTGGCCCTGGTGGAACTCGACATGGCGCTGCGGCTGCGCGAGAACCATTACTCGCGGCGCATTCTGATGCTTGAAGGTTTTTTCGCCGAGAGTGAGCTGCCTGAGTTTGCGCACAAGCGATTGGCCACCGTCGTCCACGATGGCGAGCAGGTACGGATGCTGGAAACCGCCATCCTGGCGCGGCCGCTCGAGGTCTTCATCAAAGTCAACACCGGCATGAACCGCCTCGGCTTCCGGCTGACCGAGGTGGCGGCGGTATGCAAGCGACTGGCCTCGGCGCCATCCGTGGCGGCACTGCGCCTGATGATGCATTTCGCGCGCGCGGACGAAGATGATGGCCTGGCGGAGCAGCAGAAGGAGTTTGACGCCGCTTGCAAAGGTCTGCCCTATCCGCGGTCGCTCGCCAACTCGGCCGGCGTGGTGCGGTTTGCGCAGGTGGGCGGCGACTTCGTGCGCCCCGGCATCATGCTTTACGGTGCGACGCCATTTCCGTACGACACTGCGGACATGCTGGGATTGCACCCGGTGATGACGCTGCGATCATCGCTCATCGCCGTGCAGCAACTGCAGGCCAACGAAAGCGTGGGCTACGGTGCGGCCTATACGGCTTCGCGCCCCCATCGCCTCGGCGTCATTGCCTGCGGCTATGCCGATGGTTACCCGCGGCACGCCCCCTATGGCACGCCGGTACTCGTCTGCGGGCGAAAAGTGCGAATGGCGGGACGGCCGTCGATGGACATGCTCACCGTCGATCTGTCGGGTGTGCCGGAAGCCGGGGTCGGCAGTCCGGTCGTGCTTTGGGGCGAAGGGTTGCCGGTGGACGATGTGGCCAGCGCAGCATCCACTCTGGGCTACGAATTGCTGTGCGCCGTGGCGCAACGCGTGCCGTATGTGACGAGCGAGGTCGGTGGCATCGACCTCGAGCTTTAGGAATTCAATGTCGATCCGGGAGAAGCAATCGTGTATACCGTCGTGACGGGCGCCGCCGGTTTCATCGGCTCCAATCTCGTACGCGCGCTCAATGCGCGGAGCGAAACGCGCATCCTCGCCGTGGATAATCTCGCGCACGCTGACAAGTTTCGCAACCTCGCCGGCGCGGACATCGCGGACTACCTCGATCAGGACGAGTTCATCGAGCGGCTCGGTGCCGGCGACTTCGACGACGAACTGGCGGCCATTCTGCACCAGGGCGCGTGCTCGGACACCATGGAAACCGATGGCCGCTACATGATGCGCAACAACTACCGCTACTCGGTGACATTGCTCGATCATTGCCAGAACAACGACGTGCCTTTCCTGTATGCATCCAGCGCCTCTGTCTACGGCGGCAGCAGCACGTTTGTGGAGTCGCGGCAGCACGAGTCGCCGCTCAACGTCTACGGCTACTCCAAGTTCCAGTTCGACCAGTACGTGCGCCGTGTGCTGCCCGAGCGTACCGCACCGGTCGTGGGCTTTCGTTACTTCAACGTGTACGGACCGGGCGAGTCGCACAAAGGCCGGATGGCGTCAGTGGCCTATCATTTCTTCCACCAGTATCGCGACGAGGGCGTCGTACGCCTGTTCGCCGGCTCTGGCGGGTACGCTGCGGGCGAGCAGCGGCGCGACTTCGTGTTCGTCGACGACGTGGTCAAGGTCAATCTCGATTTCCTCGACCATCCGCAGCGCTCGGGCATCTTCAACCTGGGTTCCGGTCGCGCGCAGACCTTCAACGAAATTGCGGTCGCAACCATCAACGCGTGCGCAGTCGCGGAGGGAGCGCCGGCGCGCACGCTCGAGCAGCTCGTCGCCGCGGGGACGATCACCTACATGCCATTTCCGCCGGCGCTGGTCGGCAAGTACCAGAGTTTCACGCAGGCCGACCTGACGGCACTGCGCTCGACCGGCTACGTTGCGCCGATGGCGAGCGTCGAAGAGGGCGTCACCCGCTATGTCGAACGGCTGATGGCGGGCGCCGCGTAACGCGCCTTAAGGTGATGACTCGCCGGTCCGGTATCGCCGCTTCGTTGCGGCGCCGGACACGGCGATTCCCTTCATCACCTCAAGGAGTACACCATGCACAGGCTCGTAGGCGCGTTCGCGCTGGCGCTTGCAATTCATTTCGCGGGCGCGGTGCCCGCCTTCGCCGTGGTCAACATCAACACCGCCACCAAGGAAGAGCTGATCGCGTTGAACGGCATCGGGCCGTCCAACGCGCAGGCAATCCTCGACTACCGCAAGGCCAACGGACCCTTCAAGTCGGTCGACGAACTGCGCAACATCAAGGGTTTTGGCGCCAAGCGCCTCGAAAAGTTGCGGCCCGAGCTAGCGGTGTCGGCTGCGCCATCCAAGGTGGCCGCGGCAGCCCCCGCCAAATCCGAGGCGCGTGGCGCGGGCCCGTCGGCCAAGGGCGAGGTCAAGAGTCCGGCTGAGCCGATGACCAAGCGCTGACTTGGTGCTGGTTCCAAGGCAACCTTCGGCAGGTAGTGGCGGCCGCGGCATGATGTCGCGTCGTCCTGCCTTGCCGGGGGCGTGGTCAACCCGTACCATCCGGGCCGCGTTGGAGAAAGCCGCCGCCCCGTAGAAGTAGCTCTCCCGCACCACGCTTCAGCCGGTCCCCCGCGTCGCGGTGCATCCGCACTGCTGCCGGGGGGCCATTGTTTGCAGGGTGTGCGGCGAACGGGTCGAGGCCACGGCTACAATCCACTGATGAATTCAACGCCTGCAGACCGGATGGTCGCCTACCCGACGCTTGAAGACGCGATCGGCAATACGCCGATGGCACGGTTGCAGCGACTGCCCGGCGTCACGTCCAACTTGATCCTGGGTAAGCTCGAAGGCAACAATCCGGCCGGTTCGGTCAAGGATCGTCCGGCGATGGCGATGATCGTCGGCGCCGAGGCGCGCGGCGACATCAAGCCCGGCGACACGCTGATCGAAGCCACATCCGGCAATACCGGGATCGCATTGGCGATGGCCGCCGCGATCAAGGGCTATCGGATGGTGCTGATCATGCCGGACAACCTGTCGGTGGAACGCCGCCAGACCATGACCGCCTTCGGCGCGGAGTTGATCCTGGTCACCAAGGCGCTGGGCATGGAAGGCGCGCGCGACCTGGCGGATCGCATGCAGGCCGACGGCAAGGGTCGGATCCTCGACCAGTTCGCCAATCCCGACAATCCGCTATCGCACTACCGGACCACGGGGCCGGAAATCTGGCGCGATACCGGCGGGCGCATCACCCATTTCGTGTCGGCAATGGGTACCACCGGCACCATCATGGGCGTGTCGAAATTCCTGAAGGAAATGAACCCGGCGATCATGATCGTGGGTGCGCAGCCCGCGGCGGGCGCGTCGATCCCCGGCATTCGCAAGTGGCCCGAGGCCTATCTGCCCAAGATCTACGACGGCAAGCGTGTGGATCGCATCGAGTCCGTCACGCAACTCGACGCCGAGGAGACCACGCGGCGCCTGGCGCGCGAGGAGGGCATCTTCTGCGGCATCTCGGCCGGCGGTGCATGCGCCGTGGCGCTGCGCATCGCGCAGGAGGTGCGCGACGCAACCATCGTGTTCGTCGTGTGCGATCGCGGCGACCGCTATCTCACTACGGGTGTGTTTCCCTGATGGCGCCGATCCTTGTTTTCGATATCGAGACGGTGCCCGACATTGCCGGCATCCGTCGCATCAACGATGTCCCGGACGCGCTCGCCGACGTGGAGGTTGCCGCCTGGTTCGCGCAGAAACGGCGCGCGGCATCCGGCACGGACTTCGCGCCGCTGTATCTGCAGAAGGTCGTTTCCATCGGCTGCGCGCTGCGCACCCCGCACGATTTCAAAATCTGGTCGATCGGCGAACTGGACGACCCGGAACCGGAACTGATCCGGCGGTTCTTCGATGGCGTCGACCGGTTCACGCCGCAACTCGTGTCGTGGAACGGCGGCGGCTTCGACCTGCCGGTACTCAACCATCGCGCGCTGATCCACGGCATCGTTGCGGAGAAGTATTGGGACTGGGGCGACCAGGATCGCGATTTCAAGTTCAACAGCTACCTGGGCCGCTATCACACGCGTCACCTGGACTTGATGGACGTGCTGGCGATGTACCAGCCGCGCGCCAGCGCAGGGCTCGACGCTGTGGCGCGGCTCTGCGGCTTTCCGGGCAAGCTGGGGATGGATGGCAGCGAAGTGGCAGCGGCCGTGGCGCGCGGCGAACTCACCGAGGTGCGCAACTATTGCGAGTGCGACGTGCTCAACACATACCTCGTGTACCAGCGGTTCCGGTTGATGCGCGGTGAACTGTCGGCGGGCGAGTATTCCGCCGAAATTGCATTGGTGCGCGAGCGCATCGGCGCATCGCCCGCCCCGCACTGGCAGGCGTTCATCGCCGCGTGGACTGTGGCATAGTCGCCCCATCCGTGCGCGGCATCGTTGTGCAGCCACGATGTGGAAGGCGAGGCTTCCGCCCCGTTCGCGAAACCGTGGCCCAGGCTGCCGAAAACGGCACCCGCCCGAAGCGCCCACCCCAGGCCACCCGCGAATCGACGCCCGACCGGCCATCGCGCACGGTGGCATACGAGGCCTGCGGCAACTTCGCCGAGTACGCGCGCCTGCGTCGCCAGCCTCAGAGCGTAACCGTGCCCTTGGCGATCTCGATCACGCGGCCGGACACGCGAATCTGGCGCTCCGCAGTCACCTCGAGCCCGAGATGGCAGGGGCGTCCCGTGGCTTCACCCTGCGCCACTTGCACCTTCTGCGGCAGGGACGCGCCCGTGGCCAGCATCCAGCCGCCCAGATTGGCGCAGGCGGAGCCGGTGCCGGGGTCCTCGACGACCGCATCGAATTTCGGAAAGAAGAACCGCGACAGCACGGTGCTGCCCTCGCGCGCAAATACATAGGCCATCGCCCGCAGGCCGTTGCTCGCATGGGCGGCCAGCGCCTCGGCGGATGGCCGCGCGCGGCGCACGGCATCGAAGGTGGCCAGCGGAATGATGAGCTGTTCCGACCCGGTGTCCACCCACAGCGGCGGCTGTGCGATGTCGGTGGGTGCCAGCTTCAACATCGTCGCGATGTCGGCGATGGTCGCGGCATGGGCGCGATGCTTCGGCGCGTTGGCCACCAGCGTCCACACGTCGCCTGCGGCGGTGACCGGAATGACGCCGGCCTTCATCTCGAGCGTGACGGCGTCGCCCGCGCGCTTGACGGCGCGCGTGACATGCGCGGTGCCAAGCGTCGGGTGTCCGGCAAAGGGCATCTCGAACGTTGGCGTGAAGATGCGCACGTGTGCCGTGGCGGACTCGGAAGGCAGCATGAACGTCGTTTCCGAAAGGTTGAACTGCAGCGCCAGTGCCTGCATCGTCGGGGTGTCCAGGCCGCGTCCATCCTCGAACACGCACAGCGGATTGCCGGCGAGCGTGCTTTCCGCGAAGACGTTGACGATGCGAAAGCCATAGGCGTTCATGCGACGGTCTCCGGTTGCACCACATCAAGGGTGTCGACGAGTTGACGCGCGATCGCGCCGAACGCTGCCGCGTCGACCGCGGTGGGCACGACGCTGATGGCGGATTCGACGCGTGGAAAATTGCGCGTGATCGAGCGCGCGTAGGTGGGATCGTAGTGCCGGGTGAGGAGGTCGTTGACCAGCGCATCGTGATTGCCGGCGCGAGCGGCAGCATCCCATTGCGCGATGATCTTGTTGCCGTGCAATGGCGCCAGGTGGCGCAGCTTGTCGCCCAATGCATCCGCGTCCGCCAGGAAATGCGTGTATTCCTCCTTCAGCAGCGCCACCCGCAGCGCCTGCGGCGTATCCACGCGCACGCATGTCGCGGCACGCATCGCATCCAGCAGCGCGATGGGCACCTGCAAGGCGCCGATCTTCTTGCTTTCCGACTCGACGAACACCGGTCGCGCCGGGTCGAAACCCTCGAGCGCCGCCAGAAGCTGCGAGTCGAACCATTTCTGCGCGGGTTGCGGCGCGTCCGGCAGGTCCCCCAGCAGCGAGCCGCGATGCTGCGCAAGTTGCTCGAGGTCGAGCACCTGCGCGCCCCCGTCCTGCAACGCGAGCAGCAGGCGACTCTTGCCTGAGCCGGTGAGGCCGCACACGACGATGTAGCGAAAGCGCGCGGGCACCTCGGCCAGCGCGGCGACGACATGGCGACGGTAGGTCTGGTAGCCGCCTTCCAGTTGTACCGCGCGCCAGCCGATCTCGGCCAGCACATGGGCCAGCGCGCCGCTGCGCTTGCCGCCACGCCAGCAGTAGACGACCGGCGACCAGTCTTTCGGCTTCCCCGCGCAATGGGTTTCTACGATGCGGGCGATGTTGCGCGCTACCAGCGCGGCGCCGCGCTGCTTGGCGGCAAACGCGGAGACCTGTGCATGCAGCGTGCCCACTTCCGCGCGCTCTACGTTGTCCAGCACCGGGGCATTGATCGCGCCGGGAATGTGATCTTCGACAAATTCGGCGGGACTGCGCACGTCGATGCGGTCGGGATGCGCCGCCAATGCCGCGATGCCCACTTTGCGGCCGGAGGCGGGAGGACGCTCGCTCATGGTTTGCGCAGCAGCGGCTGCAATGCGGGCCAGACGTTGGCCAGCAGCTTCGGCTGGGCCGCAACGGTCGGATGAATCCTATCCGGCTGAAACTGCGTCAGGTCCTCGCCGAAGCCCGCGAAGAAGAACGGCACCAGCGGCACGCGCCTCGCTTTGGCGACGCCGGCGAAGGCGTCGCTGAATTCGCGCACATAGGTCGGCCCGTAGTTGGATGGAATCTGCATGCCGACCAGCAGCACTTTCGCGCCGGCCTTCTGCGCGGTGACGATCATCGCGTCGAGGTTGTCGCGCATGGTGGCCATGCGGCTGCCGCGCAACGCATCGTTGCCGCCGAGTTCGATGACGACGACCGCCGGCTTGTGTTGCTGCAACAGCGCGGGCAGGCGCGCTCGGCCTCCGGCCGTGGTGTCGCCGCTGATCGACGCGTTGACCACGCGATAGCGATAGCCGTCGGCCTTGAGCCGCGCTGCGAGCAATTCGACCCACACGGTGCCCCCGGGCAGGCCATAGCCTGCCGAGATCGAGTCGCCGACGATGAGCACGACCGGACTGTTGTCCTGGGCCGGAACCGGGGTCGTGACGGCGCAGACCAGCAGCAACAGGGCGAGGTGAACGACGAACCATGCGCGTTGCCCCGACATCGACCAATCCTTTGAAGACAGAAAACGTTGATTGTAGCGTGCCGGTTTTGTCAGGGCAGAGCACGCCGTTCGCCCACGATACAATGGCACAAAGCTGCACGGTCCCGACTGCAGCCACCCTCACCACGCGCTTGCAATGCGTTGGCAGCGGCCGCATCTGTATCGGGTTACCTTGCCGCCTTGCATCTGTCCATGTCCAACGCCATCCTCCGCGCCGAAGCGCTGACCAAGATCGTGACCAGCGGCGAAGATCCGTTGACCATACTCGACGACGTGTCCTTTGCGGTCGAGCCCGGGGCGTCGATTGCCATCGTGGGCGCATCCGGATCCGGCAAGACCACGCTGCTCGGCCTGATGGCGGGGCTGGACAGCCCGACGTCGGGCGACGTGTTCATCGATGGCCAGGCGCTGTCCGTCCTCGGCGAGGACGCGCGCGCGTCGCTGCGCCAGCGCCTGTTGGGCTTCGTGTTCCAGTCGTTCCAGTTGCTGCCCGCCTTGACCGCGCTCGAAAACGTGATGCTGCCGCTCGAACTGGCCGGCGCCGACGATGCCGACGAGCGCGCGCGCACGTGGCTTGACCGCGTGGGCCTTGCCCGCCGCATCACGCACTATCCGCGGCAGCTTTCCGGCGGTGAACAGCAGCGCGTGGCGATTGCGCGGGCCTTTGCAGGCGAGCCCAAGCTGCTGATGGCCGACGAGCCCACGGGCAATCTCGATGGCGCCACCGGCGTGGAAGTGGCCGATCTCATGTTCCGGCTCAATCTCGAGCGCGGGACGACGCTGGTGCTGGTCACGCACGATCTCGCGCTGGCGTCGCGTTGCGGGCGCAAGCTGTCGCTGGCGTCGGGGCGGCTGGTCGGCGACGAGCGCGCGGCTGTGCCGGCGTTGAACTGATCCCGACGAGCATGCGCACGCTGCGACTGGCAATGAGACTGCTGCGACGAGACTGGCGCGCGGGTGAGCTGCGAGTACTCGGCGCGGCCCTGGTCCTCGCCGTGGCCAGCGTGGGCACCGTCGGCTTCTTCGCCGATCGCGTCCAGGGCGCGCTGTCGTCGCAGGCCAACCTGCTGCTGGGAGCCGACCTGATGCTGTCAGGCGATCGCGCGTTGCCTGCTGCGTTCGCGCAGACCGCGCGGACCCGCGGACTTGCCACCACGGACGTGATCCGCTTCAACAGCATGGTGCAACCTGGCCCCGGCGCACCTGCCGAGGCCGGCGCGGTGCTCACCGACGTCAAGGCCATCGGCGCGGGCTATCCGTTGCGCGGCGAAGTGCTGCTGGTCGACAAGGCGCGACTGACGGGCGTGGTCGCCAAGGGCATACCTGCGCGCGGCGAGGCGTGGCCGGATGCAAGGCTGGCCGACCGGCTGGGCGTGAAGATCGGCGATCGCATCAGCGTGGGCGAGTCGTTGCTGACGGTGTCGGGCATCGTGCAGCAAGAGCCGGAAGTGGCCGGTATCGTGTTTGCGCTGGGTCCCAAGCTCTTGCTCAACATCGAGGACGTGCCCGCCACCAATTTGCTGCAGCCAGGCAATCGCGCGACGTGGCGACTGCTGGTGGCCGACCGCGCCAATGCCGGTACGCTGGAGTCGTATCGCACATGGTCGGCCGCCGAAATCAAGCCGGGGCAACGTCTTGAGACGGTGCGCGACTTGCGTCCGGAAGTGCGTCAGACACTGGACCGCGCCGAGAAATTCCTGGGACTGGCGGCCCTGGTGGCGGTACTGCTGGCGGCGGTAGCGGTGGCGCTGGCGGCTTCGCGTTACCTGCGTCGCCATCTGGACGCGGCGGCGATGCTTCGCTGTTTCGGCGCGCGCACAAGCCAGACGCTGGCGTTGTTCTTCCTGCAGTTCCTGGTGTTGGGCCTGTTGGCCTGCGGGGTCGGCGTCGGGCTGGCGCTGGGTGGCCAGCAACTGCTGATGTTGCTGATGTCCGCCGTGGTGGCTACCCCGTTGCCGCCGCCGGCGTGGATGCCCGGCGCCGTTGCGTTCGGCACCGGCTTCCTGCTGCTGTTCGGCTTTGCGTTGCCGCCGCTGGTGGCGCTGGCCAAAGTGCCACCGCTGCGCGTGCTTCGGCGCGACCTGCCGCGGCCACGCGCCGGAGGTGTACTTGCTTACGCGGCGGGTGCGGCGACGGTGGCGTTGCTGATCGGCGTCCAGGCGCGCGAGGTGCGGGCCGGACTCATCATGGTCGGTGGCGTGGCGGGACTCCTGATTGTCGCCGCCGGTGCGGCGTGGGCGTTGCTGGCCTTGCTGAGGCGCGTGCCGCAACGTGGCGCCACATGGCGCTTCGGTCTTGCCAACCTGCGTCGCCGCGCCTTTGCCTCCAGCCTGCAGATCGGCGCGCTGGCATTGGGGTTGATGGCGCTGTTGCTGTTGACGGTGGTGCGCGGCGACCTGTTGCATACCTGGCGCGCGAGCCTGCCGCCGGATGCGCCCAACCAATTCCTGATCAACGTGCTGCCGGAGCAGGTGGTCGATGCGCGCGAACAATTGCTGCGCGGCGTGGGCGCCAACGTGGCGTTCAATCCAATGGTGCGGGGCCGGCTGGTGGCCATCAACGACACCACGATGGACACCACGAAATACACCGATACGCGCGCGCGGCGGTTGGCGGAGCGCGAATTCAATCTTTCGTGGAGCGACGCGCTGCCCAAGGGCAATCGCATCACCTCCGGCGCGTTCTGGACGCCGGGGGTGTCCCCGGCCGATGCAGGCATGTCGCTCGAGGAAGGCATTGCCGAAACGCTGGGTGTCAAGCTCGGTGATACGCTCACCTTCGACATTGCAGGGAACGCGGTGTCCGCCAAGGTGACCAGCCTGCGCAAGGTCGACTGGGACAGCTTTCGCGTCAATTTCTTTGCATTGTTTCCGCCAGGACCGCTCGGCGCCATGCCGTCGACGTACATCGCCGCGTTTCGCGCGCCGGATGGCAACAACGGCTGGCTGCCGGCGCTGGTACAGAAGCATCCCAACATTCTCGCGATCGACATCGGCGAGATCGTGCGCCAGGTGCAGGGCATCATGGATCATGTGTCGCGGGCCGTGGAATTCGTGTTCCTGTTCACACTGGCGGGCGGCTTGCTGGTATTGCAGGCAGCCATCGCCGCGACGCAGGACGAGCGCCAGTTCGACGCCGCGATCCTGCGCACGCTCGGCGCAACGCGTCGGCAGCTGGCTTCGGCACAGATTGCGGAATTCCTGCTGCTCGGCGCGCTGGCCGGGCTGGTGGCCGCCACCGGCGCCACCGCGGTGGGTTGGGCCCTGGCCGATCAGGTGTTCAAGGTGCCCTTCAACGCCAACCCGATGCTGTGGCTCTACGGCATCGTCGGTGGCGCGATCGCGGTCACGGTCGCCGGCTGGCTCGGCACGCGCACCACGCTGCGCCAGCCGCCGCTGGCCGTGATCCGCCAACTGGGCTGAACACGGCTCCCATCGCGCCATGAACTTCATCATCGGCCCGGGCGCCACGCCGTTTGCACAATTGGGCGGTGATGCGGGTGTACGTGCGCTGGTGGATGCGTTCTACGACCGGATGGACCTCGAGGATGCGTACGTCGGGATCCGCGCGTTGCATCCTGCAACGCTGGCCGGTTCGCGCGACAAGCTCTACATGTTCCTGTCCGGATGGCTGGGCGGCCCGGCGCTCTACGTCGAGCGGTTCGGGCATCCGCGTTTGCGCGCGCGGCACCTGCCGTTCGCCATTGCCGGTGCGGAACGCGACCAGTGGCTGGCGTGCATGCGGCAGGCGCTCGCGGATGTGAATGCGCCGGCTGAGCTTGCGCAGAGCCTGCTTCGCGCGTTCTTCGACACGGCGGACTGGATGCGCAACCAGCCGGAGCCGCAGCGCTCGATGTAAACAGATCAAAATGTAAAGATTGCATATAAATGCAGTCCTAAGGCACACTTTGCGCCTTGAGACTGCCATGAATACCTTTTCCGAAAGCCTGGCCCTCGCGGCCGCCCTCGTCGCGCACCTCGATCCCAAGTTCCTCGGCATCGTCGAGCTGTCATTGCGGGTAAGCCTCATCGCAACCACGCTTTCTGCTTTGATCGGCTTGCCGCTCGGCGCCGCGATTGCCGTGGGCAGCTTCCCCGGCCGGCAGGCGCTCACCGTGTTGCTCAATGCGCTCATGGGCCTGCCGCCGGTCGTGGTCGGCCTCGTCGTCTATCTGCTGCTGTCGCGCGCGGGGCCGCTCGGCGTCTTTGGCGTGCTGTTCACGCCGACCGCCATGGTGATCGCGCAGACCATCCTGATCACCCCGATCATCGCCGCACTGTCGCGCCAGGTCGTCGGCGACGCCTGGGGCGAATATCGCGAGCAGCTCCTGTCCCTTGGGGCCGGCACCGTGCGTGCCGCGCTGACGCTGCTGTGGGATACGCGCTTCTCCCTCGTCACCGTGCTGCTTGCCGGTTTTGGCCGGGCGATCGCGGAAGTTGGCGCGGTCCTGATCGTCGGCGGCAACATCGACGGCGTTACGCGCGTGATGACCACCACCATCGCGCTCGAGACCAGCAAGGGCGATCTGCCGCTGGCATTGGCGTTGGGCCTGGTGCTGGTGGCGATCGTGCTTACACTCAATGCCGGTGCGCACGCGACCCGGGAATGGGCGCGGGCGCGTTTTGGATGACCGCGTCGCCTCGACCGGGCTGCCGATCGTCTGCACCGATCTTGGTGTCGTCCGGGGATCCACATGCTTGCTCGACGGAATCACCGCGACCATCGTCGCCGGTGCGCGCACGATTGTTCTGGGACCCAACGGTGCGGGCAAGAGCACGCTGCTGCGTGTACTCCATGGGTTGGTGGTGCCGACGTCGGGTTCGATTCGCTGGGGCGATAGCGACCTGCGTCCCCGCAGCCAGGCGATGGTGTTCCAGCGACCGATGCTGCTCCGGCGAAGCGCTGCCGCCAACATTCGCTATGCGCTCGACCTTGCCGGCATTCGCGGCGCAGCCGCCGACGCGCGGATCGACGAAGCGCTCACCGAAGTGGGCCTGCGCGCGCTGGCCGATCGGCCCGCCCGCGTGCTGTCGGGAGGCGAGCAGCAGCGCCTGGCGCTGGCGCGCGCGTGGGCGCTGGCACCCGAGGTGCTGTTTCTCGATGAACCCACGGCCAGTCTCGATCCGGCGGCCACGCGCGCCGTCGAGGCGATCATCGGCGACATCCACGCGCGTGGCACCGCCATCGTGATGGCCACGCACAATCTTGCGCAAGCCAGGCGCCTCGCCGAAGACATCGTCTTTCTCCACGACGGGCGACTTGCCGAGCGCGCGCCGTCGCCATCTTTTTTTCAACAACCCGCGAGCGCGGAAGCGCGCGCATTCCTTGAAGGAGAACGATTGTGAACAAGCGCCATTGCCTCGCCGTGATTGCGGTATCGATGTTGCTGACGCTCCTGCACGGCCCCGTCGCCGCACAGGACAAATTCATCGTGGTGGCATCCACCACGTCCACCGAACAATCGGGTCTCTTCGCGACGCTGTTGCCGGCGTTCGAAAAGGAAACCGGCATCAAGGTGCGCGTGGTGGCGCTCGGCACCGGTCAGGCGCTCGACCTGGCGCGACGCGGCGATGCCGATGTCGTGTTCGTGCACGATACGGTCGCCGAGGAAAAATTCGTCGCCGAGGGCTTCGGCGTCAAGCGGATGCCGGTGATGTACAACGACTTTGTGCTGGTGGGGCCGAAGAGCGATCCGGCGAAGGTTGCCGGCAGCAAGGACATCCTGGATGCGTTGCGCAAGGTCGCGGCGGCGGAGGCGCCGTTTGCCTCGCGCGGCGACAAGAGCGGCACCCATGCCGCGGAATTGCGTTACTGGAAGGCCGCGGGCGTGGATCTCGATGCGAAGAAGGGCGCGTGGTATCGCGACACGGGTTCGGGCATGGGGCCGACGCTCAACACCGCGTCGGCGATGAATGCCTATGTGCTCACCGATCGGGGCACCTGGCTGGCCTTCAAGAATCGCGGCGACCTTGCCGTCCTGGTCGAAGGCGACCGGCGGCTCTTCAATCAGTATGGCGTGATGCTGGTCAATCCCGCCAAGCACCCACAGGTGAAGAAGGATCTCGGGCAGGCCTTTGTCGACTGGGTCGTGTCGCCATCGGGACAGGCCGCCATTGCCAGCTACAAGATCGGCGGCGAACAGCTCTTCTTTCCCAATGCCAAGGGGTGACGTCCGGCGGGGCCGCACGCGTCAGCCGTTGTAGATCACCTGGCCGGTGCCTTCGACGACATAGCCGCCCATCGCCGCCGCATGCGTGGCGAACGCAGGTGTTCGGGCGTAGGCCAGTAACGCCTGCGCGGCCGGCTCGAAGTAGTCGCGCGGGCGCAGGACGAGATCCAGCCTTTCGACGGCAAGCGGGATGAATGTCAACCCGCGTTCGCGCGCGGCGGCTTCGATGGCCACACCGGCGTCTGCGCTACCGTCGTGGATGGCCGCGGCCAGGTCCGTCTCGGCCAGGGCCGGCTGCGGCAGCCAGCGCACGTCGCCGCGCGTGATCTGCGCCTGCGCCAGCAGGTGCGCCAATAATCGATGGCTGCCGGCCTCGGCCTGCCGCCCGATCACGCGGGCGCGGCGACGGACGAGATCGGCCAGCGTGCGGATCTTCATGGGATTGCCGGGCGCGACCAGCAATCCCTGCTGCCGGCGGGCCCACTCGATCACCACGACGTCGGTCCCAGGCATGCGCACGCGCACCAGCGGTACGTTGTATTCCCCGCTCGCCGAATCCAGCCAATGCATGGCCGCAATCTGCGCCTCGCCCCGCGCGAGGCGGTCGAGCCCTGCGCTGCTGCCGCAGGCCAGCACCGCCAGCCCGCAGCGCGACTCGCGGGCCGCCCATTCGAGCAGCGGATCGTGACTGCCGGCGATGATCGGCGGGGATGCGGCGGGCGCGGCGACATTGGGCACGCCGGCCTTGGCGGCCAGCCACGCATCGATCTTCGCGCGCGGAAACAGAAGCTTTCCGGTCGCGCGTATATGCGGCAGCGCATTTTCGCGCACCAGCGCATAGATTCGCCGTTCCTTGAGTCGCAAGTACGCGGCAACTTCGCGCGTATCCATCATGTCGCCGGAGGGCGGTGCGGACAGGGATGCGGCCTTGTCGCGGGAAGCGCGTGGCATGTGGCGATTCTCGCACGTCCGGCGCGGGCTACTTGCCGGCCAGCAGCGACTCGCGGGACAGGAGCCGCGCGACGGCCGTCAGCGCAATCACGGCCAGCACCAGCGGCGTCAGATACGAGAGCGCGAGCTGCCCGAGTCCGATCGCCTCGCCCCGCAATGCCAGGTTGAGCAGCGAATATTGCCCCGAGACCGGCACCAGCAGCAGCCACGGCGGCTCCTTGCGCTGCAGGAAGAGTTGGACGACGGGAATCAGCGACACGACGAACAGCAGCACCGAGATATTGGCCTGCGCCTCCTTGAATGTGCGCGCGCGACTGCCCACGAACAGAAGGACCGACGGCAGCAGCAGGATCATCGGGACCAGCACCAGCAGGAAGCGGCCGAGTTCGCGCAGGCCGAAAAGAAACGGCACACCCACCGCAGGCAGCGGCGCGTAGGACAGCGTCAGGTAAAACCCGGCCAGCGTAGTGCCGACCACCAGCGCATTGAAGGCGGCCACCGCTAGCCACTTGCCCAACACAAGTTCCATGGGCCGCGCCGGCGTCATCAGCAGGGGTTCGAGCGATAGCCGTTCGCGTTCGCCCGCCGTACTGTCCAGCGCCACGGCCATGCCCCCCATCACGGAGGCAAACAGCGCGTAGTACGCGACGAGAAACAGGATGATGGATCCGGACTGCTGCGGCGTGGCGAGATCGACGTCCTCGATGTTGAGCGGATTGCCCACGGTGGGGGCGACGCCGCGCAGCAGCAGCCGCTGCGAGCCCCATTGCCGGTTATAGGCGCGCAGCAGGTTTTCCGTCTGCCGGATGGAGGCCTGCGCGCGATCGCGCGAGCGATCCGCCACCAGCCGCACGGTACCGGCCTTGCCTTCCGCCACGTCGGCGGCGAATTTCTCGTCGACGATCAGCACGACATCGAGTTCACCGGCCTTCAACCGGGCTTC
The DNA here is from genome assembly GCA_963805355.1 of uncultured beta proteobacterium. Lineage (GTDB taxonomy): Bacteria > Pseudomonadota > Gammaproteobacteria > Burkholderiales > Casimicrobiaceae > VBCG01. Next base: position 260,615 of record CAWDTZ010000002.1, on the reverse strand, counting down.
GTAATCGGCGGGCGCGGGTTTCAGCTCCACCTGCTGCCGTTCGAGAAACGCCACCAGCGCCGGCGCGTATTCGAGGCCCAGCGCCGGCAGCTTCAATTCGCGCGCGCGATCGGCCTGGCCCGCGATCATGTTGAAGATCAGCACGATGAAGATCGGCCCCGCCACCGCGGCCGACAGCAGCGTGACCAGCATCGTGCGGCGATCGCGGAATGTGTCGAGCATTTCCTTGCGGGCCACCGCGAGGATGCGGGCAAGCGGGCGCGCGACATTCATGCGGCGAGGCCTTCACCGGTGCCCAGCAGTGCCACGAACGCATCCTCGAGCGTGGCGGCGCCGCTTTGCGCGATCAGCTCCGCCGCGGTGCCGGTGGCCACCACGCGGCCCTGCCCGAGGATGACGATGCGGTCGCAGAGTGCTGCCACTTCCTGCATCACGTGCGACGAGAACAGTATGCACTTGCCTTCGGCGCGCAGGTCGCGCAACTGGGTGCGCAGCGCGCGCACGCTCATGATGTCGAGGCCATTGGTGGGTTCGTCCAGCAAGATCGTGCGGGGGTCGTGCACCAGCGCGCGGGCGATCGCCACTTTCATCTTCTCGCCTTGCGAGAACCCCTGCGCGCGGCGGTCGGCGATGCCGGTGAGCCCAAGCGTGCCGATCAATTGTTCGATGCGCGCTTCGAGCGCGGCGCCGCCAAGGCCATGCAATGCACCGTAGTAGCGGATGTTCTCGCGCGCGGTCAACCGCGGATACAGGCCGCGCGCGTCCGACAGCACGCCGATGCCCTCGCGCACCGCGTAGCGGTCACGCACGACATCGAGGCCGTCGATGGATGCCGTGCCGGCGTCCGGCAGGATCAGCGTTGCCAGCATGCGCAGCAGCGTGGTCTTGCCCGCGCCGTTGGGGCCGAGCAGTCCGGTGATTTCGCCATCCCGCGCGAGCAGCGAGACATCGCGCACCGCGTGCACGTCCCCCTTCTTGCCGAATGACTTGCGCAAGCCGTCGACGCGGATCATGGCCGCGGCTCCAGGCGGTTTGACCACACGGGGGGCGGCACGCTCTTTGCGAAATACGCTACGCACGTCGCCGGCAGCTTGGCCGGATCGGCCGATTCGACAAACGCGGCGAGCATCCGCGGACCGCAGGCGTGCGGCGTGACGATATGCCCGTAGCCGGGGGCCACGACGTGCCGGCTGTTGGGCAGGCCCCTGGCCACCGTTTCGCCGTAGGCGGGGGGCGTCACCGGATCCATGCCGCCGGACACCAGCAATGCCGGCACGTAGCTCTCCAGCGGCATGGTCATGCCGGCAGGCGCGGTGCCGCGCGGCCAGACGTCGCACACGGCGATCAGCTGCTGCACCAGTTCGCGGCCGCGCAGGTCCTGCATGACCCGCGTCACGTCGCCGTCCTTGATGCGCGGCACGTCTTCCGCGCAGGTCACCGAGAAATGCAGCGCGGCGTTCGTGGCCTCATTCATGCCGCCGGTCAGTGCCACGTTGGCCGCGAGCAACGGCGAATAGTCGCCGGCGGCGGCGAGGCTCAGCAATTCGGGCAGCAGGGTGGCCATTTCCGGCAGATAGGTCAGCGGCTGCAGCGCCGACAGCACGGCATCGATGGTGACGAGCATGCGCTCCGGCTTGCCGGTACGTGGATCGACGAAGGTGACTTCGCGTCCGGCCGGTCCGAGGTCGGCGGCCACGCGTGACAGCAAACGCTGGGGATCGGGCAGGACATCGCGACATGACTTCGCGGCCGCGCAGGCATTGAGAATGGATGACAGCGCGGCGTCGCGGGTACGCCAGACATCGAGCGTGATGATGAGCCCGGGCGGCGCCACGCCGTCCAGTGCGAGGGTCCGCACGCGTTGCGCATGCTGTCGCACGTATTCCTGCGCGACGCGGGTGCCATAGCTGCCGCCCCACAGGTTCCAGCGCTCGTAGCCCAGCGCCGCGCGCATCGCCTCCAGGTCGGCGATCCATGCCGCCGTCGTATATTGCGCGGCGTCGATGCCTTGCGCGCGTAGCTGTGCCGCGCATTCCCTTGCGCGTGGGACCGGATCGGTTTCGAAGGCTTCGTCGTCGCGCGGCTTGAATGCATCGCACAAGAGCGGCGACGAGCGACCGGTACCGCGCTGATCGATCAACACGATGTCGCGGGTCCGCCTGATATCCGCAAGGCGCGCGGCAAATGGTGCGAGCGACGACGCGGCCTGCCCGGGGCCGCCGGCGAGAATCACCAGCGGATCGTCCTGCGGTGACAGCGTGTTGGCCGGCAGCAGCGCGACAAAGAGCTTGATCTTCCGACCGTCAGGCTTGGCGCGATCTTCTGGAACCTCGAGTTGCCCGCATTGGGCGGCGGTGGCGAGATGCTGCAACCGGCATTCGGCGAGCACGATACTGCGCTTGCGGGCGACGTCGCTGCCGCAGCCGGTGAGCAGCACGGTTGCCGCGATGACGGAGATGAGCAGGTGCGTGCGGATTCGCATGGGCACGGCATGGTAGCAAAGCCTTCCCGCTTGCACCTATTTGCGGTTGACGCGAAACCGCCATCGATGGCGAAGCCCCAGCCGGAATCGTCCCGGGTCGGCGCAGTCGCCCCGCGTATACTCGACGCCGATGCGTTTCTGCATGACCGCCATGCCCTCCAGCGACCTCGAACCCGGCATCGTCACCGACATGACGAACCGCTTGTCCTACGGCGGCTATCTGCGGCTCGACCGCCTGCTGCAGGCGCAGCAGCCGCTGTCGCGCGGTGCCGACGGTCGGGCGCGCCACGACGAGATGCTGTTCATCGTCCAGCACCAGGTCTCCGAGTTGTGGATGAAACTGATGATCCACGAACTGAAGGCCGCCATCGTGTTCGTTCGCGCCGATGCGCTCGAGCCGTGTTTCAAGATCCTGGCCCGGGTCAAGCAGATTCAGAAACAACTTTTCGAGCAATGGGCGGTGCTCGAGACGCTGACACCGTCGGAATACGATGCGTTCCGCCCGGCGCTCGGCACCTCGTCCGGGTTCCAGTCGCCGCAGTATCGCGCCATCGAATTCCTGCTGGGCAGCAAGAACGCCGCGATGCTGGACGTGTTCCGGCACGAACCCGCGGTGCTCGCCGAGCTCGACGCGCTGTTGCATGCGCCATCGCTCTACGACGAGTTCCTGCGGCACCTGCAGCGGCGCGGCTTGCCGGTGCCGGTAGATTGCCTGCAGCGCGATTTCACGCATCGGTACGTGCGGCATCCGGACCTCGTGCCGGTGTTCAAGACGATCTACGACGATCCGCGCCAATGGTGGGACGCGTACGACATGTGCGAAAAGCTTGTGGACGTCGACGAAAGCTTTCAGCTGTGGCGCTTCCGGCACATGAAGACGGTCGAGCGCATCATCGGCCACAAGATGGGCACTGGCGGATCGTCGGGCGTGAACTATCTCAAGCGTGCGCTGGACCATCCGTTCTTTCCGGAGCTGATCGACGTGCGCACGGCGATCGGCGGGGCGTGATGCGCGCCGCCCGACGTGCCACCGCGCAACGCGCCGGCGCGGCAGCATGAGTGCCGCGCCCTCTACCGTCCGGCGGATCGAAGCTGCGGTGGCGGCGCTCGGTCCAGGGGCATTGACGGAGGCTGCACTGGCGCGGCACGTGGCGCCGCTGTTCAGTCGCGTGCTTGCAGCAGGCGGTCCGCGCGCCTATCTCGCCAATCATTCGCTGGGCCGGCCGCTCGATGCCACGGCCGACGACGTGCAGGAAGCGCTGGCGGCGTGGTACACATCGATGGGCGGCGCCTGGGATGCGTGGGCCGCGGAAATGCACGATTACCGGCAGCGACTGGCCGCACTGACCGGCACGGCCCGCATCGATTGCATTGTGCCCAAGACCAATGCTGGCCAGGGCCTGCGCGCGGTGCTGAATAGCTACGACGGGGTGCACCGCGTCGTGGCTACCCGCGGCGAGTTCGATTCGCTCGATGTGATCCTGCGCGAATACGCGCGTCGCGGCCGCATCATCCTGACGCTGGTCGAGCCGGAGGCCGACGGCCTGTTCGCCACGCCCGCGATTCTCCGCGCGATTCAACCCGGCACGGATCTCGTAGTCGTGTCGCAGGTGATGTTCGGCTCGGGGCAACGGCTGGCCGACCTGCAGGGCATCGTTGCAACAACCCATGCGGCAGGTGCCCGCATCCTTGTCGACACCTATCATGCCTTGGGCGTGTTCCCGCTCGATTTCGCGGCGCTCGATGTCGACTTTGCGGTCGGTGGTTCCTACAAGTATCTGCGCGGTGGCACCGGCGCGTGCTTTCTTTACCTGCACCCGCGGCACCTCGACGGCAGCCTGCGCACGCTGGACACCGGTTGGTTCGCGAAACGGGAGCCTTTCGCCTACCGGCGGCCCGATCCCCCCGAATACGGCGCGGGCGGCGACGCTTTTCTCGAGTCCACGCCGGCGATCCTGCCGTTCTACCAGGCGCGCGCCGGGCAGGTATTCACGCTGGCGCTCGGCATCGACCGCCTGCGTGCCTATTCGCTGTTGCAGCAGCAGCGGCTCGTTGCGTTGCTGGCAGCGCGTGGCGTCACGGCGATCGGCGGCACGGCGGATCGCGGCGCTTTCGTCACCATTGTCGATACCCGGGCCGAACACTGGTCGGCAGCGCTGCGCACGCACGACGTCGTCACCGACGCGCGCGGTCGCTATTTGCGGTTGTGCCCGGACGTGCTGACGCGCGACGCCGAATTGGTTCGCGCAGCGGAGGTGGTGGCCGCCGTGGCCACCGGTTAGCAGGGCCGGATCGGGTTCTGCGCGCTAGGCGCCGGCGGAACGCATGATGAAGCGCACGAGCAGCAGCAGCGACACTACCAGCCCGGCGGCGAGAAGGATGCCGACCACGATCACCTGGCCGGGCTTGATCGTCACGGCGTCGCGCTTCATCGCGTTGCCGCGGCGAATGCCGAGAAAGCTGCCGAACACGGCGCCGATCACCTCCAGCAGCGAGGCGCGACGGGTAGGCGACGGTGTGGACGGCTCGATTTCGGGGGGGTGCCGGGGTCTGTCATCATGAGGTTTGGACATCGGAGTTCGACGATAGGTGCCCGGGGATGCTAGCACGCGATCGATCCCGTCCAAGCACATCGAAAATCGACTGTTTGCGGGCCTCTTCTGCCCGAAAAGCCGTTGAAATCCAGGTTCGCGACTCCCATGTAGAACTATAACCATGACCATTGCGGGGATATTTCGCCATGCGGTTCGACAAGCTCACCACCAAGTTCCAGCAGGCCTTCGCGGATGCGCAAAGCCTGGCCCTGGGCAACGACAACGGTTTCATTGAGCCGCAGCACCTGCTGGCGGCGCTGCTCGCGCAGGAGGACGGTGGCACCACGTCATTGCTCGCCCGTGCCGGCGTGCAGGTGCCCAAGATGCAGGTCGCGCTCAAGAATTCGATCGAAAACCTGCCCAAGGTCGAGGGGCAGGGCGGCGAGATCACCGTGGGCCGCGATCTCAACAACCTGCTTAATCTCACGGACAAGGAAGCCACCAAGCGCGGCGACCAGTTCATCGCCAGCGAGTTGTTCCTGCTGGCGCTCGCAGGCGACAAGGGCGATACCGGCCGCCTCGCGAAGGAAGCGGGCCTCAATCGCAAGGCACTGGAAGCGGCCATCGATGCCGTCCGCGGCGGCGGTGGCGTGAATTCGCAGGAAGCCGAGGGGCAGCGCGAGTCGCTGGCCAAGTACACCATTGACCTCACCGAGCGCGCCCGTGAAGGCAAGCTCGACCCCGTCATCGGCCGCGATGACGAGATCCGCCGCACCATCCAGATCCTGCAGCGGCGCACCAAGAACAATCCGGTGCTGATCGGTGAACCCGGCGTGGGCAAGACGGCCATTGTCGAAGGTCTCGCGCAACGCATCGTCAACGGTGAAGTGCCCGAGACGCTGAAGGACAAGCGCGTGCTGTCGCTGGACATGGCGGCGCTGCTGGCCGGGGCCAAGTACCGCGGCGAGTTCGAGGAACGTTTGAAGGCCGTGCTGAAGGACATCGCGGCGGATGAGGGCCGCACCATTGTCTTCATCGACGAGCTGCACACGATGGTGGGCGCCGGCAAGGCCGAAGGCGCGATGGACGCGGGCAACATGCTGAAACCCGCGCTGGCGCGGGGCGAGCTGCATTGCGTCGGCGCCACCACGCTCGACGAATACCGCAAGTATGTCGAGAAGGACGCGGCGCTGGAGCGGCGCTTCCAGAAGGTGATGGTCGGCGAGCCGTCGGTGGAATCCACCATCGCCATCCTGCGCGGGTTGCAGGAGCGCTACGAAATCCATCACGGCGTGGACATCACCGATCCGGCCATCGTGGCGGCGGCGGAGCTGTCGGCGCGCTATATCACCGACCGCTTCCTGCCGGACAAGGCGATCGACCTCATCGACGAGGCCGCGGCGCGCATCCGCATGGAAATCGATTCGAAGCCCGAGTCGATGGACCGGCTCGAGCGCAGGCTGATCCAGCTGAAGATCGAGCGCGAGGCGGTCAAGAAGGAGAAAGACGACGCGTCGAAGAAGCGCCTCGTCAACATCGAGGATGAAATCAAGCGCCTGGAGCGCGAGTACGCCGATCTCGATGAAGTGTGGAAGGCCGAGAAGGCCGACGTGGTGGGCACCCAGCACATCCGCGAAGCCATCGACAAGATCAAGCTGCAGATGGACGAGGCGCGCCGCAAGGGCGACTGGCAGGCAATGTCCGAACTGCAGTACGGCAAGCTGCCGGAGCTCGAGGCCCAGTTGAAGCATGCCGATTCCGAAGTTGCCAAGGATGACAAGAAGAAGCCGCGCCTGCTGCGTACGCAGGTAGGTGCGGAGGAAATCGCCGAGGTCGTGTCACGCGCCACCGGCATCCCGGTGTCGAAGATGATGCAGGGTGAGCGCGACAAGCTCCTTCAGATGGAGGACAAGATCCACGCGCGCGTGGTGGGGCAGGAGGAGGCGGTGCGCCTGGTCTCCGACGCCATCCGCCGCTCGCGCTCGGGCCTGTCCGACCCCAATCGACCGTACGGCTCGTTCCTGTTCCTCGGACCCACGGGTGTCGGCAAGACGGAAGTGTGCAAGGCGCTGGCCGAATTCCTGTTCGACTCCGACCACGCGCTGATCCGCATCGACATGTCGGAGTTCATGGAGAAGCATTCGGTCGCGCGGTTGATCGGCGCGCCGCCGGGCTACGTCGGCTACGAGGAGGGCGGCTACCTCACCGAGGCGGTGCGCCGGCGTCCGTACAGCGTGATCCTGTTCGATGAGATCGAGAAGGCGCATCCGGACGTATTCAACGTGCTGCTGCAGGTGCTGGACGATGGCCGCCTGACCGACGGCCAGGGTCGCACGGTCGACTTCCGCAATACGGTGATCGTGATGACGTCGAATCTCGGTTCGCACCAGATCCAGCAGATGACCGACGACGGCGCCGATCTCGCGCTGATCAAGATCGCGGTGATGGCGGAAGTGAAGCAGTCGTTCCGGCCCGAATTCGTCAATCGCATCGACGAAATCGTCGTGTTCAAGCCGCTCGACCGCAAGGCCATTGCCAGCATCGCGCGCATCCAGATGAAGGGCCTGGAACAGCGTCTGGGCAAGCTGGAAGTGAAACTCGCCATCGACGACAAGGCGCTCGACAAGGTGGCGGAGGCGGGCTTCGATCCGGTCTACGGCGCGCGGCCGCTGAAGCGCGCGATCCAGCAGCAGATCGAGAATCCGCTGGCGAAGGAAATCCTGGCCGGCAAATATGCGCCGGGTGACACGGTGAAGGTCGCGTTGAAGAACGGCGAGATCACCTTCACAAAGGCGTAACACCGGTCGCGTACTCTGCATTGGTCTGGGTGCAGCAAGATGCGCGCGGCACGACATGCCGGATAGGCATGCGTGCCGCGCGGAAAGTGGATTGAAGAGGGGCCAGGCGCGAATTTCAGCCGATGAAATTGGCGTCTGTCCCCTTTTTTACGCGCACCCCGCCGGTGCACCCGGCTGGTCGAGGTTTATCATCGCCGTTCGACTTGTTACTGCAGACTCTCGCGGAGTCCAATGGCCATGACTGCACCGATTGCTGGAACCAGCGCTTCCACCTTGCGCGGGAACGTCGGCATCGTCGGCCTGGGGGCCATGGGCCGCGGCATTGCGACATCCCTGCGGCGTACTGGCTATGCCGTTCAGGTTTGCGACGTGCGTCCAGGCGCCGCGGCCGAATTCGTGCGCGATGGCGGCAACGCGTGGGCCACGCCCGCCGAGGTCGCCGCGGCAGCGCCGGTAATCGTTTCTGTCGTGGTCAACGCGGTGCAAACGGAGGAGGTGCTGTTCGGTGCCGGCGGCTGCGCAGCGTCGATGCCTCCCGGGGCGTTGTTCGTCATGTGCTCCACGGTCGATCCAGCCTTTTCCGTCGGACTGGAAACGCGCCTTGGCGAGCACGGGATTCTCTATCTCGATGCGCCGATCTCGGGCGGCGCGGCCAAAGCGGCCGCCGGCGAGATGACGATGATGACGTCCGGCAAACCGGAGGCCTATGCGGCGTGCGGCAACGTGCTGGAAGGGATGGCCGGCAAGGTTTATCGCCTCGGCGATCGCGCCGGCCCGGGATCGAGGGTCAAGATCATCAACCAGCTGCTTGCCGGGGTGCACATCGCCGTGGCGGCCGAGGCGATGGCGCTGGGGCTGCGCGAAGGCATCGACCCCGAGGCGCTCTACGACGTGATCACGCACAGCGCGGGCAATTCTTGGATGTTCGAGAACCGGATGGCGCACGTGCTCGCAGGTGACTACACGCCACTGTCCGCGGTGAACATCTTCGTCAAGGACCTGGGCCTCGTGCTCGATACCGCACGTGCCTCGCGCTTTCCGCTGCCAATGGCGGCCCTTGCGCACCAGATGTTCATGATGGCGTCGGCGGCGGGTCACGGCAACGACGACGATGCGGCCGTGATCAGGAATTATCCTGGCATCACGCTTCCTGCGCGCAAGGACAAGGCCTGACCGCGCAACGGCATCGACCCGCTGCAGACTGGTGCCTACTTGGCGGTCGTACGCCGCCGCCGCGTGGCCGCCCCGGCCCCCTTGCTGGTGCTGGTGTTGGCGGCGTCCTTCTTCTTTTCCCACGCCGAGCGCGGATTGGGCTTGGCAGAGAATGACTTGGGCTTGGTCTTGGGCGTGTAGGACGACTTCCGGCGCACGACTGCTTCGTCGGCAGGCGGCGTGAACGGATCCGCCGACGCGAAGCGCGCGGCACCGCGGCGACCGCGACCACTACCCCCGGTACTGCCGCCTTCGGCTTCGCCTTCGGCCAGCGACGTGCGGCGACGGGCGCGCACCGGATCGAGCGGCGTCCGGGGCGCAGTGCGCGGCGCGGCGGCGGGCTTGCCTTTGCGCCGCGCCGGCGTGGCCGCCTTCGCCGCCTTGTCGGCGGCCTTCTTCCGCTTCTCGGGATTCGGTCGCCACAGCACCAGCACCTTGCCCAGCGCTTGCACCGGCGCGCAGTCCATGTCGGCGCACACGCGCCCGAGGAGCGCTGCGCGAGCCTCGCGGTCGTCGCCCAGCACGCGCAGCTTGATGAGTTCGTGCTTGATCAGCGCCAGGTCGATCTCGTGCAGCACGGCCGGCGTCAGCCCGTGCTGGCCGATGATGACGACGGGATCGAGGTGGTGCGCCTTGGCGCGCAGATCGCGCCGCTGCGCGGGGGTCAATGGGTTCATCGCGCCAAGTTTACGCGACGAGGGAGCGCGGCTGGTAAATTAGGGCGAGACTCCCGAAATTCCCATGGCCAAACTGCTCAACTCTTCCGGCAAGAAAAACAAGTCCGTCAAGGCGTGGATGCACGACCACGTCAATGATCCGTACGTACAGGAGGCCGCGCGGCGCGGATTCCGGTCGCGGGCGGCCTTCAAGTTGCTGGAGATTGCCGAGCGGGACCAGCTCCTGAAACCCGGCATGACGGTGGTGGACCTTGGGGCGGCGCCGGGCAGCTGGTCGCAGGTGCTGCGCGAACGCCTGGGGCCGTCCGGCATCATTGTGGCGATCGACCTGTTGCCGATGGATGGCATCGCGGGCGTCACGTTCATCCAGGGCGACTTCCGCGAGGATGCGGGCCTCGCGGCGCTCGAAGCCGCGCTTGCCGGCCGCCCTGTCGACCTTGTGGTCTCGGACATGGCCCCCAATCTCTCAGGCATCGACCCCGTCGACCAGGCCCGGAGCATTCACCTGGGCGACCTGGCCCTCGAATTCGCAATGACCAACTTGCGGGAGGGCGGCGATCTCCTGGTCAAGGTGTTCCAGGGATCGGGGTTGCCCGAGTTCCAGCGCGCGATCAGCGCGCATTTCGAGAAAGTTTATGTCCGCAAGCCCAAGTCCTCGCGCGACAAAAGCCGCGAAACCTTCCTGGTGGGCAAGCGATTCCACCGGTGACCAGCGTCGGGAACGGACGACAATTCAGCCCGTTTGGCGGCTGATCGCGTCAAAACGCCGCGATTGGCGTGAATCCTGCTCTGTTTTTGGTGTCCAAGGTGTCCCAGCCGTGGGTTCGCGGCTAGAATTACATATCTCCCGCGCCACACTTGGCCGAGGGAGATCTGGAGGCAAGGCCTCCGCGCGGACGCCTCTCCGCGGCGGGGCCACAAGGAGTAAGGCTTGAATAATCTGCTCAAGAACATCGGCATCTGGCTCGTGATCGGGCTCGTGGTGCTTACCGTCGTCAAGCAATTCGACTCGCGTCAGACCAGTCGCGACTCCGTCCCCTATTCCGAGTTCATGGATGCGGCCAAGAGCGGCAAGGTCACGTCCGCCACGGTCGAGGGCCGCACCATCAAGTGGGCCAACAACGACAACAAGCGCTTCACCACATACAGCCCCGGCGACATCTGGATGGTGGGCGACCTCGTCAAGTACGGCGTCAAGGTCGAGGCCAAGCCGGAAGAAGAGCAGTCGTTCCTCGCGCAGATCTTCATCTCGTGGTTCCCGATGCTGCTGCTGATCGGCGTATGGATCTTCTTCATGCGCCAGATGCAGGGCGGCGGCCGCGGTGGCGCCTTCTCGTTCGGCAAGAGCAAGGCGCGCCTCATCGATGAGGCCAACAACACCATCACCTTCGCCGACGTGGCCGGTTGTGACGAAGCCAAGGAAGAGGTCAGCGAACTCGTTGAATTCCTGCGCGACCCGTCCAAATTCCAGAAACTGGGTGGGCGTATCCCGCGCGGCGTGCTGATGGTCGGTAGCCCCGGCACCGGCAAGACGCTGCTGGCGAAGGCCATTGCAGGCGAAGCCAAAGTGCCGTTCTTCGCGATCTCGGGCTCCGACTTCGTCGAGATGTTCGTCGGCGTCGGCGCGGCGCGCGTGCGTGACATGTTTGAGCAGGCGAAGAAGAACGCGCCGTGCATCGTGTTCATCGACGAAATCGACGCCGTGGGTCGCCAGCGTGGCGCGGGCCTGGGCGGCGGGAATGACGAACGTGAGCAGACGCTGAACCAACTGCTGGTGGAAATGGACGGTTTCGAAGGCAATGTCGGCGTGATCGTGATCGCCGCCACCAACCGGCCTGACGTGCTCGATCCGGCGCTGATGCGTCCGGGCCGCTTCGACCGCCAGGTCGTCGTGCCGCTGCCGGATATCCGCGGCCGCGAGCAGATCCTGCTGGTGCACATGCGCAAGGTGCCGATGAGCCCGGACGTCAAGGCCGACATCATTGCGCGCGGCACGCCCGGCATGTCCGGCGCCGATCTCGCCAACCTCGTCAACGAGGCGGCGCTCTTCGCGGCTCGTTCGTCGAAGCGGCTGGTCGACATGCACGACTTCGAGCGGGCCAAGGACAAGATCATCATGGGCGCGGAACGGCGCTCGGTCGTGATGCCTGAAGAAGAACGTCGCAACACGGCCTACCACGAGTCCGGTCACGCCATCGTGGCCACGCTGTTGCCCAAGACCGATCCGGTGCACAAGGTCACGATCATTCCGCGGGGCCGTGCGCTGGGCGTGACGATGCAGTTGCCCGAGGCCGATCGCTACAGCATGGACCGCAAGCACATGCTGAACATGATCTCGGTGCTGTTCGGCGGCCGCATCGCCGAGGAAATCTTCATGAACCAGATGACCACCGGCGCGTCCAACGACTTCGAGCGGGCCACCGAGATCGCGCGCAACATGGTCACGCGCTACGGCATGTCCGACGCACTGGGCCCGATGGTCTACGGCGAGAACGAAGGCGAGGTCTTCCTCGGCCGCTCGGTCACTACGCAGAAAAACGTGTCCGAATCGACGATGCAGCTGGTCGACCACGAAATCCGCAAGATCATCGATCAGCAATACGCGGTGGCGCGCAAGCTGCTTGAGGACAACCGCGACAAGGTCGAGGTGATGGCGCACGCGCTGCTCGAGATGGAAACCATCGACGCCGACCAGATTGCCGACATCATGGCTGGGCGCCCGGTGCGTCCGCCCAAGCCCACGCAATCGTCGTCCGGGCCGTCCTCCGGTGGTGGCGCCGCGCCCACGCCGGATCCGGCGCCGTCGGCCAATCCCGCCTGACCGCTGCGCCGCAATGGTTGGCAAGGGGCGTGCACCGTTGCACGCCCCTTTGCATTTCACGTTGCCCATGAGCCCGCCGTCGTCACGCCTGTTGCGCTGCGGCGCGCACCAGCTCGATCTGGGGCAGCCCCGGGTGATGGGCATCCTCAACGTTACGCCTGATTCGTTTTACGACGGGGGCACCCACGTGGATGTCGAGCGCGCGCTGGATCATGCGCGCGCGATGCTGGCTCACGGCGCCGACCTGATCGACATAGGCGGCGAATCCACGCGACCCGGCGCGCAACTGGTGCCCGAGCATATCGAGCTCGAGCGCATTATCCCCGTGGTGGCGGCGCTGGCGCGCGAAGGCGCGCTGGTCAGCGTTGATACGACGAAACCCGCCGTGATGCGCAAGGCCATCGCCGCGGGTGCTGCAATGATCAACGATGTGCGCGCGTTGCGGCAGAAGGGCGCGCTCGAGGTCGTGGCGGGCAGTTCCGTTGCGGTGTGCCTGATGCACATGCAGGGCGAGCCCAGGACGATGCAGGCCGCACCGGTCTACGCAAATGTCGTCGGCGAAGTGCGCGACTTCCTCATCGAGCGCGCGTTGGTCTGTGAAGGCGCGGGCATTGCGCGTGAACGGATCGTGCTGGACCCGGGCTTCGGCTTCGGCAAGTCGCTGGCGCATAATCTGGCGCTGCTCAAGCATCTCGGCCCGCTGGCAGGCCGCGGCTATCCCGTGCTGGTGGGCTTGTCGCGCAAGGCGTCCATCGGAGCGATCACCGGCCGGGATGCGCCGGATCGGCTGGCGGGAAGCGTCGCGGCGGCACTGGCGGCCGTTGCTCGCGGCGCCAGTATCGTCCGCGTGCACGACGTGCAGGCGACGGTGGATGCGCTCAAAGTGTGGCAGGCAGTCAACAACCAAGAGTAACGGATGACACGCAAATATTTCGGCACCGATGGCATTCGCGGACGCGTGGGCGAGACCCCGATCACGCCGGAGTTTGTGCTGAAACTCGGCTGGGCGGCGGGCCGAACGTTGGCGGCGGTCGATACCGCCAAGCGTGCCGAACGACCCGGCGTGCTGATCGGCAAGGACACCCGCATCTCCGGCTATCTGCTGGAAGCGGCGCTGGAGGCGGGGCTGTCGGCGGCCGGCGTTGACGTCTACCTGTGCGGACCGCTGCCCACGCCGGGCATCGCCTATCTCACGCGCGCGCTGCGCCTGTCGGCGGGCATCGTGATCAGCGCTTCGCATAATCCCTACGACGACAACGGCATCAAGTTCTTCTCGGCGGCGGGCACCAAGCTGCCCGACGCGATCGAGGAGGCCATCGAAGTGCAGATGGACGCGCCGCTGGACTGCGCGGCGTCGTCGGCGCTGGGCAAGGCGTGGCGGGTCGACGATGCCTCCGGACGCTACATCGAGTTCTGCAAGGGAACCATTCCCAACGAACTCGACCTGAAGGGACTGCGCATCGTCGTCGACTGCGCCCACGGCGCCGGATACCAGGTCGCGCCCATGGTCTTCCACGAACTCGGAGCCGACGTAATCGCCGTCGGTGACGCGCCCAATGGCACGAACATCAACGAACGCGTCGGCGCCACGCATCCGCGCTTCCTCGTCGAGCAGGTGCGCGCAAACGGCGCGGACTTCGGCATCGCCCTGGACGGTGACGGCGACCGGCTCATCATGGCCGATCGCGATGGGGTCCTCTACGACGGCGATCAGCTTCTGTATGTGATCGCCACCGACTACCGGCGTCGCGGTGTCGGCGCGGAAGGCGTCGTCGGCACGTTGATGAGCAACCTCGGCTTCGAGCAGGCGCTGGCACACGCAGGGATCACCCTTGCGCGCGCCAGAGTCGGGGATCGCTATGTACTGGAGCAATTGCGCGAGCGGGGGTGGATGCTGGGCGGCGAAAACTCCGGCCACCTCATCTGCCTCGACAAGCACACGACCGGCGACGCGATCGTTGCCGCGCTGGCCGTTCTTCGCGCATTGCTCGAGCAAGGCAAGACGCTGGCACAGGCCACGGCCGGACTGACGATGTTCCCGCAGCGGCTCATCAACGTGCCGGTGCGGCGCGGTTGGGACTGGCATGCCAGTGACGCCGTGACCAAGGTGCAACAACACGTGGTGCATGCGTTGGGTGATGCCGGTCGCGTGCTGCTGCGTCCGTCGGGCACCGAACCGGTGTTGCGCGTGATGGTGGAGGCGCGTGATGCCCAGCTTGCGGAGATGCATGCGCAGACATTGGCGGATGCGATTGCCGAGGCGGCAGGCATGCCGCTGTGATTTTTCCGAAGAGGCGCCCATGAATGCATCGCCGGTACCATCATCAGTCGAACGGCGCCGCCTGCTGCAGGGGCTGGCCGCGCTTGCCGCATCAGCGTGGATACCAGCAGGTCTCGCGCAGAATACGGTGGGGTCGTTGACCGCACCGAAGTTCGCTGCGCTCTCGCGCACCGCTACTGGATTCGCGTTTGCCGATACCGCAACGGCCACTGCCATGCTCGATGCTTTGAATGCGGCGGTAGGCGCCGCCAACCTGGCCAAGATCGCCAACCTCGCCGCCTTGATCGCGCCGGCGCAGTTGAATGACGAATTGAAGATTGCGGGCCTCGACAAGGCCGCGACGGTGGTCGTGACCGCGCTGTTCACGGGAATGATCGATACCCCCCAGGGCAGGAGGGTGATCACCTACGACAATGCGCTGGCGTGGCAGGCGGTGCCGTGGACCAAGCCCAATGCGCTGTGCGGCGGTGACATCGACTATTGGGCGAGCGCGCCCAAAGGGGCTGGCACATGAGTGACGTGCTCACCGCCGACGTCGTCATCGTGGGTTCCGGCGTGGCTGGCGCGATGACGGCTTATACGCTGGCGCGCAGCGGAGTAAGTGTGCTGATCCTGGAGGCCGGCCAGCGCGTGGATCGCAGCAAGGCTGTGGCGCAATTCCGCGCGTCGCCGACCAAGGACCCCGACTCGCCCTATCCGCCGCACCCCAAGGTGGCGCAGCCCGATCCCGCCAACATGGGCAATTACTATGTACAGTCCGGTCCCGTCACCTTCAACGGCCTCCAGCTGCGCGTGGTCGGCGGCACCACCTGGCACTGGGGCGGCCTGACACTGCGCTACCGGCCCAACGACTTCATGCTGAAGTCGAAGTTCGGCGTCGGTGTCGACTGGCCGTTGAGCTATGACGATCTCGAACCATGGTACGGCGAAGCCGAACGCGAGATCGGCGTCTGCGGCCCGCCCGACTACGACTGGGGCTCGCCACGCTCGTCGCCGTATCCGATGCCGCCGATCACGCCTACCTATCTCGACACGGTGATCGGCACCGCCTGCGGCAAGGTCGGCCTCTCGCTCGCGCCGTTCCCGCACGGCCGCAATTCGGTGGGGCGCGACGGGCGACCTCCGTGCTGCGGCAATGCCTCCTGCGTGCCGATCTGTCCGATCGGCGCCAAATACGACGCGTCGGTGCACGTTGCCAAAGCGGAGGCAGCGGGTGTGCGTGTCGAGCCGCTGGCCATCGCGCACGAGATCGTGGTCGGCGCCGACCAGCGCGTCACGGCCATCCGCTTCCTGCGGCCCGACGGCAGCATGCATGAGGCGCGTGGCAAGATCTTCGTCATTGCCGCGCATGCGATCGAAACACCCAAGCTGCTGTTGATGTCGCGCAAACCCGGCAGCAGTGAGGCGGTGGCCAACAGCAGCGACCAGGTCGGCCGCAACCTGCTGACCCAGCTCGATGCCGGCATGCTGGGTCTGACGCGCGAGAAGATCTATCCCTATCGAGGCCCCGTGGAGACCTCCGGCATCCGCGAACTTCGCGACGGCAATTTTCGCGGTACTTATGGCGCCTCGGGCACCTCGCCATCGAACGAGGGCTGGGTACGCGCACTGGGGCCAATGCGACTGGCCGAACGTTTCGCCGCGCAAGGCATGCGCGGGCCGGCGCTGGCGGCCGCGATCAGCGATCACATGGCCCGCGAAATCGCGATGGGTCCATCGGTGGAAGTGCTGGCCGATCCGGACAATCGCGTCACGCTGGCCCGCGATCTTCTCGATCCGCTGGGGCTGCCGCGGCCGCGCATCGCATTTCGCTGGGGTGAGTACGAGCAGGCCGGCATGAAGATCGCGATGGAATACGTGCTGGGCATCATGAATGCGCTGGGCGCGACCGAAACGCGGCGCCTGGGTCCCGGCACCGACTCGGCGGTGATGGGCGGCACCTGCCGGATGGGCAACGACCCGCGGACATCGGTGGTCGACCGCAATCTGCGCACCCACGATCATCCCAACCTGTACCTCGTCGGGTCGTCGACCTTTCCCACGATCACGGCGTCGCCGCCCACGCTGACCATCGCTGCGTTGGCACTGCGGGCAGCGCTGCATATACGCATCGATCTGCGTTCGACGTAGCAGGCGTCATTGCAGGATGCCGCCTCCGCCATCGCGCGGAGAACTATCCTCGGTGCGCGATGCCATCACGCGCCGCGACCCGCGCTCGTATAATCTGCGCATGGTAGCCGTATTGCACTCGTCCATATCGTCCGTCGCGCCGCAGGCCGTTGCCGCATGGCTCGACGCGATCGCGGCCGACTATTCGGCAGACGAGCGCGCGTCGTTTGTCGCGGCGTTCGAATTCGCGCGTACGCACGCAGCAGACGCGACGATGCCCGACGGCGAGCCGGCGCTGGAGCGCGCGCTGGGCACCGCGACGATCCTTGCCGGTCTGAATCTTGACGCCGACTCGATCCGCAGTGCCCTCCTGTTGCCATTGCCCCTGGACAAGGCCTTCGATCCGGCGGTCGTTCGGGAACAATTCGGTACCGACGTGGCCACGCTGGTCACCGGCGTGACGCGGATGGGCGGCATCCGCGCCGTCTCCGGCACCGGCGACAAGGATGAGCGCGCAGCACAGGCCGAGAACCTGCGCAAGATGCTGCTGGCGATGGTGGACGACATCCGCGTGGTGCTGATCAAGCTGGCTGAGCGTACGCAGGCGCTGCGCACGCTGGTCAACGGCGAGCCCGCGCTGCGCATGCGTACCGCGCGCGAGATACTGGAACTGTTTGCGCCACTGGCCAATCGCCTCGGTATCTGGCAATTGAAATGGGAGCTCGAGGACCTCTCCTTGCGCGCGCTCGAGCCGGACACCTACAAGGCGATTGCGCGCATGCTGGATGAGCGCCGAATCGACCGTCAGCGCTACATCGAGGACGTGCTTGCGGTGCTCAAGGACGAATTGAAAGCCGCAGGCATCGAAGCCGAGGTCACCGGCCGCCCGAAGCACATCTACAGCATCTGGAACAAGATGCAGAAGAAGCAGGTGGGCATCGAGGCGCTCTACGACATTCGCGCGGCACGCGTGCTGGTGGAGTCGGTGAAGGATTGCTACACCACGCTGGGCCTCGTGCACCATCGCTGGGCGCCCCTGGCCGGCGAGTTCGACGATTACATCGCGCGCCCCAAAGCCAACAACTATCGTTCGTTGCATACCGCCGTCATCGGTCCGGAGGGCAAGCCGCTCGAAGTGCAGATCCGCACGCGCGAAATGCACCAGCACTCCGAGTACGGGGTGGCAGCCCACTGGCGCTACAAGGAAGGCGGCGCCGGGGCCTTTCGCGCCGACCCCACGTTCGACGAGCGGATCGCGTGGCTGCGGCAGGTGCTCGACTGGAAGGATTCGGTGGCCGATTCCGGCGAATGGCTCTCGGCCTTCAAGGAAAGTCTCTTCACGGATTCGATCTACGTGCTGACGCCGCAAGGCAAGGTCGTGGACCTGCCACGCGGTGCCACGCCCATCGACTTTGCCTACGCGGTGCACACCAATCTCGGTCATCGCTGCCGCGGCGCCAAAGTCGACGGGCAGATGGTGTCGCTGCATCACGTGCTGGACAACGGCCAGCGGGTGGAGATCATCACGGTCAAGCAGGGTGGCCCGTCGCGCGACTGGCTCAACGCCGATCTGGGTTATGTCACGAGCAATCGCGCGCGGGCCAAGGTGCGACAATGGTTCAAGGCGCAGCAGCACGACGAGAATGTGGCGCAGGGACGCGTGATGGTCGACCGCGAACTGGCGCGTCTTGGCCAGACCGCGCTGAAACTCGAAACCGTGGCGGCCAAGGCAGGCTTCGACGCCACGGAGGAATTCTTCGCGGCGTTCGCGCGCGACGACATCAATTCGAAGCAGGTGCAGTTGGCCATCCAGGCGGTGGCACAACCGCTTGCGACGCCGGTGGTCGATACACCGGTGGTGCCCACGCGCCAGAGCAAGGCCGCCGGCGCCGGCAGCGGCATCCTCGTGGTCGGCGTCGACCGGCTGATGACCGGCCTCGCACGCTGCTGCAAACCGGCGCCGCCGGATCCGATCGTCGGCTTCGTCACGCGCGGGAAGGGGGTGACGATTCACCGCGCCAGCTGCAGCAACGTCACGCGGATGCGCGTGGTGCAACCCGAGCGCCTGATCGACGCCGACTGGGGCGCGGCACGCGACGAAGTCTTTCCGGTCGACGTGGTCATCGAAGCGATGGACCGGCAAGGGTTGCTGCGCGACATTTCCGAAGTTCTGTCGCGCGAAAAGATCAACGTGACCGCCGCCAATACGCTGACGCGCAACCTGCACACGCGGATGGCCTTCACGATCGAAGTACGGAGCCTCGAGGCGCTGAAGCGCGCGATGGGCTTGGTGCGCGACGTCAAGGGCGTATTGAGCGCGGGCAGGCGCTGACCCCGGTCTCCGAATCCATCCCGTTGGGCGGGCAAGGCAGAATGGAGGGCGCCGGCGACGTTGGACCTGCCAACCCTTTGCAGCCTCGGTGTTCATTTGCAACGCGGTATCGTGCCCGACAATGAAGCGTCCAGGCGGGATCCCACGGTATGCACTCAGCCTAAGTCCGCGAATCACGCCCCGCCACGAAAGCAGGACAATCCCCACGGCGTGAGTTTCATCGGCAGGTGGTAGTGCTGCTCTGGATCGGCGATCCCGAAACGGAAGACCGCGAGGTCCAGGAACGGCACCGAAGGCAGCTCGATACCCGCATCCCGATAGAACGCAGCGACGTGAAAATGCGCAGCGTAGGCGCCAGGCATAAAGCGCGCGCCAAGCTCCGGAAGGTCGAGCACCCCGTTCGGCGCGATGCGGCCTGAGCAGACGAGGCGTGGCGAGGCCAGGGCGTGGAGTTCGACGCGCATGCCGCTTGCCACCACGCCACGGGTGACGTCAACCACATGAATGGATATTCCCGGCATGTGCGTGCTCGCTAACGTTGTGCGGAATTTCTACGATACCTGATCGCACGCGGCGATCCTACGTGACGCTGTAAGCCCGGACCCGCTCCAGGCACAGGCGGATCTCCTCTGCCAGCAGTTCGGCAGCGATGCGGGCAATGCGCGGAAGCGGCCTCCGGGCGCTGATCGCCACGCCTACCGACTGCGGACGTGCGTCCTTGTCGCGAATCGGAATGAAGCGCAGCGTTCCCGCTTCGATTTCCGGTGCCGCATCCAGTTCGGAAGTGATGGCAACGTGGCTGCCCCCAAGCACGAGTTTTTTGACCAGCTGCAACGAGTTCGTGACCACCGGTGGCTCGCCTTCCGAGAACAGCCACGCGTGACGAGACTCGAGGTAACGCCGGATGGTCAGCGAACGACCCTGCACGGCCAACGGATACGCCGCAGCCTCGCGCAGCGTGATCTGGTCATGGTTGGCCAACGGGTGGGCTGGGGCAACGACACATCCCAGCGGCAATCCGTCAGACCAGATGACATGGACGTCGCGTTGCGGTTTCAGGTTGAAAGCGATCGCGATGTCGAGCTCGCCATCGAGAAGCGCCGTCACCGCCTGGTCGGTGCTCATGATGTCGATTTCGAGCCGGATCCGCGGATACAACTTGGCCCAGCGAGCCACGAACAGCGGGAGGAAGCCGTTGGCGTGGCTATCCATCGCCGCCAGTTTCAGGCGTCCCTGGTCGACCCCCTGCAGTTGCTTGACCTCGAGCCACGCGCGACTGATATCGGACCGCCAGCGACGCGCCAGGACGACGATAATCTCGCCTGCCGCCGTGAGTCGCATGCCGGTCGGCAGGCGCTCGAACAGCGGCACGCCGAGGTCGGCTTCAAGCAGCAGGATCTGCCGGTCGATGGCCGACGCCGAGATATTGAGCTCCTTCGCCGCACCCTGGATCGAGCCCACCTTCGCCACTTCCTCGGTATAGCGGAGCTGGCGGGGGAAGATCTGGTTTGGACGAGGGCTGGTGGCCATTCTAAAAATTCGAATCGTTTGTTGCCTATTCTGATATAGACGGCAATGCAAACGCAAGCGCAGACTCGTCCGCATTGGCGATGTAAAAGGGGTCTGCGATGGATGTCGTGGCGCAGGAGCGGCAGGGGGGCGCGAGCCCGGCGCGAGCCACGCTATCGAGCGTCAACGCGGCGCCGGCGGAGCGTTTCGTGGAATTGCTGGGTGGCATCGTCGAACATTCGCCATGGGTCGCCCGGGAAGTCCTCGCGCAACGTCCGTTCGAATCGGTCTGGTCGCTGCATGCGGCGATGCTGGAATGTCTGCGGCGGGCCCCCGTGGAGCGGCAGGTCGCACTGGCCAGGATGCATCCCGAACTCGCCGGCCGTGAGGCGATCGAGGGCACGTTGACGGCATCCTCCAGTGGCGAGCAGGGACGACTGGGGCTCACTTCGCTCAGCAGCGCCGATTACGCGCGCCTTGCCGAGCTCAATCGGGCGTATCGCGAGCGGTACGGCTTTCCGTTCATCACGGCCGTGCGGTTGCACCCGGACCTGGCCTCGATCTTTGCCGCGTTCGAGCGGCGCCTTGCGAACGAAGCCGGTGTCGAGCTCGGAGAGACACTGCGGCAGATCGGCGAAGTGATGCGCGGGCGGTTGGCGCGAATGTTCGCGGTGCCCCTGGGCTGGCTGAGCACGCACATCCTCGACAGCGTATCCGGGGCGCCGGCGGCCGGCGTGACCTTCGATATCTCGGTTCAGGAAGGCGATGGCTGGCGGCATCTGCACACCGGGCAGACCAACGCCCAGGGGCGCACCGATCGCCCGGTACTGTCCGACGATGCCATGGTGCGCGGCGTCTACCAGATTGAAGTTCACATCGGCGCCTATTTCCGAAGGCGCGGTGCTGAATTGTCCGACCCGCCGTTCCTCGACCGCGTGCCGCTGCGCGTTGGCATTGCCGATCCCGATGCGCACTACCACGTGCCGCTACAGTGCACACCCTGGACCTACAGCACCTATCGGGGAGGGTGAAGATGGCGACCGACCGCGGCCACGAACTGCGCCTCGACGGCGTCACCCAGCGCTTCGGTGACGTCGTCGCGGTCCGCGACATCAACCTCACGATCGCCGCGGGCGAATTGGTCGCGCTGCTCGGACCATCGGGCTGTGGCAAGTCGACGCTGCTGCGCATCATCTCCGGTTTCATGCCGCAGACTGAAGGACGCATCCTGTTCGACGGCAAGAGCGTCGATCACCTGGCATCGAACCGGCGCGGCGTGGGCATCGTCTTCCAGAACTATGCGTTGTTCCCGCACATGACCGTGCGGCAGAACGTGGCCTACGGACTCGAGGTGCAGCGCAAGGCGCGCGATCTTGTCGCGGCGCGGGTCGACGAAATGCTCGCGCTGGTGCAGATGATGGAGTTTGCGGATCGTTATCCGCGCCAGTTATCGGGCGGACAGCAACAGCGCATCGCGCTTGCGCGCTGCCTTGCCGTTGACCCGCAGATCCTGCTCCTTGACGAGCCATTCGGCGCGCTCGACAAGAACCTGCGCCTTGACATGCAGATCGAGGTCAAGCGGTTGCAGCGCGAATACGGCATCACCACGATCCTCGTCACGCACGACCAGGAAGAGGCGCTTTCGATGGCTGACCGCGTGGCGGTGATGAGTCGCGGGCGCATCGAGCAGGTGTCGGCGCCTACGGAAATCTATGACCATCCGCAGACCTTGTTCGTCAATCAGTTCGTCGGCACGACCAACACATTCAACGCCGTGATCGAGGAAGTCGCAGGCGAACGCACGACGTTGCGCCTCGCCGAAGGCGAGCGCGTCAGTGCCACTGCCCTTGCGCCGCTTACGGTCGGCGCTGCGGCGACTGTCAGCATTCGACCTGAGCAATTGCTGCTGGTGGCCGCCGGCGCCGCCAATGCGATCGCAGGCATCATCGCGGCGGCACTGCCGCTGGGCCCAGTCGTGCTCTATGACATCCGCCGCCGCGACGGCGGGACCTTCAAGGTCAGCATGCCACGTGCCGATGACGCGCCGATCCTGCCACCAGGGCAGGCGGTGTTCGCAGCGCCTGCGGGCCTGGCACGCTATCGCGTCTATCCCGCCACTGCGCCAACCCCATCCGTTGTTTGACCTTCCATTCAAGGAGTGCACCATGACCACGAAAATGACCCTTTCCCGCCGCGACATGCTTTCGGCACTGGCAGCGCTTGGCGGAGCGACCATGTTGCCGTCGCTGGCGCGTGCCCAGAGCGGTACGCTGGTCGCGGCGACGTTTCCTGGAACGTGGAGCGAAGCGCAGCGAACGATTCTCAAGCCGGCCTTCGAAACGGCGACGAAGGGCACCGTGACGCAAACGATCATTCTCGGAACCGATCAGGTCGCACGTCTGGTGGCAGCCAAGGGCAAGACGCCGCCGTTCGATGTGGCGATTTTCGATTCGCCGCAGGTACTCGATGCAGTGAAACAGGGATTGATCTCCGAATTCCCGGTCGCCAAGTCGGCGAACTACAAGGACCTCCTGCCGCCGTTCCAGGACAAGTGGGGGCCGAAGATCTCGATGCAGGTGATCGGCATCGCCTACAACCCGAACAAGATCAAGACGCCCCCGAAGCAATGGTCTGACCTCTGGGATCCCAAATATAAGGGCCGGGTTGGCCTGACGGCGCTGAACAGCCAGCTCGGCATCGCCTTCCTGGCGGAACTGAATCGCGTACGCGGCGGCACGGACGAGAACTTCGATCCGGCCTTCAAGGCCTTGCGCGAATTGCTGCCATCGGTGGGCGCGATTGCAGCCAACCTGGGCGCCTTTGCGACTCTGTGGCAACAGGAGCAGATCGACATCGCGCCGTATAACTTCAATTTCGTGCAGACGCTGAAAGGCAAGGGCGTACCGGTGGAATTCGTGGTGCCCGAGTCTGGCGCAGCCGGCTGGGACACCAGCCTGCACATCGTCGCCAATACCGCCAACGCCGAGCTGGCGTTCAAGTACATCGACCTTTCCATCGATCCCGTGATCCAGGCAGCAATGATGAAGCCACCGTTCGACGTGATCCCGACCAACGGCAAGGTCAAGCTGGACGGCGCCATCACGCAGACGATTGCCAAGTCGCCAGCGGACCTCGGCAAGATCCGCGGATTCGACTGGGCCAAGCTCAATCCGCAGCGTGGTGCGCTGATCGAGCGGTTCAATCGCGAGATCAAGGCCTGAGCAAGCGTCGACCTTGAACCCGTCCTCGTCCCGGCTGGCGCTGCCGCTCGCGGCGCTGTTCGTCGCCTTCTTCGTGGCGCCGCTGTGCGTGCTGTTCGCGCTCTCGCTGGCCACGGAGCAGGGCGCGGGGGACTTCACGGTCGCCAACTACACCAGGTTCTTCGGAGACCGTTATCACCTGTCGATCCTGTCCGCGACGCTCTGGCTGGGCGTCAAGTCGACGCTGGTGTGCTTCGCGTTCGGCTTCCCGATCGCGTGGCTGTGCGCGCGTGCACACGCCCGCTGGCAGAGCGTGCTGATCTTCCTGGTGATTCTCCCCATCCTCACCAGCGTGGTCGTGCGCACGTTCTCCTGGATCGTGATCCTCGGGCGCCAGGGCGTGCTCAACCAGGTGCTTCTGGCACTGGGTCTCATCGACACGCCGCTCAACCTGCTGTTCACCGAGACGGGCGTGATCATGGTCCTGGCGCAGGTGCAGATGCCCTTGATGGTGCTGCCCATCCTCACCGTCCTCTCGCGTATCGACCCGAACCTGAACGATGCTTCGCGCGCGCTCGGTTCCGGCGAGTGGCGCACGTTGTGGCGGATCACGTTGCCGCTGTCGATGCCGGGCATCCTTGCCGGCTGCATCCTGACCTTCGCGGCCTGCATCACCGCCTTCGTGACGCAGACATTGATCGGCGGCGCCCGCCTCATCTACATGCCGCTGCACATCTATCAGCAAGCGGTGGGTGCCAATAACTGGCCGTTCGCCGCGGCGATTTCGGTGATCTTCATGATGGCGGTTCTGCTCGTGGTCGCGGCGCTGAACGGCTTCGGCCGACGGTTCGAACGCTATGCGTGAGCGGCGCATCGACATTGAAGCCTGGTCGTTGCGTGTGGCTTTCGGGCTTCTGGCCGGTGTCGCACTCGTGTTCCTCGTCGCGCCGACGCTGGTGATGCTGCTCACGTCCTTCACCGCCACCGAGTCGCTGAAATTTCCGCCCGATGGACTGTCGTTCCGCTGGTACCTGGCGCTGCTCGACGCCGACCAGATGCAGCGCGCCGCCTGGAACAGCCTGATCGTCGCGTTCTGGACCACGCTGATCTGCGTTGTGCTCGGCACCATGGCGTCGATCGCCATCGCGCGCAGCAAGCGACCCTGGGTGCGCGCCTGCGACGTGCTGTTCATGTCGCCACTATTGTTGCCGGCGCTGGCCTTCGGATTCGCGGCGCTGATCTACATCAGCCAGGCGGGCTTCCAGCCGAGCCTGACCTTCCTGGTGCTGGGCCATGTCATCGTGTGTGTACCGTTCGTGTTGCGCACCACGGTGGCTGCGCTATCGCAGCTCGATCCGGCGTTGCTCGATGCATCGCGCAGCCTGGGTGCCGGCGAATGGACCACGTTCCGCCGGGTGACGATGCCGCTGATCAGCAAAGGGGTGGCCGCCGGCGCCTTCCTGGCGTTCATGGCATCCTTCGACAACGTGCCCGTGTCGCTCTTCCTCGCCGACGCCCGCACCGAGGTGCTGCCGATTCACCTCTGGCAGCAGATTGAGTCGAACCTCGACGTCCGCACGGCGGCGGTGTCCGGCGTGATCGTTGTGTTTACACTGGCACTGATGATCATCGCCGAACGCACGGCCGGGCTGACGCGGCAGATGCGGTAACGACTGATTCAGTTCCGGGCACTGCTGCATTTCACTGGAATGGCCTTCACGATCGAAGTACGGAGCCTAGAGGCGCTGAAGCGTGCCATGGGCCTGGTGCGCGACGTCAAGGGCGTGTTGAGCGCGGGCCGGCGGTAGCAGGCCGAAAGGCGGTCCAGACCGATGTCTTGACAATTACTGCCTAGACAGTATAATTGCTGTCATGGCAGCCAAATCCACCGGCAGGACAGCAACGTCCCGCAAGACTCCCTCGGCGGGGCCGGTGTGCCCACGCGCCGGCGAGTTTTATCGCGGCGACGACTACCCGATCATGCAGACCGTTGGCTACAAGCTGAAGCAGATTCGCGTCGGCCTGGAGCGCGCCATCGATGCCGAAATGGTCGAGCACGACCTCACCGGCGTGCAGTGGGGTCCGCTGCTGATGATCCGTAACGGCCTTGGGACCACCGCCGCAGAACTGGCGCGGATCGGCTGCGTGGATACCGGCGCCATGACGCGGATGCTCGATCGACTCGCGGCCAAGGGCCTGATTCAACGCACCCCGTGCGCCAAGGATCGACGCGTGTTCCAGCTCGAATTGACGCCCGCGGGCCGGCAACTGTGCGACAAGATCCCCTTCGGACTCGCCCGCGCCTCAAACGCGCTGCTGCGAGGCTTCACCTATGACGACTTCGAAACGTTGAAGCTGCTGCTGGACCGCATGCTGTTCAACCTGGAAAAGCGCTGAGCGCCTGCCCGTCTGGAACAGCCATTCTCAACATGCTCGTATCTCTGCCTCGTATTGCCGTTGCCGCCATGATCGCAGGCGCTGCACTGCTCGCTTCCGGCTGCGCTACATTCGACAAGGCATTGACGCCGGAACCCACGGTAAAGTTGTCCAGCCTGGGGGCTATTCCGACGGCGGTGCCGTGGCCACGTGACGACTGGTGGCAGCGCTATGGCGACGCCCAGCTCGATGCGCTGGTCAATGAAGGCCTCGCGGCCAATCCCACGCTGGCCGCGGCGCGGGCCCGCATCATGCGTGCCGATGCGGCGGCAGGCGTCGCGCGTGCCGCACTGCTGCCACAGGCAGGCGCCAATGGCGCCGTCACCTACCAGCGCTATTCCGAGAACTACATCATTCCGCCGCCGCTCGGTGGCTCGTGGCAAACCGATGCTCGCGCGACGATCGATTTCAGCTTCGAGTTCGACTTCTGGAACAAGCATGGGGCTGCGCTGAATGCCGCGTTGTCGCAGAGCCAGGCAGCGGCGGCCGATGCGGAAGCGGCGCGGCTGGCGCTCACCACGGGCATCGCGCGCGCCTATTTCAACCTGCAGCGCCTGTTCGCGCAACGCGATGTTTCGCGCGCGGCGATCAAGCAGCGCGAGGAAATCGTTCGTATCACCAGCGAACGCTTCGCGGCCGGGCTTGATACCAAGGTCGAGGTGCGCCAGGCGGATGCCGCGCTGGCTACGGTGCGGACCGAACTCGCCCAGTACGACGATGCGATCGGCGTTTCGCGTAATCAGCTGGCGGCATTGGTAGGGGCCGGCCCGGCGCGCGGCGACAGCATCATCGCGGCAGCTGTTGCGGGCATGCCCGACGGCACACTACCCGCTGCGATTCCGCTCGATTTGCTCGGACGCCGACCGGAAATCGTCGCGTCACGGTGGCGCGTGGAGGCATCGCAGCAGGACATTGCTGTCGCGCGCGCGCAGTTCTATCCCAATGTCAACATCGCGGCGTTCGCGGGATTGTCGTCGCTCGGGCTGTCCAGCTTCGTGCTGTCATCCAGCTCGATCTTCGGCGTGGGTCCGGCGATCCACCTGCCGATCTTCGAAGGCGGCCGCCTCAACGCCAATTTGCATGGACGCGAGGCCGAGTCCAATCTTGCCGTGGCCAACTACAACGAAGTGGTGCTCGGCGCGGTCCGCGAACTGGCGGATGCGATTTCGTCGATTCGAGGCCTGGATCATGTGACGACCGAACAGGCTCGCGCGCGGTCGGCGACCGACGAGGCGTACAACATCGCCGTCATCCGCTATCGCGCCGGACTCGGCAACTACCTAACGGTGCTCACGGCGCAAACGCAGCAGCTGACGCAGGAGCGCCTCAATGTCGATCTCAGGGCACGCGCCTTCGAACTCGACGTCAACCTGGCGCGAGCGCTGGGCGGAGGCTACGTCGACCGGGAGCAGGAGAGGCTATCCGCGGAACCGCAGGTGACGCGTCACGCATTCGCAGGAGCAAGTCATGGCTGAAAACATCGCAGGCACCATTGCCACCACCAGCCCGCGCAAGCGGTGGCTGGTTATCGCAGGCGCCATTTTCGGCGTCATCGGCGTAGCCTGGTTTGCGTACTGGTTCGTCGAGCTGCGGCATTTCGAAAAAACCGACGACGCCTATGTGCAGGGCAACCTGGTGCAGATTACGCCGCAGGTGCCGGGCACCGTCATTGCCGTCAATGTCGACGACACCGACTTCGTGAAGGCGGGTTCGCCGCTGGTGGCGCTTGATCGCGCTGATGCCGAGGTCGCGCTGGCGCAAGCGCAGGCCACGCTGGCACAGACCGTACGCGAGGTGCGCGCGCTCTATAGCGCCAACGCCACAGGTTCGGCCAACATCGCGTTGCGCGAGGCCGAAGTCACAAGATCGCGGGCCGACCTCGCCAAGGCACAGGACGATCTCGCCCGCAGGCAGGGGTTATCCGCATCGGGCGCGGTCAGCGGCGAGGAGTTGAATCACGCGCAGGCCAGCGTATCGAACGCCAGCGCAGCGTTGGCCGCGTCACAGGCTGCGCTGGTGGCCGCGCAGCAGCAATTGGCCACCAGTCGCGCACTCACCGACGGGGCCACCGTGGAGAACCATCCCAATGTAGAGCGCGCGGCCGCCAAGGTACGCGAGGCATACCTCTACTACGCGCGCACGGTGCTGCCGGCGCCGGTGTCGGGCTATGTCGCCCGGCGCACGGTACAGGTGGGCCAGCGGGTCGCGCCCGGTGCATCGTTGATGTCGATCATTCCGCTCGATCAGGTGTGGGTGGATGCCAATTTCAAGGAAGTGCAACTGCGGGCGATGCGCATCGGTCAGCCGGTGACGCTGATTGCCGACGCCTATGGCAAGTCGGTCGAGTATCGCGGCACCGTCGCGGGCCTCGGCGTGGGCACCGGGGCCGCATTCGCGTTGCTGCCGGCGCAAAATGCCACCGGCAACTGGATCAAGGTGGTCCAACGGGTTCCGGTGCGTATTGCGCTCGACCCCAAGGAACTGGCGGCTCATCCACTGCGGGTGGGACTGTCGATGGAAGTCAACGTCGACGTGGCCAATACGGCGGGCGCGACGCTGGCCTCCGTGCAACGCGCAGACGGTGCATTCGCCACCGATGCATTTGCGCGCGATGCCGACGCTGCCGCGGCGCTCGTCCGCAGCACCATTGCCGCCAATCTGGGCCGTCCGCGCTCGGCCGCAAGTGTGCCTCTCGCAGCATCGGCCAAGGTGCCGCCGGCGACCGGCACGGCGACAGCGCCACCACTGCCGGTCGCGGCCAAGCCCGGCCGGGCCGCAGTGCTCTGACGGCCGGCGCGTATCCATGGCGTATCGGTCGAGAACGTGAGTACTTCTGCCGCGGTCCCCGCACCGCCGGATGCGCCTGCAGGTCCCCCGGTAGCGTCGGCGCCCATCGCTTACCCGCCGCTGACGGGTGGCAAGCTCGTAGCCGGCACCATGGCGCTGGCGGCGTCGACATTCATGATCGTGCTCGATACATCGATCGCGAATGTGTCGATTCCTGCGATTTCCGGCGACATGGGTGTCAGTTCCAGTCAGGGGACGTGGGTGATCACGTCCTTCGCCGTGGCCAATGCGATCGCGGTACCGCTCACCGGCTGGCTTACCCAGCGTTTCGGACAGGTGCGGCTGTTTGCACTTTCCACCCTGCTGTTCATCCTTGCCTCATGGTTATGCGGATTGGCGCCCAATCTCGAGTCCCTGATTGCGTTTCGCGTGTTGCAGGGTCTCGTTGCCGGGCCTCTGATTCCGCTGTCGCAGACGTTGTTGCTGGCGAGCTATCCGCGGGCGCGCGCAGGTACGGCGTTGGCCATGTGGGCGATGACCACGCTGGTGGCCCCTGTCGCCGGACCATTGCTGGGTGGCTGGATCACCGACAGCTATTCGTGGCCGTGGATCTTCTTCATCAACATTCCCGTCGGCTTCGCCGCCGTCTACGTCACCTGGACCATTTACCGCGACCGCGAATCGGTGACGCGCAAACTGCCGATCGACAGCATCGGACTCGGGCTGCTGGTGGTCTGGATCGCGTCGCTGCAGATCATGCTCGACAAGGGCAAGGAACTCGACTGGTTCGCCAGCGGGCAGATCGTCACGCTGGCCGTCATTGCGGTAGTGGGCCTGGTCGTCTTCCTGATCTGGGAGTTGACCGCAGATCACCCGGTGGTGGATCTCAAGCTCTTCGCCGGACGCAATTTCACGATGGGCGCGATCACGATGTCGATTGCGTACGGCGTGTTCTTCGGCAATGTCGTCCTGTTGCCACTTTGGCTGCAAACGCAGATGGGCTACACGGCTACCGATGCGGGATTCGTCCTGGCGCCGGTCGGCATCCTGGCAGTGCTCCTGTCGCCCGTGGTGGGACGCGCAATATCGCGGATGGATCCCCGCATCATCACCACCTGTGCATTTTTGCTGTTCGCGCTGGTGAGCTGGATGCGCTCCAATTTCAACGCACAGGTGGATCTGCTGACGCTGATGGTGCCCACCATCCTGCAGGGGGCGGCGGTCGCCTGCTTTTTCATCCCGCTGGTATCGATCACGCTGTCCGGATTGCCGCCGGAGAAGATCGCCAGTGCTTCGGGGCTATCGAACTTCGTGCGTATCACTGCCGGCGCGTTTGGCACCTCCATCGCCACGACCATGTGGGAAGACCGGGCGACGATGCATCACGCGCATCTGGCCGAGTCGATCAACAACGGCAGCCTCGCGGCAACGCAGACGCTTGAACAGCTCCGTGCGTCCGGCCTGAGTGCAACCCAGGCGCTTGCAAGCGTCGATCGATTGATCAATGCGCAGGCCTATGTGCTGGCGGCCGACGATATCTTCTATGCGTCTGCCGTCATCTTCATCCTGCTGCTGCCGCTGGTGTGGGCCACGCGGCGGACCAAAGGTGCAGGGGCCGACGCCGGTGGAGCGCACTAGTTCGTCCTGCCGCCGCGTCAACGTTGCAGCATCGGCACGCGCTGCAACGCTTCGATCAGGTCGACCAACGTTGCGGCATGCGTGAGTTCAGGCAGGCCATGGTAGCGCCGCAGCACCTGCATCTCGAACGTGGCATGTTGATGGAAGCCGGCTTGCGGATCCATGTCCCACAGCGCGTCGAAACGGTCGGTGAGCCGCAATTGTCCCGGATCGACGCTCAATGCATCGCCGAGTACGCGCAAGACGTCGCGCGTGGTTCGCGGATCGAGCGTTGCCTGCGCCGCCACTTCGGCGCGGATCGCGTCCGCGTCCAGAATCGGTCGCGCGCGCACCTCGCGGTACAACGCGCTCTTCCTCCCGCGCCACCAGGCGAAGGCGATGGCAGCGATCACGGCAATGACGAAGACGAAGGTGCCCATGAAACAGGAGCCTACGCGATGCCGGCCCGGTGCGCGCGCCATGCTGGCGCTGTCAGCCGCGGACGCAACGCCATGCACAAGAATGCCGGGACTTGCTCGTCCGGCCATCATCGTCGTCGCGCCGGTGGTGGCAGCGACGACCGCAGCCGGCGTGAACTCAGGACCCGGTGGCGACCGCGACTTCGGAAATGTCGAAGACCCGCGCCAGCACGTCGCGTAGCGCGCGGATCTCCGGATCGTCGATACGGTCGGCGCGATGGATGAACTGCAGCGTGGTCGGCAAGCGCACGCCGTCCCACAGCGCCATGTCGCCGGCGGCCGCCGCCTCGAGCGCCAGGTCTTCGCGCATCATGGCAACGCCAAGCCCCGCGACGACCAGCGAGCGGATGATGGCTTCGTTGTCGGCCTCGACGCGGCGCACGGGCGAACTGCCGCGCGTGGCAAACAGGTCATCGGCGAGCGTGGACAGCGTGCTGATCTGCGGCGTCATGATCCACGGCATCGTGACGATGGTGTTCCAGTCGGCGGTGGCCACGGTGTCGCGCCAGGCGGCGGGCGCGACGATCCGGTAGGCGAAATCGACCAGCGGCATGCCCACGACGTCGTCATGCGCGAGGCCGCCGTAATAGAAGCTCGCGTCAAGCGTGCCGTCGCGCACCTTCGCGAAGGCCGCGCCCGATACTTCGTGATGGACTTCGATTTCCAGCATCGGATGGGCATCGAGCGCATTGGCGAGGAAATCGCCGACACGCGTGAATTCGGGATCTGAAACGGCGCCGACTCGCACCCGTCCCACGACGGCATTGGCAAGGCCGCGGGCGCGGCTGCGCAGCGTCTGGGCGGCTGACATCACTTTCCGGGCTTCCGGCAGCAGGCGGCGGCCGGCCGTAGTCAGAACCATGCCGCTTGAGACACGGTCGAAGAGCGCCACCCCCAATTCGTCCTCGAGCGCCTTGATCTGGGCGCTGACGGCGGGCTGACTGACGTGCAACTGCTCAGCCGCGCGGGTCAGATGGCCCACTTCGGCAACGGCAGCGAAACTGCGTAACTGGTAGAGCTCCATGCGACTCCCTAGGATCTCCCCCCTGACTCGCATTATACCTAAAATGCTGCGTTGCAATAATATAAAAGTGTCATATAGTACAAAGCGATCACATTGATTCAAATGAATGATTGGATGTTTTCCGGTGGTTGCCCTATGTTGTCATGGTGCGTTGCACCATAAACGTACACCTCTGCCCACAAGGCTCACCGGAGAACTCAACATGCATTACCGGAACCGTCCGTTTGCCGACAACGGCTTCATGGATGTCGTCGTCAAGCTCGCCCAAACGGCGTTTTTTGACGATCTGCCCTCAAACGCCCATCACCATCCGCCTACGGCACCGGCCAAGTTGGCAGGCCCCCTTGAGGCTGCCCCGTCCATTCGCCAGCGCTGGATGGCCGGCCTGGAACGCTGGATGCACCAGCAGCAGGTGCGTGAACGCGAGGCCTATCTGGGCCAATCCCGCGACGTCTACGATCTCGAACAGCGCATCCGAAACCTCGAGCGCCGGCCGTATTTCTGATTCTCCGGGGCGTCTGCGGGGCGGGGTTTCGGACTCTCGTCTCCTGACTGCCCCGAGTCTTTGGCGGGACAGGCGGTACACGCCGCCCGCGCGCGTCCGCTAAATCCGTAACGGCGCGCCGTACCCTGTCAATTCGAGATAGCCGCGGCCGACGGCGCGGCCGGTCACGCTCGCGCGAACCGCGCCTTCCCAGTAGATGGTGCCAACGCTGGCGCGCGCGTCGAGTTCCTGATCGTCCAGCAAGGGCTCGATCGTCATCGCGGCATCGCCGACGCGTATCCGCATCGCCACCGGGTAGGCCAGGCTTGTGCGCGGCGAACGCCATTCGCGCACGGATTCGAACGTTATTTCGTCCGGCGCGAACGTGCGGGTCTTGCCGTTCGCGTCGAGGCGCGTGCCGCCCGCCCAAAGGACGGTGCCATCCCTGGCGCGAATGCGAAACACCATCAGCGCGCCACCGTCGTCGAAATTGATGCCGAGCCAATCCCACCCGCGCGCTTCCGGCGCCAGGTATTCGCTCGACCATTCGTGGTCGAGCCACGACGCGCCACTGACCGCGCTCCTGCCAGCGCCAATGCTGATCGTGCCGGTGGTCGCAAGTTGCGGCCGGCTGTAGTAATAGCTGGCCTGATCGGTACGCGGCCCCTTGCGACTCACGCCGGCCGCGCCCTGCAGCAAGGGCGGGCGGCGTGCGGCAAACGCAAGGTCGAGGCCGAAATCGCGGGCGTCTATTTTCGCCGTGTACACATCGCCCTCGAGCTTGAGGGACCAGTGGTCGACGAACACGTCGGTGGTCGTTTCGCTTGCCTCCGCCAGGCCCAGGCCCATGCGCGCGGCGCGTTGATCGTGGCGTAGCCGCCCGTGTGCCGGCTCCGCGATCGCCGCGTGGGCAAACAGCAGTTGCGTCGGCGCGAAGCGGCTGGGGCTTGCCTCCCCAATTCCGGTACGACTGCGAAAGAAAGTGATCTGGACGCCGAATTCGTGCCCGGTGTTGTCCGTCACCCAGCCGGTGATGTACCACCACTCGGTGCGAAACGCGGGATGACTGCCGTGGTCGCGCGGAAACACCAGCGGAACTCCCGCTTCGACGCGCGGAAAGTCGACTGCAGCGGATGCGTTAGCCGCTGCGAGAGCAAGCGGCGTCAGCAGGAATTGTCGACGGTGCATGGCGGGGAGGGGTGCGTTGGCGTCACCAATCGTCGCGCACGGCGCGTACCGCGTCATCGGCGACTGCCGCACGCGCGCTGGCCTGCGTGGTGGCTACGGCAAGAACCAGCAACACTACGGCCAGCGCCGCCAGAGGTATCCATGGCACATGCAATTCCATGCCCCAGTGAAAGGACTGCCGGTTGACGACGTGGATCAGGATCAGGCTCATCGCAAAGCCAAGCAGTATCCCCACCGCGAGTCCGATGCCGCTTACCAGCAGGCCTTCGACCGCCAGCATCCCGCGAATCTGGCCGCGCGTCATGCCCAGGTGTCGCAACATGCCGAATTCGCGCCGCCGCGCCAGCACCAGCGCGCCGAACGTCGACGACAATCCGGTCAGGCCGATGACGATGGCCGCCGCTTCCAGTGCATACGTCACTGCGAAAGTCCGATCGAAGACGTGCAGCGACAACGTGCGGATTTCTCCCGGCGTTGCCAGCGTGAGCCGTGACGCGCCGGGCCAAGCGGCATCGAGGCGGGTACGGAAGTCGGCGACCGTCATGCCCGGCTGCAGCCAGACCGCGGCATCGTTGGCCACGGTATCGCCGGTAAGGCGCGCATAGACGGCGCGTTCGATCACGATGGCGCCTTGCTGCCGCGCGTAATCGCGCCACACGCCGGCGACGACAAACGGCTGCAGGCCATCAGCCAGCGGGATGCGCAGCGTCGTGCCTGGTGCAACTTGCAGCAGGTCAGCGGCGGCTTCGCTGATCCATGCTGGTGGCGGGCCGTTGCGCGATATTGCCTCCGGTTCACCGATCAGTGGCAGCGCACGGCCGGGGTCGCCGGCCGGCAGATCGCGCGCCAGCAGCGTGACGCGCGGTCGAGCCGGATCGATCAGCACGCTTTGCACGCGCAGGAAATCGATGCGTGCCACACCGGCAGTCGCGCGTAGCGCGTCCTGCTCGGCAGGGGTGAACCATGCCGTGTCGCCGGCCGTGCCGGCGCGAACGTAGACGTCCGCGGGCAGGATGCGCTCCAGCCAGTCGTCGAGCGACGTGCGAAACGACGCCACCATGATCGCCATCGACACCATCAGCGATACGCTCGCGACAGTGGTGGCGAGACTGGCGGTGGCCGCACCCGGCGCGCCGCGCAATTGCGCCAGCGCGAGGCTGGCGGTGACGGACCGCGGTATCGGCAGGTGCGCCAATGTCCATGCGGCGATCTGCGGCAGCAATAACAACGTGCCGAATAGCAGCAACGCGATGGCAGCATAGCCGGCCAGCGGCAGTCCGCCGACGGCCGGAAATAGCGTTGCCAACGCGCCCGCCCCGAGCAGGGCCATGCCGATGCCGGGGTGACGCAGACGTGCAAACGCATTTTCCTCGTCACCGGCCTTCAATGCCGCGGCCGGCGCTGCCTGCGCCGCATCGCGCGCCGGCAGCAGGCTGCCCACCACGGCAAACACGATGCCCAATCCCGCAAAGGCCAGCGCCGCCAGCGGTTCGATCACCAGTTGCGGCATTTCGCCGCTGAAGAAGCCTGCGCCGAGATCCGCGCCAAGAATCCGCAATGCCACGGCGGCCAACGCGATACCGCCCGCGATTCCGAGCGCGCTGCCAACCGTTCCCAGCAGCGCGCCCTCCATCAGGATCCAGCGCTGCAAGGCAGCACCGGAAAGTCCAAGCGTGCGCAACAGCGCGAACTGGGCGCGGCGGCGCACCACCGACAGCGCCTGGGTTGAAAACACGAGCAGGGCACCCGTGAAAAGCGCGACCAGCGCGAGTACATTCAGGTTCACGCGATAGGCGCGCGTCTTCCGCGCCAGCGTGGATGCGTTGTCGGCAGGCGCGGCAATGCTGGTACCGGCAGGCAGGTCACCGGCAAGGCGCTCGCGCACGGCGCCTGCGTCGGCACCGGGGCGCAACCGGAGATCGATGCGCGACAGCGTGCCGCCCCGGGCAAAGAGATCCTGGGCGGCGGCGATGTCCATGGCGCCGTGGCGCTGCGCGCGCGCGGCGGGAAGAATGCCCGCGATCCGCAGCGGTACCTCGCGCTGGCCCACCTGCACGACGAGCTCGGCGCCCACGACTTTGCCCAAAGCGGTGAGCGCCGAGGGCGTGACGAACACCTGCCCCGGGCGCAGCAGGTCCAGCGCATCGGCACTGGCACCCACCAATGCAGGCGTCACGGCGGCTGCGCGGAACGCGTCGATGCCGTCGATGCGCAATGACTCGTCGCTGCCGGCGATGCGGGCGTCCACCTCGACGACCGGGCTCGCCACCGCGATGTCGCGGTCGCCCGCGACGCGCGCGAACAGCGCCTCGTCGAAACCGCCGCGGCCACCGCGGATTTCGAGATCGGCATCGCCCGCCATGGTGCGCATCCCGCTTTCGAACTCGCCGACCGCGGTGGCGTTGATCACCGCGACCGCAAAGCCCAGCGCCACACCCAGCGCAATGGCCACGAAGGCCAGCACCAGCCGACCGCGATGTCGTCCCAGCGCGCCGCCAAGCACGGCGCGACCGAGTGCGAAGCTCATCATGTCGGGTCGGACGCCGGCGCCAGGATCCCCGAGCGCAGCGTGAAAATGCGGTCTGCGCGCCGGGCCGCTTCCACCGAGTGCGTGACCAGGACGCCGCACGCGCCTGCGGCCGCCATCCGTTCACGCAACAAGGCAATGATGCCCGCAGCGCTGTCCGGATCGAGGTTGCCCGTGGGCTCGTCGGCCAGGACGACGGCGGGACGGTGCACGAGTGCCCGGGCAATGGCCACGCGCTGCAGCTCTCCGCCGGAGAGTTCGCGCGGCGGACTGTCGGTGCGGTCGGCCAACCCTACGCTGGCAAGCATCGCCAGCACGCGCTCGTCCGCCGCCGCCTCGCGTTCTCCCGCCAGCGTGAGCGGCAGGGCCACATTCTGTGCCACGGTCAGGTACGGCAGCACGTGGAACGCCTGGAACACGAAACCCACCTTTGCGCGACGAAAAATGGTCAGCGCATTGTCGTCCAGCGTTGCCAAGGCCACCCCGGCCACGATGACGGTGCCGGCATCGGGTCGTTCCAGGCCGGCGATGATGTTGAGCAGCGTCGATTTTCCACTGCCCGACTCGCCGCGGATGGCAACCATTTCACCGGGCCGCACATCGAGGCGGACATTGCGCAATACCGCCCGTGGCCGGGGTCCTGCGAAATGTTTTTCGACCGCGTCGAGGTGGATCAAGGCGCGTGGTCAGGGGCCGGCCGCTGCGTCGCGATAGCGATCGATCGCGGCCAGATAGTTCGTCTCGAGCGCTTCCTGGCCGTTGGCCGCGACGCGCAGGTCGGTGATGAGGCCATTGCCCAACGCATAGATCCATCCGTGCAGCGTCAGTGCCTGCCCGCGATGCCACGCATCCTGCACGATCGTCGTGCGCGCCACATGGCGCACCTGCTCGATGACATTGAGTTCGCACAGGCGGTCGGTGGCATGCTCGTCCGCCATGTCGGCCAGCAGTCCGCGATGCCGATCCGCCACGTCCTGCACGTGCCGCAGCCAGTTGTCGATGAGGCCGAGCGGCTTGCCCTGCCAAGCGGCCCGCACGCCGCCGCACCCGTAGTGCCCCACGACGATCACGTGTTCGACTTTCAGCACATCCACTGCAAATTGCAGCACCGACAGGCAGTTCAAATCCGTATGCACGACGACGTTGGCCACGTTGCGATGGACAAACAGTTCGCCCGGCAGCAGGTCGACGATTTCGTTGGCCGGCACGCGGCTGTCCGAGCAGCCGATCCAGAGATAGCGGGGCGACTGCTGCGCGACCAGTTGCCGAAAGAAGTCGGGCTGCCGTTCCGCCATGGCCTCTGCCCAGCGGTGGTTCTTGTCGATCAGGTGCTGGAGTGACGACATCGTGCGCGCCAATGGTTGCTGCCGAACCACATGATACCGGGTGCCGGGGTGCCGCCGCGTACGGTCTGTCGCGTTGAAGCGTGAACATGGCCGGCGTATGCTGGAGAAGCTCTAGGAGGAGACGCGATGGGCCTTCCCGATGCGATTCGCCGCCGCGGCTTCCGGCACTGGTACGAGCGCCAGCTCATCGAGGGCCATGCCTACCTCGTGACCGGCCTGCTCGCCATGATCATGATGGCCATTGCGATCGAAATGATCGATTTTCGGCAGTCCGCGCAAGGCCTGGTCGCCTTGCTGATGGTGGGCGCGGCCGGCAGCGCGCTCACGCTCTTTGCCTGGCGCCAGTTCACCTTCCTGCTGGCGCGCGCCGAATACCTCGCCGGTCGCGCGACCTGCCCCGCCTGCAGGACCTTTGCACGGTTCGCCATCGACCGGGTCGACGAGAATCCGCAGGCAGTGGCCGGATGCACGCTGCATGTGCAATGCCGGAAGTGCAGCCACCACTGGCGCATTGCCTGACGGCCACGCCCGGCTTTCCAGGACGGGCTTCGCCGGCATCAGCCGGACGGATGGCCGCCATCCGAATTGACGATTGGCATTGGCGAGCGGTTGTCCCTATCTTGGACAGGTATGAAGCCGGATGCCGTTGCGCAACCCGCACAGCCGACCCCGCTGCTTCGCGCCTACGGGAAACTATCCATGCCCCAATCCACGACCGTTGTTGCGCTTCGCCATGCGCCGTTCGCGCGCTCGTCCTTTGTCAGGCTTCATGTTGCGCCGTTGTGGCAGCGCGCCGTGCGTGCCGCGGCCTTGGTCGGCGAAGTCTGGAACGAAGCACGCGCCCTCGAGCGCCAGATGACGCCCCGTCGCTTCATCGACTAGCGCATCAGGGAGGCGGCCAGCCCCAGTGCGCCGCAGGCGAGGATCACGCGGATGACGCCCGCCTTGAAGCGGAAAAGAGCGATGGCGGCGACGATGGCGATGCCGGCCGCCATCGCATCGATGCCGCCTGCCAGCTTCGCCGCATTCCACCCGCCGGGCCAGAACACGTGCCAGGCGAAGAACGCGGCGAGATTGACGATCACGCCCACCACGGCGGCCGTCACCGCGGTCAGCGGCGCCGAAAACCGAAGCTCGCCGCGCATGGATTCGATCAGCGGGCCGCCGGCAAGGATGAAGAGGAACGACGGCAGGAACGTGAAATACGTCACCACGGTGGCGGCTACGATGCCGGCCAGCGGCAACAGCGCGGCGCCGAACAACGCCTTGGTCCAGCCGCCAACAAAGCCTGCAAAGGCCACGACCATGATCAAGGGTCCCGGCGTGGTTTCGCCCAGCGCCAGGCCGTCGATCATCTGCGCCGGGGTCAGCCAGGCAAACGTCTCGACCGCACCCTGGTAGACGTAGGGCAGCACCGCGTACGCGCCGCCGAAGGTGAGCAGCGCCGCCTTGGTGAAGAACCACGCCATGTCGAGCAACGGCGTCGGCCCATGGCCGGCCACCCATAGCATGGCCATCGCGCCCCACCAAAGGACCCCGAAGAGCGCGAGGGTCCATGCCAATCGCGCCCAGCGGAACGTCGCGTGCGGCGGCGCGGGCGTGTCGTCGTCGATCACCGCGGGCACGTGCACCTTCGCACTGGCGGCATGCGTCCCGCCTGGGGTGAACGCGCCAGGCGCATAGTGGCCGCCGGCCAGGCCGATGCTGGCCGCGCCGAGAACGATGGCTGGAAACGGCACGGCGAAAACAAAGATCGCGATGAACGCCAGCGCCGCGATCGCCCACAGCACGCGATGTTTCAGCGCGCGTGCGCCGATGCGCCACGCGGCCTGCAATACGATCGCCACGACCGCCGGCTTGACCCCAGCCATGAATCCAGCCACTGCCGGCACGTCGCCATACACCATGTACAGCCATGACAGCGCGATCAGCAGGAACAGCGACGGGACCACGAAGAGACCGCCCGCGACGATGCCGCCCCAGGTTCGATGCAGCAGCCAGCCGATGTAGGTGGCGAGCTGCTGCGCTTCCGGTCCCGGCAACACCATGCAGTAGTTAAGCGCGTGCAGGAAGCGCCGCTCGGAAATCCAGCGCTTCTCGTCGACCAACTCGCGATGCATGATCGCGATCTGGCCGGCAGGCCCGCCGAAGCTGATGAAGCCGAGGCGCAGCCAATAGGCGAAGGCCTCGGCCCGTGTAGGCGCGGCGGGAGGCGTCTGCGCCGGCGACGATGGATCCGTCGCCGGCACGACGCTAGCGTCCTGCGGCTGCACGCAGTGCTTCCGGATGCCACCCATGCTGCTCGGGCACCGGCTGCGTCAGATGAGGCCTTCCAGCAATTGCACGTCGACATCCTCGCCGGCGGCGACGTTGCCCGTATCGGTACCCAGCACGATGAAGCAATTGGCCTGCGACATCGACGAGAGGATGCCGGACCCCTGGTCGCCGGTGGTGTGCACCAACCAGTGCCCGTCGCCCCCAGGTGCGAGAATGCCGCGCTGGAATTCCGTGCGTCCCGGCGCCTTGCGAATGGGCTTGGACAGTCGCGCCTTGAACATCGGCTGCGGCATCACGTCCGTGCGCCCCTGCAGCACCAGCAGCGCATCGCGGACGAACTGGTAGAACGTGACCATCACCGACACTGGATTGCCGGGCAGGCCGAAGAATTGCGCGTTGCCGATGCGGCCATAGGCCAGCGGACGACCCGGCTTCATCGCGATCTTCCAGAACAGCACTTCACCGACGCGGTCGAGCAGCGCCTTCACAAAATCGGCTTCGCCCACCGAGACGCCGCCGGACGTGATGACCACATCGGCATTGGCTGCCGCCGTTGCGAATGCCGCCTCCAGTTCGTCCGGCACGTCCGGGATCACGCCCATGTCCAGCGTTTCGCAATTGAGCCGCGCCAGCATCCCGAACAGCGTGTAGCGATTGCTGTCGTAGATCTCGCCTTCCGCCAGCGTGGTCCCGATCGAACGCAGTTCGTCGCCGGTGGAAAAGAAGGCGACGCGCAGGCGCCGATACACGCTGACTTCATTGATGCCCAGCGAGGCCAGCATGCCGATCTCGGCAGGACGCAGCGGTTGTCCACGCTTGAACACGAGCTGGCCCGCCTTCAGGTCCTCGCCCGCGAAGCGCCGGTTCTGACCCGCCTGCGTGACGGCGCCCGGATGGATGCGCACGCCGTCCGTTGTTTCGGTCGCGCGCTCCTGCATCACCACGGTGTCGGCGCCCGGCGGCATCACGCCGCCGGTGAAGATGCGCACGGTTTCGCCGGCGGCGATGCCGACCCCGGCGGGCTTGCCGGCAAACGACTGGCCGACACGGTGCAGTGGTGTTTCCGCATCGGATGCCAGATCGGCAAATCGAACGGCCCATCCATCCATCGCCGAGTTGTCGTGACCCGGCACCGCCAGGGGGGACACGATGTCGGCGGCGAGTACTCGATCGAGTGCCTGGCGAATGTGCACGCGTTCGATGGCGCCTACCGGCGTCAGGAATTGGCGGATCAGCGTCCGCGCCTTCTCCACCGGCATCGAATTGGGATCGTAGTCATCGGCGCACGAGGCTTCGCGCAGGGTCTGGGGCGTGGTCATGGTGGTTCCGTTCCGCGGTGGAAGCGTGATTTTAAGCGCAGCGCCGGCTGTTCCAGTGCGTGCCAGGAAATGAACGCCACGCCGATGGACAGCGGCAGCGACAGGAGGAAGAGTCCCGCGGGCTCGAGGTCGGGCACCCGCTGCATCAAGGTCTGCTGCAGTGGAAACGAATAGACGTAGACGCCGTAGGAATAGTCGCCCATGCGCCGGAACCATGGCCACTGCAGCCGTGGATGATAGGCGCAGACCAGGACGGCATACGCGAGCAGCGGCGCGAAGAGGTCCGCGCGCATGAGGTGCCATGGATTCCATGCCACCAGCGCTACGACGAGGGCCAGGCCGGACAGCGACAATGGAATTGCCTCGCGCCACGCGCACGCCAGTGAACCCAGCGCGAACAGCAAGGCCAGTTCGCGCACCACGCGGTCGTTCGGCGCCAGTGGAAACCAGTCGGGCCGGATGATGAAGAGTGCCATCAGCGCCAGCAGCGCGGCAAGCCATGCCGTGCGGCGCGCAAGGACACCCGCGATGCCCGCCAGCAGCAGCGCGACGTAGAGGCGCAATTCGATCGGCAGCGTCCACAGCGAGCCGTTCACGTCGTGCGGAAACGGATTGGTGGGGAAGGCTCCCGGCAGGCGATACACCATGTCCCAGCCGAGCGCCACGCGCCATGCGTAGTCCCACGTCTGCGCGTGGGCGAAAAACGCGCCCCATGACAACGCGCTCGAGGCACCCGCCAGCAGGATCGTGAACAGCGTGGCGGCGATCAATGCCGGATAGATACGCAGTGTGCGCGCCGCGACGAAGCCTTTGACGTCGCGCCGCGCGAGCCAGCTCTGGGTGACGAGGAAGCCGGACAGCACGAAGAAACACTTGACGCCCAGCACGCCGAAATTCAGTTCCGGCGCCCATTTCCACAACGGCTCGCTGGTCCAGCGGCCGGTAAGCGCGTAGCTGTGGAACAGCACGACAAAGGTCGCGGCCAGGAGCCGCAGCAGCTGGATGTTGTTGGTGCGCCCCTGGGCCAACGGGCCGAGGCGAGGAATCACGCGCGCGTCGGCGTGGCCGCCGCCAGTTCTTCCGCGGTGTTGATGTTGCGAAAGGCCTCCGCCTCGTCGTCGAACGCGACTTCGACCAGCGCCAGCGTGGCGTACCACGCGTCGATCTTGCGGCCCCCGGCGCTCAGGAACGCGGTGAGATGCGCGAGAACGTCACGCGACACCAGCGCAAACACCGGATGCGGTTGCGCGAAGGTCTTCGCCACCGCGATCTGCGCCGATGCGCGTCC
This sequence comes from uncultured beta proteobacterium, assembly GCA_963805355.1. Classification (GTDB taxonomy): domain Bacteria; phylum Pseudomonadota; class Gammaproteobacteria; order Burkholderiales; family Casimicrobiaceae; genus VBCG01. The sequence goes on along the minus strand of CAWDTZ010000002.1, from coordinate 217,888 downwards.
CAATCCGGAAGCAAGGCGCTCCACCAGGTCGAGCGGCAGGAACGGCGAATCGCAAGGCACCGTCACGACGTGTGAGGTGGTGGCCTGCGTGAGTCCGGCGTGAAGGCCCGCCAGCGGACCCGCGAAGCCGCCGATGGCATCGGGATAGACGGCCGGGCCGAACGCGGCATACCGCTCGATGTTCTGGTTGGCGTTGATGATCACGGTGCCGACCTGCGGAACGAGCCGCGCCAGCACGTGCTCGACCATGGGCCGCCCGTCGAGTGGCACCAACCCCTTGTCGACGCCGCCCATGCGCCGCCCCATGCCGCCGGCCAGCACGATGCCGGTGACGTCGTCGCGCACAGGGGCCGCGGCGCTCATGACCGCACGAAGCGGTGCGCGCCGGTGAACAGCAGGTAATGCTTGTTGGTGGCGCGGCCGATCATCGTGATGCCCACCTGCTGCGCGATTTCGAAACCCATCTGCGTGAGGCCGGAGCGCGAGACGAGAAACGGAATGCCCATCTGTGCTGCCTTGATCACCATTTCCGAAGTGAGACGTCCGGTCGTGTAGAAAATCTTGTCGGCGCCGTCGAGACGATCGAGCCACATCCGCCCGGCGATGGCGTCCACGGCGTTGTGACGGCCGACGTCCTCGACGAACATCAGGATCGGGGCCGCGCCATCGCCGTTGGTGGCCAGCGCGCAGCCGTGCACGGCGCCGGCCTGCTTGTAGATGGTCTCGTGCAAGCGCACGCGGTCGAGCAGGTCGTAGAGCGTGGCCTGCGACAGCGTGGGACCGTCGGGAATGCGTACCCGGTCGAGGTCGTCCATCAGGTCGCCGAACATCGTCCCCTGGCCGCAACCGCTGGTCTTGGTGCGCTTGGCGGTCTTGGTCGCGAGATCGGCCAGACCGTGGCGCGTCTTGATCGCGCACGCGTTGCATTCCCAGTCGACCTGCACCGCGATGATGTCATCGATCGAGTCGACCAGACGCTGGTTGCGCAGGTAGCCGATGGCCAGTGCCTCGGGTGCTGCGCCCAGCGTCATCAGTGTCAGCAATTCCTGCTTGTCCACGTAGAGCGTCAGCGGATGTTCGCCGGCCACCGGCACGTCGCGCATGACGCCGCTTTCGTCCATCGCCGCCACGGCAAAGGTTGACGGCCGCGCAGCGTCGCTGAGCAACGGTCGATGGTTCAAAGGTGCAGTCGATGCCGGCTTGCCGGCGCCTGCGCCCTTGGCGCGCGCGGCGACACCTGCCACCGGTCGCCTTTCAGCCACCGATGTAGCTCATTTCGACTTTTGGCGCCTGTGCCGTTGCAGCCGTGCGGATCTCGGAGTATCGGTCGTCGCGCTGGCGCCAGATGGCCGCGGCCGCACGGCCAAGCGCCGCGTCGTCGAAGCCTTCGCGGACCAATGCGCGGAGGTCGAACCCTTCGGTGCCGAAAAGGCACGTGTACAGTTTGCCCTCGGTGGACAGCCGCGCCCGCGTGCAGTCCCGGCAGAATGCCTGCGTGACGGAGGCGATCACGCCGATTTCACCGCTGCCGTCGCGATAGGCCCAGCGTTGCGCCACTTCGCCCGCGTAGTTGGCATCGCTGGCATCCAGCGGCATCGTGGCGTCGATCATGGCGACGATCTCCCGTGCCGAAACCACGTCGTCCATGCGCCAGCCATTGGTGGCGCCGACGTCCATGTATTCGATGAAGCGCAGGATGTGACCTGTGCCCCTGAAGTGACGCGCCATCGGCACGATGGATGCCTCGTTCATGCCGCGCTTGACCACCATGTTGACCTTCACCGGCGGAAAGCCTGCGGCCACGGCAGCGTCGATACCCTCCAGCACCTTGGCGACTGGAAAGTCGACGTCATTCATTGCCTTGAAGGTGGCGTCGTCGAGCGCGTCGAGACTGACCGTCACGCGCGACAATCCGGCATCGCGCAAGGCCGGCGCTTTCTTGGCGAGCAATGCGCCGTTGGTCGTCAGCGTGATGTCAAGGTCGCCCAGATTGCGCAGCATCGCGACCAGCTTCTCGAGATTTCGGCGCAACAGCGGTTCGCCGCCGGTGAGGCGGATCTTGCGTACGCCGAGGTCGACAAAACTGCGCGCCACGCGCGTGATCTCCTCGAAGGTGAGCAGGTCGGCATGCGGCAAGTACGGGTAGTCGAGACCGAACACATCCTTCGGCATGCAGTAGACGCAGCGGAAATTGCAACGATCCGTCACCGAGATGCGCAGGTCGTGCAGGCCGCGGCCGCGTTGGTCTGCGAGCGGCCCCGGCACCGCCGGCGTGGCTGCCGCATGGCGGACGAGTTCGTCCATCGCGGCGGCGCGATTGGCGGCACGAAGATCGGCGATGGGGATAATGGGGGTCATGGCACCGATGCAGATTCAGCAGGAAATGGTAGCAGACCGACGGTTGGCCGACCGAAAAGCGCGCACTATGCTGGTGTATCATCGCGCCGCACCGATACGACCTCTCCCTTCACGATAGCCGAGCGCATGTCACCGTCTGTTCTGCACTACGCTGTCGACGTTTTGATTGAACGCATCCCGCTCGTCAATCGTTGGGTCGACGAACGTTGGCAGCCGCGCGCCGTGGTGCCGCAGGCTGAAGGGCTGCGCGTGCCGGGGCGGCCTGAGCGCATCGCGGACAGTGCCGCCGGCACCACCTGGCGCTTTCCTGATTGCGTTATCGAGTTGCACCCCTCCGAGGCGGAGGGTTATCACCTCAACCTCACCTCCGATACGCCCGTGGTCTTTGTGATGTGGCGGATGAGCGACGATGCGACCGAGCCATGCGCCCGCCCCGAAATCGTCACCGTCAGCTACAACCAGGCGGGCCGTTCGATGGATGGCGGCGAGCGTGTCGATCCGGTTCCGATGCCGGAGGTGATCCGCGCCTGGATGGCGCCATTCGTCGCCACGCACTACAAGGCGGAGCCCAAGCGCAAGAACAAGCGCAACGATCCATTCAAGGACGGCGCCTTCGTGCGCGACCGCGATCGCACCCGCATGCCCGGCGGCGAGTCCTGACACCGATGGCTGACGCCACCTCCAAGCCGGAAGGGTTCTCACTCAGACGATGGTCGCGGCGCAAGCTCGAGGCTGCCAACGTGGCGACCCCGCCTTCGGTGCCTGCGGCCGCCGCGCCGGCGCCACCCGATGCCGATGCCGTTGCCGCGCCGCCGGTTGTCGTGCCGGCGCCTACCGAGGTCAATGAACCGCCGGCATTGCCGGCTGTCGAATCCCTGACGCACGACTCCGATTTCTCTGCTTTCATGCAACCGAAGGTGGACGAGGTGGTCAAGCGTGCGGCGCTGAAGAAGCTCTTCACCGACCCGCGTTTCAACGTGATGGATGGTCTCGACATCTACATCGGCGATTACACGCAGCCGGACCCGATGCCGGAAGGCATGCTGGCGAAGCTCGGCAAGGTCTACGCGGCGGTGACTAAAGAAGAGGAGGCGAAGGAACCCCTTGCGGCGCCGGAGCCGCCAATGGCCTCTGCCGAATCGCCATCGGCGCCGACGATACCGCCGGACACAGCACCGGCCAAGACGGCGGCGGAGGAAGGCGACGATCCGGGCGCGGCCCCGGCGGACGCCCCGACGCCGCCGGTCGCGTCCGGCGCTCCAACCAAGCCGCAAGCTTCGACTGCTGATATACCCCCGCTGGCGCAACCGCGCGGAAAGCCCCTGTGAGCGTTGCCTCCAAGTCGCTGTTTCTCTGCAACTGCAACAAGACGATGCCGTTGGACGCGGCGGCGCTGGGCGCGGCGCTCGACCTGGCGTCGCCCCCCGTGATTCATACCATGCTGTGCCAGCGCGAACTGGCAGCCTTTGCCGCGGGCGCCACCGGCGATGTGCTGGCGGCGTGCACGCAGGAGCAGCGTCTGCTGGGCGATATGGCGGAGGAGGGCGGTGGCGCGCAGACCATCCGTTTCGTCAACATCCGCGAGACCGGCGGCTGGTCCAGTGAAGCCCGCGGCGCGACGCCCAAGATCGCGGCATTGCTGGCACTCGCGGCCCTGCCGGACCCCGCGCCGGTGCCCATCGTGGCCTATGAATCGGCAGGACAGTTGCTGATCGTCGGCCCGCTGACGCGCGCCATGCGCTTCGCCGAACTCCTGCGCGACCGGCTTGGCGTGACGGTACTCGCCACCGGCCCTACCGACGATGCTGCATTGCCCGACCAGCGGGACTATCCCATCTATTCCGGCACGCTGCGAGGCCTCACCGGCTGGCTCGGCGCCTTCGAGGCGTCCTGGTCGCAGGACAACCCGATCGACCTCGACCTGTGCACGCGTTGCAATGCCTGTGTCCGCGCCTGTCCCGAGAATGCCATCGACGCATCACTCCAGGTCGATCTCGATCGCTGCAAGAACCATCGTGCGTGCGTGGCCGCATGCGGCGACGTGAAGGCCATCGACTTCGCGCGCGCAGATCGAGCGCGCAACGAGCGTTTCGACCTCGTGCTGGACCTGCGCGGCACGCGCGCCTTTTCGCAGCATCAGTTGCCGCAGGGCTATTTCGCGCCCGCGGCCGAACCGGTGGCCGAGATGGCTGCGGTGATGGAACTGGCAACGCTCACCGGCGAATTCGAGAAGCCGAAGTTCTTCCAGTACAAGGCGTCCATCTGCGCGCATTCGCGCTCGAAAAAGACCGGCTGCACGCAATGCATGGACGTCTGCTCGGCTTCCGCCATATCACCTGCCGGTGACCACATCGTGGTCGAGCCGCACCTGTGCGTCGGTTGTGGCGCCTGCACCACGGTTTGTCCCTCGGGCGCACTGACCTATACCTTTCCCACCGTGCCCGAGTTGGGCGAGCGAATCAGGACCATCCTCTCCACTTACGCCCGTGCCGGTGGCCGCGACGCCGGCCTGTTGCTGCATGCCGAGGATTCGCGTGCTGCCATTGCCGCCAATGCCCGGCTGGGCGCCGGTTTGCCGGCACGCGTGATTCCGCTGGAGATCCAGCATGTCGCCTCCACCGGCATCGACGTCTGGCTGGCGGCACTTGCGTGGGGCGCCGTCGAAGTGACGGTGTTGGCCACGGGCCGCGAAGCGCCGCAATACCACGAGGCGCTCGCGTTCCAGATGCGCCTCGCCGATACCATCGCCAACGCGCTTGGCTATCAGGGGACCCACTTTCGCATGATTGAAGCCGCCGCGCTCGAAACGGGGTGGGCCGCGGCGCCGCCGCTGGGTCCGCGCGTCCCTGCCCGGTTCGCGCCAACGCCGGAAAAGCGGACCACCGCGATGCTGGCCATCGAACACCTCGCCGCGCACGCGCCGATCCCGCAGGCGGTGATAGCGCTGCCGGCAGGCGCGCCATTTGGCACCATCGCAATCAACGTCGACACCTGCACGATGTGCCTCGCCTGCGTGGGCGCGTGCCCGGAAGCCGCCATCCTCGACAACGTCGAGGCGCCGCAGGTGCGCTTCATCGAGACCAATTGCGTGCAATGCGGCATCTGCGCGACCACCTGCCCCGAACATGCCATCACGCTGACGCCGCGACTCGCGCTGACGCCGGATGCCAAGGCGCCGCGCCTGTTGAATCAGGCCGTGCTCTACGCCTGCATCAAGTGCGGCAAGCCGGTGGGCACGCAGAAAATGATCGAGGCCATGCTGGGCAAGCTCGCCGGGCACTCGATGTTTGCGGGCGCGGGCAAGCTCGATCGACTGAAAATGTGCGCGGACTGTCGCGTGATCGACCTCGTGCAGAACGAGGGCAGCGTGGATATCCGCGATGTGTAGCCGGCCATGACTACTGCGCCTGTTGCGCTGGCCTGGCCGATCGCCCCGGAGGACGAGGCGCGCGCGGGTCTCTATGCCCTGTTATCGCGGCTCTTTGTCGCACCGCCATCCGTCGCGCTGCTGGAGGCGATCGGGACGGCGGACCGGTGGGACGAGGCGGACGACAATCCTTTGGCGGGCGCCTGGAATCGGCTGGTGCTGGCAAGTGGCGCGATGGACGCCGATGCAGCGGCGCAGGAATACACCGACCTGTTTGTCGGCGTGGGCAAGTCCGCCGTCAATCCGCATGGGTCCCACTGGATCGCCGGGTTCATGATGGAAAAACCGCTGGCGGAACTGCGCACCACGCTCGCGGAAATGGGTCTGGCGCGCGATCCCGGCGTGACGATGCTGGAAGATCATTTGGCCGCCTTATTCGAAACGATGCGCATTCTCATTGCCGGAAGAGATGATCGACGCCCGGTTTCTCCGGCAACGCAGCATGCGTTCTTCACGACTCATATGGCGCCTTGGGTGTTCATTTGTTGCGATGCAATAGAACAGTGCGTGGTTGCCAACTACTACCGGCGCGTTGCAGAATTCAGTAGATACTTTCTGGCGGTCGAACGTGACTCGCTCGCCATGGACTGATCGTCGGCATCGACGCAGCGCCGCCATTACACAACGTCACGACGTATTCTTTCAGGAGGTTCGCATGAGCACGTCGCCGCAACGTAATGCGTCCGCGTCGGTCCCGACGCCCGAGGCTTCCTCCACCAATATCAAGCGTCGACGCTTTCTGTTTGCCCTGGGCGCAGGCGGCGCCGGGGCGGCTGCGGTCGCCACCCAGTCGCTCGCGTCGCCTCTCGCCGCCACGCCCGCCGCCGAACCGGCGGTCGAGGTTCAGGGCTATCGCGAAACCGAACATGTGCGCGATTACTACGCGACCACCCGGATCTGACGGAGAGATACATGCTGCTCACGCGCAAGATTGACCCTGCCCGCACGGCCGGCCCCCGCCTGAAGCGACTGGCTGGTGCCCGCCTGTCGACGATGGATCGCCGCACCTTCCTGAAGCGTTCGGGCCTTGCGGCCGGCGCTGGCGCGTTTGCCAGCCAGTTGCCCTACGGCGTGATCGGTCCCGCTGCCGCCGCCAAGGAAGGCGAGGCGACCAAGGTCGTCAAGGCGCGCACGATCTGCACGCATTGCTCGGTGGGCTGCGCCGTCGATGCCACGGTTGAAAACGGCGTGTGGACGCGGCAGGAGCCGGTCTTCGAGTCGCCGATCAACCTCGGCGCGCACTGCGCGAAGGGCGCGTCGGTACGCGAGCACGGCCACGGCGAACATCGCCTGAAGACGCCGATGAAGCTCGTCAACGGCAAGTGGCAGCGACTGTCATGGGAACAGGCCCTGAACGAAGTGGGCGACAAGTTGATGGCGCTGCGCAAGGAAGCAGGCCCCGACGCCGTGTTCTGGGTGGGCAGCTCCAAGCACAACAACGAACAGGCTTACCTGATGCGCAAGTTCGTGTCCTTCTGGGGCACCAACAATACGGATCATCAGGCGCGAATCTGTCATTCGACGACGGTAGCGGGTGTGGCCAACACCTGGGGCTACGGCGCGATGACCAATTCGTACAACGACATGCAGTTCACCAAGTGCGCGATTTACGTCGGCAGCAACGCGGCCGAAGCGCACCCGGTATCGATGCTGCATATGCTCCACGCCAAGGAAAACGGCGCAAAGATGATCGTGGTCGACCCGCGCTTTACGCGCACGGCCGCCAAGGCGGACGAGTTCGTGCGCATACGCTCGGGCACCGACATCCCGCTCATTTTCGGCATGCTGTACCACATCTTCAAGAACGGGTGGGAGGACAAGCAGTACCTCAACGATCGCGTGTACGGCATGGACAAGGTGAAGGAGGAGATCCTCGCCAAGTGGACGCCGGCCAAGGTCGAGGAAGTGTGCGGCGTGCCCGAAGCGCAGGTGTTCAAGATCGCCGAGATGATGGCCAAGAACAGGCCATCCACCATCGTCTGGTGCATGGGCCAGACCCAGCACACGATCGGCAACGCGATCGTCCGCGCATCGTGCATCCTGCAGCTGGCGCTGGGCAACATTGGCGTATCGGGCGGTGGTGCCAACATCTTCCGCGGCCACGACAACGTGCAGGGCGCCACCGACGTCGGCCCCAATCCCGATTCGCTGCCCGGTTACTACGGCCTTGCCACCGGCTCCTGGAAGTATTGGGCCGGGGTGTGGGGTGTGGACTACGAGTGGATCAAAAAGCAGTACGCCGAGGGCATGATGGAGAAGCCCGGCATGACCGTCTCGCGATGGATCGATGGCGTCATGTATCCCAACGATGTGGTCGATCAGGGCCCGAACCTTCGCGCCATGGTGTATTGGGGCCATGCGCCCAACAGCCAGTCGCGCGGCACCGACATGCTCGAGGCAATGAAGAAGCTCGACCTGATGGTGGTGATCGATCCCTATCCGTCGGCCACCGCGGCGATGTGCGCGATGGTGCGCAAGGACGGCGTCTACCTGCTGCCTGCAGCCACGCAATTCGAGACGACGGGTTCCGTCACCGCCTCCAACCGGTCGCTCCAGTGGCGCGAAAAGGTGATCGAGCCGCTGTTCGAATCCAAGCCGGATCACACGCTGATGGTGGCCTTCGCGAAGAAGTTCGGCTTCGACAAGGAACTCACCAAGAACTACGAGATGGTGAAGGACAAGGACGGCTGGGACGAACCCACGCCCGAGTCCATCCTCAAGGAAATCAACAAGGGCACGTGGACGATCGGCTACACCGGGCAATCGCCGGAGCGCCTGAAGCTGCACATGAAGAACATGTCCACGTTTGACGTGAAGACGTTGCGTGCCCGTGGCGGACCTTGCGACGGCGACTACTTCGGACTGCCGTGGCCGTGCTACGGCACGCCGGAACTGAAGCACCCCGGCTCGCCCAACCTCTATGACACGTCAAAGAAGATGATGGATGGTGGCGGCTGTTTCCGCGCCAACTTCGGCGTCGAGCGCGACGGCGTCTCGTTGCTCGCCGAGGACGGGTCCGGGCCCAAGGGATCCGATCTGACGACCGGGTATCCGGAGTTCGACCACGTGCTGCTGAAGAAACTCGGGTGGTGGAATGAATTGACGGACGCCGAGAAGACGGCGGCCGAAGGCAAGAACTGGAAGACCGACACGTCCGGCGGCATCATCCGCGTGGCGATGCAGGTCCACGGCTGCAATCCGTTCGGCAATGCCAAGGCGCGCGCGGTCGTCTGGAACTTTCCGGATGCCATTCCGCAGCATCGCGAGCCGCTGTATTCACCGCGTCCCGACATGGTGGCCAAATACCCGACCAGCGACGACAAGAAGGCCTTCTGGCGGTTGCCCACGCAGTTCAAGAGCGTGCAGGACAAAAACGTCGCGGAAAAGGTGTCCGAGAAATTCCCGCTGATCCTGACCAGTGGCCGTCTCGTCGAATACGAAGGCGGCGGCGACGAGACGCGTTCCAACCCATGGCTCGCCGAACTGCAGCAGGAAAACTTCATCGAGATCAACCCGAAGGACGCCAACGATCGCCGCATCATCGACGGTGAGTACGTGTGGGTGCAGTCGCCCACCGGGGCCAAGATCACGGTCAAGGCCCTGGTCACCGACCGCGTCAGCGCCGGGACCACGTTTGTCCCGTTCCACTTCGCGGGCTGGTGGCAGGGCAAGGACATGCTCGAGTTCTACCCCGAGGGCGCGGCGCCGATCGTGCGCGGCGAGGCAGTCAACACCGCCACCACCTACGGCTACGACTCCGTGACGATGATGCAGGAAACCAAGACGACGCTTTGCCAGGTCGCCAAGAAAGCCTGAGGGAAACGAGACCATGGCCCGAATGAAATTTCTGTGTGATGCCGAGCGCTGCATCGAGTGCAACGGCTGTGTCACTGCGTGCAAGCAGGAGAACGACATCCCCTGGGGCGTGAATCGCCGTCGCGTGGTCACGATCAACGACGGCGTGCCCGGCGAGCGCTCCGTCTCGGTGGCGTGCATGCATTGCTCGGATGCGCCATGCATGGCCGTGTGTCCTGTGGACTGCTTCTACCGGTCGGAGGAAGGTGTCGTGCTGCACGACAAGGATCTCTGCATCGGCTGCGGCTACTGCTTCTACGCATGCCCGTTCGGTGCGCCGCAGTTTCCGCAGGCGGGTGCCTTTGGCGTGCGCGGCAAGATGGACAAGTGCACGTTCTGCGCAGGCGGCCCCGAAAAGGACAACTCCGAGGCCGAGTTCAAGAAGTATGGCCGTAACCGTTTGGCCGAAGGCAAGTTGCCGGCCTGCGCGGAAATGTGTTCGACCAAGGCGCTGCTGGCCGGCGACGGCGACACGATTGCCGAAATCTATCGGCAGCGCGTCACGGTGCGCGGCAAGGGCAGCGACGTCTGGGGCTGGGGCACGGCTTATGGTCGTCCCGATAGTCCCAAACCCACTGCCACGCCGGGAGCGAAGATATGATGGCCCGCCTCACGCAGATCGCCGCCCTGGCTGTTGGTGCAACGATGGTGCTGATCCTTGCAGGTTGCGGCGAACGACCGCAGGTCATCGACTACAAGCAGGGCAAATACCAGGGCAAGCCCGACGCGCCGCCTTATGCCGCGGCGCCGTTCAACGGCAACAAGGACGAGTGGGAGCGCGATATCCGCGCCCGCACGCAGAACCAGAACGAGTACAAGCGGATCGGTTCCTAGGAGAGTCGCGCATGCGCAATTCGTTCAATGCCGCCGTCCGGTCGCTGGTGTTCGTCGCCGCGCTGGTGGGCGCGTTCAATTCGTCGGCGCAAACGCCGGCGGTGTCGCCGCAGGAAGCCGACCAGGCGAAGCAACAGGTGCAACAGCAGTCCACCCAGCCGGGCAACAACCGGCCGGTATGGAACGAGGTCCGTTCAGGCGAGCCGCAGTTCACCACGGTGCGCGGCCGCGAGACCAACATCCTCATCCAGCCGGAAGGCCAGACGTGGCGCGCTGCGCGCGTGCCGCTCGCCACCGTCGGCGGCTTCCTGTTCGCGCTGACGCTGATCGCAATTGCCGTGTTTTATATCGTGCGCGGTCCGATCAAGACGCACGGGGCCCCAACCGGCCGCATGATCGAGCGGTTCACGCTGGTGGAGCGCGCGGTGCACTGGTCCGTCGCCATTACGTTCACCACGCTGGCCCTGACCGGCCTCCTGCTGACGTTCGGCAAGACCGTGCTGCTGCCGCTGATCGGCTATACGCTCTTCTCGTGGCTCGCCACGCTCGCCAAGGGCCTGCACAATTTTGTCGGCCCGCTCCTCGTGATCCTGTTGCCGATCATGATCGTCCTGTTTCTCCGCGAGAATCTGTTTCGTGCGGGCGATTGGACATGGTTGAAGAAATTGGGCGGCATGCTGTCCGGCAAGCATGTTCCCGCAGGCAAGGCCAACGCGGGACAAAAGTTGCTGTTCTGGATGATGGTCGTGGGTGCCGGTATCACGCTGTGCGTCACCGGGCTCATCCTCGACTTCCCCAATTTCAACCAGACGCGCCAGACGATGCAGGTTGCCAACATCGTCCACCTGATTGCGGGTTTGATCGGCAGCATCCTCGTGGCCGGACATATCTATCTCGGCACGATCGGCATGCGCGGGGCACTCGACGCCATGCGCACCGGCTACGTCGACGAGACGTGGGCCAAGGACCATCACGAGTACTGGTACAACGAAGTGAAGGCAGGGACGGAAGCAGCAGGCGAGGGGGGAACTCCGGCGATGGCGCAGCGTGCCGTTTGAGCACATTGGTCAAGGTCCGCAGTTTGCAATCAGGCAATTCAGCAGGAGGAGAGTAGGGATGAACACGATCAGGGCACTCATCGGAGCCACGTTGGTAGTGGCCACTTTCGGTCTGGCAGTGGCCAAGTTGCCGCCGCCGCCGCCGATGACCGACGCACAGAAAGCGGCCGCGGAAGAGGCGAAAGCCAAGACGGCTGCCGGCGCGGCGCTCGCAAAACAGCAGCATGCCAAGGCTGAAGATCGGGTCGCCTCGCAGTATTTCGCGAATATGAAGGCCATGGGCAAATCGGTGCCGCCATCACAAATGGCAGCAACGCCACCTGCAACACCAGCTGCGGCGGCCAAGACCGCGCCTGCGGCAGCGCCCAAGAAATAGCGCGACTTACGGCACCAAGGAGTTGATGCGGAGGCGAGAATCGCCTCCGCATTTTTTTGAGCGCCGATGTCCCGATGAACTCACCCGAAGGCACTGCGGGCGCCGTTCCAGCCTTGCGCGTTCGGCGAGTGCGTTGACATTGCGCGACCTTCGCACCCTGCGGGACCAACGGCCCGGGTCGTTGGGCGTCTTTGCCGGGACTTCTCAACCGCGTTATAATGTCGGGCTTCCCGGAGAGCTGGCCGAGTGGTCGAAGGCACTTGACTCGAAATCAAGCAGCTCCGCAAGGGGCTCGGGGGTTCGAATCCCTCGCTCTCCGCCAAACACCAAGACGCCAAGCGTAAGACCTGCTTGGCGTTTTCGTTGGCGCATGGTCATGCTCCATCGAAGCGTCGAGAAACTCGGGATGCGAAATGCCAGTGCGGAAACGTCGTCATATTCGGTGTTTCGCTGCCTGCTCTGTTAGCACCGGGCGGGGACGCGGGAGGTGTCGAGATGTGGGGCCAACTTGTCGGCGCGCGCTCACGGTAGGATTCGGGTTGTGTCATTTCCCCGGACTGCTCCCTTCACGCCATGAGTCGCCTGCTTTCGGCCGTCGGCATTCTTTGCACCATTGGCTGGCTGGGCGTCATCGCCTGGTTTTTCGGCGGGCGACTTAGCGAAATCGCGCAACTCAACCCCAATGAAGTCGGTGATTTTCTCGCAGGATCGTTGGGGCCCCTGGGCATCCTGTGGCTGATACTGGGCTTTTTCCAGCAGGGCCAGGAATTGCGCGACAACACGCGTGCGCTCGACCTGCAGGCCACCGAGCTGCGCAATTCAGCGCGGGAGCAGCGGGAGCTGCTGCGGGCCACGCGCGCGCAGGTGGAGGCAGATCATGCGCTGACCACGCTTGCGCGCGAGCGGCATTTGCAAAGCGTGCAGCCATGCTTTGCCTTTCTCGATGTTGCCACCGTGACCCGTGACGGCGGCGTCGAGCTGCGCTTCGAATTGCGCAACCTGGGTGCCAACGCGTCCGACGTGCGCGTCGACTCCACGGGGACGCCTGCACCGTCGCAGTCGCCACGGTTGCCTGTGGCGATGGCCGGCCTGCCGTACCCCTGCGTGCTCGCCTTTGCGCCGGGTCACCCCGTGGCGGGCGACCAGGTCAATGTCAGTTTCCGCGATCTCACCGGGCAACCCGGCAGCATTCGCTACGCCCTGGTTTTCGATGACGCCGGCAAGCGCATCGATATCGTCACCACCGGAGAATGAAGCGATGGAGCGCCGCACGATGATGAAATTGACGGCTGCCAGTCTGGCCACGTTGGCGCAGGCTGGAGGCACTGCTGCCCAGCAGCCCATGGCGGCAACGCCAACCTTTGAACTCGATGAAGTTACCGTATTGCAACTGCAGGCCGCGATGCGCAATGGTTCGCGCTCGGCGGTGTCGATCGCGCAACTCTATCTTGCGCGTTGCGACGCCATCGACAAGACGGGACCGGCCATCAACGCGATCATCGAGCGCAATCCCGATGCGCTGGCAATCGCCGAAGCGCTCGACCGCGAGCGGCGCGACAAGGGCGAGCGCGGTCCGCTGCATGGCATACCGGTGCTGCTGAAGGACAACATCGATACCGCGGACCGGATGCGTACGAGCGCGGGCTCGCTGGCGTTGGGCGAATCGATCGCGCCGCGCGATTCGCATGTGGCAGAAAGATTGCGCGCCGCCGGCTGCGTCATCCTTGGCAAGACCAACCTGTCGGAATGGGCCAATCTGCGCAGCTCGCGCTCGACCAGCGGCTGGAGTGGACGCGGCGGCCAGACGCACAATCCTTACGCGCTCGATCGCAATACCAGCGGCTCCAGCTCCGGCTCGGGTGCCGCCATGGCCGCCAATCTCTGCGCGATTGCAGTGGGGACGGAAACGGATGGCTCGATCGTCAGTCCGTCGTCGGTATGTGGCCTGGTCGGCTTCAAGCCAACGGTGGGACTCGTCAGCCGCGCGGGCATCATCCCCATCGCCGCGAGCCAGGACACGGCGGGCCCGATGACGCGCAGCGTGGCCGATGCGGCAGCGCTGCTCACGGCGATGGCCGGCTTCGATCCGCGCGATCCGGCAACCACAGCAAGCCGGGTGAAAGTGCATCCCGACTACACGAAATTTCTCGATCCCGCCGGTCTCAAGGGCGCGCGCATCGGTGTCGTGCGCGATTTCTTCGGCGCCAACGATCGCGTTGATCGCGTGATCGAGGAGGCAATCGCGGCGATGAAGAGCGCAGGCGCGATCGTGATCGACCCGGTGCGCATTGCGCATTTGTCCAAGCTTGGCGACTCCGAACTCGACGTTCTCTATTTCGAATTCAAGGCCGGACTTGATGACTATCTCAAGCATGCCGGGTCGGGGGCAGCAGTGCGGTCGCTGCCCGAATTGATTGCGTGGAACGACAACAACGCCGCGCGGGAGATGCCGTACTTCGCGCAGGAGCACCTCGTCGCCGCGCAACGAAAGGGTCCCCTGACGGATCCCGTGTACGGTCGCGCGCTAGCCAATTGCCGCCGCTATTCCCGCGCGCTGGGCATCGATGCCACGCTTGCCGCCCATCGACTTGATGCGCTCGTTGCGCCCACCGGAGGACCGGCCTGGCTCACCGATTACGTCAACGGCGATCATTCCGGAGCCAGCTGTTCGCAGCCCGCTGCAGTGTCCGGCTATCCGCACATTACCGTCCCGGCGGGATTCGTGTGGGGCCTGCCGGTCGGCGTGTCGTTCTTTGGCTCGGCGTGGAGCGAGCCAAAGCTACTGCAAATTGCCTACGCCTACGAACAGTTCACGAAGACGCGGCGGCCACCCCAATTTCTGGCCACCGCGGTCGTGAGCTGATGCACGCAGCCGCAGTCTCGCCACGGACGCGCGTGTTGCGGCGCGTCGTACCCATCCTGCACGCGGGCACGAACGCATTGCGGATCGCGCGTACCTAGGCGCACGGCCCGAGTCGTGCAATCGCCAGTCGGTGGCGCCGGCACCTCCGTCGTCAGGGCGCGGTGCGGGCGAAGTAGCTGATTCCCTCCAATACCCAGGCGGGGAAGGTCGCCTGCACGTAGGCCTTTTCCGCGGGTGAGATGGTGTAGAAATGGTAGGCCCCTGTGTTGAAGCGGTACACGGGGAGGGTGGCTGCCGCCGCGCCGGGATAGGTGTAAAACGCGATGCCCTCAAGCTTCCAGCCTGGAAAGGTCGCGATTACGTAGTCCCTTTCGGCCGCCGAGATCGTGTAGAAATGCGTCGACCCAGTGTTGAACCGGTACACCGGAGCCGTGCCCACCGCGGCGGACTGGTACGCGTAATACGCAATCCCTTCGTATTTCCACGACGGGAACGTGGCAATGACATAGGCCTTCTCCGCGTCCGAGATCGTGTAGAAATGGTAGGTCCCGGTGTTGAAGCGATAGAGCGGTGACGACTGCGTTGCCGGCGCGGTGTTGATCACCTGCGACAACGCGACACTGGTCGACGCGCCGTTCGCGGTGTCGCCCGTGTAGGCCGCGGCCATGCTGTGGGTGCCGGGTGCCAGATTGGCGGTAGTGCAGGCCGCCGTCCGTGTGTTGCCGGTGCCTACCAGTGCCACTGTGCCGCAGCCGGCAATCGTGTTGCCGCTGTCCGCAAAGCTCACGCTGCCGGTCGGATTGGTGCCCGTCACGTTGGCAGTGAACGTGACGCCGGTGCCTGCCAACGCCGGATTGGCGGAACTGGCCAGCGTCGTCGTCGATGCCGCCGGCGGACTGGAGCCGTTCTTGGCGGAGAACACGGCGGCATAGGCGTCGATGATGCCGGCGCCGCAGCTGGTGGTATTGCAGTCGCGCAGCGTGGCGACCGGAAATGCGCGCGCGGTTGTCTGGATCGTCGCCAATACCTGCGCCGGCGTCATGGCCGGATTGACCGCCAGCATCAGCGAGACAATTCCCGCCACATGCGGCGTGGCCATGCTGGTGCCGCCATACGATTGATAGGTATAGCCGGCCGGATTGGCGGTGGTCGTGCCGTTGTTGAGCGTCGACAGCACATAGACGCCGTCGGAACCGCCGGGGGCGGCAATCTCTACCGTGTTGCCGTAGTTGGTGTAGGAGGCCCGCTGCCCGGCGCGGCCGACCGCTGCCACGGTGATCACGCCATTGCAATTGCCCGGGCTGTGATTGCTGGCATCCTCATTGTCATTGCCGGCGGCGATCACGATGGTCGCCCCTGCGGCCACGATACTGTTGATGGCGGACTGTTCCGGCGCGGAACAGGGGCCGGTGCCGCCAAGGCTCAGGTTCAGCACCCTGGCCGGATTGGGGTTGGCCGGCACGCCCGGCACCGCAAGCCCCGCGGCCCAGCGCATGCCATCGACGATGTCGGAGGTGTAGCCACCGCACTTGCCCAACGCGCGCACCGGCACGACCTTGCTGACCCAGTTGACGCCGGCCACGCCGCCGCCGTTGTTCGACGCTGCGGCGATGGTGCCCGCCACGTGCGTGCCGTGCCATGAGCTCGAGCTGATACCGCAGCCTTCGAACCAGCCGCCCGGCAATGCATCTTCCGCCGCCGTGATCCAGTCGCCGGGGTCGGTGGGATCGGGATCGCGCTGATCGCCGTCGTTGGCCACGAGGGCGTCGTCGATCATGTCGTAGCCGGCGGCCACGCGCCCCGCCAGGTCGGGATGCGGCAGGATGCCGGTGTCGATCACGGCCACGAAAATGCTCGCCGAACCGGTGGTGATGTCCCAGGCGGGCGGCAGGTTGACGCCGCCCGGTTCGGCGGACGGCGACTTGTAGTGCCACTGGTTCGCATACAGCGGATCATTGGGCACCGCGGTCGGGAACCTGAGATCATCGACTAGCGCAAACGCGACTTCGGGCTGTGCGGCAATGCGCGCCGCGGCGGCTTCGAGCTCCTCGCGCGGAACGGCCTGCAGGAGTCGAACCACGTACTCGCCGCCACCCATCGCGCGCTCGTGTGCCGCGGGTTGTCGCGCCGCCATCGCGATCCGGCCGAGCTGCGTGGCGCCGAGCGGCAGGTTGCGCAACGCGCGCAAGCTTTGCGCGGGATCCTTGTACTTGACGATCAGGCGCCGCAGCGGCCGGCGATCGAGCGCGGACTTGGCGCGCGATGCAACGGGCGCCGCACTTGAAGACGTGTCGGCGTACACCACATCCGGCAGCATCCGCACGCGATTGACGGCGGCGCGTGCCGCATCCACGGCAAGCGCAGGCTGCAACGTCAGGCGCAACGCCCCATCGGGCGTGCGTCCGCTGTCCACGATTCCGGCGCGCAACGCATTGACGATGCCGGCCATCGCCGCGGCCGGGACGATGCCTGCCTCCCCCGTCGCGGTATCGTCGCGCATTCGGATCACCACGGTGTCGATCGCGGTTGCGCCGGGCGCACCCATCACGCCACCGAGCAACCAAACCGTCATGACGGCACGGAGGACGATGGCACGATGACGAGTTGGCGAACGTGACGAAACGGGCGGCATGCGGGACCTCGGGCAACGGGTGATTGCTTTCGCTCGGTGAACGGCGATTTCTGACGGCACGGTCGCCGCACTGAAGGCGCAGCGTAACCGAAACCACAGAGCGCCGCATCGCAATGCCGGTTTCATCCGCCGATCGGTTCCATCGGCGTCATGACCGCGCGCCATGACGGGCAACGCCGTCTGCATGCTAGACTTTTTTCCCATGTTTGCGAGTAGCACTTGAAGCCACCCCCTTTTCGCGTCGACCGGACCATCACGCTGGTGGTCCTCGCCATGCTCGTCGTCGGCGTGTTCCTGGTGCTGCGGCCGTTCCTTACGGCAATCCTATGGGCCGCCATCCTGGTCATCACGACATGGCCCCTGTTTCAATGGGTGCGCGACCGCACCCGCCGGCCCGGCACGGCGGCTACGCTGATGACGCTGCTTATCCTGGTCGTGGCCGTTTCGCCATTCGTGATCGCCGGCGTCACGCTTGCCGATAACGCAGGGCGCCTCCTCGACTTCGTGCGAACGCTGGTCGAGCGCGGCCCGCCTGACGCGCCCGCATGGCTGCGGGACTTACCGTTGATCGGCGAACGCGCGGCCGAATACTGGGGCCAGTTCGCCCACGACGGCGCCGCCATGCTGGTCGAACTGCGCCGGCTCACCTTGCCGATGAAGGACTTCGCTTACCGTAGCGGTGCGCAGGTCGGCGCGGCATTGCTGGAGCTCACGTTTTCGGTCTTCATCGCCTTTTTCTTTTACAAGGACGGCGATGGCATCATGCAGCGGGTGCGCAGCGCGGTGAAACGCATTGCGCCCACGCGCGGCGCGCACATGCTCGAAGTGGCAGGCGACACCACGCGGGCCGTTGTCTACGGCATCCTCGGTACCGCGCTCGCACAGGGCGTGCTGATGGCCGTGGGACTTTACATGGCCGGCATCGTGGCCGCGCCGCTGCTCGGGCTCGTCACGTTTTTCCTGTCACCGGTGCCGGTCGGGCCGCCGATCGTATGGCTGGCGGCGGCGGCATGGCTCTTTACGGATGGTCAACTCGGTTGGGCGATCTTCATGCTGGCATGGGGCGCGCTGGTCGTATCGTCGATCGACAACGTGCTGAAGCCGATGATCATCAGCCGCGGCAGCGACTTGCCGTTCGTCCTGGTGCTGCTGGGGGTACTCGGCGGCGTGGTCGCCTTCGGTTTCATCGGCGTTTTCGTCGGGCCGGTGTTGCTGGCGCTGGGCTCCGCGCTGGTCAAGGAATGGGCAGCGCCGGATGGCCATGACGGCGACGCGGACGCCCCGGACGATCTCGACGGAATCTGACGGCCGGCGGGCGAGGCTTGAGCCTCGCCCGCCGGTGTTGCGCTGACGGTCAGATCGGCGAGCAGAATGCCACGCTGTTCGGTCCCGTTCCTTCGGGCGCCCACGAGCGATTGAGCATTGCGCGGCGTACCGACAGATCCACCGTATAGCGATGATTGGCATCGCGGCGGTTGTTGAAGAACCGGTATACAGGCAGCGTCTTTTCCGGGCATTTGCCGGCGGCGTCGGGCACCTGCACGTAGAACGCATCAGGCTGTTCCAGAACCCATATGCCCGGCCAGTTGGCCTGCACGAACTGGCACTCCGCCTGGTCGGCCGAGTAGTAGTGCGAGTTGATCTGCACGTTGGCATCGGCGTAGAAACGGCACACCGGCTGCACGCCTGGGGGCGCCAGGAACGAGTTGAGATACGCGTAGAAATAAAGTCCGGTGCGCTGGAAGGTGCCACCGAGGAAGCGGTCGATGTAGTTGATCTCGGCCGGCGAGGCGGTGATGAAATAGTGATCGAGATCGGCGCGGTAGAACTCCACCACCTCGAAGGCATTGGCGGGCGGCGTGCCGTTGGGGAACGTGCTGGCGATGGCCGCGCCGGCATCCAGCATGCCGGCGCCGCAAATGTTGGGCACCGTGCATTGCGAACCCAACGGGAAATTGCGCGCGGTTCCGGTCAGCAGATCCTGCACGCGCCCGGGGGTAAGCAGGGGATTGCGCGCAAGGATCAGCGCCGCAGTGCCTGATACAAGGGGAGCGGAAAAACTGGTGCCGCGGCCATACAGGTAGGTGGGATTCTCCGGCACTGTCGCGCCGTCGTAGCTCGTCGAAATGATGAAATCGTCCGCCGGAAGATCGCCCCCCGGTGCCGACAGCGTGATCCCGGCGCCGAAATTCGAATAGCTGGTGAGGTTGCCGTCGCGGTTATGTGCCGATGCGGCGATCACCCCACCGCAATTGGCTGGCGCGAATTCGGCGACGTCCATCGATTCATTGCCGGCCGCGGCCACAATGACGGCCCCCTGGGCCATTGCATCGTCGATGCCTTCCTGCAATGCCTGGTCGCAGGATCCGAATCCGCCCAGACTCAGATTGATCACGCGCGCCGGATGGGTATTGGCGGGGATGCCGGCGATCTTGACGCCCGACGCCCACAGCATCCCAGCAAAAATGTCCTCGAACGAGCCGCCGCATTTGCCGAGGACCCGCACCGGCAGGATGTTGACGCTGCCCGCGACGCCGGCAATGCCGATTCCGTTGTCGGTATTGGCGGCGATCTGTCCCGCAACGAACAATCCGTGGAAGAAACTTGGCTGCCCATAGCCACAGTCGCCGTCGTTGGTCCAGTCGCCTTCGTCGCGCGGATCAGGATCGCGGCCATTGCCATCGCGCGCGGAATCCGGATCGGAGATGAAATCATACCCGGGCAGTACTCGGCCCACCAGATCGGGATGCGGCAGGATGCCGGTGTCGATGACGGCAACCGTCACTGCCGCAGCACTGGGTTGCAGCGCCCACGCGGGTTCCACATTGATGCCGGATGCCGCACTGGTCAAGGACCACTGGCGGCTGTAGAACGGATCGTTGGGCGCGGCCTGCGCATAGGCGCGCCGCACCGGATCGACAAAGCGGACTGCGGTGTTCTGCTGCAGCCGTTGCGCCAGCGCGGCCAGTGCGTCCGGCGATTGCGGCGCGGGTACGCTTAGCACCCATACATCCGCGATCTGGCGCTCGACTTTCAGCGGCATGCCGACTGTTTCCGCAAGGCGCGGCAGCAGCTGATCCCAATCGGCGTCGACGCCATCCTGCAGGCGCACCATCAAGCGCTGCCCGGCAACGTCGGGTTGCTGCGATTTGCGGCCGGACTTGGTGAACGACGGGGCCGCCTGCGGCTGCACCCAGAGGACGCCGCGGTTGTCCCGCAGCCTGCGCGCGATGGCTTCGGCATCCGCAAATTCCATCGGCTTGCCCGGGATGAGATCGAGGGCGCCGGTGCGGGTGGTGCCCGCCAGCGTCAGCGACGTACCTGCCGCGGCTTCAAGCTGGGCGAGCGCCGCCGTGGGCAATGTTCCGCGCGCGGCCATGTCGGGATGCAGCATGACCCGCAAGGTGGTGACCGGCGCCGCCTGGGCCGGCGTAGCCAGGGCCAGGATGAGAACGGTGGCGGCGAGCGCGCAGCGGAGTGATGTCGACAAAGCCTTCATGGCGTCTACTTTCGAGTGGGACCGGTGAGGTCTGCGACGATGCAAAATGAATGCCGGAGCGAATCCGGCGCCATGCGGCGAGCATACGCCGGGAGGCCCGGCGTTGGAAAGACGGGCCGCGGGCGCGGTCAGTCGGGCGCGGCGACCGGCGAGGCGTAGCCGCGTCCAGCCACCAATGCCTCGCGGTACGGAGCGAGCAGCGCCACCATCTGCGCAAAGATCTTGGGGCTGGCGGCGATCACCTGGCCCCCGTAGAGATAGTTGCCTTCACCGGCGAGGTCGCCGATCAGGCCGCCTGCCTCGAGCACGAGCAGGCTGCCCGCCGCGACGTCCCATGGATTGAGGCCTACTTCGAAGAAGCCGTCGTAGCTGCCGGCGGCGACATACGCGAGATCGAGCGCGGCCGCGCCGGGACGCCGCAGGCCCGCGGTTTCCGTGATCATCGTCTTCATCATCGCGAGGTAGGTGTCGAGGTAGCTGCCATCGCGAAACGGGAACCCGGTGCCGATCAAGGCGTCGCGCAGGTGCGTGCGCTTCGAAACACGGATGCGCCGGTCGTTGAGAAACGCGCCACGCCCGCGCGTGGCGGTGAAAAGATCGTTGCGTACGGGGTCGTAGATCACCCCTTGCTGCACGACGTTGCGATGCGCGAGCGCAATCGACACGCAATATTGCGGAAATCCATGCAGGAAGTTGGTGGTGCCGTCGAGCGGATCGATGATCCACAGGTACTCCGAGCCGGCGTTGCCGTCGCGGCCGGTGCCTTCCTCGGCGAGGATCGCATGATCGGGGTACGAAGCGTGGATGGTCTCGACGATCGCGGCTTCCGCCGCGCGGTCGATTTCACTCACGAAGTCCTTGGGGCCCTTGGCCGTCACCGTCAGGAGATCGAGATCGCGGGCGCCGCGATTGATGATGTTGCCGGCGCGGCGTGCGGCCTTGACGGCCGTCGTGAGCATGGGATGCATGGCGGATTGTCTGGCGCCGCGGCAGGGGACACTGTCGCAGGGCGTGTCAAAAGAGCGGAATCCGGCTATTTTACCTGCTTCTGCCCGCGACCCCGTTGCCGCCTACCTTGGATGCCCTCCGTACCACCACCGCCGCGTTAGCGCGCGTGCGCATCGTCCTGGTCCACACCAGCCATCCCGGGAACATCGGCGCTGCTGCCCGGGCGGTACTCACCATGGGCATCACGCATCTGGTGCTGGTGGCTCCGCAGCGTTTTCCCGATCCGGAGGCCTCGGCCCTCGCGTCGGGCGCCGATGCGGTGCTGGCCGCGGCACGCGTGGTCCCGACGCTGGAGGACGCGTTGACCGGCTGCGCGTTAGCGGTGGGATTGTCGGCGCGGCCGCGGGCCTTCGCGGGCCAGGTGCTGCCGCTGCGCGACGCCGCGGCGGTCGCGTTGCAGCGTGTCCACGACGGCGATGTCGCCTTGGTTTTCGGAACCGAAATGTCGGGCTTGTCCAACGTGGAACTGGCGCAGTGCCAGATGGTGGCCACCATCCCCGCCAATCCAGATTTTGCATCGCTCAATCTGGCGGCTGCCGTGCAGGTGGCGGCGTACGAACTGCGGTTGGCCGCGGGAATGCGCGGCGTCTGGGCGGCGCCGCGATTCGCGCCCGCGACCCACGACGAAATCGAAGCGCTCTACGGGCATGCACGCGCCACATTGACGACGTTGCGCTTCCTCGACCCGGCGCGTCCGCGGCGCCTGCTGCCGCGATTGCGGCGTCTTTTCGGGCGCGCGGCGCTCGAGCGCGAGGAGGTCAATATCCTGCGTGGCGTCCTCGCCCGCATCGACCAGCTCACCGGACACAGCCGGCCTTGAACGCCACGCCGCAATGGTTTGCGCGCGTCGGCACGCCCATCGGCGATGCGGAACGCGCGAATGCGGCCGCATTGCTCGTCGCGCGTGGGCATCGGGTGGCCGCCGGCGATACGGTGCTCCTGATGCCCTCGTGGCGCGCGGCGGCCGCCTGGACCGACGACAACGCGATGGCGGAATGCTGGGATGACGACGAGGACGAGCGCGAGGTGCTGTGGACGCGCGCGGCAGCGGAGATCGGCGAGGGCGCGCTGCTTGCGCACCTGACGGGTGCGACCAGCGCGGCAGCGCAGCAGGTGCGCGCCGCGGCGCTCGCCGCCGCCGGCGGCGCGTGCGCGCAGGATTCCGAAGCAGTGGCCAGCGCCTGCGCGTCGGCGCTGCTGGCGCTCCATCAATCCGTGCTGGCGCAAGCGGCAGGCGCGCCCGCCGATCATCCGTTCATGCACAAATACGCGCTCTTCGCCGGCGGCCGCTGGGCACTCGGCTATCGTGATGGTGTCTATGGACTCTACTGATTCCTCTGCGGCTGCAGCAGTGCCTGCAACGCGGCCGCTGTGCCCCAATTGCCGCGCCGCAACGCATGGTCACTACTGCGCCAACTGCGGCCAGGAAACGGCGATCACGCTGCCCGGCTTTCGCGCCTTCATGCGCGACGCGGCGGGCCGCTATGTCGCGCTGGACGGCCGGCTCTGGCGCACGCTGTACGCGTTGATCGCGCGACCCGGATACCTGACCCTCGAATACTTTGCGGGTCGCCGCCGCCGCTACATCCGGCCCGCGCGCCTGTTTCTCGTGCTGTACCTGCTGCTCTTCGCGGTGATCGGCATCGTGCAATCCCCGGCGGACATGGCGGACCAGGTCGTGTTCGTGCAGGACGACGCGACGGTCGACAGGGACGAAGTTGCGGCGACGGACGTGACCAAGGAAGTGGCCAAGGAAGTGGCCAGGGAAGTGGCCAGGGAAGTGGCCAAGGAAGTGGCCAAGGATTCGCCGATTGCAATTGCCAGGAAAGCAGCCAAGGCGGAGGCCGCCGGGGGGAAGAGCGCCGCGGGCGCAGCGAAAGGATCAGGCACCCCACCCGCTGCTGAAACCGACGCGGCGCGGCCAAAGGGCGTGTTCAGCGACGACAAGGGCACGATGATCGGGCTCGACGACGAACTCAATCTCACCTTCAGGGTGAATGGCGCCGAAGCGCATTTGCCGGAATTTTTCCGCAAGCGCTACGAGCACTTCCGACAACTGCCGCGCGAGGAAAAGGCCGAGCGCCTGTACTCGGGGGCGCTGCGGTACGGCAGCTACGCGATGATCGCGCTGCTGCCG
This sequence comes from uncultured beta proteobacterium, assembly GCA_963805355.1. GTDB lineage: Bacteria > Pseudomonadota > Gammaproteobacteria > Burkholderiales > Casimicrobiaceae > VBCG01. The sequence continues at coordinate 193,841 of CAWDTZ010000002.1, read as the reverse complement.
GTGTTCGCGCTGCTGTTGAAGCTTGTCTACCTCGGGAGCGCCGATCGCCATCCTGGGCGCCCGCGGCTCTACGCGGAACATCTTGTCTACAGCGCGCACCTGCATGCATTCGCGGCGCTGGTGCTGCTGCTGTTCGTGGTCATGCCCAACTGGGGGCCGGTCAAGGCAGCGCTCGCAGTCTGGGTCGTCCATTACATCTTTCGCGCCCGCGGCGCGGTTTACAAGGGACGCTGGTTCGCGGGTCTGATAAGGTCGTTCGTGGTTGCGGTGATCTACTTCATCCTGGTGATGTTCGCGATTATCGGTTTGCTTGCCGTCGCGGCACTGGTGCGATAGCCGCCCAGCGCCGGGCTTGGGCCTCGACTACGGTTGCGGTGATTGGCACGCGAGACTGCTGGCGTACCTACGGTGACGAAGACGGACGACAGGCTTCGAGGACTTCGCTGCGGTAGCGCACCAGCCGCACCTCATGGCGCTGGTGCCGTTTCTCGATCGCGGCGATGTTGCCATCGATGCGTGCGCAGACGCTGCGCGATGTGCAGCTTTCGCGCGCCTTGCGCTCGCGACCCAGCGCTTCGAGCGCGACCGTCACGTCCTTCATCTCGCGTGCCACCCGCTTGTTGGCCGCGTCGCAACGCTTGCTGTGCGGTGGACTGGCGGGCTGCGCCTGGGCGTAGCCGGGCGCGACCACGACGAGGGCCAACGCGAAACCGGCACCCAGGCGCAGCGCGCGCTTCATCAGAGGCCCGAACGGCGTAACCGCAGCACCTGCTACTTCTCGTACTTGGCGATGAGATCGCGCGCGCTCTTCAGCAGGGCCGCGCCATCGTTCCCCTTGGCGGACACATCCTTGACCCATTCCTCGGGCAGGTTGGCCGTGGCTTTCTGCCAATTGTCGAGTTCGCTGGCGGGGATCAGATAGAACGTGTTGCCGTGATCGACCGCCATCTTGCGGGCGGGCGGTGCCGACGCATCCCACTGGGCGCCCATCGCTTTCGACAGCGCGATGCCGGAATTGGCGTCGATCACCTTCTTCAAGTCGGCGGGGAGGCTGTCGTACTTCGCCTGGTTCATCGCGAACAGGAACACGGCGGTGTACAGGGCGCGGGACTTGGGATCGGTTTCGCTTTCGAACTTGGTGAGTTCATGCGCCTTGATCGACGGAATCACCTCCCACGGCAACAGGTAGCCGTCGATCACACCCTTGGAGATGGCCTCGGCCAGTGCGGGCAACGGCATCGCGACGGGCGTCGCGCCCAACGCCGCCAGCATCTTGTTGGTCTGCCGTGTGGGCGCGCGCATGCGCAGGCCCTTGAAGTCCGCCATTACCTTGATCGGGCGCGGATTGGTGTGGATGTAGCCATTGTCATGCACGTGCAGCGCCAGGGCCTTGATGCCGGGAAACTCCTTGTTGCCGTATTGCGTGTAGTAGTCCCACGCGGCCTGGCTGGTGGCTTCGGCATTGCGCGACATGAAGGGAAGCTCGAACACCTCCATCAGCGGAAAACGACCGGCGGTATAGCCGGGCAACGTCCAGACGATGTCGACCACGCCATCCTTGACCTGGTCGATGAGGTTGCCCGGCGTGCCGCCCAGCTGCATCGCCGGATAGATCTGGCACTTCATCCTGTTGCCCGAGTCCCGCGCGATCTTGTCGCACCACGGAACGAGCAGCTTGGATGGCCCCATCGCGCCAGGCGGCCAGAAGTGATGGACCTTGAGCACCACCTCCTGCGCGAGGGCGGGAAGGGTCAGCGCCGAGGCGACGAGCGCCGCGGCGAGTTTGCGGGTGATTGCCATGATGCCTCCGGAAGTCGCGGCGTCTTGGGTGCGCCGTCGGGTGATTGAACGTGACCCAAATGGTAACAAACTGGATTGGCTGGACGGAGCGGTACGGAAGTCACGCCGGTTCAGGCGCGCGGTCTCAATACTTGAGCGATTTGATCGGAAATGAGAGAATTGCAGCATGTTAGATCGGCTTCGCGAAGATATGGCGGTCGTCTTTGACCGCGACCCGGCCGCCCGCAGCCGGTGGGAGGTGCTGACCTGCTACCCCGGACTGCATGCGCTGGTCTGGCACCGTGCGGTGACCCATCCGCTATGGCGGGGAGGCTTTCGATGGCTGGCGCGCTGGCTGGCGCACTGGAGTCGCTGGTTGACCGGCATTGAGATTCATCCGGGTGCCAGCATCGGCCGTCGCGTGTTCATCGACCACGGGATGGGCATCGTGGTCGGCGAAACGGCGGAAATCGGCGATGACTCCACGCTATACCATGGCGTCACGCTGGGTGGAACTTCGTGGAACAAGGGTAAACGGCACCCGACGCTCGGACGTGGGGTAGTGGTCGGTGCCGGTGCCAAGATCCTGGGTCCGATCCATATCGGAGATAACGCGAAGATAGGCTCCAATGCCGTCGTTGTGCGCGATGTTGCCGAAAATTCGACGGCAGTAGGCATCCCGGCGCGCGTCGTCACCGAGGGCGACCATGACCGGCGCGAGACGCAGGCCGAGCGGATGGGCTTCTCCGCCTACGCCATCGCCGCGGACATGAACGACCCGATCGTCCAAGCCATTCACCAGATGCTGGATCATGCTGCCACGGCCGAGCAGCGCTTCGACAAGCTGGTCGCCGAACTGAAGAAGAGTGGACTCGACTGCGGGAATGATCAAGCGACGGCGGATGGTTTCGATCCCAAACAAATCAACAAGATGCTGGAGTGAACTTCGGCGCCATTTAGTTGACTAATTTGTTCGGGTATACGATAATTTGGGGGTGACACTTGCAAGGCATCACTGACTTGTCCACGACAACTTCCGGCCGCAACGCCTGCGAACTGACCGCGCTGCGTAGCGTCGGCGAGGCTGAAAGGGCGCGACCATGCGTTTGACCACCAAGGGCCGTTTCGCGGTAACCGCGATGATCGATGTCGCCATGCATGGCACCAATGGTCCCGTCACGCTGGCCGCCGTGTCAGAGCGTCAGCGCATCTCGCTGTCCTATCTCGAGCAATTGTTCGGCAAGCTGCGCCGGTCGGGCATCGTGGCCAGCGTGCGCGGACCCGGAGGTGGTTACCATCTTGCCCGCGCCGCTACGCAGCTCTCGGTGGCACAGATCATCGTTGCGGTCGACGAGCCGATCGACGCCACGCAGTGTGGCGGCCTGGAAAACTGCCACGACGACCGTCGCTGCATGACCCACGACCTGTGGGCCGGGCTCAACAACCACATCTTTTCGTTCCTGTCGGGCGTGACGCTGGCGCAACTGGTGGCGCAGCAGGAACAGGCCGCGCAGCGCGCAGCGCTCCAGGATGCGCGCCCCGTGCCGGCCGGCACTACGCCGTGCAAAGTGCCCGTGACCGCGGCTGTCTGATCGCTGACATCCCGACTCCATTCGCCTGCCACTCTCGAACACTGACCGAACCTCATGAAACTGCCCATCTACCTCGACTATTCCGCCACCACGCCGGTGGACCCGCGCGTGGCGCAAAAGATGATCACGTATCTCACCGACGAGTTCGGCAATCCTGCATCGCGCTCGCATTCGTTCGGCTGGACGGCCGAAGCGGCGGTGGAGGAAGCGCGCGAGCAGGTCGCGCAGCTCGTCCATTGCGACGCCAAGGAGCTGGTATGGACGTCGGGCGCCACGGAGTCGATCAATCTTGCCTTGAAGGGCGCGGCGCACTTCTACAAGGACAAGGGCAAGCATCTCGTCACGGTCAAGACCGAGCATAAGGCCACGCTCGATACGATGCGCGATCTCGAGCGCGAAGGTTTCGAAGTCACGTACCTCGATGTCGACGACCAGGGCATGGTGGCAATGGACAAGTTCGAGGCCGCGCTGCGCCCGGACACGATCGTGGCGTCGGTGATGTTCGTGAACAACGAAATCGGCGTGATCCAGGACATTCCGGCGATGGGCGAATTGTGCCGCGCACGCGGCATCATTTTCCACGTGGACGCCGCACAGGCTACGGGCAAGGTCGTGATCGACCTTGGGAAGCTCAAGGTCGACCTGATGTCGTTCTCGGCGCACAAGACCTACGGCCCCAAGGGCATGGGCGCGCTGTTCGTGCGGCGCAAGCCGCGCGTGCGCATCGAGGCGCAGATGCACGGTGGCGGTCACGAGCGTGGCATGCGCTCGGGCACGCTGCCCACGCACCAGATCGTGGGCATGGGCGAGGCCTTCCGCATCGCGCGCATCGAGATGGCGGCCGAGAACGAGCGCATCCGGATGCTTCGCGATCGCCTGTGGAAAGGCCTGTCGGAGATCGAGGAGGTCTACGTCAATGGCGACATGGAAAAACGCGTGCCGCACAATCTCAATGCCAGCTTCAACTTCGTCGAGGGCGAGTCGCTGATCATGGCGATCAAGGACATTGCCGTGTCGTCGGGCTCGGCGTGCACGTCGGCGTCGCTCGAACCGTCCTATGTGCTGCGGGCGCTGGGCCGCAGCGACGAATTGGCGCACAGTTCGATCCGGTTCACGATCGGACGCTTCACCACCGAAGCCGACGTCGATTACACGATCGACCTGCTGAAGCGCAAGGTCGGCAAGCTGCGCGAATTGTCCCCATTGTGGGAAATGCATAAAGACGGCGTCGACCTCAATTCCGTGGTCTGGGCCGCGCACTGATTTCAAGGAGTCTGATCATGGCATACAGCGAAAAAGTTCTCGATCACTACGAAAATCCGCGCAATGTCGGGTCGTTGTCTAAGGATGCGGACGACGTCGGCACAGGCATGGTCGGCGCGCCGGCGTGCGGCGACGTGATGAAACTGCAGATCAAGGTCGGCGCGGACGGCATCATCGAGGATGCCAAGTTCAAGACGTACGGCTGTGGTTCGGCCATTGCGTCGTCGTCGCTTGTCACCGAATGGGTGAAGGGCAAGACCCTCGACGAGGCGATGACCATCCGGAATACGCAGATTGCCGAGGAACTGGCGCTGCCCCCCGTCAAGATTCACTGTTCCATCCTGGCCGAAGACGCGATCAAGGCCGCGGTGGCGGATTACCGCAGCAAGCATGACGTCGATGCCGCCACGAAACGGGCGGCAGACTGAAGCGGAGAACACATTCATGAGCGTCACTCTCACGGCAACCGCCGCGCAACATGTCGCGGCACACATCGCCAAGCGCGGCAAGGGGCTCGGGCTGAGGCTGGGCGTGCGCACGACGGGGTGCTCCGGTCTCGCGTACAAGCTCGAGTACGCCGACGAGGCGCTGCCCGAGGATATGCGCTTTGAGAGCCACGGCGTCACCGTCGTGGTCGATCCCAAAAGCCTGCCCTACCTCGATGGCATGGAACTCGATTTCGCGCGCGAGGGGTTGAACGAAGGCTTCAAGTTCAACAACCCCAACGTCAAGGATGAATGCGGATGTGGCGAGAGCTTTAACGTCTGAACGGGCCCATGGATGAAGATCAGTGCACGCAATGTCCTGGCGGGAACCGTTCGAAACATCACCACCGGCGCGATCAACAGCGAAGTGGCGATCGAGATTGTCGGTGGCGCCATGGTCGTCGCCGTGATCACCAATGATTCCGTCACCCGACTTGGACTTGTCGTCGGCAAGCCGGCGTATGCGGTCATCAAGGCCAGCGACGTCCTCGTTGGCGCGGATTGAACCGCCACACCGGCGCCCGGATCAATGGGGCGGCGCGGCCGCCCCTTTTTTCGACATGATCGATTTTTCCCGCAACTACTTCGAGCTTTTCGGGCTCCCCGCGCGTTTTCGCTTCGACTCGGAGCTGCTGGACGCTGCCTACCGCAAGCTCCAGTTGCAGGTTCACCCCGACGCCTCGGTGGGTGGTACCGACGCGGAGGGCCGTAGGGCGCTGCAATCCTCCGCCCGCGTGAACGAGGCCTACGAGGCATTGCGCGACCCCGTGCAACGTGCGCAGTACCTGCTGGCGCTGCATGGCGTCGAGACCGTGAACGAGCGCGATACGGCATTGCCCATCGCGTTTCTCGAGGCCCAGCTCGATCGACGCGAGGCCGCGAGCGATGCGCAGGCCGCGGGTGACGTTGCGCAACTCGAATCGCTGCTTGCCGCGGTTCGCGCCGAAGCGAGCGCGCTCGAGGATCAGCTGGCGCAAACTCTGGATGGCGATCATGCCTATGCCGCCGCGCGCACCTGCGTGCGCGAACTCACGTTTCTCGCCAAGCTTGCGGAAGACATCGACGCCATGCTCGGCGCGCTCGACGGCTGACCGGTAAAAGGGATAGACAGACGTGGCTTTGTTCCAGATTGCAGAACCCGGCGAGGCACTCGCGCCGCATGTGCGCAAGCGTGCCGTGGGCATCGATCTCGGCACCACCAATTCCCTTGTGGCCACCGTGCGCAACGGCCTGGCCGTGGTGTTGCCCGACCACGACGGCCGGCCACTGGTGCCGTCCATCGTCCGCTATCGCGACGACGGCGTGGATACCGGCTATGCCGCCATGGAATTCCAGTCGCTCGATCCACAAAACACGATCGTCTCGGTCAAACGGATGATGGGTCGTGGTCTTGTCGACCTCGCCGACGCACGACGCTTTCCGTACCGTTTCGTCGATGCGCCGGGCATGGTGCGCATTGCCACGCGCGCCGGCGTCAAGTCGCCGGTCGAAGTGTCGGCCGATTTGCTGCGCGCGCTGGGCGAGCGTGCGCACGATGCGCTGGGGGGCTCGGTCGAAGCGGTAGTGGTGACGGTGCCCGCGTATTTCGACGATGCGCAGCGGCAGGCCACGAAAGATGCGGCAAAGTTGGCGGGGCTGCCGGTGCTGCGCCTCCTGAACGAACCCACCGCGGCGGCGATCGCCTATGGACTCGACAACGCAGCCGAGGGCGTCTACGCCGTCTTCGACCTGGGCGGCGGCACGTTCGACATCTCGATCCTGCGCCTCTCGAAGGGCGTGTTCGAAGTGCTGGCGACCAACGGTGACTCGGCGCTGGGTGGCGACGATTTCGACCATCGCGTGTTCTGCTGGATCATCGAAGCCGCGAAGCTCTCGCCGCTGTCGCCCGCGGATTCGCGTGCGCTGCTTGTCGCGGCGCGGGAAGCCAAGGAAAACCTGTCGCAGCACGACACCGCGCCGATTGTCACCGAGCTTGCCGACGGCACCGTGGTCAATCTCTCGCTGACAAAAGCCATCTTCACGTCGATCACGGCCAACCTCGTCACGAAGACGCTGCAGCCGGTGAAACGCGCACTGCGCGATGCGAAACTGGATCCCGCCGACATCAAGGGCGTGGTTCTTGTCGGCGGCGCTACGCGGATGCCGCAGGTGCGCCGCGCGGTGGCGGAGTTCTTCGGCCAGCCGCCGCTGACCAATCTCAATCCCGACGAGGTCGTGGCGCTGGGCGCAGCTGTGCAGGCGAACAAGCTCGCGGGCAATCGCGAGCGCGACGACGACTGGCTGCTGCTGGATGTGATTCCGCTGTCGCTCGGATTGGAAACGATGGGTGGCCTTACCGAAAAAATCATTCCGCGCAACTCGACCATTCCGGTGGCGCGGGCACAGGAGTTCACGACTGCCAAGGACGGCCAGACCGCCATGGCCATTCACGTCGTGCAGGGCGAGCGCGAGCGGGTTGCCGATTGCCGGTCGCTGGCCCGTTTCGAACTGCGTGGCATTCCGCCACTGGTGGCCGGGTCCGCGCGCATCCGCGTGACTTTCCAGGTGGATGCTGATGGGCTGCTGGATGTCGCTGCGCGCGAGGAAACCACCGGCATCGAGGCCACGATTGCCGTCAAACCATCGTACGGACTTTCCGACGCGGAGATCGCGGCAATGCTCAAGGATTCGTTCACGCATGCGGCGTCCGACATGCAGGTACGCGCACTGACCGAGGCGCAGGTGGAGGCGGATCAGATTGCCGCGGCAACACACGCGGCATTGCTGGCCGACGGCGCGCTGCTCGACACCGCCGAACGCGACGCGGTGCTGGCCGAGCTGGCGCGCCTTGCCGCCATCCGCGCCGGGACGGACCATACGGCATTGCGCGCGGCGGTGGAAGCCGTCAATCGTGCCACCGCCGAGTTCGCGCAGCGGCGCATGGATCGCAGCGTGGCGCGTGCCCTCAAAGGCAAGCGCATCGATGCACTGTCGGATTGAAGCGCGATGCCTGAAATCATTGTCCTGCCCCACGCCGAGATCTGCCCCGAAGGTGCCACTTTCGAGGGCAAGCCCGGTCGGTCCATCCTCGACAACCTGCTCGATCACGGCGTGGTGGTCGAACACGCGTGCGAAAAATCCTGCGCCTGCACGACCTGTCATGTCATCGTCCGCGAGGGTCTTGACTCGTTGCCGCCGTCATCCGAAGACGAGGACGATCTCCTGGACCGCGCCTGGGGACTGACGCCCAAGTCGCGGCTTTCGTGCCAGGCGATCGTGGAGGACCAGAAACTCGTGATCGAGATCCCGCGATACACGATCAACCATGCGAAGGAGGGCCGCTGATGGCGATGCACTGGACCGACACGCGCGACATCGCAATTGCGTTGGTCGAGGCGCACCCCGATGTGGATCCACGCTATGTGCGCTTTACCGACCTGCACCGGTGGGTCTGCGAATTACCGGACTTCGCGGACGACCCCGCGCGCAGTGGCGAGAAGATTCTCGAGGCGATCCAGATGACGTGGATCGACGAAGCCTGAGACCCTGACCACCATCATGCCGCTCGTACCCGTCACCGCCTTCTACGTCGCGTTGCTCGCGCTGCTGCTGCTGGCGCTGGCGATGCGGGTCATTCGCCTGCGCTGGAAACTACGGGTGGGCATCGGCGATGGTGGCGACAGGATCATGATTCGCGCCGTTCGCGCGCATGGCAACGCCGCCGAACACGTGCCGATCGCATTGCTTCTGCTCTTTGCGGCGGAACTCAATCACGCCGGTCCGCTATTTCTACATGCCTGCGGCGCCGTGCTCGTTGGGTCGCGCGTGCTCCACGCGATTGGCCTTACCCGATCCGGTGGACCTTCGTGGCCGCGGACGGTTGGCACCGTGGGCACGATGGCGGTGGTGATCGTGCTGGCGGTCCGCGCGATCACCGGATTCTTCCACTAGCGAAAAAAATTCAGCGCCGCGTCCAGCCCGCAATGGTCGATGGCGTAGGTGGCCTCGGCGCGCACCACCGGCTTGGCGCGATAGGCGATCGAGATGTCGGCCTGCCGGAACATCGGCAGGTCGTTGGCGCCGTCCCCCAGCGTGACGGTGAGGCCACCGGCGCCGGCGTGTCGTGCCTTCCAGGTGGCAATCGTGTCGGCCTTGGTCTGCGCATCCACGATGGGGCCTTCGATGTTCCCCGTCAGCAAGCCGTCTTCCACCTGCAGTGTATTGGCGACGGCATGATCGAGTCCGAGACGCTTCTTCAGGCGTTCGGTGAAGAACGTGAAGCCGCCGGAGACCAGCAGCGTCTTGGCCCCCACGGCACGAAACCCCGCCAGCATGCGTTCGGCGCCAGGCGAAATGCGCAGGCGTTCGTCATGGACCCGCTGCAGCGCGGCGACGGGAAGTCCCGCCAGCAGTCGCACGCGGCGGCGCAGGCTTTCCGCGAATTCGATCTCGCCACGCATCGCGCTCGCCGTAATGGCCGCCACTTCGGGCTTGATACCCTGCAGATCGGCGATTTCGTCGATGCATTCGATGGTGATCAGCGTGGAGTCCATGTCCATCGCCACCACGCGCACGCGGTCGAGCCGCTGCGTAGCGGGCACGAAACCGGCATCGCAGGACGCAGCGTGCGCTGTATCAAGCAGACCCGCCTCCGTGGCCACCTCCATCCGGTACGCCGTGGGCTTGCCGGCGCCGCAGGGGACGATGGCCCGGGCATTCACCTCGCTCGCCAGCATGGCCAGCGTTGCCGGGGAAATCGCCGGAGCCTGCACGACCAGCGTGGCGGTCATCGTGGGCATATCCTTAGCGCCGTTCACTATTGATGTGGTGTCGAATCAGCGCCATTATAGTGGGCTCACGCCCGCATTCCGCGGCGACCCACGGAGATCGAACATGCCATTGCGCATCGGCGACGACGCACCGGATTTCACGGCGCAAACGACGGTAGGAACCATCAAATTCCACGACTGGATCGGCGATCACTGGGCCGTCCTGTTTTCGCACCCGAAGGACTTCACCCCGGTGTGCACCACCGAGCTCGGATATCTCGCGAAGCTGAAGCCGGAATTCGACAAACGCAATACCAAGGTGATCGGTCTTTCGATCGATCCCGTCGAGGATCACAACCGCTGGCTGAAGGATATCGAGGAAACCCAGGGCCACGCGGTCAACTATCCGCTGATCGGGGACCCGGATCTGGTGGTGGCCAAGCTCTACGACATGATCCACCCCAATGCCAACGGCGCGGCGCCGCGCACGGCGACGGACAACGCCACGATCCGCGCCGTGTTCATCGTCGGACCTGACAAGAAGATCAAGCTGATCCTGACCTATCCGATGACCACCGGCCGCAACTTCGACGAAGTGCTGCGCGTGCTCGATTCGTTGCAGCTCACGGCGAAGCACAAGGTGGCCACGCCCGCGCAATGGAAGGCGGGCGAGGATGTGATCATCGCCGGCTCGGTGTCCAACGACGATGCCAAGCTCAAGTACCCGGACGGCTGGAAGGCGCCCAAGCCCTACCTGCGCATCGTGCCGCAACCGAAGTAAGCCGCGCCGCGGTCACGTGGGCATGGGCACGTTCGGGCGCTAGCGTCTGGACTTGCCCTTTTTCACGGCGGCGGGCAGGTTCTCGCGCGACAGCGGCTCGGCAAAAACCGGTCGCCCCGGCACGGATTTGGCGGGCTTATCCTCCGGCGCCTCGTGGTCCAGTGAAAAGTCGATCTTGGTCTGCTCCATGTCCACGCGCGCAACCTTGACGCGCACGCGGTCGGCCAGCTGAAACGTCTTGCCGCCGTGTTCGCCGATCAGCGCGTGGCGCGCGGCGTCGAAGTGGAAATAGTCGCGGCCGAGTTCGGTGATGTGCACGAGTCCGTCGATGTTGAGGCCATCGAGCGTCACGAAGAGGCCGAAGCTGGTGACACCGCTGATCGTGCCCGCGAATGATTCGCCGATCTTGTCCTGCATGTAGTGGCACTTGAGCCAGTTGGTGACGTCGCGCGCGGCGTCGTCGGCACGGCGTTCCGTCATCGACGTATGCACGCCCAGTTGCGGCCAGGTCATCCCGGATGGCTTGTACGTCGTCTTGCCCAGCACCGCCTTGATGGCGCGATGCACGAGCAGGTCGGGATAGCGGCGGATCGGCGAAGTGAAGTGGGCGTAGGCATCGTAGGCCAGCCCGAAGTGACCTTCGTTGTCCGGCCGGTACTGGGCTTGCGCGAGCGAGCGCAGCAGCACCTGCTGCAACAGGTCAAAGTCGAGGCGGCCGTGGATCTGCGTGATGAGCTTCGCGTAATCCGCCGCGGTGGGCAACTCGCCGCCGCCCAGTTGCAGCGCCGACGTGGCCAGGAATTCGCGCAGCGCCGCCAACCGGTCCGGCGGCGGCCGGTCGTGCACGCGGTAAAGGGCGGCATGTTTGTTCTTGGTGAGATAGTCCGCCGTGCATACGTTGGCAGCCAGCATGCACTCCTCGATCAGCTTGTGCGCTTCGTTGCGCGGTGCCGGAACGATCTGCGTGATCTTGCCGTGCTCGTCGAACTCGATGGCCAGCTCGACCGTGTCGAAATCGATGGCACCGCGCGCGCCGCGCGCCTCGGCAAAGGCCTCGTACACCGCATGCAGCGTCTGCAGTTGCGGCAACAATGACTTCATCTGCGCCGACTTGGCACTGGCCGGGTCGGAGAGCAGCGTCCACACCTGCGTATAGGTGAGGCGAGCCTTCGAATGCATGACGGCCGGGTAGAATTTGTAGGCCTTGATCACACCATGCGCCGTCACTTCCATTTCGCAGGCCATGCACAGGCGGTCGACGTCGGGCTTGAGCGAACACAACTCGTTCGACAACTCCTCGGGCAGCATCGGGATCACCCGGCGCGGAAAATAGACAGACGTTCCGCGCTCGCGGGCGTCGATGTCGATGGCATCGCCGTCGCGGACATAGTGCGACACGTCGGCGATGGCCACGATCAGGCGAAAGTTCTTGCCTGTGCGTTCGCACCATACCGCGTCGTCGAAGTCCTTGGCGGTTTCGCCATCGATCGTGACGAGCGGAAATGCGGTGAGGTCGACGCGGCCCTTGCGGTCCGCCGGACGCACGTCGGTAGGCAGCCGCTTGGCCTGACGCTGCGCCTCCTTCGAGAATTCGAACGGCAGTTGGTGCTTGCGCAGGGCGATTTCGATTTCGATACCGGAATCGGTGGCGCTGCCCAGCACCTCGGTCACGCGGGCCATCGCTTCGCGATTGGCCGATGGCTGCTCGACAATCTGCGCCACGACCACCTGTCCCGGCGTGGCGCCGCCGGTGTCCGCGGGCGGGACCAGGAAGTCCTGGTTGATGCGCCGGTTTTCCGCGACGATGAAGAAGATGCCGCGTTCCTCGAACAACCGGCCGACAATCTCGCGATTGCCACGCTCGAGTATTTCGACGATCTCGCCTTCGGGCCGTCCGCGCCGGTCGGTGCCGCTGCGACGCACGACCACGCGATCCCCATGCAATACCTTGTGCATTTCGCGCGGACTCAGGAAATGGTCGTCGCCGCCATCCTCCGGCACCAGGAAGCCGAAACCGTCAGGATGGCCCTGCACCTTGCCGATCACGAGATCGAGCTTCGCGACGACGCACAACTCGCCTTTGCGGTTGGTCAGCAGCTGACCGTCGCGCTCCATGGCTGCCAGACGACCATGAAACGCATCGCGGGCAACGTCACCGACGGCAAGCTGGGCCTCGAGGTCGGCGGGCGGTGTAGGCGTGCCCGCGGTCTTGAGGGCAGCGAGGATGGCTTCGCGGGAGGGCAGCAGTGCCGGGTCGATATCGCCGGCACGGGCACGGCGCGAACCACCGGAAGCGATGCGGCCGACTGGGCTCGCAGCCGGCGCGGCCGGTTCGCGGCGTGGGCGTGCCGCGGTGGCGGTCTTGCCTCGGGGGGCGGGTTTGATGGATTTGGCCGAGGAACGAGGGAGCGGAGTTCGTTTTGACAAGATGGCGTTCTAAAAGTAAAATTGCGGGTTGCGGTTGAGTCAAACGCAGTTGCCCAGGTGGCGGAATTGGTAGACGCACATGGTTCAGGTCCATGCGCCGAAAGGTGTGGGGGTTCGAGTCCCTTCCTGGGCACCAATGTAACACTCGAAGCGCGCTTGCCGCGCCTCGAAGAAGAACCCGCGCGAGCGGGTTTTTTTTCGTCCCGGCGGCGCCGACGATTTCCATGGACGAGATTCCATCGTCGCGTGTATGCGAGGCCGACGCCTCGCCGGCGGCGTTCAGCGCATCGTATCAATCCTTGTAGGTCACCTGCACGGGGCGGCCGTTGACGCGCAGCTCGCCCGTGGCGATATCGACTTCGAACAGGGGCTTGTCGCCGTTGAAGAGCCCCCAGCGACCCGTCTCCGGATCGAATTTGGTGGCCACCGTGGCCGACTCTTCGTAGGCGATCTTGTTGCCGGCGCGCATGGCGAAGCAGGCAAAGCGGCATTGGGCCCAGACCATCATGCCGAAGTTGACGTCGGCGTCCTCGTCCTTCAACCCCGCCGGCGCGATGAATACGCCGTAGTCGACGGTGGCCTTCGGACCGGTGTTGAATGCGCGGCCCAGGATGATGCCAAGTCCAATGCGATCGCCGTCCATCGAGCCCGGCGCGGGACTTGGCCCCGACGTGAACGCATCGATTTCCAGGCCGAAGAATCCACCGCGCCCGGTGGCGTCCTGCACTTCCTGCACCGCGCCCCATGTGGTGCCACGGCCGGTCTTCAGCGCCTGGCTGTAAGACGCGACGTTGGCGCCGAAATCCGACGGATTGTTGAGGATGGTGAGATTGGCCCATTCGAAGGACTTCGACGTCGGCTGGGTCGTCACGTGGGTATACAGCGCCGGCGTGACATTGGGCAGTCCGCCTGCCGGCGCGGCACGGGTCACCGTGAGACTCGCGGCCAGTGGATAGAGGTCGGTGGGGCGCGGCGTGACCCCGGCGAAGAAGCCTGTCTGCGCCGCGGCAGCGCCGGCGAGAAGGAGACCAAGCAAGGGTAAGAGGATCCGTTTCATCGTGCACCTTGGGGAAAGTTGACGCCGCCGTGCCCCGGCGCGCGCTGGAGTGTGCAAGGTATCGCGAACCCTTGTGACGACTCAAGTGCGGGAATGGTTTCTCCCGCGAAAAACCTTGCTATGCTTCACGATGACACACCCCAACGCGCGACGCCCGTTGCATGTCGGCTTCATGACCTGTGCCTGCGAATCGCGAACGATTTGACTCGACAGGAGACCGTGCTATGACCGACGAAAAAGGGCTGCTCAACAAGATCGGCTCGGCCTTGGAGGCCGCCAGGGACAAGGCGCAGGAGATGGGCGCATCGCTTGCCAAGGAAGCCAAGGTCGTGGCGGCCGATACGAAGCGCAAGGTCGAGAGCGCGACGACCACGATGGTGAAATCGGCGACCTCGGCCAAGGCCACCGTGGAGCGCAAGGCCAAATCGGCGCAGGCCGACGCCAGGAAGGCGATGGGCAAGGCATCGCGTGCGGTCAGCAAGAAAGCGCGCGCTGCCAAGGCCGACGTCAAGAAGGCGGTGGGCAAGGTCAAGCGTACCGTCGACAAGGAAAAGATCGCAGCCAAGCGCGCGCTCGGCACCGCGAAGAAGAAGGCGAAGGCCGCCACCAAGGCGATGAAGGCCGATGCGAAAAAGGCGGCCGGCACGGTCAAGCGCAAGCTTGGGCCGGCGAAGAAAAAGGCGCCCGCCAAGGCCAAGCCGAAGAAGGCTGTTGCCAGGAAGAAACCGGCCGTGAAGAAAACCGCGGCCAGGAAACCTGCCGCGAAAAAAGCCGTCACCCGCAAGGCGATGGCGAAAAAGTCTGCGGCGAAAAAGCCCGCGGCGAAGAAAACCATCGCCAGGAAAAAAGCCATGAAGAAGCCTGCGGCCACCAAGAAGGTGGCGAAGAAGTAGGCGGCGGTCGCAATGACAACCTTGAAACGCGCGGCTGCCCCGTGAAAGGCGGTCGCATCGTGCAATACCCACAAGGCCCAAGTGTTCCGGGCCTTGTGCTTGTTTGGCGGTGGGCATTGCCGGTGTTGGTATGCGCGCTGCTCGGTGGTGTGCATGACGCCGGCGCGGGCGCGATGCCGGCGGCGTCATCCAACGTCGCGCAGGCGCAGGAAGCGCTTGCGCGCGTGGCCGTGCCCTTCCTTGCGCGGTCCGAACTCGACGATCCGCGCGTAGCGTTTCTTGCGCGCACATCGGCCGGCACGTTGTTCGTGACGCGCCACGGCCAGCTTGTGTACAGCCTGCAGGGTAGCCGCGGCAATCCGGTTACGCGTGATGCGACGGCAGGCGGCGCGCAGGGCCGCAGCTGGGTGCTGACGGAGACGATGATCGGCGCACGCGCGCGACCGACCGGAGGCGTGGCCAGCGCGACGCGCGTGAGCCGCTTCGTCGGCAACGAGGCCGCGCGCTGGCAAGCCGACGTTCCCGCGTTCGACACCGTGTCGCTCGGCGAGCCGTGGCCGGGCATCCGTGTCGAACTCGCAGCACGTGGCGCCGACGTCGAGAAGCTGTTCCACGTGGCGCCTGGCGCCGACCCGGGGCGTATCGCGGTCCGGTTGCGCGGCGCGCGGCGGGTCGAACTCGCGGGTGACGGTACGTTGGTCGCGCATACCGGCTACGGTCCGGTGACGTTCACGGCGCCTGTTGCATGGCAGGAGATCGACGGCGCGCGGCAGCCTGTTCGCGTCGCCTACACGCTCGTCGGACAACACTACGGATTCGCACTGGGCGAGCGCGATGAAACCCATGCCGTCGTTATCGATCCGCTGCTGCAGGCGACCTATCTGGGCGGCAGCGGAGGTGACATCGGCTACGGGATCGTTGTGGACGCGAGCGGTGCCGTATACGTTGCGGGCGACACGGGCTCCGTCAATTTTCCGGGGACCGCGGGTGGCGCGCGCGTGTCGGCCGGCGGTGGCGGCGACGCGTTCGTGGCCAAGCTGAACCGCGACCTTACAGTACTCACCCAGGCCACCTACCTCGGTGGCAGCGCGTCGGACGTGGCCTGGGGATTGGCACTCGACGCGAGCGGCGCGGTGGTCGTGGCGGGCAGCACCAACTCCGTGAATTTCCCGGGCACTGCCGGCGGCGCGCAGCCGGCGGCCGGCGGCAGCGGCGACGGCTTCGTCGCCCGGCTCAACGGCGACCTGACCCAACTGCTGCAGGCCACCTATCTGGGTGGCAGCGGATTCGACCAGGCATGGGCACTGCGCGTGAGTGCCGACGGCGACGTCGTCGTGGCCGGCACCACGGCATCGGTCAATTTCCCTGCGACCACCGGTGGCGCGCAGGGTGCGCGCGCTGGAGGCGCGGATGGGTTTGTCGCGCGCCTGAACCGCGAATTGACGACGTTGGCCCAGGCGACATATCTCGGCGGTACCAACAACGATGTCGCTTACGCGATTGCGGAGGACGGGTCGGGCGCCATTTTCGTTGCAGGTGACACCGGCTCGGTGAATTTTCCGGGCACTGCCGGCGCCGCGCAGCCTGTGCCCGGCGGCGGCGGCGATGCGTTCGTCGCCAAACTCGATCGCAATCTCAGGTCGTTGACGCGGGCGACGTATCTGGGTGGCTCGGCGGTCGATCTTGCCTACGCGTTGGCGCTCGACGCCGACGGGGCGCCCGTCGTCGCCGGCATGACGGCGTCAGCCAATTTTCCGGTGTCCCCGAATGCCGCGCAGCCGCTCGGAGGTGGCGGCAGCGACGCCTTTGTCGCGAAGTTCAATCCGGACCTGACGCAACGATTGGGCGCCACGTTCCTGGGCGGCCCGGGCGACGATGTCGCCAACGCGCTTGCGCTTGCCGGCGACGGCACGGTCTACGTCGCGGGCAACACGCTTTCCAACGCCTTTCCGGGGACCGGCGGTGGCGCGCAGGCGAACCCCGGCGGGAACGGCGACGGATTTATTGCGCGTCTCGACGGCGGCCTGGCCGCGCTGCTGCAGTCCACCTACCTGGGCGGCAGTGGACTCGACCATGCGTTCGCGCTCGCGTTCAACGGCCGGGGCCGGGTGTACGTGACCGGTGGCACCGCGTCGTTCAACCTGCCGGCCACGTCGGGTGGCGCTCGGCCCGCCGCAAGCGGCGGCGGCGACGCGTTCGCGGCCGGGCTGACGGTGAGCCTGCGTGCGATCGACTCGCCGGCCATCGAGTATCGCCACGCTGCGTGGGATCACTATTTCGTGACGGCGGATCCCGGCGAGATCGCGAAACTCGATGCCGGTGTGTTCGTCGGCTGGGCGCGCACCGGGCAATCGTTCCGGGTGCTGCCACTCGACACCGCCGGCGCCGCCAACGTATGCCGCTTCTTCAGCGTCAGCTTTGCGCCGAAGAGTTCGCATTTCTACACGCCTTCGGGTGTCGAATGTGCGGCGGTAAAACTGAATCCGGACTGGGAGTTCGAGGCCGAGGTCTTTGCAGTGTTGCCTCCAGGCGGTGACGGCAGCTGCGCGTTCGGAAGCCAGGCGCTCTATCGTTTGTACAACGACGGCCAGGGAGGCGCACCCAATCACCGCTATACGACCAGCCTCGCCACACGGACCGAGATGATCGGGCAGGGCTGGATTCCGGAGGGCCAGGGGCCCCTTGGGGTTGTCGCGTGCGTTCCGGCATGAGGAAGACCCGGCATGAGCGGCTGCCGCGCCCAGCGGGCGGCTTGTTCGCAGTCGTGCGCGACGGTGTGATGGCGCGGTCGCGCGGCGATGCACCGGTCAGCGCGTCATGCGCGCCTTGAGGCCTTCCGGCTGCATGTTGTCGTAGATCTCGAAGGGCTGGTGGATCCACGGATTGTCGGGCAGGTACTCGACGAAGAAATCGGGCTTGAATACCGAGCAGGCCTTCCACCACAGCACCGCCGTCTTCAGCGCTGTGATGTGCGGAAAGCGATTGGGCAACTCCTTGTACACGGCCTCGAGCGTGTGCCCCGAATCGACCATGTCGTCGACCAGCAGCACGCGATCGCCCAGGCGCGGCTTGGTCATCGTCATGTGCTCGGCGATCACCAGTTCACCGCGAATGGTGCCGCCTTCCGACGCATACGAATGCGTCGAGAGGATGGCCAGCGGATGCTCGTAGATGCGCGACAGCACGTCGCCCACACGCATGCCGCCGCGGGCGATGCAGATGATCTGGTTGAACTTGAAATCCGCCTCGTGCACGATCAGTGCGAGGCGTTCGACCAGTGCGTTGTATTCGTCCCAGGTGACCTTGAGGCTCATCGTTGTCTTCCCCTGCCGCGCTTGGTGTTCAGCTGAACGGATGGTGGACCAGAATGGTTTCCTCGCGGTCCGGGCCGGTGGAGACCATGGCGATGGGCACGCCGGTAAGCGACTCGATGCGCCGCAGGTAGGCGCGTGCATTGGCCGGCAGCGCGTCGAAAGATTGCACGCCCACCGTCGATTCCTGCCAGCCGGGCAGCGTCTCGTAGACGGGGACGCAACGCGCGACAGCCTCGGCGCCGGTGGGGATGCGCGCCAGCGGCTGGCCGTCCTTGATGTACGACGTGCCCAACTTGATCTCCGCCATGCCGTCGAGCACATCGAGCTTGGTGATGCAAAGGCCGTCGACGCCGTTCAGTTCGACTGAGCGCTTGAGCGCGGCGAGATCGAGCCACCCGCAGCGGCGTGGCCGCCCGGTGACCGAGCCGAATTCCTTGCCGCGCTTGGCCAGGCCGGCGCCGATGTCGTCCACGAGTTCGGTGGGGAAGGGTCCGGTACCGACGCGCGTGGTGTAAGCCTTCACGATGCCCAGCACGTAGTCGAGCATCTGCGGGCCGATGCCGCTGCCGGGTGCGGCGGCGCCGGCAATGCAATTGGAGCTGGTCACATAGGGATAGGTGCCGTGATCGATGTCCAGCAGCGCGCCTTGCGCACCTTCGAACAGCAGCGAGTCGCCGCGTTCGCGGGCATCGTGGAGCAGGGCGGCGACGTCGGCCACCATCGGCGCCAGCGCGGCAGCCAGCTCCAGCGTCGCGTCGCGCGTGGCAGCGAACGGAACGGCGTCGCGCTTGTAGTAATGCACGAGCGTGAAGTTGTGCAGGTCGAGCAGCGCTTCGAGCTTGGCGGCAAAACGCGCCGGATCGAGCAGGTCCTGCACGCGCAGTGCCCGGCGCGCGATCTTGTCCTCATAGGCAGGCCCGATCCCGCGTCCGGTGGTGCCGATCTTGGTCTCGCCCATGGCCGCCTCGCGCGCCTGGTCGAGCGCCACGTGGATGGGCAGCACCAGCGGACATGCCGGCGAGATCTTGAGCCGCGAGCGAATCTCCACGCCTGCGCTCTCGAGTTCGCCGATCTCCTGCAGCAATGCAGAGGGCGACAGCACCACACCGTTGCCAATGAAGATGCCGACGCCAGGATGCAGCGCACCGGACGGAATCAGCCGTAGCACTGTCTTCTTGCCGCCGATCCACAACGTGTGGCCCGCATTGTGCCCACCCTGGAAGCGCACGACGCCGGCCGCGCTTTCGGCGAGCCAGTCGACGATCTTGCCTTTGCCTTCATCGCCCCACTGGGTGCCTATGACGACCACGTTCTTGCCCATAGCGTTCAGTGCTCCACCAGATGCCATGCGTTGCCCCGTCGCTCGAGGCGGCGGCCGTGTGTTGCGGACTCGTCCGGCAGTGCAATCACGACGGCCTCGCCGCCGTCGCGCAGCTCCGCGATGACGCGGGCGAGGGCGGGATCGTCAATGTCGGGCGCGGTGATGATGCTTGCGCCCGCGCCGTGCGGCGCGAGCTCGGCAAGCCGCCGCAGGTCAAGCGAAAATCCGGTGGCTGGACGGCCGCGACCAAATGCGCGCCCCACGCCGTCGTAGCGCCCGCCGCGTCCGCAATCCACCACCACGCCACTCCCGCGCTCGGCGAAGACCGAGAATGTGGCGCCATTGTAATAGTGATAGCCGCGCAGGTCCGCGAGGTCGACGTGGATTTCGTCGACCACTGCCGCGGCAGCCAGCGCCGACAGCGCATCGAGCGCTGCCGTGACATCGGGCAGCGGCGGCAGCGCGGTGCGCGCTGCGGCCAGCGTCGGCGCGGCGGGACCGTAGAGTGTGGCCAGCGCGCGCAGCGCCGCGCGGGGCGTCTCGGGCAACGCGGCAGTAAGCTCGTGCACCGAGGGCGCGTCCTTCTCGCGCAATGCGGCAAAAAGTTCGGCGTCGTCACCTTCGCCGGTGCCGCTCAAGCCAGCGGCGCGCGCCAGCGCTCGATAGACGCCGACGTGACCGAGGTCGAGATGCAGGGTGCCGATTCCGGTCTGGTCGAGCACCGAAAGCAGCAAGCCCATGACCTCGATGTCGGCGGCGATCCCGGCATGGCCGTAGAGCTCGGCGCCCAGTTGCAACGCTTCGCGCGTATCGCCGGGACCGGCGACGGCGGTGCGCACGACGCTGCCGGCATAGCAGAGGCGCGTGATGCCTGCTTCGTTGAGTACATGCGCATCGATGCGCGCCACCTGCGGCGTGGTGTCGGCGCGAATGCCGAGCATTCGCCCCGACAGCGGATCCACGGTCTTGAAGGTAAGGAGGTCGAGATCGCGCCCGGTGCCGGTGAGCAAGGATTCGAGGAATTCCACGAGCGGCGGCTGCACCAGGCGGTAGCCGCGTGCACGGACATGATCGAGTAGCGCCCGGCGCAATGCCTCGAGGCGGGCAGCCTCGGCCGGGAGCACATCCTCGATTGCTTCAGGCAGCAGCCATTTACGCATGGTAGAAGGCAATCGCCACGCCGCCGATCACGATTGACGCGAGGCCGATGAAGCGGAGTTGGCCGTCGGAAAGTTCGACCAGACGGCGGAATGTTTCACGCCACACCCGCGGCGCCAGCAGCGGCAGGATGCCCTCGAGGATGAGCACCATGGCAAAGGCAATCCACAATGCGTCCACGCGACCGGCCGGCGAACCGTGCCTTACTTCGCGGTTGCTGCCGCGCCGCGACCTGCCGACCCGGACTGCTTGAAATAACGGAAGAACTCGGAACTGGGATCGAGGACCATCATGTCGTTGCGGCCTCGGAATGTCGACTTGTAGGCCTCGAGACTGCGGTAGAACGAGTAGAACTCGGGATTCTGTCCATAGGCAGACGCGTAAACCGTCGAGGCCTTGGCGTCGCCTTCACCCTTGATCTTTTGCGCCTGGCGGTAGGCGTCGGCCAGAATGACCTGGCGCTGCCGGTCGGCATCGGCGCGAATCCGCTCGGACTCAGCACCTCCCAGCGAGCGCAGCTCGTTGGCTACGCGCCGTCGTTCGGATTCCATCCGCGCATAGACGGGGCCGGTGACTTCGCCGGGCAGCGCCAGCCGCCGCAGGCGCACGTCGACAACCTCGACCCCGATGTTCTTCGCGTCCTGCGCGGCTTTGAGCCGGGTTTCGTTGGTGATGCGCTCGCGTCCGGTGGAGATCGCGTCGTGCATCGTCATCTTGTTGAATTCCTCGGCAAGATTCGAGCGCACGGTCTGCGACAGCCGGCGGCGCGCGGCCTCCTCGTCGCCCTGCACGGCGATGTAGTACTGCTTGACGTCGTTGATGCGCCAAAAGACGATGAAGTCGACTTCGAGCGGCGTCTTTTCCGACGTAACCACGCGGTCGACGTCGCTGTTCTCGAGCGTGAGATTGCGCTTCTCGTAGAACCGCACGTTCTGCAGCAGCGGCACCTTGAAGTAGAGGCCCGGATCGTTCCTGGTCTCGACGATCTCGCCCAGCTGGAACTTGATGGCGTACTTGGTCTGATCGACCGTGTAGATCGATTGCGAGACAACCAGCAGCACCGCGACCAGCAGCGCCAGGATGGGAATCGTGAATTTCATGGCAGGGTCCGGAGGATCAGCGTTCGCGGGTGCGCAAACCGTCGCGCGAGCGCGAGGAATCGAGCGCGGAAGCAGGCTCGGGCGCGGGCACTGCGCGTGGCGTCGTGGTGGCTTCCGGCACGGCAACGGCCGCGGCCGCGCTTTGCTGCACAAGCTTGTCGAGCGGCAGGTAGAGCAGGTTGTTACCGGCCTTCTGGTCGATCAGCACCTTGCTGGACGCGCCCAGGACCGATTGCATCATGTCGAGATACAGACGGTCGCGCGTGACGCCGGGCGCCTTGGCATATTCGCCGAGAATGGAGCGGAAGCGCGAGGCGTCGCCTTCGGAGCGCTGCACGACTTCGGTGTTGTAGCCGTTGGCCTCTTCCATGAGACGCGACGCCATGCCGCGGGCCCGCGGAACCACATCGTTGGCGTAGGCCTGGCCTTCGTTGACGAGGCGCACCCGGTCCTGCGCGGCCTTGACCGCATCGTCGAAGGCGGCCTGCACCTTGTCCGGCGGCTGCACGCTTTGCAGCGTGACCTTCTGGACATACACGCCGGTCTTGTAGCGATCCATCGATTTCTGCATCAACTCGCGGGTCTGCTCGGCGATCTGCTCGCGACCTTCATACAGCGCGAAATCCATCTTGGCCTTGCCGACCACCTCGCGGATGGCCGACTCGGCGACGATCTTGACCATTTCGTCGGGCTTGCGATTGTTGAAGACGTAGGCTTCCGCGCTGTTCAGGTTGTATTGGACGGCGAACTGGATGTCGATGATGTTCTCGTCCTCCGTCAGCATCGTCGCTTCTTTGGCGTTTTTGTTCTGCGTCGAGTTGCGGTAGCCGATTTCGATGGTCTTGACCTGGGAGAAGTCGACCAGCTCGACGGCCTCGACGGGGAACGGGAGATGCCAGCGCGGACCGGGCTGCGTGGTTTCCATGTACTTGCCGAAGCGCGTGACAACGCCGCGGCGACCTTCGTCGACGATGTAGAAGCCGCTGGCCAGCCAGACAAGCACCGCGAGCGCCAGCAGCAGGCCGACACCGCCGATCGCGAGTCCGCGACGGGGCGGGCCACCCTGGTCGCCGCCATCGTCGCCGTTGCCGCCTTTGCGGCCGAATACTTCGTTGGCGCGGCGGCTGAAGTTGCGCCAGATCTCATCGAGATCGGGCGGACCGCCACTGTTCCCGCGCTTGCCCCATTGGGGATCGTTGAGCGACATGAAGGACCGGAAAGTTAGGACCGTTGGTAGATGGGGGCGGCAGCGCCGGGGCTCAAGCCGAATGCGGCGACGCTTCGACGTCGTGGAGGTCTTGTCGAGGCTCGGCCTCGTCGCGCTCCGTGGACGGTTCGGGAGCAGGAAATCTCTCGGCCAGAGCGGCGCTCAAATCGGCGCAGCCAGCCCCGGTCGAGGCGCTCAAACGAACGGTGGAAATGTTACCACAGCCGTCGCGCTCGACCCCCGGAGATGCACCATGGACGTCGATCTTGTTCAGCACCCGCAGTCGCGGGACCGCCGCGGCGCCGATGGCTTCGAGTACCTTGTCGACGGCCTCGACCTGCTCGTCACGGTGCTCGACCGAACCGTCGATCACGTGGAGGATGAGGTCGGCGTCGGCGGCTTCGGCAAGCGTTGAGCGGAAGGCGGCCACGAGGTCGTGCGGCAGGTCACGGATGAAACCCACGGTATCGGACAGCACGATGGGCGCGGCCCCCGGGACATGCCACTTCCGCAATGTCGTGTCCAGCGTCGCGAAAAGCTGGTCGGCGGCGTAGGCCTTGGCGCCGGTCAGGCGGTTGAATAGCGTGGACTTGCCGGCGTTGGTGTACCCGACCAGGGCGATGGTGCGTACCTGCGCCCGACGGCGCGTGCGGCTTTGCACGGCACGACTACGCGCAACGCGGGCCAGGCGTCCGCGCAGCAGCTTCACGCGCTCGCCGATCAGGCGGCGGTCGGTCTCGAGCTGCGTTTCGCCGGGACCGCGCAAGCCGATGCCGCCCGTCTGCCGCTCGAGGTGGGTCCAGCCGCCGGCAAGCCGGGTGGCCATGTGCGCCAGTTGTGCCAGCTCGACTTGCAGTTTGCCGTCGGCGCTGCGGGCGCGCAGCGCAAAGATGTCGAGGATGAGCCCGGCGCGGTCAACCACGCGGCAATCGAGTTTTTTTTCCAGGTTGCGCTGCTGCACGCCCGACAACGCATGATCGAACAGCACGATGTCGGCTTCGGTTTCGATGCGTCGCGCGAGGATCTCGTCAACCTTGCCCTTGCCCGCAAATAAGGCCGGGTCGGGGCGTTTCCGCTTGCCTCGTACCACGGCCACGACCAGCGCGCCGGCCGACTCCGCCAGCGCCTTGATTTCGGCGACGCGATAGTCGGGGTCGGCCTGACCGAAATCGAGCGCGACGATGAGGGCGCGGCCACCGCCGGCGGGACGTTCAAACATGCGTCACCCGGAAGCGGGACCATGCATCGCGGCGAAGCGATCCCACCGCACTGCGGGTGCCGCGGCGCTGCGCGTTCAGCTTTCGCCGTCGCCGGGCACGTGGTGCGGCATCGTGATCGGCCGGGTGGGCACCACGGTGGAGATCGCGTGCTTGTACACCATCTGGGTGACCGTGTTCTTGAGGAGAACGACGTACTGGTCGAAGGATTCGATCTGCCCCAGCAGCTTGATGCCGTTGACGAGGTAGATGGAGACCTGGACGTGTTCCTTGCGCAGGGTGTTGAGGAAGGGGTCTTGCAGCATTTGCCCTTTGTTGCTCATGGTCGAGCTCCGCTTTTGTTGTTGGCCGCACCGGTCTCCGCAGGGCCGCTGCACCATGCAGCAGGCGCCTTCAGCGGCGGCGTGCGGGAGGATCCGCCCACGGGTTTGCACCGGTCTTGAATTGTATCCTAAGGGGTGTTCCCCGCAATTTGAACGCGTCACTGAAGAAATGTTCCAGGAAACGTTTGTAGGCATCCGGAACATGCTGCAACGCCGTGCCATGGACAATGATGAGCGGCGGATTCACGCCACCCTGGTGCGCGTAGCGGAGCTTTGGACGCACCAATCCGGAGCGCGGTGGCTGCTGGCGCGCTACGGCAAGTTGCAGCGTCCGCGTGAGGCGCGGCGTAGGCAGCTTGATCATCGCGGCGAGAAAAGCCTCACGCACGGACTTCATCACCGCGGGCACGCCGCGACCTTCGCGCGCCGCGATGAAGTGGTGCGCCGCGAACGACAGGAACGCGAGCTTGCGCTCGATGTCGCGCTTGACCTGGTCGCGATCGTCGGCGGCGACTGCATCCCATTTGTTGACCGCAACCACCAACGCGCGACCTTCTTCCAGAATATGGCCGGCGAGGTGCGCATCCTGCTCCGTGATCGCATGCTCGGCGTCGAGCAACAGCACCACGACGTGCGCATCCTCGATTGCGTGCAGCGTCTTGATCACCGAAAATTTCTCGATGGCTTCGAAGACCTTGCCGCGGCGACGCACGCCCGCGGTGTCGATCAACGTGTATTTCTGGCCATCGCGCTCGAAGTCGAGGTAGATCGCATCGCGCGTGGTGCCCGGTTCGTCGAAGGCGATGACTCGCTCCTCGCCGAAGATCGCATTGACCAATGTCGACTTGCCGACGTTGGGCCGGCCGACGATCGCGACCTTGATCGTGTCGGGGCGCTCGGGGTCGGTCGACTTGTTCGGCTCCCGATCGTCGGGTGTGTCCGCCGTGGACGGCAGCACATCCAGCGCAGCATCGGTCATGCCGCGCACGTTTTCGCCGTGTGCCGCGGAAATTGCGATCGGCGTGCCCAGGCCCAATTCGTGGAACTCCGCCACCGTGCGCTCGGGCGCGAGGCCTTCGGCCTTGTTCACCACCAGCACCACCGGCCGGCCGGTCTTGCGCAGAAGGTCGGCGATCACGCTGTCCTGCGGCGTGAGACCGGCGCGGCCGTCAACCAGGAAAATGACGACGTCCGACTCGTCGATGGCCTGTCGCGTTTGCCGGGCCATCTCGTGCAGGATGCCCGACGTGGCCTTGGGCTCGAAGCCGCCGGTATCGACGACGAAGCAACTGCGCTCGCCCAACCGCGCGCGACCATAGTGACGATCGCGCGTCAGGCCCGGGAAGTCGGCAACCAGCGCATCCCGGGTCTTGGTGAGGCGGTTGAACAACGTCGACTTGCCGACGTTCGGCCGGCCGACGATGGCTACGGTGGGCAACATGGCAGGGACTTCGCTACTTGGCGGAGACCGCGTACAGGTTGCCGCCGGCGGACTGCCACAAGGCACTGCCCAGGAACAACGCGGGTTGTGCAGTCGGCGGGGTGCCATCGGTGGCGATGCGACCGACATAGGCGCCATTGATCGGCGACAGCAGGTGCATGTAGCCCTCGATGTCGACGACGCCGATCAGGTCGCCCACGCGTTGCGGACCGCCGATCTTGCGCGCGGCGAGCAGGTCCTGCTTCCAGACCGACGCTCCGTTGACGCGGTCGAGCGCGTGGACCGCGCCGCGATCATCGGTGACGTAGATGTTCTTGGCATCCGATGCGAGCCCGTAAAGGCTCGATATATCCCGCGACCAGTTGATCGCCCCGCGGGTGATCTCGAAGCACGCCAATCGCCCCTGGAAAGCCGCGGCGCAGACCTGGCGGTCGTCGACGAGCGGCAATCCGGTGACGTCGGCGATGCGCTCCAGCTCGGTGGCGCCCTTGGGGTTCGCGACCGTGCCATCCCAGCCGATGATTCCCGTCAAAATGTCGAATGCCAGCAGCCGACCGCCGGCCGTGCCGAGAAAGAGTCCGCCGCGCGAAACGGTGCCCCCCGCGTAGTTGCGCACCGTCAGCGATGGCGTTGCGCGCTGGTGCACCCATTTCTTGACGCCGTCGGCCGAGTTGAGCGCATGAATGCTGCCGTCGCCGACAAACACCGCCACCACGCCATCGCTGACCAGCGGTGGGGCGATCACTTCAGTGGTGACCCGTGCCGTCCAAAGCGGCTTGCCGGTGGTATCGAAAGCCAGTACATCGCCCTTGTCGGTGCCGACGACAACCACGTTGGCATCGGCGCCTGGCCCCGCCGACAGGCTGCGGCCGGCATTGATCGTCCATACCGTGCGTCCGGTCGTGGGATCGATGCGGGTCAGCGAGCCGTCGGTCGCGGCAGCGTAGATCGCATCGGGGAGCACGGCGGGCGCGAATCCTGGCGTGGCGCGACCGACCGGCACCGACATGCCGATCGTTGCGGTTGCCGACGGTTTCAACTCCGGCAGCGGGCCCGGCTTCTTGCTGTCGTGCAGCCAGCGAAACGACAGCGCGGGGATCGTCGGGATGTATTCCTTGATCGTCGTGCATCCGCCCAAGGTCGCGAGCAGCAACAGCGCCACGGGTAACTGCCGGGCACGCGAGCGCGCCCTTGTCGAATCCGGCAGAATCATTGCTTGGGCGCCGACGGTGTCACCGGTACCGCCGGAAACGCCGCCGGCGGGGGCGCGCTGCTGCCGATCGCGGGCACCCCTGGCGTTGCGGCAACGGAACCGCCGACGGCCTGCAACTTGACCTGCACGTAGGTTCGATACGGCGATTTCGCGTCGAGCTTGGCCAGCGCGGTTTCATAGGCCGCGCGCGCGTCGGCCGTACGGCCCGCGGCTGCCAGCGCGTCCCCGCGCAGGTCGGCGTACAAGCCGGCGTAAGGATCGCCGTGCTTCGCGTCCAGTACCTTCAGCGCTTCGTCGTACTGCTTCTGGTTGAGGTGAATCTCAGCCATACGATAGCGCGCGATTTCCTTCAGGTCGCTTTCGTCGGACCGATCGATCACCCACTGCAACTGCGCGCTGGCGGCAGGCGCATCGCCGGCATCGAATTGCATCTTGGCCAGGATCATCGCACCGCGCGCGGCGTAGCCGGTGCGCGCGAACTTGTCTTCCAGCGCCAGCACGGCGTCCTTGGCCTTGGGCAGGTCGTTGGCCCGTGCCGCCTGGGAAAGGCCCGCAAAAAGCGCGGACGCCTCTTCGGCCTGCCGGGCATTCCACCAGCGCCACCCTTGCCAGCCGGCCAGCGCAATGGCAATGATCAGTGCGATGGTGGTGATGAGGTTGTTCCAGCGATTCCACCACGCCTTGAGGTCGTCCAGCTGGTCCTGTTCTTCGAGATCGTAGACTGCCATGTTCAATCCTTGAATACGGTGAATGTCATTGGGTCGCGGCCGCCAGGCTGGCAGGGACATCGCGCTCGGCGACGGCCTTCTGTTCGCCCTGCATCCGCAACGGCTTGATCGCGACGGTGCCGGTGGCCGCCTCGTCGTCGCCGACGATCAGCGCATACCGCGCGCCGCAGGCATCGGCTTTCTTCATCTGTGACTTGAAACTGCCGCCGCCGGCGTTGACCACCACCTGGTGACCCACGTCGCGCAGCGTTTCCGCGACGCGCCGGGCGAGCGGCGCGGCAGCCACGCCCACGTGCACGACATAGGCCAGCGGCGATGTGCCGGCGATGCGGCCGCCGGCCGCCAGCAGCAGAATCATCCGTTCCACGCCGATGGCGAAGCCACAAGCGAAATTGGGCTTGCCGCCCAGCAATTCGAACAGGCTGTCGTAGCGCCCGCCGCCCGCCACCGTACCTTGCGCGCCGAGTTCGTCGCTGGTGGCCACCCATTCGAAGACCGTGCGATTGTAGTAATCGAGGCCGCGCACCAGCCGCGGGTTGATGGTGAAAGACAATCCGGCATCGGTCAGCAGCGACTGCAATGCCTCGAAGTGTGCAAGCGATGAATCCTCGATGAATTCGACCAGCTTCGGCGCGGCCTCGAGCATCGGCTGCATCGCCGGATTCTTGCTGTCGAGAATGCGCAGCGGATTCACATGCAGTCGTCGTCTTGCGTCGGCGTCGAGCACCTCCGCATGTTGTTCGAACCAAGCAATCAACTTGGTGCGATGCGCAAGACGCTCGTGCGCATTGCCGATCGAGTTGATCTGCAGCTCGACGCCGGTCAGGCCCAGCGTTTTCCACAGCCGTGCCAGCATCACCATCTGTTCGGCGTCCGCATCCGGACCTTCGAAGCCCAGTGCCTCGACGTCGACCTGATGAAACTGGCGGTAGCGCCCCTTCTGCGGCCGTTCGTGCCGGAACATCGGGCCCATGGTCCATACGCGCTGCGGCCGGTCGTAGGTCAGGTTGTGCTCGATCGTCGCGCGGACGATGCCGGCGGTGGCCTCGGGGCGCAACGTCAGCGAGTCGCCATTGAGCTTGTCCTCGAAGGTATACATCTCCTTCTCGACCACGTCGGTATATTCGCCGATGCCGCGCACGAAGAGCGGCGTGGACTCCACGATCGGCACGCGCAGGTTGCGGTAGCCGTATAGGGCCAGCACGGCGCGCGTGGTGTCCTCGAAGCGCTCCCACAGCGCGGCCTCGTCGGGCAGCACATCGTTCATGCCGCGCACGGCCTGCAATGCGGTCGCCATCACGTGCCTTACGCGATCGCCTTGACGGCGATGTGCTTGCGGTCAGGCGACAGGTGCGCGGCGCGGGCTTCGCCGCCGTAGGTGGCACGCACGTAGTCGTCGACCAGGGCCTGGAATTCCTCGGCGATATGCGCACCCTTCAACGTCACCGTCTTTTGCCCGTCTACATAGACGGGCGCGACGGGCGTCTCGCCCGTACCGGGCAGCGAGATGCCGACGTTGGCAAGCTTCGATTCACCCGGGCCGTTGACGACGCAGCCCATCACGGCAACGTGCAGATCTTCAACGCCGGGGTATTTTTCGCGCCACGCGGGCATGGCCGCGCGCAGGTAGTCCTGGATCCGCTCCGCCAATACCTGGAAATAGGTGCTGGTCGTGCGGCCGCAGCCGGGACAGGCCGTGACCTGCGGCGTGAACGAGCGCAGGCCCATCGTCTGCAGGATTTCCTGCGCGACGATCACCTCGCGCGAGCGATCGCCGTTGGGCTCGGGCGTGAGCGATACCCGGATCGTGTCGCCGATGCCCTGCTGCAACAGGACCGCCATGGCGGCAGTGGAGGCTACAATGCCCTTGCTGCCCATGCCGGCCTCGGTGAGACCGAGATGCAGCGGATAGTCGCAGCGCCGCGCGAGTTCGGCGTAGACCGCGATCAGGTCCTGCACATTGGACACCTTGCACGACAGCACGATGCGGTCGCCGGGCAGGCCGAGTTCCTGGGCGCGCTCCGCACTGCTGACCGCGGACACGATCAGCGCTTCGCGCATCACGGCCTCGGCAGGCAAGGGCCGCGCGAGCGCCGCATTGTCATCCATCATCCGCGCCAGCAGGTCGGCGTCGAGGCTGCCCCAGTTGACGCCGATGCGCACGGGCTTGCCGTATTCGATGGCCTTTTCGATCATCACGGCGAACTGCGGATCGCGCTTGCTGCCCTTGCCGACGTTGCCCGGGTTGATCCGATACTTGGCCAGCGCCTGGGCGCAATCCGGATAATCGGTGAGGAGCTTGTGGCCGTTGAAATGGAAGTCGCCGATCAGCGGCACCAGGCAGCCCTGCGCATCGAGGCGCGAACGAATCGCAGCCACGGCGGCGGCCGCTTCGGCGCTGTTGACC
This sequence comes from uncultured beta proteobacterium, assembly GCA_963805355.1. Taxonomy (GTDB): domain Bacteria; phylum Pseudomonadota; class Gammaproteobacteria; order Burkholderiales; family Casimicrobiaceae; genus VBCG01. Next base: position 163,387 of record CAWDTZ010000002.1, on the reverse strand, counting down.
GTGATGCGCACCAGTTCGGAGCCGGCATCGGCCAGCGCGCGCACCTGGGTCACCGTGGCCGCGATATCCGCGGTATCCGTATTGGTCATCGACTGCACGACAATCGGCGCGCCGCCGCCGATGCGAATGCCGCCCACCGTTACCTGACGAGAGTTGGCACGCCCGATTGTGGTGGCGTTCATCGCCTATTTCACCGTGAACTTGGCGACGTTCTGTTTCGTGTACGGGGCGAGATCGAACGCCTCGCCGCGCAACGTCACGGTCACCGCTTCGGCATTGCCGATGACGACATCAAGCGGCGTCGCGCCATCGATCGCGTGGGTGGCCCCGGGAAAGCCCATCGTGGACAGCAGGATGGCCCCCTTGGCGTCCTTGATCTCGACCCAGGACGAACCGCGGAACACGAGTACCAGCGGTGCGTTGCCGGGCGTTGCGGCAGCGGGCATGGCGCTGTTCGAACTGGTCTCGGACCTTGCGGCATCTGCGGGCGCGGCCGGGTCGGGTGCCGCCGGGGCGACGTTCGCGGATTCCGGCACCGGCAACGGGGTCTCGGCGGGCGCCGATGCGCTCGGCGGCGTCACAATGGTCGTGGTGTCCGCGCCGCCACGCATTCCGGCCGGCGCGGTGCGCGACCATTCGTAGACGGCCGCGATCGCGACGATGGCGACGAGAGCAAGCGGAATGGCCCAGCGCGCCGAGTTGGACTTGCCATGCAGCTCGGCGGGCAGTTCGCCCATCGTGCGTGTGGTGGAGGCGAGCGACGGCCGGTCGAGCGATGGCGCCACGTCACCCTCGGGCAGTGCGGCCAACACCGCTGCGGTGTCGAGGCGCAACAGGCGCGCGTAGTTGCGCACGAAACCGCGCACAAAGGTGCGCCCGGGCAGGGCCGCGAAATCGTCGCCTTCGAGTGCAGCGACCTGGCGCGATGCAAGCTTCAGCTGTTGTGCGACGGCGTCGACGGACAGGCCGGCAGCCAATCGCCCTTCGCGCAGGCGTGCGCCCGCCGACATGAGGTCAACAGGAAGGGCAGTGTCTGCGACGTGTGTCTCGTCGGTCATTCGCATACGCCGGCAGGGATCGCCTTCGTTTCCGCGGAATCCGGATAGCGATTGTGCAGCTGGGACACATAGGACGCTTCAGATTGCTTGTCGCCCATCTTGCGCTCGACGCACATGCCGAGATACAGCGCCTCGGCCGATGGATTGTTCTGCTGCATCACGCGTTTCATATAGACGCGCGCATCCGTGAAATTGCGCTCGCGGTAGGCAAGCAGCGCAAGGTTGTAGCTGGCCACCGTATTGTTGGGGGCGATGGCCAGCGCGCGCTTGTAGAACTCCGCGGCCCGCACCGGATCGCCGCTGGCGGCGGCGCACTTGCCGGCATTGGCGAGCGAAATGTCAGGCGTGCGGTAAAGCGGATTGCGCACTGCCATCTCGAACTCGACGATCGACTCCTTGGGACGCCCATGCGTACACAGGTACCAGCCCCAGTTCTGCCGGATTTCCGAATCGTTGGGCGCGAGTTCGAGGCCCTTCAGGAAATTGGCCTGCGCGTCGGCGTCCTGCCCCATCACCGAATAGACGAGGCCATACACGTTGTAGATCTTCGGATTGCGCGGGTCGAGCTTGACCGCCTCGGTCAACTCCTGCAAGGCCACTTCCATCTGCCCGCGCTCGAAAAAGCCCGCGGCGATTTCCGTGTGCAATTGCGCGCGATATGGCGCAGGCGCCTCCTGGATCGGCGCCGGCAACGGCGGCTGGTTGGGAACGGGCGGCTGCGCAGGCGTGGGCCGCGACGGGGACGAATCGCAGCCGGCCAGGAGTGTGCCGCCGACAGTGAGCAGAAACAAAAGTGAAGAAATGCGGCGCATGGGAGCCTGAACGGTCGGCGAAAAGTGGAGTGCTAAAGTGCCGCGACAGGCACGATGCGCGTGGACAGGCGGCGCGTGGTGCGGTCCTGGACTTGCCCGGCCAGCTGCCCACAGGCGGCATCGATGTCCTCGCCACGCGTCTTGCGAATGGTGGCCACGCGACCGGCGTCCTGCAGAATCTGCGCGAACGCGACAATGCGCTCGCGCGGGCTGGTCGCAAATTCGCTGCCAGGAAACGGATTGAACGGAATCAGGTTGAACTTGCAGCGCAGGTCGCGCGTGAGCGCGACCAGTTCGTGCGCGTGGTGCGGCTGGTCGTTGACACCGTCCAGCATCACGTATTCGAGCGTGATGAAATCGCGTGGCGCGACGGCAAGGTAGCGCTCGCAGGCCGCCAGCAGTTCGCGCAGCGGATGCTTGCGATTGATCGGCACGAGGCGGTCGCGCAGGTCGTCGTTGGGCGCATGCAGTGACACGGCCAGCGCCACGGGGCACGCCTGCGCCAGCTTGTCGATCAGCGGCACCAGGCCAGACGTGGACAGCGTGACGCGACGGCGCGACAGGCCATACGCGTTGTCGTCCAGCATCAGTTGCAGCGCGGGCACGACCTGGTCGAAATTGGCCAGCGGCTCGCCCATGCCCATCATCACGATGTTGGTGATCGGGGGGCGCCCGTGCTCGATCCATGGGGCGCTGGCGCCGTCGGCCAGCAACGTGCGATTGGCATGCCAGAGCTGGCCGATGATCTCGCCGGTGGTCAAATTGCGATTGAAGCCCTGCTTGCCGGTCGAGCAGAACGCACAGTCCAGCGCGCAACCTGCCTGCGACGAAATGCAAAGCGTGCCGCGGTCGTCCTCCGGGATGAACACCGATTCGACGGCGTTGCCGTTGCCGGCGTCAAGCAGCCATTTGCGTGTGCCGTCGGACGCCGTGGAATCGCGCAGCACCTGCGGGCCCCTGATCCAGGCTTCCGCCGCCACGCGGTCGCGCAGCGGCTTGGCCAGATCGGTCATCACCGCGACGTCGTCGGCGAAACGCTGGTGCACCCACTGCGAAATCTGGCGCGCGCGAAACGGCTTTTCGCCACGTTCGGCAAAAAAGCGATTCAGGTCAGCGGGCGACAGGTCGAGCAGATTGATCATTGCTTAGCGAGAATATACCGCCAGCGCAGGGAAGAAATAGGCAATCTCCGCCCGCGCGGTCTCCGGTGCATCGGAGCCGTGAACGGCATTGGCGTCGATCGATTGCGCGAAATCGGCGCGGATGGTGCCGGCAGCCGCTTTTTTCGGGTCGGTGGCACCCATCAGGTCGCGGTTGGCGGCGATCGCGTTCTCACCTTCCAGAACCTGGATCACGACCGGACCGGAAATCATGAAATCGACCAGATCCTTGAAAAAGGGACGTTCGCGGTGCACTGCGTAGAAGCCTTCGGCTTCGGCGCGCGACAGCCACGCCATCCGCACTGCGGAAATTCTGAGGCCCGCCTTTTCGAAGCGGGCGATGATTTCGCCAATGACGTTCTTGGCCACGGCATCGGGCTTGATGATCGAAAGTGTACGTTCTACGGCCATTTCTAAGCTCCAACGAAATAAAAGCGAATGAATTCAAAATTATAGCATGCGCGGAGGGGGCGGGACAGGGGCTTCCCGCACCGTCCCCGCAGCCGTAGGACACGCAGTTTTTTCCCACCGGAGGCCGAACGGGGTCGTTGGAAATACGGCGCGTGGCTCAAGCCTCGCGCTGCGGCAATACCGCGAACTCGGCGGCATCGACGGTGGGATGCCATGCGATCGCCACGCCGGCCGTCGCTGGCGCGGCGGCGAATTCTGGGGCCATACCCAGGTCCGCGACCCACACCAGTTCGTCGCCGCAGAACACGAGGGGCGTCGCTGCGCGCTGCCATGGCGGCATTCCGGCCTCCTGCAGCAGCGATTTCAGGGCGCGACGTGGACGTCCGGCGCCGAGCCCGATCCGCTCGCCGCCGGCGCGTGAGCGGACCCTGACCGGGGCACCTGCCAGTCGCGCTGCGTCGAGCCCCGCGCCAACGACTGGTGCGAAGGCAAGGTACCCGTGCGGCAGCGCCAGTTCCGCTTCGCCGGACCATGGCATATCGAACGCCGGTGGCGGCAACGCATGCACATGGATGCGATTCCGATGGATGCCCAGCGCGCGGCCGGCGTGAACGATGCGCAAATGAGTATCGGCGCGTGTGGTGCGCAGCTGCGCCAGCATGGCGGTGAGACGCGCTGCCGATGGCGCCACCAGGCCATGCTGCCGCAGGAACCATCGCAACAAATTGGCGGCGCGATGCGGCGGTAATGCGGCCAGCCGGGCGCGGTCGAGGGTCCCGGTGCGCATCGCATCGCCGCAATCGAGTACCGCGAGATCGTCGGCGAGTCGCGCGGCGTCGGCCTGGAGACCGGCGGCGCGCGCCAGCGTGCGCTCGGGATCGGGGAAGACACTCGCCAGCGCCGGCATGACCAGGTGCCGGACCGCATTGCGCCGGTGTGTAAACGACGCGTTGCTTTCGTCATCGACGAAGGGCAAGCGGGTCGCCTCGATGTAGGTATCGATGGCGGCGCGCGGCAAATCGAGCAGGGGCCGCGACCACGTGATGCCGGCATTGTCGCGCGCCGCCGCGGGCATGCCTGCGAGTCCGCGCGGACCGGCGCCGCGCAGCAGTTGCAGGAGCAGTGTCTCGGCTTGGTCGCCACGGTGGTGCGCCAGTGCCACATGGGCAATACCGCGCGCGTTGGCCGTGGCGGCCAGCGCGCCATAGCGGGCAATGCGGGCAGTGGCTTCGAGGCTTTGCTGCGGCGCGCGCGCCACGCCGGCCATCCAGAGCGCGAACGTCACGCCGCGCCCGGCGCAAAATTCCTCGCAGAACCGCGCCCATTCGTCGGCATGGGGTGACAGGCCGTGATGGACGTGGACGGCGGTCAGCGCATTGCCGCGGGATGGAGCCGAGGTGACCAGCGCATCGAGCAGGCACACGGAATCCCGGCCGCCGGACAGCGCCACGATGATCGGCGCCGACGGGGGGACCACTGCCTCGAGGAAGCGGGCAACCTCGGTGCGCAACAGGCGCACGGGGTCGTCATCGTGTTCGCGCCGCATGGCAGGCGCGGGAGCGTCGTCGCCGGCCGCGTGGTGCGGTTCAACCGGCGGCGATCTCCTTGTACTTGCCGTACGAAAGGATCTTGTCCTCGCGCTGCTCGAGGAGCGTGTCGAGCGGCAGTTCCTGCAACTGGCGCAACGCCTCCGTCAGCGCCTTCTTCAGCGTTACCATGATTGCGCCGTGATCGCGGTGCGCGCCTCCCACCGGCTCGTTGATGACCTTGTCGATCAATCCGAGTTGTTTCAGGCGCGGCGCGGTGATGCCCAGGATCTCCGCCGCGTCCTCCGCATGATCCGCGGATTTCCACAGGATTGACGCGCACCCTTCGGGAGAAATCACGGAATACGTCGAATACTGCAGCATGAGCGTGACGTCGCCGATCGCGATGGCCAGCGCGCCACCGGAACCGCCTTCGCCCACCACGGTGACCAGAACCGGCACCCGCAGTCCGGCGAGTTCGTACAGGTTGCGGCCGATGGCCTCGGACTGGCCGCGCTCTTCCGCACCGATGCCTGGATACGCGCCCGGCGTATCGATGAAGGTGAACAGCGGCAGCCCGAATTTCTCGGCGAGCTTCATGAGCCGCAACGCCTTGCGATAGCCTTCCGGCCGCGGCATGCCGAAATTGCGGTGGATCTTTTCCTTGGTATCGCGCCCCTTCTGGTGCCCGATCACCATGCACGGCTGGCCGTTGAAGCGCGCGATCCCACCGACGATCGCAGGGTCGTCCGCGTAGGAGCGATCGCCGTGCAGTTCGCGGAAGTCGCTGAACATGCCGGCGATGTAATCGAGCGTATAGGGGCGCTGCGGGTGCCGCGCGACCTGCGCGATCTGCCATGCCGACAACTTGCCGTAGATTTCCTTGGCGAGTTGCTGGCTTTTCTTGGAAAGCCGCGAGATTTCGTCGGAAATATCGACAGCCGAATCGTCGTGCACGAAGCGCAGCTCTTCGATCTTCTGCTGCAGTTCGGCGATCGGCTGCTCGAAATCCAGGAACGTCTGTTTCATCGGGTCAAGCTTGAAGGGATGACTGGCCATCATAGCGCACCTGTCGCCGTCCGGCGACACCGCGTCGGTCAGTGCGTGGCGGCGTCGTAAAGGAGCTTCAGTCCCGTGACCAGCAGCAGGCCATAGCTCAAATTGAAAAACAGCCGCGGCGACATGCGGCGATGCATCCGGACGCCGATCCATACGCCGAGTGGCGCCAGCGGCGCAAACAGCAGCGCGGTCGCAAGATTGCCGAAGTTCAACTGGCCGAGAAAATAGTAAGGCACGAGCTTCACGTAGTTGACGATCAGGAAAAATACTGCCGAGGTGCCGACGAAAAGAGTCTTGTCGATCTTCTGCGCCAGCATGTAGATCGCGAACGGCGGCCCGCCGGCGTGCGCGAGGGTGCTGGTGAAACCCGACACCGCGCCCCAGAACGCGCCGGCGACGCGGCCGGGCGCCTCGCGCGGCCCGGCAAGACTGCGCGCAATGCGTTCGCTCAGGCGCAGCCACTGGTTGAGCGCGAAGGTGACGCTGATCAAGCCCAGCAGCGCGCGTATGACATTGACCGGCAGGATGCCGAACGCGAAGGCGCCCAGCGCGATACCGACCAGCGCGCCGGGCAACATGATCAATACGTGCACGCGCGACCAGGCGCGGCGATACGCATGGACCCCGAATATGTCCATCGCGCAGAGGATGGGCAGCATGATGCCCGCGGCTTCCGGCGGCGCGATGAAGATCGACATCAAGGGGACGGCGATGCCGCCGGCGCCCTGGCCGAATCCTCCCTTTGCAATCCCGGTGATCAGGATCGCAATGGTCGCAACCGCATAGAACCCGAGTGGAAAATCCGGCAACGTCATCGGGGCTGCGCGCCGATCCCGTGGCGCAAGATGACGTTCACGGTCCGGGCAGCGGTTCGGTCACCTCGCCGGCGCGGCCGCGCCACGCGGCGAAGGCGCCATTTGCAAGCACGGCGCCGAGCACGATCGAGCCGCCGATCAGCGCGCTCCTACCGGGACGCTCGCCCAGCAGAAGCCATACCCAGAGCGGACCCAGGATAGGCTCGAGCAACGCCAGCAAGCCGAGCTCGGTGGCCGAGAGCGCGCGCGAAGCGGCGGTGGCCAGCAGGCAGCCGATGCCGAGCTGGACGCAACCCATCAGGGTCAGGACGGCGAGATCGGCGCCCGTGGCCGCGAAAGGACCGGCGAAAAGCCAGGCCGGCAGCAGCGTCCACAGGCCCGCGATCAGCACCTGCGGCAGCATGTCGACCGTCGCGTGAAATTTACGCAGCACCGTGAGCTGCGCCGCGAAGCAAATCGACACGCCAAGCGCCATCAGGTTGCCGACCAGTTGTCCGGCGTCGACCGCGCCACCGAACATCACGATGATGCCGATGAATGCGACAGCCATCGCGACCCAGGTTCGCAGCGGCACCCGTTCGCGCAGCAGGAACCAGCCCGCCAGCGCCGCCAGGAACGGCGAAACGCTCATCAGCACGAACGTGTTGGCCACCGTGGTGCGGGTTAGCGAGCCAATGAAGAAGAAGAACGTGCCGGCCAGCAGCGCTCCGGCGAGCACGCCGGGCTTGCCCACCGCGCGCACCGCCGCCGGCATCTTTCGGCCATGCATCACGACCAATACACCGGCGACGAACAGTGACATGAAGAGCGACCGCCAGAACACGATCTCCCAGGCATTGGTGATCGAGAGTTGCCGGACCAGGTAGCCCCCGCTGGACCAGCAAATGGCGGCGACGATCATGAACACGATCGCGCGGCGGTGGGCTTGTGGGGACGGGTGGGCGGTGGCGGCGGACATGTTGCAAACACCCTTGCCTGCGGACGCCCGGGCTGTTTGCGCAGGGCGGAAAATAAAAACGCCGGCATCGCGCGCATCCGCGAACACCGGCATTGGCAAAACGTCAATCACCGAAAGGTTAACAGCCGGCGCCCCGGGTGTAAAGAACGCGGGCTGTTTGGTCGGCCGGATTGACCCCGAATTCGACGCGCCACATTGCGCAACCGGTGCCGAGGAACCGATTTAGCCGCTGACCAGCTTGAACGCCGGAAACATCGCTTTCGCTTCTGCAAGATCGCCCAGCGTGATGTAGTCGCAGCAGGCCGCGTAGCGCTTCCACAGCGCCAGTACGGCAGGGTTGGCATGGGCGGATTCGATGGCGGCTTCTGATACCCACTCGAAGATTTCAAGCAACGAGCCGTCGCCGGCGCGCAGCACGACCGATGGTCGATCGGTGGCGAGACCTTGCGCGCGAAGGATGGGCAGGTGCTCGCGGGTGCAGGCATCGAGCGCAGCGTCCAGACCGGGCTTGGGTCGAAAGGAGGCGATCACCATGACACCCATCGGGCAGTCTCCGTTGCCGGCGCCACGGCCGGCCAATGGCATCACGATAACCTACCTCCGCCGCCGCAACTACGTTGACGTGGGCTCGGGAAAGGCGCCGGCAATGTCGCACTGCATGGCCATGGCGATGCGCGCGAAATCGCCCGCGCCAATGCGGATGAAGCCGAAGCGAAACGCGGCCCCCCAATGTTTTTTGTTGCGGATGAAGTCGAGCGCGTCGATCAACGGCTTGACCGGCGCCGGGTGGGCGGGCAGGAATTGCACCTGCCGCCGGTGCAACGTGGTGCTGTCGGGCCCGTGCACCGTGGCGATGTCGGGGGCGCCCACGCGACCGATGGCGGTGAATGCCTGCACCGCTGCGCCATCGGGGTAGGACGCGCGCGGCGAATAGAACACGAACCCGTCGCCCGGGTGCATCCGCGCCAGCGGACCGGCCTTGCCGTGATTCACCTGTACAAAGCTGCCGGCGACGCCAACGGCCACATGGTCCTGCGATACCGCGCCGATCCAATGGTTTTGTGCTGCCATGGTCGATCTCCCTGTTGCGTTCCGCGGCGCCGTCCGCGCCGTGCGCATTCCCGCAAGTTACCGGCTTCTGCGACGGCAGCAGATAAGACGTTCGGTCGAGGATTTCCGTACACTTCGGGTCTGGCGCGAACGGAGGTAAAAAATGGCGGCACACAAGATAGCGGTGATGGCGGGCGACGGCATCGGCAAGGAAGTGATGCCCGAGGGTGTGCGGGTACTGGAAAAGGCCGCGGCGAAGTTCGGCATCGGTCTGGATTTCCAGACCTTCGACTGGAGCTGCGACTATTACGCCGAGCATGGCCGGATGATGCCGGACAACTGGTTCGACATCCTGAAGCCCTTCGAAGCCGTCTACTACGGCGCCGTCGGCTGGCCGGCCACCGTGCCGGATCACGTGTCGCTGTGGGGGTCGCTGATCCTGTTTCGCCGGCAATTCGACCAATACGTCAACCTGCGGCCCTGCAAGCTGATGCCGGGCATTCCGTCCCCGCTGGCCAATCGCAAGCCCGGCGACATCGACTTCGTGGTGGTCCGCGAAAATACAGAAGGCGAGTATTCGTCGGTGGGCGGCCGCATGTATCCGGGCACCGACCGCGAGATCGTGTTCCAGCAGTCCGTGTTCTCGCGCAAAGGCGTCGATCGCATCCTGCGCTTTGCGTTCGAACTCGCCCGCACGCGCCCCGAAAAACACGTGACTTCAGCCACCAAGTCCAACGGCATCTCGATCACGATGCCGTACTGGGACGAGCGCTTCAAGGTCATTGCGGCCGAGTATCCGGACATTCGCACGGACCAGTACCACATCGACATTCTCAGCGCCCATTTCGTCGCGCGGCCGCAGGTATTCGATGTCGTCGTGGCATCCAATCTCTTCGGCGACATCTTGTCGGATCTCGGACCTGCGGTATGCGGCACGATCGGCATCGCCCCCTCCGCCAATCTCAATCCCGAACGGGATTTTCCCTCCCTGTTCGAGCCGGTGCACGGTTCCGCCCCGGACATCGCTGGCAAGGGGATCGCCAATCCCATCGGGCAGATCTGGTCGGGAGCGCTGATGCTAGACTTCCTTGGGTACAAGCCGGCTGCGGAGGCCATAGTCGCCGCGATCGAACGTGTGCTCGCGGACAAGGACGCACCGAAGACGCCCGACCTCGGCGGTCGCGCCACCACCGCCGATCTCGGTCGCGCGATCGCGGCGCAGATCTGATGCATCGAATCCATACGTGAAATGTTCGTCTTGCGCGCCGCACTGAAGCAGGCACTGAGTGCCGTCGTAACGATTGAGGGAGAAACGCAATGTCGTTGCTGATTGGAGTGCCCAGGGAGGTCTTTCCGGGCGAGAAGCGGGTGGCCACCGTGCCCGAAGTCGTCGAAAAGCTGATCAAGCAAGGCTTCCGGGTGGCGGTCGAGACGGGCGCCGGCGATGCCGCCCAGATCAGCGATGACGCCTACCGCGCTGCCGGCGCGGAACTCGTCCCCGACCGGGACGCGCTGTGGTCCACCGCCAACATCATCTTCAAGGTGCGCGCGCCGACCGACGATGAAGTGGGGTTGCTGCATGAAGGACAGCTGCTGGTGAGCTTCATCTGGCCGGCGCAGAACCCTGGGTTGATGCAGCAGCTCGCGGCCCGCAAGGTGACCGTGCTGGCGATGGACAGCGTGCCGCGCATCTCGCGGGCACAGAAGCTCGATGCGCTCTCGTCGATGGCCAACATCGGCGGCTACCGCGCGGTCATCGAGGCGGCGCACGAATTCGGTCGTTTCTTCACTGGCTCAATCACCGCCGCAGGCAAGGTGCCGCCGGCCAAGGTCTTCGTCATCGGCGCCGGTGTTGCCGGCCTTGCTGCAATCGGTACCGCATCGAGCCTGGGCGCCATCGTGCGCGCCAACGACACGCGGCCGGAAGTGGCCGATCAGATCAAATCGTTGGGTGGCGAGTACATCGGCGTCGACTACGTCGAGGAGGGCAGCGGAGTCGGTGGCTACGCCAAGGTGATGAGCGAGGGCTTCCAGAAGGCCCAGCGCGAGGTATTCGCCAAGCAGGCCAAGGAGGTCGACATCATCATCACGACGGCGCTCATTCCCGGCAAGCCGGCGCCGAAGCTCATCACCGAGGACATGGTCAAGTCGATGAAGCAGGGCAGCGTCATCGTCGACATGGCCGCAGAGCAGGGCGGCAACTGCGAACTGACCGTCCCGGGCGAGGTCGTCGTGCGGCACGGCGTCACCATCGTCGGCTACAAGGATTTGCCGAGCCGCCTCGCCAAGCAGGCGTCCACGCTGTATGCGACGAATCTCTTCCGCCTGATGGAAGACATGATCAAGACCAAGAGCATCGAAGGCGATGCGGTCAAGGTCGACATGGCGGACGAGGTATTGCGCGGCACCACCGTGATCAACCAGGGTGAAGTGACGTGGCCACCGCCGCCACCCAGGCTGTCGGCCGCACCGCCGGCCGCCGCCAAGCCCGCCGCGGTGCCCAAGGCGAAGGGGCACGGCCATGGCGAGGCCAGCGGCCCGATGTCGGGTACGAAGACCGCCGTGATCTTCGGCGTCGGTGCGCTCTTGTTCCTGCTCGTCGGTCGCTTTGCGCCACCGTCCTTCCTCGGTCACTTCACCGTGTTCATCCTCGCGTGCTTCGTTGGCTACATGGTGGTGTGGAACGTGAAGCCTGCGCTCCACACGCCGCTGATGAGCGTGACCAATGCGGTCAGCAGCATCATCGCCATCGGCGCGCTGGTGCAGATCGCGCCGGACCTGTCGAAGATTTCCGCGGACCTGACGCGGCCGGAGGAGTGGATCCGCTGGCTGTCGGTAGGCGCCATCGCGCTGGCCACGATCAACATGTTCGGCGGCTTCGCCGTGACCCAGCGCATGCTGGCAATGTTCCGCAAGTAAGGACGAGAGAACATGAGCTCCAGCCTCTCCACGGTCTCCTACATCGGGGCCACGATCCTCTTCATCCTGTGCCTGGGTGGTCTCTCCAACCAGGAAACGTCGCGCCGCGGCAACCTGTACGGCATCATCGGCATGACGATTGCCGTGGTCGCGACGATCTTCGGTGTGCAGGTCACCTCGGCCGGCCTGCCGTACATCATCGGCGCCATGGCCGTTGGCGCGGCGATCGGTCTCTACGCGGCGCGCACCGTCCAGATGACGCAGATGCCCGAGCTGGTCGCGCTGATGCACAGCCTGGTCGGTCTCGCCGCCGTGCTGGTGGGCTACGCCAACTTCATCGACCCCGCGGTCTCGGTCGGCCTGACGCCGGCCGAACAGGCGATCCACGAGATCGAGATGTACGTGGGCGTGCTGATCGGTGCAGTGACCTTTGCCGGGTCGGTGATCGCCTTCGGCAAACTCTCCGGCAAGATCACCGGCAAGCCGGTCCTGCTGCCGGGCCGGCACCTGCTCAATCTTGCCGGTCTCGTCCTGGTCACTTTACTTCGGCTACCGGTTCGTCACGGCGCACGACGTGGCCGACGCGATGACGCCGATGATCGTGATGACGGTGATTGCGCTGCTCTTCGGCGTGCATATGGTGATGGCTATCGGCGGCGCCGACATGCCGGTCGTGGTCTCGATGCTGAACAGTTACTCCGGCTGGGCGGCCGCCGCCACGGGGTTCATGCTCAACAACGACCTGCTGATCGTCGTGGGCGCGCTGGTCGGCTCGAGCGGTGCGATCCTCTCGTACATCATGTGCGCGGCGATGAACCGCAATTTCCTTTCCGTGATCGCCGGCGGCTTCGGTACCGACAGTGGCGCTTCACCGGCCGCTGCGGGCGCCGCGCAACCGGCAGGCGAGGTGAATCCGATCCTGGCCGCGGAAACGGCCGAACTGCTGCTCGATGCCAAGAACGTGGTCATCGTTCCTGGCTACGGCATGGCGGTAGCCCAGGCCCAGCATACGGTCAATGAAATCACCAAGGTGCTGCGCGACAAGGGCATCAACGTCCGCTTCGGCATCCACCCCGTTGCGGGCCGCATGCCCGGCCATATGAACGTGCTGCTGGCCGAAGCCAAGGTGCCCTACGACATCGTGTTCGAGATGGATGAGCTGAACGACGATTTCCCGGACACCGATGTCGCGATGATCATCGGCGCCAACGACATCGTGAATCCGGCGGCCCAGGATGACCCGACGAGCCCGATCGCCGGCATGCCGGTGCTCGAGGTGTGGAAGGCCAAGAACTCGATCGTGATGAAGCGCAGCATGGCGTCCGGTTACGCCGGCGTGGACAATCCGCTCTTCTACAAGGACAACAACCGGATGCTCTTCGGCGATGCCAAGAAGATGCTGGACGAGGTGCTGGTAGCGCTTAAAGCCTGACAATCATCCGTTGCGCGTTGCGCCTTCAGGCGTTTCACCTCGCATGCAAGCCACGCAAGCACCGTACATACCGCATATCGAAACGCATAGGCTGTGGCAGCACCGGTGGCGCCGAAGTCCGGGACCAGCAGAACAGCAGCACGATTTGCACTGTGGTGGCGCCCGCCACGGCGAAGAAGGTGGCCACATTGCGCCGCTGGTACTTGAGATAGGTTGGGGCGAGCGCGAACAGCACGGAAAAGGCGGTCGCCGTGGCGAGCAGGCGCAGAGCTGTCGTGCCTTCGTCCACGAATTCCGGACGGAAAAGGGCCAGCAGTTCGCGGGTCCAGCCGAAGGCCACCAGCAGGAAAAGCGATCGCCGGCAGCAGCCAGCGCAGCCGCTCTCGGCGCAACGCGAGGATCGTCGCAAAATCGCCGTCTCAAGAAGTATCGAAGTCGACGTGCGTAGGCACGATTGGTGGAAGTGGCCAGCACCGCTACCATGCCCGCCGTCCCCAGCGCCGCGGCATAGGCCCCCACGGCGCTGCGGAGGTGCCGCCACTCGAGCATGATCACGCCGGCCTGCATCAACAGGCGAGCGAGATCCGGTAGATGAAAAAGGACGCGCCCCGGTTCGCCATGCGCAATGTCCTGCTGGGAGCACGCTGAAAATGCGGACGGCGCCGCGCGGCGAAACTCGCCTGCGAGCAGCGCCAGGCAAACATCCACGCGACGCCCCAGCAGGCGATTGCGACCGGGCCGGTGAGTGTTACCGCCAATGCGAGCGCGATGCCGATGGATCCGAACACCAGAGCGGAACGGCGATCCGGAAGAGTGCCAGAGCGCGGCTTCGCGCCCGACCGCGCTCACCAATTCAAAGCCAAGGTGCGCCAATGCGCCGACGGCAGCCCGATGCAGCCGAGTATGATCGCGCGCTGCGTGGCGACGAGATCTCGCTGTTCGTCCACGCCCATGCGGCGACCGCTGAACCAATGGCCAGTGCGGTCAGCAGCGTCCGCGGATGCCGAAGTGCACCAGGCCACGCGCATGCGCGAAGTCATTGCGGCGAGCAGCGCGGGAATCGCGCGCAATGTGAATTTTTCGATACCGCGCGGTGCGATGTCACCATCAGGATGAACGTGGCGGACGCAAGGACATAGGACTCGAACCCCTCGACGCCCAGTAGGCGCGCCAATGTCACCGCAAGGGCATACGCGATACCTTGACCCGCCACGGCAATGGCCGCGAGTGTTGTTGCCGTACCGAACACGACTGTCCTCTGAATTTTCGCGGTAATCGGGCTATGAAATCCGGTTTGTCGAAGCTGCTTTTGGCGAGAGGCTATTGACCAAGGTTACACTTTGGGACAATTATTTTTTCGTAACATCGGGGGAATTGTGCAATCGCAGGTGTGCGTCCCCGTGTCGGGTCATCTGTTAGTGCTGGATTCCCTTCAGGCAGAGTGGATCATTTCACTCAATTTGTGAATGCTGCAAAGTGGACCATGGCAGAACGCGGTCCGGTGAGGATTTGAGTCCCGAGGAGACGATGATGCGGACATCAATTTGAAGCGCCGGGAGTTCATCAAGGACACGGGCGCGGTCGCAGCGGGCGTTGCCCTTGCAACCAGCCTGCCCGGTGTCGCCGGCGCGCAGAACACGCCATCCGTGGATGCTGATTTCGATCTTGACCGGACCTTCGGCCGATTCATGAATGACATTGGCGGCACCGCTGCCGATGGCGGCGGCAAGGTCATGTTCACCGGCGCCGACCCGATCCTGCGCAGCCACTTCCGCATCGGCACCGCCATGGCGCTGCCGGCGATGGGTGCGGCGCTCGGCGCGGCGGCGATCTGGCGCGAGCGCACCGGCGCAGAGCCAGGACCTGAACGTCGACCTGCGCGAATCGGTCTACAACGTCAACCCGATCATCGGCGCGATCATGCGGATGAGCCAGGCTGCGGGCATCATCCCGGCCGCCGATCCGCTGCCCGCCAACTTCAATTTCCTGCACCCCACCGTCAACGGGCTGTTCCTGCAGGCGCCACGTCGGGCTTCGGCAACCCGATGACCTTCGTGCCGTTCGAAACCAAGGACGGCCGCTTCTTCAACATCACCGGCGCCTATCCGCACCTCGAAGCGAGCGTGCGCTGCAGGCGCTTGAACGTGCCGCCCGGCCGCGACAACCTCGTGCGCGGCTTCAAGGCAGGTCAACGCCTTCGAATTCGAGGAGAGGCTCAACGAGATGGGCGGCGTCGGCGTCGTCCACCGCACCGCCGAAGGAATGGCTGGCGCACCCCGAAGGCACACACCTCGCGAAGACGCCGCTGATCGAGATCGTCAAGATCGGCGATTCGGCGCCCGAAGCGCTGGTCGGCCAACCCGACGCAGCCGCTGTCGGGCATCAAGGTGATGTCGAACACGCACGTCATCGCCGGCACCGTGCTCGTCGCGCACGCTCGCCGAATATGGCGCGCAGGTGCTGCACATCGCGCGCGACCAGGCCTTCGAGCACGAGGCGCTGGTCATCGATGTCAACGTCGGCATGCGCTCGACCTTTGTCGATCTGCGCAACGCCGATCAGAACAAGCGCCTGAAGGCGCTGGTGCCGCAGGCCGATGTGTTCGTCGAAAACTACCGCGTCGGCACGCTCGACCGGCTCGGCTTCGGCGCGCAGGAACTGGCCAGAATCCGCCCCGGCATCATCTATCTGTCGGTCAACGCGCTACAGCGCCGACGGCCCCTGGGCCAAGCGCGGCGGCTTCGACATGGAAGGGCTCGCGGTCACGGGTTTCACGATCGCCGAAGGCGACGGCGGCCCGCCGCGCTTCCCGCCGACGCTGGTGATGAACGACTACATCGCCGGCTATCTCGGCGCTGCCGGCGTGCTCGCGGCGCTGCGCCGCCGTGCCAAGGAGGGCGGCAGCTATCATGTGCGCGTCAGCCTGGCGCGCGCCGCGATGTGGTACGCCAGCCTCGGCCAGATTCGCCACCAAGAACTTCGACGCCAACGATCCGTGCGCACCGCATGATCGAGCCCGAGTTGATGACTGCGCAAACGCCCTACGGCCTCGTCCAGCGCCTCGGCCCGCAGGTCAAGCTGTCGAAAACGCCGGGCCAATGGCGCACGCCGCTGGTTGCGGTGCGCGGCGGCGATACGGTCAACTGGGTGTTGAGTCGGCGCGATCCACGCGTGATTCTGCGCGGTCGCGTCAAGCGGAAGCGACAGGACCCGCGCGTCTGTGCGGGCCGCAGTGGCTCGTTGACGGCCCGCACTTGCAACACGGCGCGGCATCGCCGCGATCGATACAGGGAGTTGAACCATGACTGACCGAAAGCAACGACGATCGACCGCCGCAACGAATTGCCGGCCCGGCAAGGAGCCGACGCATCCAGGCATGGCCTGACGCGACGCGGCGCCATTGCGTTCCATACGGCGGCGGCACGCTCGGTGCCGCGCTCGGCGCGGGCCTGCCCGCGGTGCGGCCGCAGCGCAGCAGGCAGCGCTGCCGAAATCCAGCCGCAGCGAACGGCCAAATGCCCGTATCGCCAGCGTGCGCGTGCTCGAACTGAGCCAGACGCTCAGCCGGCCGCCTGACCGGGCTGCTGTTCGCCGACCAGGGCGCGCGAGGTCTACGCCGAGCGTGAGCAAACCCTCGGTCGAGTTCGACGACGCCTACTTCGACCGCGGCAAGCAGCTGCTGCCGGCGCGGCGGCGCTGCGCCGACACCTCGTCGGCCGACGTCATCATCGTCGACGGCGATGCGCCGGTGAAGCGGCTGCCGCACCAGATCGGTCATGCGCGTCGTCGCTGCGCTTCCCGGCGACGATAGCCTACGGCTACCTGCCCGCCAACTGCAGCGAAGACCTGATCAGCGCCGTCGTCGGCTTTTTCACCAACATGAGCGTCACCGGCCCGATGCTCGGCCGCCCGGTGATCTACACGCCGCTGCCGCTGTCGTCGGTGTATGCCGGCGTCAACGGCGCGGTGGCCGTGGCCGCGGTGCTGGTCGATCGCGAGCGCACCGGCCTGGGTCGCGAGGTGCATGCGTCGCGCATCGCCGGCGGGCTGTCGGCGGTGGGCGCGCTGGCGCTGACCTCGAGCGGCTTGCCGCCGCACCTGGCGCCGATCGTCGTCGGTGGCCTGCCGCCGGGGCTTGTCACCCGAGCGTGCCAAGGTCATCCTGGCCAAGGCGCATGGCCGACCCGGCCGGCCAGTTGTGGCTGGAGCAGCGCGTCGCGCCGCTGTCGGCGCCCTACCGCTCCTGCCGACGGCCTGTTCATCCTGCCGATGGCGGCGCCCAACCGCCGCTTGACGCGGCGCATGCTCGAAGCCTTCGGCCTGTGGGACAAGGCGCTGGCTGCGGGCATGGTCGACGCCAATGCCTTCGATGCCGCCAATATCGACGTACGCGCCACAACAACCTGGCCGATTCGCTGGCGCTGCGCTTCGACCTGACCTCGCAACTGGCTGACTGGCTGGAGCCGATCTTCGCCAGCCGCACCGCGGCCGAGTGGGACCGCTTCCTGCAAGCCAACGGCGTCGCGGTGGCGATGATCGGCACCTGGCAGGAATGGCAGGTGAACCGCACCGCGCGCGAGACCGGCATCATCGACAGAGTCGCTGGCGACCCGCACGTGCGCGTCGGCCGCACCAGCTGGATGGAAAGCGCGCAGCCCTATCCGCCGCTGGCGGTGGCGCAGAAGCGTGCGGTCGCTGCCGCCGCGCAAGACGCCGGTGCCGAAGGTCACGGGCGTGGCGCCGTCGAAGTTCCCGCTGGCCGGCTACACGATGCTCGACATGACCAACGTGCTGGCCGGGCCGTCGTGCGGACGCATGTTCGCCGAGCTCGGCGCCACGGTCGTGCAGAGCTTCCCGCCGGAGCCCAACACCTCGCCGACGGTCGTCGTGGACTGGGCGGGCGAGGTGGCCTGCGGCAAGCGGACCATCATCATCGACGTTCGCCAACCTGGAGGGCCTGAAGGTCATGCAGCAGCTGGCGTCCAAGGCCGATTTCGTGCTGAACAACGCGATGGACGCCGCAATTCGTGCGGTTGCGCCTGGACCCGGTGTCGCTGCAAGCGTTCGAACCCCAAGTGCATCGGGCTGCAGATCACCGCCTTCCGCGGCGAGCGGCGCGGCCCGCAGGACAACGACCTGGGCTTCGATCCGTCGATCCAGGGGCCCACCGGCATCATGGAACGCTTCGGCGACCAGGGTGCGCCCACCTACCACGGCGTGGCCTCCTGCGTCGACTACCTGTGCGGCTACCTCGGCGTCTTTTCCGGCGTGACCGCGCTTTATGCGCGCGAACACCGCAAGGACGGCAAAGGCGATTGGGCGCGAAGCCTCGCTTGCGCCTTCGGCCACGCTGACCCAGTTGCTGCTCACCGGCATCCCGAAGCCGCCGGACAACATCCGCGGCCAGATGCGCCACCGGCCGCAATGCCGGCGAGCGCGTCTATCAACTGGCCGACGGCTGGATCTTCGTGCAGGGCAAGACCGACATGACGGCCGAGCTTGGCAGCGAAGACCGTGGCCGAAGGGCTGGCCTACGCCAAGGGCAAGAACCTGCTCGCGGCCCCGGTGCAGACCTGCCGGCAGGTGGCCGACCGCCACATCGACAAGCCGTCGCCGACGGTGTACTTCGAAAAGCGCGAGAGTGACGGCTGGGTCAACCATTGCTTCCGCCCGACCTGGTTCACCTTCGATGGCGTGCCCACGCCGCGTCCGCGCGCCACCTCGCGCATCGGCGCCGATGCACCGGCGATCCTCGCGCAGCTTGGCTACGCGGCCGAGGACGTCAAGCGTCTCGCAGGCGAGCGGCGCCATCGGACGCACCGAGTGGGCCAAGTGCATAGTCCATCGACGTGCTCGCGCGATTCGGCCAGCCCACCGCAGGCTGGGCGTCGCTGCTTCCGGGCGTGGCGATTGCCCACCTGCTCGGCTGTCAGCCAGCGTGCTGCTGGCACCCGGCGCCCGCGCAGGCACCGCGGAGCACAGCCGGCTGTCGGAGCGATCCATTATCCGACGATGACGTATCCGCCGGACCCGAACGCGATCTGCCCGGCGAGCTCCGGTGACATCGACATCGACCTCAACACCGAGCTTCGCGCTACCCGGTGCAATTTTCCCGGGCGTTCGTGTTGCCCGGCCGCGAAGGCTACGAACGATTCAAGGAGGACCTCTACCGACCAGCTACGGCATCACGTTTCGCGTTCAACTACGCGCAGCTCTATCAGCATGCGTCGGAGACGTTGCCGGGCGCGCCTTTCGATTCGGCCAACGGCGGGTGGGCCGCGCTTGCACATTCAGCTGGACGCCGCTGGATCGCGGCGGCGACTACGAGGGCAGCCTGGTCATGAACCTCGGCTGGCGCAATTCGATCGGCGACAACGCCGTTCCCGCCCAATTCGGCGTGCCCATGACCTGGCGCTCGACCTGGTCCAACTACGAGTTCACGTCCTGGGGCAACGACGTCGAAGATCGAGGACCTGTTCTGGGAGCAATGGTCTGGGCGCCGAGTTTCAGCTTTCGCGTCGGCAACCAGATTCCCACCGCGATCTACAATTTTTCGCGCTTCAAGGACGCGCGCGTGTCGTTCACCGCCAGCCCTTTCGCGTTCCACGAAACCATTCCCTATCCCACCTTCGGCCTGGGCACCTCGTTCGCGCTGGCTTCCGGTGCAAGGATCCGAGCTCTATGTCGTCGGCACCCTCAATCGACATGAACGGCGACCCGCAATGCCAATGGTCTCGACTGGAGCACCTTCTGGACGCGACGCAATACTTCTACGGCACGGAAATCGGCTACCGGTGGCGCCGACCCAATGGCGAGTTCGACCACCTCCATCTCGACCTCTTCTATGCCGACCAGCGCAGCACGCGATTGCCGGACACCACGCCCAACAAGGCCGGCGGCGGCTTCCGCGTCTATGGCGAGAAGCAGATGGGTCCGTGGGTGGGCTTCGGCGGCTACACCTACAACACGGCGCAGGGCGGCGGCATCTCGGCAACATTTGCGCGCGCAGACTGCCACAGCAGGGTTGGCCTATCTGAACCCGTTCTGGGCATCCGCGGCGAAGCGGCGATCGGGCTCGATGTGGTCGCAGCCGTTCGACAACATCCTCCCCGGGACCGGGCAGCGCGACCAATCCGGGTTTGAAACCTACTGGCGGCTGCTGGTCACGCCAAATCTGACGTTGACGCCGGGCGTGCAGTTCGTGTTCGACCCATCGTTCAATCCGGGCGTGAGTTCGATGGTGATTCCAAGCATCAAGTTCCGCGTCGCGTTCTGACGCGCCGGCAATCGCGGCGAATAGCGGACGCGTGCGGCATCTGAGGCGTAGAATCGAGAAGGCGTGCCCTCGCGGTCGCGCCTTCAATGACTCTGATGCCCGGCCCGCTCTCCCACCTGTCCGTGCTCGATCTTTCGCGCGTGCTTGCCGGACCGTGGTGCACGCAATTGCTCGCCGATCTCGGGGCCACCGTGCTCAAGATCGAAAAGCCGGGCAGCGGCGACGACACGCGTACGTGGGGGCCGCCGTTTCTCAAAGATGCGCTAGGGCACGACACCAGCGATGCCGCCTACTACCTCGGCTGCAATCGGGGCAAGCAATCGGTGGCCATCGACTTCACCCGGCCGGAAGGGCGGGCGCTGGTGCTGTCGCTGGCCCGGCAGGCCGACGTGCTGGTCGAAAACTACAAGGTCGGCGGCCTCGCCAAATACGGTCTCGACTACGCTTCCCTCGCGCCGCTGAATCCGCGCCTCGTGTACGCATCGATCACAGGCTTCGGACAGGATGGTCCCTATGCAGCACGTGCCGGCTACGACTTCATCATCCAGGGCATGAGCGGTTTCATGAGCATCACCGGTGAGCGCGATGACCTGCCGGGTGGTGGTCCGCAGAAGGCGGGCGTGGCGGTCACCGACATCCTGACCGGCATGTACGCCGCGGTCGCGATTCAGGCCGCGCTGGCGCACGTCGATCGCACGGGCGTCGGCCAGCACCTCGATCTCGCGCTGTTCGATTCGGCGGTGGCAATGATGGCCATGATGAACATGAACTTTCTCGTCAGCGGCGTGCCGCCCGGTCGCGCCGGCAATGCGCACCAGAACATCGTGCCCTACCAGGTATTCGCTTGCGCGGATGGTCACTTCATCCTGGCGGTGGGCAACGACGGGCAGTTTCGCGCATTCTGCGACGTGGCCGGCCATCCGGAATGGGCGCTCGATTCGCGCTTTGCAAGAAATGCCGAACGGGTTCGCCACCGCGACGTGTTGGTGCCACTGATTGAAGCGGTGGCGCGCACGCGCATGCAGCGCGACTGGCTGGCCGCACTGGAGTCTGCAGGTGTGCCCGGCGGGCCAATCAATCGCCTCGATGCCGTGATGGCCGACCCGCAGTTGCGTGCGCGCGGGATGCGCGTGGACATGCGGCATCCGTCGGCGGGCACCGTGCCGCAGATACTTGCGCCGATCAGGATGTCCGCCACACCACTCGTTCCGGAATTGCCGCCGCCGGTGCTGGCCGAGCACACCGCGTCGGTGTTGCGCGAACGCCTGGGGCTTGATGAAGCCGCGGTTGCCCGGCTGGAAGCCGCCGGCGTCGTGCAGACGAGGCCACACTGAACACCATCGACCGTCGTCCCGGGTTCTGGATCGCGTTTACGCTGATTGCGTGCGTGTGCGCGTGGATTGCGTGGCGCCTCTTTCCGCTCGCGATCCCCCTCGTCAATCTCGACATCACGTTTTCGCGCGAGGCGGCGCTCGCCAAGGCGCAGACCATTGCGGCCGCGCAGAAACTGGCCCCGGCCGACGCGCGCGTGGCCGCCGTGTTCAGTCACGACGACGACGCGCAGAACTACATCGAGCTCGACGGCGGCGGCAAGGCGGCGTTCGCGCGCCTGGTCGACGGCGGCCTCTACGCGCCCTACTGGTGGGAGGTGCGCCTCTTCACCCCCGGCGCCATTGACGAGGCAGTTTTGCGCTTTCGCCCCGACGGCGCGCATCGATGGGTTCACGCGGCGCCTTGCTGAAACCTACGTTCGCGATGCCGCAACGCGGGCGCTGACGCCGGAGGCGGCGCAGGCATTGGCGCGAGCCGAGGCGGCCAAGGCATGGGGTGTCGATCTCGCGTCGTATCGCCTGATCGAATCGTCGGCGCAAACGCGCGCCACGGGTCGAATCGACCATCGTTTCACATTCGAACGCGACGAAAAATTCGGCGAAGGCCGCATCCGCCTGCAGCTTGCCGTCGCGGGCGATCAACTGGTCGACGTGTCGCCGTCATTCTTCGTGCCGGAGAGTTTCGGGCGGCGCTTCCAGGAACTGCGCAGTGCCAACAACACGATTGCCGCGGTGGCCAGCATTGCGGCGGGATTGTTCCACGGACTGGTCGGATGCATCCTGGGCACGTTGTGGTTGCTCCGCACGCGCACGCTGCAGGTGAAGCCGGCGCTGGCGGCCGGGCTGGTGGTCGGCCTGCTGCTGGGCGCGGCCACGCTTGCCAACTATCCTGCGGCGTGGTTTGCCTTTCCCACCACGCGCGATGCCGATTCGTTCTGGTGGCGCGAAATCGCCACGGCAGTCGTCACGACACTGGGCGCGGGACTGGCGCTCGGCCTGGTGTTCATGGCCGCCGAGGGGCTGACGCGGCGCGCGTTTCCGCACCAGCCTCAACTGTGGCGATTGTGGTCGCGGGATGCCGGTGGCAGTGTGAACGTGGCGGGTCGCACGGCCGGCGGCTACCTGTTCGTGCCGATCGAGCTGGCGCTGATCGCAGCGTTCTATTTCGCGACGAATCGCTGGCTGGGCTGGTGGCAACCCTCCGAGGCGCTGACCGATCCCAACATCCTGTCGTCGGCCGTGCCCGCGCTGATGCCCATCGCCATGTCGCTGCAGGCAGGCTTCATGGAGGAGTGCCTGTTTCGCGCAATTCCGCTCGCGCTGGGAGCGCTGATCGGCGCGCATTTCGGGTATCGGCGGACGGGCATCGGCATTGCGTTCGTCGCGCAGGCTTTGATCTTCGGGGCCGCGCACGCGAATTATCCGGGGTTCCCCGCCTATTCGCGCCCGGTCGAATTGCTCCTGCCATCGCTGCTGTGGGCGCTGATCTTCCTGCGCTACGGGCTGTTGCCGACGATCCTTCTGCATGCGCTCTTCGACCTCGTGCTGTTCTCCATTCCTCTGTTCCTGATCGACGCGCCCGGGGCCACCACGCAACAGGCGCTGGTGATTGCTGCGGCGGGGATACCCGCAGTCATCGTGTTGCTGCGCCGGTTGCAGCAGGGCGCGTGGCGCGAGTTGCCGGCAAGGCTGTGGAACGGCGCGTGGCAGCCGCGCGCCATGCATGCCGGTGAGGACGCCATCGCCGCGCCGGTGCCGGTGCCGCAGATGCGCTCGCGCCTTTTGCAGCGAACCCTGCCCGTGGCTGGATTGTTGGGATTCGCCGCATGGCTTGCGTTCACGCCGTGGCATGTGGATGCGCCGCCGCTGACGATCGGAAGGGACGCGGCAATCGCTGCCGCTGAAGTCGCATTGCGCGCGCGCGGCGTGACGCTGGGTCCGGAATGGCGCCGTCTGGCGCAGCCGCGCATGGTGCTCGGGGAGTCGACGTCGCGCATGGCGCAAGCATTTGCATGGCGCGAAGCGGGCGCCGATGTCTATCGAGCCCTGATCGGCAACACGCTTGCACCTCCACTCTGGGAAGTCCGGTTTGCGCGTTTCGATGGCGACGTGGCGGAGCGCGCCGAGGAATGGCGGGTCAGCGTGACCGGCACCGGCGCGATCCGCCAGGTCGTGCATCGCTTGCCGGAGGCGCGCGCCGGCGTGACTCTTGAGCAGGCGGGCGCGCTGGCCCTGGCCCAGCAGTCCGTCCAAGAGGTCTTCGGTGCAGATCCAGCGGTGTTGCTGCTGCGCTCGGCGGAGGCCAACCAGCAACCAGCACGACGCGACTGGACCTTCACCTTTGCGGACCCGCGGGTGACCATTCCCGGTGGCGGAGAGGCGCGGGTGCAGGTGCAGGTGGCCGGCGATGAAGTCGTCGGCGCCGGCCGCTACCTGTTTGTCCCGGAAGCGTGGCAGCGCGGCGAAGCCGAGAAACAAAGCCGGCATGAGCTCCTGGCATTTGGTGCGTCCGCAGTCATCGCGCTCGCCGCACTGGCAGCACTGGTCTTTGCGGTGATGGCATGGAACCGCGGGCAATGCGATCGGCGGGTGCTGGTCGCGGTTGCAGTGGTGACGCTGCTTGGATCCATCGGCAATGGCCTCTTCGACCTGCCGCAGATGTACATGCAACTCAGTACCGCCGAACCGGCAGGCACGCAAATCGCGCTGGCGCTGCTGGGCGGCATGGCCGGCCGGTTGCCGGTCGCATTGCTGATCGGCTTGTTGGCGGGCGTAGGCATGCATGACGCTCGCGCCCGCGCGGCAGCCATCGGTACCACGGCGCTGTCGGCGTGGATCGCCGGGGCCTGCGGCGCGTTGGCGCTGCGCGGCATCCTCGCCGGTTTCGATGCGCTGGTGCCATCCCGGATGCCGCTGTGGCCCGAGCAGGACGCGTGGGGACTGGCGTGGCCGGGCGGCGCGGTGCTGGGGGCCGCCACGTCCTTCATCGGGGCCCTGTCGGTCGGACTGTTCCTGCTGGCGCTCCTCGCCCGTTTCACTGCGGGATGGACGCGTCGTCTGCCTCTGGCGGCGGCGGCCTTGGTACTGCTGGCCACGGCGTCGGCCTTGCCCTCCGCGCGCGATCTCGCGCCGGCACTGATTGCCGGCCTGGTGGGTGGATTGACGGCGTTCGCCGTTGCCCTGCTGGTGCTTCGCCACGATGCGCGCGCACTTCCCGCGTTCATCGCCACCACGCTCATCCTTGCCGGCGCCCATGGCGCGGCACTGGTCGGGTTGCCGCTGTCCTGGGCATTGTTTGGCGGTTCTGCCCTCGCGATCGCACTGCTCGCATGGGTCGCCACCCGTTACCTGCGAGTGGAATCGCCGGACGCGCCATGAACAACGGCGCGGGACCCCTGCGGGTCGTCGCGCCGTTGCGGTGGTGCGGGAGAGCCTCGACTACTTGAGCGTCGCCCAGAACGGATTGACGAAGTTGTCGGCGCGGTGCGGAATCGTCACGTTGCCGCGCGAGGCCCATGGGATCACCTGCCGGTGCAGCGGGATCAGGTTCACTTCGGCGTTCTGCGCCAGCAACGCTTCGCGGATCAACTGCAGGCGCTCGGCCTGGTTCACGTCGACCTTGACCCTGGCGGTCAGCTCGTCGACCTTGGCGTTTTTGTAGCGGCCATAGTTGAAGTCGCCGTCGCCCTTCCCGTTGTAGCTCGACAGCACCGGCTGCAGCGTGAAGATGCCGTCGGTGGAGGCGCCGCCCCAGCCCAGCATGTAGAGGCTGGTATCGGTCTTCTCGAGCTTCGGGAAATACAGCGCCCGCGGCATCGCATTGACCTTGGTGGCTACGCCGACCTGCGACCACATCGCGGCCAATGCCTGGCAGATGCGCTCGTCGTTGACGTAGCGATTGTTCGGGCAGTCGAGCGTCACTTCAAAGCCGTTGGGATACCCGGCCTCGGCCAGGAGCTTCTTGGCCTTGGCCGGGTCGAAGGGCATCCGCTTCTCGATCTCCGGCGTCGACGTCACGGGCGATGGCAGGATGGCACCGGTGGGCTTCGACAGGCCGCGCATCGTGTTCTTCTGGATGGCGTCGATGTCGATTGCGCTGTAAAGCGCCTGCCGCACGCGCAGGTCCTTGAACGGGTTCTTGCCCTTGACGCTCGAGTAAAGGAGCTCGTCGCGCGCCTGGTCCATGCCGATGAACACGATGCGGTTCTCGACCCCTTCGAGCACCTTGATGTTGGGGGTCTGCTGCAGCCGGGGCACGTCCTGCGGCGGCGGGTCGTTGATCAGGTCCACTTCGCCGGAGATCAGCGCCGCCACGCGGGTGGGGTCGGACACGATC
Organism: uncultured beta proteobacterium; assembly: GCA_963805355.1. GTDB lineage: Bacteria > Pseudomonadota > Gammaproteobacteria > Burkholderiales > Casimicrobiaceae > VBCG01. The sequence goes on along the minus strand of CAWDTZ010000002.1, from coordinate 137,244 downwards.
GGCGTGTAGATCACTTCATCGATGTTGCCATCCCAGACGCCGGCCTTGATGCCCCACCAGTTCGGATTTTTTTTCAGTACCGTCTTGATGTCGGGCTGGCGCGTGACGAGCATGTAGGGGCCGGTGCCATTGGCCTCGCGTGCCGTGATCATTTCCTCCTTCGCCGCGAAGTTCTGCGGCTTCACGCACTTGTTCTTCTCGCACCAGGCCTTGGACAGGATGTTGATCGTGGCGAGGTGCTCCAGCATGATCGGGTTGGGGCCGTTGGTGACGAACTCCACGTTCAGGTCGTCGATCTTCCGGGCTGTGCCTGCGGCATTCGCATAGGCCTTGAGCTGCGAAGTGTCCGCCTTGGCGCGTTCGAAGCTGAACACGACGTCGTCCGCGGTGAAGGGCGTGCCGTCGTGGAACTTGACGCCCGAGCGCAGCTTGAAGCGCCACGTGGTCGGGTTGACCTGGGTCCACGACTCCGCCAGCGACGGGATGAGCGCCAGGTTCTTGTCGCGCATCACCAGGAACTCGTACATCAGGCTGTTGATGTTGTTGGTCAGCCCTTCGTTCTGCGAGTGCGGGTCCGTAGTCTGCATGTCGCCACGGTTGGCCCAGCGCAAGGTGACGGCGTCGGCGGAGAGAGCGGCGAGGCCAAGCGCCACGGCGAGTGCGGCGACGATGACGGCGCGCCGCGGCGCGCCCGGAATGCGGTGTTGCATGGAATGCCTCCGTTTCAAAACCCAGGCACCGGTGCAATGGCAACGCGAAGGGCCGGCGCCCGCATGGTGGGGATAATACGCAATCGCCGCCTCTGCGCGGTAGAATTCGCGCCTTGCGTGGCATCCTGTCCACCATGCGCCGTGCGGCCTCCGTCGGCGCTGCGCTGCCCCTTCGCAATGAGTCGATCCTTCGCCGAATTGTCCGCGCGACTGCCGCAGTCCATGGCGGCCGACGCGGCTCGCCTCGCCCGCCGGCTTGATCGGGCCCGGGCGCGCCGGAGCTCACCTGCCGAGTGGGCGCGACTGGCCGAGGACGTGGAGCGCGCCGTAGCCCGTTGTGCCGCCCGCGCCATCACGCGCCCTCGCATCGCCTACGCCGCCGAACTGCCGGTATCGGCGCAGGCGGCCGTGATCGAAGCGGCGATCCGCCAGCATCAGGTGGTCATCGTCTGTGGCGAGACCGGCTCGGGCAAGACCACGCAGCTGCCCAAGATCTGCATCGCCGCCGGGCGTGGTGCGCGCGGCCTCATCGGCCATACCCAGCCACGCCGCATTGCGGCGCGGGCGGTGGCCACGCGCATCGCGCAGGAAATGGGCGAGGGCATCGGGCAGTCCGTCGGTTACAAGGTGCGCTTCACCGACCACACCCGTCCGGACGCGTGGATCAAGCTGATGACCGACGGCATCCTGCTGGCCGAGACGCAAGGGGATCGTGACCTCGACGCCTACGACACGATCATCGTCGACGAGGCGCACGAGCGCAGCCTCAACATCGATTTCCTGCTCGGCTACCTGAAGCATCTGCTGGCGCGGCGCCCGGACTTGAAGGTGGTGATCACGTCGGCCACGCTGGATGCCGAACGGTTTGCGCGTCATTTCGGCACCGCGGAACATCCCGCGCCGGTGCTCGAGGTTTCCGGCCGCGTCTATCCGGTGGAGGTGCGCTATCGGCCCTTGCGTTCGGGCACGCCCACCGACAGCGGCGCGCCGGATGAAGCCGACGACGAAGAGGAACTGGAGGAGGCGATCGTCGCGGCGGCCGAGGAGTTGTGGCGCGGCGGTCCCGGCGACATCCTGGTGTTCCTTCCGGGCGAACGCGAGATTCGCGAGACGGCGGAGCTTGCCCGCCGCGCACTGGCCCGGCGCCCCTATGCGCAACAGCTGGAGATCCTGCCGCTCTTCGCGCGCCTTTCGGTACAGGAACAGCAGCGCGTGTTCGCCGCGGGCAACGGCCGGCGCATGGTGCTGGCCACCAACGTGGCCGAGACCTCGCTTACGGTGCCGGGCATCCGCTATGTGATCGATGCCGGACTGGCCCGCGTCAAGCGCTACAGCGTGCGCAACAAGACCACGCTGCTGCAGATCGAGAAGATCGCGCAGTCGGCCGCCAACCAGCGCGCCGGCCGCTGCGGGCGCGTGCAGGACGGCATCTGCGTACGGCTCTATGCCGAGGACGATTTCGCCAAGCGGCCGCTTTTCACCGAGCCCGAGATCCTGCGTTCGTCGCTGGCGGCTGTGATCCTTCGCATGACGTCGCTGCGCCTCGGCGAAGTGGCGTCGTTTCCCTTCCTCGAGGCGCCACCGCCGCGGGCGATTGCCGACGGGTACGCGTTGCTGCAGGAATTGTCCGCCGTCGACGAGGCGCGCGCGCTTACGCCGCTGGGCGCGGAAATGGCGCGGTTGCCGCTCGATCCGCGGATCGGCCGGATCGTGCTCGCCGCGCGCGATAGCGGATGCCTGGCCGAGGCCTTGATCATCGCGAGCGCGCTGGCCGTGCCCGATCCGCGCGAGCGACCCTTCGAGCGCGCGCAGGCCGCCGATCAGGCGCATCTTCGCTTTCGCGACGATCGTTCCGACTTTCTGTCGCTGGTGGCGCTATGGGAGTTCTTTGCCGACGTGCAGCGGCAGGGACTGTCGCATCGACGCGTGGTCGATGCCTGTCGCGCGCAGTTCGTGTCGTTCCTGCGGCTATCCGAATGGCGTGACGTGCATCGGCAACTCGTCGCCACGCTGGAGGATGCGGGTTGGACATGGAAGCCGGATTTGCCCAAGGCCTTCGACCCGCCGCGCTACGCGGCGCTGCACAAGGCCATCCTGGCCGGCCTGCTTGGCAACATCGGCATGAAGGCGGATGCCGACGAGCATTACCTCGGCGCGCGCGGACTTCGCTTTCACCTGCATCCGTCGTCCGGCTTGGCGCGCAAGGGCGGCAAATGGGTTCTCGCTGCGGAACTCACGGAAACGTCGCGCCTCTATGCGCGCAACGCCGCGCGGATCGAGCCGGAGTGGATCGAAGAGGTCGCGGGCAATCGCGTGACGCGCGATCACTTCGAGCCGCATTGGGAGGATCGGCGGGGCGAGGTCGTGGCCAGCGAGCGCGTGCAACTTTATGGTCTGACGCTCGTCGCGCGGCGTCCGGTCTCGTTCGGCGCGATCGATCCGGTGCTGGCGCGCGAGGTATTCATCCGCGAGGCATTGGTGCCCGGAGCATTGCGCACGCGCGGCGCGTTCCTGGCGCATAACCGGGATCTGGTGGCGCAAATCGCGGAACTCGAGCACAAGGCACGCCGGCAGGATGTCCTCGTTGACGACGAGACCATCGCGGCCTTCTATGCCGAGCGCCTGCCGGTGGACGTGCTGTCGGTTGCGACATTCGAAAAATGGCGTGAGGCGGCGGAAAGAATCCATCCGCGCGTACTGTTCATGACGCGCGACGACCTGATGCGGCATGCCGCGGCCGCCGTCACCGTCGAGCTCTATCCGGAAACGTTGCTGCTGGCCGGCACCGCATTGCCGGTTCAATACCGCTTCAGTCCGGGGCATCCGCTCGACGGCCTCATGCTCACCGTGCCGTTGACCCTGCTCAACCAGGTATCGGCGGCCGCGCTGGCGTGGCTGGTGCCAGGCATGGAGCGCGAGTTGCTGACGCACTATCTCAAGTCGCTGCCCAAGGCGTGGCGCAACCGGGTCGTCCCGGTGCCCGATTTTGTCAGTAAGTTTCTTGACGCGGAACCTGACCGCAGCCAGTCTCCACCCGACGCATTGCGGGCGTATCTCCTGTCGCGCTTTGCCGACGCGCCTCCCGGCGAAGTGTTCGCCGAGTCGGAACTGCCGGCGCACCTGCGCGTGCATGTGGTGGTGGTCGACGCCGCGGGCCAGGAACTCGCGTCCGGCCGCGACTTGGCGGTGCTGCGGGAACAGTTGGGTCAGGCCGCGCAGCTGTCCTTTGCCGGTGTCGATCCTGCGTTCGAGCGCACCGGCATCGTCCGCTGGGACTTCGGCGACCTGCCCGAACTGTTGCACATCGAGCGCGACGGTCGGCGTCTTACCGGTTATCCGGCGCTCGTCGATGTCACCGACAGCGTGTCCCTCATGTTGCTCGATACGGCCGAAGCCGCCATCGAGGCCACGCGCGGCGGCGTGCTTCGCCTCATGCGCCGCGAACTGCGCGATGCCATCACCCGCTACGAAAAGGGCGGCAGCGGTTTTGCCGGCGCAGCACTGCAGCTCAAGACGCTCGTGGGCACCGACATCCTGCTCGCCGACGTGCTGGGCGCCGCGCTTGATCGCGCGCTTCTGGCCGACGATCCGCTGCCGCGCAACGCGCAGGCATTTGCCGACGGCGTGAAACGCGCGCGGACCCGGTTGCCCGCGGTGATCGAAGGTGCGTTCCGGTTGCTGCAGGTCATCGGCACCGAGGTGCAGGCACTCAATCAGCGCCTGGGCGCGCTGCCGAAGGCGCAGGCCCGGATCGCGGCCGAAGTGCGGGCCCAGCGCGACGCGCTGATCCACCCCGGGTTTTTCAGTGCCACCCCCTGGGCCCAGCTCGAGCATCTCCCGCGATACCTGCGGGGTCTCGATCGGCGCCTGGCGAAGCATGCCGAGCGCCCTGACCGTGACGCCCGGCATGCCAATGAGGTGGGGCAGCTGTGGCGCCAATACGCCGAGCGGGCAGAGCGTAACCGGCGGGAGGGGCGGCGGGAGCCCGAGCTCGAGGGGTATCGGTGGCTACTGGAGGAGCTGCGCGTTTCACTCTTCGCCCAGGAGCTGAAAACGCCGCTTCCCGTCTCTTTCAAGCGCCTTTCCAAGGCCTGGGCGGACCTGCCGCGATAGGGGAAATGGGGCACCGACCAGTACATTGGCATAGGGGGGGCGTCGTGCTACAGTAACTTGGCCGATTTATGTCCTAACTTATTGAGCTGTCACAAAACCTTCCCGTGAACCCCGTCCGAGCGAAAGTGACCGCCATCGAGACCCCGAGCCGTCGCCAGTCGGCCCGCGAAATTGCCAAGATCCTCGACGATTGCCGGGATCTCGCAATTACGCGGCTGACCACGTCGTTTTCGCAGATTCTCGACAAGGTGGCGGATACGCTGATGGATCGCGCCAGCCGTTCGGATGTGCGCGATGACCAGCAGCTCTTTCTCGACGCGCGCGGCACGCTCAAGGGCGATCGGCCGGCGCTGATGGCCGAGTTCGAAAAGCAGTTGCGCACATTGATCGACGAGCGGATCGCCGGCAAGGCCAGCGTCAACGAAGAATTTTCAAAGGCCGATACCCGCAATCTCACGCTGGTCGATACGTCGTCGATGGACGAATCGGTATTGAACGGGAACATCACGCGCGTCCTGGAGAACGCGTGTCACGAGGAATTGCTGGTGCTCAACCGCGGCATGGGCCACCTCCTCGGCAAGCCCGACCTGTCGACGGATGCCAATCCGCTGTCGCCTTCCACGATCATCGATGCCTTCGCGCACGCCGTGCAATCGCTGAAGGCCGAGCGCAGGATCAAGTTCCAGATCATGAAGGACGTGAACCAGGCGCCGCTGGGCGGCATCGCCACGATCTACGCCGACGTCAACGCGCACCTGACGCGGCTCAATCTGGTTCCCGCGATCGGCAGGCCCGGCCACGTCAATCGTGGTGGCGGCGCCGATCGCACCGCAGAGCGCGCTGCGGCAAAAGTTGCGAAGGAAGCGGTACCGTCGCCGGAAATGGACGTAATGGCGCTTTTCAAGCGCATGTACGGAAGTGGCACGCCGGCAGCAGCGATGCGGCCTTCTGCATCGAGTCCGGGCATGCGTACGCCTGACGGCGAACGGATGATGCGGTCAGGCGCCGATGGGGGCGATGCCCATGGGTTCCGGACCGATGAACTACGCGCCGATGGGCGCCGAGGGCGACCTCCCCACCATCGCGATGCCGGGCATGACGTCACAGCGCACCTTCGGCCCGATGCCGATGACGCCGTCGGGCTATTCGCCGGGCGCCCCGATCATTACCAGCGCCGACCTGCATGAGGGTCTGACGCGCCTGCAGGCCGGCCAGTCCGATTTCGATGTCGGTGGCGCGTCGGTCTCGTTCTCCGGCATTCCGGACGGGTTGCACAACGTCCTGCGCGACCTTCAGGAATCCCCCCTCGGCGCCAAGGCGAACCAGATCGAATCGATGACGATCGAGATGGTCGCCATGCTGTTCGATTTCATCTTCGAGACGCGCGACCTGCCTGACGGCATCAAGGCACTGCTGGCCCGATTGCAGATTCCGGTACTGAAAGCGGCGATGCTCGACGGCGCCTTCTTCGCCAAGAAGTCGCATCCGTCGAGGCTCCTGGTCAACGAACTGGCGCATGCCGGACTCGGCTGGTCGCCGGTGATGGGCCAGGAGGATCCGCTCTACCAATGCCTGGGCGGCATCGTCCACCAGATCCTCGACAATTTTTCCGACGATCTCGACATCTTCGACGAGCAGCGCGAGGTGTTGCAGGCGTTCCTGACCGAAGAGGAAAAGGACGCCGAAGCCAATATCAGTTCGACGGCTGACGAGATCAACGAGAAAGACCGCCAGCAGATTGCTGCCGTGGTGGCCAAGTCCGAGATCGAAAAACGCATCGAGGGGGCGCCCGTTCCCAATTTCCTCGCGACGTTCCTCCGACAAAACTGGCGCGGAGCGCTGGAGCGCGTATATCTCGACAGTGGCGAAGGCGGCGAAGCATGGGGCGAGGGCGTGGCGACGCTGGAAGATCTCGTCTGGAGCGTGCAGCCCAAGCGCTCGACCGAGGACCGGCGGCATCTGGTCGCATTGCTGCCCTCGTTACTGAAGCGGCTGTCCGCCGGTGTCGGCGTCGGCGGCTGGCAGCCGGAACAGCGTGAAGCATTCATGGCCAACCTCGTCGAGGCCCATGCGGCGGCAGTGAAGCCGGCCTTTGCTACGGTCGCCTCGCCGATGGCCGCGGTCGCCGAAGCGGCCATGGCGCAGGCCGAGATGGCCAAGGCAGCGGGCAACGAGGCTTTGGCGGCCAAAGCGGAAGCGCTTGCCGTGGCGATGACGCAGGCCGAGCCCGAGCCGATCGAGCCTGAGCTCGAAGTCCAGGACGACGACTATCTCGAAATTGCCCGGAATCTCGAACGTGGCATGTGGATCGAATTCGAAGCCGAAGGCGGGCAACTCGCCTTTGCCAAGCTCGCATGGGTCAGTCCGCTGCGCGGCACCTACCTTTTCACCAACCGGCAGGGCCAGAAGGCACTGTCGATGACGGCCGAAGAACTGGCCGAGCGTTTCCGTGCCGATACCGCTCGCCTGGTCGAGGCCGAACCCCTGATCGATCGCGCCTTCTCGAGCATGATGACGCAGATCGAGCAGAAATTCCCCGAACCGGTCGAAGTCGATTGATGCTCTCCGCGGAATTGCGTTCTCCGCGATGAAGGCCATCGGGGCGTTCATCATCGGCGACGAAATCCTGTCGGGCAAACGGCAGGATTCGCATCTGCCGCACCTGATCGAGACGCTGCGCGCGCGCGGCTTGCGGCTCGACTACGCGCATTACCTCGGCGATGATCGCGACCGCCTTACCGCCGCACTCAGCGCCTCGTTCGCGCGAGGGGATTTCGTCGTGAGCTGCGGCGGCATCGGGGCCACGCCCGACGACCACACGCGGCAAGCTGCGGCGGCTGCACTGGGCGTGCCGCTGGTCCGGCATCCGGAGGCCGTGGCCGAACTGGAGGCGCGCTTCGGCGCCGAGGCCTATCCCAATCGGGTGCTGATGGCCGAATTCCCCGAGGGTAGCCGGATCATCCCCAATCCCGTCAATCGCGTGGCCGCGTTCGCGATCCGCGACCATCTCTTCCTGCCTGGCTTTCCGCAGATGGCATGGCCGATGTTCGACTGGGCGCTCGCGCAGTGGTATCCCGACATGCGCACCGCGCCATCCGCGGAGCGATCGATCCTGGTATACGGTGCGGGCGAGAGCCAGCTGCTCGAATTGATGGAAGCCAACGTCGCGCGCTTCCCGTCGTTGAAGCTCTTCAGCCTGCCGTCGATGCTCACGGCCGGCGAGCGGCGCATCGAACTTGGGGTCAAAGGGGACGTCTGCGATGTGGATGCCGGACTCGCCCACTTGCGCGAAGGCGTCGAGGCGGCAGGTTTTCGCTGGGAACCGGTGGGCGCCGCCCGCTGACGCGGGGGCATGCTCGCCTGTGATAGCGCGATGGACGGCAGCGGTCACTGGTTCGACGATCTCGCGCCAGGCGATACCTTCAGCCGCACGCTGACGATCACCGAGTCGCATCTCGTTGCCAGCGCTGGCTTGCTCGGCGATTTCAATCCGCTGCATGTCGATGAAACCTTCGCCCGCGCCTCGCGCTTCGGTGGCCGCATCCTCCATGGCATGATGACCAGTGCGCTGATGGGCGGTCCGGTGGGCATGCATTTCTACGGCACGGCCGATGCCTATCTGGAACACAACGCGCGTTTCGTTGCGCCGGTGCGGCCCGGGGATACGCTGACCATTGCATGGACGATCGTCGCCTTGACGCCGAAACCGAAGCACGGTGGCGGCATCGCCGCGATGGACGGCACTGCCACCAATCAGGACGGGGTGCTCACCACACTCGCCACCGGCAAGATCCTCGTTTTCAATCGCCCGCCACGCTAGCGCATCAGGGCCGGGCAAGCGCTCTCACGCATTCCGCCACCAGCGTCGGCCCGCGATAGATGAGGCCGGTGTAGAGCTGCACCAGCGTTGCGCCCGCGGCAATCTTGGCTTGCGCATCGTCACCCGACAGGATCCCGCCGACGCCGATGATCGGCAGCGCGCCATCCAAGGCTGTGGCCAAAACGCGAATCACGGCATTCGATCGCTCGCGCACCGGTGCGCCGGAGAGTCCCCCGGTCTCCTCGGCGTGGCGCAGGCCCGCCACGGCGTCACGCGCTATCGTGGTGTTGGTCGCGATCACGCCTTCGATCCGGTGCTCGACCAGCAGCCGCGCCGCACCGCGCACGGCATCGTCGGTCAGGTCGGGCGCGATCTTCACGGCAAGCGGTACGTGCCGTCCGTGCCGCTGCGCCAGCGCCGTCTGCTCGCGCTTCAATTGCGCCAGCAGTGCGCCAAGCGCGCCTTCGGACTGGAGGTCGCGCAGACCCTTGGTATTGGGCGACGAGATGTTGACGGTCACATAGGCGGCATGCGGATAGACGGCGCGCAGGCACGCAATGTAGTCGTCGGCGGCGCGCTCGTTGGGCGTGTCGAAATTCTTGCCGATGTTGATGCCCAGCACGCCCCGATAGCCCGACCGTCCGACGTTGGCCACGAAATTCTCGACGCCGCCATTGTTGAAACCAAGGCGGTTGATCAACGCCTGCGCTGCCGGTAACCGGAACATCCGCGGCTTGGGGTTGCCCGGTTGCGCGCGTGGCGTGACGGTGCCGACCTCGAGAAAGCCGAAGCCCAGTGTCGCCAGCCCGCGCAGGTGCGAGGCGTCCTTGTCGAGACCGGCGGCGAGCCCTACACGATTGGGAAACGGGACGCCCATGACGGTGACCGGTGATGTCGGCAGCCGGGGCGACGCGAGTTGCGCGAGCCCGAGCGCAGCAGCGCGATCGAGGCTTGCAAAAACCACGTCATGCGCGGTCTCGGGATCGAGCGCGAACAGGAACGGACGAGCGAGCGGATAGAGACTGTGCATGCGGAGTTTCTGGCTTGCGCGCGCCAGGGCGCGAAAGCCGCGCGATAATAGCACCCACGATGCCCAACCCTTTGCGCCACTTCCTCACGCTGCTGGTTTTGACGTGCGCGTTGACAGGCGCCGCGACTGTCGCGGCGGCCAAGCCCGCGCCGACCAAGGCGCGTGATGCCGCGACGCCTCTCTTCGGTCAACGTGACGATGTGCGCGCATTTGCCGCGGAAGTGGCGGCCGAAACCGGGCTCGATGTGCGGATGGTCGAGCGCTGGTTTGCAGCCGCGCGGCATCAGCCGAAGATCGTGACGGCGATGGACCGGCCGCTTCTCGCGCCTCCCAAGTGGTTCGACTACGTGCCGCCCTTCGTGTCGGCGGAGCGCGTCGATGGCGGGCTCAAGTTCTGGCGCGCCAACGCGGCGGCGCTCGAGCGCGCGGAGCAGCAGTACGGCGTGCCGCCGGAAGTGGTCGTGGCGATCATCGGCGTCGAAACGTTCTACGGTCGCGTGACCGGCTCGTACCGTGTCATCGACGCCCTCGCCACGCTGGCCTTCGACTATCCGCGCCGCGCGACGTTCTTTCGGGGCGAGTTGAAGGAATTTGTCGTGCTGGCACACGAACAGGGGCTTTCGCCGCTGACGCCCAAGGGATCATTCGCCGGTGCAATGGGCATGCCGCAGTTCATGCCGGGGAGCTACCGGCGCTTTGCCGTCGACTTCGACAGCGATGGCCGGGCCGACCTGTGGTCCAATCCCGCCGATGTGATCGGCAGCGTGGCCAACTACCTGGCTCGTCACGACTGGATGCGGGGGCAGCCGGTGCTGTTGCCGGCCGTGGTGGCGCCCGAGTTGCGCGATGGCGTGTTGCGCAAGGTCGACGGCGGGATCAGCGAGCGACGACCGCTGGCAGCCTGGGCTGCCGATGGCGTGGCGCCGACGCAGGTACCGGTCGATTTCGCGGCCGAGCCCGTCGGCTTGCTGCTGCTCGAGGAAAACGGAAGTGGTGACGCCGCCACCAGCCTGTGGATCGCGTGTCCGAATTTCTACGTGATCACCCGCTACAACCGCAGCCGGCTGTATGCCAGCGCGGTGTGGGCGCTGGCGCAGCGCCTGCGCGCCGCGCAATAGCCGGGGGTGATCAGGCGTCGCGCAAGGCACGGCGCGCAAATGCGGTGAGTGCACGGGTGGACGCGTCCAACCGTCGACGGCCAGCGATAGCGCGTCGACGCGCCGATGACTACGGGCGACCAGATCCTGCAGCCGCAATGCCTGCAGGCGGTGGGCTTCATCGAGTAATTGCTGCGGCGCAGCAGCGGTCCTATACTTCACGTTGACGTCGACTCGTTTGTGCGCGGGCAGAAAGCCCGCTGCGAAAAGGTCGGTGCATCCCAACAAATCAATGCGAGCCTGCCCGATGCCCGACGCCGAAAACGATCGCGACCTCCCGTTGAAGGAAGACACGCGACTCCTGGGACGCATCCTGGGCGACGTGCTGCGCGCGCAAACGGGAGAGACCACCTACGCTCGCATCGAGGCCATCCGGCAGACCGCCATTCGATTTCGCCGCGCAGATATTGACGAAGCCGCAGGCGCGCGCGCCGATCTGTCAGGCCTCCTCAACGACCTGTCGATTCCGGCCACGCTCGACGTCGTTCGCGCGTTCTCCTACTTTTCGCACCTCGCCAACCTCGCCGAGGACGTCCACCAGAACCGGCGGCGCCGGGCCCACCTGCGGGCGGGATCGCCGCCCCAGCAGGGCAGCCTGCAAAGTGCACTGGTCAAGCTTGCGGCCGATGGGGTCGGCGTTCGCGCATTGACCGACTGGCTGGCGCATGCGCTGGTGAGCCCGGTACTCACCGCCCATCCCACGGAGGTGCAGCGCAAGAGCATCCTCGATTGCGAACGCGAGATCGTGCGCCTCCTGACCTGGCGTGATCGCACGCTCCTCACCCCCGACGAGCACGCGGAGGTGGAAACCGGGTTGCGCCGGCAGGTACTCGCGCTGTGGCAGACCGCCATGCTGCGCCTGTCCAAGCTTTCCGTGCGCGACGAGATCGACAACGGTCTCGCCTATTACCGCTACACCTTCCTCGCCGAGGTGCCGCGCCTGCGCGAGGCGCTGGCGGATGGCATCGCGCAGACCTTCGGTGCCATCATCCCGGTACCGCCGGTGATGCGCATGGGGTCGTGGATCGGCGGCGATCGCGACGGCAATCCCTTCGTGGTGGCCGACACGCTTGAATATGCGTTGCGCGCGCAGGCCAATGTCGCCTTCGAATACTATCTCGACGCGGTGCATCGGCTGGGTGCGGAACTGTCGCTGTCGAACCGCCTCGTTCCACCCACGCTGGCATTGCTTGCGCTGGCGGACGCCTCGCACGACGGCAATCCGCATCGGCAGGACGAGCCCTATCGTCGCGCCTTGACCGGCATCTACGCGCGGCTGGCCGCGACGGCTGTGGTGCGCGGCGTGCGTGCGCCGGCGCGGGCACCGCATGCCGTGTTGCCGCCGTACGCCGAGCCCGCGGAACTGCTGGCGGACCTGAATGTGATCCGCGATTCGCTCGCCACCCACGGCGCGGCAACGCTCGGGACGCAACGGCTGGAGCCGCTCTTGCGTGCGGTCGAAGTATTCGAATTCCACCTGGCATCGCTCGACCTGCGGCAGAACGCGGATGTCCATGAACGCGTCGTGGCCGATCTGCTGCAATGCGCGGCGGTGACGTCGGACTACCTCGCCCTGTCCGAACCGGAGCGCGTGGCGTTGCTGTGCCGTGAGCTCGCGACGCCGCGGCCTTTGCACTCGCCGCATCTCGACTACGCGGAGCGTACGCGCGTGGAACTTGCGATCCTGCGCGTCGCTGCCACCGCGCATGACGTTTATGGGCGCATGGCCGTTCCCAACTACGTGATCTCGAAGTGCCAGTCGGTGTCCGACCTGCTGGAGGTGGGCATTCTCCTGAAGGAGGTCGGCCTGCTGCGTGGCGAGCACCTGGCGATGAACATCGTGCCGTTGTTCGAGACGATCGATGACCTCGCCAATTGCGGTGCCATCATGGGCGAGGCATTCGCGCTGCCGCAGTATCGCAAGTGGCTCACCGACCGCGACGATTGGCAGGAAGTGATGCTGGGTTATTCCGACAGCAACAAGGATGGCGGGTACCTTACCGCCAACTGGGCGCTGTACCGGGCGGAGATGCGCCTGGTCGTCGTGTTTGCACAGCACGGCGTGAAGCTGCGGTTGTTCCATGGTCGCGGCGGCACCGTGGGACGCGGTGGCGGTCCGTCCTACGAGGCGATCCTGGCGCAGCCAGCGGGCAGCGTGACGGGCGGCCTGCGCGTGACGGAGCAGGGCGAGATCATCGCCAGCAAATATTCGGATCCTGAACTGGGACGCCGCAATCTCGAGGCACTCGTGGCGGCGACGATGGAGGCCAGTCTCGCCGACGCCGAGCAACTCGGCGATCGCGCGACGGTTTATCACGCGGCACTCGACGAACTTTCGGGCCTCGCCTTTGGCGCGTATCGCGCGCTGGTCTACGACACGCCGGCCTTCAACGCTTATTTCCGCGGCGCCACGCCCATTGCCGAGATCGCCGAACTCAATATCGGCAGCCGTCCCGCTTCGCGCACGGCGTCCGCGCGCATCGAGGACCTGCGGGCCATTCCCTGGGTGTTCAGCTGGGGCCAGTGCCGGCTGAGTTTGCCGGGCTGGTTTGGCTTCGGCACGGCCGTATCGCGGTGGCTGGAGCAGCGGCCCGAAGGCGCGGCCTTGCTGGTCGAGATGCACGAGCGCTGGCCGTTCTTTCGCAGCGTGCTGTCGAACATGGCGATGGTGCTTGCCAAGACCGACCTCGCGGTGGCCTCGCGCTACGCCGAGCTGGTGGCCGACCCGGAGGTGCGCGTGCCGGTGTTCTCCCGCATCGCCGAAGAGCACGCGTCCACGGTGCGGTCATTGCTCACGATCACCCATCGCGTCGACCTGGTCGACGACAATCGGCCGCTGGCGCGCAGCATCCGCAACCGCATCCCTTATCTCGATCCTCTCAATCACCTGCAGGTCGAGCTGCTGCGGCGTTATCGCGGCGGGCAGACCGACGAGCGCACCAAGCGCGCGATCCATCTGACCATCAACGGGCTTGCGGCAGGGTTACGCAACAGCGGCTGAGCGAAACAGGGATAACCACGGGCTCTCGGCGTCTTGGCGACGGGCAGATGCCGGACCGCGTCGGCGCCGAGGGTACCGCCAGTGTCGACGGCGTCGCGGGATCCGCTGTTGATCCATGACAATAAATACGAATAATTCGCATTTGTATTGACGGAGGTGCTCGGCGGGCGCTATTCTGGGCACCTGTTCAATTTCCGTACCGCCATCCCATGTTCACCCGCATCCTCCGCGCCGCAGGCGTATTGATACTACTGCTGTCCATGTCGCCATCGGCCGTCGCTGCCGACGAGCCCGTGCTCAATCTGTATTCGGCGCGTCATTACCAGACCGATGAGGCGTTGTACGACAACTTCACCAGGGCCACCGGCATCAAGATCAACCGCATCGAGGCCGGTGACGAGCAGTTGCTGGAGCGGCTGAAGACCGAAGGCGCCGCGAGTCCTGCCGATGTGCTGCTGATCGTGGATGCGGCGCGGCTCTGGCAGGCCGAGCAGGCGGGATTGTTCCAGCCCGTCAGGTCGGTCGTGCTCGACGAACGGATCCCTGCCAAGTATCGCGACCCGGATGGGAGGTGGTTCGGCTTCTCCTACCGGGCCCGGATGATCGTCTACAACAAGACCATGATCGACCGTGCTGACGTGGCCACCTACGATTCACTCGCCGATCCGAAGAACAAGGGCCGTATCTGCACGCGTTCGGGCAGCCATCCGTACAACCTGTCGCTGGTCGGTTCGCAGATCGCGCACCTCGGTGCGGCCAAAGCGGAAGCATGGGCGAAAGGCGTGGTGGCCAACATGGCCCGCACGCCCAAGGGTGGCGACGCCGATCAGATCAGGGCGGTGGCGGCCGGTGAATGCTCGGTCGCGCTTGCCAACACGTATTACTACGCGCGCTTCATGCGTTCCACCAAGCCGGAAGACCGTGACATCGTGGCCAGGACCGGCGTCGTATGGCCGGATCAGGCAGGCAACGGCACACACGTCAACATTTCGGGCGCGGGCGTGTTGAAGCATGCGCCGCACAAGGACAACGCCGTCAAGTTCCTGGAGTACCTCGCGAGCAACGACGCGCAGCGCTACTTTGCCGATGGCAACAACGAATGGCCGGTCGTCGCGTCGGCCGCGGTGGCCAATCCCGCGCTCGATGCGCTGGGCAAATTCAAGATCGATCCGCTGCCGATAGCGACACTGGGCAAGAACACCGCGGAAGCGCAGCGCCTCGTCGACCGCGCGGGCTGGAAGTAACGCCCGCCGCTATACCGACAACTCGACGCGGCCCGGCAGGGCTGCGCCACGCGTGGATTCGGTGAGGCCACGGCGGGCCATGCGCGCCAGTACCAGGATCGGAACGAGGCCCACCGCCACGATGGCGAGCGACGGCAGCGCAGCCTCGGCCAATCGTTCGTCCTTGGCCAGCAGGTAGGTCTGGGTGGCCAGCGTGTCGAAATTGAATGGCCGCAGCACCAGCGTGGCCGGCAACTCCTTCATCACGTCGACAAACACCAGCAGCAGGGCGGCGGCGCTGCTGCGTGCCAGCAGCGGCGCATGCACCCGTACCAGCGTGCCCCACACCCCTGCGCCGAGGCTGCGTGCCGCGGCATCCATCGACAGCGTGATGCGGGCAAAACCGGGTTCGATCGCGTTCCACGCGACGGCGAAATAGCGCACCACGTAGGCATAGAGCAGCGCGACGAGCGTGCCGGTCAGCAGCAGGCCGGCTGCACGTCCCGTCGTTTCACGCCACCATGCGGCGATCGTGTTGTCGATGGCGCCCAGCGGCAGCAGCACGCCGATGGCGAGGACCGTTCCCGGAACCGCGTAGCCCAGCGTCAGCAGGCGACTGGAGAACCGGGTGAGGCGCCCGGGTGCCAGACGCACGGCATACGCCACCAGCATCGCAATCGCTACAGCAAGCCCCGCGGCCAGCACGGCCACGCGCAGACTGTTCCACGCCCATTCCGGAAAGCGCACCGACCAGTCAATGCTGGATTCGCCCAGCAGCAGCCGCAGCAGCAGCAGGATCGGCAACACGAAACCGGCGAGCAACGGAATGGCGCAGAACGCGGTGGCCGCCATGGCACGTACGCCGGTCAACGGCTGCGGCGACTGGCGCACGGTGACCTTCATGCGCGCCCCGCCCGAGGTACGGGCCGCGCCGCGCGACGATCGCTCCAGCGCAATCGCGCCGACCACGAACACCAGCAGCACCACTGCAAGTTGCGCCGCCGCGGTGTGGTCGCCCAGCGAGAACCAGGCGCGGTACATGCCCGTCGTGAACGTTTCGACGGCGAAGTAGGCAACGGTGCCGTAGTCGGCCAGCGTTTCCATCAGCGCCAATGCGATGCCGCCGGCAATCGCCGGACGCGCCAGGGGCAGCTCCACGCGCCAGAACGTTGCCCTGGCATTGAGGCCGAGCGTGCGCGCGGCCTCGAGCAATGCCGGTGGACGTTCGAGGAACGCAGTGCGCGCCAGCAGGAAAACGTACGGATACAACGCGAAAATAAACATCACGGCGGCGCCGGGCAGCGTACGCACATCGGGAAACCAGTAGTCGGCGCGCGTCCATCCAAACGTATGGCGCAGCGCGGTTTGCAGCGGCCCCGCGTACTGCAGGAAATCAGTGTAGGCGTAGGCCATCACATAGGACGGCATCGCCAACGGCAGCAGCAGCGACCATGCGAAGAAAGCACTGCCCGGGAAGCGGCGGCGGGCGATCAGCCAGCCGGCGGCGGTACCACCGACGCCGACACCCAGGCCGACCAGCAACGCCAGCATCAGCGTGTTGAATATATAGTCCGGCAGGACCGTGGCGGCGAGATGCGCCCACGTGGCGCCGGCGCCGAGCGTCGCGGCGCGCAGGACGATGGCGGCGACCGGCAGCACGGCCAGCAGCGCCAGCCCGATGGTCAGCGCAGTCGCGCCGCGGCGGTTACCCTGCATGACTCCAGCATTCGGGCGAGCCCAATACGGCAACGACGGTGGAATGGTTCGCGTTGCACATCGGGACATTATAGGATGCGCTTGGTCGCAGTAATGCCGCCCGGATTGCGTGTGCAGCGCGGGTTATAATTTTGGTGGATGCTCGGTGTGGGCATTGCGCGGCAATTTCACCGGATGTTGCTCCCTGATGCGTATCCTGATTTCGAACGACGATGGCTACTTTGCCCCGGGGATCGAGCGGTTGGCCGCGGTACTTGCGCCCCACGCGCAGATCACCGTCGTTGCGCCGGAGCGCGACCGCAGCGGCGCTTCCAATTCGCTGACGCTGGACCGCCCGCTCTATGTGCGTCGTGCGCCCAACGGTTTCATGTTCGTCAACGGCACGCCCACGGATTGCGTCCACCTCGCAGTCACCGGCCTGCTCGATGAACTGCCGGACATGGTGATCTCCGGCATCAATCTCGGCGCCAACATGGGCGACGACACGATTTATTCTGGAACGGTTGCCGCCGCCACTGAAGGCTTTCTGCTCGGCATTCCATCGGTGGCCATTTCGCTGGCCTCGAAAAACGGACAGCATTTCGATACTGCAGCCAGGGTTGCGCTCGACATCGTCGAGCGGCACGCGCGCATGCCCGCTGGCGCGTGGTTGCTCAACGTCAACGTGCCGGATGTGCCGTTGGCGTCGCTGCAGGGCACCGTGGTCACCCGGCTGGGACGGCGGCACAAGGCCGAAGACGTGATCCGCAGCCAGAACCCGCGTGGCGAGACGGTGTACTGGGTCGGCGCTGCAGGGGCGGCCGCCGATGCCGGCGCGGGCACTGATTTCGACGCAGTCGCAACGCACCATGTTTCCGTGACGCCGCTGCAGATCGATCTCACCAACCGTGAACGCATGCCGGAAGTTACCGGCTGGTTTGCGCGCTGAAGCGTCGGCGCGGCTACGATCGGGCGCACGCGATGGCCATGCTTGGCGACAACGAACGGCAGCGTGCGGGCATCGGCATGACGTCGGTGCGCACGCGCGCGAGGATGATCGAACGGCTGCGAGAGCAGGGCATCGCCGACGAGATCGTACTCGCGGCGATGACCGAAATTCCGCGGCACGTGTTCGTCGACGAGGCGCTGGCCATTCGCGCCTACGACGATGTGCCGCTGCCGATCGGGCATGGCCAGACGATCTCGCAGCCCTGGGTCGTTGCGCGGATGACCGAATTGGCGCGGAACGGGCGCGATCTCCACGACGTGCTCGAGATCGGCACCGGTTGCGGCTACCAGACGGCCGTGCTCGCCGGCATCGCGCGCCACGTCTACAGCGTGGAACGCATCGGCGCGCTGGTTACCAAGGCGCGCCGCCACCTGCAGTCGCTCAAGCTGAAGAACGTTTCGTTGAAGCATGGCGACGGCAGCCATGATCTGGGCCAGGACCTCACGGTCGACGCGATCATCGTCACTGCGGCGGCCACCCACGTGCCTACGCCGCTCCTGCGGTACCTGAAGCCGGGCGGGCGCATGGTGCTGCCGCTCGCGCAAGTGGGCGACGAGCGCGGCGTGCAACGGTTGACGGTGCTCGACCTGGCTCCCACGGGACTCAAGGAGCAAACCCTCGATGCGGTAAGATTTGTGCCGCTCCTGTCCGGGCTCGCGTGAACGATTGGGCTCTTCCCGTGGTCGATTGCTGATGCCTCAACTTCATTACTGTGTTTCGCAGTGGCCCGCGCTCCGGCGCTGGCTGGCACTCGTCCTCCTCGCGACGATCGTGGCCGGCTGCGCCTCGCGTACCCGCGCGCCCGTCGAGGATCGCAGCGCGGTACCGCCGCGGCCCGCACCCGTTGCGTCGCCGAAAGCCGCGCCCGGTGTGCCGGCGACGGCCGGGGGAACCGAACCGGATTGGCGACCTTTCAGCTACACGGTCAAGCGCGGCGATACGCTGTACCAGATTGCGCTGGACCATGGCCTCGACTACCGCGAACTTGCAGCGTGGAACAACATCGAGAACATCAACCTGATCCGCGTGGGCCAGGTGCTGCAACTGAAGGCGCCGGGCGACGGCGAATCCACCACGACATCAACCGGCGTCGTGATCACGCCGCTGAAGCCCGCGCCGACGGTCACCGAGAACAAGGCGCCGGTTGCGACTGCGGCGGCACCGGCCGCCCCGCGCAACACTGACAACTTCAAGTCGTCGCCCAAGGCGGTGAAGGAACCCTACTCGGAGCAGGCGGTGCGCGACGTGGCGAAAGGCCCGCCGGCGCCCGAGGTCGTGGCGGTCGCACCGCCACCGGTCGCGCCCACGCCCGAACCCAAACCCAAACCGGAATTGCCGCAAAACGCCGCCGTCGATGCGGACGACGACAACAAGGTCGATTGGGTATGGCCGGCCAAGGGCAAGATCGTCGGCAATTTCTCGGAAACCGCCAATCTCAAGGGCATCGATATCGCCGGCACTGCCGGCACGCCGGTACTGGCCAGTGCCGCGGGCACGGTCGTTTATGCCGGTACCGGCCTGCGCGGTTACGGCAAGCTCATCATCATCAAGCACAACAAGACCTACCTGTCCGCTTACGCCCACAATCGCGAAATCCTGGTGAAGGAAGGCCAGACAGTCACGCGCGGGCAGAAGATCGCGGAGATGGGCAATACCGACACCTCCGAAGTGAAATTGCATTTCGAGATCAGGCGGCTCGGGAAGCCGATGGATCCCGCCCGCTTTCTGCCGCCGGCCTGACGCTTCGTCCCCCGCGACGCCTCACGCCCGCATGGTTGCCTTCAAGCGCGCGCCAACGGACGAACAGCCGCCGGAAGCGGTGCCGCCGCACGCCGATCGCTGGTCCGGACAACTTCCGCTGGACGAACCGCCGCGCGGCCTGTCCGGCGATTTCGTCACCGACCTTACCCAGCTCTACCTCAACGACGTCGGCCAGCACGCGCTGTTGACACCGGCCGAGGAACTTGTCCGCGCCCGCGCGGCGCGGGCCGGCGACTTTGCGTCGCGCCAGATGATGATCGAGTGCAACCTGCGCCTGGTCGTCAGCATCGCGCGCCATTATCTGCACCGTGGCCTGGCGCTGCCCGACCTCATCGAGGAGGGCAATCTCGGGCTGATCCACGCACTCGAGAAATTCGATCCCGAGCGCGGCTTTCGGTTCTCCACCTACGCCACCTGGTGGGTCCGCCAGTCGATCGAGCGCGCGATCATGAACCAGGCACGAACCATCCGGCTGCCGGCGCATGTGGTCAAGGAATTGAATGTCGTGCTGCGGGCGCTGCGGCATCTCGAGACTCACGCGCCGATGGATGGGCGCGACACCTCGCTCGACGATGTCGCGCATCTCCTGGGCAAGCCGCGCGCCGATGTGGAGCGATTGCTGCGCCACCAGGAGCAGATGCTGTCGCTCGATGCGCCGGTGCCCGGTGATTCGGGCTTCACGCTTGCCGACGGCCTGGCCGAAGACGAGTCGCGGGCGCCCGAGATCCTGCTGCACGACAGTGCGATCGAGGCATCGGTGGCCGGATGGCTCGATGAACTCACTCCGCGCCAGCGACGGGTCATCGAACGCCGCTACGGATTGAACGGATGCGAAATCGCCACGCTCGAGGAGTTGGCCGCGGAACTGCAAGTCACACGCGAGCGCATCCGGCAGATCCAGGGCGAGGCGCTGCAGCGGCTGCGCGAGGAGCTTGCGCGGCAAGGTTACTCGCGCGACGACTTGTTCTAGGCTTGCGCCGATTCGGCGGCGCTGCGCAGCGCCGAAGGTGCCGGCAGCACCTCGATGGCGCGCTCGAGCGTTGCCAGCAAAGCTTCGCGGTCGCGTGCGGCCCCCGGCGCCCCATAGCGCAACGACGCGTAGGACTCGCCGATGGCCGCGAAGGCGATCGCAAACTGTGGCCAGCGGGTGGCTGCGCGGTCGGCGAAGGCCAGCGGCCCTTCGTGCGGTTGCCGCGGCAATCCGGCGCGCGCCAGGCGCCGATTGAGGTCGTCCCACAGCACCAACGCACGTTCCTGGCGTCGGCGTTTCCACATCAGCCATCCGATCACCAGTGCGCCCCAAGCGAATAGCACGGTCGCCAATCCGACCATGATCTGCCATGCTGCGAAGCGGTCGAGTTTCATGTCGCGCCACAGCGAGCGCTGGCGATCGTAGTTGAAGCCGACGACGTTGCGCCGCCAGTCGTGGTTGAACGCATCCCAGCTCAAACGCACGTCGCGGATCCAGGTGCTGTCCAGCCGCGCGAAGAACGGCACCCGTTCGCCTCCCGGCAGCGCCCCGCCCAAGCCGAGTTCGATGCGCGAAGGCGCGACTGCCGCGGTGGGATCGAAGCGATGCCAGGCACCATCCACCAGCGCTTCGGCCCACGCGTGGGCATCCGACTGGCGCACGATCATGTAACCCCCCTGCGGATTCATCGTGCCGCCCTGATAGCCCGTCACCACGCGCGCCGGGATGCCGGCCGCGCGCAGCAGCAGCACAAAGGCGCTGGCATAGTGCTCGCAGAAGCCTCGGCGCTCGTCGAACAGAAACAGGTCGACTGGATCGTGCTCGAGGAACGGCGGCGCCAGCGTGTACACGAATGACTCTTTGTTGAACCAGTCCAGCACGGCGTGGATGTAATCCGCCGGGTTCGGATGTTGCTCGCGCAAAGTGCGGGCAAAGGCAAGCGTGCGCGCGTTGCCGCGGCCCAGCGCGAGGTTCATCGTGCCCTCGCCGGCACCGGCAGGGAACGACGAGCGCAGGATCGACAGCTGCGTGTACTGCAGCGATTCGGTGACCGGTGACCGGACGAGGAGTTGCTGGTCGCGAGTCAGTATGGCGGCCACGCCGGCCGGACTGCCGGTGGCGAGCCGCGGCAACGCCGCGGGCAAGTCGAGGGCGAAGAGCCACGGCCGGAAATTGGGTTCGAGCGTGACCGTATAGGTGATCGCCGGAGCGTTGTAGGGCGTGAGTTCACCACCGGCCTGCGTGAATCCGGCGGTCCATGTGCGCCCATCGAAACGCGAGAACACAGGCCCGCGCCAATAGCGCTGCCCCACCGGCGGAGGCGCGCCCTCGAAATCGACGCGGAAGGCGACGGCGTCGGACAGCGACAGCTCGCTGATCTGACCCGGCGCCATTGAATCCGACAAACCCGTTTGCGCGCCGAAGTCGGTGGGCAGGCCCCAGAGCGGCGCGGCGAGTCGAGGAAACAGGACGAACAACAGGGCGGCGACCGGCAGCCCCTGCAGGATGAGGATTCCACTGCGCTTCAGTGCGGCGCGCCAGGCAAAGGGCAGCGCGCCGTTGCGCCCGTCGGCGGCCAGCACGTCGAGCGTGACACCGGTCAGCAACACGGCGGGAATCGCAGCGACGGCGGCAAAGATCGTCTGGCTGTAGAAGAAGGGTGTGATCAGCAGGAAGCAGGACAGGCAGACCAGCAGCGTGCCGTCGCGGCGCGAGCGCGTTTCGAGGAACTTGATGGCCACCAGGATGAACAGGAACGCCACCGAGGGGTCGCGGCCAACGAGGTAGCCAAACGACGCGCGCACGGCAAATGCCGCAGCGACGGCGAAGAGTACGAGCGCCCATGATGGAATCCGGGCAGGCGACGCAAGGGGTCGCGCACGATCGCGCCGGAGCAGGGCGAGACGCAGGCCCACCAGCAGGATGCCCGCCACTGCGACCCAGATCGGCAGGTGCGGCGCCTGCGGCAACTGTGCGGCGAGCAGGAGCGTGCCGACGCAGCGTGTTTGCGTTGCGGTCAGCGAAGCCGACGGTGCCGCGGCAGCGCTCGCTCGGGCCCGGCCGGGACGCCACATCATCCGCGCCGCGCGTCGAAGAGGGCCAGCGCGGTGAGCGCGGCGCGGCGGTGATCGCGTCCCTGCTGCGGAGGAAGCATCGTGCCGGGAATTGCCAAGGCAAAGGGGCGCGCCGCGCGCTCGGCGGCCAACACCCAAGCCGTGAGCCGGGACAAACGGGTCTCGGCATCGAGCGCTGCGGGCAGGCTGGTCCACGACAGCATCAACGGGCCGCCGCCCCCGGCACCATCGAACTCCTTGCTGAACCAGCCGGCGCCGCGGGCCACGGCTTTCCAGGCGATGCGCTGCGGTGGATCGCCACGCTGATATTCGCGCAGACCGGCCAGGTCGGCGTCATCGCCCCGGCCGTGCGCTTGCGCGTCGGTGCCGCCATGGCCTGCGGGTAACGGCGGCGCCGAAACCTCGGGTGCCGGAAACACGATGCCCTCCAGCGGAAAGTGCACATAGGACCAGCCGCGCCACAGCCCGAAAGGATGGTCCGTGGACAGCGTGACGCGGCCCAGCGCAACCGGGCCCCGTTGCGTTGCCGGACGCGAGAGCGTGGCGGTGAGTGATGCACCGGCCGCGATGTCGTTGCGCGCGCTGGGCGTGCCTTCGCTCGTGGTCAACTGGATCGACGTGCGCGCCGCCGAGCCGGCGTGCAGCGCCAGGGTGAACAGGATGTCGCCACCGGCAAAACTCTCGCCCGCGGAGAGCGGCGCGATCTCGATGCCGGCAAGATTGCGAAACGTGTGCAACTGGGCGGCGGCGATGAGGCCGGTGAGCAGGAAGGTCACCGCAATCCCGAGCGTCAACCCGTAATTGAGGGACGCCAGCAGCATCGTGATCAGCGTGGCGATCAGCGCCAATCCGCGCCTGGTCGGAAGCAGGTAGATCCGCGAATGGCGCAGGATGACCGGGGTGGCGTCGGTCGGTGCGTGGCGGAACAGCCGTTGGCGCGTGCGCGCGCGCCAGGCTCGACTGAATGGCAGGACGGGCTTGTTCATAGGCGATGTCTGGGGCCGGGTGCCGATAGAGGCACGTTGTCGGGTCGGTGGACCGCCCTGGGGATCACGGCAGCGGCACCGCCCGCAATAGCGCCTGCGCCTGCGCCGCGCCCGCACGCGTCCCGCCCGCCAGACGATGCCCGGCAACGGAGGCGAACACGGCCTGCACGTCTTCCGGAAGTACCATCGGGCGGCCGGCCAGCAGCGCCCAGGCCCGCGCTGCGGCCAGCAGCATGAGGCCGGCGCGCGGGCTCAACCCCCGGCGTGCGCCGGCATCGCCGTTGGCGGTGGTGGACGTGTGGCCGCGCGAGGCGGCCAGCAGCGCCTGCACGTAGTCCAGCAATGCGGGCGCTACGTGAATTTCGGCGGCCTCGCGTTGCAATTCGGCCAACGTGGCGGGATCGGCGACGGCCGGTGTCTCGAGGATGCGCGCCCGGCGATCACCGCCGGCCAGGAGTTCGCGCTCGGCGGCGGCGTCCGGATAGCCGATCTCGATGGCCATCAGGAAGCGGTCGAGCTGCGACTCGGGCAGCGGATAGGCACCGATCTGCTCCACGGGATTCTGGGTGGCGATCACAAAGAACGGATCGGGCAGCTTGCGTGTCTGCCCGTCGAGCGACACCTGCCGCTCCTCCATCGCTTCCAGCAGCGCACTCTGGGTCTTGGGCGGCGCCCGGTTG
The DNA here is from genome assembly GCA_963805355.1 of uncultured beta proteobacterium. Lineage (GTDB taxonomy): Bacteria > Pseudomonadota > Gammaproteobacteria > Burkholderiales > Casimicrobiaceae > VBCG01. The sequence continues at coordinate 113,014 of CAWDTZ010000002.1, read as the reverse complement.
ATTTCGTCGGCCAGCACCACCGAGTTGAAGATGGGCCCAGGATGGAAGCGGAAACTTTGCGCTTTTTCGTCGAAGATCGACACGCCCAGCACGTCGGCGGGCAGGAGGTCGCTGGTGAATTGGATGCGCGAATTGCGCAGACCGAGCGTGGCCGCCAACGCGTGCGCCAGGGTCGATTTGCCCACCCCGGGGATATCCTCGATCAACAGGTGGCCGCGGGCGATGAGGCAGGCCAAGGCCAGGCGCAGGACCTCGTCCTTGCCAACAACGATGCGCGCAAGTTGCGCCAGCACTTGCTGCAGGCGGGCGGCGGCGGGAGTGCCGGGCGAGGAGGCGGGACGCAGGGTCATGACGGTCTCGGGTGGTGAAGTCGGGCAGGTGACGAATGTAACGAATCTAGCCTGTGTTCGGGGTCGCCGTCACGACCGGCGGGCGCGGGTTACACTCCGCTTGACGGAAGCCACCTGTGCCTGGAGGCGCAATGTTCGTGCCTGCGGCCTTGGCTTCGGCTGGTATTCTCCATTGAAGTTCACTCGATAGCGTTGCCCGCCTGCCGATCGTGACCACTGCCTTCATCACTCATCCGTCGTGCATGCTGCACGAAATGGGGCCTTATCATCCCGAATGTCCCGAGCGCTTGACCGCGATCGGCGACCGGATGATCGCGTCGGGCATCGACGCCTGCCTTGTGCATCACACGGCGCCGGCCGTGACCCGCGATCAATTGGGGCGTGTGCACTCGGCCGGATATATCGACACCATCGATGCCGCATCGCCCGAATCGGGCCTGCATTTCATCGACCCCGACACCGCCCTCAATCCGCATTCACTGACCGCCGCGCGGCACGCCGCCGGCGCCGTGGTGCTGGCGGTGGACCTCGTCATGCGGGGCGAGGCCAGTACCGCCTTCTGCGCCGTGCGGCCGCCGGGGCATCATGCGGAACGGCGGCGTGCGATGGGATTCTGCCTCTTCAACAGCGTCGCCGTGGGCGCCGCGCATGCGCTTGCCGCGCATGGTCTCGAGCGGGTCGCCATCGTGGATTTCGATGTGCACCATGGCAATGGCACCGAAGACATCTTCAGCGGCGATCCGCGCGTGCTGATGGTGTCGACGTTCCAGCACCCGCTGTATCCCTATTGCGGTACCGATACGCCCGCGCCCAACATGGTCAACATGCCGTTGCACGAAGGTGCCGGCAGCGATGAATTCCGCGCGGCGGTGACCGACCACTGGCTGCCCGCGCTCGAGGCCCATCGGCCGCAGCTCATCCTGATTTCGGCCGGCTTCGACGCGCACCGCGAGGATCCGCTGGCAGGGTTGCAGCTGGTGGAGGCCGATTATTCATGGGTGACGCGGCAATTGGCGGATGTCGCCGCGCGGCACGCGGGTGGACGCATCGTGTCGTCGCTGGAAGGCGGCTATTCGCTGTCGGCGCTGGCGCGCAGCGCCACCGAACACGTGCGCGAGTTGGCCACCGCCTAACGGGTCATTCCGGCACCGGCAGGGCGCCGGAATGAAAGGGAGGTTGTATACGCCTCCCGGATTGCGCGGATCGATGTGCCGGCCAGGTTGCGCCCGCCGTCCGCGTGGGTAGAATCGACGTCGATATCCTCATGGCCGCGGGTGTCCGCAATCCAACATGAAACGGCGCGAATTTCTCGAATCCTGCGCAGTATTCGGCGGTGCCGCGACATTGCCTGCCTTGCCCGCGGCATGGGCGCAGGCCCCGCCGCGGCGCCATGCACGAGCTCGGCTGGTCGATGTTCACGGTCGGCCGCTGGTGCCCGCCGACCTGGTCACGGAGACCAACTATCTGTTCCACTATCCATTTGCGGCGACGCCCTGCCTGCTGCTGAAATTCCCGCGACCCGTGGTGGCAGCGGCCGAGCTCACACGGCAGGACGGTGCGGCCTACCGGTGGCAGGGCGGCGTCGGACGCGATCGCAACATCGTCGCCTACTCGGCCATCTGCGCGCACAAACTTGCGTATCCCACGCGCGAGGTGTCGTTCATCCGTTACCAGCGCGAACGCTCGGCCACGTCGGGTGCGCAGGTCATTCACTGCTGTGCCGACCACAGCGTATACGACCCGGTGGCCGGCGCGCGCGTCGTGTCCGGGCCCGCGCCCCAGCCGCTTGCAGCCATCGTGCTGGAGCATGATGCCAGCGAGGATGCGCTGTACGCCACCGGCACGGTCGGCGCCGAGCAGTTCGATGCGTTCTTCGACAAGTACCGGATGAAACTCGTGCTCGAGTACGGGGATGGCAAGGCCCAGCGCCCAGTCACCGGTACCGCGGTGGTGCGCGAGCTCGCCAATTACTGCCGCGCCACGATCCAGTGCTGACCCGCCGCGCGGTCATGGGCTAGACTCGACGGCCATGGCTGCCCTACGCGGCCATGCATACCGTTTTCGGCGATGAACGCACACCTCCCAACGCCAGTGGACGGCGACACGGCGATCGTCGTCACCGATCTCGCCAAGAACTATGGCGAGGTGCAGGCCGTGCGGGGGATCTCGTTCGCCGTCAAGCGCGGGGCGATCACAGCGCTGCTCGGCGGCAACGGTGCCGGCAAGACCACCACGCTGTCGATGCTGTTGGGTCTCCTGCGCCCTACCGCCGGAAGCATCACGGTGCTCGGCTGCGACATGCTCCGGTCGCGGTATCGCGTGCTGCCGCGGATGAATTTCACATCGCCTTACGTGGACCTGCCGAAGCGGCTGACAGTGCGCGAAAACCTGCGCGTCTTCGCCGACCTCTACGGCCTCGTCGATCCGTCCGGGCGCATTGCTGAACTGGCGTCGCAGTTCGAACTGGCGCCACTGCTCGGGCGCCCATTCGGCAACCTGTCGGCGGGGGAACGCACCCGGGTTTCGCTGGCCAAGGCACTGCTCAACTATCCCGAGGTGCTGCTGCTCGACGAACCCACTGCCTCGCTCGATCCCGACATCGGCGATCGCATGCGCACCTATCTCGAGGACTATCAGCGCGCCAGCGGGTGCACGATGCTGCTGGCCTCGCACAACATGGGGGAGGTCGAGCGCATGTGCGGTGACGTGATCATGATGCGTGCGGGCCGGATCGTCGACCACGGGTCGCCGGGCGATCTGCTCACCCGCTATGCGCGCGCCGACATGGAGCAGGTGTTTCTCGATATCGCGCGTGGCATCGACGCCGCGCCATCCGGGCCGATGGCGTTCTGACCGCCGTCATACGCACAATCATGCCGCCCCCGTCACTGCATCCGCAATCCGGCCTCGCCGCGTCGCTTCGGCGCGTGCGCGCGCTCGTGCGCCGGCATGCCTACCTGTTGCTGAAGTCGTGGCCGCGCATTGTGTCGATGGCCTACTACCCGACGGTCACGATGGCCTTATGGGCCTTCCTCACGCTCTACCTGCAGCCCACCAACAGCTTCCTGCGCGACGCGCCAGGATTTTTCATCGGCGCGGTATTGCTGTGGGATGTACTGTTTCGCGGACAGCTCGGCGTGTCGCTGACCTTCATCGAGGAATTGCAATCGCGCAACCTGGCCAATCTTTTCGTCAGCCCGCTGCGGCTGCACGAATTCATCGCCGGACAGGTGGTGATGAGCGTTCTGCGCACTCTGATCGGCGTGGGCGGCGCGTGCGTTTTCGCTTGGCTGCTGTTCCGCTACTCGATCTTTGAGATGGGCTTTCCGCTGATCGCTTTTTTCACGCTGCTGATCGCGTTCGGCTGGGCCATTGGTCTTGCCGTGTCGGCGATGATCCTCCGCTGGGGGCTGGGTGCCCAGGAACTGGCATGGGCGGCGATCTTCCTGTTCGCGCCGGTGTCCGGGGTCTACTACCCGATCAGCGTGCTGCCGCCGGCCCTGCAGGCGATTGCAATGGCGCTTCCGCCCGCGCATGTGTTCGAGGGCATGCGCGCGCTGCTGCTGCAGGGCACTTTTGTGTGGGACGCATTCCTTTGGGCGGTCGTACTCGATCTCGCGTATCTCGCCATCGGAGTCTACCTCTTCCGCGGCGCGATCGGCTACGCGCGCGATCGGGGCATGCTGCTGCAGATGGGCGAGTAGCGGCCGGCCGATCGCTTCAGCGGACGATCAGTGCCGCGACCACGCGCCGCCCTTCCGCCACCAGGATGTTGAAAGTGCGGCAGGCCGCGCGCGTATCCATCGGTTCGACGCCGATGCGTGCATCGATGAGCGCGCGGACCAGTCCCGCCTGCGGGAACTGTTGTCGCGCCCCGGTGCCGAGCAGCACGATTTCGGGATCGTACTGACGGAGGGCGGCAAATGCTGCCTCCCCCAGCGCACTGAATCCATCCGGCGCCCACCCCGGAATGACCGCGTCCGGCGTCAGGATGATGTTGTCCCGGTACTCGGTGGTGCCGATGCGGATCCAGTCGGTGCCCAGCGCCGCGACGACGAAAGAGGAGGGGGGCTGCAGGTGAAATTTCATGGCGGGGAGCAAGCGAATGGGGAGACCATAAACGGGCGGCGCGCCCGGTGCAACGACCGGCACGTCGGGCGCCTGCGATGATAATCGCAATCGGCATCGCCGCAGTCCGGCCGCCACCGGACCGGAGCATTGCCGCGACGCAACATAAGCGCTAAACTCGAAGTCGCCTCTGCCCACCGCAACAAAACCTACGTCGCTCGGACGGCTCCGGGCGCTTACGCAAGGATTCGCATGTCGACCCCTCCGTCATCCCAGTTTTCGCGCATCGAGCGCTTGCCCCCGTACGTCTTTTCGATCACCGCCGAATTGAAAATGGCGGCTCGCCGTCGCGGCGAGGACATCATCGACTTCGGCATGGGCAATCCCGACGGTCCCACGCCGCAGCATATCGTCGACAAGCTGATCGAGACCGTGCAACGGCCCGATACGCATGGATATTCGGTTTCGAAAGGCATTCCCAGGCTGCGGCGCGCGATTTGCCATTGGTACCAGCGGCGTTGGGGTGTGGAATTCGACCCGGATTCCGAGGCCATTGTCACCATCGGCTCGAAGGAGGGCATTGCCCACCTCGCGCTGGCCACCCTCGGCCGTGGCGATACGGTACTGGTGCCCAATCCCAGCTACCCGATCCATATCTACGGTCCGGTGATCGCCGGCGCGGATATCCGGCAGGTCCAGATGACGCCGGATGTCGATTTCTTCGCCGAGTTGGAGCACACGATCCGGATGAGCTTCCCCAAGCCGAAGATGCTCATCATCAACTTTCCGGCCAACCCCACGGCGCAATGCGTCGAGTTGCCGTTCTTCGAGAAGATCATTGCGCTGGCGAAGGAGTACGGCATCTACGTCGTGCACGATCTTGCCTACGCCGACATCTGCTTTGATGGGTGGAAGGCGCCGTCGATCATGCAGGTGCCGGGCGCGCGCGACGTGGCGGTCGAGTTCTTCACGATGTCGAAGAGCTACAACATGGCGGGCTGGCGCATCGGCTTCATGGTGGGCAATCGCGACCTCGTCAATGCACTGGGTCGCATCAAGGGTTATCACGACTACGGGACGTTCACGCCCCTGCAGGTGGCGGCGATCGCCGCGCTGGAAGGGCCACAGGACTGCGTGGCCGAGATCGCCGCCAAGTACCAGGCACGGCGCGACGTGCTGTGCAAGGGATTGCACGAAGCGGGCTGGATGGTCGACATCCCCAAGGCGTCGATGTACGTCTGGGCCAGGATCCCCGACCCCTATCGTGCGATGGGTTCGCTCGAATTCACCAAGCAGCTACTGGCCAAGGCGCATGTTTCGGTGTCGCCGGGCATTGGCTTCGGCGAATACGGCGATGGCCACGTGCGCTTTGCCATGATCGAAAACGAATCGCGGTCGCGGCAGGCAATCCGCGGCATCAAGCAGATGTTCCGCGACGACGGGCTGCTGAAATGACTATGCCATCGATGAAACCGCTGCATGTCGGTTTGCTGGGCTTCGGCACGGTGGGCCGCGGAACGTGGGACGTCCTGCGCCGCAACGAGGAAGAGATCAGCCGGCGCGCGGGTCGGCCAATACGGATCAACTGGATCGCCACACGCACGCTGGACAAGGCGCGTGAAGGCACGCGTGGGCTTGCCGGCGTCAATCTTACCAACGACCCGGCCGTAGTCGTGCGCCACCCGGATGTCGACATCGTCTGCGAGTTGATCGGCGGCATCGAGCCGGCGCGTGCGCTGGTGCTCGACGCCATCGCCCACGGCAAGCACGTGGTCACGGCCAACAAGGCATTGCTGGCGCATCACGGCAACGAGATCTTCGCGGCGGCCTCCGCCAAGGGCGTGATGGTGGCGTTCGAGGCCGCGGTGGCCGGCGGCGTGCCGATCATCAAGGCGCTGCGCGAGGGGCTGTCCGCCAACCGCATCGAATGGATCGCCGGGATCATCAACGGCACGTCCAACTTCATCCTCTCCGAGATGCGTTCGCGCGGCGCCGGTTTTGCGGACGTGCTGGCCGAAGCGCAGGCGCGCGGCTACGCCGAGGCCGATCCCACGTTCGACGTCGAGGGCATCGACGCCGCGCACAAGTTGACGATCATGTCCGCCATCGCGTTTGGCGTGCCGATGCAGTTCGACAAGGCCTATGCCGAAGGCATCACCAAGCTCACCCGCGAGGACATCCGCTATGCCGAAGAGTTGGGCTACCGCATCAAGCTCCTGGGCATCACCCGGCGCGCGGTGGCCAACGGCCGTGAGGGCATCGAGTTGCGCGTGCATCCGACGCTCATTCCACACAAGCGGCTGATTGCCAACGTGGAGGGCGCGATGAACGCCGTGCTGGTCAAAGCGGATGCGGTGGGCGCCACGCTGTATTACGGCGCCGGCGCAGGCGCCGAACCCACGGCCAGTGCGGTAATCGCCGATCTCGTCGACGTGACCCGGATGCACACGGCCGATCCCGAGCAGCGGGTGCCGCACCTAGCGTTTCAGCCCGACCAGTTGACCGACCTGCCATTCCTGCCGATGGGTGACGTCGTCACCAGCTATTACCTGCGGATGCGCGTGGACGACCGGCACGGCGTGCTGGCCGACATCACCCGCATCCTCGCCGACCGCGAAATCTCGATCGACGCGATGATCCAGAAGGAGCCGGATGAGGGCGAGGACCAGACCGATATCATCCTGCTGACGCACCAGTCCATCGAGCGCAATATCGTCGATGCGATCGCGAAAATCGAGGCGCTGCCGACGGTGCGCGGCGCCATCGTCCGCATCCGGCTGGAAGAACTGAACTGATGCGCTACGTCAGTACCCGCGGCGCATTTGCGCAGGCTCCGCAGCCATTCTGCGCGATCCTGCTCGAAGGTCTGGCGCCTGACGGGGGGCTTGCAGTGCCGCAGGTTTATCCGCGGTTCACCGCCGCGGAACTCGACGCGCTGCGTCCGCTCGCTTATCGCGATCTCGCGTTCGCCATCCTGTCGCGGTACATCGACGACATTCCGGCGGCCGAGTTGAAGCGCATCATCGACGCCACCTACACGCGCGAGGTCTTTGGCACCGACGAAATCACACCGCTGCTGACGCTCGAGCCCGGGCTGCACCTGCTGCGCGTCTCCAATGGCCCCACGCTCGCCTTCAAGGACATCGCGCTCCAGTTGCTCGGCAACCTGTTCGAGCATGTGCTGGAACGCGAGGGACGGTCGCTGAACATCGTCGGCGCCACGTCCGGGGACACAGGCAGTTCGGCCGAATACGCGATGCGCGGCAAAGACCGCGTGACGGTATTCATGCTATCGCCGCACGGCCGCATGAGTCCGTTCCAGACGGCGCAAATGTTTGCGCTGAACGAGCCCAACATTTTCAACCTGGCGATCGAGGGCACCTTCGACGAGTGCCAGGACATCGTCAAGGCGGTGAACGCCGACGCGGCATTCAAGGCGCGGCACCGGATCGGCGCCGTGAATTCGATCAACTGGGCGCGGGTGGCCGCGCAGATCGTCTATTACTTCAAGGGCTATTTTGCTGCCAGCACGGATAACGCGCAGCGCGTGGACTTCGCCGTGCCCTCCGGCAACTTCGGCAACATCCTTGCCGGCTACGTTGCGCGCAAGATGGGGCTCCCCGTCGGACGGCTCATCCTCGCCACCAACGAAAACGACGTGCTGGACGAATTCTTCCGCACCGGGCGCTATCGCCCGCGCGGCGGACCCGAGACGCACACCACGTCGTCGCCGTCGATGGATATTTCCAAGGCATCCAACTTCGAGCGCTTCATCCACGATGTCGCGGGCGGCGATACCGCCCGCGTACGCGCCTTGTGGGCCGACGTGGCTTCCGGCAAGGGTTTCGAGCTTGCCGGCACACCGCTGTGGGATGCCGTGCGCGCCGCCGACTTCGTGTCGGGAAGCAGCACGCATGCGGACCGCATCGCCACGATCCGCGCCGTGCATGCGCGCTTTGGCGTGATCATCGATCCCCATACGGCCGACGGCATGAAGGTCGCACTGGAACTTCGCAATCCGGCGGTGCCGCTGGTGACCATCGAAACGGCTCTGCCGGCCAAGTTTGCGGCTACGATCAGCGAAGCGCTGGGACAGGATCCGCCGCGTCCCGCGGCGTTGGCCGGGCTGGAGGCGTTACCGCAGCATTGCACGGTGCTGCCTGCGGATGTCGCTGCCATCAAGGCGTTTGTCGACGGGAATGCAGCCCGGGCGTGATGCCTGGCGCTGTCGATATGCGGCACGCCCTGGCCGATTTCCTGCGCAACCTGCGCGCCGGATTGCGCCTTGCATGCTTCCTGCCGGTGGAACGCCTCGCGTTCCGGGTCGACCTGCCACAGCTGCTGCTGCTTTTCATATTCTCGGCATTGCTCGACGTCGTGGGCGATTTCCTGCGCGTCGATGCGCCGCACGTATTCTCGCCGTTCGGGGCCGGTGCCGAGTTCTATTCCGGCGCGCTGTTGCTGTTCACGGCGGCGCTGGTGGCGCTGATCAACCGGCAGCGCGATCTCGCGCTCACCATTCCGGTGCTTGTGCTCGCCTCGATGCCCGTCGTGCAGGTGCTGCATTACACGCTGATCATCCTGGCGTCGCGGTCCGAGGGCCTGCCCTTCGGCAACCTGCTCGAGGACTTCATCGTCCTCTGGATCGTGGCGGTTCTGGTCCGCAGCGTCGCCGTTGCTTTTTCGCCGCCTCCCCCCTATCCCTGGCTGCGTGCCATCGGTGCTGCCCTGTTGCTCGCGGCGCCAATCTGGTTCGCCAATGTACTATCGCCCAACGCGCCGTGGTGGAATGACGATGGACCGCTCGCCTCCGTCGACGGCGGCATGAACGCGGCCAGCGAGGCGGTGCTGGCCACGCAGGGTTTCATTCTCAACCACGTGCTCGATTCGCTGGAGGAGGAGCGGCCGGGCCGTACCGATCTCTATTTCGTCGGCTTTGCGCCGGACGGGCGCGACGATGCTTTTCGAAAGGATGCCGAGGCCGCGCAACAGGTCATGGACACTCGCTGGGGCACCGCCGGCCGTTCGGTGATGTTGCTGAACAGTCCGCAGACGCTCCTCTCAACGCCGTTCGCCACCGTGACCAATCTGCGCGAGACGCTGAATGAGATTGGCAATGTCATCGATGAGGAAGACGACGTCGTCATGGTATATCTGGCGGGCCGCAGCGGACCCGACCATCGGCTGGACGCGTCGCAACCGCCGCTGTCACTGGTGGACCTGTCGCCCCTTGGCTTGAGGCAGCTGCTGGACGACGCCGGCATCAAGTGGCGGATCATCGTCGTGGCCGCATGCTATGCGGGCGGATACATCGAACCGCTCAAGGATGAAAACACGCTGATCATCGCGGCGTCGCAGGCCGATCGTGAGTCGTTCGGTTGTGGCGGCCGGAATGATGCGACCTTCTTCGGTGACGCATTCTTCGCGCAGGGCATGGCCAGAAGCGACAATATCGAAACTGCATTCGAAGGTGCGCGCGAGCGTGTTGCCGCGCGCGAGAAGGAGGCGGGCTATGCGCCGCCGTCGAATCCGCAGATTCATGTCGGCAGCGAAATCGCGGAGAAATTGAAGTCGCTGCAAAAGCACGGTGGCAGCAGGCTCACCGTCCGTGCGCGCGTGGCTCGCGCCCACGGCTAGCGTCCAGCCCATACTGCGTCATGGCAGCCTCCGTCAGCGTTCGTTCACTGGATCATGCCTATGGCACCCACCGCGTGGTGCGCGGCATGAGCTTCACCCTCGAACCCGGTAGTATCGGCTGCCTGCTCGGCCCCTCGGGCTGCGGCAAGACCACCGTCCTGCGCTGCCTTGCCGGATTCGAGCCCGTGCAGGGAGGCGAGATCAAGCTGGCCGCTCGCGTGGTGTCGCGACCCGGTCTGCAGGTGCCCCCGGAAAAGCGCGGCGTGGGCATGGTGTTCCAGGATTACGCGCTGTTCCCGCATCTCGATGTGGCGCGTAACGTGGCCTTTGGCTTGTCGTTGCTCACCGCCGACGACGCTGCGCGTCGCGTCGCCGCGATGCTCGACCTGGTGGGGCTCTCCGCGGTGGCGAAGGTCTATCCGCACGAATTGTCGGGCGGGCAGCAGCAACGGGTTGCACTGGCGCGCGCGCTGGCGCCGGGACCCGACCTGTTGCTGCTCGACGAGCCCTTCTCCAATCTCGACTTCGACCTGCGCGAGCGGATATCGATCGAGATGCGTGCCATCCTCAAGGCCGCTGGCACGACGGCGATCCTGGTCACGCACGACCAGCACGAAGCATTCGCGCTGGCTGACGAGATCGGCATCATGAAGGACGGCGCAATCGAGCAGTGGGACACCGCGTACAACCTCTACCACCGCCCGCGCACGCGCTTCGTGGCCGACTTCGTGGGGCAGGGCGTGTTCCTGCACGGCATCGCCGAGGCCGACGGCCACGTTCTTACGGAGTTGGGACGCCTCGAAGGCGAGTGGCCCGTTCCGGTGGCTGCGGGTGGCGCGGTGGATCTCCTGTTGCGACCCGATGACATCGTGCATGACGACGAAAGTCCGTGGCAGGCGGAGGTCGAGACCAAGGCGTTTCGCGGCGCCGAGTTCCTGTACACACTGAAACTTACGTCGGGCACGCGGCTCCTGTCGCTCGTCCCGTCGCACCACAACCACGCCATCGGCGAGCAAATTGGCATTCGACTCGCGATTGATCACGTGGTGGCGTTTCCTCGCGATGCATCGGTCTCGGGCGATTAGGTCAACTGCCTCGCCTGCATCGCGAAAACGTACTGAATTGCCAGCTGCATCCGCATGCGCTATAATTCGTGCGCGGGGTGGAGCAGTCTGGCAGCTCGTCGGGCTCATAACCCGAAGGTCACAGGTTCAAATCCTGTCCCCGCAACCACATTCCGAAGGCCCGCCGCGACGCGGGCCTTTGCATTGGTGAACTAAGGGAACCACGCCATGCCGCCAATCCCTCTCGCCGCCGTCGCGCAGCAGTTGGCACCCTCGGGCACGCTGCGCGCTGCGATCAATCTGGGCAATCCGGTGCTGGCCCAACGGGACACTGGGACGGGCGACCTGCGCGGCGTCTCGGTGGACCTGGCCCGCGCGATTGCCGGACGGCTCGAGATTCCCATCCAGTTCGTGCCGTACGACGCGGCGGGCAAGGTATTCGAGGCATTGCAGACCGAGGCGTGGGACATCGCCTTCCTGGCGATCGACCCCAAGCGCGCAACCGAGATCGCGTTCACAGCCCCTTACGTGATCATTGAAGGTTCCTACATGGTGCTGAAGACGTCGCCGTTGCACGCCATTGCCGATGTCGATCACGCAGGCGTGCGTATTGCAGTAGGCAACGGCAGCGCCTACGAACTCTATCTGTCGCGCACGCTGCAGCATGCGCAACTAATCCGGTTTGCTACCGGAAGTGAGGCGGTTGCCGCATTCCTGCATGACGGGCTCGACGTGGTGGCAGGCGTGAAGTCGCCACTGCAGAAATTTGCCAGGGACCGTGCCGATCTGCGGGTGATGGACGGGCGCTTCATGGCCATCGAGCAGGCCGTGGGCATGCCGAAGGGGCGGGGCACTCCGGAAGCAGCGGCGCTCACGCTGCAATTCCTGCGCGAATTCGTCGAGCACGCCAAGGTGTCAGGCATTGTTGCAGCGGGACTTGCGCGCACGGGGCAGCACGATGCACAGGTCGCGCCGCCCGCCGCACCTTGAACCGTCGGCGACGAACACAATGACGCCGACCTTTGCATCCATGCCGCCGGTAATCATCGCGGGGGTCGGCATGGTGCCCTTCGCCAAGCCCGGCGCGGGGCCGACCTACAACGTGATGGCAGCGCAGGCAGTGCGCCTGGCCCTGGCCGACGCCATGCTGGCACTACGACGACGTGCAGCAGGCCTATGCCGGGTATGTTTATGGCGACTCCACGGCCGGCCAGAAGGCGCTCTACGACGTGGGCATGACGGGGATCCCGATCATCAACGTCAACAACAACTGCGCTACCGGCTCGACCGCGCTGTTCCTGGCCCGCCAGGCCGTGGCCAGCGGCGCTGTCGAGTGCGCGCTGGCGCTGGGGTTCGAGCAGATGGCGCCCGGCGCGCTCGGCACCGTCTTCAACGACCGGCCCACACCGTTCGAACGATTCGATGCCGTCACCGACGCGCTGGTCGACTGGCCCGGCGTGCCGCTGGCACTGCGCTACTTCGGCGGCGCGGGCAAGGCGCACATGGACCGCTACGGCACTTCGCTCGCCACGTTTGCGGAAATCCGCGCCAAGGCCAGCCGGCACGCGGCCAACAATCCGCTGGCGTTGTTCCGCCACGTCGTCACGGCCGCCGACGTGCTGGCAACCCCGGTGCTCATCCCCGGCGTAATGACCCGGCTGATGGCGTGCGCGCCCACCTGTGGCGCTGCTGCAGCCCTGCTGGTGTCCCCCGCCTTCGCGCAACGGCACGGGCTGTCGAACAAGGTGCGCATCGAAGCGCAGGCCATGACCACCGATACCGCGTCCACGTTCGAAACCGGCGACATGATGCGGGTCGTGGGCGTCGACATCACGCGGGCAGCCGCCACGGCGGTCTATGCAGCGGCGGGCATCGGTCCGGAGGACGTCGACGTCGTCGAACTGCACGACTGCTTTGCGCACAACGAATTGCTGAGCTACGAGGCGCTGCAGTTGTGCGCGGACGGCGGGGGCGAGGCTTTCGTCCGGGCCGGGGACAACACCTACGGTGGCCGCGTGGTGACCAATCCGTCCGGCGGGCTCCTGTCCAAGGGCCATCCACTGGGCGCCACCGGCCTCGCGCAATGTTACGAGTTGGTCAACCAGCTGCGTGGCACGGCGGAGGCCCGGCAGGTGCCGGGCGCGCGGGTCGCGCTGCAGCACAATCTCGGGCTGGGCGGCGCCTGCGTCGTTACCCTGTATCGGTCGGATTGAGCGCAGGATGCTCGAGGTTGAAGGACCGCGGGAACGCGGGCGTCGCTACGCAGGATCGATGGCGCGCCTGCAGGTGAGCATGGGGCGTTGCCCCGCCAAAAGCTAGAATACGGGTTGGACGGGCGCCACCGGCGTCCGCAGGGAGTGACCGTGGTCGCGGATACATCACCCAAGCAACCGACACCTTCGCTTGCCGACTGGCAGCGCGCGGCAGCCAAGAGCGCGCCGGGCGGCGATGTAGCCAGCTTGGTCTGGCACACGCCGGACGGCATCGCCATCAAGCCGCTGTATACCGCGGCCGACGTCGTGGGCTTGCCCAATGCGGACACGCTGCCGGGCTTCCCGCCCTTTGTGCGCGGACCCCAGCCCACGATGTATGCGGTGCGGCCCTGGACCATCCGCCAGTACGCCGGATTTTCCACGGCCGAGGAATCCAACGCGTTCTACCGGCGCAATCTTGCAGCGGGCGGGCAGGGCGTGTCGGTGGCCTTCGATCTCGCCACGCACCGCGGTTACGACTCCGATCATGAGCGCGTGGTCGGCGATGTCGGCAAGGCCGGCGTGGCCATCGATTCCGTCGAGGACATGAAGATCCTGTTCGACGGCATCCCGCTCGACAAGGTGTCGGTATCGATGACGATGAACGGCGCGGTGCTGCCGGTGCTGTCGGGCTACATCGTCGCGGCCGAGGAGCAGGGTGTGGCGCAGGCGCAGCTCTCGGGCACCGTGCAGAACGACATCCTGAAGGAGTTCATGGTCCGCAACACGTATATCTATCCGCCGGAACCCTCGATGCGGATCGTGGCGGACATCATCAGCTACACGGCGCAGCACATGCCGAAGTTCAATTCGATCTCGATCTCCGGCTATCACATGCAGGAAGCGGGGGCGAACCAGGCATTGGAGCTCGCGTTCACGCTGGCCGACGGGCGCGAATACGTGCGCGCCGCGCTGGCGCGCGGCATGGATGTGGATGCGTTCGCGCCGCGGCTGTCGTTCTTCTTCGGCATCGGGATGAATTTCTATCTCGAGATCGCCAAGCTGCGCGCAGCGCGCCTGCTGTGGTGGCGGATCATGACCACGTTCGCGCCCAAGTCGCAGAAGTCGCTGCTGCTGCGCACCCATTGCCAGACGTCGGGCTGGTCGCTCACCGAACAGGATCCATACAACAACATCGTGCGCACCACCGTGGAGGCGATGGCCGCGGTCTTCGGCGGCACGCAGTCGCTGCATACCAATGCGTTCGATGAGGCCGTCGCGCTGCCCACCGACTTCTCGGCGCGCATTGCGCGCAATACACAGGTGATCCTGCAGGAAGAAACGCACATCGGCAGCGTGATCGACCCGTGGGCCGGCTCCTACATGATGGAGAAGACTGACGCAGGACATGGTTGACCGCGCGTGGGCGATCCTGGAAGAGGTCGAAGCCATGGGCGGCATGACGCGCGCCGTGGACAGCGGCTGGGCCAAGCTCCGGATCGAGGCGGCCGCGGCGGAAAAGCAGGCGCGCATCGACAGCGGCCAGGACGTGATCGTGGGCGTGAATCGCTTCCGGCTCGATCATGAGGCCGCGATGGACGTGCGCGAGATCGACAACACGGCCGTGCGCGAAGCGCAGTTGAAGCGCCTCGCCAGCGTGAAAGCCAACCGTGACGACAGCAAGATGATGGCTGCGCTGGATGCACTGGTCACCTGCGCGCGCACCGGCGAGGGCAACCTGCTCGAACTCGCGATTGCCGCCACGCGCGCGCGCGCCACCGGCGGCGAAATTTCCGACGCGCTGGAAACCGTATGGGGACGCCACCGCGCCACCACGCAAAGCGTTGCCGGCGTCTACGGCGCCAGTTTCGCGGAGGACCGCGTGTGGGAGGACATCAAGACCGACATCGCTTCCTTCGCCACCGCGGAAGGCCGGCGCCCGCGGCTGATGGTAGCCAAGCTCGGGCAGGATGGCCACGACCGTGGCGCCAAGGTGGTGGCCACGGCCTTTGCGGATCTTGGCTTCGACGTCGATATCGGCCCACTGTTCCAGACGCCGGAGGAGGCCGCGCGGCAGGCCATCGAAAACGATGTGCACGCGGTGGGCATTTCCACGTTGGCGGCCGGCCACAAGACGCTGGTGCCGGCGATCATCGATGCGTTGCGGGCGCAGGGCGCGGGTGAGATCGTCGTGTTCGTCGGCGGCGTGATTCCCCAGCAGGACTATGCGATGCTCCACGCCGCCGGCGTGGCGGGCATCTATGGCCCTGGCACCGCGATCCCGGCCTGCGCCGCTGACGTGCTGGCCAAGATTCGCGCCGCGCGCGTGGCGGCCTGATTGGCTGCTGTCGCGCCGCTTGCAACCGTGGGTTCCCGTGCCGCGGGTCCGGATGAGGTTGCCATGCTTGTCGACGGCGTTCGCGCCGGCGACCGCCGGTTGCTGGCCAAGGCCATCACGCTGGCCGAATCCACGCGTGCCGATCACCAGGCCACGGCACAGGCGGTGATCGCCGCCGTCCTGCCGGCCACCGGCAACGCGCTGCGCCTCGGCATCACCGGGGCGCCGGGCGTGGGCAAATCGACATTCATCGAAGCATTGGGCGTGCATCTCATCAAGGCCGGCCGCAAGGTCGCCGTGCTGGCGGTCGATCCGTCCAGCGCCGTCAGCGGTGGGTCGATCCTCGGCGACAAGACGCGCATGGAGTTGCTGGCGCGCGATCCGCGCGCGTTCATCCGGCCGTCGCCGTCTTCCGGGGCACTGGGGGGCGTGGCCGCGCACACGCGTGAAGCGATGCTGCTGGTCGAGGCTGCCGGCTTCGACGTCGTGATCGTCGAGACCGTGGGCGTGGGGCAAAGCGAGACCGACGTCGCCAACCTTACCGATGTTTTCGTGCTGCTGCAGTTGCCCAATGCGGGCGACGATCTGCAGGCCATCAAGAAGGGTATCGTCGAGCTGGCCGACGTCATCGTCTACAACAAGCGCGACCTCGACCCGCTGGCCGCCGACCGCGCGATGGGGCAGATGGCCGGCGCGCTGCCGCTGCTGCGGCCGGTGTCCTCCCATTGGCGCCCGCCGGTGCTGGGCGTCAGCGCATTGCGCAATGAGGGTATCGACGAATTCTGGAACACCGTGGTGCGCTGTCGCGATGCGCTGGATGCGGCGGGTGAACTTTCAGCCAAGCGGCGACGGCAGGCGTTGACCTGGACGTGGCACCTGCTTGACGCCGGATTGCGCGCGCGCTTTCGCGGCGACGCACGGGTGCAGGCGACATTGCCCGACGTGCTGGCCGAAGTCGCGGCGGGTACGCTCACCCCGGTGGCCGCTGCGCGCCGCCTGCTCGACGGCATTTGAGGAGAGGACGTACTGTGCACGACATCATCCGGCAACTCGACCAGAAACGCGCGGAGGCGGCCTTGGGCGGCGGCGAGAAGCGCATCGCATCCCAGCATGCGAAGGGCAAGCTCACGGCGCGCGAGCGGCTCGAACTTCTGCTCGACGTCGGGTCCTTCGAAGAGTGGGACATGTTTGTCGAGCACCGCTCGCACGATTTCGGCATGGAGAAGGAGAAGGTGCCCGGCGACGGCGTGGTCACCGGATACGGCATGATCAACGGCCGCCTGGTATTCGTCTTCTCGCAGGATTTCACCGTGTTCGGCGGCTCCCTTTCCGAAGCGCATGCCGAGAAAATATGCAAGGTGATGGACCAGGCGATGAAGGTGGGCGCGCCGGTGATCGGCCTCAACGATTCCGGCGGCGCGCGCATCCAGGACGGCGTCGCGTCGCTGGGCGGCTACGCCGAAGTGTTCCAGCGCAATGTGCTGGCGTCTGGCGTGGTGCCCCAGATTTCGCTGATCATGGGGCCGTGTGCGGGTGGCGCCGTCTACTCGCCGGCAATGACGGACTTCATCTTCATGGTGAAGGATTCGTCGTATATGTTCGTCACTGGCCCGGAAGTGGTGAAGACCGTCACCCACGAGGAGGTGACGGCGGAGGAGTTGGGCGGCGCCGTGACCCACACCACGCGTTCCGGCGTGGCGGATCTGGCGTTCGACACCGATGTCGAGGCGCTGCTGATGCTGCGCCGCTTCTTCAACTACCTGCCGCTCAACAACCGCGACACGCCGCCCCATCGCGCCACCAACGACCCGGCGGACCGCCCGGAAATGTCGCTGGATACGCTGGTGCCCGGCAACGCGAACAAGCCCTACGACATGAAGGAGCTGATCGCCAAGATCGTCGATGACGGCGAGTTCTTCGAATTGCAGCCCGACTACGCGAAGAACATCGTGATCGGACTTGCGCGCATGGAAGGCGCGCCGGTGGGCATCGTTGCCAACCAGCCGCTGGTGCTCGCCGGGTGCCTCGACATTCGCAGCGCCATCAAGGCTGCCCGCTTCGTGCGCTTCTGCGACGCTTTCGGCATTCCAGTGCTCACCCTGGTCGATGTGCCCGGATTCATGCCCGGCACGGCGCAGGAATACGGCGGCATCATCAAGCATGGCGCCAAGCTGCTCTACGCCTATGCCGAGTGCACGGTGCCCAAGGTGACGGTGATCACGCGCAAGGCCTACGGAGGCGCCTACGACGTGATGAGCTCGAAGCATTTGCGCGGCGACGTCAATTTCGCCTGGCCGTCGGCGGAAATCGCCGTGATGGGTCCCAAAGGCGCCGTGGAGATCATCTTCCGGGACGAAAAGGGCGACCCGGCCAAGCTGGCCGAGCGCGAACGCGAGTACCGCGAGAAATTCGCCAACCCGTTCATCGCCGGGCACCGTGGCTTCATCGATGATGTGATCATGCCGCACGAGACGCGCAAGCGCATCTGCCGGAGCCTGGCCATGCTCCGCGGCAAGGATCTCGAGAATCCGTGGCGCAAGCACGGCAATATCCCGTTGTGAAGTGACCGCATCCGCCATGTTCAAGAAGATCCTGATCGCCAACCGCGGTGAAATCGCCTGCCGCGTCATCAGCACCGCGCGGAAGATGGGCATTGCCACGGTTGCCGTGTATTCCGACGCGGACCAGCGATGCGCGCCATGTCGGGCTCGCGGACGAAGCGGTGTATCTCGGTCCCGCGCCGTCGCGCGAATCGTATCTGCGCGGCGACCTCATCATCGAGGCATGTCGCGCCACCGGCGCGCAGGCGGTGCATCCGGGCTATGGCTTCCTCTCGGAGAACGAGGCGTTCGCCCGCGATGCCGAAGCCGCGGGCATCGTGTTCATCGGCCCGAAGGCCCCGTCCATTGCATCGATGGGCGACAAGATCGCGTCGAAGAAAGCTGGCCGCGCTCGCCAAGGTCAATACCATCCCCGGACATACCGACGTGATCGCGAGTGCCACCGAGGCAGTGCGCATCGCCAAGGGAAGTCGGGTATCCGGTGATGATCAAGGCCTCGGCCGGTGGCGGCGGCAAGGGCCTGCGGGTCGCGGCCAACGACAAGGAGGCCCGCGAAGGCTTCGAAGCCTGCCGGGTGGAGGCCAAGGCCAGTTTCGGCGACGACCGCATCTTCATCGAAAAATATATCGAGGAACCGCGGCATATCGAGATCCAGGTACTGGGCGATGCGCATGGCAACCTCGTCTACCTGTGGGAGCGCGAATGCTCGATCCAGCGCCGCCACCAGAAGGTGATCGAGGAAGCGCCGTCGCCATTCCTCGATGACGCGACGCGCCAGGCGATGGGCGCCCAGGCCGTTGCGCTGGCCAAGGCGGTCGACTATCAATCGGCGGGCACGGTCGAGTTCGTCGTGGGCCGCGATCGCAGTTTCTACTTTCTCGAAATGAACACGCGGCTGCAGGTCGAGCATCCGGTCACGGAAATGATCACGGGCCTCGATCTGGTCGAGTGGATGATCCGCGTCGCCGCCGGTGAAAAGCTGGCGTTCAAGCAGGCCGATATCCGTCGGGACGGCTGGGCGATCGAATGCCGGATCAATGCCGAGGACCCGTTGCGCGGCTTCCTGCCGTCGATTGGCCGGCTGGTGCGCTACCAGCCCCCGCCCGAGGTGCCGGGGGCCGTGCGCGTGGACACCGGCGTGTACGAAGGCGGCGAGATCTCGATGTACTACGACTCGATGATCGCCAAGCTGATCACGCATGCCCCCACGCGCGACGAGGCGATCGCGCGGATGCAGCATGCGCTCAACGCCTTCGTGATCCGAGGCGTCGCCTCCAACCTGATGTTCCAGTCGGCGTTGCTGCGTCATCCGCGCTTCGCCGATGGACGCCTGACGACCGCCTTCATCCCCGAGGAGTTTCCCGATGGCTTTCGCATGGCCGACCTGCAGCCGCCCGACGCGCCGCTGCTGGCGGCGGTCGCGGCAGCGGTGCATCGCGCCTATCGCGACCGGGCCGCCGGCATCGAGGGCCAGGTGGCGGGCCACGAACATGCGGTCGGCGAGGAATACGTCGTGCTGGGCCTCGATCACCCGGTGCCAGTTACGGCGCGGCATGCCAGCGGCGGCTGCGATGTGCGCATCGGCGACCAGGACTTCGCGATTCGCCACCGTTGGCACTTCGGCGAAATCCTGATGCGCGGCACCTGCAACGGTGCGCCGTTTGCGGTGCAGGTGGAGCGGCCCGGCCTCAAATACAGGTTTGCGCATCTCGGCGCATTCCGCGAACTCTCCGTGCTGCCGGCCCGGGCCGCGGAACTGCTCGCGATGATGCCGCAGAAGCTGCCGCCGGACCGCAGCCGCGAAATTCTCTCGCCGATGCCTGGACTCCTGACTGAAGTGGCGGTGCAGGTCGGTCAGGCGGTGAAGGTCGGCGAACGGCTGGTGGTCATCGAAGCGATGAAGATGCAAAACGTGTTGCTGGCCGAGCGCGACGGTGTCGTCGCCGAGTTGCTGGCCGAGCCTGGCGAAAGCCTCTCTGTCGATCAGCCGGTGCTTCGTTTCCAATGAGCGCGCGGCCATTTCGCATTCTTGGCGTCCAGCAGATCGCGATCGGCAGTGAGGACAAGACCCGGCTGCGCCGTTTGTGGGTGGATTGTCTCGGCGTCACGGTCACCGGCCAGTTCACGAGCGTGCGCGAAAACGTGGATGAAGACATCGCCAGTGTCGGCAGTGGCTCGGCGCGATGTGAGATCGATCTCATGCAACCGCTCGATCCGGCCGGGAAGCCGGCGGTGCATGTGCCGCCGCTCAATCACATCGGCCTGTGGGTCGACGATTTGGCCGCCGCCGTCACCTGGCTCTCGGCGCAGGGCGTGCGTTTTGCGCCTGGCGGCATCCGCAAGGGCGCCGCGGGCCACGACGTCACGTTCATCCACCCGCGCGGCAGCGACGCCCAACCGATCGGCGGCGAGGGCGTGTTGATCGAGCTGGTGCAGGCGCCGGCCGATGTGATCAAGTCCGCTGGCTGAATATGCGTGCAATACTCAAGGCGCTCACGCATCTGCCGCTGCCGATCATGTACGCGGTCGGCTACATCGTGTTCTTCGTCGTCTTCTACTTGATGCGATGGCGCCGCGATCGCGCCAAGGACGATATCGCCAACGCCTTCCCCGAAATGTCGCCCAAGGAACGCGCCGCGATCCTCAAGGCGTCGTATCGCAATCTTGCCGATGCCGTGGCCGAATCGTTCTGGGGCTTCGGCGCGCGCCCGGACGCGATCAAGGCGCGCGTGACCATCGAGGACCCCGAACTGATCCAACGCGCCATCGACCGCAAGCAGACATTGTTGCTGCTGGCCGCGCATCACGGCAATTGGGAGTGGCTGCTGCTCGCCGCCGGCGCCCACTTTGCGATTCCCATCGATGTGGTGTATCAGCCGCAGCGGTTTGCGCCACTCGACGCCTTCCTGCGCGATGTGCGATGCCGCTTCGGTGGCAAGCTGATTCCGCGCAAGGAGTTCATCTATGCGCTCCTCTCCCACAACGCCGACCAGCCGCGTGCCTACGCCCTGATTGCCGACCAGACGCCGCGGCGGCAGGATCCCAAGTACTGGACCCGCTTCCTGCGGCAGGACACCGCGTTTTTCGTCGGCGCGGGCAAGGTTGCAAAATACCTGGAGTCGCCGGTGTACTTCGTGTCGATGCGGCGCACCCGGCGTGGCCACTACACCGTGCGTCTTGAGGTGCTCGCCGATCCCCCCTACGAGGATCTCGACGATGCGATGATCGTCGAGCGCTACGCGCGCGCGCTCGAACGCGCGATCCTCGAAAGCCCGGCCGACTGGTTATGGCTGCAGAAGAAGTGGAAGTACTCGAAGCCCGCGCCGGGGGACGACACCATTTCGCAGGCCTTTCCGGCGCGGTGATGGCGTGTGCTCAATTGCCCTGCCAGAGCGCGATGGTGGCGAGATGATCGCCGGGTGCGCGAATCGCGTGCAGCGTCCAGCGGTCCGGCGTGTAGGGCGGCGGACCGGCATTCACGCGTGCTTGGCCGGCATCGTCGAGCGCGATCGCGATGCCGCGAAAGGGCGCGGACAATGCGTCACCCGTGGCCTTGCTCATCGCCTCCTTGCATGTCCAGAGGCGCAGCAGTGTGCGTCGACGTGCGTCCGGGTCAAGCGTAGCGAGCCGTTCCTGCTCGCTGGGCGCCATGAATTTACGCGCCACGCCGGCGACATTGAGCGTTCGATCCTCGTGCTCGACATCCACGCCGATGCGGCCGGCAGACACCATGCCGATCAGCGCGAAGTTCCCCGTGTGAGAGACATTGAAGTCAAGCGCCGTCGCGCCATGCACGTAGGGTCTGCCGTGGGGTCCGCGACGAATGTCGACGTGCTCCGGCGCCATTGCCAGTCGCATGCCCAACAATTGCCGCAGCGTGCCGCGGCCGGCGATATAGCGATCGCGCAGCGTTGCGGTGCCGAAACGCGCGGCACGGAGCTGTTCGGCAGGCGCGAGCGACGCGGCGAGTCGCGCCAGTGCCGCAGCCGACGGGACCAACTCGCATACCCAGAGATCGATGCCCGGTGCCGGGAAAGGCAGGGCCTGCGGCGCCGATGCCCGCGACCGCGAGTCCGCAACACCGCCGGGTGGCGCCTCTAGCGCCATCGCCGCGGCTCCATGCCACCCAATATGTTGGACCAGCCACGCACTCCATGGTTCGATGTCCTCGGTCCGGTCATGGGACTCATGTCGCGTTGGCCGCCGCGGCTGTTGGATGCATTTGGCTTTGTTGCCTATTTCGTCGTGTACCGCGTGCTGCGCTGGCGGCGGCGACTTGCGGCCGCCAATCTTGCCAACGCGTTTCCGGAAAAGTCCGCGACGGAGCGCGGCGATATCCTGCGTCAATCCTACCGCAATCTTGGCCGCACGCTGGGCGAGGCGCTCTGGGGTTACGCGGCCAGTGGCGAGGCGCTCGCGGAGCGCGTGCAGTACGTCAATCCGGAGCTCATCGCCCAGTACACCGCGCGGGGGCAATCGGTGGTCTTGCTTGCGGCGCATTTCTGCAACTGGGAATGGCTGCTGCTGACCGCCGGCGCGGTGCTGAAGGTGCCCATCGACGCGGTCTACAAGCCGCAGCGGGTGCCCAGTGTCGACGCGTACCTGCGCGCGGCGCGCAGCCGCTTCGGCGGCAATCCGATTCCGCACCAGACTTTCATGTTCGAAGTGATGAAGCGGCGCGCCGACGTGCGCGCCTATGCGCTGGTGGCTGACCACACGCCAAAGCACAACGAGGAAAAGCACTGGACGCGCTTCCTCAACCAGGATACGGCGTTCTTCGTCGGCGCCGACAAGATCGCGCGGATCCTCAAGGCGCCGGTGATCTACGTGGCGATGCGCCGCGAAGGCGTTGGCCGCTACAGCGTGGAACTGAAGGTGCTGGCCGAGCCGCCCTACGATCGTGACGCCGGGCCCGAGATCGTCGAGCGCTATGCGCGCAATCTCGAGGATGAAATCCGCCGCAGCCCGGCCGACTGGCTGTGGATCAACCGCAAGTGGAAATACAGGAAGCCGCTGTATGCGCAATAGATGTTTCGTCGTCGCGCTTGGTTCGCCCGGTCCGCAGGCAAAGCTTCGGACTCGCGGGTTCAACGCCGCGCATAGGCGCAGCTGAGGCCTCGCCCTCCGGCTAATTACCCCGCTTCAGCTCGCCGCTGCGCGAGAAACGCCGCCATCGTGCGCACCGTCGGATACTCGAAGAAATCGGTTACCTCGAGCAAGCCCGGATACATGGACTCGATCTTTTCGTAGATCTGCGCGAGCGTGAGCGAACCCGTGCCCAGCTCGAACAGGTTGTCGTCGGCGCCGAGCTTGCGACCCGGCAGCGCGGCCTGGCAGATTGCCAACAGCGACTGCTCGAGGTCGTTGTCCGCTGCGCCGTGCGCGACGTTGTTGGTCGCCTCGAATTGCGCCAGCGCCTGCAGGACATCGTCAAAGCGGCCGGCCTCGAAATCGCGCGCCAGGGCAAAGCGCTGTATCTTGCCGCTCGTGGTCTTGGGAAACTGGCGCACGGGAATGACGGCATGGACCGCGAGGCCGATGCGCTCGTTGACCACGCGCCGAATGGTGCGTGCCAGTTCCGCCGCAGGCGCCGGATCGTCACCTTTCGCCAGCACAAAGACCAGCAGCTCGTCGGTGGCCGCATCCGGTGGCCGCACGCCTGCCGCGGCGGCGCGACCGATTTCGATATCGGCGTACTGAGCCAGCACCAGTTCGATGTCCTGTGGATAGTGATTCTGTCCGGCCACGAACAGCACTTCCTTGATGCGGCCGGTGACGACGAGTTGCCCGTCATGCATCGTGCCGAGGTCACCCGTGTCGAAGTAGCCGTCGGCCATGCGCGTGGATGCGGTCAGCGCACTGTCGTCGTAGTAACCCGGGCTGACATTGGTGCCGCGGATCAGGATGCGCCCGACGGTGCCGGCGGGAACCGGCTTGCCTTCATCGTTGGCGATGCGAATCTCGCAACCGGCCACGGGCGTGCCCAGATGCACCAGTTCGACTGCACTCGTCGCGGCGCTGTCCGGTGTACGTAGGAGGTCGCCTGGTCCGAGCGCGGAACGATCGAGTGTCACCGTCGACAGCGGCGCGCCCACCTCAGGAAAGGTCACCGCGAGGCTGGCTTCGGCCAGACCGTAGACCGGGAACATCACGTTGGGATCGAGCCTTGCCGGCGCCAGCGCGCTGGTAAATGCGCGGCACAGGTCGGCGGCAATGGGTTCCGCGCCATTGAAGATGATGCGCAGCGCTGACAGATCGAGCGTCGCCGTCTTCGCGGGATCGTGCGACTTCAGGTAATGCTGGTAGCCGAAGTTGGGCGACGACGTGACGGAGACGCCGTGCTCGGCGGCCTTCGTCATCCACAGTCCGGGCCGGCGCACGAACAGTGCCGTGGGCATCAGCCAATGGTCGACATCGGCGCACAGAGGGGTCAGGTGAAACCCGATGAGTCCCATGTCGTGCGTCAGCGGCATCCATGACAGGCTCGAGTCGCCCGCGCGGACTTCGATGCCG
Source organism: uncultured beta proteobacterium (assembly GCA_963805355.1). GTDB lineage: Bacteria > Pseudomonadota > Gammaproteobacteria > Burkholderiales > Casimicrobiaceae > VBCG01. The sequence goes on along the minus strand of CAWDTZ010000002.1, from coordinate 88,291 downwards.
GCAGCGATCGCGGCGATGTTGGACATGAGGTTGGCGTGCGTGAGCAGCACGCCTTTGGGCTCGCTGGTGGACCCCGACGAGAACTGGATCATCGCGATATCGCCCGGCGCGACGGGATGGGGCCGTCCCGGATGCGCAACATCCGCGATTTCGTCCAGGAAGATCGTGCGCTTTTCGATGCGACCGATGGCGCCGGCGAGACCCGCGTCAGCCGCGAAGGCGCGCAGCCGGTCGAAGATGCGTCGCTCGGTAGCAAGTGTGGGCGCGCGAAGCTTGGCGAGCACGCGGAGCAACTTGGCCTTGTGCTCGTCCGCATTGCCGGGGGCAAGCGGAACCGCGACGACACCGCCCAGCATGCAGGCCCAGAACGTGTCGACGAACGGCGCCGTGCCGTCCACGAGAATCACGACCTCGCTGCCCGGCGCGGCACCGGCGGCCTGCAGGTAGCGCAGGATGCCCAGCGCGCGGCCGCGCAGCGACGCGTAGGGCACTCGGGTCTCGTTGGTCTCGCCGGCGATGTAGTGGATCCCGCGCGAACTCGCGGCGAGGGCGTCAAGTGCGGCAACAAGCGTGGGCAAGGCAGTCATGTCCGGATGGGGGGATGAAATCAATGCGCGCGTTCGCGCACATGCATGTGCACGGGATGCCGCGTGCGCAGGTTGACCTGGGGCTCGATCTCGATGGTCTGGCCTTCGACCAGCGAGAGTTCGAAGCGGCGGGCCAGCATGGCGACGTGGGTATGCATTTCGATCATGGCGAGATGTTCGCCTATGCAGGCGCGCGGGCCAAGCCCGAACGGCAGATAGGCAAAGCGGTGATGGGGCTGTGCTGCCGGCAGGAAGCGATCCGGCTCGAACGCATCCGGACGCGTCCAGAACGCCGGGTGCCGCTGCACGATGTAGGGCGAGACGAGGACATCGGTGGCGGCGGGAAGCTGGTAGGCATCGAGGTTCGACGGGGCGATGGAACGGCGCGTGAGCAGCCAGCCCGGAGGATACAGGCGCAGCGTCTCGGCGATGGTGCGTTGGACCTGCCCCAATGCGTCGAGGTTCTCATAGGTTGGCGCATCGAGTGCCGCCGCGTCGACTTCAGCGTGCAGTTGCTCGCGCACCCGTGGCGCCTGCGTCAGCAGGTACCAGAACCAGTTGAGCGAACTGGCCGTAGTTTCATGACCGGCGATGATCAGCGTCAGGATTTCGTCCAGCAGCTGCTTGTCCGGCATCGGCTCGCCGGTTTGCCGGTCGCGCGCATCGATCAGCAATGACACGATGTCGTTGTGCCGCACGCCGTCGCGGCGCCTGCGCGCGACATCTTCCATGATCAGCTTCCCCAGTTGCCGGAATTTGTAGGCGAAGGCGAGATTGCGCGCCGTTTCGTCGGTGAGCATCGCGAAGGGACTTTCGCCCGTCGCGGAATCGAGCCGCGCGAGATCGTCGCCGAAGAGGGCGCGCAGCACGACGTCGAGCGTGACGTCGCTCATCTCCTGCGTGACGTTGATCGAGGCGCCGCTGCGGGCGGCCTCGGCCCATCGGCTGGCCAGCCGCGTGTTGGCCGCGTGCAGGTGCGGCATCCAGGTGCTGACGATGCGGCGGTGAAAGGCGGGCTGGACCAGCTTGCGTTGGAGGCGCCATTGGTCGCCTTCGCTGGTCATCAGACCGTTGCCCAGCAGGATGGCCACGCGCTCGATGCCGATGCCCTTGGTGAAGTTGGCGTGGTGATCCACCAGCACGTGGCGGACGTGGTCGGGATGCGACAGCACCCATACGTCGCGCTGCAGTGCGGGCGAATGCACGCGAAATGCATCGCCACAGCGATGGAACATGCGCACGAGCGAGGAGAGCGCATCGGTCTCGAAGCTGATGTCGAGCGGCTCCGGCGCCAGCGGCGGATCACAAAGGGGTTGGACTTGCGTGTTCATGTCACTGATCGATGGGGTTTTTCCGTGCGCGCGGCAGATTGTCCGCCGAAGTTTCATGGTCCAGTAATCAAAAGGTGCGCGGCAAGTGTTGCAATGCCGCGCAAAGAGCCCTATAATTTCGCCTCTCTGCTGCTTCGAAACCCCCAACGAGCAAGCGCAAGACAACGGGAAGCGCATTCTCTAACGGAAATGCGTGGTTTCGAAACGAGTTACAGCGCAGAACGCTCTTTAACAATGTGCAACCGATAGGTGTGGGTACTCGTGGTCTGGGGCCCTGCGGCGGGCTGTTTTCCGGGTAACCGGGGGATGGCGGCGTTGCGGGGGAGATCCAAGACAAACGAAGTGCTCGCACAACGCAGTGAGGCTTTCCATCAGTGATGGTGGGAGGCCGAACGTCTTGTCGTTTCCCGGAAGCGGGGAATGATAGGGCCAACGTTGAGATGAGTTAACTTGCAGAGATCGAACTGAAGAGTTTGATCCTGGCTCAGATTGAACGCTGGCGGCATGCTTTACACATGCAAGTCGAGCGGCAGCGCGGGGGCAACCCTGGCGGCGAGCGGCGAACGGGTGAGGAATACATCGGAACGTACCCCGGAGTGGGGGATAACGCCGCGAAAGCGGCGCTAATACCGCATATGCTCTGAGGAGGAAAGTGGGGGACCAGTAATGGCCTCACGCTCTGGGAGCGGCCGATGTCCGATTAGCTTGTTGGTGGGGTAATGGCCTACCAAGGCGACGATCGGTAGCTGGTCTGAGAGGATGATCAGCCACACTGGGACTGAGACACGGCCCAGACTCCTACGGGAGGCAGCAGTGGGGAATTTTGGACAATGGGGGCAACCCTGATCCAGCCATGCCGCGTGCGGGAAGAAGGCCTTCGGGTTGTAAACCGCTTTTGGTCGGGAAGAAAAGGTTACCCCTAATAAGGGTGACTCTTGACGGTACCGGCAGAATAAGCACCGGCTAACTACGTGCCAGCAGCCGCGGTAATACGTAGGGTGCGAGCGTTAATCGGAATTACTGGGCGTAAAGCGTGCGCAGGCGGTTTGTTAAGTCTGATGTGAAAGCCCCGGGCTCAACCTGGGAATGGCATTGGAAACTGGCAAGCTTGAGTATGGCAGAGGGGGGTGGAATTCCGCGTGTAGCAGTGAAATGCGTAGAGATGCGGAGGAACACCGATGGCGAAGGCAGCCCCCTGGGCCAATACTGACGCTCAGGCACGAAAGCGTGGGGAGCAAACAGGATTAGATACCCTGGTAGTCCACGCCCTAAACGATGCTCACTAGGTGTTGGGGAAGCGATTCCTTGGTACCGTAGCTAACGCGTGAAGTGAGCCGCCTGGGGAGTACGGCCGCAAGGTTAAAACTCAAAGGAATTGACGGGGACCCGCACAAGCGGTGGATGATGTGGATTAATTCGATGCAACGCGAACAACCTTACCTACCCTTGACATGTCCGGAAGCCTGCTGAAAGGCGGGGGTGCTCGAAAGAGAACCGGAACACAGGTGCTGCATGGCTGTCGTCAGCTCGTGTCGTGAGATGTTGGGTTAAGTCCCGCAACGAGCGCAACCCTTGTCCTTAGTTGCTACGCAAGGGCACTCTAAGGAGACTGCCGGTGACAAACCGGAGGAAGGTGGGGATGACGTCAAGTCCTCATGGCCCTTATGGGTAGGGCTTCACACGTCATACAATGGTCGGTACAGAGGGTCGCCAACCCGCGAGGGGGAGCCAATCCCAGAAAGCCGATCGTAGTCCGGATCGCAGTCTGCAACTCGACTGCGTGAAGTCGGAATCGCTAGTAATCGTGGATCAGCATGTCACGGTGAATACGTTCCCGGGTCTTGTACACACCGCCCGTCACACCATGGGAGCGGGATGTACCAGAAGTAGGTAGGCTAACCGCAAGGAGGCCGCTTACCACGGTGCGTTTCGTGACTGGGGTGAAGTCGTAACAAGGTAGCCGTATCGGAAGGTGCGGCTGGATCACCTCCTTTCTCGGAAACAAGGTACAGAGGTCAGCGATGCGGTCCTGGCAACAGGATCTCGCGCGATGTCTGTCACCTCATCTCCAACCATTTGTACCCACAACCTATCGGTTGCAACACACACGTGCACAACGTAACGGACAGCGGGCCTGTAGCTCAGTTGGTTAGAGCATCGTCTTGATAAGGCGGGGGTCGATGGTTCGAATCCATCCAGACCCACCAGGATCGGCTTCAAGCAGCATCAACCGGGGCTGTAGCTCAATTGGGAGAGCGCCTGCTTTGCAAGCAGGAGGTCGTCGGTTCGATCCCGTCCAGCTCCACCAGACCTGCGCTCGGCAGTAGCAGTGGAATAAGCGGGCGGGTTGGGGTTCCCGGTAACAAGGTCGGTTGCGGTTGTGCGTAGCACTCAACGGTGTTCTTTGGTCCCCTCGGGGAAGCAGAGGATAGCGTTGAGAGCTGCAGTGTTCTTTAACAATTGGGAAGGTAAGGGTTCACATGACTTGATGAGAGTCGTGTGAGCAATAGGGTTGGTTGTATCTTGCGAGCCGTGCTTCGCATGCCGAAGTAACAAAAGGCGGTGTGCGAACGGCGCAAACACACCGTAACGGTGGGTGCTGGAAGGTCAGGACACACGGTTATGGGGTCAAGTGACTAAGTGCATGTGGTGGATGCCTTGGCGATTACAGGCGATGAAGGACGTGGCAGCCTGCGAAAAGCTCCGGGGAGCTGGCAAACAAGCTTTGATCCGGAGATGTCCGAATGGGGAAACCCGGCCCGCAAGGGTCACCGCCACCTGAATATATAGGGTGGAGGGAGCAAACCCGGTGAACTGAAACATCTCAGTAGCCGGAGGAACAGAAATCAACCGAGATTCCCAGAGTAGTGGCGAGCGAAATGGGAACAGCCGGCAAGTTTTAGCAGTCGACTTAGTGGAATGCTCTGGAAAGGGCAGCCGTAGTGGGTGATAGCCCCGTACGCGAAAAGTTGACTGTGGAACTAAGCTTGCGACAAGTAGGGCGGGACACGTGAAATCCTGTCTGAAGATGGGGGGACCATCCTCCAAGGCTAAATACTCGTAATCGACCGATAGCGAACCAGTACCGTGAGGGAAAGGCGAAAAGAACCCCGGAAGGGGAGTGAAATAGATCCTGAAACCGCATGCATACAAACAGTGGGAGCCTGGGCAACTGGGTGACTGCGTACCTTTTGTATAATGGGTCAGCGACTTACGTTCTGTAGCAAGCTTAACCGCATAGGGGAGGCGCAGCGAAAGCGAGTCCGAATAGGGCGCTTGAGTTGCAGGGCGTAGACCCGAAACCGGATGATCTAGCCATGGCCAGGATGAAGGTGGGGTAACACCTACTGGAGGTCCGAACCCACTAACGTTGAAAAGTTAGGGGATGAGCTGTGGCTAGGGGTGAAAGGCTAAACAAATCCGGAAATAGCTGGTTCTCTCCGAAAACTATTGAGGTAGTGCCTCCTGTATTACTGCCGGGGGTAGAGCACTGTAATGGTTGTGGGGGTCATAGCGATCTACTACGCCATAGCAAACTCCGAATACCGGCAAGTACGAGCAGGGGAGACAGACATCGGGTGCTAACGTCCGGTGTCGAGAGGGAAACAACCCAGACCGCCGATTAAGGTCCCCAAGATCTAGCTAAGTGGGAAACGAGGTGGGAAGGCTCAGACAGCCAGGATGTTGGCTTAGAAGCAGCCATCATTTAAAGAAAGCGTAATAGCTCACTGGTCGAGTCGTCCTGCGCGGAAGATGTAACGGGGCTCAAGCTAGGCACCGAAATCGCGGATCATCAGGCTCCATTAAGGGCACGTGCTCGTTAATGGAGAAAGCTTTGACGCAGCTTGCTGCGGCAAGGCGCCCCCCAAAGTCGAGTCGTCCTGCGCTACGTTGATCGTAGCGCAGAGGTGACGTGTCTTTAATGGAGCCTGTTGATGGTAGGAGAGCGTTCCGTAGGCCTGTGAAGGTGACTCGTAAGGGTTGCTGGAGGTATCGGAAGTGCGAATGCTGACATGAGTAGCGATAAAGGGGGTGAAAGGCCCCCTCGCCGAAAGCCCAAGGTTTCCTGCGCCACGTTCATCGGCGCAGGGTGAGTCGGCCCCTAAGATGAGGGCGAGAGCCGTAGTCGATGGGAAGCTGGTTAATATTCCAGCACCGATCTGTAATGCGATGGGGGGACGGAGAAGGTTACCTCAGCCGGGTGTTGGACGTCCCGGTTTAAGCGTGTAGACGTGCCTGCCAGGCAAATCCGGTGGGCTTAGTTGAGGCGTGACGACGAGAGCTGGCTTGCCAGCTTGAAGTGAGCGATACCATGCTTCCAGGAAAAGCCTCTAAGCTTCAGTTACAGATGGACCGTACCGCAAACCGACACAGGTGGGCGAGCTGAATATGCTCAGGCGCTTGAGAGAACTCGGGTGAAGGAACTCGGCAAATTGACACCGTAACTTCGGGATAAGGTGTGCCCTCGGTAGGTGAACGCGTACAGCGGGAGCCCAGGAGGGTTGCAAAGAATCGGTGGCTGCGACTGTTTAACAAAAACACAGCACTCTGCTAACACGAAAGTGGACGTATAGGGTGTGACGCCTGCCCGGTGCCGGAAGGTTAAATGATGGGGTGCAAGCTCTTGATTGAAGCCCCGGTAAACGGCGGCCGTAACTATAACGGTCCTAAGGTAGCGAAATTCCTTGTCGGGTAAGTTCCGACCTGCACGAATGGCGTAACGATGGCCACGCTGTCTCCACCCGAGACTCAGCGAAGTTGAAGTGTTTGTGAAGATGCAATCTCCCCGCGGCAAGACGGAAAGACCCCGTGCACCTTTACTGTAGCTTTGCATTGGACTGTGATGAGGTTTGTGTAGGATAGCTGGGAGGCTTTGAAGCAGGGGCGCTAGCTCTTGTGGAGCCAACGTTGAAATACCAGCCTGACGTCATTGCGGTTCTAACCTGGATCCCTTATCGGGATCGGGGACCGTGCATGGTAGGCAGTTTGACTGGGGCGGTCTCCTCCCAAAGAGTAACGGAGGAGCTCGAAGGTTCGCTTAGCGCGGTCGGACATCGCGCTGGACGTGCAAGGGCACAAGCGAGCTTGACTGCGAGACTGACAAGTCGAGCAGGTACGAAAGTAGGACCTAGTGATCCGGTGGTTCTGTATGGAAGGGCCATCGCTCAACGGACAAAAGGTACGCCGGGGATAACAGGCTGATACCGCCCAAGAGTTCATATCGACGGCGGTGTTTGGCACCTCGATGTCGGCTCATCACATCCTGGGGCTGTAGCCGGTCCCAAGGGTATGGCTGTTCGCCATTTAAAGTGGTACGTGAGCTGGGTTCAAAACGTCGTGAGACAGTTTGGTCCCTATCTGCCGTGGGCGTTGGAGATTTGACGGGGGCTGCTCCTAGTACGAGAGGACCGGAGTGGACGTACCGCTGGTGTACCAGTTGTCTCGCCAGAGGCATCGCTGGGTAGCTATGTACGGAAGTGATAACCGCTGAAAGCATCTAAGCGGGAAACATGCCTGAAGATGAGATCTCCCGGGAGCTTGACTCCCCTGAAGGGCCGTGGCAGACCACCACGTTGATAGGTCGGGTGTGGAAGCGCAGTAATGCGTTAAGCTAACCGATACTAATAACCCGTGCGGCTTGACCTCATAATCGTGTGCCTTGCGCGACAACAACGAGCAATCGTTGCCACTCGCCAGCGCCGTTGAGGTACAACCACCCATTTCAAACTATTGCACCCCTTACCTCCCGCCTGCGCCCCACAAGCGCATTGACGGAACCGACGCGACACCCAGGATCGTGGTGCGCCTCGACTCCAGTTGAACCGCGAGTGCAAGCAACCAAGCACACCGCGCTCTCTCCCCTCAATGCCTGACGACCATAGCCCGCCGGACCCACCCCTTCCCATCCCGAACAGGACCGTGAAACGGCAGTACGCCGATGATAGTACGGAGTTCCCGTGCGAAAGTAGGTCATCGTCAGGCACCCTTAAAGCACAACGCCCCGCTCATTCGAGCGGGGCGTTTTGTTTTCGCAGCTCGGAAAAATGTGGAGCCGTCGGCGCCGATTCACGTTTACATTGCGGCAGCACTCACGCTGCAGCGGACGCGACCCACGACAGCATGCTGATCGAGCCCATTTCAATGCCGTCGGTGATGATCCCAACCGTGTCACCCGGGCGTTGCGCACCCGCGATGTAGAGCGCGGGCAGGTAATGCTCCGGCGTAGGCACCGATAGCCGCGCGGGTTCGCCCATCGCGCCGTAGTCGATCAGCGCGGCATGTTCGCCACGCTGCACATCCGCGCGCACCGCATCGTTGAATTGATCGGCCCACGGCGTCGGCGCACCGTTGCCGCCCCACTGGATGAGGCCCAGGTTGTGCACGATGTTGCCGAAGCCGGCGATCAGGATGCCTTCGTCCCGCAGCGGTGCCAGGCGCCGGCCCATTTCGTAGTGAAACTGCGGCGGCTGCGTGCGGTCGATGGCCAGTTGCACGACCGGCACGCCGGCATCCGGATACACATGTGCCAGCACCGACCACGTGCCGTGATCAAGCCCCCACTTTTCATCGAGCCGCACGTCGAGCGGCGACAGCAGCGTTCGCACGCGTTGTGCCAACGCAGGATCGCCGGGCGCTGGATAGCCGAACGCATGCAGCGCCGGGGGGAAGCCGCCGAAATCGTGAATGGTCGGCGGCTTCGCCATCGCGGTGACGGCAACGCCCGGCACATACCAGTGCGCCGAAATGGCCAGCACCGCGCGCGGCTTTGGCTGCGCGCGGCCGAAGGCCTGCCACGCGAGCGTATGGCGATTGCTTTCCAGCGCGTTCATCGGACTGCCGTGACCGATGAATACGGCCGGCATCGGGACATTCATCGTGATCGGACCGGTGTTGCGTTTGCGTTTGGCATCCGCCCGTTCGCCATCGCCTAGACCATCAGCTTCTTCAACGTCTCAGGATTCTTGATGACATCCTTTTGCCGCGCCGGCGGGGCGCCATAAAGCGCGGCGGGTGGGTTGGTCTCGAGCCTGGCCAGCACCGCCGGGTCGTCGCACTTCGCATCGAACACCACTGTCACCGTGTCGCCGCTGGTCGCCCCCATCGAGAAACAGTTCTGCCCGAGCTTGGCATTGAGGGGCTTCAGGATGCCGAGTGCCAGGAGGTCCGGCGCGGGACCACTGCCGGCGAGCTGCAGGTCGAAGGCGTGGGGCTGCGTGGACGGCGCGATGTTCAGCACGGAGGGCATCGCCACCAGTTCGCGGCGCAGTACTGCGTCGGTCACCGTGGGTGGCAGCCCGTCGACTTTCAGCATCACCTTGCGTCCCCCGTTGATCACGTGCTGCAGGAAGAAGTCGCGCGAGAATTCATTGGCGATCCTGGTGCCGATCCCCGACAGCGCCTGTTCCTCGCTGGCCCAGCTGCCGTCGCCAGCGGGCAACTTGGTATTGAAATAGATCTCCTCGCCGGTCGCGCGATCGGTGACCTTGATCGTCCAACCATTGAGCGCGTATTTGGTGACCACGACGCCGGACGCCGCCAGCTTCATCGACAGCCGCTTGATCTTCGCCTCGCCGTCGATGATGAAATCCGGTCCGGCCTTGGGATCGTCCTTGCGCATGGTGTCCTCGGACCACACGCGAAAGCCAAACGACTTAATGCGCTCCTTGAGTATGTTTTCCGCGGCGGGCGACGGCTGTGCAGTCGCCTCCGGCTTGTCGGCATCGCGCGTGGCGATGCGCACGGCCACGCGTGGATCGCCGCTGGCGCGGATCAATTCGACGCGTTCGTTGCGTGACATTTCGTTCAGCGATTTCTGCACGGCCTTGACGTTGACCACGGCCTCCGTCGTCAGCGACACCAGCCCGTCCTTGCCTGTCTGTGGCGCGCTCTCGCGTACAACCGTGGTGACGAAATCGCCGCTCTTCGACAGGATCTGGTCACGCAGCACTGCGTAGTTCTTGCCGACCGAACCGCTCTCGACAAGCATGCCCACCGCCTTTTCGACCAACTGCCCTCGCGAATCGGCACGCAGGTCGGCCTGCATCAACGCATTATCGGCCTGGTAACGCGGTTGGCTGGGGTCGACGAGACCGACGGCAGAGATGATGATCGAGCCGGCGGGCGTGCTCGCGGGCGGTGCCGCGACGGGTGCCGTTGGCGCCGCCCCATTCCCCGGTGCCCCCGGCATGGCCGCGACCGTGTTGCCGGGCGACACCGGTGGCGGTGTGCCGCCGACAGCGGGCACGCTGGTGGCAAGTTGCGGCGGGACAGGCGCGTCGTCGCGCCCCCGCATTCCGAACCAGAGCGCCGCCACGGCGACGACGGCGACGACTGCGCCAATGATCGCGTAACGCGCAGCGTGTGAGGGGGCACCATTTCCGGTCGCCGCCACACCGACCGGCTTGCCGGCGTTGGACATGCCGACGGTACTGGCCACGCTGGATGTGCCGCTCGCTGCGCGCGCCGCATTGGCCGGCGGCGGCATCAATGTGGTCTCGCCCGAATGTTCGCGCTCGGCATCCGCCGCGTTGGCCAGCGCGGATGCAAATTCCTCCGCCGACTGAAAGCGCTCGTCGGCCTTCTTGGCGAGCGCGCGACGAACCACGGCGTCCATTGCGCCAGGAACCTGCACATTGAATCGCGACGGCGGCAATGGGTCTTCTTCGAGCACCTTGCGCATCGTGATCGTCGCGTTGCCGCTGAAGGGACGTTCACCGGTCAGGAACTGGTAGAGGATCACGCCGACGGAAAAGAGATCGGAACGGCCATCGACGGGCAGCCCCAGGATCTGTTCCGGCGACATGTAGGCCGGCGTGCCGAGCACCGTCCCGGCCTGCGTGAGTTCGGACGACTCGACGTGCGCGATGCCAAAATCGGCGACTTTGGCGGTGCCGTCGCTGACGATGAAAATATTGGACGGCTTGATGTCGCGATGGACCACGCCCATCTTGTGCGAGTAGCCAAGCGCCGTGAGGACTTGCGCGAGGATGCGCACCGTATCCACGGTGGTGAAGCGTTCGTTGGCGTCGAAGTATTCCTTCAGCTCGCGGCCCTTGACGAGCTCCATGGCGATGTACCAGACGCCCGCGTCCTCGCCGAAATCGTAGATTGCGACGATGTTGGGATGGGTGAGCCGGCCTGCGGCCTGTGCCTCGCGGCGAAACCGCGCCAGGAATTCGTGCGCATTGATGCCGGATAGCTGGTCCGGCCGGATGGTCTTCAGTGCGACAACCCGTTCGATCAACGGATCGAAGGCCTCGTACACGACGCCCATTGCGCCGCGTCCCAGTTCCTTGCGGATTTCGTACTTGCCGAGCTTCGTGAATTCCACCATGGCGACCACTCCTGCAACGAACTGCGCTACCGAAAACAACGACGCCGGGCAACGTCCCCGGCGCCGCGGATCAATTCAAGCACGGTTCACTTGTACTTGCTGTCGATTTCCCACACCGATTTCTGGATCAGGCGCTGCACCATCGTATCGAGTCCGGCGCCGCCCTGCTGCGAACTGTTGGCACCCAGCGCGCCGCTGGACGTGGCACCGACCTCCATCTTTTCCTCGGTGTAGCCCTGCGCCAGCTGCTCGGTGGTCTCGGCATTGATGATCTTGTAGCGCATGCCGATCACCCACACGCTGGTGGCCTCGCCGCTGTGCACGGAGCCCAGCGCCACGCCGCCCGCGGTGCCGGCCGCGGCGCCGCCACGCGAGCCGCTGAAGATGCCGATGAGGCCGGCCATCTGGCCGAGGGTCTTGCCGTCGAAGCTTTCCTGTGAGGATGCCACTTGCTCGGTCTTGAGGATGTCGAACTTGACGACGTACTTGGTGGTCTTCAACTTGCCCATGGCGAGGTACTTGCGCGCCGCCTGCGGGTCACCCAGGTTATAGGCCAGCGTGAATTCGTTGAGCACCGGGCCGAGGTTGGATCGTTCGAGGACCTGGAAGTTGGCGTTCGACAATTCAAGTTCGCCAAAATCCGCGATGTTGTTCGCGGTGAATTTTTGCAGGAACGTGGCGTTGCTGCTCTTGATCTCGCCGGGAATGACCACGAGTGCGGGTCCGCGCTTGTTCTTGTTGGCGTAGTCGACGGCCTGGTAGACAGTCTTGTCTGCCGTCTGGTTGGCCTGCTGCGAGGTCTTGCCCCCGGCCGTCGGCGAGGCACTTTCGAATTTGGGCTGCGCGATCGCCGCGGAAGTGGTGACGACCAATGCCACGGCAAGCGCCGGGGAAAGGAGGGCTACGTGATGGAACGTGCGCATTGCGTGTCTCCGACAGAGATGAGATGACCAGACGCCGGGCGTTACTTTTTTGCCTTGGCCGGCGGTGCATTCGGTACTGCGTTACGGCAATAATCGCCGTACAGTCGTGCAACCACTTCCGTGGCCTGTTCGTTGACGAGCGTCAGCGCCATTTGAGCAATATCCGCGCCTGCAAACGATGCGCCGTTGGCGCCGACGTCGGAGACGATGCGCCCATTGCTGGCGGATAGCGTGAAATTCATGCTGACGGCGACCTGGTTGACGGGGATGATCGGATTCGTGCTGGCCTGCGACGAAATAAGGCCGCGCAGCACGAAGCTGGCGCCGAGCCGCTTGGCGGCCGACAGTGCAAGGTCGGGGTTGTTCTTGAAATAGGCGTCGATCTCGGCTTGCGCAATCTGGGCGCGGATTTCTTCCGGCGTGTAGGTGCGCAGGCCCACGGCGCGCAGCCGCACGTTGATGGCCTGGAAGAGGGGGCCGAAATTCTGCTGCTGGGCATAAATGTACCCGTCGCTGCGCTGCTCGCCGATGATGACCATGATCTTCTTGCCCTTGATCTCGGCCTTGCAAGGCGTCGAGAGGTCGTACGCAATGCGGTCGTCGCGCGCGGCGTCAGCGGGCGCCGGCGGCTCGGGATTGGAAAACTTGAAGCCCTGGGCTGTAGCTGCAGCGCTCGCCAGCGCAAGCAGGGTAGACAACACGGCCGGGATGAACCATCGCGTCATGACAGGCGGTCGATCAAAGGTTGGGCGGGCAGGGGCAGCCGCCGCAATGCGCAAGACTAAGCCAACGACTCGCGAAAATCCACCCGAATAATCGGCAAGCCGATGCGCGGGACGCACGCGTCCGCAAGTAGTTACCGGGTTGGCGTCGCTCAAGTCCGCAGCACGATGTCCCATGTCGTGACTACCGCATCGGCTTCCATGCCGATCGCGCGGTTGCCGAATTGCCCGGTGGATGCGCGGCGATCATCCGCGCTGAGAGTGCGATACAGGAAGTCGCGCTCGTTGCCCGCCTCGCCCTCGAAGAACATCTGCGTCGTGAGCCGGGTTCGCCCGCTGGCTACATTGAAATGCAGGTGCGCCGTGCGACCGGAGTACGGCGGCGGCTTGATCGTCTTGATCCGGTAGCGGCCTTGCGCATCAGTGACGAGGCGGCCGAAAGCCTGAAAATCGGGATCGAGCGGTCCCGAGGCATCGGAGTCGCCGGGGTGGTGATAGCGCCCGAATGCGTTGGCCTGCCAGATCTCGATGGTGGCGCCGGGCAGCGGGCGCCCCTCCAGGCTGAGCACACGTCCCGACGTGTAAAGGATCGTTCCGGCGGCGTGCTGCTTGTGCCCGGCGACGATGGTCAGGTCAGCGTCGGTGTCGTCCGGTTTCTGTGCCGGATAGAAGGGGCCGAGCGAATTGGCGGGCGTGGCGATGCGGGCCGCATCGGCGGCCAGTGCGGGGCGGCTGGTGGCCATCAGGCCCGCGCCACCCAGCGCCATTACCGCGAGCAACGCCCTGCGGCGCGTGACCGCGGGACTGGTTTCAGTGTCCGCTGGTGTCGGATGCATGGCCTTGCCTCCGTGCATGGGAATGCGGTTGGACCTCGCGGCAGCGGGTTCGGTTGCAGTCGGCGTTGACGCATGAAATCGTCGGCATCGGAGGTCAGCGCTTCTTGCCGCCCAGCAGCGAGCCCAGGATCCCGCGTGTGAGCTCGCGCGCGATCGACGACCCCACCGACCGCGCGGCGCTCTTGGCGGCGAGGTCGATCATGCCGTCGTGCTTGCCGCCGCGGGGCCCGGTGGAACCGAAGAGGATGTCGGAGAGGCCGCCCATCAAGCCGCCGCCGGACGCGGCCGGGGTACCGGCCGGCGTAGTCGTGCCACCTGCGGCGGCCGTGTCACCCGCCGCCGCCACGCGGGCGCTCAGTTTTTCGTAGGCCGAATCGCGGTCTATCGTCTTGTCGTATACACCGGCAACCGGCGAATTGGCGATCACTGCCTTGCGCTCCTCCGGTGTCAACGGGCCGATGCGACTGGCCGGCGGCAGGATGAATACGCGCTCCGTGATCTGCGGGCGTCCCTTGACGTCGAGGAAGGATACGAGGGCCTCGCCCACGCCCAGCTCCGTGATCGCGTCTTCGGTCTTGAACTTGGGGTTCGCGCGCATCGTCTCGGCCGCGGATTTCACGGCCTTCTGGTCGCGCGGCGTGAACGCGCGCAGCGCGTGCTGCACGCGATTGCCGAGTTGACCCAGCACCGTGTCGGGGACGTCGAGCGGATTCTGCGTGACGAAGAACACGCCTACGCCCTTCGATCGGATCAGTCGCACGATCTGCTCAATTTTTTCGAGCAGCGACTTCGGCGCTTCGCTGAAGAGGAGGTGCGCTTCGTCGAAGAAGAACACCAGCTTGGGCTTCTCGGGGTCGCCCACTTCCGGCAGGCGCTCGTAGAGTTCCGACAGCAGCCACAGCAGCAGCGTCGAGTACACCTTGGGCGATTGCATCAGCCTGTCCGCCGCCAGGATATTGATCACACCTTTGCCGTCGACGGTCTGCAGCAGATCGTCGACGTTGAGCATCGGCTCGCCCAGCAGCCGGTCCGCGCCCTGCTGCTCGAGGGTGAGGAGGCCGCGCTGGATGGCGCCGATCGACGCGGCGGATACGTTGCCATAGTTGGTCTGGTAGTCGCGCGCGTTGTCGCCGATGTGCTGGAGCAGCGCACGCAGGTCCTTCAAATCGAGCAACAGCAGGCCGCCGTCATCGGCGATCTTGAAGGCGAGCGTGAGCACGCCTTCCTGGGTATCGTTGAGATTGAGGATGCGCGAGAGCAGGAGTGGCCCCAGGTCCGAGACGGTGGCGCGCACCGGATGTCCCTGCTCGCCGTAGAGGTCCCAGAAAGTGACCGGGCAGCCGGCAAAGGCAGGGGCCTCGACGCCCAGCATCTGGATGCGTTCCTCGAACTTGGGCGAGGTCTTGCCCGGTCGGGACAACCCGGCAAGGTCGCCTTTGACGTCGGCCATGAAGGTGGGCACACCCATCGCGGACAGGCGCTCGGCGATGACCTGCAGCGTCACGGTCTTGCCCGTGCCGGTCGCGCCGGTGATGAGGCCGTGCCGGTTGGCGAGCCCCGGGAGCAGCAGGCATTGGATGTCGCCGTGGACGGCGATCAGCATGGGTTCGGGCATGGGCTTTTCAGGAGGTGGTGAGGGCCGGATGGGCAACGGGGGCAAGTGTAGCGTCCCCAAGGGACAATGCGGACAGGCACTGGGAAAACAGCATGTTTACTGCTATAATCGCGGACTGCAAGCATTGGAAAAAAGCAGGCGCAGGTGAGAAAAAGCAAAAAAATGGGCTGGTGCAGCCCATTTTTCATTTGTGCGGCCGGGTTTTGCCACGGCCATGGACCAATCGACCATTACGGAGCAACGGCGGCGTGCCGATGGGTAAACAGCTGGGCGAACTCCTGGAACAGACGGTCCCGGCGCTGGGCGTCGAGCTCGTGGCCTGGGAAATCGCGGGCAAAGGCCCGCTCGTCCGGGTCTACATCGACAAGCCAGGCGGCATCGTCGTCGACGACTGTGCGCGAGTCAGCGACCACCTCACGCATCTGTTCACGGTCGAGAATGTTGAATACGGGCGGCTCGAGGTCTCGTCGCCCGGGGTGGACCGGCCGCTGACCAAGCTGGCCGATTTCGCCCGTTTTGCCGGCGAGGAAGCGCAGATCAACCTGCACGACCTCACCGATGGCACGCGAAAGCTCAAAGGCATTGTGCGCGGAGTCGACGGCGACAACGTGCTGCTGGAAGGTCCACAGGGCGTCCGCGTCATTCCGATCACGACGATCGCACGCGCACGACTGGTACCGAAGATCGAGTGGAGAAAGACCAAATGAACCGCGAACTGCTGCTGCTGGTGGACGCCCTGGCGCGTGAAAAAAACGTGCCCAAGGAGATCGTTTTCGTCGCGCTGGAATCGGCGCTGGCCTCGGCCACGAAAAAACGTTTCCCGACGGCGGAAATCGACGCGCGCGTGTCCATCGACCGCGAAACCGGCGATTACGACGCCTTCCGCCGCTGGACGGTGGTGCCCGACGAAGAGCACGAGGAGCCTGCCCACCAACTGGCCATCACCGACGCCGCCGAACGCGACCCCGAACTGAAGCTGGGCGACGTGGTGGAGGAACCGCTCGAGCCTGTCGAGTTCGGCCGCATCGGCGCACAAGCCGCGAAGCAGGTGATCCTGCAGAAAATCCGCGACGCCGAACGCGAGCAGATCCTCAATGACTTCCTCGAGCGTGAAGACAACCTGCTCACGGGCACCGTCAAGCGGATCGAGCGCGGCAACGTCATTGTCGAGTCGGGACGCATCGAAGGCGTGATCCCGCGCGACCAGCTGATCCAGAAGGAAATGCTGCGCGTGGGCGATCGCATGCGCGCCTACGTGATGAAGATCGATCGCACGGCCAAGGGTCCGCAACTGATCCTGTCGCGCATCGCCCCCGAATTCCTGATGCGCCTGTTCGAACTCGAAGTGCCGGAAATCGAGGAAGGCCTGATCGAGATCAAGGCGGCAGCCCGCGATCCCGGCATCCGCGCCAAGATCGCGGTCAAGTCCAACGATCCGCGCCTCGACCCGCAGGGTACCTGCATCGGCATGCGCGGTTCGCGCGTCACCGCGGTCACCAACGAGCTGGCCGGCGAACGTGTCGACATCATCCTGTTCTCCGAGGATCCGGCCAAATTCGTGATCAACGCGCTGGCCCCGGCCGAAGTGCAGAGCATCCTGGTCGACGAGGAAAAGCACGCGATGGACGTGGTGGTCGACGAGGAAAATCTCGCCATCGCCATCGGTCGCAGCGGACAAAACGTGCGTCTCGCCTCCGAACTCACCGGCTGGCAATTGAACCTGATGAGCGTGGAAGAATCGCAACAGAAGTCCGAGAGCGAAACCGGGCGCCTGCGCAGCCTCTTCATCGCCAAGCTCGACGTCGACGAGGAAGTGGCCGACATCCTGATCGGCGAAGGCTTCACGTCGCTGGAAGAAGTCGCCTACGTCCCCATCACCGAGATGATGGAGATCGAGTCCTTCGACGAGGACACAGTCAACGAATTGCGCAGCCGGGCGCGAAATGCATTGCTGACCGAAGCCATCGTCCGCGAGGAATCGGTGGAAAACGTCGAGGAAGCGATGCTCAACCTCGAAGGCATGGACACGGAAATCGCCAGCAAGCTGGCCGCCAACGGCATCACCACGCGTGATGCGCTGGCGGACCTGGCAGGCGACGAGCTGACCGAATTGACCGGTATCGAAGCCGAACGCGCGCAGGACCTGATCATGAAGGCCCGCGCGCACTGGTTCGAGGCCGAAGCCGTAACCGAAGTCGCCGCCACCAGCGGCGCGATGAAGCAAGGCGCGAACTAAACGCGCAGGAGATCGGCATGGCGCAAACCACCATCGAACAATTCGCATCTGAACTCAAGATGCCCACCGGCGCGTTGCTGGAGCAGCTCACCGCGGCTGGCGTCGACGGCAAGATCGAGGGCGACAAGCTCACCGAGCAGGACAAGACACGCCTGCTCGACTACCTGCGCAAGCAGCATGGCGCCGCAGCGGAGCCCAAGAAGCGCATCACGCTGACGCGCAAGCAGACCACCGAGATCAAGGCCGCCGATTCCACGGGGAAGGCCCGCACCATCCAGGTCGAAGTGCGCAAGAAGCGCGTGCTGGTAAGGCGGGACGATGAAGTGTCCTCAACCCCGGCCGATGCCCCCGTCGAAGCCCCGGTGGAGGAAATTATCGAGGCGCCGGTCGAGGTCGTGGCCGAATTGCCGCCGGTCGTCGAGACTCCGGTGGTGACAGCGGAGCCCGTGGCCGAAGCGCCGCCGGTCGTTGCCGCCCCCACCGCGGCACCGGTCAAGCCGGCCGCGCCGACGTCGCTCTTGTCGGCCAAGGAGATCGCCTTGCGCGAGGAGGAAGCGCGCAAGGGCCAGGCGTTGCAGAAGCGGCAGACGGACGAGCTGCGCGAGCGACAGGTGCTGGAGTCGGCTCGCAAGTCGAAGAAGGAGCGTGACGCCGAGGAAGCCGCGGCCAAGCTCGCCGCGGAGGAGGCCGCCAAGGTGGCCGTTGCCAAGGCGCCGGCTGCCGGTGCCAAGGTTGCCACCGAAGGCACGTTGCATCGTCCCGCGGCCAAGCCGGGCGAGAAGCGGGACCGCGCCACCAAGAAGGCGCCCGGACAGGTATTCCAGGAAGAAGCCGCGCGCCGGCGCGCGCTGAAGCTGCGTGGCGACTCCGGCGGCGCCGCGGCGCCGGGCTGGCGTGGACCCAAGGTCGGCGGTCGCCATCGCGACGACGACGGCGGCGATGCCGGCGTGGGTGCTACCGGTCCGGTGATCCGGGACGTGTCGGTGCCCGAGACGATCACCGTGGCTGAACTCGCGCACAAGATGTCCATCAAGGCCACCGAGGTCATCAAGGCCATGATGAAGATGGGCACGATGGTCACGATCAACCAGATGCTGGACCAGGAAACCGCGATGATCATCGTGGAGGAAATGGGCCACAAGGCAATGGCGGCCAAGCTCGACGATCCCGATTCGTTGCTGGCCGAAGCGCACGGCGCACCGGCGGCCGAGTTGCTGCCGCGGCCTCCGGTCGTCACCGTCATGGGTCACGTCGATCACGGCAAGACCTCGCTGCTCGACACCATTCGCCGCACCCGTGTGGCAAGTGGCGAAGCCGGCGGCATTACGCAGCACATCGGCGCGTATCACGTCGAAACGGCCAAGGGGGTCATCACGTTCCTCGACACCCCGGGCCACGAGGCCTTCACCGCGATGCGCGCGCGCGGCGCCAAAGTCACCGACATGGTGGTGCTGGTCGTGGCGGCCGACGACGGCGTGATGCCGCAGACCAAGGAGGCGATTGCGCACGCCAAGGCGGCCAACGTGCCGCTGGTGGTGGCCATCAACAAGATGGACAAGCCCGATGCCAACATCGATCGGGTCAAGCAGGAACTGGTGGCGGAAAACGTGCTGCCGGAAGAATACGGTGGCGACGTGCAGTTCATCCCGGTTTCGGCCAAGACGGGCGACGGCATCGACCGCTTGCTGGACGGCTTGCTGCTGCAGGCCGAAGTGCTCGAGTTGCGCGCGGCCAAGGATGCGCCGGCACGCGGCATCGTGATCGAAGCGCGACTCGACAAGGGCCGCGGTCCGGTGGCCACGGTGCTCGTGCAGTCGGGCACGTTGAAACGCGGCGACATTGTGCTGGCGGGCGCCGTGTTCGGCCGCGTGCGGGCAATGACGGACGAAAACGGCAAGCCGGTGGCCGAAGCCGGCCCCGCTATTCCGGTCGAAATCCAGGGCCTGTCCGACGTGCCGCTCGCAGGCGAAGACGTTATGGTGCTGGGCGACGAGCGCAAGGCGCGTGAAATCGCGCTGTTCCGGCAGGGCAAGTTCCGCGACGTCAAGCTGGCCAAGCAGCACGCGACCAAGCTCGAGAACATGTTCGGCGAAGTCGGCGAGAATGCCGTCAAGACGCTGACGCTGATCGTGAAGGCCGACGTGCAGGGTTCATACGAAGGCCTGTCGCAGGCGTTGACCAAGCTGTCCACCGACGAGGTGAAGGTCAACATCGTGCACGCGGCGGTAGGCGGCATCACCGAGTCCGACATCAACCTCGCGCTGGCGTCCAAGGCGGTCGTGATCGGCTTCAACACGCGCGCCGATGTGCAGGCACGCAAGCTGGCGGAATCGAGTGGCGTGCAGATTCGCTACTACACCATCATTTACGACGCGGTCGACGAGGTCAAGGCAGCGCTGTCCGGCATGCTTACGCCCGAGCAGAAGGAAAGCAAGCTCGGTGTCGTGGAAATCCGCGAGGTCTATCGCATCTCGAAGGTAGGCACGGTAGCGGGCTGCTATGTGCTCGAAGGCCTGGTGCGGCGCGGCTCGCGTATCCGCCTGATGCGCGACGGCGAGATGATCCACGAGGGCGAGCTCGATTCGCTGAAGCGCTTCAAGGACGACGTCCGTGAGGTGAAGGCGGGGTTCGAGTGCGGCCTGTCGATCAAGAACTTCAATGATGTGCAGGTCAACGACCAGCTCGAAGTGTTCGAAGTGGTCGAGGTATCCCGCACGTTGTAAGGAGGCCGCCGATGAAGAAGAACAACCAGCGGGCGCACCGGGTCGGGGACCAGATCCAGAAGGAACTGGCCGACCTGCTGCGCAACGAGGTCAAGGACCCGCGCGTGGGCGAGGTGACGGTCACCCACGTCGACGTCACGCAGGACCTGTCGCACGCCACCGTGCACTTCACGCACCTTGCGGGGCGCGACCATGCGCCGGCCACGCTGGAGGCATTGACGCGCGTCGGTGGTTTCCTGCGCAGCGCGCTGGCAGGCCGACTCGATCTCTACACGGTGCCGCAGCTCCATTTTGCCTATGACGATTCGATCGAGGCCGGCATGCGCCTGTCGCAGTTGATCGATGACGCAGTGGCGGCGGACAAGAAACTCGCCGACGGCTGAATTCGCCGTCGCAATGAACCAGGTCCGCATACCGCGCCGTCGCGTCGACGGCATCCTGCTGCTCGACAAGCCTGTAGGACTCTCGTCGAACGCGGCGTTGCAGCGCGCGAAGCGTGCGCTTTCGGCGCAGAAGGCAGGCCACACCGGCACCCTCGATCCGCTGGCATCGGGCCTGCTGCCGCTTTGCTTCGGCGAGGCCACCAAGTTCGCGCAGTCGCTGCTCGAGGCGGGCAAACGCTATACCGCCACCATTCGTTTCGGTGCGACCACCACGACCGGCGATGCAGAAGGGGCGGTCACTGCAACCTTTCCGACCACCTTCGCCAACGATGCGCTGGTGTCGGCCATGCGTGGGTTCGAGGGGCCGCAACGCCAGATTCCGCCCGCCTATTCGGCGTTGAAGTTCGAGGGCAAGGCGCATTACGAGTACGCGAGGGCCGGTGTCGACGTGCCGCGACCGCCCCGCGCGATCACGGTTACCGCCATGCGACTGGTGTCCTGGGCGCCACCCGACGCGGTGGTGGACATCGAATGCAGCAAAGGGACCTACGTACGGGTGCTGGCCGAGGACCTGGGGCGCGCCCTGGGCAGCGGCGCGCACCTCGCGGGCCTGCGACGCACGGCGACCGGCGGCTTTGCGCTGGGCGACGCCATCGCGCTGGCCGACTTCGAGGCGCTGGACCCGCCTGCGCGCGAAGCGGCACTGCTGCCCGTGGCGGCGCTGGTGAAAAGCCTGGCGCGGCTGCCCGTGGACGCGGCGGCCGGCGCCGCCTTCCGGCAGGGTCGCACCGTGGACGGGGCGCAGCTCCCTGACGGCCCCTGCGCCGTGTTCTGCGGCCCGGAATTGCTGGGGATTGCCGACGTCGTCGCGGGGCGGGCGCAGCCGCGCCGGGTGATCCCTGCCAGCGAACCCGGAGTCATCCAAGCCGCTTGAAATCTAAGCGTTTTTCAGCTTATAATTACCCTCTTTGCCAATGTGCAACAGAAACGTACCTACGCGAAACGACGCGCGAGAGAAAAGGGATATTTGAGATGGCTGTAACGGTTCAGGACAAGGCGAAGGTGATCGCCGACAATCAGCGCGTGAAGGGCGACACCGGCTCACCGGAAGTCCAGGTCGCGCTGCTCACCGCACGCATCAATGGTCTCACCGACCATTTCAAGACGAACGTCAAGGATCACCATTCGCGCCGCGGTCTGCTGCGCATGGTGTCGCGCCGCCGGAAGTTGCTCGACTATCTGAAGTCGCGCAATGCCGACGGCTATCGCGCGCTGATCGACAAGCTGGGCCTGCGCAAATAATCCGGGCCGGCGTCGGATCGAATGCCGCCGCTGCCTGCCTCCGATTGAAACCCCGCAATGGCCGGGCGAGCTTCACGCCGCCGGCCATTGTCGCTACTGGGATCCGCCACCATGTTCAACCACATCAAGAAATCGATTCCCTACGGCCGCCATACGCTGACGCTTGAAACGGGCGAGATCGCCCGGCAAGCTGGCGGCGCGGTGCTGGCCAGCCTCGGCGACTCCGTCGTGCTCGTCACGTGCGTCGCCGCCAAGTCGGCCAAGCCGGGCCAGGACTTCTTCCCGCTGACCGTCGACTACCAGGAAAAGACCTACGCCGCCGGCAAGATTCCCGGCGGCTTTTTCAAGCGCGAAGGCCGCCCCTCGGAAAAGGAAATCCTGACGTGCCGCCTGATCGACCGGCCGCTGCGGCCGCTCTTTCCCGATGCGTTCTACAACGAAGTGCAGATCGTCGCGACCGTGATGTCGGTGGATCCGGAAATCGATCCGGACATCGTGGCCATGATCGGCGCATCGGCCGCCGTGTCGCTGTCAGGCATTCCGTTCGCAGGCCCGATCGGCGCCGCGCGCGTGGGCTACATCGACGGCCAGTACATCCTCAATCCGTCCAAGACGGAGCTCGTCACGTCGACCCTCGATCTCGTCGTTGCGGGCACGGAAGCCGCCGTGTTGATGGTTGAATCGGAAGCGCACGAGCTGCCGGAAGAAGTGATGCTGGGCTCGGTGGTGTTCGGTCACCAGCAGCAGCAGGCCGTCATCGAACTCATTCACGCACTGGTGGAAGAGGGTGGCAAGCCATTGTGGGACTGGGTGGCCCCGGCCAAGGACGAGGCCATGATGGCCAAGGTCACCGCGGCCATCGAAGCCGACCTGCGCGAGGCGTATCAGCTGCGCCAGAAGCAGGCCCGCCAGCAGCGCCTGAAGGAAATCTCCAAGAAGGCCATCGCGGAATGCGTGCCGGCCGATGCATCGCCCGACTACGCGCGCGCCGTCGGCAATTTCATGTTCGAACTCGAGTCGAAGATCGTCCGGCACCAGATCCTGGCCGGCGAACCGCGCATCGACGGGCGCGACACGCGCACCGTGCGCCCGATCTCCATCCGTACCGGCGTGCTGCCGCGTACGCACGGCTCGGCGCTCTTCACCCGTGGCGAGACGCAGGCGCTGGTCGTCAGCACGCTGGGTACCGCCCGCGACGAGCAGATCATCGACGCGCTGATGGGCGAGTTCCGCGACCGCTTCATGTTCCATTACAACTTCCCGCCGTACGCCACCGGTGAAACCGGCCGCGTGGGCAGCCCCAAGCGCCGCGAAATCGGCCACGGCCGGCTCGCCAAGCGCGCGGTCGTTGCCGTGCTGCCGAGCGGTGAAGAGTTTTCGTACTCGATGCGCGTGGTCTCGGAAATCACCGAATCCAACGGCTCGTCGTCGATGGCGTCGGTGTGCGGCGCCAGCCTCGCGCTGATGGACGCCGGCGTGCCCACCAAGGCGCACGTCGCCGGCATCGCGATGGGCCTCATCAAGGAAGGCAACCGCTTCGCGGTGCTGACCGACATCCTGGGTGACGAAGATCACCTGGGCGACATGGACTTCAAGGTGGCCGGCACCGATCGCGGGGTCACGGCGCTGCAGATGGACATCAAGATCCAGGGCATCACCAAGGAAATCATGGCGGTGGCGTTGTCGCAGGCGCGCGAGGGCCGCATGCATATCCTCGGCCTGATGCAGGAGGCCCTGCCGCACGCGCGCACCAACATTTCGCAACACGCGCCGCGGATGATGACGTTCAAGATCAATCCGGAAAAGATCCGCGACGTGATCGGCAAGGGCGGCGCGGTGATCCGCGCGCTCACCGAGGAAACCGGTTGCACGATCGACATCAAGGACGATGGCACGGTCACCATCGCCTCGGTCAATTCCGACGCATGCAACGCCGCGCGCAAGCGTATCGAGGACATCACGGCGGAAGTGGAAGTGGGCCGCATCTACGAAGGACCGGTCCTCCGGTTGCTCGACTTCGGCGCGATCGTGCAGTTGATCCCCGGCAAGGACGGCCTGCTGCACATTTCGCAGATCGCCAAGGAACGCGTCAACGCGGTCTCCGATTACGTGAAGGAAGGCCAGATCGTCCGCGTCAAGGTGATCGAGGCCGACGAAAAGGGTCGCGTGCGGTTGTCGATGAAGGCCGCTGCCGAGGAAGACGCGCTGACCAAGGGTGGCGCGGCGCCTGCGCCGGCTCCCGCGGACACGCCGACGATCGGCATGGCCGAATAGTCGTCGCCTCCGCGGTTCGCTTGAAAGGGCGCCTCGATTCGAGGCGCCCTTTTGCTTTCAAGGCGGTCGCGCCGAACGCATCGGGCGACGCGCCTGCGGTGGTCGCCAACATTTTGTCCCGGCGGCATACCGAAGTTTTCCACAGGGTTGCACCGGTTTGCGGCGCGGTTATTGCTGAGGGGTGGGAAAGGAGAACGCAAAGGGGTCCGCCAATTTTTGGACCTTCAATATAACAATTCAAATAAAACAACATGTTACTGCAAACAATGCGCCATCAGGACGGGGCCGGCTGGTCGGGACCCTGGCCTGCTGGCCTCGATTCCGACCGCACGCTGGCAGTCATGTTTGGCGGCGGCACGACCGCTGCGGCCAGAAGCGCCGTCGCAGACGTGGCGGCATGTCTTCCCCGTGCCGTGCTGATGGGCTGCTCCTCCGCCGGCGAAATCTGCGCTGATCGCGTGCAGGACGGCGGGCTCACGGTGGCCATTGCCCGCTTCGATGGCGTGACGCTGCGCAAGGCCGCGCTGCCCATTCACGACGCCCATCAATCGCGGGACATCGGCAGGCAATTGATGACGATGTTGACCGCGCCGGACCTGCGCGCCGTGTTCGTCCTGTCGGATGGCTTGCGCGTGAACGGCACCCAGCTGGCGGCCGGAATGAATTCGATGCTGCCCCCGGGCGTGGTGGTCACCGGCGGCCTGGCGGGCGATGGCGAGCGCTTCGCGGCTACGTGGGTGCTGGCGGGCAACAATCCGGAATGTCACTGGGTCACCGCGGTGGGCTTCTACGGTGATCGGCTGCGGATTGGCCATGGCTGCGGCGCGGGGTGGTCGCCCTTCGGTCCGGAGCGCCGCATCACGGCATCGGCAGGCAACGTCCTGTTCGAGCTCGACGGCAAGCCGGCGCTGGGGCTCTATCGCAAGTATCTCGGCGAACGCGCGGCGGGCCTTCCCGCGACGGCGTTGCTGTTTCCGCTGTCCATCCGGCGCGACGACGATGACGCGCAACCGCTCATTCGAACCATCCTTGGCATCGACGAGGCCTCGCAGTCGCTGACGTTCGCGGGCGACGTGCCTGAAGGTCATCGCGCGCGGTTGATGCGCACGAGCACCGATCGCCTGATCCAGAGCGCGGCCAATGCGGCGCGCGATGCGGTGGGCGATTCTCCAACGGCAGCGACGCCGCTGGCGCTGGCCATTTCCTGTGTCGGGCGACGGCTCGTGCTGGGTGAGCGTACCGAAGAGGAGATCGAGAGTGTGCTGGGCGCGCTGCCGCCGGGCACGGTGCAGGCCGGCTTCTACTCCTACGGCGAAATGTCACCGGCGGCGCCCGGCGGGGGCTGCGAGCTGCACAATCAGACGATGACCGTCACCCTGCTGGACGAATGGCCCGCAGCGACATGAGTGACCTGCATCCATTGCTGCTGCGTCAATTGGCCCGGCTGGGGCTTGGTCCGGATATCCATCCGGATTCCGCGCAGCAGTGGGGGCAGCTGCTGACGCGGGTGAGCCGCGCCTACCTCGAGTCCGAGCAGGACCGCTACCTGCTGGAACGGTCGCAGGATCTCGCGTCCGCTGAATTGCTTGAAGTCAATGGCGCGCTGGAAACGCAGGAGGCGCTGCTCGAAACGCGGGTGGCGGAGCGCACGCAATCGCTGCGCCAGAACGAGGCCCACCTGTCCGAAGCACAGCGGATCGCGACACTCGGCAGCTGGTCCTTCGATGTGCAATCGGGTGCTGCCGCGTGGACCGACGAATGCTATCGCCTCTTCGGTTTGGAGCCGGCGCATGAGGCGCCGACCTTCGAGGAGGTGCTTGCACTGACGCATCCCGAGGATCGCGAGCGCGTGCGCGGTGCGATCGCCGCGGCACATAAACAGGGCGCCAATGCCGACATCGAGTTCCGGATAGTGCGGGAGAACGGGCAGGTGCTGTGGCTGCATGCGATCGAGGAAACCTTCACCAATAGCGAAGGCAAGGTGATCCTGCTGCGTGGCACGCTGCATGAGATCACGCGGCAGAAGCAGGCGGAGATCGATCGCGACCAGGCCACCAACCGGCTGAACACGGCCATGTTCGGCTCCGACCTCATCCTGGTCGACGCCGATCCGGAGGGCGTGGTGTACCTGTCGGAGCGGTGGAACGTCCTGCTGGGCGGCCCGCCGCAGGAAACGCATACGACCTTCGAGGCGCTGATGGCGCTGACCCACGAGGACGAGCGCGCGGGCATCCTGCAGCAATACGTCGATACGCTGACGGGTCGCGCGGCCGAATACAACATCGAGCATCGCGTGCGTGCCCATGACGGTTCGTGGCGCTGGGTGCGCAGTCGCGGCCGCGTTGTCGAGCATGATGCCCATGGCCGCGCTCGCCGCCTGGCTGGCATCAATGAAGACATCACGCGGCGCAAGCTGGCGGAGGAGCAGTTGCGCAGCAGCGAAGCGCGGTTTCGCAGCCTGCTGGCGCTGTCGTCCGACTGGTACTGGGAGCAGGACGAGCAGCTGCGCTTCACCAAGGTCTCGGGCCTCGACCCGCACAATCACCGGATCGGGGTCGACCAGCTGCTGGGCAAGACCGGTTTCGAGGCGGGTGAAATGCAGGTCGATCAGGCCGATGCCGCTCGACATCGCCAACTGACCGCGGCGCGGCGCCCGTTCAAGGATCTCTGCTACACCACGCGCGACGCCGATGGCCCGTGGCGATACTGGAGTTTTTCGGGCGAGCCGATGATGGATGAGGACGGTCGCTTCGTTGGCTATCGCGGCATTGCGCGCGATGTCACGCAGTCGCGGCAGGCGGAGGAAAAGATCCGCCGGCTGGCGCATTTCGACGAGTTGACCAGTCTCCCCAACCGCACGATGTTCATGCATACGCTGCAGCGGGCGCTGAGCCTCGCGCAACGGCGCAACAAGTCCTTCGCGCTCTTCTTCATCGATCTCGACCGCTTCAAGAACATCAACGACAGCCTGGGTCATGAGGCCGGCGACATTCTCCTGCAGGACGTGGCGCAGCGCCTGCGGACGCACCTGCGCGAGAGCGACACCGTGGCGCGCCTCGGCGGCGACGAATTCGTCGTGCTGGTCGAGGACTGTGCCGACGCGCGTGAGCTCGATGCGATCGCGCAGAACATCCTCAATGCCGTCGGGCGCCCGTACATTTTGTCCGGGCAGGAATATCACGTCACCGGCAGCATCGGCATCTCCACCTATCCCACCGATGGCAAGGACCCGGCCGCCTTGCTGAAGAACGCCGATATTGCGATGTACCTCGCCAAGGATCGGGGCAAGAACAATTTCCAGTTCTATTCCCCGCAGCAGAACGCGCATTCGTTCGAACGGCTGGCGCTCGAATCGGCGTTGCGCCATGCGCTGGAGCGCGCTGAGTTCCTGCTGCACTTCCAGCCCAAGGTGGACATTGTCGGCGGCCATATCGTCGGCGTGGAGGCGCTGCTGCGCTGGAATCATCCTGATTTGCAGATGGTGATGCCCAGCCAGTTCATCTCGCTGGCGGAAGAAACGGGGCTGATCGTGCCGATCGGCCGCTGGGTGCTGCGCACCGCCTGCGCGCAGTCGGCGGCATGGCAGCGCGAGGGGCTGCCGCCGCTGCGCATCGCGGTCAATCTCTCCGCCCGGCAGTTCGCGCATGACGGCCTGCTGCAGGACATCGCTGACATTCTTGAAGAGACGCGACTTCCGCCCGGCGGACTCGAGGTGGAGATCACCGAGAGCATGGTGATGCAGAATCCGGAACGGGCAGTGACCACGCTCACGCGGCTGCGCGAGATGGGGATCTCGGTGTCGATCGACGACTTCGGCACCGGCTATTCGTCGCTAGGCTACCTCAAGCGCTTTCCGGTCGACAACGTCAAGGTCGACCGCTCGTTCATCAAGGACCTGCCGCACGACCAGGACGACGCGGCGATCACGCGTGCGGTGATCGCAATGGCGCAAAGCCTGCGCATGCGCGTGATCGCTGAAGGAGTGGAAACGCGCGAACAGCTCAATTTCCTGCGCGAGCACGGCTGCGACGAATGCCAGGGCTACTACCTCAGCCGACCGCTGCCGGCGGCTGAATTCGCGCTGCTGCTGCGATCGTGGCCGCGCCTCACGCTGGCCGCGTGAGGCGGCGCTAACGCGTCGCCGACCGCGCGCCGTCCAGCACCGCTTCACCCACGATCGTGACGGTGACATCGGTGTTGCCCGCCTCGAGCGAGACCGGTGGCGGCGCGCTTGCCGCCATTGCACCGACGCCCTGGCGAAACATCGGCGCGGGCCGCGCAAAGTCACCGGTCTGGATGGTCACCTTGCCCGCGCGCCACCCGGGGTAGCCGAAGCCGCTGGCGGCATTCTGCGCGCGCGCCTGCCACGCCTTGATGGCCTGCTGGGTGAGTGCATCCTCCGTGCGGCGCCGCGCCTCCGCGCTCACCGCGAAATTCATTCCTGACATCACCAGCGCGTCGTCCGCCTGCAATTTCGACACGAGGGTGGCCATGGCGGCGAAGTCGGCGCCTTCCAGCGTCAGCGTTTGCGACACCCGCCAGCGGAGCGGCTGGTTCTTCTCGGCGACCTGGTACGACGAATAGCCGGACGTAGCGGCATCCACGCCGGCGATGGCCTTGGCGCGAGCCAATGCCTTGGCCATGCGCCCGTTGACCTCGGCGGCAGCCTTCGCCGGATCGACGTTGTCGGCCTCGGCCCGTAGCCATGCATAGACACGGTCGTTGGCGATGGACGCGGTGGCCGCGGCGGTCAAGGTGATCACGGGCGGGATTGGTGCGGGCGTATCCGCCGCGTGCGCCATGGCGCCGATGGTGAAGACAACGCATGCCGCCAGTGCGTGCACGGTCATGCCGCTGTTCCTGCCGGAGCGGCCTCGCGGAACGGAAGCATCTCGATCGCGGCACGGTTGGACCATGAAAAGCAGCGCGCGGCCGCCTCGCGCCAGGGCAGCCAAACGGACGCCACATGTTCGCGCGGCGCGAGTTGCACCGGCACCGGGTGTGCCAGCATCAGTCCGAACACGTGCTCGGTGTTGTGGTTGGTTCCGGGGGGATAACGATGCTTCCATTGGGCAAAGATCTCATAGTCGTTGGACATCTGCCAGTCGACAACGCCGCCGTGCAGCGTGGCGTCGATGCCGGTTTCCTCGCGCAGTTCGCGCGTGGCGGTGGCGCGCAGCGTTTCACCGGGATCCTGGCTGCCGGTCACCGATTGCCAATGGTCGGGAAAATCGGCGCGTTCGATCAGCAGCACGTCGAGGTCGATGGTATAGACGACGACGAGCGTGGAAATCGGGGTCTTGTAGGTCATCGCAGCGCGGTGCCGCCGTGGACTTGAACGAGCAAGGGGCGGAAAAGGGGTTACTCGGCCGATGGTGCGCCGGCTCGGCCTCAGGCGGTGAATACCCAGAACGCCACGTGGCGTTCCTTCCAGAATTCGCAGGCTTCCGCCAGGATATCCTCGAGCGTGGCCCAGTCGTTGGGGTGGTCGCGGCGATAGGCGGCAGAACCGGTGATGACCACCACGCGGCCATGCTTGCCCAGCCACTGGCGATCCTCCATGACATCGGCCAGCGCATCCCAGTTGCGGCCGAAGTGATCGGGCAGCTTCAGTGCGCGGTCGAGCTCCGCGAACACGGCGGTGCGATCCTTGGCGTGACCCAGATTGACGGTGGCGTGCTGGAGGTGCGCGTGGGTGGCCGCCGTCGCCAACGGTTCGATGGTGCCGCTCCACGCCATCACGCGGGCGTCGTCGACGGCAGAGAGATCGGGAGGTTTCATTCGCGGATCCTCGCAAACGACTGGTAATGGTCGGCGCTGTAGTAGCACACGTCGGGCGCGGCCTTGGGCCCGCCGCAGACGATGCGGCGCGCGCCACGGCTGCGCTCGCCCGGCGTGCGCACCGTGTATTCATGATAGTGCCCGCGCGGCTTGCCCGGCAGGATGCGCTCGCGATTGCCGAACACGACGCCGTCGCGGTCGTGGCGGAATGGCCCGCCCGCGCGAATCAGCACCAGCATGTCCCGGCCCTGCGGCGGCAATTCGCGCAGCGTGATTTCGGGCAGCGCCTCGGGCGAGCTCCGCGCTGAAAGCGAGGGCGCGACCGCCACCGCCACCGCAAGGACGAATCCCGCGGTGGCGTGCCGGAACAGGCGTTGAACGCGGCTCATGCGCCGCAGTGTACTTCAGGTCGCCGCGACTTTCACCGCATCGGTTGGCCGCACCTTGATATGCAGGTCGCGCAACTGCTGCTCGGTGACTGGCGTGGGCGCATCCACCAGCAGATCCTGCCCGCGCTGGGTCTTGGGGAATGCGATCACGTCACGGATCGATTCGGCGCCGCACATCAGCGTGACGATGCGGTCGAGGCCGAAGGCGATCCCGCCATGCGGCGGCGCGCCATACTGCAGCGCGTTCAACAGGAAGCCGAACTTGCGCTGCTGATCCTCAGGCGAGATGCCCAGCGCCGCGAATACCTTGGCCTGCACTTCGGGGCGGTGGATACGTACCGAGCCGCCGCCGATTTCCCAGCCGTTCATCACGACGTCGTAAGCCTTGGCGATGGCGTTGGCCGGATCGCTGCTGAAACGGTCCTCATGGCCGTCCTTCGGTGCGGTGAACGGATGGTGGCGCGCGGCCCATGTCTTCTTCTCGTCGTCGAACTCGAACATCGGAAAATCGACGACCCACAGCGGCTTCCAGCCCGGCACCGCGAGGCCGCGGTCGTGGCCGACCTTGGCGCGCAGCGCGCCCAGGGCATCGTTGACTACCTTGGCCCGGTCGGCGCCGAAGAAGATGAGGTCGCCGTTGCCGGCGCCGGTGCGCGCGAGGATTTCGCGCAGCGTGGACTCGGACAGGAACTTGACGACCGGCGACTGCAGGCCTTCGTCGTTGACTTTGGTGACGTCGTTGACCTTGATGTACGCAAGGCCGCCGGCGCCGTAGATCTTCACGAAGGTCGTGTAGTCGTCGATCTCCTTGCGTGAAAGCGTGCCGCCGCCCGGCACGCGCAGCGCCGCCACGCGGCCGTTGGGCAGGTCGGCCGCGGCGCGGAACACCTTGAAGTCCACCGTCTTCATCACGTCGGTGAGTTCGGTGAGCACCAGCGGGATGCGCAGGTCCGGCTTGTCCGAGCCGTACTTGTCCATCGCCTCGGCAAACGCCATGATCGGGAACGGGTCGGGGAGGTCGACGTCCATCGCTTCCTTCCACATCGTGCGGACGAGACCTTCCATCATCTGGCGGATGTCCAGTTCACCGATGAAGGATGTCTCCACGTCGATCTGCGTGAACTCGGGCTGCCGGTCGGCGCGCAGGTCCTCGTCGCGGAAGCACTTGACGATCTGGTAGTAGCGGTCGAAGCCCGCCATCATCAGCATCTGCTTGAAGAGCTGCGGCGACTGCGGCAGCGCGTAGAACTGCCCGTGATGGATGCGCGATGGCACGAGGAACTCGCGCGCGCCTTCCGGCGTGGACTTGTAGAGGGCGGGCGTCTCGATGTCGATGAAGCCCAGCGCGTCGAGGTAGCGGCGCGCCGACATCGCGGCGCGATAGCGCAGCATCATGTTCTTCTGCATCTGCGGGCGGCGCAGGTCGAGCACGCGATGCTCGAGGCGCACGGTCTCGGACAGCGTGTCGTCGTCCATCTGGAACG
Source organism: uncultured beta proteobacterium (assembly GCA_963805355.1). Lineage (GTDB taxonomy): Bacteria > Pseudomonadota > Gammaproteobacteria > Burkholderiales > Casimicrobiaceae > VBCG01. Next base: position 56,371 of record CAWDTZ010000002.1, on the reverse strand, counting down.
GCGGCGTCAGCGACGCGTTGAGTACCTCGATGTCATGCGCGAGCACTTCGATTTCGCCGGACACGAGGTTGGTGTTGACGGTGCCTTCAGGGCGCGGCCGCACGCGGCCGGTGATCGCTACGCAGTATTCGTTGCGCAGCGTCTCGGCCACGGCGAAGGTCGCGGCGCGATCGGGGTCACAGACCACCTGCACCAGGCCTTCGCGGTCGCGCAGATCGATGAAGATGACGCCGCCGTGGTCGCGGCGACGCTGGACCCATCCCATCAGGGTCACGGTTTGTTCGAGGTAGCGGCGGTCGATGAGACCGCAGTAGTCGGTACGTTTCACGGCGAAATCTCCAGACGAATGGTTGACGCGCGACAAGCGGGCGGCGGGTTCCTGATTGTTCAAGGCGCGGGCTGCCGAAACGCGCGGTCGACGGCGACCGGCGCGCCACGCAGCCCGGTCAATTTCGGGAAGTCTGCGTGGCGGCGGCAGGCGCCGCGGCTTTGCCGGGACGCGGCGCAACGACGCCCATCGAGATCACGTATTTCAGTGCCTCGTCGACGGACATGTCGAGGTCGCGGACGCACGACTTCGGAACGATGAGAAAGTAGCCCGACGTCGGGTTGGGCGTGGTCGGAACGTAGACGCTGACATGTTCCTCGGTCAGGTGCCGCGTGACCGCAGCGGCCGGCGAACCGGTCAGGAACGCGATGGTCCAGGACCCCGGGTGGGGATATTCCACCAGCAGCGCCTTGCGAAACGCGTTGCCCGAATCGGACAGCAGCGTATCGCTGACCTGCTTGACCGACGAATAGATCTGCTTGACCACCGGGATGCGCCCCAGTATCCGTTCCCAGAAGCGGATGAGATGCGCGCCGAAAAAATTGGCGGCGATCACGCCGGTGGTCAGCAGGATCGCGAAGCTCAGCAGCACGCCGAAGCCCGGGATGTGCATTCCGAGCAGCGTGTCGGGCTGCAGGCGTTCCGGAAAGAGGTACAGCGTCTGGTCGAGCGTGGTCACCAGGAAATGCAGGACCCAGATCGTGATGCCGAGCGGCACCCAGACCAGCAAGCCGAGGATGATGTAGCGTCTCATGGGGTGCGGCGTGACGGCGTCGCGCTCAGGTCGGGGCGGACGTGCCGCCTGTGGGGGTGGGCTTGGTCTCCGGCTTGGCGGCGGGTGCATCGGCGGCCGCCGAGGCGGGTGCGGCGTCGGACGACTTGGCATCGCCGCCGGCCTTGGACTCGGTTGCCGCCGCATCGGCCTTGGCTGGGACCGCCGCCGGAGGCTTCGATCCGCCACGGAAATCGGTCTGATACCAGCCGCTGCCCTTCAACTGGAAGCCGGCCGCCGAGACTTTCTTGACGAGCGAGTCCTTGCCGCAGGACGGGCAGGTGACCAGCGGCGCATCGCTGAATTTGCGGATGGCTTCATGCTCCTGGCCGCAGGCGTCGCAACGGTATTCGTAAATAGGCATCGATTGAGCTCCCGCCGCGACATCGCTCGCGCGGCGATTGACGAAACTGAATGGCAAAACTGCTTGATTCGAAATGAAAATATCAGCCTTCCATTATACCGTGTTCCAGTGGCTACGCGGGACCCGCCTCGGTGACTGGCCGCCGGTCCGGGGGAACGAGCGGTGGTGGCGGACATCCAAGTTGCTTTATGCTCGTACCATTGCCTTCGGCAACGCATGCGAGGTGACGCAATGTTCGAATACTGGGTCTGGTGGGTGCTGGCGGCTGTGCTGATCGGCGTCGAGCTCATGATCGGCACGTTTTATCTGCTGGCGGTGGGCTTTGCCTTCATCGCGGGCGGGATTGCCGCCTGGTTCGGCGCCGCATTGCCGGCGCAACTCATCGTGGCTGGCGTGCTGGGCGTGGTCGGGGTGATGGTTGCGCACCAGTGGCGCCTGCGCCGCGCGCTGCCGCCGGCCCAGACGTCCCTTGACCTCGGGCAGACGGTGCATGTCCAGACGTGGCGCGATGACGGCTCGGCGCGCGTTGAATACCGCGGTACGCAATGGGACGCCGAAATGGCCGATGCCAAGGAACCACGGGCCGAAACGATGGTGATCGTCGGTACCCGGGGTTCCACGCTACTGATCGCCCGGCAGGTCGCATGAATCCGCATTTCATGTCCGCTTTCTGATGCAGTCCCCTGGAGAACTTGCCATGTGGCTCGGCTCGTCAATCGTTACGCTTGCGTTTTTCATCGTTGCGCTGATCGTCGTCGTGAAGGCGGTGCGTGTGGTGCCGCAGCAACGCGCGTGGATCGTCGAGCGCCTGGGTCGCTTTCACGCGGTGCTGGAGCCGGGACTCAACTTCGTGATCCCCTTCGTCGACCGCGTGATGTTCCGGCACGACCTGCGGGAAGTCCCGCTCGACGTGCCCAGCCAGATATGCATCACGCGCGACAACACGCAGTTGCAGGTCGATGGCATCCTGTACTTTCAGGTGACCGATCCGAAGCTGGCCTCGTATGGCTCGTCGAACTACCTGCTGGCGATCACGCAATTGGCGCAGACGACGCTGCGCAGCATCATCGGGCGCATGGAGCTCGACAAGACTTTCGAAGAGCGCGACCAGATCAACACGCAGGTGGTCGCCGCGCTCGACGCCGCCGCGCGCAGCTGGGGCGTGAAGGTGCTGCGCTACGAAATCAAGGACCTGACGCCGCCGGCGGAGATCCTGCGCTCGATGCAGGCGCAGATCACGGCCGAGCGCGAAAAACGCGCAGTGATTGCCACGTCCGAGGGCCGGCGCCAGGAGCAGATCAACGTCGCGCTGGGCGCGCGCGAGGCGGCCATCGCCAAGTCGGAAGGCGAGAAGCAGGCCGACATCAACAATGCGCAGGGTGAGGCGCAGGCAACGCTGCTCAATGCCGAGGCCAATGCGTCGGCCATCCGGCAGATTGCCGACGCCATCGAGTCACCCGGCGGCCTGCAGGCGGTCAATCTCAAGGTGGCCGAGCACTACATCAACAGCTTCGGGCTGCTGGCGCGCACCAACAACACGTTGATCGTGCCGGCGAATGTCTCGGACATGGCCGGCCTGATCGCCACGGCGATGACGGTCATCAAGGCGCAGGAAAAGCCCAAGCAACCATAGCGCCGACGCAGCGGCGCGTCCACGGAGAGCGGCATGGATTCCAGGGGGAGCACATTCATCGTGACGGGCGGCGCGTCGGGGCTGGGGGCCGCTACGGCGCGGATGCTGGTGCGCGGCGGCGCCAATGTCGTGCTGGCCGATCTCAAGGACGAAGAGGGCCGGGCGCTGGCCGTTGAGCTTGGTTCCTCTGCGCGCTATATGCATACGGACGTGGCGGACGACGGGAGCGCCGTGGCGGCCGTGGCCGCGGCACTGGAACAATTCGGCGGTTTATCGGGTCTCGTCAATTGTGCCGGCATCGTCCACGGCGAGAAAGTCGTGGGCAAGGAAGGCCCGCACCTATTGGCCGGCTTTTCGCGCACCATCACGATCAATCTCGTCGGCACGTTCAACATGATCCGCGTGGTGGCGCAGGCGATGAGCACGCAGGTGCCCAACGCGGGCGGCGAGCGCGGCATCATCGTCAACACTGCGTCGGTGGCAGCCTTCGACGGCCAGATCGGGCAGGCTGCCTATGCCGCGTCCAAGGGAGGCATCGTGGCGATGACGCTGCCCATCGCGCGCGAGCTGGCGCGCTTCGGGATTCGGGTGATGACGATCGCGCCGGGCATCTTTCGCACGCCGATGATGGCGAGCCTGCCCGACGATGTGCAGGAAGCGCTCGGCAAGATGGTGCCGTTTCCGTCGCGCCTGGGCGATGCCGCCGAATTTGCGTCGCTGGTCGGCGAGATCATCCGCAACCCGATGCTGAACGGCGAAGTCATCCGGCTGGATGGCGCCATCAGGATGGCGCCGAGGTAGGCGAGCCTTCCGCCTCGCCGGCCGCCAAGCGACTTGACTTCGGGGTGAAGCCTCGCCGGCCGGACGACGGGCAATCGCCCATTCAATCGCGGCGGACCAATGCCAGCGCGTAGATCGCCACGGCGATGAAGAACACGAAGGTCCAGCCGGCGATGGAGAGATTGAGGAATACCCACGCCTTTTCCGCGCATTCGCCGCTGCCGCCGAAGGCCTTCAGCACCACGTCGAAGAAGGGCATCGTTTCCAGCATGTAGGAGATGCCCATGCCGCACGCGGGCACCTGATCCGCGGGCAGCGCCTGGATGTAGACGTGGCGCGCGGCGAATGCGAGGCCGATGCCGGCGAACAACACGACCAGCCCTGCGTACACCGCAGCGCCGAAGCGCTGCGGATTCTGGATGAAGCCCACCAGAAACACGATGCCGATCGCGGTCACCGCAACGCGCTGGAACAGGCACAGCGGGCAGGGCTCCAGTTCCAGGCCGTACTGCAGCCAGAACGCCCAACCCATCAGCGCTGCGCAGAGGATGAAGCCCAGCAGGTAGCCCAGGCGGCGGCGCGGCAACAGGATGAGGACCAGTGAAACGACGCCGATGGCCATCACCGCCACCCGAAAGAGCGACACTGTCATCGAGGGCTCGTTGCCCCACATGCGGAACAGGGCCTCCTGGCCGAGCAGCGCCAGCGTGAGGATCAGTCCGGCCCAGGGCAGTGGCAATGTCTTGTCGCGCATCATGCAATCGCTTTCGTGAGAGCCTGGTCGATATCCCACAGGATATCGTCGAGGGCTTCGAGCCCGACGGAGAGCCGGATCATCTCAGGCAGCACGCCGGCAGCGCGCTGCTCGTCTTCGGTGAGCTGACGGTGCGTCGTCGACGCCGGGTGAATCACCAGGGACTTGGCATCGCCGACATTGGCAAGGTGCGACAGGAACTGGACCGCTTCGATGAAACGCACGCCGGCAGCGGCGCCCCCCTTGATGCCGAAGGTGAGGATGCCGCCCGATCCTGCCGGCAGGTAGCGCTGGGCCCGCGCGTGATAGGCGTCCCCGGCAAGTCCCGGATAGCGTACCCATGCCACGGCGGGATGCGCCTGCAGATGCTGCGCGACTGCGAGCGTGGACGCGCAATGCCGCGGCATCCGCAGGTGCAGCGTCTCGATGCCCTGCATCAGCAGGAACGCGGAATGCGGGGCAAGCGTGGGACCAAGCGTGCGCATCGTTTCCATCCGCGCCTTCATCGTGAAGCCGAAATCGCCGAAGGTCTCGAAGAAGCGCACGCCGTGATAGCCGCGCGACGGCTCCGTCATTTGCGGAAAGTTGCCGTTGTCCCACGGAAAATGGCCGGACTCGACCACGACGCCGCCCATGGTCGTGCCGTGGCCACCGAGATATTTGGTGACGGAATGCACGACGATGTCCGCCCCGTGCTCGAACGGACGACAGAGGTAAGGCGAGGCCAGCGTGTTGTCCACGACCAGCGGAACGCCCGCGGCACGGGCCACCGCGCCTATTGCAGCGAGATCGGCAACATTTAATTGGGGATTGCCGATGGTTTCGGCGTAGATGGCTTTGGTATTGGTCCGCAGCGCCGCGCGAAAGTTCTCGGCGTCGTCGCCATCGACGAACGTGGCCTCGATGCCGAACTGCGCGAAAGTCACCGCGAGCTGCGAATAGGTGCCGCCATAAAGCGTGCGCGCGGCAACGATGTGGTCGCCGGCGCGGCACAGCGTCAGCAGTGCGACCATCTGCGCCGCCATGCCGGTGGCCGTGGCCAACGCGGCCCGGCCGCCTTCCAGCGCGGCAATGCGCTCCTCGAGCGCCGCGACGGTGGGATTGGCGATACGCGAATAGACGTTGCCGAACGTTTGCAGGTTGAAGAGACTCGCTGCGTGGTCGGCGCTGTCGAATACGAACGAAGTCGTCTGGTAGATCGGCAAGGCGCGCGCGCCGGTGGCCGCATCCGGGATCTGACCCGCATGCAGGCACAACGTGTCGAAGCCGAATTTGCGATCAGCCATGGTGCCCGCGCGCCATCACCCGGCACGCCGCGCGGAGATCATGCCGGTGTTCACGCCGGCAAGGTTGAGGCCGCCGAGAATGCGCGCGTGTTCGATCTTGACGCACCGATCCATCACGACGTCGAGACCGCCAACCAGCGCCACGTCGGCGGCAGCATCGTTGCGTATGCCAAGCTGCATCCACAGGACACGCGCGCCCTTGGCCACGGCAGCGTGCGCAATCGGCTCGATGTCGGCAGGCTTGCGGAAGCAGTCGACCATGTCAACCGGGCCGGGAATCGAGGCGAGATCGGGATAGCAGGTCCGGCCCAGCACTTCTTCATAGGCGGGATTGACAGGGATGATGGTGTAGCCGTGATCCTGCATGTATTTGGCCGCGAAGTAGCTGGGTCGATGCCATTGCGCGGACAGCCCGACCACCGCGATGGTCCGCGTTTGCGCCAGGATGCGGCGCAGGCCCGCGATGTCGTCAACGACGGGCATGGGCGCAGCAACGCAAGGACATCATGCCGGATTGCGCAGGTTCATGGCGGCGGCCTTCTACCACCGCGGCTTCTGGTTGTACGGATAGTCGTTGGAAATCTTGCGCGCCGACGAAATCGTGTTCGACAGTCCATAGGGCAGTGTCGGGTAATCCCCGGGACCAAGCGTACGGCATTCGCCGCCGAAGTTGGCGTCGGTGCAAAACAACCAATACCCCTGCTCGACCCGCAGCGACGATGCGCGGTCGTTGAAACCGCTGTTGCCGAGGTTGGCCAGGACGTCGGCGCTGACCATGTAGGAGCGGCCCGAAAAATTGGGGCCTTCATACATGACGATGCGCGGACTGCCCGGCCGGCCAGCGCCCCAACCGCCGCCCCCTGCGTTGCCGCCACCGCCGCCGCCGCCACCACGACCGTCGATGGGGCGCGCCGAACTCACCAGGCCCGAGACGGCGCCCAGTAGATCGTAGCGTCCGGGCGGGAATACCTCGCAGGTGCTGTAGAAATTGGCGTCCGCGCACAGTTGCCACGTGCCGCGGGTGACGACCGCCGACGAGGCGCGGTCATTGAAACGCAGGTCGTCGAGATTGGCGACCGGCCCGGTCAGCGACACCGAGCGCCCACCCAGGCCGGGCGCCTGATAGAGAGTGATCGCGCCGCCGCCGTTCCAGCCACCGCCGCCGCCGTTGCCCCCGCCGCCATTGTTCCAGCCGATTTCACGAAGCGACGACACCGCATTGGCCAGGCCCATCGCGCCGAGGCTGGCATAGTCGCCGGGCTGCAGCGTGACGCACTGGCCGCGATAGTAGGCATCGGCACAAAGTTGCCACGACCCGCCGCGAATGCGCACCGACGACGCGCGGTCGTTGAAGCCGGAATCGCTGAGATTCGAGATCGAGTTGGTGGCTCGAAGGTTGGGGCCACCGAAGTTCTCATACCGATACATCGTGATTTCCTGCGCGGAAAGCGACGATGCGGCGAGCATTGCCAACAGTGCTCCGCCAATGTTGATGGATATACGCGACATCGGCAAATCTCCCTGGCCCAGGCGTCGCCCGCGCGGTGGCGGGCCGGCGCGTTCAATGGGTGACGCCACCGCGCTTGATGGCGGCTACTAGGATCGGCGGCGTCAGCAGCGTGGTCATGATAACGACGACGATGATCATCGAGAAAACATCGTTCGGAATTACTCCCAGCGCCTTGCCGGCCACCGCAAAGATCAATCCTACCTCGCCTCGGGGGGCCATGCCCCAGCCCACCACCCATTTGCGAACTTTGCCCGCAACGAGGCCGGAGGCCAGCTTGCCCCCGAAGGCGGCGACCGTGATCACCGCCCCGACCAGCAGGATGTGCCAATCGAACAGGGCGGCAAGTTTCACCTGCATGCCGGTGAAGACGAAGAAGATGGGCACAAGCAGGTGGCCCACCGGCTCCATCAGGTGCTGAAGACTGTGTTGGCCGTGTACATTCAGGGCCTTCTCGATATCGCTGCGCGTGTCCGGTTGCGCCGTGGCGGCGGCTTTTCGAACATCGCACACCAGCCCCGGCTCGACAAATCCCCGGAACTGAACTTCGTCGAGGACCAGTCCGGCCGCAAAGGCACCCACGATCGGCGCGAGGCCGATCATGTGCGCCGCCCACGCAAACGTCAGGCAGGTTGACACAAGCACCGCCACTTTCATGCCGGTCCCCGTATGGATGAGCGAGAACAACCGCGAGAGTTGCGGCGCGGCGAACCTTCCCATTACCAGCGCCGCAGCCAGGAACGCGACGGCCTTGGCCGTGATGATGAGCACACCCCAGATGTCCACCGAACCGGCGGTTACGACGGCCGAGACGATGGCCAGAATGATGAGCCCGATCACATCGTCGATCACGGCAGCGCCCAGCACGATCTGCGCTTCGCGCGAACGCAACACGTTCAGGTCCTGGAACACCCGCCCCGTGATTCCCACCGATGTGGCGGTCAGCGTGGCACCGAGGAACAAATGACCGTTGAACGAGAGCTGAGGCAGCAGCCAGGGGCCGACGATGTAGGTGCCCAGCACGAACGGCACGACAACCCCGACGCAGGCGACCAGGAGCGCCGGTACCCCTACCTTGCGCATGGTGGAGATCTCCGACTCCAGGCCGATCTGGAAGAGAAGGATCACCACGCCGAATTCGGCGAGGAAGCGCAGGATTTCGTTGTCGACGAGGCCTTCCGTGATGGCGAGGAACCCGGACGGCAGCCCCAGGAGACCAAGGTTGCCGATCAGCACTCCGATGAGGAGTTCGCCCAGGACCGCGGGCTGCCCGATTTTCTCGACCAGTCCGGCCACTTTGGCCAGCAAGAGCAGGAGGCCGATCCAGAGAAAAGTGTTGGCAACATCGGCGCCACCTTCAGATGCTGCCGCTGGCAGGGCGGCCGTCGCCAACAATGCGGCGACGCCGATCGTGGTCAGGCGTCGATGAAGAGAGTGCCGAAATGTTCTCGCGGGGACGGAAAGAGGCATGAGCAGGGGGAATGATGAGTTGGCCGTTGGTAGGCGGGCCCGGTGTGCCCCCCGTCGTAGGATGGTGCCGCAGATTGTAACCGGCAGGCGGTTCATGCCTGCAAAAGGCGCCAACGGTCGCCAAATGGCGCAACGCCCGAGTTTTGGCGGGAATACGCTGAAATGTTGCCATTTCAGATCGAAGCGTCACCCTGTAGCGTGCAGGCGCGATACTTGCTTTGTGAACCTGGTTTCAAGCCTATCCGGTCTTAACTCGGCTGGTTGGCGGCGATGCCGGAGGACGGGTACCGCCGCTAGCCGTGGCTGCCACCGGCCCGCATCCACCTCTGGAAACCCATGGCCCTAACGCGATCCGCTAATCGCATCGACCTCCCGGCGCACACTGTCGGCGAACCGGTCGAGCGCGAATCGCTGCTGGCGCTGTCGCGGCGCAAGCTCGACGCGTTGGGCCTGCCGCTGGCCTATATCGACCGCAACCAGCGGTATCGTTTCGTCAACCGGGCCTACCTCGACTGGCTCGGCAAGCGTGAAATCGAGGTGATCGGGTACGAGGCCATCGAGGTCCTGGGCCGCGAGGTTTTCCAGCTTTACCGCGCCTACATCGAGGCGGCCCTGGCGGGGGAGCGCACCACCTACGAGCGGCAATTGGTCACGCCCGGTCGACCGGCGCTGTGGATTCGGGTCGACTACTACCCGGATCGCAGTCCGCAAGGCCAGCTGCGCGGCTTCGTCGTCACCTACAGCGACGTCGATCACCTGAAGCGCCTCGAGCTGGAGGCGGGCCAGCGTGAGCATCGCCTGCGCCTTGTCACCGACAGCGTAGGCGTCCCGATCCTGCACTTCGATCGACAACTGAAGGTGCGCTTCGCCAACAAGCCCTTTGGCGCACGGATCGGCGCGCCGGCCGATGACGTGCCGGGGCACACGCTGAACGAGGTCCTGCCGGCCGATGCCTTTGCCGAGATGCACGGGTACATCGAGCGCGCATTTGCCGGTGCCACCGTTTCGTACGAGCGGCGCGAGCAGATGCTGGACGGCGACAATCGCTGGACCCGCATCACACTGTTCCCGGATCGCGAAATGGGCGGTCGTGTCGGTGGCGCGTTCGTGGTCATGACCGACATCGAGGACGATATCCGGATCCGCGATGCGCTGAAGTCGCAGGAAGCGCAGATGCGGCTCTTCGCGGACAACATCCCGGGCCCCGTCGCGTACCTCGACCGCAACCTCAAGTACACGTTCGTCAACCAGGCATTTGCCAACGCGGTGTTGAAGCCGCAGGACGAGATCTACGGCAAGACGCCGTTCGAGGTGATGACCTCCGACGTGGCAGCGTTCCTGCGGCCCATCCTGAAGCGCGCGCAGGCCGGCGAACATGTGGAGTACGAGCGCGTGGGCAACACCACGCAGGGACCGCGGCGCTGGCTGCACGGTCGCATCGTGCCGGACCTCGATGTCGCGGGGAACGTGCGCGGGCTCTACTGCACCGAATACGACATTCACGATCTCAAGCAAACGGAGCAGGCGCTGGCTTCGCGCGAAGAGCAGCTGCGCCTGTTCAACGACAACATTCCCGAGCCCATCGTGTACGTGGGCGAGGACGGCCGCTACGAGTTTGTCAACGAAGCCTTCCTGCAGCTCGTGGGCCTGACCCGCGAGCAGGTGGTGGGCAAGACCACCGACGAAGTGCTGGGCTCCGAACTCGCCGCCGCGCTCACGCCGCGCCGCGACCGCACCGACAGCAACGTGCCGGTGATCTACGAACGTTCGCTGATCGATGCATCGGGGCGCGAGCGCTGGATCCGCGTGCGCTGCGCGCCCGACCTGCGCTTCGACGGCACCGCCAAGGGCGAATACGTCGTCGGCCACGACATCACGGACCTGAAGCAGGCGCAGGATGAACTCGCGGCGCGCAGCGGGACGCTGCGCGCGATCATGGACGGCGTGCCCGCGCCGGTGGCCTACATCGATCGCGAGGAACGGTGCCTGTACGTCAATCGAACGTTCCTGCAGTTCTTCGGACTGACGCAGGAGCAGACCAGCGAGATGCGGCTGCGCGACGTGGTGGGGCACGCCATTTACCAAAGCGCGCAGGCGATGCTCTCCCGCGCGCTGGAAGGCGAATCCACCGCGTTCGACCGGCTGGTGCAGGGCGCCAACGCCGTGCGACGCTGGATGACCATCCGTGTGGTGCCGGATGCATCGCCGTCGGGCGAAGTGCACGGCGCTTTCGTGCTGATGAACGACATCCACGGCTTGAAGCAGGCGCAGGAAGCGTTGCGCGACTCCGAGGCCGAGCTGCGCCTCATCATGGACAACGTGCCGGCGCGCGTCTCGTCGATCGATCGCGATTACAAGTATCGCGTCGTAAACCGCCACAACGAAGAATGGCTGGGCGAATCGCGCAATGCCATCACCGGGCGCCATATCGCCGAGGTGATGGGCAACGAGCGCGCCGACCAGCTGGGCCCGCTGCTCGATCGCGTGCTGCAGGGCGAGACGGTGATCGCCGAGCGCGAACTGATCCAGCCCGACGGACAGCAACGGTGGGAAGCGCTGCACTTTGCGCCGAAGGTCGACGGCGAAGGCAACGTCACCGGCATCTATGCGGTGCACACGGACATCCACGACCAGAAGCGCAACGAAGAAGAATTGAAGCGCGTCAACTGGATGCTGTCATCGCACATCAACAATACCCCGCTGGCGGTGCTGGAGTGGGACCGCGACTTCAAGCTGGTGCGCTGGTCGCCGCAGGCCGAGAACATCTTCGGCTGGAAGTCCGAGGAAATCCTGGGCGTCCCGCTCGACAACAGCCCGCTGCTGCACGAGGACGACCGCGCCGGCTTCGCCAGCCTGGTGGGGCGTCTGATGAGCGGTGCGGAGCCGCGCGCCACCGGCCTTACCCGTAATCATCGCCGCGACGGGGCGACGATCTGGTGCGAGTGGTATCACTCGGCGTTGCTGGACGAGGAAGGCCAGATCGTCTCCATCCTGTCATTCGTGCAGGACGTGTCGTCGCGGATCCAGGCCGAAGAGCGACTGCAGTATCTCGCCACGCGCGATGCCCTGACCGGGCTGCCCAATCGCCTGCTGCTGCACGAGCGTCTGAACCAGGCCATCGCGCTGGCCAAGCGCGGCGGTCGGCGGGTGGGCGTGCTGTTCATCGACCTCGATCGCTTCAAGAACGTCAACGACACGCTGGGGCACCGGATCGGCGACGAGCTCCTGAAACGCGTCACGGCGGCATTGTCCGGCGCGCTGCGCGAGACCGACTTGCTGGCGCGGCTGGGCGGCGACGAATTCATGGTGATCGTGGAGGATTTCGACGATCGCGCCGTGCTGGGCCGGGTGGCGCAGAAACTGCTGGATGCGATCGCGCAGCCATTCGAGATCGAATCGCACGACATCTTCGTCACGTCTTCGATCGGCATTGCCGTGTACCCCGACGATACCGACGACCCGGAAGAATTGCTGAAATACGCCGACGTGGCGATGTACCGGTCGAAGGATCTGGGCCGCAACACTTACCAGTTCCTTGACGCCAACCTGGCCGAACACCGGGTGCGCCAGCACACGCTCGAAACGGCGCTGCGTACTGCGCTCACCGACAACGCACTGCACCTGCATTACCAGCCGGTGCTGCGCGTGCAGGACCGAACGATCGTCGGGGCGGAGGCGCTGCTGCGGTGGAGCGACCCCGAGCACGGCAATGTGCCGCCGCAGGTGTTCATCCCGCTGGCCGAGGAGTCAGGTCTGATCCATGCGCTCGGCGAGTGGGTGCTGCGCAACGCGGCCCGTCAATGCGTCGCGTGGCGACAGGCCGGCATGGCGCTGTCCGTGTCGGTGAACATGTCGGCGCGGCAATTCTACCGTGAGGACGTGGCCCAGCGCGTGTCCGACATTGTGAAGTCGGAGGATTGCAATCCGTCCTGGATCGAGCTCGAAGTCACCGAGACCAGCCTGTTGCACGATCTCGACGCGATCCGCAAGGTGTTGCATCAATTGCGCGACGAAGGCTTCACGGTGGCCATCGACGACTTCGGTACCGGCTATTCGTCACTGACCCACCTGAAGCACTTTCCGATCGACACGCTCAAGATCGACATCTCGTTCATCGCCGATCTCGAGTCCGATCCGCAGGACGCGGCGATCACCGAAGCCATCATCGGCCTGGCCCGCGGTCTTGGCCTCAGGGTAGTCGCCGAGGGCGTGGGTACACGGGAACAACTCGAGTTCCTCGATTCGCACGGATGCGACTGCTTCCAGGGATTCTGGGCCAGCAAGCCGCTGCCGGCCGACGCTTTCTTCGACTATGTGCGCAAGAAGACCGTGGCCGTCACTGCCATCTAGTCAGTCCACCGTCGCGACCCACGCGGCCAGCGCCTTGGCGGCGGTCAGCCACTCGGGATCGAGCATCAGCATGTGGGCCATGCCCGGCAGGATCGTCGCGGTCGTGCGGTGATGGGACGCCGTGGCGCGGGTATCGTCGGGCGTGGAAATGCGGTCACCTTCCGCGCCCAGCACGAACACCGGCGTAGTCGAGCGCTGGGCGGGGGCCCAGTGCAGCCGCAACGACAAGTCGAACAGCACGCGCGGCGATTCGCCGGAGAGGTGTTGCAGCGCGGTTGCCAGCAGGTGCTTCTCCACGCCGTCGCTGAAGTAGAACGGCCGCAACGTGGTCATCAGGTCGGCCGACATGCGCCCGGGATCCATCTGGGCCAGGTGCGGGAGATAATTCGGATTGGCGGTCGCCAGTCGCGCCGCGACGGGCATCAGTCCGGAAGGCGGCACCGGCGCCAGCAACGCCGCGCCGCGCACCGGGCGCGTGGCCAGCATCCGTTCGCAAATGGCCGCGCCGATCGAATGGCCAATCAGGATGGGTGGCGCATCCAGCGTCGCGGCGACGTGTTCGACATCCGCCACGTAGTCGTCGAGGCTGGCGATGAAGAGCGTTTCCTTCCCGCCGCTGGTGCCGTGGCCGCGCAGCGACAGCGCGTGCGCAGGATAGCCGCGCGCCGCGAACCAGGGCAGAAAATACGGCTCCCAGCTCCACGCGTCGCAATAACCGCCGTGAATGAAAAGGAGAGGGGGCTTGCGGCTGGCACGGGCGGGAAGCCGCGTGCGCACCTCGAGGTGATACTCCGGAGCGGCCATTGATATCCGTGGTAGGTACGACTGCTGGTAGGATGCGCACGCTCCATGCGCACCGCCAAAAACATCCCGATTGTGCCAGACGCCACGCTTGCGGCGGCGACCTACGACGAGAACTGCCGCCGGTGCGGCCGCCTTGCGGCCTTTCTCGACACCGTTCGTACGGCGCATGCCGACTATTGGTGCAAGCCGGTACCGCCCTTCGGCGACGGCGCGGCGCAGCTCGTGATCGTGGGCCTGGCGCCCGGCATGCATGGCGCCAATGCGAGCGGGCGGCCGTTCACCGGCGACCACGCGGGCATCATCCTGTACCGGACCCTGTACGACTACGGTTACGCCAACCTGCCGGCGGTCGACGGTCGCGGCGATGGCATGGTTCTGAAGGGTTGCCGGATCACCAACGCCGTCAAGTGCCTGCCGCCGGACAACAAGCCCACGCCGGCGGAGATGCGTACGTGCAACGCGTATCTTGCCGCGGACCTCGATACGATGCCGGACGGTGGCGCGATCCTGGCACTGGGCCGCATTGCGCACGACGCCACCTTGCGGGCGCTGCGCCTGCGCGCCGCCGACTTTGCCTTCGCGCATGGGGCGCGGCATCCGCTGGCCCGTGGCCGGATGCTGCTCGACAGCTATCATTGCAGCCGTTACAACACCAACACCCGCCGGTTGACCACGCCCATGTTCCGCGCGGTCTTCGATGCCGTGGCCGATCATCTCGGCCGCGCCCGTGCGGCGAGCGTTGGCGCGTAGGTACAACCCATGACCGACACCGCCACGGACACGCCACTGCCGTCCTTCGACGCCGGCGAACTGCTGCGTTCACTGCCGCATCGGCCCGGCGTCTACCGGATGCTCAATGCGGCGGGCGAGACGTTGTATGTCGGCAAGGCACGCGACCTCAGAAAGCGGGTCTCCAACTATTTCCAGAAGACCGGGCACGAGCCGCGCATCGCAACGATGGTCGCGCAGGTGGCGCGCGTGGAAACCACCGTCACGCGCTCCGAAGGCGAGGCGCTGCTGCTCGAGAACAATTTCATCAAGTCGCTCGAGCCGCGCTACAACATTCTCTTTCGCGACGACAAGAGCTATCCCTACGTGTGCATCAGCGGCGATCCGTTTGCGCAGCTGCGCTTCCACCGCGGCGCGCTCGACCGGCGCAATCGCTACTTCGGCCCGTTTCCCAGCGCCGGTGCGGTACGTGAAGGCATCGCGCTGCTGCAGAAGGTGTTCCTGCTGCGGACCTGCGAGAATTCGGTGTTCGCGCACCGCTCAAGGCCGTGCATGCTGCATCAGATCGGCCGCTGCACGGCGCCGTGCGTGGGGCTGATCGGCGAGGCCGAGTATCGCGAGGATGTCGAAGGCGCAGCGCTGTTCCTGCGCGGCAAGGCCGGGGAAGTGTTGACGCAGCTGCAGGCGCAGATGGAGGGCGCTGCCACTGCGCTTGAATTCGAACGCGCAGCACGCATCCGCGACAAGATCGCGCGGTTGCAGCAGCTGCAGGCGCGCCAGTTCGTCGAAAGCGCCACGGCGGGAGACATCGACGTCGTGGCCGCGGCTTCGGAGCGCGGCCTGCCCGCGGTGAATGTAGTCATGGTGCGTGGTGGCCGCCATGTCGGCGACCGCACCTTCTTCCCGCGTCATGCCGACGCGCTGGATCCCGCGGCACTCAGCACCATCGTGCCGGCGTTTCTCGAACAGCATTACGTGGAGCGGCCGGTGCCGCCGACGATCGTCGTGCCCGATGTCGACGACCACGCGGCCCTGGCCGAAGTGCTGTCCGCGCAGTCGGGACAGAAGGTGGAGATCATCGGCAATCCCGGGGGCGAGCGCCGCGTGTGGCTGGCCATGGCACTGCAGAACGCGACGCTGGCCATCCGCCAGAAGCTTGCACAGAAGGCGACGCAGGAAGACCGGTTGACGGCGCTGCAGGAGGCGTTGGCGCTGCCGGCATCCACGCAGCGCATCGAATGCTTCGACGTTTCGCACACCATGGGTGAGGCTGCCGTCGCCTCGTGCGTGATCTTCGACAAGCTGGGCATGCAGTCGTCCGAATATCGCCGCTTCAACGTCACGCCCGATCACGGCGGCGACGACTACGCGGCGATGCGCGAGGCGCTGTCGCGGCGCTGCGCGCGGATCGTCGCGGGCGAGTATCCGGCACCCGACCTGCTGGTGATCGACGGCGGCAAGGGGCAGGTGGCGGTGGCCGCCAATGTGCTGGAAGAGCAGGGCATGCACGGCGTGCCACTGATCGGCATCGCCAAGGGGCCGGAACGCAAAGCAGGCGAGGAAGACATCGTGTTTCCCGACCGCGATGCGGTGCTCAACCTGCCGCCGGATCATCCCGGTTTGCATCTCCTGCAGCAGATTCGCGACGAGGCGCATCGTTTCGCGATCCAGGGCCACCGGGGGCGGCGGGCGAAGGCGCGCACCACGTCGACTTTGCAGGAAATCGCGGGCGTCGGGCCATCGAAGCGACGCGCCCTGCTCGCACATTTCGGCGGCGTGAAGGGCGTGCAGGCGGCGAGCGTGGAGGACATTGCGCGCGTGCCCGGCATCTCGCTGGCGCTGGCAGAACGGATCTTCGCGGAACTGCACTAGCCGCGACGGCATTCACTGCAGGCGCACCACCACCCGCAGCGGATTGTGATCCGACGACTCGACGGGTGTTACACCCGCCGTGACGACATCCATGCCGCGCACGAAGACATGGTCCACGTGGCGGCCGAAAAAACGCGTACGGGCATCGTCGCTGAACGCCGTTTCCACCAGATGCAGACGAACCGCGACATCACGCAGAATGGCCTGACGCCCTTCCGACCAGGTATTGAAATCACCCGCCAGCAGGATCGGCCCGCGATGGTCCTGCAGGACCGCCGCCAAGGCGTCGAGTTGGGCCCGATAGGCATCGAGTGTCAGCGTGAAGTTGATGGCATGCACATTGGCGATGACAAGCGTTTGCCGATTGCCGGTCAGTGGCAGCCACGAGATGACCGCCGATTTGGGGATCCGCATGATCGGCTCGACGGCGCGTTGGGTGCAATGCGCGACCGGTACGACACGCGTGGCGGTCAGCACGCCGACATCGGCGGTATCGATCATGAACGAGCTGGCGAGTATCCATTGCAGGCCTGCGCTCTGGAGGATTTCCTGCAGGGAATCCTGCAGCGACACCTCCTGCAGCAGGACGACATCGTTGGCGTGGGCCAGGCGCGCCAGCTCCTCGTCCCAGCCGCGGTCGTTCTCCTTGTGGATATTCCACGACGCCATGCGAATGGTGTCCGCAAGGGCGACGATGGGGCGACCGGAAATCGGGCTTTGCGCGAAGGATCTTGCGATCTCCGCAGCTGCGGTGCATTGCAAGGTTCGCACCCGGATTCCCGTCGGCTCGTAGACCAGGGCGCGCGGATCGGTGGTAATCGAGATGCACGCCGCAAGCAGCGGGAACGTCGCCGCCAGCAGGGCCGGCCATCGCAGCCATCGAGAGGCGCGCGCCAGGCAGACGCGTTGTTTCAGAGCTCCTGCTCCGGCACGAACGGACCCAACAGCATGTTCTGCAGCCGGAAGAACAACGTCGTGTCGGGCTCCGCCGTGAGAATCACCTCGCCGTCGTCGTCCATCGTCAGCCATTCGAGGCTCTGGCCGTCGGCGCCGAATTGCAGCCGGTAGGCGCTTTGCAGCTTGCTGATATGGATCACGCGCAGCACCTCGCGCGCAAATTCGGGATTCTCGATGATGACGCCGAGTTCGGTGTTGCGTGTCGCCGAACGCGGGTCGAGATTCATCGAACCGATGAAGACAATCGAGCCGTCGATCACCGCGGTCTTGGCATGCAGGCGTCCCAGCGAGGCGCCGGGAATCGCCAGCCCCAGCCGCTTGTTGAGGAGCACCCGCGTGGGACTCAGCTCATAGAGGTCGACGCCATTGCGCAGGAGATCAACGCGGTACCGCGCGTAGCCGGTGTGCACCAGCGGCTCGTCGTTGGCCGCCAGCGAGTTGGTCAGGATGGTGACCTTGACGCCGCGTTTGTTGAGGTCGGCAAAGGTCTGCACACCCATGGTGCCGGGAATGAAGTAGGGCGACGACAGGACGACTTCGCGGCGGGCCGCCATCACGAGGTCCAGAACGCTCATCGTGACGCTCATGCTGCGTGCTTCCTCATCGGTCTTGGCGGTGACCTTGCCGGGCGGATCGGCGAAGGCCGTGGCCTTGCCCCAATGCAGTCCGAGCCGGCCGGCGTCGAGGTCGTCCGTGATCGGGCCATAGCCCAGGATGTCGTCGGGCGGGACCGGCACCTTCATCATCGGGTCGCCTTCGTCGACCAGTTCGTTGAACTGCCGCTGCAACTGGTCGCGATCGAGATCGGTGGCGATGATGGATTGCACCGGATAGACCTGCGGACTGTTCCAGTACCGGTCGAAGATCGTGACCAGTTGCGGCACGACTGCGCCGACGATGAACGCGTCCATATCGACGAAGTTCTCCGACGTGTTGCGCATGAAGTACTCGTCGGCGATGTTGCGCCCGCCGGCCACCGCCATCACGCTGTCGGCGATGAACAGCTTGTTGTGCATCCGGCGATTCACGCGATTGAAGTCGAACAGCGACGCCACGTATTTGGAGACGAGGCCACCGCGCCCGCAGCAGAAGGGATTGAAGAGGCGTACCTCGACGTTGGGAAAGGCGGCGAGGCTGATGAACATCGGATCGCCCCCGAACGTATAGAGGTCGTCGACCAGCAGGCGCACGCGGACGCCGCGGGCGGCGGCATCGCGCAGATTGCGCAGCAGCAGGTGGCCCGTGCGATCGTTCTGGATCAGGTAGTACTGGACATCGAGCGAAATCCTGGCGCGCTGCGCGAGTTGAATGCGCGCATCGAGCGAATAGGCGCCAAGCGGCATCAGGCGGAACCCCGACAAGGCAGGGTCGGGGCTTGATTCCGCTGCGATCCGG
Source organism: uncultured beta proteobacterium (assembly GCA_963805355.1). Taxonomy (GTDB): domain Bacteria; phylum Pseudomonadota; class Gammaproteobacteria; order Burkholderiales; family Casimicrobiaceae; genus VBCG01. The sequence continues at coordinate 37,370 of CAWDTZ010000002.1, read as the reverse complement.
GCCAGCGAACTTGCGCTGGTCGGCGCAAGTCCCGACGTGGGCGGGACCTCCGGCCGTAAGGGCAGCGCGCCGCATCCCGACAGCAGTAGGCCGGTTAGAATGCCGGTGAAAAGTGCGAAGGAGCGCGTCATGAAACGTTATGTCGTCCCTGTGTTGCTGGCCCTTACGCTGGCCATGCCCGCCCGCGCGGCATTGGATATCGGCGATGCTGCGCCCGACTTTACCGCGACGGCGGCGGAGGGTGGTTCCATCTTCAACTATTCGCTCGCAGAGGCCCTGAAAAAGGGCCCGGTCGTACTTTACTTCTTTCCGGCGGCTTATTCGGAGGGTTGTTCGCTCGAAGCGCACCTTTTTGCGGAAGCCATTCCGCAGTTCGAGGCGTACGGGGCGACCGTGGTGGGGGTGTCCAGTGACGGCATCGACACACTGTCCAAGTTCTCGGTCCAGGCATGTCAGAGCAGGTTTCCGGTGGCCTCGGACGCGAGCATGACGGTGACCAAGGCCTACGATGCCGGCTTGAAGACGCGGCCCGAGTACGCCAACCGCATTTCGTATGTGATCGCGCCCAACGGGTCGATCGTGTCCCATTACATGAGCCTCAACCCGAACAAGCACGTCGAGAAAATGCTGGGGGCGCTGAAGCGCTGGTCCGAGAAGGGCAAGTGACGCGTCGGCGTTGTTGATGGCAGGCATCGGCAACGGTCGCAGGCAACGCGCGCGGTAGAATCGCGGGATGCGGCGTCTCCCGCGCCGCGCGCCTCCCGATGCCGCTCAACATCCCGATTGCCCTTACCTGGCTGCGGATCATCATGATCCCGATCTTTGTCGCGGTGTATTACCTGCCGGATACCTGGCTGACGCCGGCAGCCAAGAACTGGACTGCGATGGCCATCTTCGCAGTGGCCGCGATCACCGACTGGCTCGATGGGTACCTGGCCCGGCGCTGGGGCGAGACCAGCGCGTTTGGGGCGTTTCTCGATCCGGTGGCCGATAAACTGATGGTGGCCGCGGCGCTGATCCTGCTGGTCCAGCTGGGTCGTGCCGAGGCCTATCTCGCCGCCATCATCATCGGCCGCGAGATTGCCATTTCAGCGTTGCGCGAGTGGATGGCGCAGCTCGGCAAGACCAAGAACGTGGCGGTGGCCTTCATCGGCAAGGTGAAGACTGCGGCGCAGATGACGGCGATCATTGCCTTGCTGCTGTGGGAACCGGTCTTTCCGGGGATCTCGACTCCGGTGCTGGGAACCATCGCGCTCTGGGTGGCCGCCATCCTGACGCTGTGGTCGATGTTCCACTACCTGCGCCTGGCCGCGCCTGCGTTCAGGGCCGATGCCGCCACTGGCGCGCGCACCACGATCACCGACACCAAGCGCTGATCAAGCGGGCGTCCCAAGCCCCTGAAGTCGATTCAATCCGGTGCGAACGCACCGCGGTGGTGCCTGTTGACCGATCCAAAAATCCGACGATCTATTTCCAACCTGTTGATATAAAGGGCTTAGTTGTACGGAACGGTGCTGGCATTGCACTTGCTAGTATGCAAGCAAGTATACAAGCGAGCCGAAATCGATCCGACCATGCCCAGCCCGCCCGCCCCGACGCTGACCGCCCTGCACGACGACTATCGTCGCGGCGCGATGCGGCCGTCGGACGTGGTCGAAGCATGGCTCGCGCGGCCGCTATCGGATCGCTCCTCGCCGATCTGGATTGCCACCGTCGCGGCCGATGTGTTGCGCGAACGCGCCCGCGTGCTCGATGCGACGCTGGCGGCCGATCCTGCAGCTGCGCTGTTGCTGCCGCTCTTCGGCGCGCTGTATGCGGTGAAGGACAACATCGATGCGGCGGGCCTGCCCACCACCGCGGCGTGTCCGGCGTTTGCATACGTGCCGGACGCTTCGGCTTCCGTTGTGACGGCGCTGGATGAAGCGGGCGCCATCCTGGTGGGCAAGACCAACCTCGATCAATTCGCCACCGGTCTCGTCGGCACGCGTTCGCCATTCGGCGCGGTGCCCAATGCCTTCAATCCTGCCTTTGTCTCTGGCGGCTCGAGTTCCGGTTCCGCGGTGGCGGTGGCGCGGGGGCTCGTCCACTTCGCGCTGGGGACCGACACCGCCGGCTCGGGCCGTGTCCCGGCCGGACTCAACAACATCGTCGGCTGGAAGCCCACGCGCGAATTCATCTCGACGGCCGGCGTGGTGCCGGCATGCCGTTCGCTCGACTGCGTGTCGATCTTTGCGCTGACGGTGGCGGATGCGGCACGCGTTTTTGCCGTTGCCCGCACCACCGGCGTTGCCACCGAGTTGCGTGCCTGCGCGCTGGATCGCCCGTTCCTGCGCGGGTCTTTCGAACTTGCGGTACCGCGCCAGGAACAACTCGAGTTCTTCGGCGACACCGACAGCGCCGCGCTCTTTGCCTACGGCGTGGCACACCTCGAGACGCTGGGCGCGACAACGCAGGCCATCGATTTCGCGCCGTGGCGCGCGGTGGCAGCCATGCTTTACGAAGGGGCGCATGTAGCCGAAAGGCATGCCGGCATTCGGGCATTCTTCGACGCCCATGCGGATCAGCTCGACCCGACGGTGCGCGGCATCGTGGCCGGCGCGCACGGCTACTCCGCGGCCGATGCGTTCACTGCTGCGGCCACGGTCGCGAGCGTGAAGACGCAACTCGACGCGATGTGGAACCACGTCGACGTGCTGGCGGTTCCCACGGTTCCCACCACATATTCAATCGCGGCGGTGTATGCCGACCCCGTGGAACTCAATCGCCGGCTGGGTACCTACACCAACTTCGTCAATCTGCTCGACCTCGCCGCCATTGCCGTACCCGCCGGATTTCGCGCCGACGGCATGCCGATGGGCATCACGCTGATCGGACCCGCGGGCAGCGACCTGATGCTGGCCGAACTGGCGCAACGGTTGCACGCGGCGGCCGGTGTGCCTCTCGGTGCCCTGAACGTGCCGCTGCCGCCAACGGAGCAATTCGTTGCGCACGCCGAACTTGCGCAGGTGGCCGTCGTCGGCGCGCATCTCACCGGCCTGCCACTCAATCGCGAACTCACGGAACGCGGTGCGCGCCTGGTGCGTCGCGCATGCACGGCGCCGCGCTACCGGCTGTTTGCACTCCCCGGCAGCACGCCACCGAAGCCCGGCATGGTGCGCACCAGCGGCGACGGCCACGCCATCGAGCTCGAGGTATGGGAGTTGTCGCTCGCCGCGTTCGGTGCGTTCGTTGCCGGTGTGCCGTCGCCCCTGTCCATCGGCACGATCGAACTCGACAACGGTGAGCCGGTGCACGGTTTCCTTTGCGAGGCGATAGCCACGACCGGCGCCGAGGACATCTCGCGTTTCGGCGGGTGGCGCAGTTTTCTGGCGTCGAGGTCGGCGTCTTGACGAATCTTCTTGCATTGGGCGGGCGCCGTTGCCGGCGGCCGTTCACGGCACCGTTTGCTTTTTCATTGTCATCAGGAGAACCGCATGAGCCACAAGGACACCAACATTCCTCCCCGCCGTTGCCACTGACGCCGGGGCTGCCAACGCCGGCGATGCGCACGCTGCCGCCCCTGCCGATCCGGGCCGCCGCCGCCTGCTCGGCGCCGCGGCCGCCGGTACGGCCGCCGCGTTCCTCGGCGCGCCGAGCATCGTGCGTGCGCAGGCCTCGCCCGAAGATCCGCATCGGCTACTGGCCGGTGGCCGCGGGCCTGCCGTTCTTCGCCGCGATCGAGAAGGGTTACTTCAAGGAAGCGGGACTTGATGTGGAGCCGCTCAAGTTCGCCGGTGCGCAGCAGGTGATGGAGGCGATGCTGTCCGGCCGTTCGGACGGCAGTTCCAACGGCACCGGGTCGGCCAACCTCGCCATCGGTGAAATCGCGCAGCCCGGACTCTTCAAGATCTTCTGCACCAACCCCAGCAATGCCAAGTATGTGCTGGATGAATTCATCGTTCCGAAGGACAACACCGGCAAGACGATTGCCGACCTGAAGGGCAAGCGTATCGCCTCCGGCCCCGGGATCCAGAACGTCACGCTGTGCAAGACGATGCTGGAACGCGCGGGCGCCACCGGCGTCACGGTGATCGAACTGCCGATCGGCCAGCATGTGGCATCGATTGCGGCAGGGCAGGTCGACGCGTGCTACACCCTTGAACCCACGGGCACGATCGGCCGCCTGAACGGCACCACGCGCGTACTCGAAGCAGGCGTGGTGGCGAAGTACATTCTCGGCGATCCGCTGGCGCCGTGGCATGGAGGGTCGGCCAGTCTCACGTCGGAGTTCATCAAGAAATATCCGGACGCGACGAAGAAATACATGGCGGCCTACGCGCGTGGCGTGGAACTGGTGCGCACCAAGCCCGATGAAGCGCGGCCCTTCATGAAGGGGTACACGGCCATCGAGGGACCGCTGACCAACGAGGTACCGCTGGCGTCCTACATGCTCTACAGCGAGTTCAAGCCGGCCGACGTGGCTTACTTCCAGACATTCTTCGATCTGTTCACCGACAAGGGGATCTTCAACAAGAAGGTCGTGGTCGCCGATCTCATCTACAAGGGTTGACCATGAGCGATTCCGCCACGCCCGCACCCGCCGTGCCCTGGGCGGCGCCCACCGGGGCACCGCCCGTCGTGAAGAAGCAGGTGCTGCGCAAGTTCCTGCCGGTGCTGGGACCGCTGCTGTTGTTCGTGGTCTGGGACCTTGCGGTGCGCGGCGGATTCATCAAGGCCATCCTGCTGCCACCGCCGCTCGACGCGCTATCCGCGCTGGTGTCGGGGTTGCTGGGCGGGCCGTTGCTCACCGATTTCCTGGTGACCGTGTCGCGCACGCTGCAGGCGTTTCTTATCGCGGCGGTGATCGGCGTGCCGCTGGGCGTGGTGCTCGGCAGCAACGAACGCGCCTACCGCAGCGTCGAATTCCTGATCGATTTCTTCCGGTCCACGCCGTCGTCGGCACTGATTCCGCTGTTTCTGCTGATCTTCGGCGTGTCGGATATCAACAAGATCGCCATCGCCGCATTCGGCGCCTTCCTGATCGTGGTATTCAACAGCGCCTATGGTGTGATCAACGCGCGCAAGCAGCGCGTGATGGCGGCCAAGGTGATGGGCGCCTCGCGCTGGCAGATCTTCAAGGACGTCCTGATCTGGGAAAGCATGCAGCCCACGTTCGTAGGCTTGCGCGGCGCAGTATCGATGGCGCTGGTGATCGTGATCGTCGCCGAGATGTTCATCGGTTCGGACAATGGTCTCGGACACCGGATCATCGATGCGCAACAGGTATTGAATGTGAAAAGCATGTATGCGGCGATCCTGGCGGCGGGCGTGCTGGGCTATGCGCTCAACGTGCTCTTCCTGTTCCTCGAACGCCGGATCGTGCATTGGAGCGGACGATGACGATCCCCACGCTCGCCTTGCTCGCTGCCCCCCAGGGGGGCGCAATTCGCCCTCGGGGCGGCCCTTCGGGCGGGTTGACAACCCCCACGCTCGCCTTGCTCGCTGCCCCCCAGGGGGGCGCAATTCGCCCTCGGGGCGGCCCTTCGGGCTCATGACCATGCGACCAACCAATGCGCCTGTCGTCGCGGACATTCCGGTGCCGCCCTTCGTGCCCGGCCCCCCGGGCACCGAGATCACGATTCGTGGCCTCACCAAGTACTTCGCAGGCTGGCCGCTGTACGAAAATTTCGACCTCGACATTCCCAAGCACAAGATCGTTTCGGTGTTCGGGCCTAACGGCTGCGGCAAGTCGACATTGATCAACATGATCGCCGGGCTGGTGCCCATCGACGGCGGACAGATCCTGTTCGACGGCAAGACGCTGGCCGAAACCAAGATCGGCTACGTGTTCCAGAACTACCGCGAAGCCATGTTTCCGTGGAAGCGCACCATCGAGAACATTGCCTATCCGCTGCAACTGGAAGGCAAGTCGAAGGCGGAAGTCGATCGACGGGTGGCCGAACTGGTGGCATCCTTCGACGTCAAGTTCGACCTCAACCGGTATCCTTACGAGCTGTCGGGCGGGCAGCAACAGACGGCGTCGATCATGCGCGCACTGGCGCCGAATCCGGAAGTGCTGTTTCTCGACGAGCCATTCTCCGCGCTGGACTTCGAAATGACGCTCTTCATCCGCGAGAAACTGCAGGAAGTCTTCATGCAGACGGGGACCACGATGGTGCTGGTGTCGCACGATCTCGAGGAGGCGGTGTATCTCGCCGACGAGGTGCTGCTGCTGACGAAGCGGCCGACCAAGGTGGCGGAAATCCTCAAGTACGACGATCCGCGTCCGCGGACGATCGCGACCTTGTCGGAGCCGTCATTCATCGCCACGCGCAAGAAGAGCCTCGAGATCTTCCAGCGCGAGGTGCGTCGCTAGGCACCGACCCGGTCTTGCGCATTCACAATGACTGACAGCGAAATTGGCAGCTATGTCGACGCAGCTTGTCGCGTGCAGGGGATCACCCTGACCGCGGACGAGCGTGTCCGTGTGATCGCGAATTTCGCGCGCATCGCCGTGATTGCGGCGCCGGTGCTCGAACTGGAACTGCCCGCGGACATCGAGCAGGCGCCGATCTTCCGCCCATGACGCAAGCCTCAACCTCTGGGGCGGGTAACGCGCTGGCCATTGCGGCCGCGATTGGGGAGGGGTCCACCACCGCGGTGGCTACGGTCGAAGCCGCACTGGCCGCAATTGCGCGCGTGGACCCCGTACTCAACAGCTTCACCGCGGTGACGGGCACGCGCGCGCTGGCCGAGGCTGCCGCCATCGATCGCCGCCGCGCGGCCGGCGAACGGTTGCCTGCCCTTGCCGGCGTGCCGTATGCGGTCAAGAACCTGTTCGACATCGAGGGACTGCCCACGCTTGCGGGTTCTTCAATTCACCGCGACCGGCCCGCCGCGGCCGCCGATGCCGTGCTCGTCAAGCGCATGTGCGATGCTGGCGCGGTGCTGGTGGGCGCGCTCAACATGGACGAATTCGCGTACGGCTTCACGACCGAGAACACGCACTACGGCGCCGTGCACAATCCGCATGACCTGACGTGCACGGCAGGCGGCTCCTCAGGCGGCTGCGGCGCAGCGGTCGCGGCGCGCCTGGTGCCGCTGGCGCTGGGCTCGGATACCAACGGTTCCATCCGCGTGCCGTCGTCGCTGTGCGGCATCTGGGGACTCAAACCCACCTTCGGACGCCTGCCGCGCACCGGTTCGTTTCCGTTCGTGGCCAGCCTCGATCATGTCGGACCCTTCGCCACCGCGCTGGCCGATCTCGCCGTGTGCTACGACGCCGTGCAGGGCCACGACGCGGGCGATCCCGGGTGCGCGCAACGCGGCATCGAACCCGTCGGTCCCGCGCCGTCACCACGAATCGACGGCTTGCGAGTGGCGCGGCTCTCCGGCTATTTCGACGCGTGGACCACGCCCGCCGCGCGCAGCGCAGTGGACACCGCCTGTACCGCGCTCGGTGTCACCCGCAGTGTCGAGTTACCCGCCGCGGCGCTGGGGCGGGCAGCCGCGTTTCTCGTTTCGGGCTGCGAAGGCGGCGCGCTGCACCTGCCCAACCTGCGCGCCCGCCGCGAGGCGATGGAGCCCTTGTCGCGCGATCGCTTTCTGGCCGGCGCGCTGGTCCCGGCCGCATGGTATGTGCAGGCGCAGCGGGTGCGGGCCTGGTATCGCGAGCAGGTGCGGGCGCTGTTTGCCGATGTCGATGTGCTGATCGCGGCTGCCACGCCGTGCGCCGCCACGCCGCTCGGCGCCGAATGGCTCGAGGTCAACGGGCAGAAGCTGCCACTGCGGCCCAGCATGGGTCTGCTGACGCAGCCGCTGTCGTGCATCGGCCTGCCGGTGCTCGCAGCGCCCGTGATGCAATCGGCGGGGCTGCCCCTTGGTGTCCAGATCATTGCCGCGCCATGGCGCGAGGACTTATGCTTCCGGGTGGCCGCAGTGCTCGACGCGCAGGGCATCGCGGTCGCGCCCATGCCTCCTGTCCATGCCTGATTCCGCCATGCCTGCCATCAACCGGCCTGAAATCGTCGCGGAAGTCCGCGTGCTGTTCGATCGCTATGAAGCGGCGCTGGTCGGCAACGACGTGGCCGAGCTCGACGCATTGTTCTGGAAAAGCCCGTCGGTATTGCGCTACGGCGCCACCGAAAATCTCTACGGTTATGAGGCCATTGCCTCGTTTCGCGGGGCGCGTTCCGCGGCCAACCTGGCGCGGACGGTCACGCGAACGGTGATCACCACGTTTGGCAACGACTTTGCCACCACCAACATCGAATTCACGCGTACCGGCGATGCCCGCACCGGACGTCAGAGCCAGACCTGGGTGCGCCTGCCCGAGGGCTGGCGGGTGGTGGCCGCGCACGTAAGCCTGGTCGAGTTGAAGGCGCCGCAGCCGTGACGCGCGCCATCGCCGGAGCGGCCGTTGCAACGCCGGAGCCGTCGCTGTCGCAGACCGCCTACGAGGCGCTGAAGCGCAGCATCTTCGATTTCGAGATGCTGCCCGGCGACCGCTTTTCCGAAACCGGCATCGCGGCCCGGTTGAGCATGAGCCGCACGCCCGTGCGCGACGCGTTGTATCGCCTCGAGCGCGAGGGCTACCTGCAGGTGCACCTGAAAGTGGGCTGGAGCGTGCGCCCATTCGACTTCCAGCAGTTCGAGAATTTCTACGACCTGCGGCTCATCCTGGAAGAGGCCTCCGTCGTGCGGCTGTGCGACCTGCCCGAGCGTCCTGGGTTGGACAACCTGAAGGCCGTCTGGCTGGTGCCGGTTGCCGAGCGGCTGACGGCGCCCAAGGCCGTTTCGGAACTGGACGAAGCGTTTCATACCGCGCTGGTGCAGGCGGCCGGCAATCCCGAGGTCGCGCGCTGTCATCGCGATGTCACGGAGCGCATCCGCATCATTCGGCGCCTTGATTTCACGCAGCAGCACCGGATCGACAAGACCTACGATGAGCACGCGCAGATCCTGCGCGCGGTCATCCGCCGGCGCGCGGACGAAGCCAACCGGCTCCTGCGCTCGCACATCGAGGCCAGCAAGGCCGAAGTGCGCAAGATCACGCTGCACCACCTCTATACGGCCCGGTCCGCGATCGCCTGACGCCGGCAAGGCGGCGGATTGTCGCGCCGCAGCATGACTGTTGTCACAATTCAGGTACACACTCCCGGTCGACCGTTGCGCCACCCCTTGGCGTTTCGTACTGCGTCCACCGATGACTCCCTACCTGGCGATCGAAAACCTGTCCGTGGCCTATGGCGGCACGACGGTGCTCGATCGCGTGAGCCTCGGCGTCGAGCGCGGGGAAATGATCGCGCTGCTGGGCAGTTCGGGCTGTGGCAAGACCTCGCTCCTGCGCGCCATCGCCGGCTTCGTGCAGCCTTCGGGCGGCACGATCAGGGTGGATGGCGTCGACATCACCCACCTGCCGCCGGAAAAGCGCGCGACGGCGATGATGTTCCAGTCCTACGCGCTGTGGCCGCATATGAACGTGGCCGCCAATATCGGCTACGGCCTGCGGATGCGTGGCTGGAAGGCCGATGCCATTGCCGCGCGCGTGGCCGACATGTTGAAGCTGCTGCAGCTTGATGGCTTCGAAGCGCGGCAGGTGATGCAGCTGTCCGGCGGACAGCGCCAGCGCGTGGCGCTGGGCCGCGCGCTGGCCGTGGATCCGCACCTGCTGCTGCTCGACGAGCCGATGTCCAATCTCGACTACAAGGTGCGCCTCGAATTGCGGCACGAGCTGCGCGCGCTGCAGCGTCGCATCGGCATCACCGCGGTGTATGTCACGCACGACCGCGAGGAGGCCCTCACGCTGGCCGACCGGATCGCGGTGATCGATGCCGGCAAGATCGTTCAGATCGGCGCACCCGAGGAAATTTTTCATCATCCGGAAAGCGCGTTCGTGGCCGGCTTCATGGGCGCGGACAACGCGCTGGATGTCGCGCAATCGGGCACCGGCGAACTGTCACCCGCGCTGGCCGAAACGCCGGACGCCGCGCGCCGCCGTGCGCATTTCCGCAGCGATGCCGCGCAACTCGCGCTGGCCGCCACCGGCCATGCGGCCGACGCGCTGGTGCTGCCGGGCACCGTAGCGCAATCCGTCTACGTGGGTCATGCGTACCGTTATCGCGTCCGCACTGCCAGCGCCGACCTCTGGGTCGAAGCGGCGGAGCGCGTAGCCGAAGGCACCGTGGCGGCCGTGGTCGTGCCGCGGGCTGCATTGTTGTTGTTTCCGGGGGACGCCCGACCGGGCTGACCCCACCTTCCAGGAGAGATCCATGCGCTTCCGATCGATATTCGTGGCCGCAGCGGTAACTGCCGCCGTTGCCGTTTCCGGCGCTGTGCTGGCGCAGACGCTCAACGTTGTGTCGGCTGGCGACCAGAACATGGTCGACTATGTGAACAACTATCTCGGGCCGAAATTCGAGGCCATGAATCCGGGCGTGAAGGTGCGCGCCGTCGGCACCGGTCCCGGCGATGCGGGCTCGCAGAAGATCTACGAAAAGCTTTCGGCCCAGCAGAAGGCCGGCAGCGCCACGTGGGATACCGACGTGGCCGTCGTGCATCAGCGCGGCGCCGCCACGATGGTGAAGGAAGACCTGCTGCTCAAGTACCGCGGCGATGTGGCAGCCGGCAAGCTTGTCTCCCGCGACTCGGCCAAGAACGCGCTGGGCTCCAACGTCGACGGCTTCGTGCTGCCCATGTTCCACAGCCAGATCGCGTTTGCGTACAACCCGGACCTCGTCAAGGCGCCGCCCAAGTCCTTTGCCGAGCTCACCGAATGGGTGAAGAAGAACCCGAAACAGTTCGGCTACAACGGCGTCAAGGGCGGCATGTCGGGCGTGGGCTTCGTGATGGGCTGGGTCGGCGCCAACGCCGGCCTCGGCGACAAGCTCGAGATGGGACCCTACGATCCGGCGCAGAAGGCCGCGATCGACAAGTCGCTGGCCGGGCTCAAGGACTTCAACCAGTATGTCGTGATGACGCCGGGCAATGCGGGCACACTGGATATGCTCAATCGCGGCGAGATCGGGATCGGCCCGGTGTGGGTCGACATGTTCTACACGTGGCAGGCCGAGGGCAAGCTCAACCCGAAAGTGAAATTGGCGCTGCCGTCGCCGGGGTTGCCGGGCCAGCCGATGTACTACGTCGTGCCGGCCAAGGCCGCCAACGCTGCGCTGGCCAAGAAGTTCATCGACTTCGCCGAGAGCCCGGAAGTGCAGGCGCAGGGCATCGTCAAGCAGTTCAACTGGTATCCCGGTATCGATCCGCAATTCGTGCAGGCGAAGCTGACGCCCGCCGAATGGAACAAGCTCTTCGTCGACATTTCACCGGCTGATCTTGCCAAGTATGGCCGGCCGTTTCCGTTGTCGGGATACTTCACCGACATCGTGGAGGGGTACGAGCGAGTGGTGCTGAAATAGCATCGTCCAGCGCGCGAGGCTACGTCCTCGTCGCGCCAGCGTTGGCGGTGATCGGGGCGTTCTTTGTCCTGCCGCTCGTGATGTCCGCCGTCCTCGCGTTTCGCGCCAAGGACGGCGGCTTCACCTTCGCGCATTTCGAGAAGGCCTGGGACCTCTACCAGACCGATTTATTCTTCACCATCGGCATGACGCTGCTGTCCACCGTGGTGATCGGCCTCGTCGCCGTGGCGATCGCGGGTTACCTCACGCTGGGCGAAAATCCGCGTGCCGTGGCCATCCTGCGTTGGCTCTACCGCTGGCCGCTGTTCATCCCGTTCATCGTCACGGGGCAGGTGATGCGCACCTTCCTCGCCAAGAACGGCATGCTGAACCACGCGCTGATCGGCTCCGGCCTGATCGAGCCACTGGCGGCGCAGAGCCTGCTCGACTGGCGCGGCATCGTCATCGCCTTCGTCTGGAAGCAGGCGCCATTCGTCACGCTGCTGCTGGCGGGAGCGATGGCGTCGCTGGAGACGCAACAGATCGAAGCCGCGCGCAATCTCGGCGCCTCGAGGTTGCGCGTGCTGTGGGGCATCGTGCTGCCACAGGTGCGCGGCACGCTGATGGTGGGCATGGTGCTGTCGTTTGTCACGATGCTCTCCGTGTTGTCGGTGCCGCTGATGATCAATCCCAATTCGCCGACGATGATCACCGTCGACATCGCGTATCGGATCAACACCCACAGCGACTATGCCGTGGCCAATGCGCTGTGCCTCATGTCGCTGTTGATCGCATCCGCCGCGGCGTGGATCTACCTGCGGCACGCGACGGCACGGCAGACATGAGCATGTTTCTGCCGCTCGAACGGTCCGATGCGCCCGGCGAAAAGGTACGTCGATGACTGCCAGCTTGCGCTCGCGGTGGCCGCAAGTGCTGGGCATGGCCGTGTTGCTGGGGCTATTGGCGTTCGTGATCTTCGGACCGCTGGCCAACCTGTTCATGTGGGCCTTTGCGGAAAAGTGGTATTTCCCCAACAAGTTTCCGCAGGAATTCGGCTTCTCGTTCTGGGCGCGCGTATTCAGCCCGCGCGGCAACGCGCTGGCATCACTGTGGACCAGCATCGGCATCGCGCTGCTCACCGTGGTGTTCAGCCTCGCGGTGGCCATTCCGGCGGGTTATGCGCTGGCACGCGTCAGGATGCGCTGGCGCGCCCTGATCCTGTTTGCCTTCCTGCTGCCGCAGGCCATTCCCAACATTCCCATCTACGTCAACATCGCGCGGATCTTTTACGAAATCGGTCTCAACGGCACCATTCTCGGTGTCGTGCTGGTGCACGCTGCGCATGGCCTGGTGCTGGCCGTGTGGATCGCCTCCGCCGCATTCGCCGCCGTCGATATTTCGCTGGAGGAGGCGTCGCGCAACATGGGCGCCTCGCCGTGGACGTGCTTTCGGACGGTGACCTTGCCGCTGGCGGCTCCCGGACTCATCGCCAGCGCCATCTTCGTGTTCCTCGAATCGCTCGACGAGTTCACCGGCACCTATTTTGTCGGCGTACCCGACGTGACCACGTTGCCGCTATTGATGTTTAACGCCAGCAATGGCGGCAACTACCAGATCGCCTCGATCACCGCGCTGCTGCTGCTGATCCCGTCGATTGCGTTCATGCTGGTGGTGGAGCGCTTTCTCAAGGCCGACGTGCTGGCGGGCGTGGGACGCTAGGCGGTTGCCGCGGCCAGCCGCCGGCCGGTGGGTGGGCGCATCACCCGCCGGAGCAGCAGGATCGCAATGCCGACCGTGACGAGGTTCCACGCAATGCCGTTCATGAAGGCGGCATCGTAGGAACCGGTGAGGTCGTAGATCTTGCCCGACATCCACCCCCCCAGTGCCATGCCCAGCATCGTGAACATCAGCACTGTGCCCACACGAGCGCCCGCTTCCTGCGGCGAAAAATGCTCGCGCACGATGATCGCGTATGCGGGCACGATGCCGCCCTGGAACAGGCCGAAGAGCGCCGACACGACGTAGAGCGACACCAGGCCGTCGAACGGCAGGAAGAGGACCAGCGCGACGGTCTGGAGCGCTGCCGCCAGCAACAGCGTGCGCAAGCCGCCGATGCGATCGCAGATCAGGCCGAAGATCAGGCGACTGACAATGCCGAAGCCCAGCATCAGCGAAAGCATCTGCGCGCCGCGCGCCGTGCCATAGCCCAGGTCCGCGCACAACGCCACGATGTGGACCTGCGGCATCGCCATCGCAACGCAGCAGGACAATCCCGCGGCGCACAGCCACGCCTGAGCGGTGCGTGGCGTCATGGCGAAGGGGCGATTCGACGCCCGTGCCGCAACCGCGCCTGCGGCGCCCGGTGCGATGATCGGCGGTCGCCGGCGCATTCGCAGCGCCAGCAATGACATCGCAACGAAACAGAACACGCCCAGCCACCAATACGTATCGCGCCATCCCATCGTTGCCGTGAAATGCTGCACGACAGGCGGCCAGATCGTCCCGGCCAAGTAGTTGCCGCTGGCGCACACCGCTACGGCAATGCCGCGGCGGCGGTTGAACCACAGCGATGTGTCCGCGATCAGCGGCGCGAAGGTCGACGCGGCGCCGAGGCCGCCGATCACCACGCCGTGCACCAGGGCGAACATCCAGATGCTGGTAGCCATGCTGGCCGCAATGAAGCCCACGCCCAGGCTGGCCGCGCCGACCAGCAATGGCACCATCACGCCGAAGCGATCGGCCAGTCGCCCCATCAATACACCGCCGATGCCGAAGCCGATCATCGTGAGCGTGTAGGGCAGGGAGGCGTCCGCACGGGCGACGCCGAACTCCGCCTGGACCGCCGGCAGCACGACCACGACCACGTACATGCCGCAGCCACCGATGGCCATCAACGCCAGCGCGAAAGCAAGCCGGCGGGCCGCGTACGGGGAGTCGACAGCGTATTGGGTCACAGGGAAAATCCGGTTTGACCGGTTTGGCCGAAAACCGATATAATGGCAGGCTTTCGTGGGCCGCTTTATACGCGTCCCGCAATTCCCTGATAGCTCAGTTGGTAGAGCGACGGACTGTTAATCCGCAGGTCCCTGGTTCGAGCCCAGGTCGGGGAGCCAAGTCAAATAAACGAGTTGCGGAAAAATATCCGCAACTCGTTCGCATTTGTACAACCGCCGTGGCCGCTTCGTGGCCGTTGTGCCATCAAGAATTCCGTTTCGCCTCCGAGAAAATCCGCGCACGCACGCTTGACTCCGCTCAGTCGAGGAGTAAAGCTTGCAACCGTAACGGCCAAAGGCGCGGCGGGGCTATAGGCGGATGGGCTACACCGATCGATGCAATCCCGGCCGCGACCTCGCCGAAGACCTGCCACCTGCTCAAGTTTCAAGCGCATCCTCGTACGCCAACCCTGACGCGCGATTCCGAAACTTATCCTATGGAACATCCACCGGTTCTGGGGACCGCCAAACTATCCACAATTTCTGTGGACAGTTCCGAGGCCGTCGAGGCCGCACCGCACCGCACCGCCGCGAGCTCGCGTTTGCAGAGCAGACCGCGGTATAGCTTCCAGTCGGTAAGGTGGCCGGTCGGCGCCCCGGGCTGTAGGTCACTGATCGGCCAACAACCAACATCGCTCGAACTTGCCGAAAGCGGCCGTTGCGCTACATGACTCAATCCGGGAACAGGAGCCTGTACAACTCCTTCGTCCTAGGCGTCATGCTCTGCGGATCGGGCCACAGCACCTTGTTCTGGGGCGCGAGCAGCTTCGCGTAGACTGCCTGGTATACGCGTTTGACCACGCCTGGCGCGACCAACTCGCGGTCGTAGCCGGGGAAGAGGCCGAGCAGGCGGTAGCCGGCCTGTTCGAATACCTGCTGCATGTAAGGGTGCTTGAGCGTGACCAGCGCATAGATGAACGCCGAGCCCATGCGCCGTCCGGCTTCCTCCATTCCCGCGATGGTTTGGCGCGTCAAGCCGATGCGGGCGTGTTCGGGAGCGATCACGACCAGGCGGCCCCATAGCGCCAGCGAATCGACCTCGCGTTCGCCGGCCCACACGCCCACCAGTTCATCCTCGTGCCACAGCGTCAGCACAATGACGTCCTTGTCGGTGGCGCCGTCGAGGCAGACGCGCTCGCGGTAGAAGTCCTCGCGCAGGAAGCAGCTGTTCACCCCAAAGGTGATGTCTGGATACCACCGCCGCAACGCTGCGATCGCCGCGTCGATGTGATCGCGCCGCATTGCCTGCACGCCGAAGCCGCGTGGCAGCTTGACGAGGCTCAGCGCCTGATCCCAGGGCAGCCAGTTCACGGCTGGGCGGCAGCGCCGTGCTGTGGGAACAACACGTCGAACAATGCACGGGCGCGCGGCGTAAGGTTTGCCGGGTCCGGCCGCATCAGGTCGTCCTCGGGCACCAGCACCTTGCAAAAGACGCCTTCGAAGACGCGCCGGATGTCGCCCGGCGCAACCTCCTCGCAGTCATAGCCGGAAGTAAAACCGATGAGCTGGAAGCCAGCCTTCTCAAGCGCGTTCTGCATGTGCGGGATCTTCAACGTGGCCAAGCCGAACAGGAACTCCGCGCCCATCGCGCGTCCGGCCGTCACCGCCAGTGGCATGACCTGGGACGCGAGTTTGGCGCTGCGATGCTCGGGCGAGATGACGATCAAGCGACCGTATATCGAGCGCGTTTCGGGAATGCGCTCCCACGACCACATGCCGACGAGTTCGTCCGCATGCTTGAATACACAAACGAAAACGTCCTTGTGGGTCTCAGAATCGAGGCAGACGTTGGCGTCGTAGAACGCTTCGCGCAGGTAACAACTGCCGCCGCCCACGGCGATGTCGGGATGCCAGCGCCGGATGCCGGCGATAAGCGGCAACACGTCCCCGACCGTCAGCTTCTCGTAGTGGTAGCCGTCAGGCAGCGGCGCCAGCGTCGAGATATTCGCAATCGTGGGCCACTCCATGAAGGACTCCCCCTCCAGTTCGGAAACGCAAGCAGTATGCGGGCCAGGTACTCACGCATCAACCGGGCAGCGCGCATGGATCAATGAACTAGCGAGGTCGTGCCCTTCAGGGCTCCGCAACTACGTCCGCTTTGCTATCAATGACTGTCTGTGATGGGTCGGAAGCGGGAATTCGAGGGAGTCCGCACTGGGCCAGAAGCGGCCGATCGCACTAATGGGATGAGTTTCCCGATAGCGGACGGTGATGCTTGGTTTGCCTCGCCATGCGTTCCGAGACCCCCCACGGAGTGGGCAGACTTGCTCCGACGCGAGGAGCGACCAAAAAAGTCAAAGCGCCGAACGCGAAAGTTTCACGATGCTTTGCGATGGAGTAGAGACAGAACCGCTTCCCGAATGTTTTGACAGGTTTGCTGGTCTAGGAATTAAGGCGTCGTTCCAGAGTAAAGGTGCCGGTGCAAGAATTTGGGGAGAACGACTAGCCATGTCGCTTCTCCCCCGTATCGTCAGCCGACCGTCGGCGTCATTGCCCGGTGGTTCGTCTGCTCAGTTTGCCGATACAGCTTCCAGAATGAGAATGCTGATCGCACTGTACCTGCGATGTACGTGTTTCCCTCGGCGGGTGCGCACGCGGTGTTCTCCCATGAGTCAACCACTCGATCGCAGAGTGCGCGCCACCACATAGCAGGACCAGTCGTTGCGTGTACGTACCCAATCACTAGAAAGCGCCGCTCATCGGCGCACATCGTGTACGCAAGCTCCTGACACGTTCGACTGTCACGCACTTAAATCTAGATAAATTGCCTTCCAAATTTGTAGGACAAGCATAAAAAATCGTAATCTATGCAATTGTATCGACTGACCAATTCGCGTTGGCGCTGTAGGAATTTGAGTGAAGCTCGAAACAGCGAATAACCCGCAGAGCTCGTCCACTCGCGTGCGCAATGCGTGCGAAGTTCCGGCACTGCTATCGCCTGCACTACACACGCGTATCTGGAGAGCGAGGGTTCATATAAACTCGGCCAAGTAAAAATGTGATTCGGCCAGAACGAGAGCGAGCCATAAACCGAAACACTGGTTCTAGTGGCGCCGCTTACGTAGGATCGGAGAACGATCAGTGGCGGAGGGGCAATCGATAGCGATCGGATCTATCGAGCCGCGCTTGAATGCGCAAACGCTTTCGCGCGTGCTGGGCGTGCTGGTCTTGGTCATCGCCCTTTCCGTTCTCGCAGGATGGATATTCGACGTTCCCAATTTGCGCAGCGCGCTCCCTTTCGGAGCGGCCATGCGGGCCAATGCTGCCATTTGTCTAGCACTTTGCGGCGCGGGGCTAATGGCTCTCGCCAGTCGGCATCAGCGATTAAGGCAGGTCGCGGCCAGCGCCGTCAGCGTGCTGGTGATGCTACTCGCCGGCGCAACGCTCCTCCAGGATCTCGGCAACGTCAACTTTGGCATCGATCAATGGCTTGTCGCCGACAACGCGCCCACCGTGCGCGCGATTGTGCCAGGTCGGATGTCGCCGCCTACCTCCTTCTCGCTGATCCTGATCGCAGTCGCGCTATTTCTAGCGTCCAAACGAACCCCATCGCGCTACGACAACACAATTGTTGGGGCGCTGGCCCTGGTAGTGATCGCAATCGGCGGAATAGCGATCGTCGCGCGCGCCAGTGAAAATGCTGTCGACTTTCGCTTTTTGAGCTATACCCGGATCGCCAGCTACTCCGCGTTCGCCCTTGTACTCAATGGTATTGCCCTGTTGGCCTATTCCCGTGGCCGCAGTCAGGAGCATTGGTCCCTTGACAGGACCACCACTGCATCATTTGCGGTGGGTGCATTTGCCTTGATTGTCATGGCGGGCATTTCCTATCAGTTCACCAGTCAGATGGGAGCCGATGTCACACGCGTTGTCGAGGCACAGCGGACGCTGAAGGGCCTCTCTGAACTATCGTCCGCGCTCGGGGACTTCACGATAAGTGCCGGTCGCTACATCATCACTCGCGAAGAGCGCACTCTCGACACGCGGACCGCCACGAAGGCAGCTGTGATCGCAAATCTCATTCAGCTGAGGGAACGTTACCGAGGAGCGCCATCTCAACTTGAGCGACTCGACACCATCGCGGGACTTCACGCCCAGCGGGTTGTGATGTCTGACGAAATCATAACCAATGTGCGCGCCGGTACCTTGATGAATTCCCCCGACTCCTCGCCACTCGGCCAACAGTATCCTGCGCTGGGAGTGGCAATCGAGAATCTACTGAAAGTTATGACAGGTGACGCGGATGCCACATTGGACGAGGCCGAGAAGCGCGCCAAGGCAACCTCGGCGAAGACATTTCTTGTCCTTCCGCTGACCCTCTTCTTTGCAATGACCATGCTTTCGTTGTCGCTGTTTCACATCAATGCGAATGCCAGTGCGCGTGTTCAAGCCGATCTGCGCGTTGCCAACAAGCGCGCGCGTCTCAACATCCTCCACAGTATTGATCGCGCCATCTCTCTGGGCAAGTCGCCTGCCGAAATCGCCGCAATAGCGTTGCCCCCCTTGCGTGCCTTGCTTGGATTGCCGCGCGTTGCGGTCGGAGTCCTTGATGCCCACAAGCCGGAAATCGAGTGGGTTGCAGTGGCTGGACGGCGCCGAACCCAGGTCATTGCTGCGCGGCATTACACTGCAGATCTCATGGGTGATCTTGTTGCGTTGCGTCGTGGCGAGCGGCAGGTCATTGATGTGGGTACCCTCACACCTTCGGCCGAGAAGGAAGCAATGCAGGCCTCTGGAATTCGCTGGTACATCGTGATTCCGCTCTGCATCGGTGACGAACTCATCGGCGGCTTGACTTTCGGGGGACCGAGCCAGCACTTTTCAAGCGACCAGCAGGAAATCGCAACCGAGGTTGCTGCCCAGATCGCGATTGCCGTGGCACAGGCACACCTCCGGGAAAGTGCAAACCAGGCCGACGCCCGTTATCGTCGGGTATTCGAAACGGTCCCCGTCGGGGTAGTCATGACAACACCCGATGGCACCATTCTCTCGCTCAATCCGGCACTTGCCAGAACTCTGGGATTCGAATCCGCCGAACTGGCGCAAGCCGGCTTGCTGTTGCGGATCGAAAACGCGTTTGTCGATTCTGGCGACCACGCAATTTTCCTGGAAAGCTTGCGGCGTGACGGCGTTCTCAGCCAACTCGAGACCCAGTTTTATCAAGCGGACGGTTCACACGTATGGGTCTCAATCAGTAGCCAGTCAGTTTACGATGCGAAAAAGGGTGAGACCCAGTACGCCTCGATGATCGACGACATCACGGTGCGCAAGGCCCAGGAGGTGCGCATAGCGCGTCTCGACCGAGTCAAGGAAATGCAGAGCAGCGTGAATTCAGCGGTTGTTCGAATTCGTGACCGACAAATGCTCCTCGACGAGCTTTGCCATATTGCCGTACACAAGGGCGGGCTGCGCGCGGCGTGGGTAGCTTGGCAGGATGATGAGGCACGCAAGTTGCGCCCGGTCGCCTCTGCCGGCTTCACCGAGGGCTACTTCAACGACGCCTCACAAACCGAGGGCATGACGCTGGGTGAATGCTCCCACCCTGTGCTTCACGCTTTCGAATCAGGCGAGTCGCACGTCACCCCGAATGCGCAGGAGGACGCGGACTTCTTTCAAAGCGCCGCTGAGATTGCGCGGGGCTACCAGTCCTCCATGTACCTTCCGCTTACCATGGATAGCGCCGTCACCGGAGTGTTGGTGCTTTTCGCGGATATCCCGACCTTCTTCGATGATGAAGAGCGACGTCTTCTCGATGAACTTGCGGCGGATGTTTCGTTCGCACTCGAGTCGCTGGAGAAGTCGGAACGCCTTGATTACCTTGCCTACTACGACCCACTTTCCGGGTTGCCCAACCGCACCTTGTTTCAGGATCGTCTGGCGCAAACGATACTTGCGCGGGGAGGCGAGCAGAAGCTGGCGGCTGTCGCGCTTCTCGATATCGAGCGTTTCCGCTTCGTCAATGAGACCTATGGCAGACACGCCGGTGACACCCTGCTTCGAGACATCGCCTCCCGGCTGCTCGAGGCGAACGATACGGCCGCACGATTTGGTCTCAACACGTTCGGTGTGGTGTTGCCCCGCGCCCGCAATGTTGCTGAGATCAGCCACTCGGTCGAGGCCCTGCTCGCACATTGTTTTGCCAGTGCATTTGTTGTGAACGGGGTACACCTGAGAGTAGCGTGCCGAACGGCATTGTCGATTTATCCCCATGACGGGGTTGAGGCAGAAGAGCTCCTGCATAACGCGGAGGCCGCGCTTAAACTCAGCAAGGATCGCGACGACCGTGTCGTCTATTACGCTGCAGACATGAACGCGCGGGTCTCAGAAGCGCTTGCCATTGAAAGCAAGCTCCGGCGCGCGGTGGAGCGGCAAGAGTTCGTGCTGCATTACCAGCCCAAAGTCAGTCTTGCATCCTCGCACATCGTTGGACTTGAAGCGTTGATTCGTTGGCAGGATCCGGACAACGGGTTGATTCCGCCCGCAAGGTTCATTCCGGTGCTGGAAGAGACGGGCATGATCGTTGAGGTCGGCCGCTGGGCGGTAGAGCAGACTTTCCGGGACCTTCACGCTTGGGCCGCGCTGGGGCTTTCGGTACCACGGGTCGCGGTTAACGTTTCGGCAATACAACTGCAGCGCAAGGATTTCGTGGCGACCATGGTAGAAGAGATTCGCCGGGGCGGCGACAACCCCGAATGGCTGGAGCTGGAAATCACCGAAGGTCTGGTC
Source organism: uncultured beta proteobacterium (assembly GCA_963805355.1). Lineage (GTDB taxonomy): Bacteria > Pseudomonadota > Gammaproteobacteria > Burkholderiales > Casimicrobiaceae > VBCG01. The sequence goes on along the minus strand of CAWDTZ010000002.1, from coordinate 16,276 downwards.
ATGCGCGACGTCAAGGAGAGTACTGGCAAGCTTTCGATCCTTCGGGGCATGGGTGTGACGGTGGCAATCGATGACTTCGGCACTGGATACTCGTCCCTGAGCTATCTCAGCCGCTTGCCGGTCGACGCACTGAAAATCGACCGTTCGTTCGTGTCGGGCCTCCCCGACAGTGCTGAAGCCGAAGCGATCGCCTCGACGATCATTGCGCTCGCGCACAGTCTCCGGCTCAAAGTCGTGGCAGAAGGCGTGGAGACCCGTGTACAGGCCCAAATGTTGGATGCACTCCAGTGCGACTATGGCCAAGGGTATTTATTTAGTCGGCCGGTTCCTGCCTCTGAGATCCCCATGCTCTTGGAGACCGGCTTGCTTTCCGGTACCGATGCATGCTGACACTGCCCAGCTCGGATGGCCATCGAGATCGCCGTGCGGAGCTGTCATGGGTGTTCGACCTTTACCGGATGACGCCCGCAATCTCGAAGGTTAATCCCGCAGAAGTGTCTCAGCGGTTGCTGGAGCACATCGTGGAAGGTTTCTCAGCTCAAACTGGATGCTTGGCCCTGACTGATCCAGACAATCCCGAGAAGCTGACCATTGTCGCAGGCATTGCCTTGCCCCCCGGCGTGATCGGCGGTCACGTAGCCCGGGGCGAAGGTGTGCTGGGATGGGTAGCGCAACATGTCAAACCGTTGCTGCTTCACAACGATGTCCAGCACGATCCCCGCTTCAAATCCAAGGTGGTGCGCGCTAGGACCGCGATTCCAGGGTCTGCAATGTGTTGGCCGCTACAGAGCGAGGATCGGGTACTGGGTGTGGTCAGCGTGAACCGGGCCGCCGGTGAAGCGATTTTCAGCGACCAAGATCTTGAACATGGCGGCCTCGTCATGGGGCTGGTCGCGGTCATGGTCGAAAACACCCGTCTACACGTCGAGCAAGCGCAACGAATCGCCGTATTGTCGACGCTAAACGAAATCATGACCAAGGTTAATCGGCAGCTCGAAGAGACCCAAGGTCAGTTGCTGCAATCAGAGAAGATGGCGTCCATAGGCCAGCTTGCTGCAGGCGTGGCACATGAAATCAACAATCCCATCGGGTACGTCAGTTCCAACCTTGGCAGCCTTGAGCAGTTCCTCAATGACTTGTTTGCGTTGCTTGGGGTCTACGAGGGCCTTGACGCTTCACTACCGGCAGCAGATCGCTTGGAAGTACAGGCAGTGAAGAAGCGCATCGATCTAGGCTTCCTCAGACGGGACACCTTCGCGCTTCTTGGGGAGTGCAGGGAAGGGATCCACCGCGTCAAGAAAATCGTGCAAGAGTTGCGCGAATTCTCCAGAGTCGACTTCGACGAGGATTGGCATTTGGCCGACCTCCACAAGGGCCTCGAGAGCACGCTGAACATCGTCAACAATGAAATCAAATACAAGTGCGAGGTCACCAAGGCCTACGGCGTCATCCCGGAAATCGAATGCCTGCCTACGCAGCTTAACCAGGTTTTCCTGAACATTCTGATGAATGCGGCTCAGGCGATGCCCGCTGGCGGCAGAATTACTGTGCGCACTGGCACGCGGAGCGGCGAAGTATGGGTCGCGATCAAGGACACCGGCTGTGGAATTCCAGCGGAGCAACTGACTCGCATCTTCGACCCTTTCTTCACTACCAAGCCGGTGGGCGAAGGTACAGGACTTGGACTTTCAGTTTCGTATGGGATCGTTGAGAAGCACGGGGGACGAATCGAGGTCGCCAGCCAACCAGGAGTGGGGACAGAATTCCAGGTAGTACTTCCGCTGAAGCGGCCCATTCCCATCGTCACTATGCAAACGCCGAAAGGTGTAGCCGCATGACCTTGCGCGTCATGGTAGTGGACGACGAACCCGGCATCCTCAATGCCGTGCGACGCATGCTTGAAAGCCGGGCGAGCACCGCGCTATCCCGATTTTCCTTCGAAGTGGAGACATTCGAATCGCCGCAGCGCGCTTTGCTCCGTGCTGAAGAAGCATCATTCGCGGTGGTACTTTCGGATTACCGGATGCCAGAAATGAGTGGCATCGATTTCCTGAGCCGAATCAAGGTGCTTCAACCATCCGCCGCGAGGCTTATCCTTAGCGGCTATGCAGATCAGTCAGTGCTGACGCGCGCAATCAACGAGGCGCATGTCCAGCGTTTCCTCAGCAAGCCCTGGGATGACGATGAATTGCGCTCGAGCATCGTCGAAGCTCTGGAGGCGCATTCCGAGGTGGACGCCCGGTGGGCTTCAGTGTCCCGCGCGACGTCAAGTGTGGACGACTCCGGCCGGGCAGGGGAACAGCGCGTCAACGGAAATGGGAAGGTCATGGTGGTTGATGATGACCCCTCCATGCGCGCGGCCCTTGCGCGCGTGCTCACGGCCGCCCATATCCCTGTCGAGCTGTTTGCATCGGGCGCAGACCTGATTGCTTATGGCGTACTGAAGCCACCGGCCGTATTGCTGCTCGATGTGAAGATGCCACGAATGTCCGGTATCCAACTTCAGGCGTGGCTGCGCGAGCGCAGTATCACGCTGCCCATCGTGTTCCTTACCGGGGCGGCTGATGTCCCCATGGCGGTCACGGCCATGCGCAATGGCGCCTACGATATTCTTGAGAAGCCTTTCGACAACATTGAACTCGTCGCGCGCATACGTGACGCCCTGCTTCACGCGGGCGAGTCGGTACGTGCGCTCCCCCAACTTCGTGGGAATGCTGATTACCTGCAACGTTTAGCTACATTGACCCCACGCGAACGTCAGGTCCATGACCTTATGGTGAGTGGCAAGACCAGTAAAAAAATCGCGCGTGACCTCGGCGGCAGTCACCGTACGATCGAGATTCATCGGTCGCGCGTCATGAGGAAGATGGGGGCCGAAACTCTCGCCGATATTGTCCGGCTCATGTTCGCGGCACCAACCGATGGCTGAGGTAGTCCCCTGTTCACAGTTAGGGTTGTCACGGGACCAAGACAGTCCATGGGCGTCGGCACCTTCGGAGGTGCAATCCAGAACGTTGAGCGACCCGAGACTTAGGTTACGCAACGTACCGCACACAGGAAACGACCATGGCGATTCTTGGTGCCAGGAGAAAGGAGTAGAGTGATTGAGGAACTGTCAGAGCGGCCCGGGCGCCGGAAGCCAAACTGCCTGGTGGCGTTGCCGGCCTTGCCAGTCTCTCGCGCAACCAATCCTGCGCGAGCTGCCTCCAGGACCGCTTCGCCGAGAGCGACGGGAGTGGCGTATGGCTAAAACGTCGTTTTTTCGTTCCCGCAATTCGGGAGCCGTTTGCGTGGCCGTTCCGGCGCCAATAAGGATGGTCGGGAGCGTCTGCCTGATCCGGCCGGGCGAATGATGGTCGCGCCTACCGACTATGAAGCACTCTGCCTGACGGAGTCGCTCGACGCCACGATTGTCACAAACAGCCATGGGCTTGTGGTGTATTGGAACAAGGGTGCAGAGCGCATCTTCGGATACAGCAGCGCGGAGAGCCTTGGTCACACGATCGACGCGCTGATCGTCCCGGTGGATAGCGTTGAGGATGAGGCCCGAACACTCGCGGAAACCGTCACCGCGGGCGTCGCGACATTCGAAACGGTGCGCCACCGCAAGGATGGCTCATTCGTATTCGTGAGCGTCTCCAACAAGCTGGTGCATAGAGCGGATGGCGGTGGCTCGCTGGTCCTGTCGACCCACAAGGACGTTACGCAAATCAAGGTCCTCCGCGACGCAAAGCTGATGGACTCGCGGTTCCGCGAGCTCCTGGACTCGACCCCCGACGGGATTGTCATGGCAAACCCGACGGGTCACATCGTGTTCGCGAATAGCCAGGCGGAGAAGCTGTTCGGGTATGCGTCGAGTGAGTTGCGCGGCAACCAAGTGGAAATGTTGTTGCCTCAGCGCTACCGCGGCGCCCATGTGGGGCATCGGTCGAAGTACTTCTCCCAGCCGCGCCCGCGTTCGATGGGTGCCGGGCTCGAACTCTTCGGCTTGCACAAGAACGGCACGGAATTCCCAGTTGAGATCAGCCTTAGCCCGTTGAAAACGGAAGAGGGAATCCTGGTGATGAGTGCCATTCGTGACACCACGGGACGCCAGAAGGCGGAGCAAAAGTTCCGAGGCCTCCTCGAGTCGGCGCCCGACGCGATCATCATCGTGAATCGAGGCGGCCAGATCGTCATCGTTAATTCGCAAACCGAGAAGCTGTTCGGCTACTCGCGCGCCGAACTGCTCGAACAAAAAATTGAACTGCTTCTCCCGGACCGCTACCGCCAGAAGCACCCTGACCACCGGAACGGGTTTTTCGCAGACCCACGAGTGCGCCCGATGGGTGTTGGATTGGAGCTGTATGGCCGGCGCAAGGATGGCAGCGAGTTCCCGATCGAGATCAGCTTGAGCCCGTTGGAAACGGAAGGAGGAACGCTGGTTTCCAGCGCGATCCGTGACATCACGGAGCGCAAGCGGTTCGAACAGACTCTTCGTGAGAAGAATGTGGAACTGCAGAACGCGAGTCGCGCCAAGGACAGTTTCCTCGCTAGCATGTCGCATGAATTGCGCACACCGCTGAATGCAATCATCGGTTTCACGGGCGCCCTTTTGATGCGGCTCCCCGGTCCGCTGAACGAAGAGCAAGAGAAGCAGCTTCGTATGGTTCAGGCGGGCGGCAGGCATTTGCTTTCATTAATAAACGACTTGCTCGATGTTGCCAAGATCGAAGCGGAAAAGCTCGAGCTGACACGGAGCTCCATCGACTGCCGGAAGGTCGTGGAGGAAGTCGCCGCAACATTGCGGCCGCAAGCGGAAACGAAAGGCCTCGAGTTCAATGTCGCCTTGCCCGAATTTCCCATCATCATGCTGGCCGACCAGCGGGCGTTGAGCCAGATAATCATGAACCTGGTGAACAACGCAATCAAGTTTACCGATCGCGGTCGCGTCGACCTTTCGGTCGAGCAGAATCACGCAAGCGACCGCCAAGTGTTGCGGATCTCCGTATCGGACACTGGTGTAGGCATACCGGCTGAGGACCACGCGAAGATCTTCAGAGCATTTTCTAGGGTGGCGTCGCCCGGTCGGAGCAGTTTCGAGGGCACGGGTCTCGGCCTGCATCTCAGCCAGAAACTAGCCGAACTGCAAGGTGGAAAAATAACCTTTCAGAGTGCCCTTGGCCAAGGCAGTACGTTTACGCTCGTGCTTCCGGGAGACTAGACGATGCCCGCCAGAATCCTGGTTGTGGAAGACGATGCAGCGAGTCGAGAACTCGCACGCTATTTGCTCGCCGCAGCCGGATATGAAGCGATAGTGGCGTCGGATGGCGGAATGGGCGCGCGAATGGCTATCGAAGCAACCCCCGATCTGTTGCTCTGCGACCTTCAAATGCCGGTCATGGATGGCTATGAAGTGTTGAAACACTTGCTGCTGGCCTCCGCTTGGCGGCGGGTACCAGTCATCGCTGTTACCGCTTTTTCAATGCCAGGTGACCGCGAAATGGCGCTAGCAGCGGGGTTCGACGGCTACCTGACGAAGCCGATAACGCCGGAGACGTTCGTGCGGGAGGTCGAAGCGTTTCTGCCGGTGGAATTGATCGTGCTGCGGCCTGTGGCCGAGCGGTAGCGCGAAACGCTGATCATGGCAAAAATACTGGTCGTCGATGATCATGCAGCCAACCGCGAGCTGGTTATCGCTCTGATTCGCCACATGGCGCACATAGCATTGCAGGCTGTCGATGGTGCCGAAGCACTGGCCATCGTTCGCCGGGAGCGACCACAGCTGGTGATCTCCGATATCCTTATGCCCACGATGGACGGCTACGAGTTCGTGCGTCAGCTGCGTGCGGACCCAGCAATCTCCACAACTGAAGTGATCTTCTACACGGCGTTCTACCATGATCGCGAAGCGCACAATTTGGCTCGCGCATGCGGCGTCACACGCATCCTCACTAAACCTTGCGAGCCTGTTGCCATCATCCAGGCCATCGAACAGGCTCTCGGCCAAGCGGTCGAGATCGCGCCGCCCATCCTTCCGGCGGAGTTCGACCATGAGCACCTCCGTCTGATGACGGATAAGCTATCGGAGAAAGTGCAGGAGCTGCAAACAATCAATCAGCGGCTGGGTGCGCTTACGGACCTTAACCTGCAACTCGCTTCCGAGCGCGATCCTCACACGCTGCTAGCCAAGGTCTGCCGTGGCGCCCGCGACCTGATTGGCGCCAGGTATGCTCTGCTTGCCGTCGGCGCCAAGGATGAGGGGACCACGATATACGCCGCCACGAGCGGTATGGAATCCGCGATTGCGAAGTCGCTGGGTAGCCCCACGATGCGAGCAGGCCAAGTGGGAGTCGCGTTCGAGAAACGAAAGGCGTGCCGCCTGATCAATCCGGGGGGCAATCCACTTAACGTTGGATTGCCGCCGCAGCACCCGCCCGTACATTCGATGCTGATAGCGCCCGTCGTCTCGCTCGCGCACGCATACGGGTGGATTTGCCTCACCGGCAAGCTGGGCGCCGATGAATTCAGCGAGGATGACGAGCAAGTTCTGACGATTCTTGCCGCACAGGTCGGGCGCATCTACGAAAACGGCAGCCTGAACACCGTTCTTCAACGGGCGCAAACCCTGGCCCGCCTCGCGCACGTCATTACAGGTCCTGCGGGTGAATTCCTGCAATGGTCCGAAAGTCTTCCGCGGATGATCGGGATTGACCAAACAGCAATCCCCGACAACACGCGCAAGTGGCTCCAGCTGATTCACCCCGCCGATCGCGAGCGCTTTCGGCTAACTGCGATCGAAGCTGGGAGGACCGGTGTACGCGCTGAGATCGACTACAGGATCCTGCGCGACGGTACACCGATCTACCTGCGCCAAATCCTCGAGCCCGTCATCGAAGACTCCACTTCGGCCGGCGGCCAGCGTTGGTTCAATACTATTCAAGACGTGACCGAGGAGCACCATGCGACGCAGAAAGTACTGGAGGCGGAGCGCCAGTTCCGATCCATATTCGAAAATTCGGTTGTTGGCCTATTCCAGACACGGCTCGACGGGACGGTGATTGGCGCCAACCCCGCTGCCGCGCAGCTGCTGGGATATGGGTCACCCGACGCCTTTGTTGCCGAAGTGCACGATCTCGGTGCCCAGCTTTACGTCGACGCTGCCGATCGCGATCGTTTCGTGCGGGAACTCCAGGCGGGACGGGTCGTACACGCGTTCGAAACCCGCTTCCGGCGAAAGTACGGAGAAATCATCTGGGTCTCCGTGAGCGCGCGCCTCGAAACGGACGAAGTCGGCGCAGCCCGCTATGTGCTGGGCTCGATCCAGGACATCACCGAGCGCAAGGCCCAGGTCGAAAAAATCTCGCGTCTGAGTCGCGTTTATGCGGTACTTAGCGGGATCAATGCGCTCATCGTGCGCGTAGTGGACCGCCGCGAACTCTTTGACGAGGCTTGTCGCATCGCAATCGATGATGGCAATTTGTTCAGGGCGTGGATCGCGTATCTCGATCCCGTGTCGAAGCAGTGGAGCCTTATGGCTAGCCAAGGTTTTGACGCGGACATCGTCGCACGGTTGTCAGCCGACCTGGACGACACGATGAAGGGCGGGCGCAGCCTTGCCTCGCGGGCTGTCCTTGAACGCAATCCCGTGCTCTCCACGGATGTCCGCAATGGGTCCGAGAAAGGTATGACGGCCTTGGAATCGCGGTCGATGGCAGCACTTCCGCTAGTGATCAACGACGTGGCGGTGGGCGTGATGTTGCTCCAAAGCGACGAGCCAGATTTCTTCGACGAGGAGGAAATGCGGCTGCTCTCGGAGCTGGCGGGCCACATTTCGTTTGCCCTCGATCATCTGGAGAAGGTCGAGCGCGCCGACTATCTTGTGTTCTATGACCAGCTCACGGGACTGCCAAACCGACGCTTGTTCGCGGACCGACTTGGGCAAATGCTTGGCGCGGTTGCTGCCGACAGGCCGAATGTCGCTGTCGCATGCATCGATGTCAATCGATTCGCAATGATCAATGAATACTTTGGGCGGGACGCCGGCGATTCGCTACTCAAGGCGTTGTCTGCCCGATTCACCGCGACGTTTTCGACGTTGGGGACCGTCGCGAGGATCGGGGGCGATGGCTTCGCTGTCGCGATTCCCGGCAAGTGGGATGCGGCCGCCATCGCTCGCGGCCACGAAGAACTCTACCCCGCATTGTTCCAGTCACCATTCACGATTGCAGGACAGGAGCTGCACATGGCGGGTGCTGTCGGCCTGGCCTTTTCGCCTATGGACGGCGTTGGTGCAGACGCACTCCTGGGGAATGCCGAAGCTGCGGTGATGCGTGCGAAAGCCGATGGCGAACGGATATTGCTCTACGATTCGGAAATGAACGCGCGTGTCGGGGACACTCTGGCGTTCGAGGGTAAGTTGCGGAAAGCGATTGCACAGCATGAATTCGTGCTGCACTACCAGCCGAAAGTGGATTTGGAGCGTCGGTCCATCGTCGGCGTCGAAGCTCTGCTCCGGTGGCAGAGTCCAGAATTGGGACTGGTTCCGCCGCTGAAGTTCATCTCACTGCTTGAACAAAGCGGCATGATTATAGAAGTTGGCGCTTGGGCATTGCGCCGGGCGGCGCTTGATCATCGGGCTTGGATCGAGGCTGGTCTGAACGCGCCTCGGATAGCGGTCAATGTTTCAGCAATTCAGCTGCGACATCGCGAATTCGTCAATCATGTGAAAAAGGCGATGCAGGAGGACTCCTCCCCGCCGGGGATCGACCTCGAGATCACCGAGAGCCTAGTAATGGACGATGTCCTAGGCAACATTGAAAAGCTGAAGGAGCTACGGGATCTCGGCGCCACTATTGCCATCGATGATTTCGGCACCGGTTATTCGTCTCTCGCGTACCTGGTCAAGCTTCCGGTGGACACGCTCAAGATCGATCGCTCGTTCATCATTACGATGCTGAACGAGCCCGCGACGATGACCTTGGTGCAAACGATGATTTCGCTAGCGCATTCACTGGGTCTGAAGGTCGTCGCGGAAGGCGTCGACGAGGAAGAGCAAGCCAAGATTCTACGGCTGCTGCGCTGCGACGAGATGCAGGGTTATCTTTTCAGCAAACCTCTGCCCTTGGATGAAATGACGGCGTTGCTGAGAGAGCGAGATCTTGTGCCGTGATTGTCCAACCGAGCAGCAGACACATCAGCGATATTCGGCGGACACGCGCGCGACGTGGGGCAAATCTGGGACAAGCACCATAAGATCGCAGGAAGGGCATCGTAACGCTCCGAAGACGCCGTGTAAGAATTGCGCCTTACGCGATGGCAGGTCGCGGTCTCAGGTTGAGGCACAGCGCGTTTACACGCGCGAAGCTGGTACGTCGGGGGTCTCGTGCTTCGCTGGCCCGCGACGCACCTCGCGGAAAACTGATCGGCATCGACGACGGTCTATTTGATGTTCGTAAGTCGGCCTAGCCAGTGGAAACACGCTGCAAGTGGACAAATATTGACCCGGCATAATTTGATTGCCACTAAGATCTACAAAGAAAAGCCAGCTACCTGAGCGCCAACTCGAAACCGATTGTTGCTGGAATTCCCCCAGTTCCCCGAACACTACGCCAAGCCCGCAAGAGCACGCGCTGGCGTGCCGTGGCGCCCCAGAGGACTTCATGTCAACAAATTGCGCCATGCGCGATGGCAGTTCGCGGTCTCAGGGTGAGCCAAGGCGTGTTACACGCGCATAGCCGGTACGTCGTACCGGGGAGCCTTGGACCGCCGAGGAGGCGCTGCGATGGTGCCTCGTGCAGGCGGTGGTCGCCTCGGGCGAACAGCTTGCGGCCGCGATGGACTATGCGCGGGCCATCGCGGCCGCGGCCCCGCTGGGCGTGCAGGGGTCCTCAAGGCGACCCATTACGCGCTGAATGCCTCCCATGCCGATGCGGTGGCGCAGATCAGCCGGGATCTGGTGCCGGTCATGCAAAGCGAGAACGTGGCTGAGGGTGTGCGCACTCGTTCATCGAACGGCGCAAGGCGAAGTTCACCGGGCGCTGATGACCGACCCGTCGCAACGCGGTCAGAAGCACTCCAGCAAGGCCACCAGCGCCGGGTTGGTCAGGGAGGCCTCGCGCCAGACGAGCGTGATAGGCGACTCCTCGCTTCCCCAATCCAGCGGAATCAGGGTCAACTTCAAGGCATGACGCATTGCGGCCGCCGGTGAGCGGGGCGCCACCGCAAGGAGGCCCATTTCCGCGGCGAGCCGAAGGTTGGTGTGAAAGTTCATGGAGGTCATCGCGGCGCGCGGCATGCGCAGTCCCGCTCGCAGGAACAGCTGTTCGAGGGCGAGCCGCGTATACGACCCTTCCGGTGGCAGCACCCAGTCGAAGTTGCAAAGCTCCGCGAGCGCTGGCTTCCGTCGTTGCGCAGAGCCAGCGAGTGATTGCGTCCACACACCAGCACGAGCGTCTCGCGCCCACATTGCGATGGGCAACGCCTGCCGGCAGGCGGGGGTGTTCGCTCAATGCGGGCAACCGGCAGACGATAGCATCGAATTCTCCTGCCTCGATCCGCTGCCATAGATTCGGCACCGTATCTTCACTCACGCGGACGTGCACGTCCGGCATGCGGCGCCGCAATCGCGCAAGCGCAGCCGGCAGCGGCTGCACCAGCGTAAGCGGCAGCGCGCCCAGTCGCAGTTCCAGCGTGCCGCGATCGGCAGCGGCCGCCCGAGCGGCAACCAGTTCATGGCGAGCCACGCGAAGGTGCATGAGCGCTGCGGCACCAGCCGACGTGAGCCGGACTCCCGCGGGTTCCGCGACCACCCCGCTCGACCAGCTTTGCGCCGAAGGCATCTTCCAGCGATTGCAGCGCCTGCGTAATCGCGGACTGCGTGACGTGCATGCGCACTGCCGCTTCGGAGAGCGTCCCGACCTCACCCAGGTGCTCGAGCAACATGAGGTCGCGCAGGCGAAGCTGGACAAAGCGGGCGGGGAGGGTGGCAGTGGGCATGGGATAAGCTAAGCTAATGGTGAATTCAGAAGAAATTCGACTAGCTTAAGCCATTCCGGTTCTAGACTGTGCCGAACAGCCCAACTGAAGGCTGCGGACCAGGAGGATCGCCATGACAACACGTCGCCAGTTTCAACTGGGCGCCTTGGGCTTGCCCTCGCCGGCATTTCGAGCTTGCCGCTGCGCGCAGGCGCGCCAGAGTAACGATTTCCCGAGATCGGCCCATCAAGATCGTCGTGCCGTTTGCCGCTGGCGGCGGTCCCGGACATTCTGGCCCGCAAGATGGCCGGCAAGTTGGCCGAGGTACCTGGGCAAGGGCGGTGCGTGGTCGAGAATATCGTCGGCGCCGGGGGCATCCTCGCGGCCCAGAACGTGGCACGTCGGCTCCCGACGGCTACAACCTCCTGCTGGGCGCTTCGTCGCATGTCGTGCAGAAGGCGATGCAGCCCGAGCGTCAAGTTCGATCCGTGAAGGATTTCGCGCCGATCACGCGCATCGCGTTTCACGCCCGTCGATGCTGGTGGTCAGCGCCGATTCTCCGTACAAGACGGTGGAAGACCTGGTCGCGGCCGCCGGCAGCCAGCCCGGCAAGCTCAACTACGCGTCCGGCGGCGTCGGCAGCGCGGCCCACTTGGCGGGGCCGCGCTGGCGCTGCATGCGAACTCGACGTGGTGCACGTGCCGTACAAGGGCTCGGTCGAGATCGTGCCGTCGATCCTTTCGGGATCCACTCAGTTCGCGTTCCCGATCGCCTCGACCGCGATCCCGCATGTCCAGGCCGGCAAGGTGCGCGCGCTGGCGGTGTCCAGTGCGCAGCGGATGCCGGGCTCCCGAATGTGCCCACGCTGGTCGAGGTCTTCAAGACACCGGACCTCGCCTTCGACGCCTGGTTCGGACTGTGGGCGCCGGCGGGCACGCCGCCTGAGGTGATCGACTATTGTTCAAGGCGGTCGGCCCGGCCTACGAGGATCCGGCCTGCGCGCCGACAGCGAGGCCTCGGGTCGGTGGTCGCGCTCAGCGGTTCGCCGGCTGAGTTCGCACAGCTTCATCGAGACCGAAACGCGGAAGCTCGCGAAGATGGTGAAGGCGGCGCGCCCACCTGAGCGTCAACAGCCGATGATTGCCAACGCCCAACCGCCGCCGCAGGCGTTGCGCGGCGTGCGCGTGCTTGATTTCAGCCACGTGATCGCTGGCCCGTTTGCCACCTTCCAGCTGGCGCAGCTGGGGGCGAACGTCATCAAGGTCGAGAAGCCCGGTGGCGGCGATGTGATGCGGCGCACGACTTCGGGGGCGCGCGGCCTTCACGCACTCAATGCCGGCAAGGGGATCCGCGAGATCGACATCGCGTCCGACGGCGGGCCGGGCCGACGTGCTGGCGCTGGTGCGCGAAGCCGACGTGATGGTCGACAACTACCGGCCTGGCGTGCTTGCGGCGTCACGGCCTGGGCTACGAGACATCAAGGCGATCAACCCGCGCATCATCTACTGCGCGATCTCGGGTTATGGCTACAGCGACCCGCAGCGCACGCCGCAGGGCGCCTACGACCACGTCATCCAGGCGCTGACCGGCATGACCATGTTGTCCGGTTCGGAGGGTGACCCGCCGGTCAAGACCGGCTTTCCGGTTGTCGACTCGGCGACCGGATCATGGCGCACTGGCCATCGTGCTGGCGCTGAGCGATCGCGATCGGACCGGCGCCGGCTGTTTCCTCGATGTGAGCATGTGGGCCAGTGCCTGCAGCTGATGTACCCGTTCGCGTGTGACACCTTGACCGGTGGCGAGGAAATCCCGCGCGTAGGCAACAAGGGCTTCTCCGGCAGTCCGGCCGCCGACACCTTCGAATGCAGCGACGGCTGGCTGGCCATCGGCGCCAATACGCCGCCGCAGATCGGCCACCTGATGCGGTGCTGAAGTTTGCCCCCGAAGCCGAACATTGCTCGAGCCTGCAAGGCGCCGAGGGCCCCACCTTCGCCCGCGCGCGCGACGCGGAGGGCTTCCGGATCGCTGCTCGCGAGCGCGTTTCAGCGCGGTGATCGGCGGCCGATATGGAACAACGTCTCAATGCCGCGGGGTGCCCGCCGCGCGTGTGCGAACCTTGCGGGAATTCACGCAAGAGGCCGTGACCACCGGCCTGCTGACGCCGGTGACGCTCGGAGACGGCGCGGCAAGCAGCGTATCGCCGGGATAGGCTGGCGAATTGCAGGTTGACGCAATCTCCGGTCGGGAGCAGTCCGTGCAGATCGCGTGTTGGTATCAGGCTCCGATGGCAAGCTCCGGACCGCTTCGGACGGCAAGATGGCCGTTCCCCAATAGATGCGCCCATCTTTGCCTTCGGGGCATGTAAGCGACGTAACTAGCGCAAATGGCGGAACGGAAACGGGCCAGTGTCCGGAGATACTCGATTCGCGGACACCTGCATCACTCTGTTCGCATGGCCCTGGAAATCCCTAGTCCATGCCCCGGCGCTCATTCCTGGTGACGCTGCTTTCTACCAGTGCCGCGAAAGCACTCGCTCGCTCGACGTTCGCTTTCGCCTGCAGCCCAGACGACGGCGCCGAGCGTCGCGACCGCAATGTTGGCCCGTACGACCCGAGTAGGACGTAGAGTGCCTACTTCCAGATAGGCTTCCCGGGAGACGCCACCGTAGGAGGGTCGCTTCGCTGACCAGCGCAGTGTCGACATCGACGTCACGAGTCGGCCATCACTCGGATGCAGTGCGAACCGACTTGGACTCAGCGGCGCTGAGAGTCACGGCAATTTCAAGTCTCCCCACCTTGCAGACTTGCGGATGACAGTGGAGAAGGGCGTCAGCGGTTTAGGTTCCCTATCGTGACCGCCATAGAGACTTGGGCGGCCGCGTCGATTGCAGTCGCTGGTTGCCGCGATAACTGAGAAGATGTAATGTAGCTATAACATTTACGCAACCCAAGCATGACCCCACCGCTTCACTCGATCATCTCCAGGCTCCACCTGAAACAGCTGCGGCTCCTGGTCGCGCTGGGCGAGCACGGCTCGCTCCTGAAGGCCTCGCAGCAGGTCGCGTTGACGCAACCGGGCGCGAGCAAGGCATTGCAGGAAATCGAGACGACCTTCGGCACGCGCGCTGTTCGTTCGCACCAACCGGGGCCTGGAGCCCAACGCCGTCGGCCATTGCGTGATCCGCTATGCGCGCCTGATCCAGACGGATGTCGCGCACCTGCGCGACGAGATCGTCGGAATCCTGCGTGGCCAGGGCGGGCGGGTGGCGGCCGGCGTCATCATGGGCGCGGTGCCGCTGCTCACCGATGCCATCTCCGCGCTCGTTGCCCGGCAGGCGGACTTGTCCATCGAGATCGTCGAGGACACCAGCGCCGCCCTGCTGGCCCAGCTCGACGCCGGCCGGCTCGACCTGGCGATCTGCCGCACGACCATCAGCCAGGCGCCGCAGCTCTACGACAGCGTGAAGCTCCAGGATGAAACGCTCGCGGTCATCGCCAACGTCGGCCATCCGCTGCGGCACGCGAAGAAGCTCACCCTGCAGGAGCTGGCGCCATACCGATGGGTGGTATACCGCGCGAACATGCCGATGCGGCTCTTGCTCGAAGGCGAGTTCCGCGACTGCGGGATCCGGTTCCCGCAGCACCTGCTCGAGACGACCTCCGCTTTTGCGACGCTGGCGCTCCTGCAGGCCAATCCATCCTTCGTGGCCCTGGTGTCGATCGAAGTCGCGCAGTTCTTCGCGCACCAGCAGATGTCGTGCATCCTGCCGCTGGCCCTGGCGTCGCGAAGCGAACCCTACGAGCTCGTCACCCGCAAGGGGGCGCCGGTCCCGCCCGCCGCGAAACTGCTGATCGACGAATTGGTCCATCGCCGGTCCTGAGCGTCAGATCGGAGCGACCGCGCCGGTCAGCGCTGTATCCGCCACGGCGTCGCGGTCACCCAGAAGAAAAAACAGCGGAAGCGGCCCTGTGGCGGTGATCTCGGCCGGCTGTGTGCTATAACCAGCGCTCATTGCCATGGCCCTCATCAACTACATCACCCAGATCCAGTTCGAGTTCGGCGCCATCGGCCTGCTCAGGCAGGAGTGCGAACGGGTCGGCATCCGCCGTCCGCTGATCGTGACGGACCGGGGCGTGAAGGCGGCCGGCATCATCGACACCGTCCTGGACGCGCTCGCGCATGCGGGCACCGTTGCCCTCTATGACGGCACTCCGCCGAACCCGAACGAGGCTGCCGTGCGCGAGGCGGTGCGCGCGTACAGGAAGGGCGAATGCGATGGCATCGTCGCCGTGGGCGGCGGCTCGTCCATCGATCTCGCCAAAGGCGTCGCCGTCTGCGCGACACACGACGGCCCGCTGCAAAGCTTTGCCCTGATCGAAGGCGGGCTCGATCGCATCACCTCCCGCACGGCCCCCGTCATCGCCGTCCCGACGACCGCCGGCACCGGCAGCGAAGTGGGCCGGGGCGCGATCCTCATCCTCGACGATGGCCGCAAGGTCGGCGTGATCTCGCCCTTCGTCGTGCCCAAGGTCGCGATCTGCGACCCGGCACTGACCCTGGGCCTGCCGCCGGCGCTGACGGCGGCCACGGGGATGGATGCCATCGCGCATTGCATCGAGACCTTTCTGTCGCCCGCCTTCAATCCGCCCGCGGACGGCATCGCGCTCGATGGGCTGCGGCGGGGCTGGCGCCATATCGAGCGCGCGACGCGCCAGCGCGGCGACCGCGAAGCGCGGCTGAACATGATGAGCGCGTCGATGCAAGGCGCGCTGGCGTTCCAGAAGGGGCTCGGGTGCGTGCACAGCCTGAGCCACTCGCTCGGCGGCATCGATCCGCGGCTGCATCACGGCACGCTGAACGCGATCTTCCTGCCGGCCGTGATCGCATTCAACCAGACGGCCGCGTCGGTGCGCGAGGAGGACAAGCTCGACCGCATGGCCCAGGCGATGGGCGTGGCCAACGGGGCCGAGGTGGGGCCGTCCGTGCGCGCCATGACCGAGCGGCTCGGCTTGCCGACGGGCCTGGCCCAGCTGGGCGTGACGCGCGCGATGTTCCCCGACATCGTCCGGGGCGCCCTGAAGGACCACAGCCACCGGACCAATCCGCGTATCGCATCCGACACCGATTACGAAGCGATGCTCGAAGCCAGCCTGTAAGGAGGAGCAAGCACCATGCTCAAGAACCTGATCGGCGGCGAGCGGCTCGAAGGCCCTCGCGTCTTGCACGACATCAACCCCTCGGACACGCGCGACGTCGTTGGCGAGCTCGTGCACGCCGACCCCGCACAAGCCAGACAGGCCATCGCAGTTCCCGCAGTCTG
>CAWDTZ010000001.1:0-851054 GCA_963805355.1 uncultured beta proteobacterium | reverse complement strand
GGATCAGCAGATCGTAGGCCTTCTTGTCGCGGAATCGCCCATCGCCGCCGTAGCCCGAGATGTCGCAGACGATGATCTCCGGCTTTTCCGGAGATAGATTCTCGTAGCCCAGGCCCAGGCGTGCCGCGGCGCCGGGGGCGAGGTTCTGCACGACCACATCCGCCCTGCTCCAGCACCAGGCGCCGCAGGATCGCGTTGGCCTTGGCGTTTTCACGTCCAGCGTCGAGTTTCCTTGCTGCGGTTGGTCCAGACAAAGTGCGACGCCATGCCGCTGGACGCGCTCGTCGTAACCGCGCGCGAAGTCGCCGACGCCGGGGCGCTCGATCTTGATGACGCGCGCGCCGAGATCGGCGAGCTGGCGCGTGGCGAACGGCGCGGCGATGGCGTGCTCAAGCGAAACGACGGTGATGCCCTTTAGGGGTTGCATGGAGTGAATCCTCGTTCTAGCGTAGCGTGGCGACGGCGTCCATCGTGAGCCACCCTTCGTGATCCTCGGCCCAGAGCCTGACGCTCTTGCCGTCGTACTGCGGCTCGCCGCTTCACCTTGAACGGATTGAGGTCGAAGGTGGGCCGCACGGCCTTGAACGGAAGGCCGCCACATTGCGATCCGGCGCATGGCGACGCAACGGTCCATTAGCAGCGTCGCGATCAGCGGGCCGTGCACGATGAGACCCGGGTAGCCCTCGACTTCGGTGACGTAACGCCGGTCGTAGTGGATACGGTGTCCGTTGAAGGTCAGGGCCGAGTAACGGAACAGCAGCACGTCGTCGGGGACGATCTCGCGCTGCCAGATGGCATGTGTGGGCGCAGCCTGCGGCGGGGGTTCCGGCTCGGTCGGCTTCCTGGCCTCCCGGTAGACGATGTCGTGGAACTCGACGATCGCCGGTTCGGTTGCGCCGTTGCAGCGTACTTCATGTCGGACCTTCACGAAGACAAGTTTGCCGGTACGGCCTTCCTTCTGCGTGACATCCGCGATCGTGGAAGTTCGTTCCAATCCATCCCCCACACGCACCGGCGAACGGAATTCGAACTGGCTGCCGGCCCACATCCGTCGCGGCAGCGGCACCGGCGGCAGGAAGCCGCCGCGCCTGGCGTGCCCGTCGGGACCGATGTCGCTTTGCCGGTGCATCGGCAGGAAATACAGCCAGTGCCACAGCGGCGGCAGCGGCGTGCCGGTCGGCACGTCGGCGCCTGGGTAGTCGAGGGTGGCGGTGAGCGCCCGCACAGGCGCGGCGGTGATGGTGTCGCGCAGCGACTCGCTTCGTCCGATCCAGGTGGTGAGGTCTTCGGTGGTCATCGTCGTCGTCTTCGTCGTTGGTTGAGGGTGCCCGGCACCGTCACCGGCAGGCGCATGCCGGACCGCGGCACGCCGTCCGCGCCCGGCATGGCGCTACATCGCGCCGATCGCGTGCGGAAACCACAGGCTCAGCGCCGGCCAGTAGGTGACTGCGACCAGGAATACCAGCATCGTCAGCAGCCACGGCCAGACCGCCACCGTGAGTTCGGTGATGCCCATCTTGGTTATCCCGGAGGCCACGTACAGGTTCAGCCCGACCGGCGGATGGCACATGCCGATCTCCATGTTGACCGTCATGATGATGCCGAAGTGGATCGGATCGATGCCCAGCTTGATCGCGATCGGGAACAGGATCGGCGCCAGGATCAGGATGATCGACGACGGCTCCATGAAGTTGCCCGCCGCCAGTAGCAGGATGTTCGCGATCAGCAGGAAGGTGACGGTGCCCAGGCCCTGCGAGAGCATCCACCCCGCGAGCTGCTCCGGCACGTGCTGGTAGGACATCAGGAACGAGAACAGCGCGGCGTTGGTGATGATGTAGAGCAGCATCGCGCTCATGTTCGCCGACGACAGCAGCACCTTGCCCACGTCGCGCAGGCGCATGTCCTTGTAGACGAACACCGCGACCACGAAGGCGTAGACCGCCGCCACCGCGGCCGCCTCGGTGGGCGTGAACACGCCCGAGTAGATGCCTCCCATCACGATGATGATCAGCAGCACGCCCCAGATCGACTCGCGCAGCGCCTTGCCCCGCTCGGCCCAGGTGGCCTTCGGCTGGCGCGGGTAGTTGTTCTTGCGCGCAATGCGCCAGGTGGTGAACCCCAGCAGCAGCGCCAGCACGATGCCGGGCACCACGCCCGCCATGAACAGCGCGCCGATCGACGAGTTGGTCGACACCGCATAGATGATCATCGCGATCGACGGCGGGATCAGGATCCCCAGGCCGCCCGACGTGGTGACGACGCCGGCGCCGAAGCGCATCGGGTAGCCCGCCTTCACCATCGCCGGCAGCAGGATCGAGCCGACCGCTACCACGGTGGCCGGCGACGAGCCCGAGATCGCCGCGAACAGCGCGCAGGCGAGCACGCCGGAGAGCCCCAGGCCGCCGTGCAGGTGGCCGACCATCGACGTCGCGAAGCGGATCATCCGCCGCGCCACGCCGCCGTGGGTGAGGAAGGTGCCGGCCAGGATGAAGAACGGGATCGCCATGATCTCGAACTTCTCGATGCCGGTGAACAGCTTCAGCGCCACCGATTCGATCGGCACCTGCGTGAACGTGTACAGGAACGTTAGCACGGTGAGGCCGAGCGCGATCGAGATCGGCATGCCGCTGAGCATCAGGGCGATCAGCAGCGAGATGATGATGACCGTGCTCATGACTTGCGGCCCCCGTCCGTCCCGCTGGCGCCAGACGCCTGCAGGTCGTGCGGATGGAATTCGTCTTCGCCCGCGATGCCCTCGACGTGGCCGTGGTCGTGGTGCGGCAGCTCCCCGGTGCGCGCAAACGCGACGGCGACCTGGAGAAAGCGGAAGCACATCAACGCCGAGCCCAGCGGGATCGCCGAATAGACGATCCACGTCTGCCACTCCAGGTCGGGCGTCGTGGGGCCAGGATACATGCCGTCGGGGACCTTCCCAAGCGCGTGGAAAAAGGCGTAGTGAGCGCCGTTCTCCCAGACGAAGGTCGCCCCGAGCACGGCAACGATGCCGGTGAACGTGGCGCCGGCGAGCAGCCCGAACAGAATGAAGACCCGGCGCTTGCGCGCATTGAGCGCGTTGATCAGCACGTCGACGCCGACGTGGATGCCGGTGCGCACGCCGTAGGCCGCGCCGAACTTGGCCATCCAGACGAACATGATGATGCACAGCTCCTGCGCCCAGGACATGTTGATGTTCAGCGCCAACTGTTGCACCCCGGGAATCGCCCAGGACGCAAGAAAGCGGTGCACCACAGCGGCGAAGATCACCACCGTCGCTGCCGAGATGAGGAAGGCGATGAGCACTTCCTCGAGTCGATCGAGTACTTTCATTTCGCGCTCCGGGCCAGTGGGCAGGAGGAAACGGCATGCGGCCCGCGGCAATCGGTGCCGGTCGCCGCGGGTCGGTGTCGCCGATCAGTTCTTCGACGCGGCACGCACACTGTCGACGAACGCCTTGCCGCCGACGCGATCGGCCATCTCCGCGATGACCGGCTCGGTCGCCTTGGCCCACTCGTCACGCTCGGCCGCGGTGGGCACGTAGACAACGGACTTGCCGGACGCCTTGATGGCGGCCAGTGCCGTGGCCTCGTCCTTCTCGGCCACCTCGTCGTTGTACTTGGTCGCGTCCTTGATCGCCGTCTCCAGCGTCGCTCGAATGTCGGCGGGAAGTCCGTCCCAGAACTTCTTGTTGCTGACCACGACATAGTTGCTGATGGTGTGGTAGGTCAGCGTGACGTCCTTCTGCACCTCGTACTGCTTCTGCGTGTACAGGTTGGACAGCGGGCCCTCGGTGCCGTCGACCACGCCGGTCTGCAGCGCCTGGTAGACCTCGGAGAAGGCGAGGCTCTGCGGCTGCGCCCCGAGCGACTTCATGATCGCTGCGTTGACCTTGGACGAGTTGATCCGCATCTTCAGCCCGCGCATGTCCTTGGGCGTATGGATGGGTCGGTTCGCGCTCATGACGCGAAAGCCGTTGTCCCAGTACGCGAGGCCGACCACGCCGCGCGTCTCCAGCTTCTTGAGCAGCGCGGTGCCGCCGGGACCGCGCGCGAAGCGGTGCACGGCATCGATGTCCTTGAAGATGTAGGGCAGATCGAAGACCTCGAATTCCTTGACCCCGAGCGGACCGAACTTCCCGGGCACCGGCGCCAGCATCTGCACCGAGCCCAACTGCAGCGCCTCGAGCTCCTCCTTGTCCTTGAACAGCGTGCTGTTCGGGTAGACCTCGACCTTGACGCGGCCCTTGGTGCGTTCCTCGACCAGCTTTTTGAAGTAATCGGCGGCCTGCCCCTTGGGGGTATCGGCGGCAGCGACGTGCGAGAACTTGATGACGATCGGCGCCTGGGCGTACGCCATGCCCGACAATGTCAGGCCCAGGGCGGCGGTGATGGCGATCAAAGCTTTCATGGTTCACTCCTTGAGGTAAACGATCCGGACCGGTTGCCGAACCGCGCGCGCTAGCCGCGCGGCGCTACGAAGTTGCGAATGCGCAATCAACTGCATCAGGCGACGCCAACGGAAGTGTCGGCATCGAAGTCATCGCAGGCGCTGCCGGCGCGGGAGCGGTCGGCGGCGAGCCCCGCTTCCTCGACAACCTGCCGCCATCGCGCCAACTCCGCCCGCACCAGCGCGCGCAGGTCGTCCGGGGTGCTCGCCATGACTTCGGCGCCATGGGCTTCGATACGCCGGATCGTCGCCTCACTGGCCAACGCCTGGTTCAGTGCCTTGTTGAGGTCGTCGATGACCGGCTGCGGCGTCCTGGCCGGCGCGAACAATGCATACCACTGCGTCAAACCGAGCCCCTCGACCCCTTCTTCGGCGAGAGTTGGTAGGTCCGGAAGGGCCGGCACGCGATCGGGACCAGCCACGGCCAGCGCGCGCATTCGGCCCGCTCTGATCTGCGGCAACGCGGTGAACAAACTCGGAAACATGAACTGGGTCAGCCCGGCGATTGTGGCGTCCACGGCCGGTGCTGCACCATTGAAAGATCGCCCGACCATTTCGACGCCGGCATGAAGCTTGAACAGTTCGGCCGCGAAGTGCGGCGCCGTGCCGCTGCCGACCGAGGCGTAGCTGTATAGGTTGGGCCTGGCCTTCAACTGTGCCACCAGATCCCGCACGCCCTGCACCGGCACGTGGACATTGGCCACCATCAGCGTCGGCGACGTGCATACAAGGCCGACAGGCGCGAAGTCCTCGATCGGGTCGTAGGGCAGCTCCTGCAGTGCAGGGCTCATCGCATGCGTGCCGATGTAGCCGAGCATCAGCGTGTGCCCGTCGGGCGTGGCGCGCGCGACGTATGCGCTCGCGATGGCGCCATTGCTGCCTGGCCGATTGTCGACCTGAACCGGGTAACCGAGGCGGGACGCAAGCCGGGAGGCCATCGTGCGCGCGATCTCGTCGTTGCCGCCGCCAGCAGGCGTGGGCACGACGATCGTGATTGGCTTCGACGGGAAGGTTGCCGCGCCCGCCCGGTCCGGCATCGGCGGTCGCGTCGCCGCCCTGACCGATGAGAACACGTAGTCGGGAAGGTGCAGGTCTCCATCGAAGATCTTGCGTGCCGTGCGCAGCAACGCGGCATGCCTGACGCGTACCTGCTCGCCATGGCCCTCGACTTCGACTTCGACATCGATGCGACCCTGCGGGTGCAGCACGGATATGTTGCGCGTGCCGGTAATGCCAACTTCCCCGGTCGCCACGGTGCCGGGCAGGACAAAGGCCGTCGCCACCCCGATTGCTCCGGTGACCGCGTGTGAAGCATGACACCGCCTCGGCGTGAAGTAACGCGAAGTTATGCTGTCTCTTCCGTCACCCTCGCTGACGAGGACGGGCTTCGGTATGACACTTTGCGCGACGTCACCCAAACCCATCATGACTCCCGCCGTGCGGCGCATGAGCTCCAACGTTTCCAGAAGCGACGTGCGTGAGTCCAGCTCGACGGGTGATTCCCTGCCCGTCAACCCAAGGTCGCGCGCCCGCACGATCATCAGCGGCATCGCGGCGTCGATGCAACTCGCCTGCATACCTTCGATAGTATCGATCCTCCGGCCAGTCGGAAACAAGCTCCCGGTGACGGCGCCCCATGCATCGAGGAAATTCAGGCGGATCGGCGCTGCCGTTCCGGCCACTCCATCAATGCGCGTGTTGCCTTCGTAGGTGACTCGCCTTCCGGGGGTGCAAACGGTGACGTGGATTTGCGAGCCCGTGTTCACGTTGAACACGCGCACGGTCGTTGTTCCTTCCGCCGCTTCGACCAGTCCCTGCTCGATGGCAAATGGCCCCACGCCCGAAACCATGTTGCCGCAGTTGGGCCGTGTGTCGACCGACCGTTGCCCGACGCCGACTTGCGCGAAGAGGTAATCGACGTCGCAATCGGGCCGGCTTGATCGCGAAACGATGGCGACTTTGCTGGTCAGGGTGCTGCCGCCGCCGACCCCATCCAGTTGCAGAAGATCCGACGCACCGATGGCGCCGATCAATGCCTCGTCGCGACCGACGTCGTCCATCGGGAGCCATTCCCTCAGGAAAAACGGCCCGCGGGAGGTACCGGCACGCATCAGGACACAGGGGACGACTCGGCTCATGGATCGCATAATCGCCGCCCGGTATCCGATTGTGAATTGCGTATATCGGAACGATTGATCCACAATGTGCATCACCGAACCGTTCGAGGCGACCCCGTGGCGATCAACTTCGATCTCAATGACCTCCTTGCCTTTCGGGCGGTGGCGGAGCGGAGCAATTTCCGCAAGGCGGCCGAATCGGTGCACCTTTCCCAGCCCGCGTTCAGCCGGCGCATCGACAAGCTGGAGCAGGCGCTCGGCGTACGACTCCTCGAGCGCACGACGCACCGCGTGATCCTCACCGCCATCGGCCGCGACTTCGAAGGCAAGGTACGCGGACTCCTGGACGAGCTGGACGCAACCTTGTTGGGCATCCGCGGCATGGCGGAGGCACGGGTGGGCGAGGTCACGGTCGCCTGTGTGCCCTCGACCGTCTATTACTACTTGTCGGCGGTGATCCAGCGCTTCCACCAGCACTGCCCCAGGGTTCGCGTGAAGGTGTTCGACGGCAGCGCCCATGAGGTGCTCGCGACTGTAGCGCGGGGCGAGGCTGATTTCGGTCTGAACTTCGTCGGATCGCAGGACGGCCAGATCGAATTCAAGCCGCTGATCGACGAGCGCTTCGTCGCTGCATGTCGGCGCGACCACCCGATCGCGAAGTTGCGCCGCGTAAGCTGGGCGCAGATCGCGGAGTACGACTACATCGCGGTCAGTCGAACGTCAGGTAACCGATTGCTGCTCGACCAGGCGCTGGCCGGCGTCACGATCCGGCCGCAGATTTCCTATGAAACGCAGCACGTCACCACGGCGCTGGGCCTCGTCGAAGCGGGCCTGGGGATTGCGGCTTTGCCGTCGATGGCGATGCCTGGCGCGGACCACCCGCTGCTCGTCAGCGTGCCGTTGATCGAACCGATCGTCACCCGGAAGATCGGCCTCATCCGTCGCCGCGGGCGCTCGCTGTCACCGGCGGCGCAGCAACTGTCCGATCTCGTCATCGAGATGAAAGGAAGCCGCGGCCGCTCGACCCGCGGGTCGAGCAAGGCGGCCTAAAGGTACTGGGGCCGGCGCGGTTCAGAACGAAGAAGCGCAACACCCCGAACGACGGGCGCGGCAAGAAAAACGCCTCCGTGCCGAAACTGCCGCGTCATTTCGCTAGCGACCCACCGATAGGCCATGCAATGAGGATCACAATCCTAGACGACTACTTTGATACGTTGCGCACGCTGGAGTGCTTTCGTGAACTTGCCGGCCACGATGTCACGATCTGGAACGATCACGTCCAGGACATCGATGCGCTTGCGCAGCGGCTCGCGGATACGGAGGCGCTGGTGCTGATCCGCGAGCGCACGCAAATCCGCGCGCCGCTCGTTGGGCGCCTGCCCAAGCTGAGACTGATCAGCCAGCGCAGCGTCTATCCGCACATAGACGTCGACGCCTGCACTCAGCATGGCATCATCGTTTCCTCGAACCTGCACTCCGACACGCCGTCGTACGCGGCGGCCGAACTGACCTGGGGGCTCGTGCTCGCCGCAATGCGACAAATTCCCCAGCAGGTGGCGGCGCTGAAGACCGGAGTGTGGCAGACGGGCGTCTGGCACACGCTTCGCGGCAAGACGCTCGGCATTTTCGGCTACGGCAGAATCGGTGCCGTGGTTGCCGGTTACGGCAAGGCATTCGGGATGAAGGTGCTGGTCTGGGCACGCGAAGAGTCGCTCGTACGTGCGCGTGCCGATGGCTACGACACCGCATCGAACAAGGCCCAACTTTTTGCGGAAAGCGACGTCCTGTCGCTGCACATGCGCCTCGTTGATGCTACGCGCGGGATCGTGACCGCCGCGGACCTTGCCCGCATGAAGCCCTCGGCCCTGCTCGTCAACACGAGCCGCGCTCCCTTGATCGAACCCGGTGCGCTCATTGAGGGGCTGCGCGCGGGTCGCCCGGGAATGGCGGCTGTGGACGTATTCGAGAAGGAGCCGCTACGCGATGCCACCCATCCGCTGCTGACGATGTCCAGCGTTGTTTGCACACCGCACGTCGGCTACGTGACGCGTGACGAGTATGAAATCCAGTTTTCCGACATCTTCGCCCAGATCGCGGCCTACGCCGCCGGTACGCCGATCAACGTGGTCAACCCCGCTGTGCTGGAACACGCTCGCGCCCGCCCTGCGCCAGACCGGTGAATCCGGCCCTGGTGCGCGCGCGGTGGGCGGTCGACGGTCGGGCGACCAAGCGATGCGTGGATTGAACTCGTATTCTGGAAACCGTCGCTACGGCCGCGGCGAACAGAATTCCCAACGCCACACCTCAAACAAGCGAGGCAGAGGCCTCGCCTACGGTTCAACAGGCTTCGAAGTATCCAGTGCCAGCATCCGCAACAACATGTTCTCGGTGTTGCAGAGGACGCGCCTGCGGGCCTCGGTGCTGGACACCGCCCGCGCCAGCATCACGGCACCGATGCAGCTTGAATAGACAGCCAGCACCGCATCGCGCCGGGTCATGCCTGGCACCTCGGGAAAGTGTTCGGCGATGCGCTCAAGCAGCAAATTGGTCGTTGCGCCAAAGGCATTCCTGGCATCGCGATCGCTGCGCGCCACGTCCGCCAGCAGCATCGTGAGGGGGCACGCGGCATCCAGAGACGGTGTTTCGGCCTGGGCGAGGTAGAGCCTGATCATGGCCCGCGCCCACGAGGCGGGGTCCTTAATGCCGGCCAGCCGCTCGAACATTTGCTCGACGTTACGCGCCAGCCCGTCAAGCAACGCCTCCCGCGCCAGTGCCTCCTTCGACGGAAAGTGCGCGTAGAAGCCGCCGACCGTCAGCCCGGCATCGTGCATGACCTCCTCCACCGAGGCCGCGGCAATGCCCTCGGTCTTGATCCGCCGATCGGCGGCCACCAGGATCCGCGCGCGCGTTGCACGCTTGTGTTCTTCGGAATATCTTGCCATGACACTCATAATATTATATATATACTTCAATTGCAATCCCCGAGACCGAACCTGACCGCCATGCCGACTGTCGCTTCCACCTTCGCACCGCCCGTCCCGCGCCTGCGCGACGGGCGCTTGCTGGCCATCGAGCCGATCACGCCGGCCGCGCGCCCACTGATCGAACGAGCGATGGCACGGGTGTCGCCGGAGTCGAGCCGCCGCCGCTTCTTCACGCCGCGATTTCGCCTGTCCGAGCGCGAACTCGACGCGCTGACCGTGCTGGATGGCCATGACCGCTTCGCGCTGGGCGCCGTGGTCCGCGGCGGCGACGGTTTGCCGGAAGGCGTTGGCGTCGCGCGTTTTGTCCGCGTGGCCGGACGCGGCGACACGGCGGAAGTCGCCGTTCTCGTCGTGGATGCCTTTCAGAGCCAAGGGGTGGGACGAACGCTGCTGGCGCGCCTGGCGCTGGCTGCGCTGGCGCGAGGCATCGCGCGATTCAGCGGGCATGGTGATGACGGACAACGATCCGATGCTGCAATTGCTGGCGCGCTATGCGCCAGGGCTCAACTGGCGCGCGCCGACGGCCACCTCGACGTCGACGTGCCGCTTTACGCCCGGCACGCCGCAGCGGCACTGTAACCGCTGCCGGTCAGATGCAGCGGCCGCCGTCCACCTCGAGGCATGCGCCCGTGATGAACGACGCCTCGTCGGACGCGAAGAACACCGCAGCGGTGGCAATGTCCGAGGGCTGCGACAGCCTGCCCAGCGGAATCGACGCGATGAACTGGGCACGGCGCTCAGGCGTGTCCTGTCCCATGAAGTCGGCGAGCATGGCCGTCTCCCCCGCCACCGGATTGATGATGTTGACGCGGATATTGTCCTTGGCCAGTTCGGCGGCCATCGACCGCGACGTGACGATGGCCGCACCCTTGCTGCCGTTGTACCAGGTGAGTCCCGGCCGCGGGCGCACGCCCGCCGTGGACGCAATCGTGATGAACACGCCGTTGCGCCGCGTACGCATGTGCGGCACCGCGTGCCTGGCCGTCAGGAACAGGCTCTTCACGTTGACCGCGTAGATCTTGTCGAATTGCTCTTCGCTGACATCAAGCATCGGCTGGTTCCGGTGCGTGGTCCCTGCGTTGTTGACGACGATGTCGATCACGCCGTAGGCCGCCAGCGCGAAATCGATCAGGCGCTTGACGTCGCCGTCCTTGCCGACGTCGCCGGCGCAGAAGCGAGCCTTGCCACCGCGGCTGGTGATGTCCGCCACCGTGTTCTCGCCGTTCTCGGCATTGACGTCGTTGACCACCACTTGCGCGCCTTCGGCCGCGAAGCGTTGCGCAATGCCGCGGCCGAAACCGGATCCGGCGCCCGTCACCACAGCCGTCTTGCCTGCAAGTCTCATGGAATTCCCTGGTTGAATGTTGTGCGTGCCATCGCGACGCCCGCAGGCATGGCGGTTCAGTCGTGGCGCAACACGACTGTCTTGAGCGAAGTGAAGCCGTACAGCGCCTCGAAGCCCTTTTCGCGACCGTGGCCCGGAATGCTTGACGCCTCCGAAGGGCAGTTCCACGCCGCCGCCCGCGCCGTAGTTGTTGATGAAAACCTGGCCGCTGGCCAGTGCGCGCGCCAGGCGCAACTGTCGCGCGCCATCGCGCGTCCATACGCCGGCCACCAGGCCGAAGTCGGTGCCGTTGGCCAGGCGAACGGCATCGGCTTCGTCCGTGAACGACATCGCCGACAATACCGGACCGAACACTTCCTCACACGCGAGCCGATGGTCGGGCGGCACGTCGCGCAACAGCACGGGCGCCATGTAGAAGCCGCCCGCCGGTGCGTCGGCCGCGATACGGCCCTTCGCCACGATGGGAATCCCGTCGCGTTCAGCGTCGGCCAGGAAGCCGCGCACGCGCTGCAACTGCGAACCACGGATCAGCGGACCGCAATCGAGATCCGCCAATGCGGGCCCCGTCTGCAATGCTGCGAAGCGTTCGCCAAGGCGGGCCACCACTTCCTCGTAACACGCACGCTCGACCAACAGGCGGCTGCCCGCCGAGCATGTCTGCCCCGCGTTCTGCACGATAGCGTTGACGACCGCCGGCAGCACCGCATCGAAGTCGGCATCGGCAAACACCACCTGCGGCGACTTGCCGCCCAATTCGAGCGTGACGGGACAATGGTGCTGCGCCGCGGCGGTGGTTACGAACACGCCGGTCGCCGCCGACCCGGTGAACGACAGATGCTGGATGCCCGGATGCGCCGCCAACGCCGCGCCTGCTTCGGTGCCGAGCCCCGTGACGATGTTGAGCGCGCCGCTGGGCAGGCCAATGTCCGCCGCCAGCATCGCGATGCGCAGCAGCGACAGGCACGCATCTTCCGCAGGCTTGACCACGCACGCATTGCCGGCGGCCAGCGCCGCACCGACCGAGCGGCCGAAGATCTGCAGCGGATAGTTCCACGGAATGATGTGACCGGTCACGCCTTGGGGCTCGCGCCAGGTCAGCACCGTGAAGCCTTGCGGATAGGGAATGGTCTCGCCGTGCAGCTTGTCGCTGGCGCCGCTGTAGAACTCGAAGTACCGGGCGCATGCAGTCACGTCGGCGCGCGCCTGCTTCAACGGCTTGCCGCAATCGCGCGCCTCCAGCAACGCCAGTTCTTCGGCATGGTCGAGAATGGCGCGCGACAACGCATGCAGCAGGCGTCCCTTCTCGGCTGGTGCGAGCCTGCCCCAGGCGCCGTCGCGCGCGCCCTGCGCCGCACGTACCGCGGCGTCAATATCGTGAGCATTGCCGCGCGCGATGGCCGCAAAAGGCTGGCCGTCCGACGGATCAATCATCGGCAACTCCGCCCGGCTCGACGGAGCAAACCAGCGGTTGCCGATGAAGTGCTGCGCCGGGGTCTTGACCGCCGGCCAGGCAAGAGGGGCGTTCATGCTTATTTCTTTGGCGTGAATTTCCAGGCCTGTGTTTGCTCGTCCACCCGCGGCACGTAGACGATGCCGTCGCGCGTGGCCCACAGGCTGACCTGGAAGTGCAGTGGAATGAGCCCGGTGTCGCCGATGGCCAGTTCCGCGGCGCGCTGCAGATAGGCCTCGCGCTTCACGTCATCGACGATCTGCAACGCGTCCTCCGTCAGCGCGTCGACCTTGGTGTTGGAGTAGCGCCCACGATTGGCGGTGCCGAAACCCTTGTCCTTGTTGTAGGTCATCAACAACGCCTTCAGCGACGACGACGATTCGCCGGTGCCCGTGCTCCAGCCGGCCAGGAGGACGCTGAACTTGAGGTCGGTGGCCTGCGGAAAGAACGTGGCCGATGGCATCGCCACCACCTTGGTGGGCACACCGGCCCGCGTCCACATCTGCGCGATCGCCTGCGCGATCTTGGCGTCGTTCACGTAGCGGTTGTTGGTCGCATGGATCGTGACGCCAAAACCATCCGGATAGCCGGCTTCCGCCAGCAGCTTCTTGCCACCTTCAGGATTGAACGGTTCGACCTTGAGATTTTTCGTGGCCCCGAACAGGAAATCGGGCACGAGCTGGCCGGCCGGGATCGCCTCGCCTTCCATCACCCGCTCCACGATTGCCGGCCGGTTGATCATCATCGACAGCGCGCGGCGCACGCGCGGATCCTTCAGCGGATTCTTGTCGAGCGGCTTGCCATCCTTGTCCGTCACCGTGGGCGTGATGGTGCGGTTGCTGTCGAGGTGCACGTACATCAGCCGGTCGGAAACGGCGCGATAGATGTTGAGCTTCTTGTCGGTCTTGAGCTTGGCCACGTCCGCGGTTGGAACGCTTTCGATCACCTGCACGTCGCCCGACAACAGGGCTGCCACGCGCGACGCGTCCTGGGTAAGGATGCGCATCGTGACTTTGTTCCAGGGTGACTTGCCACCCCACCACGCTTCGTTGCGCGTGAACTCGAGGCGGTCGCCCTTGGCGAACTTGGTGAGCTTGTATGGCCCGGTGCCGATGGCGGCCTTGCCCGAGTTGAAGTCATCCGTGCTGGCGTTGGCGAATTTCTGGTTGATGATCGCGATCTGCGTCATGTCGGAGGGCATCAACGGATAGGGCAGCGCCGTCTTGAAGCGGATCGTGTACGGGTCGATCACGTCGATCTTGGTGATCTGCTTCGTGTAGGCAGTGAACGGCGACGGGCTGTTGGGCACCTTCGGTACCCGGTCGATCGACGCCACGACGTCGGCCGCGGTGAAGTCGCTGCCGTCGTGAAATTTCACGCCCCGGCGCAGCTTGAACTCCCACGTCGTCGGATCGATCGCCTTCCATTCGGTGGCGAGACCCGGGATCGGCTGCGATTTTTCGTTGCGCTCGACGAGGTAGCCGAAAATATGGGCCGCGACGTTGTTGTTGGGCGTGAGGTTGTGATAGTGCGGGTCGGTCGACGTGATATCCGTACCGAGACCGATCGTCAGATCGGCGGCAACCGCGGTTGCCGCCAGCGCCGACGCCGCGATAGCGGCCACAAACATGCGAAACATTGACATGGGTGAAGTTCCTGGTCGATGGGGCTGCAGAGGTGGAGGAAAGCGCATCGCGGCCGCGCCGCCGGGGTGCCGGCGACGGGCAGGTCCGAGGACGCGAAGTGCATCGCCGAAGCATAGCGCAACGCGTTTCCATTTGTAACGACGCCCGCGCAGGACGCCCGCCCGTCAACCGGCCTGAACGTGCCGGCGTTCTTTCCCCATTGAACAAGCCTGCGCAATCCTGCGCCGGCGTCGAGAGGGAGGAAATTTGCATGAGACCGATCCGCACGAATGTACTCATCCTTGCCTTCGCCGCAGCAGGACTTGCCTCCATCGCCGCGCTGCCCGCCGCGGCGAGCAACGTCGCATGGAGTGTCTCCGTCGGTGGCCCCGGTTTTGCAGTCAGCGCAGGTGCGCCGGCGTTCAGGCCGTCGTATGGCCCGGGCTTCCGCCCTGGTTTCCGGCCCATCGCGGTGCGACCCATCGCCTATCGTCCTGTCGTGGTAGCGCGTCCGGCATGGGTGGCGCGTCCGGTGTTCGTCGCCGCGCCCCCGGTATATTTCGCACCGCGCGCGGTCTTTGCGCCACGCGTCGTCGTGGCGCCGCGCCCGTTCGTCCGCGTGGGAACGTTTCCGTCCGCGTCCTGGTACCACTGAGCCGTTAATCCGGTGCGCGGCGAATGCCGCGTCCCGGGATCTGCGCGTGGCACGGCGAAGTCCGCCACGAGGCTGAAGTTTCGCCATGCCGGGCTGGGCGACGCGTTACGGCGTGTTCGGGGCCGAAATGCGGCACCGCCAATGGGCGGTGCTATGCTCCTTCTTTGCGCGCAAGAAGGTGTGCCCATGAACGCTCCTGCCACGCGGGCCGCCGTCGCACCGGCGGCCGCCATCCGCGCCGAGGACCTGCGGTCCTTCGATCTCATCCGCACGCTCGTCGGCTTCGATACCACCAGCCGCGATTCCAATCTCGCGCTGATCCATTGGATCAGCAACTACCTCGACGGGTTCGGCATCGCCTCGACGCTCACTTTCGATGACGACGGGCGCAAGGCCAACCTGTTCGCCACCATCCCGGCGCGCGACGGCAATGCGGTCGCCAACGGCATTGTGCTCTCCGGCCACACCGATGTCGTGCCGGTCGATGGGCAGCCGTGGGACACCGACCCCTTCAACGTTGCCGTGCGCGATGGTCGACTCTACGGGCGCGGCGTGACCGACATGAAGAGTTTTTCCGCGGTCGGCCTGTCCTTCGTGCCCGAGTTCCTACGGCGGGGCACGAACCAGCCGATCCACTTTGCGCTGTCCTATGATGAAGAAATTGGCTGCATTGGCGTGCGCCGCCTCATCAGCGATATCGTGGCTCGCGGTGTCGCACCCGCCGGCTGCATCGTCGGCGAACCCACGGGCATGGAGCTGGTCGTCGCGCACAAGGGCAAGCGCAGCTGGCGTTGCCGCGTGCGCGGCCACGAGGCGCATTCATCGCTGACACCGCTCGGCGTCAATGCCGTGCAGATCGCCTGCGAGATCGTGGCCTTCATCGCGCAGCGCGCTCGCACATTCCGCGACGGCGCCGGGCAGGATCAGGCTTACGACGTACCCTACTCCACCGTGCACGTCGGCACCATCCGCGGCGGCACGGCGCTCAACATCGTGCCGCGCGACTGCACATTCGATTTCGAGATCCGCCACCTGCCTTTCGACGATCCCCAGGCCTTCTTCGACGAAGTGCGAACGTTTGCGCAGCAGTACCTGCCCGCGATGCATGCGGTCAATCCCGCCACGTACATCGAATTCGACGCGCTATCGTCGATGCCCGGCTTCGACACGCAGGATGGCAGTCCCATCGCGGAATTCGGACGTGCCTGCAACCACGCGCACGGCGTGGCCAAGGTCTCCTTCGGCACCGAAGCGTCGCTGTTTCATCTTGCCAGCATCCCCACCATCATCTGCGGACCAGGCCACATCGCCCAGGCGCATCAACCCAACGAATGGGTGACGGTCGAACAGGTCGCGCAATGCGAAGCCTTCATGCAGCGGCTTTGCGATCGCGTCACTGCATGACGGGGCTCACGCGGCCCCCCGTCATCGACGTCGAATTTCCGGACCTTGCACGATGGGCGGCCGGCAATACCGGCACACCGTACGTCTGGCGCTTTGAAGGGCCACGGCCGGGGCCACGTGTCACCATCCAGGCGCTGACGCACGGCAACGAAGTCTGCGGTGCGATATCCAACGACTGGTTGCTGCGCGAGGGGACGCGTCCGGTGCGTGGCACCCTCACCATAACGTTCGGCAACGTCGAGGCCTACGCACGCTTCAATGCCGCCGACCCCTTCGCGTCGCGCTGCGTGGACGAGGACTTCAACCGGCTGTGGACCTCCGAAGTGCTGGACGGCCCACGGCAGTCACGCGACCTCGCGCGGGCCCGCGCGCTGCGCCCTGTCTACGACGATACGGACTATCTGCTCGACCTGCACTCCATGACCGATCCGTGTCCGCCACTGGCACTGGCCGGACGGCAGCGCAAAGGTCTCGAACTCGCGCACGCCGTTGGCATGCCGCAACACATCATCATCGACGCCGGCCATGCCGCCGGCAGGCGCCTGCGCGACTATGCCGGCTTCGACGACCCGGCGGCGGAATGCAATGCGCTGCTGATCGAATGCGGCCAGCACTGGGAGCGAGCGGCGCCCACGATTGCGCGGCAGGCGACGCTGCGCTTCCTGCGTCACTTCGGGATGCTGGATCCGGCGTTTCTTGAGGCGCACCTCGACGCGATGCCGCTGCCACCGCAGCGCGCCATCGAAGTGACCGATGTCATCACGATCGCCAGCGACCAGTTTCGCTTCGAAGTGCCGGTGGAGGGACTGGCGGTGATCCCGGCCAAGGGCACGCTGCTGGCGCAAGACGGCGAGGTTGCCGTCACCACGCCCTACGACAACGCGGTGTTGATCATGCCCACGCGTAATCCACGCAAGGGCGAGACCGCGGTGCGCATCGGCCGCTTCGTCAGCTAAGTGTCACTGGCCAGCGGCGCGCGCCGGCGGTGCGATTGCAGCCGGTGGCGGCGTGGCGGACGCGACCGCCGCCTCGGCAACGGCAACGAGTTCTGGGCCGATGGCGGGCGTCCATTTCACCCACACATTTTGCACGGCGGCACGAAACGCGGCGCGCTGCACCGACGAAAGCGTGACGATGGTGATGCCCTGCTTCACCAGTTCGGACCGCGCCGCTTCCTCCCGCGCCATGCCCTGCGCTTCGCGTGCCGCCAGGACAGCCGCCGCGCGCACAT
This sequence comes from uncultured beta proteobacterium, assembly GCA_963805355.1. Taxonomy (GTDB): domain Bacteria; phylum Pseudomonadota; class Gammaproteobacteria; order Burkholderiales; family Casimicrobiaceae; genus VBCG01. The sequence continues at coordinate 833,800 of CAWDTZ010000001.1, read as the reverse complement.
CATTGCGCTGCGCGTCCGTCCAGCCGTCCCAGGCGGGACGGCGCACGGCAAAGAGCATCGCATCGGAAAATGCGCCCCAGTTGATGACCGTGCGCTGCCTCAATGCGGTAATGCGCTGCGCCACCAACGCCGTGGGCAGCGCGTCCTGCCCATCGAGCGCGCCGGACGCATAGGCCGATTGCGCCGAAGGGAAGTCGAGCGTGTGGGGCTGCGCGGCCAGCGCGGCATAGGTGTCGATCGCCAGCGGCACGCCAGGCACCCGCACGCGCAATCCGGCCAGGTCGGCCGGCGTGCGTACGGCATTTTTCGAAGTGGCGAGCACGCGCGCGCCGACCGGCGCCACGGCCAGCACGACGACATCCGCGAACGCTGCGCGCTTGGCCACGAGTTCGAATAACGCAGCATCGTCGGTCAGTGCCTCCTGCTGCCGGGTTTCCGGCGCGAGCCAGGGCAACGCGTAGACGCCCGCGGCCGAAAACTGCGCCGACCACGCCAACGCGGAACCCACCGCCATGTCGGCCAGGCCGTCCTTCAGCGCGCCGAATTCCCGCGCCGGATCGCGGCCCGCCAGCGTCACACCGGGATAGAGCTTGACGTTGAAGGCAGGCGCGGCGATCTCGTTGACCAGTGCTGCCCACCGCTCGGCGGCTCGGCCCAACGGAAACGCCGGCGACTGCGCCACCGACATTTTCAGCTCGGGTAATGGATTGGCGCCGTCGTTGTCCTGCGCCCAGGCGGCGGTGGCTGCGAGGCCGAGCAACAGCAACGCGCGGAAGTGCCGGCGCAGCACGATCGTGGCATGGTGGAAGCTGGTAGACATCGGATCAAAGTGTAGCAGTCCGGTCTACGCAATGGCGTCGAGGGGTCGCGTCGTCATTCGAGCGGCGCCGCCGCTGCATCAGGGCGATCATGCCAGTAGCGCGCAGCTACCCGGCGTGATGCCACCGGTACGGCGGCCGCGCCTGCTGCGAATGTGAAAGCGATGGCACCATCCAAGTCCGTGCGCAGGATCTGCGCACCCACCGCGCGATACCGGGCGACGATTTCCGCGCGCGGATGTCCGAAGCGGTTGCGGTACCCGTTGGTCACCAGCGCATAGGTGGGGGCCACCGCCCGGACAAACGCCGGAATGGACGAAGTACGTGAGCCGTGGTGCGGGACCAGCAGCACGTCCGCGTGCAATTCCCCCGCAGCGCGACCGACGAGCCGCATTTCTGAGATGGCCTCGATATCGCCGGTGAGCAATACACTGCCATGCGCTGATTCGACGCGCAGAACGCACGAGCGGTCGTTGGTTTTGGCCGTGATGTCGGCGTACTCCATCGCGGTTGGATGCAACACGGTGAAGCGCACGCTGTCCCAAATCCATTGCTGTCCTGCGTAGCACGCGATGGCGGGCACCCGATCGGTCAACATGGCGATCAAGTCGTGCTCGGCGTAGAGCGACGATGCAAACCAGCCCAGCGGCACGCCTTGCACCAGCGATCGCGCGCCGCCGGAATGATCCATGTCCTGGTGGCTGACCATCAGGCCGTCGACCCGGCGCAGGCCTGCCGTGCGCAGGAATGGCGCGATGATCCGGTTGCCGGCATCCGCCGTTTCGGTGAAACGCGGACCCGTGTCGTAGACCAGCGTGTGGTTGCGCGTCTCGAGCACCGCGGCCAGCCCCTGCCCGACGTCCAGCACCGTCATGCGGAATGCGCCTTCCGGCAGCGCCGGCGGGCGCGCCAGGAACACCGGCAGCAGCCACACCCATCCCCACGCGCGGCCCGGCAAGCCTCGCGGCGCCAGCAGCAGCGTGATGCCCATGAGTGCCGCCACCACGGCCCATGCAGGTGGCGCGTGCTGTTGCCATGCCGCGTCGGGGAGCTGCGCAAGCCATTCCATGCCGTGCATCAGCGGCGCGAGAACCGCATGCGCGCCAACAAACAGAAGATCGACCGGAATGAAGATGCCCAGCAACGCCAGCGGCACCACGGCGATCGTGACCACCGGGATGGCCACGGCATTGGCCACCGGCGCGATCAATGACATCTGCGCGAACAGCATCAGCGTGAGCGGCGTCAAGCCAAGCGTGACCACCCATTGCGCGTGGGCGCCCTCGCGCAGGGTGGCCACCATCCGCGCGATGCGCGTCGATGCGTTGGTCGCCGGCAATCGGCCCGCGGCGGCGTACAGCAGCATCCCCACCGCACCGAACGAAAGCCAGAACCCTGGCGTGAGCGACGACCACGGGTCCCATAGCAGCACCGCCGCCAATGCCCACAACCACACCAGCGCCGCCGTGCCGGTCCGACCGATGCCTATGCCCGCTGCCGCCACGGCGAGCATGGCCAGCGTGCGCAGCGCAGGCACTTCGGCGCCCGCCAGCGCCACGTAAGCGGCCGCCACCAAAAGACCCACCAACGCGGCCGGCTGGCGCGCGGGGCGGCGCGATGTGATCCACGCACAGCGGCGCGCCAGCGCGAAGGCCAGCGTGCCGACGAAGGTGGCAAACACCGTGACATGCAATCCGGAGATGGACACGAGATGCCCGATGCCCGTGCGGTTCAGGACGGTCCACTGCGTGTCGGGGATCGACCGTTGATCGCCGATGGTCAAAGCAACGACGATTCCCGCGTACGGTGCGTCGGGCAGCGCGGCAAGAATGCGCGCGCGTATTCGTTCACGCGTGCGCTGCAGATGATCGCGGGCGCGGCCAGCAAATGCGTCGAGGCGCCGATTGGTCGTGACATCGATCACCGACCCGGTGGCGCGAAGGTTTTGCTGCAGCAGCCAGGCCTCGAGGTCGAAGCCGCCGGGATTGACGTTGCCATGCGGACGCTTCAACCGCACCGTGAGTTGCCAGCGTTCACCCGCGTGCACCACCGGCGCTGGCGCATGGTTGGCCACCCGCCCTGCCCAGCCCGTGGACCAGGCGAGCGACAACCGCCGCGGCACCACCGCATCCGGGGTTGCCACCGACTCGACGGCCAATGCGAAGCGCATGCCATTGGCCGTCGACGTGGGCAGTTCGTCGACAATGCCCGTCAGCCGGATGTCGCGGCCTTCCCATGCTGGTGGCAGCGCATCGTCGAGGCGCAGCTCTGCTCGCCAGCCCGCGTAGCCGAAGCCCGCACACACGGCAAGCACGCCCGCGCAGGCGCAATGCGCAAACGTCGGCACGGCAACAACGCGTTCCGTCCATGCCAGGAAGCCGCTGCCGAGCATTGAAACGGCCAGCAGTGCTCCACACCAGGCGGGCAGCGCGGGCACGCTTTGCAGGGTGACGACGCCAACGGCAAAGGCTGTCAGCAGCACGGCAAGCGGCGCACGCACGAGCGGAGTCGCTTTCGTGGACCGCTATCCGGGAATGAACGTTTCCAAAGTGGATGGGAACATACCGTGGCGATGACGCTTGTCGCTATCGGTCGCTTGGCTTAGCCGACCAACCGACGCAGCCATGGTCGAAAACGGGCGCGCGGCCCGAAGGCAACGCGACCGTGCGAATCCACTACGCCGTCGGCGGCGGATTGCGATCCATCGACGTGCGTCGCTGATGCCAATAGGGATACGCAAGCTGCGGCTTGCTGGCCACGTCCAGTCGCTGTACCTGTTCGGGCGTGAGCCTGAACTCGACGGCACCGAGATTGCCGCGCAACTGCTCGACATTGCGCGCACCGATCACCAGCGTGGCCACCGTCGGGCGATGCAGCACCCAGTTGAGCGCCACCTGCGTCACCGATCGGTCCAATTCCTTCGCGATGGCCTCCAGCACTTCGATGATCGTGAAGAACTGCTCCTCCGGCAACTCGGGGCCCATGCTGCCCAGCGTGGCCTGGCGCGTTCCGGTGGGCGCTGCGCGGTTGCGCCCAACCTTGCCGGAGAGGCGGCCGCCGGAGAGCGGACTCCACACCACGGCGCCCACGCCCTGGTCGATGCCCAGCGGCATCAACTCCCATTCGTAATCGCGGGCCAGCAGCGAGTAGTACGCCTGGTGCGCCACGTAGCGCGACCATCCATAGCGGTCGGCGACACTGAGCGACTTCATCAAATGCCATCCAGAGAAATTGGAACAGCCCACGTAGCGCACCTTGCCGGCGCGCACCAGGTCGTCGAGCGCACGGACGGTTTCCTCGACGGGCGTCTGTGCATCGAAGCCGTGCATCTGCCAGAGGTCGATGTAGTCCGTGCCCAGGCGGCGCAGGCTGGCCTCGCATGCTTCGATGAGATGGCTGCGCGACGAGCCCACCGCGTTGGGGCCGTCACCCATCCGGAACGTGGCCTTGGTCGAGATCAGCAGTTTGTCGCGCCGGCCGGCGATGGCCTTGCCGAGGATGTCTTCGGCGAGACCATTCGAATACGCATCGGCGCTGTCGAACATCGTGATGCCAGCGTCCAGCGCGACATCCACCAACGCCGTGGCTTCCTTAACGCCGGTCTCCCCCCAGGCCTTGAAGAAGTCATTGCCGCCGCCAAAAGTTGCCGTGCCGAGCGTGAGCACCGGCACCTTCAGTCCCGATGCTCCAAGCAAGCGATAATCCATTGTGGGTTCCTTGATCGACTGTCTGCGAGTGTGCCAGTTTCGCCTGAAAATGGCAGGTCCGCGTGGCAACGAGGTCGCGACGGGCGCCTTCGTTAGCACGCGTGATCGTTGGTCACGGCGTAAACTTGCCGCATGCCAGCGGCGTTAAACCTTCTTGAAGCCTTGTGGCGGATGGACTCCATGCAAAATCTTTCAAATCACGTTCGCTCGCTGTGCCGGGCGCTGCTCGTCGCAGCGGTGTTGCTGCCTGCCGTGGCCTGGGCGCAACCGGCATTCACGACGCAGGCGGTCAACCTTCGCGCCGGGCCTGATGCCAGCTTTCCGTTGGTGGCGTGGATACCCGGCGGCGCCCGGGTGAACGTTGCCGGGTGCATCAACGGTTGGACCTGGTGCGATGTCCAGTTCGGATCCAACCGGGGTTGGGCTTTCTCGCAGTTCCTGTCGATGCCATTCCAGAACCAGCCGATCATCATCGGCAACGCGGGCGGGTGGCTAGGCGTGCCGTTGATTTCGTTTTCAGTAGGCCCCTATTGGGACAACCATTATCGCAACCAGCCATGGTGGGGATACCGCAACCAATGGGTGAGTCGTCCACCACCGCCCGCGTGGGGACCGCCGCGAGGTCCGAATTGGCGTCCGCCGCCGGGGCCGGGCTGGCGCCCGCCACCCAATGGTGGCCGTCCGCCGAATTGGGGCAACGGCGGCGGTGGTCGTCCGCCGAGTGGTGGCAATCCGGGGGGTGGTCGTCCTCCGAGTGGCGGCAATCCAGGCGGTGGTCGTCCGCCAAGCGGCGGCAATCCGGGCGGTGGCCGTCCTCCAAGTGGCGGCAATCCGGGGGGTGGCCGTCCGCCAAGTGGCGGCAATCCAGGCGGTGGTCGTCCTCCAAGTGGCGGCAATCCGGGGGGTGGCCGTCCGCCAAGTGGCGGCAATCCGGGCGGTAGTCGTCCGCCCGGCGGGGGGAGGCCGTCGGGCAACGGCACCACTACTGCGCCCGATTCGGCGCAGGGGCCGAACTAGTCCCGCCCGCGAATCGAGGTGGAGCGGCTACCGCCTATTTCTTGGGCCACAGGATCATCTGCGTACAGCGAAACAACGCGATCGACTTGCCGTCCAGCCTGCGCGTGACTGCCGCGTCCCACACTTGGGTACTGTTGCCCAGGTGCACGGGGCGCGCGACAACCGCAATGGTGCCGTCGCGCGCAGTGCTGAAGAAATTGGCCTTGAGTTCGATGGTGGTGAAATTTTCCGCGCCCGCGGGAAGGTGGGCGGCACACCCATAGCCGCACGCGGTGTCCGCCAGCGCCACCACTGTGGCCGCGTGCAGGAATCCGTTGGCAGCCAGCAGATCGACCCGGACGTCGAGTTCGGCGGCGAGGAGACCTTCCTCGATCGCGGTGACGCGAAAACCAATGAGACCCGGGAGGCCGCCCGTACCGCGATGGTTGAGCGAATCAAGCGTGACTTCGGGGCGCAATGGCATGGCTCAAACTTTCGCAATGCGGTTCAGGTATAGGCAAGCATCCGGCCGCAGGCGATCACGATCACCCACAACACGATCGACAACACCGCGGCAATGCGCACGCGCATCGGCGGCATCGCATCCACATCCCACGTCGAGACCCTGCTCATCGCGCCGGTATGCAGCAATGCCGCATTCAGTCCGGATGCGCCGATCAATCCCATCTTGAGCATGAAGACGCGATTGTCGAGCAAATCGGAGGCGTGCGCCGTGAACATCAGCAGCCCGGTGACCATCACCAGCATGAAGGCGCCGACCGTCCACGGCAACGCGTGCCACGCGAGGCGCGATACCGAGAGTCCGCGATTGAGGCCCAGCAGGCGCAGGTCGACGATCAAGACGGAGCCGAACAACGTGGCGAGGCCGACGATATGCAGCGTCTCCGCTGCGGGGTAGGCCCACAGCGATTCGCGCAGGACGCGGCCGATGCCCGAGCCTTCCAGCGCATGGATCGCGGTGCTCATCGCAATTCGATGGTCTTCCCCGCGATAGTGATGCGCTCCGCGCGCATTTCATCGGGTTTGGATTTGTTGGGATAACCCTCGACCGTGGCCACGGCACCCGCCACCAGCATCTCCCTGGACAGCCCACGCGTATCCAGTCGCGACGGCGGCGCCAGCACGGCAAGCCACGTCTTGTCCGCCGTCTTGAGCTTCACGAAGCCATGTGGATGCTCGTAGCCCGCGCTCTCGACGGAGCCCGTCAGTTTAAGCACCTGCGTCGTATCGTATTCGCTCCAGCCGTGATGCGCGAAGGCAACCAGCGGCGCGGCGGCCAGGGCCAGCAGAAAGCTACGGCGTCGGATCATGGTGATTCCTCGATGATGGGGTGACATGAGCAACGTCTTAGTCCACCGCGCGCGACGTCAGTTCGCGGACATCGGCGACCAATGCATCGACCAGCGTAGCCGGTGTATCCCAAGCGCACATGAAGCGCGCGCCGGTATCGCCCACAAACAGGTAGAACTTCCAGCCCCTGGCCCAGAGTGCCTCAATGACCGGACGCGGCAAATCGATGAACACGCCGTTTGCTTCCACCGGCGCGAGCAGTCGCGCGCCGGAAACCTGCGTCAACGCCGCGGCCAGGCGCTGTGCCATGGCATTGGCGTGCGTGGCATGCCGCAGCCACGTGCCATCGTCGAGTACGGCACGCCACGGCGCCGCGAGAAAGCGCATCTTCGACGCCAGCTGCCCGCCCTGCTTGCGACGGCGCGCGAATTCGTCGGCCAGCGAGCGTTCGAAGAACACCAGCGCCTCACCCAGCGGCAGGCCGTTCTTGGCCCCCCCCAGGCTCAATACATCCACGCCCGCGCGCCATGTGATGTCGGCCGGCGCGCAACCCAGGGACGCCACCGCATTGGCGAAGCGGGCGCCATCCATATGCACCTTCATGTGCCGCTCGTGCGCGCCGGCGCACAAGGCGCGCAACTCGTCCGGCTTGTAGAGTGTGCCAAGTTCGGTCGCCTGCGTCAGCGACAGCGCGCGCGGCCTCGATGAATGCACGTCATGCGGCGAGATCGCCAACTGCGCGATCGCATCCACGGTGATCTTGGCGTGCGGCGTGTCGGCGGTCAGCAGCTTGGCGCCGCCACTGAAGAACTCCGGCGCGCCGCATTCGTCGACGTTGACGTGCGCCATCGCGTGGCAGACGATCGCATCCATGCTGCGACAGATCGCCGAAAGCGCCAGCGCGTTGGCCGCAGTGCCGTTGAACACGAAATAGACATCGCAGTCGGTTTCGAACGCGCGCTGGATCGACTGCACCGCCGCCGCCGTCCAGTCGTCATCGCCATACCCGTGTGCGTGACCACGATTGGCGTCGACGATCGCCGCCAGCGCCTCGGGACAGATGCCGGCGTTGTTGTCGCTGGCGAACTGCAGCGATGGTGTTGCAATCACAGCCGCTGTTCGACGAAGGCCGCCACCGATTGCAGCGCCGCGGGCAGCCCGGCCGGATCGGTACCGCCGGCCTGCGCCATGTCGGGCCGGCCGCCACCTTTGCCGCCCACCTGCTGCGCTACGTGATTGACGAGTTCGCCCGCCTTCACCTTGCCCATCAGGTCGGCCGTCACGCCGGCGATCAGCGTGACCTTGCCGTCGGCCACGCTGCCAAGCACGATTGCCGCGCTCTTCAACTTTTCCTTGAGTTTGTCCATCGTCTCGCGCAGCGCCTTGACGTCGGCGCCATCCATCGCCACAGCGAGCACCTTGGCACCCTTGACGTCGACGGCGCCTCCGGCGAGATCGTCGCCCGCGCTGGCCGCCGCCTTGGACTTCAATTTCGCCACTTCCTTTTCCGCCGCGCGCGCCGCGTCCATCAGCTGCGCGATGCGCGCTTCCAGTTCCGCAACCGGGGACTTCAACGCCGCCGCCGCCGCGTTGAGCGTGGTCTCCTGCGCCTGCACGACTGCAAGTGCGCCGCGCCCGGTGGTGGCCTCGATGCGCCGGATGCCCGCCGCCACGCCGCTCTCGCCCGTAACCTTGAAGAAACCGATGTCACCGGTGCGGGCTACGTGCGTGCCGCCGCACAATTCGCGCGACGTGCCGATATCCAGCACCCGAACCTCGTCACCGTATTTTTCGCCGAACAGCATCATCGCGCCGGTCTTCTGCGCGTCCTCGATGCCCATCACGCGTGCCTGCGTTGCGGCATTGGTGAGGATTTCGTCATTGACGATGCGCTCGATGCGCCGCACTTCGTCGTCGGTGACCGGTGCATTGTGCGCAAAGTCGAAGCGGGTTTTCTCCGCGTCGACCAGCGAGCCCTTCTGCTGCACATGCGTGCCAAGCACTTCGCGCAGCGCCTTGTGCATCAGGTGGGTGGCTGAGTGATTGCGCATCGTGCGACCGCGCGCATCATGGTCCACGCGCGCCGCCACGGTGTCGCCTTCGTTCAGTTCGCCTGTCTTGACCACGCCCACGTGGCCGAAGACATCGGGCTGCACTTTCTGCGTGTCGGTGACGGCAAACATCGTGAGGCAGGCACCGTCACGCGTAAGTTCGCCGCGATCGCCCACCTGGCCGCCGGACTCCGCATAGAACGGCGTCTTGTCGAGCACCACGACGCCGGCATCGCCCGCGACCAGCGATGCAACTTTGGTGCCGTCCTTGTATAGCGCGATGATCCTGCCTTCGTCGGCCAGCGTGTCGTAACCGCGAAACGTGGTCTTGGGGCCGGCGTATTCCAGTTGCGCGCCCATCTTGAAGGTGGACGCCGCTCGCGCGCGATCGCGCTGCGCATTCATTGCCGTGTCGAAGCCGGCTTCGTCGACGCCCAATTCGAGGCCGCGCGCGATATCAGCGGTGAGGTCGAACGGAAAGCCGAATGTGTCGTACAGCGTGAAGGCGGTGCCGCCGTCCAGCGTCCTGCCGCCGGATTTCTTCAGCGTTTCCAGCGCGCCGCCCAGAATCTTCATGCCGTTTTCCAGCGTCTCGCCGAAGCGCTCCTCTTCCGCCTTCAGCACCTGCGCGACGCGCGTCTTTTCCTTCGCCAGCTCCGGATAGGCCGCACCCATCTGCAGGCTCAGGTCTTCCACCAGCTTGTGGAAGAACGGCTGCTTCTGGCCCAGCTGGTAGCCGTGGCGAATCGCCCGGCGGATGATCCGGCGCAGCACATAGCCGCGGCCATCGCTGGACGGGATCACGCCGTCGACGATCAGGAACGCGCATGCGCGGATGTGATCGGCAATCACCTTCAACGACGGATTGTCGAGGTCGGTGGTGTGCGTTTCGCGCGCCGCAGCCTTGATCAGCGCCGCAAAGAGATCGATCTCGTAGTTGGAGTGCACGTGCTGCAGCACGGCCGCGAGTCGCTCGAGACCCATGCCGGTGTCCACGCACGGCGCGGGCAGCGGCGTCATCGTGAATTCGCCGTCGGCGCCCTTCTGCCGGTCGTATTGCATGAACACGAGGTTCCAGATCTCGATGTAGCGGTCGCCTTCGGCGTCCGGCGAACCGGGCGGGCCGCCCCACACGTCCGCGCCATGGTCGTAGAAAATTTCCGAACATGGCCCGCACGGACCCGTGTCGGCCATCTGCCAGAAATTGTCGCTGGCGTACTTGGCGCCCTTGTTGTCGCCGATGCGTACGACGCGCTCGGGCGGAATGCCGATTTCCTTGGTCCAGAGGTCGTAGGCCTCGTCGTCGTCGATGTAGACGGTGGCCCAGAGCTTGTCCGGCGGCAGCTTGTACACCTGCGTGAGCAGTTCCCACGCATAGCGGATCGCGTCGCGCTTGAAATAGTCGCCGAAGCTGAAATTGCCCAGCATCTCGAAGAACGTGTGGTGCCGCGCCGTATAGCCGACGTTTTCCAGGTCGTTGTGCTTGCCGCCTGCACGCACGCTGCGCTGCGACGATGTCGCGCGCTTGTACGGCCGCTTGTCGACCCCCAGGAACACGTCCTTGAACTGCACCATGCCCGAGTTGACGAACAGCAGCGTCGGGTCGTTGCCCGGCACCAGCGACGAACTGGGCACGTGGGCGTGTCCTTTGGAAACGAAATAGTCGATGAACCGGCTACGGATGTCGGCGACTTGCATGGCACGCTTTCGTGGAACGCAGGGGATTGAGCCCGTGCGGAATCAAAACCGGGATTGTAGCTTGCGGCGCGGCCGCAGCCGCAGCCGCCGGTGGCGTGCCGACGATGGTGTTGAACATTCGATTCGTCTCGCGCTCAAGAAACGGGCAACCGTCACTCGCCAGAGGGTGCGATTGTCGGGCCGATTGCGTGTACGAGCAACCGCCGGCACGTTCACGACACGGGGTCAGTTGGCCTGTGTCGAGCCAGCCGGCGAGGCTTCAGCCTCGCCCGTGGTCACGCATCGTCAATATCGGCCACGCCGGCGGCGCGCATCACCTTCAGCACCACCGACAGCGGATAGCCTCGCGCCTGCAGGAAGCGCACTTGTCGCGCCTTGTCGCGATCGTTGGTCGGCGGCGTGCGGAAGCGCTGCCGCCACAGCGTCATCGCATCGGCGAACTCGTCGGTGGCGGCCAGCGGTGCCAACGCGGCCTCGACGGCGTCGGCGGCAATCCCCTTCTCCTTCAGCGCATAGGCGATGGCACGCTTGCCATAGCGACCGGTGCGTTGGGCCACCACGGCCGCCGCGTATCGCTCGTCCGAAAGGAAGCCCGCGGCGGTGAGCTGGTCGAGCGCGGTCTCGATGGCCCGCGCGTCGATACCGCGTTGCCCCAGTCGCTGCGCCAGCTCAGCGCGGCTGTAATCGCGCCGTGCAAGGTACCGCACCGCCACCGCTTTGGGTGACGGCGCGGGTGTGGCAGCCCGGCGGGGCGGGCCGGCGCTTGCGGTCGCCGCCCGCCCCCGCCTGACGAAGCCGGTCACTCGTCGGTGGACGGCGCCGGATTGATGCGGCCCGGCGTGGGCACATCCACCGCCGTACGGATTTTCGCCTCGATTTCCTCGGCCAGTTCGGGATGCTCGCGCAGGTATTCGCGGGCGTTGTCCTTGCCCTGGCCGATCTTGTCGCCGTTATAGGCGTACCACGCGCCGGACTTCTCGACGATCTTGTGCAGCACGCCAAGCTCGACGATTTCGCCTTCGCGCGAGATGCCTTCGCCGTACAGGATGTCGAACAGGGCTTCGCGGAACGGCGGCGACACCTTGTTCTTGACGACCTTGACGCGCGTTTCGTTGCCGACGACCTCTTCGCCGCGCTTGATGGCACCGATGCGCCGGATATCGAGGCGTACCGAGGCGTAGAACTTGAGCGCATTGCCGCCCGTGGTGGTTTCGGGGCTGCCAAACATCACGCCGATCTTCATCCGGATCTGGTTGATGAAGATCACCAGCGTGTTGGAGCGCTTGATGTTGCCGGCGAGTTTGCGCAGCGCCTGGCTCATCAGCCGCGCCTGCAGGCCGGGCAGCTGGTCGCCCATCTCGCCTTCGATTTCGGCCTTGGGCACCAGTGCCGCCACCGAGTCGATGACAATGATGTCGATGCCGCCCGAGCGCACCAGCATGTCGGTGATTTCAAGGCCCTGCTCGCCCGTGTCGGGCTGCGAAATGAGGAGGTCGCCGACGTTGACGCCCAGCTTGCCGGCATACACCGGGTCGAGTGCGTTTTCGGCGTCGATGTACGCGGCCACACCACCCGCCTTTTGCACCTGCGCCACGACCTGCAGGCACAGCGTGGTCTTGCCGGAGGATTCAGGGCCGTAGATTTCGACCACGCGGCCGCGCGGCAGGCCGCCGACACCCAGCGCAATGTCGAGCCCGAGCGAGCCGGTGGACACCACCGACAGGTCGTTGGCAATCTGGGCTTCGCCCATCTTCATGATGGAGCCTTTGCCGAACTGCTTTTCGATCTGCGACAGCGCAGCGAGGAGGGCTTTGGATTTTTGGTCGTCCATGGGGGAGTCGAGGGGCATGATTGGAATCTCCAAGTATCGCCTGCCGGCGGCCGGCCGGGAGCGGGGTCCTTGCGAACAGGACGGATCGTCGCATAGAACGATCGTTCGATGCAAGCGTTCCTGCGGCCTAATCCGTCTGGACGATTGGGCGCCGTGCTAAAGCGGTGGTACCCGCTCCCGGAGGCCCCGCAGGGCGACCGCCACGGCGGCCTCGCGGACGGCGGCGCGATCGCCCGGCAACTGCAGCGTCATCGCATCGGTCTTGCCGCCCCGCCTGGCCCAGGCGAAGCAGACCATCCCGACCGGCTTGGCGGCCGTGCCGCCGCCCGGCCCCGCCACGCCGGTGATCGCCACGGCGAGATCGGCCGGCGAATGGGCCAGCGCGCCTTCCGCCATCGCCCGGGCAACAGGCTCGGAGACCGCACCGTGGTCGTGGATCAGGTCGGGCTGCACGCCCAGCATCCCGGTTTTCGCGTCGTTGGTGTAGGTGACGAAGCCGCGTTCGAACCAGCCCGAGCTGCCCGCGATGGCGGTGATCGCGCCGGCAACGAGCCCGCCGGTGCACGATTCGGCCGCGACGCAGCGCCACTGGCGCGCCTGCAGCGCCGCGCCCAGTTCTGCAGCCAGCAGGATGTTCGCCTCCGGCTTCACCCGAAATCCCCCGGCCGGGCGCGGTAGTGATAGGTATATGCGGTGGCAAAGCCGAAGCGCTGGTAGACCGCCAACGCGCGATGATTGTTGGCTTCGACCTGCAGGTAGGCATGCGTGGCGCCGTGGTCCCATGCCCACGCCAGCAATTGACCGAGGATCGCCGTGGCCACGCCGCGCCCGCGCATTGCCGGCGCCGTGGCCATCGAAAAGATGCCGGCCAGGCCGTCGTCGAGCATCACGGTGCCGAGGCCCACGACGCCGCCGGCATCACGCGCGAGCAGCGTGCGCGTCGACAGCGGGCTATCCACCAGGCGCTCGTAGTACGCGTCCCGCTGCGCGGGTGTCGCGTGCTGCAGTGCCGCCACGGCATCGGCGAATACATCCGCCGGCGGCGAGGTGACGTCCACGTCGGGCAACGGCAACGCCTCCGGCGCCTGCGCCAGCCGCAGCCACTGGACCAGCGTCGTTTCGTGGGCTTCATAGCCGCGCGCCGCCAACACCGCGTCGAGATCCGGCGGCTGCACAAACGGCGTGATCCGGAACAGCACCGGAAATCCACGCGCCGCATAGATCTTTTCGCAATGCACGATCTTGCGGGCCACGGGCAGCGACGAACTGAAATGCGCATTCACGCTGCGCGCCCGTTTGGCCTTGCCCGGCGAGACCCGCAGCAGCCAGCCGTCGTAGAAGAGCTGGCGCTGCGTCTGCAGGGCGTTGAGCCCCACTTCCTCCAGCCGCCGCAGGTCGAGATCGCCGTCGCCGTCCGCGCTCATCCGAGCAACCTCTGTCCGACCGCAAAGACCAAAAGCGTGAAGCCCGCGGCCAGCAAATCGTCCAGCATCACGCCGAGACCGTTCTTCATCCGCGCATCGAGCTGCCGGATTGGCGGCGGCTTGACGATATCGAAAAAACGGAACAACGCAAAGGCGAGCGCGATGCGCTCGGGCGTGATGCCGGTGAAGAACAACACCAGCAGGAATGCCACGACCTCGTCGATGACGATGCCGCCATGATCCGGCTGGCCGAGTTCGCGGCCGGTGACCTGCGACGCCCACACGCCGATACCGAAGAGCACGACCAGCACCACCGCATACTCGATGTCGCCTGCATACCAGCGCAGCCACAACGCCATCGGAATCGCGAGCAACGTGCCGAGTGTGCCAGGCGCCCACGGCGAAAGGCCGGCGCCGAAACCCAGCGCGATGAAGTGCGCGGGATGACGAAACAGGAACGCAATCGTGGGCGTGGCACTCATGCGAAATGATCCCATGCCCTCGGCAGTGCGGACAGTGCGTCGCCGAGTTCGTCCTGCACGACCAACCCCGGCGCCGCCGTGATGACACCGATCCGCGTGAGCGGTAACGCGAGCGCCTGCGCGCTTGCGGCGATGCGGCCACGCATCGCCGCCGGCGCGGTGAAGCAAAGTTCGTAGTCGTCGCCCCCGGCTAGCGCGCACGTCAGCGCCAACATCCGCTCGGCGCCTGCCAGCCGCTGCGCCAGCGCCGGCGTCAACGGCAGCGCGGCTAGCGCGATCTCGGCGCCGACCTGCGAGGCCTCCAGGAGGTGCGCGAGGTCCCCGGTCAATCCGTCCGACAGGTCCAGTGCCGCGGTTGCCACGCCACGCAGCGACTGCCCCAGCGCAACCCGTGGTTCTGGTTGTTCGAGTCGCCGCCGCAGCACCGTCAGCGTGTCCGGGTCGAGGTGGGTGCGTCCTTGCAACGCCGCCAGCGCCAGCGCCGCGTCACCAAGGGTGCCGGACACATAGAGGTCATCGCCGGCATGCGCGCCGGCACGGGTGAGTGCCGCATCGAACGGCAATTCGCCGATGATGGTCACGCAGAAATTGAGCGGGCCGCGTGTGGTATCGCCGCCGACCAGCGCAACCTGGTACCGCGCCGCCAGCGCGAAGAAGCCGCGCGCGAATGCCGCAAGCCAGCGCTCATCGAGACCCGGCAGCGCCCCTGCCAGCAACGCCCAGCGCGGCGTCGCGCCCATCGCCGCCAAATCGGACAGGTTTACCGCCAGCGTCTTGTGGCCCAGTGCCTCGGGGTCGACGTCCGGAAGGAAATGCCGACCCTCGACCAACATGTCCAC
The DNA here is from genome assembly GCA_963805355.1 of uncultured beta proteobacterium. Lineage (GTDB taxonomy): Bacteria > Pseudomonadota > Gammaproteobacteria > Burkholderiales > Casimicrobiaceae > VBCG01. Next base: position 818,643 of record CAWDTZ010000001.1, on the reverse strand, counting down.
GCTGAACGCAAGTTCATGGCCCGCGGCAGGACGCACGACCGCGGCGTCGTCGCCGTTGCCCACGCGTACCGCGGCGTCATGCACCGGCCGCCGGAAAAAGCGACCGATCAACTCGAATTCATTCATTGCAGCGCGACGCCGAATTCCCGCTGGTGAGGAGCATCCGCAGGCATCCGGCAGGGACGAGCGCGCGGCGCATCGCGCTGGCGGCCGTCAGCCCGGCGCCGCGTCGCGCTTGCCCGCCGCGATCTCGACAGCGCGCACGTCGGCGGCAAAACGGTCCAGCACGCCATTGACGTAGCGATGGCCGTCGGTGCCGCCGAAGGACTTGGCAAGCTCCACCGATTCGTTGATCACCACGCGATACGGAATCTCCACGCGCCGCGACAGTTCCCATGCGCCGATCAGCAGGATCGCCTTCTCCACCGGCGACAGCGCGGCGGGCTTGCGATCGAGAAACGGCGCGAGCCTGACGAGGAGATCGTCGTACTCCTCCCCCACGCCGCTCCACAACTCGTCGAAATAGGGTTGGTCGGCGCGCGGGAAGCCCGGGCTGGTGGTGAGGTCGGCGTGCACGTCGCGCGCAGCATTGCCCGACAGCTGCCGCTGGTACAGGCCCTGCATCACCAGCTCGCGCGAGCGGCGGCGTTGACTAGTCTTGCTCGTCGAGGACATCGAACAGTACCGCAATCTCGAGGGCGGCCTGCACCGCCTCGTAGCCCTTCTGATCCATGCGGGCCAGCGCCTGCGCATCGTTCTCGCAGGTGAGGATGCCGTTGCCGATGGGGATGCCGAACTCGAGCGCCACGCTGGACACGCCCGCCGCTGATTCGTTGGACACGATCTCGAAGTGATAGGTCTCGCCGCGGATCACCGCGCCCAGCGCGACCAGCGCGTCGTAGTCGCCGGTTTGCGCCATCCGTTGCAGTACCAGCGGGGTTTCCAGCGCGCCCGGAACGCTGACGACGGTGACGAGTGCATCGTCGACGCCGGCATCGCGCAGTGCGCGCAACGCCCCGCCAAGCAGGCCCTCGCCCACGTCACGGTTGAACCGGGAAAGCACGATGCCCACGCGCCGCGAGACCGCGGACACGTCGCCCTGAAGTCGTTTGATCGTCATCGGGTTCTTCGCTTCAGGAGGATTTGCGCGCCGGCGGCTCGCTGGCGTAGCCGGTCACTTCGAGATTGAACCCCGCCATGCTGGGCATCTTCCGCGGCTTGGACAGGAGACGCATCCGGCCGACGTTGAGGTCGCGCAGGATCTGCGCACCGATGCCGTAATTACGGAGATCCATCTTGGTGGGCGGCGCGGGTGCATCCGCGATGGCGCGCCGACGCAGTTCGAGCGCGCTTTCCGGCCGATGCAGCAACACCACCACGCCACGGCCGGCCTCGTTGATGGCCGCCAGTGCGCCCGGAATCGTCCACGAATGGAACGCCGACTCGCCATCAAGCAGGTCCATCACGGACAACGGTTCGTGCACGCGCACCAGCGTTTCGACATCCGGCGCAATCGGGCCGCGCACCAGCGCCAGGTGCGTGGCGTCGGACAGCTTGTCGCGATAGACGACCAGCCGGAACGCGCCATGCGGCGTGTTGAGCGGACGCTCGGCGATGCGCTCGACGATGCGCTCGGTGCGACTGCGGTAATGAATGAGATCGGTGATCGCGCCGACCTTGAGGTCGTGCATTTCCGCAAACGTGAGCAGGTCAGGCATGCGCGCCATCGTGCCGTCGTCCTTCATGATCTCGCAGATCACGGCCGCAGGCATGAGCCCGGCCATCCGCGCCAGGTCGCATCCCGCCTCGGTGTGCCCCGCGCGTACCAGCACGCCGCCGGGTTGCGCCATGACGGGAAAGATGTGGCCGGGCTGCACGATGTCCGAGGGTTTGGCGTCGGGTGCAACGGCGGCCAGCACCGTGCGGGCGCGATCCGCCGCCGAGATGCCGGTGGTGACACCTTCCGCGGCCTCGATCGACATCGTGAAATTGGTGCCGGTACCGGACCGGTTGTTGGACACCATCAATGGCAGTGCGAGCTGCCGGCAGCGCTCCTCGGTGAGCGTGAGGCAGATCAACCCTCGCGCATGCCGCGCCATGAAGTTGATCGCAGCGGGCGTCACGCATTCCGCAGCGATCACGAGATCGCCCTCGTTTTCGCGGTCTTCCTCGTCGACCAGGACGACCATGCGGCCAGCCTTCAATTCGGCGACGATCTCTAGGGTGGAAGCCAACGCCATGTCCGACAGTCTCGAGGGGAGTTGGCGGCGCGCCTGTTGCAGCACGCCGCAAGGTTGCAAGTTTACCTCACCGGGCCTGCCTTCCCGCGATCAGCCGGTGAGCAACACCGACTGGCGCACGTATTCGGCGCGGGCGAGGTTGCGGACGATGAAATCGGCCACATCCGCGCGCCGGATCCGGTGCGCGACGCCTCCCTCCGGAAGCATCCGCGCGAAGTAGTTGGCGGTGGCCGGACCGTCGCCGAGGAGTGCCGGTCGAACAATGGTCCAGTCGAGCGTGCTTGCCCGGACCTGCATCTCCTGCCGGTCCTTGTCCTCGGCGATGGCCCGGTTGCGTCGGGGCGGCATGATCCCGGCCCGGAGCAAGCCGCCCCAGACCTTGCTGTCTTCGGCGCCCATCCCCGTCACGCACACCAGCCTGCGCACACCGAAGCGCTCCATCGATGCAAGCGTGTACTGCGTTCCGCGTGAAAAGACGTGCACGGGCCGCCGCGTGGGCGCGACACCGACCGTCCACACCACGGCATCCTGGCCGGCGACTGCGCGCTCGACATCGGCCGCGTCCTCGACGTCGCCGACGACCATGCGCACGCCGCTCACCGGCGTCTCCAGTTCGGCGGCGTGCCGCGCCAGCACCGTCAACGCATGCCCCGCCTCGAACGCTGCGCGAACCACCGCCCGCCCGAGGCCGCGGGTGCCGCCCATCACCAGGATCCTCATGCGGGCAGCAAGGCCCCCCCCGGTCCATCCGCGCGCACGCGGAACCATTGCGCATAGAGCGCGGGCAGGAAGAGCAGCGTGAGCGCGGTCGCGACCACGATGCCACCCATCATGGCCACCGCCATCGGCCCGAAGAAATCGCTGCGCGCCAGCGGAATCAGCGCCAGCACGGCGGCAGCGGCGGTAAGCACGATCGGGCGGAACCGGCGCACCGTTGCGCCAACCACCGCGTCCCACGGTGCGTATCCCGCGGCGATGTCCTGGTCGATCTGGTCGACGAGAATGACGGCGTTACGCATGATGATGCCAGCCAGTGCAATCGTGCCCAGCAGCGCCACGAACCCGAACGGCTTGCCGAAGGCCAGCAATGCAATCACGACGCCGATCAATCCCAGCGGCGCCGTCAGCACGACCATGAACACGCGCGCAAAGCTCTGCAGCTGGATCATCAGCAGCGAAAGCACGACGATTACCAACAGCGGCATTCCGGCGGCAATCGAGCGCTGGCCGCGCGTGGAATCCTCGATCGCGCCGCCGATCTCGATCCGGTAACCCAACGGCAGCTCGGCGCGCAGCGCAACCAATTGGCGCTCGATGCGGGTGGCCACATCGGGACCCTGGGCATTGCCGCGCACGTCCGAACGCACGGTGATCGTCGGCAACTCATTGCGGCGCCACACGATGCCGGGCTCGAGGTCGTACTTGATCTCCGCGATCTGCGTAATGGGCACCGCGCGGCCGCCGCGTGTCGGCAACGCCAGGTCCTTCAGGAAACTCATCTTTGCCCGCTCTTCGAGCGCGCCGCGCAAAATCACCTCGATCTGCTTGTCGCGCTCACGGAAGTACGTGACCGAATAACCCGACAGCGAATTGTTGAGGAACGTGGCGAGTTCCTGCGATGAGATGCCCAGCACGCGCGCTTTGTTCTGGTCGACGACCACGCGGATCACCTTCGAAGGCTCGTCCCAGTCGAACTGCACCTGGTCGGTGTCCGGATCGCGGCGCAGCACCTCGGCCACGCGCTGCGCGAGCGCCCGCACCGTGGCGACATTCTCACCCGACACGCGGAACTGCACGGGAAAGCCGACCGGCGGTCCGTTTTCGAGACGGGACACGCGGCCACGCAACTCGGGGAAATCGACGGCAAAGAGATCGAGGATGCGGGCGCGCACCTGCTCGCGCGCCTCAATGCTCTTGGCGATCAGCACCACCTGCGCGAAATTGGCCTGCTGCAGCTGCTGGTCGAGCGGCAGGTAGAACCGCGGCGAGCCGCTGCCCACATAGGAGACGAAGCTTTCGACACCGGGATCCTGCTCGAGGATCTTCTCGAATTTTTGCGTCGCCGCCAGCGACGCCGCAAACGAACTTCCTTCGGGCAACCGCAGGTCGACCAGCAATTCCATCCGCGATGAGGCGGGAAAGAACTGCTGCGGCACGAAGCGGAACAAGCCGAGCGCTCCGACGAACACCGCGAGCGTGGCCACCAGCACGATCTTGCGATGGCCCACGCACCAGGCAATCGTCCGCCGCAGCCCGGTGTAGAACCGCGTGCGATAGACCGCGTCGGGGTCGCCGTGATGCGGCGCGGTCGGTGGCGGCACGGGCTGCCCGCGCAGGCGCGCCAGCCATCGCCGCCACAGCGGCGCGGGCCGCGGCTTCGAGAAATCGGGCAACATCTTGTAGCCGAGATAGGGAATCACGACCACGGCCACCACCCACGAGGCGATCAGCGCGATCGCCGACACCTGGAAGATCGAGCGCGTGTATTCGCCGGTGCTGCTCTTCGCCGTGGCGATCGGCAGGAAGCCCGCCACCGTGACGAGCGTGCCGGTCAGCATTGGAAACGCCGTGCTGGTGTAGGCGAAGCTGGCCGCGGAAAAGCGGTCGAGCCCCTGCTCCAGCTTGATCGCCATCATCTCGACGGCAATGATCGCGTCGTCGACGAGAAGGCCCAGGGACAGGATCAATGCGCCCAGCGAGATCTTGTGCAGGCCGATGTCGAAGAGCCACATGCAGAGAAACGTCACCGCCAGCACGAGCGGGATGGACACCGCCACGACGAGTCCGGTGCGCAGTCCCAGGCTGACGAGCGACACCGCCAGCACGATCAGCACCGCTTCCGTGAGCGAGCGCAGGAACTGGTTGATCGAGCGCTGGACGGCGCGCGGCATGCTGGCCACGTGGCCCAGTTCCACGCCCACGGGCAGTTGTGACTGCACCCGGTCGGCGAGCGCATCGAGGCCATGACCCAGTTCGATCACGTCGCCGCCCTTGATCATCGTCACGCCCAGGCCCAGCGCTTCGCGGCCATGCCAGCGCATTTTCTGCTGCGGCGGGTCGACGTAGCCGCGCGTGACGGTGGCAATATCGCCCAGGCGGAACAGCCGGTTGTTGGCGCGAATGGCAAGGTCGCGAATCGCATCCACGCTGTCGAACGCTCCGGAGGGACGGACGAATATGCGGTCGGTGCTGGTGTCGAAGACGCCGGCAGCGGCGACCGCATTCTGCTTCGCCAGCGTTTCGATGATCTGCGCGGGATCCACCCCCAGCGTCGCCAACTTGGAGTTCGACAGCTCGATGAAGATTTTTTCTTCCTGCTCGCCAATGAAGTCCACCTTGGCCACACCCGGCACGCGAAGCAGTTCGGCGCGCATCCGGTCGCCGAATTCCTTCAGGTCCTTGTAGCCGAATCCATCACCCGTCAACGCATAGATGTTGGTGTAGGTGTCGCCGAACTCATCGTTGAAGAACGGGCCCTGGATGCCGGTCGGCAATTGGTTACGGATGTCGCCGATCTTCTTGCGCACCCGGTCGAACGCTTCCGGCACGTTGGCTACCGGCGCCGAATCCTTGAGCGCGAACAGCACCAGCGATTCGCCGGGCTTCGAATAGCTGCGCACCCAGTCGATGTTGGCCACTTCCTGCAGCTTGCGCTCGATCCTGTCGGTCACCTGCTGCTCGACTTCAAGCGCGCTGGCACCCGGCCAGTTCGTCTTCACCACCATCACGCGAAACGTGAACGGGGGGTCCTCCGACTGGCCCAGCCGCTCGTAGGACAGGAAGCCCGCGACGGCAAACACGATGATCGCGAACAACACGATCGGACGATGCCGCAATGACCATTCGGAAAGATTGAAGCGCGAACCGGTCGCGCCACCGGGAACGGTGGGGATGGTCATGACATGGGTCCGGGTTGGTTCAGCCGCGTTCGGGCACGGCAGCTGGAACCGCCGCGCCGGAGGCCTCACGCGGGCCCGCGACGGCAGGGGGCGCAGAAGGCGTCGCCTGCTTGCCGCCCTCGTAGGGTTTCACCACCTGGCCGGGCTGCAGTTTGTGCACGCCCGCGGCCACGATCACATCGCCATCGGCGACGCCACTGGTCACGACCACGCCATCCTCGCGATATTGGGCGACGGTGACCGGGACCAGCGTCACCGCGTGGGTGGTCGTGTCATAGCGCCATACCGCGGGCTTGCCATCCTTCTGGTAGATCGATGTCAACGGCAGCACCGCAGTCGGGGCCGCGGTCGGACTGATGGCACCGACATTGGCGGTCATCCCCCACTGCACGGTGGGGTCGGCATCGAGAATCGACACGCGCACGGCAAAGGTTCGCGTGGCGGGATCCACCGTGGGCGACACTTCGCGCACCTTGCCCTGGTAGAGTTTGCCGGGGTTGGCCCACAGCGCGATCACCAGTTGCCCGGCGGACGTCAATTCGCGCAGCCGGTTCTCGGGAACGCTGATCAGCACTTCGCGCTCGGTCTCACGCGCCAACCGCACGACCGCCTGGCCGACGGTCACCACCTGCCCGGGTTCGGCATTGACGGCCGTGATCACGCCGTCCTCGTTCGCCACGAGGATGGCGTAGCCTGCCTGGTTCTGCGCGACGGCGAGATTGGCCTTGGCCTGCTCCCACTTGGCGCGATTGGCGTCAGCCGCATTGCGCTTGGCATCAAGGGCCGACGCGCTGATGAATTTTTCGCGCAGCAAGCCCTGGTAGCGACCGTATTCGGCCTGCGCAAACTTGTACTCGGTTTCGGTGGCGGCAACCTGCGCCTTCGCCGCGTCGGCCTGCAAGCCGACGTCCGCAGGATCGAGTCGGGCCAGCGCCTGTCCGCGACGCACATGCGAGCCGACGTCGACCATGCGCTCCGCAAGTTTGCCCGCGATGCGAAAGCCGAGATCGTTCTCGTGACGGGGGCGCACCTCGCCGGCGAACACGGCTGAATCGGCACCGGTGCCTACCGTGACTTTGGTCAGCACCACGGGTCGCACCACCGGCGCCGGTGCTTCCTTGGCGCCGCACGCCGCCAGCAATGCGACGACAACCACCGCCCCCAGGGCAAGCCGCAACGTCCGCGCGCTCATCGGCCCGCCTCGGCCAGCCCCGCAGCCGTTGGCAATGGGCGACCGACGGTGCCTTCCCATAACGCGCGCAGGGCGCGATCAAGTTCGTCCGGGAAGGAATACTTGAAGTCGGGTGAAGACACCGCGGCCAGCGCACAGGCGGAAGGCAGCCCTTGCGCGGCCGGCGACATCTGCCACAACCCGATGATCAGCGCATAACTGTAGTGCAACAGCGCCACCCCGCTGCCTGCCGCCAGTTCCGGAAAATGGCGCTCCAACCCGGCACCGGCTGCCTGCAGCCGAACCGCCATCCGGCGTTTGAATTCCTGCCCGCACTCCGGCGCCACGCTCTGCCCCATCAGGCCGAAGCAGCGTGCCGCCAGCGGCAGGAACAACGGCGGCTCCACCATATAGCGATGCGTCAGTACCAATACATCGTCGATCGCCGCCGGGGTATCGCTCTGCATTCGTTCGATGAGGGCCGTGAAGAACGCGTCGATGTTGCGCTCGTGCACGGCCAGCAGCAGTTCTTCCTTGCTGGGGAAGTAGAGATAGACGGTGCCCTTGGCAAGCCCGGCCTCGTCCGCGACCTCGGCCACGTTGGCCGCGCGGTCGGGCGCACGCAGCAGCAGGCGCTCGGCGGCATCGAGAATCGCATGGTGGCGCTCCTGTTTGTCTTCGGCCTGGATGGCGCGCTGGCGGATGACCATGGTGAAGCCTTTCCGTGAATGCTAAATGACTGCGGGTCACTTGAACGCCAAGCGTAAGTGACCGGTGGTCAGTTGTCAATAGGTCACGGGAATTTGCCATTCGTGGATGCGATTGATGGTCGTCTCGGCGCGCAGCGATGCTTGTTTCGTTCGCCGCGCCATTTTGCGTGTGGAGCCGGCACGCGCCCGCCCCCACGTTTTTTCCGCGACCGGCCCGACGCGCCCGGTTCGCCGCTTGCCGCGGCCACGTGAATAACGCGAGCGCAGGCGAAGCGGAAGCCTTGACTAAGGAGCCAAAGTGGCGGCGACGACCGGCTACCGCAGCAACCCGAGCGTGGCCTGCGTCAGCGCACTCCCCGGACGCGCGTACTCGAGCACGACACTGAAGTGATGCATGTCGGCGATGACCATCGGCGCTGCAGCGGGCCGGCGCACCAGGGGCCAGGCATCCCACAGCAGCGCGGACTGCCGCAGGAATTCGGAGGTTTCGGCGGCGCCGCACACAATAAGGAGCGGCGCATCGGTGGTCGGCGCAAAATTCACCGGCGACACCCGCGCCGCGCTGTCCAGGTCGAGCTTCAGTTCGTTGTTGTATGAAAAGTGCACCAGCGGCGAGAGGTCGTGCACGCCCGAAAGCGTGACGCCGCCCACCATCGGCGCGCGCGCCAGGCCGAGGGATCGCCAGTCGGTGCAGAACATCATTGCCGCCAGTTGCCCGCCCGCGGAATGGCCGCCCACCACGACGTTGCCCGCATTGGCGCCGTGCGCCGCCCCTTCGCGGGCCATCCACACCATCGCACGCCGGCATTCGTCGACGATGTGCGCGATCGACACAGCCGGACACAAATCGTAGTTGATCACCGCCACCGCGAGGCCCTGCTCCAGGAACGGCCCGACCACGAAACTATGATCGCTCTTGTCCAGCGCCCGCCAGTAGCCACCGTGTATGAACACGAAGGTGCCCAGCGGCGTGGACTCCGGCAGGAACAGGTCCAGCGTCTCGAGCGGACCGGGTCCATAGCGCAGATCGAGGCGATGCCGGTACCGGGCGCGCGCCGCGGCAGACTCGGCCGCGAAACGCGCGAGGAATACCGGATGATCCGGTACCGCGGTACGGTTGTTGTAACCGCGCTCGACGAAGTCGGGCGTGTACTGGGCTGCGTTCATGCGCGCGTCAGGTGATCACGAGCGCCAGCGAGGATAGACCCTCGATGTGGCCATCGAGACGATCACCGGCCACCACCGCGCCCACCCCGGCCGGCGTGCCGGTGAAAACGAGGTCGCCGGGCAGCAATTCGTAGTACCTGGACAGGAATGCCAGCGTGTTCGGCACGTCCCAGATCATGTCCGCCAGGTCGCCCGTCTGCCGACGCACGCCGTTGACGTCGAGCGTGATGGCGCCGCGCGTGAGAATGCCGGTTTGCGACACCGGATGAATGGGCGCGATCGGCGCGGCATGCGCAAACGACTTGCCGAGATCCCACGGCCGCTTCTTTTCGCGCATGTCGCTCTGCAAGTCGCGTCGCGTCATGTCGAGACCCGTGGCATAGCCGAACACGACGTCGTTGGCGCGCTCGGGCGTGAGTTCGACGCCGGCCTTGCCGATGGCCACAACCAGTTCGATCTCGTGATGAAAATTCTTCGTGGCCAGCGGGTAACGCATCGACCCGACGGCAGGCGGCACGATCGGCAGGATCGCGTCGGCCGGCTTGGCGAAGAAAAACGGCGGCTCCTTCGTCGCGTCGCCGCCCATTTCCTTGGCATGCTCGGCATAGTTGCGACCGACGCAGTAGATGTGGCGCACCGGAAAACGGTCGGCCGATCCGAAGACGGGAACGCTGGGCAATTCCCAGCCGGGTATGGCGTAGGTCATGAAAGTCCTGTGGGGTTCAATGAGGGATCGGTGGGTGCAACGTCGTCATGCCGCCTGCCGTTTCATTCCGTGTCAGGCTGCCTTGCCGGCTCGGCCGCCGCGAACGCCGGCAGCGCAAGACATGCCGCCTCGATGCGGTTGAGCGTGGAAAACGGCCTGACGTCGACTTCGAAGCGGTGGGCATTGGCCATCTGCGGCACCAGCACCACGTCGGCCAGCGTGGGCGCGTCGCCGTGGCAAAACCGGCCCGTCGCGCTGTCGCGCGCCAGCTGCGTTTCCAGCGCGGCGAGACCTTCGTGCACCCAATGCTTGTACCAGGTGTCCTTGTCCGCATCGCTGACCTGCAGCGTGTGCTTCAGGTACTTCAGCACGCGCAGGTTGTTGAGCGGATGAATGTCGCACGCCACTTCCAATGCGATGGCGCGCACCCGCGCCCGTGCGGCAGCGCCGGCGGGCAACAGCGGCGGACTGGGATGGATTTCGTCGAGATATTCGATGATGGCGAGCGATTGGGTCAGCACCTGTCCGTTGTCCAGCGTCAGCGACGGCACGAGGCCCTGCGGGTTCACCGCAAGATAGGCAGGATCGCGCTGCACATCGCGGCGCAGATGAATGAAGGCGCGCTCCGGGTCGAGGCCCTTCAGGTTCATCGCAATGCGAACCCGGTAGGCCGCCGACGACCGGAAATAATCGTAGAGCTTCATCAAAAGGCCGCGATGCCCGTCTGCGCGCGACCGAGGATCAGCGCATGGACGTCGTGCGTGCCTTCATAGGTATTGACGGTTTCGAGGTTCAACACGTGGCGAATGACATGGAATTCGTCGACGATCCCGTTGCCACCGTGCATGTCGCGCGCCACGCGGGCGATGTCGAGCGACTTGCCGCACGAATTGCGTTTCATGATCGACGTGATTTCCGGCGCGGCGATGCCGAGGTCTTTCATGCGGCCGAGGCGCAGGCAGCCCTGCAGACCCAGCGTGATCTCGGTCATCATGTCGGCGAGTTTCTTCTGCACCAGCTGGTTGGCCGCCAGCGGCCGTCCGAATTGCTGCCGGTCCATCGTGTATTGCCGGGCCGCATGCCAGCAAAATTCCGCCGCGCCCAGCGCGCCCCACGCGATGCCGTACCGCGCGCTGTTGAGACATTCGAAGGGTCCCTTCAAACCCTGCACGTTGGGCAGGAGATTGTCTTCGGGCACAAATACGTCGTCCATCACGATTTCACCCGTGACCGAGGCGCGCAACGAAAACTTGCCTTCGATCTTGGGCGTGGACAGGCCCTTCATGCCACGCTCGAGGATGAAGCCGCGGATGATGCCCTGGTCGTCCTTGGCCCACACGACGAACACATCCGCGATGGGCGAATTGGAAATCCACATCTTGGCGCCCGACAGGCTGAAGCCCCCGGGCACGCTCTTCGCACGCGTGATCATCGAACCCGGGTCGGAACCATGATTGGGTTCCGTGAGGCCGAAGCAGCCGATCCATTCGCCGGCGGCCAGCTTCGGCAGGTACTTGCGCCGCTGCGCTTCGCTGCCGAACGTGTAGATGGGGTACATCACCAGCGAGCTTTGCACGCTCATCATCGACCGATAGCCCGAATCGACGCGTTCGACCTCGCGCGCGATCAGCCCATAGCACACGTAGTTGAGACCGGCGCCGCCATATTCGGCCGGCAACGTGACGCCGAGAAGGCCCAGCGCGCCCATCTCCGGAAAAATGGCGGGGTCCGTCTTCTCGTGCCGGAAAGCCTCCTTGATGCGCGGCATCAATTTGTCCTGCGCATAGACATAGGCGGCGTCGCGGACCATGCGCTCGTCCTCGGCCAGTTCGCTGTCAAGCAGGAGCGGATCGTCCCATTTGAAGACGGGCTTGGCTTGGGCGTGCAGGCGTTCGGGTGCGTTCATCGAAGACTCCGGGAAATGCGACCGCGCAGCGTGACAGCCGGGCGCGACCTGAAACGGGAATTATGCCCGACCTTGGCCACGGAACTTCAGGCGTCCGGCAATACGGCGGTGACCTCGATCTCGACGCGCGCGCGGTCCTCGATCAGTGCGGTCACCTCGACGGCCGTCATCGCAGGAAAATGCCGACCCATCACCTCGCGGTAGGCGGCGCCCAATGCGCGGTAGCTGGCGATGTACTCATGCTTGTCGACGACGTACCACGTCATGCGCGCCACGTGTTCCGGTCCGGCCCCCGCCTCCCGCAGCACCGCCACCACATTGAGCAGCGCCTGCCGCGCCTGTGCCGCGAAATCGTCGGTCTCGAACTGCTGCTGCGCATTCCACCCGATCTGGCCACCCACGAACACCGTCGTTCCGCGCGCGGCCACGCCGTTGGCATAGCCCTTGGGAGGCGTCCATCCGGGCGGCGACAACGTGCGCCAATCCGCTTTGGTCATCGGTTCTTCCTTTCGAGGTGGCCTTGCAGCCCAAGTTCGCGCAGCCGGAATCGCTGCAGCTTGCCGGTCTCCGTGCGTGGCATCGACGCCATGAATTCGACCGCGCGCGGATACTTGTAAGGCGCAATCGTGGCCTTAACGAAATCCTGCAGCGTCTTCACCATGGCATCGTCGCCGGTGAAACCGGGCTTGAGCGCAACGAACGCCATGACGATCCGGCCGCGCTCGTCGTCAGGCACGCCGATTACGCCGCACTCCGCGACGGCCGGGTGCAGCAACAGCGCGCCCTCGACCTCCGGTCCGCCGATGTTATAGCCGGCGCTGACGATCATGTCGTCCGTACGGGCTTGGTAGACAAAGTACCCGTCCGCATCGACCAGGTAGGCGTCGCCCGTGTAGTTCCAGCCGTCCTGCACGTATTTCTGCTGTCGCTCGTCGGCCAGGTAGCGGCATCCGGTGGGCCCCTTCACCGCGAGCCTGCCAACCTGCCCTGCCGGCAGCGGCTTGCCATCGTCGTCCATCACGCAGGCACGGTACCCAGGTACCGGCTTGCCGGTGGCGCCGGCGCGAGCGCCGGCCTCGTCATGAGAAATGAAGATGTGCAACAACTCGGTAGCACCGATGCCGTCGATCATCTCGATGCCCGTGGCGTCTTTCCAGAGCATGCGCGTGGCCGCCGGTAACGCCTCGCCCGCCGACACGCATTTGCGCAGCGATGTGAGGTCGTGTTCGCGCGCCTGCGGCGCCATCGCGCGGTAGGACGTGGGGGCCGTGAACAAAATGGTGGCGCGGTGCTCGGCGATTGCAGGCAGCAAGGCTTCCGGCGACGGTCGTTCAATCAGCAGCGTGGCCGCCCCGGCGCGCAGCGGAAACAGCAGCAGGCCGCCCAGGCCGAAAGTGAAGGCCAGCGGCGGACTGCCGGTAAAGATGTCGTCGGCATCGCAACGAAGCGTGGACCGCGGCCAGCAATCGCAGCAGGCAAGAATATCGCGATGAAAATGCATCGTGCCCTTCGGCGTCCCGGTGGTGCCGGACGTGAACGCGATCAGCGCCGTGTCGTCCGCCGCCGTGCGCACGCTGTCGAAGAGCGATGGCTTGCCCGCCGCCAGCGCCTCGACACCGCCCACCTCGGTTGTCGCAAACAAAGCCACCGTGCGTAACGAAGGACAGGCATCGCGGGCCGCCGCCAGATCTTCCTGCAGGCGCGCGTCGCACAGTGCATGCGTGATTTCCGCCTTGTTGACGATATCGGTCAATTCGCGTGCCCGCAGCAGCGGCATCGTCCCGACGGCAATGGCGCCGGCCTTCAGCACCGCGAACCAGCAGGCGGCCATCCATGGGCTATTGGGGCCACGCAGCAGGACGCGGTTACCGGCTACTACGCCCAGGTCCTCCACGAGCACATGCGCAATCCGGTTGGCGTGGGCGAGCAGATCCGCATAGGTCCAGCGCAGGCCGCCGGGCGCAAGGATGGCCACCCGCTCGCCCCAGCCCCGCGCGATGGCGCCATCCAGCAACTCCACGGCGGCGTTGACGCGATCGGGATAGTGCAACTCGGGCAGATCGTAGACAAACTCCGGCCATTGCTCGTGCGGCGGGAGATGGTCGCGCGCGAAGGTGTCGACGTGGGCTGAATGGGCCATCAGGCTTTCCCTTCGTTCGCCTTCGCCACGCGCAGGACTTCGCGGCCGACGATCAGCTTCTGCACTTCGGTGGCGCCTTCGTAGATGCGCAGCGCGCGGATCTCCCGGTACAGCTTTTCCACGACCTGCCCCCGCGTCACGCCCAGCCCGCCGAAGAGCTGCACGGCGTGATCGATGATCCGTTGCGCGGATTCGGTGGCGGTGAGCTTGGCCATGGCCGCGGCCTTGGTCGTGGCTGTCCCGGCCACATCGCGCTGCCATGCGGCGCGGTACGTCAGCAATGTCGCCGCATCCAGCGCCGTGGCCATGTCGCCCAGCGCCGCCTGCGTCAATTGCAGGTCCGCCAGCGTTCCGCCGAACATGGTTCTGCCGCGCGCATGCGCGATGGATTCGTCCAGCGCGCGTCGCGCGAAACCGACCGCAGCGGCCGCCACCGAGGCGCGAAAGATGTCGAGTGTGCGCATCGCCAGCTTGAACCCCTCGCCTTCCGTGCCCAACAGCGCCGACGCCGCAATCCGGCATTGCCGGAATTCGAGCCGCGCGAGCGGATGTGGCGCGATCACCTCGATACGCTCGGCCACTACCAGTCCTGGTGCATCGGCAGGCACGATGAACGCCGAGATGCCCCTGGCGCCGCCTCCAGGTTCGCCGGTACGCGCGAACACACAATAGAAATCGGCAATTCCGCCATTGGAAATCCACGTCTTGGTACCGTTCAGGACGTAATGGTCGCCCTGTCGTTCCGCGCGCATGGCCATGGCGCCGACGTCCGACCCTGCATCGGGTTCCGACAATGCAAACGCGGCGATGGCGTCCCCCGTGGCCACGCGCGGCAGCCACGCGGCGCGCTGCGCCACCGTCCCCGACAGCGAAATCGCGCCGCTGCCAAGGCCCTGCATGGCGAACGCGAAATCGGCCAGCCCGTCGTGGTACGCCAGCGTTTCACGCGCGATGCACAGCGCCCGCGAATCGAGCGCAGGCAGCGCGCCACCGTCCGCTGCCGGCACGCAATACCGCAGCCAGCCGGCAGCGCCCAGCGCGCGCACATGCGCTCGGCACACGGCGTCGACATCGCCTGCTGCCTGACCGGACGCACCATCGCTGAGGTGGGCGGCGCTCCATGCGCCGAGGTCCCGCGCCATGGCGCGCTGCGCATCGGCAAAGAACGGCCAGTCGAAATGGGCGCCGTCCATCTCAGTTACCTTCGAACTTCGGCGTCTTCTTCGCCGCAAAGGCCTCGTAGGCGCGCCGGAAATCCTGCGTCTGCATGCAGATCGCCTGGGCCTGCGCTTCGGCCTCGATCGCAGCATCGACATCCATCGCCCACTCCTGATGCAGCAGTTTCTTCGTCATCGCGTGCGCGAAGGTCGGCCCGTCGGCCAGCATCCGCGCGAATTGCTGCGCCTCCGCAACCAGGGTCTCCGGCGACACCCTCCGGTTGAAAAATCCCCACGCCGCGCCTTCGTCGGCCGTCATCACACGCCCCGAATACAGCAGCTCGGCGGCGCGACCTTGTCCAATGGTGCGCGGGAGCAGCGTGCAGGCGCCCATGTCGGCGCCCGCGAGGCCCACGCGCGTGAACAGGAACGCGGTGCGCGTCGTGGGGGTGCCGAAGCGGATGTCGGAAGCCAGCGCGACCATTGCGCCCGCCCCCGCACAGATGCCGTCAACCGCCGCGACGATCGGCTGCGGACAGCGCCGCATCGCCAGCACCAGGTCGCCGGTCATGCGCGTGAATTCGAGGAGCTGCGGCGCCGCCATCGTGGTGAGCGGGCCGATGATCTCGTGCACGTCGCCGCCGGAGCTGAAATTGCCGCCGGCACCGGTGACCACCACGCATTTCACGTCGCTGGCGTACACCAGCGCGCGAAACAGGTCGCGCATCTCGGCGTAGGATTCGAAGGTCAGCGGATTCTTGCGTTCGGGACGATTGAGCGTCAGCGTGGCGACCTTGCCGTCGGCATCGGTCGACCACTGGAAATTGCGGGCGCGATAGTCGCGCAATGCCCGCCGGTGCTCCGTCATGCCTTCATTGGCGCTCATCGGTTCTCCTGCATGCGGCTCACGCTGCGCTTCAACGTGCCCAGCATCTGGTAGAGGTCGGCGCGGTCCGGCGCCGCCACGCCGGCCAGCATGCCGATCACCCATTGTTCATGTTCGTCCGCCATCGCATCGAAGGCGGCCTTGCCCTTCGGCGTCAGCCGCACTGCATACGCACGTCCGTCCTCGGGCGCGGGTGCACGCGCGACCAGCCCTTCCGCCACCAATTCGCTGGTGAGTCCAGTGACATTGCCCCCGGTGACCATCATCCGGCGCGACAGTTCACCCATGCGCAGTCCCTGCGGGTGACGCTCGAGCTGCGCCATCAGGTCAAAGCGCGCCAGCGTGATCGAAAAGCGCGCGCGCAGCCGCGCCCGGATTTCGCGCTCCACCAGTTGCGTGCACGTCAGAAGGCGCAACCACAAGCGCAGCGACTCGTGATGATCGTCGGTACCTCGGGTCTCGGCGTCGGCTGCCGCCGGCGGCGGCGCAGCGATGGCATCGTCGGTCATCGTGGGCATGGCTTCAGCCGTTGGCCTCGGGCCGCTCGTTGGCCATCTGCGCGGCGCGTGCCAGGTTGCGCTCAAGCTGATCCCGGCCGGACAGGTACTGCACCGGCCACTCGACGTCGCGCACGCCCAGCGCGGCCGCGGCGTGCAGCGTCCAGTAGGGATCGGCCAGATGCGGCCGCCCGATCGCGCAGAGGTCGGCGCGGCCGGCCATCAGGATACTGTTGACGTGATCGGGTTCGAAGATCGCGCCCACTGCCATCGTGGCGATGCGGGCCTCGTTGCGGATGCGATCGGCGAACGGGGTCTGGTACATGCGGCCGTACACCGGCTTGGCCGCGCGTGTCGTCTGTCCCGACGATACGTCGATAAGGTCCGCACCGGCGCCGTGAAAGAGGCGCGCCAGCACCACCGCGTCGTCCGGCGTGTTGCCGCCCGGCGCCCAATCGTGCGCCGAAATCCGCACCGACATCGGCTTGTCGGCCGGCCACACGGCACGCATCGCGCGAAATACTTCAAGTGGGTAACGCGCCCGCTGCTCCAACGACCCCCCATACCCATCGTCGCGATGGTTGGTCAGTGGCGAGAGAAATGCGGACATCAGATAGCCATGCGCACAATGCAACTCGAGCCAATCGAAGCCGGCGTCGGCGCCGCGTTGCGCGGCCTGCACGAACTGGTCGCGTACGCGGTCCATGTCGGCGCGGCTCATCCCGCGTGGCAACTGGTTGTCCGGCCCGTACGCGATCGCGGACGGCGCGACGACGGGCCAGTTGCCCTCGGCGAGCGGCGCATCGGCCGTTTCCCAGCCCAATTGGGTCGAGCCTTTGGGCCCCGCATGCCCCAGCTGCAGCGCGATCTTGGCGGCGGTGCGTGCATGCACGTAGTCAACGATGCGCCGCCAGGCCGTCGTGTGGCCGTCGTTCCAGAGACCGGCGCAGCCGGGTGATATGCGCGCTTCCGGGGCCACGCAGACCATCTCGGTGAAGACGAGCCCCGCGCCGCCGTGCGCACGGCTGCCAAGGTGCACCAGGTAGTAGTCGTCCGGCACCCCATCGCGACAGGAATACTGCGCCATCGGCGAGACCACCACGCGGTTGGACAGCGTCACACCACGCAACGTGAACGGCGTGAACATCGGCGGCACCGGCACCGCTTGCGGTTGCAGGCGACGCGCAAACCAGCCCTCGATGCGTTCGACGAATTTGGCGTCGCGCAGGCGCAGGTTCTCGTGCGAGATCCGCTGGCTCCGCGTCAGGAGGCTGTACGCGAACTGCTCGGCCTCGAAGGCAGAGTAACGCGCGACATTCTCGAACCATTCGGTGGAATTGCGCGCAGCGTTCTGGATCTTCAGCACTTCGAGCGACCGCTCGGCCTGATAGGCGTGCAACGCTGTGGCGAGATCGGGCGCCGCGTCCACCGTGCGCGCCAGCGCGATGGCGTCCTCGAGCGCCAGCTTGGTACCCGACCCCACCGAAAAATGGGCCGTATGCGCGGCGTCGCCCATCAGGACGACGGGAACATGCTTGCCGTCGATGGCATTCCAGTGCACCCACGTGCGGCAGACCACGCGCGGAAAGCGGATCCAGATGGCCGACCCGCGGATGTGCGTGGCGTTGGAGATCAGCGCATTGCCATCGAGCCAGGGCGCGAAGATTCGCTCGCACCAGGCAATGCCTTCTTCCTGCGACATCGCCTCGAGACCGGCCGCGCGCCACGTTGCTTCCAGCGTTTCGACGATGAACGTCGACGTGTCGCCATCGTACTGATAGGCGTGCGCCTGGAACCAGCCGTACGGCGTCTCGACGAACGCGAAGGTGAATGCCGAAAACAGCTTGCGCGTGCCCAGCCACACGAAGCGGCATTGCCGCAGTTCGACATCGGGATCGAACGTCTCCGCATAGCGCGTGCGGATGCGACTGTTGAGCCCGTCGGACGCCACGACCAGGTCGGCATCGAAGGCGCGCGCGGCCGCGAGGTCGTCCACCACGTCGGTGTCGTAGACCAGTTCCACGCCCAGCGCCTGGCACCGCGCCTGCAGGATGTTGAGGAGGCGCTTGCGGCCGATGCCGCAAAAACCGTGACCGCCGGACGTGATGGTACGCGCCTTGAAGTGCACGTCGATGTCATCCCAGCGGTTGAAGGCGCCCACGATCTCGTGCGCAGTCTCGGCGTCGGCCGACTCGAGGTTGCCCAACGTCTGGTCGGAGAAGACCACACCCCAGCCAAAGGTGTCGCCTGGCCGATTGCGCTCGACCACGCGGACCACGCGTCGCGGATCGGCCTTTTTCATCAATAGGGCGGTGTAGAGCCCTGCGGGACCGCCACCCAGGCAAAGAACACGCATTGATGCCATCGGCACTTCCTGTTCAAGCCAGCGGTCGCAGGGTCGCTGCCCGGTCGCCGTCGGTTTTATTTTAGAACTAAACTATTTTCTGTCAAGCGTCGCGTGGACGGGGTACCGCCCCTTCTGGCTTTCGTCCGTTGCGCGAGACGCTGAAAACCCGCCTTCGCCAAACGTCAATCAACCGTCCGGGCTAGACCGTGCGTCGCATGGTGGCGTAAGCCGCCCTGCCGCTAACTTGTCGGCGTACCCGGGCGCCATTCGGCACCGGCAACGTCGAAGGGCGGCGAAACATGGGTCGATGCACCGTGATACCTCGCCGCCACGCATCTGCAACCCGTGCGACGAGCGCTGTCCAACACCCAAACCGTGGCGTTTCGCTGGTCGAATTAGTCGTCGCGCTGGGTATCGGGGCGCTACTGCTGGTCATCGCCCTGCCGTCCTATAGTCGCTGGATCGGCGACGAAATGGTGATGAATCAGGCGCTATTGCTCGCTAAAAGCATGCAACTTGCGCGATCGGAGGCCATCAAGCGCGGCCACCGGGTCAATTTGTGCAAGTCCGCCGACGGCGTCCAATGCGCCAACACGGGGGACTGGAACCAAGGGTTCCTCATGCATGAGGATACCGGCGCCAAGGGCGAGGTCGACGGCGCTGACGACGTAATCCGGTTCGAACACGCCGACCGTGGAATTTACGTCTCATCCAACAAACCGCTGGCAGACTACGTTTCCTTCACGGCGTTCGGGCACGCGCGCATGCTGAACGGGGCACTGCAGATGGGCACATTTACCGTGTGCAAATCGGGCTTTCAGGCGGTGGATGTCGTGCTGGTTGGAAGCGGGCGCGTCCGCATCGCCCGAACCAAGGCGATTTGTCCGTAATTTCGCGTGGCCGCACACTATTACGTGGCGGTACCGTCCCAAGCACCCGCCGGTCGACCGCGCGACCGTCCATTCCCTGCAGAAAACCACTAGTCAGGGCCGCATTGCGCCGGAGCGACGTCACCCCCTAGTATCCGCACGTCCCCCAAGGAGCATTGCCATGCGCCGCGCCACACCATCGACTTTCCCGCGTACTGCCGGCTTCACCTTGATCGAGGTGATGGTCACCGTGGCCATTGTCGGCATCCTCGCCGCCATTGCCCTGCCCAGTTACAGCGAATACGTCATTCGCGGCAAGCTGATGGACGCGCACACCAAGCTTGCCGATCTTCGCGGCAAGCAGGAAACCTACTGGTCCAACAACAACAGTTACATTTCGCCTGCGGCAACATGCGGCGTCGAGGCACTTGGCGTGATCGCGGCGTACAACGCGGACACCGGGGCCCCGTTCGACGTGGCCTGCGCCGGCACGGCCACCACCTACACGATCACGGCGACGGGCCGGGCCTCCAAAGGCATGGGGTCGTTCGTGCTGACGGTCAACCAGGCGAACGCGAAGTCCTCCGCCGGACCCTCGGGCTGGACATCAGCCACCTGCTGGTTCGTGCGCAAGAACGGCGACTGCTCGTGACCGCCCGCCGCCTCCGCGGTTTCACGCTGATCGAACTGATGATCGGTCTGGCCATCGCGGCCACGCTGCTCGTGCTCGCCGCGCCCAATTTTGCCACCTGGTCCGCCGACGGCCAGATTCGCGCCGCGGCTGAATCCGTCGTCAGCGGCATGCGCTACGCCCAGATGGAGGCCATCAAACGCAACGTGCCGGTCGAATTTGTTCTGGACCCCACGACCGGATCCGGCCAATGGCAAGCCCAACTGCAGGACGGGACCGTGCTTCAGGTCGGTGTTTTCAAGGAAGGCGCGCCACTGGCCGCGTTCACAACCGTGCCGGCAACCGCCACCATCACCACCTTCTCGTCGCTGGGCGGCGTCCTTGCCGCCAATGCGGACACGACGGCCCCCATCTCGGAGGTGGCCGTCTCGTTCAGCACCAGCCTGACCAATACGCGGCCACTCACCATTCTCGTCGGCGGTGGCCGCAGCGGCATCAAGATCTGCGATCCCGCGATCACCGATACCACCTCGCCTCGTTTCTGCACGACCTGACATGAACAAACCGGCTACCCGTTCCTTGCCCCACGTGCGACTGCAGCGCGGTACCTTCCTGCTCGAAGCGCTGATCGCGATCCTGATTGTCGCGCTGGGCGTCCTCGGTCTCGTGGCGCTGCAAACGCGGGCCATGCAACAGACCGACGACTCGCACTACCGCAGCGAAGCCGCATTCCTGGTCAACGACATGATCAGCCAGATGTGGATTTCCGATCCGGCAACGCTCGTCGCCGACTTCACGACGGGTGGCACGCCCTACAACAACTTCAAGACGCTGGTGCAGGCCCGCCTCCCGGGTTCCACGACCGTGCCGCTCGTCACGGTCACACAGCGCGGCGCCACGCCGTCGTCGGGATTTGACGTGAACGTCACCATCTACTGGAAGCCGCCGTCGGTGGTCCTCGGACCCGAGAACCAGTACACGGCAGCCGCAACGGTACGGATGAACTGATGAATGCCTTGAAACCTTTCGCATCGAACCAGCGCGCGGCACAGCGCGGTGCCGGCATCATCGAGGTCATGGTTGGCATCCTGATCGGCATGGTCGTCGTGCTGGTCATCTACAACACGCTGATCATCACCGAGGAATTCAAGCGCAACACCATCGGCATCTCGGATGCGCAGATCACCGGACAGCTCGCGCAATTCGTGCTGAACCGCGAAATTGCCAGCAGTGGCAACGGCGTCATGACGGGCATCGACGAACTCGCCCGCTGCGACCAATGGCGGCTGCGGCCCATGCCGGCATTGATCCACGATAGCGGCAACGTCAATGTCAGCGACGACATTACCGTTTTCTACAGCAATGCGCCGCGCATCGTGCATCCCATATCCTTCGGCGTTTCCGGCTCGGCAGGCAATCCCTACCCCGTCATCAGTCCCAACGGCTTCAAGGTAGGCGATTGGGTGATCGGCACTGAAACCGCCAACGGCGGGACCAACTGCACGCTGGTCCAGGTTACCGGCATCACGCAGCACCCGTCGTTGGCCGCCTATCCGCCTGCCGACGTTGGCGGCCGTATTGCGCTGTCGTACGCGCTCAAGGCCGGCACTGCGTTCAATTTCACCACCGGCTCGCGCGCGGTCAATCTTGGCACCCGCGTCACCCGCACGTTCTATTCCGTCGATGCCGCCAAGAAGCAACTCGACAGCCTCGACGACAATCCGGGCGTGGCAGGGGCTGTGCCGGTGCCCGTGGCGCAAAACGTGGTGCTGCTCAAGGCGCAGTACGGCATCGACACCAACGGTGACCCGCTCGGGCTGGTCGACTGCTGGACGCCTGCCGACACCAACAATTCCTGCGGCAATGGCGATTATTCCGATACCGCATTCAAGGCCGTCCCGGCCGCAGCCAACAATGCGGCGCGCATCCGCACCGTCAAGGCTGTGCGCGTCGCCATCGTCGTGCGCAGCGACGATGTCATCAAGCAGGATCCCGTCGCCCACGCCGATTTGGTGGGACAAACGGCGTGGCTCTTCAATTGCGCGGCCAACAACGGCACGTGCCAGGGCCGCATCCAGATCGACAACACCGTGCTTGCCGACTACAACCGGTACCGCATCTACGAAGCCACCATCCCGTTGCGCAATTCACTCTGGCATCCGCTATGACCTCTCACCGGCTCATCCCATTCCATCGCATCCCCGCGCCGGCGCGCCAACGGGGCGTCGTGCTGTTCATCGCCCTCATTGCCATGGTCGTACTGAGTCTTGCGGCCGTCGCGGTGCTTCGTTCGGTGGATGCTGGTACTTCGATCGCCAACAATCTCGCCAACAAGCAGGGCACGCTCGGACCGATCAACTACGCGGTCGAGCGCGCGGTCGATGCCCTGTTCCAGGGAGGTGGCGGTTCCATCGTTGATCCGTTCAACCACGATATCGCGCACAACTACTACGCCAATATCCAGGCGGGAGAAATGCCCAACGGCGTCCCGGCCATTCTCTACGGTCCGTTGCCTCTCCCCACCTACGACGCCAGTTTCCAGAAATACAGCGACCCGGGTCCCAATTCGCGCTACAGCGTGCGCTGGGTCATCGAGCGTTTGTGCCAAGGCAGCGCGCCGGCGCCCGGCCCCTACACGGGGGACCCGCTCACGACCACCGGGCTGCAGGCGTGCGACCTGATGGTGCCGAAGGTGTCGACGGCGGGCACCTCGATGGAAGAAATGCCTTCAGTGCCGCCGGCCCCGCTTTATCGCGTCTCCATTCGCGTTGACGGACCCGCCAATACCGTCACCTATGCGCAGGCCATGCTTCGCTAGCCATTGCTTCGACAGGACCCACCATGACTGATACGACAACCCTCGCCCGCAAATCGATTGCCGGCGCCATGGCATTCCTGCTCGCTCTGGCCCCCATGGGTCCCGGCGTGTATGCCGCCGCCACGGTCCTGTCCGATCAGCCCCTCCAGGCGAAGGTGGCCGCCAAGCCCAACCTGCTCTACACGCTGGACGATTCCGGCAGCATGGCGCTCTCCTACATCCCCGACGTCATCATTACCGGCCCCAGTGTGGCGGTACCCAACAATTTAGGCCCTGGCTATTGCCGGGCAGCGGCCGGCAATACCGCTGTAGGTTGCGACACCAACTTCGCCTGGGGCAGCGACGTCCCCATGTTCGCCTCCGAGTTCAACCGCCTGTACTACAACCCCAATGTCAACTACGAACCGCCGGTCGACGGTGCCGGCAACCAGGCCACCTACGCGAATCCGGACGGCCTGCCTGGCGTCACGCCCTACAAATACATGACGTCGGCAAAGACGTCCGCCTGGGCGGCGGTCAAGGTCGACCCTTACCTTTCGGGTTCCACGAACTCGCTGCTCGGGAAGGTTTCGGTGCCTGTCTATTGCAATACCGACTGGCCCGCTGGCATACCGCTTTCTTCCAGTGCGGTGAACACGGCGGCCCTGATGCTTCCCCTGGTCGGCGACGCCAACGGCGAGTATTCGCCCACCGCGGGCGCGGACTGCCGGATCAATGGCACAAGTTACGACGCGATCAACGGGGCACCGGCCGTCGTCGACGACTACAACTATCCGTACAACAAGTCTACCGGTGCATTGGGTTCGCAGTATTACTATCGAAACGGTGGCAATCGCGCCATCTATTGCATGAGAAGTGCACCGGGTTGGCCGACCACCATCTCCAATACCGGTTGCACAACAACGTGCACCAACGTCACGCCTCCCGTGGCCCAGACCTGTTTCTACCAGAGCGACGCCACGACCGCGGGCGCCCCCTACACCTACACGCCGGCGGGCTGCAACACCAACCCCGCCTACCAATGGACATGGACAACCGGTGGCTGCGTCGGCACGATCGGCGTCGAGTGCCTGCAATGCGACCGCACGGGCACCAATAACGTCAGCGGCAAGAACGGCAAGTGCCACCTTGCCACTTCGACTGGATTTGGATCCGGTGGAAGCAATTCCAACTGCAACTGCTCGGGCGTGGGCTGCAGCCTTCCGGCTTGCGCCAACTACAACCCGCCCGACACCGGCTGCACCACGACCTGCACCGGAACGACAACCACGTTGAACGGCAGTGCCAACTGCAATACCACTTACGGCACGACCACCAACGCCACGGGCGGTTCTACGCTGCTGATGGATGCCAACGGGGCGGGCATCACCTGCCGCCGCAACAACTCGACAGGTCTCTATACATCGACCCGCATCCAGTATCCGGAGTCGCCCGCCAATGACTTCACCTACAGCAAACTTGTCAACGACTCCTCCTGCGGAGCGATTGCGTCGACGGTAAGTATTCCGCGCCACTACTACTCGGTGGCGTCGGTCCAGTTCTGCAACGCCGTCAATTCCACCGCCAATGCGCAATGGCGCGGCTTCGGCACCGGAACCTGCCAGGACAAGAACGACCTCGGCACGTTCAAGAACGTGCAATACGGCAAGTTCACGCGGACCGGTCTCGTCAACGACGGCCGCACCTTCCCGTATACGGACCCATTCACCGGTATTTCCGGGGCGCGCACCTATGCGGAGGAGATGACCAACTACGCCAATTGGTACGCCTACTACCGCACGCGCATCCTGGCGGCCAAGACCACCACGGCCATCGCCTTCAACATCGTCGATAACAAGTACCGGGCCGGCTTCCACGTGATGAACGATGTTGCCGCCAACTGGCTCGACTCGGGCGATTTCGTTTCCGGTGCCGGTTTGCAGCGCGAGAACTGGTACAACAAGCTGTTCGCCGTCCCGATCACCCCCGGCAACAAGACGCCGACGCTGGATGCGCTCATCCGGATCGGCGCACTGGTTGAAAACGGCGCCGGTGCCGTTGCGGGCCTCCCTGGCCACACGGACCCGATTCCGACGATCGCGGGCAACCCTGTCACGTGCACGAACAATTACCACATCCTGTTCACCGACGGGTTTACCGACCAACTCACGCTGCCCACGGTGGTCGGCGAAGTGGACGGGGGCAACGTGCCCGCCCGCGCCTCCAACATCAATGGCGCACCGGCACTTCCGGCCGATCCGGGCGTGGCAGAGCCCACCCGTTCGCTGTCGGGCTTGAATGCGCTGGTTGGCGCATCGTGGCCCCGGCCGTTCCGTGATGCAACGCCGGCCACCGCCAACTCGCTGGCCGACATCTCGCTGTATTACTGGATGCGCGACCTGCGCCCGGCCATGCTCAACAACGTCCCGTCGAGCGACGGCCGCACCAACAAGGACCTCGACTGGAAAAAGGATCCGGCGTGGTGGCAGCACGTCAACTTCTCGGCGTTGTCCTATGGTGCCGACGGCCTGCTCGACGCCGCCAATCGTCCCGCTGTTGAAGCCGCCATTGCGGCTGGCGGCAGCTGGTTCACCTCGCCCAATTTCCCGAACCCGCCCAACGACTCGCCATGGCCCACCACCAACCGTCGTGCCACCACGGCCGATGACCTGTGGCACGCGGCCGTCAACGGCCGCGGCAAGTTCGCCTTTGCGCAGACCCCCATCGAAGTGGCCTATGGCCTGGGCAGCATCATTTCGGGTATCGGCAACAACTCGGTGGCGCGGGTCGGTGCGGCACTGTCCAGCCGCAACCTGGGTCCCACGAACGATTACATCTTCGTGTCCACCGTCGAACCGGGCTGGTCAGGTGAATTGAAGAAGGTGACCATCAACACGACCAATGGTGTCCAGGGGGCCACGCGGTGGTCCGCCGGCTCCAAGCTGGATGCACTGCTCGCCACGCCTGCGGCCGGCACGTCGCCGGTCGTGGAAAGCGACAACACCTGGTTCCTGAATCGTCGCATCGTCACGCGCAACGTCGACGCGGGTACCTTTGCAGTAGTTCCGTTCCGCTATGCCGATCTGACCACCGGCCCCAATACGCAGCTCAATACGCTGGCGTCTACAGCCCTCCAGCAGCAGAAAGTCATTGCGTACCTGCGTGGTGGTTCGACCTTCGGTGCCGGCCCCACGCCGCAGTTGCTCGAAGGCACGGCCATCGGCCAGTTCCGCGAGCGTACCGGCAAGCTTGGCAACATCAGCGACTCGAAGCCGGTGATCGTCGGGCCGGCCAACAAGTCGTTCACGGATGCCAATGACCCTGGCTACACCGCGTACTTGGCCGCGCAAAGCACGCGCCCATTGCGCGTCTACGTCGGCGCCAACGATGGCATGTTCCATGTCTTCAATGGCGCGGACGATACCGGCCCCAATACCGGCGGCACCGAGGTTTTTGCCTATGTCCCGAGCGGCGTATTCACTTCGGCTTTCGACGAAGGCGGCAAGGCGCGCAAAGGCATCCAGGCGCTCACGTTCCAGGACGGTGGCGCGCCCATCTTCAAGCACCACTTCTACGTGAATGCGTCGCCGCGCACGCAGGACGTTGATTTTGGCAATACCGGTGGCGTGGTCGGTGCGGTCGATTGGCGCACGATCGTCGTGTCGGGCCTAGGCAAGGGCGGCAACACGTATTTCGCCATCGATGCCACCGACACGGCCGTGACCACCGAGACTCAGGCCGCGTCCAAGGTGCTGTGGGAATACACGCTGCCCAACAGCCAGTTCTCCTACGGCAATCCGGTCATCGCCAAGACGCGCAAGTATGGCTGGGTCGTGGTGGTCGCCTCGGGTTACAACAACACCGGCGACGGCAAGGGACATCTCTACATGCTCAATGCGAAGACCGGCGCCTTGCTGAAGACCTTGAACACCACCGGAGCCGACACCGGAACCGTGGCCAATCCGAGCGGGCTCACCAAGATCAGTGGCTACGGCAAGGACGACGCCAACCAGATCATCGAGCAGATCTACGGCGGCGACCTCAACGGGCGCGTATGGCGCTGGGATGTTTCCGATCCCGACGATACGACGTGGCAGGCCAAGACGGTGCTGTTCGCCACGCTGACGGACCCGTCGAGTGCCCCGCAACCCGTGACCACGGCACCGGAAATCGAGATTGACCTTAACAACGGTGTCGACCGCTTTGTCTTCATCGGTACCGGACGCTTGCTTGACGCGGAAGACCTGACCACGCCAAGCCCCGAGCAGATCCAGACCATGTACGCCATCCGCGACGGCACGCTCGACACACCCTTTGCGGCCGCAGCGCTGCCGGTCGATGGTCGCTCGCTCGCCGACGCGTCGGGCATCGTCGGCGTCACTGGCCCGGCTCCCAATGGCTGGAAGCAGGATCTGCCGGCGGGGCAGCGGATCGTGGTCGATGTCGTGGCCGAGTTCAACGTCGTGCTGTACGCGGGTACGGTGCTGCAGCCCGATCCCTGCCTCACCGAACTGCCCGCCTACGTCTACGCGCGCGACTATGTGTCGGCCGAGTCGGTGGCCTTCCCGGGAGGCGTGCAGCAGCCCTACTTCTACTCGGCAGGCGGCGCGGTCGGTCTCGACATGATCGCGTTCTACGACCCCACGAAGTCCTTCCCGAGCATCGGCGGCGGCATCAGCGTGGGCGGCGCGTCGGGCGGGTTCACGCCTGCACCGATCAAGCCCAAGGCTTTTGGTGGCGGCCACCGGCTGTCGTGGCGGATCCTGGGAGACTGATCGGCGCACACTGCGGCAAAGGATTGCAACCGATCCGTTGCACTACGACGGTAAAAGGGGCGGCGCAATCACGCGCCGCCCCTTTGTCATTCAACCGTGCCGGTCGTGTTACCGCTGTTGTCAAATCATCGCGCTACGCTTGGTGGCGGCCACGACTGCTGCAAGCAATCATCGTCACCTGACCAGCCTTGAGCGAAATCATCGAACCCGGTCATCCGCGCCTGCCGCTTGCCCTGGCACCCGCGGCGCTGGCGTCGTTGCTGGTTCACCTCGCGATCGCCATCGCGCTGGCCGCGGTTGTTTCGTTGCGTCCTTTCGCATTGGGCTATTCGAACGCCGCGCTGACCGTCGAACTGGTTGCGCCACCGCCCACGCCGGAGATGCCGGTCGCCGTCGAGCCCGCGCCGGTCCCGGAAATCCTGAATGTGCCGATGACAAGTACCGAACCGCCGGAATCGCCGGCCAACCCGGCGCCACCAGCGGCAGCACCGGCCAATCCGGCACCGGCCACCGCCGAACCCAGGCCACCCCAAGCCGCAGAGCAGGCGTCGCTCACGCTCGGCCGCATTCGGGCGGCGCTCAGTTACTCCAGGTTGTCCGGACTGCCGGAGGAACTCGTGCTGCGATCGCAAAGCGAATTTCTGATCGAGGTCGACAAGCTGGTGCGTGTCGCGCGCAATCCCGATGTCATCTATCCGCCCGACGCGTTGAAGGCCAGGCGCGAGGGCACGGTGGTGGCATGGCTGGCGCTCGACCGCGAGGGCGCCGTGATGGAAACCATCATCGTGTCGGGCGAACCGGAGTTTGCCGCCGCGGTGGAAGCCGCGTTGCCGACCGCGCGTTTTCTGCCCGCCGAAAATGGCGGACAGACCGTGCCGTTCTACCTGATCATGACCTTCGAATTTCGCGGCGGTTGACGCGCGCAGCCGGCCTCCGCGCGATCAACGTTGATGCCATGCGCAATGAGAGGGCGGCGCTCGCTAACCCATCACCGGCATGTGAAAGCCGGGCGCCGCGCTGCCGTCGTCGGGCCAGCGGGTGGTCAGCGTCTTGCCGCGCGTGTAGAAACGCACGCCATCCATGCCGTGCACGTTGAGGTCGCCGAACAACGACGCGCGCCATCCGCCGAACGAGAAGAATGCCATCGGCACCGGAATGGGCACATTGACGCCGACCATGCCGACCTCCACGTCCTGCTGGAAACGGCGCGCCGCAAAGCCGGAGCGCGTGAAGATGGCGACACCATTGGCGTAGGCATTGGCATTGATCAGAGCGATGGCATCGGTGAGCGAAGGCACGCGGGTGATGCCCAGCACCGGGCCGAAGATCTCCTCGCGATAGATGGACATCGACGGCAGGACGTGGTCGAAGAGCGTGGCGCCGACGAAGAATCCATTCTCATGTCCGGGCACTACCGGCTTGCGGCCGTCGACGACCAGACTGGCGCCTTCGGCCACGCCGCGATCGATGCAGCCCATGATGCGATCGCGTGCGGCACCGGTGATCACGGGACCCATCTCGACGTCCGGATGGGTGCCCGGGCCAACGGTGACGCGCCGCGCGCGCTTGGCGAGGCGCTCGAGCAGCGGCTCGGCGGCGTCGCCCACGGCAACGATGGCGGAAATGGCCATGCAGCGCTCGCCGGCCGAACCGTAGCCGGCGCCGACAATGGCCTCGGTGGCGAAGTCGATATCGGCATCGGGCATGACGACCGCGTGATTCTTGGCGCCGCCCAGCGCCTGCACGCGCTTGCCATGGCGCGCTCCGGTCTCATAGATGTAGCGCGCGATCGGCGTGGAACCGACGAACGAAATGGCCTTGACCAACGGATGTTCCAGCAGCGCGTCGACGGCGGCCTTGTCGCCGTGCACGACGTTGAACACGCCAGCGGGAAGTCCTGCCTCCGCGAGCAATTCCGCCATCCGCAGCGACAGCGTGGGATCGCGCTCGGAGGGCTTCAATACAAACGTGTTGCCGCATGCCAAGGCGACGGGAAACATCCACAGCGGAACCATCGCGGGAAAGTTGAACGGCGTGATGCCGGCACAGACGCCGAGTGGCTGGCGCAGCGAAAAGCTGTCGATTTCCGGCCCCACGTTTTCGCTGAATTCTCCCTTGAGCAGGTGCGGGATGCCGGTGGCGAATTCGATGACCTCAATGCCGCGCGTGACCTCGCCCTCGGCATCGCTCAACGTCTTGCCGTGTTCCTGCGTGATGATCTGCGCCAGGTCCTTGCGATGTTCGTTCATCAGTTCGCGGAACCGCATCAGGATGCGCGCGCGACGCAACGGCGGCGCGGCGCGCCACGCCGGCAGCGCCGCGGCAGCGGCCGCCACTGCAGCGTCGACGTCCGCGGCGTTGGCCAGCGGCACGTGCCGCACGACTTCACCCGTGGCGGGATTGGTGACCTCGCCGTAGCGCGTGGTCAATGCTGCCACCGGCTTGCCGCCGATCCACATCGGCAATCGTTCGAGCGTCGTCAGGTCCATGTCGTGCCCCTCGTTGTCATTCAGGAAAGTCATGCAACCTTGCGACGTAGCGTGCGACGAGATCGCTCTCGAGATTGACACGCGCGCCCGGTTGCAGCCGGTGCAGTGTGGTGACGGCAAGCGTATGCGGAATGAGATTCACCGCAAATTGGGTGCCATCGACCGTGTTGACCGTGAGACTGACGCCATCGACTGCAATCGAGCCCTTTGGCGCGATGAAACGCGCGATGGCGCGCGGCGCATCGATCGCCAGCCGCCAGCTGCCATAGGCATCACCGGCAACGGCCTCGAACCCCACCACCTCGCCCGTACCGTCGACGTGGCCCGTGAGGAGATGCCCGCCCAGCCGGTCGGACAACCGCAGGGCCAGTTCGAGATTGACCTCCGCCGCCGGGTCGAACGCGGTGGTGCAGCGGATCGTCTCGACCGAAACGTCGAACTCGAGAATCGTGCCGCGCTTCGCCACCACGGTGAGGCAACATCCACTCACCGCGACGCTGTCACCGATCGACACGCCGTCGAGATCGAGTCCGCCGGCATCGACGGCAACGCGCAATTCTTCGCCGCTGGCGACCGCGCTCGCGATGCGCCCCACTCCCAGCACGATGCCGGTGAACATCAGGCCGGCTCCGCCGGGGCGCGCAGCATGCGGACACGCAAATCGTGGCCCAGGCGCTGCACGTCGTGCCAGGCATACGAATCGGTAGCGGCGAGCGAAGTCAATGCCACCGGACGCTCGAAGGCGCCGCGCGCCGGGTCGCCTATCACCCGCGGCGCGATGTACATGAGAATTTCGTCGACGAGACCGGCCTCGAGCAGCGCGCCGTTGAGCTTGGCGCCCGCCTCGACGTGAAGTTCGTTGATGCCCCGCGCGCCCAGTGCCTGGAGCATAGCCGGCAGGTCGACCCGGCCCTGCGCGTCCGGCAGGTGCAAAGTCTCCACCTGCGCTGGCCAGGCATTGTTACGCTCGCCATTGGTGACGATCAGCGCGCCGGCGCCTTGGAGAATGCGGGCGGAGGCCGGCGTCTGCCCGTGCCGATCGACGATCACGCGTTGTGGCTGCCGCGGTGTCGCGACTTCGCGAACCGTCATCTGCGGATCGTCATGCAGCACGGTGCCGACGCCGGTGAGAAGGGCACAGGCGCGGGCGCGCCATGCATGGCCATCGGCGCGGGCGGCAACCCCCGTGATCCATTGGCTCTCACCGTTCGACAATGCGGTGCGCCCGTCGAGACTGGTGGCCACCTTGAGGCGCAGCCAGGGCCGGCCGCGCGTGACGCGCGATACGAAGCCTGGGTTGAGATCGCGTGCGGCCTCGGCCGCCGTGCCGATGTCGATCGCAATGCCCGCGGCACGCAGACGCTGCGCCCCGCCGGCCGCGGCGAGATCGGGATCGGCCATGGCCGCGACCACGCGGGCGATGCCCGCGTCGATAATGGCGTCCACGCAAGGCGGCGTGCGGCCATGGTGATTGCAGGGCTCCAGCGTGACGTAGAGCGTGGCGCCGCGCGGATCGAACCCGCGGCCGCGGACGTCGGCCAGCGCATTGACTTCCGCGTGCGCGGTGCCCGGCTGCCGGTGGAATCCTTCGCCCAGCACCACGCCATCGCGAACAACGACACAGCCGACGCGCGGATTGGGTGTCGCCGTAAACATGCCAAGCGCGGCGAGTGCCAGCGCCCGTTCCATGTGCGCGCGATCGGCGCTTTCGTTGGGGGCCATGGGCGGCGGGGGCGACGCCGTCAGCGCCGAGTCCGTTTGCCCGCGGGCGGGGGCGCTTCGACTTCGCGCAACGCATCGCGAAAGTCCGAGACGTCCTGGAACGACCGGTAGACCGACGCAAAGCGGATGTAGCCCACCTTGTCGAGCTTGTGCAGTTCGGCCATCACCATTTCGCCGATCTGCCGGGACGGAATCTCGCGCTCACCGAGCGACAGCACCTGCTGGCGAATCCGGTCGATGGCCGCGTCGACGTACTCGGTGGGGACGGGGCGCTTGTGCAGCGCCCGTTGAAAGCCGACGCGAATGCGGCTGACGTCGAAATCCGAGCGATTGCCGTTGGTCTTGACGACCTGCGGCAGCCGCAACTCGACGGTCTCGTAGGTGGTGAACCGCTTCTGGCAGTCGAGGCACCGCCGCCGCCGCCGGATCGAGTCGCCGGGCTCGGACACGCGCGAGTCCATCACCTGCGTTTCGCTGCTGCCGCAGAACGGACACTTCATCGATCCGCTCCACGACCGGCGCGTGCAGCGGCCATGGCATCGACAGTCAGGCGCAGGATAGCCACGCCGGACTCAGGCGCGGTAGACCGGGAACTTGCGCGTGAGCACCGCCACTTCGTCGCGGACCTGCGCAATCCTGGCGTCATCCTGGGGCGCATCGAGCACGTCGGCGATCAGGTGCGCAAGCACTTCGGACTCGATCTCGGTGAAGCCGCGGGTCGAGATCGCCGGGCTGCCCAGGCGAATACCGGACGTGACGAAAGGCTTTTCCGGATCGTTGGGAATGGCGTTCTTGTTGCAGGTGATGTGCGCGCGGCTCAACGCGGCTTCCGCATCCTTGCCGGTGATCTTCTTGGCGCGCAGGTCGACCAGGAACATGTGGCAGTCGGTACCGCCGGAAACAATGCGCAGCCCGCGATCCTGAAGCACCGTGGCCATGACCCGCGCGTTATCGATCACCCGCTGCTGGTAAACCTTGAAATCGTGATGGAGCGCCTCACCGAACGCCACTGCCTTGGCGGCGATCACATGCATCAGCGGACCGCCCTGCAGGCCGGGGAAGACCGCCGAGTTGATCGCCTTTTCGTGTTCGGTGCGCATCAGGATGATGCCGCCGCGAGGACCGCGCAGCGTCTTGTGCGTGGTGCTGGTCGTATAGTCGGCGATGCCCACCGGCGACGGGTAGAGTCCCGCCGCCACCAGCCCGGCATAGTGCGCCATGTCGACCATCAGTTGCGCGCCGACACCGTCGGCAATGGCCCGGAAGCGCTTCCAGTCGATGACGCGTGAGTAAGCCGATGCGCCGGCGATGACGAGCTTCGGTCGATGCTCCTGCGCCAGTTTCTCGGCGGCGTCGTAGTCGATCAGTTCAGACTCGGGATCGAGCCCATACGGCACCACCTTGAACCACTTGCCGGACATGTTGACCGGCGAACCGTGCGTGAGATGGCCGCCATGCGGAAGGCTCATGCCGAGGACGGTGTCGCCCGGCTTCAACGTCGCAAAGAACACCGCCTGGTTGGCCTGCGCGCCCGAATGCGGCTGCACGTTCGCGGCCTCGGAATGAAACAGCTTCCGGACCCGCTCGATGGCCAATTCCTCGGCCCGGTCGACACATTCGCAGCCGCCGTAGTAACGCTTGCCGGGGTAGCCTTCGGCGTATTTGTTGGTGAGCTGGGAGCCCTGCGCCTCCATCACCGCCGTGCTGGCGTAGTTTTCCGACGCGATCAGCTCGATATGGTCTTCCTGGCGCCGGTTCTCGCAGGTGACGGTGCGAAACAACTCGGGATCGGCAATGGCCAGGGTGCGGGATCGGCTGAACATGGATGGTGTCGTGATGGCGGGGCAGTCTTGGATTTTAGCACTTGGACTCAACCGCGTCGGCTCGTTTCCGGCGGCAAAGCCCCTTATAATCGCGCAGCCTCACGCGGCATCCTGCCGCGGTCAGACAGGAAGACGGACAAGTGCGGGAACGAACATTCCTGCGCCGGAAACCGCGCCTTGAAGGAGACGTCCCGTGAATGCCCTCCTCGCCTTTTCCCGCGCCGTCGACGCCCTGAACGATCGCGTCGGCAAGGTCATCTACTGGCTCGTGCTGGCCGCGGTGCTGATCAGCGCCGCCAATGCCATCGTGCGCAAGGCGTTCAACACCAGTTCGAACGCCTTCCTGGAGATCCAGTGGTACCTGTTTTCGGCGATCTTCCTGTTCTGCGCGGGCTACACGTTGCTCAAGAACCAGCACGTGCGCATCGACGTCATTGCCGGGCGTCTGTCCAAGCGCGCCCAGGCCTGGATCGACATCCTGGGCACGCTATTCTTCCTGATGCCGATGGCGATCATGATCATGGTCCTGTCGTGGCCCGTGTTCGTGCAGGCCCTCGAACGCGGCGAAGTCTCGACCAACGCCGGCGGCCTCATCGTCTGGCCGGCGCGGCTCATGGTGCCGATCGGCTTCCTGTTGTTGGTGCTTCAAGGGTGGTCGGAGCTGATCAAGCGCATAGCGTTCCTCAAGGGAATGATCCGCGACCCTTCCGAAAAACAGGGCGAGAAGTCGGCCGAGGAGGAATTGGCTGAGGAAATCCTGCGTGCGCGCGGAGAAAAGGCATGATGGTCATGATGCCCGGCAGCGTCTCCCGGGGAGGTCGCCCATGACCGCCTTTCTGATCCACAACATGGCGCCGCTGATGTTTGCGTCGCTGATCGTCGTGATGCTGATGGGCTACCCCGTGGCGTTCGCGCTCGGCGCCGTGGGCATCGGCTTCGGGCTCCTGGGGATCGAACTGGGCCTGTTGCACGCCACGCTGTTCCAGGCTTTGCCCGAGCGCATCTGGGGCGTGATGTCCAACGACACGCTGCTGGCCATTCCCTTCTTCACGTTCATGGGCCTGATCCTCGAGCGCAGTGGCATGGCCGAGGATCTTCTCGAAACGATCGGTCAGCTGTTCGGACCAGTGCGCGGCGGACTGGCCTATGCGGTCATCTTCGTCGGGGCACTGCTGGCGGCCACGACCGGTGTCGTGGCGGCCTCGGTGATCTCCATGGGCCTCATCTCCCTGCCGATCATGCTGCGCTACGGCTACGACCGCCGGTTTGCGACCGGCGTGATCGCTGCGTCCGGCACGCTTGCGCAGATCATTCCGCCGTCGCTGGTGCTGATCATCATGGCCGACCAACTGGGCAAGTCGGTGGGCGACATGTATGCGGGCGCCTTCATCCCCGGCATCGTGTTGACCGGACTGTACGCGTCCTATGTGATGGGCATATGCCTCTTCAAGCCCAAGTGGGCGCCCGCCCTGCCGCCGGAAGCGCGCTCGCTGCTCGAACCCAATGGCGACACCGGCAACCGGTCGCTGCTGGTGCTGTTCGTGGTCTCGGTGCTTGCCGCTGTGGCCTTCGCAAAATACTGGTATCCGCCAGCGGCCCCGCTCGACGAGGTGATCGTCGTGGCAACTTCGTTCGGCACCGGCGTCGCCTTCTTCGCGGCCGTGCTCAATCGCATGTTCAAGTTCGGCCTGCTGTCGCTGCTGGCCGAGCGCGTGGTATTCGTGCTGATTCCCGTGCTCGCCCTGATTTTCCTCGTGCTCGGCACGATCTTCCTCGGCGTGGCCACGCCGACCGAAGGTGGCGCCATGGGCGCAACCGGTGCCCTGCTGATGGCGCTGGCGCGCCGGCGTCTGAACTGGAAACTGCTGAAGCAGGGCATGGACACCACGGCCCGCCTCACGGCCTTCGTCGTGTTCATCCTGGTGGGCGCGCGCGTGTTCAGTCTGACCTTCTACGGCGTCAACGGCCATGTCTGGGTCGAGGAGTTGCTGGTGGGCTTGCCGGGCGGCCAGATCGGCTTCCTGATCGTCGTCAACATCCTCGTCTTTTTCCTCGCGTTCTTCCTCGATTTCTTCGAGCTGGCGTTCATCATCGTGCCGCTGCTGGGACCGGCGGCGGAAAAACTCGGCATCGACCTCATCTGGTTCGGCGTGCTGCTGGGCGTGAACATGCAGACGTCTTTCATGCACCCTCCTTTCGGCTTTGCGCTCTTCTATCTGCGCAGCGTGGCCCCCAACAAGGACTACGTCGACAAGATTACCGGCAAGTTGACCGCGCGAATCACGACGGGCCAGATCTACAAGGGCGCGATTCCCTTTGTCTGCATCCAGCTGGTCATGGTGGCGCTGGTGATCCTGTTCCCGCAGATGGTGTTGGTGTACAAGGCCAGCGAGACGAAGATCGATCCATCCAAGATCCAGATCATCATCCAGCAGCAGGAGCCCGTAGGTGCGGGTGCAGGTGGCGGGTTTACCTATCCCGGCGCCGAGACACCGCCCGCCAGTCCCTACGACGCGCCTCCGCCGGCAAAGGGCGACGACGCCGCGCAATCAGTGCAGGATGCATTCAAGGCTCCGCCCGCCGAGGCTCCGAAGAAGTAGCGCGGCGTGCGACGCGCTCCCGGCGAACCTCCACCGCAGAAAAAAAGCCCCGCAACTGCGGGGCTTTTTACCGGGGCACGGAAATGCGCGCCTATTTCTTGGCCGCCGGTGCACGGGTGGCTACGGTCATGAAGTCGTCGAAGTTCTTCTCGGCAACGCTGAACCAGAGCACTTCCTCGTCGCGGAACTTCTTCCACGGCTCGTAGACCTTCTTGAAGTTGGGATACTTCTCCATGGTTTCACCGAATACTTCGTTGGCCGCCTTGAAGCATGCCTGCATCACTTCGCGCGGGAACGGACGCAACGCGACGCCATTGCCGACCAGTCGGCGCAGCGCCGGCGGGTTCAACGCGTCGTACTTGGCCAGCATGTCCACGTTCGCTTCGTAGCACGCGGCTTCCAGGATCGACGCGTACTCCTTCGGCAGGGCGGCGAGCGCCTTGTCGTTGACGAAGAGATCGAGCTCGGGGCCGCCTTCCCACCAGCCGGGGTAGTAGTAGTTCTTGGCGACCTTGTAGAAGCCCAGCTTTTCGTCGTCGTACGGACCGACCCACTCCGCGGCATCGATCGTGCCCTTTTCGAGCGACGGATAGATGTCGCCACCGGGGATCTGTTGCGGCACGGCACCCAGCTTGGACAGCACCGTGCCGGCAAAACCGCCGATGCGAATCTTGAGGCCCTTGATGTCGGCGATGGTCTTGATTTCCTTGCGGAACCAGCCGCCCATCTGCGCGCCCGTGTTGCCGGCCGGGAAGGCCACGATGTTGTACGACTTGAAGAAATCCGCCATCAGCGCCCTGCCGCCGCCGTGGTACATCCAGGCGTTTTGCTGGCGTGCGTTCATGCCGAACGGAATGGCGCAGGCAAAGGCGAACGTGGGGTCCTTGCCGAAGAAGTAATACGGCGCCGTATGGCAGCATTCGACGGTGGCGTTCTGCACGGCGTCGACCACGCCGAAGGCCGGCACGATTTCGCCGGCGGCGAACACCTGGATCTGAAACTTGCCGCCCGTGGCCGACGCCACGCGCTTCGAAATGGTTTCGGCACCACCGTAGATCGTGTCGAGACTCTTCGGGAAACTGGACGCCAGCCGCCACTTGACCTCGGGCGCACCTTGCGCAAATGCAGGTGCGGTACCGGCCGCGAGAATGCCCGCCATGCCCGTGTTTTTGAGAAATTTACGACGTTCCATCAGCTACTCCTCCGTAGTGCCGGTCACAATGCCGGCGTGAGACTGCGTGCGTTCATGGGGTCGATTCGATACATCAAACATGCAGGCTTTTTTGCGCCCGGGCGCACAATACGGCCCCCGACCGGATCCTGTCAGCGCGAAAGTGTAATGGAAATTCCCCCGGCGCAGCATACGGCCTCGCGCGTTCAGGGGGTGAGCTTACGGACGGCCGAAAACAATGCCCAGGTCCACCCGGCCTGCTGTTCCAGGGTCTGCGAAAACCGGATCAGGTACCGCGCGTTGCCGGTAT
This sequence comes from uncultured beta proteobacterium, assembly GCA_963805355.1. Lineage (GTDB taxonomy): Bacteria > Pseudomonadota > Gammaproteobacteria > Burkholderiales > Casimicrobiaceae > VBCG01. The sequence goes on along the minus strand of CAWDTZ010000001.1, from coordinate 780,630 downwards.
CGAGTTCGACCATGCCGCCAGACATGAATTTGTGATCCGGCCCGATCAGGCTGCGCTGCGAAGACTGGCGATTGTCCGCATGGTTGGGCAGGTAAATGCCGAAGAACGGTCGTTCCGCCGGAATGCGCCCGGCTTCCGACGGGTAAACCCAGCTGCGCATCAGCACCCGCACCATGCGCCGCGCAATGATCTCCACGCCCACCGTCACTTCGTCGACCTGCTGCCGCTGCATGCGCCGCACCACGGCCAGCGACCACTGGTCGCCCTCCTTGAACGCCACCAGCTCGCCCAGCTTCGCCGGCGCCTCCTTGGTTGGCGCCACGAGCCGGCAACCGGTGTCGCTGCGATCGGTGAGTTTCCACGTGGTGCCCCGGATGCGTCGGGCGACGGACTCGGGGTTGGCGTGCGGATTCACCAACTGCGTGACCTCGTCGTAGCTCGCGGCAATGCCGGGCGTTCGCGCCTGGTCAGGCAGGCGCTCGATCTCGGCTACCGCCCGGGTCAAAGCCTGCAGGCCGACCACGACGCGCACATCGCCATCCGTGGAATAGCGCGGCGCGCGCGGCGCCTGGGCAATGGCTTCGGGGCCGTAGAGCGACGCCAGGCGCATCAGCAGCAGGCGTTGCTCGCGCACCGGCAGGTCGCCCGGCTTGGCCAACTCTTCCTCGTGCTCGGGCAACCAGCGCATGCGCTCGACAATGCGCGCATAGACGGGCCCGGTATCGAGGCACAGCACCCGGCCGCCCGCGTTGGGTCGCTCCCGCCGCCGCAACCCGGATGACCCGGTGAGATCGACGAAGAACGATGCACCTTCGGACGGCGGCGGCGTCAGCGCCAGCGACGGCGACCAATCCTCGAGCTGGCGAGCGACCCATTCGACCTGGTCCGGTGTGAAGTTGCCCGAGTCGAGCCGCATCAGCAGCAGTGTCTTCAGGTATTCCTGCTCAAAGGACACGCCCGGCTTGCCGAACGCACCCACGCCGAACACCAGTTGCTCGCGCTGCCATCCGCGCGTCCGCGCGAATTCGTAGAGCTCGTGAAAATCGCGCCACTGCGCGGGAATCCATTGGCTGTATCGATACAGCCGATATTTCCCGTCGAGGCCGCGATAGTGCGCGAGGCGGACGATGACCCAAGGCAGGATTGCGCGCCAGCGCTTGTTGTCGGCGCGTGGATAGCCCGCCTTGAGCGCCTGTTGATACGCGGCCGTGAAGGCCTTGACCAGGTCGAACACCGAATGCCAGAGGCGCGATTCGACACCGGTGCTTTTTTGGTAATTGATCGTGTATTGCTGCGTGAGCTGCGCCAGCACCGGCTCCAGGCGGCCGTCAATGCGCAGCAGCGCCTCGACCTGCGCCGGGCCGGCCTCCTTGCGCGCGCCGGGAAAACCGGCGACCAGTTCGAGCGCTTCCTTTTGCAGCGCGGCAGGATCGCCTGCCGGCAGGTGGGCGATCCAGCGCGCGGCATTATTGGCGCTGGACAGCGGGTCGGAAAGCGCCCGGAACCAGTTGGTCAGCGGCTCGATCACGATGTCGCTGCTGGCGCGCGCAACGTGGTCATGGTCAACCGCCGGCCACGGTCATGCGATCGATCAGGATCGAGCCTGTGTGCCTCGAGCCGCGGCGGTCGACGTCGTTGCCGATGGCCACGATGCCCTGGAACATCGCGCGCAGATTGCCGGCGATCGTGATTTCCTCCACCGGATAAGCAATTGCTCCATTCTCGATCCAGAAACCCGCGACGCCCCGGGAAAAATCGCCGGTGACCGGATTGACACCGTGACCGAGCTGTTCGGTGACAAGGAGGCCGCGACCCATCCGGCGCAGCAGCGCGGGAAGGTCGTCGGGGCCAGGCGTGAGCACGAGGTTGTGACTGCCGCCACCGTTGCCGGTGGATTGCATGCCGAGCTTGCGCGCCGAATACGAGCCCAGGAAGTAACCCTGGACCACACCGTCGCGCACGACATCGCGCGACACGGTGGCGACACCTTCGCTGTCGAAGGGCGCGCTGGCCCGGCCGCGCAGCAGGTGCGGCTCTTCACGCAGCTGCACATGCGGCGCGAACACGGTCTGACCCAGCGAATCCAGCAGGAAGGACGACTTGCGATAGAGGCTGCCGCCGGATACCGCGTGCACGAAAAAGCCGATCAGGTCGGCGGCCTCCGGGGCTTCGAACACCACCGGGCAATCAAGCGTATCGAGTTGCCGCGCGCCCAGCCTCCGTACCGCGCGTTCGCCCGCCGTACGCCCGATCGCCGCGGCAGGGGCGAGGTCGCCGGCCGCGCGCGCGGCACTGTACCAGTAGTCGCGCTGCATGGTGTCGCCGGCCTCGGCGATGACGGCGCAATCGATGTGGTGACGCGAAGTGCGATAGCCTCCGGCGAAGCCCAGCGTATTGGCGTAGACGAATTCGGATTCGCTGCGCGCGACCGTGGCGCCTTCGCTGTTGGTGATGCGCGCATCCACGGCACGCGCCGCGGCTTCGGTTTCGCGCCCCAATTCGATCGCGGTCTCGACCGACAGGTCCCATGGGTGATAGAGGTCGAGGTCCGGCCAGTCGTGCGCCAGGCGCGACGGATCGGCCAGGCCGGCCGCCGGATCGTCCGCCGTGTAACGCGCAATCGCGACGGCCTTGTCGACGGCCGCGGCGATCGAAGCGTCGGAGAAGTCGGCGGTGCTCGAATTGCCGCGCCGCTGGCCGACATAGACGGTGATGCCGATGCTCTTGTCGCGGTTGTAGGCAATGGTCTCCACCTCGCCCTGGCGCACCGTGACGCTTTGGCCCACACCCTGCGAAATATCCGTCTCGGCCGTGGTGGCCCCGCCCCGGCGCGCGGCATCGAGCACGGCAGCCGCAACGCGCTCGAGTTCGCGCGTGGTCACCGGCATTTGCCGCGATTCCTGGCCGGATGCGGCACCGAGGGACGTGAGCGCGGCCGTGCCGCCGTGAATTGAAACAGTCATGGAAGGAGGTTTGCAGGTTGCCGGCAGGTCGCTGCCCTTAGTTGCGGCGCACGCCGTAGGCTGGTTAGGGGAAACGGGTCGGTTATCATAGCAAACAGAGTACGCATAATCGTGGTTTTCATGGTCTCAACGCCCTCCCGCATGGCCCGCCAAGCTCCCCCTCCCGAACCGGACGACGACACCGCACCCTCCAAGACCCGCCGCAAGCATGAAATGCATGCGTTGCAGGACCTGGGCGAGGCGCTGATTGCGCTCGATCCGCAGCGCCTCGCCGGGCTCGACCTGCCGGAGCGCCTGGTCGATGCCATCGCGCAGGCCCGCACCATCCGCGCCCACGAAGGACGCCGCCGGCAGATCCAGTTCATCGGCAAGCTCATGCGCACCGTCGATCCCGAGCCGGTGCGTGCCGCCATCGACCTCTGGACCTCGGGCTCCGACAGTGAACGCGAACTCTTCGCCCGGCTCGAGCGTTGGCGGGAGCGCGTGATGGCCGACGACACCGGGCTCGACGCGCTGCTCGAAGAACACCCGGAAGCCGACCGGGCTGCCCTTGCAGCGTTGATCCACGACGCCCGCACGGAACGCGGGCGCGGTGGCCCTCCGCATCGTTATCGCGAACTTTTTCGGGTTCTGAAAACGGTACTGACCCGACCGGCTTCCGCGCCGGATGTTCCATGACCGGGACGTCGTCCGCGAACCACGGCGGGACATTGCTGATCGGGCTGGTCTCGATCTCCGATCGCGCCAGCAGCGGCGTCTACGAAGACAAGGGATTGCCCGGCCTTGACGCCTGGTTCTCCGCCGCGCTGAAGTCGCCATGGCGCATGGCGCAACGCCTCATTCCCGACGAGCAGGCGCTGATCGAGCGCACCTTGGTCGAATTGGTGGATGTCGCCGGCTGTCACCTGGTACTGACCACCGGGGGCACCGGGCCGGCGCCGCGCGACGTCACGCCGGAAGCCACGCTGGCGATCGCGCACAAGGTGCTGCCTGGATTCGGCGAACAGATGCGGCAGGTGAGCCTCAAGTACGTGCCCACGGCCATCCTGTCGCGCCAGGTGGGCGTGATCCGGGGCCGCGCGCTGATCCTCAACCTCCCCGGCCAGCCCAAGGCCATCAAGGAGACGCTGGACGGCGTTTTTCCTGCCGTGCCGTATTGCCTCGACCTGATCGGTGGACCTTACATCGAGACACACGAGGACGTCTGCCGCGCGTTTCGTCCGAAGTCGGCGCAGCGACCGCCTGCTGCCTGAAATCGGCGCGTAGTCGAAGCCTTTGTGCCACACAAGCCTCGACTACGCGCCGAATGATTGCCTGGATCCTGGTTCACTCATCCCGCAACAGCGTCGCCCGCGTGGCCGGCTCCTGCCGAAAAAAGCGCGCGAATTGCTGGTAAACGCCCGGATACTCGTGGCGCAGCAGCAACGGATCGACAAAGAATACTTCCGCCAGAACCGCAAAGAATTCGGCCGGACTTTCCGCCGCGTAGGGGTCGATGGATGTCCTGACGTCACGGTTCACCCGCGCCTGGAAATGTTCGTAGGCCGACAGCATCGCCTTCTTCCAGTGGTGGGGCGGCATCTCCGCCGGCAACGGCGGACAGCCATTGGCGGCGCCGTTGCGCATGTCGATCTTGTGCGCGAATTCGTGGATGGCGAGGTTCATGCCCGACGTGTTCCAGTCCTGGCTGGCTTCCACGTCGGCCCACGACAGGATCACCGGACCGCCCTCCACCGCCTCGCCCGCGATCGGTTCATCGTTGGTGTGCACCACGCCGGATTCGTCCTCCCACTCCCAACCGGGGACGAATTCGTCCGGATAGACGACCACGTTTTCCCAGCCGTCGTAGAACGCAAGATCGAGATTGAGGATCAGCACGCAGGCCTGCAGCGCGATGACCACGCGCTGGCGCGGCGTGACCTGATGTCCGCGCGCGCCCACGACGCTCTTGGCATCGAGGAACAGCACGACCTTTTCGCGCAATCGCGCCAACTCGGCATCGTTGTACATCGCCAGGAACGGCAACGACTCGATTGAATCGCGCCACAGCGCCTCGGGTATGGCCTGTGACTTCAGCACCTGCTGCTGGCGCCATCGGCGCAATGCTGCGAACATGACCCGGACCGTCGCCTACTTCGCGTCGCGCGGCAACGGGTCGTCGGTCCCGGAGGCGACCGTCACGCCGAGCAATCGATCCGCTTCCGCGTCGGGAATGGCTTCGACGTCGCGCAGTTTGCGGGCAATGGTGGTGGTCTTGCCGCGCGCCTCGTCGAGCGTGCGCCCGGCCTGGTCCAGCTTGTCCTTCACCTTGCCCATCACTTCGCCGAACTTCAGGAACTCGGTCTTGACGGCACCGAGAACCCGCCAGACCTCGCTCGAGCGCTGCTCGATGGCCAGCGTGCGAAAGCCCATCTGCAGGCTGTTGAGCAGCGCCAGGAAATTGGTGGGGCCTGTGAGCGTCACGCGAAAATCGCGCTGCAGGCTCTCGGCAAAACCGGGACGCGCCATCATTTCAGCATACAACCCTTCGGTGGGCACAAACAGGATCGCGAAATCGGTGGTGTGGGGTGGCGACACGTAGGCATCGCGAATCGTCTTCGCTTCGTCGCGCAGATGATCGGCCAGCGCCTTGCGGGCGGTGTCGGCACCGCTTATGTCCGCGCGTTCGAGCGCGTCCTGCAGGCGCTGCCACTCCTCGAGCGGAAATTTCGCGTCGACCGGCAGCCAGCACGGTTCGCCGTCGCTGCCGCGTCCCGGCAGCCGAATGGCGAATTCGACGCGCTGGTTGCTGCCCGGCACCGTGATCACGTTGGTGGCGTATTGCTGCGGCGTCAGCACATCGGCCAGTAGCGTGGCCAGCTGCACCTCGCCCCACGTGCCGCGCGTCTTCACGTTGGCCAGCACGCGTTTCAGGTCGCCCACACCGGTGGCCAGCGCCTGCATTTCGCCCAGTCCCTTGTGCACCTGTTCCAGTCGGTCCGAGACGATCTTGAAGGATGCCCCCAGGCGCGCTTCGAGCGTGGTCTGCAATTTCTCGTCGACGGTGGCGCGCATCTGCTCCAGCTTCGCACTGTTGTCGAGGCGCAGTGCGTCGAGCTTCTGTTCGATGGTTTGGCGCACAGCCTCGAGGCGCGTTTCGTTGGAGGCCGTCAGTTTCTGCAACTGCTCGCCGAACCCCTGCAGCTGGCGCAATTGCATGCCTGCCGTATCCGTGAACTGCTGCTGCATGGTTTCGCGAAGGCGGCCGATCGAGCCCGAGACTTCGGTGCGCAGGCCGGTAGCGGTGGTGGACTGCTCGCCGCGGGCGATGGCGAGTTCCTGCCGGATGTCACTTTCCACATGCGCGATTTGCGTCTGCAGTGCGTCGAGCCGCGCCTTCAGATCGGCGGCATCGCGCGTGGCGTCGCGCAACGCGTCGCTGCCCGCGCGACTGGCCGCCTGTGCCCGCACGAAAATGCCGAGCGCCAGCAGCACCAGGATGGCGAGCAACAACAGGTTGATGTAGACGATAGTCTCGGACATGACGGGGTCGCGCACAGTCTACTGTGTCGCCCTCGGCGCGGCAAAGCGCGGGGCACAGTGAATGAATTCGGTCGGCGAGGCATTGGCGTCGCTGGCATGCGGTGCGCTGAACCTGCGCGGCTGAAGCCCCGCCTGCGGCGCCTGTGCATTGCGCTTCAACGGTGGAGGATACGCTGCGCGACCGCGGTGGCGGGTTCAAGCGACGTCACGGACGCCACCGCCGGATCCGGTGCAGGTGTGCCGCGGCGGTTGAACCACACTGCGCGAATGCCGGCGTGCCGCGCGCCTTCCACGTCATTGCGCCAGGAGTCGCCCACCATCACCGCGGCCGCGGCCGGGCAATCGCAGCGCAGCAGGGCGTGCGCGAAGATTGCCGGACCTGGCTTGGCCATCCCCACTTCCTCGGAGGTGACCAAAGCGTCCACATACGGCGCCAGATTGAAGGCGGCGAGCTTCTCGGTCTGCTCGGCGACCGTGTTGTTGGTGACGACGGCAATCGTCACGCGGCCATGCAATACGGCCAGCAACGCGGCCGCCCCGGGGACCGCGCGGCGCGAGGCCATGTAGAGGCGTCGATGCAGTTCCGCCGCGGCGGTCGCATGCACATCGGTCGCACCGGCGAACGCAAAAAGCCGACGGTAGCGTTCGATGCGGGCATCGTCCGCGGTCCGCCGACCCAGCCCTACGTCCGCATGCAGTACCTCGACGAGGCGCTCGTTCTCGGCAGCCAACGCCTCGAGAGTGCGGGCCTGCAGGACCACGAAGGTCGTCACGCACGCCGACGAGGGCAGCGTGGCTGGCATGCTGGTGATCGACGAGCGTGTCGTCGAGGTCGAACAGGACCGCCCGCGTGCCCACTGCGCAAAAAACGACTACGCCGCCTCGCGCGACGCTTTCTTGCGCTCGTGTTCCTTGAGGTGACGCTTGCGAATCCGGATCGATTGCGGCGTGACCTCGACGAGTTCGTCGTCAGCGATGAATTCCACCGCATATTCGAGCGACATCGCGATCGGGGGCACCAGGCGCACGGCTTCGTCGGTACCCGACGAGCGGACGTTGGTGAGCTGCTTGCCCTTGATCGGGTTGACGACAAGATCGTTGTCACGGCTGTGGATGCCGATGACCATGCCCTCATACAGCGCCTCCCCGGGCGAGACGAACATACGGCCGCGATCCTGCAATTTCCACAACGCGTAGGCCACGGCCGGGCCGTCTTCCGCGGAGATCAGCACGCCATTGCGGCGATCGGGGATTTCACCCTTTACTTCGGCATACCCGTCGAACACGTGGCTCATGAGGCCGGTGCCGCGCGTGAGATTCATGAACTCGCCCTGGAAACCGATCAGGCCGCGCGCCGGCACCCGGTACTCGAGGCGGGCGCGGCCAAGGCCGTCGGACTCCATATTGGTGAGATCCGCGCGACGCGTGCCCAGCGCTTCCATGACCGCGCCCTGGTGGGTTTCCTCGACGTCGACCGACAGCGATTCGTACGGCTCGCAGGTGACGCCGTCGATCTCGCGGATCACGACGCGCGGACGCGACACCGCCAACTCGAAGCCTTCGCGGCGCATGTTTTCGATGAGAATGGTGAGATGAAGTTCGCCGCGGCCGAACACCAGAAACGAATCGGTATCGCCGGTGTCCTCGACGCGCATGGCCATGTTCGTGAGCAATTCCTTGGTCAGGCGATCGCGCAGGTTGCGCGACGTGACGTACTTGCCCTCGCGGCCCGCGAGCGGCGACGTGTTGACCTGGAAGTACATCGACAGCGTGGGCTCGTCGACCATGATCGGCGGCAGTGCCTCGGGATGCTCGACTGCGGCCAGCGTGGTGCCGATCGACATCTCGTCGATGCCGGTGACCAGCACGATGTCGCCGGCCATGGCCATTTCCACCGGGGTGCGCTCAAGGCCGTGGAAGCCGAGCACGGTGCTGATGCGCGCCCTGGGTGCGACCTGGCCGGGGGCCAGCGGGCCGTTGAGGATGGCCACTTCCTGGCCGGGCTTCAACTTGCCGCGGCGGATGCGGCCGATGCCAAGGCGCCCGAGATAGCTCGAGTAGTCGAGGGCGCTGACCTGGAATTGCAGCGGGCCGTCGACGTCGGCCTGCGGCGCGGGGACGGATGCGATCACCGTCTCAAACAGCGCCTTCATGTCGCCTGCGCCGTCCGGCACGCCGGTCTTGGCGACCTTGACGTCCATCGTCGCCCAGCCGTTGAGCGCCGAGGCGTACACGACTGGGAAATCGAGCTGGTCGTCGTTGGCGCCCAACTTGTCGAAGAGGTCGAACGTGGCGTTGACCACCCACTCCGGACGCGCGCCCGGACGATCGACCTTGTTCACGACCACGATGGGCTTCAAGCCCTGCTGCAGCGCCTTCATCGTCACGAAGCGCGTTTGCGGCATCGGACCTTCCACGGCATCGACCAGCAGCAGAACGCCGTCGACCATGCCGAGCACACGCTCGACCTCGCCGCCGAAGTCCGCGTGACCCGGGGTGTCGACGATGTTGATGTGATACTCGTTGTAATCGATCGAGCAGTTCTTGGCCAGGATCGTGATGCCGCGCTCGCGCTCGATGTCGTTGCTGTCCATCACCCGTTCGGCGATGTGCTGGTGCTTGGCGAACGTTCCCGCCTGCACCAGAAGCTTGTCGACCAGCGTGGTCTTGCCATGGTCGACGTGGGCGATGATGGCGATGTTGCGCAGGTGGGTGCGCACATCGGTGGCGGTGGCAGAGGCTTGCGGCGTAGTCATGACGGTTCCAGGGGTCGCGTGGGCGGCGTGGGTCGACTTGAGGCGCGGAACGGGATTGCCGTCCGGAGCCATTGATGCCGACGCACTGCAACAAAAAAGCCCTCCATTATAGCCTCCAAGCGCACCGGGACGCTACAAATATTTTGAATAATCCGCAACTTAGGCTATAATCAGCCCTCGGGCGGCCGTTCCGGTCACCGCCCACCCTGCGCGGGGTCCTGGCATACGCAATTGCCGTGAGAATCACCCCGCAGCAACCCATCGCAACGTCGATCAACGCTGCCTGGACCGGAAGTCTCGCTGATGCGAGGTTGGCCGCGCCAGGAGCATTTCAATGAGCACCACGAGCTTTGCAGAGCTCGGCTTGAGCCCGGAAATCCTCCGGGCCGTGACCGAGAGCGGCTATACCATCCCCACCCCCATCCAGGCGCAGGCCATCCCCGTCATCCTGGCGGGCCGCGACGTGATGGGCGGCGCGCAAACCGGCACTGGCAAGACCGCGGGCTTCGGCCTGCCGATCCTGCAGCGCTTGCAGCCACAGGCCAGCAACAGCCCTTCGCCCGCCCGGCATCCGGTGCGCGCGCTGATCCTCGCCCCCACCCGCGAACTCGCCATCCAGGTCGAGGAATCGATCAAGACTTATGCCAAGTACACGGGCCTGCGCTCCACGTGCGTGTTCGGCGGGGTCGACATCAAGGCACAGCTGGCCATCGTGCGTGCCGGCGTCGAAATCCTGGTCGCCACGCCGGGCCGCCTGCTCGACCACATCGAGCACAAGAGCGTGAACCTGTCGCAGGTCGAGATCTTCGTGCTCGACGAAGCCGACCGCATGCTCGACATGGGCTTCATCCCGGACATCAAGCGGATCATGGCGCTGCTGCCGTCCGGCATCAAGCGGCAGAACCTGCTGTTCTCGGCCACGTTTTCCGGCGAGATCAAGAAGCTGGCCGACCAGCTGCTGAACGAACCGCAACTGATCGAAGTGGCGCGCCGCAACACGGCAGCTGACACGGTCACGCAGGGCGTGTACCACTGCCCACAGGATGCGAAACGCGCGCTGCTCACGCAGATCGTCACGTCGCGCAATCTCACGCAAGTGCTCTGCTTCGTGCGCACCAAGCACGGCGCGTCGCGCCTCGCCCGGCAGCTCGAGAAAGACGGGCTGACCACCTCCTCCATCCACGGCGACAAGACACAGATCGCCCGCATGGAAGCGCTGGACGCGTTCAAGGAAGGCAGGCTGCAGGTGCTGGTGGCCACCGACGTCGCGGCGCGCGGTCTCGACGTCGACGACCTGCCGTTGGTCGTCAACTACGAATTGCCGCATGTTCCCGAGGATTACATCCACCGCATCGGCCGCACCGGCCGCGCGGGCGCCGAAGGTGCCGCCATTTCCTTCGTTGCGCCGGAAGAGGAAAAGTACCTGAGCGAAATCGAGAAGATGCTCAAGAAGAAGATCGACGTGCAGTCGCTCGACGGCTTCGATCCGGCTGCTGCCAGCGCGCGCGTGCCGATGCGCGAACGCAGCGAGGTCCGCCCCGCGCGCGGTCGCCGCGAAGGTCCTTCCGCAGATCCCGTCTCGCGCGCCCGCGTCGAACCGCGCGAACGTAGCCGAGGCTCCGACGGAAAGCGTTCGCCGCGAACGTCCTCCGGCGGAGCGCAACGAACGGGAACGCGATCGCGATCTCGCCTATGCGCTCAATCCGGATCAGCCGCCCATTCCGGCGCGCAGCCATGGTGCGGGGTCGCCGCATGGCCAGCATCGTGCCAGCAAGGCGAAGCAATTGCCCGCGCTGCTGATGAAGCGTCCGGTGCGCGAGCCCGAGAACGCCTGAAGATCGGTGTGAGGCGTCACCCCGCGTGACGTCGGCCAACGCCACCTGGATCGCCTATTGCCGCGGCGGTTTCGAAGCCGAAGCCGCCGCCGACCTGCGCCGCCTTGCCGCGGTGATCGATGCCACCATCACCGTCGAAGCGAGCCCCACGACCGCCGTCGTGGTTGCGCACGGCGACACCGATGCTTTGAACGGGATCACCGACGCGCTCGCCGTCGCGCCGCCGGTGTTCGCCCGTTCGCTGTTCGTCGGCGGCGATGCGTTGTCGTTGCCAGGATTCACGGAAGGCGGCGCGCGCGCCGATCGCGTCACGCCATTGCTTGCCGCCATCGCAGCACGCCGCAATGCTGGCGACGGGCCGTGGCAAAGCGCGTGGGTCGAATATCCCGACACCAACGACGGCAAGGAACTCTCGCCGCTGGCCCGCTCGCTCGAAACCCGGCTCGATGCCACGCTGCGCGCCTCCGGCGCCATCGCAAGCGACGCGACGCGTCGCCTGCATGTACTGCTCACCAGCGGCACCAATGCGTTCGTGGGCAGCAGTGATGACCCGGAGCGCAGCGCATGGCCGCTGGGTATCCCGCGCCTGCGGATGCCGGGAAGCGCGCCGTCGCGGTCCACGTTGAAGCTGGCCGAGGCCTTTGCCGTGCTGCTCGACCATGCTGATCGCGCGGCATTGCGGCCGGGGTTGCATGCGGTGGATCTGGGTGCCGCGCCCGGTGGCTGGACGTGGCAATTGGCGCGGCGTGGACTCAAGGTCACCGCCGTCGACAACGGACCATTGAAGGGATCCGTCGCGGACGATCCGCTGGTCACGCACCTGCGCGAGGACGGGCTGCGCTGGCGCCCCCGGCGCGCCGTCGATTGGCTCGTGTGCGACATCGTCGAGCAGCCGCTGCGCATCGCGGAGATGATCGGCCACTGGATCGCCGACGGCGCCACGCGCCGCGCGATCTTCAACCTGAAATTGCCGATGAAAAAGCGCTACGACGAAGTACGCCGCTGCGAAGCGCGAGTGGCGGAGATCATCGATGCAGCAGGCATGCACCACACGCTGCGCATGCGCCAGCTCTACCACGACCGCGAGGAAGTGACCGCATTCGTGAAACGCGTGGACTAGCGTGTAGTTGCAGGCGAGGCTTCGGGCTCTCCTTTACGCCTGCGGCCTCGCCGACGTTTCAGCGCCGCGATACCACCACGCGCCGCCCGTCGCTGTCGATCAGGCGCATAGGCACGCCCGCGCCCAGCAGCCACTCATGCACATTGGGTGGCATCACCGCATAGGCATCGGTGTCCTGCTGCCAGCGGGTGACAAAGTCTTCGACTGTCGGCATGTAATTGGCCGGCGCGGCCGCGATGCCGTAGGCCAATTCGCCCTGCTCCTTCACCAGGATCACCGTCCGCCCGAGCATGAAGGGCACCGTGTGGTCGAACATGTCGACGCTGTAGAACGGCACTCCCGGCTGGAATGGTCGCACACCGCCGGCGACACGCTCCAGCAATCGCTCTGCCGAAAAATATTCGTCGATCGCGTGCGCCAACACCATCGCCACCTGGCTCGCCAGCATGCCGCCGAGCACCAGGACCGCCAACGATGCCATGACGCGCTGCCGGGTCAGGAGCCACCATGCGCCGGCGCCCGCCAGCGCATACAGCGCACCGGCGCCGATCAACCATCCGACATTCGCGCGAAAATCCTCGGCCACTTGCGGCACTTTGATCAGCGTAGTTGCCGGCAGCGCACCCAGCGCCAGCAGTGCACCGCATGCGATCGCGGTCGCCGCCGTGATGCGCAACCCCCGGCGCAGATGGCGCGCCAACGGTATCGCAATCGCCAGTACCACGGCGCCCATGGCCGGCAGGATGTAGGCAGGCAACTTCGACGCCGAGATACTGAAGAACACCAGGATGGCGCCGGCCCAGCACCAGAAGAAGAGCGTGGGCTTGAAATCGTCCGCCGCGCGCATGGGCGGCGCGACTCGCGCGTCGCGCATCGACGCCAGCATCGCCGGCAGCCACGGCATCAAGGCAACCGCCCCGATCGGCAGGAAGTACCACCACGGTCCGGGGCGGCGATGCTCGGGCTGTGTGAAGCGCTGGAAATGCTCGTGCACGAAAAAGAATTGGGAGAATCCAGGATTGCGCATCTCCACCAGCACGAACCATGGCACGGTGAGCGCCAGCATGACGGCGATGCCGGCAACGAGGTGCAGCCGGCGCAGCAGGCTGAAGCTGCGCGTGACCACCATGTAAACGCCCAGCGCCAATGCTGGGAGCACGACGCCGATCAGGCCCTTGGACATGACGGCCAGCGCGCACAGCGCCCACGCCACCAGCATCCACTGCCGGTTCTGCGCCGGAGTGGCCCGCGCATCCTGCGCCACGGCGAATGCGCACATCGCGCCGGTGAGCAGCGCGGCCAGGCCCATGTCCAGCGTGAGGAACTGCGTGGCGAGAAAGTACCCTGCCGATGAGGCCATGACGCCTGCGGCCACCCATCCGGCGCGCGGGGAATACAGTCGGCGCGCGGTCGCCAGCACCGCCAACACGCCGAGCAAACCCGAGACCGCCGGCCACAGTCGCGCGGTCCAGTCGCGTTCGCCGAAGAGCGCAAATGCCGCAGCAGTGATCCAGTACTGCAGCGGCGGCTTCTCGAAATAGGGAAACGTGTTGAGGCGCGGCGTGACCCAGTCGCCGCTGGCCAGCATTTCGCGCGGAATCTCCGCGTAGCGGCCCTCGTCCGGAAAGTAGAGCGCGCGCAGGCCGAGAAAGCCGAACCACAGGACCAGCGACTGCAACCAGCAAAGCGAGTCCGCGCCACGCCACGGCGTCGCCTGCGGGCGGCAATGCGCTGGCTCAACGCGGCGATAGGCCCGACGTCGGTGACCGCGCCGACGTCCGCGGGATCGCGCATCGCGCGCCTATCTGCCCAGCCGGTCGAACTGCTGCTGGAGCTTGTCGCGCGTGGCCCTATGCGATGCGAGTCTGGCGCGAACTTCCTCGACCACTGAAACGGGCGCGCGTGCAACAAAGTTTTCGTTGCCGAGCTTGCCCTCATCCTTGACGATCTCGACGTCGAGGCGGCTCTTTTCCTTGCCGATGCGTTCGCGTTCCACGACCGGATCGATTTCGATGTGCAGCATCATCCGGAACGCGCCAGCCACCGCCACCGGCGAATCGGTGGTGGGCAGGTCGTCGACGATCTCCACGCTGGCCACCTTGGCCAGCGGCAGCAGGTACGGCGCAAACTCGCGCAGCGCCTCGGCGTCCCCGGTGACGATCATCGGCACGCGCACCGCGGGCGACAGGCTCATCTCGCCGCGCAATTCGCGACAGGCCGCGACGATGGCCTTCAATTGCGCCATCTTGGCATCGGCAGCCGCGTCTACCCGCGTGAAATTGGCGACTGGAAACGGTTGCGTGGAGATCGAGATGCCCGACTTGCCGGCCAGCGGCGCCACCGTCTGCCACAACTCCTCGGTGATGAACGGGATGAACGGATGCGCGAGACGCAGCGTTGCCTCGAGTTCGCGCACCAGCACGCTGCGGGTGCCACGCGCGGCGGCTTCGTCTCCCGTCGCCTCGGCCTGTGCCAGCTGCACCTTCGCAAGCTCCAGATACCAGTCGCAATACTCGTCCCAGACGAATTCATACAGCGCACGGGCGGCGAGATCGAAGCGGTACTGGTCGAGGTTGGTGGCGATGTCGTGCTTGGCCTGCTGCAGCCGGCCCAGCAACCAGCGGTCGACGAAGCTCAACGTGCGCGGGAGCGCATCGTCGGTGCCGCAATCCTTGCCTTCGAGGTTCATCAGCACGAAACGCGTGGCATTCCACAGCTTGTTGCAGAAATTGCGGTAGCCCTCGCAGCGATTGAGGTCGAAGTTGAGCGTGCGGTTGAACGTGGCCAGCGACGCGAACGTGAAGCGCAGCGCATCGGCGCCGAACGCGGGGATGCCCTCGGGATATTGCTTGCGCGTGCGTTGCGCGATCTTTTCCGCCTGCCGCGGATCCATCATGTTGCTGCTGCTCTTGACCACCAGCGCCTCGACGTCGATGCCGTCGATCAGGTCGAGCGGGTCCAGCACGTTGCCCTTCGACTTCGACATCTTCTGGCCCTCGTCGTCGCGGACCAGCGCATTGATGTAGACATCCTCGAACGGAATGCGGCCGGTGAAGTAGGTGGTCGTCATGATCATCCGGGCGACCCAGAAGAAGATGATGTCGAAGCCCGTCACCAGCACCGACGACGGCAGGAACGTGCGCAGTTCCGGCGTGTCGTCCGGCCAGCCCAGGGTCGAGTGGCACCACAGCGCGGACGAAAACCACGTGTCGAGCACATCCTCGTCCTGGCGCAACGATGCCGGTTCGCGCCCCAGTTTGATTCTTGCTTGCGCGCGCGCCGCATCCTCGTTGCGCGCGACATAGGTGTTGCCCGCCTCGTCGTACCACGCGGGAATGCGGTGGCCCCACCACAACTGCCGCGAGATGCACCAGTCCTGGATGTTGTGGATCCAGTGGTGATAGGTCGAAAGCCACTCGCCCGGCACGAAGCGCACCTTCTCCGGCACACCGCCACCCGGCGGCACGAGCCCGGTATCCACCGCCGCAAGACACAGGTCCTGGATCGAACGCCCAGGAAAGTATGGATGGGTGGCCGGGGCGGGCTTGCGCATATCCATGAACCATTGGTCGGTCAACATCGGCTCGACCACTTCGCCGGTGCGCCCGCAGCGCGGCACCACCATCTTGTGCGGCTTTTCCGCCACCAGCAGCCCCGCCGCCGTCAGGTCGGCCAGCACGGCCTTGCGCGCGACATAGCGATTGAGGCCGCGATACGGCGCCGGCGCATTGTCATTGATCGTCGCATCGAGATTGAAGATCGTGATCGGCGCGAGGTTATGCCGCTGCCCGACCTGCCAGTCGTTGAAGTCGTGCGCGGGCGTGATCTTGACGCAGCCGGTGCCGAATTCGCGGTCGACGTAATCGTCGGCGATCACCGGAATCGTGCGCCCGGTGAGCGGCAGCGTGACGAGCTTGCCGACCATGGCCGCATAGCGTTCGTCGACCGGGTTGACCGCCACCGCGACGTCGCCCAGCATGGTTTCGGGTCGCGTGGTGGCGACCACCAGCGCGCCGCTGCCGTCGGCGAGCGGATAGCGGATCTCCCACAGCTTGCCCTGCTCCTCTTCGCTGTCGACCTCGAGGTCCGACACTGCGGTACCGAGCTTCGGATCCCAGTTGACGAGCCGCTTGCCGCGATAGATGAGGCCGTCATCAAACAGGCGTACGAAGGTTTCGAGCACTGCCGCCGACAGCCCGGCGTCCATCGTGAAGCGCTCGCGCGACCAATCGGCCGACGCGCCGAGGCGCCGCATCTGCTTCGTGATCGCGTTGCCGGATTCTTCCTTCCACGCCCACACCCGCTCGACGAAGGCCTCCCGACCGAGATCGTGACGCGACTTGCCTTCCGCCTTTAATTGCTGCTCGACGACGATCTGCGTGGCGATGCCCGCGTGATCGGTGCCGACCTGCCACAGCGTGTTGTCGCCACGCATGCGCCGGTAGCGGATTATCGCGTCCATCAGCGTCTGCTGGAACGCGTGCCCCATGTGCAGCGTGCCAGTGACGTTGGGCGGCGGCAGCTGGATGCAGAACGGCTTGGCGCCGGGCTGCATCGTCGCCTTGAAGAGCCCGTTGTCCGACCAGAACGGGTACCACTTCGCCTCGATGGCGTGGGGTTCGAAGCTTTTGGCGAGTTCCATGAGCGGCGGCGCCTTGTGGGCGCGCATTGGTTGCATAACAGCCTGAAATTATAGCGGATTGGGGTGCGCAAGCTCCGCCTTGCCCGCGCTTGGCGGCCTCCGTGCGCAGCGAAACAACACGCGCGGGGCCCGCGTCATACGAAGACCTCTGGAATTCTCATGCAACGGACGTCGCAACCGCGCGCGCTGACGATTCACGCAATGGCGCAACGGCGCGCCGTCCGCGGTCGAGCGCGCGGCCCACCGCCCGCGCCACGGCGTCGAGCTGATCCATCAGCGCCGCGAATTCGGCAGGTGTGAGCGCCTGATCCGCGTCGCACCATGCTTCGGCGGGTACCGGATGCACTTCGACCAGCAATCCGTCGGCACCGGCCGCGACAGCGGCGCTGGCGAGCGATCGCACCATCCACGCCTTGCCGCCCGCGTGTGAAGGATCGACGATCACCGGAAGGTGCGTCTCGCGCTTCAATACCGGTATCGCAGTCACGTCGAGAACGTTGCGATAGGCGGTTTCGAATGTGCGGATGCCACGTTCACAAAGAATGATCCGATGATTGCCGCCCGCGGCAATGTATTCGGCCGCCATCAGCCATTCGCTGATCGTCGCGCTCATCCCGCGTTTCAGGATCACCGGTACGTCAACCCGTCCTACTTCCTTCAGCAGGTCGAAGTTCTGCATGTTGCGCGTGCCGATCTGAATGACGTCCACGCCGGCCTCGAGAAATGTGTCCAGCATGCGCACGTCCATCAATTCCGTGACGACGGGCAAGGCATGCCGCGCCGCACTCTCCGTCAGCAGTCGCAAGCCCTCCACACCCGCACCCTGGAACGCGTACGGGCTGGTGCGTGGTTTGAAGGCGCCACCGCGCATCATCCGCGCGCCGGCGTGTGCCACGGCAATCGCGGCAGCCTCCATCTGCAGTGCGGTCTCCACCGAACATGGACCGGCGATCATCTGCACCGCGTCGCCACCGATCGGAATCCCCCGCACGTGCACGACGCTGCCGGTGCGATGCGACTCGCGGGCCACCAGCTTGTAGGGCTTGACGATGTGGAGCGCGCGCTCCACGCCGGGCAGCATTTCGAACATCGCCGGCGACAGCTTGCGCTCGTCGCCGATGGCGCCGATCAGCGTGCGTTCCGTGCCGCGCGAAACGTGCACCGCAAGGCCCTCCGCGCGAATCCGTGCCTCGACTGCGGCGACCTCGGCCACCTTGGCCCCCTGCTGCATCACAACCATCATCGCGCTTCTCCTTCCTGCCGATTGGACATGCAAAAAAAATCGGGCGGCCTTTGGGGCCGCCCGATTCGTGGATTCCTTGCTGCTGTTGCCGGAACGCTACGGTCGCGACTGCCCCTCTGGAATGGATCCCCAGAAATAAAACGCGTACGCAAAAGCGCGCGGGCGGGACGGCGACAGGGCTTCGATGGACAACATGAATTCAGTCTAGCATGCGCGGCAAATTGCGCCAAAGACGGAGTTCACGTCGACGCACACTCGTCGCATGAGCCTTTGACCGTGACCTCGACCTCGCGCCGGTGGAATCCACGCGGCAATGCGATCGGGGATAACTGCGCCTCGTCAAGACAGATCACCTTGCCGCAGTAGCTGCATTGGAAATGCGCGTGCGCATGGCCGCCGGAAGCATCGCCATGCCCGGAAATGGAAAACCGCCAGACCCGGTCGTCGCCGGAGAGCTTGTGCGCCAGTCCCTGCGAGGTCAGCCAGTCGAGCACCCGATACAACGTCACGCGATCGACATCGCGGCTTGGCCCCAGCCGTGCTTCGATTTCATTGTGCGTCAGCGCGCGCTGCGCCGCGATCAACGTAGCAAGGACGTCGATGCGCGAGCGTGTGGCGCGCGCTCCCAGTCCCGCCAGGCGCAGCGCTGCGGCCTGCGCGGGCGGAACCGGCGCACGGCGCGGACGCGTGGAAGCGGGAGTGTGTCGCATGGCGGCCATGATACCAATCCGCCGCGCATGCGTTGCCGGACCGGTCAGTGGTCCCGACGCCAGCGTTCGATTTCGCGTTCGATTGCTTCCGCAACGTAGGTGCGCAGCAGGTCGCCGACGTGCAGATTGATGGCCTTCACGAAATCGGCGCTGGCACGATCGGCGATGGGCTGCAGTCGCTGCGTCAACTGGTCGCGCAGGCCGGTATCCGTAAAGAGATCGATCCGTTGCAGCACCTGCATGCGGATTTCCTCGGCTGCAGCGACCCAGCGCTCGTCGTCGTCAGCCATGGCCGGCGCAGCCGGGGGTGTCGCAGGCGCCACCGCGGCTGCGGCGGCAGGCACGGCCGACACCAACGCCGCGAGGTCCGCCGCCACTATGGGCAACGGCGGGACCGCTTGCGGCGGCAGAACCGCTGGTGGGGCCGCAACCGGGACAGCGTCAGCCGGTATCAGGATCGGGGCGCCGGCATCCGCCTCGTCGGCCCGATCCAAGCTGGCCACGGCCGCGGCGTGGACATCGGCGTTGTCCGGCGCGTGAGCATCGACATCGTCGGCCCGATCGAAGCTGGCTACGTCCGCTGCGTGGATAGCGGCGTTGTCCGGCGCGTGAGCATCGACATCGTCGGCCCGATCGAAGCTGGCCACGTCCGCTGCGTGGAACTCGACCTCGTCCGGTGCGTGGGCATCGGGCTCGTCCACTGCGCCGAAATCGGCGCCGAGGACTGCGTCGGCATCAGCCTCGATGGCAGCGGCCGGTTGTGCCTCGAAGGCGCCTACGGATTCGACTGCAAATGCTTCCTCATTGCCGTCATCCAAGTCATCGGCGGCGACGGCGGCGGCAACATCGTCGATGACTTCTGCCGCGGCCCCGTCGTCTGCCGGCAACGTGAACTCGATTTCTTCATGCTCGGCGGAGGCCAGCAACGCCTCGTCGGGTGGCGGGGTGCGCATGTCGACCGACGGCACGATCGCGATGGAGTCCGGCGCGTCGCCGATCACCGAAGGATTCGCATCATCGAACTCGAGCCAGGCCGATGGCTCGCCCTCGACGGCTTCGACCCCGGGCGTCGCGTCCTCGTCGATCACCTCGATGTTCTCGGTCAGCAGTGGCACCGACGGTGGTCCGGGGTCAACCGGCGGTGGCGCCCTTTGCGGCGCAGTCGTAAATGCCACGGCCGGCATGACCTCCGTCAACACGGGAATGTCGTCGAGTGCGTCGGCGCGATTGCGGCGCATCAGCGCATCGGCCTGATCCAGCAGTTCGCGCGCGGTGGGCACGGTGATCAGCGCCCGCTCAAGTCGTGCGCGCGCAACGCATAGCCGCGCTCGCGATAGAAACGAAAGCGTGCGCGGCCGGCGGGCGCGTCGGCGTCGCCGACGATTTCCGCCAGCCGTTCAAAGCGGCTGAAGAATGGCGGCGGCTCGGGATGCAGGTTGATCAACACGGCAGCGGCGCCGGCATGCTCCAGCCGATGGTCGATCCACACCGGCGTCTGTGCGGCAAGCGGATCGTCCAACCGGCAGTGGGGCAGGAATCCGGTAGGCGGAACGAGCCACAGCAGCCGGTCGAGCGCCGCGGTCGTTTCGGCATCCGGCGTCAGGATCCGTGCGCTGCCATGGGCACTCACGGCCTTGGCCGCGAGCTTGGCCGCCACCGTCAGCCGGTCTGCAACTTTCGTGTAGAAATCGATGGAGGTCATGCGATGCGCACCATGCGACCCGGGATCACACCGGCAGCGCCTCCTGGGCGAGAAGCCACGTGGCCAGCAGCGGCACCGGCCGCCCGGTGGCGCCCTTTTCCTTGCCGTCTTTCCACGCGGTGCCTGCAATATCCAGGTGTGCCCATTCGTATTTCCTGGTGAAGCGCGACAGGAAGCAGGCCGCGGTGATGCTGCCGCCCGGCCGGCCCGCGATATTCGCGAAATCGGCGAAATTGCTGGCCAACCCGTCCTGGTAGTCATCCCACAGCGGCAGCTGCCACGCGCGGTCGTAGGCATCGTCGCCCGCCAGCAGCAGCGCGCGCGCCAACGTTTCGTTGTTGCTGAAGAGTCCACTCGCCACATGCCCGAGCGCGATCACCATCGCACCCGTCAACGTCGCGATATCGACCACCGCGGCCGGTTCGTAGCGTTCTGCGTACGTAAGTGCATCGGCGAGGATCAGCCGGCCCTCCGCATCCGTGTTGAGGATTTCGATGGTCTGTCCCGACATGCTCGTGACGACATCGCCCGGCTTGGTGGCGCGCCCCGAGGGCATGTTTTCGCAGGCGGGAATCAGGCCGACGATGTTGATGGGGGCCTTGATCTCGGCAATGGCACGAAATGTTCCGAGCACCGCGGCCGCCCCGCACATGTCGAACTTCATCTGGTCCATGTCAAGCCCGGGCTTCAACGAAATGCCGCCGGTATCGAAGGTAACGCCCTTCCCCACCAGCACATTGGGCTTCGTCTGCTTGCGCTCGTGCTGCAGGTATTCGAGCACGATGAAGCGTGGCGGCTGGTCGCTGCCGTTGGTCACGGACAGGAACGAGCCCATGCCCAGTTCCTCGCACTCCTTGCGCTCGAGCACCTTGACCACGACCTCTGGAAACTCGGCAGCCAACGCCTGCGCGCGCTCGGCCAGGAAGGACGGCGTGCAGATATTGCCGGGCGTGTTGCCAAGGTCGCGCGCCAGATCCATCCCATGGGCAATGGACAAGCCTCGCGCTGCGGCCTTTTCGCCCGCCGTGAGATCCGAGCGCTGCGGCACCGACAACGTGAGCTTGCGCAGCGGGCGCCGCACCTCGGTGGGCTGGCTCTTCATCTGCTCGAAACGGTAGACGGCCTCCATGGCCACGACCACGGCATGCTCGACCCGCCAGGCCACTTCCCGCCGCTTGACCTTTTCTTCGGTGATATAGACCACGGCCTCGTAGGAACCGGTCTCGTTCAGCAGCTTGACGGCGGAACGGATTGCCGACCGGAATTCGCGGTCGCGGAAGTCACGCTCCTTGCCGAGGCCCACCAGCAATACCCGGTCGGCCAGCGTGCCGCGCACGTTGTGCAGCAGCAGCGTCGAGCCGAGCTTGCCCTCCATGTCGCCGCGACGGATGATCTCGCTGACGTAGCCGTTGCTGGCCCGGTCGATCAATTCGGCGGACAGCGACAACTTGCGATTGTCGAACACACCGACGACGACACACGCGCTGCGCTGCTTCTCGGGGCTGCCGCTTTTTATGGTAAATTCCATCGCGATCCCTCGTCTCCCGGCTCTGCGTTTTGTTACGGTTACGGGCGTCGGAAAGCATTATCGGCAAATGTCCCCTAAAAAGTCAAAACTTTTCCCGCCGTCATGATTTTTCGTCGCAGCCTGGTGCGGGAACTCACCGCCACCGCGATCGGACTCTTCGTCGTGTTGCTGGCAATCCTGTTCACGCAGTCCGTGATCCGGATCCTCGCGCGTGCGGCCGGGGGTTCCGTCGCTGCGGACGGCGTCCTGGCGTTGATCGGCTTCAACGCAATGTTTTACCTGAACCTGCTTCTGTCCGTGGCACTCTTCCTGACCGTGCTGCTGACGTTGTCGCGCTGGTACCGGGACAGCGAGATGGTGGTGTGGTTCACGTCGGGACAATCGCTCACGGCCTGCCTCAAGCCGATCATGATGTTTGCGGCGCCGTTCCTGGTGTCGATCGTGCTGCTGTCGCTGTTCCTGTCGCCGTGGGCCGAACAGCGCAAGATCGAATACGAGCGGCAACTGGAATCGCGCGACGAAGTTTCGATCCTGTCGCCCGGCCTGTTCCGCGAGTTCCGCCGCGCCGGCATCGTCGTCTACCTCGAAAGCATCAATCCGATCGACGGCACCATCCGCAACGTGTTCCTGCATTCGGTGGACGACACCAAGGACGCGACCACGGTCGCCCGACTCGGCCACCTGGTCACGGAGCCCAATGGCGATCGCTTCGTGGTGCTTGAAGATGGCCGCCGCTACGAAGGGCAGCCCGGATCCGCCAATTTCCGGCTGGTGGAGTTCGGACGGCTTGGACGCCGAATCGAGCCGGCCGAGGCGCGGGCGCTGCCTACCTCGACCAAGGCCATTCCAACGGGGCTGCTGCTGGCCACCGACGACCGCAACGAGCGCGCGGAATTGTTCTGGCGACTGTCGGTGCCGATCCTGGCACTGGTACTGACATTGCTGGCGATCCCGCTATCGTTCGTGAATCCGCGGATGGGGCGCTCGTTCAACCTGATCGCCGCCGCCTTTCTCTACATGCTCTACACCAATTGCATCAACATCGTGCAAAGCCTGATCGCGCAGGGCAAGCTCGACCTCTGGCTGGGCTTGCTGCTGCCGCATGCGATTGCGCTGGTGGTGGTCTTCCTGCTCTTCCGGCATCAGCTGTCGATCACCGGTCTCTTCGGTCGCGCGCCCAAAACATCGCCGACGGCGGCCTGAACCCCACGCGATGCGCACCCTTACCCGCTACATCGGTCGAGATGTCCTGCTGGCAACGCTGCTGCTGTTCGTGGCGTTGCTGGGACTCTTCACGTTCTTCGACCTGATTGCCGAAATGCGCGACGTCGGTCGCGGCAGCTACACGCTGACCACGGCCCTGCTGTATGTGACGCTGCACATTCCGTCGCGAATCTACGAACTCTTCCCGGTGGCCGCGCTGATCGGCACTTTGCTGGCCATCGCACAGCTTGTCGCCACGTCCGAATTCACCGTGATGCGGGCTTCCGGCGCGTCGACGGTGCAGATCGGCTGGGCCGTCGTGCGCGTCGGCATCCCGCTGGCACTGGTCACGTTTCTCGCCGGCGAATATGTCGCGCCCCCGGCGGAGCGACTGGCGCAGAACGTGCGCGCCGCCGCCATGGGCGACGCCACCGGCGTGGTGGCGCAGCAGTTCGAGTCCGGCTTCTGGTTCAAGCAGGACCGCACCTTCGTGAACATCCGCACCGTGCTGGCCGACATGACGCTGGTTGGGGTTCGGATCTACGAATTCGACCGCGACCTGCGATTGACCTCGGTACGCAGCGCCGAGTCCGGTCGCTTTGCCGGCGATGGTCGCTGGAGCCTGAAACAGGTGAAGGTGACGGATCTCGGCACCGACGCCGCGACCGTGTCGGCGCTGCCGGAGTGGACGTGGCAGACCGTGTTGCAGCCGTCCATCCTCACCGTGTACCAGGTTGCGCCAGAGCGGCTTTCCATGACTACGCTCTATGACAACATTCGCGTGCTGGGCACGGGTGCGCAGAAGACATCGCGCTTCGAAATCGCGTTCTGGTCGAAGATCCTCTACCCGGTGGCGGTGCTGGTGATGATGATGCTGGCGCTGCCCTTCGCGCAGTTCCAGCGTCGGCAGGGCGGGATCGGCTTCCGCATCTTTGCAGGGACGATGCTCGGCCTCGCGTTCTGGCTGATCGGGCGCCTCTTCTCCTACCTCGGCGTGCTCAACGACTGGTCGCCGTTCTTCTCCGCCGCGTTTCCGCTGGCCGTGTTCACTGCCCTGGCGTTGGGGATGCAGTACTGGGTCGAGCGGCGCTAAGGCGCGCCATGCCGCGCAATCCGCAGGCAAGGCTTGCACCCTGCCTGCGGGACAACCGGGCAACGATGCCCAAGAAAAAAGCCCGGCAAGCCGGGCTTTTCTGCGGAAGCGATAACGCGATACGTCAGGCCGCCGCTGCTACCGGCGCCGCTTCCACGACATAGGCGTACTTGTTCTGCTTCGGCCCCTTGGTCTGGAAGGCGACATTGCCGTCAACCAGCGCGAACAAGGTGAAGTCCTTGCCCATGCCGACGTTGACGCCCGGATGAATCAGCGTGCCACGCTGGCGGACAATGATGCCGCCGGCGCGGATGGTTTCGCCACCGTAAACCTTGGTGCCGAGTCGCTTCGAATGCGATTCGCGGCCGTTGCGCGAACTGCCGCCTGCTTTTTTGTGTGCCATGGTCGTGTGTCCTCGTTGACCGTCAGCCGACGATCGCGTCGATCTTCAGTTCGGTGTAGTTCTGCCGATGCCCCTGGTGCTTCTGATAATGCTTGCGGCGGCGCATCTTGAAAATCTTCACCTTGACGCCTCGGCCATGCGAGACGACCGTTGCCTGAACTGTCGCACCTTCGACAGTGGGTTGACCCAGACGCACACTTTCGCCTTCCCCGACCATCAATACCTGATCGAGAACTACTTGTGCGCCCACGTCCGCCGGTATCTGTTCTACTTTGAGTTTTTCACCGAGGGCAACCTTGTATTGCTTGCCACCGGTTTTTATGACCGCGTACATGAGAGACTCCAATCGTTGACGTTGCTTTGTGCATCGCGCTCTTTTGCCACCCGTTGGCCAATTCGCCTAGTTTGGTGCGAAAGACCACGCAATGCCGGTTTCCCGCCGGCTCGCCAGACTTGCGCCCGGCACGGCAAATGAAGGAAAGCCTTGAATTATAAGGCCCAATGGATAAATCTGTCAAACGCCGGCAAGTCCTCCCGCCCAGGCCTGTTTTCGGCGCTCGGCGTGCTTTTCCCGGCCGCAATGCCGCCCCCGGTCCAGCCCGGTCAGCGATTCCGTTCCGGTAGAATTCCCGCTTCGCGCCCGGTAAACCGGGGTTGAGCCGCCCCCAGAGGCCGCACACGGAACGATCCGGCGGCGGCTATCACCATATCGTCCCTGCCCAAGCCCTTCCGGAGCCTTCTGCCTTGACTGTCGAGTTCCTGAAACCGGTGATCGGCGCCGACATGGCGGCGGTGGACCGCGTGCTGCGCGGTGCGCTCGATTCGGACGTCGTGCTGATCCGGCAGGTGGCGGAATACATCATCGGCGGCGGCGGCAAGCGCCTGCGTCCCGCGCTCCTGCTGCTGACGGCGGGCGCGACCGGGTATCGCGGCACCGATCATCACACGATGGCCGCCGTGGTTGAAATGATCCATACGGCCACGCTGTTGCACGACGACGTCGTCGACGAGTCGTCGATGCGCCGCGGCCATGCCACCGCCAATGCCGAGTTCGGCAACGCCGCCTCCGTGCTGGTGGGCGATTTCCTGTATTCGCGGGCGTTCCAGATGATGGTGGCGCTGGCGCGCATGCCCGTGCTGCAGATCCTCGCGGACGCCACCAACGCCATCGCCGAAGGCGAGGTGCTGCAGTTGATGAATGCCGGGGATGCCGACCTCACCGAAGCGGCGTATTTCGAAGTGATCCAGCGCAAGACGGCCAAGCTCTTCGAGGCGTCGGCACGACTCGGCGCGGTCCTGGGTGGCGCGTCCCCCGCGATCGAGGATGCCCTCGGCCGCTACGGCATGCACCTTGGCACGGCCTTCCAGCTGATCGACGACGTGCTCGACTATTCCGGCAATGCCGACGCCATCGGCAAGAACCTCGGCGACGACCTGGCCGAAGGCAAAATGACGTTGCCGCTGATTCGCGCACTGGCGATGGGTACCGCCAACGATGTCGCGGTCATCCGCCATGCCGTCAGCAGCGGCGGCCTCGCCGATTTTGCCGGCGTGATGGCCGCGATCGACCGTACCGGGGCGCTGGCCTACGCGCGCGAACGCACCGACGCCGAAATTGCCCGGGCGGCGGAATGTCTTGTGTCCCTGCCCCCTTCGGCGCACCGGGAAAGTCTGCTAGAATTGACCTCCTTCGCGGCGCAGCGGACGTACTGAAGTCCCGTGTGCAGCGACGTTCGCGATGCGTGCTGAAAGGCACGCTCCCGCCGCGGACGGGTCTTCCGCCAGCACCGCGGGACCATGCGCAGTACGGCAGCAGGCGTGCAAGCAGCTTGAAGCCATCGGGGTGTAGCTTAGCCTGGTAGAGCGCTACGTTCGGGACGTAGAGGCCGGAGGTTCAAATCCTCTCACCCCGACCAGTATTCGAGGAACGCCACGCGATTGTGGCGTTTTCTTTTGGCGCAGGTCACGGCAGTCTCCGGGTCGCATCGCCGTTGCATGAAACAAGCATAATGTGCATGCGGTAGAGGTTCCTCGTTCGTCCCTTCGCAACGTGGACATCCCTTGAAATTACGACCCGGTCCACCCACCCCGTCCGCGACGCAACTGAAGCGAAGGTTGACCGCGCCCGGGGTCGACGACAACCAATCCGCAAAGAGTCGGACCGGGCGGCACTGGTTCTCGCGTGTCGTGTCGATTTCGATTGCGGCACGGAGCTTGGTCGTAGTCGCAGTCGTGGTCGCCGCCTCGGTCTTCGTCTGGCGAGAAGTAGACGACGCGAGCATCCCCGTCGAGCCGATCAGCGTGCCGGTTGCCCTGGCCGAACGTGGCTTCACATCGAGCGTGGCAACCGCCCAGGTCGTCGACCGCATCGGTGAGATCGTGCGGGAAATGGGCAGCCCGGAGAGCGCGCCGCAATTGCGTGTCGCGTCCGAGGTTCCGGAATTCCGGATCGTCACTTTTGGACCCTCGCTGCAGGCGATTGGCCGCGAAATCAGGCGCGCAACCGGCCGTCCCGACACGAACATCTCCGGCGCGGTCACACTCGACGGCACCGGCATGCACGTCACGATGCGCAAGCCGGCGGCACGCGTTGCCACGACCCTCGACACACCGGACGACAGCCAATGGCAAATGCGCTTGGTCGACGCGGCTGCGATCGGCGGCCTGCGACTCACCGAGCCCGAGTTGCTGATGAACTATCAGTACACCCGATACAACCGCACCATCGATAGCGCGGCGCTTGCCGAGCTGGAAAGAACCGTCGAGTTCTACGAGCGCTCTCTAGGTGGGCGCAGCGACCGGCATGTCCGGCATTTTCGCGCCTTGCTGAGTCTGGAACATGGGGACTTTGCGAACGCGGAACTGCTTTGGCGGCAGCTCGGGCGAGAACACCCGGACTGGACCCTGTACAACTCCTTTGCAGCGGCAGCCGCGATCGCCTCGGGTCGCATCGACGAGGCGAATGCGCTCGTGACCATGATCGTGCAATCGGACCGGCCGGAGCCGCGGCCGGGCATGTTGTCGCACACGGCGTTGATGCTCGGCATGTTAGGCCGCAATGGCGACGCGTTGACGCTTTGCATCCGCTCGCTGCATACGGGAACGTCGGCCAAGTCGCGCTACATGGCCGCGTATTTCCTGCGGCAGCTCCATCGGCCCGCCGAAGCCGTCGCATTGCTCGAGAACTGGGTGCCGCTGCACACCGAAGACTTCGTCCACGCCCAGGGCTTTCTTGTCGACGCCTACGCCGATCTTGGCGACGCCGCGCACGTCGGCGAGATCCGGACGCTCCTGCAGCGCGACTTTTCCAATGACATCACCACCCGGAAGGTCGTCGCTATCAATGCGGAGACACGCGGCGAACTGGCTGCGGCCCTCGCCGCCTTCGCAAGCATTCAGGGCGACCTGACGTCAGATCTCGGCGCAAATCTCGGCCAGGGACGCGTGCTCGTCAAGATGGGTCGTCCAGTGGAGGCATTGACCTTTCTTGAGCGGCACTTGGAACGCGAGCCCTTGAGTCCGGAGGGACATTACTGGCGCGCGCGGGCGCTGGCCAATTCGGGTCAAACCGCGGCCGCGCTCTCGGCCTACACCAGGTTGATTGCCATGGACCCGGACAACGTCGCGGCGCTGAACGAGTGGGCGGCAATCCTTGACCGCACCGGGAGCCGGGACGAGGCGACGGCAAAGCGCGGGCTGGCCGCCGCCGCGCAAGGTCGCCTCGCGTTACCGATCAGCCTACCGACATTGCCACGCGCGTAGCGATAGGGCATTCGCGCATTTATGCAGCTTCGCGGGCATTGCCAGGCTGAACATGATCAAGAATACAAGCCTGATAGGTCGGCCGCAGCAGGTCGTGAACACGTCGATAGCCAAACCGGCGCCGCACATGGGCCACCGCGACGATGGCCTCGCGCAACGTCGCCGTCGGCCCGTCGATGATCGGCGGGTGCCGACAGCTATCCCGGCGTAGCCCCACCAGATGGCAGGCCCGACGGTGCGACAGATGAAAGTGCTCGATCATCTGCCCGATCACCCGGCACCTCTCCGGCGAATTCAGCGCTTTGGCCCGAGCACCCCGTCCAACGCTTGGATGTCCAGGTGCGCCTCGGCCAGCAGCAACTTCAACTTGCCGTTCTCGGCCTCGAGTTCCCGCAGGCGCCTGGCGTCGGAGTTGTCCATGCCGCCAAATTCGGCCCGCCACCTGTAGCCGGTGACATTTGGCGGACGTCCGAACCACCGGCATGCATGGCGGGCAGGGGCATGTCACCGACGACGTCGTAGTTCATCAGTTTCTCTCGACGACTTGGATGGCCACCTTGGTCCAGCCGGCGAGCCTGGCCGCCTGCAACGTGTCGTGGCCATCGAGCACTTCATATTTGCCGTCGGCTCGCTTGCATACCGTGATCGGCTCGCACTTCGGCCCCTCGCCGTTGATGGCCGCCACCATTTTCTTTGCCGCCACGAGGACGGGGTCGAGCTGGACAGGTTCAGACCTATCCGGTTGGATACCGGACGGCAGCGCCGGCGGCCTGTCGCCATCGAGCGCGTCGGCGTTCAGCTTGGCAGCCACCTCCTGGGTCGACGCGACCCGCCCGTCCTGGAACGCCCCGATCGGCACGGGCCGCCGCGAAGCGTCCTCTGAGGAAGCCGAGGGAGTCGAAAGCGGATCACCGGCG
Organism: uncultured beta proteobacterium; assembly: GCA_963805355.1. Classification (GTDB taxonomy): domain Bacteria; phylum Pseudomonadota; class Gammaproteobacteria; order Burkholderiales; family Casimicrobiaceae; genus VBCG01. Next base: position 751,231 of record CAWDTZ010000001.1, on the reverse strand, counting down.
CCCGCGAGGTAAGCATGCGCCCGTCGATATTTTTCGACCCGCACGAAGTCCTTCTCGACGGGGTGGGCAATGCGGCCCAGGTCCATGTTGTCTTCCAGGTCCGCGAGCTTGACGCGGCGGGCAATCGGGTTCCTGCTTGCACGCGCAATGAAGGCCGGGTAGTCGTTCTCTTCCTCGGGTCGCTTGGTGAGGAATTTCACGGCTTCTACGACGTCGGATGGGATGCCCTCGACCAACAGCCGATCAAGCGTCCAATCGTCTGCGTCTTCCACCACATCGTGCAGGACAGCCGCCATCATTTCGTCGTCGGTTTCCATCCGCAGCATTATCCGTAGTGGATGAAGGACGTAAGGAGCGCCGGCTTTGTCGGTCTGCCCGGCGTGGGCGTCAATGGCGATGGCGATGGCTTTTTCGAGTGGTTTCACTGTGTTCCTTCTTGGTAGTGATACATGTGGGGTTCCCGAGCAGGCCGACTGGCTTGCCGGCCGGTCCGGGAATGTCACCAACCATGTCGTGGTTCGTGGATTCTGTTTGTCTGTTAGTAGCACCATACAACGAAGTATAGACAACTTCGTTGCATAGTGCAACTATCATGACTGTGTCCAATTCGAATCTATCTTCGTCGGGCCCGGCCAAGCGGTATGCAATGCCCTTTACGCGGCTCGAGCTCGCGGTGCTGTCCGTAGACGACGGGCGCCTCGTGGTACTGCTCGGACGGCGAACCGATCCGCCGTACCAGGGCAAGTGGGCCTTACCGGGTGGGGTTCTTCGGATCGACCTGGATCGGGACCTGGAGGACGCCGCGCAGCGCGTGGCAATGGAGCGGCTTCTCGTGCCCGTTCCCTTCCTGCGCCAACTTCGCGCCACCGGGGGGCCGCGGCGCGATCCGCGCGCGCCATGGTCCCTGTCCATCGCCTATCGGGGCCTGGTGCCCTTGGCTGCTTTGGCGCCGATTCCGGGGAAGCGACTTGCAGAACTCAAGTGGGTGGCGGCGGACGCCGCAGCCGCTGACAAAAACTTGGCGTTCGATCACGCCGACCTCATCCGCACTGCGGTCGACGTCACGCGCGAGGAGATCGACAGGCTGGACCTGCCGTTCGGCTTCCTGCCGGACCGATTCACACTTGGCGAGTTGCAGGCGGATTGCGAAGCGATCCTCGGCCGGCGTCTGGACAAGTCGAGCTTTCGCCGGCGCCTCGACGAACGGCCCCTGTTGGAGCGGGTGTCCGGTGAAATGCGTACTGGAGCTTTTCGGCCAGCGCAGCTATACCGCGCTGTCACCAAGGTCAAAACCTGACCGCAAGCCAAGGGCGCCTGCTTCTGCATGGGCGTCGCATCAGGCGACACGTGCGAACGTCGCGGCCGAGGACCAGCTGCGTCGTGCGAGGCCTCTGAATTGGCTTGCGCGAGCGTCCGGAATGGACCTAAGGAGCCTTTCGCCGGAGTTGCGGGAACGCGAACTATCGACCCTGAATCGCCTGTCAGGTTGTTCTGAAGCAGTCGTCGAAACTCAAGAAAGCCGCCCTTCCTTCCAATCCGGTTCATCTCACATTGATCGCCCGGACCTCGGCCGCACGTGCGTCCACCGGGATCACGGGCAGCGCGCCCTGGATCGCCGAGACCGATAGGTACTGTTGCGGATATCGGGCAACGCCGCAATGGCGCAATGTGCCCACATGTACACGCCTCCTTCAACGACGCAAGCGCGCAATGGGTCCGACTAGGCATCGGGTCTCCTGTCTTGTCGCGGGACAACCTCGAGGTTTTGTTCCAAGCGTGCTGGACAGGCAATAACTCGGCCTCGGTGTTTCGACCCATCGGTCGACAGCAACGGTATCGCTGGAGCCGCTACGCGTTACCGCGATTCCTAAAATGCGGACAACCATGATCAAGCCCTCGTCTGGGCGCAAAGCGCCAGCCTTCGTTCGCCCTTGTCTCGACGCACCGCTTGCCGCCCTGCTGATCGTCCTAACCAGTTCGCCAGGCGCTGCCGACGGTGTTGCGGCCCACGCCACCGCGTCTCAGGCAGACGGCCCGAAGGCCGACGCCGACGACATTGCCGCCCAGCTTGCCAATCCCGTCGCCAAGCTCGTGTCCGTGCCGTTCCAGTTCAACTACGACCAGAACATCGGGGCAGGCCACCACGGCCACATGGTGTCGATGAAGTTCCAGCCGGTGATGCCGGTCTCGGTGAACAGCGAGTGGAACCTGATCGCCCGGCCAATCGTTACGACCGAGTGGCAGACGAACATCGACGGTCTGAGCGGCACGGGTGTCGGACCGATCGCAATCGAAACGTTCTTCTCGCCTGCTGACGCCTCGCGTACGGTTTGGGGTGTCGGCCCGTACCTGTCCACCCCTTCGCTCTCGGGCAATCGCTACGGCACCGCGCAGTGGGGCGCCGGCGCGAGCTTCGTTGGCATGGTCAGGCCCGGTTCATGGACGATCGGAATGCTTGGATATCAGTCCTGGAACGTCGGTGGTTCGGCCGAGGCCGGAACCGCCAACAACACTTACTGGCAGCCGTTCGTAAGCTACGTCACCAAGGACGCTTGGACCTTTACGCTCGACACCGAGTCGACGTTTAACTGGGACACGCGACGCTCCTCCAACCCGATGAATGCCATCGTGTCCAAGCTCGTGTACTTCGGCAAGATGCCGGTGTCGCTAGCGGTCGGCGCCCGGTACTACCTGACCAGCACGCCCGACGGACCCTCGGGATGGGGCTCCCGGGCAACGATGACGTTCGTGTTTCCGGAATGACCTCGAACGACACCCGGCGCAAGTCTCTTGTCGGAGCAATCGTTGCGGCAGTCCTCCTGCTTTGCAATGGAAACACACTCGCGGACCAGGGCGGCGTGCCCTTCTGGTTTTCGGGGCAGTTCGCCAGCCTGGCGGCGGTTCCGCCCACACCCGGATGGTCCATCGCGTTCCTGCCCTATTACTACAACGGCAGCGCCGGCGCGACGGAGCCGATTCAGACCGGCGACACAGTTTCTGTCGGGCTCAGGTCAAGTCGCGCGTGGCCTCGGTCGGACCGGAACTTGGCTATCTGTTCAAGGTCGACGGACGACCCGCCTACGTCAATATGCGGGGCTACAAGGAATTTTGGGCCGACCACCGAGTCGAGGGATACACGCTGTTCGTTACCGTCAGCCTCTCCCTCCACGGCGGCATGAAATGAGCACTCGGCACCTCGTCGGCGGCACTATCGTCGATGCGGCGAACCCGGCAACTACCCGACCCGCATCGGCGGCCGGGGCCCCCAATCAAGGCAGCAGTCAGCTGCTGAAGGAAACGCCATGTCCCGAACCATCGCCATAGTCGCTGCGGCGACCTTCGCCTTTGCCACGCTCGTGCCGCCGGACGTGCAGGCATGCACGACGTTTCGCATCAGGTCGGTCGACGGCGCCATTCTCGTCGGCCGCTCGATGGAACTCGGGATGCCGCTCGATAGTCAAGTGATGGTGGTGCCGCGCGGGCTCACGCTGTCGGCGACGAAGCCCGACGGCAAACCCGGGACGACCTGGGCCGCGAAGTACGGATTTGCCGGGATGAATACGCTCGGCGTCGACATATCGACCGACGGCATGAACGAAGCCGGCCTGTCGGTGGGTACCCTCTACATTCCGGAATTCGTGCAGTACCAACCATTCCCGGCCCAAGGCGGCACGGAGGCAGTGTCAAACCTGGAGCTCTCCAACTGGCTGCTGAGCCGGTTCGCGACCGTCGACGAAGTCCGCGTGGCGCTGTCGAGGATCGTCGTCTACGACCTGGTCTTGCCGCCGGCCGGCGCACAGCCCCTGCACTGGGCGATCTTTGACGCACAGGGCGGCGCCATCGTGGTCGAGTACGTGGGCGGCAATCTGCGGATCCACGACAATCCGATCGGCGTGCTCACCAATTCGCCGAACTTTGAATGGCACCAGACCAACTTGCGCAACTACGTGAACCTTACCAACCAGAATGTCGAGCCGCTGAAACTCGGCACCGTCGAGATCACGCAGATAGGTCAAGGCTCGGGCCTAATCGGCATCCCTGGCGACTACACGCCGCCCGCGCGCTACGTTCGGGCCACCGCGCTTGCCTGGTCCTCCGCGCCCGCGACCACCGCTGCCGAGGGCGCGAACGTCGCCTTCCACATCCTCAACGCCGTCGACATCCCGGTCGGGGCCGTGGCGCAAAAGATTCCGGGAAAGAACGGCGCGGCACCGAAACTTGCCTACGAAATGACGCAGTGGGCCACGGTCCACGACGTGACCAACCGGCTGCTGTACTTTCGAACCTACGGCAACATGGCCATCCGCAAGGTCGACCTGCGCAAGGTCGACCTTACAGGCAGGTCGATTCTCCACATCCCGATGCCGACGGGAATGCAGACCGACGACGTGACTGCACAGGCCCGCTGATACGCCATCGACCCGATGAGCCCGATCGGTTTCGTTCAGACAGGAGTATTCACTGCAATTGCGGTTTGCCTCAGCTCGCGCATCATTCGAATGGCATCGGTATCCCCATGGTGTCAAAGCCGGCTGATTGCAACAGGCGAATAAGGGGCAGCCTGATACATGATGACTGCGGCAGAGGAACTAAGGCAGTGACTCTGGCCGACTCCTTCTGGCCGATTCTGTTGAAAAACGCGACGTTGGAACGAGTTTGTAGGCACCGGCATTGTTCGATTCCGGTGGTCCTTGCCGAATATTCTGTGGCTTTGGATCGAGGTTGTTGCCCGACTCGCCCTTAAACGGGTGCTAGTTCCTCTTTCGTCGTTCTCGGCGCAAGCCACTTCGCCATTCGTCGCAGATTTTGCGCGGTGGCTGCCAGCAGGAATTCGTCTTTGGCGCCGCTAAGCCCCCGTAGTCAATCATTGCGCGGGTCGCATTCACTTCATCGGTGCGCACGGCGGGTGTCGCCTCAACATCCACAATGATGCCGGCGTCGACATCTACCAGATAGTTGGTGGAGTAGGCATAGAACGCCGGCCCGCCCGGCGCCGCCGTGTAGCGCGCGGCAGGGTCCGTCAGTGATACCGATTTCGGTGGTGTATCCGTTGGATTGGCCGCTTCCAGTCCAGCCACGTATTCGCGAACCGCTCGGCTCGCGCCGTCGCCACTCTTCCAGTTCATGGCCTCTGCGCCAGGTACACCGCGGGCACGATTGGCATCTGCTCGGACGACGCTTGCATCGATGGCGAAGCCTTCTCCCCCGACCATGCCCTCGGTCATGCAGCGGCGCAGCATACTCTCGAAGACATGCCGAAACGTATCGCTCTCCCGGAAGCGACCGTGGCGATTCTTGGAGAAGGTCGAGTGATCCGGAATCGTGTCTTCCAATCCCAGGCGACAGAACCAGCGGTAGGCAAGATTCAGATGGACCTCTTCGCAGAGGCGGCGCTCGGACCGGATGCCGAAGCAGTAGCCAATGATCAGCATCCGGATCATCAGTTCGGGGGCAATCGACGGCCGACCGGTGCTGCTGTAGTAGGTGGCGAGATGCTGACGCAGCTCGCTCAGATCAAGAAAGTGATCCACCCCGCGCAGCAGATGATCAGCAGGAACGTGATCTTCAAGGTTGAACGAATAAAACAATCGCTCTTGATTGCCGCCCTGTTCGCCCATCATGTCGATGTTCCCCCGTCGTCGCCGAGCTGATTCCTCAGACGCGCTCAATCATCGACAGTTCACGGGTTTTTCAACAAAATAGGCCAGGAGCGGTCGGCGGTCGGTGCGCGTCGGCAATCGCACACGGAGGTCATTCCTGCAGGGACTTCTGCATCTCCAGGCAGCGCCCCAGAAGGCGCGGCACTGCCATGCGGTTGGCCGACGCTGCGAACGCGGCCGTGGGTCCTCTCCAGCGCAGGTCATCAACTTTGCGGAAGAGCTTGGCACCGGCATCAAGCGTCGCGAGCTTCTTGAACAACAATGCCTGCTTCCGCTGAGCGCCCAGCGCGTTTTCCGGAAACGCCTCGATCGGCCCATACTCATTGAGCATGCGGGCCGCGGTAACCGCGCCAATACCTGAAATGCCCGGATATCCGTCGGCCGCATCGCCGACCAGCGCCAGGTAGTCGGGGATCAATTCAGGCACTACGCCATATTTCGCCCGCACGGCATCGGCGTCCAGCATCTTGTTGGCCCTCCGATCCATTTGCACGACACGGTCGCCTCGCACACATTGGGCGAGATCCTTGTCGACCGTCCAGATACAGACCATGTCCACGCGTCGCGATCGAGCCGCAATGTTCGCGGCCGACGCCAGTGCATCATCCGCCTCCAACTCGACCATCGGCCAAACCACCACACCCATGGCACCCAACGCCTCCTCGAGCGGATGGAACTGCGCCCACAAAGCCGGATCGATTCCCTCGCCAGTCTTGTAACCGGGCCAGAGTTCGTTGCGAAACGATTCGATGACGTGATCGGTGGCCACCCCGATGTGTGTCGCGCCCTTCTCCAGCATCTGAACGACTGTCTGCAGTACGCCAACTACTCCGCCGTAAGGGCGGTCTTCGCCTTTCGTGAAGCGCCGAAGGCCGTAGAAGTGCCGGAAGAGCTCGTAGGTGCCGTCGACGAGATGGATAACCATGCGTTGGAGTCCGGTACGGGGTTCGCTAACATTACGCTTTTAAATCATACAAAGAGGGATCGATGATGGCCGAAAACAAAGTGCCCGCTTGGTTCTGGATCGTCTCAGTTCTGCTGCTGCTCTGGGGCGCGATGGGTTGCTACGCGTGTGTCATGCAATTCAAGCTCGGCGCGGCGGCGATGGGGCCGGTCGACGATTGGTCGCTCAAATACTATGCCGCCCTGCCGGCCTGGTACAACTGGGTCTACGTTGTCGCGACCTTCGGCGGATTGATCGGTAGCGTGGCGCTCCTAATGCGGAGCAGGCGCGCGGCAGTCTTCTTCTGGATTTCGCTTGTCGCGATCATCGTGATGTTTGGATATGCCTTTGCGGCCACTGATCTGATCGCCCACAAGGGTTTGGGCCAGGTGCTGCCGTTTCCACTGTTCATCGCCGCAGTCTGCGCATTCTCGATCTGGTTCGCGAATCTTTCCGCCCGAAAAGGTTGGATCCGCTGAACGCAGGTCGTCGAAATCCAGCGACACTTTGTGGCCTAGCCGACATGGGCTGTTGCGAACGCGTCTCGGGACAAAGGCGGACTCGCTCGAATTCCTGCTTCCGACCCTGAACCGACAATCGTGCCCACGATTTGACGTCCGTAAAGCTGCCGTTGGGGAGCGCGTATCGCATTCACGTAGAGATGACCTACCAGCGCGAGGCAGCAGCTTGATCGAATCTTTGTACCGGACACTCTCGGGACCAAGACAGAGGACTCATGCGATGCTAACGAAGGTGATCGCCGCCGGTCGGTCGGTTCGGCGGGTCGCAGCTGAGACAGGTGCACGCCCATGCCAAGTGGCTGCTCAAGTTCCGCGTCCGAAAGTGGCGAATCGCCCCTTCACCGACCCGTGGTCGGGGTCGTTCGTAGGCCACGCCCAGCGCCCGAACCGGGTCTCTCGGTAGTCGGCATAAGCTTGGCGAATCTCGTCGAGCGAATTCATCACAAAGGGCCCGTGCTGAACGATGGGCTCCGCCAGCGGCCGGCCTTGCATCAACAGAATCTCGGCTTCCGTTGAGCCGTTGGCCAGTTCGACTGCAGTCGAGCAGTCGACTTCAATGGCGTACCCCGCACCGACGCTCGCGCCGTCGATGGTCAAGGTCGAACCGCTGAAGAAGAACAGTTGCCTTCGCGTCCCCTTGCCTGCCGCGGGTGGCAGTCGCCACTTTGCACCGGGCGCCATCTTGACCGTCCAGATGGCCAAGTCCGAGTCCGGGTCAGCGCCCCAAGACCCTGCGGGCGGAGGCGGGGGAGTCTTCCCGTCAATGCCATGCGGCGTACCGGCAATGCAGGTCACCTCGGTGTCACCGCTAGCGCTCGCCACAACATGCCGCGGAATGTCCTTCGCCCAGAACATCGTGAAGTTCGGCGCGACCATCTTGTTGCGGGCAGGAAGGTTGAGCCATACCTGGAACAGCTCCAAGGTGTTCGGCTTGACGGGGTCCAGCAAAGGAAACATCTCGGCGTGAACAACGCCACTCCCCGCGGTCAGCCACTGCACGTCGCCCGCGCCGTATCGGGCGCTCGCGCCCATCGAGTCCGAGTGGTCGACCACGCCTTGGCGAACGATGGTGATGGTCTCGAAGCCGCGGTGCGGGTGGGCAGGGAAGCCAGGGACGGTCTGCCCGAAGTACATCCGCCAATCTTTCCCGTTGGGTGCGTCGCTGAACAGAGGTACGTCGGGGCCTAAGCTGGCGTTTCCCGGTGGGTAGTGGTCAAGGTGATGCGCGCAGACGAGGAACGGGTCGATGGTCTCCCAGGGCGTCCCGAGTCGAGCGACGTTGATGATGGAGCTGGTCATGGTGTGTCTTCAGAGGCCTGGTAAAGCGCGCTCAGTTGCCGAGCTTGATGAAGTTGTGCAGAACCAGCGGCCCACGGAATCGCAACAGGTTCCCGCCCTCGTCAACCCGGCCGAGGGTGATGGCGGCAAACCCCAGTGAGCCCACCAAGGACGCCACCTCGGAGTTCGCGTCGTCGTGGTTTCCCGCGACGAACATCACGCGCCTGCCTCCACTCTCGTGAGGGTCGCTTGCCAGCAAAGCCGCGGGCAGCTGATTGAAGGTCTTGACGACCTTCGCACCGGGCAACGAGCGAGCCACGAAGTCGCTGGACTGGAGTCCACCAAGCGGCGCCAGGCTGGGCTCGCGAAAGTTCATGGCGTCAATGACAATCTTTCCACGCCAGTCCGCGACGGTTCGAGCCACTTCCTGATGTGCCGCGAAAGGCACGGCCAGGATGATGAGGTCCGCAGCCAAGGCGTCATGTAGCGATCCCGCGAGGACATCCGGGCCCAGTTCCAGCGCGAGCGCAGCGAGGGACTCAGGGCCACGCGTGTTGGCAATGGTCACTGGGACGCCACTGCGCGCGAACCTCTGCGCAAGAGCCTTTCCGGCATGGCCTGAGCCGATGATGGAGTAGTTCATTTCGGTATATCCAGTTCAGAGACGTGCTTGCCGCACGGGCTGCGTGTTCAGCCTTGCTTGATGAGGTTCTGAAGAATCAGCGGGCCGCCCATGCCAATCAGCAGTCCCCCTTCATTGACCTTGCCGAGCACGACCGGAGCGAAGCCCAGGTCGCCCACGAGCTTGGCCATCGAAGCCTGCGCTTCCTCGTCATTGCTCGACACGAACATGACGCGGCGCCCACCGTTGGCAGCGGGGTCTTGCGCCAGCAGCTTCGCCGGCAGCTGATTCAGCGTCTTGACAACCTTGGCACCCGGAAAGGCCGAGGCAACCACGTCCGTAGAGGCACGTCCCGCGAGTTCCTCCGGCGAGACGCCGTACGTGTTCATCGCGTCGACGACGACCTTGCCCGCCCAGCTCGAGAGCGCACGAGCGACGGTGGTGTGGGCGCGGAACGGCACGGCGAGGATGACAACCTCGGCCTTGAGCGCTTCTTCCAGTGTCAGCGGAACGACCTTGTCGCCGAGTTCCTTGGCAAGCGGCGCGATGGAATCGGGCCCGCGCGTGTTGGCGATGCCAACGGTAATGCTGCTGCGGGCGAATTGACGAGCCAGGGCTGTGCCGAAGTTGCCGGAGCCGATGATGGAGTAAGTCATGGTGAATTCCTTAGAGATAGAGATGGGTTGAGAGGTGTGATTCGCCGACCAGTCAGTCACGAAGCTGCGGAAACCAGCTTCGGGAGGGTCAGACACGACGCGGCCGGGCGTACGTCGTGCTGGCGCATTCGCTACTGCTGCATGGCAAGTCCGAGCGTGTGGCCCATGAGCAGCTGCTTGGTTCGCAAGTACGCCTCGTTCTCGGCGTGGGGCGTCGACGTGAGCGGCACCCGCTCCAGGATTTGCAGACCGAAGTCGGCGATGCCGTCGTACTTGCGCTGGTTGTTCGTCATCAGACGCATCCTCGAGATACCGAGGTCGCGAAGGATTTGTGCGCCGACCGCATAGTCGCGGCCATCCACCGGAAGGCCCAGGCGCACATTGGCCTCGATGGTGTCGGCGCCTTGGTCTTGAAGCTCGTAGGTTCGCAGCTTTAGCAGCAATCCAATGCCACGGCCCTCGTGGCCGCGCAGGTAGACGATAACACCGTGGCCTTCCTTTGCGACTCGCTGCATGGCCGTATCCAACTGAGTCTTGCAATCGCAGCGAAGGGAACCGAAGACCTCACTTGTCAGGCACTCCGAGTGAACACGCACAAGCGGAGCCTGGTCGCCACTGACGTCCCCCATCACAAGAGCCAGCTGTTCCTTGCCGGTTTGCAGTTCGCGATACCCGACGAGCTTGAACACCCCGAACGGAGTCGGCATGCGGGCGCTGGACACTCGCTCGACCAGTCGTTCGGTGCGGCGTCGATAGGCAACGAGGTCCTTGATGGTGATGATGGGAAGTCCGTGCGTGCGAGCGAAGTCCTGCAACTGAGGCCGCCTTGCCATCGTGCCGTCGTCGTTGACGATTTCTACAAGGGCACCGCCAGAGCGAAGCCCTGCCAGACGAGTCAGGTCGACAGCAGCCTCCGTATAACCCGCCCGGGTCCGGACGCCGCCAGGGGCAGCTCGCAACGGGAACACATGGCCCGGTCGATTGAAGTCGCTCGCGCGGGCAACGGGGTCGACCAGCGCACGAATAGTCGCAGCGCGGTCGGCAGCCGAGATGCCTGTCGTGGTGCCGTGGCGGTAGTCGACCGTCACGGTGTATGCCGTGGCCTGGGACTCGGAGTTGCGCGCGACCATGAGCGGGAGGTTCAGCGTGTCAAGCCGCTCGCCGGGCAAGCCCACGCAAATCACGCCACTGCTGTGTCGAACCATGAACGCAAGCCGCTCGGGTGTGGCGTGCTCGGCGGCCAGAATCAAGTCGCCCTCGTCCTCGCGGTCTTCGTCATCGACGACGACGACCATTCGACCCTGCACAAGGGCAGCCAGGGCGTCCTCAATCCGGTTCGACTTCATTGCGTTCTCCCACAGTCACGGGTGTCAGGCTTGCTGAGACGCTCGCGCCGATCGGTCAGGCCGCGATGGCCGCGATGTCTTCAAGGGCATGCGCGATGGCGGCTTCCTTGGCTTCCGGGCCGAACGCGATGCCTTCGGCACGCACGACCTGAACGTCGGTCACGCCCAGGAAGGCCAGCAGGCCGATGAGGTAGCTCTCCTGGTGTTCGAGCGCCGCAGCCGGGCTGCCGGCCGAATACACGCCGCCACGCGCGGATGCGATGAAGGCCTTCTTGCCCTTGAGCAGCCCCTCGGGTCCAGTGGCGGTGTAGCGGAAGGTCTTGCCGGCCACGGCGACGCGGTCAATCCAGGCCTTCAGCGGCGTGGGAATCGACAGGTTGTACATGGGTGCGCCGATGACCAGGACGTCGGCCGCGAAGAGCTCGTCCATGTAGGCGTTGCCCTTGACCAGGTCGTCGTTGAGCGTCGCGTCGTCGCTGGTGGCGCCCATGCGCGCAGCCATGTGGGCGCCTGTGAGGTGCAGCGCCGGGTCGGCGGCCAAGTCGCGGTAAATGACCTTGGCGTCCGGGTGCAGCGCCTGGTGGCGTGCAACGATTTGCGCGGTCAGCTGACGGCTGACGGACATGGCGCCCAAGGCGCTGGAATCGAGATGGAGAATTTGCATGATGAACCTCGAAATGGTTGAGAGTTGAACGAAGGACGGCTTACTGCTTGACGGCCTCGACCTGCACCGCCAGCTTCACGGTGTCGGGGATGCCGACGTTGATGCCCCAGCCCATGCCCCATTGGCTGCGCTGAATCGTGGTTTCGAAGTCGCCGCCGCAGACCTCGCGCTTGAGCATCGGGTTGACGTAGCAATTGAAGTTGGTGGCCTTGAGCACGACCGGGACGGTCTTGCCCAGCATGGTCAGCTGACCCGTCACCTCGTTGACCTTGTCACCGCTAAAGCTGAAGTTGTTGGCGACGAACTTCGCCGTCGGGAAGATGGCGGCGTTGAAGAAACTGTCGCTCTGCAGGTGCTTGTCGAACGCGGCCGTGCCGGTTTCGATGGAGCTGGTGTCGAGCGTCAGTTCGACCGTGCCGGTCTTGCCCGCCTTGTCGAGCTGCACGGTGCCTTCCTTCTTGTCGAAGCGACCGCGGTTGGTCGACGTTCCGAAGTGGGTGACCTCGAAGGTCACGAAGGTGTGCGTCGGGTCGATGCTGTAGGTGGCGACCTCCGCGTGAGCGGTGGCGACGAGGGCGGTAGCGGCCAGGGCGGCGGCGATGAGGGTCTTGCGCATGATGAGAACTCCTGAAAGGATGGGTTGAGGGGAACGAGGAAAAGTGAGCAGGAACGGGTGAGCGGGACGATTCAGAACTTGCCGACGCCGGTCAGCGCGAACTTGAACTTGACCTGCACGTCGTCGGCGACCATCGAGGTGTCGGCCCATCGGCTGGCTTTGCCAGGGGCACTCGAATTGAGATGGGTCGTTGTCAATTCATATCCTTCACATCGATGGCTGCATGGGTATGAATGATGGAGACCGGCGTAGAATCTGAGAAGACGGTATATTGAGATGTAAACCATCTGTTTTAGAGATGGAAGGAACCTCCAATGCTTGATGGCGTCTCCCTCGACCAACTCCGAACCTTCATTGCCGCCGTGGACGAAGGGAGCTTTTCGGCGGCTGCCCGCAAGCTCAATCGCGTCCAGTCGGCGGTGAGCGGCTGGGTCGGCGGGTTGGAAGACCAAATCGGCGTCGTGCTCTTCGACCGCACGGGTCGGTTCCCGAAGCTCACGGCAGAGGGCGTGCTGCTGCTTGCGGACGCCCGGAACATCGTGTCCGGGGTGGACACGCTGAAGGCCCGAGCCAAGCTCATGGCGTCGGGCCTGGAGACCGAGCTCTCGGTGGTGGTCGACGTGTTCTTTCCGACTGCGCTCGTGAGCGCCGCCGCAAAGGCATTCGCGAGCCAATTTCCGCTGACACCGCTGCGATTGTTCGTGGAGGGCCTCGGGGCGGCCTACCAACCGGTCTTGGATGGGCGATGCAGCCTGGGCATTCTTTCGACGCTGCCTATCACATTTCCGTCACTGGTCAGCGAGCGACTGGGCGAAGTACCGCTCGTCTCGGTCGCGGCCGCGGGTCATCCGCTTGCGAGCTTCGGGCAGCGAATACCGAGGCGCGAGCTGTCGAAGCACGTCCAACTCGTGCTCACCGACAGGTCCGACCTCATGGCCGGTCGGGACTACGGAGTGGTATCCCCATCGACTTGGCGCCTCGCCGACCTGTCGACCAAGTACGCCTTTCTCATGGACTGCGTGGGTTGGGGTGGCATGCCCCTGCACATGGTTGAGAAAGACATCGCGAACGGCACGCTGGTGGTTCTGGATGTGGACGACATGCCGCGCACAGGCTTCATGTTGGGGATGTCCGCGTATCACCAAGCTTCGGAGCCGCCCGGGCCAGCGGGCCGATGGTTCATTGACCAGCTGCGGTCGTCGTGGGTGCCAAGCGCTGCCGTTTGAGAAACCATAGACATCTCACAAGCAGTCGCCCGCGACCGACTGGAGATGGCCGATAGCACCATTTGGCCGACGCCAGTTCGATGAACGGAATGCGGTAAGCAGCCGTTCGTGACCGGGGAACGAACCTGAACTATCGACCCGAAGCAGAAGTTGCCGTCGACCGTAAGCGCATTTCGGCTCCATCGGCGCACCACGACGCATCGCAAGTCGGCCGGCGCCTCGCTGTACAGGGCGAAGCCACGGGCGGCCATGTCCGAACACAAGCCAACGGCGTCGAGTGCTATACCCTAGTTCGCCCGAATCGATGGAGCCCCCGCGTATTCCACGACTCCAAAATGCTGCGCGTTTCCGCCGCGCATGCACAGCGCCGAAACACCGGCGGCGAACACGGACGATGACTGCGGTCGCAACGAGGGGATACGCGTCCACTCATTGAGCGTCCGGTGATTCACGCCAGAGTTGATAGAGAAGGATGGCGCCGAAAGTGGCGGTGCCGATGCCGCCTAGCGTGAAGCCAGCGACACGCAGCGAAAGGTCACCCGCGCCGATCGTGAGGGTCGCGGCCGCGGTAACGAGATTGCGCGCGCGCCCGAAGTCCACGTTGTTGACGATCCAGATGCGGGCGCCGGTCGCGGTGATGAGGCCAAAAACTACGATAGCGAGGCCGCCCAGCACGGGACCGGGGATGGTGGCAATCAGCGCGCCGAACTTCGGTGAGAAGCCCAGCACGATCGCGGTGACCGCTGCCACTACGAACACGAGCGTGGAATAGATCTTGGTGACCGCCATGACGCCAATATTCTCTGCGTACGTGGTCACCCCCGTGCCGCCGCCGGCGCCGGAAACAATGGTTGCAATGCCGTCGCCCAGGAACGCGCGGCCAAGATAGCGGTCGAGGTTCTCACCCGTCATCGCGGCCACGGCCTTCACGTGCCCCAGATTTTCGGCGACGAGCACGATGGCCACCGGTGCGATGAGCGTGATTGCCTCGAGGCTCCACTGGGGTGCCACGAAGCGCGGCATGCCGAGCCAGGGCGCCGCGGCCACGGCGGCGAACGCGATGGGCTTGCCAAGCCCGAGGCCATTGGCGAGCAATACGTACAAAAGATAACCCGCAATCGCGCCCACGAGGATCGGCAGCCGTCGCGCGAGCCCGGGTGCGCGCACGGCGACCAATCCTGTCGCGACCACGGTGGCGATGCCAATCCAGGTGTCGAACGTGCTGCCGGAAATGCTCTTGACCGCGATGGGCGCGAGATTGAGGCCGATGACCGCCACCACCGCGCCGGTCACCACGGGCGGCATCAATCGCTCGATCCACGCATAGCCCACTTTCATGACAACCAGGCCAATGATCGAGTACACGATCCCGGCAGCGATGATGCCGGTGAGCGCCGCGCCTATGTTTGCGTTAGGCCCGCTGCCCGCATAGGCGGTGGCCGCGATCACCACGGCGATGAACGAAAACGACGAGCCCAGGTAGCTCGGCACGCGCCCGCCCACCGCCACGAAGAAGATCAGCGTGCCGATCCCGGAGAAGAAGATCGCCACGTTGGGGTCGAACCCCATGAGCAGCGGCGCGAGCACGGTGGCGCCGAACATCGCCACGACGTGCTGGACACCCAACGCAATGGTCTGGCCGACTGGCAGGCGCTCGTCGGGCGCGACTACGCCGCCGTCGCGGAGCTTCCAGTGAGGGAAGTAGGTGGAATCTGGCATGGTTATATTTGACACCCAGAATTGGTGGGGCAAGAAGTTTCGAACGCCCTTCCTTTACCACACGAACAGTTGAGGCGGCCAGCGCCTATGCGGCTTGATCGCCAGGACCGGAATGGCGAACGCTCGGTCGATGGCTTCGGCTGCCGGCCCCGGCATCGAACAATGACGATGCCTGCAGACGCATTCCAACATCGGGGTTTTGAACAGAATCGGCCGTTCAGAGACCGTGGATCGGCATACCCTGGTTGATCGCTGCAAAAAGAGCCCACGTTCGGGATCTTCATAGCGGAAACAACCCATACCCGGCACGCAAAATGTAAGAATTGCCGCGCGCATGCGACTCTCCAGCCGGGAGGCTGGAGGTGCGCGCGATGGATTGGAAGCTTCAAGTGAGAGTCTTTCTGGAGCGCCTGTGGCAGCCCACTTTCGCTTGCATGACTTGCATGACTGCCCCGACCTTCGCGAATCTGGTGAGCGCGGCGCACTGGAAGCTTGCGCTACAGACCGGGATAGGCACGGGTCTTTTTGCGCTGCTCCTTACGTTCACCCCGGTCGGGAAACTCTTCGCGCATCGCTACAGCAACGCGTTGATGGTAGGCGGGCTGACGGCGGTTGCCGACACGTGGTCACATCCCGGCCGTTTCGGCTTCGAGTACGGCGAGGCGCTGCTCACGGGTTTGGTCTCGGGCCTGCTCGCGATTGCCGCCTCCTTCGCGCTCGAGGACCGCGGACGGCGCGTTCGGCAGGTCTGGGCGCGGATGCGCGGGTCGGGCGGACTGAGGTAGGCGCGGCCATCCTCGCGAGGCGGCAACGTCGATTGCGACCGCCCCTGAGCCTTGGACCTCGCGTTGGCGTGGACCACGCGCAATTCACGGTGTGCCAAGGAAGGCGAAACATCGTCGCACTCCCACGGGGCCCCCACGCTGCGTCGACCCAGAAGCCGCTTTTTGCCGCAATCGCGTGCGCGTGTCCGGCCCCATCACGAATCCCGACCGGAACGGCCAGGTGACCGCCGGGAGCCGCGACTTGTCACCACCGGCGCGCTGAAAAGGAAGAGGCCGGATCAGCGAAAGGTCGCGCCATCCGCCGTCATTGGAATCGCGGACGACCGTTCGACTTGCCCGCATTGCGAGGAGCATGGCGTCACGGTGCTGCGCCACGGCATGTGCTAGGCTGACGAATCGAGTAGAGGCACCATTTTCAACGCCGGCAGTCGCCGGCGTTGTCACACGCGGGCATGCCCTGACATGATCAAGAACATCAGCCTGATCGGCGCACCGACCGACATCGGCGCCGGCGCGCGTGGCGCCGGCATGGGCCCGGAAGCGCTGCGGGTGGCGGGCATCCAGAGGACGCTCGAAGGGCACGGTCTCACGGTCGTCGACCGGGGCAACCTCAGCGGCCCCGGCAATCCGTGGCTGCCGCCGGTCGACGGCTATCGGCACCTGCCGGAGGTCGTGGCATGGAACGAATCCGTGCATGCGGCCGTCCATGCCGAGTTGCGCGATGGTCACCTGCCGATCCTGCTGGGCGGCGACCATAGCCTCGCCATCGGTTCGATCAGCGCCGTCGCGCGGTATTGCCGCGAGATCGGGAAGCGCCTGCGCATCCTGTGGCTCGACGCGCATGCCGACTTCAACACCAACATCCTGACGCCGAGCGGCAACATCCACGGCATGCCGGTGGCCTGCCTGTGCGGCATCGGTCCGCGCGCGCTGATCGAAATCGGCGGCACCGTTCCCGCGATCAATCCGAAGTGGGTGCGCCAGATCGGCATCCGCAGCGTGGACGAGGGCGAGAAGAGGTTGGTCCACGACGTCGACCTCGAAGTCTTCGACATGCGCTACATCGACGAGATGGGCATGCGCGAGGCGATGCAGCTGGCCATCGGCACGATGGACACCAACACCCACCTGCATGTCAGCTTCGACGTCGACTTCCTCGACCCCGACATCGCGCCCGGAGTCGGCACCACCGTCCGCGGCGGCCCTACCTATCGCGAAGCGCAGTTGTGCATGGAGATGATCGCGGACACCGGGCAGCTCGGCTCGCTCGACCTGATGGAGTTGAATCCCGCGTTCGACGTGCGTAATCGCACTGCGGAGGTGGCTGTGGACCTGATCGAATCGCTGTTCGGCAAGAGCACGCTGATGCGCAAGTAGCGCCTTCGGCAATGCCGCCCGCCCGAACCTACAGCATCGGCAAGTCCAGCCCCTGCGCCTTGGCCACCGCAATGGCCGACGCATAACCCGCGTCCGCATGCCGCATCACCCCGGTGCCGGGATCGTTCCACAGCACCCGCGCGATGCGCCTGCCCGCAGCCTCGGTACCGTCGCAGACAATCACCACGCCGGCGTGCTGCGAATAGCCCATGCCCACGCCGCCGCCGTGATGCAGCGACACCCACGTCGCGCCACCAGCGGTGTTGAGCAAAGCGTTGAGCAGCGGCCAATCCGAGACCGCATCCGAGCCGTCCAGCATCGATTCCGTTTCGCGATTGGGACTGGCCACACTGCCCGTGTCGAGGTGATCGCGACCGATCACGATGGGCGCCTTCAATTCGCCACTGGCGACCATTTCGTTGAACGCGAGTCCCGCGCGATGCCGGTCGCCCAGGCCCAGCCAGCAGATGCGCGCCGGCAACCCCTGGAACGCGATGCGCTCGCTCGCCATGTCCAGCCAGCGATGCAGGTGCGCGTCATCGGGAAACAGCTCCTTCACCTTGCGGTCGGTCTTGTGGATGTCCTCGGGGTCGCCGGACAGCGCCACCCAGCGGAACGGGCCCTTGCCTTCGCAGAACAGCGGCCGGATGTAGGCCGGCACGAAGCCCGGGAAATCGAAGGCGTTGGTGACCCCTTCATCGAACGCCACCTGCCGGATGTTGTTGCCGTAGTCGAAAGTCGGAATGCCCAGCGCGTGAAACGCCAACATCGCCTCCACGTGCGCCTTGATCGACTGCTGCGCGGCATGGGTGAGTGCCGCATGTTGCGACGGATCGCGTTGCGCGTCGAGCCATTGTTCCACCGACCATCCGGCCGGCAGGTAGCCATTGATGAGGTCGTGCGCGGACGTCTGGTCGGTGACCATGTGCGGCTTTACACCTCGCCGTAGAAGTTCGGGCAGGATCTCGGCCGCATTGCCGACCAGACCCACGCTCACGGGCTTGCGTGCCGCGATCGCGCGGGCAATGCGCGCCAACGCGTCATCGAGATCGTGCGCTTCTTCGTCAAGGTAACGCGTGGCCAGGCGCATCTCGATGCGCGAACGCTGGCATTCGATGGCCAGCATCGACGCGCCCGCCATCGTGGCCGCCAGCGGCTGGGCACCGCCCATGCCGCCCAGCCCCGCGGTGAGAATCCATTTGTCGGCGAGATCGTTGCCGTAGTGTTGGCGCCCGGCTTCGGCAAACGTTTCGTAGGTGCCCTGCACGATGCCCTGGCTGCCGATGTAGATCCACGAGCCGGCGGTCATCTGTCCGTACATCATGAGGCCCTTGCGGTCGAGCTCGTTGAAGTGCCCCCACGTGGACCACTTGGGCACGAGGTTGGAATTGGCGATCAGCACGCGGGGCGCGTCGGCGTGCGTCTTGAACACGCCCACCGGCTTGCCCGACTGGATCAACAGCGTCTCGTCATCATCGAGGCGGCGCAGCACGTCGACGATCGTGTCGAAGCATTCCCAGTTGCGCGCGGCGCGGCCGATGCCGCCGTAAACCACCAGTGCCTTCGGGTTTTCGGCGACCTCGGGATCGAGGTTGTTCATCAGCATGCGCAGAGGCGCTTCGGTCAGCCAGCTGCGGGCCGAAAGTTGCGTACCGCGCGGGGCGCGGATCACGCGGTCGGCGTAGCGGGTGCCCGTGGCAGCCGGCGACAGGGTCTTGGGATCATCGCGATGCATGGTGGCCCCTTCCGGGTCGGGAAACGTCGGTTGCCGATTGTCGCACTCATCCGGCACGCAGATCGAATGCGGCGCATGACGCCGGAGGCACGTTTTGACGCATGGTGCCGGTCGTGATGCCTGTGTAAGCTCGACTCCATGTGGCGCTTCCTGTTTCCCCTGCTGTTGCTCGCCGTGACTCCGGCCGCGGCCGACCCCGCCATGTGGGCGCTGCTCCGGGACGGCGGCCAGATCGTCCTGATCCGCCATGCCGCCACCGATCCGGGCACCGGCGATCCACCCGAATTCCGGCTCGACGATTGCAGGACCCAACGCAACCTGTCCGCGGCAGGACGGGAGGAGGCCAAGCGGCTGGGGGCGGCATTTCGCGCGCAGCGCGTTCCCGTCGCGCAGGTACTGTCCAGTCCCTGGTGCCGTTGCCTCGACACCGCCCGCATTGCCTTCGGGCAAGCGCGCGCCGACCCGATGCTGGGGAACCTCTTCACCCATGGCGAGAATACGGTGCAGCAGCAGGCGCAGTTCCGGGCGCTGGCGCACACGCTCCCGTCGGGTAGCAACCTGATCCTGGTCACCCATGGTGCAACCATCGCCGCGTTCACCGGGATCAGCCCCGGTACCGGCGAAGCGGTCATCGGATCTTTCGATGCCGACGGGAAATTTCGCGTGTCGGGACGCATCACGCCGCCTGAATAGGCGGGATGGTTTTGCGGCATGGTTCACGCTCAGGCGGGCATGCGCTTCTCCCCACGCCTCCCGGGATTCAATACGACGCCGTTTTGTGCGACACTCGTCGGTCGCAGTTACCCGTCCCGAAAGGTCTCCCATGATCCGCCTATCCCTGCCCGTCCGACTTCTCGCCGCGGCCTTCATCGCTGTCGCCGCGTCCGGTACCGCGCTCGCCCAGGATATGAAGTTCTTCCGTATCGGCACCGGCGGCACCGCCGGCACCTACTATCCGATCGGCGGCCTCATCGCCAACGCCATTTCCAATCCACCCGGCTCGCGCGAATGCGACAAGGGCGGCAGCTGCGGCGTGCCCGGCCTTGTCGCCACGGCCGTCGCGTCCAACGGCTCGGTCGCCAACATCAACGGCATCCAGTCGGGGCAACTCGAGTCCGGCTTCACGCAATCCGACGTCGCGTACTGGGCCTACTCCGGCACCGGCGTGTACGACGGCAAGCCGAAGGTCGGCGACCTGCGCCTCATCGCCAACCTGTACCCGGAAACGATTCACCTGGTCGCGCGCAAGGGCGCCAACATCAAGAGCGTCGCTGACCTCAAGGGCAAGCGCGTGTCGCTCGACGAACCGGGCTCGGGCACGCTGGTTGACGCGCGCATCATCCTCGCGGCGTTCGGCCTCACCGAGAAGGACATCACCGCCGAGTTCATGAAGCCCAACCAGGCGGGCGACAAGCTGCGCGACGGCGGACTCGACGCGTTCTTCTTTGTCGGTGGCTATCCGACCGGTGCGATTTCGGAACTCGCCGCGGCCGGTGCCGGCATCGAACTCGTTCCGGTCACCGGTCCCGCAGTCGACAAGATGCTCAAGCAGTACGGCTTCTTCGCGGTCGACACGATTCCTGCCAACACCTACAAGGGCGTGGGCGAAGTGAAGACCATCGCCGTGGGCGCGCAGTGGGTGACGTCGACCAAGCAGCCCGACGCGCTGATCTACGCGATCACCAAGGCCATCTGGAACGACAACTCGCGCAAGCTGCTCGACGCGGGTCACGCCAAAGGCAAGGCGATCACGAAGGAAAGCGCGACCGCGGGTGCCGGCATTCCATTCCACCCGGGTGCCGAGAAATTCTACAAGGAAGCCGGGCTGCTGAAGTAAGCCGCCAATAAGCTCAAGCTAGCCATCGCGCGGGGCCGGAATCCAACTCCGGTCCCGTTTTCTTGCGCGCGCCCTGAAGACTATTCGCAAGGCCTGGCCATGTCGCAGATCGAAATCGACAAAACCCGCGAGCTCGAGGAGAAGTTCGATCCGGAGATGCGCTTCCGGCCGATCCGCAGTTCAGCCGCGCTGCTGGTCACTTCGCTGCTGATCGTCCTGTCGTGCTTCCACTTCTACACGGCGGGCTTCGGCCTCCTGCGCGAGGCGACGCATCGCGGCGTCCACCTTGCGTTCGTGCTGAGCCTCATCTTCCTCGTGTTCCCGCTGCGCAAGTCGATGCTCACGCATCCGCCGAGGCCCAGCGCCACCGCACCCGGCGGCATCCCGTGGTACGACTGGCTGTGCGCGATCGCAATCGCCCTGTCGGTCCTGTACATACCCTACATCTACGAAGATCTGGCGTTCCGCGTCGGCAATCCGTCGTCGCTGGATGTCGCGATGGGCACGGTGCTTATCGTGCTGCTGCTGGAGGCAACCCGACGCAGCATGGGGTGGCCGCTGCCGATCATCGCGCTGATCTTCATGGCCTACGCGCTGGGTGGATCCCATTTCCCGGGACTGCTTCGGCACTCGGGATCGGCGTGGCCCAGCCTCGTCAACCACCTATACCTGACCAGCCAGGGCATCTACGGGATTGCGGTGGGCGTAGTCGCCACCTACGTGTTTCACTTCGTGCTGTTCGGCGTGCTGGCCACGGCCATCGGCCTGGGCGGGCTGTTCATCGACATCGCGTCGGCGATCGCGGGGCGCTACGCCGGTGGTCCTGCCAAGGTATCGGTGTTCGCGTCCGCGATGTTCGGGATGCTCTCAGGCTCGTCGGTCGCCAACGCCGTGACAGTCGGCTCGCTGACGATTCCGGCGATGGTCCGCCTGGGCTATCCGCGGCACTTTGCCGGCGCCGTCGAAGCCGCATCATCGACGGGCGGCCAGATCACGCCGCCGATCATGGGCGCGGCGGCGTTCCTGATGATCGAGTTCCTGAACCTGCCCTACGCAACGATCATCATCGCCGCAATCGTGCCCGCGTTCATGCACTTCTTCGGCGTGTTCATGCAGGTGCATTTCGAGGCGAAGAACAAGGGACTGCGCGGCCTTACCAAAGAGGAACTGCCGGATCTGCCGAAGACGTTGCGCGCCAACTGGCCGACGCTCATCCCGTTGGTGCTGCTGGTCGGCATCATCGTCCAGGGCAACACGCCGTACCTGGCTGCATTCACCGGCATCACGTCGTGCATCCTGGTGGGGCTGTTCACCTCGCGGCAAGGCACGACCGCGCTGCAGTATCTGGCGCTCCTGATTTCGCACGCGGTGCTGGTCGCGCTGATCACGCGGCAGTTCGGCGGTCTCGGCACGTGGGTGTTCCTGGCGATGGTCGTCGTCGTTCCATTGGTGCACCGTGCGTTGCGCCGCGAGTCGCGCATCGGCGGCGCAGCGATCCTCGCCGCCTTCGAAATTGGCGCCAAGTACGCACTGGCCGTGGGGGCAGCGGCAGCGACCGTCGGCATCGTGATCGGCGTCGTCACGTTAACGGGCGTAGGCTTCAAGCTCTCGTTCATCGTGACCTCCGCCGCTCAAACGCTAGCCTCGGGAGTGCTGGCCGCGTTGCCTTCCGGATGGGCGGAAATGCAGACGCTGACGCTGATCGCGGCGCTGGCGATGACGGGGCTTGTCTGCATCCTGATGGGTTGCGGGGTGCCCACCACCGCCAACTACATCATCATGGTGACAGTCGCAGCGCCGACGCTGGTGCTGCTCGGCGTGCAGCCGCTGGTCGCGCACTTCTTCGTTTTCTACTACGGGGTGCTGGCCGACATCACGCCACCGGTCGCGCTCGCCGCCTACGCTGCGGCCGGGATGGCAGGTTCGGATCCGTTCAAGACCGGCAATACTGCCTTCCGTCTGGGCATGGGCAAGGCACTGGTGCCATTCGTGTTCGTGTTCGCGCCGTCGCTGCTGATCATGGTGAACGGATTTTCATGGTACGAGTTCGCGATTGCGTTCGTCGGCTGCGCACTGGGCATCCTGTTCCTTTCAGCGGCGCTGTCGAATTATTTCCTCGCCAGGATGCGCATGTGGGAGCGTCTGTTGTGCGCGCTGGCGGCGATCCTGTTGATCGCGCCAGGCATCGTCAGCACGACGATCGGCATTGCGATGGTGTCTCCAGTCGTGTTACGGCAGATGCTGGCGCGGCGACATGCCGCACCGGCTTGAGCGTGCGCAAATCGCGGTAGCGCAGTATTGCGGTCGCGGATGTTGATGCGCATCGACACGATCGATGTCGAGTGGCGCCGCGTCCCCGGCCGGATCAATCCCTGCCCGGGTTTTTCTGCGCCGCAACAAAAACCGCGACCACACGACGTCAAGCAGCCCTGCGCTGGGGTCCAATGTCAGGATTCTAATCGACCAATGACCTTGCAGCAGCATCGCATGAAGACTAGTATTAAAGAGCAGCAAGCAAAACACACCAAGAGGTACGGATTTAAACGTGCCCCCGTCGTTTCGGACGCCGCCCTGCCCTTCCGATCGATCAATTCGGTATGGATGATTCCAGGAATCCGCGTGCAGTCAGGAACATTGCGCAAGATGCCAACGCCCTGTCCCTGGGGCGAATCGAGCCGACGCATTTATAGGAGGATTCCAGATGAGTACTGAACAGGTCAAACCGGTAGCAACGCGCCGCAAGTTTTTGAAGGGCGCGAGCGCGGCAACAGCAGGAGCGGCGACTCTGGCGTTCCCGATGATTTCCAAGGCGCAGGCGCCGATCGTCATCAAGATGCAGGGCGCATGGAGCGCCACCGACATCTTCAATGAAATGGCGATGGAATTCGTCACCCGTGTCAACGAGATGTCGGGCGGCCGGCTGAAGGTCGACTACCTGGTCGGCGGCGCGGTGGTGAAGCCATTCGAGGTGACGGATGCGGTCAGCAAGGGCGTGCTCGACGCCGGCCATACAGTGCCGGTGTACTGGTACGGCAAATCCAAGGTGGCCTCGCTGTTCGGCTCCGGACCGATCAACGGCTGCGACTCCTTCCAGACGCTGGCGTGGATCTACCGCGGCGGTGGCATGGAGATGTACCAGGAACTGCTCACCAAGCTCAATCTCAACTATGTCGGATTCTTCGCGATGCCGATGCCGACCCAGCCGCTGGGCTGGTTCAAGAAGCCGGTCACGGACGCCAGCCAGCTCAAGGGTCTCAAATACCGCACCGTGGGCCTCGCGGCCGATCTGTTCCAGGAAATGGGCGCCAAGGTGACGCAGCTTCCGGGCGGCGAAATCGTGCCGGCGCTGGAGCGCGGCGTGATCGACGCCTTCGAGTTCAACAACCCGACTTCGGATAGCCGCTTCGGCGCCCAGGACGTGATCAAGAACTACGAAATGGGCAGCTTCCACCAGGCGATGGAATTCTTCGAGATCATCATCAACAAGAAGAAGTGGGACTCGATGCCGAAGGACCTGCAGGCGATCTGGAAGTACGGGGTCGAGGCGGCGTCGCAGTCGAATTACTGGACGGCGATGAACAACTACCCGAAGGATCTGCGCAAGCTGATCGACAAGGACAAGGTCAGCGTGACCCGCACGCCCAAGTCCGTGTTCCAGGCGCAGCTGGTGGCATGGGACGCCATCACCAACAAGCTGTCGGCCGAGGATCCATTCTTTGCCCGCGTGGTCGAGTCGCAGAAAAAGTGGGCCAAGGATGTCGTGTATTACTGGTTCCTGAACGACGCCGATTTCAAGATGGGTTACGAGCACGTGTTCAAGACCAAGCTGCCGGGATAATCATCGGTCAGCACAGAGCAGCACTCATGACGTAGGGGCGACACCTTCCCTGGTGTCGCCCCATTTTCTTGTCATCGGACGGTAGCCATGGTCAAGACAATCACTCTGGGCATCGACCAGTTGAGCCGGATGGTCGGTCACGCGTTTGCGTGGTGCATCATCATCCTGACCTTCGGGACGTCCTACGAGGTGTTCGTCCGCTACGTGCTGAACGACCCCACCAGCTGGGCGTTCGACATGAGTTATCTCCTCTACGGCGCACTGTTTTTCATGGGTGGCGCCTATACGCTTTCGCGCGACGGGCACGTGCGCGGCGACTTCATCTATCGGATGTGGCAGCCGCGGGTACAGGCCTATATCGACCTTTGCCTCTACCTCCTGTTTTTCTTCCCCGGCGTGCTCGCGCTGGTTTGGGCCGGCTGGAGCTACGGCATCGATGCCATGAAGATCCGCGAAGTGAGCGTCAACAGTCCGGTGGGCATCCCGGTGTGGCAGCTCAAATTGCTGATCCCTGTCGGCGCATCGCTGCTGGCCCTGCAGGGACTGTCCGAGGTCCTCCGTTGCATCATGTGTATCAAAAACAATCGCTGGGCGCCGCGATTGCATGACGTGGAAGAACTCGAAAACGTGATGATCACCGAGCATTCGGCGACATTGGCAGCCGGCAAGGGGGAGGCAAAATGACCGATCCGGCGATTGCCCTCATGATGCTGGGGCTGTTCATCTTCGTCATCCTCCTGGGCTTCCCCATCGCGTTCACGTTGATGGGCATGGGCGTGGGCTTCGGCTACTACGCCTACTTCCAGGCCGACCAGAGTTTCTTCGACAGCCGGGTGTTCTATCTGCTGACGCAGAACACCTGGAGCATCATGAGCAACGATGTGCTCGTTGCAGTGCCGCTATTCCTGTTCATGGGTTACGTGGTCGAACGATCCAACATCCTTGAAAAGCTGTTCTACAGCCTGCAGGTAGCGCTGCGCCATATTCCGGGATCCCTGGCCGTCGCGGCGCTGCTGACCTGTGCCATGTTCGCCACCGCAACCGGCATCGTCGGTGCAGTGGTGACGCTGATGGGTTTGCTGGCCTTCCCGGTGATGCTCAAGTCCGGCTACGACCAGAAGCTCTCCGCTGGCGTGATCTGCGCCGGCGGCACGCTGGGCATCCTGATCCCACCTTCGATCATGCTGATCGTGTACTCGGCCACCGCCTCGGTCTCGGTCGTCAAACTCTATGCCGCGGCCATGATTCCCGGATTCCTGCTGGCCGGGCTCTACGTCGCCTACGTGATCACCCGCGCAGTGCTCAACCCGAAACTCGCGCCGCCCCTGCCCAAGGAGGCGACCAATGTTTCCTGGGCTACGGCGATCCTGCTGCTGGTCAAGGCCTTCGTCCCGCTCGCCGTCCTCATTTTCTCGGTGCTGGGGTCGATCCTGTTCGGGCTGGCCACTCCCACGGAAGCCGCGGCAGTGGGCGCTGCGGGTGCATTGTTGCTGGCCGCGGCCTACCGTGCGCTTACCTGGCAACGGCTGCGCGAAGCGGTATACCTGACGTCACGCACTTCGGCGATGGTTTGTTTCCTGTTCGTGGGATCCTGGACCTTCTCATCGGTGTTCTCGTACCTTGGCGGCGAAAGCCTGATCAAGGATTTCGTGCTCGGGATGAATCTCAACACCGTCATGTTCCTGATGCTGTCGCAGGTAATCATCTTCCTGCTCGGCTGGCCGCTGGAATGGAGCGAGATCATCATCATCTTCGTGCCGATCTTCCTGCCTTTGCTAAAGCACTTCGACGTCGATCCGATGATGTTCGGCATCCTGGTGGCGCTCAACCTGCAGACATCATTCCTGACGCCACCCATGGCCATGTCGGCCTACTATCTAAAAGGGATCGCACCACCGCACGTCGAACTGTGGACGATCTTCAAGGGCTGCTTCCCGTTCCTGGGCATGGTCTTCGTCACGATGGCATTGGTGTACATCTTCCCGCAGCTGGTGTACTGGCTGCCGCAGCTCATTTACGGCCGCTGACGATGGATCTAGCGCAACTCAACTGGCTGTCTGCAACCGACGCGGCGCGCGCTATCCGCGATGGCGCCATCGATTCGGTGCAGTTGACGCAGGCCTGCCTGGCGCGCGTGGACCAGGTCGACGACAAGGTGCAGGCCTGGGCGTTCCTCGATCCGAAGCATGCGCTCGACCAGGCGCGTGTTCGCGACGAGGAACGGCGCCAGGGCAAGGCCACCGGCCCCCTGCACGGCGTGCCGGTGGCGATCAAGGACATCATCGACACCGAAGACATGCCGACCGAGGACGGCTGCACGCTGCACGCCGGACGCACGCCCATGCACGACGCCAGCGTCGTCGGCATGCTGCGCGCGGCCGGAGCAGTGATATTCGGCAAGACGGTAACCACCGAACTGGCGACCTACGCGCCGGGCAAGACGCGCAACCCGCACAACCCGGAGCACACGCCGGGTGGGTCGTCGAGCGGATCGGCGGCGGCGGTCGCCGCCGGCATGGTTCCACTCGCGCTGGGAACTCAATCCAACGGTTCGTTGATTCGACCGGCTTCTTTCTGTGGCACCTACGCGTTCAAGCCCACTTTCGGCCTGGTCCCGCGCGGTGGCGTGCTGACGCTGTCGCGCAGTCTCGACCAGGTGGGTTGTTTCGCCCGCAACCTCGAAGATATCGCGCTGCTCGGCGAGCAGTTGGTCGGGCACGACCTGCGCGATCCGGATACGCGGCCGCACGCGCGCCCCCGGTTTGTAGCTGCCGTCGCCGAGGAACCTCCCTTCCCCCCCACACTCGCCTGGATGAAGGGGCCGGTGTGGGATCGCGCCAGCGAGGAAACGCGGGAGGCATTCGCCGAACTCGTCGCCACGCTTGGCGATCGGGTGGTTGAAATCGATCTTCCGGAGTTGACGCAGCAGGCGCTGTACTGGCACCAGACCATCATGGAAGCGGAAATGGCGGCGAATCTGGACGCTGAATGGAAAAAGGGCCGCGAACAGCTCTCTTCGTCATTGCAGGCGCAACTTGAGCGCGGCCGCTCGATCTCCGCGGTCGACTACCAGCTCGCAAAGGTACGCGCTTCACGCATCCACAGCGGATTCGACGAAATTTTTGAGCGCTGCGACGCGATCATCACGCCGGCAACGCCGGGAACCGCGCCATTGGGCCTTGAATCAACCGGCGATCCCGCCTTCTGCACCTTGTGGACACTGTGCGGGATGCCGGCACTCAATCTGCCGCTGATGCATGGCGAAAACGGATTGCCGCTGGGCGTGCAACTGGTCGGGCAACGCGGCTGCGATGCGCGACTGCTGCGCACCGCCCGCTGGATGTCAACGCAGCTCATGACCGGCTAGATGCCGCAGGAGGTCACGACATGGGAATGAAGATCGTAGGCAGCATCATCGCAGCGGCGCTGCTCATCCTGTTTCTCGGTCCCGTGGTGGTCAAGCTCAAGAGTGTCGGGCTTACGGCCGTGGTGCTGATCGGCGTTGGGATGATGCTGGTCGATACCTGGCAATCCTTGCGCTCCGCGGACGATTGAGCGTCGGCAGTTCGCGCCTTACCGTTCTCGAACCAAGGGCCGGGATCGTCGACGACGGTTGGGGCGCGCCGACGAGGACACATTGGCAGGCGTGTCGATAGGCGAAACGAAGGTGACACAGGTATCCTTGTGGGGATGACTTCCCCATTCCGCGGCGAACCGCGATGATTTCCCGCCGTAGCCGCGCCATGTCCGCGTTTGTGCGCGCCGTCCTCGCCCTGCTGCTTGCCCTGGCCTGCGCCGGGAGCGCGACCGCGCAATCAGCGGTGGAGCGCGGCGAATACCTGGCGCGCGCAGGCGACTGCGTGTCCTGCCATACCGCGAACGGCGGCGCGCCGTTCGCCGGCGGCCAGCGCCTCGACACGCCGTTTGGCTACATGCTCGCCCCCAACATCACGCCCGATGCCGACACCGGCATTGGGCGCTGGACGAGCGACGACTTCCACCGCGCGCTGCATACGGGCGTGAACAAGCACGGCCAGGACATGTATCCGACGATGCCGTACGATTTCTACACGCTTGTCACACGTGCCGACGTCGATGCGCTCTATGCGTACCTGCGCACGGTGAAGCCCGTACGCAACGCAGTCGATGTGAACCACCTGTATTTTCCGTTCGACCAGCGCTGGTCGATGGGCGCCTGGCGCGAGCTCTACTTCACCGAAGGCACCTATCGTCCCGATGTGACCAAAACCGCAGCGTGGAACCGCGGCGCCTACCTGGTCGAAGGACTCGGCCACTGCAGCGACTGCCATTCGCCCCGCAATCTGCTGGGCGGCATCGAGAAGAGCAAGGACTTCACCGGTGCAGTGATCGACGGCTGGTTTGCGCTCGACCTCACCTCCGACATCGCGACGGGCCTCGGGTCCTGGAGCGCGGCCGATATCGCGGCGTACTTCAAGACCGGTGTCCGCAAGGACAAGACCACGTCGCTCGGCCCCATGGCGGAGGTCATCCGCAACAGCACGAGCTTCCTGACCGACAATGACCGGCTCGCAATGGCCGAATATCTCAAGGCGCTTCCTCCCGATTCGCGCTTGCGCACCGGGCGGATCGCGCCGGACCCCACGAAGGCGCGCGGCGCGCAACTCTATACGGACAACTGCAGCGGTTGCCACCAGGCGCTGGGGCGTGGCATCCCCGGCGTGTTTCCGCCCCTCGCCGGCAACCCGGTTGTCGTGGCGGCCGACCCCAACAACATCGTGAAGGTTATCGATCGCGGCATTCCGGCGCGCGCCGGTTACATCGCGATGCCTCCGTTCGCGACGCGCCTCACCGAGCAGCAGGTCGCCGAGCTCGCCAACTATGTGCGCACCAGTTGGGGCAACCACGCGGCCGCCAACGCGACGCCCGGCATGGTGGGCGCGCTGCGCGCGACGCCCAACTGATCCTTCTGCGCAATTCAAACATGCATGACTCGGCAATGACGTCTGCCCCCTACCGGAACGTTCCATGACCACCGCTACCGGCGACACCACACCCTCCACCGGAACTACCGCCAAGAGACCGGACACCCCTGCGTCCGATTCCGCGCCAGAGGGCGCGCCGGTCGCATTGTCCATGGCCGCCTCTGCCATTGCCGTACCGGCGGCGTCGAACGACGCCGCGACCAGCGAGGCCGTGACGGCGTTCCGCAATGCCGTCGTCGACAAGCTGACGTACATGGTCGGCAAGGATCCGGGCCACGCGCAGGAGCACGACTGGTACGTCGCGACCGCGCTCACTGTGCGCGATCACGTGGTCAACCGCTGGATGCACGCCACGCGCCGTACCTATCGCGACGGCAGAAAGCGCGTCTACTATTTCTCGCTCGAGTTCCTCATCGGGCGCCTGTTGTTCGACAACCTTTCCAATCTCGGCATTACCGCCGTTGCGCGCGCCGCGCTGCGCGACTTGGGCGTGGACCTCGACCGCCTGCGCAAGGTCGAACCCGACGCCGCGCTCGGGAACGGCGGCCTGGGCCGGCTGGCTGCCTGTTACATGGAAAGCATGGCCACGCTCGCCATTCCCGCGCACGGCTATGGCATCCGGTACGACCACGGCATCTTCCGGCAGGCCATCAAGGATGGCTGGCAGGTGGAGCTTCCCGAGGACTGGCTGTCGGCCGGCAATCCGTGGGAGTTCGAGCGCCCGGAGGTCAAGTACGCCATCAACTTTGGCGGACGCGTGGAGGCACCCGAAGGCGGCGGCGGAATGCTGCCGGCCCGGTGGGAACCCGCAGAGAGCGTCAACGCGGTGGCTTTCGACACGCCGCTCGCGGGATGGCGCGGGAAACACGTCAACACGCTCAGGCTGTGGTCCGCACGCGCGTCGGATCCACTGTCGCTGGAGGACTTCAATCGCGGCGACCACGTCGGCGCGCTCGCCGATCGCGTGCGGCTGGAATCGATTTCCCGTGTCCTGTACCCCAGCGACGAAACCGAGGCCGGGCACGAGCTGCGGTTGCGGCAGGAATATTTCTTCGCGTCGGCGTCGCTGCAGGACTTGCTGCGACGCCATATCGCGCAGCACGGCAATCTCGCGTCACTGGCCGACCACGTGTCGATCCAGCTCAACGACACCCATCCGGCGATCGCGATCCCGGAGCTCATGCGCCTCGTGGTCGACGTGCACGGCACGCCGTGGAAGCTCGCGTGGGAGATCACGACGTCCGTGTTCAACTACACGAATCACACGCTGCTGCCCGAGGCGCTCGAAACGTGGCCGGTCTCGCTCATGGAACGGCTGCTGCCGCGCCACATGCAGATCATCTACCTGATCAACGGCCTGCACCTCGACGCGCAACGAGCGGCGGGGCGCGACGACGCCTTCCTGGCGTCGGTCTCACTGATCGAGGAAAACCACAGTCGGCGGGTGCGGATGGGACACCTCGCATTCATCGGTTCCCGCCACGTCAACGGGGTGTCGGCACTGCACACGGAGCTCATGCGCAAGACGGTGTTCCGCGACCTCAACACGATCCACCCGGATCGCATCGTCAACAAGACCAACGGCATCACGTTCCGCCGGTGGCTGTTCCAGGCCAATCCCGGGCTCACGCAGCTCATCATGGATGCCATCGGTCCGGAATTTCAGGACCATCCCGAACGCCTGGAGGCGCTGGCCCCGTTCGCCGACGACCCGGCATTTCGCGAGCGCTATTGGTCCGTGCGGCGTGCGAACAAGGTCGCGCTCGCGCAACTGGTCGACGACAGGATGGCCCTTGGCATCGACCCGGAAGCACTGTTCGACGTGCAGATCAAGCGCATCCACGAGTACAAGCGGCAGCTCCTCAACATCCTCGAGACCATTGCGTTCTACGATGCAGTGCGTGCGCATCCGACCCGCGCGTGGGTACCGCGAGTCAAGATCTTCGCCGGCAAGGCGGCGGCCGGGTACCGCGAGGCGAAGCTCATCATCAAGCTCGCCAACGATGTGGCGCGCATCGTCAACTGTGACCCGGTGCTGCGCGGAAGACTCAAGGTCGTGTTCCTGCCGAACTACAACGTGAGCCTCGCGGAGGCGATCATTCCCGCGGCGGACCTCTCGGAACAGATATCGACGGCCGGCATGGAAGCCTCCGGCACCGGCAACATGAAACTCGCGCTGAACGGCGCGATCACGATCGGTACGCTCGACGGCGCGAACATCGAGATCCGGGAGCGGGTGGGCGCCGACAACATGGTGATCTTCGGACTCGACGCGGAAGAGGTCGCGCAGCGGCGCGCGGCCCACGTCGATCCCGGTGCAGCCATCGCTGCGTCGCCCGCGCTCGGCGACGTATTGCGCGCGGTGGAAAGCGGCGTGTTCTCGCCGGATGACCGCGGCCGCTACCGCGGGCTGGTCGAGGGCTTGCGCCACCACGACCCCTTCATGGTCGTCGCGGATTTTGACGCGTACTGGACCGCGCAACGCACGGTGAGTGCGCTGTGGCAGGATCGCGCAGCGTGGTGCCGCGCGGCGATTCTCAACACGGCGCGGATGGGATGGTTCTCGGCTGACCGGGCCGTGCTCGACTATGCCCGCGAAATCTGGGGCGCCGACCCCGGTGATCGCTGACGTCGAGCGGCGGCACGCTATGGAGGCAGGGCAATGGACAAGGTAACCTACTCCACTCCACTCGCGCGTTCGGCGATGGCCTACGTGCTCGCCGGCGGCCGCGGCACGCGGCTCATGGAACTCACCGAACGAAGGGCCAAGCCCGCCGTGTATTTCGGCGGCAAGTCGCGCATCATCGATTTTGCACTGTCGAACGCGCTCAACTCCGGGATCCGGCGCATCGCGGTGGCCACGCAATACAAGGCGCACAGCCTGATCCGCCACCTGCAGCGCGGCTGGAACTTCCTGCAGCCGGTGCGCAACGAGAGCTTCGACATCCTGCCCGCAAGCCAGCGCGTGAACAAGGACCAGTGGTACGCGGGCACCGCCGACGCGGTGTTCCAGAACATCGACATCATCGACGGCTACGCGCCCGAGTATCTCGTCATCCTGGCCGGTGATCACGTCTACAAGATGGACTACGAGCGCATGCTCGTCCAGCACGTGAATTCCGGTGCCGACGTCACCGTCGCCTGCGTCGAGGTTCCCGCCGCCGAGGGGTATGCGTACGGAATCATGCACGTCGACGCATCGGACCGGGTCGTGGCGTTCTTCGAGAAGCCTGCGCATCCGCCGGAGCTGCCGGACCGGCCCGGCTGGGCGTTGGCCAGCATGGGCGTCTACGTGTTCCGCCGCGAATTCCTCAACGAGCAACTGCTGCGCGACGCGGCTGACCCGCAGTCGCGGCGGGACTTCGGCCACGACATCATTCCGTACCTGGTCAAGAACGGCAACGCCATCGCCCATCGCTTCGCGCGCTCGTGCATACGGTCGCGCGCCGAGACCGAGTCCTACTGGCGCGACGTCGGCACGCTCGATGCTTACTGGGAGGCCAATATCGACCTCACCGACGTGGTGCCGGCGCTTGACCTCTTCGATCGCGACTGGCCGATCTGGACATACGCCGAACTCACGCCGCCGGCGAAGTTCGTGCACGACCTCGACGGCCGGCGTGGCACCGGAATTTCGTCGCTCGTGTCCGGCGGCTGCATCGTATCCGGGTCGGTGCTGCGCCGTTCGCTGCTATTCACCGGCGTCCACCTGCATTCCTACGGCCACGTCGAGAACGCCGTCGTGCTGCCCAACGTGGACATCGCCCGCGGCGCGCGGCTTTCGAACGTCGTGATCGACGCGGGCGTCAGAATCCCGGCGGGCCTCGTCGTCGGTGAGGATCCGGAACTCGACGCCGCGCGTTTCCGGCGCACCGAACGAGGCGTGTGCCTCATCACCCAGCAGATGATCGACGCACTCGCCACGTGAAAGCCATGCGTGTCCTGTCCGTTGCGTCGGAGGTCTATCCGTTCGTCAAGACTGGCGGCCTGGGCGAGGTAGTCGCCGCGCTGCCGGCCGCGCTTGCGCACGAGGGTGTGACGATGCGCACGCTGGTCCCCGGTTATCCGGGCGTGCTCGACGCGCTGCGGGACGCGCAACCCGTCCATGCGTATGCGAACCTGCATGGGGAACCCGCGCGCCTCGTCGCGGCGCGCGCGGGCGGCCTCGATCTCTTCGTGCTCGATGCGCCACACCTCTACGCCCGGCCAGGCAATCCCTACACCGGGCCGGACGGGAAGCCTTGGCCCGACAACGCGTTCCGTTTCGCGGCGCTGGCCGATTGTGCCGGGTCCATCGCGCGGGGTGCCGCCGCGGATTTCGTCCCCGACATCGTACATGCGCACGACTGGCAGGCGGGGCTCGTCCCGGCCCTGCTCCACTACGGCGGTACGCCACGTCCCGGCACCGTGATGACCGTGCACAACCTCGCGTTCCAGGGACAGTTCCCGCGCGAATGGCTCGGCGCCCTGGGCCTGCCAGTACATTCCTATGCAATGGATGGCGTGGAGTACTACGGCGCGATCGGCTTCCTGAAGGCGGGACTCGCGCTGGCCGACCGCATCACGACGGTGTCGCCTACCTACGCGACGGAAATACGCACGCCGGAAGGCGGCATGGGCCTCGATGGCTTGCTGCGCAAGCGCGCGGACGTGCTGACGGGCATCCTGAACGGCGTCGACGACATCCAATGGAATCCGGCCACCGACGCCCACCTGCCCGCCCAGTATGACCGGCGGCGCCTCGGCAGGCGAGCCGCGAACAAGGCCGCGCTACAGGCGCGCTTCGGCCTCGACGCCGAACCGCAGGCATTCCTGATCGGCGTCGTCAGCCGCATGACGCACCAGAAGGGCATGGACATTGTGGCCGAAGCGCTGCCGCATCTCGTCGGCATGGGCGCGCAGCTTGCCGTGCTGGGCTCCGGCGAGCCGGCACTCGAAGCCGCGCTCACGGCCAGTGCCGCGAAGCACCCAGGGCGCGCCACCACCATCATCGGCTACGAGGAAGCGCTCGCGCACCTCATGCAGGGATCCGTCGACGCGCTGCTCGTGCCTTCGCGCTTCGAGCCCTGCGGCTTGACCCAACTCTGCGCGCTGCGCTACGGCGCGGTCCCCATCGTCGCGCGCGTGGGTGGACTCGCCGACACGGTCATCGATGCCAATACGATGGCGCTGGCCGCAGGCACCGGGACAGGATTCCAGTTCTCGCCGGTGACGCGAGGCCATCTGGAGCTCGCGGTCGGGCGCGCTTTGGCGCTCTTTCACGATCCGACGGCTTGGCGCCGGCTGCAGCTCAACGCGATGGCGGCCGACGTGGGGTGGAGCCGCTCCGCGCAGCAGTACGCCGCCGTGTACCGGGGACTCGCGGCGCAGCGGCCGGCCTGAACGATGCACGCAGAGTGTATCGGCGGGCGTCGTCAATCGCCGCTGCCCTATATGACTGGGAAATCAGGTTTCGTTGATGGTTGACATTGCGCAACACACACCGATGATGCAGCAGTACCTGCGCGTCAAGGCGGAGCATCCCGACAAGCTCGTTTTCTATCGGATGGGGGATTTTTACGAGCTGTTCTTCGGCGACGCGGAGCATGCGGCGCGCGCGCTCGACATCACGCTGACGGCGCGCGGGCAATCGGCAGGGGGGCCGATCCCGATGGCCGGTGTCCCCCACCACGCGCTCGAACCCTATCTCGCCAAACTGATGCAGCAAGGCGAGTCCGTAGTGATCGTCGAGCAGTTTGGCGATCCGGCCACCAGCAAGGGCCCGGTGGAGCGCAAGGTCGCGCGCATCGTCACCCCGGGTACCGTCACCGACGCGAACCTGCTCGAGGCCAAGCGCGATTGCCTGCTGGCCGCCTGGGTCACCAGCGGCAAGCGCGCGGGCATTGCGTGGCTCAATCTCGCGGCGGGCGCGCTCACGTTGACCGACGTGCCGCTGGCCGATGCGGCGGGCGTACTCGAGCGCATCGGCGCGGCGGAACTGCTGGTGCAAGATGGCGTGACGCCACCCGAGCTGCGCGGCGCGCCGCCGCCGGTGCGCACGTTGCCGCCCTGGCAGTTCGACCACGACGCCGCGACGCGCGCGCTGACGATGCAGCTGGGCACGCACGATCTCGCCGCCTTCGGCGCCGCCGACACACCACTGGCCGTGGGCGCCGCGGGCGCGCTGCTGCACTACGCGGGCGCCACGCAACAGGCGGCGTTGACGCACGTGCGCACGTTGTCCATCGAACATGCGGACACGTTTGTCGCGCTTGATCCCGCCACCCGTCGCAATCTGGAGATCACCACTACGCTGGCGGGGGACGCCGCGCCCACGCTGCTTTCGCTGCTCGATCAATGCACAAGTGCCGCCGGCAGCCGACTGCTGCGCCAATGGCTGCTGCGGCCACTGCGCGACCAGGCGGCAGCCGCTGCGCGCCTTGACGCGATCACGGCAATGCTGGACACGCCAACGACAACGCAGGCATTGGCGACGCTGCTGAAGCGCACCGTGGACATCGAGCGCATTGCCGGCCGCGTGGCGCTGCGCACCGCGCGCCCACGCGACCTGTCCGGCTTGCGTGACACGTTGGCCGCGCTGCCTGCAATCGCAGCGGCCGCTGCACCTTTTGCCGCGTCGTTGGTGAGCGCCGCGAGGCAGGACCTGGCGGTGGATGTTCAGTGGGCCGCCTTGCTGGCACGCGCCATTGCACCCGATCCGGCCGCGCAGCTGCGCGACGGCGGCGTGATCGCCACGGGCTACGACGCCGAACTGGACGAACTGCGCGCCATCGATACCGACTGCGGCACGTTCTTGTTGGCGCTCGAAGCGCGCGAGCGCGCGCGCACCGGCATCGCCACGCTCAAGGTCGAATACAACCGCGTGCATGGCTTCTACATCGAGGTCAGCAACGCCAATGTCCAGAAGATCCCCGACGACTATCGTCGGCGGCAGACGCTGAAGAACGCCGAGCGCTACATCACGCCGGAGTTGAAGACCTTCGAGGACCGCGCACTGTCGGCGCAGGAACGCGCGCTCGGCCGCGAGAAGTTTCTTTACGAAGGCGTGCTGGATGCGCTGCGCGATGCCATCTCCGGATTGCAACGCGCCGCGTCCGCACTGGCCCGGCTGGACGTGCTGGGCACGCTGGCTGGACGCGCGCGGGCACTGGATTTCTGCCGTCCGGAATTGACGGCCACGCCCGGTATCGTGATCCGCGGCGGCCGACACCCGGTGGTGGAGCGGATGGTCGACGCCTACATTCCCAACGACGTCACGCTGCGCGCCGACCGGCGGCTGCTGCTCGTCACCGGCCCCAACATGGGCGGCAAGTCCACCTACATGCGGCAAACCGCCGTGGTGGCGTTGCTGGCCTGCTGCGGCATGTATGTGCCTGCAAAGAGCGCGCAGATCGGACCGATTGACGCCATCTTCACGCGCATCGGCGCGGCTGACGACCTCGCCGGTGGCCGGTCCACATTCATGGTGGAAATGACAGAGGCCGCCTACATCCTCAACCGCGCGACGCCGCAAAGCCTGGTGCTGGTCGACGAGATCGGACGCGGCACGTCAACATACGACGGACTTGCACTGGCGTGGGCGATTGCGCATCGCCTCGCTGAGCGCAATCGGTGCCTCGCGCTCTTCGCCACGCATTATTTCGAGTTGACCGCGCTGGCGTCGGAAATGGAAGGCTGCGCCAACGTGCATTTCGACGCCGCCGAACATCGCAACGGCATCGTGTTCCTGCATGCGGTGGAAGAAGGCCCGGCCAGCCGCAGCTATGGCCTGCAGGTGGCCCAGCTGGCGGGCGTGCCGCCGGACACGGTGCGCCAGGCGCGCAACTACCTGGCGCGGCTCGAGCAGCATGCCGCGCGCGACGATGGTCAGGGCGACCTGTTCAGCAGTGGCTTGCCGGCGGATGTCGCAGCCACCACCGACCCGCAGGCCGCTGCCGTGCTCGACCGGCTGCGTGCGCTGGATCCCGACGCGCTATCGCCGCGCGAAGCACTCGACGCACTCTATGCGTTGCAGCGCCTCGCGGCGGAGTAATGCCGCGTCAGTGGTGGTGATGGCCGCCCGCGCCGTGCGCGTGGCCGTGCGCGAGTTCATCCTCGGTGGCGGCGCGAACTTCGAGCACCGTGCCGTCGAAGCGCAGTCGCTGGCCGGCCAATTCGTGGTTGCCGTCAAGCACGGCCTGGCCATCGGCGATGCCGGTGACGCGCCAGACCACTTCCTGACCGTCCTGCTCCGCGACCAGATACCCGCCTACAGTGATGTCCGGCGGCAGGTCTGCAACCTGCTCCATCCGGATCAGCTTGGGGTCGTATTCGCCGAAGGCATCCTCGGGTTCGAGCGTGACCGAAATCGAGTCGCCGGTCTTCTTGGTGTTGAGGGCTTCCTCGATTTTCGGGAAGATGCCGGAATGGCCGCCATGCAGGTAGGTCAGCGGTTCCGGGGCCTCCTCGATCAGCTGGTTGCTGGCATCGAAAAGCTTGAAAGTCAGGGTGACGACGGAATTGGCATTGATGTTCATCGAGGGCTCTGGCTGGAGGAATGGCCACCATCGCGGCGGCGCGGGCGAACGGGCGCATTGTACGCGTCCTGCGGCTCGCCGCGACACCCGGCGATGGTAGGCTTGCGCTGATGCCCCGTCCGCTCACCCCACGTCTGTCGTTGCTAGGCGGCCACACCCCCGCCACCTTCCTGCGCCGCTACTGGCAGAAGGACGCGCTTCTCGTGCGGGACGCCGTGCCGGATTTCAATGGCCTGCACACCCGGACGCAGCTGTTTGCGCTGGCGGCGCGCGACGACGTCGAGGCGCGCTTGCTGGTTCGCAGCGGCCGGGCGTGGACCATGGAACACGGCCCATTTTCCGCGCGTGTGCTGCGCACGTTGCCGGCCACCGACTGGACCCTGCTGGTGCAAGGCGCCAACCTTGAGAGCGATGCGGCCGATGCGCTGCTGCGCCGGTTCAGCTTCCTGCCCTTCGCGCGCCTGGACGACCTGATGGTCAGCTATGCCGCGCCCGGCGGGGGCGTCGGTCCGCATTTCGACTCCTACGACGTCTTCCTGCTGCAGGGTTTCGGCCGGCGCCGCTGGCGGTATGGCCCGCAACGGGAACTGGCGCTGCGGCCGGACCTGCCGGTGAAAATCCTGCGCCGCTTCGCCCCTGAACACGACGCGATACTTGCGCCGGGCGACATGCTCTACCTGCCGCCCGCCTATGCGCACGATGGGGTTGCGGTGGACGCATGCACCACCTATTCGATCGGCTTTCGCGCCGCATCGCATCAGGCATTGGCCGAGGCGTTTTTCGACTGGATCCGCGACCACATCGAGATCCCCGGTCGGTATGAGGATCCCGATGCCCGGCCCACACGCGAGCCTGCGCGCATCGCCACTGCAATGGTGAAGAAAGCGGTCGCGGCGCTCGATCGCGCGCGCTGGAATCGGGCAACGGTTGCGCAGTTCCTCGGTACGATGCTGTCGGAGCCGAAGGGGCACGTGGTATTCGCATCGCCGGCCGTGCCGCTGTCACCTGCCCGATTCAACGCAGCGTTGCGAAAGCACGGCGTGCAACTCGATCGCCGCACGCAGTGGCTCTATGACGACGAGGCGATCTATCTCAACGGCAATGCGCACGCGTGGCCCGGTGGTGCTCGGGACGTGCTGATGCGGCTTGCCAACTTGCGTGCGTTGACGGCCCAGCAGTCCACGTTGTTGTCTGCCGACGCCCGCGCCTTCCTCCACCAGGCCCATTGCGATGGATACGTCCACACCCTCTGAACCGGCATTGCCCATCGAACCGCGCGAGCTGATCGTCGACACGATTGCCGCGCAAACCGCCGCCATCGACGAATTGATCGGGCTTGCCCGGTTACGGCTGCAGGTCTTCGACATCGACCTGTCTCAATGCGGATGGAACACGGTGCCGCGCGCGGACAATTTGCGCGCTTTCCTGCGACGCTTTCCCGGGGCGCGCATCGATCTCATCCTGCACGATCCGCGGTACTTCGAAAGTTCATGTCCGCGCCTGCAGCGGCTGCTGCAGAACCACGCGCACGCGATAACGGTCTACAAGACGGGACCGGAGGCGCGCAATGCCATGGATCCGCTGCTGATTGCCGACGGCAAGCATTTCCTGCATCGCTTTCACATCGACCAGCCACGGGCGTCGTTCGCGATCGAGCAGCCGCAGATGGCGCGACCACTGGTCGGGCGCTTCGAGCAGATCTGGGCCACGGGCGAACCCGGGCTATCGGCGACGGTGCTGGGCCTGTAGGCGAGGCTTCCGCCTCGCGGGGCCATCGTCACGCCCAAGCGGCGATGCGGTAGCCGCGCCTGCAGCGTCGGGCCGGGGGGCCTACAACGGCACGCCGATGCGCGTGCCCACCTCGCGATAATGTTCGATCACGTCGCCGAGATCGCGGCGGAAGCGGTCCTTGTCGAGTTTTTCGCCGGTGCGCGCATCCCACAGGCGGCAGCCGTCGGGGGTGAATTCATCGCCCAGCACCAGCGGTCCCGTGGGGTCGTCGACGGGATGGCCGAACTCGAGCTTGTAGTCGACGAGGTCGATGCCGGCATTGGCAAATAGCGGCTTCAGCACCGCATTGACCGCGTGCGTCAGCGCGCGCATTTCCGTGATCTCGCCGGCGCTGGCCCAGCCCAGCACGCGAATGTGATCGTCGTTGCACAGCGGATCATGCAGCGCGTCGCTTTTGAGGAAGAATTCGAAGATCGGCTCCGACAGCTTCGTGCCTTCCTCGATGCCGAAGCGCTTGGCCATCGATCCGGCGCAGACGTTGCGCACGACGCATTCGACCGGCACCATCTTCATCGCCTTCACCAGCGACTCGCGGTCGTTGATCATGCTGACGAAATGCGTGCGCACGCCGGCCTTGGCCAGCAGCCCCATCACGTGGGCGTTGATGCGATTGTTGGTTTCACCTTTCTTCGCCAACTGCGCCACCTTGACGCCATCGAAGGCCGACACGTCGTCGCGGTAGTGCATGACCAGCCGATGCGGATCGTCGGTCGCATAGACGGTCTTGGCCTTGCCGCGATAGAGCTCGTTGCGCTTTTCCATGCGTGCCTTCCCTCCGGAGTGTCAGTTGAGTTCGCGCCAGCCGAAGCCTTCGGCCTGATCGGCGATGCCGATCCAGTCGGCGGCACAGGACAATGCCCCGGCCAGCGCCGCCCGCGCCCGCTCGGGCGTGTTGTTTTGCTGCGAGAGATGCGCCGCCACGATGTGCTGCAGCCGGCTGGTGTCGAGTGCGGCCAGGAGCGAGGCCGCGCCCTCATTGTGCAGGTGGCCGAACCGCCCCGAGATGCGCGCCTTCAAGGCCGGCGGATAGGAGCTTCCCGCCAGCATGTCGAGGTCATGGTTGCATTCGAGGACCAGCGCGTCGCAGCCGGTGAGGCTTTGCTCGACGCAGGCGGTGGACATGCCGAGATCGGTGAGCACGCCCAGGCGGTGCGCGCCGTCGGTGACGACGAATTGCACCGGTTCGCGCGCGTCGTGCGGCACCGGGAAAGGCCGCACCTCGAGGTCACCGATCACGAAGACATCGTGGCTGTCGAAACCGTAGATACGCTCGATGCCGTCGAAGCGCGTGCTGGCCACGCTGCGCGTGCCGAAGGTCATCCAGACCGCCACGCCGTGGCGCGCTGCAAATGCAGGCACGCCGCCGATGTGATCGGAGTGTTCGTGCGTCACCAGGATGGCCGACAGCGACTCCGGGGCGATGCCGATGCGCTGCAGGCGGGCCGCAGCGTCGCGGACGCCGAAGCCGCAATCGATCATGATGCGGGTGGTGCCGGACTCGACGACGAGGCCATTGCCTTCGCTGCCGCTGCCGATGGAGGCAAAGCGCATTGCGCCGACCGCGCTACTTCAACTGTTCCTTGAGCAGGCCCAGTATTTTTTCGCCGTTGGTGGTGCGATCGGGCACGCCGCCTGGATCCTGCACCGAGACGACGCTGGTCTGGGCCACTTCGGCCACCACGATCTGGTACTGGTCCGGCTTGTCCTTTTCGTCGGTTTTCCAGAACTGCAATTTCTCAAGGAAACCTTCACTGTTCTTCTTGGCGGCGAGGGTATCGGGGTCGCCATAGCGAACGAAGTAGACGCCGCGCGAGCGGTCGCGGTCGACCACGGTAAAGCCGATGCGGTCAAGGGCCAGCCCCACGCGACGCCAGGCCCGGTCGAACTGGTCATCGACGGTCAACTTGAAGGAACCATCGGGATTCTTGTCGATGCGCGCCTTGTCAGGCGTGAGGGCGGCCTGCACAACGGCGGCGCGGGCCTCCGGTTCGGGCGTGCCGAACTTCATCATGAGTCGCGTGAGCATCTCGGCTTCGAGCGCCGGGTTCGGCGGCATCACGGCCCACGCGAATGCGGCCGGAGACGAGTTGTCGATCTTGCCGGTGGGGACCTGTTCCATGCCGCGATGCGCGACGAAAATTTCGACGGTGCCGGGCTCGACACCGCGTTCGATGCGCGTGCGGAACTTGTCCTGCTTGTAGGTCGAGTAAAAGATGTCGAGGTACTTGCCGATCGTGCGGCGGAAGAGATCGCTGGGGATTTCCGCGCGATTTTCGGCGAAGTCGGTTTCCATCACGCCGACATTCGGTTGCTCGATGGCCAGGACGAAGCCTTGCTCCTGCCAGAACTCGCGCGAGGTGTTCCATGCCTGCTCGGGGGTGGCCTTGACGACCAGCCAGCGCTCGCCGCCGGCACGGACCAGCTTGGCATCGGGCACCGTGGGAAGAAACTCGGCGCGCGTGCCTTTGCTGGCGTTGGCCGCCGCCTGCCCTGCGGCAGTGTTGACCTGATAACGTTCGTCGTAACGCGGCGTGGTGAGGTCGGGAGGCAATTCCAGTGCCGGACCGGTCGCTGCGGACTTGTAGTCAATGCGCTTGGTGGGCGCGATGCCGGTGAGCGATTCGCAGCCGGCGATGAGCCAGGGCATCAGGGCGACGACGGCCAGCGGAGCGGCGCGACGAAGGGAGGCAAATAGGGACATGGGGGCGATGACCTCGGTGCTACGCAAGACAGCCGGCTTCGCGAAGCGCCATGCGAACGGTGTCATGAAATTGTGGGGAAAGCGGCTGCAGAGGCAGTCGCAATTCGTTTTGCATGAGGCCCATCTCGCTCAACGACCACTTGGTGGGAATGGGGTTGGGTTCGACGAACAGCCTGCGATGCAATGCCAGCAGCCGGTTGTTGCAGGCGCGTGCGGTGGCGACGTCGCCCTTCATGGCCGCGGCGCACATCTGCGCCATCAGCTTCGGCGCGACATTGGCGGTGACGGAAATCACGCCATGGCCACCCATCAGCAACAACGGTAATCCCGTGAGGTCGTCACCGCTGTAGACCGCGAACGCATCGTGGCCGGCGTCGGCCAATGCCTTCAGCAACTCGCTGCCGCGACCGACGTCGGCGGTGGCGTCCTTGATGCCGACGATGTTGGGCACCGCGGCCAGGCGCACCGTGGTGTCGTTGGCAAGATCCGCCACCGTGCGGCCAGGCACGTTGTATACGATCATTGGCAGGGCAACGGCTTCGGCAATGGTGCGAAAGTGCGCGTACAGGCCGTCCTGCGTGGGCTTGTTGTAGTACGGCACCACCGAAAGGTGATAATCCGCACCTGCCGATTTGGCATATTGCGCGAGCCTGACCGCCTCGGCGGTGGCATTGCCGCCCGTACCCGCCACGACCGGAATGCGCCCGGCCGTGTGATCCACCGCAGTCTTGATCAGCAGGCAATGCTCGTCGAAGTCGACCGTGGGCGATTCGCCCGTGGTACCGACGATGACGATCCCCGCGGTTGCGTTTGCGACATGAAAGTCGATGAGCGTGCGGAGCGCCGGGAGATCGAGCGCGCCGCCCGGCTGCATCGGGGTCGCGATGGCGACCAGGCTACCGATCAACATGGGGGCAGACAAGGCAAAAGAAGCATTTTACTCCATCGGGCAACGCCGGACCGGCCTTGGGTACCGGGCTTCGACCGCGAGCCGCGCACAGCGTTCCGTCACGCCGGCCGTGGCGGCAAGGCCGGCGGCCACGGATACGCCGGGCCGACGGCAGCCAGTCGGGCGACCACTGCCGTGCGCCCGTCTTCGTCGATCCGGCCCTGCTCGAAGGCCACTACGGTCAGCGGCGTTGGCGTTGCGACGGCAAAAGCAAGCAGTTCGCCGTCGCGCAACAGGAAATCAGGATTGGCAGGACGGCCGAAACGCTCGTTCCCGATCGCAAAAGTTTCGTACAGCACAACGCCGTCCGGCGCGAGCGCAGCGCGCAGGAACGGGAGAAGCGGCCGATGCAGGTAGTTGGTCACGATGATCGCGTCGAACGCCTCGTCGCCAAGGGGCCACGTGCCGGTCTCGAGATCGAGCACGCGCGTTTCGATACGTGGATCGTCGCCACAGGCGGCCAGCGCGACGGCGTCGCGATCGACGGCGAGCACGCGGGCACCGCGCAACGCCATCAATCGCGCATGCCGGCCCGTGCCGGCGGCGAGATCGAGCACACGCGCGCCCGCCGGGATCAGCGCAGCATGACGCGCAATGAAGGTGGAGGGGGCGGAGCTGGGCGTGCGGCATGGGATGGCCTTCAGGTTCGGCGAGCAGCGGATGCGGACTTGGTCGTGCGGACGCCGGCCGATGCGACCGCCGCGGCGGTCGCCTCTTCGCGCAGCCAGGTCATGAACGCGATCGATTCCATTCGCTGGGCTGCATGCGGCGCGGCGATCGCGAAATAGCTGCGGGGCGAGTCATA
Source organism: uncultured beta proteobacterium (assembly GCA_963805355.1). Lineage (GTDB taxonomy): Bacteria > Pseudomonadota > Gammaproteobacteria > Burkholderiales > Casimicrobiaceae > VBCG01. The sequence continues at coordinate 706,682 of CAWDTZ010000001.1, read as the reverse complement.
GCGTTTGGCAAACGGCGCGATCAGGCTGCGATCATCCAGGAACCGCGCGATCAGCGGAATACGCCCGAGCGCCACGCCCTCACCGGCGATGGCGGCCTGGATCAACTGGTCGTAGAGCGAAAAATGCATCGCGCCCGCGGGACGCAGGTCGGGGTGCCCGTTGGCCGTGAGCCACGCCGGCCAGTTGAGCCATGGCAATCGCCCTGCGGGATCTTCGAGATGCAGCAGCACGTGGTGCGCGAGGTCGGCCGGCCGTGCAAGGGGCGCGCTGCGGCGCAGGAGTCGCGGACTGGCTACCGGCATCAACCGCTCGCCGAAGAGCCGCATCGCGCCTTCCGGCGCGCGACCGTCCGCAAGATAGCGAACAGCGACGTCGACCTCGCCGCTGGCGAGGTCCACCACACGGTCGTCGGCAGCGACGTAGACCTCGAGTTGGGGATGCCGCGCACGGAATGTGGACAACCGCGGAATCAGCCACAGCGACGCGAACGACACTGTGGTGGACACCTTGAGTCCGACCGGCCGATTGCGCGCGCGCAACGACTCCACCGCCGTGGCGAGATTGCGTAATTCCGCCGTGACTTCGCCGTGGAAGATCCGGCCTGCCGCCGTGAGGGCCAGCGAGCGGTGTCCGCGTTCGAACAACGCCACGCCCAGCGCGTCTTCGATGGCCTTGATCTGCCGTGACAACGCGGACTGTGTAAGAAACAGTTCTTCGGCCGCCAACGTGAATGAAAGGCGCCGCCCCACGGCCTCGAAGCCACGGAGAAAGTCCAGCGACGGCAGTCGGTGCAGGGTCTTTTGCATGATCTGTACGCATGTCAGGTATGCGAATTCACCGTTTGAGCGGCCGTGGCGCGAGGTGGATTATTCCAGCACACCCGATAGCAGCCTCCAGTTCGCGGGCCCACCCGCCCAACGGCTGCGAGTATGCGTCAGGTGCATGCCAATCCACAAGGAGCCGGAACATGGCCAGCCGCACCGTCAATACCAGCGTCAATCTTGCGCCTGCCGCGCATATGTCCCTCGACAATGCCCGGGGAATGCTCATTCGGGTGACCCGCGGCACGGTCTGGATCACCCAGGCGCGCAGCTACGACGACGTCATCCTGCATGCGGGCGAGGCCTGGATCGTCGAAAAGAACGGCCTCACGCTCATCCAGGCCCATGACGAGGTCCGCTTGTGCCTCCCAGCGTCGCCGCGTCGCGGGTGGCATGCATGGAAGCAGAAGATGGCGCGCCTCGGCCATGACGGTCGCGCCTTCATGCGCAGTGTCGCACGCGGGTGGTTGAGCCTATGCTCGCGCCGCGGGGTGCCCTACTACTAGCCGCTGACTGTCAACGCCCCGGAGAGCGTGGCGGGCAGGCGTGGGCGAGCTCGCCCTTGGCCCGGCGCAGGTCCTGCGCAATGTCAGGATGCACCGCCCGCTGCGCGGGCGCGCGAGCGGCGCTCACACCCGACGACGCTTGGCTATACTCGGCCCCTCCATGGGCACGCCCTCCACCATCATTGCTGTCGAGCCCTTCGTGATTGCGCTGCCGCGCGACACGCCCTATCTGGGACCGCTTGGTCCCGGCGAAGAAGTCAACGAACGCGGCTACTTCGTGCGGCGCGGCAATCGCACCATCTACCCCACCGTCGACCGCTCCGTGCTGGTGAAGATCACGGCTGCCGACGGCGCCGTCGGCTGGGGCGAGACCTACGGCATCATCGCGCCCGAGGCGGTCGTCGCGCTGCTGCGCGACGTGATGATTCCCATCGTGCTCCGGCGTTCCGGCGATGACCCTGCAGCGGTCTACGACGAGCTCTACGACCTGATGCGCGTGCGCGGCGGCTCCGGCGGGTTCTATGGCGACGCGCTCGCCGCCATCGACATCGCGCTGTGGGACCTGAAGGCACGACGCGACGACGTGCCGCTGGCGCACGCACTGGGCGGCGCCCGTACGCTGCGCATTCCGGCGTACGTCTCCGGACTGCCGAAAGCCACGCTGGCGGAACGCGTCGCGCTGGCGAAAGCCTGGCAAGCCCGTGGCTTTCGCGGCATCAAGTACGCGGCGGTGGTGTCGCATGAAGGCGTCGCGGCAGAGATGCATGCGCTGCGCGCGGGGCTTGGCGCCGATGCCGACCTGATGGTGGACCTCCATTGGAAATTCACTGCCGATGACGCGCTGGCACTCGCACGCGACATGAAGTCCGCCGCGCCCTACTTCATCGAGGCGCCCTGTGCGCCAGAAGATGTTGCCGGTCTCGCGCGAGTGGCCGCCGAATCCGGATTGCCCGTGGCCGCAGGCGAAGAATGGCGCAACGTCTTTGAGGCCGCGCTGCGACTCGATCATGCGCGCCTGGCCTACGTGCAGCCCGAGATGGCGCACACCGGCGTGTCCCAGTTCTGCGCCATTGCGCGTGGTGCCGAAAAAACTGGGGCCGGCGTGATTCCCCACGCGACCATCGGGGTCGGCATTTTTCTCGCGGCCAGCCTGCACGCGGCCGCGACGCTGCGCCATTGCCCGTATCACGAATATCAGCACTCGGTGTTCGACCGCAACCAGCAGTTCGTCGACACCACGATGGCGTGCGCGGAGGGCTTCTATCATGTCCCGGCGGGACCCGGCCACGGCGTCACACCGCGGCCGGCACTGTGGAACCACATCGTGCCGATGTAAGTAGCCGAGGTCTCGTTGCTCGCCATCCTGTTCGTCACGTTTCCATTCTTCGCGCTGGTCCTGTGCGGATACCTCGCCACGCGCCGGGGTTTCCTGCCACTGGCCGCGATTCCCGGACTCAACACCTTCGTGCTGTATTTCGCACTGCCGTGCCTCCTGTTTCGCTTCGGCGCGTCGACCCCGGTGGCGCAATTGCTGAACCCGGCCGTGGTCGGCGTCTATCTGGTGTGCGCCGTCGTCATCGTCGCATTCACGATTGCGGTGACCCGCCACGGCCACATCGGCTGGAACGATGCCGCATTCGGCGCTCTGGTGGCTGCCTTTCCCAATACCGGGTACATGGGCGTGCCGCTGCTGGTGGCGCTGCTGGGTGCGCCCGCCGCGGGTCCCGCGATCGTGACGATCCTGGTCGACCTGCTCTTCACCAGTTCGCTTTGCGTTGCGCTGTCGCGGCTCTCCGGGGCGGACACGCACGGCGCTTCGGTCGCTGCCCGCAATGCCTTGAAGGGTGTAGTCGCCAATCCGATGCCGTGGGCCATCGTGCTGGGCGGCGTGGCGTCGGCCACCGGACTGGTGCTGTGGAAGCCCCTGGGGCAGACGATCGGACTCCTCGCCGACTCGGCTTCGCCCGTTGCGCTGTTCACGATCGGCGCGGTGCTGGCACGCTCGCAGATGCAAAGCCGGGCTCCAACAAGGCTGGGCGACTACGTGCCCGTCGCGCTGATCAAGCTGGTCGTGCATCCGTTGCTGGTGCTGGCGATCGGCGTGGCGGCCATCGACTTCGGCGTGCCGCTCGATCGCTTTGCGCTGACGGTGATCGTACTGGTGGCGGCCTTGCCGTCGGCGAGCAACGTGGCGATGCTGGCAGAGCGCTTCGATGCCGACAACGGGCGCATCGCGCGGATCATCCTCGTGTCCACTGCGCTGGCCTTCCTGACGTTTTCCGGCGCGGTGGCGCTGCTGACCTGACGCTCCTAATCCCCGCCTACCGCGCGCAGGTCGAGTCCATGATCGTGCCCAAGCCAGATGGCGCAGTCGCGATGATCGCCCAGCTCGTCGCCGGTGTTCGGATGCACGAACACGTCGAGCGCGCCGCGATTGAGCGCCAGCCACGGCACGATCTGCGCGAATTCAGCCGGGGCGAACGCGATCTGGTTGCTCCACATCGGATGCGGTCCCACCGGACGCTCGTGAAACCGGCCAAGCTCCATGCGTCCCGCGAATTGCACGGCCACCAGTTCGCGCAGGGCCCATGCAGCGTCGCGTGAGGCCGCGTCGAAATAGATGTGCGCGTGCCAGTCGGCGATGCTTGTCACTGCACGTGGGTCCATGATGCCTTTCCTTGTTCGTGCGGAGATTGCACAGGCCTTCGAGTCCGCAGCCTGCACCCGTCAAGTGTAGCTGCAAGCAGACAGGGCTCCCATCCCTGGTAACGCACAAATTTCCGATACGAAATCCTCCGGCAATGTGCTAGCGTTGCTCGATGCGCCTGCCTCTGCCCGATCTGCTCGCCACGAAACATGGGCGGCTCGGTGCATTTTTCCTGCTCTACGTCACCGAAGGCATTCCGCTCGGCTTCACCGCCGTTGCCATCGCAACGCAGATGCGCCGGCAGGGGCTGGGCCCGGCCGAGATCGGCGCCTTCGTCGGGTCACTCTACCTGCCCTGGGCCTTCAAGTGGATGGCCGGCCCGTTCGTCGACACCTTCTCGTCCGACCGCTTCGGTCGCCGACGCCTTTGGATCCTGCTGATGCAGGTCGGCATGATGGCCACGCTGCTGGCGGCAATGCCGCTCGACATCGCGACGGACCTTGGTTTGCTCACCGCCGTTATCCTCGTGCACAACACCTTCGCAGCCACACAGGACGTGGCCATCGACGCGCTGGCCGTCAGCGTGCTGCCGGAGCACGAGCGCGGCCTGGCCAACGGCTTCATGTTCGCCGGCGCGTCGATGGGACAGGCCGTCGGCGGCGCGGGCGTGCTGTTCCTGATGGCGGTCGTGCCCTTCCAGACCACCTACCTGTTCGTGGTCGGCTCGATTCTCGCGGTGACGCTCTTTGTCGTACTTCCGCTGCGCGAACAGCCGGGACCTGCGCGCACACCCTCCGCGCGCGGCGCTCTGACCACCGTCGGCCGCGATCTCGCGCGGTTCGCCCGCGATGCATGGCGCGCCTTCATCGGTTCGCGCGCCGCGCTCGTCGGCGTCTTCGTCTCGTTGCTGCCCTTTGGTGCCTACGCGCTGAGCCTCGCGCTGCAGTCGAATCTTGCGGTCGAACTCGGCATGGACGACAACGCCATTGCCCAGCTCAACCTGGTATCGACCATCGTATTTGCCTTTGCCTGCGTGGCCGGTGGCTGGCTGTCCGATCGCTTCGGCCGGCGGCGGATGCTGGCGCTATTCGTCTTCCTGACGGTCATTCCCACGTTATGGCTGGCGTGGAAGATGCAGCAGGCGCAATGGATCATGCCGGTGGATGTGCTGCAGCCCAATCGACCGCAGGCATCGTCCATGCTGGTAACCGCGCTCTGGATCGCTACGATTGCGTTCAACGTATGCCAGGGCCTGTACTACGGCGTGCGTTCGGCGCTCTTCATGGATGTGACCACGCGCGCGGTGGCCGCCACGCAGTTCACGGCCTACATGGCGATGGCCAACCTTGTGATCAGCTACACGTCGTGGTGGCAGGGACTGTCGATCGTCCGCTGGGGCTATCCGGTGACGCTGGGCCTCGACGCCGCGTTTGGCCTCGTGGTGCTGTTCCTGTTGCCACTGATGAAGCCCCCTGCCGCGACGAACGGGCCGGCCACGTGACCGCGCCGGCGCGTCCGCGGGTTACTGCAGGCTGTTGAGCCGCTCGAGCTTGGCGGAATAGAGGTCGTAATCGCGGTGCGTGGTGCTGTTCTTCATCGCCAGCGTCATGTGCTCCCGCGCCGGCCCCATTTCGCCCAGGTTGAAATACGCCAGCGCCAGCCAGAACTGGAATTCGTGGTACTCCGGCGCGCGCGCCACTTCCTTGGTGAAGGCTTCCTTGGCAACCTGTGTGTTGCCGTCCTGCATCGCCACCAGGCCACGATTGAAGTAGCTGAACGCCGGCTCGGGGTCGAGCTGCTTCAGGCGGCCGGCCATGCGCTGCGCCTCGGGGGCACGGCCGAGGTCGTTCAGCACCAGGATCATGTTGGACATGGCCTGCGTATAGCTCGGATCGCGTTGCAGGACACTGGCCAGGACGGCTTCCGCCTCCTGCGGATTGCCATGTCGGCGATAGATCGCGCCGAGCGTGTTGTAGGGCATCAGCAGGTCGGGTGACTGGACAATCGCCTCGCGCGCCCACCAGTAGGCGTCGTCGATATGGCCGTGGACCAATGCCTCCACGGCGCGATTGTTCATGTACATCGCGATGATCACGTCTTCGCCGATCTCGCGCGTGCGCATGCTGCGCATGTCCTGCTGCGGCAGGAAATCGATAGTCATGCCCTCGCTTTCCTGCGGCTTCTTGCCGACCCGGTATCCGTAACCGCCTTCGTCGGTGGCCCGTTTACCCAGCGTGAGATTGACGTGACCGATCGCGAGGTAGAGATCGCCGCTGCGGGACCAGGCATCGTCAACAAAGACCTTCTGGTACTGGATGGCGAGGCCAAGTTCCTTCGCGAAGGCCGCGGTCATGATCACCAGCGACAGGCAATTGCCCGACCGCGCGGCGAAGGCCTCCGCGGCGTTGCGCGTAGACTCGGTATCGTACTGGAGCTTCAGTTCGCCGCTGTTGTAGAGCGAGTCGACCAGCGCGCGCTGCCGGCCCTTGACCCGCATCGGCCGCTCGATTTCCTCGTCCAGATAGCGCTTCATGTCGTTGCTCAACGCGAACACGTCGCGCGCGTCGATGCGCTCGGTGGCGGCACGGAACAACCGGTCGTTGAAGAAGCGATCCGCATGTTGCTCCGTCGGCGCAGTGGCGCACGCAGCAAGCAACAGGGAAACCAGCACGGCTGCCAGGGGTTTCATCAGGCACCTCCGTCGGGTGAAAGGCTCGCAGAACATTCTAGACCCGATCTCCGGGACCTGCATCGTCTACCGCGCGAACCCCTGCCCCCCGTTCACGCCGATGATCTGCGCGGTGACCCAGTGCGCCAGCGGCGAGGCCAGGAACAGCACGACGCTGGCCACCTCCTCGGGACGGCCCAGCCGCCCGGCAGGCATCGAGGCCAGCACGGCGTTGTAGAGCGCCGGTTCGCTGGTCTTGCGCTTGTCCCAGAAGCCACCGTCGAATTCGATCGAACCCGGGGCCACGCAGTTCACGCGGATGCCCTGCATGGCCAGGGTCGCCGCCTGCGTACGTGTGTAGTGGATCACGGCCGCCTTCGCCGCGCCGTAGGCGGGCGTGCGGGGGGATGGGCTGAGGCCCGAGCCCGACGCGATGTTGATGATCGCGCCCACACCCGACTTCGCCAGCAGCGGCAACGCCGCACGGGACGCGCGCACCACGGCAAGAAGGTCGATGGACAGGCTCGCGTCCCAGCTCGCCTCGTCGTCGGTCATGCCATAGCCGGTGGCGTTGTTCACCAGCACGTCGATGCCGCCGAGTGCCGCCGCAGCCTGCGCCATGTAGCGATCGATCGAAGCTTCGTTGGCAAGATCGCATACGCCTGCATGGGCGACAACGCCATGCGCAGCAAGCTCAGCGCGCGTAGCCTCCAACGCTTCCGCGCCCCGCGCGCAGATCGACACGCTGGCCCCGGCGGCTGCGAACGCCAACGCGATCGAGCGACCGATGCCACGGCTGCCACCGGCAACGATGACGCGCCTGCCCTTGACATCAATGTGCATGGATCAGTACCTGCGCCATGCGCCGGTTACGCGTTGCGCAGCGCTGCAAACCGTTTCGCAAACTCGGCCGCCCACTTGTCGAACGCCGTCTTGGCGTACGTCCATTGGGTGAACGAATCCATGTAGCCGTTGATCCAGTTTTCCGCCGCCCCGGCGGCGCCCGCATTGACGTCGGCCGCGTACTTGAGTCCGATCTCCCGGTCCGCGCACTCCGCGACGAGTTGCCCGGTGGCGCCGTCACGAAACTGGACTTCCATGCCTGTCTGTCCCAGGTACGGCGTCGAGCCGGCCGGTTTACCGTCGGCCGCACCCGATCCTATTTCGGCCACGAAGCCATAAGGCACCGCGGTACCCGCCAGGCTGGCGACCGCGTTGGTCGGCACGAGGTCGGTGAGCGCGATGCGCACGCGCAACACACCGGGGCCGGGCGCCGTAACCACCTGCGCCTCCGGCCGCATGGCTTTGACGAGGTCGTTGTGGAAATAGTCGATCAGCATCTTGAGGTCGGTGGGATCGACGGGCTTGGACGAACCTGCATTGAGGAACACCTGGATGCGCTCGAACATCACCTTGTCGTATTGCTTCCAATTGGTGACGGGGCTGCGCCAGCACAAAATGCCGCCGCCCCCCGGCATTGGCTTCAGTTGCGCGTAGTCGGTAAGAAATCCGACACGCCGCACATTGGCCACCGACGCCTCCGATGCAACGGTGCCCGAAATGCCTGCCAGCGGCGCGTTGCCGCTCGGGCCGGGCGATGCGCAGCCTCCCAGCATCACCATGGCGCCAAGCGCGCCTGCTGCCCATACCCCAGTCGAATTTCGGTCCATCCTATTCATCGTTGTTCCTGCTGGTGGAGTTGAAGACATTCGCGGCGACTACGCCGGTGAGGCGGCGCCGAGCGTTGGAGCTTGCCATAGTTCGTGCCGTCGCTTGCATCGGAACGGCGACCACGCCATGTGGCGGACGACAGCCGCCACCCTATCAATGCGCGATACCCGGTGTGGGGGCGGTGGGGTCGGCCACCACCGTGGCGCCGAGGTCCTTCAGCAGGCGTTGGAATTCGGGCGACACCGCGATAGCCGTGCCCGCTGCGGCGCGCAGCCGGTCGACCGCCTCGGCCGGCAGGTAAAAGGACGTGGGCTGCAGGTTGAGGTATTCACGCTCCGCCTTGTCCGGCAGCGCATCAAACGAAACGTTGATGGCGTAGATCTGTGCGGCCGGCGGGTTCACGACCTTGCACACCGGCGAGTCGGGACTCGTCGCACAGCCGGCCAGTACACGGACCTCGCGACCTTTCTGCCATTGCGCCGCAATGTCCTTCAGCTGCTCGACGGCCTCGTAGGAATAGTGGTCGATCGGGACGCCGGAGGCCCGCAACAGCACTTCGAACAGGGTCGGCCCCTGAACCGATTCATCCCAGTTGGTCGGGGGCGATGAAAGCGAATTGACGACGAAGACAATGATGCGCTTCACATGGTCAAGCGGCGTGGACTCGCCCGCACCATGCATCGCCTCAAGCAACTGCAGCACGTCGAGCACGCCACGCATGGCCACGTTGTCGGCAACGCCACCGTCGACCAGGTGAATGTAGGGGCGGTTCTTGCTATCGGCATAGGATTCGCTTTCCTTAAGTTCGCGGATCACGCGGGCCGCCGGACGTGGCGGATTCGGGCTTTGCATGAACCTGGTGACCCATGCAGGAATGGCGAAGTTGCAGGTTCCGCCGTAGTTGTTGATCGTGACCGTCGACAGCACCACCGGCACGGCAGATGAAGCGGCGGCAGCACGCGACAGGCGCACGGCGTTGAGATCCGAGCACATGACATTGAATACGGACTGGTTGAATACCATCCGGCTGCCCGTCGAAATGTCGGTGGCCGACACCATGATGGCGGGACCGGTGCCGCGGTTGAGGTCGCCATAGGTGGCCCCTTCGAACAGAATTTCGTCGTAGAAGTTGGCCGCCAATTCGGAGCGGCCCCAGCCGGTCGATACCAGATCGCCCCAATACGTCGGAGTGAAGGCGCGGGCAAGGAGTTCGCCCTGGACGTCGCGTTTGAGGAAACGCTGCACATAGTCATCGAAGAGCTTGTCGCCATAAAGTCCGTAGGCGAGTGCGGTGAAGCTTCCGCCCGAGACGCCGGTGATCACATCCACCGCATCGAGCAGACGAATCTTGTTGCCCGCGGGGCCGATCGCCTCGGTGCGACGGAGGTATTCCAGGACCCCGTAGGAGAACGCGGCCGCCCGGGTGCCGCCGCCCGAAAAGGCAAGGATGACCAGATTGTCCTGATTCTTGAAATATTTCTGGCGGTTGAGGAAAGTATAGCCGGTCTCCGCATCCACCGAGGTGATCGGCGGATTGACGGGACGGGTGGCGCAGCCGGTGAGGCCGAGCAGCACGACGAGGGCCGCGATCAGCAGCGGACGCACGGGATTCATGAGGACGGCTCCAGAAGTACGTTGGCGATACGGTGGCGGGGCCACAGGGATTGTATTGTCGGTTCGGATCCGCTGCATCTACAGCAATGTCTGCAATCAGGATTCACCCGGTTCACCTGCTGGGCGGGGCCAGCGGTTCGGCACATGCACCAGGAACTCGGGCATGTCCGGGAGTCCCTCGATGAAGATACCCTTTTTCTTGCCCTTGGCGGAAAAGCGGCGGATCCGCTGCTCGAAGCGCTCGGCCACATAGATATCGCCATCGGGACCGATCGCAAAGCCGGATGGCGCCTTCAACTTGGCGTCGATCACCACGCGTGGCTTCAGTTTGCCGTGCGGCGCCTCCTCGGGAATGTCATAGGCCAGAATGCTGCCCGTGCCGGCGGCGCCGATATACAGCGTGTCGCCTTGCAGGATGAGATGCACTGGCTTCGCGAGCGTCTTGCCGGCGATCCGCCCCACGTGCCGCCCGGTTGCCACCTCGTAGACCTTGACGACGTTGCCCGCTTCCCCCGCCACGTACAGGTGCTTGCGGTGCACGACGATGCCGCGCACCGAGTGCCGGGGCTTGCCGTGCACATCGAGCACCACCTTGAGTCCCTGTGGATGCGGTACATCGCCTGGCGGGTGATCCCCCGCCTCCGGGAGACGGCCCAGGCTGGAGGCCACGAGCGTGCCGGGGAGAAAATTACCTTTGGGAAAATGCTTCCGCAGGTGTGGGGCGACCACAGCCGGCTTGCGTGTATGCGGCACGATGGCGAGGACGGTATTGGTGTCCTGGCACGACACGTAGAGGAGGCCGTCGTCGCCAAAGGCCAGGTCGAACGGATGCACCATCGCCGAGATGTGCCTGGTGGTAACCACCACTTCGGCGAAGCGGAAGGTGTCGCCGTGGCGCCGATACCGCGCAATGTGACTGTCCTTGCGCCACGCGTTGGCGATGTACAGGTCGTCGCCGATCAGTTCGAACGCCCGTGCAATGTGCAGCGGATGCGCCTTGGGCGACGGGTCGAGCAGCAGCGGATGCTCCTTGCGCGGCGTGCCGTCATCCTCGAAGACCCCGATGTTCTCGACGCCGGCCTTGCCTTCACCCCGATAGCTGATCCACCACACGATAATCGTCCTCCGCAGGTTTGGCGAACGCTTTTCGCGCTTGCCGAATGGATGCACCACCGCAGGGCTTCAGCCAGACCGCGGGCCGCTGCCGTGGATGCCATGGATCGTACTTCACTTCTCAAAATGATAATCGAGACGCCACCGCATCGCGAACCGGCGCAGCGCTACGTTCGCTAGCGCACCGATCCGCTGCTGTCCTCCGCGTCACACTGCAGGATCGGCAAGCATCCCGCGCAAGCGCCGGCCAGCTTCGGACACCACGCCTTGCAAACACTGGAACACCGCCCGCAGATCGATGGACTCCGGTTCTTCGCATTCCTGCCCGTGTTTCTGGTCCATAGCGACATCACGCGATTCTGGTGGGGCAGTTATGGCGTCTCCCTCTTCTTCGTGATCAGCGGATTCCTGATCACCCGGGTCCTGCTCGCCTATGAGAACCGGCCACGCAAGGAGGTGCTCCGAAATTTCTATGCGCGCCGCGCATTGCGGATTTTTCCCGCCTACTACCTTGTGCTGGGCATCGCCGCGGCAACGGTCGGTATTGCGTACCTGCCCGTCTATCTCTTCTACGTGATGAATTGGGGAATCTTCTTCTACACGTGGATCCGCCCCGATCTCGTCGAGCTCGCCTGGGAGCCCACGCGCATGTACGGCATCCATTTCTGGTCGTTGTGCGTCGAGGAACAGTTCTATCTGGTGTTTCCGCTCCTGTTCCTGTTCCTGCGGCCCGGGCGCGCGCGACTCCGCTGGCTGCTCGCGCTCTGGGCAGGAAGCATCGCCATCCGCTTCCTTTGCGCTGCGCTCATACCCAAGGCAGCCTACGGACTGATTCCGCTGGTGTGCGGGGAATACCTGGTGGCCGGCGCGGTGGGCGCGGTGCTGATGGCGGGTCATTCCAGTGCTGCGACAAAAATCCGCGCGGCAGCCCGTGGGTGGTTGTTCCCGGCCGGCCTGACCGTGGTGACGGCGCTGTTCGTGGCATTCGCGCCGGAGACGCCATCGATCGACCACGTCATGCACCCGCCGCCCATGCAAACGCTGCTGGCGCTCGGTTTCCTGGCCATGGTGCTGGGATTGTGGCAAACCGAGAGCCGTTGGGTGCTTGGCTTTTTCAATTTTGCACCCTTTCGTTTTCTCGGCAGGATCAGCTACGGCCTCTACCTCATCCACCTGTTCATGTGGCCGCTGCTGGATTGGCTATCCGCGCGGTCGTCATGGATCCGCGAACTTCCGCCGTTTGCGACGCGCCTCGGATTGACGATTCTGCTGGCGACCGCGATGTGGCAATGCGTCGAGGCGCCATTGCTGAAACTCAAGACGCGCTTCCGCTATTGAGGGCGACCTTCACGCCACCAGCGATTGAACAGCGACAGGTCGATGGCATCGGCCATCGCCTTGTATCCGGCATCGTTGGGATGCAGATTGTCACCGCTGTCGTAGTCCGGGCGCAGTACGGCCGGATTGCCCGGATCACGAAGCGCCCGGTCGAAGTCGATCACTGCGTCATAGGCCTTACCGGTCCTGATCCAATGGTTGACCGCCTGCCGCGTGGCCTCGCCTTCAGCGGAGTAATAGATTCCCGGCAGATACGCCTGGAATGGCGCGAGGGTCCCGCCGTAGACCAGGAATCCCATCGCATGGGCGCGGTCGATTATTTGCCGATGCGCGGCAATGATTGCGGCAGCCGGTGCCGCAATCGGTATCCCGATGTCGTTGATGCCGGCCAGGACGATCAGATAGCGCGCACCGGGCTGGACGAGGACGTCGCGATCCAGGCGCGCCGACGCGTTCGTGCCGACGGTGTCATGCAAAAGCCGATTGCCGCTGATGCCTGCATTCAGGACCGCCACGTTGCCGCTGCCCTTGTGCGCGCGCAGCCGTTCGGCGAGCCGATCCGGCCAACGCATGTTGGCATCCGGCGTCGAATGCACACCATCGGTGATGGAATCACCGAGCGCCACGACGGCCCTGGACGGATAGGATCTGAGCACATCGACGCCGGCAAGAAAGTAATAGGATTGGGTGGTGGTCATCGTGGGCAGGACATCGGCACCGGTGAAGTCGCCTTCAGGTGAAATGTAGGTCGTTTGCAAGCCCAGCAGGTGCTCGGTATCGGCAATCGTGCTGCCGGGTAAGTGGATACTGACCGAGACGTCGGCACGACTGGGCACGTTGAGGCGGGCCGCATCGCTGATGGCCACGGCGCCGACCGGAATCGTCAACGACTCGGCGCCATCAAACGTCAACACCCGATCGCTGCCCGGGACAATCGATGCGCCCGTGCTGCGCAGACCCACCCGAGCGGCGCCAATGCGCAGCGGTTCCTTGCCGTAGGCATTCGAGAAGCGTACGCGTATCGCGTCGCCACCGATGCTGACGTGCACGACCTGGCGAAGGGTCTGGCCATTGAGCGCAACCGCATTCCAAGCGGCTTGGGGACTTGCACTCCAGGTGCCGACCCAAAAGCCCGCATTGCCTGCGTCGCTGGCCAGCGAAGCGCTGGCGAGGGCCAGGCACCCGATCGCCAATATCGCCGCCCTGACAACGGCCGACGATCGCCGGAATTCCGGCGTCGAAGCCGGCGGATTGCCCGCGCCAAGCCTGGGGCAGTCGCGCATCGGGTACGTGGGTGTGGACGACAAGGCAGTTTCTCCATTCGATGCGAGGGTCGAACGACCAGGCCGCGGCCCGCAACGCGCGCATTGACCGATCTTCGGGTCATTTTCACTTGAGCGCGACCCCGCCGTATGTTCGGCACCGAACATTGGCGCCCGCTGAGGCGCTGCGCGGAAGACCCGCTGGTGCTCGCAAGGCCGGACCCGGGACCTGCACCGGGCGCGGCATGGTCTGTTCGATAGCGCACAGACCGCGCATGACGTGCCGGCTAGGCTGACTGCGCCAGTCATTCAGCGAGCGCGCATGTGTACGTTGGTCCGTCGAATCGATTCCATTTCATGCTATAGCGGGAAGATGCATCGGTAATGCCCCTCCAGTTCCGCCCAGGATTTGCCGCCAACGGATTGACGTTGGTTCCGCCCACCCACGTCAGGAAACTCGAGGCCCATCCCCCCGACAGCACGGCCGGCGCGCGACCGGAGACTGCAATCGCGCGGACGCGACCACCGGGCGCAAGCGTAACTGCCTTACGCGAGCCCGTCGCGTCGATGGCAACCGATGCTCCATTCGACGCTGGCGATGTCCGGCACAACCTGGTCAACTGCCTGCGCCAACTGGCAGAGCAACGGCCCGCCGATACCGCGTTCGTGCACCGGATCGACGATGGGGCGGCGCAGCCTTCGCTGACCTACGCGCAGCTTGACCGCCGCGCCCGCGCGATCGCCGGCCACCTGCAGCGTATGCAGCTCGCCGGGAACAACATCGTGCTGGCTTATCCGCCCGGCCTCGAATTCATCGCAGGATTCTTTGGCGCACTCTACGCCGGCTGCGTCGCGGTGCCCGCCTATCCGCCACGGAAAAGAACGCTTGACCGATTCCATGCCCTGGCCGACGACGCCGTGGCGCATGGGGTGCTCAGCACCCGCGCCACGATCGCCACCATGCAGCAGTTCGCGGACAGGCCTACGGCCTTGCAATGGACCGCAACGGACGAAATCCCGGACAGCGACGCGGACGATTGGAGCCGGCACGATCCAGCCGCCAGCGCGCTCGCGATGATCCAGTACACGTCCGGATCCACCAGCCGGCCCAAGGGGGTGATGCTGAGCCACGGGAATCTTGTTGCCAACGCGCGCGCGATCAGCAATGCATTCGACATGGGCCCCGCATCGAAAGCAGTCTTCTGGCTGCCCACCTTTCACGACATGGGGCTCATCGGCGGCATTCTCGTGCCGGTCTACTGCGGCATTCCCAACACCATCCTGGCACCGTTGAGTTTCGTCCAGAACCCGTTTCTATGGCTCGATGCGATCAGCCGATCCAGGGCTACCGTCTCCGGCGGACCCAACTTCGCCTACGACCTGTGTGTGCGCAAGATCACGGCGGCCCAACGCGCGTCGCTCGATCTTTCCTCGTGGTCGGTCGCCTTCGTTGGTGCCGAAACCGTCGACCCGGCGACGCTCGACCGCTTCGCCGAAGCCTTTGCGCCGTGCGGATTCCGTCCAATGTCTCTCTATCCGTGCTACGGGCTGGCGGAAGCCACGCTGATGGTCACCGGTCCCATTGCCGGTGGCGGCGCCACGATACGCGCGTTCGATGACGAAGCGCTGGTCCGCAACGTCGTCCAGCCAATGTCCGACGATTCCTCCGGTGGCCGCGCCTTGGTCGGCTGCGGCGCGCCGGTCGGATCGCTGCAAGTGGCGATCGTCGAGTCCGGGTCTGGCCAGCAGGCGGCGCCCAATCGCGTAGGTGAAATATGGGTCGCCGGCGATTCCGTCGGCAAGGGCTACTGGCGCAATCCGGGAAAATCGGACACGACATTCGATGCGCGAATCGGCGCCGATGGCAACGTCCCCTTCCTGCGGACCGGCGATCTGGGCTTCATGCACGACCAGCAGCTCTACATCACCGGCAGGATCGATGACCTCATCATCGTGCGCGGGCTCAATCATCACCCGCAGGACATCGAATCCACTGCGCGTCAAAGTCATCCGCTCCTCGCCGCCGGTCTCGGCGCAGCATTCGAATGCAGGCAACACGGTACGCAACGTCTTGCGCTCGCGCACGAGGTCGCCCGCGACGGACCGGCGGATCTGTCCCCGGTCATCGATGCGATCCGCGTGGCCGTGCTCGAAGAACACGGCGTCGCTCTCGATGCGGTCGTTCTCATCCGCGCTGGAACCATGGCCAGGACCTCCAGTGGCAAGGTCCAGCGCCACGTCATGCGCGCCGCATTCATCGCGGAGGAACTTGCGCCGCTTGCACGACACGATGCGCCGGCCGGGATCGCGTCGCCGGCCGCAGTGGCGGCGTCCACGCGTGCCTTGGAGGGCACGGCATTCGCTGCCGTGTGCAAGCATGCACTGGCGATGTCGCGCACCGGACTCGTCGATATTTCGCCCGAGACGTCACTCGAGGCACTCGGCCTCGATTCACTGCAGCGCGCGGAACTGGTCGCCGCGCTGGACAAGGGCTTCGGGCGACACCTGCCGGATACGGCCTACAGCAACGCATCCACGCTTGGCGATCTCGCCGTTGCAGTGCAGAAGCACCTGATCGATCATCCCCGTTCCGTCGTGTCCGACGCGCGCGGTGCCGGCGGAACATTTTGACGTGGCGCTAGTTTCCCGAGTACCTGGAGTTGAAGCGGCACAAGCGCATGTTGCTGGCCGTAACCGAGACGAATCCCTACTTCTGCGTGGATCAGGGCGACGCCTCGCCGGTCCCCGGTGCGCCAGGGCTCGCTCACATCGATGGCGCGGTGCTGACCAACTACTGTGCCTACGACTACCTGGGGATGGCACACGACCCCGTGGTCATTGCGGCCACCAAGGATGCGATCGACCGCTACGGCACCGGCGCGGGTGCCAGTCGACTCGTCTCCGGCGAAAAGCGGGTGCACGGCGACCTCGAGGACGCGCTTGCTGCCTTCATCGGCACACCGGCGGCACTTGTCCTCGTCTCCGGACACGCGACCAACGTCACGACCATCGGGCACCTGATGGGGCCGGGCGACCTGATCGTCCATGACATCCTCGCGCACAACTCCATTCTCCAGGGCGCGCGACTCTCGGGCGCGAGCTGCCGCGGATTTGCGCACAACGACTGGCGCGCACTCGACGTGCTCCTGACCGGGATTCGCCACAGCTATCGCCGCGTGCTGATTGCCATCGAAGGTGTCTACAGCATGGATGGCGACTATCCGGACCTCGCGCGGTTTGTCGATATCAAGGAGAGGCATCAAGCGATGCTCTACGTCGACGAGGCCCATTCGTTCGGCACGATGGGACGGACGGGGCGCGGTCTCGCCGAGCACGCTGCCGTCGCGCCTTCCGGTGTCGACGTGTGGATGGGAACACTGTCGAAATCACTGGCGAGTTGCGGCGGTTACATCGCGGGCTCCGTTGAACTGGTCGAATACCTCAAGTACACCGCGCCGGGATTCGTTTACAGCGTGGGCCTGTCGCCCGCCCAATGCGGCTGCCGCGCTCGCCGCCCTTCAAATCCTCCAGCGCGAACCGGAGCGCGTGGCGCGGCTGCACGAGTCTGTCGAGCCTATTCCTGAGGCTCGCGCGCGAACGCGGGCTCGATACGGGCGCCGCCGGGGGAACGCCGGTGATTCCCGATCATCGTCGGCAACTCGGTGCGATGCCTGCTGCTTGCACGTGCGCTGGTTCGTCGCGGCATCAATGTACAGCCGATCATCCATCCGGCCGTGCCCGAACACGCGACGCGATTGCGAGTGTTCATCACGATCAATCACACCGAGGCTTTGGTCCGGAGCGCCGTCGATGCGATCGCCGAGGAACTTGCGAAGCTCTAGCACCGCCAGCGCGTTCCAATGCCACCTGCGAGCCACATCCTCATGCCCAACGCCGGACCCGCCATCGTGGTGGACAACCTCTCCAAGCACTACGGCGCATTCAAGGCCGTCGACGACATTTCCTTTACCGTCAAGTCGGGCGAGGTGTTCGCGTTCCTCGGCCCCAATGGCGCGGGCAAGAGCACGACGGCCGAAATGATCGAGACCATACGCGTGCCGACCTCGGGCACGGTGATGGTGCTTGGCATGGACGTCACGAAGCGCAAGTCCGAAATCGTCCGCCGGATCGGCGTGCTGCCCCAGAATTTCAGCTCGTTCGATCGCATCACGGTGCGCGAAACGCTGCAGTACTACGCCCGTGTCTTCGGGTGCCGATGCCGATGTCGACGCGCTGATGGATCTCACCGATCTTGCGCGGCAAGTCCAAGGCGCTCGTTCAACACGCTGTCCGGCGGACTCAAGCAGCGCCTCGGGATCGCCGTCGCGCTGGTCTGCGATCCCGAAATCGTCTTCCTCGACGAACCCACCACCGGTCTCGACCCTCACGCCCGGCGCCAGGTCTGGGACGTGCTCAAAGGGCTGAAGGAACGCGGCAAGACGATCTTTCTCACGACCCATTACATGGAGGAAGCCGAGCTGCTGGCCGACACCGTTGCGATCATCGCCAAGGGACGGATCGTCGCCATCGATTCGCCGGCGAGGCTGACCGAGAAGCATGCGGAACAGATGCAGGTGACGCTGAAGGCCGATCGACCCGACCGCCATGGATTCCGATCCGAAAACTGGGTTTTCATCCGCTGGCGGATGGCAACGATGCCATCGGCGTCGCGGTCAAGTCGCCTGACGACGTTCGCCGCATCCTCGATGCCATCGAACAGCGCGGACTGTCGCCTGGCGGCCTCGACGTGCGCAAGCCCAACCTCGAGGAAGTGTTCCTGAAGCTGACGGCCGTGCCAACCGGCGACAACGGCTCGGAACGCGCGGCATGACACCCCGGATCATCGCCGCCAATCTTCGGCGTGCGGCTCAAGAGCTTCTATGCGCGAACGATCGGCAATGTTCTTCACGTTTGCCTTTCCGGTGATCCTGGTACTCGTTTTCGGCACGATCTTCACCAAGCCCGAGCACCTGAACCTCGACCTCGCCGGTGCAGGACCACAGCCAAAGCAAGGCCTCGGCGCAGCTGCTTGAACGCCTCGCCACGGGTGACGCGTTCAAGGTCAGCGCGGCGCCGATCGGACGTCGACGCGACGACTTACGCCAAGGACGCACAACCTCAACCTGCTGCTGGTCATTCCGCAGGACTTCGAGGCCATGCAGCTGCAACGCGCGGCCGGCGCGCACGCCGGAGCCCCGGTGGCGCTCAACTACGTGTACGACCCGAGCTCCACGGCGGTGAATACCAAGATCCAGTTGCTGGATGCGCATCGTGGCCGCGGCCAACCAGAAGGCGACGGGACAGCCCACCGGCGATCAAGCTCGTCGCCGATGTCGATCCTGCCCGAGCGCTATCGCTTCATCGAGTTCTTCGTTCCCGGCATCATCGCGATGGCCATCATGACGTCGTGCCTGTCGAACGCGCTCAACATGAACGCGGAACTGCGCCAGAAGGGCATCCTGCGCAAGCTTGCCACGACGCCGATCACCCGCGCCGACTGGCTCGCCTCGAGCATCGTGCTACCAGCTCATCCTGTCGATCGTCTCGACCGTCGCGATCCTGCTGGTCAGCTACTTCGTATTCGACGTCCGAGCTGCATCATCGGCATCTGGCTGCCGCTGATCGTGGTCGTCGAGGTCATCGCCTTCGTCGGCATCGGCATGCTGCTCACGCCCTTCGCCAAGGAGGCCGAAAGCGCCTCCGCCGTTGCCAATGCGTTCCTGTTCCCGATGATGTTCCTGTCCGGCACCTTCTTTCCGGTGGAGATGATGCCGTCGTACCTGCAGATCGTTTGCGAAGCTGCTGCCGCTCTACTACGTGAACGAGGCACTGCGCTCGGCGATGATCTTCGTCGACAATGCGGCCACCCTGCGTTCGTTCGGCGTGACCGCCGCGTTTGCCGCAGTCGTGTTCGCTGCCGGCACGTTCAGGACGCGGTGGGACGAAAGCACATGAATGCCGTCGGCCAACGCGAACGAGACCCGCTGGGCGCGCAGGATGATGTTCCGCCGCTGCGCGCCAGGAAGCGCATCCTGTTCATCTGCGGATCGATGAACCAGACGACACAGATGCACCAGGTCGCCCGCCACCTGCAGGAATACCAGCAGGCGTTCACGCCCTTCTACTGCGATGGCGTTGCAGGAAGTGCTGCGCCGGCTGCGACTGCTGGAATTCACGATCATTGGCGCGAAGCTCGCCGAGCGTTGCCTGCGGTACCTGCGTGCGGCCGATCTCGCCATCGATTACCGGGGACGGCGCGGCCCCTACGATCTTGTGGTCACCTGCTCGGACGTCTTCGTCCAGAAGAACATCCGCGGTCAACCGGTCGTCCTGGTACAGGAAGGCATCACCGATCCCGAGACCGCGGCGTTCCGCCTCGTGCAGCGGCTTCGCCATCTGCCGCTGTGGATCGCCGGCACCGCCGCGACCGGCCTCTCCGACGCCTATCGCGCCTTTTGCGTGGCCAGCGACGGCTACCGCGACCTTTTCATCGGCAAGGGTGCGAAGGCCTTGAAGATCGTCGTCACCGGCATCCCCAACTTCGACGATTGTGCGCGCTATCGCGACAATGCGTTTCCGCATCGCCACTTCGTCCTCGTCTGCACGTCGCCACTGCGCGAGATCTTTCGCGGGGAAGACCGGCCGGCATTCATCCGCCATGCCGTCGCCATCGCCAACGGTCGGCCGATGATCTTCAAGTTCCACCCCAACGAGGACATGGCGCGGGCCGAGAGGGAAGTGCGGCAGCTTGCGCCGGATGCGCTGATGTTCAGGAACGGCAGCGCTGAGGAAATGATCGCCAACTGCGACGTACTCGTCACCCGATTCTCGTCCACGGCGTTCGTCGGGCTGGCGCTCGGCAAGGAAACCCATTCGGACTTTCCGGCAGATGAACTGCGCCGATTGCTGCCGGTGCAGAACAACGCGGCTGCGGCGAATATCGCCGATGTGTGCCGGCAGGTCCTCGGCGATGGGCAGCGCCGGTGAGCGACGGCATCACCGTCCGGGCGGTCAAGTCGTGGCGCGACCGGCGGCGCTTTCAGCGACTGCCATGGACGATCTATGCAAACGACCCGAACTGGGTCCCGCCGATCCTTGCGCAGGAGCGCGTGCTGCTGGGCTGGGGCCGGCATCCGTTCTTCGATCACGCGGAGATGGTGACGTTTCTTGCCGAGCGCGATGGCAAGGTCGCCGGACGCATCGCGGTCTTCGTCAACGCCATCCACAACGCAAAGTACGACGAGAAGCGCGGATTCTTCGGCTTCTTCGAATGCGTCGACGACCTGTCGGTTGCGCGCGCGCTCTTCGATGCGGGTCGATGCCTGGCTCCTGCAGCGCGGCATGACCGAATGGCGGGGACCGGTCAATCCGTCTCTCAACTACACCTGCGGGCTGCTGATCGACGGCTTCAGATGCTCCGCCCGTGTTCCTGATGACCTACAACCCCCGGTACTACGCGGCACTGATCGAGGCATGCGGATTCGCCAAGGCCCAGGACATGTACGCCTACGAAATGGACGTGGCGCTCCTGGCGAAGCTGGTCGACCCGCTACAAGCCCGCCGTCATGTCGGCACTCGACGGCGACGGATCTCGCCGTGCGCCGTTTCGACCGGTCGCGCCTCGACGCGGAGATCAGGACCTTCCTCGACATCTATAACCGCGCACTGGACGGCACGTGGGGCTTCACCCCGTTGCAACCGGGCGAAGTGAAGCATATCGCCGCAGAGATGGGACAGATCATCGCGCCGGAATTCGCGGCCTTCGCGATGGTCGACGGCGAGGCCGTCGGCGTCGTGCTGGCATTGCTCGACTACAACCAGATCATCCGCAAGCTCGACGGCCGGCTGCTGCCGTTCGGGATCTTCCGGCTGATGTGGGGGCGCAAGCGGATCAACGTCGCCCGCACGATGGCGATGACGATGGTGCCCGGAGTACCAGCAATCCGGGCTCGGCATCGTGCTGCTCGATCGCCTCGTCGAGGCCGCCAAGCCCTGGGGACTCAAGACCTGGGAATTTTCGTGGGTGCTCGAAAGCAACGACAGTTCGCGCGGAACGCTCGAGCGGGCCGGCACGAAGCTGACCAAGACCTATCGCATCTACGACCGGTCGTTGTAGGCGCGCACCGCCTCCTTGCCGTGGCGACGACGCGACCGGGCCACCGGTGGGCGGATCGCGGCGCCACGCGGGCCTGCTCAAAGCCAGTGCGCGTCGCGGTACCACTGCGCGGTTTCGCGAAGGCGGTCGGAGAGCGGAGCCGCGGGCTCCCAGCCCAGTTGCTGCCGTGCTTTCGCCGTCGAGCACGTCCACGAGCCGGCGAGGACCTCGCGGACCTTGTCCCTGCCGACCCAGCCTGCGCGCCCGCGGATGCGCGACGCGATATCGCCCGCCAGACCGATTGCCCGCATCAACCAGGCCGGGCAGATGCAGGATGCGAGGCGGCGGCATTCCGAGGGCATGCGCGATCGCGATGCCGAGTTCGATCGTCGACACGTCTTCGGCGGCGACGTAGTACATGCCGTGTCCCGGCACGTGGGGAACGAGCCGCTCGCCCTTCTCCGCGGCCAGGATCAGGCACAGGACGAGATCCGTCACGGCAACGAGCGAAAGGCGGCTGCTCCCCGGCCCCGCCGACGACATGCAGGCCCGAACGGGCGATCGGCCGGAAGACCTCGAACATGCCCCGGTCGCCTGCGCCGAACACGACGCTGGGCCGAACGATCGTGATGGGCATCCGGTCGGCGTACCGCATGGCCACCTGCTCACCGGCAAGCTTGCTGCGGCCGTAATCCGAAATCGGCACCGACGCATCGCCTTCGACTGCAGGGCGCGCTCCGGACGGCCCCGCTGCCGCGAGCGACGAGACGAGCACGAGGATGGGCGGTTCGGCCCGGTCCGCGCACGCCTTGCTCACCGCCTCGACCGCGCCTGCGTTCAGGCGCGTTGAATTCAGCCGCGCCCAACGCGCGGACCCGTCCGGCGAGGTGAAACACGCAGCGCGCATCGACCGCCGACAGGACACGCGCGATCGCGATGGGGTCCGCGATCTCGCACGGGACGACATTGGCACCCGCCAACCGCAAATCGTCGATGCGCGACGTCGCGCGGACAAGGCACGACACTTGACAGCCACGGGCCAGCAGTTGCCGGACGAGGTGTCCACCGATGAAGCCACTGGCGCCGGTGACAACGACGGATTGGCCGGACAGGGACGGCATGCGCGAGGCACCGGGCGGGCGTCAGCCACCCAGCATCGCCTTCTTCAGGTGCTCCTGCGCGGGCTTGTCGCCCAGCCAGATGCGGGTGAGCGCGCGGTTGAAGGCCTCGCCCGCGATCACGCCCCCGCGGCTCGCCATTGAGGGCAACCCGGGTGCCGCCGTCGACGAAATCCATGGTGATGACGTCCTTGCTCTTCACGTCCACGTTGTTGAATGCCCGCAGAATGCGCACGAGCTCATTCGTCGCCACCTGGACGGCCGCCACATCGTCGGGCGAATTGTTGTCGTAGATGCCGCCGATCAAGGCGCCGACCAGCTGGTCGGCGGTCAGGTCGCGCAGCAGGTTCATCTGGATTCGCCGCGGTCCCCGCGCCAGCACGCCCGCAAGATCGCCGACGGGCTGCGGCAGGTACAGGCTGACGACATAGACCCTGATGATGAACTTGTAATAGGTGCCGGCACCGTTCAGTTTCAGCGCCTGCCCGCCCACCCACGCCCGGTCGGCAATGGTCACCCCCGCCACCTGGGCCGCGAATGCCGGCGCCCCAAGGCACAACACCAATGCCACGCCAGCCAACCTCCACATCGGGATGCTCCTAGCAGCTGCGCGCACAGCATCCTTGCCGGATGGAAGTTGCGCCACGACTGTCGGGCCAGCGTAGCACGCGGTCGCGGCGTCCAGGACTTAGGGGGAAGCGGCCCGCGGACCCACTTCCGGATGTTTGCGCAGGTCATGCCCTATGCCGTCGTTCGACGAAGTCCGGGGGAGCGCGCCGAATAGGCTACGGAACAAAGCCCTTGGCGGACGGCATCGGGATTCGATATACTGGTCGGTTCCCCTCGGGCCCCGCTGCGCTGGCCAAAAGCCAAGCGCCGCTTTGCATTGGCGACTACCCATGTTCGCATTCTTCGAGTCACGCGTTCGCCCCACCACGCTCCCCCAGGCTGCGCCTCCGCGCGGCCTGATGGCGTTCTACTGGCATTTTGTCCGGCAAACGCGCGGGCTCTATCTCGCCATGTTCGCCACCGGGCTGATGGTGGCGCTGATCGACACGCTAGTTCCCGTATTCATCGGCAAGCTGGTCACGCTGATGCAGGCCGCCGATCGCGCAGCGGCGTTCAGTGCGGCGACGCCCATGTTGCTCGGCATGGCGGCGCTGCTGCTCTTCGGCCGCCCGGCGGCAATGATGGCCGACAGCCTGGTCCGCAATAACGCCGTGCTGCCCGGAGTCACCAGCCTCATCCGCTGGCAAAGCCACTGGCACGTCGTGCGGCAAAGCTGGCCGTTCTTCCAGAACGACTTTGCAGGACGCATCGCCAACCGGGTGATGCAGACCAGCAACGCGCTGCGCGAATCCGTGGTCTCCAGCATTCGCGCCGTCTGGTACATCGGCATCTACGGCCTCTCCGCGCTGGTGCTGATGGCTTTCGCCGACTGGCGCCTGGCGATCCCCACCGTGTTGTGGTTCCTGGGCTACATCGTCTTCCTGCGTCACTTCGTGCCGCGGATGCGCGATCTCGCCCGTACGAGTTCGGAGCTGCGCTCGCTGGTGATGGGCCGCGTGGTCGACAGCTACACCAACATCCTCACGGTCAAGCTCTTCGCCCGCGCGCGCGACGAGGATGCCTACGTGCGCGAGGTGATCGACGACCACACCGGCGCCATTGCCGCGCACATGCGCCTCATCACCCGGTTCATGGCCGTGCTGACGACGATGAATGCGTTGCTGCTGGTCGGCACCGCGGGCATCGGCATCACGCTGTGGGGACAAGGACTGGTCAGCGCCGGCGTGGTGGCCACCGCGCTGCCGCTGGCGTGGCAGATCTCCAACGTGGCCGGCTGGGTCAGCTGGGAAGTGACTGGCATCTTCGAAAATATCGGTGTCGTGCAGGAAGGCATGGAAACCATCGCCGTGCCGCACACGCTGGTCGATCGCGCCGGCGCGCGCGAGCTCGAGGTGCCGCACGGCGAAATCCGCCTCGAGCACCTGTCGTTCACCTATGGGCGCACCGACGGCCGGCGCGTGCTCGACGACTTGAACCTGGTGATCAAGCCCGGCGAGCGCGTGGGTCTCGTCGGTCGGTCGGGCGCGGGCAAGTCCACGCTCGTCAACCTGCTGCTGCGCTTTCACGACATCGAGCAGGGCAGCATCCGCATCGACGGGCAGGACATCGGCCATGTCACGCAGGAAAGCCTGCGCGCCGCCATCGGCATGGTCACTCAGGACACATCGCTGCTGCATCGCTCGATCGCCGCCAACATCGCCTACGGCCGGCCGGGTGCCACTGCGGCGGAAGTCGAGAACGCCGCGCGCAAGGCGCAGGCGCACGAGTTCATCCTGGACCTGCAGGACTGGAAGGGCCGCACCGGCTACGACGCTCATGTGGGCGAGCGCGGCGTCAAGCTCTCCGGTGGCCAGCGCCAGCGCGTGGCCATCGCACGCGTGGTGCTGAAGGACGCGCCGATCCTGGTGCTCGACGAAGCCACGTCCGCGCTCGACAGCGAAGTCGAACTCGCCATCCAGGACCAGCTGCTGGGCCTGATGGAAGGCAAGACGGTGATTGCGATCGCGCATCGCCTTTCCACCATCGCGCGCATGGATCGGTTGATCGTGCTGGAGCAAGGGCGCATCGTGGAGGAAGGCTCGCACGACGAATTGCTTCGCCGCGACGGCCAATACGCAATGCTGTGGAAGCACCAGTCCGGCGGCTTCCTGCCGCATGACGTCTCGCTGGACGACGCGCCTGCAGGCGATCCGCCGATGTTCGAGGACGGTCCGGTGGACGACATGCGCGCCGCGGAACAGCCGGAGCCCAACACCGACGATGAGCCGATGCCGACGCGGGCGTAGACGCTGCCGGCACCGCGACGAGCGACGACCGCCTTCCCCGCCGCGCCTGGAGCGTGTAGCGTAACCGGATGAACGGTCACGGCTTCGTATCCCGCACCCGACGTGGGGCATGCATCGCGCTGATGCTGCTCGTCGCCGGCTGCAATGAGACAGCGGCAAGCGAGCCCGCGCCCACGTCACCCCCCGCCGCCAATCCCCAGCGGCAATTGCTGGACGCACTGACCGACCTGGCGCAGCGCCAGCCTCGCCACGTTGGCGCGCTCTATGTCGCGGCGCGGACCGCGGCCGCGCTGGGCGACGATGCGGCAGCGCTGCATTGGCTCGATCGGCTGGCCGATGTCGGCATGGCCGACGAGCTCGATCCGGATGATTTCGGCGCCTTTGCGCAGACACCAGCCTATCGCGAGCGCGCGGCGCGATTTGCCGCGGCGGCGCCGCCCATCGGACGCGCAGACAAGCTGATCGAATTGCAATGTGGCGACTTGCTGCCCGAGGGCACGGCGTTCGACCGCAAGCGCAACGAGGTTCTGGTGTCGAGCGGACGGCGACGCACCGTCATCGCCATCAGCGCCATCGGTGCCTGTCGCGACGTGGTCCCCGAAGGCGATGGCGGCCTGCTGTCCGTGCTGGGGATGCAGGCCGATCCGGCGCGCGACACCCTGTGGGTGGCAAGCGCTGCGGCGCCTTTCATGATCAATCCCCAGCCTGCAGAAAGCGGCCGCACGATACTCTCGCGGATCGACCTCGCGCGCGGACGGGTGGAGGCATCCTATGCGCTCCCTGGCCGCGGCCTGCTGAACGACCTTGCCGTTGGGCGCGACGGATCGATCTACGTGACGGAATCGCAAGGTGGCACGGTCTACGTGCTGCGGCCCCGGGGCCGCGCGCTGGAACCGTTGTTTGCGCCTGACACCTTCGAGAGCCCGAACGGCATTCTCACGTTGCCGGATGGCAACCTGCTGGTGGCAGACTTCGATGGCCTGGCGTTGATCACCGATCCGGCGAGGCCCGCGCCGCGGGTCGCGCGCCTCGCCACGCCGGATGACCTTTATCTTGGCGGCATCGACGGGCTCGCCTGGTCGAGCGGCCACGTCATCGCCATCCAGAACCTCGTGGGACGATCACGCATCTGGTCGCTGGCCGTTGATGCCCGCAAAAAAAGCATCACCCGCGCCACGGTGCTGCTACGCGGACATCCCGATTTCCTGAACCCGACCACCGGCGTCATGGCGGGCGGGCGCTTCGTGTTCATTGCCGACACCAAACTGCAGAGCATGCAGTCGGACGGCAGCCTCTCTGCCTTGCCGGCCGGGCGCACTGGACACCGGCTGATCGAACTCTCGACGGCGGAACCTACGACGGGACGAAATTCAACCAGCCGGTGATGATGTACTTGTGCTGGGTGTGCGACACTACACCGGCATGCGTATGCGTAAAATCCGGCGGCCAGATCAGCGTGCGCCCCTTGCGCGCTCCGAACGTGTGGTCCTGGTACGTGAAGTAGGTGCCACCGGCGTCGGTCACGTCGTTGAGAAACGTCATCCACACCAGCATCCGCGTGGTGTTGGCGAACGCGCTGCGCTCGAAGTGCGCCATCTTGAACCCGCCGCCCGGACGATAGTGCTGGATGGCCGGCGACTCGGTGAGCGCGTAGCGCCCGATGCTCTGCAGGATGGGGTGCTGCTGCAGGTACTGGTCGATGCAGCGCTTCAATTCGCTGAAGTAGCGCGGCATCCCGTACTGGTCCTGCATCGCTTCGGGAATGGCGGACACCGCGACGTCGAAGGAATCCTTCTTCTCGACATTGACCACCACCGTACCGGCCTTGCCCATGCTGCCGCGTTTGACGAGGCCCATGTGGTCGCACGCCCGATGCAGTTCGATCAGTCGATCGCAGACTGCCGGGTCGATGGTGAAGTCGCCGACGAATTGCATGGTGCCAACGTATCATGCCGCTCAGCGCGTTGCAAAAGCGGAGCCGGAAAATTCACCCTGCCGGCGAAACCTCAGGCGCGCGAAGCGTTGCGCAAGGATGAAGCCTCGCCTACTGCTTCACCGCCCCCGATGTCATGCCGCTGACGAGGAACGGCTCGAGCAGCAGGAACAGCACCAGCATCGGAATCAGCGACACCACGCCGGCCGCCATCAGCGCCGGCCACTCGACCAGATATTCGCCGACGAAGGATTGAAGGCCGACGGTGACCAGCCAGTTGTCGGGCCTGGTGACGAGCGTGCGCGCGAACACGAACTCCGACCACGCGACGATCGCGAGGTAGATGCCGCATGCGGCCAGTCCCGGTCGCGCCAGTGGCAGCACGATGTACCAGAGCGCCTGCATGTCGGTACAGCCGTCGATCTTCGCAGCCTGCTCCAGCTCGCGCGGCAGCGTGTCGAAGAAGCCCTTCATCATCCACGTGGCAAAGGGCACGCCCACCGCGATGTTGGCAAGCACCAGTCCAGCCAGATTGTCGACGAGGTGCAGCGTGGTGAACATCACGAAGAACGGGATCACGATCAGGCTGCCGGGCAGCATCTTCGACAGCAGCAGCGTGGCGCCGGCCACGCGCTGCGCCGGCGTGTGAAAGCGCGACAGGCTGTAGCCGGCGAGCGTGGCAATAGTGAGGCTGACGATCGTGGAGCCGGCCACCACCATCGCGCTGTTGCCGATCCAGCGCAGCACCGGACGCCGCGTGAACACATCGACGTAAGCCGCAAACGACATCTGGTCGAGTGGCGGAAGGAGTGGTGGCATGCGCGACAGCACCAGGCTCGACGGCAGCACCGAGGTCACCAGCATCCAGTACACCGGAAACAGGATGATGCCCACCATCAGCAGCGCAAGACCGAGGAACGCGTAGCGGTGCCAGGGCCGCGTCATCGCCGCTCGTCGCGCAACCATCGTTGGCCCAGCAGCACCACGACCGCCGCCACTGCAATCATCACCACGCCCAGCGCCGCGGCGGTGCCGAAGCGGAAGCTGGAGAACGCTTCGCGATACAGCAGGATGCCCAGGGTCTCGGTGGCGCCCGCAGGCCCGCCGCCGGTGGAGGCGAAGATGATGTCGAACTCGCGAAACGTCCACAGCGCGTTCAGCAGCACCGCCAGCATCGCCGGTCCCTTGATGCCGGGCCATGTCACATGCACGAATTGCTGCCACGCGGTGGCGCCGTCGACGCGCGCGGCTTCGTAGAGCGACAGCGGAATCGACTGCAGCGCTGCCAGCATCGTGATCGCGAAGAACGGAAAACTCTTCCAGACCGTGGGCAGGATCACGGCAAACATCGCGGTGTCCGCATCGACGAACCACGCAAGATCGGTGTGCAGCAGCCCCAGCCGGCGCAGGATGGAATTGATCACGCCAAAGGACGCGTCGAACATCCACAGGAAATTGATGCTGACGATCACGCCCGGCACCGCCCACGGCATCAGCAGCAGGCTGCGCAGCCAGCGCCGCGCGGGGAACGCGCGGTGGAAGAGCAGCGCTGCGATCAGGCCGATGAAGAATGCAGGCACGAGCGTGCCCACCGTGTATACCGCCGAGTGGACAAACGCTGCCCACGTGGCGGCGTGCCCCAGCACGCGTTCGAAGTTGGCAAGCCCCAACGGCTGCGTGAGCAGCCGCGAGAGTTCGAGCGACTTGCCGGGCCGCAGGCTCATCTGCAGGATCACCCACAGCGGCCACGCCACCAGCAGCGCCACGGCACCGAAGGCGGGCGCCAGCAGCCCGTAGGCCAGCCACCGCTCGCGGCGCGGCAGCCGCGCGCGGGTGGCCTTGGATGTCCGCATGGCGACAGCGCCGTTACAACGGCAGCGCGCGCTCCAGTTCCTTCTGCAGGTCGGCAAGGACCTTGGCGGTAGGTTCCTGCGACGAGATCATCCGCATGCCTGCCTTGGTCACCTGCGTGGCGAAGTCGTTGTATCCCGCGCGTACCGCTGCATTGACCGGAAAGAGGTTATGCGCCTTCCCGGCCTCCTCGTTGATCACCTTGAGATGCGGATTGGCCGCGTAATCGGCCGCGGTGAGGGCGTTCTTGCGCGGCGCCGGCGAGCCCGTCAGCCCATACGCACGCTGCCATTCGGGACTGGCCGCCATCACGATGAAATTCCACACGGCATCCTTTTTCTTGGCGTCGGCCTTGGCCGCGATGTGGATGCTGTTGGATGCGCCGCCCGGCTCCACCGGGAACGGCAGGCCTGCAACCTTCAACTGCGGCTTCATTTCCGGCGACGCCTTCTGCACCACGCCCCACACCCATGGGCCGTCACGCAGGAATGCGGTCTTGCCATCGGCGAACAATTGCCGCGCAGTCGCGGAATTGGTGCCCTTGGGCGCGTAGGTCACCGACTGCCGCCAGTTGTCCACGGCCTTGATCACGGCGGGATCGTTGAAGTTGTATTTGCCGCCCTTCAGCCAGTCGGCGCCCGAACCGATCACCCACGAGGCCATCTCCACCACCATGTTGGGATGCTCGGCCGTGATCGTCGAGAGCCCGAATTGTCCCTTGTCGGCCGCGGTAGTGGCCTTCATCGCGTTGAGCCACTCGTCCGGCGTCTTCGGCACCCCCAGACCGGCATCCTTCAACCGCTTCTCGTTGTAGAACAACATGCCGCCGTAGCCCATCAGCAGCACGCCCTGCGTCTTGCCCCCCCACTGCATGTCCGACTGCAGCGGCGGCCAGTTGGCGGGGATATCGGTGGTGGCCAGCCGCGCGTCGAGCGGCTCCAGCCAGCCCTGGTCGGCGAAGCTCGCAAAATCGCGCGAAGGCAGATGCACGATGTCGGGCGGCGTGCCGGCGGCGAAGCGCACGGTCATCTGCTTGACGAAACTTGCGAACGGAATCTGCTGCAGGTTGATCTTGACGTCGGGATATTTCTTTTCGTACGCGGCGATCAGGTCTTTCCACCACGTCGAGATACCGGGCTCCTCGGCCTGCCACGTCGGAAAGTCGAGCACCATCTGCGCCCGGGCCACAGGCGCCGCCGTGACCGCCAGCACCACGGCCGCAGCCAATGCACCCGCGAATTGCTTCCATCGTTTCATCGTCGTTCCTCCTTGCAGAAGTTCACGCCGCCCGCGCGGCGGACGCCGGCAGGGGCAGCAGGTCGGCCACATCGGCCAGCAGCGCATCCAGTTCCAGCAAGTCCCCAGCATCGAAGGTGGGGCCTGCGGCTCGCACATGCGTGGCCGTGATCACGCCTCGGCGGCGCAGCACCTCCTTGGTCATGGCCATCCGGAACACGGCCTGAAAATTGAGCAACGGGAGCATTCGATTGAAGAGATAGCGTACGCCGTCGGGATCATCGGCGCGATGCAACGCGAACTGGCGCACATGCAGGTCGATCAGTTCGCAGGCCGGCATGGTGCCGCACGCGCCCCGCGCAAGTTCGTCGGTGATATAGCGTCCACCGGCGCCGCCGAACACGCCGGCGAGATGTGGCACCCTGCCGGCCAGCAATCGCGTGATCCGCTGACCGCAGGGCAACGATTCTTCCTTGACGTAGCGAATCGTGACGTTGGCGCGCGCGATCTCGATGACCTCGGCGGGCGAAAGCGCGCAACCTGCGGGCGGTGGCGCGTTCTGCAGGATGATCGGGACACCCGCCGTGGCAATGCGGGCATAGTAGTCGGCAATGGCCGGCAGGTTGCCCTTGCAGCTTGGCGGCGCCACGGCCATCAACGCCACCGCGCCCACCGTCCGCGCGTGTACCGCCAGCGCTTCCGCAGCAGCGGCATCCGCCGCCGACACGCCGATCACCAGTGGAATGCGGCTGCCCACGCGTTGGGCAACCACTTCGACAAGGTGGCGCCGCTCCGCCGGCGCCAGCGTCTCGAATTCACTGGCCACGCCGGGGAACACGATGCCGTCGGCCCGGGCGGCCACGATGAAATCGATGAGCCGCGCGAGATCGCCCTCGTCGGCAGTGCCGTCCGGGCGGAACGGCGTGGCCAGGATCGGATAGACCCCTGCGAGGGCAGGCGGTGGCTGCACGTGCGGCATGGTTTCCTCTTTATTCCCATCTGTTGGGAATGCGATGCTATAGTTTGGGAACAGTGTAGTGGGCTGGAGGAGAACGTCAAGTGGGTAACCCGCGGGGCACGACCGGAGGCTATGCGCCGAAACTGCGGGAGACTGCCGCAGGCGAAAGCGGTGTTGCCGGCGCGGCCGTGCTCGACAAGGCCATGGACCTTCTCGACCTCGTCGCCGCTGCGGCGCCATCGGCAGGCTTTGCCGACCTCATGCAACGCTCCGGCCTGCCCCGTTCCACCCTGCACCGCCTGCTGACTGCGCTCGAAGGCCGCGGCCTCCTGCGCCGCAACCCTGCGGATCGATCATGGCGCCTGGGATTTCGGTTGCTTGAACTGGCGCATGGCGTCTGGGCGGAACTGGACCTGCGCGCCGCGGCCGCCCCCGAACTCGCGGCGCTGCGCGACCTGACGGAAGAGACCGTGCAGTTCGGCGTCCTCGCCGGCGACGCCAGCGTGATCGGCGATGCGGCCGAAGGCCGGCAGGCGATTCGCCTGGCCGCCGACGTGGGCCAACGCAGTGCCTGGTGGGCAAGTCCGCTGGGCTGCGCCATCGCCGCAAACCTCGAACCCGCCGCGATGCGAACGCTGCTCGAGCCGTTGCCTGCGGCGCGACGCGGTGCGCTCGAGGGCGTGCTTGAACTGGCACGGGGGCGCGGGTATTTCGTGCAGGGCGAGAATGCTGCGGGTACCAGCGCCGTCGCGGCGCCGCTGCTCGATTATCGCGGCGTGGCCGTGGCCGCCATCGGCGTCGTGGGTCCCGCGTTCCGCTTGCCGGCGCAACGATTGCATGCATTGGCGCCGCCGCTGATGGAAGCGGCACGGCGGCTATCGCACAACGCG
The DNA here is from genome assembly GCA_963805355.1 of uncultured beta proteobacterium. GTDB lineage: Bacteria > Pseudomonadota > Gammaproteobacteria > Burkholderiales > Casimicrobiaceae > VBCG01. The sequence continues at coordinate 674,105 of CAWDTZ010000001.1, read as the reverse complement.
GGCGGCACGGTCATGTCGCTGGCGCCCGCCGCCCCCGAGGGCCGGCCCACCGCCGGCGTGCGCTGCGCGGTCGACGCCCAGGCGCTGCTTGGCGAAGCGCCCTACTGGAACGATCGCGACGATTCGCTGGTGTGGGTGGACATGCTCGCGCCGGCGCTGCACCGACTTCTTCCCGCGGCAGGCCGGAACCGGAAATCGCACCAGGCGTGGCCATTGTCGCGCCTGACCAGTGTCGCGGTGCCGCGTCGCGCCGGCGGTTTCCTGCTGGCGCAGCCATCGGGATTGCGCATCTTCGATCCGGAGCACGGCATCGACGAAAGCTTTGCGCACCCAGAGAGCCGCCGCGCCGGCAATCGCTACAACGACGGCAAGTGCGATGGCCGCGGGCGCCTCTGGATCGGCACGATGGACCCCGGCGGCCAACCCGGTCGCGGCAGCCTGCTTCGCGTGGATGCCGATGGAACCTGCGAGCGCGTCGACACCGGCTTCACCGTGGCCAACGGCATCGGGTTCGCGCCGGATGGCGCCACGCTCTACTTCATCGAGTCCGCCGGGCGCATCGTGTTTGCGTACGACTTCGACCCGAAGCGCGGCACGGTCAGCCGCCGCCGCACCTTCGCCGCATGGCCGGAAGGCGTCAAGCCCGACGGCCTCGCCGTCGATGCCGAAGGCAATGTATGGATCGCGATCTGGGACGGCTGGCGCGTGGAGCGCTGGTCGCCCGACGGCACGTTGCAGCGGACGATACGCCTGCCCGTGCCACGCCCGACCAGCGTCGCCTTCGGCGGCCACGATCTCGCCACCCTTTACATCACGACGGCGCGCGTGCGCCTGCCCACCGAGGCACTGGCGCAGGCGCCGCTGTCCGGAGCGTTGTTCGAATACACACCCGACGTGCGCGGCGCAGCGGTGGGGCTGTTCGCGGGCTAGGCACGACGGCGCGAATGTGTTCGCAACGCCGTGCGCGCGACTGCAGCCTCGCCTGCATGCCGAGGCTGCGACCTCGCTACTTCTGCACCATCGAGAACACGCCATACTCGGTGCAGCCACCGGCAACCGGCGCCGACCAGCGTCCTTCAAATCCCTGCGACGTCGCTTTCAATTCGTACAGGGTCGCCGGGCCCGTACCGCACGTGTACGTGGCGTTGTCGATCCGATACAACCGGCCGGATTGGGTGGCCAGTCCGTTGAATGAACAGGCGCCGCCGGTCGAGAACGAAAAGTCGATGCGCGTTGCGCCGCCGGAAACTGGCGATGCGCTTGCGTCCACGAAGCGCCGCGCGGTCGCCAGGGGCCGGTTGTCGTCGCAGTTGTAGGTGTCCGTGATCATCGCACCCATGTACAAACCGTCGATATCGATTTCCTGCAGCGTTTGCCGCTGGATGGTCTTGGTCACGACCACCCCACCGACGATATAGGTCAGCTCTCCCGCCGAGTCGCCGTCGGGCGTGAACGCAACGTTCCCGACCTGGTCGATCGCTCGGAGCGTCGGGTTGTACGCACCACCGAAGTAGCTGCCGCTCGACTCATATAACGGACCTTTCCAGAGGCCATTGGCGTCACGCGTGAGCTGGCCCGAGTACCACGCGGGCTTGTTGGCCGGCCCGTACAGGAAAAACGTGGCGAAGATGAAGCTGTCGGACTGGACGAAGTTCACGCCCCAGCCTGGTTCGGCCGGCGTCCACCACAGGTCGGTGAGATCGGCCTCTGCCAGCGCCGGCGTGGCAATGACCGCCGCCGCCAGGACAAGCGAGAGGGCGGCAGCACGAAATTTGCGACGGATCGAAGAGGCCAGGGCCATTTGCAACTCCAGGGGCAGGAAGCGTGATTGAGAGCGATCGTGACAATCCTCAATCTAGACGCAAGGGACTCCCCGCTCTGTAGGCATGGGCGCCATCGACCTGTAGGACAAAGTGGGCAGGCGCGCAACGGTCGGGCCTGGCGAACCCATGGCGAGCCCTTCCGGCGAGGCCTCAGTCTGGCGCTGACGGCGATGCCTCGATCACGCGCTGCGCCACCAATTGCGCGGCGCAGAGGTCTTCGAGCGCCGTGCCCACCGACTTGAACACCGTGATGACATCTGCGTCGCGGCGCCCCGGATGCCGCCCCGTGGCGAGATCGGCCAATTCGGCCAGCACGTGTGCGCGTGTTATCGCGCCGCGCGCCAATGGCTGCACCAGGTCGCCCGCCTCCTTCAACGCGCCGGCAAACGTGTCGACAAAAACGTCCGCGCCAACGATCAGCGCGTCGTCGGATTCGCGCATGTCCGGCGTGAACGCGCCCACGAGGTCGACATGGGTGCCCGGCCGCACATCGGCCCCATGCACGATCGCCTCGCGCGCCGTGGTGGCGCAGGTGACGATGTCCGCGGTGGCCAGGCCCTGGGCGCACTGCTCGAGCACCGACACCGAGCGACCGGGCGCCGCCAGCTGCGCGGCGATGCGCTCCGCATGTACGCGCGTGCGGCACCAGACCATCACTTCGGTGATCGGTCGCACCGCGCAATGCGCCCGCGCCAGGTACGGCGCCAACGCTCCCGCGCCCACCACCAGCAGGCGCCGCGAATCCGGCCGCGACAGGTAGGTCGACGCCAGGGCCGAGGCCGCACCGGTTCGCCGAAGCGTCAGCGCTTCGCCGTCGATCAACGCCCGCGGATGTCCGGTGACGCCATCCATCAGCACGTACAGCGCCGCGACGCTGGCGAGACCGCGAGCGCGATTACGCGGAAACACGGTCACGATCTTGACGCCCAGACCGTCGCCATCCCACGCCGGCATCAACAGCAGGCGGTCGCCTTCGGCCGTCACGGCGTGACTGGTCCGCACCGGTGCCGATGCGCCTGCCACGAATGCCTCGCGCAATGCAGTCACCAGTGACGGATAGTCGAGCGCCGCGTGCACCTCCGCGGCGGCAATCATGGGCAGCGAAGCCGATGGAATCAAGCGACGGTTTCCGGTGCCAGCGTGGCAAGCAACACGACGCACGCGTTCCAGCGCTCGCCCATCGGCGGCGGTACCGTTGCGTCCACCCACGCGGCCGCGGATTTCCGGAGCGGGTACGGCGCGCTCAATGCCGCCACTGCAAGCGAAGCACCGGCGGCAACGCGCAGCCTGATCGACATCATGGGCAGTTCCTTCGGCGGCGCGATCGGCGCGATGCGGCATTGTCGCAGACCGGTGATCGCGTTTGCCCGGCACGACTGCGGCAAGGATACGGGGATGCGGGGACGCGGCGATGTTGCAGCGCAGCTTGCGGCGCCCCCGAAACAACGTATACATTAATAAACACGTTATTTCATCCACCCCAGCGCTGCCCATGTCCGCCTCTCCCGCACCTATCGCCCTCGACTCGCTGCGCTCTGTCGGCCGCGACCTTGTCCGGCCCGAGTGCGTGCTGGCGACGGCTGCGGGCACGCTCTATACCGCGGACTGGCGCGGCGGCGTCGCGCTGACCGCCGCCGACGGGACCTCGGAGCTGGTGCAGGGCACGCTGCCGGCGCAGCGACCGTTGCGGCCGAACGGCATCGCGCTGCGCCGCGACGGCAGTTTCCTGTTGGCCGACCTGGGCGAAACGCGTGGCGGCGTATTTGTGCTTGCGCGCAATGGGGCGACAACGCCGCTCGTCGAGGTGGCCGATGGCGTCGATCTCCCTCCCTCCAACTTCGTCTTCGAGGACGATCAGGATCGCGTCTGGATCACGATCAGCACCCGCCAGGTTCCACGTGCGGCGGCCTATCGCGCCGACGTCGCCGATGGCTTCATCGTGCTGTGCGATCGCCACGGCAGCCGCATCGTCGCCGACGGACTCGGCTACACCAATGAAGCGATGGTCTCGCCCGACGGGCAGTGGCTTTATGTCAACGAGACCTTTGTCCGCAAGCTGTCGCGCTTTCCGCTGCGCGCGGATGGATCGCTCGGCGCGAAGCAGGTGGTGACGACCTTCGGCCATGGCACATATCCCGACGGACTGGCCTTCGATGCCGCGGGGCACGTCTGGATCACCAGCATCGTCAGCAATCGCGTGCTGCGCGTGGCGCCCGATGGCGCCGCCACGTTGATACTGGAGGACGCCGATCCCGCGCATGTCGAGTGGTGCGAAGGCGCCTGGCGTGCCGGCGAGCTTGGCCGGCCGCATCTTGATCGCGCCGCCGGACGCGTGTTGAAGAACATCTCCAGCCTCGCCTTCGGCGGACCCGACTTGCGCACTGCCTACCTCGGGTGCCTGCTGGGCGACGCGATCGCGTCGTTTCGCGCGCCGGTGACCGGGCATCCGCCGTTTCACTGGCACTTCTGACGCCGTCATGAACCCGGATAGGCACCCATCGAGAGCCCTCATGCACGTGCGACAGGATCACTGATGCCGAACGCGCGCGCACTGCCGCAACGCAAGGCTGCCTCCGACGCAACGTCCGGGCGCAAGCCGACCGGAACCAAACGCAAGGCCGCCGTACTTGCGTTGCCCGCGCGTGCCTTGCGGGGCGACGACGCGTACCGGGCCATACGCCGGCGCATTCTCGACAACGTCTACCCCCCCGGCCACCAGGCGCTCGAAAGCGCACTGGCCGAGGACCTCGGCATCAGTCGCACGCCGGTACGCGAAGCGCTGATCCGGTTGTCGAACGAAGGCCTGGTCGAGGTCATTCCGCGCCATGGCATGCGGGTGCTTCCCGTGTCCCCGCTCGACATGCGCGAGATCTACCAGGTGCTGACCGCGCTCGAGTCCGCGGCGGCCGAAATTCTGGCGCGGCGCAAGCCGACGGACGCCGAGTTGAAGCCTCTGGTCGGCGCCACGCGCGACATGGGCCGCGCGCTGAAGGCCAATGACCTCGACGCCTGGGCAGCGGCCGACGAGCGTTTTCACCAGGGGCTGGTCGAGCTGGCCGGCAACCGCACCCTCATCGACGCCGTCGCGCGCCTTGCCGATCGCGTGCATCGCGCCCGCATGTTCACGCTGCGGCTGCGGGCGAAACCCACCACCTCCACGCAGGAGCACACCGCGATGCTCGACTGCATTCGCGCCGGCGACAGCCGGGGCGTGGTCGAAGTCAACCGCGCGCATCGCGAGCGGGCGGGTCGTGAGTTGCTCACGATCTTCGAGCGTTATCGTCTGCACCAACTCTAGAAACGGAATCCCGACGTGTCCACACCAGCCAGTTTCGACATCTGTGTATTGCCCGGCGACGGCATCGGCGTCGAGGTCATTGCGGCGACGCTGCCCATCCTCGAGCACGTGCAACATGGCGCGCCGTTTGCGTTCCGCTTTCACGAGCACAAGGCCGGGGCGCAGCACTTTCAAGCCACCGGCGAAGCCCTGCCCGATGCCACGTTGCAGGCGGCGCGCGACGCCGACGCCATCCTGTTCGGGGCAATGGGCTGGCCGGCGATCCGTTATCCCGACGGCACCGAGATCGCACCGCAGCTCGACCTGCGCGTCGAACTCGAACTCTATGCCGGCGTGCGCCCGGCGCGTGCGCTTCCCGGCATCACGCTGCCGCTGGCTGACCCGCGTGCACGCACGATCGACCTCGTCGTGGTTCGCGAATCCACCGAGGGCCTGTTTGCCTCGCGCGGCAAGGGCGTGATCGACAACGACGCCGAGGCGCGCGACACGATGGTCATCACCCGGCGCGGATCCGAACGCGTGCACGACTTCGCCTTCCGGCTGGCGCAGCGGCGCAAGGCGCGCGGCAGCGCCGGCCGGGTCACCTGCGTGGACAAGGCCAACGTGTTCCTGTCGATGGCGTTCTTCCGCAAGATCTTCGACGAACGCGCGGCGGCGTTCCCCGGGATCGAGGCGCGGCACAACTATATCGACGCCACCGCGCTCGACATGATCCGCAAGCCCTGGGACTACGACGTGATGGTCACCGAGAACATGTTCGGCGACATCCTGTCGGATCTCACGGCCGGACTGGTGGGCGGCATGGGCATGGCGCCATCCGCCGACGTCGGCGACAACCATGGCCTCTTCCAGCCCTGCCACGGCTCGGCGCCGGACATCGCCGGGCAGGGCAAGGCCAACCCCATCGCGACCATACTCTCTGCCGCGATGATGCTCGACTGGCTCGCGGAGCGCAGCGGAAGCGAAGCGCTATCGGCCGCGGCTCACCGCATCGAAGCTGCGGTGGATCGCGTGTTCGCGGCGAAGGCCGTCGTTCCGTTCGAATTCGGCGGCAAGGACGGCACCGCCACTATCGCCGCCGCCGTGGTCGCGGAACTTTGATGGCGAAGCTGCGCATTGCGGGAATCGGTGCCGGCTACTTCAGCCGCTTCCACCTGGAAGGCTGGCAGTCGATCGCCGAGGCCGAAGTCGTCGCCTGGTGCGACACGGATGCGCCGCGTGTGGACGCGATGGCGCGCGAATTCGGCATCCCGCGCACGTTCACCGATGCCGCGGCGATGCTCGATGCGATCGATCCCGATCTCGTCGACATCGTCACGCCCCCGCCGGCGCATGCATCGCTCGTCGCGCTGGCTCACGCGCGTCGCCTGCCGGTGATCTGCCAGAAACCACTGGCGCCCTCGTGGGCCGAGTCGGTGGCGCTGGCCGATGCCGCGGAACGCGCGGACGTGCTGTGCGTCGTGCACGAAAATTTCCGCTTCCAGCCGTGGTATCGCGAGGCGAAGCGCCTGCTCGCGGCCGGCAAGCTCGGCACGCCCCACGCGATCGCCTTTCGCCTGCGCCCCGGCGACGGCCAGGGACCTGCCGCCTACCTCGACCGGCAGCCCTACTTCCAGACGATGCAACGGCTGCTCATCGTTGAGACGGCGGTGCACTGGATCGATACATTTCGCTTCCTGATGGGCGACGTCGCCGCCGTCACCGCGCGCCTCCGCCGGGTCAATCCTGTGATTGCGGGTGAAGACGCCGGCTACCTGATTTTCGAATTTGCGCATGGCGCCACCGGCCTCTTCGACGGCAACCGGTTGAACGATCACGTTGCCTCCAATCCAAGGCGGACCATGGGCGAGATGTGGCTCGAAGGCTCCGCCGGCGTGCTGCGCCTCGACGGCGCGGCGCGCCTGTGGTGGAAGCCGCATCACGGTGACGAGCGCGAGCACCTCTACGACGCCGGGCCGGCCACCTTCGGCGGTGGCTGCTGCGGCGCGCTGCAGCGGCACGTCGTGTCGCACCTGCTGCATGCCACGGCGATCGAGAACACCGCGCGCGACTACCTGGCCAATCTGCGCGTGCAGGAGGCCGCCTATACATCGCATGCCACCGGCGCCCGGGTGGTCCTGCACGGCTACGATCCACCGCCGGTCCCGGCGGCCTTCGTCCCATGAAACAACAGGCGGCCATGTCCCGCCTCCAAGTCACCTAGGAGATCACCATGCAACGACGCCACATGTTCAAGCTTGCCATCACCGCCATCGCGGTCGCCGCCCTGTGGGCCGGTCCCGCCGCCGCGCAGACCGTGCTCAAGTTCAGCCACACCGACCAGCCCGGCGGTGCCCGGCAGAAGGCCGCCGAGCTCTTTGCGCAAAAAGTCGAGGAGTACACGCAGGGCCGCTACAAGGTGCAGATCTATCCGGCGGGTCAGCTCGCCAACGACCCGAAAGCGGTGGAACAGCTGCAACTGGGCGGCATCGACTTCACCGTGACCGGCACCGGCACCTACGCGACGCACATCCCCACGCTCAACCTGACCGCATTGCCATTCCTCGTCGAAAGCTATCCGCAAGGCTGGAAGCTCTATGACGAATCAAAGTGGATGCAGGACCAGTTCGCCAAAGGCCCCGCGAAGGGCTTCCGCTTCCTGTCGCCGTTCGAGGCCGGCTTCCGCTCGATGACCACCAAGGACCCGCTGGTCACGCCGGCCGACGCCAAGGGCAAGAAGTTGCGCAGCTTCCCCAACGAGATGATGCGCTGGCAGCTCGATGCGATGGGCTTCAACGTGCAGATCATGCCGCTGCCCGAGGTGTACCTCGCGATCCAGCAGGGCGTGGTGAGCGGACAGGAAAACCCGATCGATACGATCTATGCCAACAAGTTCTACGAGGTCGCGCCGTACGTGACCTTGACGCAGCACGTCTACAGCCCGATCCCGATGACGATCTCGGAAAAGACCTGGCAGAAGCTGTCGCCTGCAGACCAGCAGGCGGTGCAGAAGGCCGCCAAGGAGGCCTCTGCCTGGAGCCGCAAGGAAGTCAGCAGCAACGATGACCGCCTGCTTGCGGAAATGACGGCCAAGGGCGCCAAGGTCTCCCGACCCAACCTCGGCCCATGGCGCGAGGCGGTCAAGCCGGTCACTGCGCAGGCCAAGGCAAAGTACGGCGCCGATGTCGATGCCATCCTGGCCGACGCCGAAGCGGTACGCAAGGCCCTTCCGGCGAAATAAATGGCACATGTGCATTCGCACCCGGATACGGGCGCGTCCATGCGGGCAGCGGCGACGCTGCTGCCCCCGGGGCCGCCCGCCCCCCGGCCAATCCGATGGCTCGCCTGGACCGTCGACTGGAGCATCGTCGCCATCGGCGCCGTCATGGCCACGCTCGTCTTCGTCAATGTGCTCGTGCGCAACCTGCTCCACGGCGACATCGCCTGGACCACGGAGTTCTGCGAGCTGCTGATGGTGTGGGTCACCTTCCTCGGTGGCGCGGCGGCGACCCGCCGCGGCGCGCACATGGTGGTCGGCGAACTGGTCGGAAAACTTGCCGACACGCATCGGCGCTACGCGGACGCCGCGATCCAGCTGGTCGTGCTGATCACGCTGGGCCTGCTGGTCTGGTACGGCATCGGCATTGCCGACGCCGGCCGGATGAGCGAACTCACCGTGCTCGGCTGGCCCATGGCGGCACAGTACGCAGCATTGCCCGTCGCGTCCGCCATCACGATGGTCTTCGTCCTGTGGGACCTCTATGAAATCGTGTGCGGCCGCTCGCGCACGCAGCGCTACGGCGAGGGGCATCCGTGATCCTGTTTGAAACCTTCGGCCTGTTCGTGGTGGCGACGCTGCTCGGAGTGCCGCTCGTCTACGGCCTGCTGCTGTCAACCGCCGGCATCATCTGGTGGCACGGCCTGACCCATCCGCTGACGTCGATTTTCCTGAGCTACATCGGGGGGGTCGAGCCCTTCATCCTGATCGCCGTACCGCTGTTCGTGCTGGCCGGCGAGATCCTGTCCCGCGGCGGCGTTGGCCTGCGCATCGTCAATTTTGCCACCAAGCTGCTCGGGTTCCTGCCCGGCGGCCTGGGCATCTCGACCGTGGCCTCCTGCCTGATCTTCGGCGGCGTGTCCGGATCCGCGATCGCGGACACTGCGGCCATCGGCTCGGTCATGACGCCGGCGATGATCCGCAAGGGCTACAAACCCGCCTTCGCCGGTGCGCTGATGTCGACCGCCGGCACGCTGGCGGTCATCATGCCGCCGTCGATCCCGATGCTGGTGTATGCATTCGTGTCGGGCGCTTCGGTGCGCGACCTGTTCATCGCGGGCGTCGTGCCGGCGGTTCTTTTCGCGATTGGCCTGTCCTTCGACTGCGTGCGGGTCGGCAAGCGCACGGGCTGCGATCCGGGCGGCGTGCGCTCGCCCGGCCGGGAAATCTGGGCCGCGTTCATTTCCGCGCTCCCTGCGCTGCTGATGCCGCTGATCATCCTGGGCGGCATCTGGACCGGGCTATTCACGCCGACCGAGGCCGCCGCCGTTGCCGCGGTATACGGCCTGTTCGTAGCGATGGTCGTCTACAAGGACCTGCGTCCGCGCGACCTGCCGTCGCTGCTGCTCAAGTCGTTCACGACCAGCGCGGTGATCATGGTGGTGATCGGTGCCACGTCCTGCCTGGCGTGGCTGATCACCGTCGAGCAGGTTCCGGTGCAGATTGCCGGCATGGTCACCCACTACGCGACGTCGCAATGGACCTTCCTGCTGCTGGTCAATTTCGCATTGCTGGCGCTGGGTTGCTTCATCGAGCCGGTCCCGGCGCTGATTCTGGCCGCGCCGCTGCTGGTACCCCTGTCGGTGGCGTTCAAGATCGATCCGGTGCATCTGGGCCTGATCATGACCTGCAACCTCGCCATCGGCTTGTATACGCCGCCGGTGGGTGGGACACTGATGGTCGGCGCGCGCCTCGCCGGCGTTGGCATGATCAGCGTGGTCCGTTCGCTGCTTCCGCAAATGATGATCAGTGTGTCCATCCTTCTCGTGATCACCTACTTCCCCGCGATCAGCATGTCCCTCGTGCGCGCGCTGCGCTGACCATGCTGCTTGGCTGCATCGCCGACGACCTGACCGGTGCCACCGACCTTGGCGTCAACCTCGCGCGCGAGGGACTGTCGGTCATCCAGGTCAATGGCGTTCCTGCCGCGGACTTCGATGTGCCTGTCACCGATGCGATGGTCGTCGCGCTCAAGTCGCGCACGATTCCCGCCGCGGACGCCGTCGCGCAGTCGCTTGCCGCGCTCGAATGGCTGCAGGCACGTGGTGCCACGCGCATCTACTTCAAGTATTGCTCGACCTTCGATTCGACGCCACGCGGCAACATCGGCCCGGTGACCGACGCGTTGCGCGCGGCGCTGGGCGCCGGGGTGGTGCCGGCCACCCCCGCCTATCCGCGCAATCAGCGCACGGTCTATCAGGGCCATCTCTTCGTCGGCGAGCTGCTGCTGTCCGAAACCGGGATGCGCAACCATCCACTGACGCCGATGCACGACGCCAACCTCGTCCGCGTACTGGGCGCGCAGACTGCCGCAAGCGTGGGGTTGGTCGGCGCCGCGACATTGGATGCCGGCGTCGATGCGGTACGCGGCCGGCTCGCGACACTCGCTGCCGACGGCGTCGCGCACGCCATCGTCGATGCCACGCGCGACGAGCACCTGACGGTGGCCGGTGCCGCCTGCATCGACCTACCCTTGACCACCGGTGGTGCTGGGCTGGCAGTGGGACTTGCCCGCGCGCTGCGCAGCAGCGCCGGCATGCACGCCGGCGGCTGGTCGCGGCCGCCCGATGGCGTACGTGCTGCCTGGCTTTCCGGCAGCTGCTCGGAGGCCACGCGCAGACAGGTGGCTGCCGCGTGCAGCCAGGTGCCCGGCATTCGACTCGATCCGCTTGCGCTGGCGGCAGACCCGGATCTCGTCGGGCGAATCGCCGCGCAGGCGGTGGCCGGAATCGGCGCCACGCCGGTACTCGTTTACGCCACTGCGGAACCGGAGTCCGTCGCCGCGGCACAGGCAGCGCTGGGCGCCGAGCGCGCCGCCACCGTGGTCGAGGACGCGTTTCGCGTGATCGCGCGCGCGCTTGCCGCCGCAGGCGTCGACGCCTTTGTCGTCGCCGGTGGTGAAACGTCGGGGGCCGTAGTGGAGGCACTCGGGGTGAACGCGCTCGCCATCGGTCCCGAGATCGACCCCGGCGTGCCGTGGACACGCGCCGTTGGCGGTCCGCCGCGCTGGATGGCGTTGAAGTCCGGCAATTTCGGCAGCGAGGATTTCTTCGCCCGCGCCACGGCCGCGTTGTGAGCGACACCGCGGCCCGTGATGCCCTCGTCGAGCGGGCGCGCTCACTCTACGACCGCGGCTATGCCCACGGCAGTTCCGGCAACCTTTCGGTACGCATCGGCGACGCCATCCTGATCACACCCACCGGCAGTTCGCTGGGCCGGCTCGATCCGCAGCGTCTCGCCAAGGTGGCCGCCGACGGCACGCCTCTGGCGGGCGATCCGCCATCGAAGGAAGCTTTCCTCCACCTCGCGATGTATGCCGCGCGTCCGGCCGCCCGCGCGATCGTGCATCTGCACTGCACGTGCGCGGTGGCCGTCTCGTGCCTCGCCCACATCGATGCCGCCAACGTGCTGCCGCCCCTTACGGCGTATCACGTGATGCGCGTGGGGACACTGCCCTTGATCCCCTACTTTCGTCCCGGGGACCGGGCGCTGGCCGCCGCCGTCGGTGCGCACGCCGCGAAGCATCGCGCGGTTCTTCTCGCCAATCATGGACCCGTGGTCTCCGGCCAATCGCTCGACGAGGCGGTGGACGCCGCGGAGGAACTGGAACAGACCGCCAAGCTCTCGCTGCTGCTCCACGGCCACGCCACGCGTCCGCTCGACGCTGCGCAGGTGGCCGACCTCGAATTTCACTTCCCCAGCTAGGGCCCGCATCATGTACGTCGTCACCGTCGAATTCACGATCGATCCCGCCCAATGGGCGGCCTTCCTCCCCCTGATGCTGGACAACGCGCAGCGCTCGCGCGAAGACGAACCGGGCTGTCGCCACTTCGACGTGTGCACCGATGCCGGCAAGCCCGATGTCGTGTATCTGTACGAGCTGTACGATGACCGCGCCGCGTTCGACACCCACCTCGCCAGTGCGCACTTCAGGGCATTCGCCGAGGCTACGCAGACGATGATTCGCAGCCGCGTGATCGCCACCTGGCAGCGCATCGCGCCGTGAGTGCGGCGCGCCTGCGCATCGGCCTTGCCGCCAGTCGTCTCCACCGCACCGGTTTGAGGGTCGCATCGCCACCGGCACCACCGGCAGCCTGCTGAACGGCGTAGCCGAGGACATCCGCGGCGACGAGCGATCGCTGTGGGTGCGGCCCTTTTGGTCCGGGCCGGTGGGTGGCGACGCCGAAATCGCGCTCGAGGTATTGGAAAACCGATGCCAGCGCATCGTGTTCTTCGAGGACCCGCACGTGGCGCGGCAGCACGAGGCCGACATCCAGCTGCTTGAGCGATCGGCGCGGATCGCCAGCGAATGCACGATGTGCGTCAGCGAAATGACCAGCGCAACGCAATGGATTGCCGGCTGTACCGCACGGGAAGTTGCGGCGGGCATGTAGGCGAGCCTTGCGCCTCGCACGGCACGAGCCTCGCCGACGGCAGAATGCGCCCCGCCTGCCTCAGCGGTACCGCACCGCCAGCACTTCGTAGCTGCGCACGCCGCCGGGCGCCTGCACGTCGGCCGTGTCGCCTTCGGATTTGCCGATCAGCGCGCGCGCAATCGGCGAGCTGACGGAAATCTTGCCGTCCTTGATGTCAGCCTCGTCGTCGCCGACGATCTGATAGGTGACGGGGTCGCCGGACTGCGCGTCCTCGAGGTCGACCGTGGCGCCGAACACGACACGCCCTTCACCATCGATCGTCGAGGGGTCGATCACCTGCGCGTTGGCAAGCTTCGCCTCCACTTCGGCGATGCGGCCTTCGATGAAACCCTGCCGCTCCTTCGCCGCATCATAGTCGGCATTTTCGGACAGGTCGCCGTGCGCGCGCGCTTCCGCAATTGCCGCAATGACCGCGGGCCGCTCACTGGTCTTCAGGCGGTGCAACTCGGTCTTGAGGCGTTCGGCGCCTGTCACCGTCATGGGGAATTTGCTCATCGGCTGTCCAGAGGGTGAAGTTACACCAGCCGCTTGTGCAGCGACTGGATGGAGTAAGGGATCAGGACGCGCATCGCCTGCATGCCGATCGCGGCCGCGCGGGCGCCGGCAATCGTCGTGTAGGTGGGCACCTGGTCCACCAGCGCCGCGCGCCGGATCTGATAGCTGTCCTGGATGGCTGCACGTTTTTCTTCCACCGTGTTGACCACCAGCGCGATCTCGTCGTTCTTCAGCATGTCCACAATATGCGGACGCCCTTCGGCCACCTTGTTCACGGTGTCCGCCTTGACGCCCGCAGCGTTGAGCGCCGTGGCGGTTCCACGCGTGGCCACGATCTCGAAGCCCAGGCCGACCAAAGTGCGCGCGAGTTCCACTGCGTGCGGCTTGTCGCTGTTGCGTACGCTGATGAACGCGCGGCCCGCCGTGGGCAGTTTCACGCCCGCCGCCAACTGGCTCTTGACGAAGGCTTCGCCGAAGGTCTCGCCGACGCCCATGACTTCGCCGGTGGATTTCATTTCCGGACCCAAAATCGTGTCCACGCCCGGAAACTTGATGAACGGAAAGACCGCTTCCTTCACCGAAAAATAGGGCGGCACGATTTCGCCGGCCACGCCCTGCGCCGAAAGCGTCTGCCCGACCATGCAGCGCGCCGCGATCTTGGCCAGCGGACGGCCGGTGGCCTTCGACACATAGGGCACGGTGCGCGAAGCCCGGGGATTGACCTCGAGCACGTAGACAGTGCCCTGTCCCGCCTCGTCGAACTGGATCGCAAACTGCACGTTCATCAGACCGACGACGTTGAGGCCCCTGGCCATGGCGATCGTCTGCTCGCGCAAGGTCTGCTGCAATTCGGCCGACAGCGATTGCGGCGGCAGCGAGCACGCCGAGTCGCCGGAGTGCACACCGGCCTGCTCGATGTGTTCCATGATGCCGCCGATCACCACTTCGACGCCATCGCAGATGGCATCGACGTCGACTTCGATCGCGTCGTTCAAGAAGCGGTCGAGCAGCACCGGTGAGTCGTTGCTGACCTTGACCGCCTCGCGCATGTAGCGCTCGAGTTCGCGCTGCTCGTGCACGATCTCCATGGCCCGTCCGCCCAGTACATATGACGGCCTTACCACCAGCGGATAGCCGATTGCGTTGGCGGCGGCCAGCGCCTCGGCCTCGGTGCGCGCGGTCTTGTTGGGCGGCTGCTTCAGCTGCAGCCGGTGCAGCATCTGCTGGAAGCGCTCGCGGTCCTCGGCCATGTCGATCATGTCCGGCGAGGTACCGATGATCGGCACGCCGTTGGCTTCGAGGTCGCGGGCGAGCTTCAACGGCGTCTGACCGCCGTATTGCACGATCACGCCCCATGGTTTCTCGACGTGCACGATTTCCAGCACATCTTCCAGCGTGAGCGGTTCGAAGTAGAGGCGATCGGAGGTGTCATAGTCGGTGGACACCGTCTCGGGATTGCAGTTCACCATGATGGTTTCGTAACCATCGTCGCGCAGCGCCATCGCCGCGTGCACGCAGCAATAGTCGAACTCGATGCCCTGCCCGATGCGGTTGGGTCCGCCGCCCAGCACCATCACCTTCTTGCGATCGGTGGGCTCCGCCTCGCACTCGTCCTCGTAGGTCGAGTACATATAGGCCGTCTTGGTGGAGAACTCGGCAGCGCAGGTATCGACGCGCTTGTAGACCGGGCGCACGCCCATCGCATGACGCGCATTGCGGACCTGCGTTTCCGTGGCATGCATCAGATGCGCCATGCGGCGGTCGGAGAAGCCTTTCCGCTTCAGCTCGCGCATGTCGTCGCGGGAGATCGACGCCAGTGTGCGCTTGTCGAGCATCAACTCGAGGTCGACGATCTCCTTGATCTGCGTGAGGAACCACAAGTCGATGTTGGTGTGCGCATGGACTTCTTCCAGCGACATGCCGATGCCGAAGGCATCCGCCACGTACCAGAGCCGCTCCGCGCGCGGATAGGCAAGCTCGTCGCCGATCGTGTCGGGGTCGACCGTCTTGAGGTTGAACCCGTCCACGCCCGTTTCGAGACCACGCAGGGCCTTCTGCAGCGACTCCTGGAACGTGCGGCCAATGGCCATCACCTCGCCCACCGACTTCATCTGCGTCGTGAGCCGGTCGTCGGCCTGCTTGAACTTCTCGAACGCGAAGCGCGGCACCTTGGTGACGACGTAGTCGATCGACGGCTCGAACGAGGCCGGGGTCTGGCCGCCGGTGATGTCGTTGCGCAATTCGTCGAGCGTGTAGCCCACGGCGAGCTTGGCCGCCACCTTGGCGATGGGGAAGCCGGTGGCCTTCGACGCCAGTGCCGAGCTGCGCGACACCCGCGGATTCATTTCGATGACCAGCATTCGGCCGTCGGCGGGATTGACCGCGAACTGCACGTTCGATCCGCCGGTGTCGACGCCCACTTCGCGCAGCACCGCGATCGAGGCATCGCGCATGATCTGGTATTCCTTGTCGGTGAGCGTCTGTGCCGGCGCCACCGTGATCGAGTCGCCCGTGTGCACACCCATCGGGTCGAGGTTCTCGATCGAGCATACGATGATGCAGTTGTCCTTCTTGTCGCGGACAACTTCCATCTCGAATTCTTTCCAGCCGAGCAGCGATTCTTCGATCAGCATCTCGCGCGTGGGCGAGAGATCGAGGCCGCGCTTCACCATCTCGACGAACTCGTCCTTGTTGTACGCAATCCCGCCGCCGGTGCCGCCCATCGTGAACGAGGGCCGCAATACGGCCGGAAAACCGATCGTGGCCTGCACCTCCAGCGCCTGCTCGACGCTGTGCGCGATGCCGGAACGCGCAGACCCCAGGCCGATGCGCGTCATCGCCGCCTTGAATTTCTCGCGGTCCTCGGCCTTGTCGATGGCCTTCTTCGACGCGCCGATCAGCTCGACGTCGAACTTGGTGAGGATGCCCTCGCGCGCGAGGTCGAGCGCGCAGTTCAACGCCGTCTGGCCCCCCATCGTGGGCAGCAGCGCGTCGGGCCGCTCCAGTTCGATGATCTTGGCCACCATCGGCCAGGTGATGGGCTCGATGTAGGTGACATCGGCCATCTCCGGGTCGGTCATGATCGTGGCCGGATTGCTGTTCACCAGGATGACGCGGTACCCCTCCTCGCGCAGTGCCTTGCAGGCCTGCGCGCCCGAATAGTCGAACTCGCACGCCTGCCCGATGATGATCGGGCCGGCGCCGATGATCATGATGCTTTCGATGTCGGTGCGTTTGGGCATGTGAGCGTGTCGAATCCGATGGGCTCAGGCCTTGGCCTTGTGCTGTTCCATGAGCTGCGCAAAGCGGTCGAAGAGATAGCCGACGTCGTGCGGACCCGGGCTGGCCTCGGGGTGGCCCTGGAAGCAGAACACCGGCTTGTCCGTCCATGCGAAGCCCTGCAGGCTGCCGTCGAACAGTGATTCGTGGGTCACCCGCACATTGGCGGGCAGCGAAGCGGGATCCACTGCGAAGCCATGGTTCTGGCTGGTGATCAGCACCTGCCCCGTGTCACGGTCGAGCACCGGATGATTGGCGCCGTGATGGCCGAATTTCATCTTGAGCGTGCGGCCGCCGGCCGCAAGCCCCAGCAATTGATGACCGAGACAGATGCCGAATGTGGGCATGCCTGCGGCAATGATTTCGCGGATGGCGGCAATGGCGTAATCGCACGGTTCCGGGTCGCCCGGGCCATTGGACAGGAACACGCCGTCGGGTCGCATCGCCAGTACGTCATGCGCCGGCGTCTGCGCCGGCACCACCGTGACGCGACAGCCGCGGGCGGCCAGCATGCGCAGGATGTTGTGCTTGATGCCGAAGTCGTACGCGACGACATGAAAGCGCGGCTCGCCCATGGCGGCATAGCCGCCGACGAGCGCCCATACCGATTCGGTCCACTCGTAACGCGTCGTGCACGACACGACCCTGGCCAGGTCCTGACCGGCCATCGACGGCGCGGCGCGCGCGGCAGCGATCGCCTTTTCCGCATCGAGGTCGGGGCCGGCGGCGATGCAGCCATTCTGGGCGCCACGCTCGCGCAGAATGCGCGTCAGCTGGCGCGTGTCGATTTCGGCGATGCCGACGATATTGTTGGTGCGCAGGTAGGTGGCGAGATCCCTCTGCGAGCGCCAGCTGGAGGCCACGCGCGGCAGGTCGCGGATCACGAGGCCCGCCGCATGAATGCGGTCGGCCTCGACGTCCTCGGCGTTGACGCCGACGTTGCCAATGTGCGGGTAGGTCAGCGTCACGATCTGCCCCGCGTACGACGGATCGGTCAGGATTTCCTGATAGCCCGTCATGCTGGTGTTGAACACGACTTCGCCGACCGTGCTACCCAGGGCGCCAATGGCGCGGCCCCGCAGCACGGTGCCATCCGCGAGCGCGAGCAACGCGGGCGGCGCCGGCGCGAAGAGCGCGGAACCTGCGGTGTCGGGGGCGGCGGTGACGGGCATGGCGGACTCGGGGCTGGCGTGCGTGATGCAGATCGCGGTACGTCGCCGGCAGCTGCGCCCCTACCAAGCGCGTCGTGACCGGCGGACGTGCAAAGGGGAAGGCTTGCACCTTCCCCGCGTTTCGATCCGAATTATACCGCGATTGCCCGCCGGCCGGGCGGCCTCAATACGACGCCGTGAAGCCCCCGTCGACATACAGCAAGTGGCCGGTGACGTAATCGGCGGCCCCCGACGCCAGGAACACGGCGGCGCCCGCGATTTCCGGCGGGTTGCCCCAGCGTCCCGCCGGGGTGCGTTTGGCCACCCACGCCGAAAATTCGGCATTGTCGATCAACGCCGTGTTCATCTCGGTCTTGAAAAACCCGGGCGCGATGCCGTTCACCTGCACGTTGTGCGGCGCCGTCTCCACGGCAAGCGCGCGCGTCAGCATCTTCAACGCACCCTTGCTGACGGCATACGGCACGATGTTGGGCCGGCCGATGTCGGAGGCCAGCGAGCAGATGTTGATGATCTTGCCCATCTTGCGTGCCTGCATCCCCGGGAGCACCGCGCGGATCATCAGGAACGGACCATCGAGGTTGGCGGCCTGCAGCGTACGCCACTCCGCCAGCGAAAACTCCGGCAGCAGCTTGCGATGGTTCATCGCGGCGTTGTTGACCAGAATGTCGATGCCGCCGATGTCGCGCTCGATGGCCGCCACGCCCGCACTGACCGCGTTTTCATCGGTGACGTCGAATGCGCGAACGCTGGCCTGGTAACCGGCCGCCGCCATCTGCGCGACCGCCGCATCGAGCTTGGCCCGGTTGCGCCCATTGATCACTACACGCGCGCCGGCCGCGGCGAGTCCGCTGGCGATGGCGAAGCCGAGGCCCGAGCCGCCGCCGGTGACAAGGGCGGTCCGCCCGGTGAGATCGAACGGGTGCGCGGTCATAGGCAGTTTCTCCGAAATAGCAGCGGGTCAGGTAGAACCGGCCGAAGCCCGGGTGAGTCCCAGCACGTCGCGCATGTCGCACAGGCCGGCCTCGCCGCGGGCGCGCATGGCCGCCACGAAATGCGCGGCACGCAACGCGCCGGCCGCAAAATTCTGGCGGGACGTGGCGCGATGGCCGATCTCGATGCGCTCGCCGGTGCCGGCGAACAGCACCATGTGCTCGCCGACGACATCGCCGCCGCGCAGCGTGGCGAAGCCGATGGTCCCGGGCTTGCGTTCGCCGGTGACGCCTTCGCGCGAAAACACGGCAACGTCGGCGAGGCGCGTGCCGAGGCCCGCTGCCGCCGCCTCGCCCAGCCGCAGCGCAGTACCCGAGGGCGCGTCCACCTTGTGCTTGTGATGCATCTCCACGATTTCGATGTCGAAATCGGGACCCAGTGATCGCGCCGCCGTTTCGACCAGCGACAACAGCACGTTGACGCCCACGCTCATGTTGGCCGCAAACATGATGGGCACCATCCTGGCATGCTGCGCCATCGTCGCGCTTTCCGCGGCGCTGAGGCCGGTGGTGCCCACCACGGCGGCAACCCGTTGGCGCGCACAGGCGGCGAGGTGCGTCAAGGTACCGGCGGGACGCGTGAAGTCGATCAATACATCGGCACCGGAAAGCGCAGCGGCAACGTCGGTGGTGACGTTGATGCCGGTGGCGCGACCGAAGCGCTCGCCCGGATCGCGCCCCACTTCAGGACTGCCGCCGATGTCCAACGCGCCGACCAGCTTGAGTCCGGCATCGGCCAGCACGGCTGCGACCAGCGCCTGCCCCATCCTGCCGCCGGCCCCTGCCACCACGACACGGACCGGGGCGTTCATCACGGCTCGGGCGGCGCGGACGGGTCGCCGATGCGCCGGAAGAAATCCATGATCTTGCCGAAGAAGCCGGCATCCTGTCCGAAGGGGTCGTCGGGCAGCGTGCGCGCGGCCGCCAGCCGATTGAGATCCTGCGCCGACTGCGGCATCTCATCGCCCTCCCAGCGCGCGAGCAGGTCGTCCTGGAAAAAGACAGTGAACAGGCGCTGCTCCCTTACGCGGCCACCTTTGGCAAACAGATAGACGTAGTCCCAGCGCTGGTCTCGAAACGCGCTCATGACGAGCGGGGTGCCCAGGGCCAGACGCACCTGCGCACGGGTCTGGCCGACCTTCAATTTATCGACCATGTCCTGCGAAAGAAAGTTGCCCTGGTTGATGTCGATGCGATAGACGCCCCACTGCGTGACCACCGGAAAATAGGTCTCGAGCATGCTGGGCGGCGCACCCGGCGCAGACGCGCATCCCGCGAGTGCAAGCAGCGCCAGGGCGGCGCACAGCCCACGGATGTGACTGATCGAACGGTACGAAGAATGCGGCACGGGCTCGGGTTCCGGGACTGAAATAGGTGGCGGCTGGTGCAGGAGGCCGCGCACGTTGATCGTGCCACGGCAGACGGGGTTCCGCGCTATTATAGCTTTTCGAATCAATCGCTCCGCTACCATGAGTTCACCGCAGGATCTCAAAAGCGCCGGCCTCAAGGCAACGCTGCCGCGCCTCAAGATCATCAACCTCTTCGAGGAATCCAAGGTCCGGCACCTGACGGCCGAGGACGTCTATAAGATCCTGCTGGCCGACGGCCTCGATATCGGGCTCGCCACCGTCTACCGGGTGCTCACCCAATTCGAACAGGCGGGCCTGCTGGTGCGGCACCATTTCGAGTCGGGCAAGGCCGTGTTCGAGTTGAATCCCGGCACGCATCACGATCATCTGGTGTGCATGCAGTGCGGCCGTGTCGAGGAGTTCTACGACCCGGACATCGAAAAGCGGCAGATCAAGATTGCCCGCGAACGCGGCTTCGAGATCAACGAACACGCGCTCTATCTCTACGCCGACTGCACGAAGCCGCGCTGCCCGCACAGGAAGTAGCGGCTTCCCTTTCCCTTCGTTCCCTCGTCATCCACGCCGATTCGGCGTGGTTAGAGTCGCCCTAAGGACAGCGTTGGGACGAATTTCATTCGGTTCAGGCGGTCCCGGCCGAAGCACGGCAGTGCCTGTTTCCCATTTGAGTCGGGGTCAAATCGACGACCCCTCCAATCAAATGGGAAACAGGCCCCACCATGCTCCGGCGCGCTCGGGTTCATGTAGCGGTTGAAATGCGAGGCGCCGTATATCTATGCGCGACAGGATCGTTTTTTCGCTGCTGGATCGCTGTAAGTGCGGGTGCCGTGAAGGTCCCGGATGGGTTTGCCGCGGCACGGGGACGCGGGGTGCGGTTACCCGTTGAATTGGAGGGGTCGTCGATTTGACCCCGACTTCAACGGGGAACCGTACCCCACGGCGCCGGGCCACGACATCCTGAACCCCCGCGCCACTGGGCCACGCCATCCTGAAGCCTCAATCGTCCACATCCCGCCGGTTGAAATCGGCGAGCCGGAAGCCCAGCAGATAAAGGGCGCCGAAATAGACGGCGGCGGCGGCGGCGATGATGGCGGCGAGCCGCCCCGCTCGTGTCCAGAGTCCCGATTCCAGCCAGAACGTGGCCGGCCCGGTCATCCAGAACAGGACCGCCGCGAGCGCGCCCAATGCCAGCAGCAGCTTGCAGATGAACATGAACCATCCGGGACTCGCCACGAAATGGCCGCCCCGGCGCAGGAACCAGAACAGCAGGGATGCATTGACGCAGGCGCCGATGCTGGTGGCGAGTGTCAATCCCGCATGGCCGAGCGGCCACATCAGCGTCATCGCCATCGCCTGCGTGACGAATACCGTGAAGAACGCGATCTTGACCGGCGTCTTCAGGTTCTGCCGCGCGTAGAAGCCCGGCGCGAGAATCTTGACGACGATCAGCCCCAGCAGGCCGAAGCTGTAGCCCAGCAGCGCCGAGCGCGTCTGCCACACGTCGTTCACGTTGAACTTGCCGTATTGGTAAAGCGTCGTGATGAGCGGCAGCGCCAGCAGCCACAGCGCGACCGCGGCGGGCAGCGCCAGCAGGAACGCGAGCCGCAGGCCCCAGTCAAGCAGCGACGAATAGTGAACAGGTTCGTCGTCGCTATGGTGCTTGGCGAGCGACGGCAAGAGCACGGTGCCCAGCGCCACACCCAGCAGCGCGTTGGGGAATTCCATCAAGCGGTCGGCATAGGTGATCCATGATATGCGGCCGTCGCCCAGCCATGCGGCCAGCTGAGTGTTGAACAACGCCGAGATCTGGGCGGCCGACACACCGATCAACGCCGGTCCCATTGCGCGCAACACGCGGCGCACACCTTCGTCGCGCCAGTCGAAGGACGGTCGCGGCAGCATGCCGATGCGGGTCAGCGGCAAGATCTGCAGCAGCAGTTGCGCGATGCCGCCGATAAAGACGCCCCACGCCAGCGCCATGATCGGCGGATCGAAATAGCGGGAAAGGAAGATCGCTGAACCGATTATCGACAGGTTGAGCAACACCGGCGTGATCGCGGGAATCGCGAACCGGCGATAGACGTTCAACACGCCCCCGGCCAGCGATACCAGCGAGACGAACAGAATGTACGGGAACACGATGCGGATCAGATCCGTGGTCAGTTCCACCTTGCCGGGCGTCTTGGCGAATCCGCTGGCCAATAGATAAACGAGCCACGGCGCCGCCAGCACGCCCACCGCCGTCACGCCGAGGAGCACCAACGTCAGCAGCGTGGCGACCCGCCCCACCAGGTCACGCGTGGCGTCCGCACCTCGCTGCCGATGATATTCGGCCATGATGGGCACGAATGCCTGTGAAAATGCCCCTTCGGCGAACATCCGTCGCAGGATGTTGGGCAGCCGGAAAGCCGCCTCGAACGCATCCATCTGCATGCCAGCCCCGAAAATGCCGGCCTTGAGGCTCTCTCGTGCGAGCCCGGTGATCCTTGAAATCAGGGTCATGCCACTAACGGTGGAAAGGGCGCGGAGGAGGTTCACGGGGAAATGGGCAGGTGGGGGACGGCTCGCCTTGAGGCGGGAAACGCCAAGGCCTTGTCGACACAGCGAAAACACGCTATTATCTCTGGCTTGGCTCGTTTTATCCAACGGCGGCAGCCAACTTTTTCTGGCGCCCCCGGCAAGCCGGTTCGAACACAACGTATTTTCAATCCAGGGACATTCATTCCATGGCCAATTCGGCGCAAGCAAAAAAGCGCGCCCGGCAGGCAGAAGCGACGCGCAAGCGCAACGCTAGCCTCAAGTCGGAACTGCGCACGGCGGTCAAGAAGGTGAAGAAGGCAATTGTGGTCGGCGACAAGGCCGCAGCCACCAAGATGATGCAGGAATCGCAGGCGGTGATGGACAAGATCGCCGACAAGAAGATCGTGCACAAGAACGTCGTGTCGCGCACCAAGTCGCGACTGTCCGGAGCCATCAAGGCGCTTGCCTGATCGCACCTGACGTTTCGCGATCCACGCAAAAAGGCGCCGGTGACGGCGCCTTTTTTGTTGGCCGTCGATCTACCGGCATGGTGCCGGGTACTCATCGGAAAGGGAGAATCACCATGATAGGATCGTGTTTTGAACGCGCCTGATGCCGGCGCTGCCGCCAAGGCAGCCACCCCACAACGCACGCCGCTCATGCCCGCCGCGCCCCGCCATTTCCTGCAGTGCACGGATTTCACGCGGGGCGACTACGCCTACCTGTTCGAACGCACGCGCTGGATCAAGGATCGCTTCAAGCGCTACGAAATGTACCAGCCGCTGCGCGATCGCACGCTGGCGATGGTGTTCGAGAAAGCCTCCACCCGCACCCGCGTCTCCTTCGAGGCCGGCATGAACCAGTTGGGCGGTATCGCCATCAATCTCAATCGCGGCGACACGCAACTCTCGCGCGGCGAACCCATCGAGGACGTCGCCCGCGTGATTTCGCGAATGGTCGACGTGGTGATGATCCGCACGTTCGAGCAGACGATCATCGACCGCTTCGCCGCCCATTCGCGGGTGCCGGTGATCAACGGCCTGACCAACGAATATCACCCCTGCCAGATCCTGGCCGACATCTACACCTACGTCGAGCATCGCGGTTCGATCGCGGGCAAGACAGTGGCGTGGATCGGCGACTCCAACAACGTGTGCAGCACGTGGTTGCAGATGGCCTCCATCCTCGACTTCAAGGTCCACGTCTCCACGCCGCCCGGCTATGAAGTCGAGCGCATGGGCGCCGGCACCGGCGATGGGGCGGGCACCTGGTACGAATCCTTCGCCGACCCGATGGATGCGTGCCGTGGCGCCGACCTCGTCACCACCGATGTGTGGACCAGCATGGGATTCGAGGCGGAGAACGAGGTGCGCAAGCGCGCGTTCGCCGACTGGAGAGTGGACGCTGACATGATGCAGCAGGCGAAGCCCGACGCGCTCTTCATGCATTGCCTGCCCGCCCATCGCGGCGAGGAGGTCACGGCCGAGGTGATCGACGGTCCGCAGAGCGTGGTGTGGGACGAGGCGGAGAACCGGCTGCACGCGCAAAAGGCGTTGCTTGAGTACCTTGTCTGCGGTCACGTCGACGTCTGAGCACTACCACCAACCGATTTTATCTCGGAGATATTTCATGAATCGCCGTTCCTTCCGCACGATCGTTGCCACCTGCGCCTTGGTCGCCGCAACCTCCGCCACCGCGCAAGCGTGGCCCGACAAGCCGCTGCGCTTCATCATGTCGGCGCCCGCCGGCAGTTCCATCGACGTGCTGGGCCGCACCATCGCGGACAAGCTGAAGGACCGCCTGGGTCAACCCGTCGTCGTGGAAAACAAGCCCGCGGCGGGCGGCACGGTGGCCACCGACGAGGTCGCCAAGGCGGCGCCGGATGGATACACGATGGTGCTGGCATTCAACGGCCCGCTGGCCATCACCCCGCTGTTGCGCAAGGTTCCCTACGACGTGGCGAAGGACCTGGCACCGGTGATCATCACCTCCAGTCAGCCGAACGTTCTCGCCGTCAACGCCCAGTTGCCGGTCAAGGATGTGAAGGCATTGGTGGCCTATGCCAAGGCCAATCCCGGCAAGGTCAACTACGCCTCGGTGGGGCCCGGCAGTTCGTCGCACCTGAACGGCGAATTGCTGAAGTCGCTCGCCGGCATCGATATCGTGCACGTGCCGTTCAACGGTTCGCCGCCCGCAGTCCTCTCCACCGTGCAAGGCGAAACGCAGATGATCTTCGCGGTGATGCAGCCGCTGCAACCGCAGATCCAGGCGGGCAAGCTGCGCGCGCTGGCCGTGACGTCGGCGAAGCGTTTTCCGCTGCTGCCGGACCTCCCCACCATCGCCGAAAGCGGCTATCCGACCTTCGACGCGCTGGCTTGGAACGGCGTGGTGGTACCGGCAGGAACGCCGGCGCCGGTGATTGCGCGCCTGAACGCAGAGATCAACGCGATCCTGAAACTACCCGACGTCGTCACCCGGATGCACGCCGCCGGCTTCGACCTCGTGGGCGGTACGCCGGAGCAATTCGGTGCGCTGATGAAGGCCGAGGCGGAAAAGTGGGCGCCGGTGATCAAGAGCGCCAACATCAAGATTGACCAGTAGCCCATGGCCCGGGATGTGACGCCCCTCGACGCTGCCAGCGGCGCGGCTGGCGAAGTTGGGGCGGTCAGCCCTTCGGCTTGTCGCCGTCGGTCAACTGCGGCAACGGCGAATTCTGCGACGGGCTCAGCAATCCCAGCTTCGAATACGTCATCAGCTTCTCGCGGGTATCCACGATGTCGAGATTGCGCATCGTCAACTGCCCGATGCGGTCCTGCGGCGAAAAATACGCGGCGCCCTTCTCCATCGTCAAGCGCTCGGGCTTGTAGGTGAGATTGGGGCTCATGGTGTCGAGTATCGAGTAGTCGTTGCCGCGGCGCAGTTCCAGCGTCACCTCGCCCGTGATCGGGCGGGCGACCCAGCGCTGCGCCATCTCACGCAGCATGATCGCCTGCGGATCGAACCAGCGTCCCTGGTAGAGCAGGCGCCCCAGCCGGCGACCAGCGTCGCGGTATTGCTCGATTGTGTCCTCGTTGTGAATGCCGGTGACGAGCCGCTCGTAGGCAATATGCAGCAGCGCCATGCCCGGCGCCTCGTAGATGCCGCGGCTCTTGGCCTCGATGATCCGGTTCTCGATCTGGTCGCTCATGCCGAGGCCGTGGCGGCCACCGATGACATTGGCTTCGAGCAGCAGCGCCACTTCGTCCGCGAACGTAGCCCCATTGAGCGCGACGGGACGGCCCTCGTCGAAACGCACGGTGACGACTTCAGCCTTGACCGTGACATCGTCGCGCCAGAACGCCACACCCATGATCGGCTGCACGATCTTCATTCCCTTGTCGAGGAATTCAAGATCCTTCGCCTCATGCGTGGCGCCCAGCAGGTTCGAGTCGGTCGAGTACGCCTTCTCCGTGCTCATCTTGTAGCCGAAGCCGGCCTTGATCAGGTACTCCGACATTTCCTTGCGGCCGCCCAGTTCCTCGATGAAGGCCGCGTCCAGCCACGGCTTGTAGACGCGCAAATCGGGATTCGCCAGCAGGCCGTAACGATAGAAGCGCTCGATGTCATTGCCCTTGAACGTGCTGCCGTCGCCCCAGATGTGGACGTCGTCGTCGCGCATCGCCACCACGAGCATCGTGCCGGTCACCGCGCGGCCCAGCGGCGTCGTGTTGAAGTACGTGTTCCCCGCAGTCGTGATATGGAACGCGCCCGCCTGCAAAGCAGCGATGCCCTCGGCGACAAGGGCTGCGCGACAATCGATCAGCCGGGCCCTTTCCGCGCCGTAGCCCAGCGCGCGGCGTGGAATTTCGTCGTAGTCGGGCTCGTCGGGCTGGCCCAGGTTGGCCGTGTACGCAAACGGAATGGCGCCCTTGGCGCGCATCCAGTGCAACGCAGCGCTGGTGTCGAGCCCGCCGGAAAAGGCGATGCCGACTTTCTGGCCGACGGGAAGGTCCTGCAGGATATGGGACATGGGGTCGCGTGGAGACAGGCCGGGGTAATCGGGTATTCTAGCCGACGGGTCGGTCGCGCACGCCGCCGGCAGCGAATGGAGAGCCAAGCATGGCGCAGAGCAAGGTCTACCGATTCGAAAGCACGGCCGCCGTCGTCAGCTGGGATGCGAGGCGCTGCATCCATGCCGCCGAATGCGTGCACACCTTGCCCGAAGTCTTCGACCCGAACGCGAAGCCGTGGATTCGACCGGAAGCTGCGGAGGCCGCAGCGATACGAAGCGCGGTCGACCGCTGCCCATCCGGCGCACTCGCGATGCATGCGCCGGACGGCAGTAACGTCGAACTGCAGCCTGCCACCAATACGGGTCTCCTGATGCCCGGCGGTCCGGTATACCTGCGCGGCAAATTGCAGTTGCAGCCTGGCGACGTTGCGCAGGCGGAAACCCGCATGGCGCTGTGCCGCTGCGGCGCCTCGCTGAACAAGCCCTTTTGCGACAACAGTCACCAGAAGGCTGGCTTCAGGGACCCGGGCGCATTGGCGGCAACGTCGGCCCACGAGCCCGGTGCGGATCTTGGCGCGGCGCTGTCGATCACACCTACCACCAACGGCCCGAACCAATGCGATGGCCCGCTGACGTTGCATGGAAGCGGCGGCCGCACGGCGTTCTCGACGCAGACCTTCCTGTGCCGCTGCGGCGGTTCGCGCAACAAACCCTACTGCGACGGCACGCACCGGACCATCGGCTTCGCTGGTTGAGCGCGTGAGTCCGCCGCCCGCCAAGTCGTCCAGTCCGGGTGCCGCGCTGGGCCTGCTGGCGCGTGCGTTTGATCTGCAGCAGCGCGGTGAGTTCGACGCCGCCGAAGCGCTCTACCTTCAGGTACTGGCGGCCGACCCGGATGACCCCACCGCGCTGGTGAACGGCGGCGCCGTGGCGCTTGCGCGCAGCGACCTGCCCTTGGCGATCACCCGCTTCGAACGCGCGGCGCGCGTTGCCCCGCGCAATGCCGTCGTCCAGAACAATCTCGCCTTCGCGCTGCTCCATGTGGGCCGTCCCGAGGATGCGCTGGCCGCCAGCGACCGGGCGATCGCCCTGCAGTCGCAGCTTGCCACCGCCCACAACCATCGCGGCATCGCGCTGGCGCAACTCAATCGCAACGCCGAAGCGCGCGCCGCATTCGCGCAGGCACTAACACTCGACTCCGCGCCTCACGCTGGCCGCGCTCAACCTCGGTGAACAGGCCAATCATGCCGGCGACGGCGACGCCGCTGTGGCCGCCTACGATCGCGCACTGGCGCTGGAACCTGACAATGTACATGCCGCCACCGGACGCGCGTTTGCCGTCGCGTTGTCGGGCGACCTGGTGGCGGCCACGCAAGCGCTTGAAGTCATCGTCGTGCGCGCGCCACAACATGCGCCGGCGTGGCAGACCTTGGGGGCCGTGCGGAATTTCCGGTGGGACCACCCCGGCGCCGAAGCTGCATTCCAGCGCGCGCTGGCGTTGGTACCCAACGACGTCGATGCGCACTTCGGCGTGGCCTCCGCACGTCTGGGCCGCGGTGACTTCGCCGCCGGATGGGAAGCCTTCGAGCAACGCCCGGATCGCGCGGCCGACCGCGGACGCGGCTCTGGCGTCGCTGCCGGCATGGGACGGCAGCACACTCGACGGCACGCTCGTCGTCTACGGTGAACAGGGCTTCGGCGACATCGTGCAGTTCGCCCGCTTCGTGCCGCTCGCACGGCAACGCGTCCGCGCTGTAGTGCTGCTGCTCACGGGCGATCACGCGGCGCTGGCCCCGCTGCTGGCAACGCTGCAGGGCGTCGACCGCGTGCTGACGCAAGTGCAGGACTTGCCACCCACGCAAGTGTCGGCGCGCGTGTCGATGTTGTCGCTGCCGCATCGGCTTGGCATCGCTGCGCACGGGTTGGCGATGACGGCACCCTATCTCCTTGTGCCGGCGGAACGCCGGGCCGCGTGGCAGTCGCGCCTGCACGACGTGCCGCGACCGCGCGTGGGCCTTGCCTGGTCGGTGCTGGCACGCGACGTCCACGGCTTCGTGACAAGGCACAAGTCGGTCCCGCCCTACGTGCTGGCGCCGCTGCTGGCCGACAGCACCACGGCATTCGTGACGCTGCAGCCAGGCGCACCAGGCGACCCGGTCGCGTTCGGGCGCCATGCCTCGGCCGTGCTCGATGTCCGCACTTCGATACGCGACTTCGCCGACACTGCTGCGCTCATCGAACAACTCGACCTCGTCATCAGCGCCGACACGGCGGTGGCGCATGTGGCAGGCGCGCTGGGCAAACCTGTGTGGATGCTCGACCGGTACAACACGTGCTGGCGCTGGCGTGCCGCCCCGGATGCTTCGCCCTGGTATCCGTCGATGCGCATCTTCCGGCAATCGCGCTTTGGCGAATGGAACGGTGTCGCCACGCGCGTTGCCACGGCATTCGCGGAATGGCGCGCCGGGTTGTAGCGGCGGGCGCCGCCGTGTTAGCGTTCACAGTTCCCCCGTCAACCGGCGTTGCCCACCCATGCCTTCCTTCGATATCGTTTCCGAAGTCAATGAAGTCGAGGTCAACAATGCGGTTGACCAGACCAACAAGGAAGTCTCCACGCGCTTCGATTTCAAGGGGTCGGATGCGCGCGTCGAGACACAAGGAAAAAGTGCTCACGCTCTTTGCCGATGACGATTTCAAGCTGCAGCAGGTCACCGACATCCTGACCGGCAAGCTCACCAAGCGCACCGTCGACATCCGCTCGCTCAAGTATGGCGACGTCGAGAAGGTGTCGGGCAACAAGGTCAAGCAGGCCATCACCGTCCGCACGGGCGTGGAGCAGGAGTTGTCGAAGAAGATCGTGCGGATCATCAAGGACAGCAAGATGAAGGTGCAGGCGTCGATCCAGGGCGATGCCGTGCGGGTCAGCGGCGCCAAGCGCGACCTCCTGCAGGACGCGATCGCGCTGATCAAGAAGTCGGTCACCGACTTCCCGCTGCAGTTCAACAATTTCCGCGACTAGGTTCGCGTCGCAGGCCGGTCGTGGAATCCCCGGATCGCATCGCTGCCGGTCCGGTCGTGCTGCGCCGCTTCACGCTGGCGGATGCGCGCGACGTCCAGGCGCTGGTGGGCGACTGGGACGTGGCGCGGCAACTGGTGGACATCGTTGCGCACCCATATCTCGACGGCATGGCCGAGGCGTGGATAGGCGGCCATGCGCAGGCGCGCGCCTCAGGTGGCGAGCATACCTGGGCGATCACGC
Source organism: uncultured beta proteobacterium (assembly GCA_963805355.1). Lineage (GTDB taxonomy): Bacteria > Pseudomonadota > Gammaproteobacteria > Burkholderiales > Casimicrobiaceae > VBCG01. The sequence continues at coordinate 644,220 of CAWDTZ010000001.1, read as the reverse complement.
GTGCCACCGACGGCCTGCTGGTCGGCGCCATCGGAATGCGCCCCAACGGCGTGCATGAACATTTCGGCTATTGGGTCGGCAAGCCCCACTGGGGCCACGGCTATGCCAGCGCGTCCGCGCGCACGGTGGTCGACCTCCTGTTCCGCGACACCGCACTTGACGCGGTGTGGTCCACCTACCTTGCGGACAATCCCGGGTCGGGACGCGTGATGGAGAAATGCGGGATGATCGAGCTGCACCGCGAAACGCGGCGGCATCGCGGCGCGGACCGGCCATTCATCGTACGCGGGATCACGCGCGCCGCGTGGGAGACATTGCCGCCCGCCCACTCCAAGGGCGGGGCTGCGGGAACGCGCTAGGCAAGGTCCGCGGCCAGCGCCAGGCGGGTTGCCGCGCCTACCGCGGGAATTTCCGCGGTGTAGTTGGGGTGGTCCACGCCGATGCCAAGCGCCACGCCATATTTGAGCGCCGCGACCATTTCGGCAGTCAGCTCGAAGCGCAGGAAATGCACGGCCGAAGTCTTCTCGTCGGTCTCGCGCGGCAGGTCCTCGTCGGCGATCGCATACACGCGCGGGCAACCTTCGACGCTTATCCATACGCGCTCCGCGATGCCTCGTAACCGGGCCAAGGCCACCTTGCGTTCGTCGACGTCAGCATACTCGACCAGCATCGTCGCCTTGAAGTTGCTGCCATCGGGCACCAGCGGGTTGTAGGCGTCGAGTTCGTCCTGGATGCCAGCCTCCTCGAAGGTCTTTTCGATGCGCAGCATTTCCTGCACCTGGTAGCGCAGCGTCAGCTCGTCCTCGAAGACAAGCGTCACATGTTCACCGAGGTGCACGGTACGGGGGCGCTTGTGCTCCAGCACGCGCGCGCGGAATTCGTTGCGCGACCTGGCATAGGCCTCGAGGGTCAGCAGACTTTCGCGGGTTATCTTTGCGCTCATGGTCGGTTCCGGCATGCTCATCAAGTATCAATCGTTGCAGAAACGGCGGGTGCCCACCAGGCATCAGCCGCGCGCAACACGCATCATTCGAGCCCGTAGGCGATACGCAGCAAGGTCAGCGGGTGCTCGCGCCGTGCGCCCGACGGCCCGCTTTTGTCCTCGATCCCCTGCATGATCCGGCGACTGGCAATCGGGCAGTCGGAGCTCACGTAGTCGGGTTCGTCCTCGTTCATGCGCGCAAACACCGGCTTGCCGATGCGCATCGAAGCCTTGAAAAATTCTTTCTTCACGCCCCACGTGCCGTCGTGGCCGGCGCAGCGCTCCACCGTGTTAAGCGTGGTGTCCGGCACCCATTGCAGCGCCTCGCGCGTCTTCTGCCCCACGTTCTGCACGCGCGAATGGCAGGGGATGTGATAGCTGACCTGGCCCAGCGGTTGCGGGAAGACCTTATTGATGAAGCCATCCTTGTCCCGCGCGACGAAATATTCGAACGGATCGAACATCGCGTCGGCCACGGCGCGCACGTCCGCGTCCTCCGGGAACAAGAGTGGCAGCTCCTGCTTGTACATCAGCGTGCATGATGGCACCGCGGCGAGGATGGCGTAACCCGCACGCGCCAGCTGTGCCAGCGGCGGGATATTGATGTCCTTCAGCATCTCGACGGTGGCCAAGTCGCCCAGCTCCAGCTTGGGCATGCCGCAGCAGGCTTCCTTCTCCACCAGCCGATACGGAATTTCGTTGTGCGCCAGCAGTTTCAGGAGGTCGTGACCAATGCCAGGCTCGTTATAGTTGATGTAGCACGTGGCGAACACCGCAACCTTGCCCGGGGTGCGCGCGCCGTCGCGCACCGGCCACGCCACGCTGGGCGTGGCATGATCGCGGAAGCGTTCGGCGGCATACGGCGGCAACTCGGTCGCGGCGGCGACGCCCAATGTCGCTTCCATCACCGCGCGCGCCGACGGCATGGTGCTGGCCTTGTTGACCATTTGCACGATCACCGGGATGGTGGCGAGTTTGCCCAGGCGATCGGTGCCGGTGAGAAGCTTGTCGCGCAACCTGACGTCGCCGTCGCGAAACTTGACGGCCTTGGCGCGCAGCATCAGGTGCGGAAAATCGACGTTCCACGGATGCGGCGGCACGTAGGGGCACTTGGTCATGTAGCAGACGTCGCACAGGTAGCACTGGTCGACCACCTTGCCGTAGTCGGCCGTGGCCACGTCATCGACTTCGCCGGACTTGCCCGCGTCGATCAGGTCGAACAGCGTGGGAAACGCGCCGCACAGGCTGACGCAGCGGCGGCAGCCATGGCAGATGTCGAAGACCCGCTCGAGCTCCTTGTCCAGCGCACCGTGGTCGTAGAACTCCGGATTGCGCCAGTCGAGCGGATGCCGGGTGGGCGCCTCGAGGCTGCCTTCGCGTGTGGTCATGTCCGGCTCAGCTCCGCATATCCGCAATCAGGTCGACCCATACAAACGTTCCGCCGGGCACGCAAGTTCGTGCGTCGCGCTTCTCAGCGACGTACGAACCGAACGATGAGCGTCGCGCCCCATGCGACGCTCATCGTGAGTACAACCCGTCAATCGGTCAACGCATCCAATGCTTTCTGGAAACGGTTGGCATGCGAGCGCTCGGCCTTGGCGAGTGTCTCGAACCAATCCGAGATTTCCTCGAAGCCCTCATCCCGCGCAGACTTGGCCATGCCCGGATACATGTCGGTGTATTCGTGCGTCTCGCCGGCCACGGCGGCCTTGAGATTGTCGCGCGACGACCCGATCGGCAGGTCGGTTGCCGGATCGCCCACCACGGCAAGGTAGTCGAGGTGGCCGTGCGCGTGTCCCGTCTCGCCTTCGGCCGTGGAGCGGAACAGCGCGGCCACGTCATTCTGGCCTTCGACGTCCGCCTTGTTGGCGAAGTACAGATAGCGACGATTGGCCTGCGACTCGCCGGCAAATGCCGCCTTGAGGTTATCGTGGGTCTTGGTACCTTTGAGATTCTTCATCGTGCTCTCCTCGTTTGAATGTCGTGACCACAGCATCGACGCCGGGGGTCCTCCGTGGTCCTCCATCATGCTCTCTCTGGCGCCCGGCAGCCGTCCAATGCATTCTGCCAATATCCACGATAACGTGGGTCAATGACCCTTGGATTCGATGATGCCCGTCTTCTTTAGGTAGACTGCTTCCGACCACCCGACCCGGCGCACGTTGCCGCGCCCATCCACACCCCGAAGGCCCGCAATGAACTCGTTGCCCGCAGCCGCTCTCGACACGCTGTTTCGCACCGCCCGCACCTACAGCTACTTTCTCGACACGCCCGTCACCGAAAAGACGCTGCGCGACATCTTCGATCTCGTGAAGATGGCACCGACCACGGGCAACTCCTCGCCGGCGCGCTTCGTGTTCGTACGCACCCCGGAAGCCAAGGCACGCCTCCAGCCCGCGCTTTCGCCCGGCAACGCCGACAAGACCATGGCCGCCCCGGTCACGGTGATCATCGCCTATGACCTTGAATTCTACGAGAACCTGCCGCGTCTCTACCCGGTGACGGACGCGCGCAGCTGGTTCGTAGGCAAGCCCGACCATATCCTGACCACGGCATTTCGCAACAGTTCGATCGAGGGCGGCTATTTCATCCTCGCGGCGCGCGCGCTGGGCCTCGATTGCGGGCCGATGTCCGGCTTCGACAACGCCAAGGTCGATGCGGCGTTCTTCCCGGACGGGAAGTGGAAGTCCAACTTCCTGTGCAACCTCGGCTATGGCGACAACACGAAACTGCATCCGCGCCATCCGCGGCTCGATTTCAACGAAGCGTGCCGGTTCGAATGATGGTGGTCCAAGCCCGCGGCACCTCGCCCCCGCTGGCGAGATTGCGGCCTCGCAGGCGTCATTGAACCTGCAGGGCCGAAGCCTCGCCCACCCCTTGATCGAGGTCTTCCCGAACGCCCTTGGTCAGTCGATCAGGTCGTACGCCGGCAACGTCAGGAATTCGACGAACGTATCGTTGTTGACGAGATCGGCGAATATCCTGGCCGCGGTGTCGTACTTGCCTTCGCCATAGGCGGCACCCAGCAGTTCGCGGATCCTGGCTACCTCCTCGGGTATCATCGCGGCGACCATTGGTTTGGTCACCTTGCGGCCGTCGTCCAATACGCCCTTCGGCGAGCGCATCCACTGCCAGACCTGCGAGCGCGAGATCTCGGCGGTGGCCGCGTCTTCCATCAGGTTGTAGATGGGCACCGCGCCCTGGCCCGCCAACCACGCGCCGATGTACTGGATGGCCACGCTGATGTTGAGGCGCAGGCCCTTCTCCGTGATCGGCGTCTCCGGCTCGAATTTGATCAAGTCCGCCGCACCCACCTTCACGTCGTCGCGCTTGGTCAGCGCAATCTGGTTGGGCGTGGGCATCAGGCGATTGAACGCCTCGAGTGCCACCGGCACCAGCCCCGGATGCGCGACCCACGTGCCGTCGTGGCCGTAGGTAGCCTCGCGTTCCTTGTCGATCTTGACCTTGGCAAAGGCCTCGGCATTGGCCTTTTCGTCGTTCTTGATCGGAATCTGCGCGGCCATCCCGCCCATCGCGTGGATGTTCCGGCGATGGCAGGTCTTCACGCACAGCTCGGCATAACTCTTGAGGAAGTGCGTGGTCATCGTGACCAGCGCGCGATCGGCGAGGCAGAAATCCTTGTTGTTGCGGAATTTCTTGATGCACGAAAAGATATAGTCCCAGCGGCCGCAGTTGAGACCGGCCGAGTGTTCGCGCAACTCGAACAGGATCTCGTCCATTTCGTAGGCGGCGACGATCGTCTCGATCAGCACGGTGGCCTTGATCGTGCCGCGTGGCACGCCGAGTTCGTCCTGCGCCATCACGAAGATGTCGTTCCATAGCCGTGCCTCGAGATGGCTTTCCAGCTTCGGCAAGTAGAAATACGGCCCGCTGCCGCGCGCGACGAGCTCCTTCGCGTTGTGGAAGAAGTACAGCGCGAAATCGAAAATGCCGCCCGAGATCGGCACGCCATCCACCGTGACGTGCTTTTCCGGCAAGTGCCAGCCGCGGGGCCGCACGAACAATGTGGCGAGCTTGTCCTTCAGTTTGTAGGCCTTGCCCTCGGGCGAGACATAGTCTATGCGCCGACGTATCGCGTCGCGCAGGTTGATGTGGCCATCGATGTTGTTGTCCCAACGCGGCGTGTTGGCATCCTCGAAGTCCGCCATGAACACCTGCGCGCCGGAGTTCAACGCATTGATGATCATCTTGCGGTCGACCGGGCCGGTGATTTCCACGCGGCGATCCAGGATGTCGGCACCCACCGGCGCGCACGACCAGTCGCCTTCGCGCACCGCTACCGTTTCCGGCAGGAAATCCGGCAGCTTGCCGGCGTCGAATTCGGCTTGCCGCTTGTCGCGCAACTTCAGCAGTTCTGCACGACGGCCGCCGAAGGCCCGCTGCAGCTTGGCCGCGAACGCAACCGCCTCCGGCGTGAGGATCTGCGCAAACTCGGGCGTGATGCGGCCGGTGATCTCGACACCGGGACCGAAGGGGGACGTGCTCATGGCAACCTCGTTACGGACATTGGACGAATGAGCCGCGCAAGGTCAGCCTTGGCCGCCGGCGGCGATGATGGGGCGCGCGTGGATTTCACCTGCGCATTTTACCGCACCGGGGCACGCCACGATGGCTGATGGACAGGCTTCGACAAAGCCCCGTCATGGTGCGTCTATGCACGCAATGCGCGCATCCCGCGACGAATTGGACGATCGTAGAGCCGCGCGGCGTTTGCGGCATGGAAATCGCTATGGCACCGGGACCACTTCCGGAGCCTCCATGCGTATCCCGTTTCCGTTTCTTTCGCAGCCGTCGCCGCTGACTGCACTCCTGTTGCTTGGCATGTCCGGTGTCGCCGTCGCCGCGGATACGCCGGCACCCGCTTCGCAGCTTGCCGCGGACACCGTCTGGATTGCCACCGCCGGCGCGCTGGTCTTCTTCATGCAGGCGGGTTTTGCGCTGCTCGAGTCCGGCATGTCGCGCTCGAAGAATGCAATCAACGTGATCATGAAGAACTATTGCGACATGTGCTTCGGCGCATTGGTGTTCTGGGCGGTGGGCTATGGCCTCATGTTCGGCACCAACGTCACGGGCTGGATCGGCACCAGCCATTTCGCCCTCTCGCACGCCGCGCCGCTCGACTACTCATGGCTGTTTTTCCAGACGATGTTCGCCGCCACGGCCGCGACGATCGTCAGCGGCGCCATCGCCGAACGCACGCGCTTCTGGGCCTACATCGTCGGGTCATGCTTCATCACCGGGATCGTGTACCCCCTGTTCGGCAGCTGGGCGTGGGGCAGCCTGTATACGGGCGAAGGGTGGCTGCGCAAGTTGGGCTTCATCGATTTCGCCGGCTCGACGGTCGTGCATTCGGTCGGCGGCTGGTGTGCGCTGGCCGCACTGCTGGTGGTGCGACCACGCACGGGCCGCTATGCGCCGGACGGCGCGGCGCGCAACATTCCCGGGCACAACCTCACGTCGGTCGCGCTCGGTGGCTTCATCCTGTGGCTGGGCTGGTTCGGCTTCAATGGCGGCAGCACGGTGACGGCCACCGTCGACATCGGCAAGATCGTCCTCAATACCCACTTAGCGGGCGCGGCCGGCGCCGTAGGCGCGATGGTCGCGATGGCGCTCGTGCGAACGCCGCTGCTGATGACCACCACGGTCAACGGCAGCATTGCCGGCCTGGTGGCCATCACTGCCGGTTGCGCCGTGATGGAGCCCGGCTTTGCCATCGTCACCGGACTGGGGGGTGGCATCGCGATGGTGGCGGCCACGCCGCTCTTCGACCGCCTGCGCGTGGATGACGTCGTCGGCGCGGTGGCCGTCCACGGCATCGGGGGCGCTTGGGGTACACTCGCGGCCGGAATGTTCAAGGCCGACGCTCTCTTCAACCTCGCGCAGATTCAGGTCCAGCTGATCGGCATCGGGGTCGCCTTTTTGTGGGCATTTCCCACGACCTACGTCGCCTACCGAATCCTCGACGTGCTCGTCGGCGTGCGCGCACCGTCGCAGGATGAGCAGCGGGGACTCGACTACAGCGAGCACTTCGAGCTCGGCTATCCCGAGTTCCAGCGCGACGCATTGCACCAGGGCAAAGCCTGACCACGATGACCGACGATGCCGCCGCGGATGTGGTCCGGCGCCGACGCGCCGTATTCGGCGCACTGCTGACCGTGTTCCCAGAGGCCGACGCGCATGCGGCCGTGGCGATCTGGGATCGCGACTATCGCCACGGCCGTTCCGTCTACGACGGCCTCAACGTGTTTGCCCGTCAGGTATGCGGACAGTTTGCGCAGCCCGGCCGGCACCGGGAGTTGATCCAGCGCCTGATGGAATATTTCTTCGCGCCGGAAACGGCACTGCCCCCGGATCCGGGACCGCACACCCATCCGGTGAGGGTGCCGATGGCGGCGGAGCGGGCGCCGCTAACGGTGGCGCCTGCCGCGCCCTTGCCTTCGGCACCGCGGCGCCGGCCATGCCGCCACCGGCGCAGCCGCCGCGCATTGCGCCCGATGTCGCGGGATTGCGGCACGTGGCCGCTCCTCCCAATGTGGCCGTCTGGCTGAAGGTATCCAGCGCTTCGTGGCGGACCTGCAACCGCACGACCGCGCGGCGGCCACGTCGCTCGTGCGCGCCATGCTGCAGGCCGCGAGCGCGATGGGCGTGGACCCGGTGTCGCGTGAACTCATCCGGCTGGCGCTCGAAGGCCGCAACAACGAGCGACTGCATCGCGTGACCGACGATAACCTGCGCGCGCTGCTCAACTTCGCCTATGTGCACGCGGCCACCGCTGTCGGTCCGGTGGCGGCCGACCGCGTGCTGGGCCGCGCCATCGCGGCGGTGGAGTCGATGCCGGAGGCGGGACTGTTTTCGCCGCGCAAGCTGCTTTAGCGCAACCCGCGCTCAGGCAACGGCCACACCCTTCACCGCCGTCAGCGTCAGCGCCCCGTCGCGCGTGGCGCGATTGATTGCGCTGACCAGCGCGCGCAGCGTGGCCGTCACGATGTTGGCATCGCGGCCCACCCCGTACACGGTGCGATCCGGGCCGACGCGCAGCTGCACATAAGCCACCGCGGTCGCATCTTCGCCGGCGCCGATCGCATGCTCGTGGTAATTCATTACGTGGATCGGCAGGTCCAGGCCCGATCGCACCGCAGCCACGAACGCATCGACCGGCCCGTTGCCCGCGCCATGCAGCACCGTCTCGACGCCACCGATCTTGAGATGCGCGGTGAGATGTTCGACCGTGCCGTCGGTGCCGCTGTGCTGCGCGCGATGGCCGACGAAAACCAGCGGTGCGGTCGCCGCCAGATACTCCCGCTCGAAGGCCGCGTGGATTTCCGCTGGTGACAATTCCTTGCCCGTTGCGTCGGTGATGCCCTGGATCACGTGGCTGAATTCGATCTGCAGAAGACGCGGCAGGGCCAGTCCGTAATCGCGCTCGAGAAGATACGCAATGCCGCCCTTGCCCGACTGGCTGTTGACGCGGATCACCGCCTCGTAGGAACGACCGAGATCGGCCGGATCGATGGGCAGATAGGGCACGTCCCAAATGGGATGGCCCCGGGCCACGTCCTGCACGCGCGCGGCCAGGCCCTTCTTGATCGCATCCTGGTGCGACCCGGAGAACGCGGTGAACACCAGTTCGCCGCCATACGGATGCCGCGGATGCACCGGCAACTGGTTGCAGTGCTCGACCGTGCGAATGATTTCGCCGATGTCGGAGAAATCGATGCCCGGATCGACGCCCTGCGTATGCAGGTTGAGGCCGAGCGTGACGAGGCACACGTTGCCGGTGCGCTCGCCGTTGCCGAAGAGGCAGCCTTCGACGCGATCCGCCCCCGCCATCACCGCCAGTTCCGCGGCCGCCACGCCGGCGCCGCGATCGTTGTGGGGATGCACCGACAGCACGACGCTGTCGCGTCGCGCGAGTTGGCGTCCCATCCATTCGATCTGGTCCGCAAAAACGTTGGGCGTGGCCATTTCCACCGTCGCGGGAAGATTGATGATCGCCTTGTGCGCGGGCGAGGGTTGCCAAACGTCGAGCACGGCATCACAGATCTCCACGGCGAAATCGAGCTCGGTGCCGGTGAAGCTTTCCGGCGAATACTGGAACGTCCAGTCGGTATCGGCCTGCTTCGCTGCGCAGGCGCGCACCACTTCCGCCGCGTCCACCGCGATCTGCCGGACACCCCCGCGATCGAGCCCGAACACCACGCGGCGCTGTGTGGTCGACGTCGAGTTGTAGAGATGCATGATGGCGCGTTTGGCGCCCTTCAGCGCCTCGAAGCTGCGCTCGATGAGGGGCGCGCGCGCCTGTGTCAGCACCTGCACGTTGACGTCGTCGGGGATCAAGTTCTCCTCGATCAGCTTGCGCACGAAATCGAAGTCGGTCTGCGAGGCAGCCGGAAAACCGATCTCGATCTCCTTGTAGCCCATCTTGACCAGCAGCCGGAACATGCGGAGCTTGCGCTCGGCGTCCATTGGCTCGATCAGCGCCTGGTTGCCGTCGCGAAGGTCCACGCTGCACCACACGGGCGGGCGGGTGATCACCTGCGAGGGCCACGTGCGGTCGGGCAAGTGGATGGGAGCAAACGGCTGGTACTTGACGGCAGGATCGATCTTCATCGCAGATTCCCTTGCCCAGCCATGGACGGCCGGAATGAACAACGGATTTCGCCGTCCTGACTACGGACGACGCGGGCACTACTCGAATTGGGAGGGGGGGGTTTATGTGCGCGCGGGGCGCAGCAGCAGCAGTCCGCCGCGGGCGAGCGCAATCGCGGAACGAAGGTTCCGGGCGCTGGGGGCGGTTGGGGAGCTGCTCATGCTGTCGACCTTAGCCGAATTTGAGCGCTGCCGCAAGTGGCGTGACTGGCGGCGGCGACGCGATGGCATAATCGGTCGCCTTTTGACAACAATCCTGCCGTTCACGTGTCATGCGTGTCCGGCGCAATGGTCGGCGCCGTCCCGCCCCCCCAAGCGTTGGCCTCCACCCCCGCTCACTTATTCGCTCCAACCGCCGCGATCACCGGTAGCGACCGGTGGACTGACGTATTGCTGCTCGCGGCCTGTCTCGCCGGCGCGACAGGCGTATCGCTGTTGCTGCGCCAGGATGCCAACTGGGATCTGCAGAACTACCACTATTACAACCCGTGGGCATGGCTCAGCGGGCGCAACTTCGACTGGGACATCGCGGCGGCCCAGTTGCAGACGTTTCACAACGCCTTGCCGGACCTTCCGTTCTACGCAATGGTGGCCGCCGGTTGGCCGCCACGGCTGATCGCATCCGCGCTCGCGATTCCGACGGGCTTGGCGATGTATTTCCTCGCGAAACTCCTGCAACAGCTGTTCCACGACCTGCCACAGGGGGAGCGCAGGGTCGCCATCCCAGCGGCATTTGCCATCGGCGCAACGCCTGCGATCGGCATTGGAGTCATCGGCACGACGATGAACGACTGGCCGCTGGTCGCGCTGGTGCTTCCAGCGCTTTGGCTCGTCGCAGGCGCCCTCGTGCGCAGCCAGGGGAACTTCATCCCCAGGCGCACGTTGATCTTCGCAGGTGTCCTATGCGGGCTGGCGGCGGGATTGAAGCTCACGGCGGCCACCTTTGCCGTCGGCCTTTGCGCGGCGATCCTGCTGCGCGGTCCCTACGGCGGCCAGGCGTTGCGGCGTGCGTTCGGTGAGGCGCTCGGCTTTGGCATCGCGGTACTCATCGGGACCGCACTGTCCCTCGGTCCGTGGGCATGGAGCCTTTGGGTCCACTACGGCAGTCCGGTCTTTCCGTACTTCAACGAGTGGATCCATTCGCCCTGGTGGTATGAGCGTCCGATACTGGAACGCCTCTATGGGCCGCATTCGCTGGGGGCGTGGCTGGCGTTCCCGTTCAACCTCCTGTCACCCAAAGCCTTCTTCGTGGCGGAGGTGGGTTACCGCGACGCGCGCATGCCGGTAACGTACGCGCTCGCAATCGTGGCAGGCGCTGCATGGCTCTCGCTGCGCGCGCGCGGTCAGAGCGCCATGCCGCGTCCCACCGATGCCGGCGTAAGCCGGGCCTGGCACCTCGTAACCGCATTTTTTGTCGTGTCCTTCGCCATGTGGGCCGCGCAGTACTCGGCCTATCGCTTCCTGATCACGCTCGACATGCTCACCGGCGCACTGATCGTGACCATGCTGCAACGCATGCTCCGGCCCGGGCTCGCCCCGGGCGTGATTATCCTGTTGGCGGTCACGCTGATCGCCACGACGCGTCCTGCCTCGTGGTGGCGCGTGGACTTCGGACCGGAGTGGTTCACGGTCACCGCGCCTGCCATCGAACCGCAAGCGCTCGTGCTGCTTACATCGGATGAGCCAATGGCCTATGTGTTGCCCTTCCTACCCGCCGACGCGCGGTTTGCAGGGATCGACAACTCGATCAACCGGCCCTGGTTCGACACGCGCCTCCACCAATCGATCGCGCGCGCGGTGCGCGAACATCGCGGTCCGCTCTATGCACTGTCGTACCCGGCCACGACGGGCGACCAGGCGATACGCACGTACGGACTCGTGCGCACCGAGGAGAACTGCGCGAAAATCACCACCAATATGTCGACGAGCCCGCTTTCGTTGTGCCGACTCGCGCGTCTTCCGGTGACCACGCCGTGATGGGTCGCCGCGCCGAGGAGGGCGCCGCCGTGAGCCCGGCCCCGCCGATGCCCGTCTCCCCACCGCCGTCACCCGGCGAATTTCCGCGCGCCTACCTGCCGTGGCTATGGCTGCTGCTCGCCGCGCACGCCGGACTTCTCGGATGGGCCGCCCTGCGTCCGTTCGGCGTCGAACGGCAGGATTACCGGCCGCTTGAATTCCTGCTCGTGACCGCAGTGTCATTCGCGGTCGCGCTCGCCGGATTGACCGTCGCGCAGCGCCATGCGCGCACGTTCGCCATCGCGGGGGTCGCGGTTGCCGCGGCCGCGCTGCTCACGCCTGGCGCAGTGGTCGTCGCCTTGCTGTGCCTGCTGAGCGGGCATGTGCTCGGCGGGCGCCTGCTGCGCTTCGTTGGCGGGCACACCGGCCCCGCCTATCCAGCGGCGCCGTGGCCGCTGCCCATACTGATCGGCATCGGTGTCTGGATAGCTCTGGTCACGGCGGTGGGCGGACTGAGGATCCACTACGCGCCGATCTACGTCGTGGTGTTGCTGGTACCACTTGTGTTCGCGTGGCGCGATATCGTCGATACGCTGGCACACCTGCGTCCGCTGGCGGCCGCGGGGCCGGTGTGGGGATGGACAGAGCGCATCTGGGTCGCGTTGCTGGTGACCATGATCGTGCTGCACCTCTTCATTGTCGCCCGCCCGGACGCCGGCTACGACTCCAGCACGATGCACCTGCAGTTCGCGGTCCTCGTCGACGACATGCATCGCTGGCGCTTCGACGTGGATCGATATGCGTGGGCCGTGATGCCGCTCGGCGCGGACTGGGCGTATGCGATCGCCTACATCCTGGGCGGCGAGACTGCCGCGCGCCTTGCCAACTTTTCTTTCGGCGTTCTCGCGATGGGACTCGTCTACGAACTGGTGCGCCGCCACGCCCGGCGCGAGCTCGCACTCGCGAGCGTATGCCTGCTGGTCTCCGTTCCGCTTGCGTTCGCGGAGACCGGTTCGCTTTACGTAGAGTACCTGTGGAGCGCGTTCCTGCTGGCCAGCCTCTGCGTGACGCTCGACATGGCGCGCGGCACCTTGCCGCCAACGCGCGGCTGGCCGATCTGGGCGCTCCTTGCCGCCGCCGCGATGCAGTGCAAGGTCATCGGCGTGCTGTGGCTCGCGCCGCTGTTCGTGTACACCGTCGTGGCGATGGCGCGGCGCACGGATGGGCAGCGGCCGGATCTGCGCGGGTTGCTGGTAATGACCGGCGCGACGATCATGGCGGCATGGCCGTACGTCAATGCGTGGCTCCGCACGGGCAATCCCGTCTTCCCGTTCATGAATACCTTGTTCCGCTCGCCGCTGGCGGACACCACGATGTCGTTTACGAATCCGCTTTATGTCGTGCCGCTGCGGCCATGGAGTCTCTACGAGGTCATCGCCGACAGCCACCGGTTCATCGAGGGCGGCGACGGCGCGATCGGGCTGCACTGGCTGCTGCTGTTGCCGCTGATCGCGCTCGCCTTCACGCGCCGGCGTCCCGCCGAGCAATGGTGGTGCGCCGCGCTGGCAGCCGTGTTCTTCGCCGCCGTCTTCGCGCAGCAAGCCTATCTGCGCTATCTGCTTCCCGCGTTCATGCTGCTGGCGGTGCTGGGAGGCTGGGCAGCCAACGACCTGCCCGACGGGCGCAGATCCCGCGTCGCCATGCTCATTGTCGGCGGCCTGCTGTGCCTGCTGCACGTGCGGCTCATTCCCAACGGCAACTGGCCGAACGGGCGCCTCTGCCTTGGGTGCGCATTCGATGCACATGCACGATCGGACTATCTGTCCAGCTACATGGGCGACCGGATCGTCGCCGACTATCTCAACCGCAACCTGCCTGACGCGCGCGTCGGGTTCCTGATGCTCAACGCGCCCAGTCCAGGTGGATTCGTCGGCTATTCGCGCGCGGCGAACTGGCACGACCGCCCGTTCTTCTCCGCCGTAGCCAGCGCATCCACGGCCGCCGACATCGACGCACTGGTGCGCCGGTACGGCCTTACGCATATCGTGTACCGGACGCTGGCCCCGGAGCGCGAGAACGACGCGATACGCGCGTTCCGCGACGCGCGCACGACACCGTTGTGGAAGTTCCAGGACTTCGTGGTGGCGGCCATCTTGCCGCCGTGAGGCGCGCTAGAACTTCTGCTGCAAGGGCTCGCGTGGAACGTTCTGCACGTCATAGTTGACTGCAGACAGGAACAGCTGGATCGCGACAAAGACCGGCAGCGCGGCCAGCATCACTTCGCCGGATGTCGCCGGATTGCCGGTACGAATCGACTCCATCCACTTGAGGATGCCGAATGCGGCACCTGCCCCGCCGATCAACGCGGCCAGGAAGAATTGGATCGTGGCAACGTTGAAATCGCGCAGGCAATAGGAATAGAAGAAGCGCTTCCACGCAGCGCGCAGGTACTTCAGCGGGAACGACAAGGCCACGCGGCCGATGTTGAGGCTGCTGGTTTCGTCCTCGTAGCGCGCGGGCATGGGCACATCCCGCACGACCGCGCGGATCGTATATAAGCGGAACAGCATGTCCGATTCGAAGAAGTAGCCGCCGTCGATCTTGTCGAGTGGCAGCGCCGCGAGCGCCACCCGATGGATTGCCGTATAACCGTTGGTGGGATCCATGATGTCCCAATAGCCGCTCGCGACCTTGCTGACCAGCGACAGCATCGCGTTGCCGAAGAGGCGCAGGCGCGGCATCGCGCGCAACGACTCGAGGTCGTAGAACCGGTTGCCCTTCGCATAGTCGGCGCGGCCCCCAAGGATCGGCCGCACCAGCGTCGGCAGGAATGCTGGATCCATTTGGCCGTCTCCGTCGACTTTGACGACGATCTCCGCACCGTCCGCAAGCGCCGCCCGATACCCCGTGACAAGCGCGCCGCCGACACCTTTGTTCAGTTGATGGCGGATGACCACAACGCGCGGATCGGTGCATGCACGCTCGACGACATCGCCTGTATGTTCCGGACACGCGTCGTCGACGACGAACACGCGAGCCACCTCCGGTCCCATGCCAGCCAGCACGTCCCCGATATGCCGGCTCACCCGATAGCACGGCACCACCACGGCGATCCGTGGCGGCGGCTCCACGCGCGCGTCAGCGGACGGCAACGATGACCCCCACGACAATGATTGCGCCGCCGACGAGGGTATTAGCGGCGAGCTTCTCGCCCAGGAAGAGCCACGCGAGGACGGGCACGATCAGGAACGCGAGAGAGAAGAGCGCATACGCGCTCGCGAGCGGGACTGTGCGCAGCACATAGACCCACAGCAGTGTCGCAAAGCCGTAGACGGCGAGCGCCATCAACATGATCGGCGACAGGAATCCGGACAAGGTCGCCCATGACCAGCCGTCGACTTGCCATCGGCTCGCCGCCACGCTGAACAGCAACTGGCCGGCCGATATCAACAGCACGCAGAGAAGTGTCAACAGCAGGGAAGGCAGGGGCATGCGGCAAGCTTTCGCGGCAGAAGGAAGTAAGGATCGCGCTCAACCCACGCGGGAAGCGTACCGGCTGCCGCAGACGTTCACGATTCGTGCACGGCACGCGCCGGGCCGGCACTCGCCGCGGCAAGGTAGGCAAGCCGCTTCACTTCGCGGCGCCCGCGGGCCACGCTGTCGAGGATGAGCCCGCATGCAAACGCAAGGGACGCGAGGAGCATCAAGCCGGTTGCCAGCACGGCGGTCGGCAGGCGTGGTACGAGACCGGTGCGCCAATATTCGAGAATCACCCCGGCACCGAACCCCGATCCGGCGATTGCCAGCAGCGCCGCAAGGGTGCCGAAAAACGGCAGCGGCCTGACGTCACGGAAGAGCCTGCCCATCGTGGCCAGAATGCGCAAGCCGTCGCGATACGTCGACAACTTGCTTGTTGATCCTTCCGGACGCTCGAAGTATTGCGTGCGCACCTCGGCCACCGGCACGCGCAGATCCAGTGCATGCACGGTCAGCTCCGTCTCGATCTCGAAGCCACGCGCCTCGGCGGGAAATGACTTCACGAAGCGCCGCGACATCACGCGATAGCCCGAGAACATGTCGGTGGGCCGTTCGCCAAACAGCACGCCCAGCAGCCAGTTGAAGGCGCGGTTGCCAAACTGATGGCCGTGGCGATAGGCGCTGTCGCGGTTCTCGTGGTCGCGGATGCCGGTGACGACATCGAGGTCGTCGCGTTGCAATCGCTCCACCATTTCCGGTGCGCGCGCGGCGTCGTAGGTCGCGTCGCCATCGGTCACGATGTAGATGTCGGCATCGACCTCGGCAAACATGCGTCGCATCACGCCGCCCTTGCCGGGGCGTTCCTCGCGTCGGACCACGGCGCCGGCCGAACGCGCGATGTCCCCGGTGCCGTCGCTGGACCGATTATCGTAGACGTAGACGACACAATCCGGCAGCGCCGCGCGAAACTGCGCGACCACCGCGGCGACGGTCATGGCCTCGTTGTAGCAGGGCACCAGCACCGCGATTCTCGCAAGCTTCGCGGATGACATCGAAACCATCAACGCGCAGCGCCGGGTCGTCCCCGGCGGACCACCTGCCATGCGCCGATCGCGTAGCCGGAGAGCGCATAGGCAACGAAGCCCCCGAACAACACCAGTGGCGGATAGAGCGATAGCAGCACAATGACCGCCACCGACAGCAGGATCACGACGAACGGCACGGACTTGCGCAGGTTGATGGTCTTGAAGCTCCAGTACTTGAGGTTGCTGACCATCGTCAGGCCCGCGAACACGGTGACGAACAAAGCCAGCCACCGGATCGGCTCCGGGTCGAATGAATAATCATCCACGATCCATACGAAGCCGGCGACCAATGCCGCGGCCGCCGGGCTGGGGATGCCGGTGAACCAACGCTTGTCCGCAACGTCCAGCATCGTGTTGAAGCGCGCCAGCCGCAACGCGGCACAGGCGCAATAGAGGAATGCAGCGACCCAGCCCCACTTGCCCATGTCGCGCAGCACCCATTCGTACATCACCAACGCGGGCGCGGCACCGAAGGACACCATGTCGGACAGGCTGTCGAACTCGGCGCCGAACGCGCTTTGCGTCTTGGTAAGGCGCGCGACGCGCCCGTCGAGGCCGTCCAGCACCATCGCCACGAAGATCGCGATCGACGCGAGGTCGAAGTTGAGATTCATCGCCTGCACGATGGCGTAGAAACCTGCGAACAACGCTGCGAGCGTGAACAGGTTGGGCAGCAGGTAGATGCCGCGGCGGCGAATCCGGTTCTTGCGAACCGCACGCTCGGTATCGAAGTCCTGCATGGTCGCGGTCCGCTACGGCAGTTCGGCGAGGATGGTTTCGGTGGCCGCCACCACGTCGCCGACGCTCACACGCGGCTTCGAGGCCGGGTCGAGGTACACGTCGACGCGCGAACCGAAGCGGATGAAGCCGTAGCGTTGTCCGCGCGTGAGCTTGGCGCCGGGCTCGACATAGCACAGGATCCGGCGCGCGATGAGGCCGGCAATCTGCACGCAAGTGACATCCTGCCCGGAGGCGGTGCGGATCTGCAGCGCATTGCGCTCGTTTTCCTCCGACGCCTTGTCCAGCGCCGCGTTGAGGAAACTGCCCGCGTGATACCAGCGGTTGACGACCTCGCCATCGACCGGGCTGCGGTTCGAATGTACGTTGAAGACATTCATGAACACGCTGATCTTAAGGGCATCGCGATCAAGATAAGTGTCGCGCACCTTCTCGACCTTGACGACGCGGCCATCCGCCGGCGACAGGACGACATTGGGCGTGTCCACGATGACGCGCGGCGGGTCGCGGAAGAACTGCAGGATGAAGCCGGTGGCGAGCCACGCGAGGAAGGCCAGGAAGCCATAACCCCAGCCGGTGAGCAGCGCAGAGATGACGATGGCCCCGGCCAGAAACGGCCAGCCCTCGCGGGCAATATAGGGGTGCGGGTAGGTTTTGTTCATTTTTCGACCGCAGGCAGCAAAGGCTTCGAATTATGCCCTACCCCACCCTGCCAACAGGCACAGGTCAGGGCATCTTGCTGGCGGCAGCATCGGCGGCGCGTCGCACCGTGCCTTCCACCGCGCGGGCCTTTTCGATGGCCGTTGCAGGCGTCGGCGCGGAAACACTGGGGTCCATCTGGTCGACCGCGCCCGCAATGCCCGACCCGGTGCGCTCGCCCGGCGTGGCCGCGCCGCCCTTCACCACCGTCGTGCCGCCACCGCCGGAAAGCATGCCGTACTTCAGCAGGGCATCCTTCGACATCCAGGCCACGATCGCCAGCGCGATCAGGATCACGATCATGCCCACCCATCCTCGCTGCCTGTCGATGCGCTGTTGCATGTGTGCCTCCCTGGTCGCTCGGGCAAGTTTTCCGGTGACGAGGCCGCAGCCTCGCCCACGGGTTCGTCACATACGTACTACATCAATTGCGGGTCTGGTCCACCAACTTGTTCTTGCCGATCCACGGCATCATCGAGCGCAGCTTCGCGCCGACGGTTTCGATCGAATGCTCGCTCATCTGGCGGCGGCGTGACAGCAACGTCGGCGCGCCGGCGCGGTTCTCGAGGATGAAGTCCTTGGCATATTCGCCGGTCTGGATCCGCTGCAGCATCGCCTTCATCGCAAGCTTGGTCTCGGCGTTGACAATCTTGGGGCCGCTCACATACTCGCCATACTCCGCGTTGTTGGAGATCGAGTAGTTCATGTTGGCGATGCCGCCCTCGTAGATCAGATCGACGATCAGTTTCAGCTCATGCAGGCATTCGAAATACGCCATCTCCGGCGCATAGCCCGCCTCGACAAGCGTTTCGTAGCCCGCCTTGATCAGCTCGACGGTGCCGCCGCACAGCACGGCCTGTTCGCCGAAAAGATCGGTCTCGGTCTCTTCGCGGAAGTTGGTCTCGATCACGCCGGCACGCGCGCCGCCGATGGCCGCGGCATACGACAGCGCGACGTCGCGGGCCTTTTTCGACGCATCCTGATGCACGGCAATCAGCATCGGCACGCCGCCGCCGCCCACGTAGGTGGAACGCACGGTGTGGCCCGGCGCCTTGGGCGCGATCATCACCACGTCGAGATCGGCGCGCGGCTGCACCTGGCCATAGTGAATGTTGAAGCCATGCGCGAACGCGAGCATCGCGCCCTTCTTGATGTTGGGCTCGACATCGTTCTTGTAGACGGCGCCGATCGATTCGTCCGGCATCAGCATCATCACGACGTCGGCGCTTTTCACGGCCTCGGCGACTTCAGCGACCTTGAGGCCTGCCTTCTTGGCCTTGTCCCACGACGCGCCGCCCTTGCGCAGCGCCACGGTGACCTTGACGCCCGAATCGTTCAGGTTCTGCGCGTGCGCGTGACCTTGCGAGCCGTAACCGACGATCGTGACCTTCTTGCCCTTGATCAGCGACAGGTCGGCGTCTTTTTCGTAGTAGACCTTCATCATGACTTGGTTCCCTTGATTGGCTTGGTGTTGTTTTGCTGCGCGGTGCGCATTGTCCATCGCGCGGCTGCAATGGCGCAATGGGCGCTAGACCCGCAATACCCGCTCGCCGCGCCCGATGCCGGAGGCGCCGGTGCGCACGGTCTCGAGCACGACGCCGGGCTCGATCGACTGCAGGAACGCGTCGAGCTTGCTGCCGGTGCCGGTCAATTCGATCGTGTAGCTCTTGTCCGTCACATCGAGGATGCGGCCACGGAAGATGTCCGCGAGGCGCTTCATCTCCTCGCGGTCCTTGCCGGAGGCGCGTACCTTCACCAGCATCAGTTCGCGCTCGATGTGGTTGCCCTCGGTCAGGTCGACCACCTTGACCACTTCGACCAGCTTGTTCAACTGCTTGGTGATCTGCTCGATGACGTCGTCGGACCCGATGGTCACGATGGTGAAGCGCGACATCGTCGGATCCTCGGTGGGCGCCACCGTCAACGAATCGATGTTGTAGCCGCGGGCGGAAAAAAGCCCGGAAATGCGCGACAGCGCTCCGGATTCATTTTCCGCCAGGATCGAAAGAATATGTCTCATAGCTCTTCCGCCAGGATCATCTCGCTCAAGCCCTTGCCGGCCGCGATCATCGGGAACACGTTTTCCGTCTGGTCGGTGATGAAGTCCATGAACACCAGCCGATCCTTGAGCTTCAGCGATTCACGCAGCGCGCCCTCGACGTCACCCGGCTTCTCGATCTTCATGCCGACGTGGCCATAGGCCTCGGCCAGCTTCACGAAATCGGGCAGCGCATCCATGTACGACTCGGCATAACGGTTGCCGTAGAAGAACTGCTGCCACTGCCGCACCATGCCCATGTAGCGGTTGTTGAGGTTCACGAGCTTGATCGGCAGGTGATATTGCTTGCAGGTGGACAGTTCCTGGATGCACATCTGGATCGACGCTTCGCCGGTGACGCACGCGACGGTCGCATCCGGATTGACGAGTTGCACGCCCATCGCGGCCGGCAGGCCGAAGCCCATCGTGCCGAGCCCCCCCGAGTTGATCCAGCGGCGCGGCTTGTCGAACTTGTAGTACTGCGCGGCCCACATCTGATGCTGGCCCACGTCGGAGGTGATGAACGCGTCGCCCTTCGTCAGCTCGTAGAGCTTCTGGATCACGAACTGCGGCTTGATCAGGTCGCTCTTGGTGTCGTACTTGAGGCAATCCTTGCGCTGCCACTCCTTGATGTCGGCCCACCAGGCCTTCAGCGCGGCCGGGTCGGGGCGCTGCGGCGAGGATTCGATGATCTTGATCATCTCGTCCAGCACGTCGCCGACATAGCCGACAATGGGCACATCCACCTTCACCCGCTTGGAGATCGACGACGGGTCGATGTCGATGTGGATGATCTTGCGATCGGCGCGGAAGAAGTGCTCCGGATTGCCGATCACGCGATCGTCGAAACGCGCACCCACGGCGATCAGCACGTCGCAGTTCTGCATCGCCATGTTCGATTCGTAGGTGCCGTGCATGCCCAGCATGCCGGTGAACTGCGGATCGGTGGCGGGGAAGCCGCCCAGGCCCATCAGCGTGTTGGTGCAGGGAAAGCCCAGCAGACGCACCAGCCGCGTGAGTTGCGGGGCCGCATCGTTCAGCACGACGCCGCCGCCGGCATAGACCATCGGCCGCTTCGCCTCGAGCAGCAGCTGCACGGCCTTCTTGATCTGGCCGGCGTGACCTTTCGTCACCGGGTTGTACGAGCGCAGCGACACCGTCTTCGGATAGACGAACTCCGCGCTCTGCTGCGTGATGTCCTTGGGAATGTCGACCAGCACCGGCCCCGGCCGCCCGGTGGCGGCAAGGTAAAACGCTTTCTTGATCGTTGTGGCGAGGTCGCGGATGTCCTTGACCAGGAAGTTGTGCTTGACGCATGGCCGCGTGATGCCGACGGTGTCGCATTCCTGGAACGCATCCTGGCCGATCGCATGCGTTGGCACCTGGCCCGTCAGCACGACCATCGGGATCGAGTCCATGTAGGCAGTCGCGATGCCGGTCACCGCATTGGTGACGCCGGGACCGGAGGTCACGAGCGCCACGCCGACCTTGGTCGACGAGCGCGAGTAGCCGTCAGCCGCATGAACGGCGCCCTGCTCGTGCCGGACCAGCACGTGCTTGACCTTGTCCTGGCTGAAGATCGCATCGTAGATGTTGAGGACGGCGCCGCCCGGGTAACCGAAGACGTACTCGACGCCTTCTTCCTGGAGGCAACGGATCACGATTTCCGCACCGGTGAGTTGCATGATGGACACCCTTTGTCGATGAAGTCGATCCGGCCGCAAACGCGCGAGCGTTGGCCGGGGAACTGCAGGACTGCTCGAAAACATGTCGTGGCAGGGTTGGGCGCACGACCAGCTAAAGCGGTGCTTCGGTAGAAAGCGGCTTCGCCTGGCAATTCCGGCCGCACTCCTCGGGAAACTCCGCAACGCTTGTGGCATCGCCGGAGGGAGCGCTAACAGCCGTTTTTGCAGTACAGCATCCGGGCCTTGCGGCCCGCAGCCCTCAACATTAGCTGGAACACCCCTTACCGGTCAAGAATCGAGGCCCATTGAGGTCATGGCAGCAGCGGCAAAAGTGGCGAGGATCGGGTGTCGTTTGCTGTATTGCAACATGCGAGCCCGCCGCGGCAGTGGAAGGAAGGGCGGCGCGTTCCGACCTATAATCGACCGCTTTGCCGCCTCGGATCGCCCAAACTGGCCTCACCACAGGAAATTTCCGGTTTTCTCGCCGCTGTCGAGCGCCGCGCCTTCAAGCAGGCGTTCTTCGCTACGCGCGACAACGATGGGGCGCTCGACATCGTGCAGGACGCAATGCTCAAATTGGTCGAGAATTACGCCGCCAAGCCGGTGGAAGAGCTCCCGATGCTGTTTCAACGCATCCTGCAGAACACCATCCACGATCATTTCCGGCGGCAAAAGGTCCGAAATACGTGGACCACCCTGCTCTCCGCATTCGGCAAAGGCGAGGACAAAGACGATGATTACGATCCGCTTGAAACTTTGGCGGCAAAATCGGATTCAAACGCCAACGCCGATCCCGCGGTGCAGTTCGAACAAGCACATGTTGTACGAATGATTGAACAGGCACTGACAAGGCTCCCGGCACGTCAACGCGAAGCGTTCCTCCTGCGTTATTGGGAGGAACTGGACGTGGCGGAAACCGCTGTCGCGATGGGGTGTTCCGAAGGTAGCGTGAAGACCCACTGCTCGCGCGCCGTCCATGCCTTGGCCGAAATGCTCAAAGCTAAGGGATTGCAGCTATGACCGACGACCAAGCACAATTCGCCAAAAAATTAACGACTTACCTCGATGCGGGCACCGCGGAGATCAGGTCGGGAACGGCCTATAGACTGCAGCAGGCACGGTCGGCCGCGCTGGCACGGCTTGCGCAAACCGACGCCGTCGGGATACCGCAATCCCGGCTGGCGCATGCCTTCGCAGGCTCCGCCGGCACCGTGGGCCAATCTGGTGCAAATTTCTGGAAAAGCGGGCGACTCTGGTTCGGCATTCTGCTGATTGCCGCCGCCGGCTTCGGCTACCAGCAATGGCAGCTCTACCAGCAAACCCGCGAGATCGCGGAACTGGATGTCCAGATCCTGACCTCCGACCTGCCCATTGATGCCTATATCGACCGGGGCTTCCAGACCTGGCTCACCCGGCAGGAACCGTGAACCGTACGCTCGTTTTCGCACTCGCGCTGGCCCTCCTCCCCACCCTCATTCCTTCGGTCGCCCGCGCGCAGATTACGATGGGTTCGCCGTCGTGGACAGGGCTGTCGCCGCAGGAAAAGCAGGTCCTGGCGCCGCTCGCCTCCGAATGGGACCACCTCGACGCGCAGCGCAAGCAGAAATGGCGCGACATCGCGCAACGCTATCCCAAGATGGGTCCGGACGAACAGCAGCGCATCCAGCACCAGATGCGGTCCTGGTCGCAACTGACGCCGCAACAGCGGCAAGCTGCGCGCGAGCAGTACAAGTCGCTGAAGCAGCTGCCTCCGGACAAGAAGGACGACGTGCGCCAGCGCTGGCAGCAATACCAGAGCCTGCCGCCCGAGCAGAAGCGCGAGCTGGCAGCGCAGGCACCCGCGGCCCCGGGCGCTGCAAGCGTGCCACGGACATCGACCCGATCCAGGTCATCCGTGCCGCCCGCACCGCCGCCGCAGTCCACGCCTCCGGCGCCGGTCGCGCGGCCCTAGTCGCCGCGCCGACCTGTCGGTTCAAATCCGCCGTGAATGCTTCGCCGCCGGCCTCGACTGTGCCCGGCCCACGGTTGGCCAGTCGCGCGCGGCGCTTCGCCGCGCTGGCCTATGAGGCGCTGCTGCTGACCGCCATCACGTTCGTCGCGGGATTCGTGGCGCTGCCCCTGATCACGCCGGGACGCGCCAGTGCCGCCACCGCGCTCGTGATCCCCGATCTCCCGCAACGCGTGGCGTTGTTCTGCATGTTGTTTGGCGTCCTGGCCTGGTATTGCGTGGCCAGTTGGTCGCGCGGGCGGCGCACGTTGCCGATGAAGACCTGGCGCCTGCAACTCGCGATGGCCGATGGTCGTCCGGTCACCCGCAAGGCGGCGCTGCTGCGTTATCTGTCCTGCTGGATCGGTCCCGTGCTGGCGATCCTTGCCTACGCGGCGCTGCGCACTTTTGGGCTCGGCGCGCAGGCGACCTGGCTCCTGGCCTTCAATTTCCTGTGGTCGCTGGTGGATCCGGAGCGCCAATTCCTGCATGACCGAATCGCCGGCACGCGCGTCGTGGAATCGCCGACCACGCCTTCTCCGGCGCGCGCGCCCGCCTGATTCAGGGGGACCGCGGCGGCACCGGCGGCCGCGCCAGCATCACCCCGGCCGCAATCAGCACCATGCCCGCCACCGCTTCCACTCCCAGCGTCTCGCCGAAAAGCAACCACGCCATCACAGCCGTGACGGGCGGCACCAGGTAGAAGAGTCGCGCCACACCGGCGGCTGCGCCATGGCGCAGGAGCCAGTACAGGAGGCTGATCGCGCCGACCGAAAGCACCACGACCGACCAGCCGAGCGCGAAGAAGAAGTGGGATGTCCATTGCACGGGATGGGGCGCTACCAGGAATGCCCATGGCGCAAAGGCGATGGCGCAAGCGGCATACTGGATCACGGCGCCGCTGCGCAGGTCGACCTGGGCGCAATGCCGCTTCTGGTAGAGCGTGCCGATGCTGATGCCGATCAATGCCAGCGTGCAGGGCAGCAATCCCTGCAGGTTCCCGGCGAAATCGATCTTGTGGCGCACGACCAGGTAGACGCCGGCCAGCCCGCACAACAGCCCCAACCATTGCCGCGGCACCACGCGCTCGGCCATGAAACCCCATGCCAGCACCACCGTCAGCACCGGCTGCAGCCCCACCAGCATCGCGGCGGTGCCGGCCGCCATCCCCCCGGCGAGCGCCACGAATACGCCGCCGAGATAGGTGCCATGGACCAGCAGCGCGACGACCGTGATGTGCAGGTATTCGCGCCGCGTGGCCGGCCACGTTGCCCGCGTGGCCCACGCCACAACGGCCATCAGCAGCGTAACGAGCGTGAACCGATAGAAGAGGAACTGGGCCGGCGCCGCATAGGGCAGGCCGTACCTGGCCGCGATGAAGCCCGTGCTCCAGAGCAGCACGAAAAGTGCGGGGAAACTGGCGGCGGCGCGCGGCTGCGCGACGGCAGACTCAGCGCTCGTCCACGCCCCCGGAACGATGGATGCGAGCGGACGGCGATCGTGCGGCGACCATCATCCGAGTTTGCCGCGCGGGGCGGCCTTCGTGGCCTTGCCCTTGGCGGCGGCCGGCTTGCGCTGGGCCTTGTTGTGCCGCGCCACGCCGTCGACAATCTCGCGCTTGGCCGCCTCGGCTTCGACCCAGCTTGCGATGCGGACCCATTTGCCGGGCTCGAGGTCCTTGTAGTGCTCGAAGAAATGGGCGATCTGGCGCGTGGTCAGCTCGGGCAGATCCCGCGGGCTCTTCACGTGATGATAGAGCGACGACAGCTTGTCGATCGGCACGGCGAGGATCTTGCTGTCGCCGCCCGCCTCGTCGTCCATGTTCAACATGCCGATGGGGCGGCAGCGGACGACGACACCGGTAATGAGCGGCACCGGCGACAGCACCAGCACATCGCAGGGGTCGCCGTCGTCGGACAGCGTCTGCGGTATATAGCCGTAGTTGCACGGATAGTGCATCGACGTGGACATGAAGCGGTCGACGAACATTGCGCCTGTCTCCTTGTCGACCTCGTACTTGATCGGGTCGCCGCGCATCGGGATCTCGATGACGACATTGCAATCGTTCGGAACATCCTTGCCGGCGGGTACACGGTCGAGGCTCATCGCGGAGTCGCTTTCGGAAATCGGCAGAGTAGCGGATTATTATAGCCACTCCCTCCTGCCCTCCCTTGTCCGCCGTCAACGTCATGCGGTCAGCCACATTGCCATTTCTCGCGCTCGGGCTCCTGCTCGCCGGTACTTCTGCGGCCCAGCGCATGGAGGGTCCCGCATCGGTGCCGCCGTTTTCGGCCGCCCGCGTCGGTACTGCGCTACCGGCGGGCTGGGAGGAATTCCGGCTGGGGCCGCTCAAGACGCCGACCGTCTACCAGTTCGTCGAAGACTCCGGCGTCATGGTGCTGCGGGCCCACGCGGAAGCAGCGGCCAGCGGCCTGCTGGCACCGGTGCATCTGGACCTCAAGGCGACGCCCATCCTGCAATGGCGATGGAAGATCGCGCAGCTGATCGAGGAAGCGGACAACGCCGTGGCGAGCCGGGAAGACTCGCCGGTGCGGATCATTCTCAACTTCGGCGGCGACCGCTCACAAATGTCGTTCTCGGACCGCACGTCGTCGTCGATTGCGAAACGCGTCACCGGTCGCGATCTGCCCTACGCCGAACTGATGTATATCTGGTCGAATCGCGTGCCGGTCGGCACCGTGATCGCCAATCCCCATACCCGTCGCGTCGAGATGGTCGTGGCCACGAGCGGACCGGCCAACGTCGGCCAGTGGGTCACGGTGCGGCGCAACGTCGTGGAAGATTTCCGCCGCGCCTTCAACGAAACCCCCGGCATGCTCTTCGAGGTAGGCGTGCTCACCGACACCGACAATACCGGCGCCACGGTGGACGCGTGGTACGGCGACATCCGCTTTCTGCCCTTGCCCTGACCGCCATTCAAGCGAGCCCGATGCCATGCTGTATTCCCTTGCCGAACGCCGCGTCGAACTGCGCGGCACCGATCATTACGTGGCGCCCGATGCAACTGTCATCGGCAGTGTCGTGCTGGAAGACCAGGCATCCATCTGGTTCGGTGTCGTGATACGCGCCGACAATGAACCCATCGTTGTCGGCGCGCGCTCCAATGTGCAGGATGGTTCGGTGTTGCACACCGACGAGGGCATCCCGCTTGTCATCGGTCCCGAAGTCACCATCGGGCACCAGGTAATGCTTCATGGCTGCACGATCGGCGAAGGCTCGCTGATCGGCATCAAGGCGGTCATTCTCAATCGCGCGGTGATCGGCAAGGAGTGCCTCATCGGCGCCTGCACGCTCATCCCCGAGGGCAAGGTCATTCCCGACCGGTCGCTGGTGATGGGCATTCCCGGCAAGGTGGTACGCACGCTGAACGATGCCGAGATCGCCAATCTGCGCGCCGCGGCGGCGCATTACGTCGAGAATGGCCGCCGTTATCGCGAGGGCCTGAAGCCGGCGTAACTGCCGCGCCAGGCTCGCGGCGCAGCTAGTGCACGCGCGTGCCTTCGCCCGGCAATGCATCGCCCTTGAACAGCAGCGTGACGCCGGTGCCAGGGTCGCGATCGGCATGCAGCCCGGGCATCTCGCGGATCGAGTCGACCCGGCAATCGTGGAGCAGGTCGGTCAGCATCTTGACCACGTCCTCAACGCGATCCTGCGGCAACAACGGACAACGAAATCCTTCCGCTTCACGCGGATCGAAGGGCGACGACAGCGATAATCGCACCTCGCCACCGCCGCCGGCGAACGGTCCGTGCGCGCTCAGCACGGCCTGCGGCTCGCCCACGCTCGCGCGCAGGCGGCGGATGGCGTTGCTGGCGAAGAGCTGCGCGCCGACTTCACGCTGTGCGACGCGCCCGGTCCAAAGGGCCGACACCAGCCCCTGCGGCGCGCGTGGCAGCGCCAAAACCGAAATACCGGGTGCCCCGATGTCGCGCGCCATCGCGGCGGCAAAGGGTATGCCCCATCGGCCGACCTCCTGGTCGCGCAGCGGGTCGGCCGTAGGCGCGGCCAGCGCGGTCCCGAGGAGGAAGCGCAGGTGGACCGACTCGGTGGTGCCGCTCACCGTGATCGGCGCCGGCACGAGATCGCGTTGCGGGGCCGGCGTCGACGGCAACGCGCGCATCGACAGCAAGGCGGGCAATTGCCCGACGTCCAGCGCCTCGGCGGTCGCCAGCGCATTGCCCAGCGCGAAATTTTCGTTACCGGAAAGCGCGTGGTGGAGGCGCAGGATGGCGGTCTTGCCGGCGATGTCGTCGACGACGCCGGACAACGTCACCGGGGCAGCGCCGGCCGCATCCGCCGCGGCGACGATGACGAGCGGGATCGCGAACAGCGTGACGCGCAAAGCTGCATCCGTGGTCACCGCACGCTCACGCTCCGCCAGCAGCCGCCACAGGTGCCGGTGCACGGCCGGCGACGGCGCGCCGCTGAAAAGTTGCCGCAGCCCGGCGCCGTCACCGGCCAGCATCGCGTCGAGCGCCGACGCCAACTGCGCATCGATGCTAGCGGCAGCATCGCCTGTCGGTGCGCCGAGCCGATCCTCCACCAGCGCGAACATGCGGGCGAGCGGCGCAGGTGCTGCATCGGCATGGGGGAACCGGCGAGGATCGAGCATGAGAAAGGGTGAGGCCGAACGCTGACAGGGAACCGCGTACGATCGCGCAAGGTTGCATTTTCGCACGCTGTGGCGGACGCACAATGCGACAGCACCGGTTCGCGCGCGCATCAGCGGACGAGGCAGAACGGACCGTCGCCCAGGGTTTCCGGCGCGAACCATGCACGATAAAGACCCAGCAGCGCGAAGGCGCCGACGATGATGGCTGCGCCGTAGCGCAGTGCGGCCTGATCCAGCCATCGTTGCGCGCGTCCCATGAGCCAGCCCGCCGCCAGCAGGTTGGGTAGCGTACCGATGCCGAAGGCCAGCATCACCAATGCCCCATCCACCGCGCTGCCCGCAAGAAGGGCCACCGGCAACACGCTGTAGATGAGCGCGCAGGGCGTGAGACCCCAGATCACGCCAAGCGCATAGCTCGACCGCCATCCGTCTGTCCGCGTGATGCGCGTCACGACCGGAAGCAGGCGCCGGAACAGCGCGAGGCCGGCGCGCTCCAGTGGCGCGAACGTCACGCCACGCAAGGCAATGGACACTGCAAGACCCAGCAGCAGCAGGTTGGCCGCGACATACAAGCCCCGCGCCACCGGCGCCAATGCCAGCGTGAATGCGGCGCCACCCGCCGCTCCTGCCAGCGCACCCAGCGCCACGTAAGTGGAAATTCGACCGGCCTGGCTCAAGCCCTGCCGCCAGCGCAGTACCGCGGCCGGCAGCAGCGGGCTCGTGCCGGCACGCCGGCCGGCGATGGCAATCCACCCTCCGCACATGGCCAGGCAATGCATGCCTCCCAGCAAACCGGCCAGGAACGCACCGACCAGTGCCGATTGCGGCATCAGCGAGATGCCGCTTCCGGCATGCAGCAAGGGTGCAGGTGGCAGCCGACAGTGGAGGCGGGCACGTGCGCAACGAACCTGTTGGCGCTAGACTGCGGTCGCTCGCCACCTCCTGCGCCCCTCATGGTATCCACTGTATTCCCGTCCTTTTTGCAATGAGCGAGCCCGCTCGCGTTGCCCCGGCCGCTCCGCGCCTCGTTTCGCTGGACGCTTTGCGCACGCATTGCGCTGATTGCGGCATGCGCGAGCTATGCCTGCCGGTAGGGCTGGCCCCGCCCGATGTCGAAGCGCTCGACGCCATTGTGCGCAAACGGGTCAAGGTCCGCAAAGGCGATGCCTTGTTTCGTGACGGCGCCGACTTTACGGCGCTCTTTGCCGTGCGCGTGGGCTCGTTCAAGACCACGGTGGAAATCGCCGATGGCCGCGACCAGATCGCCGGCTATCACCTCCCCGGCGACATCCTCGGCCTCGACGGCGTGGGTAACGATCGCCATGCGAGCGAGGCCATCGCCCTCGAGAATAGCGAAGTGTGCGTGATCCCGTTCGATCAACTCGAGAACGTCGCCCGCCAGGTGCCCTCGCTGCAGCACAATCTGCACCGCATCCTGGGCCGCGAGATCAGCGCCGACCACCGCCTGCTGCTGTTGCTTGGCAGCATGCGCGCCGAGGAGCGCCTCGCCGCATTCCTGCTGAGCCTGTCGGAACGCTATGCCCGGCTGGGCTACTCGTCCACCGAATTCGTGCTGCGGATGACGCGCGAGGAGATCGGCCGTTATCTCGGACTCAAGCTCGAAACCGTCAGCCGTCTTTTCTCGCGCTTCGCCGCCGAAGGCCTCATCAAGGTGCGTGGCCGCAGTGTGCAGATCATCGACGTGCCCACCTTGCGGCAGCTGATCGGCACCCGCTAGCGGTCGGATTCACGCGACGCGTCCGGGCCATTGCGTCGCGGCGCGCGCTCGAGAAACAGCGTCAGCGCCGACGACGCGATGCCAAGCCCCCAGAAGCCGAAGAAGCCCAGTGTGTAGATGGCCTGGCGCGACCAGTCGAGCGGCGCGCCGAAGAAATGCAAATCGAACGGATCGAAGATCGAGAAGAACACGATCTCGGCCACGCCCGCCACGAGAAAGGCCGGCCAGATGATCCACATGGACAGCCTGCCCTTGGTGTCGTCGTCGTCCATCGTCGCGATCCTTTGGTCGTCCTGGTCCCGGCTACCGGTCAACGCGGCGCTTCGGCGGTGATCCGTATCGCGCGCACCGCACCCTCGACTTCCACGGTGGGAAGGCGCCATTCGTCTGTTTCAACCCCCACGCGCCAGCGTCCCGGCGGCAGCACGCCGGCCTCGCCGCGATAGGCGCCGTCCCGGCCACGCAACAGGTCGATCCGGCGATCGGCACCGGCGCGCGTGGGGTGCAGCAAAGTGAGGCGCACCTGCGCCGGCGCGGCCCCGAGGTCCGGCACCGTCGACGTGAGTACCACCTGCGCGGCACCGTTTGGATCGAGGTCGACGACTGCAGCAAGGCCGAGCGCCGCCGCACGCTCGCTGCGCTCGAGCGTGCGGTTGATCGCAAGCCCGCGCTTGTAATAGTCATCCGCCACCAGTCCGTCGTTGCTGGCAATGGCCAGCCACAAGGTGACGAAGCCAGCCACGACCACGATGGCGGGCCCAGCCATCAACAACCATGGCCAGCGCTGGCGATACCACGGCAATGGAGCGCGCATCGCGATGGTGGTCATGGCCGCGGCAGGATGAAGGTCGACGTCTCGCGCCGCTGCATCGGCGCCTCTCCGGCCGACTCGACGATCAGCTCGATGCGATGCGCGCCCGGCGCAGCAGCTTCGGCGGGCACCTCGACCCGGAAAGGCACGAGCCGAGTGGCGGCGGGGCCCACCTCGATGGGCTGGGACGTGCCGGCGACAGTGATGCCGGGCAGCCCTTCCACGCGCAGGTTGAAACGTTGCGGCAGTTCCGAAGTGTTCATGATCTGGGCCTTGTAAACATTCTCGACGACGCCCGGTCGGGCCTCGCGTGCCAGTGCGCCGCGGTCGCGGATGATATCCACCTTGAGCGGATTCTTGAGCGCGAGCGAAATGCCCGCGGCCAGCGCGATGGCCGTCAGCAAACCTGCATACAGCAGCGTGCGCGGCCGCAGCACGCGCTGCCGCACTTCCTTGCCCGACCAACCCTGCGCCAGGGAATTCTGCGACGCGTAGCGGATCAACCCGCGCGGATAGCCCATCTTGTCCATCACCTGGTCGCAGCCGTCGACGCAGGCAGCGCAGCCGATGCACTCGTATTGCAGACCATCGCGGATGTCGATCCCGGTGGGACAGACCTGCACGCAAATGCTGCAGTCGATGCAGTCGCCCAGCCCCACGGCGCGCGGGTCGGCCTTGCGGCTGCGGGCACCGCGCGGATCGCCGCGCTTCTCGTCGTACGCGATGATGAGCGTGTCCTTGTCGAACATCACCGACTGAAAGCGGGCGTAGGGACACATGTACTTGCAGACCTGCTCGCGCATCCAGCCGGCGTTGCCATAGGTGGCGAACGCATAGAACAGGGCCCAGAACGCCTCCCACGGACCAAGCCGGCTCGGAATGGCGAACAGAAGGTCGCGGATCGGCGTGAAGTAGCCGACGAACGTGATACCGGTCCACAGCGACAGCGCGATCCACAAGGCGTGCTTGGCGCCTTTCTTGGCAATTTTGCGGGCGTTGAGCGGCTCCCCGTCGAGGCGGATGCGCGCCAGCCGGTCGCCTTCGATCTTGCGCTCGATCCACAGGAAAATTTCGGTGTACACCGTTTGCGGGCAAGCAAAGCCGCACCAGACCCGGCCCGCAATCGCGGTGAACAGGAACAGCGAGAATGCCGACAGGATGAGCAGCACCGTCAGGTAGACGACATCCTGCGGCCAGAACACCAGCCCGAAGATGTAGAACTTGCGCTCGCCAAGGTCGAACAGCACCGCCTGGCGTCCGCTCCACATCAGCCATGGCAAGCCGTAGAAGATCAACTGGGTGGCGACAACGAAGGCAACGCGCCAGCGCGCGAAGATGCCGCTGACGGCGCGCGGATAGATCTTGCGCCGGATCTCGTAGAGCCCGACCTCGTCCGACTCGTCCACGCGGCGAATGGGGATGGTGCGTGCCGGCGTCGCTTTCACGTCGGGGCGGCGCATGCGCGGTGGCGCGTCGACGATCGCGATGCGCCCGCGCGCTGCATCACTTCGCCGGCGCCTTGTTCGAAAGGCCCCAGACGTAGGCTGCGGCAACGCGAATCTGCACCGGCGTCAACTGGTTCTCGAAGGATGGCATCGCGTTGAGTCCCGTGGCGGGATCGACGTGGCGACCCTTGGTGATGCCTTCGACGATCGTGGCCTCCGAACTGCCGTAGAGCCAGATGCCATCGGTAAGATTGGGCGCGCCAAGCGCCTGCGTGCCTTTGCCGTCACCGCCATGGCATGCGGCGCAGTTCTGCGCGAACAGCGGCTTGCCGATCTGTGCGCGCAGGCTGTCGTGCGGCAGGCCACTCAACGACCGCACATAGGCCGCGACATCGCGCACCCCCTCCGGACCGAGCACGGCGCCGAATGCCGGCATCACGCCCATGCGTCCCTTGGTGACCGACTGGACGATCGTCTCGGGCGCGCCGCCATAGAGCCAATCGTGGTCGCGCAAGCTGGGGAAGCCGCGTGCGCCCCCGGCATCCGAACCATGGCACTGCGAGCAATAGGTCAGGAAAAGTCGTTCGCCGGTTTCCCGCGCGGCCGGGTCGCGCGCGATGGCTTCGATATCCATGGACGCATATTTTGCGTAGAGCGGCGCCAGGCGCGCGTCAAACGTCTTGCGCTCCTGGTCGTACGCGCCCGATGAACTCCAGCCAAGGATGCCCTGGAAGGTGCCCAGTCCCGGATACAGGATGAGGTAGACGATCGCGAACACGATGGTGATCCAGAAGAGGTTCGACCACCACTTGGGCAGCGGATTGTTGTATTCCTCGAGGTCGTCGTCCCACACGTGACCGGTGACCGTCACCTTGCCGCTGGGCGTGCCCGCCGGATTCTTGACTTTGATGCGGCCGGTGGACCAGAGGAGCCACGCCGTGCCGACGATGGACAGGATCGTGACCCCGATCACCCAGATGTTCCAGAACTCCGACGTGAACGTGGTCATTGCGCGGACTCCCGGCCGCTGTCGCGGCGCACGGTCGCCGGCCCGTCATCGGGCAGCGCAAACGGCGCGTTGGCGGCTTCGCTGAATGCAGTCTTGCGCCGGCGGCTATAAGCCCATGCCACGATGCCCAGAAAGGTGATCAGGGGGATCACCGTCGAAACAATGCCAACCAGGGTGGACGATTCCATGGTTACCTCGCGTTCTTCATCGTGAGTCCAAGATTCTGCAGATAGGCGACCAGCGCATCCTGTTCGGTGCGATTGACGAGCGCCGCCTTCGCCTGCGCAATGTCGGCGTCGGTGTAGGGCACGCCGAGCGTGCGCAATGTGTGCATCTTGGCCTCGATGTCCGCGGCGTTGGCCGGGGACGTGGCCAGCCACGGATAGCCGGGCATGTTCGACTCCGGGACGACGTCGCGGGGATTGTTGAGGTGCACGCGATGCCAGTCATCGGAATAGCGGCTGCCGACGCGCGCCAGGTCAGGTCCGGTGCGCTTGCTGCCCCACAGGAATGGCCGGTCGTAGACGAATTCGCCGGCGACCGAATAGGGGCCATACCGCTCTGTTTCCGCGCGGAACGGGCGGATCATCTGCGAATGACAGTTGTTGCAGCCTTCGCGAATATAGATGTCACGGCCCGTGAGTTGCAACGCGGTGTAGGGCATCAACCCTCGCACCGGCTGCGTGGTGGCGTTCTGGAAGTAAAGCGGGACGATTTCCACCAGGCCGGCGACACTGACCACGAGAAAGACCAGCACGATGAACCACGGGAGGTTCTGTTCGACGTATTCCTGGCTCAGTTTCATTCGCGGCTCCGTGTCACGCGTGCGCCGGCGACGCGCTGGCCGGCGGAATCGGTGCATCGTAGGGTTTGGCGCCCGCGATCGTGCGGAACGTGTTGTACGCCATCAGCAACATGCCGGAGAAGAACAGGAGGCCTCCAACCAGCCGGATCGCATAGAACGGATAGGTGGCCTTGACGCTTTCGACGAATGCGTAGGTGAGCGTGCCGTCGGCATTGGTGGCGCGCCACATGAGGCCCTGCATCACACCGGCGATCCACATGGCCGCGATGTAGAGCACGACGCCGCCGGTGGCGATCCAGAAATGCGCGGTGATGAGGCGCACCGACCACATCTGCGTCTTGCCGAACATCCGCGGCAGCAGGTAGTACATGCTGCCGATCGAGATGAACGCGACCCAGCCCAGCGCACCCGAATGCACGTGGCCGATGGTCCAGTCCGTGTAGTGCGACAGCGCATTCACGGTCTTGATCGACATCATCGGGCCTTCGAAGGTGCTCATGCCGTAGAACGACAGCGACACGATCAGGAACTTGAGGATGGGGTCCTCGCGCAATTTGTGCCACGCGCCGGAGAGCGTCATCATCCCGTTGATCATGCCGCCCCACGACGGCGCCAGCAGGATCAGCGAGAACACCATGCCGATCGACTGCGTCCAGTCGGGCAGCGCCGTGTAGTGCAGGTGATGCGGACCGGCCCACATGTAGAGGAAGATCAGCGCCCAGAAGTGGACCACGGACAGCCGATAGGAATAGATCGGGCGGCCGGCCTGCTTGGGCACGAAGTAGTACATCATTCCCAGGAAGCCGGCGGTGAGGAAGAACCCGACGGCGTTGTGGCCGTACCACCACTGGATCATCGCGTCCTGCACGCCGGGATACGCCGAATAGGACTTCCAGCTGGTGAGGCCGATGGGCAATGCCGCGCTGTTGACGACATGCAGCAGGGCGATGGTGATGATGAACGCGCCGAAGAACCAATTGGCCACGTAGATGTGCGGCGTCCGCCGCTTGGCGATGGTGCCGAAGAACACGACGGCGTAGGCCACCCAGACCAGCGTGATCAGGATGTCGATGGGCCACTCGAGTTCCGCATATTCCTTGCTGCTGGTGATGCCGAGCGGCAGCGTGATGGCGGCCAGAACGATGACGAGGTTCCAGCCCCAGAACGTGAACGAGGCAAGCGCATTGGAGAACAGTCGCGCCTGGCAGGTGCGCTGCACGCAGTAGTACGACGAGGCAAAAAGTGCGCTGCCGCCGAACGCGAAAATCACCGCGTTGGTATGCAGTGGGCGCAGCCGACCGTACGAAAGGTACGGGATGTCGAAGTTGAGTGCCGGCCACAGCAGCTGCGCGGCGATGATCACGCCGACCAGCATGCCGACGATGCCCCAGACCACGGTCATGATCGCGAAGCCGCGTACCACGCCGTAGTTGAAGGTCTCCGCCGCGCCCTCGGCCATCGTTCCGGCCGGCCGTCCCGGCATCGCGCCGGTCATCACCGCAGGATTGGCCGCTGCTGCACTTGCAATCGGATTGCCCATCTGTTGTCACTCCCCTGGTGCGCAAGCGGCAGAATTCCGCCCCGCCCGAATCGAAGCCTGCGATGCTATCTCTATAAGGGTTTTCCTGGATTGACGTGGGTCAATTCCACAGCAGCGTCCGGACTTGACAGCGATGGCGGCGTATCGTCATCGGCGAGAACCCGTTGCCCTGGGCCCTCGAGATCATCGAACTGGCCACTGTCCACGCTCCACCAGAACAGCACGCCGATGCCAAGCACCAGCACCACGGAGAACGGGATCATCAGCATCAGGATTTCCATGCGGGCTCCAGCTGAAGCGCAGG
Organism: uncultured beta proteobacterium; assembly: GCA_963805355.1. Lineage (GTDB taxonomy): Bacteria > Pseudomonadota > Gammaproteobacteria > Burkholderiales > Casimicrobiaceae > VBCG01. The sequence continues at coordinate 608,618 of CAWDTZ010000001.1, read as the reverse complement.
TGCCGTGGCGGCAACTTCCACCGCGCCCGATGGCGCCGCAGCCAGGCGCAACGCATTGCCGACCACGACCAGCGACGAGGCCGCCATGCCTGCGGCTGCGAGCAAGGGCGTGACCCAACCCATCGCCGCCGCAGGAATCGCCAGGGCATTGTAGGCAATCGCCCATCCGAAATTCTGATGCAGGATGCGCATGGCGCGACGCGCGTCGCGCAGCGTGGCCGGAACCAGCCCGATCCGATCGGACAGCACCACCACATCCGCAGTCCACTGCGCGAGCGGTGCCGCATTGGAAAGCGAGAACGACACCTGCGCCTGCGCCAGCGCCGGTGCATCGTTGACCCCGTCGCCGACCATCGCGACGACGGCTCCTGCGCGCTGCATCGCCACGATTGCCTCACGCTTGGCCTCCGGCGTGAGTTCGGCGCGGCCATCCGCAATGCCGAGTGCCTGCGCCACTGCATCGACGTTGGCGCGCCGGTCGCCCGACAGCACCATGGTCGTGATGCCCATGCGATGAAGATCGCCGATCGCGGCGGCGGCGTCCTCGCGCATCGTGTCCGCCAATGCGAAGAGCGCCTGCCAACCCCGCGCGTCGCCGAGCGCCACCAGTGTGGTCGTCGCGGCAACGCCGGCGGCAAAGGCGGCCAGCGGGTCCGGCATCGGACCCGCGAGCGCGGCGACAAAATCCGGCGCGCCGATGCGTACGCGATGGTTGCCGGCCGTGCCCTCCACCCCCTGCCCGCGCATCGTCTGCAGCGCCGTGACGGGAGCCATCTTGGCGTCGGGGGCCACGCTGGCCAAGCCTCGCGCCAGCGGATGTTCCGAGCGCGCCTCGAGCCCGGCGGCCAGCGCCAGCGCAGCCTCGCGCGTAATGCCCTCCACGACGCGCATCTCCACCAGGCGAACGTCGCCGCGCGTGAGCGTGCCGGTCTTGTCGAACACCACGTGGGTGACGCGGGCAAGGGTCTCGAGCGCGTCGCCGCGTCCGAATACCACGCCGCGCCGCGCCAGCGAGCCGGTCAATGCCGCCGCCGCGGCCGGCGTGGCCAGCGCCAGCGCACAGGGACACGACACCACCAGCACAGCCACGGTGATGGCCAGCGCGCGCGCCGGATCGATGAAGGCCCATGTCGCTGCCGTCAGTGCGGCCACGACCAGCAGCGACGCCACGAAGACGCCGGCCACGCGATCCGCGGTGCGTGCGATCGCAGGACGGGTGCCGGCCGCACGTTCAGTCAATCGCAATATCGACGCAATCCGGGTATCCGCGCCCGCGCGCTGCACCCGCACCACGAATGGCTGGCCGCGATTGAGCGAACCGGCCAGCACCCAATCGCCGGGGCCGCGTGCAAGCGCCTGGGCCTCGCCCGTGAGCATGGCTTCATCGACCTCCGAACTGCCTTCGACCACTTCGCCATCGGCCGGCACCAGCGCGCCTGGCCGGACCAGCACGCGATCCTCGCAGGCCAGCGCCGTGGCCGCCACCGTCTCGACAACAGTCCCTGGCCAGCGGCAGAACCGGACCGCGGTGTCGGGCTGTCGGCGCGCGAGTCCTTCAATGGCCGCCGCCGCGCGTTGCCTCGCCATCAATTCGAGGTAGCGCGCACCGAGGATCAGCGCGACGAACATCGTGATCGAGTCGTAATAGACCGGTCCGTCCCCACGCCACGTGGCCCATGCGCTCGCGCCCAGCGCCACCAACAGGCCCAGCACGATCGGTACGTCCATACCGGCCCGGGCGTGCGTCACATCGCGCCATGCGTTGCGCCAGAACGGCAACGCCGAATAGAACAACACGGGCATGGTCAACACCATGCTCGCCCAATTGAGCAGGCGCTGCTGCTCCGTTGCCACGCCGTCATCGCTCCAGTATGCCGCGCCCGAAAACATCATGACCTGCATCATGGCCAACGCGGCAATGGCGCCGCGCAACAGGAGTGCCCGGCGCTCGCGTCGCGCGCGCAATTCGCGCTGCGCAGGGTCGTAAGGCACGGCCGCAAAACCGAGTGCGCTGACCGCCCGCAGCACGGCGGCGAGGTCGGTCGCCGCAGGATCCCAGCGGACTACGACGCGCTGGCTGGCATCGTTGACGGTCGCATGGCGCACGCCCGGCTGCCGGCCGATCCAGGCTTCACAGAGCGTGCCGCAGGCGCTGCAACTCATGCCGTCGAGAAGCAGGGAAATCTCGCGATCGCCTCCCGGCAGCGCGCGCACCAATCCGCCCGCGTGCGCCCCTTCGGCAATCAGGTTCGCTGCAGCCGCCGCGCGCGGATCGGGACGCGGAGCGCTATCGGTTCGGCGCGCGTACAGCGACTCGAGGCCGGCGGCGCCAAGCGTTTGCGCCACGGCCTGGCATCCGGCACAGCAAAATTCGCGCGCCGTCCCTTCCACGACGGCCGTCCAGCGGCCGCGACGAAACTGCGACTCGCCGCAGTGATAGCAAGCGGCGCCGGCATCTTGTGCAATGACGACACTATTGGCGGGAACCGCAGCGGACGATGGCAGGGCCGGCATGCCTTTGAATCTACGGCGATGAACGCTGGACGGTCAAGCGGCAATCCGGCCCAATGCGCCATTCGCCGCCTCCGGATCCGCTTGAAATTGACCCGCGTCAACTTCGCGTCGGACAGGTCGCGTAGGATATGAATGTGGACGATCGACCAACAGGAGTTCCGCCATGTACACCCACTTGCTGATTCCCACCGACGGATCGAAACTTTCGGACAAGGCCGTCGCGCAGGCATTCGACCTTGCACAGGCCATCGGCGCGCGTGTCACGGCATTGCATGTCTCACCCGACTATCCGCAACCGATCTACATGGAAGGCGTTGTGCTCAACCCCGTGTCGCGGCGCGAATACGCCAAGCACGCGAAAGCGGAGGCAACGCGCCTCTTCGACAAGGTGCTGAAGAAGGCGGCGGCCGCAGGCGTACGCTGCGACACCGTCCACACCATCGCTGAAACGCCATGGGAGGCCATCCTGGCCACGACCAAGAAGTGCAAATGCGACGTCATCGTGATGGCATCGCACGGCCGGCGCGGTCTGGCTGCCCTGTTGCTGGGCAGCGAGACCGTCAAGGTGCTCACGCACTCGAAGGTGCCGGTTCTCGTCGTCCGCTGACGGTGCGCGCGGGTTCTCAGCCGGCGGGCCACCAGAGGTAGCCCGTCGGATTGTCCGGGCAGGGGCCGAGACCGCATTCGGCGGCGAAGGCCAGCATGTTCATGGCCGCCAGCAAAACGAATAGCCAGCATGCGGCTGCGGCCAGCAGGCCACGACCGCGCCCCGCATCGTGCATAAGGTCGCGCACCGGGCGGTTGCCTTCCAGCAGCAGCGCGATTCCCGTGTACGCCACCAGCGCGCCGTAGCCGACGAACGCCCACGTATAAAAGTGCAAGCCAAACAACGCCGATCCGTAACTTCCCGAACCCGGGATGACATGCAGCGCGATCTGCCGCAGCGACGCCGCCCCCGCCGCCACGCTCGTCAGCAGCACCAGGCCGTAGTGCGCGGGCGAATAGCCGCTGCGCAGGTTGAGCACCAGGCCTATGCCGGCCACGATGAAGCCCACGCGCTGCAGTGCGCACAGGGGGCAAGGCAGTTCGCCAAGCGCAAACTGGTAATAGAACGCCACCAGCAGCGTGCCCACTATGCCAAGCAGAGCGAGCGTGTCGAGAATACGCGGCATGTCGTGCAACCCGCCCGATTTCAGAGCGTGACCGTGAGCTTGTCGGTGGCGTGATACACCAGCCACCAGACCTGCACGGCAACCGTGGCGAGGCCGAGGCGCATCGCGCCCGTGCGATGACCCGACATCGCAAGCAACGCTGCCAGCAGCCCCATCACGAACGGCAAGACCATCACCATGAAGGACGTTCTCCCAGGATGCCGGGCGCCGACCCTTGCCGGACACCGCATGGGTTGCGATGATACGCCGCCACCGCCGCCATTTGATGCCGCTGCCCCACACCTCCCGCCGCCACTTCGCCCGCACCTTCCGTGCGCTGCTCGCGACGGCTTGGCTGCTGCTGGTGCTGGCGCCGGCAACGTCCCCCGCATTGGCGGCCGACCCGGCGAAGGTGCTGCGACTCGCCACCTCCGACATCGACACGCTCGATCCGCAGCAGTGGCAGGACACCTACTCGAACACCGTGGGCTCGGCCATCTTCGAGGCAATGTTCCAATGGGACTATTTCGCGCTGCCCGCGCGCCCCGCGCCCAACACGGCGGCGGCGGCGCCCGTCGTTTCCGCCGACGGCCGAACCTGGACGTTCACGTTGAAGCCGCAGATCCACTTCACCGACGACCCTGCCTTCGGCGGCAAGCCGCGCGAACTCGTCGCCGCCGACTACGTCTATTCGGTCAAGCGCTATCTCGATCCCAACCTTCGCGGCGGCGGTGATCCGCTGGTGTCGGACCTGATCGTCGGGATGCGTGCCGTCGTCGATGCCGCGCGCAAGCCAGGCGCCAAATTCAACTACGATGCACCGGTCGAAGGCCTCAAGGCGCTCGACCGCTACACGCTGCAAATCCAGATAGCCACCCCCAATTACCCGTCGATGACGGACATCATGGTCAGCTACCGCGCGGTTGCGCGCGAGGTGCTCGACGCCGCGGGCGGCGACATCCAGGCGCGCCCCGTGGGAACCGGGCCCTATCGCTTGAAGGAGTGGCAACGCGGCTCGCGCGTCGTGCTTGAAGCCAACACGCGCTATCGCGCGCTGGCGTTTCCGCCAACCGACAACCCGGCGTGGACCGCGCTGGCGCGCTCGATGCAGGGCAAGCGATTGCCGCAGATCGGCCGCATCGAGTTCAACGTGATCGACGAGCAGCAGACGCGGTTGCTGGAGTTCGAACGCGGCAAGCTCGACGTCGTCGAGTTGCGTGGCGAGGGTGCGCAACGCTTCCTGGTCAACGGCGAACTCGACCCCGCGATGGCCGCGCATGGAATCCGCCGCGAGCCCTACGTGACCATCTCGGTGCGCTCCCTCTACATCAACATGGAGGACCCGGTGCTGGGCGGAACAGGCACCGCGGCGGTCGCACTGCGGCGGGCGCTGGCGCTCGGCATCGATGCGGGCTCGCTGATCCGCGTGGTGTATGCGGGCCAGGGAGTCCCGTCGAACCAGATCCTGGCACCGGGATTGTCCGGATTCGACGACAAGGCTGCACCGCGGCGCTTCGATCCCGCGCTCGCCAACGCGCTCCTCGACAAGACCGGCTACAACAAGCGCGATGCCCAGGGCTTCCGGCTGGCGCCGGACGGCAAGCCACTGACGCTGTCGCTGCTGATCTTTCCCGGAGCCGTCTGGCGCGAAGTGCAGACGCTGGTGAAGAAGAACACCGACGCCATCGGCTTGCGCATGGACTTTCGCACGATGTCCACGCAGGATCTCTTCAAGGAAACAGCGCGCGGCCATTTCCAGATTGCCATCCATGGCCGCTCGACCCCGCCCACCGGCTTGGGCTTTCAGCAGCTGCACGGCACCGACCCGCCGGAAATCAACGAATCGCGTTTTCGCCATGCCGACTACGACCGCGCCTTCGAGCGCTTCGTGCGCGCGCCCACCGTAGAGGAACGCATGGAGGCAGCGCGGACGATGAACGCCATCATTGCGGCGTTTGCACCCATGCTGCCGCTGATGGTGGATATCGAAAATGCGTTCGTCCAGCCCTGGGTACTGGGCTATCACCGTTCGCCGTTCGGCAGCTACTACCAGTACCTCGACATCGACGTCGCAAAACGCAAGGCGGCCGGGGGATAACCCGGCCGATCGGGCGATGCCGGATGCGGTGGCCCCGGACCTTCCCGGCGCCTGGATCGGGATCGCCGGGAGGCGGATGCGGGCCATTCGCGCTACAATGCTTTTTTCCCAACAAAAACAGCATCATGCGCGTATCTGCTTTCTACCTTGCCACGTTGAAGGAAGCCCCGGCCGAAGCCGACATCGTCAGCCAGCAGCTGATGCTGCGCGCCGGGCTGATCCGCAAGCTCGGGTCCGGCCTCTATACCTGGATGCCGCTTGGTCTGCGCACCCTGCGCAAGGTGGAGGCGATCGTGCGCGAGGAAATGGATCGCGCGGGCGCGCTTGAACTGGTGATGCCGGTGATCCAGCCCGCCGAACTCTGGCAGGAAACCGGCCGCTGGGAAAAGATGGGCCCCAACATGCTGCGCCTCAAGGACCGGCATGACCGCGACTTCATCGTGGGGCCGACGCATGAGGAAGTCATCACCGACATCGTCCGGCGCGAGATCAAGAGCTACCGCCAGCTGCCGGTCAATTTCTACCAGATCCAGACCAAATTCCGCGACGAGATCCGGCCGCGCTTCGGCGTAATGCGTTCGCGCGAATTCGTGATGAAGGATGCCTACTCCTTCGACGTCGACGAGGCCGGGATGGCGCGGTCGTACCAGCGCATGTACGACGCCTATGTGGCGATCTTCACGCGGATGGGGCTGCGCTTTCGACCGGTCGATGCCGACAGCGGCGCCATCGGTGGTGCCGTCTCCTGCGAGTTCCAGGTGCTGGCCGACTCGGGCGAAGACGCCATCGCGTGGAGCGACGGCTCGCCCTACGCGGCCAATGTCGAAAAGGCCGAAGCGATTGCCCCTGCCGCCGCGCGGCCCGCGGCCGCCGAGGCGATGGTCAAGGTCCCCACCCCCGGCAGGTCCACCTGCGAGGAGGTGGCCGAATTGCTGGGGCTGCCGCTGACGCGCACGGTCAAGTGCCTAATGCTGTGGGCGGACCACCGCGTGCAGATGCTGCTGGTGCGCGGCGATCACATGGGCAACGAGATCAAGATCGGCAAGCTGCCTGGGTTTGCGGAGTGGCGCTGGGCGTCGGAAAGCGAGATCGTCGCCGCCACCGGCTGCCGGCCGGGTTATCTCGGTCCGGTGGGCATTCCCCACGACATGCCGCTGATCGTCGACCGGTCGGTGGCCGTGATGGCCGATTTCATCTGTGGCGCCAATGTCGCGGATTTTCACCTGCGCGGCGTGAATTTTGGTCGCGATTGCCGCGAGCCTGACGGGATTGCCGACTTGCGCAACGTCGTGGCGGGGGACCCGTCGCCCGACGGCCAAGGCACGCTGGCCATCGCCCGCGGCATCGAGGTCGGCCACGTTTTCGCGCTCGGCAACCTCTATTCGACCGCCCTGGGCGCAACTTATCTCGCCGCCGACGGTCAATCCCAAGTCCTCGAAATGGGCTGCTACGGCATCGGCATCACCCGCGTGGTCGCGGCGGCCATCGAGCAGAATCACGATGCACGTGGGATCATCTGGCCCCTGCCGCTGGCGCCGTTTGCAGTGGCGATCGCGCCGGTGGCCTATGATCGGAGCGAGGCCGTGCGGACGCTGGCCGACCGCCTGTATGCCGAACTCGAAGCCGCCGGTGTCGAAGTATTGCTCGATGACCGGGGCGAGCGCCCTGGCGTGATGTTTGCTGACCTGGAGTTGATCGGCATTCCGCATCGGATCACGATCGGCGAGCGCGGACTGAAGGACGGGCGCGTCGAGTACCAGGCGCGCACGGAAAGCGCGGCAACACCCGTCCCCGTCGATGAGATCGCGACGTTCATTCAGCAACGATTGAAGGGTTGAACCACAGGGCATGCTACGTAGAGGCACAATGATTTTTGTCCGACGCCGGGCAACCGCTTGGGCAGTGCGTTCCTGCGCGAGTGGCGTACTGCTTGCGGCCATGCTCATGCTGGCTCCGCTGCCGGCGTTCGCCGGCGGACAGCGTGAAGAGCATCTGGCCCCGTCGGTGGTCGCAGGTCTCGCCAAGGCCATTGCCGACGCGCCGGTGCCCTCCGATTACGCCAATCACGAGGCGCTGCAGCCGTGGCTCGGCGAAATGTCCCGGCGTCTCGCGCAGCGGGTGCCCGATGAGCGCGAGCGGCGTGAGCTACTCGCCACGGTCCATTACGAAGCCACGCGCGCCGGGCTCGACCCGCAGTTGCTGCTCGCGGTGATGCATCACGAGAGCGGCTTCAAGAAGTATGCGATCTCGCCGGTCGGCGCGCGCGGTTACATGCAGGTGATGCCCTTCTGGTTGACCACCATCGGCACGCCGGACCAGAATCTCTTCAACCTGCGCACCAACCTTAGGTACGGCGCGGTAATCCTGCGACACTATCTTGTCGACCTCGAGCAGGGCGATCTCTATCGCGCCCTTGGCCGCTACAACGGCAGCCTCGGCCGGCCGGAATATCCCAACGCAGTAATGGCTGCCATGAATCGTCATTACGCTTACGGCGTGCCCAGCACCGCCACCGCCAGCGCAGCACCCGCCGCCTCGGTGCGGTGAACGGCACGCCAGCGTCCGCGCCTCCCCCGGCGCCGCTACCGCGGTCGTTTCGCGCCGTCGCCCAGCGGGCCGCTGCATTTCGGCTCGCTGATCGCGGCACTCGCCAGTTATTGCGACGCCCGTGCCGCCGGCGGCGAATGGCTGGTGCGCATCGAAGACGTCGACACGCCCAGGAGCCGACCCGGCGCCGAGTCCGCGATCATGCGCACGCTCGAGCGCTATCAGTTTGCGTGGGATGGCGCCGTCGTGCGCCAGTCGGACCGCCTTGCCCTTTACGACGAGGCACTGGCCGTGCTCAACGATCGGCATGCCCTCTATGCGTGCGTGTGCTCCCGACGCGACCTCGAAAGCGCGCCGTTCAGTGCCACGGGCGAGCGACGCTATCCGGGAACCTGTCGCAGTCTTGATCAGCGCGATGGCCGCCGGTCGGCGACACGCGCTGCGCGTGACCGTAGGCGACGATTGCGTGACTTTCATCGATCGCCTGCAGGGTCCGCAGCGGCAACAACTGGCCACGGATGTCGGAGACTTCGTCGTGCGGCGTGCCGACGGCCTGCACGCATACCAGCTTGCCGTGGTGGTCGACGATGCCGACCAGGGCATCACCTCCGTGGTACGTGGTGCCGACCTGCTGGCGTCCACGCCGCGCCAGATTTTCCTGCAGAGGCGCCTCGGCCTGCCGCCACAGTCGTACCTGCACGTACCGGTGGCGATCGACCGCAGTGGCGCCAAGCTGTCCAAGCAGACGCTCGCACAGCGCCTGCCGGATGATCCGATGCCGGCATTGCTGGCGGCATGGCACTTTCTCGACCAGCCGCCGCCGCAGTCCGCGCCTGCCTCCCTGGCGGAGTTCTGGACCTTCGCCCACGCCTCGTGGTCGCCCCGGCAATTGCCGCCGGTGCCGATGCTCCCGGCGCCGCCACAATTCCACACGGTGCCGGCCTCCGCGTGACGCGTATAATCACGGGTTGCCCTGTGCACGCGCGCGGCGTCCCGCCGCACGCGCATGCCGACAGCGGCCAACTGCGGCCCACGTCGCGAAAACTCCATGACCACACTTGTTGTTGTCCGCAAGGGCGACGAAGTCGCCATTGCCGCCGATTCACTCACCACGTTCGGTGACACGCGGCTCGCCGCCGTGCACGACCGCACATACGACAAGATCGTCCACTACCGCGGCAACTACATCGGCCTCTGCGGCTCGGCCGCGCACCAGCTGGTGTTCGAAAGCCTGCTCCGGCGCCACGAGGACCTCGATTTCTCGACCAAGTTCGCCATCTTCGAGACGTTTCGCAGGCTGCATCCGTTGTTGAAGGAGCAGCACTTCCTGAATCCCAAGGAAGAGGACGACGACCCCTACGAGTCGACGCAGATCACAGCGCTGATCGCCAACGTCCACGGTATCTTCGGCGTCTACTCGATGCGGGAGGTGTTCGAATACACGCAATTCTGGGCCGCGGGATCAGGGCGCGAATTTGCGCTGGGAGCGATGCACGCGCAGTACAATCGGTTGCGCTCCGCCGAGGCTGTCGCGCGGGCGGGACTCGATGCGGGTTGTCTCTTCGACAAGAACTCGGCACTGCCGCTCACCATCTACACGCTCAAACTCCAGACGACGTGACCCCAGGCCGGATGCCCCGCGCGGATGCCCTGACGCCCTTCCTGTTCGAACACGCCGCAGTGCGAGGCGCACTGGTGCGCGTCGACGACACCGTCGCCGCGGTGCTGGCTGCACACGACTATCCGCCGGCCGTCGGCGCGGTATTGTCCGAGCTGGTGGCGGCCGTCACGTTGCTTGCGGCGTCGCTCAAGTTCAAGGGCAGCCTGATCGCGCAGTTGCAGGGCGACGGACCGGTGCGCCTCATGGTCGTCGAATGCACGGATGCGCTTGGCGTGCGGGCCACCGCACAGTGGGATGCGGCGCGCGTCGCGCAGCTTCCGGCACATGCCACGCTTGCCGACCTCGCGGGCGGTCCCGAGCATGCGCGCATGGTGATCACCCTCGATCCCAAAGGCGCCGGGCCGATCTACCAGGGCATCGTCGCCATCGATACCGGCGCAGTGGCCACGCTGATCGAACACTACCTCGCCACCTCCGAGCAACTCGCCAGCCGTCTGCTGCTGGCACGCGACGGGATGGCTTGTGCCGGATTGCTGGTCCAGCGGTTGCCCGGCGGCGACGACGAAGCCGATGAAGCCTGGACGCGCCTCAAGCTCGATGTTGGCGCGCCCGCCGCGTCTCGATTGCTGGCGCCCGACGATGCCACCGCCGTCCTGGCCGGTTTGTTCCCGCACGAGGACCTGCGTGTCTTTGCCGCCCGCCCCGTGGCATTGGCATGCTCCTGTTCAGTGGAACGCGTCGAGAATGCGCTGCGGATCGCCGGCGCCGCCGAAGTCGAATCGATCCTGGCCGAGCGTGGCAATGTCGAGGTGACGTGCGAATTCTGCCAGCGCCGCTACACGCTGGAACCGGCCGCTGCACGCGCGCTGTTTGGGAATACGACGCGGCACTGAACCGCAATGCGACGATGAGTCTCTACACGCCTTCGCACTTTGCCGCCGCCGATCGCGCCGCCGTCGCGCGGTTGATGCACGACTATCCGTTCGCCACGCTGATCACGCCGGGGGCACCCGAGCCTGCGGTGTCGCATGTGCCGCTGCTGTTCGTGCCCGGCAGCGAGCCTCACGGTGTGTTGATCGGGCACGTTGCACGCGCCAACCCGCATTGGCAGAAGGCGGTCGATGGCGAGTCGATCGCGCTGTTCCATGGCCCGCACGCGTATGTGTCGCCCACGTGGTACGAACATCCCGCCAGGATGGTGCCGACCTGGAACTACGCTGCCGTCCACGCCCACGGCCCGTTGGAACTCATCGACGATCCGATGGACAAGCGGCACGTGCTCGACGCGCTTGCACACCGTTTCGAAAACCGCCGGCCGTCGCCATGGCATTTCGACATGCCGCCGCGCGAGCGGGATGCCATGCTCGGCGCGATCGTCGCGTTCCGGATGCGGATCAAGCGCATCGATGCCAAGTTCAAGCTGTCCCAGAATCGCTCCGACGAGGACCGCGCACGCGTCGTCGAAGGCCTGCGCGCCGAGGAGCATCCCGATGCGGCCGTGACCGCGGACTGGATGTCGACCTATGCCAACGCGCGGCGGCGCCCGGCGTGACGCGTCCGGAACCCGTCGGCGGCGGTGGCGATCGCATCCGCTTCGACAAGTGGCTGTGGGCCGCGCGTTTCTACAGGACGCGAAGCCTCGCCGCGGCCGCGATCGAGGCCGGTCAGGCGCGCATCAACGATGAGCGGGTCAAGGCCTCGCGCGCCCCGCGCGTGGCCGACCGGGTGTCGATACGCCGCGGCGGCCTGACGTGGATCGTCGAAGTCATCGCGCTCTCCGACCGGCGCGGTGGCGCACCCGAGGCGGCGCTGCTCTTCCGTGAAACGCCGGAAAGCGCCCAGGAACGCGAGGCCATCGTCCTGCAACAGCGCGCAGCGCGCGTGTCTACGCCGCAGGCGCCCGGGCGCCCCACCAAGCGGCAGCGGCGCAAGCTCGAGGATTTCCTGAACGAACCTTGATATCCGGCAACCTTAGCAAAGCCGAAGGCTGGATAGTTCGAGGATGAGGTCCGGTTGCCGATAGGCCTGCAGAATCAGCCAGGCCAACGCAAGCGCCACGAGGACGCCCACCGAATGCCACAGCGTTCGGCGGGCATGCCAGGCAACCGGAGGATGGTCGGGAGACGTCATCAGGCCGATGCTACGCCCGCTGTGGCATCTCCGGCAACAGGCCCATGACCGGCACCGCCGAAACCGGCAGCAGCCCAAGCGCCCGCATCTTCGACATCACCGAACTGAAATCCACCGCGGTATGCGCATCGGCAATCGGCTTGGCCAGGAGGTTGACCGCGCGGCCGCTGACCACCAGCGGCAATCCCGACGGCAGCGCCGCGCGCAGCGAACGAATCTCCTGCCCCGCGATCTTGCCCGAGATGCCGCGATCGAACAGCAGCACCACCATGGCCGCCTTGTAGGCCGCGGCAGCGCCGGCTATTTCCTGGGCCGGGACACCGGCGCCCAGCGTCAGGCAATTGACGCCCTCGGTGAAGAGCAGCAATTCGAGGATGGCCAGCCCCAGCTGGTTGGGATCGTTGGGGGGGGTCGCCAGCAGAATGTGCCGCGCATCGCGCGTAGGACGAACGAGGCGCGTCACATCGCGCAACAGGCGCTGCGCGAGATCGGCGAAGCGCAACTCCTGGAAGTTCTGCATTTCCCCGCGCACCACGCGCTCGTGGACGGCTTCGTTCAGCGGAATCAGCGTCTGCTCGAGAAACTTGCGCAGGCCCTGTCCCACCAGCAATTTCGACATGTGGTTCTGCAATTCGCCGATGCGATGCTCAGCCACCAGCCGCACCGCGCTTTCGATTTCCGACGGCAGCGCCGACGGCACGTCGACCGCCAGGCCCAGCATCGACTGCAGCGCCGAATCGGCGAGCGGGACGACGGCGCCGGCGCGCCAGCCTTCGGACAGCAACTGCTTGATAAGTTTGAGGCGGGCAACCTGGTCGGCCGGATAGACGCGGTCGCCAAAAGTGTCGCGCAGCGGCGAAGGGAAGCCGTAACGGCGCTGCCACATGTAGAGCTGCTCGCGGCGCAGGCCGGTGATGCGCACCACTTCGCGGATATGCAGGGCGCCGCGCGTGTCTTGGTCGGAGGTATCCGAAACGGCGGTGAGCGTGGGCTCGCCACGGCGGGTCGGAGCTTTGATCAGGATGCCCATTGCTTGGTTTCCTTTACGCTGCGGGCGTGCCGAACTTACATTGCAGTCGGCAGGCTGTATTGAACAAGTATAACGTCCCGGAGGACCGGTTCGGGTTTGCCGCCCGAGGGGTGAAAAACACCGTCAAGCTGTGCTGCACGAGTCGTGTACGCACATTGCGTGCCAGTACGGTGGCCGATGCTTGCCGCGCCCCCCTGTTTGACGCATGATGCGAGCCCGTAAATCAACAAACGTGGCACGCCAGACCTTGCTGCGTTTGCCGTTCTTGGTTCTGGCGATCGCGGGGATCCACCGGGCGCGGTTCTTGCAGAAGGGTGACATATGGACGCTTTTCCGCAGTCGGCCTAAGCCGAGCCGCATCGACCATGTTCGGATTCGGCAAATCCATTCGCGACCCGCTGGCGGATTTCCGTTCCGCGGAAAAATGGCTCGCTTCATTCCCGGTCACCGATCCGCTGGCGCTGCATACCGAGGTGATTTCCGAGCTTGGCCGCATGGCAGAACCCGCCGCCAGGCGCACGCCGCAGCGCCTGGAAGCGATCTTCCGCGTTGATGCGCAATGCACCAACCTGCGCAAGAACCTGACGGCGCAGTACATCGAGCATTCGAGCCGCAGTTCCAAGATCGAGCATCAACTGTGGTCGGCCCTGTTCGACCTCACGCAGGCGTTCCTCGTCACCTACAACGCGTTTGCGCTTGAAGTCGCGATGCACATGCAAAGCGCGAAGTGGCAGCAATTGCTGCCCGAGTTGGTCGGACGCCAGATCATGCACATGGGCCTCGACGCCAAGGTCCGGCTCTACCGCTACGAACAATGGATCCCCGCCAAGTGGGCCGAGTTGCACGCGCACTTCACCCTTGCCTGTTCGCGGCAGATCGAACGCCAGCAGCTGGTGGTAGGCCCCAACGGCCACGCCACGACGATCGAGCACGAATACCTGTTCACGCTGCTGCTGCAACTCATGAATGCCGGCAACATGACCGCGCGTCATCTGGAATGGGTGGCCGGCGAACTCGACGAATGGGCCGCGCCACTGCGCCTCCACCTCGAGGCGTCTTCCGTCACGTCGTTCTTCGTCGACCTCGCCAGCCGCGAGGGACTGCGCCGCCGATTGCCCCAGCCGCTGGAAGGACGCGTGCTGTTTCTCGACACCCGGCCGCTGCATGCGACGCTGATGCAGAACGTCGTGATGATCGAGCAGAAGATCAAGGCGCAGCCGCTGTCGGAGCGCACCAGCAAGCGCAGCGAGCAGCTCGGCCTCCTCACCAAGCTCGCCTCGCAGGTGGACCCGGAATTCAAGCCCTTTGCGCGCCGCGGCGAGCGCACCGCCGCCGTGGGCACGGTCGATGCCATCGTCGGATTCGGCAAGATTTCCGCATTTCTGCGGGAAGAGGAACTGGCACCGGTGCCCTACGCCGAGCACGGCAAGAGCTTTGGCGGCACGATGGAACTTGCGGTCTTCGGACGCATGCGCAACGAGACCGACCGGCGTGTCGAGATGTCGCGTCGGCGTCTCGCGTCCTTTGCCGCGCCCGGCGGACCGTGGGAAGTGAAGGACATCAGCCAGACCGGCTTTCGCCTGCTGGCGCCGATGAGCGTGGCCAACGCCGTGACACTCGGCACGCTGGCGGCCATCCGCCCGCACGGCCAGTCGCCGTGGACACTCGGCATCGTCCGGCGGATGAAGCGCATGACCACCGACCGCGCCGAGATCGGCCTACAGGTGATCGCGAACACGCTGCTCGGTGTCGACCTGATCGAGCAACGGAAAAATCTTGACGCCGACTATTCGGTGGACGGGGAAGCCACGACCATCAATGGCCGCTCATTCCAGGGGTTGTTCCTGGCGTTGAAGAAGCGCGAGGCCGACTCGTCGGTGCAATCGCTGATCGTGCCCGCCGCCGAATATCAGCCGACCAAGCGCCTCAAGCTTCTGACATCGAAATCGGCCAGTCCCATCCGCTTCGGCCGCCTGCTGGAGCAACAGCCGGACTGGGTCTGGGCCACGGTCGAACCGCTCGAACTCAACACGCCGATGCCCACGATCATCGGGGCCGCGATTCCCCCCGCCGCCGCGAACGAGTAGATTGTCGGGCATGTCGCCCGCCGATCGCTACACCGCGCTGCACGCCGCACATCGGTGGGACGTGCCCACCGACTTCAACATCGCGCACGCATGCTGCGGCCGCTGGGCCGTCGACCGCACGCGCTTCGCGCTGTACTGGGAAGACGAATCCGGGGCCGCGTCGGCGCATACATTCTGGGACCTGCAACGCGAAGCCAATCGCCTGTCCAACGTGCTCGCCGGTCTCGGCGTCGCGCGTGGCGACAAGGTGGCGCTCGTGCTGCCGCAGCGGCGCGAGACCATCGTGGCCCATCTTGCGGTCTACCAGATGGGCGCGGTGGCGGTGCCGCTATCCTTCCTGTTCGGTCCGGACGCGCTCGCCTATCGACTTGATAATGCGGAAGCCCGCGTGGCCCTGGTCGACGCCCAATCCGCACCCAACCTGGCGCCGATACGCAGCGACCTGCCGCGGCTGACGCAGGTGCTGGGCGTGGCCGGCGTGCAAGGCGAAGGGATCATCGACTACGACCGCGCCGTGGGGGCGGCTGCACCGCAATTCACGCCCGTGGCCACGCGGGCGAGCGATCCGGCCTTGATCGTGTACACCAGCGGCACCACAGGCCCGCCCAAGGGCGCGTTGATGCCGCATGCGTGCCTTCTTGGCAATCTGCCGGGCTTCGTACACTCGCACGACGGCTTTCCGCAGCCGGGCGATCTCTTCTGGTCGCCCGCCGATTGGGCATGGACCGGCGGCCTCATGGATGCGCTGCTCCCCACCCTGTACTTCGGCCAGCCGATCGTCGGCTATCGCGGGCGCTTCGATCCCGAGCGTGCGCTGGCGCTGATGGAGAAGTACCAGGTTCGCAACACCTTCCTGTTTCCAACGGCACTGAAGCTGATCATGAAGGCCTTTCCGCGGCCCCGCGACCGGTTCGACGTCAACCTGCGGACGATCATGAGCGCCGGCGAAGCCGTGGGCAGCACGGTATTCGCATGGACGCAGGACGCACTGGGCGCCACCATTAACGAGATGTTCGGGCAGACCGAGATGAACTACATCGTGGGCAATTCGCACGCGCAGTGGCCCGCGAAGCCCGGCTCGATGGGGCGTCCCTATCCCGGCCATCGCGTCGCGGTGATCGACGATGCCGGTCGCGAAGCCCCCGTCGGCGAGCCCGGCGAAGTGGTGGTCCATCGCATCGCGCCCGACGGCACGCCCGATCCGGTGTTCTTTCTCGAGTATTTCAAGAATCCGGAAGGCACCCGCGGCAAGTACACCGGCGACTGGTGCCATACCGGCGACGTCGCGACGATGGATGCCGATGGCTATCTCTGGTACCAGGGCCGCGCCGACGACGTGTTCAAGGTGGCCGGTTACCGCGTGGGCCCGTCCGAGATCGAGAACTGCATCGTCAAGCACCCGGCGGTGGCTAACGCCGCCGTCGTGCCGTCGCCGGACGAGACGCGCGGCAGCGTCGTCAAGGCGTTCATCGTGCTGGCCGCCGGGCAGGTCGCGTCGGCTGAACTCGAAGCGGATATCCAGCAACACGTGCGCAAATTCCTGGCGCCCTACGAGTATCCGAAGGAGATCGAGTTCATCGACGCCTTGCCGATGACCACCACCGGCAAGGTGCAGCGCAAGGTGCTGCGTGAGCGTGAACGGGCGCGCAAGCAGTCGACGTCCTGATCAGGTGACCGTCACGCCCTGCATCATGCCCATGTCCTCATGCACGAGCATGTGGCAATGCATCACATAACGTCCCGTGTAGTGCAGGAAGCGCATGCGGAACGTGACCGACGTGGTCGTGCCCGGCGCTGGCGGCCCTCCATTCTGCGGCGGGGGATTCGCGTTGAACGGCAATGCCACCGTATCCGCCCAGTACGGTTCGGCGAGGCGCTTGCCGTTCACTGCCACCACGTACATCGGATTGACGTGGATATGAAAAGGATGGCGGATGTTGTTGTAGTTGACGATCGTCCACTCCTCCACGCTGTTCAGCGCCACGAGCTGCGTCAGCGCCTTGCTTGACTGGAACGGAATGTAGGTTGTCGGATTCGGCAGTGTAGCCGGCGGCACCGGCGTGGCGAATGGCGTGACACCGGCCGCGCCCAGCGCATACACCTTGCCGGCGATCTGGCCCTGCGAGTAGGTCCAGTCGGGCACCTCTTGCGGCGGCGGGTCAAGGAGCGGAGGCGGCGTGTTCGCGGGAATCACGCGCATCACGATCAAGCGTTGCATGCCTCCGTGCGCCGCCAGTTCTTCGTCGGTGATGGGCGCGAGAAACGGCGTGACCGGCAGCGGCTCCGGTGGCAGCCCCATGTTGAACGATGACGGCAGCACGACGATCTCCGCGACGATGTCGCCCGCAAGGATCCCGCCGGCCCCGTTCGCGCTCGAATTGCGTCCCATCTCGATCGGGAAACTGCGCAGGTGATAGGTACCGGGCGCACCCGCTTTCACGAGCACATTGGACCGGTTGGCGGCCGCGAGGACGACCCCTTCCGGATAGGAGGGCGCATCGACGGGAGGCGTCATCGCCGATAGAGGCAGCGGGGGCACCACCTTGAGCGTGCGCCGCGGATTGCCGTCGTGGCTGTATTGGTAGAACGTGTGCTCGAACAGGCTCAGGTTGAGCATCTTGAAGATGGCGGCATTGATGAACCGCCAGTTCTGCACCTGGCCGCTGTACATGATGATCCGCGGCACGCGCACGCCGTTGATCAGGAACGGTGGCTCGTTGGTGGTGACGTTCGAAACCTGGCTGAAGGACTCGAGCTGGCCGGTGACCGGATCGTAGATGGGCGCCTGGAACACGAAGATCTTTTCCTCGGCGGCGGCGATTTCCGGGACCTGGTCGATCGGACCCTGGATGATCAGCGCGCCGGCCATGCCGCTGGCCACGTGCATTGCACTCGAGCCGTGGAGGTGCGGGTGATACCAGTAGGTGCCCGGCGGATGATCGTCGCGGATGAAATATTCGTATTGCCGGGTCTCGCCGGGCTGGATGCCTTGGTCGGGATCATCGACGACGAAATCACCGTAGAGTTTCGGCGGGATCGACGTATCCGGGTTGGTGTACGGCGGCGTGGCCGGCTGCGGATAGATGTCGGGATAGACATGCAGTCCGTGGGTGTGGAGATTGGTGCTGTTGGGATAGGAGAGGTGCGGCGTCTGGTTGAGCGGCAACGGATTGGGCGGCAGCTTGTTGATGATCTTGATGCGCAGCTTGTCGCCGACATTGACGCGCAACGTGGGCGCGGGAATCGTGCCGAACATGTTGCGCAACGTCACGATCGTGCCCTGGAACGGAATGGTCAGGTACGACAGGATGATCGTGACGTCCAGCACCCCGTCGACCGACTGGATGTTGACCGGCTGGACAAAGGTCTCCTTCGGCCCGACCGGCGCACTGTCACTGTTGCCGCCGCCGCACGCCGAGAGCGCCACCGGCACGATCGCACCGGCGGCAACGGTGATGCCGAGTTGGAGAAAATCGCGGCGGGAAAGGTCATCCATTTGCAGTTCAGACATCGCGGCCCCCATTGGTGATGCTGACGGCAAGCAGCATGGCCGGTTGCCGCTGTTCCCGCGCGGCCGCGCCGATCTGCCCGTCTGCGTTGCTGCCCCATCCGTACAAAGCACCTGCCACCAGCGCGGCGGCGTGCGCCTGTCCCGCGGCGATGGACCGCGCCTTGGTCAATCCGGGTATTCGTGCCGGCAAATGTCGGTCATCGGCATCACCCATTCCCAGTTGTCCGAGGCGATTCCAGCCCCATGCGTAAACGTGGCCGCTATGGCCAAGCGCCAGCGAGAAATACATGCCGGCGGCAATGGCCTGTGCCCGCTCCGGGAGTGCAACGGGCACCGGAACCGAGGCAAAGGCGGCACCCTCGCGTCCGAGCTGGCCGTGATTATTGCTGCCCCAGGCGACGACCTCGCCGCTCGTGGTCAGCGCAAGCGAATGGCTGGCGCCCGCGGCAACCGCCTGCACGCGGTACGGAAGCAATATTTCAACCGGTGTCTCCACTGTTTGCAGGTGTCCAACGCCGAGCTGCCCGGCCGCATTGCCACCCCACGCGTAAATGCGCTGGTCCCGTGTCAGTGCAAGCATGTAGCCTTTGCCCAGCGCCAGGGTCCGTGCTGCGGGCAGACCCGGCACGCGGCCGGGAGGCGCCTCGAACGGCGCATCCGGTCTACCCAGCGCGCCATGCTGATTGAGTCCCCACGTGTACAACGCACCGGCATGGTCGATGGCCGCCGATTGGAACTCGCCGGCGTCGACGGTGCTGACGCCCCCGAGCCCCGCCAGCAACTGCGGCGTGGCCGGCGCGACTGCGCCCGCCCGGCCGTCGAGGCCGGCACCGTTGGCGCCCCAGACCGCCACTTGGCGCTGGGGCGTGATGCCAAGGCTCAATCCATAGCCCGCAGCGACCGCGGTCAGCGGCTCGCTCATCAGCACTTCAACCGCCTGCGTTGGCGCGGGCGTCGTGCAGTATTCGGGCACGCCCGAAGGAATGCGGCCACTGCCATCGCCGCCCCAGCCGATCACCTTTCCGGAGGTCAGTAATGCCAGCGTGTGGTCGCGGCCGCAGCTGATCGAGGAGACCGTGTAACGCTTCGAAGTGGATGGAGTCATCGTGAGCCGATCGCGTTGGGTTGGACGTGGAGTTCGCGCCGCGTTGCATCGCGTCGCCCTGCAACACGCAAGAAAGGTGCCCGTGGGCCAGACCAGGACATCACCAAAGCCTAGCCGCTTTTGAGTTTCGCCACCAGTTCCACGTAAGCCGTCATCGCGTCGTCGCGGCCGAGGCCCTTGCGCGCGGCCCAGGCGTCGTACTTGGCGCGATTGACCATGTCGAGTGCACCCGGCCGATCCCCACTGACGTCGCCGACCGAGGCCTGCTTGAACAGCGAGTAGAGGGCGAGCAGCGCGTCGTTATCGGGTGCCTTCGGCAGCGTCCGCGACGCCGCCGTCGCCGCATCGAAGGCCGCTTCAAGCGCCGACGGTCCCACGGCCGCAGGGTCCGGCGCGCCGAAAAATGCATTCTCACGCTCGACATCGTCGGCGAACCAGCGTGCCTCCAGCAACTTGCCGCCATGGAAGGCCAGCAACAACGCGCCCTGGGAATCGAGTGTGCCATCGTCACGCGCTGCCGCCAGCGTGGCCGGCACCAGCGCGACACCGCGGTTGAACAAGGGCGTGCCAAAGGCCGTGAAGCGCGGCGCGCCTCCTGCGGCAATGCGGCTGGCGAAGGAAGCGAAGGTCTTGCCCGCGTGCGCGCCGGACACGCGGTTGACCCCGGGTTGAACCCACGCCAGGTCGGGAATGGCGAGATCGCGCAATCCGCTGAAATCGCCGTTCCCGAGCTTTTGCGTGGCGGCGGCCACCGCGGCCTGCAGCTCAAGCAGCGACATCCTGGGCTCGTTGGCAAGCGTGGACGTCGCGCCAGGCAGCGCAGCACCGAAGAACTCGAGCACACTCTTCGCGACGATCTCGCGATCGTTGTCGACGCAGACCATGTGATAGCTGTCCTCGAGCACCACCATCCGCGCGCGCGCGCCGCCGATCTTCTCGACGAGGAAATTGGCCGAGCGCAGGCTGGTCAGCTCGTCCTCGCGCGCATGCACGACCAGGGTCGGGCAACGGATGTCCTTCGCCCCTTTCATCACGATCGCGCGCAGGCGGTCGACCTGGCGGAGGCACTCGAGCGGCACCCATCGATAATGGAAATTCTCGCCGCGCTCGAACTTGGCCTTGACGATCGCGCGCAGCTGTTCGTTCTTGATGCCGAAAGGGTCCTCCTCCTCGATCTTCATCGTGCGGCCGATGCCCGGCACCTGGTACAACAACGGGCGCAGGCCGCGATACCACGGCGTGGCCCAGCCGTCGATGTAGACCGGCGGCGCCAGCAGCACGAGGTTGCCCTTGTCGTGGCGCTCACGCTGCGCCAGCGTGGCCGCCAGCAGCGCACCCATGCACATGCCCATCACATGCAGCCGCGGGTGCTGGTCGCGGATTTCACGGTACTTGGCCACCACCGCATCGATCCAGTCCTCGGCCGTGACATTGGCGAGGTCCTCCGGCGAGGTGCCATGTCCCGGCAACGTCAGCGAATGCGTGACGAACCCGGCGTTCTTCAGGCGCTTGTGCATCGATCCCAGGTCGTATTGCGTACCGCCCAGGCCATGAATCAGGAACACGGCATCTGCGGTCGCTGCCTGGGACGGCGCGGCCGCGGCGGCGGGCGCGCCGGACTCGACGGCAGCCTCTGGTGCCGCCACCTCGCTCATGAGGCGATCCGCGGCGATGGCGGACCGATGCGCACGATACCGGCCAACCGGTGCAGGCTGCCGTCATGGTCACGAATCGGGCGCGCCTCATCGGTGACGGTGACGGTCGCACCGTCGGTCCCGATCATCTCGTAATGGAACACATCGGCGTCGGCTTCGCCTCGCGCGCGCGCGTCGAAGTGCTTGGCGACGCGACCGCGGTCCTCGGGCACCACCAGCGCAAGCCAATCCGCGAGCGACGCAAGGCTCGTCGGCGTGTTTCCCAGGAGTTGCGGCACGTCGCCCGTGACCACCATGCGTCCGCTCGTCGGATCCCATTCGTAGGCATGCAGCCGGTGGGCGCCGATCGTGGCCTCGAAGCGCGTTTGCCAATCGCGCGCGGCGCGCATGGCATTGCGCTGGGCCGCGGCCAGCACGGCGATCAGCAACCCGGTCAACGCGATGGCCAACGCATAGGCCTCGACCTCGAGTTCGGGTTCGCCGATGATGCCCGCGATGCCGGCGAATGGCCCCTCGCCCTGTGCCGTATTGAAGACCGCAATCAGCGCGCCCAGGAACGCCGCGAGCGTCGCGCCCTGCGTGCCCCACAGCAACGCCAGCAGCGCCATGAACACGATCGGGATGTAGGTCAGTGTCGGGCCGACCGAGCCGAAGAACCGCTGTTCGACCGGACGATCGAAGAGCAGCCACAACGAGCCCAGGAACAGCACCGCCGCGACGGCGCCCGCCGCGAACACCGGCATCGGCATGCCACCGGAACGGCGCAGCTTGAAGTGCGACCACGCGATCATCATCGGCGCCACCAGCAGCGTGCCGATGAAGTTCGAGAGGGCCCAGACACGAAAGGTAGTCGCTCCGTCGTTGCCACCCGCGGCCACGTGCCAGGACGTGGCGAGCACGGCGCCCAGCAGCCCGAGTGGCAAGGCACCGCCCGCGATCACGGCGGCCAGTTCGCGCGCGCTGTCGAGACGCGCGGGCAACGGCGTGAGCCGCGATACGATATACGCCGCGCTGCCCGAGGTGATGACCTCGATCACGCCGTATCCGGCAGACTCGAACGGACCGCTGCCAAGCGTGAGCGAGAACGCCGTGGCGCCGACCCACGCGCCAAGAAGAATGGCCGACCAATGCGTTCGCGGCAACGCCAGCAGCATGCCGAAGACCACGCCACTTGCGAGCCACACGGTCCATGCGTCGGCGGGCGAGAATGCGACGGCCGCGGACACCTTGCCCAACGCGAAGTAGGCAACGGCAACGAAGACAGCGAGCATCAAGTGCTGCAAGGAAGGTCCTTTCGCAGGAAACGCGCCGCGCCGGTTCGTTGCAATGGCTAGCGCGCCGGACCCCGCAGTTGTTCAAGAAAGCGCCGATGCGTCAGCACCCACGCCACGGCCGGTGCCACCGCCGGCAGGATAAGCGATCCGAACTGGTACGCGAATGCGATCATCTCACGCTGAATTGCAGCTGAATCCGGATTGCGATGCGATCAGCGGGGACGCCGTGATCGCGATGTTCTTCAGGAAATCGGCCAGCACGCCCCATGTGATGAACGGAACGAGCGCCATATATCCGATCAGCATCGCGACGGCGCGCCGGCCACCTGCAGCCAGCGTCAGCGCCGCAAATAGCGGCAGGCCGAACGCATACAGCAGCATGTTGACGTCGACGCTGACGATGCCCGCAGCGTCGGCACGGCCCGGCCGCAGCGTGGTGAGAAAGGTCAGCGTGGCCCCGTCGGCGGTCACTCCGCGCACGAGATCGCCGAAGGCGGCGTGTGCAATGCCCGCTGCAAGCATGCGCACCGGCCACAGCAGCGCGGGTGCGGCGACATACCAGACGACAAATGTCATCGGAAGCCACAGCAGCGCGATCGCCACGAAGCGGGTTAGCGTAGTCCTCGCCATGCACGTCCGCCATGCAGCAGGGTCAGCCCGCTGCCAGTGCGGGTGGTGGTGGCGGCCGCAGCGCGTCGACCTCCAGCGCCGGCACGCGCCGCACCCACACCAGCCAGACCACCAGCACGTCGAGCATGATGAGTGCCTGCCAGACGTAGAGGTGCGCCCACTCGAAGACCTTGAAACTCCACTGCCCGATATAGAAAAGGCTGATCACCCGGATGATGTTGAGCGCCTGCACCGCCACCACTCCGACGGCGAGGCCGATGAACCGGTAGCGCCATGGCGCCGGATACGCGAGGATCGCGGCCAGCAGTACCAGTGTGGCTTCGACGCCATTGCAACCGGCCTCGATGGAAACGGCAAAGCCGTTGGCGCCGCTGCGGATGACGTTACCGGTGGCCACCACGTCATGATCGAACAGCGTGACGATGGCGGTGGCGATCGCCGCCAGCGCATTGGTCCACGGCACGACCAGCCACGCCTGCGCCCAGGGTGTCAGCTCCAGCCCGAACAGCACGGCGAGCAACGCGACGAAAATGACGAAAAAGCGGACCATGCGGCATTCTACCGGCGGCGCCGGCGTCGTTCATCCGTGTCGACGCCGCACCGGTGATACCTAGGCACGGGCGAGGGGCGGATTCTTCGAGAAATAGCGCGCGATGCCGCTATTCATCGACTCCGCGAACTTCTGCTGGTGCCGGTCGCTGCGCAGCTTCTGCTCCTCCTCGGGATTCGAAATGAACGCGGTTTCGACCAGGATGGACGGAATGTCGGGCGCCTTCAATACGGCAAAGCCCGCCTGCTCGACGCTGGCCTTGTGCAGCGCGTTGTGGGTGCCGATGCCTTCCAGAACCTGGCGCCCCACCTTCAGACTGTCGCTGATCTGCGCGGTCTGCGACAGGTCGAGCAGTGTGCGCGCCAGCACCGGATCGCGCCGATCGAGATCGACGCCACCGATCAGATCCGCGGCGTTTTCCTTCTGCGCCAGCCACTTCGCGGCAGCGCTGGTGGCCCCGCTCTCGGACAGCGCGAACACCGACGAGCCCTTCGCACGCGCCTCGCGGAACGCATCGGCATGCACGGAAATGAAAAGATCCGCCTGCACGCGTCGCGCCTTTTGCACACGCTGCGCCAACGGCACGAAATAGTCGGCGTCGCGGGTCAGCATTGCGCGCATGTTCGGCTGGGCGTCGATCATCGACTTCAGCTTGCGCGAAATGGCGAGCACGACATCCTTTTCGTAGGTGCCGCGGGGGCCGATCGCGCCGGGATCCTCGCCGCCGTGACCGGGGTCGATCGCCACCGTCACTTGTCGCTGCGCTGGTTTCGGTTCCGGCGGCACAGGCCTTTGCTCCGGCCGCGCAGGTGGCGCGGCCTTCTCCGCCTCTTTGCCCGCCGGCTTTTCCGGCGGAGCCTCCGCCACCACCGCCGGAGGTGCCGCCGTCCGCTCCTTGGCGCGCTCGGACTCCAGCAGCGCCATCAACGGATCCATGGGCACCGGCGGATAAAGGTCGAGTACCAGCCGATGCCCGAATTCGCCGACGGGGGGCAACGCGAAGAGATCGGGCTTGATTTCGGTCTTGAGGTCGAACACGACCCGCAGCGCCGTGGTCGACTTGCGGCCGACGCGGATGCCCGCGAGGTAGGGGTCGCCGGATTGCACGCGCGACGGCAGGTAGGCGAGTTCCGGCGTCAACTCGACGCCCTCGAGATCGATCACGAGGCGATCGGGATTCTTCAGCCCGAACATCGCATGCGGCAGTGGCGTGCGCGACTCCACGATCACGCGCGTGTACTCCTCGGCCGGCCAAACGCGCGCTGAGGCAATGCGCACTGCCTGCGCCCATACGTCGGGCAACACGAAGCCGGCGGCCGGCAGCAGCAGCCAGCGGCAGATGCGCCGACGGTCGACGCTTATGCCGACGCTGCGGCAGCGGGCAGGTGGAGCGCCTGCACGGCGGCTAGACATTGCCGTCCTGCGGCGGTATGCGCGTGCAGCGCCAATTGGCGCCCGGCGACGTCCGCCGGCACGGCCAGCGCCACGTCGAGGTCGGGTTGCGGGAGCAGGTCACCGATGCGCTCCGGCCACTCGACCAGACAAACGCTGTCGCTGCGGAAACATTCGGCAAGTCCGGCTGTTTCCCATTCGGTTGGATCGGTGAACCGATAAAAATCAAAGTGATAGAAGTATAAACTCGAAAACGGATAATGTTCAACCAGTGTATAGGTCGGGCTCTTGACCGGGCCGGCCCAGCCGCGCGCCCGCAAGCCGCCCCGCACGAGCGTGGTCTTGCCTGCGCCGAGGTCGCCGTGCAGCGCGATCACCATGCCACCCGTCGCCGCCAGCGCGACGGCGCCGCCGACGCGCTCCGTCGCCGCGGCATCGGCCAGTTGCAGGTGCATGGACATGGAAGTCGGTGCCATCCCTCAAGAATAACCGCGTTGCGCTACGCTAGCGCCAATGGAAATATCGCCCGCCTCGACTGCCGCCGCGACCGAACGAGACTGGACCGCCCTCGCGGTGGCGCTGGTGCAATGGGGAAGCGAGCTCGGCTTCGAGGAGGTCGGCATCGCGGATACCGACCTTGCGATTGAAGAAGCGCACTTCCAGCGCTGGCTGGCGGCGGGCCGGCACGGATCCATGGAATACATGGCGCGACACGGCACTGCGCGCTCCCGCCCGGCCGAGCTCGTCCCGGGCACACTGCGCGTGATCACCGCGCGAATGAACTACCTGCCACAGGACGCCGAGGATCCCGCGACCGCGCTCGCCACGGGCGAGCGCGCCTACATCGCGCGCTACGCGCTCGGACGCGACTATCACAAGGTGCTGCGCCAGCGCCTGCAGCAGCTCGCCGACCGCCTGGCCGCGGAGGTCGGTCCCTTCGGCTATCGCGTGTTCACCGACAGCGCACCCGTGCTCGAGGTGGCACTCGCCGCGAAGGCCGGACTGGGCTGGCGCGGCAAGCACACGTTGCTGCTGACACGCACGATGGGCTCGTGGTTTTTTCTGGGCGAGATCTATACCGACCTGCCGCTGCCGCCGACGCCGCCGGTGGAGGCGCACTGCGGCACCTGCACCGCCTGTATCGGCGCATGTCCCACCGGCGCCATCGTCGCCCCCTATGAAGTCGATGCCCGCCGCTGCATCTCCTATCTCACGATCGAATTGAAGGGCAGCATTCCCGAAGCGTTGCGTCCGCTGATCGGCAATCGTGTCTATGGCTGCGACGACTGCCAGCTGGCCTGCCCGTGGAATCGCTTTGCGCAGACGGCCACCGCCAACGATTTCAAAGTGGTGCGCAACGGCCTTGATCGCGCGACGCTGGTCGAATTGTTCGGCTGGAGTGCAGCCGATTTCGATGTCCGGATGGCCGGCAGCGCCATACGCCGGATCGGCTACGAACGCTGGTCGCGCAACCTCGCCGTCGGCCTCGGCAACGCACCGCCTTCAGCCGCGGCACTGGCCGCGCTGGAGCGGCGCGCGGACGATCCGTCGGCACTGGTGCGCGAGCACGTGGCCTGGGCGATCGCGCGGCAGCGGATGGCGGTGCAGGGGCCGCCGGTGCCTACGCGCCCCTGCCCGCCGGCGCCCATGCCTTCAGGAAGGCGATGAGCTTCGCGTGGTCGTAGTCCTTGCCGGATTCGAGCGCGCCGGTGTCCTGCGAATGCAGCAGCCGGCCGTCGCCGTCAAGCACGAAGAGATGCGGGTAGCCCTGGATCTTCGGCCAGCGCGCGAGCAGCGCCTCGTTCTTGTTCTCCTTCGACCAGTTCACCTTCACCCACACGTAGTTGGCGTCGCGCAGCGACTGGACATCGGCGTTGGCCGCCACGAATCGGTCGAGGATGTGGCACCAGGAGCACCACTCGCCTCCGACATCGACCAGCACCCGCTTGCCCTGGGCCTTGGCCTGCGCCGCGGCCGTCGCCACGTCGGCGGCTGCATCGCGCCCGGGTTCGAATTTGGAAGGCAGCGATTGCGCAGCTCCGACCGTCGAGAAGGCAAGCAGCAAGCCCGCCACAAGCAAACGCACCATGGAATTCACCTTGATCACCGAATGAGTTGGTTCATCGACACGATGGGCAGCATGATCGCGAGCACCAGCACCAACACGATGGCCCCCATCACCACGATCAGCGCCGGTTGCAGCAGCGCTGCAAGCCACGCGAGGCGGCGTTCGGCATCGCGCTCCAGTTCCTCGGCGGCGCGCGCCAGCAGCGGCGCCAGCCGGCCACTCTGCTCGCCGCTGGCCACGAGGTGCAGCAGTACCGGCGGAAACACGTTCTGCTCGCGCAACGCGCGCGACAATGCGACACCTTCGCGGACGAGCGCGCTGGCCCGCCGTGCCGCCGCGGCCATCGGAATCGTCCGCACGACATCGGCGGCGGCTTCGAGCGAACGCAAGAGCGGCGCGCCACTGCCGACCAGAATCGAGAGCGTGCTGGCGAAGCGCGCCGCATCGAGACTGCGCACGAGCCGGCCCACGACGGGCAGCCGCAGCAGCGTCGTATCCCAGCGCTCGCGCAGGGCCGGCTGGCGGCGCGCCCACAGCAATCCGACCGCCGCGGCCACCGCCAGCACCAGCCACACCCAGAAGGTGGCGCGGAAGAAGGCGCTGGTGGCGATCAGCGCCTGCGTGAGCCACGGCAAGGTCTGCCGGCTCTGCTGGTACACGGCGACAACCTGCGGCACGACATAGGCCAGCAGCACCGCGATCACGGCAAACGCGATCACGGTCACGACCGCCGGGTAGATGAGCGCGAGGATCACTTTCTGCCGCAACGCTTCACGCGCCTCGAGGTAGTCGGCGAGGCTGGCCAGGACTTCAGGCAGCCGTCCCGTCTCCGATCCTGCGCCGACCAGTCCGCGATACAGTGGTGAGAACGCACGCGGGTATCGCGCCAGCGCCGCAGTCAATGCCTCGCCGGTGGTGACGTGCGCGCGCAACGATGCGGCGAGCTTGGCGGCGCGCGGATCGTCGGCCTGCTCGCCTACGGCCGCCAGCGCCTGGTCGAGCGGCAAGCCGGATTGGGTCAACGTGGCCAGCTGACGCGTGGTCAACGCGAGCAGCGGTGCGGGCAACCGCAGCCACCCCGAGCTGTCCGCGCGCGGTGCGGCGGCCGTCACCGCGGTCGGCGTCAGTCCCTGCGCCCGCAACTGGTCGCGCGCGGCCCGCGGCGTGTCGGCATCCACCACGCCCTGGCGGATGCGACCCTGCTCGTCAACAGCTTCCCAGCGATACGCGGCCGACGCCATGGCTGTGCCTTCTACGCTTCGCGGGTGACGCGCAGCAATTCGGCGAGCGATGTACTGCCTTCCGCCACGAGTCGCGCGCCGTCCTGTCGCAGGCTGCGCATCGCCGCCGCGGCCGCGGCCTCGCGCAACTCCAGTTCGCCGGTGCCGGCGTGCACGATCCGGCGGATGGTGTCGTCGACGACGAGCAATTCGTAGATGCCCGTGCGACCGCGAAACCCGCTTTGATGACACGCGTCGCAACCGGGCGCGGTGGCCAGTGGCTGCGCCGCCGGCAGGCCCATCGTTGCCAGCAATGCTGCCTCGGCTGCCGATGGCGCATGCGTGATCTTGCATACCGGGCACAGCGTGCGCACCAGGCGCTGCGCCAGCACGCCAAGCAGGCTCGACGCCAGCAGATAGGGTTCGACGCCCATGTCCGCCAGCCGCGTGACCGCGCTGGAAGCATCGTTGGTATGCAGCGTGGCCAGCACCAGGTGCCCGGTAAGCGAGGCCTGCACGGCAATCTGTGCGGTTTCGAGATCGCGAATCTCGCCGATCATGATGATGTCCGGATCCTGCCGCAGGATCGCCCGCAATGCGCGCGCGAAGTCGAGCTCGATCCGCGGGTTGACCTGCGTCTGCGCCACGCCGTCCAGCGCGTATTCGATCGGATCCTCGACCGTCATCATGTTGACTGAACCGCGGGGCAGCCGTGACAGCGCGGCATACAGCGTCGTGGTCTTGCCGGACCCGGTGGGTCCCGTCACCAGCACGATGCCGTGCGGTTGCCGGATCAGGGTGTCGATTGCCGCGAGCGTTCGCGGCTCCATGCCGAGTGCCGTCAGGTCGAGGCGCGCGCTGTCGCGATCGAGGAGGCGCAGCACGACACGTTCGCCCGCGCCGGTAGGCAGCGTCGACATCCGTACGTCCACCTGCTTGTCACCCAGCTTCAACGCGATGCGGCCATCCTGCGGCAGGCGCTTCTCGGCAATGTCGAGGCTGGCCATGATCTTCAGGCGCGACACCAGCGCCGCATGCAGCGCGCGCGGCGGCTCGATGATGTCGCGCAGCACGCCGTCGACGCGAAAGCGCACGACGCTGCGCGACTCGAAAGGCTCGAAGTGCAAGTCCGACGCGCGCTCGCGCAGTGCCTGCAGCAGCAACGCGTTGATCATCCGAATGACCGGCGCCTGCGTGCTGCTGTCGAGCAGGTCTTCGGTCACCGGCATGTCCTGCATCAGCCGCGCGAGATCGGTCTCGCGGGCGAGATCGGTCGCCATCGTCGCAGTCGCCGCCGGCGCGCCCTGGTTGTAGGCCTGGGCGAGTTCGCGCGCGAATTCGTCCGCCGCAATCGTTCGAGCGACCAGCGACCGTTGCAAAACGCGTTTCACTTCGATCACGCCGTCCGCCGTCGCGTCGGGTCGCAACAGCACCACGACGGCCTCGCCGTCGAGTCCCGCGGGCAACACGCCATGAGCCTTCGCGAACGCGTAGGGAATCAGCGCGGCGAGCGATGCGAAGGTGGGTGGCAATGGCGGGCGGGCAGTCATCGCGCGGTCAGGCGGGGCGGCGAACGCGTTATCGCGTGAGGTCCGGGCCGGGGACGGGAACGGGCGAGGGAACGGGCGAGGGGGCCACCGCGGGTTCGCGCCCGGGCGCCATGTTGCTGGGAACGGTGCCCTCGGGCGTGCCGGGCATCAGCCCCTTTGCCGGCAGCGTCGGGGTTGACTGGTCCGGCCAGAAGAAGCGTTCCGGCGGCCGACCCTTTTCCTGCTCGCCCATGATGTAATCGTAGCGCTCGGACGTCAGCGCGCGCCCCTGCGCGTCATTGCGCACGACCGTGGGCTTGAGGAAGATCATCAGGTTGACCTTCTGTCGCTTGCGCGCGTCGTAGCGAAACAGCGGGCCGATGAGTGGCAGTTCACCCAGCACCGGCACGCGGTCGGAGCCATCCGAATAACTGTCCTGGATGAGTCCGCCCAGCACGGCCACCTGCTGGTCGTCGACAATCACCGACGACTCCAGCGCGCGCTTGGACAACACGAGGCCCGTCGTCGTGCTGAACGACTCGACGCGCGAAACCTCCTGGTAGATCGCGAGGCGGATCGTCCCGCCCTCCGTGATCTGCGGCCGCACGCGCAGCAAGACGCCGATATCCTTGCGGTCCACGGTCGTGAATGGCTGTACGGTGGTCGTCGAACCGGTGGTGGCGTACTGCCCGGTGACGATCGGCACGTTCTGGCCGACGATGATGCGCGCTTCTTCGTTGTCGAGCGTCAGCAAGGTCGGCGTGGAGAGAATGTTGGCGCCGACGTCCTGCTCCAGCGCGCGGGCAAGAAACCCGAGGTTGGTGATGGTGCCAAGGCCCGGGATGGTCACGGTGCCGTTGATCACGCCGAGATTGAGTCCCTGTCCCAGCGCACCCAGGTTGACCGAACCGGAAATGATGTTGTTGCCGCTGTCGCGCGTGCCGAAATTGGTGCCGCCGAAGCCCTGCACGTTGGACTTGTTGATGCCCTGGAGTATCTGCCACTGGATGCCGAATTCCGCCATCCGGTCGGCCGCCACTTCGACGATCAACGCCTCCACGAATACCTGCGCCCGCCGCACATCGAGCTTGTCGATGATGGACCGCAGGTTGTTGTAGAGAGGCTCGGGTCCCATGATGACCAGCGCGTTGTTGGCGGTGTCGGCCTGGATCGTCAGGCCGCCGGGCAGCGCGGCGCCACCGCCGCCGGCGCTGCCGCCTGCGAACGGGTTGGCTGTGGCGGACGAAGCCGCCGCATTGGCGGTCGAATTTTGTGCCGTCGACGTTCCGAGCTGGTTGCCGATCGCCGACGGTGCGGACGACGGCGCCGGAACGGCATCGCTGCCGCCCGACAACAGCGCTCGAAGCGTCTGCGCCACGCGTCCTGCATCGGCGTTCTTGAGATACACGATGAACATGTTGCCGCCCGGTCGTCCGGGGGTGTCGAGTTGCTCGACCAGCGTCTTGGCGCGCGCCGCGCGCGCCGGATTTTCCGACCGCAGCAGGATGCTGTTGGAGCGCGGATCGGCCACGGCCGTCACGCGTTGCTGCGTATCGGGCGGCTGCCCGGTCGCCACACCGGCTTCTGCGCCGAGCAGGCGGTTCAAGAGCGGCACGAGATCGATGGCGGAGGCATGCTTCAACGTCACCAACAACGGCTCGCCCGCCGGCGGCTGGTCGAGCGAAGCGATGATCTTCTCGATGCGGCGAAGGTTTTCCGCATAGTCCGTGATGATCAGCGCGTTCGTGCCAGGGTAGGCGGCGATGGTGTTACTGGGCGTGATCAGCGGACGCAGCACATTCACCAGCCCCTGCGCGGATTCAAAGCGCAGCGTCACCACCTGCGTGACCAGCCGGTCGCCGCCGGCGCCGACCGCGCCGCGCCCGACATCGGAACCGTGCATCTTGGCATCCGACTCAAGGACGAGCTTGGTGACGCCGTTGCCTTCGACGGCCGCCACCCCCTGCATCCGCAGCGCCGACAGCAGCGTGGGGTAGACGAGGCTTTTCGGCACCGGGCGGGCGGAAATGATGTTGATCGTGCCCTTGATCTTCGGGTCGATGATGAAGTTGCGGCCCGTCATCTCCGCGACCGCCTTCACCACCGCTTCGATGTCGGCGTTGACGAAGTTCAGGGTCACCGTGTCGTCGGCCGCCGTCGCCGGGACCACGGCGACGAGCGCGAACAGGGCCGCCCCGGTCAACCGGACCAGGATGGCTGGCAGGCCGCGCAGGATTTGCATCAATCGACGGTGGGAAGCCGTCAAGGCGAAGTGGGCGGCCATTGGCGGCGGCGGGAGGGTACTCGCCGCGAAAAAATGTAGCGAAGTCGATGATAGCATGGGCCTTCCGGCGCATCCTGCGCATAGCAGCGTGCGTGCCGCCTGCCTTCCGCTGCCCGCGCAAGGTCGTGAACGCAGGACGGGCCGGCCGAATCCAGAAGCCGGGTTGGGTGCATCCAATGCCCGATACCCCCCGATTCAGGAGAAATCATGCAAGGCACATTGTCCCCCGCGTTCCGCCGCCTGGTGCTGGGCGGCGCCTTTCTGGCTGCTTCGCTGCTGGCGTTGCTTCCCGACAGCCCTGCCGTCTTGGCCGGGACCGGCAGCGACCCGCTGCTCCTCGCGCAAGCCGCCGACCCGCGTACCGCTGCCCAAACCGCTCAGGAAGCCGCCGACGCCGCCCAGGAAGCCGCCGACAAGGCCCGCGAGGTCGCCCGCGAGGCCCGCGACAAGGCCCGCGAAGCCGCGTCCGAGGCGCGCGACGCCGCCCGCGAAGCTCGCCGCACCGACAAGGGCGGAGGCCCCAGGATCGCATTCGATCGCGAGGATGGTTCAGGCAGTCACAAGATCTTCGTCGACGTGCCGGGAACCCACGGCGAGTTCGATTCCTTCGACCAGTTCGTCGACAAGGCGCCGACGGTCGCTGCGGGGGTCGTGCTGATCATCCTGATCTGTTTCCTGACCCCGGCAATCATCATCTTCATGGTGATCTGGTACAAGCTGCGCAAGAATCGAATGGTCAACGACACGCTGCTGCAACTCGCCGAAAAGGGCGTCATGCCGACGCCGGAGATGATGCAGGCGATGGGCTCGGCCCGGCCGGGACCCGCATTGCGCGCCATGTCCGCGGGCACGCCGCTGGTCGAGCAGGCCCGTGGGCTGCGCAAGCTGGCCGCCTGGTCCGATCTGCGCCGGGGCGTGATCCTGGGGGCATGCGGCTTCGCGCTGACGATGTATTCGCTGGTCAACAATGCCTCGGCCAACTGGTTTGGACTGGTCCTGCTGTTCGTCGGCATCGGCTATACGGTGCTCTGGTATTTCGAGGACCAGCAGATTGCGGCATTGGGCGCCAGCGACTCGCCGCCACCGGCCGCGTTGCCCAAGGATCCGGTCAATTGAGCGTGCCATGGCCCCATCGATCCTGCCCGCGCCCTGCCCGTCCGGCCGCCGCCTGGCGCCGCGCGCCGCGGGTTCCCGCCTGAACACCGGCCGTGGCCGACCCGTCCACCACGGACGCGCCGCTGATCGCGCGTGCACTGCTCACGGACGACCGGCATGCGTTCGCGGAATTGGTGAAGCGGCATCAGTCGAGCGTGCGCGCGTGTCTGCGCAAACTCACGGCCGGCAATCACGCGCTGGCCGACGACCTCGCGCAGGAAACCTTCATCCTGGCGTGGCGCAACCTCGCCTCCTTCCGGCAGGAGGCGCGCTTCTCGACCTGGCTGTACCGCATTGCCACCAACTGCTGGCTGGCGCACAACCGCAAGCGGCGCGAGGAACTGCTGGGCGATCGCGTGGATTTGCTGGCTGAAGACGACGACGCCATGCCGCACATCGACGACATCCAGTCCGATCACGCGCGAGGCACCTCGCTGAAGGTTGACCTCGAACGCGCGATGGCCGCGCTGTCCGAGGCGGAGCGCGCGGCCATCGTGCAGTGCTACCATAATGACCTGTCGCACGAGGAGGCCGCCTACGTCCTCGATTGCCCGATCGGCACGGTCAAGACGCACGTGCTGCGCGGCAAGCAGAAACTCAAAGTGGCCCTCTCGGCCTACGCGCGCTGACGCCCATGCACAACGCCCACGACAATGCGACTGCGCCCTCCTCCTCAGCCGATGCATGGCTCGAGGATCTGCTGGTGACGGACGGCGCCACGCAGCGCGCCGGCCATATCGACGACGACGGCTTCACCGTGCGCGTGACCGAGGCTCTGCCGCGCCCCGCCCCGGTACCCGCATGGCGGCGTCCCGTCGTGGCGGCGCTCTGGGGCACGGCCCTGATCGCCCTGGTCATGGCCATGCCGTCGCTGTTCGTCGACCTGATGCGCGAAGCGCATCGGCTGCTTTCCGCACAGCCGTTCTCACTGGCCGGCGTGGGTATCGCCCTCACGATACTGGTCGTGCTCACATGGGGTGCGGCTGCCTGGTCGCTGGGTGAGCACGACTAAGCTCACCCGTCGCGGCGGCAAGCCCGGCATCCCTGCGAAACCCGGCCCGGGCCGGCAAGCGCGCGGTGCGCCTACTGCTTGGGTGCGTCGCGCAGTTCGCGCCGCAGCACTTTGCCGATAGGCGTCTTCGGCAAGGCGTCGCGAAACTCGACATGCCGCGGCAGCTTGTAGCCGGTGAGCTGGGTCTTGCAGTGTGCGACGATGATTTCCCTCGTTAGATTGGGGTCCTTGCGCACAATCACTACCTTGACCGCCTCGCCCGACTTGTCGTCGGGCACCCCCACCGCACCGCACTCGAGCACGCCCGGATGCGATGCGACCACGCTTTCGATCTCATTCGGATAGACGTTGAATCCCGACACCAGGATCATGTCCTTCTTGCGATCGGTGATCGTGAAGTAGCCATCGGCGTCCTGATGGCCGACGTCGCCGGTTTTCAGCCAGCCGTCCTGCAGCACCTTGGCGGTTTCCGCGGGATTGTTCCAGTAGCCCTGCATTACCTGGGGGCCGCGGATGCAGATCTCGCCCGTGTGCTTCTCCAGGTCGCCGGTGCCGGTCCACGCCGGCAGCTCATTGAAATCGTCGTCACGGATCGAAACGTCGGTCGAAGGCAACGGCAGTCCGATGGAACCGTTCCACGGCGCGGTGAGCGGAACGCAACAAACACCCGGCGACGTCTCGGTCAGGCCGTAGGCTTCGGTGATGGCGCGCCCCGTCACCTGCTGCCACCGCTCCGCGATGGGCCGTTGCACCGCAGCGCCGCCGCCGACGACCACCTTCAGCGCGGAAAAGTCGAGTTTGTCGAATTCCGGCACATTCATAAGGCCGTTGAACAGCGTGTTGACGCCGGTCATGACGCTGAACTTCCACTGCGCAAGTTCCTTCACGAACGCGGGCATGTCGCGTGGATTGGTGATCAGCACCGTCAGGCTGCCCCATTTCATGAACGACAGCGTCGAGGTGAGGCAGAAGATGTGATAGAGCGGCAACGGCGCGATGACGATCTCGGTGCCTTCCTTGAAACTCCCCGAGATCCAGACGCCCGTCTGTTCCAGATTGGCGAGGATGTTGCGGTGGGTCAGCATGGCGCCCTTCGATACGCCAGTGGTGCCCCCGGTGTATTGCAGGAACGCGATGTCGTTGCGCTCCATGGCAACCGCCGCGAACGGCAACGCCGCGCCACGCGCAAGCGCCTCCCGAATGCCGATGGCGCCGTCAATGCGCCAGGCCGGCACCATCTTCTTCACTTTTTTCAGCACCAGGTTGACGATCAGGCGCTTGGGAAAAGGCAACAGGTCGCCGACTTCCGTGGTGATCACGTGCTTGACCGGGGTGTTCATGCAAATCTGCTGCAGCGTGCAGGCAAAATTCTCGAGCACGACGATGGCCTTGGCGCCGGAATCGCGCAGCTGATGCTCCAGTTCGCGCGGCGTGTACAGCGGATTGACGTTGACCACTACCATGCCCGCGCGAAGGATGCCGAACAATGCCACCGGGTATTGCAGCAGGTTCGGCGCCATGATCGCGACGCGATCTCCCTTTTCCATGCCGGGCAGGCCTTGCAGGAACGCGGCAAAGTTGCGCGTCTGCCGGTCGAGTTCGGTGTAGTCGATCGTGCGGCCGAGGTTGTGAAAGGCCGGGCGGTCCGCGAATTTCGCGACGACCTGGGCAAGCAGATCCGGAATTGACGCGTAGACATCCGCGCTGATGTCGGCGGGCATGCCGACCGGATAGCTCCTGAGCCACTGTTTGTTCACGACGATCTCCTCGTGCTGCCGCTTTTATGGGTTGTTGAAGCGCCGCGGCATCGCGCCTTGCGGACACCGTATTCCGCATGATCCCACAGGCCGGGGTTCAGCTTGCGGGACTTTCCGGCACCTGCTCCACGCGAAATGCGCGCCGCACGCCCTGCCTATACTGTTTCGCCATCCCTTCGTACACCGCCTCCAGCGCGCGCGTCGTGGCGACGGTGTCGAACAGGGGGCTCGATCGGCCGGGACCGGACAGGTGCTCCCGCAACTGCGTGGCGGCGACAGTGTCGCCCGCAATACGCACGGCGGCGGCCACGTATGACGCCACGTCCGCAGTCACGAGCTCCGGCATTCCGGCGGCGGTCAGCAAGCTGGCGCCGACCCGACCCGCAAACGTCGTGCCCAGTATCGTGAGCACCGGACAGCCCGCCCATAACGCATCGCTCGCCGTGGTGTGGGCGTTGTAGGGCCAGGTGTCGAGGAAGAGATCGGCATGGCGATACAACGCGAGGTAATCGGGATTGGACCGGTGGGGCGCGAACACGAGCCGCGTGGGCGCGACGCCACGCGCCTGCGCCTCGCGCCTCAGGTTGGCGATGGCCGGATCATCGTCGGTACGGACCAGCAACCACAGTACAGCGTCCGGGACCGCCTTCATGATCGCCATCCACGTATCAAACACCTGCGGATTGATCTTGTAGGTCTGGTTGAAACTGCAAAATACAAATCCCGCCGCGGGCAGGCCGAGCGACTCACGCGAAGGCGTCTTGCCGATCGGTCGTTCGCGGTCGTTGATCTGGTAGCTGCCCGGGATCACCGCCAAGGTCTCCCCATAGTCGCCGGCATGGGTTGGCGGCGTGACGATGCTGTCGCCTATCAGGTAGTCCACCAGCCCTCCCCCCAGCGTTCCAGGGTACCCGAGGTAATGCGCGAGGATCGGCGCCGGCCGATGTGCCAGCACGATCGGCGTGGCGCCTTCCGTGTGCCCCTTGAGATCGACCAGGATGTCGACCGCATCCTGCCGGATCACGTCGGCCATCGCGGCAGGATCGAGATTGGACAGATCCACGAACCGATCGAAGGCTCGCGCCAGGCGCGCGCGCATCGGCGAGTTGTCATCGCGGCCGGTGGAATATGCAATCACCTCGAAGCGGCTGCGATCATGCTGCTCGAACAGTCCCGCGGCGAGAAAGGCCGTCGCGTGGGTGTGGAAGTCGGAAGAAAGATAGCCGAGGCGCAGCCGCCCTGGAGCAAGGATGCGTCGCCGCGACTTCGTTTGCGGACCCACCAGGGTCTTGATCCACGTCTGGGCGCATTGCCGTTGTTCTGCCCGCGTGGACGGCAGCGACAGCAGCGCAAAGGGCGACATCGCCGGCACCTCCGCGGCCACGCCGGCCCGGTATTGCGCGACCAACGAATCCCGATCGCGCCAGTCGGCCAGGCGCGCCCGCAGAAAAGTCAGCTGCGCCAGCGCTGCGCCATGCTTGGGGTCGATGCGTAGCACCTGGTCGTAGGCCGCCGCTGCCGCTTCAAGGTCGGCCATGCGAAATTCGAGCAAGCCGGCCAGTTCGAAACGCAACGCGGCGGACATCGGATGGCGTGCCAGCGCGCTTTCCAATGTTTTCCTTGCCTTGTCCGGCGCCCCGATCCCGAGTTCGATCTGCGCCTTCAACCCTGCATGGCGCTCGTGCTCTGGTGCCAGGCCGGCCGCGCGCGACGCGGCATCCAGAGCCTCCAGCATGCGCCCCTGCGGCTGGAGCGCGAGCGCGAGAATGAACCACCCCGTGGCATTGTTGGCATCGCGCGCCAGCAATTGCTTCGCCGTTGCCTCGGCCGCCGCATGCTGTCCGGCAGCAAGCAGCGCGCCCGCGAGATTGCCCAGGACCTTGGTGTCGTCGGGTGCCAGTCGCGCCGCCTCGCGAAAACCATTGAGCGCCGCTTCATGGTGCCCGAGGTCTTTCAATGCAATGGCGAGATTCGACCATGCCTCGCCTACACCGGGGTCGGCAGCAATGGAGGCACGGATACGCTCGACGGCGGCGACAAGCTTGCCGGACTGATAGAGCACGATGCCCGAGTAGTGCAACGCGGGCGCATGTCCGGGCACTGCTTTAAGGATGGCGTCGTAGCGCAGGAACGCTTCGCGCAGCTTGCCCTGTTCATGCAGGCGGAATGCACGCGCGAATTCCGCGCGCATGGGGTCAACGACGTCGGTGTCGCTCACTTATCGGCCCGGTACAGCCGGGGTGCGGATCGAACCGACCCGGCGCCGGTGTGACGCCACCCCGTTCCGCGCAAGACACGCGCGCCCGGGATCATCAGTCCTTCAGCGAGAAATTGATCTCGACTTCGCCGACATAGCGCTCACCCTCGGCCTTGAATTTCCAGGTTTCGAGTGCGGCCCGCACCTCCTTGTCGAACACGCGCGGTGGATCGGACGAAACGATGGTGATCTCGACGACGTTGCCCTTCTCGTCGATCTGCACGCGCGCGACCACGCGCCCTTTGGCGATCCCGTTGCGAATGGCGTCTCTGGGATAGCCGGGGTCGTCGCCGCTGAGGCGCACGACGCCCTTGCGGATGGCCGGCTTGGCCGGCGGCGCAACCACCACCGGCGCCGGTGTCGGCGCGGCAATGACGTGCGGCTCGGTGGGCGGCGCGGTCGTCACCGCCGAGATCACCGGCGCCGTGGTCGTCGGGACCGGGATGTCGGGCGGCGGCACGAACGTTTCCACCGGTACTTGCTGCACCTTGGGCGGCTCGATGATCTTTTTCGGCGGCGGCGGCGGTGGCGGCGGCGGCGGCAGCTTCACTTCCTCGATGATGGTGGCG
The DNA here is from genome assembly GCA_963805355.1 of uncultured beta proteobacterium. Lineage (GTDB taxonomy): Bacteria > Pseudomonadota > Gammaproteobacteria > Burkholderiales > Casimicrobiaceae > VBCG01. The sequence continues at coordinate 569,472 of CAWDTZ010000001.1, read as the reverse complement.
TTGAGTGGCTTCTTGATGATCTGGATCACGGTATTGCCGAGACCACTGAGCAACGCCCAGATGACGAGGACGTGCACCCCGACGACGAACGCGATTCCTATCGCGTGCTTGGTCGGGTCTCGTTGTTGCTGTGCGTAATCCATATTGCGTCTGCTCCGCTGGCCACGTGTCCACCGTCATGGGCGGACCCGCGGCCGGTTGTTGGTCGGCACTAGTCGTTGATGAACTGCTCGCTGCCGACGATGCCGATCTTGGTCAGTCCCAGTCGCTGGGCCGACGCCATGACCATGGCAACAACTTCGTATTTCGCAGCCTTGTCCGGACGCAGGTGCAGCTCCGGCTGGACGGCCTGGCTGGCGGCATAGCGCAGGCGTTCCTCGAGCATTTCCCGATTGTCCATCGGCTCGGCGTTCCAGTACACCTTGCCGGAGGAGTCGACGTCGAGCTTGACCACGTCGGGCTTGACCAGCGGTGGTGGCGGATTGCCGGTAGGCATGTTGAGGTTGACCGAATGCAGCTGGATCGGGATCGTGATGATAAGCATCACCAGCAGCACCAGCATCACGTCGATCAGCGGCGTGGTGTTGACGTCGAGGATGACGTCAGGTTCATCCGAGCCGCCGCTCTTGCCCATGTTCATTCCCATCGCTTGCTCCTGATTCCTGGTGCGTCGCCGCGCTTCAGTTGCGCGGCGGCGGCTCGGTGATGAAGCCCACCTTGGCAATGCCCGCGCGTTGCGCCGCGTAGATGATCTTCCCCACGGATTCGTAGCGCGCCCCGCCGTCGCCGCGGATCTGCAGTTCCGGCTGCGGCGTCAGCACTGCGATCTTCTTCAGCCGGTCGATCAGCGTGTTGGTGGTGGGAATGCGCAGGTCGTTCCAGAAGATGCGGCCCTGGGCATCGACCGAGATCACGATGTTCTCCGGCTTGGTTTCGCGAATCTCGTTGCGTTCCTTGGGCAGCGTCACAGGGACCGACGTCGTGACCACCGGAATGGTGATCAGGAAAATGATCAGCAGCACCAGCATCACGTCGACCAGCGGCGTGGTGTTGATGGACGAGACGATTTCGTCTTCGTCCCCATCGGCCGTGCCGACATTCATCGACATGGTGTCAGCCCCGCGCCTGCGGCTTCGGCGCCGACAGCAGCACGGCGTGCAGGTCCGCGCCGAATCCGCGCACGAGATCCATCTGCGCCTTGTTGCGACGGATGAGCCAGTTGTAGCCGAGCACGGCGGGGACCGCGACCGCGAGACCGATGGCCGTCATGATCAGTGCCTCACCCACGGGGCCTGCGACCTTGTCGATCGACGCCTGGCCGGCGATGCCGATGGCCGTCAGCGCGTGGTAGATGCCCCATACCGTGCCGAACAGTCCCACGAACGGAGCGGTCGAACCGACGGTGGCCAGGAATGCGAGGCCGTCCTGCATGCGGCTGTTCACGCTGTCGACCGAGCGTTGGATCGACATCGTGACCCATTCGTTGAAGTCGACGTTGCCGAGCATGCCGTCGTGCTTGTTGGTGGCTTCGAGGCCGGTTTCGGCAATCCACCGGTACGGGCTGCCGCTTTTCAGCGTTTCGAGGCCCTGCTTTACCGAGGGGGCCTTCCAGAAGGTCTTCTGGGCCGAACGCGCGGCGACGCCCATTTTGTATTGCTCGTAGACCTTGGTGATGATGATGTACCAGCTGCCCATCGACATGATCACGAGAATGGTCAGGGTGATCTTGGCGACGATGTCGCCGCCTTTCCACAGCGCCTCGAGTCCGTAGGGGTTGTCGATGACTTCCGCGGCGGCCTTCGGAGCGGCAGGCGCCTTCGGCGCGGCGGGAGCTTCGGCGGTGGCCGGCGCTTCGGCCGCGGCGGGAGCGGTCGGCGCGGCCGCCGGAGTCTGGGCGAGCGCTTGCGGCACCAACGGGGCGACCGTGTGGGCCGCAACCATCAGCAGGACCGCGGCAAGCGCGACCAGACGGATTTTCTTCAACATGTGATCTCCAGACGGATGAATTCGGTCGGACAGTGGGCGCTACGAGTCGCGTGGGCGCGGAACCATGGCGGCGGCACGCCCGGGAAATCAGGATACCCTGCCTGCCGATCGGAGGCTGGATAACGCTGTTTCCGGATGCAGCAAGGGGGGAAGGACGCCAGCGATCACTGGGAATGTCCGGTCACCCGCGGTGCAGCACGAGGGTGCCCCCTCATGGCCCGGCGCTCACGCGCCAAATAACGTTGGCCCTGCTTGTGGCAGGGCCAAGGTTTCAAACAAAAGTCGCGGAATTCTACCGAAAACCGGCGAAAAGTCCAACTCTGATTTAGGGCTTTCCCTCTAGTTTCACGTCCCGCCGGATCCGGCCGCTTCGGCGGGCCAGGCGAATCCTCTTCGAATTCATCGTGGATTTTGCATAGGCGCCGTCTCGCAGGCCCGGGCAAAGTTGTCGGGGCCACCGCGCGCTGCGACTCGTTTCGTCGCTGATTCGGCTCGCTCGCCCCGGGAATCGGCGGATTCGTCGCTTGCTACTTTCGCCTGCAACAACGACTACCTAGGATGCGTGGCATGCGCAGTGGCAATGGCACGAAGGCTTCACGGAACTGCGCTGAATCCGGATCCCCGGCCGCACGCATCCAAGTATCGAAGTCGCACAGCGCAACGCCAAGGAGCACCCCATGAACAGCTACGAACCGAAACGCCCCCGCGCCGCCATCGCGCTTGTCGCCGCGACGTTGACCGCGATCACGATCGGCCTTCTGGTGGTGGTACCCGCCAAGTTCGACAACGCACCGCAGGAGGCGCGGATGCTGGCGGTGGCCAAGGCCCGGCAAGCGGCGCCGATCGAGGTGGCGATCAGCCCGGCGCAGATCAACGTCGTCGGTGAGCGCGAACCCGAACTGGCCTCCGTGCAACTCGAGCGGCCGGTGATCGCGCCACTCGCGAAGCGTTGACTGCCCTCTATTTGATCAGCGGAAAGGCCACCGCAATATCGTAAGCCTGCATCGCCCGGATCTTGCTTTCGAGCTGCAGATAGCGCGCCGCCTTGGTTGCAGGCAACGCCTTCATGACCTGCTTGTAAAGCTTCCGGCGCGCCTTGATTTCGGCATCGTCGGCTGTCACCAGCGCGTTCGCCAGGTTCTTCGCATACAGGTCCGACACCGGCTTGTTGGCACCGACCAGGCCCTCGAGCGCCAGGTTGCGATCGCGGTTCGCCATGTCGGTGCTGCGCCGGTAGGCTTCGTAGGCAGGCCAGAATTTCTTCGCTTCCGCGGGCGTCAGCGCCAGCGTCTGCGTTACCAGCGCCTTCTTGTCGGCCTGCACCGCCGTGCGCAACGCGGCCATATCGACTACATCGGCGGCCTTGTCCTGCGCCCATGCCGCCGGTGCCAGCATCATCGCCGCCGCCAGTGCGAGGCCAGCCAGTTTGGTTTTCATCGTCGTGTCCTCGTAGGGCTGCGCATCGCACGCCGCCCGCTAAAAAAAATCCGGCGGGTCACCCCGCCGGATCGGTTCTGCCGCCGGTCCGTCCCATTGCCGATGCTGGCCAACGGTCCGGAATCCGGCGTGCGGGCTACCTGCCGCCCGCTTAGTTGAACGTGTAACGCGCGCCGATGTTGAACTGCGTGCCGACGGCGCCCGACAGTGCGTAGTTGTAGTTGAAGTTGTAGCTGCCGTAGCCGGCCTGACGGTCGAACGGCGCGGTACGGTTGAACACGTTGATGACCGAACCGAAGAGTTCCCAGCTCTTGAAGCCTTTGTACGACGCGGAGAGGTCGAGCGTGGTGAAGGAAGCCACCGTGCAGAACCCCTCGTCGCCGAAGTTGAGGCAATCGGTCTGCTGTTCGGACTCGATGTCATCCATCGGACCGACGTAGCGGACGATACCCGTCACGTTCCACGGGCCGCGATCCCAACCCAGCGTGACGTTGACACGGTCCGACGGCATGCCGGCCGAGGAGGACAGCGACGTCGGTCCGTGCGTGCCTGCGTAGTGATAAGTCGTGCCACCGATATCACGCGAGAAGTTGTTGATATGCGTCCATTCGACGTTCGTGGTCAGCCGGCCGTAATCGCCAAGCGCCTGGCGCCACGTTGCCGACACGTCGATACCGTCCGTCTTGACGACGTCGGCATTTTCGTACGGCGCGGAGACGGCCAGCAGCGTGCCGGAATTCGGAATGCCCGGCAGGTTGTTGGTGTCGCGGATGATCGTGGCCGACGGGAAATTCGACGGGCTGTCGACCACCAGCTGCGGATCGGCACCTGTGATCTTGTTCTTGGTCTCGATGTTCCAGTAGTCGATCGAGGCATTGAACGCCGGCACCGGTTCCCAGATCAGGCCAACCGTCCAGGTGGTGGACGTTTCCGGCTGGATATACGGGTTGCCGGACGTGATTGCCACGACCTGTCCCGAGCAGTCCGCGGCATTGTTGGTGACCGGGCAGCGAATCGGATCGTTGATGCTCGTGAAGCCGGCGGCCGCGCTGTTGCCGTTCTCGTACGGGCCGGGTGCACGGAATGCCGTGGCCCAGGTGCCGCGGGCGACGACTTGGGGCACGACCGTCCACTTGACGCCGACCTTGGGGTTCCATGTGCTGCCGAAGTCCGAGTAGTCATCGTAACGCAGCGCGAGCGTGGCTTCGACGTTCTTCAGGATTGGCGCATAGAGTTCGGCGAACACGGCATTGACGTTGCGCGAAGCACTCGCTGCCGAATAGCCGAGACCGACGATGTTGCCCTCGTAGGTGCCCGTCGTGCCCGGGTTCTGCAATTCCTCGCGGCGGAACTCGTAGCCAAGCGCCAGCGCCATCTGGCCGCCCTGCAGTTTGTAGATGTCGCGCGAGGCCTTGATATCGAACTGGGTGTTTTCCGAAAGCGCGTTGTTCGAGATGTCCGGGGCAATGAAATTGTAGATTCCCGGATTGTTGAGGCTGGCGTTTTGCCCGATGCGGTAGTAGCCGAAGCCGCCCTGGCCATTGATCGCCTGCTGCAGGTTGGCGTAGTTGAAGAAGCCGGAGCGCGTCTGGTCGGTTTCATTGCGGATGTACATGATGCCCGCATCCCAGTCCCAGCCGTAGTTAAAGCCCTTCACGCCACCAAGGTAGCGCTGCACGGTGTTCTCGATGTGGCTGTTGCGGCCGCCGACGTCACCCGCGGCGTAATACAGGCGGGCGCCATTGCCGGCTGCGTTGAACGGGTTGTCCGGATGGCCGACCGGCAGGAAGATATTGACCGAGCTGTTCACCGTGCTGCCCGCCACGTTGGGCCAGGTCGAGCGCGGCTGCGACGGCGTGTTCCGGTTGTCCGACTTGAACTGGAAGTAAGACGCTTCGCCGTACAGCTGCGTCGTGTCGCTCAGGTTGTACTTGGCGCCGGCGAAGATGTTGAAACGCTCGCTCTCAGGGATGAGGTCGAGATATTCCTTCTGGTTGAAGCGGCAGAAATTGGTGCCCGGATCGACGTTGGCCGGATCGCAACCGGCAAGCGTCGTGTAAGGCCCGCCGCCCACGAGGCCACCGGTGGCCGGATTGACCGGACGCAGCGAACCTACGAGGCTGCCCGTGCCATAGCCCGACGGCGGCGCGCCGTTGCGGGTGTCGGGCAGGTCCATGAAGCGCAGGTCCTGGCCGCCGATATAGCCGCTGCGGCTGGTCAACGCGAGCGCATCCTGCTTGAAGGCGTCGATGCTGATGAACGCGTTATAGCGATCCTTGGTCAGGTCGCCGACACCGGCGGTGATCGCGCCCTTGTAAACGTTGCCGTCACCCTTGTAGCTCGTGCCGGCCGTGCCCGTGACGGTGACGCCGGTGAACTGCTGGCGCAGGATGACGTTGATGACGCCGGCGACTGCATCCGAACCGTAGATGGCGGACGCGCCGTCCTTCAGGATTTCGATGCGTTCGACGAGGTCGAAGGGGATCTGGTTAAGGTCGACGAACGAGTATTGGCCGTCATCGGCGAGACCCGTGTTGGCGAGCCGGCGGCCGTTGATCAGCACGAGGGTGTTGTTCGAGCCGAGGCCGCGCAGCGAGACCGCGGTGGCGCCGCCACCCGCGAAGCCGTTGGTGAACGAGTCACCGATCGTGCCGTTGCTGTTGGCGGTGATACGGCGAACCACATCGGAAATGGTGTTGAGACCCGATGCCTGGATGTCTTCACGCGTGATCGTTTCGATCGGCGCCGCGGTTTCCGAATCGATTCGCTTGATGTTCGAACCGGTTACGTTGACCTTGATGTCCTGTGCGAACACGGAGCCGCCAGCGACCAGTGCGAATCCGCCCATGCCGAGCGCGATCGCAACTTTCTTCCGCTGAAAATTCATATGGAAAACCCCCAGTAATTAAATGATTGATGCCCCCCGAACGAACTTAAAGCGTCCGCTCTCCGGCACACAGTGCGAAGTTACAACACGAGTTACACCTAAGCCAACGAAACGCGTCGATTGCTACAATGATCAATCGCAATTTGTTGCATTTACGCCAATCGGACCATTCTCGTGACGATACGGGTTGCGCAAGCCGCTGATTTGACTGCGATCGTTGCCATTTACAACGCCTCGATACCGGATCGAATGGCCACGGCCGACACCGCACCGGTGACGGTTGCCGACCGTGCCGCGTGGTTCGCCGAGTTCAATCCGGCACGGCGTCCACTATGGGTTTTCTGCACGGCAGCAAACGCACCGATCGGGTGGCTGTCGGTCCGTTCCTTTTATGGCCGCCCCGCCTATCACGCGACCGCCGAAGTCGGTGCCTACGTCGCCCCGGAAGCGCGTCGCCGGGGCATCGCCCGACAGCTGCTGGATCACGCACTGCATCAATCGCCTGCGCTCGGACTGCGTACGCTGCTGGCCTTCGTTTTCGCTCACAACGCACCGTCGATTGCCCTCTTTGACAGCGTGGGTTTTCGGCCCTGGGGATTGCTGCCGCAAGTGGCCGAACTGGATGGCGTCGAGCGCGATCTCGCGATTCTGGGGAGGCGCCTGTGATCACCGTTCCGGGCTGCACGCTGGCGACGGTGGCGCCTTTGGACGTGCCCGACCTTCTCCGCTTGATCAAGGCGCTGGCGGATTACGAGCGCCTTTCCCACATCGTGGTTGCCGACGTGCCGGCGCTGGAAGAGGCGCTGTTCGGCGACCGCCCGGCCGCGGAGGCGCTGATCGTCCGCGAAGACGACCAAAAGAGGTCGGCGATCGCATTTGCACTGTTTTTCACCAATTTCTCGACGTTTCTGGGCCGCCGGGGGCTTTGGCTCGAGGATTTGTTCGTGATGCCTGCGCATCGTGGCCGGGGCATCGGCAAGCTGCTGCTGACGTCGCTGGTCGCCACCGCCCGAGCGCGGGGCTGCGGTCGCGTCGAATGGTCGGTGCTGGACTGGAATGCCCCGGCGATCGGCTTCTACGAGCGGCTGGGGGCCACCGTCCTGCCGGAATGGCGCATTGCCCGGGTCACGGGCGTCGCGCTGGAGAATTTCGGCAATCCGTCCAGCCCCGCGCCCGATTGAATTGCCCGCCGACCCGGCGAGGCCGGGAACCCGCGGGGCGATAATGACGGCCCGCAGCCGGCGCCCACCCCGCACCGCTGTTCCAACTCCACGGACATTACCCATGCCCTTCGACGGTCCCCTTCCCTCCTTCGACGTGCGCGCCGACTTCTGGTCGCTGCGGTTCGTCGACGAACGCAGCGAAAACTATGCGGTGCGCAAGAACGTGCCGATGCCGCTGGTCGCCACCACGGATCGCGGCGCAATGGCCACGGTGTATGCCGATGGCGGCTATGGCTACGCCGCCACCAGCGACTTGTCGCCGGCCGGTCTTGCAGCGGCGCTGGAACGCGCAGCAAATTGGGCGCGCTCCACGGCGCGGCTGGCATTGCTCGACACCCACGCGCTGCCCATGCCCAAGCCGACAGGCGACTACACGTCGCCCGGCTACGACGAGGCCAATCTCACGCGCCGCGAATGGTACGAGCTGCTGGCGGAGGAGTCGCGCCTGGCCGGATGCGATCCGCGCATCGTCGACTGGGAAGCGAGCGCGGAGGTGCGCACCGCGTCGCACCGTCTCGTCACCAGCACCGGCGGCGACGTGACGCAGCGCTTCCGCTTCGTGATGCCGGGCATGGCGGTCACTGCCCATGCCGACGGCGTGACCCAGAATCGCTCGCTCAACGGCTATCGCGGCATCTGCCAGCAGGGTGGACTGGAGATACTGAAGCGCTTCGGCTTCACCGGTGGCGGCCGCAAGATCGCGGAAGAGGTGCTCGAATTGCTCGGCGCGCCCAACTGTCCCAGTGGCACGATGGACGTGCTGCTGGCGCCCGACCAGATGATCCTGCAGATCCACGAGTCGATCGGCCACCCGCTCGAACTCGACCGCATCCTCGGCGACGAGCGCAATTTCGCCGGCACCAGCTTCGTCACGCCCGACATGTTCGGCACCTACCGCTACGGTTCGGACCTGCTCAACATCACCTTCGACCCGACCCGTCCGGAGGAACTGGCAAGCTATGCGTATGACGACGACGGTATGCGCGCGGAGAAGGCCTTCCTGATCCGCAATGGCATCCTCGAGCGGCCGCTGGGCGGCGCCATCTCGCAGGCGCGTGCCGGCCTGCCCGGCGTGGCCAATTCGCGCGCCGACAACTGGAATCGCCCGCCGATCGACCGGATGGCCAACCTCAACCTCGAGCCGGGCGATGCATCGATGGATGACCTCATCGCGGGCATCGAGCACGGCGTGCTGATGGAAACCAATTGCTCGTGGTCGATCGACGACTCGCGCAACAAGTTCCAGTTCGGCTGCGAGCGCGCGCGCGTGATCGAGCACGGCAAGCTGAAGCATGTGGTGAAGAATCCGAATTATCGCGGCGTCTCCGCCAACTTCTGGCGCAGCCTTGCCCGCGTGGGCAACCGCGACACGATGCAGGTGCTGGGCACGCCTTACTGCGGCAAGGGCGAGCCGTCGCAGGTGATCCGCGTGGGCCACGCCACGCCGGCGTGTGCGTTTCGCGATGTGGAAGTCTTCGGCGGAGAGGGTTGAAGCAATGGAAGCCTATTTCGAGACCTTGTCGAATGTCCTGCAGGCGGCGCTTCGCCCCGGCGAACGCTTCACCGCCTCGTTCGACGCCGAGCAGACGGATTTCGTACGGATGAACCAGGGCAAGGTGCGCCAGCCGGGCACCATCGACCAGCGGTACTTGCAGGTGCGCCTCATCAAGGGCACGCGCCACGCATCGCATGTCACGACGCTGACCGGCGACGTGGCCGTCGACACCTCCGCCGTGCGGGATATCGTCACGGGATTGCGCAGCGCTCTGCCCGAACTCGCGGACGATCCGCTGCTGCTGCTGCCCAGCGAGGTGCATTCCTCCCGTGATATCCGCAGCACGCCGCTGACTGCCTCAGCGGAAGTGATCGACGATGTTCTGGGCGCCGCGGGCGACCTCGATCTCGTGGGCATCTACGCCGCCGGACCCGTTTGGCGCGGTTTTGCCAACTCGGAAGGACAGCGCAACTGGCACGAGACCACCACGTTCAATCTTCAATGGAGCCTGTACCACCGCGCCGACAAGGCGGTGAAAACGAGTCATGCCGGTTTCGGCTGGGACCGTGCCGCGTTCCAGGAAAAAATGGATGATGCGCGCACGCGCTTCGCCTTGATAAGTCGGCCGCCGCGAACGCTGGCGCCGGGACGGTATCGCGCGTATCTCGCGCCCTCCGCGATGGAGGAGATCGCGGGTCTGCTCTGCTGGGGCGGCTTTTCCGGCCGCGCGCTGGCTACGCAGCAAAGCGCGCTGGCGAAGATGCGCTCGGGCCAGTCGCTGGATGCACGCGTCACGTTGACCGAGGACACCGCCAACGGCGTCGCACCTGCGTTCCAGGGCGACGGTTTCGCGCGGCCGCACAACGTGCCGCTGATTCGCGGTGGCGAACTGGTGGGGTCGCTGGTCAGTCCGCGCACATCGCTGGAATTCGGCCTCACGCAAAACGGCGCCAATGGTGGCGAAATGCCGGAAGCACTGGCGATGGCCGGCGGCACACTGGCCATGCACGACGCGCTGGCCGCGCTGGACACCGGTCTCGCCATCGGCAATCTCTGGTATCTCAACTACTCCGACCGTCCGGCCGCGCGGATGACGGGCATGACGCGCTTCGCCACGTTCTGGGTCGAAGGCGGCAAGGTGGTCGCGCCCGTCGACGTGCTGCGCTTCGACGACACGCTGTTCCGGATGCTGGGCAGCAATCTCGAGGCGCTGACGACGGAAACCGAACTCGCGCTGGAGTCCGGCACCTATCAGTCGCGGCAGCTGGCGAGCACGCGCCTGCCCGGCGCGCTGGTGTCGGAGATGGCGTTCACGTTGTGACGCCTCCGTATCCATTCCCGTGGGCGAGGCGGCAGCCGCGCCTACGTTCGCGCGATCGCATGCCCGCCTTGCCACCCCTTCGGGATAGATGCCAATAGCCGCTGCGTATAGGGTTCGCGCGGATTGCGGTAGATCTCGTCCGAGTTGGCGATTTCGACGATCTCGCCTTCATTCATCACCATCACCTGGTCCGAGATGTACTTGACCACCGCCAGGTCGTGCGAAATGAAGATGTAGGAGAGTCCGAATTCCGTCTGCAGGTCCTGCAGCAGGTTCAGCACCTGCGCCTGCACCGACACGTCGAGTGCCGACACCGACTCGTCGCAGATCAGGATCTCGGGCTTCAAGGTCAGCGACCGCGCAATCGCGATGCGCTGCCGCTGCCCGCCCGAGAATTCGTGCGGATACTTGTAAAACGACGCTTCGGGCAAGCCCACCTTGTCCAGCAACTCGAAGGCCAGGTCGGTGCGGTCCTGCGCCGAATGGCCGATGCCGTGGATTTCCATCGGCTCGGTCAGGATCTGCCCGACGATGAAGCGCGGATTGAGCGACGCGTAAGGATTCTGGAAGATGATCTGGATGCGTCGCTTGTAGGGGATGAAGTCCTTGGTCGACATGGCGAGGATGTCGCGGCCCTCGAACAGCGCCTCGCCGGTGGTGGCCTGGTGCAGCCGCATCAAGGTCAGGCCCACCGTGGTCTTGCCTGAACCCGATTCGCCGACGAGGCCGAGCGTCTTGCCCTTCGGCAGGTCGAAGGACACGTTCTTCACCGCCTTGAATTCACGCCTGCCGAAGAGACCCTCGCGCGAGTAGAAGCTCTTGCCGAGATTGCGCACCTGCAGCACCGGCACGTCGCCTTCGACCAAGCCGCGAGCGCGCTCGGGAATAGCGAGATGCGCATCGCCGGCCATGAAATCCTCGATCACCGGCAATCGCGCCGGACGCCGGTCGAGCTGGGGCCTACATTGGAGCAGCGCTCGTGTATACGGATCTTGCGGCGATTCGAATACCTGCTTCGCCGGTCCGTGCTCGCGAATCTCGCCGCTGCGCATCACGATCACGTGATCGGCAATCTCGCCGACCACCGCCAGGTCGTGCGTGATGAACAGCACCGACATCCGGTGCTTCTTCTGCAACTGCGCGATCAGCTCGAGGATCTGTTTCTGGATCGTGACATCGAGCGCCGTGGTCGGCTCGTCCGCAATCAGCAACTTGGGCTCGCAGGCGATCGCCATCGCGATCATCACCCGCTGCTGCTGGCCGCCGGACAACTGCGACGGGAACATGTCGATGCGTCGCGCGGGTTCGGGAATCCCCACCTCCGCCAGCAACTCGACGGCGCGTGTCCTTGCCCGCGCGCCGCTCATGCCCATGTGCAGGCGCAGTACTTCTTCGATCTGGAAGCCGACGGTGAACACCGGGTTGAGCGACGTCATCGGCTCCTGGAAGATCATCGAGATATCCGCCCCACGCACGCTCTGCAATTCGCGGCCGGAAAGCCGCGCGAGATTGCGGCCGTCGTAGACGATCTCGCTGCCCTCCGCAATGGTGGAATTTTCCGGCGGCAGCAGGCCCAGGATGGCCAGCGAAGTCACCGATTTGCCGGAGCCCGACTCGCCCACCAGCGCCACCGTCGCATTTCTCGGGATGTCGAAGGAGATGCCCTTGACCGCCTCGAAGCTCGAATGCTTGTCGAGCCGGAAGGTGACGCGCAGGTTGCGCACCTGGAGCAAAGGCTCGTTGGATGTGATTGGCGTGTCCATGGTGTCAGCTCCCGGTTCCGCGCAGCTTGGGATCGAGCGCATCGCGCAGCGCATCCGTGAACAGCGAGAACGCCGTGACCAGGACGGCCATCGTCCCGCCTGCCGCGGCAAGCTGCCACCATTTGCCGAGGATCAACTCGTTTTGCGCTTCGTTGAGCATTGACCCCCACGACACCACATCCACCGGCACCCCGAAGCCCAGAAACGACAGGATCACCTCGGACTTGATGAACGCAACCACCAGGATCGACATTTGCACCAGCACCACGTGCGAGACATTTGGGAAGATGTGCCGGAACATGCGGCGGCTGTTCGACGCACCGATCGCATCGGCGGCCTGCACGTACTCGCGGCCCTTGTGCTTCAGGTATTCCGCGCGGATCAGCCGGAAGGCGCCGGTCCAGCCGGTGAGACCCAGGATCAGCACAATGGTCAGCGTGCCCTTCTGCTGCAGCACCGCGGCCACCGCCAGGATCAGCAGCAGATAGGGAATGGAGCTGAACACGTTGTAGAACCAGTTGAGCGCGTCGTCGACCCAGCCGCCGTAGTAGCCGGCCAGCGCGCCCAGGAAGGTGCCGATCAGCGTGGCTACGAACGCCGCTGCAAGCCCGACGAAGATCGACGTCTCCGAGCCCTTGATGGTCTTGGCGATCACGTCGCGGCCCCACTTGTCGGCGCCAAAGGGCAGTGTCGCGCGGCGGGTGTCCACCGCCGCGGCCGCGGCGCCCTTGCCCGACCGGATTTCCTTCATCACATCGGCCAGCGGATCGACCGAATTGCCTTCGGCCGCCGGCGGGTTTTTCTGTGCCTCGATTTCCTTCATGACGTCGGCGAGCGGATCGACGACCGTACTTTCCCCGGCTGGCGCGGGGTGCGTGGACGTCGCGCCTCCCTGCAGTTCCGCCATCACGCCACCGATGGGATCGACCACGGTGGAATTGAATGCACTGCCGGGCGTGGCGACCGACGGCACCGCGGCCTCGGGCACCGCATTCTGCACATTGGGCGTGGCCGGTGCGGCAGGCGGCGGTTCGTAGTTCAGGAACGAAGGCGGCGCGTAGTTGACGCCGACCTCCTTCGCCCAATCGCTGGCGATGAGGTTCAATCCGGACAGCACCATCATGAGCACGAACGCGGCGACGATGGCGAGGCACACCATCGCAACGCTGTCGGTGCGCAGGCGCCGCCAGGCAAGCGTCCACAGCCCGGGCGACACCGTGTGCGGAATCTCGCGGCGCTTCGGCGGGAGCGCGGGCTTCAAGGTGAGGTCGTTCATAGGTTCGACCTCACTTGCGGTCTCCTTGGAGCAATCGTGCATGGCGCAGCGAACGCGTGTCGACCGCCGGCAATCGCGCGGCGACGCGCCCTTCGGGCCTCCTTTCGGCCGCCGCGCTCATTTAAGCTGCACGCGTGGATCGACCGCTTTGTACATGAGGTCGGCCAGCAGGTTGACCACCATCGTGGCGATCGCGACATACACGGTCAGCGCCTTGATGACGGGGAAGTCGGAGCGCTCGACCGCGAGGATCACCTCGCGCCCGATGCCGGGAATGGAGAAGAATCGTTCGACCAGGAAGGCCCCGATCAGCAGGCCCGGCAGCGCCGCCATCACGTGCGTGATCATCGGGATGGACGCATTGCGCAGCACATGCACCCACATGATGCGATTCTCGCCCACGCCCTTGGCGCGCGCGGTGCGCACGTAGTCCTGGTTGATCTCGTCGAGTACGAACGTGCGGTACAGCCGCAGGTTGGGCGCGATGCTGACCACCAGCAGGATGATGATGGGCAGCACGCTGAACTTGGTCAGGTTCTCCCAGAAGCCGTTGCCCCAGCCCTGCACCGGGAACCACCCGAACTTGTAGGCGAAGACGTACTGGAACACGATGATGTAGACGAGGATCGAGATCGACAGGCCCACGGTGCAGACGATCATCACCATACGGTCGGTGAGCGATCCGCGCACATAGGCCACGGCCAGCGCCAGTGCGATGGCGACGATGGTCTCCAGGAAGAGCAGCGGCACCAATACGGTGAGCGAGGGCCCGAGACGGGTGGCGAGGATGTGCGAGACCTTCTCGTTGGTGCTCCACGATGCGCCGAAGTCGGCCGTGACGATCTGCTTCAGGAAGATGCCGAGCTGCACGTAGTACGGCTGGTCCACGCCCAGCTGCCGCCTGATGTTCTCGATCTGCTCGGGATTGGAAATCTTGCCGGCAAGGACGTACGCCGGATCGCCCCCCACCCAGTTGAACAGCAGGAAAACAAGCAGCACGACACCCAGCAACGTGGGCAGCATCTGCCAGATCCTGCGAATGATGTAAGACAACATGGCGCTTCGTTCCTTCGCGTAATGCCGGTCCGCGGATCACGCGTGCCGTTGCTGGCGTCGTTGCACGGTCCGGTGCGCGGACCGCGGCGTTCATGGGCCCCGTGGCCCGCGGCCGATCGCGGTAACGATCGGCCGCGGCGCGGGGGTACTGCTCCTCAGGGCTTGGGGATACCGCCGGGGTTGCCGATGGCTCCGCGCCTCTTCTCCTCCATCAACGGGGTTGCGCGCCGACGTCCAGGTACTGCCACGTCGACGCCAGGATCGGGTGCTTCTTGTAACCCAGCACACGCGGCTGGATCAACTGGTTGCGGTAACGGCTTACGGTCAGCCGCATCGGTGCATACACTTCGAGCAGGCGAATCATGTCCCGGTAGAGCGCCTGGCGCTCCGGACCGGGCGGCAGCCGGATGCTCCTGCGGTAGAGCGCATCGTACTCGGGAATGGTCACGCAACCGTTGTTGCTCTGGCGAATGTTGGGGCTGAACCAGAGTTGCATGAAATTGTCGGCGTCCGGATAGTCGGCAATCCAGGCGTCGGTGCGGCTCTTAAGCTTGCACTGCTTCTCGAGCTTCAGCAATTCGGGAAATTTTTCCTTCTGGCCCTCCATCCGCACGCCGATGGCCTCGTAGGATTTCTTCACCAGTTCTTCCTGCTGGCGACCCAGCGTATCGGGGCGCGAGGCGTAGCGGATGACCAGCGGCTTGCCGTCCGGAAACGAGCGCCAGCCGTCGGCACCGCGCTTGTAGCCGAACCGGTCCAGCAACGCATTGGCGCCGACCGGGTCGTACTTGATGCCGGGCTTCCAGTCGGGAAAGTGACCGACCACGCCGGGCGGGATCGGTGTGGTGGCCTCCACCGCCTGTCCGTTGCGGATTACCCGGATGTCCTCGTCGACGTTGTAGGACATCGCCAGTGCGCGCCGCAGCGCGATCTTGTCCGTGGCAAAGCCGCCGACGGCCGGATCCTGCATGTTCCAGTAGATGAAGTTGATCTCAGGGTCGACGATGCGCTGCAGCCGCACACCCTTGGCTGCAAGCTCGGGGCGCAGCCTGCCGTCGAGAATGGCGTTGGGGGCAAGCGGCCCCTCCATGTTCATCAGGTCGAGCTCGCCGTTGCGGAACGCCAGCCACCGCGCCTGGTCCTCTTCCATCACGCTGATCTCGACGCGGTCGACGATCGGGATCTTGCGGCCCTTCATCTGCGCGACGATCGCCTCGTCGCCCGGCTCCTGCGCTTTCCAGTCCCACTTCATGTCGCGAAAATCCGGATTGGCCTCGAGCACGATCTTGGAACTGCGCACCCATTGCGCAAGCCTGTATGGACCGGTGCCCACCGGATTGCTCATCACGCGGCCATCGGACTCGCTGTACCTGGTCACCACTTCGCGCGCGACCGCCGACGTCGACTCGTGCGCCAGTACGTAGTTGAGGTTGTAGTCTGTTTCCTTGAGCCGGAAGCGCAGCGTGTAGCGGTCCACGGCTTCCAGTCCGGCAATCTTCCTGTCGTAGTCGAAGCGGCCGGATTTCTTCGCGGCTGCGGCCTCCTCGTCGAGGCCGACAAACTTGCCGGCGATCAGGAACGCCCACGGCGAGCGCACCTTGGGATCCACCACGCGCTTCATCGAGTAGATGAAATCTTCGGCGGTGAGTTCGCGTGGCTTGCCGCCGAACACCGGGTCGGCCGCGAAGTACACGCCGCGCCGGATTCTGATCGTGTAGACCTTGCCGTTCTCCGTGACGACGGGCATGTCCTCCGCGAGCATTGGCACGACCTTGGCCGGCCGCGCGAGATAGTCGTACGTGTAGAGTCGCTCGAAGACCGCCTGCAGGACGCCCGCGGAATAGAGATCGCTGGCCGCTGCCGGATCGAAGCCGGTTTCGGCGACCGGGAACACGTCGCGAACCACCTTCTTCGGCTCGGCCGCAAGCGCGCTGCCGATGCCGAGGATCGCCACGACAAGAAGCGCGCGGCGCATCATGGTTGCACGTCCAGATACGCCCACTCGGCGGCGAGGATGGGGTGCCGCTTGTAGCCGCGCACCCACGGCCGCAGCATCTCCTTGCGCTCCCGTGACAGATGCAGGCTCCACACGCCGTCGACTTCCATCTGCCGCGACATCTCGAGGAACAGGCGATTGCGCTCGGGCGAGTCGGGCATTTGCGTGGCCTTGACGTAGAAAGCGTCGAATGCCTTCGACTCATAGCAGCCGTTGTTGCTCTGGCCCGCATTGGGGCCGTAGAGCAGCTGCATGAAGTTCTCGCCGTCCGGAAGGTCGGCACCCCACGCGGATTCCCACATCATCAGCTTGCACGCGCGCGCGGCCTTGATGTTCTCGGAAAAAGGGGCGATGTCGAACACGATGTGGATGCCGATCGCCTCCATCGATTTCTGCCAAAGCTCGTTGTGCTCGCGCTCGATGGCGGTCTGGCTGCTGGCATAGCGGATCACCAGCGGCTTGCCATCCGGCAGCCGGCGATAGCCATCCGCGCCCTTCTTGTAGCCGAAACGGTCGAGCAGTCGATTGGCAAGGTCGGGATTTCGCTGGTTGAGCGATCGATAGGCGGGATCGTGTCCCACCACGCCACGCGGAACCGGCATTTCCGCAGGCACCGCCATCCGCTTGCGGATGATGTTGATGTCATCCTCCACCCGGTAACCCAGGATGATGGCGCGGCGCAGCGCGACCTTTTCCGGCGCCATGCCTCCGACCAGTGGATCGCGGAAGTTGAAGAACGCGTAGATGATCTCCGGCTCGACTTCGGAAAAAACGCTGACCTGCGCGTCGACCCATGGGGCCCTCATTGCATCGTCCGCGTCAAAGACCTGCGCGCGAAACGTGGCGGGCAAATTGAGGATGTCCAGCTGCTTCTGGTTGAAAGCCAGCCAGCGCGTCTGGTCCTCCTCCATCACGCTGATCTCGACGCGGCCAACCTGCGGCATCGACTTGCCCTGCATGGCCGCCACCAGTCCCTCATCCCACTTGCTGCCGGGGTCCGCCTTGAAGTCCCAGGTGAACCCGCGATAGCCAGGATTGGCCTCGAGGACGATCTTGGACGCGCGCTGCCAATCCTTCAGGAGGTAGGCCCCGGTACCCACGGGATGGGCGTCCGACTGCGTGCCATAGGCTTCGATGATTTCGCGCGCGACAACGCTGAAGGACGTGTGCGCCATCACGTAGGCAAAGTTGTAGTCGGTGCGGGCAAGGCGCACGCGCAACGTGTAGCGATCGACGGCCTCGAGGTCCGGCAACTTCGCGTCGTAGTCGAAGCGACCCGATTGCTTAGCGCGCGCGGCCAATGCATCCAGGCCCTTGATCTTGCCTTCGATCAGGAACCCGTAGGGTGCGCGGTAGACCGGGTCGGCGAAACGCATGATGCTGTAGACGAAGTCCTGCGCGACCAACTCGCGCGGCGTGTCGTTGAACGCGGGGTCCGGCGTGAAGTAGATGCCGCGACGCACCCGGAACGTGTAGGTCCGGCCGTCGTCGGTGATCTCGGGGAGCGCCTCGGCGGCCATCGGTACGAGTTTGGCGGGCCGGGCAAGGTAATCGTAAGTGAGCAGGCGCTCATAGATCGCCTCGATGACCATCGCGGAATACTGGTCGGAGATGCGCACCGGGTCGAAACCCGCTTCCGCCGCGGGAATGGCGACGCGGATGACCTTGGCAGGGTCCGCCTTGGCGGCCGCAGGCAGCGGCAACGCCGTTAGGGCGATCAGCATGGCGATGGCGGCCGCACGCAGAGCGGTCAGGAGGTCAGGCCAGTTGCGCCGACCTCTGATCGAAACCCGCTTCTGGAGTGGCCCGTGGGCGCATTCCGAACCCGGATTCCTGCGTTTCACGCCCGATTTCCACTGCGCAGGGAACATCCGGACTGCCTGAAAGACAAACCCTGCTAATGTACCATTTCACGGGTTCCTCATGCCACGGCGACTTTTCAAGACGATGACGCACCGCCTCCAGCCGGCGGTGGACCGGATCACGTCGCATCCTTGGGTGCAGCGCTACCTGCCGTCGCTGGCGGACCCCGACCTGTGGCATGTCAACCGGCGCTCGGCCGCGCGGGC
Organism: uncultured beta proteobacterium; assembly: GCA_963805355.1. Taxonomy (GTDB): domain Bacteria; phylum Pseudomonadota; class Gammaproteobacteria; order Burkholderiales; family Casimicrobiaceae; genus VBCG01. The sequence continues at coordinate 550,963 of CAWDTZ010000001.1, read as the reverse complement.
CGTGGCGGTGGGGCTTTTCTGCGGACTGATCCCAGGCCCGCTGCAGGCGGTCGCCGCCATCCTGCTTTGCCTCGTGGTGCGGGCCAATTTCCCGATCGCGGTGATCACCACGTTCTATACGAATCCGTTCACCATCGTCCCGCTGTACGTCGTTGCGTATGAATATGGCAGCCTGTTCGTCCGGGGTGCCACGCCGGTGACCGAACTGGCGCTGCCGCCGGCAACGGGCTTCATGGACTACGCGCCGGCGCTGGTCCACTGGATGGCCGCGTTGGGCAAGCCGCTGGCACTGGGGCTCGTGCTGTTGGCACTGACCTTGGCCGCCACCGGATGGATCGTCGTGCGCCTGACCTGGCGGTGCCATGCAGTCTGGGCGTGGCGACGCCGCACCCGCCTGCGCGCGGCAGCCTGATCCAGCGCGCATGAAGCCGGACTACTGGGATGCCGCCGCTCGCGCGCTTGGCGGCGGCGATCCGGTGATGCGCAAGCTGATTGCAGCGCATCCGGGCATTCACCTCGTCCGCCGCGGCGATCCTTTCACCACGCTGGCGCGCGCTATTGTCGGCCAGCAGATCTCGGTGAAGGCCGCGGATTCCATCTGGACTCGTTTCGTTGTGGCCGCGCGCGGTGAAGGCACCCCGGTATTTCTGGACGCCGCGCGCGTAAGCCGCATGCACGTGGCGACATTGCGCAAGGTCGGGTTCTCGGAAAACAAGGCGATCTACATGCGGGACCTTGCGCGGCACTTCGCCAGCGGCGAGCTCGAACCCTCGGCATGGTCCGCGCTGGACGACGAGACGCTGATCGAGCGGCTGACGGACGTGAAAGGCATCGGCCGCTGGACCGCGGAGATGTTCCTCATCTTTCACGAAATGCGCGCCGATGTTTTCCCCGTCGACGACATCGGCTTGCAGAAGGGCGTGGCGATGCATTACCACGATGGCGTGCGGATGACGCCGAAGGTGCTGCGCGAATTCGGCGTGCGCTGGGCGCCGTATCGCAGCGTCGCCACGTGGTATCTGTGGCGGGCAATCGATCCCGTTCCAATCGAATATTAGGCCGCTTGCCTGGCGTTGGTCGTTGCGCGCTGCGTCCTTGTCGCCTGTACCTCGCGGCATCGAACGCGGCGAGTGGACCGGCGCAGGCGCCGCCTGCTGCGGTGCGTGATGGGCCGAGCGGATTGCGAACGCATCTACATTGCAGTGCAGCTTGACGGGCCGGCGAGGTCCAACCTAATGTGGAACATTGTTCCATGTTGGCCTGCCGCTCCGCTCGATGTATCCACCCGCCCAACGCACGCTCGACATCCTCGAACTGCTGGCCGATGCGCCGGAAGGCCTGGCGCTGTCGGTGATCGGCGCGCGGCTGCGCATTCCCAAAAGCGCAACCCATCGCCTGCTGGCCGGCCTGGCCGCGCATGGCTTCGTCCGGCAGGTTGCCGCCACCACGCACTACACGCTGACGCTGAAACTCGCCGCGCTCGGTTTCCGCCAACTCGCGGGCACGCGCATCGAGGAAGTGTGCCAGCCGGTGCTGGATCGCCTGGCCACGCGCTCCGGCGAGCTGGCGCGCCTCGCGGTCGTCGAGGGCGACACCATGACGTGGGTCGCCAACGCACAAGGCACGCTGTCAGGCCTGCGCTACGACGCCCACGCCGGCCGCGACGTCGTGCTGCATGCCACGGCGGTCGGCAAGGTCTGGCTGGCATCGCTGCCGGAGGCGCGGGCACTGGCGATCGTGGCGCAAGTCGGTTTTGACCACGACGGCCCTCTCGGGCATCGTGCGGCGCGCTCGCTCACCGCGATGCGCCAGCACCTGCGCGCAACGCGCAAGCGCGGGTATGGCGAAGCGGTCGACGAGGGCGAGCCCGGCGTCGCTGCGCTGGCCGCTGCCGTCCACGCATCGCGCGCCTCCGGATCGCCAGTCGTAGCCACTGTAAGCGTGGCAGGTCCGCTTGCCCGCCTGACCGCTCGCCGTCGCGCCGAACTGATCCACGATGTGCTCGCTGCCGCCGCCGAAGTGACCGATTGCTGGCCGGTGCGCGAGCATCATCGACGCAGTACGCCGACGAACGCTTCTCAACCCACCCACGAGTTGGCCCATGCCGTCTGACGCTCTTCCCCGTTATTCGGGTCCGCGCGAACTCGCGCAGGGCCTCACCGCATTTGCCCGCCAAAGCGCCGCCACCGCGCGCTGGGATCGCGAAGGCCTGCGCGACGATGTCGAGTACCGCGATCTGGGTCTGGCCGGTGCCACCGGCGGGCGCATCGGCATCAAGCACATCCGTTCGCTGAAGCCCCTGCCCGCACCCACGGGCTGGCACTGGCACGACATGACGGCGCATTACGTCTACGTGCTGCACGGTTGGCTCACGTTCCGCTTCGCCGGCGTCGAAGGTGACGTGACGCTGCACGCCGGCGACGGGTTGTCGCAACCCGCCGGCGTCCCGCACAACGTGATTGCGCGCGCGGACGATCTCGAAGTCATCGAGATCAATGAGCCCGCCGAGTACGGCACGTGGGACCTGCCGCAGGCACCGCCGCCGTGGCGATGAGTGATACCCTCGCCCGACCAGGCACCGTCGCCGCGTGGATGCGCCGGCGCAGCGGCGCGCTGGCCATCTTCGTGCTGTTGTTCGTAGGCTGGGAACTCGCCGTGCGACTCACCGGCATCAAGGAATACCTGCTGCCGCCGCCGTCGAAAGTGTGGACCGAGTTCTGGAAGCGCCACGACGTGATCGCCGGCGCAGCGTGGGTCACGACGCAGGAAATTCTCGCCGGCTACGCGCTGGCGGTCGTCGTCAGCATTCCGCTGGCGCTGGCAGTCGCGTACTCGCGCTTCATGGAGCAGGCGGTCTATCCGGTGATCGTGTTCCTGCAGATCATCCCCAAGATCGCGGTCGCGCCGCTCTTCATCATCTGGTTCGGCTTCGGCTTCACCCCCAAACTGTTGCTGGTGTTCCTGCTGTCGTTCTTCCCGATCGTGGTGTCGAGCATCGCTGGTTTCAAGAGTGCCGATCATGATGTCATGGACTTCGCCCGCACCACCGGCGCCAGCAAGCTGCGGATGTTCTTCAAGATCAGCCTGCCCCAGGCGCTGCCGCACATCTTCACCGGCCTGAAGGTTGGCGCCGCGCTTGCCGCCACTGCCGCCGTGGTGGCCGAATTCGTGGCCTCCGACCGGGGCCTCGGCTACCTGCTGCTGCAGTACAACGGACAGCTCGACACGCCGATGGTATTCGCCACCATCGTCGTGCTGTCGCTCATCGGACTTGTCGTCTATTACGCCGTCGAGATCATCGAAAGACTGGCCATTCCCTGGCACGTGTCGCAACAGGCGCAGACCCGCGACGCCACGCTTTGAAGTACACCGGACCCGCCGACCCCGCGGGCCACTCTCGGAGGAGAAAGCAATGAAGCTTGCCCGCATCGCCACTATCTGTGCCCTGTTTGTCCTCGGCGCCGCACCGCTTGCCCACGCGCAGGACAAGGTATCGCTGCGCCTCAACTGGTACCTGGGCGGCCTGCACGTGCCGTTCTACTATGGCAAGGAAAAGGGCTACTACGCGGCCGAAGGCATCGATCTCACGATCAACGAAGGCCGCGGCTCCGCCAATACGGTGCAGGTGGTCGCGGCCGGTTCGGACACCTTCGGGCTGGCCGACTCCTCGTCGCTGATCCTGACGGCGGCCAAGGGCGCCGACGTCAAGAGCGTGATGTCGCTGCTCAATACCACCGGCTTCTCCGTGGTTTCGCTGACCGAGGCGGGCATCAAGACGCCGAAGGACCTCGAAGGCAAGAAGGTGGCAGTGTCCGCCGGCGACCCGCTCGGCTCGCTGCTGCAGGCCGTGTGCAAGGCCAACAGCGTCGACTGCACGAAGATCGGCATGGTGCAGGTTGACCCGGCTGCCAAGGTGGTCACCGTGCTCGAGAAGAAGACCGACGCGCTGCTGGGCGGCGCGGACGATCAGTACTTTCTGATCAAGTACAAGGGCGGCAATCCATCCGCGATGCGCTATGCCGACTGGGGCGCCAACATCGTCGGCATGACCATCCTCACGTCTGGCGACACGATCAAGAAGAATCCCGACCTCGTGAAGCGCTTTGTGCGCGCCACGGTAAAGTCATGGGAGGAAGCCAAGAAAAATCCAGGCGCCGCAGTCGATGCCGCGATGAAGGTGAAGCCGGACATCAACCGCCAGTCCACGCTGGACCAGCTGATGGTCGACATCGAGCTTCTCGATTCGAAGAATTCAAAGGGCCGGATCGGCATGGGCGCGCAGGCCGATTGGGATCAGACGCTGGCGATCCTCAAGAACTATCGCGATCTTTCCACCGACAAGTCCTGGACCACATTTCACACGAACGAATTCGTGCCGCAATAGTGCCGACGGACGCCGCAGCGCCGGCCTATGTCGACATCGCGAAGGTCGCCAAGACGTACCGGCGCAACGGGCGTGAAACCCACGCGCTCGAACACATCGACCTCGCCATCCGCGAAGGCGAGTTTCTCGCCATTGTCGGACCCTCCGGCTGCGGCAAGAGCACGCTGCTGCGGCTGGTCGCGGGATTGCACCTGCCGACGACCGGCACCGTGCGCGTCGGCGGCCGGGTGGTCGACCGCCCGCAGACGGAACTGGGCATCGTGTTCCAGAGCCCGGTGTTGCTCGACTGGCGCAGCGCGCTCGACAACGTGCTCGTGCAGGTGGAGTTGCGCGGCAAGGATCCGCGCATCTGGCGCGAGCGCGCGTTGGGCCTGCTGCAGCAGGTGGGGCTGCGCGATTTTGCGGACCGCTATCCGCACGAACTCTCCGGCGGCATGCGCCAGCGCGTGGCCATTGCGCGCGCGCTGATACACGATGCGCCGCTGCTGCTGATGGATGAGCCCTTCGGCGCGCTCGATGCGCTGACGCGCGAGCAGATGCGTCTCGACCTCGAGGCGCTGTGGCTCGCTTCGCGCAAGACGGTGCTGTTCATCACCCATTCGATCGACGAGGCGGTGCTGCTGGCCGACCGCGTGGTCGTGATGTCCCCGCGTCCCGGCCGGATCGAGAAGGTCATGGACATCGAGATGGCGCGTCCGCGCGGCCTCGACGCCCGCCGCCTGCCGGCATTCGTCGCGGCCGCCGAAAGCATCACCGACATTTTCCTCGCGCGTGGCGTGTTGCATGGCGCCGCCGTCACCTTGCCCCCGGGAGTTCCGCCATGACTGCATTCGTGCTCGAAGGAATCGTTGCCGCGCCCGTGCTGCCGATGCTGCCGGATGCCAGCATCGACTGGACATCGCTGCGCTCCTATATTCGCTGGATCGCCGCGCAACGGCCTACGGCCATCGCGATGAACATGGACGCCAGCGAAGGCCCGGCGCTCGACCACGACGAGCAACTCGAAGTGTTGCGTGTTTGCAAGGACGTGATCGCCGGCGCGGTGCCGCTGGTGTCAGGCCTCATCAGCGGCTCGACCCGGGGCGCGGTGCGGTGGGGCTGCGAATTGAAAGCTGCAGGCGCGGAAGCGCTCGCGGTGTTCCCGCCCTTCCCCACGTTTCTCGGCAATCCGGTGCCCACCGAGATGATCTACGCGTATCACAAGGCCATTGCCGACGGCGTGGATCTGCCGCTGATCGCGTTCCAGTTTCCCAGGGCCTTCGGCCCCGATTTTCCACCCGACACCCTGGCCAAGCTCGCCAGCATCCCGCAGATCATCGGCCTCAAGGAAGCGTCGTTCGACACGCCCAAGACCGTCGAGACGATTGCGACGGCGCGAACGCTGCCGCGCAAGCTGGGCATCATGACCGGCAGCGACACGTTCATCTGCGAGGCCATGGTGATGGGGTGCGACGGTGCGCTGATCGGCTTTGCCGCCACCGCCACGGCCGAACTCATCACGATGCAAAAGATGGTCAAGGCAAAGGACTTTGCCGGCGCCTTCGCCATCTGGGACCGGCTGGGTCCCCTTGCCCGCTACGGCTGGCGCGCGCCGATCCGCGACTACCGGCCGCGGATGAAGGAAGTGCTGAAGCTGCAGGGGCTGATCGCCCACGCCACCGTGCGCGCGCCGCAGCTTGGCGTGGACGATGCGGAGCGCGCCGAACTGGCGCGGCTCGCGCGGCAGGCCGGTCTGCTGGATGCAAAGCCGTTGCGCGCAGTCGGGGACTGATCGGCGAGGTACGGCAAGGCAATGCAGGCGAGGCTTTGGCCTCGCATGGATGATTGCGCCTTGAACCCGCGAGGCTGCAGCCTCGACTTGCGGAACCGAACCGCCGCTATGCCAGGTGACCATCCACCAGGTGCAGGGTGCGATCCGCGCGCGCCGCCAATTCCTGGTCATGCGTGACGATCACGAGTGCCGTGCCCTCGCCGGCATTGAGCGCCAGCATCTGGTCGAATACGCCGGCGGCCGTCTTGCGATCGAGATTGCCGGTGGGTTCGTCGGCCAGTACGCAACGCGGCTTGGTGACAAGCGCGCGCGCCAGCGCCACCCGCTGGCGCTCGCCACCGGACAACTCGCCGGGACGATGCTTGAGGCGGTGCCCGAGACCGACACGTTCCAGCATCGCCGCCGCCTGCGCATGGGCTTCGCGCGGCGGCATGCGCCGGATGACGAGCGGCATCGCCGCGTTCTCCACCGCGCTGAACTCGGGCAGCAGATGATGAAACTGGTAGATGAACCCCAGCGCGCGGTTGCGCACCTGGCCACGCGCGGCTTCGGACAGCGTGGCGAAATTGACCCCTTCAACGCTGACTTCGCCGGCCGTGGGCACGTCGAGCCCGCCCAGCAGGTGCAGCAACGTGCTCTTGCCGGAACCCGACGAGCCGACGATGGCCACCCGCTCGCCGGGTTGCACCGCGAAGTCCACACCTTGCAGCACCACCACGTCGTTCGGGCCGCTGGTGTAGGTCTTGGCAAGTCCGCGACAGGCCAGGACCGGCGTTGCGTCACTCATAGCGCAGCGCCTCGGCGGGATTCACGCGCGCCGCCCGCCACGCCGGGTACAGCGTCGCGATCAGCGCCAGGAACAGCGCGATGCCGGCGATGGTAGTGATGTCGCCGCGCTGCAGGTCGGAAGGCAGGTCGCTGATGTAGTAGACCGACTTGTCGAGGAACTGCACATTGAGCAGGCGTTCGAGCGCCGGCACCACGACGCCGATATTGAGCGCGAGCAGCACGCCGCACACGACGCCGAGCGCGGTGCCGATCATCCCGATCAGCGCGCCCTGCACGACGAAGATCGCCATGATCGACGACGGCGATGCGCCCAAGGTGCGGAGGATCGCGATGTCGGCCTGCTTGTCCGTGACCACCATCACCTGCGCCGAGACGATGTTGAATGCGGCTACCGCCACGATCAGCGTGAGGATGATGAACATCACCCGCTTCTCGATCTGCACGGCGCGAAAGAAATTGGCATGGTTGCGCGTCCAGTCGCGCACCTCGGCCGATACCGGCATCTTCTGCCACAGGTCGCGCGCCACCTCCGGCGCGGCGAAGAGGTCGTCGAGCTTCAGGCGCACGCCGGACACGCCATCCATCCGATAGAGGCGCTGCGCATCCTCGATATTGATGAGCGCCAGGCCACTGTCGAATTCGAACATGCCCACTTCGAAGATGCCGGTGACCTTGAAACTCTTGAGGCGCGGCAGCGTGCCGGCAGGCGTGACGCTGCCTTGCGGCGTGATCACGACCACGGCATCGCCAGGCAGCACGTTGAGCGCGCGCGCCAGTTCGGCGCCGAGCACGATGCCGTATTCGCCGGGCTTCAAGTCGGCGAGCGCGCCTTGGCGCATGTGGCGGCCGATGTCGGCAACGGTGTCTTCGCGCGCGGGATCAATCCCGCGGACCAGCGCGCCTCGATTCACGTCGCCGGCGGCCAGCATCGCCTGCCCCAGCACATAGGGTGCCGCCGCTTGCACGCGCGGCTCCTGCTTCGCGACGGCCGCGATCTGCTCCCAATTGGTGAGCTGCGGCAGGCCCCGAATTTCGATGTGCGATGCAACGGCGAGAATGCGGTTGCGCAGTTCTTGCTGGAATCCGTTCATCACCGACAGCACGACGATCAGCGCCGCGACGCCCAGCGCGATGCCCGCCATGGAAATGAGCGAGATGAACGAGATGAAGGAGTTACGACCCGAGCCCTTGCGGGCCCGCGTATAGCGCAACCCGATCGCCAGTTCGTAGGGCGTCATGGGGTCTGGGACGATGCGCCAAGGCACGCGGGCAGGACGCAAACAACCAGGCAGAACGGCGTGCGCAGAGGCATGGGGCTTGAGGATGACGACGACGGTCGCGCAATGAAGATTTGAATTATCGCATGCTAGACTCGTCTACCGCCGCAAGGTTCCCGAACGCGGCGCCATGCCCGCGTCGACATCACGACGCCATGCTGCTCACGCTCGTCCTGCCCTCAATGCTGTCCCTGCCGCCGGCAACGCTTGCCGCCTCGCCCGGCCTGGCGGCGCTGGCGCAACGCTCGCCGCCACCGCTCTTCGTTGTCGCCGGCACCGAAGCCGTGCTGCTGGCGGCGGCGCAATTGCCACCGGCGACCCCCGTCGCACCGTTGGCGGCGCGCGGCGCGGGCCTCGACGTCGACAGCGGAGCGATCGCGCGGGCGGATCCTGTCGCGCTGATTGCCGGTCGCGACGATGTGCTGCTTGGCGGCCGCGTGGACGACCTGTCCGATGCCGATGCGGCGGCGTTCATTGCGCGGCTGAACAATCACTTTGCGCGCGATGGACTGGAATTCATGGCACCTCGCCCCGACACCTGGTTCGTGCGGCTTGGGGGCCTCGCGCCACCGCAGACGACGTCGCTGGCGCAGGTCCATGGTGCCATTCATGCGCACCTGCCGCGTGGCGCGCAGGCGGGACAATGGAAGCGATGGCTGTCGGAAATGCAGATGCTGCTGCACGACGACCCGCGCAATGGCGCGCGCGAACGTGCCGGGCAATGGGCCGTCACCGCGATCTGGATTGCCGATGCAGGCCCCGCGCGCGTTGTCAGCGGCAATGCATCCACGAACTGGTTCGCGCCGACGGGGCGTGCAGGCGACCTGGCGCGCGGTCTCGCCGCGCCTGGCCCGGCAAGCGTGAAGGAACCGCCGACGAATTTTGCGCAGTTGCCAAGCGCAGCGGACGCCGTCGTGATCCTGCCGGAATTGCGCGCGGCAGCCGATCTCGACGGCACGCTGTCCGCGTGGCTGCTCCCCGCACTCACCGCGCTCGATCACGGCGTGCTCGATGCACTCACCGTGGTCGCGGACGGCAACCGTGGCACCTTTGTCTGGACGCCGCGGGCACGGGCCTGGTGGACGCGCTGGCGGCCGTGGTCGCGCGCATCGACCTTCGTAATGCCGACCGTCCCGGACCCGCAATGATCAAGCCCATCGTGCGCCGGCCGCCGGGTGCCGCGAAGGCGCAACTTGAATTGGCGGGCCTGTCGCCGGTGCTGGCGCGCGTCTACGCGGCGCGCGGCATCGCGACCGCCGGCGAACTTGATCATACGTTTGCGGCGCTGCCTCCATTCACGATGATGATGGGCATCGACGCCGCGGCGCAGCGACTGGCCGCAGCGATCGCACGGCAGGAACGCATCCTGATCGTGGCCGATTACGACGCCGATGGTGCCACCGCGTGCGCCCTCGCCATGCGCGGACTAGCCGCGATGGGCGCACGCGTCGATTTCATCGTGCCCAATCGCTTCGAATACGGCTACGGCCTGACGCCCGAGATCGTCGCGCTGGCGGCCACGCGCGAACCGGCATTGCTGGTGACCGTGGATAACGGCATTGCCAGCGTGGACGGCGTGGCCGCGGCCCATGCCCTGGGCATCGACGTATTGATCACCGACCACCACCTGCCGGGGGACACGCTGCCGGCGGCCGCGATCATCGTCAATCCGAATCAGCCCGGCTGCACCTTTCCAAGCAAGCACATTGCCGGCGTGGGCGTGCTGTTCTACGTCCTGTTCGCGTTGCGCGCACGATTGCGCGCCGACGGCGGGTTCGCCACGCGCGCTGAACCCAATCTCGCCGATCTGATCGACCTGGTGGCCCTGGGCACCGTCGCCGACGTCGTGCGGCTTGACCAAACCAATCGTGTGTTCGTCGAGCAGGGCCTGGCGCGCATCCGCGCCGGCCGTGCGCAACCCGGCGTCAATGCGCTGTTCGCCGCCGCGGGACGCGATCCGCGCCGCGCCACCGCATTCGACCTGGGCTTTGTCGCCGGACCCCGTCTCAATGCGGCGGGGCGTCTTGCCGACATGGCACTCGGTATTCGCTGCCTGCTCGCGAAAACCGATGACGAGGCGCGGCCGTTGGCCGATGCGCTCGACAAACTGAACCGCGAACGCCGCGCGGTGGAGGCCGTGATGCAGGACGAAGCGCTGGCCGACCTCGACGCGCTGGCGGAGGCCACCGACCTCGCCGGGCGCTGCACGCTGTGCCTCTTTCGCGCCGAATGGCACCAGGGCGTGGTTGGCATCGTGGCGTCGCGCCTCAAGGATCGATTCCACCGCCCCGCCCTCGTATTTGCGCGCGGCACCAACGGCGAACTCAAAGGTTCGGGCCGGTCGATTGCCGGATTGCACCTGCGCGATGCGCTCGACCTCGTGTCCAAACGCGTCCCGGGCGTCATCATGCGGTTCGGGGGCCATGCATTCGCGGCGGGGCTTACCATTGCCGAGCCCGACCTGCCCCGCTTCACGACCACTTTCGAGGCGGTGGTCCGCGAACTGCTGGGCGGGTTGCCGACTGCCGCGCATTGTGACAGCGACGGCGCGCTGGGACCGGGCGAGCTCACGTTCGACCTGGCCCAATCGCTCCGGGAGCGCGTCTGGGGCCAGGGCCTGCCCGCGCCGGTATTCGACGATATCTTCGACGTCAGGGCCCGCCGGGTGGTCGGCGGCAAGCACCTTCGACTCACGCTGGAACGCGCCGGCGAGCGCTTCGAGGCGATCCTGTTCCAGTACGCGGGCGACCTGCCGCCCCGCATCCGGGCCGCGTTCCGGCCCGACATCAACGAATGGCAAGGAAACGCCACACTCGAACTCACGATCGAGCATTGGCTGCCTCAGGCCTGAATCCGCCCGGTGCGTCAGGCTGGCGCCAACACCCCTGAGGCGTGCCTATTCCGTTCCGCAGCATCCATCGGCGCCGCATGACCTGACCGAGGGACAGCTAAGCCCGGGCTCGCGCGATTGATGTTTTCATAACACATTGATTGTTAGCTTTATTTTTAATGCAAGTGGTTGCTAACCTGTGGTCCTGCGACAAATTGGCACCGACCTTGTGCAACGCACCATTTCGGGCTATAGTCTTCCGGTTTAGCCCGCGTCGGGACCTTCGGCACGGCGGCTAGAGGCATCACAAAGGAAAAGTCATGCGTCTTCTGGGGAAAGTCTCGATCATCACCGGCGCGGCCCAAGGCATCGGCCAGGCCACCGCACTCAAGTTCGCCCGGGAAGGCGCCAAGGTTGTCGTTTGCGACATCAACGACGTCGCCGTGGCGTCCACGGTCGAGCTGATCAAGGCCGCAGGTGGTGAGGCCGTAGGCTTCCGCGTGGACGTGACCGACAAGGAAAGCATCGCCAGAATGGTCGAAGGCGTGATGGCAAAGTGGGGCCGCGTCGACACGCTGGTCAATAACGCCGGCATCGTGCAGGACGCGCAATTCAAGAAGATGAGCGAGGACCAGTTCGACCGCGTGATCGAGGTCAACCTGAAGGGTGTCTACAACTGCACCAAGGCGGTCGTCGACATCATGCTGGCGCAGAACTCGGGATGCATCCTCAACGCCTCGTCGATCGTCGGCATCTACGGCAATTTTGGCCAGACCAACTACGCCGCCACCAAATTCGCGGTGATCGGCATGGTCAAGACCTGGGCACGCGAGTTGGGCAGCAAAGGCATCCGCGCCAATGCGATCTGTCCGGGCTACATCGAAACGCCGATTCTCGCGGCCATGCCCGAAAAAGTGCTGAAGATGATCGAGGACAAGGTGCCGATGGGTCGCCTTGGCCAGCCCGAGGAAATTGCCAATGCCTACGCATGGCTGGCCTCCGACGAAGCGTCCTATATCAATGGCGCGGTGATCGAGGTATCCGGCGGCGTCACGATCTAGGGGCGGTGCGGCACCGGCCGCGCTACTTCGTTCGTCCGACTTCCCGCAGCCCCTCCGCGCGCGGTAGCATTGGCGACTTGACTGTCTTCCCAGCGGGACTTGCCATGCTCCTCCGCCTCTTGATTGTCGTCGCTTCGCTGGCCACTCTCGCCATTGGGGGTGGCGTACCCGCAGCCGCTGCCCAGAAATTCCAGCCCGGCAGCCCCTATATCTGCCCCAACAACGACGACACGGGGCTCGACTGCTACCTTGATGCAGTCACCCACCTCTACACGATGTGCCGGCACGTCAAGGGCATCGAAATCATTGAATTCGGCTATCAAAAAGCGCAGGAAGGCGTCAACGGCGCCAAGAGCGAATACTGCGTGGAAAAGCAGAAGATCAACATCACCCGCCCCTACCAGGCCGCGTTGAAGGAGGCCACGCCATGGCGCGAGGCCATCGACAACCTGCGCTCGCTGCAGCAATTCTGGCTCGACTCGATGGCCAGCCTGCGCTGGAATGCCGGCGAGGCCGATGACTTCTATCAGGATCGTGTCAACAAGATCTACGATGAATTGAGCTATCGCATTGAGGGCGTGCGGCTCGGATTTGACACGGCACCGGACAGTGCAGGCGCGGCCGTGCGGGCCGCTGCATCGTCGGGCAAAGGCAAGGCCGTAGCCAAGCCCAGGGCCAAGCCCAACTGAACGCGCGCTTGCCACCGGATCCGGCCGCCGCCGCACCGGGGCCGCCTGCCGACAACGCGCCGGTCGATGTTGGCGCGTCCGTGCAGGACGATGCGCTGGCCGCCATCTTCAACGACGGCGGCACGCTGGCGCATGCGCTCCCGGGATTTCGTTTTCGGCCGCAGCAGCTCGCCATGGCGCAGTCCATTGCCCGCGCCATTACCGACCGCAGCCAGCTCGTGGCCGAAGCGGGCACCGGCACCGGCAAGACATTCGCGTACCTCGTCCCGGCGCTGCTGTACGGCGGCAAGGTCATCGTGTCCACTGGCACCAAGACATTGCAGGATCAGCTATTCGAGCGCGACCTGCCGATGGTGCGCGACGCGCTCGCGGTCCCGGTCACGGTAGCGCTACTGAAGGGGCGCAGCAACTACGTCTGCCATCACCATCTCGAACGCGCATCGCACGAGGACCGACTGCCATCGCGCGACGATGGACGCTACCTGCCCAAGATCGTCGCCTTCGCGCGGGCGAGCCAGCGCGGCGATCGCGCCGAACTGGCCGACGTGCCCGAACACGCGTCGATCTGGCCGCTCGTCACGTCCACGCGCGACAACTGCCTCGGCCAGAACTGCGCGTACCACGGCGACTGCTTCGTGCTGAAGGCACGCAAGGAAGCGCTCGAAGCCGATGTCGTGGTCGTCAATCACCACCTGTTCTTCGCCGACATCGTGCTGCGCGACGAAGGCGTGTCGGAACTGCTGCCCAATTGCAACACGGTGATCCTGGACGAGGCGCACCAGTTGCCCGACACGGCGACGCTGTTCTTCGGCGAACAGGTGGGCGCCGGACAGCTGGCCGAACTGGCGCGTGACGCCGAGATTGCGGCGCGCACCACCGCCCGCGATGTGCCCGGCCTGCCCGATTCGGCCGCGGAGCTGGGTCCCGCGGTGCGCAAGGTGCGCCTCGCCGCGGGCGACCTTCCTGGCAAGATCGCGCGTGACGCCATGGCGCAACGCCCCGATTTCCGCGAAGCGCTGGATGGACTGGCCGCGACGCTCGACCGGCTGGCGACGGAACTCGGCCACTTTGCGGAACGCGGCGAAGAGCTGGCACTGGTGGCGCGCCGCGCGGAACACTCCGCCCGGCAGGTCGCCCGCTGGCGCGACGGCGGCGCCGTGGAAAGCGATGACGGCCAGCCGCCGCAGGAATGGATACGCTGGATCGACATCACGACCAACGGTTTCCAGTTGCAGGCTTCACCGCTATCGATCGCACCCCTCTTCCGGCGCCAGGTCGAGACCACGGCGCGTGCCTGGATCTTCACCTCCGCCACGCTCGCCGTCGGGCGCGATTTTTCGCACTACACCGGCCAGATGGGTCTCGATGCCGCGCAGACCGGCGCATGGGACAGCCCGTTCGACTATCCGGAGCAGGGGCTTCTCTATGTGCCCCGCAACCTGCCGGCCCCCAATTCGCAGGAACATACCGACGCCGTGGTCGATGCGGCGCTGCCGTTGCTCGAAGCCAGCGGTGGACGGGCGTTCATGCTTTTCACGTCGCTGCGCGCCCTGGCCCGCGCCCGCGAACGCCTGGTGGAAGCCTTTGCCCGCGAGGGACATGCGTTTCCATTGCTGGTTCAGGGCGAGGGGTCGCGCTCGGAATTGCTGGTGCGCTTTCGCGAACTGGGCAACGCGGTGCTGCTGGGCAGCGCCAGCTTCTGGGAAGGCGTCGACGTGCCGGGCGACGCGCTGTCGCTGGTGGTGATCGACAAGCTGCCGTTTGCGCCGCCCGACGATCCGCTGCTGGCCGCGCGCCTCGACCGGTTGAAGGCCGAAGGGGGCAATCCGTTCATGGCATGGCAACTGCCACAGGCGGCCATCAGCCTGAAGCAGGGCGCGGGGCGCCTGATCCGCACGGAAACCGACCGCGGCGTGCTGGCGATCTGCGATCCACGGCTGACCGACAAGCCCTATGGCAAGCGCATCTGGCAAAGCCTGCCGCCCATGCGGCGCACCCGCGAGGCCGACGAAGCGGTGACGTTTCTGCGGGAATTGCGGGTGGCTGCAGAAGCGGGCGTGGCGTAGCCCGGCGGTGTGTCAGCGCCGCGTCAATCCCAGAACTGCCACCAGGGCTTGGTAGCGAGCTGCCGGGTGGGCGTGACGCCGTAACTCTCCTGGCGGCGTTCCGCGTTGCGCTCCCAGAAATTCCACCACGGTATATCCCCGCCACCGACGACATACTTGCTTTCGGGGTAGGTCTTGGCGAGGATTTGCTTCGAATCGGTGGCAAGCTGCTCGAGGCCGAGCTTCTCGTAGCTGTTCTTCAGGATATCAAGCGCCGCCTCGTTGGCCGTGGTCCGCGGGAAATTGATCAGCGATGCCTGCGCCCGATTGGCCGCGGCGACGTACGCGCCGCGCCGGTAGTAGTAGCGCGCAACGTTGACCTCGTAAGTGGACATCGCGTTGTTGAGGTAGCTCATCCGCGCGATCGAGTCCTGATAATACTGGCTGTCGGGAAAACGCGTGGTCAGCTCCTTGAACGCCCCGAACGACGCGCGCATTTCCTTGGGATCCCGCTCGGCGAGATCGAGTTCGTAGACGTAGCCCAGGATGCCCTGATCCTCGCGGAAGTGGACGAGGCCCTTGAGGTAGTACGCGTAATCGACGTTGGGATGGTTGGGGTACGTGCGGATGAAGCGCTCGGTGGCGGCAATGGCCGCAGCCTGTTCGTTGCCGCGCCAGTTGGCGTAGGCCGACTCGAGGATGGCCTGCTGCGCGTAGCGGCCATACGGGAAGCGCGCCTCGAGCTGATCGAAGAGCTTGATCGACCGTATATAATTGCCCTCGAGCATCGTGTCGTGCGCAGCCTTGTACAGGCGGTCGGCGGACCAGCCGGCGGTCTCTTCCTTGACCTCGGGCAGGAACCCGCAGCTGGCAAGCATCAGCGCAGTGCACGCGACGGCAAATCCGGCGCGGAAAAATGACGGCATGGGGAAGCTTCGTTTCATCGTGACGTTCCGTGACCCCCGATTATAGCCGACCGCATGCCGTCACCGTCCCAGCCGCCGGGGTCCACCGTGCCATCCCGCCACGCCTTCACCGCCCCCGCGGGCGCGGCGCGGCAACGGCTCGACCAGACGCTGGCCATCCTTCTGCCTCAGCACTCCCGCACCCGCCTCAAGGCCTGGATCGAGGCCGGGCAGGTAGCCGTCGACGGCAAGACCGTCCTCGAGCCGCGCTTTCGCATGCACGGCGGCGAAGCCGTCGTGGTCACCGAAGGCGAGAATGCGCAGCCGCTGCCCGATCGCCCGGAAGACATCGCCATCAACGTCGTGTTCGAGGACGATGCGCTGCTGGTGGTCAACAAGCCGCCCGGGCTGGTCGTGCATCCGGGCAGCGGCAATCGCGCCGGCACGCTGCTCAACGCACTGCTGCACCACGCGCCCGCACTCGCTACGTTGCCGCGCGCCGGCATCGTGCATCGGCTCGACAAGGACACCAGTGGGTTGATGGTCGTGGCGAAGACGGTCTTGACGCAGACCGATCTCGTCCGGCAACTGGCCGCGCGCACGGTCAAGCGCGAATATCTGGCCGTGGTGCACGGCGACCTGAAGCGCGCCACTACCGTCGACGCGCCCATCGGTCGACATCCGGTGCTGCGCACGTCGATGGCCGTGGTCACTGCGGGCAAGCCGGCGCGCACCCATGTGGAAGTGGTCGAGCGATTCGGCATGGCCACGCTGCTGCGCTGCCGGCTGGAGACTGGCCGCACGCATCAGATCCGGGTGCATCTCACGGCCATCGGCCACCCCCTGGTGGGCGACCCGACCTATCGCGCCACGCGTGGACGCACGCCCACGCTGCCGGCTACGGCGCTCGCTTTTGGGCGGCAGGCGCTGCACGCGCAGCGACTCGGGCTGCTCCATCCCGGCACGCACGACGCCATGGAATGGTCGTGCCAACCACCTGCCGACCTCCACACGCTGATCGATGCGCTGCGCGTGGCGAGCACGCCGTTGGCAGCCGGGTGATCATGGCATTCCGGAAAGGCTCTGCCTTCGCACCACCTGCAGGCGCACCGCGGCGATGATCGCAGACTTCGCTGATCTGCTTGCGGCGCGCCAGCTCGACTGGATCGTGCCAGCGTGGGCAGGACCCGCGCGGGTGCGGGGGTTCTTCACCACGCGCCATGGCGGCGTTTCCGCAGGCGCGGCGGCGACCTTTGACGTGGGGTCGGCGCGGCCCGGTCCGGCCGACGACATCGCCGCGATCAACGAAAACCGGCGCCGCCTGCGCGAATGGCTGCCGGCAGATCCGGTGTGGCTGCATCAGGTGCATGGCAATGCCGTGGTCGCGATCGGGACCACGCCTGTCGCCACGCCCACCGCCGACGCCGCGGTCACCCACGCGACCGCAACGG
Organism: uncultured beta proteobacterium; assembly: GCA_963805355.1. Classification (GTDB taxonomy): domain Bacteria; phylum Pseudomonadota; class Gammaproteobacteria; order Burkholderiales; family Casimicrobiaceae; genus VBCG01. Next base: position 533,761 of record CAWDTZ010000001.1, on the reverse strand, counting down.
TGCTGACCGTGCGTACCGCCGACTGCCTGCCGATCATGCTCGCCGATCGCGCGGGCACGGTGCTGGCCGTTGCACATGCCGGATGGCGCGGGCTTGCGGGCGGCGTCGTGGAAAACACGCTGGCCGCGATGGGTGTTCCCGCATCGGAAATCGTCGCGTGGATCGGCCCGGCCATCGGACCACGAGCCTTTGAAGTGGGCGCGGATGTGTGGTCGACCTTCTGCGGCGGAGACGACGCGGCGGTTGCCTACTTCAAGCCATTGCACGAAGCCAAGTGGCTGGCGGACCTGCCGGGGTTGGCGCGCGCGCGGCTCGCGCGTGCGGGCGTGTCCGATGTGGAAGGCGGCCACTGGTGCACGCACACCGACGCGGCACGATTCCATTCCCATCGCCGCGACCCGGGCGCGGGACGCATGGCCCTGGTCGCCTGGTTGACGGAGTAGTACACGCATTGCCAGGTCTCGGGCCACGATGGCGAACGGGGCAACGCTTGCAAGTTGAACCGGACGGGCCGTCGTTTCGGCAACGACTTCAACGAGAGCCAGCCGGCAGCAACTTCCGCATCTTGATCGCCGCCTGCCCCGACTGGTCGGCGCACAGCGTCACACCCGCGCGCGCAAATTCCTGTTCCAGGCGCTGCCGCGTGCGCTCGGCTTGATCAATGCGCACCTTGCGCGTGGCTTCGAGGAATTGGTCGCCGCCGGGCAGCGTTGTAATGTCGACCGCATAGCTGCGGTCGGCCGCGCGCCGCGCCTGGACCGCCATCGGCCCAAGCGGCAACAATGCCGGCGGCAGCGGTCCACCGCGCTCCACGTGACGCAAAAAATCGACCTGCGCCGGCGACAACGCATCCTGCACCCGCGCAGTCCCCTTCACCATCGCGTCGGCACGCTCGCGCGACAACGACTGCGACAGCGATACGGCGCCGGTCATTGTCGCACCGTGCATGTCCAGTTCGCACTTGCCCTGGCCCTTTGGAATCGCACCCGCCGGAAGCCGGGCGCAGTCCTGGTCCGCAACCTTCAAGGTAAGGTCGGCGCCGCCGGCGTCGATGCGAAGACGCAGTCGCAGGCCGCGTCGGAGCAGTGCCAGGTCGGCATCGTCGAAAAGCCAGGTGTTGGTCACCGCTCCCGGCGCCCGCAATCCGAGCGCGGCCGCCACTTCGGGAAGCGGCGTGCATATCGCGACCTGCACTTCAGCCCGCGTCGCATCGCTGGCGGCGGCCAGTGGCGACACCTGCGCCGCGAGCACCAGCAACATCGCAACGAAGTGAATGGGCGTACGCCATGGCATGGAGCAATTGTGCCATGCGCCGAGGATGGCGTGCCCAACCGCGTGGCAAGGTCGCGCGTCGCATTCCACGTCTCGCGGCCAGCGCTATAATGCAACCTTGTTGCAATTGCGCCGAACCGGGGAGCAACGCGCTCGCGCCATGCCACGACGCAATGCTGCCCCGATCACCCAACCCGTGACCCCACTTGCCTACACCCTGATCGCCGCGTTCGCGGGTGGCGTGCTGTCCACGCTTGCCGCCGCGGCCACGCTCGCATTGGGGGTCGGCGCGATTTCACGCCTGGTGTCCTTTGCCGTCGGGGCGTTGCTGGGCGCGGTCTTCATCGAGCTCCTGCCGCATGCGCTCGAAGCGGGCAGCGCCCAGCGCGTGATGGTCACCGTGTTGTGCGGGCTGCTGGCGTTCTTCCTGCTGGAAAAATTGGTGCTGTGGCGACACTCACATGGGCACGAGGAACATCGCGACGATATCGAGGAATCCGAACACGACCACGCACTGCATGCGCACCGGCATGGTCATGACGACGGCGGCCGCTCGGGACTCATGATCCTGATAGGGAACAGCGTCCATAATTTCTGCGACGGCGTCGTGATTGCCGCCGCGTTCCTGGCCGACGTGCGCCTGGGCGTCGCCACCACCATCGCGATCGTCGCGCACGCCGTGCCGCAGCAGGTCGGCGATTTCGCGATCCTGATTCATTCCGGGTTTTCGCGCGGGCGCGCCTTTGCATTCAACATCACGACCGGATTCGCTACGGTGGTCGGTGCGCTGGCAGGCTATTTCGCGCTTGCGGATCTGCAGAATGCGTTGCCAACGGTGCTGGCCGTGGCCGCCGCAAGCCTGCTGTATGTGGCCGTGGCCGACTTGATTCCAAGCCTGCATCGCCGTGCGGAACCGCTTGAAACCGCGAAGCAGATGACGTTCATCGTACTAGGCGTTGCCAGCATCGGCAGCACGCACCTGTTGCTCGCGCACTGACGCGCACCCGCGCATGCTGGCGTGGGACGCGCCATCGCCCCATCACGGTCCCGCGTTGTTGAGGAAGTTGCGCGGTCACGATACCATCGTCGATGCGCGTGTCGTGCCCACGACATGCCCGACTCCCGCGAACGGAACATGGCTCCACTCGACATGCGCGACCCCTCCACCTGGCCGGCACTTGAGACGCAGTGGCAGGACGCGCAGCGCCGATGGGCGCAGTGGTGGGGCACACCGATGCTACCCCCGCCCGCCGCGGACGCCGCCGGCATTGCCGCCACGGCCGCGCCGGTGCCATTCGACACCACAGCACTGGCAACGCTCAATGCGCGACTGGCGCCCCAGGCGGAAGCATTGCTGCAGGCTACCGTGGAAGCAGGCGCGGGCGTTGCCGTGCCCGAAGTGATTGCACCGTTGCCGGGCGACCGCCGGTTCAACTCGCCTGCATGGCGCGAACAGCCGTACTACGCGCTGGTCAAGCAGTGGTACCTTCTCTACGCCGAATATTGCCGCGGCATGACGCACCTTGCGCCCGTGCCGGCCACTGAGCGGCAGCGTCTCGAGTTCGCCACGCGGCAGTATCTCGACGCGATCGCCCCTTCCAATTTCCCGGCCACCAATCCGGACGTGCTCGCCCGCGCCATCGCCACCGACGGCGCCAGCATCGTGCAGGGCTTGCGCAACCTGGCCGGCGATACCGAGCGCGGCCGCATCACGATGTCCGACGAGGCGGCCTTTGCGGTCGGCCGCAATCTTGCGCTGACGCCGGGGCGCGTCATCTACCGTAACGAACTGATCGAACTCATCCAGTACGACGCCACCACGCCCACCGTGCACAAGCGCCCGCTGGTCATCATTCCGCCGTGCATCAACAAGTACTACATCCTCGACCTGCAGCCCGCCAATTCCTTCGTTCGCCACACGGTGGCGCAGGGCCAGACGGTGTTCCTGGTGTCATGGCGCAATATCCCGGAGTCGCTGGGCGGGCTCACCTGGGACGAATACATCGAGCAAGGCGTGATTGCCGCGTTGCGCGTGGCGCAGGATGTCGGCGACAGCAAGCAGGTCAACGCACTGGGCTTCTGCGTCGGCGGCACGCTGCTCGCGTCCGCCCTTGCCGTGCTGGCGGCGCGCAAGGATACGACGGTGGCCAGCGCCACGCTGCTGACCACGATGCTCGACTTCGCCGACCCCGGCGAGATCGGCGTCTATGTGACCCGCCAATTCCTCGAATCGCGCGAAGAAAACCTGCTGGCAGGGCAAAGGGTGCCTGGCGCCGATCTCGCCAACGCGTTTGCCAGTCTGCGGGCCAACGACCTCATCTGGAATTACGTGGTCGGCAATTACCTCAAGGGCGAGACGCCTCCTGCCTTCGATCTTCTTTACTGGAACGGCGATTCGACCAACCTGCCCGGCCCGATGTATGCCTATTACCTGCGCAACCTGTATCTCGATAACCGCTTGCGCGAACGTGGCGCGCTGACGATGGCAGGCGCGACGATTGATCTGCATCGCGTCGTCGTGCCGGCCTATATTTACGCATCGCGCGAAGATCACATCGTGCCCTGGCGCTCGGCGTACAAGAGCACGACGCTGCTGGGCGGGGATTGCACATTCGTGCTGGGCGCGTCGGGGCACATTGCCGGTGTCGTCAACCCGCCGTTGCCGGTGAAGCGCAATTATTGGATCAACGACCTCCTGACCGAAACGCCGGAGGACTGGCTGGCGCGGGCGGAGTCGGTCCCCGGCAGCTGGTGGCCGCACTGGTCCGCCTGGCTCGCCGCGCGCGCGGGACCGATGCACGCGGCCCCGGCGGCCGCCGGCAACGCACGCTTCCCGGCGCTTGACCCGGCGCCCGGTCTCTACGTGCAAGCAAGGGCTTAGGACGGGCCGATCGGGCGCACCGGGACGAATCTGCAGTCCCCGCACGGCGCCAAGCGCCGCTGCGCTAAGATAAAGCCTTCGTGTTCCGCGCATGTTGCCGCGGACGCCATCGGGGGATCGATCCATGAGTGACATCGTCATCGTCGGCGCGCTGCGCACGGCCATCGGAAAATTCGGCGGCGGACTGGCCAAGGTGCCAGCGCCGGAACTGGGCGCCACCGTAATCCGCGCTCTTCTGGCACGCGCCGGCGTGGCGCCCGACCTCGTTTCCGAAGTGATCCTGGGCCAGGTGCTCACCGCAGGCAGCGGCCAGAACGTAGCGCGGCAATCGCTGCTCAAGGCGGGCATTCCGGATGCGGTGCCCGCCATGACGATCAACAAGGTCTGCGGCTCGGGCTTGAAGGCCGTCATGCTCGCCGCGCAGGCCGTTCGCTGCGGCGACGCCGACATCGTGGTAGCCGGCGGGCAGGAAAACATGAGCGCCTCGCCGCATGTTCTACCGGGGTCGCGCGACGGCTTTCGCATGGGCGACGCCAAGCTGATCGACTCGATGATCGTGGATGGCCTGTGGGACGTCTACAACCAGTACCATATGGGCGTCACTGCCGAGAACGTGGCCAAGAAGCATGGCATCGCGCGCGCGCAGCAGGACGAATTCGCCGTGGCCAGCCAGAACAAGGCCGAAGCGGCGCAAAAGGCCGGCAAGTTCGTTGACGAAATCGTGCCGGTGATGATTCCGCAACGCAAGGGCGACCCGGTGGCCTTTGCCGCCGACGAATTCATCAAGAACGGCACTACGCTCGAAAGCATCACGGGCTTGAAGCCCGCCTTTGCCAAGGACGGCACCGTCACTGCGGCCAATGCGTCCGGCCTGAACGATGGCGCCGCCGCCGTGCTGGTGATGACGGCGGCCCGTGCCAAGCAGCTGGGCTTGACGCCGCTGGCCACGATCAAGGCCTATGCGTCGTCCGGCGTGGACCCCGCCATCATGGGCATGGGTCCGGTGCCGGCGTCGCGGCGCTGCCTCGAAAAGGCCGGCTGGAAAGCCGCCGACCTCGACCTGATGGAAATCAACGAGGCCTTTGCCGCACAGGCATGCGCGGTCAACAAGGAAATGGGCTGGGACACCAGCAAGATCAATGTCAACGGCGGCGCAATCGCACTGGGACATCCGATCGGCGCATCGGGCTGCCGCGTGCTGGTCACCCTGCTGCACGAAATGGGCCGGCGCAATGCGAAGAAGGGTCTCGCATCGCTGTGCATCGGTGGCGGCATGGGCGTGGCGCTTGCGGTGGAGCGCGCCTGACGCCAAGCGGTACCTGCAGCGGAATCAAAACAATAAATCAATGGAGGAGGTAAACGATGGCAACGGACAAACATCGCGTGGCGCTGGTCACGGGCGGCATGGGCGGCCTGGGCGAGGCGATCTGCATCAAGCTCGCCGCACTGGGTTATACGGTAGTCACCACCTATTCGCCTGGCAACACCAAGGCGGCCGAGTGGCTCGAATCGATGCAGAAGCAGGGTCTGTCGTTCAAGGCCTATCCATGTGATGTGGCCGACTTCGAGTCGGCGACCGCCTGCGCCAAGAAGGTTGCCACTGAAGTGGGGCCTGTCGATGTGCTGGTCAACAACGCCGGCATCACGCGCGACATGACCTTCAAGAAGATGGACAAGGCCAACTGGGACGCCGTGATCAAGACCAACCTCGACTCGTGCTTCAACATGACGAAGCAGGTTTGCGACGGCATGGCCGATCGCGGCTGGGGCCGCATCATCAACATTTCCTCGGTCAACGGCCAGAAAGGCGCCTTCGGCCAGACCAATTATTCGGCGGCCAAGGCGGGAATGCACGGCTTCACCAAGGCGCTGGCGCTCGAATACGCACGCAAGGGCGTCACCTCCAACACCATTTCGCCCGGGTATATCGGGACCAAGATGGTGATGGCCATCCCGAAGGAAGTGCTGGACTCGAAGATCATTCCGCAGATTCCGATGGGACGCCTGGGCAAGCCGGAAGAAGTCGCGGGTCTCGTGGCCTACCTGTCGAGCGAGGAAGCGGCCTTCCTGACCGGAGCCAACATCGCGATCAACGGCGGTCAGCATATGTCCTGAAAAATCGATGGGCGCCGCCAGCGCCCATCGACGCATTGGCGCAGCGTCACTGTGTCTCTGCGCTGCGAGAGGAGTGGACGATGCCGGAAATCAAAACGCAGGTGCGACGCATGTGCCATGGCTTGTCGCTGGCGCTGTCCGCGCTGGTTGCCACGCACGCGATGGCGCAACAGCCATCGCCGGCACAGCAAAGCGCCATCCGCGCCTCCTGCCGCGCCGACTTCCAGGCCCATTGCGCCGGCGTGCCCACCGGTGGCGCCGCCGCCTTGACGTGCCTCCAACAGAACGTTGATCGGGTCTCGCCGGCGTGCGCGCAAGCGCTGCGTGCGGTGAGCGGCGGCAAGGCGACCGCGGCCGCGCCGGTTGCGCCTGCCAGCGCGCCGCGCCCGGCAACGACCCCGGGATTGCCGACCTCGGATCAATGGCCGCATACGGTCAACACTCCCAACGGCAGCGCGATCGTGTACCAGCCGCAGGTGATCAGCTGGCCCGAGCACCAGACGCTGAATGCGCGCGCGGCGATCGGCCTCACGCCGAAGGGCGCGCCCACGCCGATCATGGGCACGATCGACGTATCGTTTGCTACGGATACGGATATGGCCACGCGCACCGTTGCGTTGAGCCAGCCGCGGCTGGTGGCCACGCGGTTTCCTTCCGCCGACACCGCGCAGGCCGCGCAATTCGAGGAACGCATCCGCGCCGCCGTCGCCGCGCTGCCCGGGAAGCGCGTGCCGCTGGACGCCATCGTGCTGAGCGACGGCGCGCGTCCGGCCGCGCCCGCAGCGGAAGTGGCGCTCGACAACTCGCCGCCACGAATCTTCGTGAGCCAGCGGCCGGCCAGCCTCGTCGTGTTCGATGGCGAGCCGGTAACCGCGCCCGTGAGCGGCACCACGCTGATGGTTGCGATCAACACCAATTGGGACGTGTTCCAGGACACGACGACGAAGACGTGGTTCCTGCTGGTCAACGGCAGCTGGCTGGCCGCACCCGATGCCAAAGGTCCGTGGACGCCGGCGGGCCGGCTCCCCGCCGCCTTCAATGCGTTGCCGGCCGATGCCAATTTCGCCAAGGTGCGCGAAGACATTCCCGGGCGCGCGCTGAGTGTCGCCGCTGCACCCACCGTATTCGTATCGACCTCGCCCGCTGCGATCATCGTCACCAGCGGCGCGCCACAGATGGTGGCCATTCCCGGCACGAAGCTGCAATACGTCAGCAATACCGATGCCGCGCTGTTCCGCGACACCGCCAGCGGCCGCCTCTATTTCCTGGTGTCGGGACGATGGTTTGCGGCGCCCGGCCCGGAGGGCCCATGGACCTTTGCCACCACGTCGCTGCCGCCCGACTTCGCACGCATTCCGGCTAACGGTCCGCGCGGCTTCGTGCTGGTGTCGGTGCCCGGCACGCCGCAGGCGGAGCAGGCGGTGCGCGAAGCGCAGATTCCGCAGCAAGGCACGCTCGATCGTGCCACGGCCAAACTGGACGTGACGTTCGCGGGGTCGCCTCGCTTCGAGCCCATCGCCGGCACGCCGATGCACTACGCGGTGAACACGTCGTATGCGGTGATCAAGGTCGATAACAACTACTTCGCCGTCTGGCAAGGCGCCTGGTTCACTGCGCCCGCGCCAACCGGCCCGTGGGTGTTGGCCGCCAGCGTTCCGCCGGTGATTTACACGATTCCGCCGTCGAGTCCGCTTTATGCCGTCACCTACGTCAAGGTGTACGCATCCACACCCGAAACCGTCACCTACGTCTACACGTCGGGCTACTCGATGAGCTACGTCAGCGCGGGCGTGGTCGTGTACGGCACCGGCTACTACTACCCGCCCTACCTCTACCCGGCGCCGATCCCGATCTACTACCCCTACCCGTATTCGTATGCCGGTGCGACGTACTACAACGCGGCGACCGGTGCGTGGGCGCAGGGCGGCGCGATCTACGGTCCCTACGGCGGCGGGGCCAGGGCCGGCTATGCATACAACCCCAACACCGGGGCTTATGCGCAAGGCGGCGCGATCTACGGACCCAACGGCGGCGCAGGCGCGTTTTCCGCCTATAACCCCAGCACCGGCAGCTACGCGCATGGCAGCGCGGCGTATGGGCCCAACGGCGCTGCGGGCAATGCAAGCTGGTACAACGCCAATACCGGGCGCACCGGCTCGACGCAGCAGAACAGCAACGCCTACGGTCGATGGGGCTCGACCACGGTGTCCGGACCCAACCAGACCGTGCACACCCAAAGCCAGAGCAACGCACAGGGCTCCGCGGGTTCCTTCAATTCCACCAGCGGCGCCAAGGGCGCGGGCGTGTCCGGCGCCGGTGGCAACAGCGCGGGTGCCGTCAAGACCTCCGGCGGCGACGTCTATGCCGGCGCCGACGGCAATGTGTACAAGAAGACGGACAACGGCTGGCAAAAATACGACAACGGTTCATGGGACTCGGTACAGCAACCCGCCAATGGGAAGAATGCATCCGCGCAAAACGCAGCGGGCAGCGCGCAAGCCTCCGCCGCGCGCAGCGGCGCAACCGCATCCGGTGCCGGCACGAGCCAGGCGCACGCCACCGGCGCCACGCAGCGCGCGAGTACGGGTGGGACGGCAGGCAGCGGTCGGTTCGAAGGCATGGGCCAGCTCGAACAGGACCGCTCCGCGCGCACCATGGGCGCCCAGCGTCAGCAGCAGTTCGGTGCCGCACGGGCCGGTGGCTTTGCCGGTCGCGCCGGGGGTGGCGGATTCCGTCGATAGTCGGTTCGGGCTCACGCGCAGGCCAGGGCGCCGGCATTGCGGCGATCTCCGCAATTGGACGAATTACTCTAATTGCGCGCGCCCAAAAAGAAGCCCCGCGATCTGCATCGCAGGGCTTTCAAGGCTGTATCAATCAGGAGGAGAACATTGATACAGAAGGAGACATCACCTACAACATTGAGACTGCGCCGGGGATTTCAAGTTCCCTTGCGCCCATGTTGTCGTGCCACCTCCTCCGACCTTGCGTTGATGCCTTACTTGCGGGCCTTGGCAGTCGCCTTGGTCGCGGTCGCAGCAGCGGCGCGCACATTGGCGTCGGCGATGCTCACAACTTGCTTGCTGGCCTTCTGGAACTGGTCGAACGCAGCCGTCGTGGCGGCGATGGTCGAACGGAACGCGTTGAACGCGGAGTCCGAACCGGCCGGCGCCGACTTGCTGGCGCTGTCGACCCAACCAGCCACGCCCTTCGTGTAGACGGCAAAGGCTTCTTCAGCCAGCGCCGAGTATTGCGCTTGCGCTTCGGTGGCCAGTTCGTACAGATGACGCGAGTAACCCATGGCGGTCTGCATCTGGACTTCGGCCATCTTGGTACGCAGCGCGACCAGGTCCTGCACGTCCTTGACGCCGGCGACGGCTTGCGCGCCTTCCACCGACTGCGCGAACGCGGCCTTGGTGGCACCCAGGTTGAACTTGACGAGCTTCTCGGCGTTCTCAAGGGAGAGCGCGGCGAACTTGGTGGCCTGCGCCACGTTGGTCTTCGAGAAAGCGGTGAATTGTTCGGTCGTGTTGTACATGGTAGTGCCCTTTTTCAATGTGTCCGTTGGACGGTAGCCTCGGTCTCGATCCTTGTTCCCTGGCGCCTTTCGGCCCGGGGACTGCTGCTCCGGGTGGCACCGTGTGCCTTGCTGTACCGGCGCTCGAGCGGTTCGGATCACACTGCCGGGAAACCGCTCGCGGGGCGGCAACGCTGCAGGTAGACATGCTGTCGACCCCGCTTTGCTGCACCGCACAAACCCAATTGTAGGGACGTGTTTGCACCAAGTCAAGGCTTTTTTGTTGCGACGCACAAGAGGCCCGTTTGGGAGGCCTCCGGAAAGTCAATCATTTGATAAATCAGTGGGTTATACTCGCGCCATTCCTTTGGGGAGTCCGTTTGATGAGCGATGCGGTCCGCATGATCAAGAAGTACCCCAACCGGCGCCTGTACGACACGGCGAACAGCGGCTACATCACGCTGGCCGACGTCAAGCAGATGGTGCTGGACAACATCGATTTCCAGGTGATCGATGCCAAGACCGGCGAGGAGCTGACCCGCGGGATCCTGCTGCAGATCATCCTCGACGAAGAGGGCGGCGGCGTGCCGATGTTCAGCCCCGAAATGCTGGCGCAGATGATCCGTTTCTACGGGACCGCGCAGCAGACGATCATGGGCCAGTACATGGAGCAGAACGTCAAGGCGTTCATGGTCATCCAGAAGAAACTGCAGGACCAGGCCAAGCAGGTGTACGGCGACAAGATGATGCTGACGCCCGACCTGTGGAAGCAGTTCATGCAGATGCAGGCGCCGGCCATGCAGGGCATGCTCGGCAACTACCTGGAGCAGAGCGCCAAACTCTTCATGGACATGCAACAGCGTATGCAGGACCAGACCCGCGGCATGTTCACGACGTTTCCGTTTCCTGCCTTCACCCCGCCGGGCGCACCCGACGACGACAAGCAACGCTGACCCACTCGAAGCAGTGCAGCATCGCCCCGTTGTTGCACCGCGTTGATGCGATGCGTTAGGCGCTTCGCTCCCTGCCGGTCGCTTGATGCCATCCGCTACCCGCCCTCCCCGTTCATCGAAATCGTCGGTCGCCCCCCGCGTGGGCTTCGTGTCGCTCGGCTGCCCCAAGGCGCTCGTCGATTCGGAACAGATCCTCACGCAACTGCGCGCCGAGGGCTATGCCATCGCGCCATCGTATGAAGGTGCAGACCTCGTCGTGGTCAACACCTGCGGCTTCATCGATGCCGCCGTCGCCGAATCGCTGGATGCCATCGGCGAAGCGCTATCGGAAAACGGCAAGGTGATCGTGACCGGTTGTCTCGGCGCGAAGGATGGCGGTGCATTCGTGCGCGAGGCCCATCCGAAGGTGCTGGCGGTCACCGGCCCGCACGCGACCGCTGAGGTGATGAGCGCCGTGCATGCGCATCTGCCGAAGCTGCACGACCCCTTCGTCGACCTGATGCCGGCGACATCCGACAGCATCGGCGTCAAGCTCACACCCACGCACTACGCCTATCTCAAGATCAGCGAAGGCTGCAATCATCGCTGCACGTTCTGCATCATCCCCGCGATGCGCGGCGACCTCGTCAGCCGCCCGATCGGCGACGTGATGGTGGAGGCGGAGCGCCTGGTCAAAGCCGGCGTGAAGGAACTGCTGGTGATCTCGCAGGACACCAGCGCCTACGGTGTCGATGTCAAGTATCGCACCGGCTTCTGGAACGGGCGGCCGCTGAAGACCCGCATGACGGAGCTGGCCGCCGCGCTGGGCGAACTCGGCGTATGGGTGCGCCTGCATTACGTCTATCCGTATCCGCATGTCGATGAGGTGATTCCCCTGATGGCGGAAGGTCGGCTGCTGCCCTACCTCGACGTGCCGTTCCAGCATGCGAGCCCGCGCATTCTCAAGTTGATGAAGCGCCCCGCCAACGCCGAAAACACGCTCGCGCGCATCAAGGCGTGGCGCGCGATCTGTCCCGACCTCACGATCCGCTCCACGTTCATTGCCGGGTTTCCCGGCGAGACCGAGCGCGAATTCGAGGAACTGCTGGCGTTCCTCGAGGAGGCGCAGCTCGATCGGGTCGGTTGCTTTGCCTATTCGCCGGTGGACGGCGCCGTCGCCAATGCGTTGCCCGATCCGGTGCCGCAGGACGTGCGCGAAGAGCGCCAGGCGCGCTTCATGGCCACGCAGGCGCGCATCAGCGCCGCGCGCCTGCAGCGCAGGATCGGCGCCACCATGCAGGTGCTGGTCGACCATGTCGATGGCGACGTCGCCACCGCGCGTTCGATCGCCGACGCGCCCGAGATCGACGGCATCGTCAGCGTGACCGGCGGCGGCAAGCTGCGCGTGGGAGAGTTTGCGCAGGTCACGATCACGGGTGCGGATGCGCACGATCTGTCGGCACGCCTCGCACGCTGATGCCGACTCGACCCAGCTTCGCGTTGAGGATGCCCATGAAGTCCAGCTTTCGTCCGGCGTCCGTCTCGACGCAAATCGCAATGCTCGTCTTCGCTTCTGCCGCCGCGCTCCTAGCCGGTTGCAGCAAGGAGGTCACGCCGCCGCCGCGCCCCGTACCGCAGGTGGGCGTGCAGGTCATCGAGCCGGTCACCATTCCCTACGTCGCCACGTTCGTCGCGCAAACCGAGAGTTCGCGACAGGTCAACATCGTGGCCCGCGTGTCCGGCTACCTCGACAAGATCGCCTACCAGGAAGGCGAACTGATCAAGCAGGGTGCGCTGATGTTCCAGCTCGACCCCAAGCCCTTGCAGGCGCAGCTCAACGCCGCGATGGGCGAACTGGCGTCGCAGCAGGCGCGCTACACGACCGCGCAGGCCACTTACGGCCGCGTGAAGCCTCTTGCCGACCAGGATGCGTTGCCGTTGTCGGACCTCGACAAGGCCAAGGGTGAACTCGATGCCGCCAAGGCCGCCGTGTTTTCCGCGCAGGCCAAGGTGGAACAGGCGCAGCTCAACCTGGGCTACGCAACGATCACCTCGCCGGTCACCGGGGTGGCCAGCCGCTCGCTGCAACGCCAGGGTGCGTTCGTCAACTCGGCGGCGGACAGCGCGAACCTCACCTACGTCGCCGCGCTCGACCCGATCTGGGTCAACTTCAACATCTCGCAGAACCAGATGGCGAAGTTCAAGGAGTATTCGGAAAAAGGCGTCGTGATTGCCCCCAAGGGCGACAACTATGATGTCGAGATCCTGTTGCCGGGCGACGTGCTGTATCCGTATCGCGGCAAGATCGGCTTTGCGGATCCGTCGTTCAGCCAGGACACCGGGTCGTTCATGGTGCGCGCGGTGCTGCCCAATCCCAAGCTCGACCTGCGGCCGGGCATGTTCGTCACGGCGCTCCTCATGGGCGCACAGCGTCCCAACGCCATCGTGGTGCCGCAGCTTTCGGTGCAGCAGGGCAGCAACGGACACTTCGTGTACGTGGTCGGCGCTGGCGGCCTGGCCGAAGTGCGTCCCGTGGTCGTCGGCGAATTCCAGGGCGACAAAGACATCGTGATCCGGGGCGGGCTGGTCAAGGGGGACCGCGTGGTCGTCGATGGCGTCATGAAGGTCGCGCCGGGCCAGCCGGTCACGATTGCGGCGGCCCCCACTGCCACCCCGGCAGCACCCGCCGCGGGCGCACCGGCGGCGAAGGCGCCCGGCGCCGCGAAGAAGTAGCGCCACCATGTTCACGCATTTCTTCATCGACCGGCCGATCCTGTCGTCGGTCCTCTCGATCCTGTTCGTGCTGGCGGGCGCCGTCGCGATGTCGGTGTCGCCGATCGAGCAGTATCCGGAGTTGGCGCCCCCCACGGTCAGCATCGCCGCCAGCTACCCGGGCGCCACGGCCGACGTGGTCGCGAATCAGGTGGCGGCGCCGATCGAAGCGCAGATCAACGGCGTGGACAACCTGCTCTACTTTTCGTCGACCAGTTCGTCGGCCGGCAACGTATCGATCACTGTCGTCTTCAAGCCCGGCACCGATCCCGATATCGCCCAGGTCAACGTGCAGAACCGCGTGAGTCAGGTCACGTCGCAGCTGCCGCAGGTGGTGTCTCAGCAGGGCGTGTCCGTGGACAAGAATTCGTCGGGCATCATGATGGTGCTGTCGATCTACTCCCCGGACGAGCGCTACACGTCGACGTATATCGACAACTACACCAATCTCTACGTGCTGGACGAATTGAAGCGCGTGCCGGGCGCCAACCGCGCAGCGGTGCTGGGCCTGCCCGACATCGCGATGCGCGTATGGCTGCAGCCGGACCGGATGGCGCAGCTCGGCGTCACCGCGCAGGAAGTCAGCACCGCGATCCAGAGCCAGAACCAGACTTTCGGCATCGGCCAGATTGGCGGACAGCCGTCGGTGCCCGGCACCCAGCAGACTTTCGTCATCACGGCGCAGGGACTGCTCACCAAGCCGGAAGAATTCGAGGACATCATCATCCGCGCCGCCAAGTCGGGCACCGCCTCGGTGCGGCTGCGCGACGTGGGCCGCGTGGAACTCGACAAGCGCGACTACTCGATCGTCAGCCGCATGAACGGCAAGCTGGCCACGACGATCTCGATCAGCCAGCAGCCCGGCGCCAACGCGGTCGCCACGGCCAATGCCGTGCGCAAGCGGATGGCCGAGTTGAAACAGCAGTTCCCGAGCGGCCTCGACTACCGCATTGCACTCGACACCAGCCTCTTCACGCTGAACTCGATCGAGAAGGTGCTGCATACGTTCTTCGAGGCGGTGGTGCTGGTGGTGCTGGTCGTGTTCGTGTTCCTGCAATCGCTGCGGGCCACGATCATCCCCATTCTCGCGGTGCCGGTGTCGATCATCGGCACCTTCGTCGGCATGCATCTCCTCGGCTTCTCGATCAACATGCTGACGATGTTCGGGCTGATCCTGGCGATCGGACTGGTGGTGGACGATGCGATCGTGGTGGTCGAAAACGTCGAAGCCAACATGATCGCCAAGGGCCTGTCTGCACTCGAGGCCGCGAAGGTGGCAATGACGCAGATCGCCGGCGCGCTGATCTCGATCGTGCTCGTCCTGGTCGCGGTGTTCCTGCCGGTGGCATTCCTCGGGGGAGTCACGGGCGTGCTCTACAAGCAGTTCGCGGTTACCATCGCGATCTCGATGGTGATCTCGGGCGTCGTCGCGCTGACGCTGTCGCCCGCGCTGGCCGCGATCATCATCCGCGTGCACCACGGCGAGAAAAAGGGCTTCTTCCGCTGGTTCGACAACGGCTTCGAGCGCCTGCGCAAAGGCTATGTCGGCGTCGTGGCCCGCGCGATCCAGGCTTGGCCTGTTTCGATCATCCTGTTCGTCGGCATCATCGTCGGCATCCTGTTGCTGTTCAAGGCGGTTCCGTCCAGCTTCGTGCCGGACGAGGACCAGGGCTACTTCTTCGTGGCGATCGGCGCGCCGGATACCGCCAACCTGCAGATCGCATCCGCGCTCACGGATCGCGCACAGAAGATCGTCAGCGCGGACCCTGCGGTCCAGGACGTCGCTTCGGTGGCCGGCTACAGCCTGATCGACGGGCAGATCCAGAACAATTCCGGCGTGCTGTTCGTGTCGCTGAAGCCTTTCAGCGAACGAACCGATGCATCGATGCTTTCGTTCGCCGCATTGAAGCGACTCAACGCCCAATTTGCCGGTATACGCGACGGTTTCATGTTCGCGCTCAACCCGCCGTCGATTCCCGGTCTCGGCACCACGGGTGGCTTCGAGTTCTACCTGCAAAACCGCGGCGCCGGCGACGCGCGCGCCACCGGCGCGGCGGTCGAGGCCTTCATGGCCAAAGCAAGTCAGCGCCCCGAATTGCAGGGTATCTCCACGACCTATCGTGCGGCCACGCAACAGCTGTTCGTCGACCTCGATCGCAGCCGGGCCGAGGCGCTGGGCGTGGCCGTGGCGGATGCCTTCCAGACGATGCAGACGTTCTTCGGCTCGCAGATCGCCGGCCAGTTCTCGCAGTTTTCCCGCGTCTGGTGGGTGATCCTGCAGGCCGACGCAAAGTACCGGATGAAGCCTTCGGACTTCGACAAGGTCTATGTCCGCTCAAAGAGCGGCGCCAACGTGCCGCTGTCGGCGATCATGACCACGCACTACGTGGCGTCGCCTAAGATCGTCACGCGCTTCAACGGCTTTCCGGCGGTCAGGGTCACCGGCAGCCAGGCGCCCGGATACAGCTCGGGGCAGGCGCTGAACGCGATGGAGGAAACGGCGCGCGAAGTGCTGCCCGCCGAATTTTCGTTTGCGTGGGCGGGCCAGGCGCTGCAGGAGCGCGATTCCGGCAGTACGTCGAGTTCGGCGTTCATCTTCGGCCTGATCCTCGTGTTCCTGCTGCTCGCCGCGCAGTTCGAGAAATGGACGCTGCCGGTGGCCGTCGTGCTGACGGTACCCATCGCGGTCCTCGGCGCGCTGACGCTCACCTGGCTGGTTGGGCTCGACAACGACGTCTACTTCCAGGTGGGCCTCGTCACGCTCGTCGGGCTCTCCGCCAAAAATGCAATCCTGATCTGCGAATTCGCGATCGAGAAGGTGCACGCCGGCATGTCGGCCCGCGAGGCCGCGATCGAAGCGGCCGGACAACGGCTGCGCGCCATCGTGATGACGTCGCTGGCCTTCGGCCTGGGTTGCGTCCCGCTGGCGATCGCGAGCGGACCGGGCGCGAACAGCCTGCGCGCCATCGGCACCGGTGTGATCGGCGGCATCCTGGCGTCGATGATCGTCGGCGTGCTGTTCGCGCCGTTCTTCTTCTTCATGCTTGAATCGCTGTCGCAGAAGCTGGCCCGCAAGAACCCGCCGCCTGCTGTGACGCCGGCGGACGCGAAATGACCCTGCGCCGCGTCGTGTCGATTGCGCTGGCCGCGATGCTGGCGGGCTGCACCGTCGGACCCGATTTCACGAAACCGGTGGTCGACGTCCCGCTTGCCTGGCGTATCGACTATCCGCAGGCCGCCGATGTTGCCAATACGCGCTGGTGGGAGCAGTTCGGCGACCCGGTGTTGACGGAGCTCATTGACACGGCGCTGCGCGAGAATCGCGACCTCGTGATCGCGGCGGCGCGCGTGGATGCCTACATCGGCACCCTCGATACCACGCGGGCGAAGTTCTATCCGCAGGCCGACTACAACCTCGACGCCAGCCGCGACCGCACCACGGGGGCGGGTGCATCCGCGCCGCCCGAGGGCACCGATCGGTACTCCCCCGGGTACCCCTCGCTGTACTCCTCGCTCTACCAGGGCGTGCTTGGGGCCAAGTGGCAGCTCGACCTCTTTGGCCGTGTGCGCCGTCAGACCGAGTCCGCACAGGCCCGGGTCTACGCCACCGAGCAGGGGCGCCGCGGCGTGGTGCTTTCCGTCGTATGCGGTGTCGCCGCCAGCTACGTGGCACTGCGCTCCCTCGACCGGCAACTCGAGATTGCGCAGCAGACGGCGAAAAACTATGCCGACACGCAGCGCATCTTCGATCTGCGCCACAAGGGCGGCGTGGTGTCGAAGGTCGAACTGACGCAGAACCAGTCGGCCTACCAGCAGGCGCTGGCCGCCATTCCGTTGCTCGAACTGCAGATCGCCGCGCAGGAAAACCTGATCGCCGTGCTGCTTGGGCGTAATCCGTTCCCGATCCCGCGCGGACGGTCCCTCGGTGACCTGGCCTCCCCCGAATTGCCGGGCAACCTGCCGGCGTCGCTGCTGGAACGGCGACCCGACATCCTGCAGGCGGAGCAGAACCTGATCGCCGCCAACGCCGACATCGGCGCGGCCAAGGCGTTGTACTACCCGGAGTTCAACCTCACCGCCAATTACGGCTCGGTCAGCGCCGCGTTCAGCAATTTCCTGACCGGCCCGGCCGCCGTGTGGTTGCTCGCCGCCAACGTGACCGGGCCGCTCTTCACCGCGGGTTCGATCGCGGGCCAGGTCACCACCGCCGAGGCCCAGACTCAGCAGGCGCTGGGCGATTACCAGAAGACGGTGCTGGTGGCATTCCGTGAAGCCAACGATGCGCTGGTGGGCACGATGAAGAAGCGCGAGGAGAATGCGGCGCAGGCGTTGCGCGTCGCGGCCTTGCGCGAGACCGCGCGACTCACACGGCTGCGCTTCAACTACGGCTATGCGGGCTTCTTCGAAGTGCTGTACGCGGAAAACGAATTGTTCGCCGGGGAACTCGCAGCGGTGCGCACCAACGCCGACCGGTACACGCAGATCATTGCCGTGTACAAGGCCATCGGCGGCGGCTGGATCGACCTCGCCGACCAGGGCACCGCGGCGGGTCGCATTGCGCCGGTACAGGAGCGCGCGGCGCAGCAGCCGCTGTACTGAACATCGCGCGCAAAGTGGCTTCTGCCCGTGCGCGCCAAGGCTGCCCCGGTTCGACAAACGCAGGCATCTGGGGTAAAAGGCGGTGAGGATTCTGGCTTCTCGCGGCGGCTCGTATGCATTCGCCCGCTCATCGGTTGGAAGTTGCCTGCGTGTCGCTTTCGGATTGCTCAACCATGATTGAATCGCCTGCCCGGTCTGCGCGCGCCCGCCGCGCCATCGCAGTTGTCAGCATCGTTGCCTGTGTCGCGCTATTGCCGGGATGCGGCAAAGACGTACCCAAGGCCGTCCCGAAGCCGCCAGTCGCCGTGACGGTGCTGACGGTGGAGCGCAAGGACGTGCCCGCCACCGCGGTCTATGTCGCGCAGACGCAAAGCTCGCAGGCCGTTAACATCCAGGCCCGCGTTTCCGGCTTCCTCGACCAGCGCGTCTACGTCGAAGGTTCGGTGGTCAAGGCCGGACAGGTTCTGTTCCAGATGGACCAGAAGCCCTTCCAGGCTCAGGTCGACGCCCAGCAGGCCGCGATGCAGCGCAACCAGGCGTCACTGCAGGTCGCGACGCAGAACCTTGCACGCACCAAGCCATTGGCCGCGCTCAACGCGTTGTCGCAGAAGGATCTCGACGATGCGCAGGGCCAGTACGAACAGGCCGCCGCCGCCGTCGAGCAGTCGAAGGCGCAACTCGAGGAGGCCAAGCTCAACCTCTCCTACACGACGATCCGCTCGCCGGTGGACGGCGTCAGCAGCTTCGCGATCGTCGCTGATGGCACCTACCTCAGTCCTTCGAATTCGCAGCTCACGACGGTGTCGGTGCTCTCGCCGATGTGGATCAACTTCAGCATTTCGGAAAACGAGATGCAGCGGATCCGCAACGACGTGAAGGCCGGGCGGCTCAAGTTGCCGGAGAGCGGAAGCCTCGTCGTACAGATCGAGCTTGTCGACGGCACGCTCTTTCCCGCCACCGGGCGAATCACGTTCACCGATCCCTCCTACAATTCGGCCACCGGTACCTTCCTGCTGCGCGCCACCGTTCCCAACAAGGCCGGCGTGCTGCGGCCCAATCAATATGTGCGCACGCGATTGTCCGGCGCGATCTGGCCGGGCGCGATCGTAGTACCGCAGCGCGCAGTCCAGCAAAGTGCAAAAGGCCACTTCGTCTGGGTGGCCAACAAGCAGAGCAAGGCCGAGTTGCGCCCGGTGACGGTCGGCGAGTGGCGCGGCGAAGGCTGGCTGATCGCGGAAGGCCTGGAGTCCGGCGACCAGGTCGTGGTGGACGGCGGGGTGCGCCTGTCCGACGGTGCGGCCGTGAAAGGCACGGCGTACGTACCGCCGCCCCCGGCTACGCCGACGGCGGCAGCCCCGAAAACGGCCATGACAGCCGCGGAGGCCAAGGGCGCGGCCTCGGCCGCCAAGCTGCGTCCCAACCCCTAGACCTGCGCGCGCGCCATGTTCTCCCGTTTCTTCATCGAACGGCCGATCTTCGCGGCGGTCGTAGCCATCATCATCGCGCTGGCCGGCCTGGTCGCGGTGACGCAGCTGCCCGTGCAGCAATATCCCAGCATCACGCCGGTGCAGATCACGGTGCAGGCCACCTACCCGGGCGCGGACTCGACGACGCTGGCCGATTCGGTGGCCTCGCCCATCGAGCAGCAGATCAACGGCGTCGACAACATGCTGTACATGTCGTCGATCAGCTCGTCCACGGGTCAGCTGACGATGACTGTGTATTTCGCACTCGACACCGATCCCGATATTGCGCAGGTGCAGGTGCAGAACCGTGTGAATCTGGCGATGCCGCAGCTGCCATCCGCCGTCGTCCAGCAGGGCGTGAACGTGCAGAAGAAGTCGTCGTCGATCATGATGCTGATCGCCGTCTTCGCGCAGAACGAGCGCTACAGCGCGAACTACGTCGCCAACTACGCCAATGTCTATGTGCTCGATGCGCTGAAGCGCGTGAACGGCGCGGGCCAGGCGCAGGTCATGGGCGTGCCGGACCAGGCGATGCGCATCTGGATGAATCCGGACCGGATGACGTCCCTTGGCATCACCACGACCGACATCGCCAACGCCATCAGCCAGCAGAACCAGCTCTTCGGCGCCGGACAGATCGGCCAGCAGCCCAACGCGGGACCGGTCGAGCTCACCTTCCCCGTGGTTACGCAACCGCAGTACATCGAGCCCAAGCAGTACGAGAACATCATTTTGCGCGCCAGCCAGGACGGCAACGCGATCGTGCGCGTGGGCGACGTGGCGCGCGCCGAGATCGGCTTGCGGCAGTACATCGTCGACAGCAGGATGAACGGCATCCCCGCCACGTTCATCGCCGTCTACCAGCAGCCCGGTGCCAATGGTCTCCTCGTGTCGAAGTCCGTGCGCGAGACGATGGAGCAGATGAAATCGCGCATGCCGGACGGGATGGACTACCTGATCGCGCTCGACACCAACGATTTCGTGAAGCTGTCGATCAAGGAAGTGATCAAGACGCTGTTCGAGGCGATCGTACTGGTGGTGCTGGTGGTCTACCTGTTCCTGCAGAGCATACGCACCACGATCATCTGCAGCGTGGCCATCGTTGTCGCGCTGATCGCCACGTTTGCCGGGATGCTGGCGCTGGGCTTCTCGATCAACCTCCTGACGCTGTTCGGGCTGGTGCTGGCCATCGGCATGGTGGTCGACGATGCGATCGTGGTGGTGGAGAACGTCGAGCGCAACATGGCGCAGCATCACCTCTCGCCAAAGGAGGCCACGATCCGCTCGATGAACGAGATCGCCAGTTCGCTCGTTGCCGTCGTGCTCGTGATGTCGTCGGTGTTCATCCCCGCGGCGTTCCTGCCCGGCACCACCGGCCAGTTGTACAAGCAGTTCGCGATCACCATCGTGATCTCGGTTTCGGTGTCCGGGTTCCTCGCGCTGACGCTCACGCCCGCGATGTGCGCGATATTGCTGAAGCACAGTCCGCCGGCGCAACGCGGCTTTTTCGCGTGGTTCAATCGGATGGTGGACAAGGTCACGCAGGCCTTCGGTCATGCAGTCAATTACACGATCAAGCGAATGGCCGTCGCGCTGGTGCTGCTCGGCTTCTTCCTCTACGCCATCTGGCACCTGTTCCACCTGCTTCCCACGAGTTTCGTGCCACAGGAGGACCAAGGCTATGCGATGGCCGCAATCATCATGCCGCAGGCAGCCAGCCTGGATCGCACGCAGGCCATAGCCGAGAAGGCCGACGCCATCTTCAAGAAGATACCCGGCATCGAGAATCGCGCGATGGTGACGGGGTATAGCCTGCTCGACAGCGGATTCAAGACCAATGCGGGCACATTCTTCGTCACTTTCACCGACTTCGACAAGCGCTACGAGACCCTCGAATCGGCCAAGGCGCAGAACGCGCGCGCGATCCTGACTGCATTCTTCAAGGAAGCTCAACAGATCGAGGGGGCCATCGTCATCCCGATTGCGCCGCCTTCCATCCCCGGCATCGGCGCGACCGGAGGCTTCGAGTTCTGGATCCAGGACACCGGCAACGGCGATCCCGTCGCGCTTGAAGGCGTGCTGCAGGATTTCCTGAAGAAGGCGCGCGAGCGGCCGGAACTCACCGCGCTCAACACCACCTACACCGCCAGCACGCAACAGCTGCGCGCCGATGTGGACCGGGAAAAGACGTCGCTGCTGGGCATTCCTATCCAGGACGTCTACAGCGCGATCCAGGCGCAGTTCGGTTCCCTCACGGTCAGCCAGTACAACCTCTTCAGCCATGTCTGGTGGGTGATCATGCAGTCCGACGCGCGCTACCGGCAGAATCCGGAGGACTTGACGCGTCTTTATACCCGCAACAATCAGAACCAGATGGTTCCGCTGTCGTCGGTCGTGTCCACTCGGTGGACCGCCGGACCCGACGTGCTGCCGCATTTCAACGGGTTCACCGCCGCCAAGGTCATCGGCAGCGCGGCCGTGGGATACAGCTCGGGCGACGCCATCGCGACGATGGAGACCGTGGCCAGGGAAGAGCTGCCGCCTGGCTATACCTTCGCATGGTCGGGTCTCGCGTATGCCGAAAAGCAGTCCGGAGGCACGTCCGCCATCGCGTTCGTGTTCGGTCTCCTCATCGTCTTCCTGGTGCTGGCTGCGCAATACGAATCGTGGACGCTGCCGGGCGCGGTGATGACGGCGGTGCCCTTCGGCATCCTTGGCGCGCTCACCACCAACTGGATGCGCGGTCTCGAGAACGATGTCTACTTCCAGATCGGCCTCCTGGTGCTGATCGGGCTCGGCGCAAAAAACGCCGTGTTGCGCGTGTCGGCGGCGGTCGAGTTCCGCAAGGAGGGCAAGTCGATCATGGAAGCCACCGTGCTTGCCGGCGAGCAGCGCCTGCGCCCGATCATCATGACCTCCATGGCCTTTGCGATCGGCTGCCTGCCACTTGCGCTGGCCGTGGGCGCGGGCGCCAACGCGCGTCACTCGATCGGCACCGGCATCATCGGCGGCATGCTTGGCGAAACCACGCTGGCAATGCTGTACGTGCCGCTTTTCTTCTACATCTTCGACCGTATGAAGGAGCGCGGCGATGAAAAGAAGTTGGCGGCCGCGGACCGCGGTACCAGCCCGGTCGCGGTAGCGGAAGCGTCGCCGCCGCCGTCACCCGTCGCGTCGGCACGGCCCGAGGGCGACTGACATGCGTCGCGCCATCCTCACCTTGGCCACGCTGGCGCTCGTCAGCGGGTGCATGGTCGGCCCCGACTACCGGCGTCCTGCAGTCGATGCGCCCAGCGCGTTCATCTACGCCCCCAAGGACGCCGCGGACACGGCCAACACGATGTGGTGGCGGCAGTTCGACGATCCGGTGCTGGACAGCCTGATCGCCGAGGCGCTGGCGCACAACCTCAACATCAAGGTCGCTGCCGCCAACGTCGAGCAGGCGGCCGGCGTGCTCACGCAAGCGCGCTCGCAGCTGTTCCCGCAAGCCGGCTACGCCGGCGCCGCCGCGCGCGCGCGCTCCACCGAGGCGGGAACGGCACCCGAGCTCGCGCGACTCATCCCCAATCCGGCGAATGCCTACCAGGCGCTGCTCAATGCAAGCTGGGAGATCGACCTGTGGGGACGCATCCGGCGCCTCTCCGAAGCGTCGCGCGCCAACCTCCTGGCCACCGACGAGGCGCGACGTGGGGTGATCCTGTCGCTGGTGGCCTCGGTGGCCGGCAACTACCTGACATTGCGCGGCCTTGACGAGCAACTTGCCGTGGCCAACCGGACACTCGCCAGCTACGCCGAATCGCTGCGGCTCATGAACCTGCAGTTCAAGTATGGACAGGTTTCGCAGATGAACGTGTCGCAGGTGCAGTCGCAGTATGAAACCGCCGCGGCGCAGATCCCGCAGATCGAAACGCAGATCGCGCAGACGATGAATGCGCTGGCGGTGCTGCTCGGCCGCAATCCGGGGCCGATCCCGCGCGGCAAGTCGATCCATGAGCTGGTGCTGCCGTCGGTACCGGCGGGCGTGCCGTCGACGCTGCTCGAGCGACGGCCGGATCTCAAGCAGGCCGAGGACACCCTGATCGCCGCCAACGCGCAGATCGGCGCAGCGAAGGCGCTGTACTTTCCGACGATCTCGCTGACCGGCGCCGCCGGCAGCTCCAGCGTCGCGCTCGACAGTCTCTTCACCGGTCCGGCGCGCGTATGGAGTTATGCCGGACAGTTGACAGGGCCAATCTTCACGTTCGGCGCGGTCAGCGGCCAGGTGGCACAGGCCGAAGGCGCGCAACAGGCCGCGCTCTACAGCTACCGGTTGTCCATCCAATCCGCATTTGCCGACGTGGAAAATGCGCTTGTCGCCAACCAGAAGCTGAAGGACCAGCAAGTGGCGCAGGAGCGGCTGGTGGCGGCGCTGAAGAGCTATGCGTACCTGGCCAAGCTGCAGTACGACGGCGGCTACACGTCGTACACGACGGTATTGCAGGCCGAGGAGTCGCTGTTCCCGGCGGAGCTCACACTGGCGGCGGTGCGCGCCTCGGTGTTCTCTTCCAGCGTGAACATCTACAAGGCGATGGGCGGCGGCTGGATCGTCCAGGCCGACCAACTCACCGGCGATAAGGCACCGCCGGTGGCAGAGCGAAGCACCGGGATGCCGCCGCTGTTTTAGCCCCCTAGATCGCGGGCAGCGTCGCCGCCGCGAGATCGCGCGCCAGTTCCGCCAACACCTCCGACAGCGCGGTGTTGAGCGCAGCGATGTACCGCCCGCTGCTGCCCCCTTCGAAGGGAACGCGCTTGTCATACGCGCGGTTCCAGAACGGCACGCCGGTGCCGGCGGTCGTCCGCGACAGGTAATAGGTCATCTGCAGCACCGCCGCCGACTGTGCGGGCACGCGTGCATCGCCGTAGATCGCGCCGACGAAGCCATCGAGCATCCAGTCGCTCTCGGCGGGGATGCCAAGCGGCAGCACGGCCTTGAATACATGCGCTGCCGTCAGCGCGCGCGCGGTGGCGTCGCCGATGATGATGCCGGGCGGCGACAGGAACTCATAGTAATAGTCCGACTCGTACTTGAGATCGGTTTCGCGCACGATGAATGCGCGCCCGCGATACGGCGCGGCGACGTTGATCGTACCGATTCGCAGCACGCCCGGCTGCTGCTTGGCCACCGGTTGCGGCATCGTTGGCTCGAGCAGGAACGTGGCCTTGACCGGCGCTGTCCGGACGAGACTGCAGCCTGCCAGCGCGGTGGCGGCGGCCGCCGCACCCGTGGCAAGCACGAAGGACCGACGAGTGCTCATGGCTTGCGCTCCTGTGGCGGCGGCCCGCCGAATATCACATTGGCCGGATACCGCTTGGTGTCCTCGGTGAGGTCACGCAGGTTCTCGGTGATCTGGCGCAGGTTGTCGAAGGTAGACGCAAGATCGGGTTCCGCGCCGCCCAGCAGGCGATCGAGACGGCCCGTGATGCGCTCAAGGCCGGCGATGGTCTTGGCGAGCTTGGGATCGGAAACAAGCTCGCGCACGCGCGCCATGGCGGCGGACGTTTCGACCGGGATTTTCTGCCACGCCGGATTGGACAGCGTCTTCGCCAGCTCCGCATTGGACGCACGCAATTCCGCGAGCAGCGCCGTGGCTTCATCGCTGACCTTCTTCACCTGCGCGGCATCGAGCGTCTGGTCGACCTTGGCGAGCGTCTTGTCGGCGCGATCGATCAGCCCCTTGGCGTCGATGGAACCGACCTTGTCGTTCAGATTGACCAGCAGCTTGTTGACGTTGGCCACCGTGCCTTCAATGTCGATGCTCTGCAACCGGTTGAGGATTTCCTGGGCAGCATTGACGAAAGCAAGCACCGTCGACGGCGCGCTGGGAATGTAGACGTTGTTGGGCGTCCACGTGATCGGCAGCACCGGCGGCGGTGGTTCGAGGTAGTCCATCTCGAGGTAGCTGGTGCCGGTGATGCCCTGCGGCGCCAGGCGCAGGCGCAGGCCCTTTTCCACTTCCATCCCGGCATTGATGGGATTGGTCATGTCACCGGCGGCCGCACGGCCGCCAACCAGTCGCGGCTGCATCTGGGCCTCGACCAGCACGTAGCGATAACGCTCGGTAATGGGGAGGTCGAGCTGGTAATACACGTAGGTGAAACTGATCTTGGTGACCTCGCCGATCGTCACGCCGCGCAGCTTCAGCTTGGACCCGATGTCGAGGCCCTGCACCGATTCCTTGAAGTAGGTTTCGATCGTGACGCGGCGCTCGAAGATGCGACCGGTGCCGATGATCCCGAGCACAATCACCAGCGCCGCCACTGCACCGATCACGAACAGCCCCAGCTTGAAATAGTTGGCCTTCTGGCTCATGGCAGCAGGGCGCGGTCAGGCCGCGGCAAGTTCCGCTTCGCGATGGAAGAATTGGCGGACATAGGGGTCGGTTGTCTCGTCGCGCAACTTTCGGGGATCGCCCTCGGCAATGATGCCCTTGGTGCGCTTGTCGAGCATGATGATACGGTCGGCGATGGCATAGATGCTCGCAAGTTCGTGGGTGACGATGACGAATGTCACGCTGAGGCTATCGGACAGGCGCCGGACCAGAGCGTCCAGTTCCGCCGAGGTGATGGGATCGAGTCCCGCGGAGGGTTCGTCCAGGAACAGGATGCCCGGATCGAGCGCCATGGCCCGCGCGATGGCGGCGCGCTTCTGCATGCCGCCGGAAATTTCCGCCGGCAGGTGGCTGGTGAACTGCTCCAGTCCGACCAGCGCGAGCTTCATCCGGCTGACGAGTTCGATCTGTTCGCGATCGAGGGTCGTGAATGCCTCCAGCGGCAGCGCCACGTTTTCCAGCAGCGTCATCGAGCCGAAGAGCGCGCCCGACTGATACATCACGCCGATCTTGCGCAGGATCGCCTCGCGGCTGTCACCGTCGGCGGACACGATGTCGGCACCTTCGATCAACACGCGGCCCGCCACCGGCGCGTACAAGCCGATCATCTGTTTGAGCAGCGTACTCTTGCCACAGCCGGAGCCGCCGAGGATCACGAAGACCTCGCCGCGGCGCACGTCGAATGACACGTGCTCGAGGATCGTGCGGTCGTCATAGCCGGCCGTGAGGTCCTCTACCCGGATGATGACGTCGCCGGCCATGTCAGATGTCGAGCAGGAAATACATGAATGCGAAGATGCCGTCCACGACGACGATCAGCACGATGCCGGACACCACGGCACGTGTGGCGGCGTCACCGACGGCGGAGGCCCCGGCGCTGGTCTGCAGTCCGCGCAGGCAGCCGATGCCCGCAATCAGGATCGCGAAGACGAAGGACTTGACGAAGCCGGCCATGAAGTCGGAAAACCCGACGATGCCCTCGACTTCCTTCACGAACGTGACGAAGGGGATCGAGAACGACAGCATCGTGAAGGCGCCCCCCAGCAGCCCCACCAGCACGGAGAAGATGGTGAGCAGCGGCGTCATCAGCACCGCGGCGATGATGCGCGTGGTGACGAGGAAGCGCACCGGATCGAGTCCCATTGTGGTCAGCGCATCGATTTCCTGGTTGACGCGCATCGTGCCGAGCTCGGCAGCAAAGGCCGCCCCGGAACGGCCCGCCAGGAGGATCGCGGTCATCAGCGGACCCAGCTCACGCAGCATCGACAGTCCGATCAGGTCCGCCACGAAGATTTCCGCGCCGAATTTCTTCATCGGCACCGCCGACTGGAACGCGAGGATGACGCCAAGCAGGAACGAGATCAACACGACGATGGGCAACGCATCGGCGCCGACCCGCTCGCAGATCAGCGCGACGTCGCGCCAGCGCACCGTCGACGGATGACGCACCGCATAGGCCAGCGCGGCCACCACCTGCCCGATGAACGCCACCTGGTCGCGCATGTCGCGCAGCATGCCGGCGACAGTGCGGCCGATTTCCTCCACCGCGGGGCGGCGCGGGAGCGGCGGGTCGAGATTGTGGCCGAGCGACTCGGGGTCGTACAGGCGCAACAGGTCACCGAACGCGGGATTGAGGTTGGTGACCTCCACCGGCGTCGCGCGCGGCTGGCGCAGCAGGTCCACCAACAGCGCTACGCCGGCACCGTCGCAATAGTCGACCTGCGCCGCATCCACAACCACGCCGCGCGTGCCCGCCGAGGTCAATGCGTGCAATGCATCGCGCCACACGACGGGAATCGTCTGCGCATCGAGGCGCCCGGACAATGTGAGCAGCACACGGCCGTCGGCACCATCGGAGACGGCCAGGGCCGCGGAACTCATGAGGCCGCGCCGACTGCGCTAGCAACGGCTGGCAACAGGGTCAATCCAGCGGTGCAGGGGGGCGTTGTGGGCACGGAAAAGAGTGAATTCGAGCCAGGTCAAATCGGCTTGGAGTTTATCACGCACCCGCCGCCGAATTGACGCCGCACGACGCCCGGGGCAAGGCCGACAGGGGCCCTCTGGTGTAGAATTTGGACTTGGAACTGATCCAGGCGAGCACGGTTTGACTCGTTGCATTCATGCCGTCGCCCCCACTTGGAATGGTGCCCCGGAATCGCGGTTCCGGCCCCTTCACCCAACGCACGGCTACGGAGTGGCTCCAACGTGAAAAACCTCTACATCGCCTTGTTCATCGCTGCCGGCCTGATTGCAGGTGGCGCGGTGGCACAAACGCCCGCGGGCACGCTAGGCAAGATCAAGGCTGCCAAAGCCATCAACGTCGCCTTCTCGGGCGACTCGCTGCCTTTTTCGTTCGTCGGCCCCAACAACCAGCCGGTCGGCTATTCGATCGACCTTTGCAACCGCGTGATCGCGCAGATCGGGCGCGCCGTCGGCGAACCCAATCTCAAGGTCAACTGGATGGTCGGAACGGTGGCTGAGCGCCTGCAGATGATCGCCTCCGGCCGCGCCGACCTCGAATGCGCCAACACGACGCAAACGCAGACGCGCCTTGCCAACGTCGATTTCTCGAATCTCATCTTCATCGATGGCGGCGGCTTCATCGTCAAGACCGACTCCACCGTCAACAAGATCACCGACATGAGCGGCAAGAAGGTCGCCGTGCAGAAGGGCACCACCACCGAGGTCCGGCTCAACGAAACGATGAAGCGCCGCCTGGTCAACGCCACCATCGTGCAGGTTGCCGACGCCAATGAGGGCCTCGCGATGCTCGAGGCAGGTAGCGTCGATGCGCTTGCCGGCGACAAGATCAAGCTGATCGGGCTCGCCAGCCAGGCCAAGGAACCGGCCAAGCTGGCCCTGCTCACCGAAGAGCTGTCGTTCGAACCTTATGCAATGGCGCTGCCGCGCAACGATTCAGCCTATCGGCTCGAAGTCAACCGCGCGCTGACGCAGGTCTATGTCGGCGGCGAGATCGAGACCATTTTCGCGGCATGGCTGGGCAAGCTTGGACGCCCGTCCGGCCTGCTGGCCGCCATGTTCCTGCTGAACGCGATCCCCGATTGATCGCGCGCCACGACTTTTTCCGGAGAACCCATACATGATGATCAGTGAATCGCTGCGCCGCCTTGGCGCAATCGTCGCGGCGGCTGCCGCGCTCACGCTGTCTGGCTGCAACACGCCGCCCGCGTACCAGGTGACCAACTCCGAAGGTGGCCGCGTCGGCACTATCGAATCCATCCAGCAGCACCAGGTGCAGAACATGAACAATGCTGCCGGCGCCATCGGCGGCGCGCTGATCGGCGGCGGCCTGGGCAGCCTCATCGGCGGCGGCACGGGTCGCACGGTCGCTACCGTGGTCGGCGCAGTCGGCGGCGGTTTTCTCGGCAACGAAGTGGCCAATCGTGACCAGACTACCGTCTGGGTCATCGGCGTGCGCTACAGCGACGGCAGCTACGCCACGGTCCAGCAAACGTCCGCGCCAGGCCTGCGCATCGGTGACCGCGTGCGCGTGTCATCCAACGGCATCGAATTGCTGCGCTGAAAATCGCAGCTTTCAGTACGTGGTCAGTGGTGCGGATTCGCCGCACAGGACCCAATCATTAGAGGAGCCGTAAATGAAACTTTCATTCAAACAATGGTCGGCATCGATGCTCGTCGCGATTGCCGCGCTGGGCTTCGCCGCCGCGGCGCAGGCCCAGTCGGACCAGCAGAAGCTTGTCAACGCGGCGGACGTCACGCTGTCCAATTTCATGCGCGACCCGGAGATGAAGTGGCTGCAGCAGAACATCCATCGCGCCAAGGCCGTGCTGATCTCGCCGGAGATCGTCAAGGCGGGCTTCATCATCGGTGGTTCCGGCGGCCGCGGTGTCCTGGTGGCCCGTGAAGGTGGTTCCGGCAAGTGGGTCGGTCCGGCGTTCTACACGCTGGCCACGGCCAGCGTCGGCTTCCAGGCCGGTATTGCCGCCTCCGAAATGGTCACGCTGGTGATGACCGACAAGGGCATGAATTCGCTGCTGTCCAACTCCTTCAAGTTCGGTGCCGATGCCAGCGTTGCCGCCGGACCGGTCGGCGCGGGCGCCAAGTCCGACGTGGTGGCCGACCTGATCGCGTTCAGCCGTTCGAAGGGCATCTACGGCGGTCTCAACCTTGACGGCACCGTCGTGTCGACCAACGACGACTGGAACGCCGCGTTCTTCGGCAAGAAAGTGCTGCCGCCGGACATCCTGGTGCGCGCCAACGTCACCAACAAGGGTGCCGACAAGCTGATCGCCGCCGTTGCCAAGGCTGCCGCGAAGTAAAGCGCCTTGCGGGAAGTCCGGCACGGAAATAAAAGAGGCCCTTCGGGGCCTCTTTTTTTGCGTACGGACCGGCTTCCCGGACGGCGGGTCAGGACAGGAAGAAGTAGGGATCGAGCACGGAAACTTCGGTGATGGTGTCCACCGGGAGTCCGTTGCCCTTCGCGACTTTGCGAATGGCCTCGGGCGTCGGGGCATCGTAGATGCAAAAAGACTTGGTACGGTCGGTATTCACATACGAATGGACCCAGGTCACGCCTTCCGTGGCATTGGCGTCGACGACGCTGCGGCAGATCCTGGCGCCCGCCGGCGTGATGGGAATGTTCAAGCCGTCCGGGAACAAGCGTTCAACGACATAGCGCGGCATGGCGGACTCCTAGATGTGGTGGTCCGGCCCGGGTCGGACCGTGACGTGAATATAGACTTTCCGGCGCGCCCGGAAAGGGGTGCCGCTACCCAAATCGAAACCGGATCCTACCCATTTTGAGGCGGGATGTCCCGTTCCGGTGCCACCGCCACCGCCGCGCCGCGCGAGGTGACCGCCAGCTTGGCAAGATTGGATGCAAGATGATGTTCGACGGTGCGCTGCGAACGCGACCGGCGTGCGGCGATCAGTGTGGACGTGGCGCGCCGAAAATCGACGCGAGGGACGGCGTCGCCGGCGGCGCATGCAGATGCAAATCGCGTTCGAGATCGTTCAGGTGCGTGACCATGCGCCGCACCGCCCGCTTCACGTCGTGCCTGGCAATGGCGTCGAGCAGGTCGAGGTGATCGGCGTGGGCATGCACGCGGTCGGGCTGTTCGTACAGCGCCACCGCCAATGAGGTCTGCAGCACCAGTTCGTTGAGATAGCGGACCAGAACCGGATTGCCGCACAGCCGGCCGAGCGTCTCGTGAAACGCCAGCGAGAGCTTCAACCCTTCCGCGCGCTCGCCACGGTGATACGCGGCCTCTTCGCTGCGCACCAGGCGCCGCAGCGCCGCGACTTCCTCCCGGGTGACGCGCGCGACCACCTGCTCGACGACCGCGGCTTCAATCGCACGGCGTGCGGCGAACATATCGGTCACCTCCTGTGCGGAGGGACGCGCGACAACCGCCACGCGCCTGTCGCGCAGCAGCACGATGCCCTCGTGGGCAAGCCGGCGCAGCGCCTGCCGGACGATCGTGCGCGAGACGCCGAAAAAGGCACCGAGCGGGACCTCCTGCAGCTTGGTCCCCGGCGCCAGTCGCCGCTCGAGAATGGCATTGCGGATGGCATCGCATATGGCATTCTCGGCGCCGGCCTTGCCTACTGCGTTGGCGTTGCGCTTCTGCGTCGACATGGTGTTTCGGTTGGGCACTTCAACGATCGGGAGGTGCGGCGCCCGTTGGTTGCGGTTTCCGCAGTTGGCCCAGCAGCTTAGGTGCGGTGAACGCTTCGGTCAATTGGAATATGCATACTCCGCCCAGCCGATCCGGTATACACGATTCACGCACTCATGCCGCCAAACGGTGCATTTCACGCCCCTCGTTGGTGCGCGACTTTGCCCTTGCCGCACATCGCAAAGGGGATCGCATCCGGTCTCCGGCCGGACTGCCCAATCCGGTATGCAGCAATCGTCCCTCGGTTGTTGACTTTAGCCAGCGGCGGGGTGAGGATGCTCGGCAGGCCTCGGGCGCTTCGCCCCGTTGCCATGTGACGAGGCGAACGTGCCCGGCGATTCTCCCTCCATTGCGCTGCGCTTCCTGCTCAACGGGCAACCCGTTGTGGTCAGCGGTCATTCGCCGCAGACGACATTGCTGGAATACCTGCGCGACGCGCGCCGCCTCACCGGCACGAAGGAGGGCTGTGCCGAAGGCGATTGTGGCGCCTGCACCGTGGTCCTCGCGCAATGCGATCCGGAGACCGATGCGCTGACGTGGCAGCCGGTCAACGCCTGCATCCGCCTGTTGCCCTCGGTGGCCGGCAAGGCCGTCTTCACGGTGGAGTCGCTGGCCGCGGAAAGCGGCGAACTGCATCCGGTCCAGCGCGCGATGGTGGACTGCCACGGTTCCCAATGCGGGTTCTGCACGCCGGGCTTCACGATGAGCCTCTTCGGTCTTTACAAAAATGCGGATCGACCTGCGCTGCGCGCGATCGAGGATGCGCTTTCGGGCAATCTTTGCCGGTGCACCGGCTACCGCCCCATTGTCGCCGCGGCGCAATCGATGTACGACGCCGCCGCACCTGCCGATTGGCGCGGTCGCGGCACCGACGACGCCGCGTTGCGCACCACGCTTGCTGCGCTCGCCGATGCGCGGCCATTGGAATACTCGGCCGATGGTTCCACCTGGCACGCCCCGCGCAGCCTCGGTCAACTTGCGGCCACACTGGCGACGAAGCCCACCGCGCGCATCGTGGCCGGCGCCACCGACGTCGGCCTGTGGATCACCAAGCATCATCGCGACCTCGGCGACATGGTTTACGTCGGCGACGTCGCCGACCTGCACCGGATAGAGACTTCGGCCACCCATCTCGAGATCGGCGCGGCAGCCACGCTCGCTGCGGCATTTTCCGCCCTCGACGGGCATTGGCCCGAACTGCACGAGGCTTGGATGCGCTTTGCGTCCGTGCCGATCCGCAACAGCGGCACGCTGGGCGGCAACATTGCCAACGGCTCGCCCATCGGTGATTCGATGCCGGCATTGATGGCGCTCGGCGCAACCGTGGTGTTGCGACGAGGCGATGACGAGCGCGAAATGCCGCTCGAGGCACTGTACCTCGCCTATCAGAAGACCGCCATGCAGCCCGGCGAGTTCCTGGCGCGTATTCGCATCCCGCTGCGCGCGCCCGGCCTGCTGCTGCGCGCGTACAAGATCAGCAAGCGCTTTGACCAGGATATCTCCGCCGTCTTCGTCTGTATTGCGCTCACGCTATCGCGCGGCATCATTGCCTCTGCGCGCATCGGCTGCGGTGGCGTGGCGGCCACGCCCAGTCGCGCCAGGCTCACCGAGGCCAAGTTGACCGGGCAGCGTTGGGACGACGCCACCGCGGAGACCGCGGCGATGGCTTTGCAGGCCGAGTTCGCACCCATCGGCGACATGCGGGCATCAGCCGGATATCGCCGCACAGTGCTGGGCAATCTGGTGCGCCGGATGCGTGCCGAAACGTCGGGTGCAAAGGCGATCACGCGGGTCGAGCAAGTCACGCTGGCGGCGGATTGAATCGCCGATGAATGCCCGCCACCCCCGCAGCGCCCATCCGGAAACGGCCCCTGCCCGCGCCATTGTCGGCAGCGGCGTCACCCACGATTCGGCCGCGCTGCACGTCGCCGGCGCGGCCCAATACACCGACGACCTGCCCGAGCCGCGCGGCACGCTGCATCTGGCCCTTGGCGTCAGTCCAGCGGCCCATGGCCGCCTGCGCGGCGTCGACCTCGCCGCCGTGCGCGCCGCACCGGACGTCGTGGACGTGATTACCGCCGCCGACATTCCCGGCATCAACGACGTCGGCCCCATCCAGCACGACGACCCGGTGTTCGCGGAAGACATGGTGCAGTTCGTGGGCCAGCCGGTGTTTGCGGTCGCCGCCACCAATGTCAATGCCGCACGCCGTGCCGCGCGTCTTGCCAAGTTCGACATCGAGCCGCTGCCGGCCATCCTGACCATTGCCGAGGCGATGACGGCACAATCGTTCGTATTGCCGCCGGTGCATGTCACGCGCGGCGATGCGGCCGTCGCGCTGGCACGATCGCCGCACCGGTTGCAAGGCGCGGTCGAGGCCGGCGGCCAGGACCACTTCTATCTCGAAGGCCAGATCGCCATGGCGATCCCCCGCGAGCACGGCGGCATGCAGATTTGCACGTCGACGCAACACCCCGGCGAAGTGCAGCACATGGTGGCGCATGTTTTGGGGCTTGCCGCGCACGACGTGGTGGTGGAATGCCGGCGCATGGGCGGCGGCTTCGGCGGCAAGGAAACGCAGATGTCGCTCTTCGCCTGCGCCGCAGCGCTGGTCGCGCGTCGCACGGGGCGCGCCGCCAAGCTGCGTCTCGACCGCGACGACGACATGCGCTCCACCGGCAAGCGCCACGCGTTTGCGTACCGGTACGACGTGGGCTTCGATGCCGACGGGCGCATTCTCGGACTCGATCTCACTCTGATGTCGCGCTGCGGCTTCTCGGCGGACCTGTCCGGGCCGGTCAACGATCGCGCGGTGTTCCATGCCGACAACACCTATTGGCTGCCCGACGTCGCGCTGCACAGTTTTCGGTGCAAGACCAACACGGTGTCCGATACCGCCTTCCGCGGCTTCGGCGGCCCGCAGGGCATGTTCCCGATCGAGCATATCGTCGACGAAATCGCGCGCGCGCTGGGCCGCGATCCGCTCGACGTGCGCATCGCCAACCTCTACGGCACCACCACCAGCAACGTCACGCCGTTCGGCATGACCATCGAGGACAACATTGCGCCGGCCTTGATCGCGCAACTCGAGCAGTCCTCCCGGTACCGGGCGCGACGCCAGGAAGTTGCCGGATGGAATGCGGCCAATCCGGTCATCAAGCGCGGCATCGCGCTGACGCCCGTCAAGTTCGGCATCTCGTTCACCGCCACGCACTACAACCAGGCCGGCGCCCTGCTCCACCTCTACAACGACGGCACGCTGCTGCTCAACCACGGCGGCACCGAGATGGGCCAGGGGCTGTTCACCAAGGTGGCCCAGGTCGTGGCGCAGGAGTTGGGCGTCGCGCTGGCCACGGTGCGCGTGTCGGCCGCCGACACCAGCAAGGTGCCCAATGCCTCGCCCACCGCGGCGTCGTCGGGCAGCGATCTCAACGGGATGGCGGCGCGCGACGCCGCGCGCACGCTGCGCGCACGGCTCGTGGCCTACGCGGCGCGCAAATTCGACTGCGATCCGCAGATCGTCGACATCGCCAACGGCGTCGTCACCGCGGGCGACAAGACGCTGCCCTTCGCGGAACTGGCGCACATGGCGTACATGGCGCGCGTGCAACTGTCGGCCACCGGTTTCTACGCCACGCCCAAGATCCACTACGATCGCAAGACCCTCACCGGACGCCCGTTCTTCTACTATGCCTATGGAGCGGCCGTGGCGGAAGTGGCCGTCGACACGCTTACCGGCGAACATCGGCTGCTGGCCGTGGACATCCTGCATGACGTGGGCACGTCGCTCAATCCCGCGCTGGACCTGGGCCAGATCGAGGGTGGCTTCGTGCAGGGCTGGGGCTGGCTGGCGCTCGAGGAACTGTGGTGGAACGACAAGGGCGAGTTGAAAACGCATGCCCCGTCCACCTACAAGGTTCCCACGGCGCACGACGTGCCCGCGCATTTCAAGGTGGAATTTTTCGACGCGCCCAATCGCGAGGACACGATCTACCGGTCGAAGGCGGTGGGCGAGCCGCCATTCATGCTGGCGCTGGCGGGCTTCCAGGCGCTGCGCGATGCCATCGCCAGTGTCGGCGATGGTCGCCAGTCGCCGAAACTGGACGCGCCGGCCACGGATGAACGCATCCTGGCGGCTGTCGACGAACTGCGTGCCCGTGCAGACATCCATGGCTGAGTGGCTGGCGACCTTGCGCGAGCGCGCGATAGCGGATGGTCGCGCGGTGCTGGTCACCGTGGCGCATGCCACCGGGTCGACACCGCGCGAAACCGGCGCCACGATGGTGATTTCCGCCACCGAGGCCGCGGGCACGATCGGCGGGGGACACCTCGAGTTCGAGGCCCTGCGCATTGCGCGCGACGCACTAGGCAGCACCGCGCCACTGGGCGCATGGATCGTGCGATTTCCATTGGCGGCGCGACTGGGGCAATGCTGCGGAGGCGTGGTCACGCTCGCCTTCAACGTCATCCACGGGGGCGAACACGGCTGGCTCGATGCAGCGCTCGCCTGCCGGCGCACGCGCATGCCGTTTGCGCTGGTATCGCGCATCGGCAGTCAGGCGGCGCCGCTGCTCGTCTGCGCCAACAATGTCGCCGGTTCGTCGAATCCGCCGGACGAGCATGCCGCCGCCATTGCGCTGGCCCGGCGCCACCTGGCCACGGGAATGGTCGGCGCGATGCTGGTGCCGCCTGCCGCGGTGGACGGCGCAACATGGTTGCTTCAAGTCGTCCGGCCGCAGGATTTCCGGATTTGGGTCTTCGGCAACGGTCACGTGGGCCGCGCGCTTGCGCAGGTCCTGGGCACACTGGAAGCCTCCGTGCGCTGGATCGACAGTCGCGAACATGACTTTCCCGTATCGGTGCCAGCCAACGTCGAGGTGGTGGTCACCGACGACCCGGTCGCCGAGTTGGCGGCCGCGCCGCACGGCGCCTGGGTGCTCATCATGACCCACAGCCACACGCTCGATTTCGAGCTGACCCAGGCGGCGCTGCGCCGCGACGACTGGACGTATCTGGGCCTGATCGGATCGTTGCCCAAGCGCAACCAGTTCGAGAAGCGGCTGGCGGCGCGCGGCGCCACGCCCGCAGCGCTCGCGCGCATCGTGTGTCCGATCGGCGCCCAGCCCGGCATCCGCAGCAAGGAACCCGGCGCGATTGCCGTTGCCGTCGCCGCGGAATTGCTGGCATTGCGCGAAATGCTGGCTGCGCGTGGCGACGTTGCTGGCGCGTCATGCGATCTGCACACGCGCCATCGCGCGCTGCGCGCCACAACCCACCGGACGCACCGGTCATGACCGCTACCCCCACCATCCCGCGCCTGCAGCTTACCGGCATCACCAAGGCCTATCCGTCGGTGATCGCCAACCAGGACGTGAACCTCACGGTGCTGCCTGGCGAAATTCACGCCGTGCTCGGCGAAAACGGCGCCGGCAAGTCGACGCTGATGAAGATCATCTACGGCGCGGTCAAGCCGGACACCGGCACCATCGCCTGGGAAGGCAAGGTCGTGGCCATCGCCAACCCGGCGCGCGCGCGGCGCCTGGGCGTCGGCATGGTGTTCCAGCACTTCTCGCTGTTCGAGACGTTGACGGTGGCGGACAACATCGCGCTGGCGCTGGAAAAGGATCGCATCGGCGACGACCTGCCGGCGCGCATCCGCGAAGTCTCCACGCGTTACGGCCTGCCGCTCGACCCCGATCGCCATATCCACACGATGTCGGTCGGCGAACGCCAGCGCGTCGAGATCGTCCGCTGCCTGCTGCAGGACCCGCGGCTGCTGATCATGGACGAGCCCACCTCCGTGCTTACGCCACAAGCCGTGGAAAAACTGTTCGAAACACTGCGGCGCCTCGCCAGCGAGGGCTGCAGCATTCTCTACATCAGCCACAAGCTCGACGAGATCCGCGCGCTGTGCCACAAGGCCACGGTGCTTCGCGGCGGCAAAGTCACCGGAGCCTGCGATCCGCGCCAGGAGTCATCGACGTCGCTGGCGCGCATGATGATCGGCGCCGACCTGCCGCATCCGCAGCACCGGGAAGCGCAGACCGGTGCCGACGCGCTGGTGGTGCGCGACCTGTCGCTCGAGGCCGATGATCCGTTCGGCACGCCGCTGCACAACATCAGCCTCAATGTCCGGGTGGGCGAGATCGTCGGCATCGCGGGCGTATCCGGCAACGGTCAGAAGGAACTGATGGCCGCGCTGTCGGGCGAGCGCCGCCTGCAGGAAGCCGACCGCATCATGCTGCTGGGCAACGCTGTCGGCCGCCTTGACGCCGCGCAGCGCCGTGCGCTCGGTTTTGCGTTCGTGCCGGAGGAGCGACTCGGCCGCGGTGCCGTGCCGGAGATGTCGTTGGCCGACAATGCCCTGCTCACTGCCCACCGCCAGCAACTCGTCTCCCACGGCTTCGTGCGCCACGATGCGGTGCGCGCTTTTGCCGCGGAGACCATCCGCGCCTATGGCGTAAAGGCCGGCGGCCCGGACGCCGTCGCGCGCAGCCTCTCCGGCGGGAATCTGCAGAAATTCATCGTCGGTCGCGAAATCCGCCAGCACCCGAAGATGATGATCGCCGCGCAGCCCACGTGGGGCGTCGATGTGGGCGCGGCCGCCCAGATCCGGCAGGCGCTGATCGACCTGCGCGACAGCGGCGTGGCGGTGCTGGTGGTATCGGAGGAACTGGACGAGCTGTTCGAGATCTGCGATCGCCTCGCCGTGATCGCGCGCGGCCGGTTGTCGGACGCCAAGCCGGTGCGCGATACCAATGCCGCCGAGATTGGCCTTTTGATGTCGGGATCGTTCATCGCGTCGGGCGCGGAACCGCACCGTCCGTTTTCGCCGGCCGGCATGGTCTGAACGTGAACACCGACGAATCCAGCGCCTCTCCGTTCGCGTCCTCAGGCCCCTGACTGTCCATGCGCCTTCGCCTCGAACCTCGCCCTGAGCCGTCGCGTCTTGCCGGCTGGCTGTCGCCGCTCGTGGCCACGCTCGCCGTGCTGGCGATCGGCTTCGTACTGTTTTCGGCGATGGGCAAGAATCCGTGGGAGGCGATGTACGTATTTTTCATCGAGCCCATCGATACGCTCTACGACGTGGGCGAACTGCTGCTCAAGGCCAGCCCGATCATGTTGTGCGCGGTGGGGCTTGCCATCGGCTATCGCGCCAACGTCTGGAACATCGGTGCCGAGGGACAGCTGATCATGGGCGCCATTTTCGGCGGTGGCGTCGCACTCGCCTTGCATGATTCGACTTCGCCGCTGGTGCTGCTGCCGATGCTCGCGGCGGGACTGCTTGGCGGGATGTTCTGGGCCGCGATCCCGGCGTTGCTGCGCACGCGGTTCAACGCCAATGAAATTCTCGTGTCGCTGATGCTCGTGTACGTGGCCTCCTTCATCCTGTCGCTGCTGGTACACGGTGCGTGGCGTGATCCGGAAGGTTTCAACTTCCCGCAATCGAAGATGTTCAGCGAGAATGCGCTGCTGCCCAGCCTGCTCCCCGAAACGCGGCTCAATGTCGGCTTTCTGATCGCGCTGGCGGCCGTCGCGATGGCGTGGCTGTTCATGCGGAAGAGCCTCGTCGGCTACCAGATGCGCGTGGCAGGCCTCGCCCCCGCCGCGGCCAACTACGCCGGCATTTCGGCCAATCGCACGGTCTGGCTCGGCATGCTGATCGGTGGCGGCTGCGCGGGTCTGGCGGGCGTGGGCGAAGTGGCCGGCCCCATCGGCCAGCTGTTGCCGATCATCTCGCCCGGGTACGGCTTTGCGGCGATCATCGTGGCGTTCGTCGGGCGCCTGCATCCGGTGGGCATCTTCTTCGCCAGCCTCCTGATGTCGCTGCTCTACCTCGGCGGCGAAGCGGCACAGATGCGACTTGCGCTGCCGTCTTCGGTCACCGGCCTGTTCCAGGGCACGCTCTTGTTCTTCCTCCTCGCGGCCGACGTATTCATCCATTACCGGTTGCGCGTGATCCGTCCCGCGCCCCGCGTTGCGAAGCCCGCCTGATGGACACCTTTGCGCAGCTGCTGATCCTGACGCTGGCCGCGGGCACGCCGCTCGTCTACGCCGCGCTCGGCGAACTGGTCACCGAAAAGGCCGGCGTGCTCAATCTGGGCGTGGAAGGGATGATGCTCGTCGGCGCGGTCGTCTCGTTCATGGTGGCGGCCACGACCAAGTCGCCGTGGCTGGGCGTGGTGGCAGGCATGTGCGCAGGCGCGGCGCTGTCGCTGATCTTCGCCTTCGTCACGCTGACGTTGCAGGCCAACCAGGTGGCCTCCGGGCTGGCGCTCTCGCTGTTCGGCATCGGCCTTTCCGCATTCATCGGCCTTGGCTACGTCAGCGTGGTGATCGAGCCGATCAAGACGCTGGCGGTTCCCGGGCTCTCCGACCTGCCGGTGGTCGGCAAGATGCTGTTCGGCCACAGTCCGCTCGTCTATCTGTCGATCGTGCTGTTCATGCTGATCCAGTGGTTCCTGTTCCATTCGCGCGCGGGACTGATCCTGCGCGCGGTGGGCGAGTCGCCGCAATCCGCGCACGCCATCGGCTATCCGGTGATCCGCATCCGCTACCTGGCGGTGATGTTCGGCGGCGCCTGCGCCGGCATCGGCGGCGCCTATCTGTCGCTCGTCTACAACCCGTCGTGGACGGAAGGCATGACCGCGGGGCGCGGCTGGATCGCGCTGGCCCTCGTGGTCTTTGCCACATGGAAACCCTGGCGCGTGCTGGCCGGTGCCTATCTGTTCGGCGGCGTCACGCTCGCGCAGTTCCAGGCGCAGGGGCTCGGCGTGGACATCCCGTCGCAATACCTGTCGATGCTGCCCTACATCGCCACGATCGTCGTGCTGGCCGTCATTTCGCGCGATGCCACCGCCATCAGGCTCAATGCGCCGGCGTCGCTCGGCAAGTCCTTCCACCCCTACGGCTAAAGCCATCCGGCTTCAGCGTAGAATTCATCGCGATTTCCATTCCCGCCACAGCCCGTTGCTTACCCAGACCCCGCTCCAGGAGACCACCATGACAAGTACCACCCGCCGCATGACACTGGCCCTGCTGGCCGCCGGCGCCGCCGCGATGATTGCGCCTGCAGGTGCCCAGCCCAAGGCCGGTGAGCCGTTGAAGATCGGCTTCGTCTACGTGAGCCCCATCGGCGATGCCGGCTGGACCTTCCAGCACGACACCGGCCGCAAGGAAATGGAAAAGGCACTTGGCGCCAAGGTCACCACCAAGTACATCGAGAACGTGCCTGAAGGTGCGGATGCCGAGCGCGTGATCCGCGAACTGGCCGCCACCGGCCACAACCTGATCTTCACGACCTCCTTCGGCTACATGAATCCCACGATCAAGGTCGCGGCCGCGTTCCCGAAGGTCCACTTCGAGCACGCCACCGGCTACAAGACCGCCAAGAATGTCGGCATCTACAACGCGCGTTTCTATGAAGGTCGCTACCTGGCCGGAATCGTCGCGGGCAAGATGAGCAAGACCAACGTCGCGGGTTACATCGCAGCGTTCCCGATTCCTGAAGTGGTGATGGGCATCAACGCCTTCGCGCGCGGCATGCGCAGCGTCAACCCCAAGGCCGAAGTGAAGGTGATCTGGGTCAATTCGTGGTTCGATCCGGGCAAGGAGTCCGAAGCCGCCAACACGCTGATCTCGCAACAGGCCGACGTGCTGACGCACCACACCGACTCCACCGCTGCCGTGCAGACCGCCGAAGCGAAGAAGGTCTATGCGATCGGCTACCACTCGGACATGTCGAAATACGGTCCCAATGCCCAGCTGACCGCCGTCACCCATCATTGGGGCGACTACTATACCAAGGTGGCGCAGTCGGCCATCGACGGCAAGTGGCAGCAGGACAACGTCTGGGGTGGCATCAAGGACGGCATGATCAAGCTGGCGCCGTTCAACAAGGTCGTGCCGGCCGATGTGCAGGCCATGGTGAAGAAGGCCGAAAGCGAAATGGCCGCCGGCAAGCTGAATCCGTTCACCGGTCCCATGAAGGACAACACGGGCAAGGAAATCCTGGCGGCGGGCAAGACCCTGAATGATGGGGAGCTGTCCAAGATGGACTACTACGTGGAGGGCGTGGTGGGTAAGTTGCCTTCCTCCAAATAGCTCGGACTTCGTTCCCGTTCAGCATCCGCGACGCACTATCACGATGCACGCGGCGCCCGTGGGGCGCCGGGGACTCGTTGATATTGCGTCGCGCAATTTTTGACAGTACGCAAATTCGAGTGCCATGCGGGGCGACTGGCCGGTAGCGCCCAACTCGCTGGGCGCACGTATCCGATCCCGATTGCTGCGCCCTGCCGTCGCGACCGCGTGACCTCGTCCTCGAGCCGACCCTGTTCGTAGTAGCATTTGCGGGCCTGCCGAAATCTCGAGGACCCCGATGGCAATCCGCAAGCCCCGCACTTCCGCCGCCGTCGGCAAAGTCCCGGTGACGCAAAGACCCACTGCCCGCAAACGCCGCCCCCCGGTCAAGCGCGCCCCCGCCGCCGTCGCGGAACTCGTGGTCCGCGACCGCATCGCCTCCACCGCCGAAGCCGACCTCGATTCACTCGACGCGATGCTGGCCAAGCGCTCGCCCGAAGATGCGCAGGCATTGGCGCGCGCCCTGTTGAAGCGGTATCGAAAACTCGACGACAATTCGAAGGTCAGTGCCGACGACGAATTGGCCGACGACTGGCGCAGCGGCGGTTATCCGTATCGCAACCTGCTGTCGCGCAAGAGCTACGAGCGCCAGAAGTACGGCCTGCAGGTGGAACTGCTGAAACTGCAGGCATGGGTGAAGGACACCGGGCAGAAGGTGATCATCCTGTTCGAGGGCCGCGATGCCGCGGGCAAGGGCGGCACGATCAAGCGCTTCATGGAACACATGAATCCGCGCGGTGCGCGCGTGGTCGCGTTGTCCAAGCCTTCCGAGGCTGAACGCGGCCAGTGGTACTTCCAGCGCTACGTGCAGCACCTGCCCACCGCAGGCGAGATCGTGTTCTTCGATCGCTCCTGGTACAACCGCGCCGGTGTCGAGCGCGTGATGGGCTTTTGCACCGACGAGGAGTACCGCGAGTTCATGCGCCAGGCGCCCGAATTCGAGCGCAACCTGGTGCGCAGCGGCATCCATCTCTTCAAGTTCTGGTTCTCGGTGAGCCAGCACGAGCAACGGCGGCGATTTCGCGAGCGCGAGGCGCACCCGCTGAAGCAATGGAAGCTGTCGCCGATCGATACTGCATCCCTCGACAAGTGGGAGGACTACACCCGGGCCAAGGAGTCGATGTTCTTCCACACCGACACCGCCGACGCGCCATGGACGGTGATCAAGTCGGATTGCAAGAAACGCGCGCGCATCAACGCCCTGCGCTATCTGCTGCACTCGCTTCCGTACACGGCCAAGGAAGTGGCCGGCATTGGCGCCGCGGATCCGCTGCTGGTGGGACGCGCCCACGTCGTCCACGAACTGGGCGAAAGCACGGGAATGACGCACCCGGGCATC
The DNA here is from genome assembly GCA_963805355.1 of uncultured beta proteobacterium. Taxonomy (GTDB): domain Bacteria; phylum Pseudomonadota; class Gammaproteobacteria; order Burkholderiales; family Casimicrobiaceae; genus VBCG01. The sequence continues at coordinate 490,700 of CAWDTZ010000001.1, read as the reverse complement.
GCGTTGCCCTAGGCGCAGAATCGGCCGACGCCATTGCGTTGCCGCACTGTTGCCCGAGTTTCCCGCAGCGCCCATTGCGGCGCAGAAGGACGTCGCGCTGCAGCAGGCTGGCCTCGTCGATACGCTCAAGGGCAAGGGACCGTTCACGGTCTTCGCCCCAACCGACGCCGCCTTTGCCTAGATCCCGAAGGACCAACTCGATGCGCTGCTGAAGGACAAGGCGAAGCTCACCACGGTGCTGACCTACCACGTCGCTTCCGGCAATGTCATGGCCAAGGATGTCAAGCCCGGCATGGTGAAGACCGTTGAAGGCGCTTCGATCACCGTCAAGGCCGACGGCGGCAAAGTCATGGTCGACAACGCGATGGTTTCGGCCACCGACATCATGACCGAAAATGGCGTCATTCACGTGATCGACACGGTCATACTGCCGAAGTCCCGATCGTCGACCGCAAACACGGTGACCACGCGTCGACGCGGCCACGCCGGCCGCGTCGACGGCTGGCGGCTGCCGGATCTCAGCCGTTCAGCCGCCGCAGCAACGCCAGCACGCGCTCGAAGGTCTTGCCATACGGCGGGTAGAGCAGGCTGGCCGCGGCGAAGCGCGGCTGCGTGAACACCGGCTTGCGATGGGTGAAGGCGAGGAAACTCGCTTCGCCGTGATACGCGCCCAGGCCGGATGCACCGATGCCGCCAAAGGGAAGGTTGTCGTGCGCGAAGTGCCACAGCGTGTCATTGACCGTGACGCCACCTGCGATGGTCTGTTCCAGCACCTTGCCGCAGCGCGCACCGTCGCTGCCGAAATAGTAGAACGCCAGCGGATGCGGCCGGGCGTTGATGCGCGCCACCGCCTCGTCGAGCGCGTCGTAGACTTCGACCGGCAGCAACGGGCCGAAGATTTCCTCCTGCATCACCGCCATCGTGTCATCGACGCCGACCAGCAGCGTGGGCGCGAGCTTGCGCAGCGCAGGCTCGCCGCCGGCACCGCCGTCGCCCAGATTCACCACACGCGCGCCTTTGGCCTGCGCATCGTGCACCAGTGCCGTCAATCGGCGCAGATGCCGCTCGTTGACAATGGCGGTGTAGTCGCCATTGGTGGCGATGGTCGGATACAGCCGCCGCGTCGCCGCCGTGACCGCGTTGACGAAATCATCGACGCGCTCGCGCGGCACCATCGCGTAATCGGGCGCGATGCATGTCTGGCCTGCGTTGAGCAGCTTGCCCGACATGAGGCGCGGCACGGTCAGCGCGAAATCGGCATCGGGCGCGAACAATGCCGGCGACTTTCCGCCCAGTTCCAGCGTGACCGGTGTGAGATTGCTCGCCGCCGCGCGCGCCACATGTCGCCCGACGGCCGTGGAGCCGGTGAAGAACAGGTGATCGAACGGCAATTCGGTGAAGGCGCGTCCTACGTCTGCATCGCCAAGAATCACGGCGAATTCATCTTCGGCAAAATTGGCGGCCACCAGTTCATGCAGCAACGCCGAGGTGGCAGGCGTGAGTTCGGACGGCTTCAGCAGGACGCGATTGCCTGCGGCGAGCGCGCCCAGCGCAGGCGCGAGCGCGAGTTGCACCGGGTAGTTCCACGGACTGATGATGCCTGCCACACCGACCGGTTGCCGCTCGATGCGGGCACGGCCGGGAAGCAGATGCAGCGGCGTCGATACGCGTTCCGCGCGCATCCAGCGCGCGAGATGCCTGCGCGCCTGCGCGATTTCGGCAATCACGATGTAGAGCTCGGCCAATCGGGTTTCGTGCGACGACCGGTGGCCGAAATCACGGTTGACGGCGTCCACGAAGCGCGTCTCGTGGTCACGCACCAGCGCGTGCAGGCGCGCCAGGCGATCGCGTCGCACCTCAAGCGATGGATAGCGCTCATGGGCAAAGGCCGCGCGCTGCAGCGCGAACAAGCGCGCCATTTCGGCAGACGCGATGCCCAGGCCCGGTTCGATCGGCGCATTCATGGCGCGGTCGCCCATTGCATCGCCGGCGCCGACAACGTCCGCGCCCCCCTGTCCTGCCAAGGCGGTCGCTCTCCCACCAGCATGCCAAGACGCGCTAGCAGGGCGACGGAGCGGGCAAGCAGCAGGGTGAGCAGGTGGCGTGGAGGCATCGATGAGCTTGTTGCGTCTGACACAGAAAACGAACGGGATTATCGCATCCCGCACGCGGTTGCTCACGTCTCGCGGTCCAGAACCGGCACGCGCAGTAAACTTGGGGCCATGGAAAAGTTCGACATTGTCGTGATCGGCGGCGGCGTGGTGGGCGTATCCATTGCCTATCACCTGGCGCGGCTGGGCTGCCCGCGGGTCCTTCTTCTGGAGCGAGGCACGCTGGGCAGCGGCACCACGGCGCAATCGTCGTGCATCCTGCGCACGCATTACTCCGTGCCCGAGAACGTTGCATTGGCGCAAGCCGGGTTGGCGGTGTTCCGCGATTTTTCGGCCTACCTCGAGGATCCGGAGGCCGACGCCGGTTTCAACCGCTGCGGCCTCATGATCGTAGCGGCACTTGGTGAACGCACGACGGCCTTGCGCGAGACACTGGCGGTTGAACGCGAACTCGGCATCGACGCGCGCGAAATCCCGACCGACGACGCGCGACGCATCCATCCACTGCTCAATCTCGACGACATCGCCGCCATCGGCTGGGAACCGGATGCAGGCTATGCCGACGCCTACCTCACGCTCACCGCTTTCGCCCGCAACGCTCGGCGCAAGGGCGCAGTGATCCGCGAGGGCGTGACCGTCACGGGCCTGGTGCGCGACGCGCGCCGACGCGTCACCGGCGTGTCCACGACGCAGGGCGAGGTTGCCGCCGGCCTCGTCATCAGCGCGCAGAACATATGGACCGGCGACCTGGCGGCATGGACCGGTATCGAGGTTCCACTGGTCCTGTCCCGGCACGCCGTGTTCACGCTGGACGGTCCGGAGCCCTATACGCGGCGCCTGCCGGTGCTGAAGGACCTGGCATCGCCAGGGAAGCTTTACATGCGCAGCTATGGCGGCAAGCAACTGCTGGTGGGGGACGGCAACGAGGGCGAGTCGATTGCCAGACCCGACACCGAGCAGGCCGACGTGCCGCTCGACCATGTCGTGGACCTTGGAGCGCAGGTGGCGCATCGGCTGCCCGCGTTCGCGGAGGCCGGCCTGGCGTCGTCCTGGACCGGCGTGTACGACGTGACGCCGGACTGGAATCCGGTGCTGGGCGCGGTCCCCGGCGTAGACGGCCTGCGCGTGGCCTTCGGCTTTTCGGGTCACGGCTTCAAGCTGTCCCCGGTGATCGGGCGACTCGTGGCCCAGGATGCGCTGGGGATACGCACCGACTTTCCGCTTGCACCGTATTCGATCACCCGCTTCGCCGACGGCCGCCTGCTGCGCGGGCGCTACGGCGTGGGCGCCGTGTCCTGATCCGCCGACTGTCGCCGCATCGCAGGTTTGCGCCACCGCAGCGGCCAATGATTGGGCATACTGTCGCATTGTGCGGTGGCGCACCAAGGGCGTCGCCGGTTTTCAATCCGCCCCCAGGAGAATTTCATGGCTTTTCGCCCCCGTATTGCCGCGGTCGCATGCATCGCGGCTGCCGCGTTTGCGACGTCCGCGTTCGCCCAGGAACGCGTGTTCTTCGGCATCGCCACCGGCGGCACCGGCGGCACCTACTACCCGCTGGGCGGGATGCTGGCGCAGCTCATTTCCAACAAGGTGACGATCGGCGGCAAGAAGCTTTCCGCCACGGCTGAAACATCCGGCGCATCCGTGGCCAATGCCCAGCTTCTCGGCCGCAAGGACATCGAGAGCGCGTTCGTGGCCGCGGACATCCTCGATGCCGCGTACAACGGCAAGGGCCAGTTCGACGGGAAGCCGATGAAGAACCTGCGCGCGCTTGGTGCGTTGTATCCGGAACAGGTGCAGCTCGTCACGCTGGCCAGCGCCAACGTGATGAATTTCAAGGATCTGAAGGGCAAGTCGGTATCGTCGGGCTCGCCCGGATCGGGCCAGTGGCAACTGCTGGGCGACCTGCTCGAAGTCAACGGCATGACGCGCAAGGACATCGGCGAGGACCTGTCGTCGTTCACACAATCGATCGACAAGATCAAGGACGGCAATCTCGTCGCATCGCTGATCACCGCCGGGGCGCCCACTTCGTCCGTCAGCGATCTCGCCAATGCGCGCGACATCCGCATCGTGCCGCTGGCGGGACCGGAGATCGAAGCGCTGCGCAAGAAGCAGCCGTACTACGCCAACGTGACGCTGCCGGCCAATACCTACAAGGGCCAGACCGCGCCGGTGAACACGCTTGCGGTGATGGCCATCTGGGCCACGCACGACGGCGTGACCGATCAGATGGCCTACGAAATCACCAAGGCGCTGTTCGAAAACACGGAGACGCTGGGCCAGGTGCATCCCAAGGGCAAGGAAATCTCTCTGAAGACGGCACTGCAATCGGTATCGATTCCGCTGCACCCGGGCGCCGAGAAGTATTATCGCGAGAAAGGCCTGATCAAGTGATTGCCGGACCCGGAGCAGCGCGCGCAGGTGCGCTGCTTCTGGGTCTCTTGCTGCCCGGCATCGCGCTCGCCGCCTGCCTGGAACTGGCCTCGCATCCGGACGGCGTGGTGTTGGAACGCATTGTCCTGCCGGCGCCGGCATTCACTCTCACCTACATTTTCTCGGTCACGCGCACCCCCGTGGAAGAACGCTATCGTGTGGATGGCGCCACGTTGGTCGAAACGCAGATGGCTTTCAGCCAGCAAGGTCCCGGCCTGCCCACCGCCGCAGATGCCGGCGGCACGATGCGCACCGTCGACGGCCGCGTCGTGGTGACCATGGCCCGCCGCTTCGATGTCATCGTGATGCGCGTGCACGCCGACCAGTCGCCGCAGTTGCATATCGCGGATCGCGCGATCGATCTCGCCGCATGGGGCAATCGTGCGCTGGCATTGCGCGCCGTGGCCGGCTCCTGTGGCGCGTCGTGACCGCAGGCGGAGCGGAATCCGATGACTGAACGTGGCACGCTTGCCGACACGATCGAGACGGTTTCCGCCGAGACGCAGGCGCGACTCATCAAGCAGTTCGACCACGAGTCGAATTTCCGGAAGCTGGTCGGCCCGGTCGGGATGCTGGTCACGACGATTGCCGTCGTGCTGTCCGGCTTCCACATCTACACGGCAGGTTTCGGCCTGCTGGTGGAGATCAAGCACCGCACCTTCCATCTGGCACTAGTGCTGGGACTCATTTTCCTCGTGTTTCCGCGGCCCGCGCCCGCCACGGATGCCCGCGGCATCGCCCGCGAATGGGGCTGGGCACTGGCCTTCGGCGCGTTCTATCTCTATCTCGCGTGGGACCTGGTGGCGCGCCTCACCACCACCGGCGAACTGAAGAGCGGCTGGCCGTACCTCGCCTTCGTCGCGTTCATCGTGTTCATCACGCTGCCGGTCAAGCGCTTCGGCGGCTACGGCGACAAGGCCGCATGGATCGATTGGCCGCTGGCTCTGCTGGCAGCGGGCGTGTCGCTGTACCTGCTGGTGTTCTTCGACGACATTTTCATCGCGCGCGTTGGCGCGCCGATTGCGCAGGACTACATGATGGGGGTGCTGGCCATCATCATGGTGATGGAGGCCTCGCGCCGGACGATGGGGCCACTGCTGCCGCTGATCGGCATGACATGCCTGCTCTACGCACTCCTCGGCCGCTACATGCCGGGCGTGCTCGGGCATCGCGGCTACAACGTCGTGCGCGTGGTCAATCACATCTACGTCGGCACCGAGGGCATCTACGGCATTGCCGTGGGGGTCGTGGCCACCTACGTATTTCATTTCGTGCTGTTCGGCGTGCTGGCGCAGATGACCGGCCTCGGTCGACTGTTCATGGATCTCGCCACCATCGCGGCAGGTCGCTACTCCGGCGGCCCGGCCAAAGTCTGCGTGGTGTCCTCGGGACTCTTCGGCATGATCTCCGGTTCGGCGGTGGCCAACACGGTCACCACCGGTTCGCTGACGATCCCGTTGATGAAGAAGTACGGATTTTCACCCCGCTTCGCCGGGGCGGTCGAGGCGTCTGCGTCGTGCGGCGGCCAAGTCACGCCACCCGTGATGGGCGCCTCCGCCTTCGTGATGGCCGAACTGCTGGGCGTGCCTTACAAGGACCTGGTGATCATCGCCATCGTGCCCGCGCTGTTCCACTACTTCGCCTGCCTGCTGATGGTGCACTTCGAGGCCAAGCGGCTGAAGTTGCGAGGCGTGGAAGCGAACCTCATTCCCCGGTTGGGCAGCGTGCTGGGCGCCAGCTGGCATCTCGTCTTTCCGCTGATCGCGCTGGTCACGATGCTGCTGCTCGACTTCACGCCGTTCCTGGCGGCCTTTTACGGCATCGTGCTGTGCTTCGTGTGCTCGTACATCCCGATGATCGCGCGCAAGCTGGGCAACAATCGCCTGCAGGGCCAGACGTTGACGTGGAAGCCGCTGCTGGCGGGTTTGGAGGAAGGCGCGAAATTCGCGCTGGCCATAGGCGCCGCCTGCGCCTGCGTCGGCCTGATCCTGGGCGTGTTGACGCTGTCGGGACTGGGTTTCAAGTTTTCCGGTGCCGTCGTGGAATTGGCGGGTACGGTCTCTGAAATGTTCCGCGCGATCGATCCGTTCAGCATCTTCACGGAGACCAGCGGCAAGGTCTTCTTCGGGCTGATCTTCGTGGCCATCGCCTGCATCATGATGGGCACCGGAGTTCCCACTACGCCCACGTACATCATCCTGGCGTCCATCGCAGCGCCGGCGCTCGCCGTGCTTGGCGTCCCGCTGATTGCCACCCACTTCTTCGTGTTCTATTACGGCGTGCTGGCGGACGTCACGCCGCCCGTGGCGCTGGCCGCCTATGCGGCGGCGGGCATTGCGGGCTCCGAGCCGATGCGCACGGGCATGACGGCGTTCCGGCTGTCGATGGGCAAGGCGCTGGTGCCGTTCATGTTCGTCTATACACCGGCCCTGCTGTTCATCGACTTCACGTGGTCGGCCTTCCTGTCCGCGTTTTTCTGCGGTGCGCTGAGCATCATCGCGCTGTCGGCGGCGTACATCGGCTTTTTCCGCGCCCCGCTGGCACGGTTCGAGAAAATTCTGCTGTCGGTGTTCGGCCTCGTGCTGGTGTTCAACCAGTTTTGGCCGAATATCGTCGGCGTGACCGTGGTGCTGGGCATTCTCGGCTGGAATGCTTTCGGCTCGCGGCGCAGCGCCTAGGCGTCAGGCCGTTCGCGCCTGGCGAATCGCTTCGAGCAGCGTCGCCGCCTCCTGCGCGCCGGACACCGCAGTCTTGCCGTCGAAGATGAAGAACGGCACGCCCGACACGCCCATCTCGCGCGCGCGACGATCGGCGTCGGCCGTCTCGGCACCGAGGGCGGCGGACGCCAGGAACGTGCGCGCATCGTTGGCGTCGTATCCCGCGGCCTCGGCGCGGTCGACCAGCACGTCGCGATCGCCCAGGTACAGGCCGTCAATGAAATACGCCTTGAACAGCAACTCGACCAGCGCATCGGCATCGCCTTCATGCCGCGTCTGTGCCCACGCCAGCAGCCGATGGGCATCGAGCGTGTTGGGTTGGCGTTCGATCGCAGCGAAGTCGAAGGGAATGCCCACCGTCGTGCCGGCAGCCTCGACCCGCGCGTAGATTTCCTTCGCCCGCGCCGGCCCGCCGAACTTCTGCTCGAGATACTGGCGTCGATCCTTGCCTGCGGGCGGCAGATCGGGGTTCAACTGGAACGGATGCCAGCGCACCTGCACCGGCAGGTCGGGATCAGCCGCGCGCAACTGCGCCAGCGCATCCTCCAGCCGCCGCTTGCCGATATAGCACCATGGGCAGACGACGTCCGACACGACATCGATGGTCAATGCTCCAAGCATCATGGTTCCTTTGCGTGGCATTCGGGGCACAACGCCGCCAGATTGCGATAATGGGGGCAGATTCGTCGATTGCAAACACTGGTGAGGCGCGATGAGCCCATCGATCCGTTGGGACATATTCTGCCGGGTTGTCGACAACTTCGGCGATGCCGGCGTCTGCTGGCGGCTGGCGCGGCAGCTGGCGCATGAGCATGGCATGGCGGTTACGCTGTGGATCGACGACGTGCGCACCCTGGCGCGGATCGCGCCATTGATGACGCCCAACGTCGACGATTGGGGTGTTGCCGGCGTGCGGGTGCGGCAGTTGAACGACGCGGACGCAGCCGCAGCCGCGCCTGCGGACGTGGTCATCGAAGGCTTCGGCTGCGGCCTGCCCGACGCCTATGTGGCCAACATGGCCGCTGCCTCGCGGCCACCCGCGTGGATCGTCCTGGAATATCTTTCGGCCGAGCCATGGATCGATGCCTCCCATGGCCTGCCGTCGCCCCATCCGCGGCTACCGCTCACGCGCACATTCTGGTTTCCCGGATTTACGCCGCGATCCGGTGGCCTCCTGCGCGAAGCGGGACTGCTGGCGCGGCGCGACCAGGCGACAGCGCAGGCCACATCCCGCCCGGCGCTACTGCGCGCCGCGGGCATCGAGCCTGCTGCGGACGCCTTGCTGGTCAGTCTCTTCTGCTACGCCAATGCGGCGTTGCCGGGGCTGCTGGACACGTGGGCAGAAGGTGACGACACGATCGCCTGCCTGGCGCCGGAAGGCATCGCACTCGCCGAACTCGACCGTTTCACCGGCGGGGCGGTACCGCATCCCGGGCAGGCGTGTACGCGCGGCGCGCTGACCATCGCGATCCTGCCCATGGTCGACCAGGACGCGTTCGATCGGCGGTTGTGGCTGTGCGACCTCAATTTCGTGCGGGGCGAAGACTCGCTGGTGCGCGCGCTATGGGCCGGCCTCCCGTTGGTCTGGCAGCCCTATCCGCAGGACGCGGATGCGCATCTGGCCAAGATGGATGCATTCCTCACGCGTTACGAAGCCGGGCTGCCGGAGTCCGCCCGCGCCGCGCAACGCGCCTTCTGGTACGCCTGGAATGAAGACAGTGCTGACATGGCGATCCTGGCCTGGCCCGCGTTTCTGACCGAGTTGCCCGCGCTGCGCCGGCACGCGCACGCCTGGGCCGCCGACCTCGCGACCGGCATCGACTTGGGCACTCAGCTGGTCAACTACTGCGAAAATCGTTTATAATTATGGGTTTCCCGAATACCAACCCCCTTTGCGGACGAGGCGTCTCCAGCAGGCACCCGGCCGCGGTACACGCAGGAATCAACATGAAAATCGCTCAGGAAGTGCGCGCCGGCAACGTCATCATGGTCGGCAAGGATCCGATGGTCGTGCAGAAGGCCGAGTTCACCAAGTCCGGCCGCAACGCATCGGTCGTCAAGATGAAATTGAAGAACCTGCTGTCGGGCAGCGGCACCGAGACGGTTTATCGCGCCGACGACAAGTTCGAAACGGTGCAACTGGAGAAGAAGGAGGTCACTTACTCCTACTTCGCCGACCCGATGTACGTTTTCATGGACAACGAGTTCAATCAATTCGACGTCGAGAAGGACAACCTGGGCGACGCGCTCAACTATCTCGAGGAAGGCCTGCCGTGCGAACTCACGTTCTACGAAGGCCGCGCCATCTCGGCTGAGTTGCCCAACACCGTCGACCGTGAAGTGATGTACACCGAACCGGCGGTCAAGGGCGACACGTCGGGCAAGGTGATGAAGCCGGCCAAGCTTGCCAACGGCTTCGAAGTGGCGGTGCCGCTCTTCGTCACCACCGGCGACAAGATCGAGATCGACACCCGCACCGGCGAGTACAAGCGTCGCGTGTAGGCTTTTCGTTGCAACGTCAAGAGGGGCGGCCACGGCCGCCCCTCTTTTTTTGGATGCCCGAGACCACCACCGGAATGCCGACGGGCCTTCGGCCCGACCTAGAGCCCCGTCGGCGGCCTGAAGCGCGCCCGCGCGGCCAATGCCTTCGCCCGTACGAAACAATTGTGCTCATGATCGTTGACCAGTCCCATCGCCTGCATGAAGGCGTACACCGTGGTGGGACCAACGAAGGTCCAGCCGCGCCGCTTCAGGTCCTTGGCCAGCGCGACGGATTCGGGCGAGGTGCCCAGCGTCGACAATACGGCTGGTGTGAGCTTGCGCGGCCGCGACGACGGCACCGGCTCCCACCGCCAGAAATACGTCGCCAGCGATCCGCATTCGTCGGTCAATTCACGTGCCCGCCGCGCGTTATTGAGCGTGGACGCGATCTTGCCGCGATGACGCACGATGCCGCTGTTGCCCAGCATCCGCGCAATGTCCCTCTCCCCCATTCGCGCCACGCGATCGATCTCAAAATTGGCAAAGGCCTCGCGAAAGGCCTCGCGCTTGCGCAGGATGGTGATCCAGGAGAGGCCCGCCTGGAATCCCTCGAGGCAGATCTTCTCGAACAGGCGCCGGTCGTCACCCACCGGATAGCCCCACTCGGTGTCGTGATAGGCGACATAGAGCGGATCCTCGCCGCACCAGCGGCAGCGCGCGTCCAGCTTCGGAAGGCTTGGCATGGCGCAATTTAAGCACGAAGATAGGGGGATGAACGCCTCCCTGCTCGCCCGCGCCTGTCTCGTCAGCGCCACTCTTGCCGTCATGCCGACACTCGCGGCCGACCTGCCGCTGTTCGATGCGCACATCCATTACAGCCACGACGCGTGGGAGTCCACGCCCCCGAAGGAAGCCATCGCGATCCTGCGCAAGGCGGGGCTCAAACGCGCCGTGGTGTCGAGCTCCGGCGACGACGGCACGCAGCGACTGCTGGCGGAAGCACCGGACCTGATCGTGCCCTCGCTGCGGCCCTATCGCAATCGCAGCGAAGTGAGCACGTGGGCGCGTGACGACACGGTGGCCACGTTCCTGGAGGAGCGCCTGCGCAGCGCCCGCTACGCCGCCATCGGTGAGTTCCACCTCTACGGCGCGGATGCCGACCTGCCGGTGCCCCGACGCATGGTCGCGCTGGCGAAACAATACAAGCTGGTGCTGCACGCGCATTCGGATGCCGAAGCCATCGAGCGGCTGTTCAAGCTCGATCCCGACGCGCGCATCCTGTGGGCGCATTCGGGCTTCGACAATCCGGAGCGGGTACGCGCGCTGCTGCGCAGGCACAAGAACCTGTGGAGTGATCTCGCCTTTCGCAGCGAGCACGGGGCCGGCGGCAAGGTGCCGGCGGAGTGGCGTGCCGCATTCACCGAATTTCCCGACCGCTTCATGATCGGCACCGACACCTACACGCCCGAGCGCTGGCACTACATCGTCGAGCATGCGGCCTGGTCGCGCGCGTGGCTGGCCGACCTGCCGCCGGCATTGGCCGAGCGCATCGCCTGGCGCAACGGCGAGGCGCTCTTTGCGTCGTGGAAGCCGGCGGCGCAATGAACTTCATCCGTTGCGTGATCGTCTATGGTGCGCTCTTCAGCGCAGGCACGCACGCTGCAGATCCTTGCGGCTCGACACTGCCGGGCGACAAGCGCGTGCTGGAAAACGCGCGCTACCAGATTGCCTACAGAACCGACCCGCAGACGGTACCCGTCGGCATGCATTTCGTGGTCGACTTCGCCGTGTGCCCGCGCGGCAAGGCGGCGACACCCACTGCGGTGCGCATCGACGCCAACATGCCGGACCATCGGCACGGCATGAACTACAAACCGGTGGTGACAAAAACCAGCCCAGGCGTGTATCACGCTGAGGGACTGCTGTTCCACATGCCCGGCCGCTGGGACCTGACCTTCGACGTGGTCACCGGCAATACGACGCAGCGACTCGCGAGCACGCTGCGCGTCGAGTGAACGCCGCACGGCAATTCACGGCGCTCGCCCTCGTTGCCAGCATCGTCGCTGCAGCGTTGGCGCAAGCCCCTGCGCCCGCACCCCTTTCCGACGCCCAACTGCGCGCCGTCCTGGCCCTCGGCCCATGGCCAGCGGCGCGCATGGCCGACCCCTCGAATCGTGTATCCGGCCATCCGGACGCCATCGCTTTCGGTGCGGCACTGTTCGGGGATCCGCGATTGTCGCGCCAGGGCACGCTGGCTTGCGCCTCATGCCACCACCCCGAACGCGCCTTTGTCGATGGCCTGCCGCGCGCCCGCGGCGCCGTCGAAGTCGATCGCAACACGACGACGCTGCTCGATGTCGGCGGCCACCGCTGGTACGGTTGGGATGGCGCCGCCGACAATTTGTGGGCGCAAAGCCTGCGGCCGCTGTTCGACCCACGCGAAATGGGCGGCGACGTGAAGCACGTGGCCAGTGTCGTGCGCAACGAGGCCACGCTGCGTGCGCGCTATGCCGAGGTCTTCGGCCGTGCGCCGTCTGCCGACGATGAGACTGTGGCGGTCGATATCGCCAAGGCACTGGCCGCGTACCAGGAAACGCTGGTCACCGGACGCACGCCCTTCGATGACTTTCGCGACGCGCTGGCGCGTGGTGACACGGCCGCCGCCGCGCGCTATCCGGCGGCCGCGCGGCGTGGTCTTATCACCTTCATTGGCGAGGGCAACTGCACGATGTGCCATAGCGGTCCCCGCTTCACCAACGGAGAATTCGGCGATGTCGGCATCCCGTTCTTCGCCGCGCCCGGGCGCGTCGATGCTGGTCGCCACGAAGGCATCCGCCGCCTGCAGGCCAGCCGCTATACGCTGCTTGGCCCCTTCAACGACGACCCCACGCGCAGCACCGCCACGGGCACGCGCTTTGTCGCTCTCGAGCATCGCAATTTCGGCGAGTTCAGGGTGCCTTCGTTGCGCAACCTCGCACGCACCGCGCCGTACATGCACAACGGCAGCATCCCAACGCTGCGCGAGGTCGTGCGCCACTACTCGAACATAGACGAAAATCGCCTGCACGCCGACGGCGTGCGCGTGTTGAAGCCGCTGGGCTTGTCGAAGTACGACACTGACGATCTAGTCGCGTTTCTGGAGTCGCTCAGCGAATCGGCGGCATCCCGCACCCCGTAGGTGGGGCTTCAGCGTCGCTATCCTCAAGCGGTCGCCGCGAGCGGGCCCGCAATCCGGTGATGTTCGTTGTCCCGCACAGCGATTCGTGAATCCGAAGTCCCGCCTGCGGCTTACGATGAATGTCCCGCCCCACCGGTGACAGCATTATCACCACCGGACCATTGAACCCGCGCCGCCGAACGCACCGCCCAGAGCGACGACGATGAATCCCGCGGTGGGAATCACAACCGCTAGCGCCCAGGCCAGCAGCTTCAACGAGTCCCAGATCTGGCTGATGTCGACGGTTTCCATTTCCGAGGACAGCGGCCGTCCGGCGCTGCGATTGTGCGCCAACCGCATGAGGTCGCGGAAGAGCCGGCCCCACTGCCCGGTCACGGACCACAGGATCAGCACGATGAACGAGCCCGCAATCGTGATCGCAATGCGCGCGCCCAGCCCCAGCCCGCGCACGGTCGGCCACAGGATGCCCGCGGCTTTCGGCAGTGCCACCTTCACCTGTCGCCACCATACAGACACCGCACCGGGCATCCGGTCCTGCGTGTAGGCATCCTGCACCAGCATGAAAATCGCCCCCAATGTATTGTCGAGTCCGTCGAAGTACGCGCCCTGCGCGAAGGCGGGCAGCAGATTGGCATCGAGGATGCGGCGGGCATCCGCATCCGTGAGCGTGCCTTCGAGGCCATAGCCGACTTCGAGCCGTGCCGTGCGCTCCTGCATGAACAGAAACAGGATCGCGCCGTTGTCGATCCCCTTGCGGCCAAGGCGAGAGCGATCTGCAACGTCGATGGTGAACGCCTCGATGGTACCGTCGGGAACCTTTGGATAGATGGCGACGGCGATCTGGTTCGACGTACCCTTCTCGAATCGGTCGAGCGCAGCGCCGAGCCTTGCAGCTTCGTCGGGACTCAACAATTTGGCGCCGTCAGTCAGGAAACTGGTGATCGCCGTTTGCGTGACCGCGCTCCCATCACCCTGCGTCGGATCTGCATGATTGACGGCACTGACACCGATCCAGAACAGCGTGAAGCCGAGGATCATCCAGAACAACGGCGGCACGTTGCCGTTGTCGGTTGCCGCCTGCAACTTGCGCGGCTTGGCGCCGGGCGCGGGACCTTCGCCGGGAAACAGGACGAAGGCGATGGCGAGCGCGGCCATCGCCGCCAGCCAGAGCCAGTACGCGGGCAGGCGCGCGAATTCGGGAATCAGGAACGCGATGCTGACCGCGATCGCCAGCGCCGCCAGCAGGAAGCCCTTCCATGTTGCGGATACGTTGCGGCATCGCTGCAGGTAGGGCGCAAACACAAAGGCAACGTTCGAGAACAACGCCAACGCCAGGATGGCCGCAGGCCAGAAACCGAGACTGCCGAGCGCCCCGATCGCCGCCTCGCTCCATACCAGTGCCTTGCCGAACACGTAGAACGCGGAAATGCCGAATTCATTCCCGACAAACGAGCCGGCCGGCGCCGGGATCAGCAGGCTGACGACGAGCAGGACCCATGCCGCGCGGACCAGCCAGCGGCGGGCAGCGGAGGATTGCGGAGGCGAGATGTCGGACATGACGCCGGCCGAGCATACCGGACATGCGACGCAGCAAGCACATTTAAGCGGGCTTCCGATCCCGTTGCATGCAACGCCTACACTGTCGCCCCATGGCCGCTCCCACCTCGCGCACTCGCATCCTTTTCGTGTGCCTCGGCAATATCTGTCGCTCGCCGACGGCGGAGGTGGTGTTTCGGGCAGCAGCGCGTCGCGCCGGCTTGGGCAGCGCGCTCACGATCGATTCTGCCGGTACCGGCGACTGGCATGTCGGCAATCCACCGGACTATCGCGCCATCGAACACGCCGCGCGCCGCGGCTATGACCTGTCGATGTTGCGCGCCCGTCAGGTAAACCTTACCGACTTTGATCGCTACGACTGGATCCTGTCGATGGATCGCGCGGTGCTGGCCCATCTCGAACTGATGCGGCCCGCACCGTTCAGCGGGTACCTCGGCCTCTTTCTCGATCTTGCGCCGCAGCTTGGCCTGCGCGATGTGCCCGATCCTTATGACGAGGGGCCCGAGGGATTCGAGTTGACCCTCGACCTGATCGAGCGCGGCAGCGAAGCCTTTGCCGCCCGGCTGGCGCACGACCTCGCGCGCTGACAGCGCGACGCAACCGTGCATTGGCAAGATTTTCTGCTGGCACCATCAACATCGGCGACTTCATTGCACCGATGATCATTCTACAATCCTCCCATGGGCAGAGGTGGAGCACCATGCTTGCAAGTCCGATTGCCCGCATCGTGATTGTCGCGCTGGCGTTTGGCGCGACGACCACGGCGTGGTCCCAGGCGCCGCAGCTGGTCGCGCCCAACATCGTGGTGATCTCGCCCCGGCTGGTCACGTCAGGTCAGCCTTCCGCCGACGCGCTGGCCGAACTCAAGGCCCAAGGCTTCGACGCCGTCATCTACCTGGCGCCGCCCAGCGTCCCCGACGCAGTACGCGACGAACAGCTCATCGTGACGCGACAGGGCCTGACGTTCATCAACATCCCGATCCGATTTGATAACCCCACCGAGACCGACTACGAGACCTTTGCGGCAGTGCTCGGTGGACTGGGCAACCGCAAGGTGCTGGTGCATTGCCAGATCAACCTTCGCGCCTCGTCAATGGTGTTCCTGTATCGCACGATCGCGCTGAAGGAGAATCCGCGAGCCGCCTATGCGACGCTGTCGGGTGTATGGTCGCCGAACGGCCCCTGGCGCCGCCTGATCGAAAGCCAATTGCAGAAACACAATATCGCGTTCGAAATGCTCTGACCGAAAGCGACGCAATGCAAACGGCCGCCCGCAGGCGGCCGTTTATCGCTGTTGCGGCGGATTCTGCCGCGCATGCGGATGATGCTCAGTTGCCCTTCAACTGCCCGCGAACTTCGCCGCCCGGATTCTTGGCGCTATGCACGTTTACGTACAGGTTGCCCGCTTTGTAGGCGGCATATTGCGCTTCCGTGAGCTTGGCGCCGGCGGCCGAGGCGAAGGTGTTGTCGCCCGTCTTGGTGAACGGCACGATCACCGGACCGTTGGAACCGGCCGCCGCTTCGTGGATGTGCGACGCGGTGGGCGTCATTCCGGTGACCGTGACCAGCACGACCACGGAACGGTCGTCCTTGATGGTGACGTTGGCCGTGCCCGATGCCGTCGTGGCCACCGCCGGCACTTCGTTGGCGCCGGACAACTCGACTTTCTGCCCACCCATCATCGGGCTCATCGACGCGCAGCCGGCGAGAATGGCCACCATGCCGGCCGCTGCCAGCGCCGCGCCCCACTTCGATTTGATCATGTGCGTATTCATCGTTTATCTCCGTTGACTGGATTGTGACCACCGCGTCGCACCGGCCAGGGGCCGCGCGGCAACAAATAACAATACACCCGGCGTATGCGTGGCCGGGCTTAGCCGGCATGGCCCGGCAATGTCGTCGCTCGTTGCGGCGCATCACCGTCTTTGGGCGGCAGCAACCAGGATGTAGCGGTGCCCCAACTCCCGAAAATTGCCACTCCTGACAACGATAGCTTCCGGTGGGCACGACAAAACCGCGCCGCGCCACCCGCGATCACTTGCCGTTCGTTGCCCCAAGCACCATCGACGCCGCCTGCAGCGCTGCCTGATAAGCCGACTGGTTGGCCGGCACGAATCCCGGCGATGTCGGCGAGCTGGCCTGCAGCCATTCCTCCGGATAAAGCTCGAAGATCTGGATCCTGTTGGCCAGCGCGTATTGCAGCAGGTTGGAGATGTTCATCGTGGCCACTGACGTGTTGGTCGTCGCGGTGATCGGCTGCTGCGCCAGCGGCACCTGGCCCGCGTAGTTGGCATAGGCCTGGCACCAATGCAGGTTGACGATCTGTGCCTGCGGATTGCACGCCGCGGGCGTGGTCCCCGGCGCGGCAACGTTGTTGACGCCCAGATTTTCGAACGAGAAGCCGACGCGATTGGAGGCCGCCACCGCCGCACCAAGATTCGACACCGCGTACACGTCGGGACCACCGCTCACGAACGGCAGCGACGCCATCAAATGCTTGTCGGTCGATTGACGCCCCATCGCGTTGATGATGTTGGCCTCGTGCTGGTTCCACGCGTTGTACGAATAGCCCGCGGCGGTCCACAGCGACTGGCACGGCCCGCCATCGTTGTAACCCGGTGGCGGCAGCGCTTCGGCGCCGCCGCCGGTGGCAAAGCGCATGTAGCCGACGTTGGCGGCCAGCGGCGAATTGGCGAAGCTGAATTGATGGACCGCAGCCGCAATGAACGCCGTCCAGGCCGCTTCGTAGGTAGCGTTGAAGTAAACCGGCATCGTCGGCTGGTTGGCGCACGACACCGTGGGTACGCCAAGACCGCCCTGGCCGACCGGCATGGTCACCCACGATGGCGTGACCGTGTTCACGGAACCTTCGGTGGCCTCCGCAAAAAGCAGGTTGACCGTGAGACCGGCAGCAACATAGGGTTGCGCGGCGGCCGTCACTGCCGACCAGTCGAACACCCCTTTGGTGGCTTCCACGTCCGACCAATAGATGACGAGGCTGGCGCCGCACAGCGTGGGGTCCTTGCCGATCACGTCGTTGGCCAAAGCCGTCTGGTAGGCCGCGGAACGGTGATTCGGATTCCATACATACATGCCGTGCGGCGCGCCGGGCACCGCGACATGCGGGTTGTTGCCCGTGCACGCGGGCGCAACGGCCACCGGCGGCGGCGGCGGCGCGCACATGATCACCTGGTTCGGCCCATAGCCCTCGGCTACCCAACCCTTGGCCACCATCTGCGCGCGGATGGAGAGATCCGTCATGTAGCGATGGTTGGTATCGATGCGGTTGTCCCATGCGCGATAGACCGGCGTGTCGCCCGAAGGGCACGCACCGGTGATGGGATCGGGCAGGTCGATGTACATCACCGCCGCCGATTCTTCGACGAAGGCGGGATAGGTGCCTGCAGTGGTTGCGCATTCGGCAGGTGATGCCGATAAAAATGCGAGTCGCCCAGCGCCGGCGGAATGTAGAAGCGGCACACCGGGCTTGATCCGGCATTGGCCGTCGAATAGGCGCCGAACACATTGCCGGTGCGCACCCAGCCGGCGAACTTGCCGGTGTCGAGCGCAGTGATGTCAGCCTGCAGCGAACTGATGAAGTAGTGATCCTGGCTTGCGTTGTAGTACTCGACCACAACCACGTTGGCGGCCATCGCGTTGGAAAGCAACAGCATTGCCATGCCGCCAATCGATGCGCATTGCAATCGCAATTCGTTCCCCTGGCCGCAGTGGCCGCATGCCCATTGTGAAAACCAAGTATCGCATGTCAACGCAGTTGCCAAGGGCGAGCCCGCCGAATGGCTGACGATACTGCGCAAATGGCGAAGGTTAGATGCGCCGCATCCCGCGCTATCCGTCGGCGTGGACCTATCTTGTCATTTCGGATGCGTTCTCCATCAGCGAAGCCAAAGTGTCGAAAAAGATTACAAATTGCTAATGTCGTTTGCACAATTTTACATCTAAGTATTTGATTTACAGTAATAATTTATTATAATCCGTGACTTGCTGGACAGCAAAAACATGCCATTGGCGCAAATCGACCACGAGGCAATTCGATAGTGACCACCAAGCGATTTTTGCTTTCGATTTTTCTGACCCTCACTGCCGCAACGGCGCAGGCGGACGTAATCAGTTGTCCCGGAACCGCAGCCACCACCGATGGCGCCGTCAGCGGGATCACCCCCGTTCAACTGGCATTCCATCAGCGGTTCCGGAACCACCGGCGGCATGTTCTCGTTCACCGCGCCTCCGGGACTCACGAGTATCGTCCTCGCCTTCAAATCCGGTCAGGGTCAACTTGATCCCGATTGGGCGGCGCTTCTTCTGTTGCCTGCCGGCATTCTCTGCGGGTCGTGGTCCATTTCGGGCCAACAGTCACTTTCGCATGCCAATCTTTACGGCATGAGGGGCAGCAGCATTCAAGTACCCGAGCCCTCGACGCTCGCGCCATTGGGCATTGCGCTGGCCGGACTGGCGCTCGCCCGGCGCCGCATCAATCGCACCGACCCAAGCGCGCATTAGCCGCGCGAAGGTCAGGACGACCCAGGCCCGAGGCATCTGCAGGAGCTGGCAATCAGCTCGGCTCGGCATCATCCAGCCGGTCAGCCACGGCTGGGGGGACGGGACCGCCACCTGCTGCCTGCGCAATCTCAAGAATTTCGCGTAGCGCTGCCACGGCGCCTTCGATCGCCTCGCATGCGTCCTGCGTCTTGCCAGCAGAAAGCACCAGCATATCGCGTGGCTTGTCCTTATGGCACGAAGGTCATGGCTCAGCGCCGCCAAGCTGTCGAGAATGATGCAGACCTCCGCCGCAGTTCTTTTGGTTTCTTGCATGAGGTGGAAATTCTGTTTGTAGGAATGTGACGAAGTATTCGCAATCCGGCCGCAATGATCTGTAGTCGGGACGACGTGGGCGGCGTAGGGCGGCGTCCTACAGCCGCAGGCAAGACCAGGCGGCGACGGTCCCTTGACCATCCGCGCAGGCAAACATGATACTGGGGCCCGTCTAAGTAACCATCCGCGATGAATCCCGATGCCAAGCTAGTGGTGTTTGGTGCTAGCAACTTTCTGTCCGACATCTTCGATGCGGCCATTGCACTGGGCCTGCGGCCGAGCAAGGTCGTGCTCCACCTGCCGGAGACCACCGGCAAGCGCGACCGCACGGTCGCCCAGCGCATCGAGCGATTGGCGGCGCTCGGCATCCACGCCGCGGTCGAACCCCTGGACGCGTTCCGGCCCGAAAGCGGCGAACTCTACATCCTCGGGCCGACCACGCCCACTCGAAAGGGGATCGTCGATGCCATCGCAAACCGCCACTCGATCGAGTACTTCACGTTGATCCACCCCACTGCGTATGTGTCGCCTTTGGCAACGCTGGGCAGGGGTGTGTTCGTTGGGGCCCAGGCGGCCATTGCCGCCGGCGCGCATTGTCATGACCACGTCGTGATCAACCGTGGGGTCACCATCGGCCACGACACCGAAATCGAGGCGTTCTCGCGGGTCCAGCCCGGGGCCACCGTATGCAGTCTGTCGAAGATCGGGGCACGCGTCACCATCGGCGCCGGCGCGACGCTGATTGAACGTCTACAAATTGGAGACGATGCATTCATCGGAGCAGGCGCGGTCGTCATTGGCGATGTTGCGCCAATGACGGTCGTGGCCGGGTACCGGCACGCCTGATTCGGCAGCGCGTCGACCCATAGGATCCCGGGGGTCGATGCCGATGCGTGCGTCCCTCGTACTTTGCACGCGCAATCGCGCGCATCGATTGGATCGCACGCTGGATGCGCTGGCGCACCTTGAGTTCGACCAGCCATGGGAGCTGGTGATCGTTGACAACGGATCGGCCGACAACACACCGGCAGTGCTCGAAGCCTTTCGCCGGCGCGGCGCGCTGACAACTCGAATCGTGCAGGAACCGCGGCCGGGCCTTTGTCGCGCGCGCAATCAGGCGGTGGCGGTGGCCCGGGGGGAGTTCATCGCCTTCACCGACGATGATTGTTTTCCGGTTCCCGATTTCCTGACCCAACTTGACCGTTGCTTCGGTGAAGCCGATATCGCCTTTGTGGGTGGCCGCGTATTGCTCCATGACAACGCAGACCTTCCGCTTACGCTGAAATTGACCGAGCACCGCATTGCATTTCCCCCGCGTTCTGTCATCTGGCCGGGCGCGATCCATGGGGCCAACATGGCATTTCGGCGGGATGTCCTCGCCCGCATAGGCGGATTCGATGAGGCGCTCGGCGCAGGAACGCGCGTCAGGTCCGGAGGCGACTCCGAGGCCCTGGCCCGCGCTTCAGCGGCGGGCTACGCCGGCGCATTCGATCCTCGGCCTGTAGTCCGCCACGACCATGGCCGCAAGACACAGGACGCGGCACGTGCGCTGCATGCGGGCTACGATCTTGGCCGCGGCGGGTTTTTTGCCAAATGCATGGTGGATCGCGCCATGCGCCCGATCTACTGGCACCCGATCTGGTGGCACATCCGGGATCTGGTGGCGGAAGGGCAATTCGGCATTTTGGGCAGGGAACTGCGCGGCGGTATGACTTATCTTGGCAGCCGCACCCGGGAAGCCAACGGTGGCCGGTGATCGGCTTCAATGCGCAGGTGCCGCGGCATCGCCGCACAGCAATTCGGGCCGCCGCATGACTTCCATCCAAACAATCGCCCAACCGCGGCGAACGGGTCAAGGACCAAGACTGCCAATAATTCGTTGGAAAATGTGCCGCCCCGACGCCCGCCAATGGAGGTGCTACTCGGGTCCATCCCATACCGCCAAAAAAAACGGCCCCGCGAAGGGGCCGTCATTCTTGGTGATGGTGGAGGTGGCGAGAATCGAACTCGCGTCCGAAGGTGCTCCACAGTCAGGACTACATGCTTAGTCGCGTCATTGTGCTCTCATCCCCAAACCGTTGACGGACAGACGGCGTGGAAACCAGTCACCTAGATTTAGCGCCTTGCCCAAGTGACCCGGGCGGACGCGATCGCTCAAAAGGTCCTTGCTGTGTACTACCCTGTTGCCAGGTTCACCCGGGCTGAGCGCCGCCCGGTGCAAGGTCCGGCGGGATTAAGCCGCCAGAGCGTAGTTTTCGTCGTTCGCAGTTATGTTTGCGATTGCCAAAGATTTACGAGGATTGACGCCTCGGCATGCCCCAAGCTGCTTCACTACCCCCGTCGAAACCAGTTCACCCCCGGTGCTCGAAAGGTGCGGTGCGATCGTTTGCTCCGCGCAACAGGACTCCATTCTACCAGCGCTTACGCTGGCCATGCCCCTGTAGGTCCTGATATGGGGTCGATTGGGCGGGTTCCAATGCCGGGAATGCGCCGCTGCGGCCACGTCTCCGGGGTTCCGTTCGGCTGGCGGGCGTCGTGCGTAAGACGCGCCCTGTAAAATGGCGGATTGTCCTCCCGCGCCGCGCACCCGATGCCCACCTCCCCTGCCTCGCCCATCATCCCTGTGATCCTGTCCGGCGGGGCTGGCACGCGCCTGTGGCCGTTGTCGCGCGAATCGGCACCCAAGCCGTTCATGCCACTGCCGGACGGCGACACGCTGCTGGGCAAGACAGCGCATCGCGCCATGGCGCTGCCGCACACGCGGGGCCTCGTCACCGTCACCAACCGCGACTACTACTTCCACACCAAGGACGTGTACGCGGGCCTGGCCGCCGCAGAACCGCAGGAAGCCTGCTATCTGCTCGAGCCCTTCGGCCGCAATACGGCACCGGCCATTGCGGTGGCCGCGCAGCTCGTGCGCGCGCGTTACGGCGACGACGCGGTGATGCTGGTGCTGGCCGCCGATCACCTGATTCGCGACCAGGCGGCCTTTGCCGCAGCGGTTGCATTGGCGGCCACGCAGGCGCGCGCGGGACGGCTGGCCACCTTCGGCATCACGCCCACGCTGCCCGAGACCGGCTTCGGCTACATCGAATGCGGCGACGCCATCGGCGACCGCACGTTTGCCGCGGCGCGCTTCGTCGAGAAGCCGCCGCTGGCCAAGGCGCGCGACTATCTCGCCGCCGGCAATTACGTGTGGAACGCGGGAATGTTCGCGTTCACACCGCGAGCGATCATGGCGGCCTTCGAGCGCTATGCGCCGGCGGTGGCCGCCATGGCGCGAACCGTGTGGCAGCCGCTGGCGGACCAGGCGGGCGAGGCCATGCTGGAGATCGACGCCGCCAGTTTCGCTGCGGCTCCCGACCTGTCGCTCGACTATGCGGTGATGGAAAAAGCGGCAACGGATGGCCAGGTGGCGGTGATCCGCGGCACTTTCGATTGGAGCGACGTCGGCTCGTGGCAGGCGGTGTCCGAGCTGAGCGACGCGGACGTCCACGGCAATCGCGGCAGCGGCGAGCGTGTTTCCATCGACACGCGCGGCACGTTCGTGCATGCGGAAGATCGCGTGGTGGCCACCATCGGTGTCGAGAACCTGATGATCATCGACACGACCGACGCACTGCTGATCGCGCATCGCGATCAGTTGCAGCGAGTGAAGGAAGTGGTCGGTGAACTGAAGGCGCGCGGCCACGAGTCGTACAAGATTCACAAAACCGTGTCACGGCCGTGGGGGACCTACACGGTGCTGGAAGGCGGTCCCGGCTTCAAGATCAAGCGGATCGAAGTAAAGCCCGGCGCTTCGCTGTCATTGCAGCTGCATCACCAGCGCACCGAGCACTGGGTGGTCGTGCGCGGCATTGCACGCGTGACATGCGGCGAACGCGAGTTCGACGTGCCCGCGGGTGAGTCGACCTTCATTCCGGTAGAGACCAAACACCGGCTCGCGAATCGCGGCACCGAAGTGCTCGCGATCATCGAAGTGGCTTGTGGCGGCTACATCGAGGAAGACGACATCGTGCGCTTCGATGACATGTATGGGCGCGTCGCAGCCACGCCATAGGCAACACCCCGGGCCGGCCGGGCATCCATTCCCATTCGGAATTCGCGTAGCATCACCCGATGGCCATGCCATCCCTGCCGGTCGCACCTGCCACCCAGGTCGAAACGCCCACGCGGGATGCCGCCGGCTTCGCTTCCCGGCGGCGCTCGAAACGGATCGCGGTACACGTCCGCCAAAGCCTGATCGTCCTGGGACTGTGCGCAACGGTGGCTGCCGCCGCCTTCTGGATGTATCGCGGGGTCGAGCAATCACTGCGCTCCCTGCGCGAGCAGGGCCTGCCCGCGCTGCTGGAGGCCAAGACCAAGTCGCTCGAGGTATTCATCGCCGAGCGCAGCGCCGATGCCGAGCGATTGGCGCGCGATGCGCAGGCAACCGCGCTTACCCTCGATCTGGCGCGCAAAAGTCCCGCCACGCCGGCGGGTGAGCTTTGCCGTGGCCCGGAAGGGTCTGCATGGCGCGAACGCTTTGCAGGCGTCCTGCAGGACAATGAAGTCATCGCGGTCAATGCAGTCGACCGCAGTGGCCGCATCATTGCATCGACGCTGCCCGAACTCTGTGGAAAGCAGGCGCAGCCGCGCACCGCCGCGCCGTCGCTGGCACAGGTGTTTCGCGGACGCACGCAGTTCATCCGCCCATTTGCCGCGGACACGCAACTCGTCGCCGCGCAGCCGTTTCGCAATGCGCGACCGCTTGCCTGGGTCGAAACGCCGGTCCGCGATTCCACGGGCAACGTGGTGGCCGCGCTTGGATTCGCATCGTTCGTCGATCGCGATTTCGAGAGCATCCTGTCCAGTGCGCGGCCCGGAGAAACCGGCGAGACCTACGCCTTCGACGAAACCGGCACGCTGCTGTCCGAAGTGCGCGACACGCGTGGCTTGCGCGAGGCCGGCCTGCTCCCGCCGGGCGTCAATCGCACGGCATTCCTGCTGAAATTGCGCGATCCGGGCGCGGAACTCGGGTCGGGCGAAGCCCTCGTGGGCAAGCCCGCAGACTG
Source organism: uncultured beta proteobacterium (assembly GCA_963805355.1). Lineage (GTDB taxonomy): Bacteria > Pseudomonadota > Gammaproteobacteria > Burkholderiales > Casimicrobiaceae > VBCG01. The sequence continues at coordinate 466,333 of CAWDTZ010000001.1, read as the reverse complement.
GCCACTCACGCGCACGGTGTCGCGCGCACTGGCGGCCGGCGCAGCGCCCGCAGGTGCCGGACCGCTGCGCGGCATCCAACTCGATCCCTACCGCAACTATCGCGGCGTGGAGGTTATCGGCGCCTGGCGCTGGCTACCGGACGAACGCATCGGCGTGGTCGCCGAAGTGGGGCTGAATGAGGCTTACGCCCCGATGCGCTATGTGCGCCACACGCTGGCCGGCGTACTGGCCTTGCTGGTGATCACCGCCGGATGGGCGATGTGGTCCACACTGACGCTGGCGCGATTGGCGCGCGATCCGGCATCCGGGCGTCGTATTGGCGCGTATCGGCTCGAGCGGGAGCTGGCGCAGGGCGGCACATCCACCGTGCACATGGCCCGGCATGCCCTGTTGAAGCGGCCCACCGCCATCAAGATCCTGAAGCGCCACCTGGCCACGGATGAAGTGGCGGCCCGCTTCGAACGCGAGGTGCGGATGGTGAGCGAATTGCGCCATCCCAACACCATTGAGATCTACGACTACGGACAGACGCCGGATGGGCTCTTGTACTACGCGATGGAGTTCGTCGATGGCCTGACGCTGGAAAAGCTGGTGGCAGGTACCGGCGCCCTGCCGCTCGAGCGCATGCGCCACATCATCCTGCAAACCTGCGCGGCGCTGGCCGAATTGCACGTCAAGGGCATGATCCATCGCGACATCAAGCCCGACAACGTGATGGTGTGCGAGCGGGGCGGCGAATTCGACTTCGTGAAGCTCCTGGACTTCGGCATCGTGAAGCGCATCGAAGTGGCGCCCGATGCCGACGCCAAGGAGGCCCGCGTGCTCACCCGCCAGTTTCGTATCCTGGGCACGCCCGCCTACATGGCGCCCGAACGGATCGGACAACCCTCCGGCATCGACACGCGCGCGGACATCTATGGCGTCGGCGCGTTGATCTTTTTCCTGGTCGCAGGCCGGCCAGCCTTCAAGGGCGACGACGAGGCTGAGATCCTGCGCGAAGTGATTGCCACACCGGCACCGCGACTATCGGATCTCGCTCCCGGCACGCCGACGCCGCTGGACGATCTTGTCATGCGCTGTCTCGCCAAGTCGCCGGCCGAGCGCCCCGGCAGCGTGGCGGACATCGTGACAATCCTCGAGTCGCTCCAGTTGCCGCCATGGACGCGCGAGGACGCGCGCCAATGGTGGGAGGCGTGGCGCGATCGCAGCCCGGGCGAAACGTAGAAAGGCCAGCGCCTCGATGCGAGGTTGAAGTATCCCCGCACGCGCCGGCAGATTCAATCAGGCGAGAACGTCGGGGTCGAGTTGCCGCATCAGCCGGGTGATCTGATCCTTCAACAGCAACTTGCGGCGCTTGAGCCGCCGCAGCTGCAACTCGTCCTGGGTCGGATCGGCGGTCAGGCGCGCGATGGCGGTGTCAAGATCGCGATGCGCCTGCGCCACTTCCGCCAGGCGCTCCTGCAGCGCCACGCGGGCGGGATCGCCGATGGCGTCGTCCATCGTATCGTCATTGTCGCTCAATCGGTCCCCGCTGCTGCGGCCGCTTCGACGTCGCGACGCGCGCGACGACCGTAACGGCTGGTGAGTGCGATGCCGCACAGGATAAGCGCCATGCCAATGATGTGAAACGGCATCAGGCTCTCGCCCAGGAACAACCACGCCAATACGATACCGAACACCGGCATCAGGTGCACGAACAATCCGGCCACGCTGGCGCCCAGTACCTCGACCCCCCGATTCCAGAAAAGATAGGCCAGCACCGACGAGAAGAGACCCACCGAGACCAGTGCGGCGAAATTGATCCACGACCACGCGACGTGGTAACCCAGCGCCATTTCGGTGAGCCACAGCGGCAGCACGCAGGTGTTGCCGATCACCGCGAGGACCAGCAGGAACGACATCACGTTGAGCCCCGCGGGCTTCCACCGCAAGCCGATCGTGTAGGCGGACCACATCGCCATCGAGAGGATGATGAAGATGTCACCGATGTTGAGGCGAAACGCCAGCAGCATCTGCAGGCTGCCCTGGGTCAGGATCGCCAGCACGCCGGAGAGCGAAATCGCCACGCCCAGCAACTGTATCGGCGCCAGGCGCTCGCCCAGGAAGAGCCACGAAAACGAAATGATCATCACCGGGATGAACGAGTTGAGGATCACGCCATTGGTGGCCGTCGTGTAATTGAGGCCGAGATAGGCCAGCGTGTTGTGGACGCCCACGCCAATGGCGCCGAGCACCAGCATCACCTTCCAGTTGCGGCGCAGGATGGGCCAGTCGCGGCGCACATGCGGCCACGCAAAAGGCGCGAGGATCATGATGGCGAACAGCCAGCGAAAGAACGCCATGGCCATCGGCGGGATATCGACGGCAAGCCCCCGTCCGATGATCCAGTTGCACGCCCAGAAGAAGGGCGTCAACGTGAGCAGCAGGTAGGCGGAGGTTCGACGATCTGCGGCCATCCGAGCAGTATAAGCCGCGCCGCAGTGCCGGGTCGTGCCATCCATGGCCGGTATAATTCCGGCTTGGATACGCTCACCACGGCAACGCCCGCGCCGCCGATCACCGCCATCGCCCAGCCCGCGCTTCCGGCGCTGATTCCGGCTGCGCCGGATGCCGGCCGCAAATTCAGCGCGGGTCCGTTCGCCGGGTCCTCGGATGCGCTGGCACTGGCCCAGCTCGCGCGCCAAAGCAGTGTCGGCGGACGGATGCTGGTGGTGCTTTCCGCCGACCCGCAATCGGCCCAGCGGCTGGCCGATGAAATCGCGTGGTTCGCCCCCGCATTGCGGGTGGCGCTGCTGCCCGATTGGGAGACGTTGCCCTACGACCATTTCTCGCCGCATCAGGATCTCGTGTCGGAGCGTCTGTCGGCGCTGTACCGCACGTCGCGCGGCGAATGCGACGTGCTGGTCGTGGCCGCCACCACCGCGCTCTATCGGCTGGCGCCGCCGTCATACCTTGCAGCATTCACGTTCTTTCTGAACCAACGCGAGAAACTCGATGTCGACGGCCTGCGCGCGCAATTGGCGCTTGCCGGCTACACCCATATGACGCAAGTGGTGTCGCCCGGCGAATTCAGCATTCGCGGCGGGCTGATCGATCTCTTTCCGATGGGCTCGCCCCTGCCCTATCGCATCGATCTCTTCGACACCGAGATCGAAAGCATCAAGACCTTCGATGTCGATACGCAGCGCACGCTGTATCCGGTGCAGAACGTGCGCCTCCTGCCGGCGCGCGAATTTCCGCTGGACGATGCCGGCCGGACGCGCTTTCGCACGCGCTTTCGGGAAGTGTTCGAGGGCGACCCGTCGAAGTCGGCGCTGTACAAGGACATCTCGCAGGGTGTGGTGCCCGGCGGCATCGAGTATTACCTGCCGCTCTTCTTCGAGCACACCGCCACCCTGGCGGACTATCTGCCGCCAGCGGCAATCGTTGCCCTGCACGGCGACATCGACGGGGCCGTCGATCACTTCTGGCAGGACACCGAATCGCGCTATCGGCTGTTGCGCGGCGACAAGGCGCGGCCGCTCCTGCCTCCCACCGAGCTGTTCCTGCCGCAGGACGCATTCAACGGTGCCATCAAGCCCTTTGCGCGGCTGGTGATACGGCGTGAGGGCGACGGACCGACTACGCTGCTGCCTTCCGTGCAGGTGGACCGCCGCGCGCCCGATCCGCTGGCCATGCTCAAACGTTTCCTCGCCACAACGGATGCCAAGGTCGCCATCGTGGCGGAAAGCCCCGGTCGCCGCGAGACGATGCAGCAGTATTTTGCCGAGTATGGCGTGATGCCCGCGCTGGTCGAGTCTTTTGCGGACATCCTGTCCACGCGCGAGCGCGTGCTGCTGGCCGCTGCGCCGCTGATGAGCGGGTTCAATTGGTCCGGTGCCAAGCTGGCCTTTGTCACCGAGGCTGAGCTGTACGCAGGCGTGGTCCGCCGCAGCGCGCGCGAAGCGGCCAAGCGCTCCAACGTCGACGCGATGGTGCGCGACCTGTCCGAGGTACGCATCGGCGATCCGGTGGTGCACGAGCAGCACGGCATCGGCCGCTATCTTGGCCTCGTCACCCTCGATCTGGGCGACGGAGCCAACGAGTTCCTGCAGTTGGTCTACGCCAACGACGCCAAGCTCTACGTCCCGGTCTCCAATCTGCACCTGATCAGCCGTTACAGCGGCGCGTCGCCCGAAGCGGCGCCACTGCACGAACTGGGCAGCGGGCAATGGGAAAAGGCCAAGAAGAAGGCCGCCGAGCAGGCCCACGACACCGCGGCTGAGCTGCTCAACATCTATGCCCAGCGCGCCGCTCGGAAGGGTCACGCCTTCACGTTCAGGCCCCACGACTACGAAGCGTTTGCGGAAGGTTTCGGCTTCGAGGAAACCGGCGACCAGGCGGCGGCCATCGACGCGGTGATCAAGGACATGACCGCCGGCCGGCCGATGGATCGTCTCGTGTGCGGCGACGTCGGCTTCGGCAAGACCGAAGTGGCGTTACGCGCTACCTACGTCGCCTTGGCCGACGGCAAGCAGGTGGCGTTGCTGGTGCCCACCACGCTGCTGGCCGAGCAGCACTTCCAGACATTCTCGGATCGCTTCTCCGACCTGCCTGTGCGCATCGCCGAGCTGTCGCGCTTTCGCACGTCCAAGGAAACGAAGACCGCGATCGAAGGCCTGGCCGCCGGCACCATTGATCTCGTGATCGGCACGCACAAGCTGCTGCAGCCTGACGTCAAGTTCAGGAACCTGGGCCTCGTGATCATCGATGAGGAGCATCGCTTCGGCGTGCGCCAGAAGGAACTGTTGAAGCGGCTGCGCGCGGAAGTGGATGTACTGACCCTCACCGCCACGCCCATCCCGCGCACGCTGGCGATGTCGCTCGAGGGCATCCGCGATTTTTCCGTGATCGCCACGGCGCCGCAGCGCCGCTTGTCGATCAAGACCTTTGTGGCCAGCTACTCGCCGGGCATCGTGCGCGAGGCGGCGTTGCGCGAGTTGAAACGCGGCGGCCAGATCTACTTCCTGCACAACGAAGTGGACACCATCGCCACCCGCGCGGAGTCGCTGGCCCGGCTGCTGCCTGAGGCGCGCATCGCGGTGGCCCACGGCCAGATGCCGGAGCGCGAGCTGGAACAGGTGATGCGCGACTTCTATCAACAGCGCGTCAACTTGCTGCTGTGCTCGACGATCATCGAGACCGGTATCGACGTCCCCACCGCCAACACGATCATCATGGATCGCGCCGACAAGTTCGGCCTGGCCCAGTTGCACCAATTGCGCGGTCGCGTCGGCCGGTCGCATCACCAGGCCTATGCGTACCTGCTCACTCCGCCCGCCGACGCGCTGTCAGCGCAGGCCAAGAAGCGACTCGAAGCGATCCAGATGATGGAGGACCTCGGTTCGGGCTTTTACCTCGCGATGCACGATCTCGAAATCCGCGGCGCCGGCGAAGTGCTTGGCGACTCGCAATCGGGAGAAATGCAGGAAGTCGGCTTCCAGCTTTACAACGACATGCTTCGCCGTGCGGTAGCGGCGATGAAGGCCGGTCGCGTGCCCGACCTCACCGAGCCGCTGGGCATCACCACCGAAATCAACCTGCATGTCCCGGCACTGCTGCCGGAAAAATACTGCAACGACGTGCACGAGCGACTCGTGTTGTACAAGCGACTTGCCACCGTCGATTCACTCGAAGAGCTCGATCGCCTGCAGGAGGAGCTGGTCGACCGCTTCGGCCCCACGCCCGAGCCCACGCAGGCGCTGCTCGCCTGTCACCGGCTGCGGCTTACCGGCATGCCGTTGGGCGTGACCAAGATCGACTCAGGCCCGGAGCGCACCACCATCCACTTCGTCAAGCATCCGCCTTTCGATGCCGGCGCGTTGATACTGCTGGTGCAGAAGGATGGCCGTATCCGCTTTGCCGGGCCCGATCGCCTGCGCATCGAACGCGCCGCGCCGTCGCTGGCGGAACGGGCAACGCTGGTGAAGGATTTCCTCGGCCGTCTGCAGCCCTCGGCCTGAACGCGCGTACCTGCCATGAACGCCCACGGACTGCCGCCGCAAATGCATGTATTCGTGCGCGACTGGCTGTCGGCCAACAACATCGTGCTGCGCAGTTCCGACGGCCACACGCTGATCGACTCGGGCTACGGCAAGTACAGCGCGCTCACGCTTGCCCTGCTGGCATCGCCGCGCGGGATCGGCAGCGATCCGCTGGCCGAACTGGTCAACACGCATTGCCACTCCGATCACTTTGGTGGGAATGCCGCGGTGGCCGCGCACTATGGATGTCCGATTGCGCTGCCCGAGGACGAGGTGCCGGTGGTCCAGCGCTGGGACACTACCGCGCTGCTGCTCGACAACGCCGACCAGCACGCCGAACGCTTTTACGTCGACCGCGCGATCGTGACGGACACTTCGGAAATGTGGGGTGACCTCGAGTGGCGGGTGCTGGCGGCTCCCGGACATGCGATGCGCGCCGTCGTTTTCTACAACCCCGAACATCGCATCCTGATCTCCGGCGATACGCTGTGGGAAAACGGCTTCGGCTTCGTCATGCCTGCCGCGATGGACCCCGATGCGCTGCCCGCAACCCGCGATACGCTGGAGATGATTGCCGGACTTGACCTCCGCACCGTCATTCCTGGACACGGTGACGTGATCACCGATCCCGGACCCGCACTCGATCGCGCCTTCAGGCGGATCGCCGCCTTCGAGGCAGATGAATCGCGGGTGGCGCGGCATGCGCTGAAGGCACTGCTCACCTTCAACCTGCTGGACCGGCGTTCGATGCCGGTGGCCGACCTGCCGGCCTTCATGGATACCACGGCCTTCTACCGCGAGGTGAACACGCTATGCTTCGGCTTGTCGGCGAAAGCATTGGCTGACCTGCTCGTGACCGAACTGGTCAAGGTCGGCGCCGTGCAGGTTGTCGACGAAAATCTGGTGCCGATGGTGTGAAAAGCGCAATAGGTGCCGCTTGCCGCCTGTTCACTGGGACTGGTGTTGTCAGGGTTTCCTCAACCCGCTTTAATCGCGGTGCATTGCCAAACCGATCGCATTTTCCTTGGAGGTTTCATGAAGCAAGCAACATGGGTGCCGGTGATCGGCGCCTTGCTGGTTGTCGGTGTATTCAGTGCCGCGGTCTCCGCCCAGACCGCGCGGCCCGATCGCTCCATCAAGTACCGGCAAGGCATTATGCGGGCGCAGATCTGGAACATGGGGATCCTCGGCGCGATGGCAAAAGGTGATCGCCCCTACAACAAGGACGAGGCGGTTCGTTCGGCTACGTTTGTGCACCAGTTACTCGAAATGCCCTGGGATGGCTTCGGCCCCGGCACCGACAAGGGCGCACCCACCAGCGCCAAGCCGGAGATCTGGAAGGATCCCGCCAAGTTCAAGCAATTGGCGGAGGCTGCACAGGCCGAGTCGCTGAAACTGATCGCGGCAGCGCAGACGGGCGATGCTGCAAAACTCCGCCCGGCACTGACGGCGATGGGCAAGGCCTGCGATGCCTGCCACGACGTCTTCCAGGAACAGTAACCCGCGCGCACGCACGCAGCGATCAGGCGCGTGCCCGACGAGGTTGTCGGGCATGCCGCCGTTGATTCCCGCAGACGAGGCATCAGCCTCGCAGCCACCATCTCACAGTCGATAGCAAATCCACCACACGGCCAGCGCACTCAGAGCCAGCAAGACCAGCGCGCGCGGCGTCGACGCGGCTGCATCGTGCGGCCGATGCAGACGCGTGGGCAACACTTTCTCCCCCGACACCATCGGGTAGACAAGGTCTTCGCCCAGGTGCGCGAAATAGCCGATCACCGCCACGACGTGCACGGAGGCCAGCGCCACCAGCAGCCACCACACGCGACGATGCACCTTGCCCATCGCGCTGGTCGTGGCGTCGCTCACCAGCTTCGTGAGCGGCCCTTCGCTCATCACGTCGTCGCTGGTAAAGAGCCCGGTAGTCGTTTGCACGAGCAGTGCCAGCAGCAACGCCACCACCATCCAGCCGCCCAGTGGATTGTGGGTCGCGTGCGGATGATGCGGCGGGTGGATCAGCGATCGCGCGTAGGTGAGTACCGCTGCCGGTCCCCGCAGGAATGAACCGAAGCGCGCGTTGGCGCTACCGACGAATCCCCAGAGGATGCGGAAGATGACCAGCGCCAGCAGCACCTGGCCACTGCGCATGTGCCAGTCCATGGCTTCGCCGCCAATGAGCCCTGTCGTGACCGACCCCAGGAACAGCAGAGCAATCGACCAATGCACGACGCGCACCGGCCAATCCCAGACCGCGACGTAATCCGTTGTTGCATTGGCGTCGTTCATGTCAGCGCAGCTGGCTCTGGAATTCCCGGACATAGGTGCTGACGCCGCGCATCAGCATTTCCACGGACAACGCGGTCAGCAGCATTCCCATCAGCCGCTCGAAGGCAATCACCGCCTGTGTGCCGAGCACCTGCTGCAACTTGGGCGCGGCCAACAGGATGGCCGTGCCGACGGCCATGGCAATCGTCAGCGCCGACACCCACGTGAAGAGCTGGGAGGGATCGCGCGAGGCCATCAGCATCACGGTGGCCAGCGCCGACGGTCCGGCGATGGAAGGCACCGCCAGCGGCACCAGGAAGGGTTCGCCGCCCGGCACTTCGCCGAAGATGCCGTCCTTGCTCGGAAACACCATCCGCAGCGATATCAGGAACAGGATGATCCCCCCCGCGATGGTCAGCGATACGTCCGACAGTTGCAGCCAGCGCATGAACGTGTTCCCGCCGGCCATGAACGCCAGCAGGATCACGAACGCGAAGACCGACTCGCGCAGGATCACGCGCGACCGGCGCTCGGGAGGCACCTTGGCTAGCAGCGAAAGCACGATCGGCAGGTTGCCGAACGGGTCGAGCACGAGAACCAGAAGGATCGTGGCGGAGACGAGGTCAGCGTTCATCAAATGGTCCCATGCGGTCGCGGTCGCGGTCGCGGCCGCAAATTATAGCCCGCGCACCACGGCGATCTTTGGATCGCCGCGCTCGCATTACGTGCGCAACATCCAATACCCCAACGGAAAAAGGATGGCCGCCAGCATCGCATGCAATGCAAAGGCCAGCCCCGCGAACGCACCCGCGTCCGCATTGACCTGAAATGCGCGCGCGGTGCCGATTCCATGTGCGGCCAGGCCCAGCGCGAAGCCGCGCGCGCGCCAGTCGCTGATCCGGCAGGCATTCAGTACAAACTTGCCGAGTGCCGCGCCCAGGATGCCCGTACTCACCGCGAACACGGCGGCCAGAGCGGGCAACCCGCCCAGCTTTTCGGCAATGCCCATCGCGATCGGCGCCGTCACCGATTTGGGTGCCAACGAGGCCAGCGTGACCGGTGTGGCGCCAAGCAGCCAGCCGATGCCTACCGCGCTCACCAGGGCCACCGCAGACCCCACCAGCAGCGACGCCGCAATCGGCCACGCCAGCCGCCGCACATGGGGCCATTCGCGCACCAGAGGTACGGCAAGGCCCACCACCGCCGGACCGAGCAGGAAGTGAACGAACTGCGCGCCATCGAAATACGTCTGGTACGACGTGCGGGTAAGTGTCAACACCACGATGATCAGCACCACGGCAAGCAGCACCGGATTGGCCAGCGGATGCATGCCGGTGCGCACGTAGCACCACCACGCCACTGCATACAGCGCCAGCGTCAGCGTCAGGCCAGCCAGCGGCGTGGCCGCCAGGTAGACCCAAAGTGCGAAGAGCGGTTCGACCGTCATGGGGCGCGCTCCACGGGAGCAGGCTCGGATCGTCGCGCCAGGCGCTGGAAAGTCAACGCGGTCGCGGCCAAAGCGAGCATCGTACTGACCACCAGCGCCACGACGATCGGCAGCCATTCGTCGGCTACGCGGTGAAGGTGCAGCATCACACCCACCCCCGCGGGAACGAAGAGCAGCGACAGGTGCCGGGCGAGGCCATCGGCGGCGGTGGCGAGCAGCATGGCAAACGACGGCCGCACCAGCAGCGCAACAAACAGCAGCATCATGCCGAGCACCGGCCCCGGAACCGGGATGCCGGTCAGGCGCGCCAGCGCCTCGCCGGCGCACTGGAACAGCAGCAACCATGTGATGCCCGCGAGAAACGGACTCAATGCAATTTCACTCGCGGCTCCAGCCGCTCGCGCAGGATGCGGCCGATGGTGTCGAAGACCACGCGCACCACGCCGTGTATCGATACCTGATGCATCTTGTAGAGCGATGCATACATGGCGCGCGCGATCAGTCCCTGGATCAGCAGGCTGCCGCCGATCAGGCGTCCCATCAGGTTACCCACCGCCGACAATTCACCCAGCGATACCAGCGAACCGAAATCGTGGAACCTGAATTCGGGCAGCGGCTTGCCCATGATGCGTGCGGCGATCGATTTGGCAAGGAGCGTGGCCTGCTGATGCGCCACCTGCGCGCGCGGCGGCAGCAGCACGCCGGGATGGCCATGCCAGGGCGCCGCGGCGCAATCGCCAAAAGCAAAGATATTGTCGTCGCGCGAGGTCAGCAGCGTGGAGCTCACGACGAGTTGGTGGGCACGATTGGTTTCGAGTCCGTCGAGATGCGACAGGCTTTCCGGTGCCATGATGCCGGCGGCCCAGACGACCAGGTCGCCCGGATAGAAGTCGCCGGTCGCGGTGGTAACACCCTTGCCATCCACCGCCGTCACGCGCTCGCCGGTGCGCACATCCACGTCGAGTTTGCGCAGCAGCTCGGTAGCGGCACTGGCAACATGCTCGGACAACGGTGGCAGGATTCGGGACGAGGCTTCCAGCAGCGTGATCTTGATGTCGCGCGCGGGATCGAGCTGGTCGAGGCCATAACCCGCGTGCGCGCGCGTGGTCTGCCGCAGTTCCGCCGCCAGTTCGACCCCGGTGGCGCCCGCGCCGATGATCACGATGTGCACCAGCGCCGGCGCCCCTGCGGCCGCGCGACCGTCGGCGCGAACGCACACTGCCAGCAACCGCCGGTGAAAGCGCTCGGCATCGGCCAGCGCATCAAGCGAGATGGCGTACTGCGCGACGCCCGGCACGCCAAAGTCGTTGCTGACGCTGCCCACGCAGATCACCAGCGTGTCGTACGCCAGCGCGCGCCGCGGCAGGATTTCCTCGCCTTCGGGCGAGAGCACCACGTCGAGCGTGATCTCGCGGCGCGCGCGATCCAGTCCGCACATGGCGCCCTGCCGGAAACGGAACCCATGCCAGTGCGCAATGGCGAGATAGTCAAGGTCGTGGGCATCGGCATCCATGCGCCCGGCTGCCACCTCGTGCAACAACGGCTTCCACACGTGCGTGGCATGGCGGTCGACCAGCGTTACCTGCACGGTACCCTTGCGGCCATAGCGATTGCCGAGGCTGGTGGCGAGCGGCAACCCGCCGGCGCCGCCGCCGACGATGACAACGCGATGCTGCGTCGCTTTGTCCGTGCTCGTGGTCATGGCGAATTGGTGAAGCCAGGGCAGCCGGTCAACGGCGCGTAGGAATTGCCGATGGTGTTGAGCGACGACTGGATGGCATAGCAGGGCGTGGGGCTCAAGCTTCGCAGGCCCAGCGCGGCGGCAGGTGGGGGCGCCAGCAGCGCCTCCGCGAAATTCTGCTCCAGCGATTTGCGTTTGCCGCGCGGGCTGTCCGGATCGCGTCCTTCGACGGTGATGCTCTCGATATAGGCGGGCTGCTGGCGAAACCGCAGATCGTCGGCCTTGCTGCTGTCAAACACGACGCTTCGCGGTGCCGCAGGCGCCGGCGGTTTGGCCAACGCTGCGGTAGACAGCGCGCGGGGCACGACTTGACCCCACGCGCTGCCGCCGGGCACCCCCAGCGCGGCGCCAATCACGCATGCCCGCAACAGGCTGCGGGAAAATGCAGGGTGTCGGCTCATCATGATCATTGTCCCACCGCCACACCCTCGCGGCGCGGATCGGCGCCACCCATCCATCCATCCCGCGTGCGGACAATCGCCTGCGTGCCGCTGGTCATCGTCGGCACGCGGACCGCGGCGCCGAGCGCCTGCAGCTTCGGCGCCAGCGCCGCCACGCCCGTGTCCACTTCGAGTTCGGTGGGTCCGTTGCGACTGCCGAAATTGGGCAACGCGATCGCCGCCTGCGGATCAAGATTCCAGTCGATGATTCCCAGCAGTGTCTTGGCCACATAGTTGATGATCGCGCTCCCGCCGGCGGAGCCCACGACAATGGCCACGCGACCGTGGCGGTCATACGCAATGGTCGGCGCCATCGAAGAGCGCGGCCGCTTGCCCGGCTCGACCCGGTTGGCCACCGGCCGGCCGTTGTCTTCGGGCACGAACGAAAAATCCGTAAGCTGGTTGTTGAGGAAAAACCCGCCCTGCGTCATCAGGCGACTGCCGAAAGCATCCTCGATGGATGACGTCATCGCCACTGCGTTGCCGTAGCGATCGACGATGGAAAAATGCGACGTCGATTCGAATTCCAACGCGGCGTGCGCGCCCATGGCCACCTTGCGCGCAGGTGTCGCCGTCTGCGCCGGGTCGCCCGGGACCGCGACGCCAAGGCTGCTGTCGGATCGGATCAGCGCCGAGCGCTGGCGCAGATAATCGTCGTCGAGCAGTCCCGCGGGAGGGGTGAAGAACGCCGGATCGGCCATGAACACGCTGCGATCCGCGAACGCGAGACGCCCTGCTTCGCTCATGAAATGCACACTCCAAAAGGATGCCGGGCCCATTGCGGCGACATCGAAAGTCTCGAGCATCCGCAGGATTTGCAGCACGGCAAGTCCGCCGGACGACGGCAGTGGAAATCCGCAGATGCGAAAGCTGCGATAACCATCGCATACCGGCTCGCGTACCACGACCTTGTAACCGGCAAGATCGGCCAGCGTGAGGTCGCCGGGATTCCCGGAATGATGGTTGGCCGTGTCGACGATATCGCGCGCGATGGTCCCGGTGTAGAACGCATCGGCACCACCGGCGGCTAGCGCCCGCAACGTTGCGGCATATGCAGGGTTGCGCAATACGGTACCCCCATGCAACGGCTTGCCGTTGGCATCGAAGAGGTAGGTGCGTGCGCGCGGCTGCGCAAGATGGCGGTCGAGTCCAACCAGCGCGTGCAGGCGCGGCGACACCTCGAACCCCTCATCGGCAAGCTTGATCGCCGGCGCAAACAGTGCGGCCCAGGGCAGTCGTCCGTGCCGCTTGTGCGCGATCTCGAGCAGGCGCACGGTTCCCGGCACGCCGACGGCGCGGCCGCCGATCACCGCATCGTAAAACTCCAGAGGGCGACCGTTACTGAGGAAACGGTCGCTGCGCGCCGCAGCCGGCGCGGTCTCGCGACCGTCATAGGCAAATAATTTCCCGACACGTGCATCGTGCACCAGCAATAGCGAACCGCCCCCCAGCCCTGACGATTGCGGTTCCACCAGCCCCAGTACGAGTTGCACGGCGATGGCCGCGTCGACGGCCGAGCCGCCGCGCGCCAGGATGCGGTCGCCGGCTTGTGCCGCCAGCGGATTGGCCGCCGCGACCATCCAGTGCCGCGCGGTGACTGGCGCCTTGTCGGTCCATCCGGACGCCTGCTCGGGCGCGGGCTGCGCGCCGACGATGAGCGCGGCGCCACACCCGATGAGGAGCGCCGCGAATCGGCACAGGTCAAGGTGTCTTGTTGTCGTTGGCATGGCGCGAATGGTTGGTGCACGCAGTGCCGTCGCACGCAATCACGATTGTATGCCCTTGTCTTCGGCACTGTTCAGCAAGCCGGGACTGTGTTTGCCGGTTGTCCGCGCGGAGGCACGGTGGGCGATGGGTGCTGGTCCTCCTGGCGGCGAGTTGGAAGAGTCGGTTGACGCGGCTACACTGCGCACCCGCCGCAACGACGCGAGACTGCCGCCTCGCCTTGGGCCGAACTGTCCATCCCCATCACAAAAAAAGGCAACGGACGAATCCGCTGCCTTCATGCTGCTTTGGTGGCGCCGGAAATTTCGGCGCCGCAAAAATAAAGCCTGCTAGATCACGATGATCTCGACGCGCCGCGCTTGCGCCGGGTCGCCGGAACCTTGCGTCAATTCGGGCTTTGCCATTTCGATCCTGTCTTCGGCAACACCCGTGGATTGCAGTTGATCGCGAACCTTCAACGCTCGCTGCTTGGCCAGCTCCTGGTTCTGCTCCAGGTTGCCGGCGGCATCGTGATAACCCGATACCTTCACCTTCTTGCCGGAGGCCTTCACCTCGTCGGAGACCGCGGCGAGTTTCACCGTCGCGTCCGCCGGCATGTCGGCCTTGCCGGACTCGAAGAACACGGTGACGATCGTCGCCACCACCGGCGCAGCAATGATTGCGGCCGCAGGTGCCGGGGTTGTCAAAGCCGACGCCTTCGCGGGCGGCGTCAGCATCGGCGCTCCCGGCTTCATTTCAGCTTTGTGACCGCCCCATGCCGCCAGCAGCGGCACGATCATCAGCGCGACGATGTTGATGATCTTGATCAGCGGATTGACCGCCGGGCCTGCCGTGTCCTTGTACGGATCGCCCACTGTATCGCCGGTGACGGCGGCCTTGTGCGCCTCGGAGCCCTTGCCGCCATGATGGCCATCTTCGATGTACTTCTTGGCGTTGTCCCACGCGCCGCCACCCGTCGTCATCGAGATGGCGACGAAGAGTCCCGTGATGATGGTGCCCATCAGCAGGCCGCCCAGTGCCTGCGGTCCGAGGACCACGCCCACCACCACCGGAACGAGCACTGGCAGCAGCGACGGCACGATCATTTCGCGGATCGCGGCCTTGGTCAGCATGTCCACCGCCACGCCGTACTCCGGCTTGGCCGTGCCTTCCATGATGCCCTTGATTTCCTTGAACTGACGGCGCACCTCGACCACCACGGCACCCGCGGCGCGACCCACCGCTTCCATCGCCATCGCAGCGAACAGGAACGGGATCAGCCCGCCGATGAAGAGACCGACGATGACCATGTGGTTCGACAGGTCGAAGGTGGTGTCCATGCCGAAGGTCTGCAGCGCATGGGTGTAATCGGCAAACAGCACCAGCGCTGCGAGACCCGCCGAACCGATCGCATAGCCCTTGGTGACGGCCTTGGTCGTGTTGCCCACCGCGTCCAGGGGATCGGTGATTGCGCGTACCGAATCCGGCAGGTCCGCCATTTCGGCGATACCGCCCGCGTTGTCCGTGATCGGGCCGTAGGCGTCCAGCGCCACGATAATGCCCGCCATCGACAACATCGAAGTCGCCGCGATCGCGATGCCGTAGAGGCCCGCGAACCAGTACGCCATCAGGATCGCCGCACAGACCGAGAGCACCGGCCACGCCGTGGCCTTCATCGATACGCCGATGCCGGCGATGATGTTGGTGGCGTGACCCGTCGTCGAGGCTTGCGCAATGTGCTTGACCGGCTTGAAGTCGGTGCCCGTGTAGTACTCGGTGATCACGACCATCAGCGCCGTCAGGATGAGCCCCACGACTGCAGCACCGAAGAGTCGCATCGGCGTCAGCAGCGGGTCGACCGTTGCGAAACTGCCCGTCATGCGGTCCGTGATGAACCAGAAGCCGATCGCCGAGATGATGCCGGCCACCGCGAGGCCCTTGTAGAGCGCATTCATGATCTTGCCGCCGGGGCTCGCCTTGACGAAGTAGCAGCCGACGATCGACGCCAGGATGGAGAAGCCGCCCAACACCAGCGGATACAGCACCGCGGCATCCGCGACGGTGGGCAGCAGCAGCGCGCCCAGAAGCATCGTGGCCACGATGGTCACTGCATAGGTTTCGAAGAGGTCCGCCGCCATGCCCGCGCAGTCGCCGACGTTGTCGCCGACGTTGTCCGCGATCACCGCCGGATTGCGCGGATCGTCTTCCGGAATACCCGCTTCCACCTTGCCGACGAGGTCGGCGCCGACATCCGCACCCTTGGTGAAGATGCCGCCACCAAGACGCGCGAAGATCGAGATCAGCGAGCCGCCGAACGCGAGTCCGACCAGCGGCTGGATGATGTGATGCAGGCTCTCGCCGTTCGGCTGCGGCGCCCATTGCGCCGATCCCGTGAGGAACCAGTAGAAGCCCGCAACACCCAGCATGCCGAGCCCCACGACCAGCATGCCGGTGATGGCACCGCCGCGAAACGCGACAGCCAGCGCTTCATTGAGGCCGGTACGCGCGGCTTCGGCCGTGCGCACGTTGGCGCGCACCGACACGTTCATGCCGATGTAGCCCGCGAGACCGGACAGGATCGCACCGACCGCAAAACCGCCGGCCGTTCGCGCCCCCAGGGCCCACCAGATAACGACGAAGAGGATGGCGCCGACGATGCCGATCGTCATGTACTGACGATTGAGATACGCCGAGGCGCCGGCCTGGATGGCGGCAGCGATTTCCTGCATCCGCGCATTCCCGGCCGGCTTGGCGAGAATCCATTTGATGGAGAGACCGCCATAGACGATCGCCGCCACCGCGCACAGGAGCGCGAAAATGAGTCCATTGGACATGGCTTGTAATGCTCCCTTGTTGTGTGACGCGCGGCTTGCACTGCGATGTTCGGCCCGACCTGCGGACCGCAGCACTTTTTGCCCACGCGCGGTGCGCCCGATTGTGTGCTGCAGGGCGCGACCAATTCCCCCGAAACGGACCGCCGCAGGCCAAAAGGCCCCGACCAATCATCCGTCAATCCCCGGCCGGGGGCTCCCGACCGGAACAAACACGCTATTTTGCCAGTTTGAGGGCCAGGAAGTCCAACCGATCCTGTCCCCAGAAGAGTTCATCTCCGACGACATAGGTGGGTGCACCGAAAACCTGACGGTCGATGGCGTCCTGCGACGAAGCGTCGTAGCTGGCGGCAATGTCCGCCGACGCCGCCCGCGCCAACAGTGCCGGGCCGTCCTGCCCGAGCGCCGTGGCGATCTCGGCGAGCGTCACCGGATCGGCAATGTCCCGCTCCTCGGCCCAGCGCGCGCGCATCACGCCGCCCGCCATCGCCAGCGCGTTGTCGGCGCCCTGTTCACCAGCCGCCAGGATCAGCCGCGACGACAATTCCGGACCGGAGGCCATGAATTTCGGCTGGATATTGATGGGAATGCCGAGAAACTCGCGCCACCGCGCAATTTCCTGCAGCCGATAGGCCTGCCGCTGGGGCGCGCGCTTGGCCAATGGCAGCCCGCCCGACACCGGAAAGACCTTCCCCATATCCATCGGCTTCACGACGACGGCGGCGCCATGCTGTCGCGCGAGGGCCACGAATCGCTCATGGCCGAGATAGGACCATGGCGACACGGGCGTGAAAAAATAATCGATGGTCGTGCTCATGATTGGCGTCCCTTGGCGTGGTCAGGGGGTGAATGTGGCCGCGATGCGCTTCCCCACAGCGACATTGCGCAGGCGCACGTAATGCGGCAGCCCGTTGCGAAACGGCGGCGGATCCTCGCCCAGCATCAGCGGCCGCAGATAGGCGCGCGCCTTGGCGGTGATGCCGAAACCGTCCCGCGTGATGAACGACCGCGGCAGCATCTTTTCCACGTTGGCCACCTTGGCGAGTGGCGCCACGTCGATCTTCCACCGATACGGTTGATCGGACACGCGGATGATCGCCGGCATCACGGCATTGCGGCCCTGCAGCGCCATCTCGACCGCGGCCTTGCCCACCGCGTAGGACTGCAGCACGTCGGTCTTCGACGCGAGATGCCGTGCCGAACGTTGCAGATAATCGGCCACCGCCCAGTGGTACTTGTAGCCCAGCTTGTCCTTGGCCAGCGCGGCGATCAGAGGGCCCACGCCTCCGAGTTGCGCGTGGCCGAACGCGTCCTTCGTGCCCGCTGCGGCCATCAGCGTGCCCTGCGCATCGAGCAGGCCTTCGGAGACGCCGATGCAGCAATAGCCAAAGCGCTTGACCTTCGCGTCGACCGCGGCGAGAAATTTCGTCTCGTCGAAGCGCACCTCGGGAAAAAGCAGCACCAATGGAATGGGGGTGTCCTCGTCGTCGGCCATGCCCACAGCCGCGGTGATCCAGCCCGCGTGGCGGCCCATCACTTCCAGGACGAAGACCTTGGTTGACGTCCGCGACATCGACGCAACGTCGAACGCCGCCTCGCGCATCGACGTTGCCACATATTTGGCCACCGAGCCGAAGCCGGGACAGTTATCGGTGATCGGCAGGTCGTTGTCCACCGTCTTGGGCACGTGCACGGCCAGCAGCGGATAGTCCAGCGCAGCCGCGATCTGCGATACCTTGAGACAGGTGTCGGCCGAGTCGTTGCCGCCGTTGTAGAAAAAGTAACCGATGTCGTGCGCGCGGAACACGTCCAGCAGGCGCTCGTACTGTGCGCGATTCTGGTCGAGGCCCTTCAGCTTGTAGCGGCAGGAACCAAAGGCGCCACCGGGCGCGTAGCGCAACGCGGCGATGGCGCGCGCCGATTCGCGGCTCGTGTCGATCAGGTCTTCGGCCAGTGCGCCGATGATGCCGTTGCGCCCCGCGTACACGCGGCCGATGCGATCACGGTGCTTGCGCGCGGTTTCGATCACGCCCGCTGCGCTGGCGTTGATGACGGCGGTGACACCGCCGGACTGCGCGTAGAAGGCGTTGCGACGGATCATGGCAAGAAGGCTCCTGCGACGACGCCTAGGACTGCAATGCCGCGAGGCATGCGTCGCGCACGGCGTCCATGCTGCCAACACCCGCCACCTTGCGGTAGCGCGGAGCGGCAGCATCGCCGGTTGCGCCCCAGCGGGCGTAATAATCGACCAGCGGCTCGGTCTGCCGATGGTAGACATCGAGCCGGTTAAGCACCGTGGCTTCGCAGTCGTCCTGGCGCTGGATCAGTTCCTCGCCCGTGACGTCATCCTGGCCCGGCGACTTGCGGCGGATTGAACTTGAGGTGATAGGTGCGACCCGATGCCACGTGCACGCGCCGACCGCTCATGCGCTCGACGATCGCTGAATCGGGCACCGCGATCTCCAGTACGTAATCGACTCGCACGCCGGCACTCTTCATTGCCTCGGCCTGCGGAATGGTGCGTGGAAAACCGTCGAACAGGTAACCGTTGGCGCAGTCCGCCTGCTTCAGTCGGTCCTGGACCAGCCCGATGATGATGTCGTCGGACACAAGGCCGCCACTGTCCATGATCTGCTTGGCGGCCAGCCCCATCGGGGTGCCCGCCTTGACCGCCGCGCGCAACATGTCGCCGGTGGAAATCTGCGGGATACCGTAAGTCTCCTTGATGGCGGTGGCCTGAGTACCCTTGCCCGCGCCGGGCGGACCGAGAAGGATCAATCGCATGAGGTTGGCGAGGACGAAAAGAGGTGGAAGACGGAACGGCTGTCGAGGATTTGACGGATGCCTGCGCGGGACGTGCTGACCACCGGCAGCGCCGGAGGATTCTCGCCGCATTCGCCAGCGCGGTCAACGCGCGTCACGACGGCCTGCCATTCGCGAAAAGCGCGCGCACCCGATCCAGGTCCTCGGGCGTGTCGATGCCGGGCGCAGGCGTGCCATGCGTGACTTCCACGACGATACGATAGCCGTGCCACATCGCGCGCAGTTGTTCCAGCGCCTCGAAGCGCTCGATGGGCGCCACGGTCAACCCCGGGAAGACGCGCAGGAACGACGTGCGGTACGCATAGAGACCATAGTGGCGATGAATGGGCAGGCCGGCGGGCAGCGCATCACGCGACGCGGCAAAGGCATCGCGCGCCCACGGAATCGGCGCGCGACTGAAATACAATGCGGCGCCTGTGGCATCCAGCACCACCTTGACCACGTTGGGATTGAATGCTTCGGCCGCGTCGTCGAGCGGATGGCACGCCGTGGCGATCGCGGCCTCGGGCCGCGCAGCCAGAAGCTCCGCCATTCGCCGCATCAGCACCGGGTCGAGCAGCGGCTCGTCACCCTGCACATTGACCACGATGGCGTCATCGGCGAGCCCCAGCTGCCGCGCAGCTTCGGCCAGCCGATCGGTGCCGGTCGGATGATCCGGGCGCGTCATGCACACATCGAAACCATGGGCGGCCACGGCCGCGCGTACGCGCTCGTCGTCGGTGGCTACCACCACCCGCGCGGCGCCGCTTTGCAGTGCGCGTTCGGCCACGCGCACGATCATCGGCTTGCCGGCGATGTCGGCCAGCGGTTTGCCTGGCAGGCGCGTCGACGCAAAGCGCGCTGGAATCAGGATCGTGAAGGACACGGCGGTTGCCGCGGGCACCACGGGATCAGCAACCATGGGGCGCATCGCCACCGCAATTGCGGGAACGCAACGCCATCGCCCTATTCGTACTCGGCGGGCGTGAGCTTCCGCGCCTCTTCCTCGAGCATCACCGGAATGCCATCGCGCACCGGATAGGCAAGCCGTGCCGACTTCGAGACCAACTCCTGCTTCTCGCGATCGTATTGAAGCGGCCCTTTGGTGACCGGGCAAACGAGCATTTCAAGCAACTTCGAATCCACGGATCTTCTCCTCCACCAATGCGATCAACGCAGGCTCCACCTGCGCGCGCACCGGCAGGTACCAGCAGCGCGCGTCCGCGAAGCTCATGCATTTTACCGCGTCCTTCTGTGTCATCAGGATGGCCGCGGCGCCCGGGAATGCAATATCCGCCGGCAGGAAGGCATGATGATCGGGCAGCGCGTGCTCCTGCGCAGCGATACCCTGCCCGCGCAGCATGGCAAAGAATCGCTCGGGGTTGCCGGTTCCGCACACCGCATGCACGTCGCTCCGGCGCCAATCCGCCACCACGGCCTCTAGCGCGGGATCCGCGAGATTGCGCCACGGCAGGGCCACGTGCTGCATCTGCGTGGCACGGCCATCCGGTGCCGGCGCCCGCGGCGTACCCGGCGCCACCAGGCGCACCACCGCGTCGGCCTCCTGCATCCGGGCCGGCGGTTCGCGCAACGGGCCCGCCGGCAGGGCCAAGCCATTGCCGAGGCCGCGGGCATCGTCGACGACCACGATTTCCATCGTGCGCCCCAGCCGGTAGTGCTGCAGCCCGTCGTCGGCCAGGATGACATTGCAGGCCGGATGCGCGGCAATCAATCCGGCGCCCGCGGCCACGCGATCGCGGCCGATCCACACCGGCAGGCTCATCGCGGCGAAGATCAGCGGCTCGTCGCCGACCACGCGCGGATCATCGGTGGCGGCAACGGCTCGCGCGGTGCCGGCATTGCCGCCATAGCCGCGGCTGATGACACCGGGTTGCCATCCCCGTCCGCGCAAAGCCTCGGCCAGCGCGCCGGTGAGCGGCGTCTTGCCGGCGCCGCCCACGGTGATGTTGCCCACAATCACCACCGGCACGGACAGCCGCACCGTCCGCAACACGCCGCGGCGGAACAGGGCGCGCCGCAGCGCGACGACGAGGCGGTAGACAAGTGAGAACGGCCACAGCAGCGCGGCCAGCAGCGTCACGCGCGGCGCGTACCACGTGGCAACGATGCGATCGGCGAGGGTCACCCCGGCTGGCTACACGTGAGGCGGGCAGCGTGGCCCTGCACCGTCAGGCTGGCCGGGATGCGATAAGGCGCGACCCGTCGCGCGTGCAGCGCGGGATCCGCCCGATCACTTGGCCGGCGCCTGCGTCGCAAACGTGATGTGCACGAGACCCGCCTGCCGCGCCGCCTCCATCACATGGATGACCGACTGATGCGTGGCGTTGGCATCGGCGTTGATGATCACCACGGGATCCTTCGCGTCGCCTGCCGTGCGTTTGAGCATGTCGGACAATGCAGTGATCGTCGTGAACGTGAACACCGACTTGTCGATCACGTAGCGCCCCTGCGCGTCGATGCCGACGTTGATTTCCTTCGGCCGCTGCTTGGCCGCGTCGGCTTCCGCTTCCGGCAGCGTGATCTGGAGTTCGGCCACGCGCTGATAGGTGGTGGTCACCATCAGAAAGATCAGGATGACGAGCAGAACGTCGATCAACGGAATGAAATTGATCTCCGGATCCTCGCGCAGACGATTGCCGCGCAGGTTCACCGCCGGCGCTCCGTCACTTGCGCTCTCCGTGCGCGTAATCGACAAGCTTGATGGCCTGCTGCTGCATCTCGATGATCAGCCCATCCACTTTCGAGCGGAAGAAACGATAAAAGATCATTGCCGGGATGGCCACGATCAGGCCCATCGCCGTGTTGTAGAGGGCGATCGAAATGCCCTGTGCGAGCTGGATGGGATTCGACGCACTGGAACTCTGTGAGCCGAAGATCTCGATCATGCCGATCACCGTGCCGAACAGACCGAGCAGCGGCGACATCGCGGCAATGGTGCCCAGCGTGGTCAGGAAGCGCTCGAGATCGTGCGTGACGACCTGTCCCACTTCCTCGATGGCTTCCTTCATCACGGGCCGCGGCGCCTTCACGTTGACCAGTCCCGCGGCGAGGATGCGCCCGAGCGGACCGGCGGCGGCCGTCTTGGCGATCAGTTCGGGCGTGGCACCATGCTGCCGATACTCGCCCAGCACGCGATCCACGAGCCCGGGCGGGGCCACCATGGACGTGCGCAGCGACCAGAGACGCTCGAAAATCAGCGCCAGAGCGACGACCGACGCAAGGATAAGCGGCCAGATGGGCCAACCTGCTGCCTGAATGATGGACCACACGTGGGATGACTCCTCAGCGAAAAACCAGCGCAATGTATCTTGCGCATTGTAAACCGGCAAGCGGGCGCCCGCCGTTCAGACGCGATTCTTACCGGAGCCATCGGTCAACGCAGCGGTCACCGCCGCTCCCGCGAGCACGATCAGCCAGAACAGGAAGATCCACATCAGGAACGCTGGAAACGCAGCAAGCGCGCCGTACATCAGTTCATAGTCGGCAATATTGTCGACGTACCAGGCGAAGCCCGTCTTCACCACCTCGAACGCGGCCGTTGCCAGCAAGCCACTGATCAGTGCATAGAACCAGGGGACCTTGCGGGCCGGCGCGAACGCATAGAGCGCGGTGAATCCCGCCGCCGTGAACAGGAACGGGATCGGCCCGAGAATCGCGTTGATCGTATGGTGCTGCAGCGGCGCCATGACGATGGTGTACTTCAGTCCCCACATGATGAACGTGATGGCGGCGCCTACCAGCACCGGCCCCGCAGTGAGCCCGGCCACATACACCAGCACGCGCCGATAGAGGGGCCGCTTCTTGCGGATCCCCCAGATCACGTTGATCTCGTCCTCGACCGTCGCCACCACCAGCGTCGCCGTGACGGCGACGAAGACGATGCCGATGCCCTTGATCGACGCGGCCTCGGTCGCGAGGCCCAGCACGTAGCGGTGAACGATCGCCGACGCGCTCTCCGGCAGCATGTAGCGCAGCAGGAAGCTCTCGAGCACGGCCAGGAAAGCCTGGAACACCGGAAACTGCGCGACGAAGGCGAACGCAACGGTGACAAGCGGCACCAGTCCCAGCAACGTCGTGAACGCGAGGCTGCCGGCGGCACGCGCCCAGCCCACATTGCTCAAGCGTCCCGCGACATGTCGTACGAAGGTGATGGGGCCGATCAATGTCGCCATTTCGAGGATGCAGGGGCGCGATTATCGCAGACCCGCGCGCGGGCGAGAGATCAGTGCGTGCGCTTGGTCAGCCACCCGCCGGTGGCGAGGCACACGCCGACTGACCAGAACACCGGCGCCAATCCCACTGTTGCGCCCAGGGTGCCGAAGGTCAGCGGCACCGCCACGGCCATCGACTGCACCAGCGACATGCGGACGCCTGCCGCTTCGCCCATGCGGCCCGGCGGCGCGTGGCTGTGCAGCAGCGACATCACCATCGGCTGACTCATCCCGAGGCCGAGACCGAGCGCGAACGACAGCGCCATCAGGGTGGGTGCGGAGGCCAAGAACGGAAACAGCAGGTATACGAGACCCGCCGTGACCAGCGCGAATGTCAGCACCTGATGCTCCGAGTAGTGCCGCACGATCCAGCGCATCGAGAAGCGCACGATGAAGGTGGCCGCAGCAAATGCGGCGAGGATCATGCCGATCTGCGTTGCCGACAAGCCGAGGCTCGCGCCGTAGATCGGAATCACGATCATGTGCAGGTCCCAGCCCATCGCCAGCAGCACGTTGACGAAGAACACCCGCCGCAGCTTGCGGTGCGTCAGCAATGTCAGTGCACCGCCCACCGGTTTGGCCGGTCGCGCCGGATGCGGTCCGGGCAGCCGGAGCCTGCCGGTGCCGAGAATGATGGCGGGCACCAGCGGCACCAGCGCCAGCACGGCAAACGCCAGCGCATAGCTGCCATGATCGATCGTGAACCCGCTGATCAACGGCCCCAGGAACCCGGAGATCGAGTAGCCGAGTGCCAGCAGGCTGAAGTTCTGCGCACGCCCCGAGGGGCCGTCCATTTCACCGGTGGCGTTCTGCGTGGCCACCTGGAACAACATGAATGCCACGCCAACGATCGTGGCGCTGGCGAAAAGCGCGGGCAAACCCGGCACCACGGCTGGCAGGACCGCGCCCGCCGCGAGCGCCAGCGACCCCGTGATCATCGGTCGGCGCACCCCGATGCGATCGGATAGCCGCCCGGCCGCGACCGCGGTGAACATCGGCACGAACGCGTACAGCGCCAGCAGCACGCCGACCACCGCGGCGGATGCGCCGAGGTGCAATGCGTACAACGAGACTGCGACGCGGTTGCCCGCCATTGCCGTGTGATTGGCGATACCCAGCCCGATCAGCGCAAGCAGGTGTGGATTGGCGCCGCGCAACCAGGTCACTGCAGGTTGCGCATGCGCACGCCCGGTAAACACTTGTCTCTACGCTGCGGGCTCATGGTGCCAGCCGGCCGATAGTCCACGCCGCGTCGTTGCGGCAAAACACAATCCGGTCATGCAACCGCGACCGGCGTCCCTGCCAGAATTCGAACGCATCCGGCGTGAGCCGGTAGCCGCCCCAATGCGGCGGGCGCGCGACGGCGTCGCCTGGAAAGCGGGCATCAGCCTCAGAGAAGCGCGTTTCAAGTGCCGCGCGATCGGGCAGCACTTCACTTTGCGGCGAGGCCCACGCGCCGATGCGCGAGAGCCGTGGCCGGCTGGCGAAGTAGGCGTCCGCGATCGCAGGGTCGACCTGCGTGATCGCACCTTCGATGCGAATCTGCCGCTCGAGTTCAGGCCAGAAGAAGAGCAGTGCGGCGGCGGGATGCGCGGCAAGTTCACGACCCTTGCGGCTCGAATAATTGGTGAAGAACGTGAACCCGCTCGCGTCGACATCCTTCAGCAGTACGATGCGCGCCGCGGGCCGGCCGCCGGAATCGACGGTGGCCAGCGTCATGGCGTTGGGCTCCGGCACCTTGGCCGCCACTGCGGCGTCAAACCAGAGGCGAAACTGGACGAACGGATCGCGATGAATGTCATGCTCGTCGAGCGCGGCCCGCATGTACTCGGTGCGCAGGTCGGCAAGGGAGACGTTGGATTCGTTCATGCGGAGTCGAGGTGGCGCGTCGCGTTTCGGCGCGGCCGCAACCCGCCATTCTACTCCGTTGCGGCGCGTCAATTTGACGCCGGCCGGCGGCGCGAATCAGTACACGCGCGTGACGCGGTAACCCTGTGCGCGGATCAGCGCCAGCAGGCTCCCGGGCCCGACCAGATGCATCGCGCCGACCGCCACGAACACGCGGCCGTCGCGCAGCGGCAGGAACAGCCGATGGGCCATTACGATGTTCCGGTTTTCCAGCAGATGTTTTTCCAGTTCGCGCCAATGCGGACCCAGCGCCGCGTCCGCCTTTGCTGGTGCCTCCGCCAACGCCGCAAGCTTGCGCAGATCGCGCGCCAGCCAGGCCTTGACCATTGCTTCGCGGTCGGCCTCGAAGCGATGGCGATTGGCTACAGCCCAGCGCACCATGGCCACCTGCGTCGCCACCGGCAGTGCATCCAGCGAGGCAACCTGTTCTTCAGGCAGTTCCAGCCCGAATACCACCATGCGCCGCGCCCGGGCCTCGTCAATCAACAATTCGTCGAGACTGGGCGCGGACGCGATCGTGCCGCCACGATCGAGCATCAGCCAGAGAACCCACGGCTTCAGGCGATCGAGCGCTTCGGCCGGCGGCGCATCGGGGCCGATGGCGGCGCGCACCCGCTCCAGTGCGTCCGCGTCAAAGTACTCCGAGAGACGGTGGCCGTTCTCCAGCTGGGCGGCGGCGGCGAAGAACGCCGGCATGTCTTCGCGCGCAAGCACCAGCTCGGGCGCCAACCGCCGCGACGACGCCAGCGCGGCCAGCACCGGTGGAGGAAGGGCGGTGATCCGCGGGTCGTTCAGATGAATGGTGCCGAATACCCAGGACGCCGGCTTGCCCGGCGCGTCGACGCGAAACAGGAGACCGCGGGTGAACGGCGCGGGCGCCGCCTCGTGTGCCGCGGCATCGACCATTGCCACCATGAGCAGCGCCAGCAATCCCCACGCGCCGATGGCGCGTATCCGCGGCGCCAGCCTACTGGACAAATTTCTTCTCGTAGGCTGCGGCAAGTCGCGCGGGCAGGCCGTCAGCGCGCTTCATCGTTTCCTGCGCCACCTCGGTGACAAGTCCCGTCGACCGGCCGTTTTCGGTGTAGTTGAACGGTGGATTTTCCTTGGTAAGCAGAGTCAGCGCGTGTACCGGGATGGCCGACCCGGACAGCAGCAGCCCGAAGCGCAGGACGAAGGAAGGGATGAAGCGAATGGTGGGGACCGATGCAGTCAAAGTGGGGATTCTCGCGCGACGACTTTGTCTTGCCAACGATCGAATCTGGAGCATGCGCCAAGCCAGCCTTGCGCGCTACACTCGACGAACGCCCCGGCCACGACAAATGACATGACACTCGACGGCAGCCACACCCTGATCCTCGCCATCCTCGTGCTTTACATGGGGCGCTATGTGAACGGCGCAGTACCGTGGCTGCGTCGCAACAGCATCCCCGAGCCCGTGACTGGAGGGCTGCTCGCCTCGATTGCGCTGACCTTGATCCAGGTCGCCGTTGGCATCACCCTGACCTTTGACCTCACCTCCCGCGACCTCCTGTTGACCGTGTTTTTCACGACGGTCGGGCTTTCGGCCCGGGTCAGCATGCTGCGCGCCGGCGGGTTGACGCTGCTGGTGCTGACGGGCTGCGCGATTGCCAACCTGGTGCTGCAGAACGCCATCGGCGTCAGCCTGATGACGCTCCTTGGACTGCCGCCCGCGGCGGGGCTCATTGCCGGTTCGGCGGCATTGTCCGGCGGCCACGGCACCGTGCTTGCGTGGGCGCCGATCATCGCCGCGCGTTTCGACTTCCCCGCCGCACCCGTGCTCGGCGCCGCCGCCGCCACGGTCGGCCTGATCGCCGGCGGCGTTCTGGGCGGTCCGCTCGGCGAGCGCCTCCTCAAGCGCCATCACCTCAATGGGAGTGACGCGGCCACGCTTTCTGTCGGCATGCCCTATGCCCAGGAGAATCAGCCCCGCATCGACGCCAACGGCGTGCTGCAATGCCTGCTGGTGATCGCCATCGCCATCGCCTGCTCGGGTTATTTCAATGACTTTCTGCGCAGCATGGGCGTGACGCTGCCGGCATTCGTCACCGCGCTGTTCATGGGCATCGTGCTTTCGAACGTCGTGCCGCCGCTGGCGCCGCGGCTGCCATGGCCGGCCGGTACGCCGTCGCTGGCGCTGATTTCCGAGATTGCGCTGGGCCTGTTCCTGGCCATGTCGCTGATGTCGCTCAACCTGACGACGCTGGCGGACGCGGCGTTGCCGTTACTCGTCGTGCTCGCCGCGCAGGTCGCCGCCTGCTGGATCCTGCTCTCATTCCTGGTGTTCCGATTGCTGGGCCGCTCCTATGACGCGGCCGTCACCACAGGGGGCTTTTTCGGGCTAGCGCTGGGCGCCACCCCAACCGCGATTGCCATCATGACCGCCATCACCAAGACGCACGGTGCGTCGCCGCGGTCCTTCCTCGTGGTACCGCTCGTCGGGGCATTTTTCGTCGACATCGCCAACGCGTTCGTGCTGCAGGGCTTCATGCAATGGCTGGGGGGGCGCTAGGGCCGCGTTCCGCAAAGGCGTACGCGGCGCGCAACACTCGTTGCGCCACGTCACGTTTTCCCTCTGGGATGCCCTTCCCTTGCTGGGAAAATGCGGTATAGTCGGCGCCGATGGAGTGGTAACCCGAGACAGGAGGGCCTGCTTCAGAACGATCGGCATTGTCCGCTCGCACCAATCGACAGGAAGGAGACTTATGGCTACTGCCAAAAAAGCTGCGAAGAAGCCCGCCGCCAAGAAGCCCGCCGCGAAGAAGGCCGCGGCAAAAAAGCCGGCCGCCAAGAAACCCGCTGCCAAGAAAGCAGCACCCGCCAAGAAGGCTGCACCGGCGAAGAAGAAACCCGCTGCAAAGAAACCCGCTGCAAAGCGCAAGCCCAACGCGGCATTCATGAAGCCGATGACGCCGTCCGCTGTGCTCGCTGCCGTCGTTGGCAACTCGCCGATGCCGCGCACCGAAGTCACCAAGAAGATCTGGGACTACATCAAGAAGAACAAGCTGCAGGATCCGGTCAATCGTCGCAACATCAATGCCGACGACAAGCTGAAGGCCGTGTTCGGTGGCAAAGCCAAGGTCTCGATGTTCGAAATGACCAAGCTGGTGTCGAACCATCTGAAGTAAGCAATCTTCTCTGCGCAGGGTACGCCCTGCGTGGATCGAATAACGGCTGGCCACGCCCCCAAGCGCGTGCCGGCCGTTTTCTTTTCAGCGCGGCTTGTCGCGCTGCGGCCAGTCGTCCTCGTCTTCGAGGATGCGGATCACGCGGGTGCGTTTGCCGCCCGCATATTTTTCCATCTGCACCAGGATCGGAAAGCGTTCGGCGAGCGCGGCGCGCGCGGCATCCTCGTCGTCGAACGTGAGCAGCTTGCCGTCCGCGGCGAAGACATCGCTCCAGATGCCCTTGTCGTCCTGCGTCTCGATCTTGAATTTCATGGGCGGGTCCGCTCCTCAGCGCGCCGACTGCAGCGCGGCGATGCGGACTTCGATGGGCGGATGCGTGGAGAACAACGCCATGAAGCCGGCCTTGTCGGTGATGCCGAAGGCCTTGATCGCCTCGGGTAACGCTCCAGGCTCTACACCGCCCAGGCGGCGCAGCGCATTGACCATCGGGGTGGGCGAGCCAAGATACCGAGCCGAGCCCGCATCGGCACGGAACTCGCGGTGGCGCGAGAACCACGCCACGATGATCTGTGCAAGGACGCCCAGCACCACCTGCAGCACCAGGACGGTGATGAAGTAACCGGGGCCGTTGCCACGCTCGCTCTTGAACACCGCGCGATCGACCATTGAGCCGATTACGCGCGCCAGGAAGAACACGAACGTGTTGACCACACCCTGGACCAGCGTCATGGTGACCATGTCGCCATTGGCGACGTGTGCGATCTCGTGCGCGAGCACTGCCTCCACTTCCTCCCGGTTCATCGACTGGAGAAGGCCGGTGGACACCGCCACCAGTGCGGAGTTGCGAAAAGCACCCGTGGCGAACGCATTGGGGGCGCCTTCGTAGATCGCCACCTCGGGCATGCCGATGCCCGCCTTGTCGGCAAGGCGCCGCACGGTGTCTACCAGCCATGCCTCGACCTCGTTGCCGGGTTGCTCGATCACGTGCGCGCCGGTGGATCGCTTGGCCATCCACTTCGAGATCAGCAGCGAAATGATCGCGCCGGTGAAGCCGACAACCGCGGACATGACGAGAAGTCCGCCGTAGCCCGCGCCGCCGCCGACGGCCCGATCGAGGCCGAAGACCTTCAGCACGATCGCCAGGACGATCATGACGGCGATATTGGTGGCAACGAAGAGCATGATCCGTTTCATGGCGGGTCCCGAAGTGGAAAAGGCGGCGTCATCTTAGCGCACGCGCCGGCGCAGGTGAATGTGGCAAAAATGGGGGCGGCGCAAACGGCGCGCAAGGGTCGCCGCGCCAGCGGCGAAGTCGCGCTCAGCCGGCAGGCGGCTTGGACCAGGAGTCGCGCAGCGTGACGGCGCGATTGAACACGGGCCGGCCCGGCGCATGGTCGACGAGATCGGCGACGAAATAACCTTGCCGCTCGAACTGGAAGCGTTCCTCCGGCAGCGCGGCGGCAAGCGCTGGCTCGACGAGCGCCTGCAGTGTGCGCTTCGACTCGGGATTGAGATCGTCCAGGTAATTGCGCTCGGTGGTCTCGACCACGGCATCGTCGTCGCCCGCCACCACCACCGGCGTGATCGGCGCTTCCGGGGCCTCGATGGCCTGCCCGTCGCCACGTGTGCCCCATGGATTGCGTGCACCGGGAAATGGCACGCGGAACAGGCGGTCATAGATCCTGACTTCAGCGGGTGCCGCGTGCTTCGCCGACAGCCAGTGGATGTTGCCCTTGACCTTGCGCGCATCCGCGCCGGGCGTGCCGCTGCGCGTATCGGGGTCATAGGTGCAATGCACGACCGTCACGTTGCCCGACGCGTCGGTTTCCGCGCCCGTGCAGCGAATGATGTAACCATAGCGCAGGCGCACCTCGCCGCCCGGGAACAGCCTGAAGTAACCCTTCGACGGCGTTTCCATGTAATCGTCGCGCTCGATCCACAGTTCGCGCGTGAGCGGCAACACGCGCTTGCCGAGCTCGGGCTGCTGCGGATGATTGGGCGCGAAGCAATCCTCGCTCACGCCTTCAGGGAAATTGTCGATGACAAGCTTGACCGGATCGAGCACGGCGATGCGCCGCTGTGCACGAACGTTCAGGTCGTCGCGCATGCAATCCTCGAGCACGCTCATGTCGATCCACGAGTCGGACTTCGAGACGCCGGTGCGCTCGGCCAGCAGGCGGAAGCCTTCAGGCGTGAAACCGCGACGACGCGCGCCCACCACAGTCGGCATCCTGGGGTCGTCCCAGCCGTCGACATGCCTGGCGGTGACGAGTTCGATCAGCCGTCGTTTCGACAGCACCACGTAGGTAAGATTGAGCCGCGCGAATTCGTATTGCTGCGGCAGCGGCCGCGCCAGCATCCCGCCATCGGCCAGCTTGTTGATCACCCAGTCGTAAAGCGGCCGGTGGTCCTGGAATTCGAGCGTGCAGATCGAGTGCGTGATCCGCTCCAGCGCATCGGAGATGCAATGCGTGTAATCGTAGAGCGGATAGATGCACCAGGCATCGCCCGTGCGGTGATGACGCGCATGGCGGATCCGGTAAATGGCCGGATCGCGCATGTTCATGTTCGCCGACGCCATGTCGATCTTGAGGCGCAGCACGTGGGTGCCGTCGGGAAACTCCCCTGACTTCATCCTACGGAACAGGTCGAGGTTCTCGGCCACCGTACGCCCGCGATAGGGCCCGTCGTGTCCCGGTTGCGTCAGCGTGCCGCGCGTGACGCGCATTGCTTCGGCCGACTGGCTGTCGACATACGCCAGGCCCTGCTCGACGAACCACTCCGCGAAACGATAGAGGTCGGCGTAATAATCGGAGGCGTGATAGCGATGGCCACCCCACGCGAAGCCCAGCCAGCGCACGGACTCGGCAATCGCGTCTTCGAACTCGACGTCTTCCTTCAGCGGGTTGGTGTCGTCGTAGCGCAGGTGGCACGTGCCCCCGTTTTCAGCGGCAAGGCCAAAGTTCAGGATGATCGACTTGGCGTGTCCGAAATGCAGATAGCCGTTGGGCTCAGGCGGAAAACGCGTAACCACGCGACCATCGTATTTGCCGGAACGCTGGTCGTCACTGATGATCGTCCGCAGAAAATTGACGGCGGGCGCAGCCGCGCCGGCGGCGTTCGGTTTGTTGGATGACGCAACGCCTACGGAACCCGCGCCTGCTTGATGCAGTGCAACACTCATCTAGGTTTGTTCATGAACAAGAGTCGCTGAATACTCATTCTAACCGGCAGGAGCGTGTCCGTCATTGCCAGTCTCCGGGGAATTGCCGGGGCATGCCCCGGAACGCCACGTCTGGCAAGGCTTGCCGAGGCGTCCGTCGATGCAATTCGCGAACGTTTTCCACATTTCCTGTGGATAGAAGTGTGCATATCTTGTAAATTGATGCGCTAAGTAGTGTCCACGCACGGAAAAAGGTTGCGATGCCCAAAATCACGCCTTTTTTTTCCTCAACGATTTCATCGTGTTGCAAAATTCGCACTGGGCGCCAATACGATGAAAAACGCAACGCCCCTCCACCGGGATGACAGCTCCATGACATCAGGATCCAATTATTTTGTCCTGGACAAATGACATCCGACCGTGCTGTTGTCGATCCGCCACGGTACGCCGCGCATCCCTCGACCGGCCTTGCTCATGACCGCTGAATTGCAGCCCAGTCCGGCGGCGGTGATGCCCGTATCGTTGCTCGTGTCGTCGGCACGGTTGCTGATCGAGCGCCACCTCGGGCTCGTCTGGGTGAGCGGTGAGATCTCCAACTTCACGCGTGCAGCGTCAGGGCATTGTTATTTCAACTTGAAGGATGCCCAGGCGCAGGTGCGCTGCGTGATGTTCCGGCAGAAAGCCCAGCACGTGACCTTTCCGCTGCGCGACGGCCTTGCCGTGGAGGTGCGCGCCACGCCCTCGATCTACGAGGCACGCGGCGAATTCCAGCTCAATGCCGACACGATGCGCCTGGCCGGCGTGGGCGCGCTGTACGAGCAGTTCGCGCGGTTGAAGGCGCGACTCGAGGCCGCGGGCTGGTTTGCCGCCGAGCGCAAACGCCCGCTGCCGACGATGCCGCGGGCGGTGGGGATCGTCACTTCGCCGCACGCCGCCGCACTGCGCGACATACTCACCACGCTGGCGCGCCGCTGGCCGCGCCTGCCGGTGATCCTCTACCCAACGACCGTACAGGGCGCGGGCGCGGCGGCGGCCATCGCTGCCGCCATCACCCTTGCCAATGCGCGCGCCGAAGTCGACGTGCTGCTCGTCGCTCGCGGCGGCGGATCGATCGAGGACCTGTGGTCGTTCAATGAAGAAGTGGTGGCGAAGGCGCTGTTCGACTCCGTACTGCCGACGGTTTCCGGCGTCGGGCACGAAACCGATTTCACGATCAGCGATTTCGTCGCCGACGTCCGCGCGCCGACGCCCACGGCCGCCGCCACCATGGTGGTGCCCGATCGCCATGCGATGGCCGCCCGCGTCGATGAAATCGCGGGACGCCTGGCGCGCGCCACGCGGCAGGCGCTCGACGCACGGGCCCAGCGCCTCGACCAGGCGACACGCCGACTGGTGCACCCGGCGCAGCGTCTCGCCACGCAACGCGAGCGCACCACCGAACTCGCCTGGCGCCTGCGCCGTGCGTGGCATGTCGACATCGCGGCCCACGCGACACAGGTCAACGCGCTGCAGGCGCGATGGTGGCGCGAATTGCGGTCCCCGATGCCGGCCCGCGCGCAGCTCGCCGTGCTTACGGCGGCGTGGTCGCGTCTCGCGCATCTGCGCGTGGACCGCGCGCGCGACAAGGTGGCCGCACTCGCCCAAAACCTGGCCCATCTCAATCCGCAAGGGGTGCTCGATCGCGGCTACGCGTTGGTGCGGACCGCCGATGACCGCATCGTGCAGGGCGCCGCGCAACTCGCGCCGGGCGACCCGGTTTCGATCACGTTTGCGCGCGACGGCGCCGACGCAGTGATCACGCGCGTGCCGGGAAAATAGCAACCACGTCCGTTGCGACGATGGGCGAGGCAGCAGCCGCGATACTGCCAATGGACAACGCCGCTGCGCGACGATGCGAGGCTGGAGCCTCGCCTAGGCTTCGTCCGGATCCGGATCGTCGACCGACGCCTTGCGCTGCCGTTGCGCCGCCACGCTCGCCGGCGCCTGCGCAGGTATGCGCGGCGTGGTAGTCAGGACATCGGCGTTCTGCGCGCGATGACGCAACGCATGATCCATCAGCACCAGTGCCACCATGGCCTCGGCAATCGGCGTGGCCCGGATACCGACACATGGATCGTGCCGCCCATGCGTGTTGACGATCACCGCCTCGCCCTCTTGGTCGACCGAATGCCGGTCGAGCCGGATCGACGACGTGGGTTTCACCGCGATCGATACCCGCACGTCCTGGCCGCTCGAGATGCCGCCCAGGATGCCGCCCGCGTGATTGGAGAGGAAGCCTTCGGGCGTCATCTCGTCCGAGTGCTCGGTGCCGCGCTGGGCGACTGCCGCGAAGCCCGCGCCGATTTCCACGCCCTTCACCGCGTTGATGCCCATCAGGGCGCCGGCAAGATCCGCATCGAGCTTGCCGTACACCGGCTCGCCCCAGCCCACCGGCACGCCCGCCGCCACCACTTCGATCTTCGCGCCCACCGAGTCGCCGGATTTGCGCAATCGATCCATGTAGGCCTCGAGTTCGGGCACCAGCGTGGCGTTGGCGATGAAAAAAGGATTGGCGTCGACGTGTTCCCAGCCTTCGAAGGGAACCACATTGGGGCCGAGCTGGGTGAGGTGGCCGCGAATCGCGACACCGTAGCGCTCGCCGAGCCATTTTTTCGCGATGGCGCCCGCCGCCACCCGCACCGCAGTTTCGCGCGCCGACTGCCGCCCGCCGCCGCGGTAATCGCGAATGCCGTACTTCTGCCAGTAGGTGTAATCGGCATGGCCGGGCCGAAATGTGTGGGCGATGTTCGCGTAGTCCTTGCTGCGCTGGTCCTCGTTGCGGATCAGGAGCGCGATCGGCGTGCCCGTCGTGACGCCCTCGAACACGCCGGAAAGAATCTCGACGGTGTCGGGTTCGCGCCGTTGCGTGACATGGCGCGAAGTGCCCGGACGCCGTCGGTCCAATTCGTGCTGGATATCGGCCTCGGCCAGGACAAGCCCCGGCGGACATCCGTCGACGACGCAGCCGATCGCCGGACCATGCGACTCGCCGAACGAGGTGACACAGAAAAGCGTGCCCAATGTATTACCCGACATGGCGTTACCTACGTGACCGGATCGCGATCGAGTCTAGCATGCAGCATCCATCGATTCCGTGGCGCCCGCGCACGTTCGCGGACGTCACTTTCGCTTCGCCTCAACTGCTGCGCCGTGACGCCGGCGGCAACGGCGCGAGGTAGCCGATCACCAGCAGCAAAGCGCCGACGCCGAGGAATGCCACCACGCGCGACAGGCCCGAGAGCGCGGCCAGGTCCACCAGGAAGAGCTTGGCGACCACGACCGCGAGCAGCGCGGCACCGATCATCCACAGCGGCCGGATCGCACGCTTGTTGGCGACAACCATCAGCGGCAATGCCGTCGCGGTCCACATCAGCGTGAGCGCGGCCTGCAGCGTCGTCGATTGCAGCAGCACGTGCAGGCGCCATGGCACGTTCAGCCATTGGTGCACGGCGCGGAACACGACGGCATTGACGAGCAGGAACACTGCCGCGCCCAGGCACGCATAGGTCGTCGACTCGTCGAGCGTGTCGGTGGCGCGCAGCCACGCGAACAGCACCATCAACGCAGCGATCAAGGTGCAGTCGAGCGGATTGGCCAGCGGCACATAGGGCAGCGGCTCGGCGCCGCCGGGTGATACCACGTTGACCAGCACGAACCAGACGGCCAGCAGCGCCGCGATCGCCATGGCCGCGCTGACGGCATAGGCTTCGCGATGGCCGGACCACGGCCAGCCCCGCCACGTCGCGGTACGCGGCGCCAGCGCGAGAAAGACGATGGCGGGCCAAGCCGCAGCACACGCCATCCACACGGTGCCCTCGATGAACCAGCGGCCCACCCATTCGCTCGCTTCCCACGACAGCCAGCCCACCAGTGCAATGGCCGATGCCGTGTGCACATGCTTCAGCCAGTCCGGCGCGGGCGCCGGTGCGTCATCCACATCCGGCGGCCCGACGCGCGCGTCATCCGCCGCGCGCAGCACCAGCCAATGCATGATCCAGGCCAGCGGCCAGACGACCACGCCCCATGCGAGCAATGTGGTATGCATCCGCTGCCAGTCGTGGATGCCCACCAGCATCATGGCCGGCAGCAGTGCCACGCCGATCCAGGGCAGGCGCGGCCAGCGCACCCAGCGGCACAGCAACAGCGCCACGGCCACCGTGCCCGTCACGAAGGCCAGCATCGCATTGGGCGCAGCGCGGGTCGGCAATTCCTGTACCAATTCACGCGCGGCGCCGCCGTACCACCACATGAATCCCCACAGCAACATGAACGGCACGGCCGCGCGCTCGAAGGACGTGACACGGTCGCGGTACCGATCGGCCAGCCATGCCGTGGCCACCGCGGCGAGCGCGATCAGCGTCGAACCCATGAAATTCGCGTTGAGAAACATCTGCTCGGATTCGCGCAGCAGATCGCTGCCGAATGCAACGGCCGCACCGAATTGCAACAGCAGCGCAAACCCGCGCGCGACCCACTGCTGCTGCCGGCAGCCGATCCAGTACACGCCGGCTGCTTCCAGCGCCCACCACGCCGACGTCCAGCGCGCGTCAACCGCATAGGGGATGCCGATGGTTGCAAAGATGATCGCCAGTACGAAAAAGGCGCGTCCCAGCAGCGCCAGCCCGGGCTCGTTGCGCTTCCACAACGCGTACGCAAGAACACCGTAGGCAACGGCCACGGCGAACGCGCTGATGGCAGCACCGTATTGAAAGTCCTGCACCAGCCCGGTTTGCAGCGCAAAGCCGATCAGCGGAACGCCGAAGACCAGCAGCCCATCCACCGGCGCCCGCGTGCGCAACGGCGCCCGCGCCGCGTACAGCAGCGCGATCGTCACGTAAAAGAGGAAGAACAGGATCAGGAACGGCTGGACTGTCGCGAAGTACTGGGGCTGGTAATACTGGTGGCCCCAGAAGAGGCCCAGCATGAACGTGAACACGAAGCCCAGCACGTTGAGCGCGCGCCAGCGCCGCACCCAGGCCAGCACAAAGATGGCGGCGTTCAATACGGCGAAGTATCCGAACAAGGCGAGCGGTGACGGCGTCGAGTTCGCGACGAGAAACGGCGCCAGGAAGCCGCCGGCAATCGCGAGACCCGCCAGCGGCTGCGCGTCGCTGCGCACTGCCAGCGCGACGGTCAGCACCGCGATCAAAACGAACATCACGAAGGCGACCATCGGCGGCACGACGTCGTAAAGCCGCATTGCCGCAAACGTAGTGAGATAAAGGATGCCAGCGCCCGCGCCTGCCAGCGAGATGCCGTAACCAGGGCGCGTGCCCGCCAGACGCAACCCGAAACCGATGAATGCGAACCCGCCCAGGGCCACGCCAGCGAGCTTCGCTTCAATGGGAATGGCGATCAACTCGGCGAAGTAGCGCAGCAGGAAGGCAACGCCGAAAAACAGCACCACGACGCCGATCCGCGTGAGCAGGTTGCCGCCGGTGATCCACGCCCAAACCGGATGGGGCGCGGCAGGTTGCGTCGCCGCGCGGGCAGGAGCGGCACCGGCCGGAGCACGCGCCGGCGTGGCCGTCCTCGCCGGTGCCAACGTGCCGTCCGGCGTGCGTTCGAAACCTGCGGTGTCGGGCGTAACAATTGCATCAACTGCGGCGGGCCCGTCGGCCGGCAATCGCGAGGTGGATTCGACGCGAGGCGCCGCGCCATCCATTGCTGCAATCTCCGCGCGAATCGACTGGAACTCCGCTGCCTCCTCCGCGGCGCGCATGACAGGCGGGGACGTACCCCCGGCGGGCAGCATCACGGAAGACGCCGTCAATCCCGCTTCGATCCGCGCCAGGCGCGCCTCAATGGCGGTCAGGCGCTCGGCCACGGTAGGCGTCGGCGGGCGCGCCGCGTCCGGCGATGGCCACCCGCCGGCAGTCGACGCCACCGGCGTTGGCGCGACCGGGTTCGGTGGGACGGGTATGGCCTCGTCCGCTTCAGGCGCGGGGGCAATGCGTGACTCGCGTGCCTGCAGTTGTTTGTGCGAGCGCAGCGCCAGCGCAATGATCCATCCGGTGAACGCGCCCGCGATGGCGCCCTGGAAGCCGGCCATGGCATAGCCAAGGATGGATCCGGCGATGATGCCTAGTGCGATGAGCATGAAGTGGTCCTGAAGTCGGGCGGGTGCCAGCGTAGGTCAGCGGCTTGCGCCGCGCAGGGCAAGCACGCGCGTGTGCAGCGCCTCCGGCGTCGCTTCGGCATGAGAAACGGTTGGGCCGACGACGATTGCGATACGGGAAAATATGCCGCGCATCCGTTGCATCGCCTTCCCCTGGTAGGAGCGGCTGAAGAAGCTGCCCCACAGGCCGCGCAGCGCCATCGGCACCACCGGCACCGGCGTATCCGCCAGCATCCTTTCGATGCCCGGGCGGAATGGTCCCATCTCGCCATCCTCGGTAAGCCGGCCTTCCGGAAATATCGCGACGATCTCCCCGTTGCGCAAAGCGGCCGCCGCCGTCACGAATGCCGACTCCTTCAGCGCCGCATCTTCCTTCGCCGACGCCACGGGGATGGCGCGCAACGTGCGGAAGAGCCAGTTGAGCACCGGCACCTGGAAGATGCGGTGGTCCATGATGAACCGTATCGGCCGGCGCACCGACGCGGCGATCACGATCGCGTCGACATAGCTCACGTGATTGCATACCACGATGCACGGGCCTTCCTCGGGCACGTTTTCCAGGCCCTCTTCCTTCACGCGGTAGACGGTGTGGATCAGCAGCCACGCGATGAAACGCATCAGGAACTCGGGCACGAGTCCGTAGATGTAGATGGCCACCAGCGCATTGAGGATGCCGGTGACCAGGATCAGCCCGGGGATCGACACTCCCGCGCCCAGCAACGTGATCGCCAGTCCGGCGGACGCGACCATGAATACCGCGTTGAGGATGTTGTTGGCCGCAATGATCCGCGACCGGTGCGACGGCGCGGACCGCTCCTGGATCAGCGCGTACAGCGGCACGATGTAGAAACCGCCGAAGAGGCCGATCAGGACGAGGTCGGCCACGACCCGCCAGTGCGCCGGCGCGGCCAGGAACGTGCCCACGCCCGCCAATCCGGTAGCATGCATGCCCCGCGTGGCGAACCACAGGTCCACCGCGAACACGGTGAGGCCGATCGAGCCGAACGGCACCAGTCCCAGTTCCACCTTGTGCCCGGACAGCCGCTCGCACAGCAGCGACCCCATGCCGATGCCAATCGAGAACACGGCAAGCAGCAGCGTCACGACATGTTCGTCACCGCCCAGAACGTTCTTGGCGAAATTGGGAAATTGCGTGAGCAGCGTCGCGCCGTAGAACCAGAACCATGAGATGCCGAGCATCGACAGCCATACCACCCGGTTGCCGTAGGCGAAGCGCAGGTTGCGCCATGACTCGGTGATCGGGTTCCACCGCATCTGGAGGTCCGGCGCCGCAGCCGGCGTCACGGGAATCGCGCGACTCACCAGCCATCCGGCCACTGCCACCGCCACTGCGGCGCATCCTGCCAACACCGCGCCGTTGGGCTCGATGGCCACCAGCACGCCGCCCGTGATCGTGCCCAGCAGGATCGCGACGAAGGTTCCCATCTCCACCAGGCCATTGCCACCGATCAATTCACGCGGCGCCAGCGTTTGCGGCAGGATCGCATACTTGACGGGACCAAAGAGGGTCGAGTGGGCGCCCATCAAACAAAGTGCGACGAACAGCAGGGTGAGGTTGCGTTGCCAGAACCCCGCCAACCCGACCAGCATGATGACGATCTCGAGGATCTTGATGTAGCGGATCAGCTGCGACTTCTCGAATTTGTCGGCAAGCTGGCCGGCGGTGGCGGACAGCAGCACGAAAGGCAGGATGAAGATGCCGGCGGCAAGGTTGACCAACGTGTTGGAATCGATGCTCGAGAGCGAGGCCGCCTGATACGCCACGAAGATCACCAACGCGTTCTTGTAGATGTTGTCGTTGGCGGCGCCCAGGAACTGAGTCCAGAAAAATGGCGCGAAACGGCGCTGCCGCAACAGGTCGAACTGGCCTTGCGATTGGGGTGTGGCACTCATTGGGCGGTGCCTTCTAGGGCAGCGAGATAATCCAGCACGGAGGTCAGGGCCGCGCGGACCGCGGGAGGATCGGTGCGATACCAGACCTCCTTGCCGATCTTTTCGGCGCGCAGCACGCCGGCCTCGCGCAGCACCTTGAGATGATGGGCGACCGCGGAACGCGACAGGGTGGACGCGGCGACGATCTGCGCGATGGAGAGGCGCTCGTCCGGCTCGAACATCAGGACGATGCGCTGGCGATGTTCCTCGCCCAGCGCTTCAAACATGCCTGCGGTGCGCCGCCACGCGCGGGGGATGGAGCGGGCATAGCTGGGACGCATCACAGTCTCCCTTAATAAAACTACATGACTAGTTTTATAGTTATGTTTAGGCGCGCCGTCAAGCCGGCAGCCAGCGGCAGCCGACGAACGGCAACGCCAGTTCGCCCCGCGCGCGGGCCGACCTGGCGTTTGCTAACATGCGTGGCCACTCCGATCCCGCCGCCATGCACACTTACCTCGACTTCATGCGCCTTGTGCGCGATCACGGCCACCGCAAGGACGACCGCACCGGTACCGGCACGCTGTCCGTGTTCGGGCACCAGATGCGCTTCGATCTGGCACGGGGGTTTCCATTGCTCACCACCAAACGCGTGCACACCAAATCGATCGTGCACGAATTGCTGTGGTTTCTGCAAGGCGACACCAACATCGCGTATCTCAAGGCGAACGGGGTGAGCATCTGGGACGAATGGGCGGATGAAAGCGGCGACCTGGGTCCGGTCTACGGGGCACAGTGGCGCTCGTGGCCCACGTCGGACGGCAAACGCATCGACCAGCTTGCCGCCGTGATCGCGGAGATCCGGCGCAATCCGGATTCGCGCCGGCTCATCGTTTCGGCATGGAACGTCGGCGAGATCCCGCGGATGAAGCTGCCACCGTGCCACGCGTTCTTCCAGTTCTACGTGGCTGAAGGGCGGTTATCCTGCCAGCTGTATCAGCGCAGCGCCGATATCTTCCTGGGCGTGCCCTTCAACATCGCCTCCTACGCGCTGCTGACGCACATGGTGGCGCAGCAGTGCGACCTGGCGGTGGGCGATTTCGTCTGGGTGGGGGGCGATTGCCACCTCTATCTCAATCATCTGGAGCAGGTAGAAACCCAACTGGCCCGCACCCCCTTCCCGCTGCCGCGCCTGATACTTAAGCGTCGCCCGGCGACGCTGTTCGACTACACGTACGACGACATCGAGTTCGCCGACTACCAGTTCCACCCCGCGCTCAAGGCACCGGTAGCGGTATAGCGTCGGGGCGGGGATTCA
The DNA here is from genome assembly GCA_963805355.1 of uncultured beta proteobacterium. Lineage (GTDB taxonomy): Bacteria > Pseudomonadota > Gammaproteobacteria > Burkholderiales > Casimicrobiaceae > VBCG01. The sequence goes on along the minus strand of CAWDTZ010000001.1, from coordinate 425,259 downwards.
CGCACGGCAGCGGCAGCGGCACCGGCGCGTTGCCGGGGCGCTGCGCCTTCCAGGAGTCAAAAGTGGTAAAAAAAATGCCCGCCGGGAGGATCGAAGCGGGCAAGGGGGATCGGCTGGAGACTTGACCCACTCCACGGGGTTGGACGATCGCCGTCCGGCGGCGCAGGCCCTTCGGGTCAGACCACGGAACGTGCGGCGTTGACCCGATCGACCAGTTCCTGCATCGCCGCCTGTTGCGTGGTTGCGTCGTCGTCGCGCATCGCGGCCACCGCGTCATTGGTGCGTGGCGCATTGCCGGCAAGCCAGAACTGGGAGAACTCGGGTGCGAACACGTCCATGACCTTTCCTTGATGAACACCGGCTCGACTGCGTGTGTATTCATAAGCAAGGCACATGCCACCAATTTCAAGACGCGCAGGATTGCGCGGCCGATGCAGGCGTGACATAGGAGCAAATGGTGTCTGCTTACGACGCGCCGCGCCGGCGTCGCAGCGCGGTCCGTTGCCCCGGTTGTCGCAGTTTGCCGACGCGTTGAATGACAACGGCATTAACTGCATGAATACAGGCGCTTTTCGTTGTCGCTCCTTCACGACAGCAAATTGATGCGTTGCGCTGTATCCCGTCCTCAGGTCTTGGCTTCCTTGAACATCGCCGGCTCGAGGCTGTGTCTCTGCAGCAGCTTGTAGAACTCGGTCCTGTTGCGCTTGGCAAGCTGCGCGGCCTGCGTCACGTTGCCGCCGGTGATCTTCAGCAGGCGCACCAGATAGTCCCGCTCGAAGGATTTGCGCGCTTCCTCGAACGGCACCAGCGCCGCGGCATCCTCTTTCAACGCGCTTTGCACGAGCGTTGCCGGTATCACCATGGTGGTGGTCAGCGCCAACGCCTGCTCCAGCAGATTGAGGAGCTGGCGCACGTTGCCGGGCCAGGGTGCCGCCACCAGCAGCGCCATGGCGTCCGGCGCCAGGCTGGGCAGCGGCTTGCGATACCGCTCGGCCAGGCCGCGCAGGAAATGCCCCGCCAGTACCGGAATGTCCTCGCGCCGCTCGGCCAGGGGCGGCAGCCGCAGCGACACCACGTTGAGCCGGTAATAGAGGTCCTCGCGAAACTGCCCGGACGCCTTGTGCGCATCGAGGTCGCGATGCGTTGCCGATACCACGCGCACGTCCACCGGGATGGATTGCGTCGATCCGACCGGGCGCACCTCGCCCTCCTGCAGGACGCGCAGCAGCTTCACCTGCAACCCCAGCGGCATGTCGCCGATCTCGTCCAGCAGCAGCGTGCCGCCGTCGGCCGCCTGGAAAAGGCCCTTGTGCGCCTGCACGGCACCCGTGAACGCACCGCGCGCGTGGCCGAACAGTTCGGACTCGAGCAGGTCTCCGGGAATCGCGCCGCAATTGACGGCGATGAAGGGGCGGTCGCGCCGCGGACTCGCACGATGGATGGCTCGCGCCAGCAATTCCTTGCCGGTCCCGGATTCGCCGTAGATCAGGACGCTGGCATCCGAGTCGGCCACGAGCTTGGCCTGGCGCAGCAGGTCCTCCATCACCGGACTGCGCGTGATAATGCCTTCGCGCCACTCGCCGATGCCGGAGTCGCCCCGGCCGGCATCGTGCCCGGACAGCTTCAGCGCAGAGGCTACCTTCGCCAGCAGATCCTGGCTGTCGAAGGGTTTGGTCAGGAAGCCGAACACACCGCGCTGGGTGGCGGCCACGGCATCGGGAATGGTGCCATGCGCGGTCAGGATCAGCACGGGCAGGCCCGCATGCTGGCGATTGATCGCATCGAATAACTGCAGACCGTCGATGCCGGGCATGCGCAGGTCGGTCACCACCACCGACGGGCGTTGCACCGCGATGGCTGCCAGCGCCGTCTCGCCGCTTTCCGCCGTGCGCACACGATAGCCCGCCGAGGTCAGGCGCAGGCTGATCAGTTTCAGCAGGTCGGGATCGTCATCGACCAGAAGGATGTCGCCGGTGCTCATCGTAGTGTCTGCCTTTATGTGATTCAGTTGCCGCCGCCACCGCTGCCGCCGCCACCGCTGCCGCCGCTGCCGCCGCTGCCGCCGCCGCCGCCACCGCCGCCACTTCGGGCTCGCTCGCGCAGCAAGCTGCGCTCCATCTGCCGCAGGGCCTCGAGTTTTTGCAGCGCTGCATCCGCCTTTTGCTGCTCGTCGCGCACCGCCCGCTGGCGGCCGCTGATCTGTACTTGCAGCACCAGCGCCAGGGTCTTCACCGAGGGTGAACCGGGGTTGCTCTTCGATACGTTCTCGAGAAGCTGCAGAGCGCGCTGATCTTCCTGCGGCGTGGCGCGCGAGAGCGTATACAACACGGCGAGCCGGACCCGATTGGCATCGGTACGCTGACGACCGAGCGCGGCCGTCATCGCCGTGATTTCCCGGCGCACTTCGTCGGGGCCGAGATTGCCGTATCGCTGCAGGTCGGCGAGCAACAGGATGAGTTCCGTATCCTCGATCACGGTTTCCCGTACCGGCGGCGCGGGTGCCAACGTCGGCGCAGCCATGGCCACCGTTACGGGCGGGGTGGTGCTGGTGGGCGGCGTTTCGAGCGTCGGCGATGGCGTGACGGCGGCGGTGAAAGGCGGTTCGACGGGTTCGATCGGCGGGTATTCGATCAGCGGTGATGGCACCTGCGCGCGCTCCGGTTCGTATTCCTCCTCCGGGGTGATGATCACGGGCGGCGGCAACGCCGCGCAACTCGCCAGCGTTACCAGCGCCATGACCGTCGTTGCAAGTCGGAACGCCGGGCTCATTCGGGCCCCCCCACGGCCAGCGGCTCCGCTTTGCGCGCGCGGGCAACACCGGCGCCGGTAGCGACCTGCAGCAGCGGCAACGACAGCCTGAAGCATGCGCCCTTGCCGCCGTCGCCGCGATCCAGCACCTCGATTCGCCCGCCCTGTGCCAGTGCGTATTCGCGCGCGATGGCGAGGCCTAGCCCGGAACCCTTGACCTTGCCATCCACCGGCGCCTTGCCGGAATAGAACGAATCGAACACCCGCTCGCGCTCGGCGGCGGAAATGCCCGGGCCATGATCGGCGACATCGAGCTGCGCAAAACCGTCGTGCGTGCGCGCAGTCAGCTCGATCGCGCCCGAGCGCGGCGAATACTTGATCGCGTTCGACATGAGGTTGTCGATCATCGTACGGATCTTCTCGGTGTCGCCCACGACCATCAGCGCAGGAATTTCCGCCTGAACGGTGAGCAGCCGCGCCACCGCCGCCAGCTTCTGCTCGCGCAGCACCCGCTGCACGACCTGGTCCAGTGGCACCGGGCCGAGTGTGGCGGGTTCCATCGCACGCGTCTGGTGCCACGTCAGCAGATCCTCGATCAGCTTCTGCAGCGACAATGTGTTCTCGCGGACGATGCGCACGATTTCCTTCTGCTCCGGCGTGAGGCGCCCCCCGACGTTATCGCGCAGCAACTCGGCGCCTTCGCGCACAGCGGTCAGCGGCGTCTTGAGTTCGTGCGAGACATGGCGCAGGAACCGATTCTGCTGCTCCTCCAGATCGCGCAGCCGCGTGCGCAGCCATTCCAGGCGCTGGCCGACATAGCGCAGATCCTGCGGGCCATTGACCTTGATCGCATGGGCGAAGTCGGCCGTGCCCATCTGCCGGATCGCCTGGTCGAGCTGCCGGATGGGGCGGGCGATCAGCACCGCGAACACGATTGCAAGCGCCAGCGCGATCGCGATCGTCGCCAGCGTCAGGTAAATCCATTTTTCGCGCCCCTGTGCCGCCGTTTCCTGCAGCCGCTCCACCGCGCGCTGCGTCAGCTGGTTGGTGGCGGCGAGCATCGACTGCGATTGCTCGACCAGGTCGGCATAGCCGTCGGCCAGTTCGCTGACGGCATTGCCGGGGCGCTGCGGGATCCGCAACTTCTCGTACAGGGTGCCCTCGCGCAGGCGCAATTTTTCAAGCGCACCCAGTTGCTGCGCTTCGAGCGGCAGCAACGACAACTGCTGCATCGTCTGGAGGAACTCGACGCGAACCCGCGCATAGTCTTCCAGCAGCGCCGGGTCTTCGAGAATGATTTCCTGTCGCGCCAGGCGTTCCAGCGTCGTGGCCTGCTCGAACAGCAGGCGGCTGGAACGGCCGGCCTGCGCTGCCTGCAGGACCTCCTCGCGGCTTTGCGTGGCCAGCCGGTCGAGCGACAGCACCAACTCCGCCATCGCGTAGATGAGCGGAAGGCTGACGAGCAGGAAGCCCAGCAGGATGAACTTGAGGAATGAACGTGGGTAATACACGCGTTGGCGACCGCGGCTATAATTCGTCGCATTATGGCATCGGCCTCGACCGCGCGCCGCCTGCGATAAGCGGTGGCCGCTGGCAAGCCCGCTCCCGCAGCAAGCGCGTCACCCGCTTCCGGCACTCCCCCCTTGACCGACTCGGCTCCCACGAACGCGCTGTTCGCCGACCCGCCCGCGCTGGTGCTGATCGCGGCGGTCGCGCGCAACGGCGTGATCGGTGCCGCAAACGCGCTGCCCTGGCGTCTCCCTGAGGACATGCAGCGCTTCCGGGCGCTGACGACCGGGCACGCGGTGATCATGGGGCGCCGCACGTGGGAATCGCTGCCGCGCGCGTTGCCCGAGCGACAGAACATCGTGGTGTCCAGCCGCGACGACCTGAGGGCGACAGGTGCCGAGGTGGCGCCGTCATTGCCGGCGGCGTTGGCCTGCGTGCGGCTGCCGCGCCCTGTGTTCTGCATCGGCGGCGGCGAAATCTATGCGCTGGCGTTGCCCCACGCGGATGCGCTTTTTCTCACCGAGATCGATGCCGACATTGCCGGCGACACGTACTTTCCACCCTTCGATCGCGCGCAGTGGCAGGAAACGGAGCGCAGCGCACGCACGAGCACCACTGGACTCGACCATTGTTACGTCACCTGGCGCCGCGCGCGTCCCGCGCCACTCCCACGCGCACCTTAAGCCCCCTGACGGTTCACCGTCATGTCAGGCAGCGAATTCATTGTCCATGGTCCGCACGTCCATGAAGTCGGGCATCAGGCGCAGTCCGGCGACAATTTGCCCGCCGGGTCGCGTTGAGGCGCCTTCTGCGCAGCGCCATCCAATCGAGCAACCGCCTCCGCATCGGTGCGCGCACCGCGCGGCGAGCGCGCGGCGTGGTGGCGTTTTTTTTGCGATAATGACGACTTGGTCGCCGTCGGGCAACGCAGCATTATGTTGCCAGGCCGCGCGGCAAACGCCGGGATGACGGAACTGGTAGACGTAGCGGACTCAAAATCCGCCGGTAGAGATATCGTGGGGGTTCGAGTCCCCCTCCCGGCACCAACCATGCGAGGCTTGGCCCGCGCGTGGCCCATCCACAAGGCCGTGCCGTGACCCGCGCCTACACGCTGGCCGATTTCGACTACGCGCTGCCGCCCGCGTTGATTGCGCAGACGCCATCTGCGCAGCGCTCGGGCAGCCGCCTGCTCGACGTCGGCGCGCTCGCGGACATCGACCGCAACTTCGTCGACCTGCCATCGCTGCTGCAGCCGGGCGACCTTCTCATCGGCAACGACACCCGCGTGATCAAGGCGCGCATCCGCGCCGAAAAACCCACCGGCGGCAAGGTCGAGATCATGCTCGAGCGGATCGTGGGAGAAGACGAAGCCTGGGTGCAACTGCGCGCCAGCCATGCACCGCATCCAGGAAGCGTGCTGCATCTCCCCGGTGGCGCCACGGCGTTGATGCTGGCGCGTGACGATCGCTTTCACCATCTCCGCTTTGGTGGCACCGGCCCGCTGCTGGACTGGCTGGACGTACATGGCGAAATTCCGTTGCCGCCCTACATCGGACGCGAACCGGAAGCTGCGGACGATGCACGCTACCAGACCGTCTATGCGCGCGCGCCCGGTGCCGTCGCCGCACCGACTGCCGGCCTGCATTTCGACGAAGCCATGTTCGTGGCGCTGGCGGCGCGCGGCGTCGAGCGCGCGTTCGTGACACTGCATGTCGGCGCCGGCACGTTCGCCCCAGTCAAGCACGACGACCTGACGCTGCACCGGATGCATACGGAACACTACAGCCTTCCGGCCGCGACGATCGCCGCCATCGCTGCGGCACGCGCCCGCGGCGGCGCCGTGGTGGCGGTGGGCACCACGACGCTGCGTGCGCTTGAATCCGCGGCGCTGCGCGACGGCGGCCTCCGTGCCGGGACGGGCGAAACCTCGTTGTTCATCACGCCGGGCTTCCGGTTCGGCGTGATCGATCGCCTGGTGACCAATTTCCATCTGCCGCGATCCACGTTGCTGATGCTGGTGAGCGCCTTCGCTGGACATGAGCGGATGCGGCGCGCCTATGCGCACGCGATCGCGAGCAAGTATCGATTTTTCAGCTACGGCGACGCGATGCTGCTCACGCGCTCAGGCGCGGAGTGACGTCGCAGCCCGACACTGCGTTGTCCAAAACGTCGCCAGTCAGCGACATTCAATCCAATCGACGTATTTGCTACAACATTTCGCACGCTTCCACAGTGCGAAGTGCCTCGCCCATCTTGGCAACTCGTCCCGGAAAAGATACTCTTCGGACAACTGAATTCGTAGCGAAAAGGAAGGCTTCAGTTGTTCCCGCCTTCGTTTTCGCAAATCCATGACTGCTTTTGATTTCCGCGCCTGCGCGGCCCGCTGCCTTGTTGCCCTTGCAATGCTGTTCGGCATCGTCGCGCACGCCGACGCGGCCCGCGTCGCGGTGTTATCCAATCGCTACTCGCACGAAACGGCGGCGGATTTCAATGCGCGCATCCCGACCCACAAGTTCACCGCGATCGATACGTCGACCAGCACGCCGTCGCTCGACTCGCTGACCGCGGAATTCGACCTGATCCTGCTGTTCGAGGACCAGACCTACGCCAACGCGACCTCGGTCGGCAACGTCGTGGCCGGTTTCGCGAAGACCGGTCGACCGGTGGTGATCGGTGCGTTCTACGACCAGGACCGCTCGGACGCGACGCCGTTCACGTTGCCCAACGGCTGGGGTGCGCTCGAAGGCATCGACCCCAATACCACCGATGGCGTCGGCACGCCCAACGCGCCGCGCACGCTCAACGTTGCGACGATACAGCGGCACGCGCTCACGCGAGGCATCACGTCGCTCTACAGCGCCAAGTATGCCGCGGGCAACCAGGCCAAGCCCGGTACTACGGTGCTGGCGTACTGGACCGAACTCAACGCCCGCCAGAAGCCCGATCCGGCCATTGCCTACCGCATCACCGGCGCGGCCTGCGTCATCCACATCGCCATTGCCCCCAACTACCCGTCCATCGGAACGTCGGGCGTCGATTACTCGGGCGACTTTCATCGCGCCTGGAAAAATGGCTTCGACTTCGCGGCCGCCGGATGCGTGGGCGCATCCATCGATGCCATCGGCAACGAAGCCACCGCCATTCCGACGCTGTCGGCGTGGGGATTGGCACTCACCATCCTGCTGATCGGCGCCGCGGCAGTCACGACTTCGCGTACGCGCAGCCGCCGGCGCTGAAGCGTCGGCCGCGCCCGCCGGGCCACGGGCCCCAGCCTTCCACCATGCGCTTTTCCGTCCTCGCCACGTCGGGGGCCGCCCGTCGCGGGCAGCTCGAACTTGCCCATGGCGTCATCGAGACGCCCGTGTTCATGCCGGTGGGTACCTACGGCACGGTCAAGGCGATGGCGCCCAACGAACTGGTCGAGATCGGCGCCCAGATCGTGCTGGGCAACACCTTCCACCTGTGGCTGCGGCCGGGGCTCGACGTGGTCGCCGCCCACGGCGGGCTGCACCGCTTCATGGGCTGGGACCGGCCGATCCTCACCGATTCCGGCGGCTTCCAGGTGTTCAGCCTGGGGCCGTTGCGCAAGGTGGAGGAGGAAGGCGTGACCTTCGCCTCGCCGGTGAACGGCGACAAGCTGTTTCTCACGCCCGAGCTGTCGATGCAGATCCAGAAGGTGCTGGACTCCGACGTCGTGATGATCTTCGACGAATGCACCCCCTACCCGGCCACGCCGGAGGCGGCGGGGGAATCGATGGAACTGTCGCTGCGCTGGGCTCGCCGTTCGCGCGCCGAATTCGATCGCGGCGGCAACACCAATGCGCTGTTCGGCATCGTGCAGGGCGGCATGTTCGACGACCTGCGGGACGCCTCGCTGGCCGGCCTCACCGACATCGGCTTCGACGGCTACGCCATCGGCGGCCTGTCGGTCGGCGAGCCCAAGGACGAAATGCTGCGCGTGCTCGCCAGCACGGCGCCGAAGCTCCCGGCGGACAAGCCGCGCTACCTGATGGGCGTGGGCACGCCGGAAGACCTGGTCGCCGGGGTCAGTGCGGGCATCGACATGTTCGATTGCGTGATGCCGACGCGCAATGCGCGCAATGGCTGGCTCTTCACCCGTTTCGGCGACGTCAAGATCCGCAATGCCAAATACAAGACCGACACGACGCCGGTCGATCCATCCTGCGACTGCTATGCCTGCCGCAACTTCACCCGCGCCTATCTGCACCACCTGAACCGGGTCAACGAGATCCTGGGCGCGCGACTGGCCACGATCCACAACCTCCACTACTACCAGGTGCTGATGGCCGAGGTGCGCGACGCGGTGGCTGCCGGCGCCCTGCCGGACTACGTCCTGCGTTTCCGGTCCGAACGCGGTCGCATGCTAGAATCATGAGCTAACCCGCGCTCTCGACCTGCCGCGGCCGGAACCTCCAATTCCTGCCCTGCCGGACCGTGCGCCGCACCTGCCTTAGGAGGCCTTGCACCCGTGTTCATCAGCTCTGCTTACGCCCAAGCCCCCGGTGGTGGCATGTTCGGCGGTGAAATCATGACGTTCCTGCCGATGATCGGCATTTTCGTCGTTTTCTACTTCCTCCTGATCCGCCCCCAGCAAAAACGCGCCAAGGAAGCCAAGGCGATGCTCGAAGCCCTGCAGAAGGGCGACGAGGTCATCACCGCCGGTGGTGTCGTCGGCAAGATTTCGAAACTCACCGAGCAGTACGCAACGGTCGAGATCGCCCCGAACGTCGAAATGAACGTGCAGCGCGCGGCCATCTCGCAGCTGTTGCCCAAGGGCACGATCAAGGCGCTCTGACGCCCGCCCCGGCGAACCACGGCGGCCGCCGCAGCCGCGCGTGACCCGACCACCCGCCCCGCCGCCCTGCGGCACCGTTGCTGCCGCGCCAACGGGGCCTTCGACCACTTCGAGCCGCCTGTCATGAATCGCTACCCGCTCTGGAAATTCGTCGTCATCGCCGTCGCATTGGTGGCGGGGTTCCTGTACACACTGCCCAACTTCTTTCCCGAGGTGCCGGCAGTGCAGGTGTCCTCGGCCCGCGCCAAGCTCGATGCCAGTGCGCTGACCGTGGTGGAGGACGTGCTGAAGAGCGCGAACATTCCCGTTCGCGGACTGTCACTCGACGCCACGGGCATCAAGATTCGCCTGAACGATACGGACACGCAGCTCAAAGCCAAGGACGCGCTCCAGGCCAAGCTCGGACCCAACTACATCGTCGCCCTCAACCTCCTGTCTTCGTCGCCGCAATGGCTCTCCGCGATCGGCGCGCTGCCGATGTATCTCGGCCTCGACCTTCGTGGTGGCGTGCATTTCCTGCTGCAGGTGGACATGAAGGCCGCGCTCGACAAGGCCGCCGACCGCTATACCACCGACCTGCGCTCGCTGTTGCGCAGCGAGAAGGTGCAATACGCAGGCATTTCGCGCGAAGGCAACAACGTCGTCGTGCGCTTCCGCGACGAAAGCGAGCGCAACAAGGCACGCGGCATCATCGAGAAGAATTTCGCCGACCTCGCGCTGCGCGAAACGGAAAGCGGCGGCGAACTGCGCCTGCTCGCCACTCTCAAGCCCGAGGCGCAGAAGCGCTTTCAGGACGGCGCGGTCGCGCAGAACATCCAGATCCTGCGCAATCGCGTCAATGAACTCGGGGTGGCCGAGCCGATCATCCAGCAGCAGGGCGTTGAGCGCGTCGTCGTGCAGCTTCCCGGCGTGCAGGATACGGCGCGCGCCAAGGATCTTCTGGGTCGCACTGCTTCGCTCGAGATCAGGATGGTGAACGAGGATCCGGGCGTGCTCGAAGCGGCGCTGGCCGGTAATGTTCCGCTTGGCAGCGATCTCTTCACTGAGCGCGGTGGCTCCCAGTTGGTCGTCAAGCGCCAGGTGGTGCTGACCGGCGATCGCATCAACGACGCGCAACCCGGCTTCGACCAGCGCACCAACGAACCTGCCGTGCACATCAATCTCGACGGCACCGGCGCCCGGATCTTCAAGGAGCTGACCCGCGACAACGTCGGCAAGCGGATGGCGATCGTGCTGGTGGAAAAGGGCAAGGCTGAAGTGATCACCGCGCCGGCCATCCGCGAGGAAATCGGCGGCGGCCGCGTGCAGATCAGCGGCCGGATGACCACCCGTGAAGCCAACGACGTTGCGCTGCTGATGCGTGCCGGCGCGCTGGCTGCGCCGATGGAAATCGTCGAGGAGCGCACCATCGGCCCCTCGCTCGGCGCCGAGAACATCGACAAGGGCTTCAAGTCGGTGACCTACGGCTTCATCGTGCTGGCCATCTTCATGTGCGTCTACTACATGGTGATGGGCATGATTTCGAGCATCGCGCTGGTGGTCAACCTGATGCTGCTGGTGGCGCTGCTGTCGCTGCTGCAGGCCACGCTGACGCTGCCGGGCATCGCCGCCATTGCGCTCACTCTGGGCATGGCCATCGACGCCAACGTGCTGATCAATGAGCGTATCCGCGAAGAACTGCGCGGCGGCGCCACGCCGCATGCGGCACTGCAGGTCGGCTACGAGCGCGCGTGGGGCACCATTGTCGACTCCAATGTCACCACGCTGATCGCCGGCGTCGCCTTGTTCCTGTTCGGCTCCGGCCCGATCCGCGGCTTCGCCGTGGTCCACTGCCTCGGTATCATGACGTCGATGTTTTCCGCGGTGTTCGTGTCGCGCGGACTCGTTGCCCTGATCTACGGCAACCGCCGCAAGCTCGAACGCATCTCGATCGGCCAGGTATGGCGCCCCCCGGGTGGCGCCTCCACTGCGCCTACCAAGGCCTGAAGTCGCGCGCTGACCGCGCCCGCCACACCCGCACCAGGAACCGCACATCATGGAATTCTTCCGCATCAAGCGCGACATCCCGTTCATGCGGCACGCGCTTACGTTCAACGTGATCTCGCTCGTGACCTTTCTGCTGGCCGTGTTCTTCCTGGCCACCCGGGGCTTGAACCTCGGCGTCGATTTCCGCGGCGGCACGGTGATCGAGGTGTCATACAGTCACGCCGTCGACTTCAACCGGCTGCGCGCATCGATCGACAAGCTCGACCTTGGCGAATATTCGGCGCAGGCCTTCGGCACGTCCGACACGGCATTGATCAGGCTGCCGTTGAAGGAAGGCACCTCCAGTGCGGCGTTGTCCGAGCGCGTGATGACCGTGCTGAAGGCGGATGATCCGTCAGCCAGCCAGCAGCGCGTGGAGTTCGTCGGCCCGCAGGTGGGCAAGGAGCTTTACGAAAATGGCGCGCTGGCACTGCTGCTGGTGTCGCTCGGCATCGTCGGCTACCTCGCGCTGCGCTTCGAATGGCGCTTCGCGGTGGCGGCCATCGTCGCCAACCTGCACGACGTCATCATCATCCTCGGCTTCTTCGCGCTGTTCCAGTGGGAGTTCGGCCTGCCCGTGCTGGCTGCGGTGCTGGCGGTACTTGGCTACTCCGTCAACGAATCGGTCGTCATCGCCGACCGGATCCGCGAGAATTTCCGCAAGATGCGCAAGGCCACCGTAACGCACGTCATCGACAACGCGATCACCAGCACCATCTCGCGCACGATGATCACCCACGGCAGTACGCTGCTTATGGTTTTGTCGATCCTGTTCTTCGGCGGCGAGACGCTGCATTACTTCGCGCTGGCGCTCACCATCGGCATCCTGTTCGGCATCTATTCGTCGGTGCTGGTGATGGCGCCGCTGGTGATGTGGATGGGCGTGTCGCGCGAGGACCTGGTCAAGCCCGACAGGAAGAACGCGGGACCGGCCGGCGAAAAGATCCTGCCGTGAACGGGGCGGCAGCGCGCCGCCACTGACACCCCGTGTTCACGACGCTGCTTTACTCGATCCTGTCGCTGGATCAGACGCTGGCGCTGATCGCCGGCCAGTACGGGCCGTGGCTGTACGCGTTGCTGTTCGCGATCATCTTCGCGGAGACCGGCCTCGTCGTACTCCCGTTCCTGCCCGGCGATTCGCTGTTGTTCATTGCGGGGACGGTCGTGGCATCGGCCGGCCTCAACGTGCACCTGCTGGTGGCTTTGCTGATCGTCGCCGCCATCCTCGGGGATTCGCTCAACTATTCGATCGGCCGCTTCATCGGTCCCAAGGTCTTCGACCGGCCCGATTCGCGCTGGATCAAGCAGGACTACCTGCGCCGCACCCAGGCGTTCTACGACAAGTACGGCGCAGTGACCATCATCATCGGCCGCTTCATCCCGATCATCCGCACGTTCGCGCCGTTTCTGGCCGGCGTGGCCGCGATGCCCTATCGCCGCTTTCTCGCCTACAACGCCATCGGGGGCGTACTGTGGATCGGTTTGCTGGTCTATGCCGGCTACATCTTCGGCAACATCCCGTGGGTCAAGCAGAACCTCTCACTGATCGTGGTCGGTATCGTCGCCATTTCCCTGGCGCCCGCGGTCGCGACGTTTGTCAGCGAATGGCGCGCCCGCCGGAGGCGCTAGAACCCCGGATCCGGTTTCAGACGCGCGCAGCCAGCGCGGCTGCTAAGCCGATGTAGTTGGCCGGCGTCAATGTCCTGAGCGACGCCTTGGCCGTCTCCGGCAATGCCAGGCCGTCGATGAAGGCATGCAGCGTGTCGCGGGTCATGCCCGATTTTCCGCGCGTCAGCGCCTTCAGTTGCTCGTACGGATTGGCAATGCCGTGGAGCCGCATGACGGTCTGGATGGGCTCCGCCAGCACTTCCCAGTTGCCGTCGAGATCCGCGGCCATGCGTGGCCCGTCGATCTCGAGCTTGGCGAGCCCCTGCCGCAGCGCAACCCAGCCCAGCAGCGTATAACCGAGTGCGGCGCCCATGTTGCGCAACACGGTGGAATCGGTCAGGTCGCGCTGCCAGCGCGATACCGGAAGTTTTTCGGCCAGATGTCGCAGCATGGCGTTGGCGAGGCCAAGGTTGCCTTCGGAATTTTCGAAATCGATCGGGTTGACTTTGTGCGGCATCGTCGACGAGCCGACTTCGCCTTCCTTGACGCGCTGCCTGAAGTAGCCGAGCGACACGTAGCCCCAGATGTCGCGGTCGAGCCCGAGCAGGATCGAGTTGACGCGCGCCATGCCGTCGAAGAGCTCGGCCATGTAGTCGTGCGGTTCGATCTGCGTGGTGTAAGGATTGAATTCGAGTCCGAGCCCGTTGACCACGCGCACCGCCAGCTGCTCCCAGTTCACGTCGGGACATGCGACGACATGCGCGTTGTAGTTGCCGACCGCACCGTTGATCTTGCCCTTGATCGGCACATGCTCAAGCGCCGCGATCTGGCGTTCGATCCGCGCGTAGAAATTGGCCATCTCCTTGCCCAGCGTCGTCGGCGTCGCGGCTTGTCCGTGCGTGCGCGACAGCATCGGCACTGCGGCATGCGCATGCGCAAGCTGGCGCAGGTCCGCCGCAACGCCGCGCAGCGCCGGCAGCAGGATTTCCTTGCGCGCGGCAGCCAGCGCCAGGCCGTGCGCAAGGTTGTTGATATCCTCGGACGTGCAGGCGAAATGGATGAATTCCGTCGCCGCCGCGACTTCCGGCACATGCGCGAAGCGCTCCTTCAGCCAGTACTCGACCGCCTTCACGTCGTGATTGGTCTTCGCCTCGATGGCCTTGACGCGCTCGCCGTCGGCGACGCCGAAGGTCTCGGCCACGGCCGCGATCTCCGCGCGCGCGGCCGCCGAAAACGGGGCGATGCCGGCGATGGCAGGTTCGTCGGCCAGCGCACACAGCCACGCGAGTTCCACGCGGATCCGATGGCGGATGAGGCCGTACTCCGAGAAATGCTCGCGCAGCGCCGCGACCTTGCCGGCGTAGCGACCGTCGAGCGGCGATAGCGCGACGAGCGCGTCGGCGGCAGATTCGAAGCGGTTGAAGGTGACTGACATGGCAGCGAAATGTTAGCACGCGGCTTCAGCGCGCCGCGAGGCGCTACCCGCATGCCGCGCCACGGACCGCTCCAAGCAAAAGGCCCGCAACGCTGCGGGCCTTTCGCACTTCCGGCTAGGCCGGTGAACCGGGATCAGGTTCCCAATGTGTTCATCGTGTCGCCGGCGAGGTTCGGGTAGCGTACGTGCTCCACCAGTTCCTGCGTCTCGCGATCCGGTGCCGGCGTCAACAGGCTGACGACGATGATCACGATGAACCCGACCGGCACCCCGAAGAGTCCCGCCGAGATTGAGCCGATATCCCACCAGGTATGATCCGCGACCGAGCCGGTCACACCGAAGATACCGCGCAGCCAGGGCTGGGTCGTCGCCATGTAATAGAACGTGGTGATCAAACCGGCCGCCATGCCGAGCGTCGCACCCCACTTGTTGGCGCGTTTCCAGAAGATACCGAGCACCAGCGCCGGGAAGAACGACGCCGCGGCCAGTGAGAACGCCGCCGACACCAGGAACAGGATGTCCGCAGGTTTCTGCGATGCCACCCACGCGGCGAACAACGCCACCACCAGCAGCAGGAACTTGGAAATGGTCACCCGGCGTGCGGTCGACGCATTCGGATCCAGCATCTTGTAGTAGAAGTCGTGCGACAGCGCGTTGGCAATCGTCAGCAGCAGGCCGTCCGCGGTGGAGAGCGCCGCAGCCAGACCGCCTGCTGCCACCAGGCCGGATACGACATATGGCAACCCGGCAATTTCCGGCGTGGCCAGCACGATGATGTCGCCGCCGATCGATATTTCCGCCAACTGGACGATGCCGTCCTTGTTGATGTCGATGATCGACAACAGGCTGGGGTCGACCTTCTGCCACGACGCCACCCACTGCGGCAGCTTGGCAAACTCCGACCCCACCAGGAACGTGTAGACGTCGAACTTGGCGAGCACGGCCAGCGCAGGCGCGGTGAAGTACAGCAGGAAGATGAAGAACAGCGACCAGAACACCGACTCGCGCGCCTGTCGTACCGACGGCGTGGTGTAGTACCGCATCAGGATATGTGGCAATGCGGCCGTACCCACCATCAGGCAGAACACCAGCGCCAGGAAATTGCGGCGCGAGATGTCGCGGGCCTTTTCATCCTTGCCGGGGAACGCTTCCGCATGCCGGATTGGCGGCGCCGCGCGGGCGGCGAGCCTCGACTCCTTGGTCCAGAACTCCTTGGCCGCGGCCTCGTCGGCCGGATAGGCCGCCAGCGCCTTCTTGGCCGCTTCGACCTCGCTGCCCGGGGCGTTGTCCGCTTCCGCTTTGGCCACGGCAGCGGTCAGGGCTTCCTTGCCTGCAACATAGGCCTTCGGCACATCGGCCAAGTTGGCCTTGCCCGCGTCGGCGCGCTCCTTCCAGATGCCGCGGACCTGCAATTCCTTCGGATCCTTCAGCAGCTCCGCTTCCTTGGCGGTGACGCGCTCGAGCACCTTGCCGTAGACCAGCTGCGGCACCGGCACGCCCGTGATCTTCACCGACAGCCACACGACGGGAATCATGTAGGCGACGATCAGGATGATGTATTGCGCAACCTGCGTCCAGGTGACCGCGCGCATGCCGCCCAGGAACGAGCAGACAAGAATGCCGCCGAGACCCAGGAACACGCCGAGTTCAAACGGAACGCCGGTGAGGCGCGTCGTGATGAGGCCCACGCCGTAGATCTGCGCCACCACATAGGTGAACGAGCAGAGGATGGCGGCGAGAATGCCGATGAAGCGTGGAATGTTGCCGCCGTAGCGCGCGCCGAGGAAGTCGGGGATCGTGAACTGGCCGAATTTGCGCAGGTACGGCGCGAGAAACAGCGCCACCAGCACATATCCGCCCGTCCAGCCGAGGATGAACGCCAGCCCGTTGAAACCCAGCAAATACAGCGAACCCGCCATGCCAATGAACGACGCTGCCGACATCCAGTCGGCGCCGGTGGCCATGCCGTTGAAGATGGCCGGCACCCGCCGGCCGGCTACGTAATACTCGGCCGCATCGGACGTACGGCTCATCACGCCGATGCCGGCGTAAAGCCCCACGGTGGCAAACAGGAACACATAGCCGATCCAGTTTCTCGGCAGGCCCAATTGTTCGGCGATGGCGAGGCCGACGAGAAACACGAGAAAGCCACCCGTGTACCACGTGTAGATTCGCTTGAGTTGGGAGAAGAATCCGCTCTGGGACGTGGCGCTGAAAACGCCCGTACCGGTACCCGTTCCTGGCGCGGCCATCAGTCCTCCTCCCCTTCGGCGACGCCGTACTCGACGTCAAGATTGTTCATGAACCGCGCGTAGAACCAGATGATGACCACGTAGATGATCAGCGATCCCTGGGCGCCCATGTAGAAGGCGAGAGGCCAGCCAAAGAAATTGATTTCGTTGAGTTCGCGGGCATAGAAGCCCATCACGAACGTTGCGACAAACCAGATGAACAGCAGGATGCCGGTCATCTTCAGGTTTCGCTGCCAGTACTCGAGCTGCTTCTGGGTCAACTGCATGGGTACTTTCCTCCAGGTTGACGACGGCGGGCGCCGCATTCCCCAACGAACTGCCGGCTCGGCGATCTTGAGACGCCTTGGTCCGGAAACGGGCACGCGACACGCTGCGGCCGTTAAAGTTCGCCCGGAGTATAAACAGCTTTATTCCAGGCTCACAAGTGAATTGGGGGATTGTCATTCTGTATCGTCAAGTAATGATGACGACCCCCGGCACCGATCAGGGCCGGGGCGGGGCGCGCAGTCCGGTCTCGCGTGCAAGTTGCGCCGCCACCTTGGGCTCGAAGGTCGCAAGATGATCGATGATCCCCTGCACTTTTTCCGGCTTGCCACGGTCGAATTGCACGCGTGCGAGCTGGTACCAGCCGTAGGGACTCATGGGCTGCAGCTTCGTGTTGCGCTGCAACGGCACCACGGCTTCGTCCTGGCGCTTGGTGGAGATGAGCGACAACGCCTTGCCATACAGCGCCCGATCGTGATCCGGATTGCAGACCAGCGCCTGGTCGAACGCTGCAAGCGCGGCGTCGTGGTCATTCAATTGCTGCAGCAGGAAACCACGATTGAAATGCGCCTCGTCCCAGTCGGGCCGCAGCGCCACCACGCGATCGAAGGTGGCCAGCGCCTCGCGATTGCGTCCCATCTGCGCATATTCGAATGCCATGCTCGCCACAACCTTCGGGTCGTCGGGCTTCGCCGCCAGCGCATGACCGTAGAAGCGCAATGCGGCGTCGGATCGCCTGATGCCCTGGCACCATTTTGCGAGTTCAACCCAGAACAGATAACGCAGGCGCGCGTTCATCGATGCTTTCGTGCGCTCATGGCGCGGTGTTGGGGATCGCAAGCGCCAGCCACAAAAAGATCGCCGACAGGGCGCAAAACGCGGCAAAGGGCATCACGCGGTCCGGGAACGCCCGGGGCGTCAGCAGGCGCATGAGTTTCACGAAAGGCGACGGGATGATGCGCACGATCTGGTAGAAAATATTCTTCTCACGATCGGCACCCGCCAGGATGTAGAGCACACCCTGGGCGAGCAGCCCCATCAGCGCGATGGCCACGATCAGGTGGATCGTCCCCAGAAACTGCCGCATCGCGCCGTCCTAGTTCAGTTGTTTCAATTGATCGAGGATAGCTGGATTCTCAAGCGTGGACACGTCCTGCGTAATCGCCTCGTCCTTGGCGATCGAGCGCAACAGCCGCCGCATGATCTTGCCGGAACGCGTCTTGGGCAGGTTTTCGCCGAACCGGATGTCCTTGGGCTTGGCGATCGGGCCGATTTCCTTGGCCACCCAGTCGCGCAAAACCTTGGCGATGCGATCGGCTTCGGCGCCGGAAGGCCGCGTCTGCTTCAGTACCACGAACGCACACACGGCTTCGCCGGTGAGATCGTCGGGCCGGCCCACGACCGCGGCCTCGGCCACCAGGGGATTGGCCACGAGCGCCGATTCGATTTCCATCGTGCCGAGGCGATGACCGGACACGTTGAGTACGTCGTCGATGCGGCCCATGATCCGGATATAGCCCTCGGTGTCGCGCGAAGCGCCATCCCCGGCAAGGTAATACCGGCCCTGGAAGTCGTCCGGGAAATAACTGGTCTTGTAGCGTTCGGGGTCTCCCCAGATGGTGCGGATCATCGACGGCCACGGGCGCTTGATGACGAGAATGCCGCCCTTGCCCCATTCGACCGAGAGGCCGGTCTCGTCGACGATGTCGGCCATGATGCCGGGCAACGGAAAGGTGCAGGAACCCGGCTTCAGCGGCGTGGCGCCCGGCAGCGGCGTGATCAGATGGCCGCCGGTTTCGGTCTGCCACCACGTGTCGACAATCGGACAGCGCGAGCCACCGACGGTCTCGTAGTACCACATCCACGCCTCCGGATTGATCGGTTCACCGACCGTGCCGAGGATGCGCAGGCTCGTCAGGTCGTAATCTTTGGGCAGGTTGCCGCCAGCCTTGATCAGCGAGCGGATGGCGGTCGGTGCGGTGTAGAACACCGTCACCTTGTGATCCTGGATCATCCGCCAGAAACGCCCGGCATCCGGATACGTGGGAACGCCTTCGAACATGACCTCGGTAGCGCCACACGCCAGCGGACCGTACGCAATATACGTGTGGCCGGTGACCCAGCCCACGTCGGCCGTGCACCAGAAAATGTCGTCCGGCTTGTAGTCGAATGTCCATTGCATCGTGAGGATCGCCTGCAGCAGGTAGCCGCCCGTGGAGTGCTGCACGCCTTTCGGCTTGCCGGTGGAGCCCGACGTGTAGAGGATGAACAGGGGGTGTTCGGCATTGACCCAGGTGGGCTCGCACGCGTCGGCCTGCCCCGCCACCGCCTCGTCCCAGCCGATGTCGCGGCCAGCCGTCATGTTCACCGCGGTCCCGGTGCGGCGATAGACGACCACCGTATGCACGCCCTCGCAGCCGCCCATGGCCAGTGCTTCGTCCACTACCGGTTTCAGCGGGATCTCACGGCCGCCGCGGAACTGGCCGTCGGCGGCGATGATGGCCGTGGCGCCGGCATCGAGTACCCGTTCGTGGATGCTCTTGGCCGAGAAGCCGCCGAACACCACCGAGTGCGTGGCGCCGATCCGCGCGCAGGCCTGCATCGCCACCACCGCCTGGATCGCCATCGGCATGTAGATCAGCACGCGGTCGCCCTTGTTCACGCCGCGCGCCTTCAACGCGTTCGCGAACTTGCAGACCTCGTGGTAGAGCGCCTTGTAGGTGATCGTGGTCACCTTGCCGTCGTCGGCCTCGAAGATGATCGCGACCTTGTCGGGCTGCGTCGTCAGGTGCCGGTCGAGGCAGTTGTACGAGGCGTTGAGTTCACCGTCGTAAAACCATTTGAAGAAGGGAGCGTTGGATTCGTCGAGCGTCTTGGTGAACGGCTTGTGCCAGAGAAGATTTTGGCGCGCGAGGCGTGCCCAGAAGCCCTCGAAATCGCGTTCGGCCTCCGCGCACAGCGCGTGATAGGCCGGCATGCCGGAGATGTTGGCGTTGCGGACAAATTCCGCCGCTGGCGGAAACACCCGCGTTTCGCTCAATACCGATTCGATGGTCGACGACATGATTGGCCTCTCCTCCATGCAGTTCTGTTGTGATCGTGCGCAGGTGGTCGAGTCTACCCAATCCGCCGACGGGGCGGCAATGTGATTGCAACGTACCGGGTTTGATCGAAATCAAGGAGCGGCGCCTCCGCGATGCCGGGGGCTGCGATGCTAAACTCGACGATCCTGTTTTCGTGTCTCCGGCGCCTATGACAACCACTCGATCTCCCCGCGATCCGCGCATGCAACTCCTGCCGCGATTCATTTTCATGAGTCGCTGGCTGCAGGTGCCCCTCTACCTCGGGCTCATCGTCGCGCAATGCGTCTACGTCTGGCAATTCTGGGTGGAACTGATCCATCTCGTTTCGGCCGCGATGGGCAGCGACAACGCGCTGGAGATCATCCGGGCAAGCGTCGCGGTACCCGGCGCCGACCCCGCCTTCGCCAAGTCGATGTCGCGCGAGAACCTGACGATGCTGCTGGTGCTGGGGCTGATCGATGTCGTGATGATTTCGAACCTGCTGATCATGGTGATCGTCGGCGGCTACGAGACCTTCGTGTCGCGGATGCGCCTCGAGGATCACCCCGACCAGCCGGAGTGGCTGTCGCACGTCAACGCGTCGGTGCTGAAGGTGAAATTGGCCACGGCGATCATCGGCATTTCGTCGATCCACCTCCTCAAGACGTTCATCAATGCCGAGGCATTCACCGAGAAGGCGCTGATGTATCAGACCTTGATTCACATCACGTTCCTGCTGTCCGCGCTGGCCATCGCCGGGGTCGATCGCCTGATGCCGCAGGTGCGTCCGCATCGCCTGGCCGACAAGGACGTTCCCCACGACCTGCCAAAGGAGTTGCGGTGAAACCCATCCGCCAGCAGGACCTGATCGAGAGCATTGCCGACGCGCTGCAGTTCATCTCGTATTTCCACCCGGTGGACTACATCGAGGCGCTCGGCGCGGCCTATCGCGCGGAGGAGTCGCCCGCCGCCAGGGATGCGATCGCGCAGATCCTGACCAACTCGCGAATGTGCGCCGAGGGTCATCGCCCGATCTGTCAGGACACCGGCATCGTCGTCGTGTTCGTCAAGGTGGGCATGGACGTGCGCTGGGAAGGCGTCACGCAGTCGCTGACGGACATGATCAACGAGGGCGTCCGCCTGGCCTACATGAATCCCGACAATCGCCTGCGCGCGTCGATCGTGGCCGATCCGGCGGGCGCGCGGAAGAACACGCGCGACAACACGCCTGCGGTCATCCACTACGAGATCGTCCCCGGCGGCACGGTCGAAGTGAAATTGGCAGCCAAAGGTGGCGGCTCCGAGAACAAGTCGAAGTTCGTGATGCTGAATCCATCGGATTCGATCGTCGACTGGGTGCTGAAGACCGTGCCGACGATGGGCGCGGGCTGGTGTCCGCCGGGCATGCTGGGGATCGGCATCGGCGGCACCGCGGAGAAGGCCGTGCTGATGGCCAAGGAAGCGCTGATGGAGCCCATCGACATGCACGAATTGCTGCACCGGGGCCCGTCGACTCCGCTGGAGGAACTGCGCGTCGAACTCTACGACAAGGTCAATGCGCTCGGCATCGGCGCGCAGGGCCTCGGTGGCTTGAGCACGGTCCTCGACGTCAAGATCCTCGATTTTCCGACGCATGCGGCATCGAAGCCCGTCGCGATGATTCCCAACTGCGCGGCCACGCGGCACGCGCATTTCACGCTGGACGGTTCCGGCGCGGCACGTCTCACGCCGCCCGATCTGGCGCTGTGGCCGGACGTGCACTGGCAGCCGTCGCCCGCGGCGCGACACGTGCAACTCGACACGCTCACCCGCGAGGAAGTGGCCGCCTGGAAACCCGGCGAAACGTTGCTGCTGAACGGCAAGATGCTCACCGGCCGCGACGCCGCACACAAGCGCATCGCCGACCATTTCGCCCGCGGCGAGGCGTTGCCGGCGGGCCTCGACTTCACCAACCGCGTCATCTATTACGTGGGGCCGGTAGATCCCGTGCGCGACGAGGTCGTGGGTCCGGCGGGGCCCACCACGGCCACGCGGATGGACAAGTTCACTGAGATGATGCTCGATCGTTGCGGCCTGATCGCGATGATCGGCAAGGCGGAACGCGGGCCGGTTGCGATCGAGTCCATTCGCAAGCACGGCGCGGCGTACCTGATGGCAGTCGGCGGCGCCGCGTACCTCGTATCGAAAGCCATCCGGGCCTCGCGCGTCGTTGCCTTCGCGGACCTCGGGATGGAAGCTGTCTACGAATTCGACGTCAGGGACATGCCGGTCACGGTGGCCGTCGACGCCCGGGGACAATCGGTGCATCACACGGCGCCCCGCGAGTGGCAGGCCCGGATCGGCAAGATCCCCGTTTCCGCCCTCTGACCGGCTGCGGGGGGCTCGCGTGCCGCAGGGCGTGCCGCGCCGCTGCGCCGAGCCGGCACATGGCACAGTGTATGCTTCGATTGTCCTTGGCCCCACCATGTCGGCCCTCGCGGGCCGCATGACGGCTGCGGGTCAGACCCGCTGGTGGTGGCCATCCGGGCCGCCGACGACGACGTACGAGACCCGCGTGAATTCCCGTCACCAGACACCGCCTCCCGGCCCGCCGGTTGCCCCGCCCACGCGTCGCCTTTATGGCCGGCCCACGCTGGCCGATCCTTCCGGGTCGAAGCAACACCAGGACCGCCTCCGGTCTCCCGGGCGGCCGTTCTTCTTCAAACTCGATTGCACCATCCCGTGAACGGGCGCGGCGCGGCCATCCGCTGCGGGCACGTGCTGCTGGCTGCCGCCGGCCTGCTGGCGGGACCGGTGCTGGCGCAACGCGTGCTGGTGATTTCGTCCGCCGACGGCCCGCCTTATCGCCAGGCGCTGGCGGGCATCCAGAAACAGGGCTTGCCCGTGGAGGCGCTGCAGGCCACGACAGAGGACGAGGCGGCGGTGACTGCCGCGCTCGCGCGTATCGGTCGGGACGGCGTGATCGTCACGCTGGGCGCGCGCGCGGCGGCCGCGGTGGCGCGGTCGGCGCCGGGTTCCGCGACCGTGGATTGCATGTTGCCCGGCGACGACGACGCGAAACCGCCACCCATCAACACGCAGGTAGTGCCGCTCGAGGTCCCGGTCGACATACATATCCACTGGTTGAAGCGCCTGCTGCCCAAGGCACGCAGCGTCGGACTGCTTTTCGATCCAAGGCAAAGTGAAAAACGCGCTAACGAAACTGCCGGGGCCCTCGCCCGTGCCGGCTATCTTCCGGTCCTCGAACCCGTGACCGGCCCCAGTGCACTGCCGGGGGCGCTCGGTCGTCTTACCAACAACAGCGACGTGCTGTTTGCGCTGGCCGACACCACCGTTTTCGCCCCGGAACATTCGCGGGCCTTGATGCTGTTTTCTTTCCGCAACCTGATTCCACTCGCGGGACCGAATGAGACCTGGGTACGCGCCGGCGCACTCTACGCGGTGGATTGGGACTACGCCGACCTCGGCCGCTATTGTCTGGCGCTGGGCCAGCGTCAGCTCGCCGGCAATCGGGCGCCGTTGCCTCCGCCCGCGAAAACGCGCGTGATCGTCAACATGCGCTCGGCGGAGCATTTGCGCGTGCATTGGGAAGCCGACACGTTGCGCCTGATCGATCGGGCCTTCGAATGAAGAACGTGCGCCGCGCGCTGCGCAAGCACCTGTCCCCGCTCGGCGGCGACACGGTCACGACGCTCGACCTGCCGCCGGTGAAGATGGGGCTTCTCACCAAGCTCAACCTGCTGACGATCGGGCTCATCTTCCTCACCGCCGTCGCCGTCACGACCTTCCACTTCTCGCGGCAGTGGCGCGACGAGGAGCAGCAGTTGCGCCTGCAAGGCACATCGCTCCTGGGCATCATGGCCGAGCTGGCCGAGTACGCGCTTTATACCTCGGACAAGGCGTCGCTGGAAACGCTGCTCGACAGCCTTTCGAGCGATCTTGACGTCGCGTACGTTGCCGTGCAGGACGACAAGGGCCAGCTGCTGGTGGAGCGCCGCTTCGGGCCTATGCAGGTGAAGGATCCCCTGCCCGCGCTCACGCCCAACGCGGCCGCCGACGCCGCCGGCCACGTCACCACGCAGGAAATAATCCTGGGCGGCAGACGCTTCATCGAATTGATGGCGCCGGTGGCCAATCCGCGAGCATCGGCGCGCGCGCTGGTGGGCGACACCTATGTCACGGCCGACAAGAAGACGCTGGCCGCCATCGCGCCGATCGGCTCGATCCGGCTTGGCATGTCGCTCGATGTGCAGCGCAAGCAGTTCCTCGAACAAATGGTGGGCGCCATCGGCGTGGTGGCGCTGCTGATGGTCTTGGCGATCATTGCATCGCTGCTGCTCACCCGGCGCATCGTGGCGCCCATGCGGCGATTGATGCGCGCGGCGCGCGCCGTGGGCGCGGGTCGCCTCGACGTCTATGTGCCTGTGCGGTCCACCGACGAAATGGGCCTGCTCACGCACACCTTCAATCACATGACGCAGAAGCTCTCCGAGTCGCAGTCGGAGGTGGCGAGCTACCAGCGCACCCTCGAGGAAAAGGTGGCGCAGCGCACGAAGGAACTGGAGATCGCCACCGCCCACGCGTATCGGCTGGCGCAGCACGACATTCTCACCGGGCTGCCCAACCGGTCGTTGCTGAACCAGCGCCTGAAACAGATCCTGGCACAGGCGCAGCGCGACGACACGCAGGTGGCGTGTGTGTTCCTCGACTTCGATCACTTCAAGCGCATCAACGACACGCTGGGACACGATGCCGGCGACCAACTGCTGCAGGCCATTGCGCAGCGGCTGACCAGCGCGGTGCGCGAGTCAGACACCGTTGCCCGTCTCGGCGGCGACGAATTCGTCGTGATCCTCCCTGGGCTCGATCCCGCGCAGGCGATGAGTGAAGTGATGGTCGTGGTCAACCGCGTGCGCGACGCCTTCCTGGCCCCGTTCCGGCTGGCCGACCAGATGCCTACGCTGACCTGTTCCGCCGGTGTCGCGCTTTATCCGACGGATGCACAGGATGTCGTCTCGCTGATCAAGCAGGCCGATACCGCGATGTACGCGGCGAAGGACGCGGGACGCAACGCATTCCGCTTCTTCACCGCCGACATGAATACCCGCGTGCAGCAGCGGCTGCAGCTCGAAACCGACATGCGCCGTGGACTGATGGACGACGAATTCTTCCTCGTCTACCAGCCGCAGATCGAAATGCAGACCGGCCGCGCCTGCGGCGTCGAGGCGTTGCTGCGCTGGCGCGACCCGCAGCGTGGCGTGATCTCGCCCAACGAGTTCATTCCGGTGGCCGAGGAATCAGGAATGATCCAGGCGCTGGGCGCACGCGTGTTGCGCGACGCGTGCCGCCAGGTCGTGCAATGGCACAAGCAGCACATGCCGCTGCGCCTCTCGGTCAACCTGTCGGTGCAGCAGCTGCAGCACGACAGCTGGCTTTCCGTCGTCGAGGATGCGCTGGCCAGCAGTGGATTGGCCGCCCGTCACCTCGATCTCGAAATCACCGAGAGCGTGATCATCACGCACCCGGAAAAGGCCGTCGCCACGCTGATGAAGCTGAAGCAGCTGGGCGTGTCCATCACCATCGACGACTTCGGCACCGGCTACTCGAGCCTGTCCTATCTCGCGCGGCTGCCGATCCAGGGCATCAAGATTGACCAGCGCTTCGTGCACGGGCTCGACAAGAATCGTAACGACGAGGCGATCACGCAAGCGATCATCGCGCTGTCGCATTCGCTGGGCCTGCGCTGCATTGCCGAAGGCATCGAGACCGCCGCGCAGTTCAATTTCCTGAAGGGCCTGGGCTGCGAGGAGGCGCAGGGATTCCTCATCTCGCATCCGCTGCTGGAAGCGGACCTGCGCTCATGGTGGCGGATGCAGGAACAGCTTTATCTCGGCAACGATCGCCAAGGCGATCTCTGGCAGCGCGCCGGCGAAGATTAGCGGGCCGGCGAAACGGCGGCCATCAATGGCAACAACGCAGTTCGACGCCCCCATCCGCCCAGTTTCAACTTCCCGCTTCAGGTTGTGCAACCCGTACACCGCAACGAAAGCCAACCTGCCTGCGCTAGAACGGCGGCAGCTTCAAGTCGCCGGGCGTGTCGATGTCGCGCAGTACGCCGGGGTCGTCCACTTCCACCATTTGCATGACCCACTGCCGCGCCGCGATCACGGCGCGGGCGCCTTCATCACCGGTAAGCGAGGCCAGCAGCGAACCATAGGACTTGGCAAAGCCCACCGGATGCCCGCGCTCGCCGCGATAGGCAGGCGCGACAATTTCTGCGCCGCCGGCCAGTGCTTCCGCCACCCGGATGATCGTGGCCGGCGCAATCCACGGCATGTCGGCCAGCGCGACAATCCAGCCATCGGCATCGGCCGTGGCGGCGGCGCCGCAGGCAAGACTTGCCCCCATGCCCTCGTGTGCCTGCGCGCATTCGACCACGCGCGCGCCGGTATTGCGCAACGCCGCCACAAGCATCGGATCGCGCGGCCGGGTGACGGCGACGACATCATTCAATGCGGCCATGAGGTGCATGCATGCGGCTGCGCCGATGGGTGTGCCCGCCGCCGCACCGTGGGCAGTGACCGGCAACGGCGCCATCAGCTTGGCGCCACCGAAGCGCGCGCCCACACCTCCGGCGAGCAGGATGCCTACGAGGCGCATGGCAACACCGGGTCAGACGAACGCGCATCGCGGTGCACGCATGCGCGCCACCCGGTGCCCGCGAACCGCATGGCCATGCCTACTCCGGCAGCAACCGGAACTTGCCGTCGCGAACAATCACCAGCACGCGGGCACGCTCGTCCATGCCATTGTGATTGGTCGCCGACATGTTGAACACGCCCTGCGTTCCAACGACGTCGCGTTCCTTCTCGATCGCGTCACGCAGCGCCGAACGAAACGCCTCGGTGCCCGGTTTGCCGGCCTTCAGCGCCGTCGGAATCGCCCGCTCGAGCAGGAGGCCGCCGTCCCAGGTGTTGGCGCCAAACGTGGCGGGTTTGCTGCCAAACTGCTTTTCGTACGCGGCGATGTAGCCCTGCGCCACCTTCTTGGTGGGATTGGAATCGGGGATTTCGTCGATGACGAGCATCGGCCCGGCGGCGAGCACCGTGCCTTCGACCTTGTCCTTGCCCAGCTTGATGAAGTCCTCGGTGGCTACCGCATGTGTCTGGTACACGCGACCCTTGTAGCCCTGGTCGAACAGCGTGGCCTGCGGCAGCACCGCGGGTCCGCCGACGGCGGCGATCAGCACTGCGTCGGGCTTGGCGGCGATGAGTTTCAGTGTCTGTCCGGTCACGCTCTGGTCGGTGCGCGTGTAGCGCTCACTGGCCACGACTTTGATACCGGCCTTTTCCGCCATCGGCGTGAACACCTTGTACCAGTTCTCGCCGTAGGGATCGTTGAAGCCGATGAAGCCCACGGTCTTGACGCCGTTCTTCACCATATGCGACAGCAGCGCGCCCGCGATCAGGTCGTCGTTCTGCGTTGTCTTGAACACCCAACGCTTCTTCGCGTCGAGCGGCTCGACCACTGCCGACGTGCCGACGGTGGCCATCACCGGCACCTTGGCATCGGCGATGATGTCGAGGATGGCCAGCGCGTTGGGCGTGGTGGACGGGCCGATCAGCGCGTCGATGTTGTTTTCCTGAATCAGCTTCTTTGCATTCTGCACCGCACGCGTGGTGTCGCCGCCGTCGTCGAGCTGGAAATACTCGATCGTGGCACTGCCCACCTTGCGGGGCAGCAGGTCCCCGGTGTTCTTCTGGGGAATGCCGATCGCGGTGGTGGGACCGGTGGCCGAGACCATGAGGCCGATCTTCACCTGCGCGTGCGCCGGCAGGGCGGCGGCGGCAAGAACCAGGACAATGGCGGCAAGCTTGCGCATCAAATTCTCCGGAAGGATGGCGCGTTCCGCGCACTTTCGCCCGGAATGCCAATGCAATCGATTCTACCAGCGCGGATCGGCGCCGCTATGCGACTTGCGAACGCGTCCCACCGCTCATCGCGCGGCAGCGGCAAGCGCACGCGCGAGCGCATTGTGCCGTTCGAGATGGGGCGGCAACTCGAGGGTGGTCAGTTGCCCTGCACGGACGACCACGCGACCGTGGATCACGCTCCAGTTCACCGTTTGCGGCGCACAGAACACCAGCGCGGCCAGGGGATCGGCCAGCGCGCCGGCCAGGCCGACGGCATGGAGATCGAAGGCGACGAGATCGGCCGCCATGCCGGGCGCCAGCGCGCCGATGTCGTCGCGGCCGAGCACGCGGGCCCCGCCCAGCGTGGCGATTTCGAGCGCCTCGCGCGCGCTCATCGCATCCGGCCCGAAACCCACACGCTGCAACAGCAGCGCCTGCCGCGCTTCCGCGAGCAGGTGCCCCGCATCGTTGGACGCGCTGCCGTCGACACCGATGCCTACCGGCACGCCGGCATCGCGCATCCGGCGTACGGGCGCGATGCCGGAGGCCAGACGCATGTTCGAGCACGGACAGTGCGCGACACCGGTGCCGGAATGCGCAAAAAGTTCGATGCCGGCCGGGTCGAGCTTCACGCAGTGCGCATGCCAGACATCGCGGCCGACCCAGCCCAAGCTCTCGGCGTACTCCGCCGGGGTCATCGCGAAGTGTTCGCGGCTGTAGGCGACGTCGCTGTCGTTTTCGGCAAGATGGGTATGCAGGCCTACGCCGTAGGCGCGCGCAAGCGCCGCCGACTCGCGCATCAGGTCCCGACTGACCGAAAACGGCGAGCATGGTGCCACACCGACGCGCAGCATCGAATATCGCGCCGGATCGTGAAAGGTTTCGATCAGGCGCCGGGTATCCGCGAGAATCGCGCTTTCGTCCTCCACCAATGAATCCGGCGGCAGGCCACCGGCGCTGCGGCCGACACTCATGCTGCCGCGCGTCGGATGAAAACGCATCCCGATGATGGCTGCGGCCTCGATCGCATCGTCGAGGCGCGCGCCGTTGGGAAAGACGTAGAGATGGTCGGTAGACGTCGTGCAGCCGGACAGCATCAGTTCGGCCATGGCCGTTTGCGTGGACACGCGGATCATCTCCGGCGTCAGGCCGCCCATAGCGGATAGTGTCCCTGCAGCCAATCGAAGAGCGCGGCATCCTGCACGCCCGGCACCGCCCGCGTGAGGCTCTGGAACATGTGGTGGTGCGTGTTGACGAGACCAGGCAACACGACGTGCCCCGCCAGGTCGATGACCTCATCGGCCGTATCCGGCAGCGTGGCGGTGGGACCGACCGCGACGATCCGGTGGTCCTCGATGAGGATGCCGCCATCGCGAATTTCCCGGCGCGCCGCGTCCATCGTGACCACGACGTCGGCGTGACGGAGAAGCAGCGTCTTTGGCATGGCGTGTTCCCGGTTGGCTGCGGCGCGCGCTCAGGCGTGCTGGCCGGCGGCGTGCCCCGATGCCCACGCCCACTGGAAATTGTAGCCGCCGAGCCAGCCGGTGACATCCATCACTTCGCCGACGAAGTAGAGGCCCGGTACGGCCGCCGCGCCCATCGTCTTCGAGGACAGCCCGCGCGTGTCCACACCTCCCAGCGTGACTTCGGCCTTGTTGTAGCCGAGCGTCCCGGAGGGACGCACCTGCCATGCATGCAGGCGCGCGGCCACGTTGCGGCGGCGGTCCACGTCGAGCCGCGCAATGGGCAAAGTCAATGCTTCCGCCGCGCACCACTGTTGCGCGAAGCGGCGAGGCAGCAGCTCGGACAGTGCATTGGGCAGGACCGCGGTGGACGTGGCGCGCGCCTCAAGCCATGCGACGACGTCGGTGTCGGGCAAGAGGTCGATCGTGAGCGGCGCGCGTCCATCCCAATAGCTCGAGATCTGCAAAATCGCGGGGCCGGACAGCCCGCGATGCGTGAACAGCAGGTTCTCGCGAAAGCGGCCACCATTGCAGGCGACTTCAGCGTCCACCGACACGCCGGACAGGTCGCCGTACCGCGTCAGTGCCTCGGGTGCAAACGCCAGCGGCACCAGGGCAGGACGCGGCGGCACGATGGCCAGTCCGAACTGCTCGGCGACCCGGTAGCCAAACGGCGTGGCGCCGATCTTGGGTACCGTCAGGCCGCCCGTGGCGATCACCAGTGCTGCACAACGCACCACACCCTGCGGCGTGGCAATTAAAAAGCCGTCATCCGCGCGCGCGACGCTGTCCACCGGACAGGGCATTCGCCATTGCACGTTGCCGACGTCGCACTCGGTTCTCAGCATCGCGATGATGTCCCGCGCGGTGTCATCGCAGAAGAGCTGGCCGAGTTTTTTTTCGTGGTACGCAATGCCGTGCGCCTCGACCAGCCGTATGAAGTGCGCGGGCGTATAGCGCGCCAGCGCCGACCGGCAGAAGTCGGGATTTTGCGAAAGGTAGTGCGCGGGGCCGGCGCCGCGATTGGTGAAGTTGCAGCGTCCGCCACCCGAGATGCGGATCTTTTCGCCGAGCAGGGGGTAGTGCTCGATCAGCAACACGCGGCGGCCGCGTTGCCCCGCTTGCGCGGCGCACATCATGCCGGCCGCACCGGCGCCGATGACCACGACGTCGAAGTGCTCGTCGCGGGTCATCGGCGCGTCTGCAATGGGAATCTGCGCGAGGCCGGCGGCCGCTTCAGTCGAAGAATTCCTTGACCTTGTCGAACCAGTTGCTCGCGCGCGGGTTGTGCTTGGCCGGGTCCTTGGCGCTGATCTGGTCGAACTCGCGCAGCAGCTCTTTCTGGCGCGCGGTGAGCTTCACCGGCGTCTCGATCACCACGTGGCAGTAAAGGTCGCCCTGCACCGATCCGCGCACGGGACGGATGCCCTTGTTGCGCAGCCGGAACGTTTGCCCCGACTGCGTTTCCGCCGGAACCTTGATCGTGGCGTGGCCGTCGAGCGTGGGAATTTCGAGGTCGCCGCCCAGCGCCGACATTGCGAAACCGATGGGCATCTCGCAATGCAGGTCGGCGCCTTCGCGCTGGAACACGGAATGCGGCTTCAGGTTGACGACCACATACAGGTCGCCCGCCGGACCGCCGTTGCGGCCGGCCTCGCCTTCGCCGGTGAGGCGGATGCGATCGTCCTGGTCGACGCCGGCGGGAATCTTGACCGACAGTGTCTTGTGGTTCTTGATCTGCCCACTGCCATGACACGTCGTGCAGGGTTCGGGAATCACTTTGCCCGTGCCGTGGCACGTGGGGCAGGATTGCTGGATCGAGAAGAACCCCTGCGACACGCGGACTTCACCGCGCCCGTGGCAGGTGCCGCATTGCTTCGGTTCGGTGCCGGGACGCGCACCCGTGCCCTTGCACGTGGTGCATGCTTCGAGCGAAGGAATGCGGATCTTGACCTCAGTGCCGCGCGCCGCGTCTTCCAGCGTGAGTTCGAGGTTGTAGCGCAGGTCGGAACCGCGATAGACGCCATTGCCGCGTCCGCCGCCGCGCCCCTGCTGGCCGAAGATCTCGCCGAAGATGTCGCCGAACGCATCGGCGAAGCCACCGAAGCCCTCGGGCCCGGGACCGCCGCGTCCACCGCCGGCCGAAGGATCGACGCCGGCGTGGCCAAACTGGTTGTAGGCCGCGCGCTTGCGCGGATCGGTAAGGACTTCGTAGGCCTCCTTGGCCTCCTTGAAGTTGCCTTCGGCATCCTTGTCGTCGGGATTGCGATCAGGATGGTGCTTCATCGCGAGCTTGCGATAGGCTTTTTTCAGCTCGTCGTCGGACGCCTCGCGGGAGACGCCAAGGACGGTGTAGTAATCACGCTTCGCCATGGGGATGACTCAATTTTTTGTGAAGCCCAGAGGGCGATGATCGGAAATGTCGAGACTGCACTTGATGAACTTCAACGGCACCTGGACGTCGAACTCGAGCGTGCCGCCGCACGGACGCAACGACGTCCAACCGCCACCACGATCCAGGACCCAGGCGCCGTGGAACCGCTGTAAAAATCCCTAACGGAAAGGCCGAGTTGAGGGTCGCCAAAGGCGACCGCTCCAACTCGGCCAGATACAACATCGCGCGCCGATCCTTACATTATCTCAATCATCGGCCGCGACGGTGTATCACTTTTTGACTTCCGTGAACTCGGCGTCGACGACCTTTTCGTCGGTCTTGGCCGAACCACCCGCATCAGGATTGCCGCCTTCCGCGCCGGTACCTTCGGCCCCCGCCTGCGCCTGGGCATACATCATCTCGCCCAGCTTCTGCGCGGCCTTGGACAGTTCCTCGGACTGCGTTTCCATTTGCTCCTTGGTGGCGTCCTTCTGCTTCAGGACTTCTTCCGCCGCCTTGACCGCGGTTTCGACCTTGGCCTTCTCGTCTGCGCCGACCTTGTCGCCGTATTCCGTCAGCGACTTGTTGACGCTGTGCACGAGGGCATCGAGGCCATTGCGGGCCTGCACCGTTTCAAGGACCTTCTTGTCATCCTCGGCGTGCGCTTCGGCATCCTTGACCATCTTCTGGATTTCGTCGTCCGACAATCCCGAGTTGGCCTTGATCGTGATCTTGTTTTCCTTGCCCGTGGCCTTGTCCTTGGCCGACACATGGAGGATGCCGTTGGCGTCGATGTCGAACGCGACTTCGATCTGCGGCATGCCGCGTGGCGCCGGCGGAATGCCCTCGAGGTTGAACTGGCCCAGGCTCTTGTTGCCTTGCGACACGTCGCGCTCGCCCTGCAGCACGTGGATCGTCACTGCGCCCTGGTTGTCGTCCGCCGTCGAGAATACCTGCTGCGCCTTGGTCGGGATGGTGGTGTTCTTCTGGATGAGCTTGGTCATCACGCCACCCAGCGTTTCGATGCCGAGCGAAAGCGGCGTGACGTCGAGCAGCAGCACGTCCTTGACGTCGCCCTTCAGCACGCCACCCTGGATGGCCGCACCGACAGCAACGGCCTCGTCCGGGTTGACGTCCTTGCGCGGCTCCTTGCCGAAGAATTCCTTGACCTTCTCCTGCACCTTGGGCATGCGCGTCTGGCCACCGACGAGGATGACGTCGGAGACATCGGTCATCTTGACGCCGGCATCCTTGATCGCCGTACGGCACGGGCCGATGGTGCGCTCGATCAGTTCCTCGACCAGCGACTCGAACTTGGCGCGCGTGATCTTCATCGACAGATGCTTGGGGCCGGACTGGTCCGCCGTGATGTACGGCAGATTGATCTCGGTCTGCTGCGACGACGACAACTCGATCTTGGCCTTTTCGGCGGCATCCTTGAGGCGCTGCAGGGCCAGCACGTCGTTCTTGAGATCGACGCCGGATTCCTTCTTGTATTCAGTGACCACGTAGTCGATCAGGCGCTGGTCGAAGTCCTCGCCGCCCAGGAACGTGTCGCCGTTGGTGGACAGCACTTCGAACTGGTGCTCGCCATCGACGACCGCGATCTCGATGATCGAGATGTCGAAGGTGCCGCCGCCCAGGTCGTACACCGCAATCTTGCGGTCGCCTTCCTTCTTGTCGAGGCCAAACGCCAACGCCGCCGCCGTGGGCTCGTTGATGATCCGCTTCACTTCCAGGCCCGCGATCTTGCCGGCGTCCTTGGTGGCCTGCCGCTGCGAGTCGTTGAAGTAGGCCGGCACCGTGACCACGGCCTCGGTGACTTCCTCGCCCAGGTAATCCTCGGCGGTCTTCTTCATCTTGCGCAGAATTTCGGCCGAAACCTGCTGCGGCGCGATCTTCTTGCCGCGCACGTCGACCCAGGCATCGCCATTGTCGGCTTTGACGATCTTGTACGGCATGAGGTCGATGTCCTTCTGGACCTCTTTTTCCTCGAAGCGGCGACCGATCAGACGTTTGACCGCATAGATCGTGTTCTTGGGATTGGTGACCGCCTGCCGCTTGGCCGACGCCCCGACCAGGATCTCGCCATCCTCTAGATAGGCGACGACCGAGGGCGTCGTGCGCGCGCCTTCGGAATTTTCAATGACCTTGGGCTTGCCGCCTTCCATGATGGCGACGCAGCTGTTGGTGGTGCCGAGGTCGATACCGATGATCTTGCCCATGATGTTTTCTCCGTGGTGCCAAGTGGCTGGAATGCTATGGAAATGGGGGTCGGAGCCGGCGCGTTCAACCCGTGCGCGGCACGGATTGCGCCGCTCTGGCTAACCGGGCTTGCCCGGGCCTTGCGAAACGGTGACCAGCGCGGGACGCAGCACCCGATCATTGACCAGGTAGCCTTTCTGGAACACGGTGGCAACGGTATTGGCGGGCAGGTCGGACGGCACCATCTGCATTGCCTGATGCTGGTTGGGGTCGAATTTCTGGCCCTCGGGGTTCAACTCAACTACCTTGGCCCGCTCGAAGGCCGTTTGCAGCGCCTTCAGCGTAAGTTCGGCGCCTGCGCGCAGCGTCTCCAGCGAAACGTCTCCGGCTGCGAGCGTCTGTTCGAGCGCGTCCTTGACGGGAAGCAGATCCTCGGCAAAGCGCTCGATGGCAAATTTGTGGGCCTTGGCGACATCCACCTGCGCAATGCGACGGACATTTTCGGTCTCGGCCTTGGCGCGCAGCCAGGCGTCCTTCATTTCGGTAGCTTCCGCCTGGGCCTGCGCCAGCGCTTCGGCGGCGGCATCAGCGGGCGTCACGGACGCGGCATCCAGGGGGTCGGCCACAGGAGGCTCAGGGGGCATCGGGGTCATGCGCGTTCAATCCTCGGTCAATGAAATGGTTATTGATTGCAGATGGGGTCGGCCCAAGCCTGTTTCAAGGCCGGCCAAAGCTGCGGCGCGTCGCGGGCAATTGGTTATATTACAGAGACTTGCGCCGATGCCCCAGGCCGTCGGGGATGGCGCGGAGCCTCGCCATGCGCTGCCCGTTAGCCCCGATCCGGTGACGGGCGTACGAAGGGCACGGCTGGCGCGGTCCGAGCCGCGTTTGGGGAACCTGCCGTGCGACCGCGTAGCGCCGCGGCCCGAAGGGCCTGCGCTTGCCTTACCTGCCGATCCAGCCGGCAATAATGCCCGTCACGATGACGGACGTGATGGTGACCGTGGCAAAGCCGGCCACCACCATCCGCGGCAGAATTTCGGCCTCGATGGCCTTCACCTCGTCCGGTGTTTCGCCGACGGCTTTGGCCGCCTCCTGGCTCAGCAACAGCGTTCCCGGGAAGCCGTACAGCGAGGTGAGCCCGATGCCGATCGACATCGCGACGCTGAAACCGAGGAGCTTGCCCACCAAAGCCGAACCCGCGACGATGCCCGATACCCCCACCACGAAGGCGATGAGAAGCGGAACGGCGAGCGCCCGCAGATCGGCGGGCGTGACCGTGGCCAGCGGGCCGAACACGAGGATGAGGACCGCGGTGAGCATGAGTCCGTAGGCATTGATGCCGTTGAGCACCGACGGCTTGAAGATGCGCCCCCAGCGCAGGAGGACGCCCAGAACGAGTGCGACGACGAAAGTGTTGAGGTTGCCATTGGTGATGGAACTCACGAACTGCGCAACGAGCACGGTGACGCCGACACAGAAGAGCGTGCCTACCGTGGAGTGGAATACCGCAGGGAGTCGGGTCTCGGCCTCGGCGCCCGCTACGACTTCCGCGACCGGGGCGAGCCTGCCGGCGCGGTACTCCTCCTTGAGTCGCTGCGCCTCCTTGCGCAGGATGATCGAGGTCAACGGGAAGCCGACCAACCCCTGCAACGCAGCGATCAGCACGGGAAATACGGCGACCGTCACCAGTCCCGCAGCCAACGCCGCTTCCTGGATGATGACGACGGACACGGTGGCCCCGCTGATGGCGCCGACGGCGGCGATGACGTAATCCGTGCCCTTCAACATCGAACCGATCACGAACAGCGCTGCCGCGACACCGGAGACGGCGGCCACACCCGTCAGCACAGTTCGCCACTGCTTGATGAAATCGTCGATGCTGATCACCGTGCCCAGGTGGACGATGACGAATCCGACCACGACCCCGGCGAGCGCTAGCAGCGAGGAGCTGGTCAGTAGATCGGGCGGGAAGATACCGGTCAGAAACCCGACCAGGAAGATGAGCGACGCGACGAACAGCGACGAGACAAGTCCTTTCGACTTCGAGGACACGAATTCGCTCACGGTCCAGATGGCCATGATGGTGGTGAATGCCAGAACCGGATTCATAGACTCTCCAGGGATGCTGCGTCAATCGTTCGTGTTGAGCGAAGAAACCGGTCATGCGGATGCGAACGCGCGCGGAGATGTTAAGCGATGTCGAGGTGTGCGATCAATCGAACAGCGGCAGTAATCCCGCTATAAGCGGCGAGAATACGTCCGCAGGCCGCTACGATCGCGGCCGCGAAACCGGATCGCGACCTAACGTTGGCGCATCCGGAACATTGCGCTCGCCGCTACTTCGACGCTCCCAGCGCCTTGGCGCGCACCAGCGACAGTTCCCGCGCGTCGCGATCGGGCGGCGGTTCGAGCCAGCCGGTGAGATTGCGGAACGCGAGATCAGCCAGTGCGGCAATCCATGCCGGGTGCTCGTTGAGGCATGGGATGGCATGAAACTCGCCCCCGCCCACCTTCATGAACGTGGCCTTGCCCTCCATCGCGATCTCCTCGAGGGTTTCGAGGCAGTCGGCCACGAAGCCCGGACAGAACACGTCGACACGCGCCGTCCTGGCCTCGCCCAGCGCTTGCAGCACATCGACCGTATAGGGCTTCAACCACGGCGCCTTGCCGAAACGCGATTGGAAGGTGAGCGTCCACTGCTCGGGCGCCAGACCCAACTCGCGCGCCAGGAGCCGTCCGGTGACCTGGCAGAAGCAGTGATACGGGTCGCCCATCTCCAGCGTGCGGCGCGGCACGCCATGGAACGACATTACAAGGTGCTTGGGCCGGCCATTGCGGGTCCAATAATCGTTGACGTTTTGCGCCAGCGCCTTGATGTAGCCCGGGTCGTCGTGGAAGGTCTCGACGAAGCGCAGCGCCGGCAGGCGCCGCGCATATTTCAAGTGCGCGGTCACCGCATCGAACGCGGCCGCGGTGGCACTCGCGGAATACTGGGGATATTGCGGCAACACGAGGATCTTCTCGCAGTTGGCGGCGCGCAGCTTGTCGATGGCACTGCCCACGCTCGGGTTGCCGTAGCACATGCCGACCTCCACCGGGCACTGGTCGGCCGGCAATCCGGCCGCCTTCACGCGCTGTCCGAGATAGCCCATCAGCAGCGTGCGCTGGCGTTTGCTGTGGACGAGAAGCGGCGACCCATCCTTCGTCCAGATCGACGCATATTTGCGCGCGGACTTCACCGGCCGCACGAACAGGATCACGCCATACAGGATGGGCGCCCACAGCCATTTCGGGATCTCGATCACGCGCGGGTCGGTGAGGAACTGCGCGAGATACCGGCGGACGGCGGACGGGTTGGGCGCGTCCGGCGTGCCGAGGTTGATCATCAGCACGCCGATCTTGGGCGTGCGATCATGGGCGAATGGAGGCTCGGGGGCGTGGGCCATGTCAGGCTAGGTTGAAGGTGACGAAGACCGCGGTGACGAACATCGCCTGGTCGACGATGAAGCCGGTGAGCACGATGGCAACGCCCTTGGCGATCGCGACCGGCCAGCGCTCGGCAAAGAGGCGACGACTTGCCAACGCAAGCCACGTGACGGCCACGGTGAAGGTCGATGCCAGCGCGATGACCACCAACGCCGACTTCGCCACATGGGCGGACAACGCATGGATCACGACCATCACGGCAGGCAGCGCCAGGAACACAAACGCCAGATAGTGCAGCGTGAAGGTGAACGGACCACGCCAGCCCTGCCAGTGCTTGCGGAAAAACAATCGCATCAGCAGCGTATAGCCAAAGAGGCTGATTGTAACGAGGCACAGCGTGTACACACCCTGGAAGCGGCGCTCCACACGCTCAAGGAACACTTCCTTGGTCACGCCCGCCCGCTCGGCGCGCCGCTCGAGCGAACGCTGCAGATGGTCCGTCGAATCCTGCCGCACGATCGATTGAACGCGGAATTCCGTAGCCACGGACAGCAGGAAGAACACCGCGACGACGTTGAGAAACAGTGTGAACGGCGCGATGTAGCGGATGCGCGCGCCACCAAGATGCTCCTGCGTGAGCAATCCCGGCTGCAGGATCAACGCGCGCAGCGTGCGCAGCAGGCGCTGCCATTGCTCGCGCCAACTGGCCAGCGCGGTTTCCGCGGGCAGCGAATCCTGTCCGCAGACATGGCAGTAGCGTCCCGCCAGCGGGGTGGCGCAATGCGTGCAGGCCGCGGCAGTGACGAAGGTGTGCGCCGGCGGTGCGCTCATCGGGGGCGTCGCGCGCGCCAGTTGTCGAAATTGCGCCGCGCTTCGCCGCGGATCGCGTTGCGCACCATCGGCGTCCAGCCGAGCAGCGCGCCTTTCACGCCCAGCGCCATGCGGCTCCAGCGCCAGAGATCGAAGGTGTCGCGCTGCGTGACGATCAAACCATCACGAAACGTGAACGCCGAATCGATGCGGTTGTGCACGGGACGCCCGGTGACCGAGAACGTATAGCGTGGCTCCCAATGGGCACTTCCGGCCTTGTCATCGGCACGGATGTCGCGCCATTCGATCTTCATGTCGCGTCCGCGTTCGCAGAACATCGTCCACATCGCGCCGACCTCGGGCCCCTGCAGGTCGAACACGGGGTCGGCGAAATGCGCGTCGGGCGCATAGCACGTGGCCATCGTGGCCGCGTCCTTGACCGCGAACGCGCCATAGAGACGCTGCAGCAGCTGCGCATTCGGATGCGTGGCGTCGCTACTCGTCATGGGTCTGCGCCGACATCGCGTTGGACAGGAGCTTGGCGGTCACATCGACGATCGGGATCACCCGTTCGTAGGACATGCGCGTGGGGCCGATCACGCCCAGCGTGCCGATGACCTTGCCGTTGAGTTCGTAGGGCGCGGTGACCACCGACAGATTGTCGAGTGGATTCAGGCCAGATTCCTCGCCGATGTAGATCTGCACGCCATGCGCCCGCTGCGACAGGTCGAGCAGATGCAGGATGGACGTCTTCTCCTCGAACATGTCGAACAGTCGCCGCAGGCGTTCCATGTTCGACGAGATGTCCTCGGCCTGCAGCAGGTTGCGCTCGCCGGTGACGACGAGGGACTCGGTGTCGGCCAGCGCACCTTCGCCCGCATCGACCGCCGCGGTCATCAGGCCCGCGATGTCCTCGTGCAGCGCGCGCAGCTCGTCGGCGATGCGCGCGCGGATCGTAGCCAGCGGCTGTCCCGCAAAGTTATGGTTGAAGAAGTGACTGGCCTCGGTCAACTGGCCCTGCGAATACGCGCGGTCGGTGTGCAGCACGCGGTTCTGCACGTCGCCCTCGGCGGTCACCAGGATCAGCAGCACGCGGCGTTCGGCCAGGCGCAGGAATTCGATGTGGCGAAACGCCGCCTCGCGCCGCTTGGGCGTCATCACCACACCGGCAAACTGGGTCAGTTGCGACAGCAGTCCCGCCGCGGTGCTGACGAGCTGCTGCGGGCGGTCGGCCACGAATTCGCCTTCCAGCCGCTGGATCTCGGCGTTGCCCAATGGCTTGACGACCATCAGGCTGTCGACGAAGAACCGGTAACCCTTGGCGGTGGGAATGCGTCCCGCGGAGGTGTGCGGGCTGGCGATGAAGCCAAGGTCCTCGAGATCGGCCATCACGTTGCGGATCGTGGCCGGCGACAAGTCGAGTCCCGAGTGCCGTGAGAGCGAACGCGAACCCATCGGCTGGCCATCGCCGATGTAACGTTCGATCAGGGTCTTCAACAGGTGCTGCGCCCGGGGTTCCAGCATGGCTTGATTCTACGCCGGCCCCCTGCTCCTTGCGACCGCACGCCCCGCGGCGACTGGCGCTCCGCCGAAGGGCCGAAGGGAACGCGCGCATGCCATATGGTTTAATCGCGCCCATGTCGGCTCAACCCACTTCCTCCGTTCACTTCAAGCGCGTAGCACTGGTCGGGCGGCAGGCCAGTCCAGGCATCGCGCAGCCGTTGGCCCGCCTTGCCGCCTTCCTGGCCGCGCGCGGACTCGAAGTCATTGTCGAAGCCGAAACCGCGCAGTACGCGCCGGTGCCCGGCTTTGCCACCGCTCCGGCCGCCGACCTGGCCACCGGCGTCGACCTTGCCGTCGTCGTGGGCGGCGACGGCACGATGCTGGCCATCGCGCGGCGCATGGCACCCCACAACGTGCCGCTGATCGGCATCAACCAGGGGCGCCTGGGTTTTCTCACCGACATTCCGCTGGCCGCGATGGAACCGGTGTTGGCGGCCATGCTCGGCGGACACCACGTGGAGGAACGCCGCACGCTGCTCGCCACGGTGGTGGAATGCCAGGACGGCACCCGTCACGATTGCCTCGCGCTGAACGATGTGGTGGTCAATCGCGGTTCGCTCGGCGGCATGATCGATTGCGCGGTGGCCATCGACGGGCGTTTCGCCTATGCGCTGCGCGCCGACGGCATCATCGTGGCCA
This sequence comes from uncultured beta proteobacterium, assembly GCA_963805355.1. Taxonomy (GTDB): domain Bacteria; phylum Pseudomonadota; class Gammaproteobacteria; order Burkholderiales; family Casimicrobiaceae; genus VBCG01. The sequence goes on along the minus strand of CAWDTZ010000001.1, from coordinate 385,144 downwards.
CGCCTACCGGCTCGACGGCGTACGCGCTGTCGGCGGGGGGGCCCATCCTCGCCCCGCAGCTGCCGTCGTTCCTGCTGGTGCCGGTGGCGCCGCACGCATTGACACACCGGCCCATCGCCATCGGCGACGATGCGGATATCGCCATCACGGTCACGCGTGGTCGCGACGCCAGCGTGCATTGCGACGGCCAGGCCCATTTCGCGCTGGCCGAAGGCGATCGCGTGGCGTTGCGGCGCGCACCCTTCACTGCGCGATTCCTGCATCCCGAAGGCCACGACTATTTTGCGATGTTGCGCGAAAAGCTCCATTGGAGCGAAACGCCCGAGCGCCTCACCGCCGGACGCGACTACACGCCGCCCCTTTAAGCCGCACTGACCTGCCTGCCCACCATGCTGCGTTCGCTCGCGATTCGCAACTTTGTCGTTGTCGATGCCCTCGACGTCGAATTCGACCCGGGCTTCACCGTGCTCACCGGCGAAACAGGCGCGGGCAAATCCATCCTGCTCGACGCATTGGGCCTGTTGCTGGGCGATCGCTTCGAACCTGGACAACTGCGCGCGGGCGCCGAGCGCGCCGAACTCGCGGCGGAATTCGACGTCGCCGACACGCCATGGGTGCGCGCGTGGCTGGCCGAAAACGAATTGAGCGGTGACGGCGACACGGTGTTGCTGCGGCGCGTACAGGATGCGCAGGGCAAGAGCCGCGCGTGGATCAATGCGCGCCCCGCCACCGTGGCGCAGATGAAGGACCTGGGCGAGCATCTGGTCGACATCCATGGCCAGCATGCGCACCAGTCGCTGGGTTCGCCCGAGGCCCAGCGCAATCTCGTCGACGCCTATGGCGGCTTCACCACGCTGGCGCAGGAAGTGGCGGAACGCTGGCGCGCATGGCGCGTGGCGATGGAATGCCGCGACGCGGCCGCCCACGGCGCGGCCGCGCATGTTGCGCAGCGCGACGCGCTCGATGCCCGTCGCCGCGAACTCGCGGCATTGGCGGTCGCGCCGGGGGAATGGGCTGCGCTGGCCGCGGCACAATCGCGCCTGGCCCACGCCGCCACGCTGATCGTTGCCGCCGCCGACGGGATGACCTCGCTGGTCGACGGTGACGACGCGATGAGCGTGCGCCTCGCCCAACTCATGCATCGAATGGAAGTCGCGGCCGCGCACGACCCGGCGCTGGCCGAGGTCGTGGCACTGCTCGCGCCTGCCCGTATCCAGCTGGATGAAGCGGCACGCGCGCTGCGCGACTACCAGCGCCGCCTGGACCTCGACCCGGAAGAACACAGGCGCGTCGAGGAACGCCTCTCGGCGGTACACGATATCGCGCGCAAGTATCGCGTGCGTCCCGAGGCATTGCCCGGGTTGCTCGAGGCCACCGAGGCTGAACTCGCCACATTGGCGACCGCCACCGATGCCGCCGCGTTGGCCGAGCGCGCCGCGCTGGCCGAACGCGAATTCCAGGGCGCGGCCAGGCAGCTGGCCAAAAAGCGCCAATATGCAGGCAACGAACTCGCGCACCGCGTCACCGCCGCCATGCAGCAACTGGCGATGGAGGGCGGACGCTTCGAAGTCACCACTGAATCGCTGGTGACACCTGCCAGCTACGGCCTGCAGGACCTCACGTTCTGTGTGGCCAGCCATCCCAAGCAGCCGCTGGCCCCGTTGGCGCGCGTGGCTTCCGGCGGCGAACTGTCCCGCATTGCGCTGGCGGTGCAGGTGGCGGCAAGCGAGGCCGGGCAGATCCCGACGCTGATCTTCGATGAAGTGGATAGCGGTGTGGGCGGTGCTGTCGCCGCAACCGTGGGGCAGCTGCTGCAGGGACTGGGCGCGCGGCGTCAGGTGCTGTGCGTCACCCACTTGCCGCAGGTGGCGGCCTGCGCCGACGCACACCTGCGCGTCAGCAAATCGGGTGGCGACAACGGCGTACGCTCCGAACTGGCGGCGCTGGAACCGGCACAGCGCGTCGAGGAACTGGCGCGGATGCTGAGCGGCGCGGAAGTCACCGCCAAGACCCGCGCCAATGCGCGCGAGCTTTTGGATGCCGGCAAGCGGCGCAGCGCTACTCGCCCTTAGCACCGGTGGTGCTGATCACGGCGGCCCACTTCGCGGCATTGACTTCGCCCGGGCACGACGCCCGCAATGAAAGACGGCCGCATCAAGCGGCCGTTGGTGCGAGGCAAACGGCAATGTATCAGTCCCCCTTGCCCTTGCTCCTGGAACCCACGCGCGTCGACGCGGCGGCCTTCGCCGAACGTCGTCCTGCCTTGGCCGCGCGGTTGGACACGTGCTTGGTCGCCGCCACCGGCATCGATTCGCCGGTTTCAAGCCAGTACTTCACGCGCTGTGCGTCGCCCAGTCGCGTGTACTTGCCGATCGAGTCGAGCAGCACGATCACCATCGGCTTGCTGGCAACGGTGGCCAGCATGACAACGCAACGGCCCGCTTCGCGAATGTAGCCCGTCTTCTGCAACTGGATATCCCAGGTGGCGCTTTTGACGAGCGCGTTGGAATTGTTGTACCCGATGGTCTGGCCCGTGGGCTGCACCTCGACATCGTGCGCGGGCGTGGTCGAGTAGTCGCGGATCAACGGGTAGGCGGCCGCCGCCTGCACCATGTGCGCCAGGTCGGTGGCGGTGGAAACGTTGTGCGGCGACAGGCCGGTGGGGTCTTCAAAGCGAGTGTTGGATAGCCCGAGCAATGCCGCCTTCGCGTTCATCGCGGACACGAAGGCCGGCGTGCCACCCGGGTAGTGCCGCGCGAGCGCGGACGCGGCACGGTTTTCCGACGCCATCAACGCGAGCTTCAACATTTCATCGCGCGACAGCGTCGAGCCCATGCGCAGGCGCGAATGGCTGCCCTTCAGGTAATCGAAGTCGCCCATGTCGACGACGAGGGTCTCGTCGAGCGGCTGAGCACCGTCAAGTACCACCATCGCGGTCATCAGCTTGGTGAGCGACGCGATGGGCGTGACTTCGTTGGCGGCCTTCGAGTAGACGACATGCCCGTCGGCGGGATCGATGACCACCGCGTTGGCCGAAAGCAGCTTCAGCTTGGCGGCATCCAGGGCGGTCGGCGAACCGATGGCGGCGGCGGAAGCAAACACCGCGAAAACAACGAGTAAACGACGGATCATGAGGCGGCTTCTCAATAGTGATTGCCCGGTTTATCGCATGCCCGGGGGAGCCCGTCAATCCCCTAAGCGAATCAGGGGCTTAGGTGACGCTATCGGCGTGGCGCCCCTGCAACAGCGCGGGAATCGGCTCGCGGCCATGTTCCTCCTGGCTTTGCTGGAGCCGCCACATCCGGGCGTAAGTGCCCTCGGCGACCAGCAGTTGGGGATGCGTGCCGCGCTCGACGATGCGGCCCTGCTCCAGCACCAGGATCTCGTCGGCGTGGACGATGGTGGACAGGCGATGGGCGATGGTCAGCGTGGTGTGGTTGTGGGCGATCTCGCGCAATTCGGCCTGGATGGCCTTTTCGGCGCGGGAGTCGAGTGCGCTGGTGGCTTCGTCGAAGATCAGGATGTGCGGGTTCTTGAGTACGGCCCGCGCGATGGCCACACGCTGTTTTTCGCCGCCGGAAAGCTTCAGGCCGCGCTCGCCCACCTGCGTGGCATACCCGTCGGGCAGGCTGGCGATGAAGGTGTCGATTTGCGCAAGACGCGCGGCCGCCACGATCTCGTCGTGCGTGGCGCCCGGCTTGCCGTAGGCGATGTTGTATTCGATGCTGTCGTTGAAGAGCACGGTGTCCTGCGGCACGATGGCGATCGCCGCGCGCAGCGAGCCCTGCTGCACGTCGCGGATGTCCTGCCCATCGACAGCGATGCGCCCGCCGCTTACCTCGTAGAAGCGATAGAGCAGCCGCGCCAGCGTGGACTTGCCGCCGCCCGACGGACCGACCACTGCCACCGTGCGTCCCGCCGGAATGGTGAACGACACGTCGAACAGGATCTTGCGATTGGGTTCGTAGGCAAAGTCCACGTGCTCGAAGCGCACCTCCGCGCCGCGCAGCGTCAGCGGCGTCGCGCCGGGCTTGTCCTTGATCTCGGCGTTCTCCTCGATCAACCCGAACAGGCGCTCCATGTCGGCCAGCGCCTGCTTGATCTCGCGGTAGATGACTCCGAGGAAGTTGAGAGGAACATAAAGCTGGATCATGAATGCATTGACCAGCACGAGATCGCCGATCGTCATCGTGCCGTCGACCACGCCCGCCGTGGCGCGCCAGACGATCAGCGTGACGGCGACGGCGATGATCGCGGACTGGCCGACGTTGAGCACCGAAAGCGACGTCTGGCTCTTGACGGCCGCCATCTCGAAGCGCTGCAGGCTTTCGTCATAGCGGCCCGCCTCCCACTCCTCGTTGCCGAAATACTTGACCGTCTCGTAGTTGAGCAGGCTGTCGATCGCGCGCGTGTTGGCCTTCGAATCGAGGTCGTTCATCGTGCGCCGGAAATGCGTGCGCCATTCGGTGATCAACACGGTGAATGCAATGTAGAACGCCAGCGCGCCGAGCGTGATCGCCGAGAAGGTCCAGTCGTAGCGCACGAACAGTATGCCCAGCACCAGCGTGATTTCGATCAACGTGGGCAGGATGGAAAAGAGCGCAAAGCTGATCAGCGTGGAGATGCCCCGCTGGCCGCGTTCGACATCACGCGTGAGTCCACCGGTCTGCCGGTGCAGGTGGAAGCGCAGCGACAGCGCGTGCAGGTGGCGAAACACCCGCAATGCGATCTTGCGCACGGCGCGCTGCGTAACCCTGGCAAAGAAGAACTCGCGCAGCTCGGTGAAAAGCGTGGTGGACAGCCGCAGCGCGCCGTAGGCCACCAGCAGCGCGATCGGCACCGCCAGCACGGCCGTGCGCTGGTCGAGGCTGTCGACGATCTCCTTCAGCAGCATCGGCACGCCGACGTTGGCCACCTTGGCCAGCACCAGGCAGGCCAGGGCCGCCACCACGCGGCCCTTGTACTCCCACAGGTAGGGCAGCAACGTGCGAATCGTGGCCCAGTCGCCGCCGCGCGTGCGCGGCACGTTCATCTCGGCGGGCGCCGGCAGTGACGACGAGGAATGATGCCTGGCCATTCGTCAGCCTGATCGCTGCGTACGTTGCACGAACCACTCGTTGCCGCCGTAACCGAGAAGGCCCATGCCCACGCGCACCAGGCCGTAGGCGATCCAGGTCACCGACTTCGAGAACAGCGACCGGCCCGCCCACCGATCCGGCTGCACGCGCTCCGACCCGCCATCGATCATGGCCATGAGTTCGATACGAAGCTGGTCGGCAAACCGCGGATTGCGCACGACCACATTGGCCTCGCGCGCCATCAGCAGGGAATAAGGGTCGATGTTGGAGGAACCCACCGTGGCCCAGGTGCCATCGACCACCGCCACCTTGGCGTGCAGGAATGATCGGTGGTATTCCTCGATGCGCACGCCCGCGGCCAGCAATTGTCCATAGAGTGCGCGCGATGCGTAGTGCAGCAGCCGGTATTCGACCCGCGCCTGCAGCAGCAGCGTAACGTCCACCCCGCGCTGCGCGGCGGCGGCCAAGGCCCGGCGAAACCGGATGCCGGGGAAGAAGTAGGCGCTGGCAATCAGGATCTCGCTCTTGGCCGTGCGTATGGCCGCAAGGTAGGCGCGCTCGATATCCCGACGATAGCGGAAATTGTCGCGGATCACGAACTTGGCGATCTGGTCGCCGGCACGTTCCACCAGTATGGGCTCGGGAAAGAACGGTACGTCACTGCGATCCAGTTGCACCAGTTCGACCAGCGCCCACAACCGCTGCATCGACTGCACGATCGGCGCCAGTAAGGGGCCCCGCACGCGCACTGCGAAATCCACGCGCGGCGGCTTGTGGCCAGGCGTATTCATGTCGTCGATCAGGTTGATGCCGCCGACAAACGCCACCGCGCCATCGACGTGCGCCAATTTGCGGTGCATGCGCCGAAGACGATGCGACCGGAATTGCCATGGCGCCACTTCAGGCCGGTACTTCATCAACCGCACGCCGCCGTCGCGCAACAGTTGCTCGAGCGCCTTCGTGAGGTAATGCTTGGCACCCCAACCGTCAACGAGCAGCCGCACCTCGACACCGCGCCGGGCGGCGGCCACCAGTGCCGTGGCGACCGTGCGCCCGGCGGCGTCGTCGGCAAAGATGTAGGTCTCGAGCCACACTTCGCGGCGCGCTGCTTCGATCGCATCGCACAGGGCGGGAAAATACTCGTCGCCGCTGCGCAGCAGGTCGATGGCGTTGCCGGTCTCGAAGCGATTCATCGTGGCGGACGCGCTACCGGGTCTTGCGCGGCACCTCGAAGGTGGCCGCCAGCGCCGCATGGTCGGACATGCGACCCGCCGGCAGCGTGTAGTGCACGCGCGCATCGACCGCGGTGAGGCCGCGCGCATAGATGCGATCGAGGCGGAATACCGGCAGCACGGAAGGAAACGTCCGCGCGGGCCGACCCTTCACCGCCTCGAATACTTCGTAGACACCCAGCTCCTCGATGAGCGTGCGGTCCGCCTTGCGCCGCCAGTCGTTGAAGTCGCCGGCAATGATCATCGGCGCATCGCGCGGCACGGTTTGGGCAATGCGGTCGACCAGCGCGCGGATTTGCGCGGTGCGGCCGCGTTCGAAGAGACCAAGGTGGACGTTGAGGCAGTGCAGGACCGGCGTTTTCTCCGACAGTTTGATTTCGCAATGCAGGAGGCCGCGGCTTTCGAACGCATGCGCCGAGATGTCCTCATTTTCCTGTGCCACGATCGGATACCGCGACAGCACGGCATTGCCGTGGTGCCCCTGGCGATACACGGCATTGCGCCCGTAGGCAACTTCACGCCACATCGTGTCGGCGATGAACTCATGCTGCGGTTTGACGGGCCAGTCGTGGTAGCGCCCGGCGTTGCGATGGTGGACCCCCTGCACTTCCTGCAGGAACAGGAGGTCGGCCGACAGTCCGTGCAGCTTCTCCTTCAGCTCATGGATGACCATGCGGCGCGTGAGGTGGGAGAAACCCTTGTGGATATTGTAGGTGGCGATGCTGAATTTCATCGAATCTTGCGGCACGTGATCGGCGGAGGCATAACCCCGCATAGTAGCGGGAAACGCTGGTCCTGCCCGGTTAGGGTTGCACGAAGGGAACGCGTGCAAGGCGTCGCGCCCCCGTAGCCACGGTCACCGCTTCGCCTGAATATCGCCGCAACGAGGCTGCGTGGCCGAAGCCTCGCGGCCTCGCCGGCATTGTCAGACCTTCTCCGCCAGCAACAGCTTCTTCGCGGTGGCGAGCTCGGTGCGCTGCGCCGCGGTGATGCGCGGATAGTGCAGGTCAAGCGACGCCAGGCCGTCGATGATCGCTGCCGCCACGATGGCCCGCGTATACCACTTGTTGTCGGCCGGCACGACGTACCAGGGCGCATGCGGGGCCGACGTCTCGCGAATCATCTTCTGATAGGCCGCCATGTAGTCGTCCCAGTGCCCGCGTTCCTTGACGTCACCTGCAGAGAACTTCCAGTTCTTGTCCGGCTCGTCGATACGCTCCAGAAAGCGCCGCTTCTGCTCGTCGCGCGACACGTTGAGAAAGAATTTCAGCACGAGCGTGCCGCTGCGCGCCATGTGTTTTTCGATCGACCGGATGCTGGCGTATCGTTCGTCCCAGATCTTCTTGGTGAGCACCCGAGGCGGCAGCTTCTCCGAGGCCAGGATTGCAGGATGGACTTTCACCACCAGCACTTCCTCGTAGTAGCTGCGGTTGAAGACGCCGATGCGCCCGCGTTCGGGAAACACGCGCATGCACCGCCACAGCCAGTCGTGGTCGAGCTCTTCCGGGGACGGCGCCTTGAACGAATACACCTGGCACCCCTGCGGGTTGATGCCCGACATCACGTGCTTGATCGCGCCATCCTTGCCGGCCGCGTCCATGGCCTGGAAAATCAACAGGACGGACCAGCGATCCTGCGCATAGAGCATGTCCTGCAACAGCGTCAGCGCCTCCTTGCCGGCGGCGAGCGCTTCCTGCGCCAGCGGCTTGTCCTCGGCCTTCAGCTGGCCGGTGTCATCCGGGCGAAAGTCCTTCAGGCGGAATTTGCGCCCGTCCGCAATCCGGTACGGTTGCACCAAACGATGCGACATCTTGCTGATGTGGTTGAGGTCCATGGCAGGATACCGGTAGGGGCGCCGAGGGTGGCGCCGACGGGCAGAAGCATAGCCACAACCGGCGGCCGGCGCACCCCGGCCCAGCGCGCCTGGCGCAATCCGGCGTCACTCGATGGAGACCCGCAATGGCATGGCTATACCTGATCCTGGCAGCCCTGTTTGAAATCAGTTGGCCGGTGGGCCTCAAAATCGCGCAATCCGACAGCCACCGGCTGGGCGGCATCGCGCTGGCGCTTGCCGGCATGACGCTGTCCGGCCTCCTGCTCTATCTCGCGCAGCGCGACATCCCCATCGGCACCGCGTACGCCATATGGACCGGCATCGGGGCGGCCGGGACGTTCATCGTGGGCATCGGGTTCTTTGGCGATGCCGCGAGCGTGGCGCGCTATTGCGGCGTGCTGCTGATCATCGGCGGCGTGGTGGTGCTGAAACTGGCGCAGTAGCGATGGTCCGGGCGTCCGTCGCCCATGACCTTGGCCCGCGGCAACGTGAACCCTTGCCGCAGCGACGTTTTCCGTTGTTGCCTGAAGGGCCGCGACCGCATGCCGTTTTGGCCTGCTGCGAGGACCTCTCCCCGGGGACCAGGTTTGCCTTCGATCAATAAACGCCGCGGACTTGCCCACTAGACTCATTCGCTAGTCCAGCGCCCAGGGCATCCCGCCGGGCATGGCCCCGCCATGGAGCGGGAAGGAGCGCGTGCCGTGTCCGTGCATCGCATCGCCAAAGGGCTCGACATTCCGCTTGCCGGCACGCCGGCGGGTGAGCCCGAAGTCGCCCTCACGCCCGCGTTCGTTGCGTGGGTCGCGGCGGACTTTGTGGGCATCAAGCCGGCGTTGCGCGTGAACGTCGGCGACCGCGTGCTGCGCGGATCGCCGCTGGTCGAGGACAAGCGGACCGGGGTGCACCATACGTCGCCCGCAACCGGCGTGATCGTCGCGATCCATCGCGGCGAGCGACGCGCGCTGCAATCGATCGTCATCAAGGTCGGTCCGACGGAAGCGGCCGTGCCCCAGGTGCGCTTTTCCAGTTTCACCGGTGCCGACCCGACGCTGCTGGATGCGGACGCCATTCGCGCCCTGCTGCTCGAGTCCGGGGCCTGGACCGCCCTGCGCACGCGCCCCTACTCCCGGGTGCCAGCGCCGGATGCAGTGCCGCACGCGCTCTTCATCACGGCGATGGACACGCGGCCGCATGCGCCGGACGCCGCAGTCGTGCTGGCCCATCGGGCAGCCGACTTCCAGACCGGCGTTGCTGCGCTGTCCCGACTGTGCGCCGGGAAGACGCACGTGTGCGTCCCCGCCGGAGCGACCATCGCGGTGCCGACAGCGGCGCGCGTGGTCGTCGAAGAATTCGCAGGACCGCATCCTGCCGGAACCGCGGGACTGCACATCGCGATGCTCGACCCCGTGGGCGTGGGCAGGACCGCCTGGCACATCGGCTATCAGGACGTGACGGCCATCGGGCACCTGCTGACGACCGGGCGGCTCGATCTGGAACGTGTGATTACGCTGGCCGGACCCGGCGCGGTTCGACCCCGGTATCTGCGCGTCCGCCTCGGGGCTTCGCTGTCCGGGCTCACGCGCGGCGAATTGCAGCCGGGACGCCAGCGCGTAATCTCCGGCTCGGTCCTCGACGGCCGGCACGCCGAGGGCGAAATCCACGGCTTCCTCGGCCGTTATCACCTGCAGGTGAGCGTGATTCCCGAAGGCGACGAGCGCGAACTCTTCGGCTGGATCGCGCCGGGCCGCGACAAATTTTCCCTGCTCGGCGTGGTGCTCGGGGCATGGGGACAACGGCGCGGGTTGCCGCTGTCCACGACCACCAACGGCGGGCCGCGCGCAATGGTGCCGATCGGCGCCTACGAACGCGTGGTCCCGCTCGACATCATGCCTACCTTCCTGCTGCGCGCGCTGATCACCGGCGATGTGGAGCGCGCCGAGGCATTGGGCGCGCTCGAACTCGACGAGGAGGATCTCGCGCTGTGCACGTTCGTCTGTCCGGGCAAGGTCGAATACGGTCCGCTGCTGCGTCGCGCGCTCGACCAGATCGAGAAGGAAAGCGCATGAGCCGAAGGAGATCCGCCTGATGCGTGCTTTCCGCGCCGCGCTCGACCGCGTGGGCCAACACTTCGAGAAAGGCGGCCGCCTCGAGCGCCTGTACCCGCTGTGGGAAGCTGCCGACACGTTCTTCTATTCTCCGGCATCCGTAACGAGCGGCGGCGCCCACGTGCGTGATGCGCTCGACCTGAAGCGCATGATGATGCTTGTGGTCATCGCCACGCTGCCGTGCGTGTTCATGGCGATGTACAACACCGGGCTGCAGGCCAACCTCGCGCTGGATCCCGCCAAGGCGGCCACGCTGGTCGGCTGGCGCCACGACGTGCTGCGCGCGCTGGGTGTGGGCTATTCCGCACAGAGCATGGTTGCGTGCATCGTCCACGGCGCACTTTATTTCCTGCCGCTCTACATGGTGACGATGGCGGTCGGATTGTCGTGGGAAGTGCTTTTCGCGATCATCCGCCGGGTGGAGGTCAACGAAGGTTTCTTCGTCACCGGCATCCTGTTTCCGCTGATTCTGCCGCCCACCACGCCGCTGTGGCAGGCGGCGCTGGGCATCAGCTTCGGCGTGGTTCTGGCGAAGGAAGTGTTCGGCGGCACCGGGATGAACTTCATCAACCCGGCGCTGGCCGCGCGGGCGTTCCTGTTCTTCGCGTATCCGGCGCAGATTTCGGGCGACGCCGCATGGACAGCCATCGACAAAGCCCATGCCATCGATGGCTTCTCCGGCGCGACCATGCTCGCGCAGCTGCGCCAGACGGTGGAACCCTTCGCTAACCTGAATCTGTCGTGGTGGAACGCCTTCGTGGGCTTCGAACCAGGATCGATGGGCGAGACGTCGGCGCTCGCCTGCTTGATCGGCGCCGTCATTCTCATCGTGACCGGCATCGGCTCGTGGCGGACGATGGCCGGCGTGACCGTCGGGACGATCGCGATGGCGGTCACGTTCAACCTGATCGGCTCCGCCACCAATCCCTATTTCAGCGTGCCGTTCTGGTGGCACATGGTGCTCGGCGGCTGGGCTTTCGGCGCGGTATTCATGGCCACCGATCCCGTGACGTCGCCGTTCACGGAACGCGGCAAGTGGATCTACGGCGCGCTGATCGGCGCGCTGGTCGTGCTGATCAGGGTCGTCAATCCGGCCTATCCGGAAGCGATGATGCTGGTCATCCTGTTCATGAACGTGATGGCGCCGCTGATCGACTATCCGCTCGTGCGCGCCAATATCAAGCGCCGATTGCGCCGCCATGCCGAACACTGAGTCCACCCGCTACACGATCGGGTTTGCCGCCGTGGTCTGTGTCGTGTGCGCGCTCGTGGTCGCGACCTCGGCCGTGGGCCTGCGCTCGAAGCAGGAAGCCAATCAGCTGGTGTTCCGGCAGAAGAACGTGCTGCTGGCCGCCGGGCTGATCAAACCGGACGATGCACTCACCGACGACGACGTCCGCGCGCAGTTCGAGCGCAGCATCCGCCCGCAGCTGGTCAATCTCGCCACCGGCGAAACCATGGCCGACGGCAAGCTCGATCCGGCGACCTACGACCAGCGGCGCGCCCGCAACGATCCCGCACTGAGCCGGGCCGCGCCCCCCAATGGCGCGAAAGTGGGGCGACTGCCGACCTATGGCGTCGTCTACCTCGTGGGCGCCGGCGGCAAGGACGCGCCGAGCGACCAGGTGGTGCTGCCGATCGAGGGCATCGGCATGTGGGGCACGCTCTACGGCTTCCTCGCGCTTGACCGCGACGGCAGGACCATCCGCGGCCTCACGTTCTACGACCAGAAGGAGACACCGGGCCTGGGCGGCGAAATCGCCAATCCCCGTTGGCAGGCGCTGTGGGTCGGGCGCCAGGCCTTCGATACGAACTGGGAGCCGAAGATAACGGTGATCAAGGGCAATGCCGGGCCACCGGCGCAGGATCCACACCGCGTTGACGCGATCTCCGGCGCCACGATCACCAGCAATGGCGTATCGCGGCTGGTGGCGTTCTGGTTGTCCAACGATGGCTACGGTCAATATCTGAAACGCTTTCGCGAAGGGAGCCGCAGTTGAGCGCACTGGATGCGGTATTCGGCAAGCGGGCACGCAGCACGCTCCTGGCGCCGATCATCATCAACAACCCGATTGCCGTGCAGGTGCTTGGCATCTGCTCGGCGCTGGCGGTGACCACGCGCGTCGACAAGGCGTTGGTCATGGGGGCAGGCGTGACGCTGGTCGCCGGGTGCGCCAGCCTGGCGGTCAGCCTGGTGCGCAATTACACGCCCAGCAGCATCCGCATCATCGTGCAGCTCGCCATCATCGCGTCGCTGGTGATCCTGGTCGACCAGTTCCTCAAGGCCTACCTGTTCGAGCTGTCGCTGGAATTGTCCGTGTTTATCGGATTGATCATCACCAACTGCATCGTAATGGGGCGCGCCGAGGGCTATGCGATGCAGAACCCGCCGCTGGCGTCGTTTCTCGACGGCATCGGCAACGGACTCGGCTATGCGCTGGTGCTGCTGCTCGTCGCATTCATTCGCGAACTGACCGGCGCGGGCAAGGTGCTGGGCTTCACGGTGCTGCCGATCGTCAACGACGGTGGCTGGTACATGCCCAACGGCCTGATGCTGCTGGCGCCCTCGGCGCTCTTCGTCGTCGCGCTGCTGATCTGGCTGCTGCGGACGATCAAGCCCGAGCTGCAGGAAAAGGACTGACGGGATTCGCCATGGAGCATTTCGCCAATCTCTTCATCCGCTCCGTGTTCATCGAGAACATGGCGCTCGCGTTCTTCCTCGGCATGTGCTCGTTCCTGGCCTGCTCGAAGAAGGTGGATACCGCGCTCGGCCTCGGCGCGGCCGTCATGTTCGTGCAGGTGTTGACGGTGCCGCTCAACTACCTGCTGCTGCGCTACCTGCTGGCCGAAGGCGCACTGGCCTGGATATCGCCGGCCCTGGCGCGAGTCGACCTCACGTTCCTGGCGTTCATCCTGTTCATCAGCACGATCGCCGCCGCCGTGCAGGTGGTGGAAATGGTGGTCGAGCGCTTTGCGCCGGCGCTCTACTCGACGCTGGGCGTGTTCCTGCCCTTGATCGCCGTCAATTGCGTGATTCTCGCGGGCTCGCTCTTCATGCAGGAGCGCGACTACACGTTGGCCGAAAGCGTCGTCTACGGACTCGGCTCGGGCACCGGCTGGGCCATCGCCATCGTGGCAATGGCGGCAGTACGCGAAAAGATGCACTACTCCAACGTCCCGGATGGGCTGAAGGGGCTGGGCATCACGTTCATCACGGCCGGGCTCATGTCGCTCGCGTTCATGATGTTTTCCGGCATCCAGCTGTGAACGCGAGCTGAAGGTGAGCGAAATCATTCTCGGCGTGGCGATGTTCACCGGCGTGATCCTGCTGGTGGTCGCGCTGCTCCTGGTCGCCCGGCGCCAGCTGGTGGCCAGCGGCGACGTCACGATCGTGATCAACGACGACCCTGACAAGGCGCTGCGCGTGCCGGCTGGAGGCACGCTGCTGGGAACGCTCGCCACGCAGAAGATCTTCGTGCCGTCGGCATGCGGGGGCAAGGGTGCCTGCGGCGTGTGCGAGGTGGTCGTGCGGGAAGGCGGCGGCTCTTTGCTGCCCACCGAGACCAGCTACATCTCACGCGGGGAAGCGCGCCGCGGGATGCGGCTGGCCTGCCAGGTCAAGGTCAAGCGCGACATGAAGATCGAGATCGCTCCGGAGGTGTTCTCCGTGCGCAAGTGGCAGTGCAAGGTCATCAGCAACCGCAACGTGGCGACGTTCATCAAGGAACTGAAGCTGGCGCTGCCGGAAGGCGAGGAAGTGCCGTTCCGCGCCGGCGGGTATGTGCAGATCGAGTGCCCACCCCATGCGCTCGCGTTCCGCAGCTTCGACATCGATCCCCAGTTCCGCGACGCATGGGATCGCTTCGACCTCTGGCGCTTCAAGTCGGCCACCGATGTGCCGGTCGAGCGTGCCTACTCGATGGCCAACTACCCGAACGAGCGCGGGATCCTGCTCTTCACGATGCGCATCGCCTTCGCGCCGGGGTATCGCGAGGACATTCCGCCGGGGATCATGAGTTCGTGGGCGTTCAACCTGAAACCCGGCGATGCGGTCACCGTCTCGGGTCCCTACGGCGAGTTCTTCGCGCGCGAGTCCAACCGCGAAATGTGCTTCATCGGCGGTGGTGCCGGCATGGCACCGATGCGCTCGCACATCTTCGACCAGCTACTGCGACTCGACTCAAAGCGCCGGATCACGTTCTGGTACGGCGCGCGCAGCCTGCGCGAAGCATTCTATGTCGATGAATTCGAGCAGCTGGCGCGCGAGCACGCCAACTTCGAGTGGCACCTCGCGCTATCCGAGCCGTTGCCGGAAGACGAATGGTCGGGGCCGGTGGGATTCATCCACAACGTCCTGCGCGACAACTACCTGTCCGCCCACCCGGCGCCCGAGGATGTCGAGTATTACATGTGCGGCCCCGGCGTCATGAACAAGGCGGTGATCGACATGCTGATCGAGCTGGGTGTCGAACGCGAGAACATCATGCTCGACGACTTCGGTTAAGGGGAATCCATGACAATGCATACGGTTCTGGACGTCGTCGCCAATCGCCGCAGCGACGAAATGATCTCGGTACCCGCGTCGGCCAGCGTGTCCGAGGCGGTGGCCGTCATGGCCGAGCGTGAAGTGGGCGCGGTGCTGGTCTCCACCGAGGACGAGCTGGTGGCCGGCATTTTCTCGGAACGCGACCTGCTGGTGCGGGTCGTGCGCGAGGGTCTTGATCCGGCGACGACGCCGCTGTCGATGGTGATGACACGCGAGGTCCGTTTCGTTTCGCCGGGCACCACGACCGAGGCCGCACTGTCGTTGATGCACGTGCTCGGATTCAGGCACCTGCTGGTGATCGACGGTGCGCGCGTCTACGGCCTGGTGTCGATGCGCGATCTCGCGTTCCAGATCGTGCGGCGTGGCGAGGGCCGGTTCGAGGCCGCCGTGCGCGAGGCCGGCCCGGAGTCGGCACCATGATCGCGCGCGGTGTTGCCGACCGTTGGTCCCCGTTGCAGAACCTGCATGGAGAACACTGATGGATAGCCTCCTTTCCCCTCGCCGCCGGCTGCTCCTGCAGGGGCTGGGCGCGGCTGCGCTGACCGCTGGATGCGGTCGGCTGGATCAATCCGCCGCGCAATTCGGCGGCCCGGCCATGGGTTCGACGTACACCGCGAAAGTCGCGGGCAGGCCCCTCGACGCCCGGGCGATTGCCGCTGCGCGCCGGGCGGTGGAGGACGCGCTGGCGGGTGTCGACGAACGGATGTCGGCCTATCGCGACGATTCAGAGCTGTCGCGGTTTAACCGCTACCGCAGCGCGACGCCCTTTGCGTTTTCCGGCGATACGTTTGCCGTGTTCCGGCTGGCGCAGCAGGTGAGCGCCGCCACGGGCGGCGCATTCGACATCACCGTGGCGCCGGTCGTCGACGCCTGGGGTTTCGGTCCCGGGCGCGGCCAGCGCGTGGTGGCCTCAAGCGAATTGGTGGTGCTCGAACAACGCGTGGGTTGGCGCAGCCTGACGCTCGACGAGCGCCATGCCACGGTGGCCAAGGGGCAGGCCGGCATCCGTGCCGATCTGTCCGCGATTGCGAAGGGCTACGCGGTCGATCGCGCTGCGCTGGCGCTCGACGCGATCGGCATCGACAACTACATGGTCGAGGCCGGCGGTGAAATCCGCACGCGCGGACAAAACGCGGAGGGGCGCCCATGGCAGATCGCGATCGAGCGTCCCGACGCCGTGCCGCAACGCGCGCATCGCATCGTGCCCCTCTCCGGACTGGCGATGGCCACCTCCGGCGACTATCGCATCTATTTCGAGCGCGATGGCGCGCGCTATTGTCATGAGATCGATCCGGCCACCGGTCGTCCGATCAATCATGGACTCGCGTCGGTGACGGTCGTGGCCGCAGATTGTGCCTACGCCGACGCGATGGCAACCGCGCTGATCGTGCTGGGTCCCGGCCGGGGCCACGCGCTGGCCGCGGCGCTCGATGTCGCGGCGCACTTCATCGTGCGGCAACGCGACGGTGGCCTGCGCGAGTTCGCCACACCGGCATTCACTGCGCTTGGCGGGCACCTCGCCACGGGCTGAAAGCGACTTCGATGCCACTGCTTACCGTTTTCCTGCTCACGCTGGTGCTGATTGGCGCGGGCGTGCTCGCGATGGCCATCGGCGTCATCTTTCGCCGGCCCTGTCTGCGCGGTTCGTGTGGCGGGCCGGAGGCGGCGACTGTGAACGGCGAGCGGCTCTCCTGTGCAACCTGCCCGAATCGCAGGCGCAAAGAGACGCCCGGCTAAGCGGAAACTGCCCCGTCCGACGGGACCTCCTCCCATTGC
Organism: uncultured beta proteobacterium; assembly: GCA_963805355.1. GTDB lineage: Bacteria > Pseudomonadota > Gammaproteobacteria > Burkholderiales > Casimicrobiaceae > VBCG01. Next base: position 368,573 of record CAWDTZ010000001.1, on the reverse strand, counting down.
CGCAGTGCGGCCTGGCGCAGCGGCGGTCCGCGTCCTGTTATATACGCGGCGCGCCGCGCACTACAGTTTGGGAATGCGCAGTGTCTTGCTGATCATCAGCGTTCCCGACAACACGAACAGCAGTGACATCGGGTGCAGGTCCCACGGACCGATGGTCCACACGCCTCCGAAGAGGCCCGGCCCCAGTCGGTCCTGCCACGCCGCGAAGGCGAGAATCGCCGTCAGCAGCACGCTGGTCGGGATCGGCGTGCCCTCGAAATAGGGAACCTTGGCGCTGCTGCCCGCCAGATCCTCCGCGGTGACGTTGTAACGGGCGAGCCTGCCCACGCCACAGCAGACGAAGTAGATGAGCGCGATCCAGTCCCAGCCGCCGTTGAGTCCCGCGGCGAAGCCAAGGGCTGCCGGCGCGACACCGAAGGAAATGACGTCGGCGAGCGAGTCGAGCTCGCGCCCCAATGCGGATTGCGTCTGCCGCCAGCGCGCGATGCGGCCATCCAGCACGTCGAAGATGAACGCGGCCGGCGCCAGCGCCGCGGCGACCATGAAATACCGGACTGATTGGCTCCCGACAAACATCATCGCGCAGAAGACGGCGCCCATGCCGCAGGCGGCATTCGCCAGCGTGAAGAAGTCGGCGAGATGGAACTCGCGGATCATGGAAAAATGACGGCGCGGCTTGGTCATGGACTTGCCCATTGGTGGTTTCGACTGCGCGCACACCGCTGCCCGCAGCAAACCGGATGGCTCAGGATACCCGCTTGGCGGAAGACCACGTTCTTCCATCGATTGCAACACGCGCTTTATATATTGCTTGACATATATATGGTTTGGCATATATTAAAGACATGAAGCGGCAACCGATCTTCGATGTGATTGCAGACCCCACGCGTCGGCGCATGCTTGCGCTGCTCGCGACCGAGGGCGAACTCTGCGTGTGCGAGATCACGGTCGCGCTGAACGACATCCAGCCCAAGGTCTCCCGCCACCTCGCGATCATCCGCGACGCCGGACTGGTGGTCGCGCGGCGTCACGGTACGTGGATGTTCTACTGCATTGCCGCGCCGCTGGCGCGGTGGGAGAAGGACATCATCGAAGCGATGCGCGACGGCGCGGTTTCCGAGCTCGCCGCCGACCGCAGGCGCCTGCGGAACATGGCCGGCCGTCCGGCACGCCTTGCCGCCTGACACGACATCATGACATCCGTCGCCACCCCGCTCACCCCGGCCCCTCGGGCACCATGGGCATGGCTTGTGGCGGCCGTGGGCGTCTGGATCGCCGCCTACTGGAACCTGGAGAATTTCGCCGATTTAACGCTGGCGCTGGCGGGCCTCACCCGGGCGACGCGCCTGGGCGAGGCAGTGCATTTCTTTCTGTACGACACGCCTAAAGTCCTGCTGCTGCTGACGGGCATCGTGTTCGCGATGGGCATCGTGCACACGTTCGTCTCGCCGGAACGCACGCGGGCCATCCTCTCCGGCCGGCGCCTCGGCGTCGGCAACGTTTTCGCCGCGTCGCTCGGCATCGTCACGCCGTTCTGCTCGTGCTCGGCGGTGCCGCTGTTCATCGGCTTCCTGTCCGCCGGCGTGCCCCTTGGGGTGACGTTCTCGTTCCTCATCGCGGCGCCGATGGTCAATGAAGTGGCGCTGGCGCTGCTCTTCGGCATGTTCGGGTTCAAGGTCGCCGCACTTTACCTGGGCCTGGGCCTCGGCGTCGCCATCGTGGCGGGGATCGTCATCGGCAAGCTCGGCATGGAGCGTTATCTGGAGGATTGGGTACGCGCGCTGCAGTCCAGCGCGGACACCAGGCTCGTCGTCGAACGACCCACCTGGTCCGCGCGTTTCGCGTCGGCCGTGGGCCAGGTCCGCGCTATCGTCGGCAAGGTCTGGCCCTACATCATTGTCGGCATCGCCCTCGGTGCCGGCATCCACGGGTACGTACCCGAGGACTTCCTGGCCGGAATCATGGGCAAGGATGCCCCCTGGTGGTCGGTGCCCGCCGCTGTATTGATCGGCGTGCCGATGTATACGAACGCCGCCGGCATCATCCCGATCGTCGACGCCCTGATCGGCAAGGGCGCCGCGCTGGGCACCGTGCTGGCCTTCATGATGAGCGTGATTGCACTGTCGTTGCCGGAGATGATCATCCTGCGCAAGGTCCTCAAGGTGCCGTTGATCGCCACATTCGCGGGCGTGGTGGCCGCGGGAATCCTGCTGGTCGGCTACGTGTTCAACGCCACACTTTAGGAGAATCCAATGAAAAGCTTCAAGGTACTGGGGTCCGGTTGCAGCAACTGCAAGGCCACGGCAAGACTCATCGATGACGTGGCCAAGGCCAAAGGCGTCGCCATCGAACTTGAAAAAGTGGAAGACATGCAGGCCATCGTCGGATGGGGCGTGCTGTCGACGCCGGGCGTCGTGGTCGATGGCAAGGTAGTGCACGCCGGTGGCGTACCCGCCCGGGCGAAGGTCGAGACGTGGTTCTGAGTGCAGCGCGTTGGCGTGGCCGTCAAAGACGTATGCCAGGCCCCATGATGGCGATGAACATGATGGCCATCGCAACACCCGCACCGATCCAGCCACGATGACGTGCGGGCACGGCCGCCGGCGTATCCGTAGCCGCAAACGTCGGTTGGCGCAGCCATGACGTGCACCAAAGGAAAGCCGACGTGCCGCCAAACGACGCGGCGGCCGCGGAGATGAGCAGCAGGATCGGATCCAGCGGATTCAGTGCGCCGGAGACGCAGTAGAGAACGCCGCCGGTGAAATACGTGGTCCAGGCCATCCGGCGGGCCCGGCGCTCGCGGTCAGTGGCTTGGCCGCCGACCAGTGCGGCGACGGCGGCAGCGCAGGCACGGGCGACCCACACGTAACTGATTGCACCGACCGCGGCGAGTCCGATGCGCCACGCCCATGCAGGTTGCCAGCCATTCACCACGGCAGCCCAGTCGCCGATATTGCCGATGCCGGAAAAAAGCAGATAGCCCGCGGCCTGCAGCAGATTGACGAATGCCAGCATCCACAGGAACCAGCGCCAATGCGGCGAGCGCGCTACGGAAAGCGCGAGCAAGGCTGGAACGCCCAGCACCACATTGGCAATTGACCCGGCGGCGGCAATCCAGCGCTGGGCCACGTCGGAAATGCCCGCGTAGTCGCCGTCGAAGTGGATCGAGCTGATCGACTCGGGCCGGCATCCGGCCAAGAGGCATGCGCCGCCATGGCCCACCCCTTCATGCATGAGATTGGCAATGCCGTAGGCAACCACGGCCATCGCCATGACGGTGGCCGGGTCCGGACTCCATTGTGGTTCAGCCGACATGGTTCACGCCATGATCGCACGCGACGGGCGGCGCAGCCAATCGGCGCGATGCGAATCCCGTTACCCGGCGAGAACCGCTCCAAGCCAATGGCGGACGGCAGCGACGTCGGGCAGTTGGTGTTGCGCCAAAGTGCGGCCCGAACCGACCTTGACGCCATAACCGTGCAGTCGTTGCACGACGACGAAGCCACGCTCGTCACCGTGATCGTCGCCGATGAACACGGGGCGGCGCCCGGCAAACGGCAGTTCGCGCATGAAATCATGGATTGCCGTGCCCTTGTCGCGCTTCTCGGGACGAATTTCGACAAGCATCTTGCCCGGCTGCAGGCACAGGGCTGCGCCGGCCTCCTCAGCCAGCGCATTTTCCACGGTCTGCCGAACCTGCGCCGCAAGCTGCGGCGCCAGGCGGTAGTGCAGCGCCAGGGTGGCGCCCTTGTCCTCGAGCATCAGGCCCTCGTGCCGGTTTGCGAAGGCGGCGAAAAGTGCACGCAATCGCGAGAGCGTGCGGCGATCCGGCGCGTGCAGGTGCAGCGAGCCCTGCGCGTCACGGCGTTCGCAACCGTGCTGTCCCGCGGCGGGAAGTGCAAGACCGGGAAAAAGTCCGTCAAGATCGCTCAACGACCGGCCCGTGACCAGCGCGCACGCGCCTTTCAGCGCGATCTGCAATGCAGAGAGGAGGCCGGATACCTCGGGATCGACGCGTACCTCCGCCGGCGTCGGCGCAAGATCGAGCAGGGTGCCGTCGATATCGAGGAAGAGCGCGTCTCGCCGGGCAAGCGGCGGCGGAAGTGTCAGTCGAGGGGGAATCGTCAGCATGAGCGACCCTCAGAATTTTTCCTGGGCCGCATCCGCCGCACCGAAGGGGCTGCGTTCGCGCATGACTGCGGCGTCGAGCAACATGCGTCCTGCCCACCGGTACACATTGAATTCGCGCACGATGCCCCGCATGATGCGCATCCGGCTGGTCTGCTCAGCCGCGGACATCGACAGCGCGCGCGCGAGCGCTCCCGCGCACTCATCGGCATCGTAGGGATTCACGATCAGTGCCTCGGGCAGCTCCCGCGACGCACCGGTAAAGCGGGAAAGTACCAGGACGCCCTGCTCGTCATCGCGCGCGGCGACGAATTCCTTCGCCACCAGATTCATCCCGTCGTGCAGGCTGCTGACGAAACAGAGGTCGGCCGCACGATGGTACTCGTAGACGGCCGTGGGCTCGTGGTGCTCGGCAAGCAGAATGATGGGGGGCACCGTCGCCTGCGGATAGCGATCGTTGATTTCGTCGGCCAGTGCCTTGACCCGCGCAGCGTAATCGCGATAGTCGTCGATCATGCCGCGTGTCGGCGCGGCGATCTGGACGAACGTGAATTTGCCAATCCAGCGCGGTTCCAGTTCGAGGAGTCGGCCGACGGCGTTGAAGCGTTCGATGATGCCCTTGGTGTAGTCGAGTCGATCGATGCCCACGCCCAGCCGATGCTTGAGCGGCAGGCCGAGCCGCTCGCGCACCGCCTTCCGGCATTCGGCGACATCCGCGACGCGCGCCAATGGCACCGGAGGCCATTCGATCGAGATCGGATAGCGATGAACCTGCGTGCGTTGACCGCGCATGGTCACCGTGAAATCTTCCCGGTCCACCCGGGCCTCGATCAGGCGATCGACGGTATCGAGGAAATTGTTGCAATGGAACTGGGTGTGGAATCCCAGGATGCTGCTGCCGAGGAGACCGTCCAGAAGCTCACGGCGCCACGGGCAGATCGCGAAGGACTCCGGGTTCGGCCAGGGGATATGCCAGAAAGTGATGACCGTTGCCTTCGGGAGCCGGTCGCGGATCATCCGCGGCAACAACGCGAAATGGTAATCCTGTACCAGCACGATCGGGTCGTCGGTGCGGGACTCGGCCACCACCGCATCGGCAAAGCGCGCATTGACCCGTCGATAGAGTTCGAAGTCGCTCGACCGGAACGTCGGGCGCACGTGCGCGTTGTGGCACAGGGGCCAGATGCCCTCGTTGGCGAATCCGCTGTAATAGCCTTTCTCTTCCTCCGCGGTCAGCCAAATCCGCCGCAAGCGGTAGGCCGGAGCGTCCGGCGGCACGTCGACGCGATCGTTCGCGTCAACGGTCTCGCGGTCGGCGGAACCGCTGCCGTGCGCAATCCAGGTTCCCGAGCACGCGCGCATCACCGGCTCGAGCGCGGTGACGAGGCCGCTGGCAGGATTCTGCACCCGCACCCCGTCCGGCGTCGTGACGTGGATGAACGGTTCGCGATTGCTGATGGCGATGATGTCGTGACCCCGCAGTTCTCCGTGCAAGGTGGCCCGGAGCAGGTCCTGGGTCCACAGCCGCTGGCTGCCGTCGAGGGGGCGATACTGCCGTTCCAGATCGCGCACGAGTTCGCGCAGGTCGCGCTCGATGGGCCGCAGTTCAGGCGCGGCACTGCCGGCAGGACGCAGGATGCCTTCGCCGCGCAGCAGCGCCCGCATCCCCATCACCCAGCCGCGCCACGAGAGCTGGGCGATGGCCACGGTGATCAACGCGACGATCGTCCCCATCGCGACAAAGAAGAGGAACACGTAATTGCGGGTTTCCTTGCTCCGGCGCTCGACGAAGCTCATGTCGTGGACAAGGACCAGCTGACTGGGTGCAGCGTCCTCGCTCGGGATCTCCCGCACCCCAAGGTGCACGAGACCGCGTGGCGTGTGCAGCAGTCGCTCGCCCGCGCCAAGCGATGCCCCCAGGTTCGCGCACTTGATTTCGGGAGGAAAGGTGAACGTGGCGACGGCCTCGGCGCGCCCGGGCATGCAAAGTCCGACGGCGTAAAGCCGTTCGTCCTGGATCATGCGATTGAAAAAGGTGATGATTCGCGCCGTCGACTTGGTCCTGATCAACTCCGCCAGTGGTTCTTCCGCCGTGGTCGCGATCAGTGTCGACCGGATGTCGATGTCGCGCACGAACCAGCGCTGCATCAGCGCGTCGACCAGCGGCACCGATGCCCACGCGAACGCCATGAGCACCAACAGCAGGGGAATCACGAACCTCAGGGAAAGTCGCATCGTCCGGTGGTCTCCTGCAGACAGCGCCCTACGGGCGGCAAACAAAATATCGTCGCCCCAGGGAGCGAAGCCGAATCGGGCGGGGAGTGCCGTCGCTGCCCGACGCAAGCACTGGCAGCTGCAGCAGGAACTTCGCCTGGTTGGGTCAGGCGACCGACGTCGCGGTGACTGGCCGGGGACCACCGGTCAATGGTGACGGGTTCGGCCTACTTCCAAAATACGACCGCAAGACTGCCAAACGATGAATGGGGTGGCTGATGGGGTTCGAACCCACGACAACCGGAATCACAATCCGGGACTCTACCGCTGAGCTACAGCCACCGTTGACCTGATCGCGGCGCCGAATGCGCCGCGCGAAAATCCTGGCACGCCCGACAGGATTTGAACCTGTTACCCCCGGCTTAGAAGGCCGGTGCTCTATCCAAATGAGCTACGGGCGCAGAAAGCTGTGGGAGCGCAGCCGCGGACCTTCCCACTGCAGAAGCGGCCACGGTTCGCCTGTCGTGCATCGAACTTGGGCCGGATTTTACCACATTGGCCCTGCGGTCAGGGTTGCCCCGGCCCCGCGGGTGGATCCTGGACCGCATGCGGGGCGCAATGCGCCCCGGCAGCGACGATGTCCTTGATCTTCTGGCAACGCCCCACGAGGTCGACCAGCACACTGGCCGACCAGCTGAAGGTGAACAGTATGGAAATGGCGATGATCGGCGCCATCATGTTCCACCGCAGGGCAGCACGAAATTGCCCTAGCCGATCGTGGTGCAGGTGTTGCCGCCATCTTGATTGCTTCACCGTCGGCTTGATCAGGGTTGATGATCGCATGCCTGCGAGACTGAAGCGTCGCCTGCCCCGGTTTCCGTGTGGCCGACGTTCGGTGTCAGGGCGACGTCCGCGCACCGACGAAATTCTTGCCGCGTACCCCGTCCAGCGCCTTGTGGATCATCTGGTCGGCTTCGGCCTTGCCCACGCCATAGGCGGCGAAATCGGTGCTGACACCGACGGAGCCCATGAACGCCTCGAGCGCCGCGGGGGCATCGCGCAACGGTCCTTCGAAGATCTGCGCCAGAACCGCATCGCGCTGCGGGTCCGCGCCGACGGCGCGCGCCAGCACCATGGGCAGCGTGAACGAGCACGCGATGCCGTGCGGCAGGCCGTGGTTCAGCGTCATGTCGTATGAAATCGAATGTGCCAGCGCGGTCTTGGTGTTGGAGAACGCAAGGCCGGCCTTGAGCGCCGCCAATGACATCCGGGAGCGCAGCGCGGGATTGCGCAGCTGCTTCATCAACAGGGGCAACACAGCGAGCACATCGCGCGCCGCCGAGATCGCGTGCGTATCCGAGATCGGATTGGCATTGATGTTCCAGATCGATTCCAGCGAATGTGACAGCGCGTCGAGGCCGGCGGCGAGCGTGGGACCGGCCGGCAGCGACAGCGTGAGCTCGGGGTCGACCAGCGCGGCCTCCGGCCAGGTTTCCTTGAGATGCAACGAATACTTCTTCTGCGCACCGGGCGTGCGGTCCCACACGGTGGCCCAGGGCGTCACCTCGCTGCCGGTGCCTGCCGTGGTCGGCACCGTGATCAGCGGCTTCACGCGCGTGGGCGTGAACGGCTTGCCGGTGGCGAGCAACGCCACCAGTTCGGAAAACCTGCCGCTGGGCGTGCCCACCATCAGCGCCTTGGCAGTGTCCAACGCGCTGCCTCCGCCCACGGCAAGGATCAGCTCGGTGTCCGCGTATTGCGTCCAGAAGCGCTCGTACATGCCGGTGAGGCTCGCCACATCGGGATTGGGCACCGTATCGGGTTCGATCGCCACCAGGTGCACGCCCAGCAGATCCTGGATGCGCTTGGTAAGTCCGAAGCCGGCGGCCTCGGGAAAGGTGACCAGGACGGTCCTGCGTCCTGCAACGAGCGCCGGCAACTGATCCAGCGCGCCCGCGCCGAAGGTGATGGCAACCGGGTTGTGATAATTCGACGTCATGATCGTGACCTGAGTTGGGTGGGTGAATCGAATGGCACTACGCGATGGCCTTGGCAATCCGCGTGCGCAGCCACGCCGACAGCAGTTCGGAAATCACCACCACGACAATGATCGACAGCAGGATGGCGGCGACATCCTTCGATGCCACCCGCTGCACACTCTCGCGCAGGTACCATCCCATGCCGCCCGCGCCGAAAAAGCCGACCACCGTGGCGGCGCGAAACACGACGTCCCACGTGTAGATCGAGATGCCGGTCCATGCCACGCGCACCTGGGGCAGCACTGCGAACACGAACGTCTGCAGGTTGTTGGCGCCGGTCGCGCGGATCGCGTCGACCTGGCCGGGCTTGATCGCCTCGATGGCCTCGGAGAAGAGCTTGCCGGAAAAACCGATGCAGAAAAGCGTCAATGCCAGCGCGCCGGGCAACATGCCGAAACCGAGGATGGCCACCAGCAGGATGGTCCAGATCATTTCGTGCACCGAGCGACACGCCATGATGACAAGGCGCGCAATCGGGTACAGGAAACGCTTCGACGGCGACATGTTGTGCGATGCGAACCACGCCAGCGGGATCGCGAGAGCGATTCCCAATACCGTGGCGAAGTACGACATCTGCAGCGTCTCCACCACCGAATGCCAGTACTCGGCATTCATGATGTGGCCGACGTTGGGCGGGAAGTAGCGCCGTCCAAGCATCTCGCTCATCCGCCCCAGCATGCCCGGCAGGCGCTCCAGCGGAATGTTCAGGTAGTCGAGCGAATACGCGATAAAGGCCAGCGCGCCCAGAAGCGCGCCGTACTTGTAAAGACTTTGCGGATAGCGGAAGCGGCTCCAGGTGGGCGGAATGCGCCCCGGCGCCACCGCGACATCGACCATCGGCCCGATACCCACGTCAGATGACGGCTTTGCGAGCATAGTAGGAGACCACTTCGCCGAATACGATGAGGGCCAGCACCGCGAGGATGACCACCGCGATGCCGCCGTTGTTGGACATGGCCATCTGCCGGAACAGCACAAGGCCCAGCCCGCCTGCCCCGACCAGACCCAGGATCGTCGAGCGGCGGATGTTGATATCCCACTCGAAGATCATGTTGCCGACGAACACCGGGATGATCTGCGGCAGGATGGCAAACCACAGGATCTGGAACTTGGTGCCACCTGCCGCACGGATGGCCTCCAGCGGCTTCGGATCGACGTCCTCGATGGCTTCCGCGATCGTCTTGGAGATGAACCCCACCGAACGCACCGCCATCGCGAGAATGCCGGCCAGCGCACCGAGACCCACCGCGGACACGAAGATCAGGCCCCACACGATTTCGTGCACGGAGCGCGACATCGTCATCAGGAAACGGCCGATGGCATACGACACCTTGCCGAAGGGCGTGATGTTCGAAGCGCCCAGCCACGCCACCGGAATCGACAGCATCAAGCCCGCAAGCGTGGCCAGCGTAGCCATCATGATCGTTTCCACTGCAGGCTCCCACAACTCGGGCACAAGGCTCCAGTCGAGCTCGAGGAACCGACCGAGTGTGGTCAGCAGTGTTCCGTTGAGGATGCGGCTCCAATCGGTGTCGCTGATGACGATCGCCTCGATGGTCCACGCGACGACCACAAACACGAGCAGGTAAGTGGTATAGCGCACCTTGCGCGCGCGACTGCGCACCGCCGCAATCGCGTCGACGCGGGCGTCGAGCGAGCCGATGCCCGAGCCGAGGGCCAGCGTGCTCACAGCACCTCCATCGCGTAGATCTCCTGCAACGCCTGCTTGTCGAGCTTGGCCGGCGGCCCTTCGAATTTCTTGATGCCGTCCTGCAGGCCAATGACGTGCGAGCAAAACTCGCAGGCAAGGTCGACGTCGTGAATGTTGCACAGGACCGGAATGTGGAATTCGCGCGCCATCTCGCGGATCAGGCCCATGACCTCGCGTGAAATCTTGGGGTCGAGGCTCGACGTCGGCTCGTCCACCAGCAGCAGTTTGGGATTCTGGATCAATGCACGCGCGATGCCCACGCGCTGCCGCTGGCCGCCGGAGAGCCGATCCGCGCGCTTGTCGACGTGGTCGGAAAGTCCCACGCGATCTAGCAGTACCAGTGCCTGGCGGATTTCGTCTTTCGTGAACATGCGCAGCACGCTGCGCAGGGTGCCGGTGTAGCCCAAGCGGCCGGTTAGCACGTTGTCCATCACCGACAGGCGTTCGATCAGGTTGAATTCCTGGAAGATCATGCCGATGTTGCGCCGTTCGCTGCGCAATTCCGCAGGTGAGAGCTTCACCATGTCCTTGCCGTTGAAGATCACCTCGCCGCTCCTCGGCTCTACCAGGCGGTTGACGCAGCGGATCAACGTGGACTTGCCCGCGCCGCTGGGCCCGATGATGGCGAAGAAATCGTCGGCGTTGAGGGTGAAGCTGATGCCCTTCAGGATCTCGCGGTCGGCATAGCCGGCGCGCAGGTCCCTTACCTCCAGTACGGTATGCATGAGGTTGCTTGTCCTTGATGCGGACACGCCCGCCGCGCATGAACCACCGCGGGCGTTTCCGGCTTACCGTTACTTGACGCCGACTTCCCGGATGATGTCGTAGTCCGAGTCCTTCATCGCCACGAATTTTTCCGAGCCCACGTTCTCCAGATACGCCTTGCCGACAGGTGTCTGGTCAAGCGTGAGAAACGTCTGCACGATCTTGTCCTTCAACTCGGGGCAGAGCGTTGAGCGCATCACGAACGGATCCTGGGGAAGCAGGGGCGACGTCCAGAGAATGTTGAAATCGTCCTCCTTCAGCTTGCCCTTGCTCGCGGTCAGCGTGTTCATGAAGCGATGGGTCGCGACAAACGCGGCGTCGGCCTTGCCATCGGCAATGGCAAGCGTGGACAGGTCGTGGCCGCCGGAGAAGGCGACCTTGCCGAAATATTGCTTGACGGGCGTCTTGACGACCTTGTTGCCGAAAATGAATTCCGGGATGAGCGAGCCCGAGGTGCTCGCGGGATCGACGAGTAGCATCACCGATCCCTTGACCGAGTCGATCGAGGTGAACTTCGAACCCTTCTTGGTGATCAGGATCGATTTGTAACCCGGACCTGCTTCCTGGACGCCATCCTTCTTCTTGTAATAGGTCGAGAATACTTCAATCACCGCGCCCTGGTTCTTGGCGATGACATACGACTCGGGCCCCAGGACTGCGATGTCGACCCACTTGCCGAGCAACGCCTCGACCACCGAAGAATAGGACGTGGGCATGTAGAACTCGATCTTCTTGCCGGTGTTCTTGCCGAGAAGGTCCATCACCGGCTTGTACAAGGTCAGTTCGCGCACCGATTCCTGCGTGGGGATGATCGAGAACCGCAGCACCTTCGGATCCTCGCACTGCTGCGCCTGTGCGGCGCCGATGCCCAGCATTGCGACGACCAGCGCGAGCTTCTTCCAGCCATTTCCGAATGCATTCATTTGTTGCCTCCTAAGGGTTGTTGTTCTGCTGCGAACGTCTACCACCGCATGTTGATATTCTTCAACTGTGTGTAGCTCAGCATTTCCTCGAACGTTTCCTCCACGCCCAGCCCGCTCGCCTTCCATCCTCCATAGGGCGCGCCGAGATACCGGCCGGTGGTGTTGATCCAGACATAGCCCGCATCGACGCGCGTGGCCGTTTCCATCGCGCGATCGAGTTGGTTGGTGACGATGGCGGCGGTCAACCCGTACTGCAGGCTGTTGACCTGCGCCAGCATGTCTTCTTCGTTTGTCCAGGGCAGGATCGACATCACCGGGCCGAAGATTTCCTCGCTGGCGATGCGCATCGACTGCTTCACGTGGTCAAAAACCGTGGGGCGGATGAAGTGGCCGTTGGCCAGTTCAGCGACGTCGGGCCGCGTACCACCGGTGAGCAGCGTCGCGCCCTCCTTCCTGCCGGAGTCGATGAAGCCCATGATCCGCGCGAACTGCGGCGCCGACACCACCGGGCCGAGCTCGTTGTGCGCCAGCCACGGAAAACCCACCGGCAGTGCTTCGGCCAGCCGCACGATTTCGTCGGCCACCGCGCGATGCAGCGACGCATGCACGAACACGCGCGACGTAGAGCTGCACGACTGCCCCTGCCGGTTCATGTTCATGCCCTTGATCGCGGCCGATGCGGCCTTCTTCGGATCGGCGTCGGGAAAAATGATGATCGGATTCTTGCCGCCCAGCTCGAGGCTCACGCGCTTCAGGCCCTCCGCCGCACCCACCGCCACGCGCCGGCCGGTTTCCACGGAGCCGATGAAGCCCACGCGCGACACGAGCGGATGGCTGACCAGCGCTGCGCCGGTCTTGCCGTCCCCGGCGATCACATTCACCACGCCGTCGGGAAAGAGGCCATCAGCCAAGGCCGCGAGGCGGAAGCTGGAGATGGGCGCCTGTTCGGAACTCTTGATCACCACGCAGTTGCCGGCCGCGAGCGGCGCGGCCGCCTTCTCGGCGCAGAAGCGAAACGGATGGTTGAATGCGTTGAGCTTGGCCACCACGCCGTACGGCTGGCGCGTGAGCAGGTTCATGTGGCGCGGCCCCTGCGAACTGGTCTCGCCCTTCACTTCGGTGATGAGACCGGCGAAATAATCGAGCGAGTCCGCCGTCCAATGCATGTCGCCTTCCATGCCGACCAGCGCATTGCCCGAGTCCACGCAATCGATCAGCGCGAGCTCCTTGGCGTTGTCGCGGATGCGTTGGGCAAACGCCTGCATGCATTTCGCGCGTTCCTTGAGGCCCACCTTGCGCCATTCGCCGAAGCCCTTGGCGGCGGCTTTCACCGCACGATCAACGTCCTCGGCATCGGCCAGCGGCAGTTCCGCGAGTTGCCTGCCGGTGGAAGGACTGGTCGACACGAACGTGTTGCCGGTGGCCGGCGCCTGCCATTGGCCGCCGTAATAGAAACCTTGCGCGCGATAGCCAAGATCGGGCTCCGCGTTCGGGGTCGGGTGCATCTTGCTGTCGGGCATCGCCGTTCTTCCGTGAATGAATCGCGTATCAGCGCGACGCCGCGCCATTGATCGCGAGATCGAACACCTGGTAGCTCTTGAGCGTGGCCACGCCGGCCTTCAGCTTGTATTCGTCGTTGAGCGGTTCGGACAGGATGATCGGCACCTTGGCCTCGGCCACGCCGCCGTGCGTACGCAGGCGATGCCCTTCGAGGCCCGTGAGATCGTGGTCCTTTTCCGCGCCGCCGATGCAAACGCCCGCCGTGGAGATCACCGCGACGTCGCCCTCGCGGTCGGCGGGAAGGTCGAATACTTGGCAAGCGGTGGCCTTGTCGTAGGCTGCCTCGACGCCGTCGAGTTTGCGTACCACGTCCAGCACCTGTTGCGGCGTGGCCTTGCCGCGGCAATAGACACGCACGAATCCACCCAGCGCGCCGTGATGCGCGACGAAGGCATCGGTGATCGGGCAGATCACCGTGGTGTCGCCCTTGCCGAACTTCGCATCCAGCACGTCCTGCAACCAGATCACGTTGGGCCTGCCGGCGGCATCCGACTTGTCGTTCATGCCATGGTCGGCGGTCAGCGCCACCACCGCACCCAGCGCCTCCAGCTTGCCGAAGCGCGCATCGAGGTCCTGGTAGAAGCGCCTGGCCGCGGCTTCGTTCGGCGCGTACTTGTGCTGCACGTAATCGGTGAGCGACAGGAACATGAGGTCGGGCCGATCGCGTTCGAGGATCTTGATGCCGGCATCCAGCACGAACAGCGACAGCGCCTCGGAATACATGTCGGGCAGCGGCTGGCCGACGAACTCGAGTACGTTCTCGATGCCGTTCTCGGCCATCGTGCACTGGTCGGCCTTTTCGGACGAGAAGCTGATGCTGCCGCCGGACAGGTCGAGGTCCTTGCCGAGCTGGCGGCGCAACTTGTCCTTGGCGGTGATCGAGACCACGCGGGCCCCGGCGCGGGCGAATTGACACAGGATGGTGTCGCCGCGCAACAACTCGGGCCCGGACATCACCACCGCCTTGCCGGTGGCGGGATCGAGATAGAAGTTGCCCGAGATCCCGTGCTTGCTCGCCGGGGTGCCGGTGATGATCGACATGTTGTTGGGACACGTGAAGCTGGGGACCGTGCCGTCTGCGACCGTGGAAAAACCCCGCTTGATGAAGCGCGCGATGTTGGGGATCGCGCCGTCTTTCAGGAATTGCTGCAAATACGCCGGGTCGCCGCCGTCGATGCATACGACCACCACCGGTTTCGTGGGCCAGCGGTAGGTGACGCCATTGGCGATGACAAGAAGTTTTTCGTTGTTCGAAGGCATGGCGTACTGCTTCCTTTCGGGCTATCCGATGGTGATGACGGATTCAAGTCGTGACTTTGCGGCCGGCACGGGGGCGCGGCGAAGGCGTTTCGTGCAGCACGCGATGCAGCCGCTCCCGGCCATTGATCACGTGCTCGAACAGCAGGCGTCCCGCCAGCGCCTCGTCGCCCTTGGCGACGGCGTTGACGATGGCCTCATGGTCCTTGGTGGAGGCGGGAATGCTTTCCGCGCTGCGCGAGATGACCTCGCGGCGATACAGGTTCAATTCATTGACGATGCGCTGGTAGTTGAGAAGGAGCGCCTGGTTGCCCGCGGCTTCGCCCAACACCTCATGGAACTCGATGTTCAGCGGGTAGTACGCGTCGGGATCGAGCGCGCGGCTGGCCGCGTGCATGCGCTTGACGATCTCGCGCAGCCGCTGCAGCTGCGCTGGCTGGATGCGCTTGGCCGCGAGCCGTCCGATCAGTCCGTCGAGCGCGGCGCGCACTTCGTAGATTTCGTAGGCTTCTTCCAGCGAGACCTGGCGTACGAACACCCCGCGATTTTTTTCCGTGCGCACCAGCCCCGACTGGTCGAGCGCGCGGAAGGCTTCGCGTACCGGCCCGCGCGACACGCGCAATTCGCCGGCAATCTCGGCCTCGTTCAGCTTTGCGCCGGCCTCGAGTTCGCCGGATACGATCTGCCGTTCAAGCTCGCGCTGCACGAGGGTGGTCAGCGAATGCTCGCGCAGCACGGCAATCGCGGTGTCGTGGGCGTTGGGCGGAACGGGCTGGATCGGCTTGGCGCGGTTCATGGCTTTGGGCGAAGGGCTTGACACCGGGATGCGGTGGAATCAGTATGGCTGGGTTTAGTAGATTGTCAACAATCATTTGTTTGCAGGATTGTGACAACGTCGGCTGCCCGGTCCGCCTTGCGGCGCACCATGGCAGCCTCTTTTCACTTGTCACGCCGCCCACCGAGTCCGCCGCCATGAACGCCATCACGCCACCGCCACGCAGCGCCCATTTCGTCGCCGAGACCCTTCGCCTGGGCGGCCGCAAGGTGACCACGGCGCGCAACATCGACGTGTTCAATCCGTGGAACGGCGAGCTGGTCGGCACGACGCCGATGGCGACCGTGGAAGATATTCGCCGCGCCTTTGCGATCGGCCGCGATTTCAAGTCGAAGCTGTCCCGCTACGAACGGGCGTCGATCCTGGACAAGGCGGCCGCGATCCTGCGCGAGCGCACCGAGGCGGCGTCCGACCTCATCACCCGCGAATCGGGGCTGTGCAAGAAGGATTCGCTGTACGAGGTCGGTCGCGTGTGCGACGTGCTCAACTTCGCGGCCAATGAAGCGCTGCGCGACGACGGCCAGTCCTTTTCCTGCGACCTGACGCCGCACGGCAAGAAGCGGCGCATCTTCACGCAGCGCGATCCGCTGCTGGGCGTGATCAGCGCGATCACGCCTTTCAATCACCCGATGAACCAGGTGGCGCACAAGGTGGCGCCCTCCATCGCGTCGAACAACCGAATGGTGCTGAAGCCGTCGGAAAAGACGCCGCTGTCCGCTTTCATGCTGGCCGACGTGCTCTACGAGGCAG
Source organism: uncultured beta proteobacterium (assembly GCA_963805355.1). Taxonomy (GTDB): domain Bacteria; phylum Pseudomonadota; class Gammaproteobacteria; order Burkholderiales; family Casimicrobiaceae; genus VBCG01. The sequence continues at coordinate 352,391 of CAWDTZ010000001.1, read as the reverse complement.
GGTTGCCGCCGGAAATGTTCCAGATCGTCACCGGCGATCCGCGCGAGATCGCGGACGAGATGATCACCAATGAACATGTGGACCTCATCACGTTCACGGGCGGCGTCGCGGTCGGGAAGTACATCGCCTCGAAGGCCGGCTACCGGCGGCAGGTGCTCGAACTGGGCGGCAACGATCCGATCATCGTCATGGAGGATGCCGACCTCGAGGAAGCCGCTACGCTGGCGGCGCAGGGTTCGTACAAGAACAGCGGCCAGCGCTGCACGGCCGTCAAGCGGATCCTGGTGCACGAGGCCGTCGCCAATCCCTTTGTCGAATTGCTCGTGGCGAGGACCAGGGCGTGGAAGTTCGGCGACCCGTCGGATCACAGCATGGACATGGGCACGGTGATCGACGAAGCTGCCGCGACGCAGTTCGAGACGCGGGTCAACGAAGCCATCGCGCAGGGGGCGCAGCTGCTCGCCGGCAACATCCGCGTCGGCGCGCTGTATTCGCCGACGGTCCTCGACCATGTCGATCTCAGCATGACCGTGGCGAAGCAGGAAACCTTCGGTCCGGTCTCGCCGGTGCTGCGCTTTCGCAGCATCGAGGAAGCCATCGCGATTTCCAACGGCACCGCGTATGGGCTGTCGTCGGCCGTCTGCACGCAGCGCCTCGACTACATCACGCGCTTCGTGAACGAATTGAACGTCGGGACGGTCAATGTTCGTGAGGTACCGGGATATCGCCTGGAACTCACGCCCTTCGGCGGCATCAAGGATTCCGGCCTGGGCTACAAGGAAGGCGTGCAGGAGGCGATCAAATCATTCACCAATCTCAAGACCTTCTCGCTGCCATGGGGGTGAACGAAGCGACATGCAGACGCTGCTGAACCTGTTCGCGAGCGTGGCCCTGCTGATCTGGGGCACGCATATCGTGCGCACTGGCATGCTGCGCGTGCTGGGTGCCGACCTGCGGCGGGTGCTCTCCGCCAGCGTCGACAACCGCTTCTCGGCATTCTTCGCCGGCCTTGGCGTCACCGGCCTGGTGCAGTCGTCCTCCGCCACGGCGCTCATCACCAGCTCGTTCGTGGCGCGCAACCTGATTCCACTGGCGCCCGCGCTGGCCATCATGCTGGGGGCCGATGTCGGCACCAGCATCATGGCGCAGGTCTTCTCGCTCGACCTCTCCTGGCTGTCGCCCCTGCTGATCTTCTTCGGCGTGGTGTTTTTCCTGTCGCGCAAGACCACGCGCGCCGGCCAGATCGGCCGCGTTGCGATCGGACTCGGTCTCATCATCCTCGCGTTGCAGATGATCATGGCCGCCACGCAACCCATCGTGCAGGCCCAGGGCGTCAAGGTGCTTTTCGCGTCGGTGTCCGGCGACGTGCTGCTGGACATGCTGATCGGCGCGCTGTTCGTCGTGCTGTCGTGGTCCAGTCTCGCCATCGTCCTGCTCACCGCCGCGCTGGCCGCCGCCGGCGTCATTGCCGTGCCGGTAGCGCTGTGCTTCGTATTGGGCGCCAACCTGGGCAGCGGCTTGCTCGTGCTGCTTGCCACCAGCGCCACCAACCCCATTGGCCGCCGCGTGGCGCTCGGCAACCTGATGTTCAAGCTGATCGGCTGCGCGCTCTTCGGCTTCGCCATGCCGTGGCTGCTTCCGCTCCTGGCATCGTTCCAGCCCGAGGCCCAGCGGCAGATCGTCAATTTTCACGTGCTGTTCAACGTTTCGATGGCGGTGCTGTTCATCTTTTTTACCGAAGCGATCGCGCGGTGGTGCGTGCAGCTGTTTCCCGACAACACCGTGGCGGCTGACGTGCAGGCCACGCCCCGGCATCTGGATGAGGCCGCATTGCCCACGCCGGCGCTGGCCATCGCCAACGCCGCGCGCGAGGCGCTGCGCATCGGCGACCTGATCGAGCAGATGCTGAACGGCATGCTGGAGGTGCTGCGCACCAACAACAAGGCCGTGGTCGAGAATGTCCAGCGACTCGACGACGACGTCGACAAGCTCTACAGCGCCGTCAAGTTCTACCTGACGCAGATCAGCCGCGAGGCACTCGACGTCAAGGAAGGCCGCCGGTGGACCGAAATCATTTCGCTCACCATCAATCTCGAGCAGGTGGGCGACATCATCGAACGTATAGTCGAGGACGTGCAGGAGAAGAAGATCCTGCTCAACCGCTCGTTCTCCGAGGCCGGCACCACCGAACTGTGCGACCTGCACGGCCGCCTCGTGGCCAACCTCAAGCTCGGCCTCAACGTGTTCATCAACGGCGACGTCAAGAGTGCCCAGTTGCTGCTGTCCGAGAAGGAGCGCTTCCGCGATCTCGAGCGCGCCTATGCCGCCACGCATCTCGATCGCCTCTCGGGACAATCGGTGCAGGCCATCGAAACCAGTTCGCTCCACCTCGACGTGATCAGCGACATGAAGCGCATCAATTCGCACCTTTGCTCGATCGCCTACCCCATCCTCGAGCAGGCGGGCAAGCTCCGCTCGAGCCGCCTCAAGACCAACGAACGGCGCGCCGCCGCAAGCGGTGCCTCCGCCATCAAACTCGCCGACAAGCCCCGATAATGTCTCTCACCATCGCCGACATCGAACGCGTCTTCGCCGAGCACGGCAGCCTCGGCTATGCCGGCGAGCCGGTCACCCAGCTCGAGCATGCGCTGCAGGGCGGCCATCTCGCGGAGCAGGCCGGCGCCACCGATGCGCTGATCACCGCCACGTTCCTGCACGACCTGGGGCACATGCTGAACCTGCAGGGCGAAACGCCCACCGCGCGCGGCATCGACGACACCCATCAGTATTTCGCGATTCCGTTCCTGCGCGGCACGTTCGGCGATGACGTGCTCGAGCCGATCCGGTTGCACGTTGATGCCAAGCGTGCGCTGTGCGCGCTGGAGCAGGACTATTTCGACGGATTGTCGGAGGATTCGCGGCGCAGTCTCCAGCTGCAGGGTGGTGTCTACACCACCGGCGAGGCCGAGCAATTCCGCGCCAGGCCCTATGCCGAGGATGCGATGCGCTTGCGCCGCTGGGACGACCTGGCCAAGGTGGCCGGCGCTGCCACCCCGCCGGCGGACCATTTCCTGGATATTGCGCGCCGCGTGGCGAAGCACGCATGAGCCTCCCGCTGACGCGATAGGGGCGGACTCAGCGGCGCGTGATACACCAGCGAGGCTGCAGCCTCGCCCAGGCCGGTAACCTGCCGCACGGTCCATCGCAGTGTCCACTTCCAATGGTCCCGCGTAGCGGTACCCTTGGTGGCCCGGAACAGTGCGTTCCGATTCCGCCATGCATCTCGACGGGACGACATGAAATTGGTGACAACGATAACGCTGGGCATGCTGGCCGCGGCGCTCGCCGGGTGCGGCTTCTGGCTGTGGACGCCCGATCGACCCAAGGCGTCGCTCGAAGCGAAGTACTTCGATGCGCAGAGCATGTATGTCGACGTGGACGGTATCCGCCTGCACGTGCGCGACAGCGGTCGAAGGGACGCGCCTGCGGTACTGATGCTGCACGGCTTCGGCTCCAGCCTGCACACGTGGGAGCCATGGGCGCAAGCGTTGGCAACCGATCATCGCGTGATCCGCTTCGACCTGCCCGGCTCCGGACTCACCGGGGCGGACCCGAGGAACGATTACACGGATGAGCGGGCCACGCGCATGATCGCCGCGCTGCTGGACACGCTGGGCGTGCAACGCGCCAGCGTGATCGGTAATTCCATCGGCGGCCGCATCGCCTGGCGATTCGCGGCGCAATATCCGGACCGCGTCCACAAGCTGGTACTGATTGCGCCGGACGGCTTTGCCAGCCCGGGCTTCGCGTACGGGAAGGCACCTGCCATTCCGACCCTGTTCCGTTTGCTGCCGTGGGTGCTGCCGAAGGCGATGCTGCGGATGAATCTTGCTCCCGCCTACGGCGACGCCTCGCAGCTGCGCGACGATGTCCTGGGCCGGTACTACGATCTCATGCTCGCTCCCGGCGTGCGCGCTGCCGTCATCGCGCGCACGGAGCAGACGGTGCTCGCGCCACCGGCGCCATGGCTGGCCAAGATCGAAGCGCCCACCTTGCTGGTGTGGGGCGAAAAGGACGCGATGATCCCGATCGCCAACGCCCAGGACTATCTGCGCCTCATCCCCGCCAGCAAGCTGGTGATATTCCCGGCACTCGGGCACGTGCCGTTCGAGGAGGCACCAGCGGCATCGCTGCCGCCGGTGCGCGCATTCCTCGCGTCCTGACGACCTAGCCGCGCGGCTCGCCCTTGCGATTGACGGTGATCGTCGGACCCGGTGCGCTGGCCAGTTGGACGCGATGCGGCTGGCCATTGAAGAAGTAGCTCACATCCCAGTAGGCAGGCGTGCCCGAGCCCGGCACATCGGCGCATTTCTGCACGTTCTGGCTGTAGCTCGACGAGCCACCGTTGGTGCCGACGTTGGCACCCACCACTGCGCCGCCCACGGCGCCGACGCCTGTTGCAACGTCCTGCCCGCGACCGCCGCCGATCTGGTGACCGAGGACGCCGCCCAGGATGCCGCCGATGATGGCGCCGGGCACGTTGACGTTGTTCTGCGGCGCCTGCACCTGCTGGCGTTCAACCCAGCAGCGCTGTTCAGGTGCGCCAAATACCGCATGGGCCGACGTCACCTGCACCTCGTAGAGGCGCTCGTTGGGTCGCGCGCGATATTCATAGTTGGGTGCCGGCAGCGGTGGCGGCGCCGCCACGACGTTGCGCATCTTGCCCGCCGGACGGACGGACGATACGCGGTTGCCGAGGCCCATGCCGCGCAGCGAATCGTAGCTGCCCGGTTGCAGCAGGCGGCATTCGCCGCCGAACTGTTCGTCCGTGCAGACTTCCCAGCGACCGCGCGTGACCACCGCCGACGATGCCGCGTCGTTGAATCCGTAGCGAGCGAAGTTGGTGACCTCCCGATCAGTGGTGAAGGTCCTGCCGCGGAATCCTTCCTTGTCGTAGAAGGTGACTTGCGCACTGGCGGCGGTGGCGCCAAGGGCCAGGGCGGCAATCAGAATCGAACGGTTGACGTTGTGCATTGTGGTTCCTTGTTCGTCGGAATGTGGACGTAATGCAATTTAGTCCGAATGCGCCACGCCTAGCATCGGACGAACGTCGCGGCCGGTTGTAGGATATGTCCCGCATCGAATCGGTCGTTTCAACGACCGACGCGCCATCACCGCCGCCGCACAATGGGCGCTCCCCATTCAACGAATGCGAGGCGCCCGTCATGACATCGATTCTGATTGGACAGTACGACGATTTTGCAACCGCCGATGCGGCCATCGCGGCGCTTCGGGCCGAAGGCATCAGCGCCCAGGCCATCGAACGATTTCATCTCAACGCCCCCGGACAACACGACGTCCTTCCGATTGGCGGCGACGAAGACGAGGATCGCAATGCACACGAAGGCGGCAGCGGCGCGCTGACCGGTGCCGCAATGGGTGCCGCCGCGGGACTGGCCCTCGGCGCCGCGGCCATTCCGGTGGTCGGGCCGTTTGCCGCGGCGGCCGGCCTCGCGGTGGGCGCCTATACAGGATCCTTCGCGGGCGCAGTCTCCAACCTGGGTGACGAGCCGCACCCTGCACCGGAAGGCGAAACGTCGACGCGTCCGGCGGGCGTGCGCGTGGCCGTCGCGGTCGCCGACGAGCGCATCTCGTCCAGGGTCGAGCAAACGCTGCGCGGCACCCATGCAACATCGATCGAACAAGCGACGGGCAACTGGCTGGGCGGCCGCTGGACGGATTTCGATCCGACCAGCACGCCGCACTGGATCGTGCCGCCACAAAAATGATGGGCCGTGCGTTGAGCGCTCCTGCCATGGGTCCGGACGAACGCGTCGCGGCCATGCGGCCGCCAACCCGGCGCAGTCGAAGGCACTCGCGCAATGGCATCGCGGTCGTGCTGTGTCTTCTGTTGGGCGCATGCGCGGATACGTCGCCGCTCGCGCCGACGCTCGGCATGGGTCCGTCACCGCAACTGCCGGCTCCGGCGCACCGCCTGGTGCCCACGGTGTCCATTGCACCGGCCGTCGGGTGGCCCGATGGCGGCAGGCCCACGGCGGCGGCCGGACTGGCCGTCAATGCGTTCGCCACGGGACTCGACCATCCACGCTGGATCTACACGCTGCCCAATGGTGACGTGCTGGTGGCCGAGTCCAACGCGCCGCCGAAAAAGAACGACGGCGGACTGCGCGGCTGGGTGATGAAGCTGGTGATGGGGTGGGCGGGCGCCGGCGTGCCCAGCGCCAATCGCATCACCTTGCTGCGCGACACCGACGGCGACGGTGTTGCCGAGACCCGTGCATGTCTTCATCGAAGGACTGCGCTCGCCGTTCGGCATGGCGCTGGTGGGCGATGTGCTCTATGTCGCGAATACCGACGCTCTCGTGCAGTTTCCCTATCAAGCAGGACAGACCCGCATCGACACGCCCGGTGAAGTCGTCGTGCCGCTGCCGGCCGGCGACATCAACCACCACTGGACGAAAAACGTGATCGCGAGCGCCGACGGCACGCGCCTCTATGTCACCGTCGGCTCGAACAGCAACGTCGCGGAAAACGGCATCGAAGCCGAGGCGCTGCGCGCGACCATTCTCGAAGTGGATCCACGCGCCCGCACCTCCCGCATCTTCGCGTCCGGCCTGCGCAACGCCAATGGACTTGGCTGGGAGCCGCAGACCGGGCGTCTGTGGACCGTGGTCAACGAACGCGATGAACTGGGCAACGACCTCGTGCCTGACTACCTGACCTCCGTCGACGACGGCGAGTTCTATGGATGGCCGTACAGCTACTTCGGCCAGCACGTGGACACGCGTGTACAGCCGCCGCGTCCCGATCTCGTCGCCATCGCCAAAGCGCCCGACTTCGCGCTCGGTTCGCACGTCGCGCCGCTGGGGCTGGCGTTCAACACGTCGACGACGCTGCCCGATCGATTCCGCAGCGGTGCCTTCATCGGCGAACACGGGTCCTGGAACCGAAAGCCGAAGTCGGGCTATGGCGTATTCTTCGTTGCCTTCGTCGATGGCAAGCCGACCGGGCTGCCGCAGCCCGTGCTCACGGGCTTTCTCAATGCACAGGACGACGCGATGGGGCGCCCGGTGGGTGTGGCGATGGACGGCAGAGGAGCCCTGCTCGTCGCCGACGATGTCGGCAATGCCATCTGGCGCGTGGCGACGCAGACCGCGTCTGCGGCCCGACACTGAGGCCTCGCCCGCGACTTTGCCCACCCGACGCGCCTCAGACCTGGCGCATCGTCTGGTCAGCGCCTGCCGAGGCGGCGCGCGTTCGCGGTGGCGCGCGCGTGAATGGGCTTCAAGCCATGCGCCGCGAGTCGAGCCGTCGAGCGGGACATTGCCGTCTGCCGTCGCCGCCGACTGCGCCATCGCCTGCGCCAGCTTTGCCTGGCGCGTCACGAATTGTCCGGCATCGCGGCTGGATGCCAGGGCCACCATCGCGGCCCCGCCGGTGACCATTTGGCGAAACACCTGCGCGCCGAACCTGAGGTTCATGTTCAGCAATTCCAAACCCATGGCTTGCGCCGATTCGGTGGCGGCATCGATTTTTTCCTGTCCCATGCGGGTAAATTCCTGCTGGTCGCGCGCATTGGGGTTGGGCCCGGCCGCGGCCATGCGGGTCGTGCGGTGGGCGATCACCTCCGCGGAGGCGAGCGACATTTCGCCGATTTTCCAGGCCAGGTCCGTCCATGCGAGAAAAGGATTGCCCGACGCACTGCGCGTGATTCGTTTCACTGATGTCCTTGCGGGTTGAAATGCGGATGTGCGGGCCGGCAAAAGGGCCGGGCAAAAAATGCGCTAGCCCAGGATACGATGGTACGAGTCCCGATCTGCCTTGTAGCATTCACACGACGCGGCCTTCAATCCGCGTCGTTCCAGCACGGTCATGTCGCCGCGGCTGTAACGAATGAGGCCGGCGCGCTGCAGGGAACTGGCCGCCTTGGTCACGCCAACGCGGCGGACGCCCAGCATCAGCGCCAGGAATTCCTGCGTGACGTGAAAGGTGTCGGCGTGCGCGCGATCCTGCGTCATCAACAGCCAGCGCGCGAGGCGCGCCTCGACCACGTGAAAACGCGTGCAGGCCGCCGTCTGCGCGAGCTGCCCCAGCTGGAAGGCGATATAGCGGCCGACCACCCGATGCAGCGCGTCGCACCGGGCAAGCTGGCGGACGAACGTCGCAGACTCCATCCGCAACGCCGTGCCGGCGCCCTGCACCACGGCCCGCATCGGCGAATCATCGACACCCAGTGCCAGCGAAATTCCGAACATGCCCTCGTCGCCAATCAAGCCGACTTCCAGCGACGACATGGCGTCGACCGGCATGATCAGCGAAATGAAGCTGGCGGTGGGGAAATACGCATGCGCAAAGGGCATGCCCGGCGCGTACAGAACGTCGGCAAACGCCAACTCGACGGATTCGCATCGCGTCCAGCACGCCGCGCCGGTCCCGCTCGGGCAGCGCATTGAGCAGTCGATTGAAGCCTGGAGTGCGTTGGTTCGGCGGCACCGTCACTCTCCCTGCGGGGCGGTGAAGCCGGTGTGCCGCCATCGGGAGAATTGGAACGCAATTCCGATGCCCGATGCGCAACGTTGACCCGCAGCTTCACCAACCGCGAACGGATGAGACTACGGCGATCTGCCACGCCTTGTCTGAGCGGCAGCGCACATAGTGACCACGCGCCGGCCCGACGGCGGGAGGCGGTGGCGCCGGCCGTCCGCTAGACGGCAACGTAGGGCAGCAGCCGGTCGAACTCGGCCTTGACGACCTGATAGCACTCGCAGGACAGCCTCTCCAGCCCCACGCGGTCCAATACGGTGATCCTGCCCCGGCTGTAGCGGATGAGGCCGGCATCCTGCAGCTTGCCGGCCGCCTCGGTGACGCCTTCGCGGCGCACGCCCAGCATGTTGGCGATCAGCTCCTGCGTCATTGAGAGCTCGTTGGTCGGCAGCCGGTCGAGGCTCAGCAACAGCCACCGGCACAGTTGCTGGTCGACCGAATGGTGCCGGTTGCAGACCGCGGTCTGCGCCATCTGGGTGATCAGCGCCTGCGTATAGCGCAGCAACAGGTGCATGGTGGGGCCGAAACGCCCGAACTCGGATTTGAGCAATTCGGCCTTGAGGCGATAGGCAAAGCCCGCGCTTTGCACAATGGCGCGGCTGGGCGTGCTGTCCCCTCCCATGAACAATGAAATGCCAAGGATGCCCTCGTTGCCCACGACCGCGATTTCGGCGGAAGCCCCATCCTCCATCACGTACAGCAACGACACGATGCACGTGGTGGGAAAATAAACATGCCGCAGCTTGTCCCCGGATTCATAAAGAACATCGCCGAGCTGCATTGGGATCAGCTCCAGATGCGACGATAGCCGGTCGAAGTCCTCGGCCGGGAGGGCGCTCAGAAGGTGATTCTGGTGCGGATCGTGGAGAGATGTCGCGGGCATACGCTGCACCTTGTTGAGAGCCATCGGACATGCCAGCCCGGTGCGGTGATTGTTTATCGATTGATTGCATGACCATTCTAGACCTTTCGCCTACTCCTTGCGTGCGGTGGCGCACATAACGCCGCGGGCCTCAATCAAGGCAGTCCACCATTGCGGCCAAGGGCCGCGACCGGGACGCTGTTGCCGACATTTCGGGCCTACTGTGCGGCGACGCACGGAACGGCACAGAAAATTCCCCCATAGTGCCGATGCACCCACCACGCGCTTTCGGATTCGAGAGCAAACGACGGATGCAGGCCCCGGATCACGATCACGTTCGGGGCCTTTTTTCGTCCAACTCACGAGGGAAGAGCTGTTGCTTCGTGGGAGCGATACGCGTCGCGCTGTCACGCGGGCCTGACGTCGCAGCGCTTGCCGCTACTTCGCCAGTGCGCCAATCTCGATTTGCACCTGATGCGTGACGTGATCGTCGACCAGCGGCACCCCGTCGCCCGGTTGCGCCTCGCCATCCAGCGTCAACCACCACACACCGATTTTTTCCCCGGGTCCGGCCATGACCTGCGCGATGGCGATCACGTAGATCGTGTCGCCATACCGGTAGCGCAGGGAGAACGCCTTCCAGTCGGCGCGCAGGCACGGCACAATGCGCAGCCGATTGTTCTCGCGCGTGAACCCGAGCAACGATTCCGTGATGAGCCGGTACATCCAGCCCGCGGAACCCGTGTACCAGTTCCATCCACCCCGCGCGATGTGCGGCGCCAGTGCGTAGACATCCGCCGCAACTACATAAGGTTCGACCTTGTACGTGGCAACACCTTCCGGTGTCAGCGCATGGTTGACCGGATTGATCATGCGCATCAGCTCCCATGCGCCTTCGCGCTCGCCGAGGGTGGCGAAGGCCCAGATGGCGCCATGCGTGTACTGGCCGCCGTTCTCGCGCACGCCCGGGACGTAGCCGCGGATGCAGCCGGGATCGAGATCGGAATGATCGAAAGGCGGATCGAGCCGATCAACGCCAGCCGCAACATGATGGGAATGGCCCACAGCTCACCCAGCTTGAGCGGCGCCACGGTCTGGTAGGCCGCGACAAAGCGCGCCAGGCTCGCCGCATCGACAATGCAGTCGCCGTGCGCGATCGCCTCGAACGCGAGGTCGTAGACCCGCGGCAAGCCGACGGAAGGACCTTGCGCAAGTCGCGGGAGCTCGCGACTGTAGCCTTTGGGGAGATGCCGCTTGGCCGTTCGAATCTGCTCTTCGACCAGATAAAAATTGTCGAGAAGCCATTCGGCCGCCGGCGTCACGCGACGGCTGGCAGCCACCACCGAATTGAGCAGTGCACAGACGTCGACGAGAATTGCCTCGTTTTCGGCGAGTCGCGTGAGAAGCTGATCGGGCACGCGCCGGAGCGCCAGCCGGTGCGCAAGGGCGAGCTTCCTGCCGTGCTGCTCCATCTGATCGGCGCTGAAGAGCTCGCGCGCAGCGGCGGCTCTTTCTCGGCGTACCGATCAAGCGTCGGGGGGCGGCGAAACGGCGCCGTCATTGCGCGCAATCGTGCGTGGAGTGTCCGCTTGCTTGCATCCAAACCGGCATTCCTCTTCGTCGCGGTGAGGCCGTGCAATCAATTCCGGCAGCGGCACGTGGACACGCGACGAGCGTAGCAGGCGCCTGCAGATACTTCCGTTCGATAACACACAAAGAGTGTTTCGCCGTGGCCACGTCGAGACGATGTCCTACAGGACAACGGCGTGTGCGCGCGCTGACGACCAATGGCATGCAGCGTCATGATGGCTCACGCGGTCAACGAATATCGTCGTTGCTCCGTTGTTGACGTAGCGCACTCACCACGCGGCCTCGCGCTGGTGATGTTCTTCAACGCTGCGCACGCACCAATGACACAAGGGAACTCCATGCCTATCCAATATTTCAAGTTGCGCACGGCCACGCTGGCCCTGGGCATTGCACTGATGACCTTCGGCAGTGTCGTCAGCGCGGACCCGCCGTCGCGTGTCGCGCGACTTGGTTACATCAATGGCGCGGTGAGTTTCTCGCCCGCTGGCGAAAACGACTGGATCCAATCGACGATCAATCGTCCGCTCACGACCGGCGATCGCTTGTGGGCGGACAACGGCGCGCGCGCCGAAATCCAGGTGGGCGGCGCAATGATCCGGATGAATTCCGGCACCGGCTTGTCCGTGCTCAATCTCGACAATGAGATCACGCAGTTGCAGCTCACACAGGGAACGCTCGGCATCCGGGTCCGCCGCCTCGACCCCGACCAGCTGTTCGAGATCGACACGCCGAACCTTGCCTTCACCGTGCGTCAACCCGGCGACTACCGGATCGAAGTGGAGCCTGACGGCAGCGCCACCACGATTGTCATTCGCAAGGGCCAGGGCGACGTCTACGGCGAAGGTGCGTCCTACCGGATCGATTCACGGCAGCCGTATCGGTTCACCGGTATCGGGCTGCGCGAGTACGACTATGTCGACATGCCTCGCTATGACGAATTCGACCGCTGGGCCAGCGCGCGCGATCGCAGCTACGAGACGTCGGCTTCGGCGCGCTTCGTGTCGCAGGATGTGGTTGGCTACCAGGATCTCGACGCCAATGGCACGTGGCGCGTGGACCCGTCCTACGGCAATGTCTGGATTCCCACCCGCGTGGCCGCAGGCTGGGCACCTTATCGCGACGGGCATTGGGCATGGGTCGACCCGTGGGGCTGGACGTGGGTTGATGACGCGCCCTGGGGGTTCGCGGTATCGCACTACGGCCGCTGGGCCAATCTCGGCGGCACATGGGGCTGGGTGCCCGGCCCCGTCCGCAGCAACGCGTACTACGCGCCGGCGCTGGTGGCCTTTGTCGGCGGCAGCAACTTCCAGCTATCCATTTCCAGCGGCAACGTGGGGGGCGTCGCTTGGTTTCCCCTTGGCCCGCGCGATGTCTACCGACCGTCCTACGCAGTCAGCCGCGGTTACTTCGAGAACGTGAACCGCAGCAACACCGTCATCAACAACACCGTCATCAACAATTACTACAACAACACCAATGTAACCAACGTCGTCTATGCCAATCAGCGCGTGCCCGGTGCCGTTGTCGCAGTGCCTACAACCGTGTTCGTGCAGTCGCAACCGGTATCCCGATCGACGGTGCGCGTATCGCAGGAAATGGTTCGCGCCGCGCCGGTGGCGATGATGCCGGCGGTGGCACCGACGGAACGCAGCGTGCGCGGCGCCGCCCGTGCCGGCGACCAACCGCCCCAGCGCACGTTCGAACGTGCGGTCGTTGCCCGGTCGGCCCCCCCCGCGGCCACTGCAGGCTTCGCGGCCCAGCAGCAACAACTAGCCATCAAGCCGGGCCAACCCCTGGATGACGCTGCGCGCCGTCAATTGCGGCCCGCGGCAGCCGCCGAGGCACCCGTGGTCCGCGTGGTCGCGCCTCAGCAGGTCGCGGCGCCGACGGCGGTGCCACCGGCCGTGGGACCCGTCGGACGTCCGGGCGACAGCCGCGGCCGATCGGATGACCGCAAGCCCAATGGGCAGCAGCCCGCGTCTGCGGCATCCGCGCCGAAACCGGCAACCGACTCAGCACAGGCGCCGGTACGTGCTTCGCCGCCAGTCAACGCTGCGCCACCCCAATCGGTCAACGTACCGGATCAGCGCGGGAGGCAGGATCAGCGAGGCAACGATGGACAGCGCGGCAACAACGGTCAGCGCGGGCAATCCAGCGCACCCCCGCCCGGCAACCCGCAGGCGGCGCCGCAACCGGTTGCGCCACCACCGCAGGCCGTCGCCCCGGCGCCCGCGCCGGCACCGCGGCAAGCCGCGCCAGCGCCTGACGGGCGCCAAGCGCCCGTCGCCAATCCAGTGGAGCAGCGCGGCAATGCCGCTCAACGTGGCAATACCGAACAGCGTGGGAATGCCGAACAACGCGGCAACGGGCCGCCGCAGCGCGGACAGCCTGCTGTTACGCCGGCACCACAGCCGCAGCGCGCGCCGGAGTCCCGTAACAGCGCGCCACAACCCGCTCCACCAGCACCGGTGCCGCAAGCGCAGTCGGCAAGGCCTCCGCAACCCGCGGCGGGGCCCAACGCATCACCGCCAGCGCAGCCACCGGCTGGAGCCCGGGCGCCGCGAGGTGCCGACCCGCAGCAAGGTGCCGACAAGCCGGACGACAAGAAGAAGGATACGGACGAGCTGAAGCGGGACGACAATCGCAAACCGAGGGGCTAGACGCGCCGGGCCGCACGGCGCGGAAACCTGGACGAAGGCCGATGCACCAGCATCGGCCTTCGTCCATGGGCAGGTCGGAAAGAATGCGTCCGGTGGACGCTTTGGGGTGCAATTCGAGGTTGAAAGCGCCTCGCTATGTGCGGTTGCGTACAGACGCAGGGCCATCACCTCGCGACAATCGACCGATTTGACGGAACCCTGCCGGCGATTCCCGGATGCTGCGGGCGCCGTCTCTTTGTCGCCGCACGCCCCAAGTGAAGGCCGTCCATGTCCGCATCAGGCAGCGAACCCGTCACCGTCGATGAGGTCGTCAAGTCCGCCCGCATCACCGAAGTTCGCCGCCAGGAGGCACTCCTCAAGACCGGCGCGCTGCAGAATGCCATCCTCACCAGCGCGAATTTCTCGATCATCGCCACCGATGAAAAGGGCATCATCCAGCTGTTCAACGTCGGCGCCGAGCGCATGCTGGGCTACCAGGCCGCCGAGGTGGTCAACCGGATCAATCCCAGCGATATCCATGACCCGGCGGAAGTCAGCGCGCGCGCACGCGCGTTGAGCGCCGAACTCGGCACCACCATCGCCCCCGGCTTCGAGGCGCTGGCATTCAAGGCATCGCGCGGCATCGAAGACAACTACGAGCTGACCTACATCTGCAAGGATGGCAGCCGGTTTCCGGCCATCGTGTCGATCACCGCCCTGCGCGACGACGCCGACGGCATCATCGGCTACCTGCTGATCGGCACCGACAATTCGGTGCGCAAGCAGGTCGAGATGAAATTGCAGCGCGCCATGGCCGCGGCCGAGAATGCCAACCTGGCCAAGTCGGATTTCCTGTCCAGCATGAGCCACGAATTGCGCACGCCGCTGTCGGCCATCCTGGGCTTCGCGCAACTGATGGATTCCGGGACGCCGACACCGACACCTTCGCAGAAGCGAAGCCTCGACCAGATCCTCAAGGCCGGGTGGTACCTCCTCGACCTGATCAACGAAATTCTGGACCTCGCACTGATCGAGTCCGGGAAGCTGCTGCTCTCGCTCGAGCCAATCTCGCTCGCGGAAGTCATCGGCGAGTGCCAGTCCATGGTCGAGCCGCAGGCCCACAAGCGCGACATCAACGTGTCGTTTCCGCACTTCGACGCTCCGCACTTCGTCAAGGCTGACCGGACGCGGGTCAAGCAGGTGCTGATCAACCTGCTGTCCAATGCAATCAAGTACAACCGGCTGGGTGGCACCGTCGTCGTGGACTGCACCGCGACACCGTCAGCGCGCATCCGCATCTGCATCCGGGACAGCGGCGAAGGGCTGACGCCGGGCCAGCTGGCGCAGCTGTTCCAGCCATTCAATCGTCTCGGGCGGGCGGCCAGCGTGGAAGAAGGCACCGGCATCGGTCTCGTCGTTTGCAAACGCCTGATCGAAAGCATGGGCGGCGTCATCGGCGTCGAAAGCACCGTGGGCGCAGGCAGCAGCTTCTGGATCGAGATGGACCAGACGGCGGAGCGGCAATCGCTGGCGGACGTGGCCGCTCCCATCGCCGGGACCCACATCGATGCCAACACGGCAGCGCGCACGCTGCTCTACGTCGAGGACAACCCTGCCAACCTGATGCTGGTCGAGGATCTCATCACGCGCCGTGGCGATCTGCGCATGCTGACCGCTCTCGACGGCATCACCGGCGTCGCGATCGCCCGCATGGAGAAGCCGGACGTGATCCTGATGGACATCAACCTGCCAGGGATCACCGGGATCAAGGCCATGAAGTTACTGGCCGCCGATCCGTCGACCACGAATATCCCGGTGATCGCGCTCAGCGCCAATGCAATTCCGCGCGACATCAAGGTCGGCCTTGAAGCAGGATTCTTCCGCTACCTGACCAAGCCGATCAAGGTGAACGAATTCATGGACACGCTCGACGACGCCTTGCAATTCGCGCAAGCGACCACCGGAACGCTCAAATGATGATCACGTCCGCAGACGTCCTCGGGGCAAGCATCCTGATCGTCGACGATCAGGATTCCAATGTCATCCTGCTCGAGGAATTGCTGCGCGATACAGGCTACACCCAGGTGGCCTCGACCATGAATCCGCAGGACGTTTGCGCACTGCATCGCAAGCATCGCTACGACCTGATCCTGCTTGACCTGCAGATGCCGGTGCTGGACGGATTCCAGGTGATGGCAGGGCTCAAGACCAACGCTACCGAAAGTTATCTTCCGGTCATCGTGTTGACCGCGCAGCCCGGGCACAAGCTGCGGGCGCTGCAGGCCGGTGCGAAGGATTTCATCAGCAAGCCCTTCGACCTGATCGAGGTCAGGACGCGCATCTTCAACATGCTGGAAGTGCGACTGTTGTACAAGGCGCTCGAAAAATCCAACGACGTCCTGGCCCGAACGGTGCAGGAACGCACCGCCGAGCTGCGCGAAAGCGAGGCGCGCTTCCAGAGCCTCGCCGAGCTTGCCTCGGATTGGTACTGGGAACAGGACAACATGGGCAACTTCACCAAGGTTTCCGGCCCGGTACTGGAAATGCTGGGGATTCGGGTCGATGGCTTGGACGGCGAAGGCACCATCAACACCATGGCCGGCTGGAATGAAGCGGAGCGCGATGCGCTGCACGCGAAGATCAATGCGCGACAGCCGTTTCTCGATTTCCTGTTCAGCCGCGTCAACGGCGACGGCTCCCGGCAACGTTATCGGGTGAGCGGCGAGCCGATGTTCGACCGCTCAGGGCGCTTCACCGGTTATCGGGGCATCGGCGTTGAACTCGCGGCCAGCCACTAGCGCGCATGCCCATCATGACGACATCGCACGACCCCAACCAGAACCACCTGCTCGCCGCGCTGCCGATGGCGGAATTCGAACGCGTGCTGCCGCACTTGGAAGTGGTCCCCATGATGCTCGGCGAAACGCTCTACGAACCCGGCGGCCAGCTGCGGCATGTCTACTTCCCCACGACGGCCATCGTGTCGATGCTCTACATCATCGAGTCCGGCCTGTCGGCGGAGATTGCGGGCGTAGGCAACGAAGGCGTGCTGGGCATCGCCTTGTTCATGGGTGGCGACACCACGCCCAGCTCGGCAGTCGTGCAAACGGCGGGGCACGGCTATCGGCTGTCAGGCAAAGTGCTGAAGGAGGAGTTCAATCGCGGCGGGCTGATGCAGCGCCTGTTGCTAAGGTACACGCAGGCATTGGTCACGCAGATGTGCCAGACCGCGGCGTGCAACCGACATCACTCGATTCAGCAACAGTTATCGCGCTGGCTGTTGCTGACGCTCGATCGACTGCCTTCGAATGAACTGGTGATGACGCAGGACCTGATCGCCAGCGCGCTGGGCGTACGTCGTGAAGGCATCACCGAGGCCGCCGGCAACCTGCAGCGCGCCGGCCTGATCAGCTATCGGCGCGGGCACATTTCGGTGCTCGAGCGGCCCGGTCTCGAAGCGCATGCCTGCGAATGCTACGGCGTCGTGAAGAAAGAGCTGACGCGCCTGCTGTCCGACGTCCGGCACCACCGGGACGCCACGACCGCCCGCGTTCCGGTCATTGCATTCCGGCAGGCTGCGCAGCATTGACCGCGGGCCGCCGGCCTTGCGGGTCAGGCCCGCTTGCCGCCAACGACCAGCAGCAATCCACCCGCCACGATCGCGCCGATGCCGGCCCAGATCGGAACATTGACCGTCTCCTTGTCGCTGACCGACAGCGTTAACGGTCCGATCTTGGTTTCATGCGTCTCCTTCGTGTAGGTGAAGCCGCCATATGCCAGGGCAAGGATGCCGCCAACGATCAACACGATTCCCACCAGCTTCACTGCATTCATGCCTGTCTCCGTGGATGGACCCGCGTGCAATTTAGCGATACCCCTGCGCACAGTCTGTGCGTCAGCGCACCTACGGCCGATCGCCTTGGAGCGTAAAGCGCCGGCCGGGACTACGTCGCGGGTCGCATCAATGCCGCCGCTGCGGCCGGACCCGTGCTGCCGGCCGTATAGCCATGCAGCGGCCAGCGCCGATCGAGGAGCGGCGTGAAGAGGCGCCATGCGGCTTCCGCCTCATCGCCGTGCACGAACAACGTGAGATCGCCCTCCACGACATCGCGCAGCAGCGTTTCATAGCCGGCGGACAGGGATTCGCCAAAGGCCTCGGCGTACCGGAAGTCCATGTGCTGCGTCTGCAGCGTGAACCGATCGCTCGGCGATTTCACCTCGAACGACAGGTCGAAGCCCTCATCCGGCTGCAGCCTGATCACCAACACGTTGGACCGCGTCGGGCAGCCGTCGAACGAGCGGAACAACGCCACAGGTGGGCTGCGGAATTTGATCGTGATCTCGGTCACGCGCCGGGCGAGGCGCTTGCCGGTGCAAAGGTAAAACGGCACGCCCTGCCAGCGCCAGTTGTCGATTTCGAGTCGCAGCGCCACAAAGGTTTCGGTCGCGGATTGCGGCGCCACCCCGCGCTCCTGTCGATATCCGGCTAGCGATCTGCGCTTCACCTTGCCCGGTTCATATTGCCCCAACACCACTGCGTCGTCGCGGATCGGCGCGACGCTGCGCAGCACCTTGACTTTTTCGAAGCGGATGCTGTCGGCCTCGAACGCGGCCGGCACCTCCATCGCGGTAAGGGTCAGGAGTTGCGTCAGGTGGTTCTGCACCATGTCGCGCAAGGCGCCGGCGTCCTCGTAGTAGCGCGCGCGCTGTTCGATACCAAGGTCCTCGGCCACCGTAATCTGCACGCTCCTGATGTGATCGCGGTTCCAGGCCGATTCGAACAGGGCATTGCCAAAGCGAAATGCAAGCAGGTTCTGCACCGACTCCTTGCCGAGGTAGTGATCGATGCGATAGACCTGATCCTCCGCGAAATAGCGGTGCACCAGCGCGTTGAGCTGCTGCGCGGACGCGAGGTCGCGGCCGAAGGGTTTCTCGATCACGAGACGCGTCCAGCCGCGGCTGCGATTGAGGCCACTTTCCCCCAGCGCTTGGATCGTCCCCGGAAAGGCGCCTGGCGGCAGCGCCAGGTACAGGATGCGATTGCCGCGCAAACCGCCGGCGCGTTCCAATGCCTCCATGCGCTCGCCCAGCTGCGCGTAGTCGGCAGCCGTTCCCGCGCCAATACCTTGAAAGTGGAGGCAGGAATCGCACCAGCGCCGCGGTTTTTGCGTGTCCGCCAGACCCGCCTTTTCCAGTGCATCCCGCGCCTGCCGCCGAAAGCGCTCATCGGTCAGCGTGGCATCGCGTCCCACGCCCAGGATATGGCAGCGCGCGGGCAGCAGCCGGTCGTTCATCAATTGGTACAGCGCCGGCAGCAACTTGCGATTCATCAGGTCGCCCGTCGCACCGAAAATGACGATCAGGCAGGATTGCCGGGGGTCCACCTTGCTCACGTGACGTCACCTCATGGGCAGGCGCGCGGTCCGCCGATCGAACCGCCGTGCGTGCGTTCGCATCTTACTATTGCGGCATCACCGGCGCGGCGCCCCGGTCGCCGCGCCGGGAAACGACTGCGCTTGGCGGCACGCCAGGAAAAAACGGCCGGGGCAATGAGCACCCCGGCCGGACTGTCCAACCTGTTGACCCACGACCAATGGCGCATGGCGATTGGTCGTCAAGGCGGCATCAGGACTTGCCTTGACGCATCCTGAACCTGCCGGCACGCGCGTTGCGGGCTCTTTACGTCGCCAGTGACGCATTCATCGTGATATTCGCCTTCAGTAACTTCGACACCGGGCAACCGACCTTGGCCTTGTTGGCGATTTCCTGGAACTTGGCATCGTCGGCGCCGGGAATGATCGCCGTGACAGTAAGGTGGCTCGAGGTGATGGCAAAAGCGTCGCCCACTTTTTCGAGCGTCACGTCCGCGTGCGTCTCAATCTTGTCGGCCGTCAACCCGGCCTCGCCCAGCATCAGCGACAACGCCATCGAAAAGCAGCCGGCGTGGGCAGCGCCGATCAGCTCCTCGGGATTGGTGCCCTTGCCGTTTTCGAAGCGCGCCTTGAATCCGTAGGGCGCCTCATCGAGGACCCCCGTCTCGGTGGAAATGGTGCCGATGCCATCCTTGAGTCCGCCTTTCCAGACCGCCCATGCTTTCTTGATCATGAATGCTCCTGTGCAATGGAATTTCCGGCGTGTTACCGGCCCTGACTCTAGCGGCAACCCTCCGGCCCGTCTGTAGGACGATTCCCATAGTTCCCCGACCCTTGGCCGTCGGCCGCCACCCTTCCACGGCAGCCGCGGGAGCCGCCTGGCATCGTACGTGCGGCATCACACAGACACGCATCGGCACGCCGCCTATCGTGCGCTCTCACCTGGAGAATCCATGTTTTTTGCAACGCATGTCCTTTGGCTTTGTCCGTTGTGAACGAACGAATCGACCCGGTCGATGCCGTCACGGCGGCCCCGCACAGTACAACCAATCAGGAAGCCATCGTGTATCGAACGGTCACCCCACCTCCCACAAGCCCCTCCGCCGGGCCTGTTCAAAGCAAATTTGTCCACGCGGCCGCCGAGCGCTATTTCGCCAGGACACGCGAGCACGGCCAGCTGGTGGATGCCGTATGCACCACGGATTGCATCAGCCGGGAGCAAGCGGAATTGCAGGTCACCGCGTTCGAAAAGCATTTCAAGGGCGACCCGCTGTAGAGCGGCGGGTGGCCTTGACGGCATGGGTCGGCGTCGCAGCGAGCCATCACGGATCGCTCGCGAGGCGAACGTGAAGCAACGGTCCCGCGCCTCCGGCGGACCCTGGTCATGTTGTGTGCGGTACCAGACAGACTGACCGGCCGCCTTCCCATAGTCTTGCACCGTGTCTGCCGGGCGACGCGCATCGATCGCGCTGCGCGCGCAACGGTGGCGCAGTCAAAATCTGGAGCAAATCATGCTTGGAACCGTCCTCCTGGTCGTTCTGATCCTCGTCCTTGTCGGCGTGCTTCCGACATGGCCGCATGCCCGCTCGTGGGGCTATGGCCCCAGCGGGATCGTGGGCACCGTGCTGTTGATCGTGGTCGTGCTGTTTCTCATGGGACGCCTGTAATTCACCGCGTCGTCAAGCGGGAATCGCGAACCCGTCAAAACACTGGTAGGCTCGCGGTATGACTTATTGCATTGGTGTGATGCTCGACAAGGGCATGATCTTCGCCTCGGATTCCCGGACCAATGCCGGGATGGACAACATCGCCAAATTCTGCAAGATGACGGTGTTCGAGCGCCGCGACGACCGCGTGATCGTCATGCTGAGCTCTGGCAACCTTGCGGGAACCCAGGCCGTGATCGGCGTGCTAAACCAGCGTTGCGCGGCGGGCGAAAGCGTACCCAATCTCTGGAATGCGCGAACGATGTTCGACGTTGCGATGCTGGTTGCGGATGCGATGCGCGATGTCGACGAGCGCGACGGCGAGTACCTCGAGAAAAACGACATCGGCTTCAATGCGTCGTTCATCCTCGGCGGCCAGATCCACGGCGAGCACCAGCGGCTCTTCCGCATCTACGCGGAAGGCAACTTCATCGAGGCGGGCGAGGACACCACCTACTTCCAGACCGGTGAAACCAAATACGGGAAGCCGATCGTCGACCGCGTGATCACGCGCCAGACGGATATCGCGGACGCCGCCAAATGCGTGCTGGTGTCCTTCGACTCGACCATGCGCAGCAACCTGTCGGTTGGCATGCCGATTGACCTGCTCTGCTACGAGCGCGACAACTTCGAAGTGCAGAAACGCCGCCGCTTCATCGATGGCGACGCCTATTTCACCTCGCTGAGCAATGAATGGGGCGAAGGCACGCGGCAGGTATTCCGCCAGTTGCCCGAGCTGCGCTGGTGACGCGGCGCGCTGCCCGAATCGATGCCTATCTTGTCACCTGCGAGCACGGCGGCAATCGGATACCGTCGTCATTGCGGCCGTTGTTTCGCGGCCATCGCGCGCTGCTGACTTCGCACCGCGGCTTTGACCCCGGTGCATTGACCCTGGCCCGGCAGCTGGCAGGTGCCTTCGCGGCGCCGTTGGTGACCTCGACGGTCAGCCGCCTTGTGGTCGACCTCAACCGGTCGATCGGCCACCCGCGTCTGTACTCGACCGCGACGCGAGACGCGCCGCCAGCGACGCGCGCGGCGATCATCGCCCGGCACTACCTGCCCTATCGCGCGGAGGTTGAGCGCCGCGTGGCGCAAGCGACGGCGCGGGGTCGTCGCGTGGTCCACGTCTCCTGTCACAGCTTCACACCCGTGCTGGATGGCGAGATACGCCACGCCGACGTGGGCCTGCTCTACGATCCAGCGCGCCATGGCGAAGCCGAATTGTGCGCGCAGTGGAAGGCATCGTTGGCCGCGCTTGATCCGGCGCTGCGGGTGCGCCGCAACTATCCCTACGCCGGCAAGGAAGACGGGTTGACCGCGTGGCTGCGGCGGCAATTTCCGCCCGCCGCCTACGTAGGCGTCGAACTGGAGGTCAACCAGCGCATTGTCCTGGCCGCAGGGCGCCCGTGGGCCGCCCTGCGCAGCACGCTGATCGATTCATTGCGCATTGCCTGCACTCACTGACGCTTTTCCACACCCCGCTACCGGAGTTCCCATGCAGATTCGCGCCGGCTTTGAGATGATCTACGACTGTCCGCAACCGACCCCGATGATCCTCAATGTGAACGTGCATTTCACGCGCGTGTCCGATCTCGTCGGTCGCGACGACCTGGTGATCGAACCGCCGGTGCCGATGGCCGCCTATCGCGACGGCTTCGGCAACTGGTGCACGCGCATTGTGGCGCCGAAAGGCCGCACCCGCATCACGGCCAACGCGCTGGTCAACGACAGCGGCGCCACGGACGTGATCGTCCCCGATGCGCGTCAGCACGCGGTGCAGGACCTGCCGGAGGAAACGCTGCTCTTCCTGAACGGAAGCCGCTATTGCGAAACCGACCGACTGTCCGAGATCGCGTGGGGACTCTTCGGGAACGGACCGACAGGATGGGGCCGGGTGCAGGCTATCTGCGACTATGTCCACCACCATATCAAGTTCGGCTACGAACACGCGCGCATGACCCGCACGGCACTCGAGGCCTACTTCGACAAGACCGGCGTGTGCCGCGACTACGCGCATCTCGCGGTCGCGCTCTGCCGGTGCATGAATATCCCCGCGCGCTACTGCACCGGTTACCTGGGCGACATGGGAACACCGCCCCCATGGGGTCCGATGGACTTCGCCGCGTGGTTCGAAGTGTTCCTGGACGGGCGCTGGCATACCTTCGACGCGCGCAACAACACGCCGCGCATCGGACGCATTCTCATCGCCCGCGGCCGCGACGCCGCGGACGTGGCCATCAGCAGCACCTTCGGCCCCAACACGCTGGCAAGCTTCAAGGTGTGGACCGATGAAGTGAAATCGGCCTGAGATTCGCGCCCGGTGTCGCGATTCAGGCGAGTTTTTCGAGCAGAGCCCGGGCCGCAGGTTCAGACGACGCCGGATTCTGCCCCGTGACCAGCAATCCATCGGTAATCACCAGCGGTTGCCAGTCGGCGACGCTGGTATAGGTCGCGCCGCTCCCCTTCAGCATGTCCTCGACCAGGAAAGGCACGACTTCGGTCAGCCCGGCGGCGCGCTCCTCGGCGTTGGAAAATCCTGTGACCTTTTTCCCCTGCACCAGCAGATGGCCATCGGCCCGCGTCACGTGCCGCAATACCCCGGGTGCATGGCAGACGGCGGCCACCGGCTTGCCGCCGGCGATGGTGGCTTCGATCAACTTGATCGAGTCCCGGTCCTCCGCCAGATCCCACAGCGGACCATGCCCTCCCGGATAGAACACCGCATCGAAATCGCCGGCCGCGATATCCGCGAGCCTGGCGGTTTTCGCCAGCGCCGCCTGCGCCGCGGCATCGGCCTTGAAGCGGCGCGTGGCCGCGGTCGCTGCCGTCGGATCGTCGCTCTTGGGATCGACTGGCGGCTGGCCGCCAAGCGGCGACGCCAGGGTGACGATCGCGCCGGCATCCTTGAACACGTAGTACGGGCCCGCGAATTCCTCCAGCCAGAAACCGGTCTTGTGACCGGTGTCGCCGAGCGTGTCGTGGGAGGTCAGTACCATCAGAATTTTCATTGCAGCTTTCGTTTCATGTTGGGGTCGGCGTAGAGGCATCGGCAATGCGAACGACCAGCTTGCCGAAATTGCTGCCCTCCAGCAGGCCGATGAAGGCTTGCGGGGCATTCTCGAGTCCATCGACGATATCTTCGCGGTACTTAATTTCGCCTGCCGTGACCCATCGGCTCATCGGGCCGAGGAACTCGCGGAAGCGGTCGCCGTAATCGTCGAAGATGATGAAGCCTTGCATCCTGATGCGCTTGGTCAGGATCGTACGAGTCAACAAGCCCAGGCGGTCCGGGCCTGGCGGCGGGCTGACGGCATTGTATTCGGCAATCAGTCCGCACAGCGGAATGCGCGCGCGGGCATTGAGCAACGGCAGCACTGCGTCGAACACCGCGCCGCCGACGCTCTCGAAATAGACATCGATGCCCGCCGTGCACGCTTGCTGCCAGACGCGGCCGGAAATCGGCGTTGCGATGATCGATGCACGCGTCGAATCCCAGTTCGATCGACCACATAGCGGCACTTGTCGGGACCACCGGCGATGCCGACGACGTGGCACCCCATGAGCCTCGCGATCTGCCCGACCACCGCGCCTACGGCCCCGCTGGCGGCGGCGACGACCACGGTTTCCCCGGCCTTCGGCTGACCGATCTCGAGCAGGCCCATGTAGGCGGTGAAGCCGGGCATGCCGAGGACACCAAGCGCCAGCGACGGGCGCGTCATCAGGGTGTCGAGCTTGGTGAGGCCCTTGCCGTCCGAAAGCGCATATTGCTGCCATCCGCAGTAGCCCAGCACCAGATCGCCGGCCTTGAAGCCCGGGTGCAGCGACATCTCGACGCGGGAAACGGTACCACCGACCATGACGTCGCCGACGGGCACCGGCGCCGCATAGGACGGCGCATCGCTCATCCGTCCGCGCATGTACGGGTCGAGCGACAGGAACAGCGTGCGCAGCAGGATCTGGCCCGGAGACGGCACCGGAGCAGGAACATCCTCAAGGCGGAAATTGGCAGCCGTCGGCGCGCCAACGGGGCGTGAAGCGAGTACGACCCTGCGATTGATGATTTCCCTGGCGGACATAGCTGTCTGTCGAGTCGATGTGCAGATTTCGGAGGCCACGCGACCGGGACGAAGCGAACCCTCGATGCGCTTGCGACCGGGGGCGCACAAGTGCCGACCTTGCGTGCCAACGATAATGGCGATGGGGCCGGCAGTCTGTGCGCGAGCGCACAATGGGCGCACATGGCGTAAGGCAGAATTCACTTTAACCGATCCACCGGCAGCTCTGCGCTTGTACATCCGCGCATTCAAGGCACCCGCGAGCACCAGCCCATGAACCAGTCAGCCCCGGAGTACGTGATGCCCGACACCCTTTCACCGGACCTTCTGCGCAGGATGCACGCGTACTGGCGCGCGGCAAACTATCTTTCGGTTGGACAAATCTACCTGCAGGACAACCCGCTGCTCGAGTCGCCGTTGCGGCTTGACGACATCAAGCCGCGCCTGCTCGGGCACTGGGGCACCACGCCGGGGCTCAATTTTCTGTATGTGCACCTCAATCGTCTGATCAAGGACCACGACCTCGACATGATCTACGTGATCGGCCCCGGTCACGGCGGGCCGGGCATTGTGGCCAACACCTACCTGGAAGGCTCCTATAGCGAGCACTATCCGGCCATCGAGCAAACCCGCCAGGGCATGCAGCGCCTCTTCCGGCAATTCTCGTGGCCGTATGGCATTCCCAGTCACGTCTCCCCGGACATTCCCGGCTCCATTCACGAGGGCGGGGAATTGGGCTATTCGCTGGTCCATGCCTTTGGCGCCGCGTTCGACAATCCCGACCTGATTGTTGCGTGCGTCATCGGCGACGGCGAAGCCGAAACCGGCGCGTTGGCGGCCAGCTGGCATTCCAACAAATTCCTGAATCCGGCGCGCGATGGCGCCGTACTGCCGATCCTTCATCTCAACGGCTACAAGATCGCCAATCCGACAGTGCTGGATCGGATCAGTCGCGGCGAGCTCACCGACCTGATGCGTGGCTACGGCTACGAGCCGCATTACGTCGAAGGTGACGACCCCATGGTCGTGCATCAGTTGCTCGCCCATGCCCTCGACACCGTCCTTGCGCAGATCCGCGGTTTTCAGCTTGCCGCCCGCCAATGCGACGGCCGCACCGGCAGCGAGCGCCCGCGCTGGCCGATGATCGTGTTTCGCACGCCAAAAGGTTGGACAGGCCCGAAGTTCGTCGACGGCAAGCAAGTCGAGGGCACGTGGCGCGCGCATCAGGTGCCCATCGCGGACTGCAGCCAGCCCGGACACCTGCAACTACTCGAAACGTGGATGCGCAGCTACCGTCCCGACGAGCTGTTCGACCAAAATGGAAAATTCCGGCCGGAACTGGCGGCGCTCGCCCCGCAGGGGCAGCGCCGGATGGGATCCAATCCGCACGCCAATGGCGGCGCGTTGCTCCAGCCCCTGTCGATGCCGCCCTTCCGCGCGTACGCCGTGGCAGTGCCCGCACCGGGCGGCGTGAAGGCCGAGGCCACGCGCGTGCTCGGCACCTTCCTGCGCGATGTGATGAAGAACAACCTCGACAGCAAGAACTTCCGCATCTTCGGCCCCGACGAGACGGCATCCAACCGGCTGGATGCCGTCTACGCCGTCTCGGGCAAACAATGGATGGCGCGCATCGACCCCGTGGACGTCGATCTCAGCGTCGACGGCCGCGTGATGGAAGTGTTGAGCGAACACCTGTGCCAGGGCTGGCTCGAAGGCTACCTGCTCACCGGGCGCCACGGCCTCTTCTCCTGCTATGAGGCGTTCATCCACATCGTCGACTCGATGCTCAATCAGCACGCGAAATGGCTGAAGGTCAGCCGGCAGATTCCCTGGCGCCAGCCCATCGCTTCGCTCAACTACCTGCTCACCTCGCATGTATGGCGGCAGGACCACAACGGGTTTTCGCACCAGGATCCCGGATTCATCGACCATGTCGCCAACAAGAAGGCGGGCATCGTCCGCATCTATCTGCCACCTGACGCCAATTGCCTGCTGTCGGTCGCGGACCATTGCCTGCGCAGCCGCGACGAAATCAACGTCGTCATTGCCGGCAAGCAACCGGAATGGCAATGGCTCGACATGGAGGCGGCCGTGGCGCACTGCACGGCCGGCGCGGGCATCTGGCCCTGGGCCGGCAGCGACGGCGACGATCCCGATGTCGTGATGGCATGCGCCGGCGATGTGCCCACGCTCGAGACGCTCGCCGCCGTGACATTGCTGCGCACCTACGTTCCCGACATCCGCGTCCGCGTGGTGAACGTGGTGGACCTGATGGCACTGCAACCGCGGTCCGAGCATCCGCACGGTCTGGAGGACCATGACTTCGACGCCATGTTCACGACCGACCGGCCCGTGATCTTTGCCTTCCACGGCTATCCATCATTGATTCACAAGTTCACCTACCGCCGGCACAATCACCACAATATCCATGTTCGTGGCTGGAAGGAGGAAGGCACCACCACCACGCCCTTCGACATGGTGGTGCTGAACAATCTCGATCGCTACCAGCTGGCGCTGGATGCCATCCTCCGCATTCCACGCCTGCGCGATCAGGCACAGAGCGCGACGGCGCGCTACGAGGCCACGATGGACAAGCACAAGCGCTATGTCACCGAGCACGGCGACGACCTCCCGGAAGTGAAGACATGGAGTTGGACGCCTGGTGTTGCAGCGCACTGACTTCGTTTCCCGGATCGGGTACGCTTGCCCCATGATGCGCACAAGCCCTCCGTCCCATGCCCCTTCTTCCCTCACTCACACCCATTGGCACTATGGCAGGGTGGCCATCATCCTGCATTGGGTCATGGCCATCCTGCTCGCCGGCATGGCAGGGCTGGGCTGGTACATGCTGGCGAATGAGGACGAGCCGGGCATGCAGTGGTATTTCGACCTGCACCGATCGATCGGAATGGTGATCGCATTGCTGATCGTGATCCGGGTGCTGTGGCGATTGGCGCACCGCCCGCAAGCGCTTCCGGCCAGCGTGCCGGCATGGCAGGCGCGCCTGGCCGCTGGCGCACAGGTGCTGCTCTATCTTTTGATCACGGCGATGGTCGTCACCGGCTACCTCGGCGCGTCGTACACGCGTTCAGGCGTATCGATTTTCGGATGGCCCACGCCGCATTGGGCCGTGCCCAATCGCGAATGGGCGCATCAGTTGTTCGACATCCACTCGGCGCTGATCTGGGTCCTGGTGGCGGTCGTGTCCGTCCATGCGCTGGGCGCGTTGAAGCACTTGCTGATGGACAAGGACGGCGTGTTTCAGCGCATGTGGTTTGCGCGCCGCCGATAGCGACGCCTACGTCCCGGTGTCCCGGCTGCGCGTTGCCGGCTATCGCGGGCGTGGTAGCGTCAAACCGTCGCGCCGAACATCGCGCCCACGCCCGCGGTGATGGCCATGGCCAGCGCGCCCCAGAACGTGACCCGCCATGCACTGGTCAGCATATTGGCGCCGCCGGCCCGCGCCGCAGCCACGCCCAATGCCGCAAGAAAGACCAGCGACATCCCGGACACCCAGTAGAGGAGTGTTTGCCCCGGCGCCAGCGCCACGACCACGATCGGCAGGACCGCGCCGACCGCAAAGCTGCCCGCCGACGCCAGGGCCGCCTGGATCGGATTGGCGCTCATCGCCTCGGAAATGCCAAGTTCATCGCGCGCATGCGCGCCCAGCGCATCGTGCAGCATCAATTGCGCGGCCACCTGCTCCGCCAGGTCGTGATCGAGGCCGCGTCCGACATAGATCGCCGTCAGTTCGCGCCGCTCCGACTCCGGATCCTCGGCAAGCTCCACGCGCTCGCGCGACAGGTCGGCATTCTCCGTATCCGCCTGCGAATGCACCGACACGTACTCACCTGCGGCCATCGACATGGCCCCGGCCACCAGGCCTGCGATGCCGGTGAGGAGGATGCTGCTTTGACTGGCACCGGCTGCCGCGACGCCGACGATCAGGCTGGCGGTGGAGACAATGCCGTCGTTGGCGCCCAGCACAGCCGCGCGCAACCAGCCGATGCGTGCGGTGCGATGTCGTTCGGCGTGTCCGCGCACTGATTTCCCCAAGAACCGGGCCGCTTTGACGGCCGGCATTGCTTCGATGCCGATCATGCCGCGTGCAGCTTGACCCATGCGACATAGCGGTCCATCCAACCCTGCAGGAATTTCCTGCTGCCTTCGCCAATGTTACCCGCTTCGTCGAACAATCCTTCTTTAACCACTATGAATGCTTCCGGCTGGCCCATCGTCGGCATGTCGAGCGTGGCAAGAATGTTGCGCAGGTGCTGCTGTGCCGCCGCGGTACCGACCGCGCCGGGCGACGCGCCCATGATGCCCGCCGGCTTGCGCGCCCACGAACTCTTGCCGGAAGGCCGCGAACCATGATCGATGGCATTCTTCAATACACCCGGGACTGAACGGTTGTACTCCGGGGTGACGAACAGCACGCCCTGCGCCGCGGCGATTTCACCCTTGAAACGCAGCACGGACGCGGCCTGATCGGTATCGTCATCCTGGTTGTACAGGGGCAAGTCGCCGATGGCGGATTGCATGAACGTGAAATCGGACGGCGCGAGCCGGACGATGGCATTGGCGAGCTTGCGGTTGTGCGACTCGCGGCGAAGACTGCCGACGATGACTGCGATCCGGGTTTCGGCCATGTTCAGCTTTCAGGTAAAGGAAGCGATCTGCGGGATGCCCGAAAATACCATTCGCGCGCCCGGCTTGTCTTGGCGATTGCTGTCATGCTTTGGCAGTTCGACGCATGATGGGTCGACCGCGCCGGCTCGCTACTTCGGTCGGGGGCGAGCCAGCTCCGGCTGCACCGCCTGCAGCCGGCCCGCGCGCAATTCGATCACGGCCTTGGCTACCGCACGCGCCACGTTGCGCGACTCCTCCTGAATGGGTTCGTCCCCGTCCAGCGCCTCATGACTGGTGGCATACGGTTCGTAGTAGCCGATGTACCGGTCGAGGCGCGCCTGCGCCCCGGCATCAATGAAGCCCATCCAGTCCAGCCAATCCGAAAGTCCGCGCCGCGACCCTTCGACACCGGCGACGTCGCCGTGAACGATCACCCCGTAGGCGCGGCCGGCGAGATGCTGAGGGTAATTCCATCCCGCCATTTCGAGTTCCTTGGCCTTGCCGGGATTCTTGCCGCCGGTGGCCGTCGGATCGGCGTTGCCGCCATCGGCACACACCAGACGATCGATCATCAGCTTGAGGGGACTGGGGCTCTGGTACCAGTACACCGGCGAAACGATGATCACCGCATGGGCCGCCGTCCAGCGTTCGTAAATATCCGCCATCCAGTCATTGGTCTGGTTCAGCGCGTGATTGGGGTAGCAGCTGCAGGGCCAGTGGCACAATGGCATCGCGGTCGACACGCATCCCTTGCAGGGATGAATCTTCAGTCCGTATTCGGACGTGAGACGCGACAGATCGAGCACATCGACCTCGATATCGTCCTGCTCCAGCACTTCGCGGGCAAGACCGACCAGACGGAAGGTCTTCGAAATTTCGCCGGGGCACGTGCCATCATTGCGGGACGAACCGCAGATCAGCAGGACACGCGACCGCACCGTCGGGTCGGCCCACCGGCGCTGCGCATCGCCGATGCGCGCCTTGGTCACAACCCACTCGGTCGACAACTGGTACTCCGGGTCGGCGTAGCCCGGGCCTGCTCGCTGCGTGATGGGTGCCTTGCGGCCCTCGGTGTACGCCTGCCAGGCAATGTCCTCCAGGCGCGCAATCGAGGGTTCTTCGGCACGGAATGCGGGATCAACGAACGACGCGCGAAACCGGACGTTGAATTGCGTACGTTCAAGTGGCGCTGGCGCCTGGCCCTTGCGAATCTGAATCAATTTTGCCTCCCGTGTCCGAACCGATCCCGGCATCAGCGATCATGGACGAGAGGAATACGGGTGTATGTACGGTGCCTAACGCAGGAACTTGTAAGACAAACCCCCATTTCCCGGAGGCAATGGACGCCAGGCTGCCGTTATCGTGAATACGCCCGCGATGGACGGGGCGATCGGTCGCGAATCCTATGGCTTCCGGGACCGTCGCATCGGGCAGCGCGACGGTCAAGGGCGTGCTGCAGCGGGACGCGCGCCTGCACGGATGGCGCCGTTCCCGCTACCCCTACTGCCGCATCGCCATCGACGCCGCCAGCAACACCGCGGCGCGCGTGGCACCGATGTTGGCCATGCCCTTGCCAGCAATGTCATAGGCGGTGCCGTGCGCCGGCGTGCATACGGCGAAGGGAAATCCGCCCAGCAACGTGACGCCACGGTCGAAGCCCATCAGCTTCATCGCGATCTGACCCTGGTCGTGATACATCGTCAGCACCGCGTCGTAGTCGCCGCGACGCGCCCGCACGAATACCGTATCGGCGGGAAAGGGTCCTTCGCAGCCGATGCCCCTGGCCTGCGCCGCCTTGACGGCCGGCGCAATGACGTCAATTTCCTCGCGGCCGAAATTGCCACCGTCGCCGGCGTGCGGGTTGAGCGCGGCCACCGCGATTCGCGGCGGCATGAAGCCCGCGGCCTCCAACGCGGCGGTGGTGAGCTCCAGCGCGCCGACGATGCCTTCGATGGTCAACAGCTTCGGCATGTCGACCATCGGCACATGCGAGGTCACGCGCGCGTTCCAGAGGCCCTCGAGGATATTGAACTCGGTGGCCGGCCCCGTGACGCCGAGCACGCCGGCCGTGAAGCCGATCTCATCGTCGTAGGTGGCGTCGGCCAGCCGCATCGCCTGCTTGTTGAACGGCGTGAAGCAGACCGCCTGCGCCTGCCCACTCGCGACGCGTTCCAGCGCGTGCCGGTAATTGGCCAGCGCGAAAGTGCCACCCGCCGCGGTGGCGACGCCACGCTCGATCGTCGCCGGGTCGAGGTGCGCCAGGTCGACGAACACCATCCCGTCGCCTGCAGGAATTGCCTCCGCGCGTCCGATGACGATGAAATCCGCGTTGATTCCGGCAATGGCAGCGCCCGCATCGAAAACGCGCTTGTCGCCGATCACAATCAACCGAGCTACCTTGCCCACATCGTCCAGCGCGGCCACCTTCGCCGTGAGTTCCGGGCTGACGCCCGCGGGGTCGCCCATCGCGAGCGCAATCGTCGGTCGCCCAGCTGCAGTTGCATTCAACGCATTCTCCAGTTCAATGTCGGTCAGTTCGCCAGCGCCCACGTGGGCAGCCAGGTCGTCACGCTGGGCACATAGGTGATGATCAACAGCGTCGCGATCAGCGGGACGTAGAACGGCATCATTTCCCGCAGCACGTCCTTCATCGTCACCTTGGCGATGTCAGCCACCAGGAACAGCGCGAGCCCCATCGGCGGCGTGAGCAGCCCGATCATCAGATTGAATACCACCACCATGCCGAGATGCACCGGGTCCACGCCAGCCATCACCAGCGGCTTCGCAATGATTGGCGCGATCACAAGGATGGCCGTGGTGCTGTCGAGAAACATGCCCACCACGATCAGCAGTGCGTTGACGATCAGCAACAGGATATTGGGGTTGGTCGAGATGCCCAGGAGTACGCCGGTGAGCTTTTGCGGCACCTGCTCCACGGACAGGATCCAGCCGAACAGCGCCGCCACGGCCACGATCAGCAGGATGCCGGCCGACGCGCGGATTGTCTCGTACGCTGCGTCGAGCAACCCCTTAACCGTCAACTCGCGATAGAAAAGACTGCTGATCAGGATTGCGTAGGCGACCGTGACCGACGCAATTTCCGTCGGCGTGAAATAGCCCAGCAACATCCCGACGATCAGGATCAACGGCGCGATGATGGCCGGAAACGCCGGCTTGAAATCGCGCCACAGCTCCATGAGGTTCGGCCAGCGCGGCGAGCGCGGATAGCCGCGCCGGACCGCCAGCCACCAGGTCATCAGCATCAGCATGGCCACGCACAGCAGTCCCGGAAGGATGCCGCCGAGCAGGAGCTGGATGACCGACACGCCTGTGACCGTGCCGTAGATGATCAGCGGGATCGACGGCGGGAAGATCGGTCCGACGATGGCCGACGAGCTGGTCACGGCTGCCGCGAAGGCCGGCTTGAACCCGCGTTCGCGCATCGCATCGATTTCGATGCGGCCGATGCCGCCAATGTCGGCCAGCGCCGACCCTGACATGCCGGCAAAGATCAGACTGCCGAAGATGTTGACCTGGGCCAGGCCGCCGGGCATGCGGCCCACCGCGGTGTTCGCAAACTGGTAGATGTACTTGGAGATGCCCGCGCTGTTCATCAGACTGCCGACGAACAGGAACACGGGCACCGCCACCAGTGGGAACGAATCGAGCGCATACAACGTGCGCTGCGCGATCAGGTCGATCGGCAGGCCATTGGCAAGAATGTAAATGATGCATGGAATGCCGATCGCCAGCACGACCGGAAAGCCGAGCACGAACAGCGCGACGAATGCGAAGACGACGAGAAAACCTTCCATGATTCGTTTCCCGTCAGGTGAGTACTGTCTGTTTGTCTTCGGGGCGGCGCCGCTTCCATGTATGCATGAACATTGCGGCTGTTTCGATCACCAGCAACAGCGAACCCACCGCCAGCGGCCCCATGAACAGCCAGAACGGCATCTCGAGCGTGGCCGTCTGGTTGTTGAGGTTGTTGGCAATGGTGATGATGCCCGCCGCCAGCATCACGCCGAACATCACGATTCCCGAAAGCTCGATGCCAAGCTGCAGCACCCAGCGCGGATGCGGCGGGATCACTGCCTGCATCTCCTCCATGCGGATCTGGCCGCCCTGCTGCGTCACATAGGCCCCGCCGATGAACGTGAGCGTGATCAGGAAGTAGCGCGCCAGCTCCTCCGCGCCGGACATCGGCACGTTGAAGATGCCGCGCATCACGATCTGCGCCAGTGGCGTGATGATGAGCGCCGCCAGCAGGGCCAGGCACATCCAGCGCACCGCGGCGCGCATGCCGTTGAGAAACTTCATCGTCATTCCACCTGCGTCGTGATTCTTCCGGCAATGCCCACGGGCTTCGCCCGCGGGCATTGCGTAACTGCCGTTGGCGCGCGCACCAGCACGAGCCTACTGACTCAATCGCATCAGCGCGTGCCTCCTACTTGACCGCGCGAATCTGCTCGATGTAGCCGGTCCATTCGGGGAAGTCCTTGCTGACCTGGCCCAGCACCGCCTTCTGGAATGCCGCAACGTCGAGGCCATCCTTTTCCTCGATGAAGATCATGCCCTTGGCTTCGAGATCGGCGCGATATTTGGCGACCGTCTGCTTGTCCCAGTCGAGCGTCTTGGCGCCCACTTCGGCCATCGTGTCCTCGATGATCTTGCGGTCGGCGGCCGGAATGGCCTGCCATGCCTTTTCGTTGACGAAGACCGACAGCACCGACTGCATGTGGTTGGTCATCATCACGTACTTCTGCACTTCGTAGAGCTTAAGGGTGTAGATGTTGGGCAGCGGATTTTCCTGGCCCACGACCAGCCCGGTAGCCAGCGCCGTTGCCAGCTCGGAAACTTCCACCGGTGTGGCGACGGCGCCCATGCCGGTCAGCATCGACGACCACAGCTTGACCGGCACGCCGCGATATTTCTTGCCCGCCATGTCCTTCGGCGACAGCACTTTTTCCTTGGACGTCAGCTCCCGCGTGCCCTGGAAAAAGCTGCCGATGATGCGCATGTTGCCCTTCTCGACCAGTTGCTGATTGATCTTGACGAGTGCTGGCGACGTGCGGGCGTCGGTGGCGCGCAGGGCGTGCGCGGGGTCGCGATAGACGAACGGCGTGTTGAACACCGCCGTATCGGGCACGATCTTGCCCAACGACGCGAAATCGTGATGGCCCATCTGGATGGCGCCCGATTTGACGCCGTCCACCATTTCGCCGACGCCACCCAGCTGCGAATTGGGGAACACCTGAAACTCGACGCGCCCATTGGTACGCTCCTTGACGAGCTTGGCCACTTCATCGGCGTAGAGTGTCTGCGGCGCGTTGGCGACACCGACGTGCGCGTAGCGAATCTTGATTTGCGCCTGCGCCAGCGGCGCGGCCAGCAGTGTCGCGGCGACTACTGTCGTGGCGATCGAAAGCATCCTGCGAATTCTGGTTTGCATTGCGTTTCCTCCTTCGGTTATCGGAATATTGCTTCCCGTTGCGAAAATGCTGCAGCGCTCTTTCGTGAGCGGAGCTTCAATCAGGCTTGCGATGGGCGTTCATACAGCTTGAACACCGCCGACGTATCGAGCTCGGCAAAACCCTGGTGAATCAGCATCCGGTACAACGAAAGCGCCTCGCCGGTCATCGGCGCCGGCGCTTTGAGACTGCCGGCAAACTCGTTGACCATCTCGAGGTCCTTCAGCAATTGGCGCGCGTAGCCCTGCGGCGCGAACTCGCGCTGCGCCATCCGTGGATACAGTCGCTGCAACAGCGTGCCGTCGGCGTGGCCGCCCGCCAGGCACTCGGGAATCCGCGCCGCGTCGATGCCCGCGGCCTCCGCCATCAGCAGCGCCTCGGCCAGCACGGCATGCGTGCAGCCGACGATCAGCTGGTTGATCATCTTCGCGACCAGCCCTGCCCCCACCGGCCCCATGTGGGTGAAGCGGCTGGCGAGGTCCGTCATCAGCGGCGTCACGCGCGCGATGTCGTCCGCATCGCCGCCGGCCATCACCGTCAACGTGCCCGAGCCCGATGCGGGCGGTCCGCCCGACACCGGCGCATCCACCCAGCGGCAACCGGTCTTCTCGACCAGCTTCGCCGCGAAGGCGCGTCCCTTGTCGACCTTGACGGTGGAGAAGTCGACCACCAGCTGCGGCGGCGCCAACGCGCTCGCCACGCCATCGACGCCGAACACCGCCTGCTCGACGGCATCGGTGGTCGGCAGGTTCAGCAGCACGATGTCGCAGTCACGCGCGGCGTCCGCGGGCGAACTGGCGGCGTGCGCGCCGGCCAACTCGGCCGCCCGCATCTGCGCCGGCTGGATGTCGAAGGCGCGGACAGGATATCCCAGCGAGATAAGGCGCTTGACCATGGGCAGGCCCATCAGGCCGACGCCAACGTAACCGATCGTGAAAGAGTGGCTTGCCCATGCTCAGCTCGCTTTCGAAGGAGCGTCTATTTGCCGCCGGCGACGATGTCGTCCGGCAGATCGCGTCCGAAATGCTTCTTGTAAATGGCGTTCAGCTTACCGTTGTTGAGGTTGGTTTTGACCCACGCATTGACCCAGGCCAGCAATTCCGGCTCGTCCTTGCGCATGCCGATGCCGAGGCCGAAGTTCGACAACACGAACTTGGCTTCCATCTGGCGATTGGGGCTTTCTGATTGACCGCATGCAGCTGCATGGGTGCCGCACCGATGATGTCAGCCTGGCCCGTGACGCCGGCCGTGACGAGTGTCGCGTCGTCCTCGAAGCGTACGATTTGTGCGCCCTTGGCCTCACGGGTGAGGTAGGTATCCTGGGTCGTGCTGCGGGTGACCGCAACCGACTTGCCGGCAAGGTCACCCACACTCGCGATCTTCATGGCCTTCGGCGCAAAGACAATGGTCTGCAATCCGGCATAGGGGATGGAGAAATCGATCACCTTCTGCCGCTCGGGCGTGATTGAAAGCGTGGAGATGATGAGATCGGCCTTGTTGGTCTGCAGGTTCGGGATCCGCGTGGGCCCGGTCGTCGAGACAATCTCCAGCGTGGCGCCGAGGTCACTGGCGAGCAGCTTGGCCACGTCGACATCGACGCCAGCGGGCTGCAGCTTGTCATCGACCATGCCGTAGGGCGGAATGGCGAGGTCGATGCCGACGCGAACCTTCTTGGTTTGCTTGATGGTTTCGAGGGCGCCGGCATGCACCGTTGCAGCGGTGAACGCGACCACACCTGCCAGGATCATGAGGCAACGGGACAACGACGAAATCTTCAACATGGATACTCCTTATGCCCCAGCGGACTTGGGCGTTGGCTTGAATGAACAATCACTACCCGGATCAAAGTGCCATTCCGACAAACTGCTGCAATTCGGTGGTGGCAGGCGATGACAGCACGGTGGCCGCACCCGTCTCCCACACCCGCCCTTCATGCATGTAGATCACGACGTCGGCCACCTTGCGGGCGAAGGCCATTTCATGGGTGACCAGGATCATCGTCATGCCCCCCGCCGCCAGCTGCTCGATGACGCGCAGCACTTCCCCGGTGAGATGAGGATCGAGAGCCGACGTCACTTCATCGAACAACATGACCTGCGGGGACATCGCCAACGAGCGCGCGATGGCAACGCGCTGCTGCTGACCGCCCGACAGCTGTTCGGGATACGCATGCAGCTTGTCGTCCAGACCGACACGCGACAGCACTTCCATCGTGATGCGCCTTGCCTCGGCGCGCGGCGTCCCCTTGGCGTAGCGGGGGCCGAGCGAAATGTTTTCCTCGACCGTGAGGTGCGGAAACAGGTTGTAGCTCTGGAACACGATGCCGATATCCCGGCGCAGCCGGTTGAGGTCGACGGCGTCGTCACTTACCACGTGTCCACAGACCTCGATCCGACCCTGGTCGATGGTCTCCAGCCTGTTGATGCATCGCAACGCCGTACTCTTGCCCGAACCGCTGCGACCAATGATCGCAACGACCTGCCCCTTCTGGACATCGAACGTCACGCCGTTCAGCACCTTCAGCGCACCGAAGCTCTTGTGGACCCCCACCAGCTTGACGACAGCGCTCATGCGGGGACGAACGCCAGGTCGGCTGGCTTGCGCTGTCCAAAGTTCAGGCGAACTTCGAGCTTCCGGCTCCACCAGGAGAGCGGATAACACATGGCGAAGTACAGGCCGGCGACGAGCATGTAGACGAGCAGCGGCGCGACAATCGAATTGTTGACGAGCTGTCCTGCGCGCGTGAGTTCGACAAAGCCGACGATGGATGCGAGCGACGTATTCTTGACGATCTGCACCATGAAACCCACGGTGGGCGGTGTGGCAATCCGGACCGCCTGCGGCAGGATGACAAGGCGCATGCGCTGCCACGGGCGCAGGGCCAGGCATTCCGCCGCTTCCCATTGGGTACGCGGCACCGACTCGATGCACCCGCGCCAGATTTCCCCGGAATAGGCTCCGACATAGATCGTCATCGACAAGCCCGCGGCAACGATGGCCGGCAGGTTGAACCCCATCATGGCCAGGCCGAAATAGCAGAGGAACATCACGATCAGCAACGGCGTACCCTGCACCAGCTGGACGTAGGCCGTCGCCGGCCACCGCACCAGGCGATTGCGGGATACACGGGCCAATGCCACCACGAATCCGAGCAGTCCGCCGCCGGCGAAGGCAATGAGCGACAGGCCCACTGTCCATGCGGCACCCGCCAGCATGAAATTCAGGTGATTGACATTGAAATTGCCGCCCATGCTGTCGGGCTCCGGTTAGGCGAACGTGCCGAGCTTGCGCCGGCGCGTGAAAACCAGCTGGCCAATGGCCCAGAATCCGCAGCGCATGATCCACGAGAGCGCGATGTAGATGATCGCAACAACGATGAAGGACTCGAAGGAGCGGTAGGTGTCCGACTGCACGCGATTGGCAACGGCCGTGAGTTCCTCGACCCCGATCTGCGACGTGATGGACGACGCCAGCATGAGCAGGATGAATTGGCTGGTCAGCGCCGGATCGACCTTCTCCATGGCGGGCCTGAGGATGACGTGCCAATAGATCTGCCCCCGCCGCAAGCCCAGGCATTCGGCCGCTTCGATCTGACCCTTGTGGATGGCATCCATGCCCGCGCGC
Organism: uncultured beta proteobacterium; assembly: GCA_963805355.1. GTDB lineage: Bacteria > Pseudomonadota > Gammaproteobacteria > Burkholderiales > Casimicrobiaceae > VBCG01. The sequence goes on along the minus strand of CAWDTZ010000001.1, from coordinate 313,878 downwards.
ATGATTTCGCAGGTGTAGGCGCCCACGTTCAGCACCAGCGCGATCAGCGCCGCCGCGAAGGCGGGAATCTTGATGCCCGCGCTCGACAGGCCGAAGAACACGATGAAGATCTGGATCAGCAACGGCGTATTGCGTACGGCCTCGACATAGGCGCCACATGCGAGCGACAGGTATCGATATCGACTGCGACGTCCAATCGCGCACAGGGTGCCGATGACGAAGCCCAGCACGACCGCATAAGCCGACAGCTGGATCGTCATCCACGCGCCCTGGGCGAACAGCGGCCACTGGGCCAGCACGTCGGCGAATTCGAGCTTGTAGGACATGCGCTAGGGCGTGGTGTTGGTCATGCGATCGTAGACCCGGAACAACGCCTGGTTGCCGTTGCTGCCTTCGCCATGGGCGCGTGCCTCGAGGTACTGCGACGTCACCAACGCGGTGGCAGGCAGTGGCGTGTTCAGCGCATAGGCAAGCTCGTTGACGAGGCGCAGATCTTTGAACATGAGATCAATGCGGAAACCTGCGCGCGTATCGCGGGCAATCATCAGCGGCGCGAGATTCTGCAGCATCCACGATGACGCCGCGCCGCCCAGAAGCACTTCGCGCAGCTTGTCGAGATCCAGACCCGAGGCGCGGCCCAGCGCGAGCGCTTCACTGATGGCCTGGAGATTGATGCCGACGATCAGCTGGTTGCAAAGCTTCACGGTCTGGCCCGCGCCGGATGCGCCGACGTGGACGATCGTTGTCCCCATTGCCGCAAACACCGGCTGCGCCCGGGCAAAGGCGTCGGCATCGCCACCGACCATGATCGAAAGCTTGGCGTTGATGGCGCCCGCGGGTCCGCCGGATACGGGCGCGTCCAGCAGCTGGATTCCGGCCGCGCCGAGCGCCGTGCTCATTTCACGGGTGGCCTCCGGGGAAATGGTGCTCATGTCGATGATGAGCTTGCCCGACGGCGGATGCGCGAGCAGACCGTCCGGGCCAAGGATCACTTCCGTGACTTCCGGCGTGTTGGGAAGCATCGTGATGGCGATCGCCGCATGTCCGGCGGCCTGCGCCACGCTCTGCGCGCCGGTGGCGCCATGGCTCACCAGGTCCTCCACCGCCGTCGCGCGGGTGTCGAACACAACCACCGGAAAGCCGGCCTTGAGGAGATTGATCGCCATCTCGCGGCCCATGACGCCGAGGCCGATGAATGCAAGGGTAGGTTTCGTTTCGCTCATGCCGATTTCTCGCTTGGTGGTTGAACGTCAGGCGGCCCGTCGGGCATGCCATAGATGCGAATTGCGTTATCGCGGAAAAGTGCGCGCTGCTCGGCAGCGGTGAAATCGCGGACAATTTCGCGAAATCCGCCGAAAATGGTGGCAAAAGACGCACACAGACTGTCGACCGGGAAATTGCTTGCGAACATGCAGCGCTCGACCCCGAAGGTGTCGATGACGGTGCGCACGATATCGCCGTTGGCGGCGGGGGTCCACGGCTGACCCGCCTGTCCGAGACCCGAAATCTTCACATTCACGTTCGGCTGTTCGGCAAACGTTGCCATTGCCCTCTTCCAGCCCGCAATGCCTTCAGGACTGCGGTCCGACGGCAACCCCGTATGGTTGAGGATGATGGGGGTGCCCGGAAAGTCCGCGGCCAGTCGCGCGGCTTCCTTCAGGTGCCACCATGGAGTCTGCAGGTCGAAACGCAGGCCCAAAGGCTCCAGCGCGGCGTAGCCCGCGCGCCACGCAGGGTCCGTCGTTCCGCCCGGCACGCCATCGGCCGGCGATTTGTTTGCGCGCGGCTTGTGGCGCACGCTGCGGACGAAATCGAAGGCGGCCTGCTGCTCCAGCACCTGTACAGCGTCGGCAGCGTCAAGCCACGCCTGCGCGACCATCACCGTGGGCAGGCCAAACTTGCGACGCACAGTGCTGATGTAGCGGGTCTCGCCAAGCGGGTCCCGCGGATCCCATTCCGCTTCGACGTAGACGGTCTTTTCCACCACGAAGGGCCCGGCGTCCGCGCGGTAATCGGGCGGCAGGTAGGTGTGGCAAATGGCGCCATAGTCGCCATAGCGAAACGGGATGCGCGGCTGGTCGTTGAGCCAAGGATAGTAATTGCGCGCGAGATCCCAGAAATGCTGATGGGCATCCACCACCGCGAAGGCGGGCGCGGCGGCTGGCGGCGCGGCCGCCGCATCGTTTCCGGTGGAAATTCCTGCCATCTGCTCCTCCGTGGATGGGCGTCATGCGCCCGTTGTTGCGTGGCCGTTTCCCGGCTCAAGTCCCAAGTATGCACACTTTTGTCGAATGCGTATACTGTATGCAGTGTGCAACGGAAGCGGATTCTTGGAATCCGCAGTCCGCGCGTGGTGGCTACACTGCACGCCTGCACCGGATTCCAGCGCAACCATGGAAACACCACTCCTCGACTCCGTTCCCGCCGAAGGCGCCCAACCCATCGCACGGCGCAGCCTTCACGACGAAGTGGTCACCCGCATTCGCGACATGATCATCGAGGGCGTGCTGGCACCTGGCACGCGGGTCAATGAAACGCACCTCGGGCAAACGCTGGGCGTGTCGCGCACCCCGCTGCGCGAAGCGCTCAAGTTCCTCGCCAGCGAAGGTCTGATCGAACTCGTGACCGCGCGCGGCGCGATCGTGAAGAAATTCTCCGCCAAGGACGTGCGCGACATGCTCGATGTGCTGTCGGTGCTCGAGGCCTTCGGCGCGCGGCTCGCGTGCCGCGAGGCATCCGACGGTGCGATCGAAGAGGTCCGTCGCATACACGACCGGATGGTCGAGCGCTACGCCGTGCGCGACCGGCTCGAATACTTCAAGCTCAACCACCAGATCCACACTGCGTTCCTGCGGCTCTCGGGCAATCGGGCTCTCGAGGATGCGCACACGTCGATCCAGTCGCGCCTGAAGCGCATCCGGTACATTGGCAACCAGGAGCCGGAAAAATGGGCAGCCGCCATGGCGGAACACGAGGAAATGATCACGCACCTCGTGGCCCGCGATGGTGAGCGCCTTGCCCAAGTGGTAATGCTGCACATGGACCGCACATGGGAGCGCGTACGTCTCACGCTTTGATAGGCACGGCGCGCCGATAACGCTTCGTTCGCTGCCGCCCGATACCCGATACATTCCGGTCCGCAGGCCTCAGGCAACCTGACCAACTTCCCCGCGGGGACGCGATCGATAGTGCGCGAAAGTGCCGAATTCGGCGAGAATTGTGCCGTCTGGCTTTTCCGCGCGCGTTGTCATCGCGCCAGACCCATTCACGGTCAACTGCTGGGGCTATCCAACCGGCCGACTCGAGGAGACTTTGCGTTGCGTAAATTCCATGCGTTGTGCCTGCTGGCGGCGTTGCTCGCAGGTGTACCGGCCCGAGCCGAGGAACCCGATCACGCCATCCACGAGGAACTGCGCGGCGTCCTGCGCGAAGTACAGTCGGCCATCAACAGCGGACAATACGACAAGATGCTGCCGTTCCTCGCGCCTGACGTGGAGGCCACCAGCGTCACGCAGGAAGTGATGTCCAGCCGCGCCGACGTGTCGAAATATTTCCAGACATGGTTCGGACCCACCGGCTACATGCGCAAGATGACGATGACGCTCGACGCCGACAAGCTCACCGAGTTATCGCCCGACAAGCGCTTCGGACTTGTTCGCGGCAAGGCGCTCGAACACTACGAAGCGAAGGACGGCGACATCTTCGACTTCAACACGCGCTGGACCGGGGTCATGGCGGTGGGCGAGGACGGCAAATGGCGGCTGCGCGCAATTCATTTCGGCACCAACCATCTCGACAATCCGGTGCTGACCAAGGTGCAGAACACGCTGGTGCGCGACGGCATCGTCGCCGCGATCACCGCGCTGCTTGTGGGACTCGCGCTGGGGTGGTGGATCGGCCGCCGGCGGCGGCCGGATTCGTCGGTAGCACGGACCTAGCGCGAAAGTCGCCATCATGGCGATCACCTACAGGGCTCACGAATCCGGTCAGGCGAAGGGTTGCGCTTGTCGCTCTACGCGCTGAAGCCGCGGTTCCAGGCAGGGCTGCGCCCGTTGGTGGGAATGCTCGCGCGTGCCGGCATCACCGCCAATCAGGTCACGCTGTCGGCTACCGTGGTTTCGATCGCGGTGGGCGCGTTCGTCGCGTGGCGGTTGCCGGACATGCAAGCGCTCCTGCTGATTCCCGTGTGGATGTTCGCACGGATGGCGTTCAATGCCATCGACGGGATGCTGGCGCGCGAATTCGGACAGCAATCCCGCCTCGGTGCCTACCTCAATGAACTCACCGACGTCATCGCCGATGCTGCGCTCTATGCGCCATTTGTGCTGGTGGCGCCTTTCGCGCCGGCATGGGTTGTCGTCGTGATCGTCCTCGCCGTGATCAGCGAATACGCGGGCGTCCTGGGTACCTTGGTCGGCGCGTCGCGCCGCTATGACGGGCCGATGGGCAAGAGCGACCGCGCATTGGCGTTCGGCGCGCTGGGCCTGTGGGCAGGCGTCGCCAACCCCCTGCCCGCATGGGCGGCCTATATCATGCCGATGCTCGCGGCACTGCTTGCCATCACCATCATCAATCGGGTCCGCGGCGGCCTTCACGAAAGCACGTGACATGAACGACATGACGGCCGGCCCGCAGCTGCGCCCGGTGAACGAACGGACCTTTGCGACGCACGACGGGGTCGACCTCTTCTACCGGCACTGGCCGGCGGTGCGCGCCCCCTCGCGCGGTGCGATCGTGATGTTCCATCGCGGGCACGAGCACTCGGCACGCATGGCACACCTTGTCGACGAACTGGTGCTGCCCGACTTCGATTTCTTTGCCTGGGACGCGCGCGGCCACGGCCGCTCGCCTGGCGCGCGCGGCGATTCGCCGAGCTTCGGCGCGTCGGTGCGCGACGTGCAGACGTTCGTTGACCACATCGCCGCGCAGTATGGCTTCGCGGAGGAGGACGTCGGCATCATCGCGCAGAGCGTCGGCGCCGTCACCGTCGCGACCTGGGTGCACGACTACGCGCCGGCACTCCGCGGCATGGTGCTGGCGTCGCCGGCGTTTCGCGTGAAGCTCTATGTCCCGCTGGCGCTCCCTGGCCTGCGCCTGATGCGCAAGGCATTCGGCAATTTCTTCGTGACGAGCTACGTCAAGGCAAAGTTCCTCACCCGCGACCCAACGCGTATCGCGAGCTATGGCACCGATCCGCTGCTGTCCAAGGCCATCTCGGTCAACGTCCTGCTGGGCCTGCAGGAGGCGGCCGACCGCGTGGTCGCCGACGCGCAGGCGATCACCGTGCCCACGCAACTCTTGATCTCGGGCGCGGACTGGGTCGTGCATCACGGTCCACAGCATGCATTCTTCGACCGCCTTGGTGCCACGGAGAAGGAGCGGCACGTCCTGCACGGCTTTCTTCACGACACGCTGGGCGAGCGCGATCGCGCCAAAGCCGTCGATCGCATGCGCGCGTTCCTCGTCCGCATGTTTGCCACGCCGCGCGTGCGACGCAACCTGCTGGACGCCGACCTGCGGGGCTTCACGCGCGAGGAGGCCGACGCGCTCGCTGCCCCCCTGCCCGCGCTGTCGGCGCGTGGCCTGTACTGGGCCACCACGCGCGCCAGCCTGCGCTTCGGCGGCCTGCTGGCCGATGGGGTGCGCCTGGGCCACGCCACCGGGTTCGATTCCGGCAGCACCCTCGACTATGTCTACCGCAACCGCGCCGGTGGCCGGACGCCGGTAGGGCGCCAGCTCGACCGCACGTTTCTCGATGCCGTCGGCTGGCGGGGCATCCGCCAGCGCAAGCTCGATGTCGAGGCGTTGCTGCGCGATGCCGTCGCGCGGCTGCGCGCCGCCGGCGCGGCCGTGCACATCGTCGATATTGCGGCGGGCCATGGACGCTACGTGCTCGAGACCGTAGCGGCCATGCAGGACCGCCCCGACTCGATCCTGCTGCGCGACTACAGCGCCCTCAACATCGAACGCGGAACCGCACTGGCCCAAGCGATGGGGTTGGCCGGCATCGCGCGATTTGCCGACGGTGATGCATTCGACCGCGCCAGTCTCGCGGCGCTGACGCCGCGGCCCACACTCGGCGTGGTGTCGGGCCTGTACGAATTGACGCCCGACAATGCGTCGGTACGCCAGTCGCTGGGCGGTCTGGCGGATGCCATCGCGCCTGGTGGCTTTCTCGTCTACACCGGCCAGATCTGGCACCCGCAACTCGAGCTGATCGCGCGCGCGCTGACCAGCCATCGCCGCGGCGCAGCGTGGGTGATGCGCCGGCGCACCCAGGAAGAGATGGACCAGCTGGTGGCGGCGGCCGGCTTCCGCAAAGTTGCGCAGCGCGTCGGCGAGTCCGGCATCTTCACCGTGGCCCTGGCGCAGCGCATCGCGGAATGAGCACCCAGGCGCCTCGACTTGCAACGGTCGAACCATGGCCATGGCAACGCGCGCTCGCGTGGCTCCTGTTTCTCGCGCCGTTTTTCTTCATCACCTACGGCCTCGCCAACTGGTCGGCGTCGCAGCGCGTCGCCGTGCCCTCGCTGGCGTTCGAATGGGAATCGTCGATTCCGTTCTGGGCGTGGACGATCCTGCCGTATTGGTCGATCGATGTGCTCTATGGCCTGTCGCTCTTTGCGTGCCTGACGCGACGCGAGCTCGACACCCACGCGAAGCGTCTGCTGACGGCACAGGCCGTGGCGGTCACGTGTTTCGTGCTGGTGCCACTGCGCTTCGCGTTCACGCATCCCGCTGCCGATGGCGTGTGGGGCATCATGTTCGACGCGCTGGCCGGCTTCGACCAGCCTTTCAACCAGATGCCGTCGCTGCACATCGCGCTCGCCGTGATCCTGTGGGCGCTGTACGCGCGCCGGCTTTCCGGCATCTCGCGCCTGGGCATGGAACTGTGGTTCCTGCTGATCTGCGGCTCGGTACTCACGACGTATCAACATCATTTCATCGACATTCCAACGGGATTTTTGCTGGGCACGTTATGCCTGTGGGTGTGGCCCTTTGCCGAGGAAGGCAATGGCCGCGCCATCGCGACGCAATGGCAGTGGACGCGCGACCCGGCGCGCTGGCGGCTGGCCGCGCTCTATGCCGGTGGCGCGCTGCTGCTGGCGGTGGTCGCGATCAGGATCGGTGGCTGGGCACTGTGGCTGCTCTGGTGCAGCGTGTCGCTGTTGCTGGTGGCGCTGGCCTATGCGGCCATCGGGGCCGCGGCGTTCCAGAAACGTGCCGACGGTCGGGTCTCCGTGGCGGCATTGTTGCTGTTCGCGCCCTACCGCGCCGCCGCGTGGATCAACTCGCGCGCGTGGACGTGGCGCGATTCGCGCCCGGTGCCGGTGGCCGACGGCGTTTACCTTGGGCGCATTCCCACCGCGCGCCATCTCGCGACATCACCGTTCACCGGAGTGGTCGACCTCACCGCAGAGTTTTCCGCGCCCTTTACCGATCGCGCGTATGTCGCGGTGCCGGTACTCGATCTCACCGCGCCGCCGGCTGCAGCGCTGGCACAGGCGGCCGAGGCGATCGAACGCCTGCGCGCCGAAGGCCCGGTGCTGGTGTGTTGCGCGCTGGGCTGCTCGCGCAGCGCATGCGCGGTGGCGGCATGGCTGCTTGCGTCGAGTCGCGTACCCGATGTTGCCGCGGCACTCGCAGTCGTGCGCGCAGCGCGTGCTGCCGTCGTACTTGGTGATGGCCACGCCGCGGCGTTGCGTGGACTCGTCGGCGCCGGCACCGCTCCTCTTGTCAATGCTGCCGCACCAGGAGCGTCGTGACCGCGATGAATACGCTGGCACCCCACCTGCAGACCATCGGCCTTTTCGCCGGCATCGGTGTCGTGCTGCTTGTCGCGTCGCTGATCGGCTGGACGCTCAAGGTCACGGTGGCCAAGAACCAGTCGCACGGCGTGATCGACAACCTCAACACGCGCATCAAGGCGTGGTGGGTGATGGTGCTGGTGATCGGCATTGCGTTCGCCTTCGGCAACATCGGCATCACGCTGCTGTTCGCCTTCATTTCCTTCGGCGCATTGCGGGAGTTCACGTCGATCACCACGCGCGGCGGCGACCATGCCGCGCTGGCGGCATGCTTCCTCATCGCGCTGCCGGCGCAATACCTGTTCGTATACGCGGGCTGGTACGGTCTCTATTCGGTCTTCATTCCCCTGTTTGCATTCCTGTGCCTGCCGATCATCATCGTGACCGCGGGCGGCAGCAACCGCTACCTCGAGCGCGCGGCGACGCTGCAGTGGGGCCTTGTGCTCTGCGTGTTCTGCATTTCGCACGTTCCCGCGCTGCTGACACTCGAACTTCCCGGCTACGAGGGGCGCAACCTGTTGCTGATCGTGTTCCTGGTCGTCGTCGTGCAATCGAGCGATGTTCTCCAATATATCTGGGGGATGCTGTTCGGCCGGCACCGCATGGCCCCCGCGCTGTCGCCGTCGAAGACATGGGAAGGCCTGATCGGCGGCGTGGCCAGCGCCACCGCGCTCGGCGCTGCGTTGTTCTGGATCACACCTTTCAATCCGTGGCAGGCCGCGCTGATGGCACTGGCGATCAACACGATGGGTTTTTGCGGCGGCCTGGTGTTGTCGGCGATCAAGCGCGATCGCGGCGTCAAGGACTGGGGGCAGATGATCGAGGGCCACGGCGGCCTGCTCGACCGCCTCGATTCGGTGGCCTTCGCGGCGCCGGTATTCTTCCACCTGACGCGGTTCTGGTGGACATAGGTACGCGTGCCTGAACCCGGGGGGCGCACCGAAATTTGATCGGGAAGGGCATCACCTCGCGCGGATTTGCGCCGGACTGGTGCGACCGCAATTCGGCTCGCCGAACTGGTGCAACCAGCATGTCAAAGTTCGACCGGTGCACTGCAAAAAGTCGTCGATCGCGGGTATGCTTCCGTCGTTCCAATTCAACGGGAGCACATCATGTTCGGACTGACATCCCTGGGCGTCGTCCATACCTTGATCAGCCTTGTTGCCGTGGCCGCAGGGGTTCTGGCCTTCATCCGCAACGGTCGGATCGTGCCCACGAACGCCGTCGGCAAGACCTACGTCATCACGACGATCCTCACCTGCCTCACCGGTTTCGGCATCTTCCAGCACGGTGGATTCGGCAAGCCGCATATCCTCGGCATCATCACGCTGGTCGTGTTGGCCATCGCCTGGCTGGCGCGGAACAAGTCGCCGTTCGGTGCGGCGTCGCCCTATGTGGAAACTGTCGCCTACTCGCTCACGTTTTTCTTCCATATGATTCCGGGGGTCACGGAAACGACCACGCGCCTGCCGCTGGGTGCGCCGCTGCTGCCCAACGCCGACGCCCCCCAGCTGCAAGCCGCGGCAGGCATCATGTTCGTCATTTTCCTGATCGGCGCCACGCTGCAGGTGCGCAAGTTGCGAGCGGAGCTCAGTCAGCTCGGGCAATCACCGTCAACGCGGGGCCTTGATTCGTTGCGCCGTCCCTCGGGAGTCCCCGATGTCTGACGCATTGCCACGTGACGTCGCCAGCCGGCGCCACCAGATGTTCCCGGCGCTGACGGCGCCGGAGATTGCCCGCATCGCCCGCTTCGGCGCCCTGCGGAGCTATGCCCGCGGCGAGCGGCTCTTTGCGGCGGGCGCCATCGGGCCGGGCATGTTCGTGGTGCTGAAGGGCATCGTGGCGATCAGCCAGCGCGATGGCCTGGGCCGCGTTGCGCCCATTGCACTGCAGGGGCCGGGCCAATTCCTGGCGGAAGTGGCACAGCTTTCCGGCAGTCCGGCGTTGGTGGATGGCATCGCCGACGAGGATGTCGAGACGTTGCTGGTACCGCCGTCGCAATTGCGCGCGCTGATCATCGCCGAGGCGGACCTCGGTGAACGCATCGTCCGCGCGCTGATCCTGCGCCGTGTCGCGCTCATCGAATCGGGCGCCAGCGGACCCGTGTTGCTCGGCTGCCCGGATTCGCCCGACCTGTTGCGGCTGCAGGGTTTCCTGCGTCGCAACGGGCATCCGCACCATGTCGTCGATGCCGCCAACGACCCCGGCGCGGCGGCGCTGCTCGAACAGTATGGCGCCGCTTCGGCGGAAGTCCTCGTGGTCTGCCCGGACGGCGTCGTGCTGCACAACCCGACGGACAACGCCCTGGCCCGCTGCCTCGGCATGGTCGACTCGGTGGAGCACAACGACCTCTTCGACGTGGCCGTGGTCGGCGCCGGCCCGGCCGGACTTGCGACCGCCGTGTATGCCGCGTCCGAAGGCCTGCGCGTCGTGGTAGTCGACGGCCGGTCGTACGGTGGCCAGGCCGGGGCCAGTGCCCGCATCGAGAATTACCTGGGCTTTCCCACCGGCATTTCGGGACAGGCGCTGGCCGGGCGGGCGTTCGTGCAGGCGCAGAAATTCGGTGTGGAAATGCTGATACCCGCCGAAGTCACATCGCTCGACTGCGGCCGGTCCGACGCGGACAGCGTGCTTTCGCTGCAGCTGGCGGATGCGCGGCGCCTGCGTGCGAAGACGGTGGTCATCGCCAGCGGCGCGCGTTATCGGCGCCCAGACGTGCCGCGCCTGAGCGAGTTCGAGGGGCGCGGGGTCTGGTACTGGGCCTCGGCGCTCGAGGCCCGCATGTGCACCGGCGCCGATGTCATCCTGGTCGGTGGTGGCAATTCGGCAGGGCAGGCCGCGGTATTCCTGGCGCAGTCTGCGCGCAAGGTCTACATCCTCGTGCGCGGGCCGAGCCTCGCGGCAAGCATGTCGCGTTACCTGATCGACCGCATCGACGCCACGCCCAATATCGAGCTGCGGCCGCACACCGAAGTGATCCAGCTGCACGGCGATCACGTGAGTGGGCTCTCCGCGGCCACCTGGCGCAATCGCAAGACCGGTGAAGAAGAGGAACATGCGGTACGCAACGTGTTCCTGTTCGTCGGTGCCGATCCGGAGACGCATTGGCTCAAGGGCTGCGACGTCGCCCTCGATGCAAACGGATTTGTGCTCACGGGCCGGGCCGCCGCGGAAGTCACCAACCGCCAACCCCCGCCCGCGCCTCTCGAGGCCACTGTGCGTGGCGTGTTCGCCATCGGCGACGTGCGCTCCGGATCGGTCAAGCGCGTGGGCGGCGCCATTGGCGAAGGCGCTGCCGTGGTGGCGCAGATCCACCAATACCTTGCACTTGCTGCGCAGCCGGCCACAATCGCCTGAGCCACCCATCCCCCGAACTCAACCAATGGAGCACTGCCGATGAGCATGATCAAGACCCGGGACGGTACCTGCATCTACTTCAAGGACTGGGGCAAGGGACAGCCCGTCGTCTTCAGTCATGGCTGGCCGTTGTCCTCGGACAGCTGGGAAGCGCAGATGCTTTTTCTTGCCGACAACGGTTTCCGTTGCATCGCGCACGACCGTCGCGGCCATGGCCGCTCGAGCCAGCCCTGGCACGGCAACGAAATGGATACCTATGCGGACGACCTCGCCGCGTTGATCGATCATCTCGATCTCACGAAGGCGGTTCTGGTCGGCTTCTCCACCGGTGGCGGCGAAGTGGCACGCTATATCGGACGCCATGGCACCAAGCGCGTGGCCAAGGCCGTGCTGGTGTCGTCGGTGCCGCCATTGATGCTGAAGACCGCCGCCAATCCCGGCGGGCTGCCCATCGACGTGTTCGACGGCATTCGCTCGGCCTCCATTGCGGATCGCTCGCAGCTCTACAAGGATCTCGCCGCGGCGCCGTTTTTCGGCGCCAACCGGCCCGGCGCCAAAGTTTCGCAGGGCATGCAGGATGCGTTCTGGAGGCAGGGCATGCAGTCCGGCCACAAGAACGCCTACGACTGCATCAAGGCGTTCTCCGAGACGGACTTCACCGAGGACCTGAAGAAATTCGACGTGCCGACGTTGATCATCCACGGCGACGACGACCAGGTCGTGCCGATCGGCGCCGCGGGCCTCGCCTCGGCCAAGCTCGTCAAGGGCGCCAAGCTGATCGTCTATCCAGGCGCGCCGCACGGCATCACCGACACCCACAAAGCACAGCTGGGCAACGACCTGCTGGCCTTCCTGAAGTCATGACCACGCGTGGTTTCATGGGGCGGCGTCCCAGCGCCGACGCGGCGCAGCGATTGCCGCCCGGGCAGTACCTGACGGACGACTTTCCGGTACTGGCGAAGGGCCCGACCCCGTTCGTCGACCTTGCCGATTGGCGCTTCACCATCAACGATGGACCGCGTCCCGTCGCCAGCTGGAACTGGGCGGAATTCGCCGCATTGCCGCAGACGACCTGGCGCGGCGACATCCACTGCGTCACCAAATGGTCCAAGTTCGACACGGTATGGGAAGGCGTCACCATCGACGACCTGTTGGCCGCGGCCGGCATTACACCGCCCACCGCCTGGCTGCTTGCACAATCGCACGACGACTACGACACCAACGTACCGGTGGCCGATCTGCTGCAAGGCAAGGCGATGATCGCCACGCGCTTTGACGGCTTACCATTGGCCGCCGAACACGGCGGACCCGCGCGACTGCTCGTGCCGCACCTCTATTTCTGGAAGAGCGCGAAATGGATTCGCGGCCTGCGCTTCACCGCGCGCGACGAGGCCGGCTTCTGGGAGCTGCGCGGCTATCACCTTTACGGCGACCCGTGGCGGGAGCAGCGGTACACCGACGATCCGTGACGCCGAGCGAAGCCCAACCGCGCGCGCACCACTGGCAGGAGGCGGTGATCGAACGCATCGCGCCGCAGACGCCGCGGATCACCAGCATCTTTCTGCGCGCGCCGCTCGCAGGCCATGTTGCCGGCCAGCATGTCGACGTCCGCCTCACCGCGCCGGATGGTTATCAGGCGCAGCGCAGCTATTCGATCGCCTCCGCGCCAGGCAGCGCGACCTTCGAACTCGCCATCGAGCGCCTGGATGACGGCGAAGTGTCACCCTACTTCCACGACATCGCGCAACCCGGCGATACGATCGACATCCGCGGCCCGCTCGGCGGGCACTTCGTCTGGCGGATCGAAGACGATGGTCCGCTGCTGCTGATCGGCGGCGGCTCGGGCATCGTGCCGATGATGGCGATCGTGCGCACATGGGCTGCCGAACGTAGCGCCACGCCTGTGTTGCTGGTCGCATCCGCCCGCAGCTGGGATGACGCCCTCTTCCGCGACGAGCTGCTGGCGCTGGAGACCAGCGCGGCGAACTTCAAGTTCGTCGTGACGACGACACGCGGACCGCGGCATCGTGACCGCGACTTCGACCGGCGCCTTGACCAGAGCCTGCTGCACGACATACTCATCCAATGGGGTGAAACCGCGCGCCACGCCTACGTGTGCGGATCCACCGCATTCGTCGAGGCAGTCGCGTCCGGCCTGGTGGCGGATTCGATGCCTGCCGCCGTCATTCGCACCGAACGCTATGGCGGCTAGCCGTACGCGGCGCACGCCGAAGCAGACGCCGGCGTTGGACGCCAGGCGTCAATCGGCGGTCACTTGCGCGTGAAATAGACGTCGAACTTCTGCTTCACCACAGCCTGGTAATAGACGCCCTTCAACTGGTCATTGGCCCGGTCGTAAACAAGGTCGTACGTCGAGCCGTTGTAGCCACCCGCCTGCAGCTCGAACGCGAGTCGCAATGTCGCACCGTCGCGCGCCACCTGGGCCTTCGCAAACGGCAGCGGCTTCGGATTGAAGTACGACGCCTCGAGCTGTCCGTTGGCGCCGACTTTCTTGATCAGAATGAGGTAGCCGCCGTCGGGCCGGACCCACGCCCCTTCGAGGACATCGAAATTGACCGCCTTGGCGGCGGGTGCGGATGCCGCAGGACTCCTGGCAGGCGGCGGCGCCACCTGCGCCGTTGCGTTCGCGGTCGCAACAACTGCAAGCGCCGTCCCGACGCAAAGAATAATCATCGACCGGCGCATCGCCGTCCGCTTCCATACCTGCATTCCATCGGTCATCCCATGCTCCCGGCCTTGCGTCGCGTGTTCCGCCACGCCCAAGCCCGCAATGGTGCCACGACTCGCTTCCCTGTTGCGATGGCTTGAAGGCAACGGGCGAATGCTACCCGCTCGATGCTCCGGGCGGCCAGGCGACCCTGACGGCGAGCCCGCCCAGGGTGGAGTTGTCTATCTGAACCGCGGCGCCGTGCGCCTTCGCAATCCGCATCACGATGGATGCGCCCAGCCCGCTGCCACTCTGTCCGCTGCCCATCACCCGGAAGAAGCGCTCCCCGAAGCGCTGCATGTCCTGCGTCGCCATGCCCTGACCGCTGTCTTCCACCAGCAGCCGGACGCTCCCCTCGGCATCGGCCACGGCAATCCGTACCGTCGCACCCGGCGGGCTGTAGCGTATCGCGTTGTCGACCAAATTGCGCACGAGCAACGCCAGCAGCGCTGCATCGCCGGCGACGGCGCACGCGTCGGCTGCATCCACTTCAATGGACTGGTGTTTCTGCAACGCCTGCGGCGCCAACTCGGCTACGACCTGCCGGACCACCGCGCCGAGATCCACGGTGGCCGCACTCGGCGCGATTCCCGATTCCAGTCGCGACAGCGTCAGCATCTGGTCGACCAGCCGCGCGGCGCGGTCGCAGCCTGCCAGCGTCGATTGCAGCGCATGCGTGCGCCGCGCATCGTCGGCCTCGCCCATGGCCACCTGCGCCTGCGCGCGTATCGCCGCGATCGGCGTGCGCAATTCGTGTGCGGCATCGGCCGTGAAGCGGCGCTCCGCTTCCACCAGCTTGCCGATGCGCACGAATAGACCGTTCAACGCATCGAGCATCGGCACCATCTCCGCGGGCGCATCCTGCAGGATGACCGGATCCAGCGCGTGCGGCTGGCGGTCGGCCAGCATGCGCCCCAGCCGCCGCAACGGCGCAACGCCGCTGTGGACGGCCCACCATGCGGCCAGCGCCAGCAACGGCAATGCAATGAGCATCGACCAGAACATGCTGCGCATCAACGCCCACAGGATCGATGCGCGCGAAGCCACCTCCTCGCCGACGTAGACCCTGACGTCGCGCTTGGCGCCCGTCGCCGCAAAGACACGCCAGGCGCTGCCGTCGATCCGGACCGTGCTGAAGCCCGTGCTCGATGGCGTGCCCGATCCATCCATCGGCACCGTGGGCGCGTTGCGCGAGTGCAGCACCAGCCGGCCTTCGTGAAAGACCTGGAACGCCACTTTCGGCGCATAGCGGTGCAGCGCCGGAACCTCGAGGAGGCCGTTGTCGTCCTCGAACTCCAGCGATTGCGCAACCACCAGCAACGCGGCGGCCTGCGCCAGGTGGCTGTCCAGCAATTCATCGAGCTCGTGCCGTGCATCGAACCAGGTCATCGCCGCCGTGCCCAGCCAGATCACGACGACCAGCCCAAGCACGAGCGCCAGCAACCTGCCCTGCAGCGAGCGCGGCAACGGCATCACGGCGCCGGGGACTCGCGCATCAGCACATAGCCCACGCCGCGCACGGTCTCGATCAACCCGCTGCCGAGCTTGCGGCGCAGGTGATGGATATGCACCTCGACGGCATTGCTCTCCACTTCCTGCCCCCAGCTATAGAGATGCTGCTGCAGCTGCTCGCGCGACAGCACGCGTCCGGCGTTGAGCATCAGCGCGTGCAGCAGGTCGAACTCGCGTATCGGCAGCGCCACCGGCACTCCCGCAAGCTCCACGCTTCGCGCGGCGGGATCGAGCATCACATCGCCGGCCGCAAGGCGTTCCTGCGGCTGGCCGTGGGCGCGGCGCACCAGCGCACGCAGCCGCGCCGCCAGTTCGTGCAGGTCCACCGGCTTGATGACATAGTCGTCGGCGCCGGCATCCAGTCCGCGAACACGATCGGGCACCGCATCCCGCGCAGTCAACACCAGCACGGGCATGGCAAGGCCGGCGCGGCGAATGGCGGCGAGCACCTCCATGCCGTCCTTGCGCGGGAGCCCCAGGTCGAGGATGGCGGCGGCGTAGGGAACCGTCAGCAATTCGCGTTCCGCCGCGTCGCCGTCGCGTACCCAGTCGACCTGGAAGCCCTGTTGTCGCAAGCCGGCCCGCAGCCCGTCACCGAGCAGCGGGTCGTCTTCGGCAAGCAGGATGCGCATGGCGTGGATTGTGCCCGCAGAAGTCCCGCTCAGTGGCGTCCGCGGTCCACTTTTTCGGGCTTGGCGGTCGCGGCAGGTCGATCGGCCAGGTCCGCCGCCATCGGCGCGGCCTGCCACTGCAACCACCAGAATCCGGCGACAACCACCAGCATCAGCGCGGCCACGGTATGCCACGCGCTGCGCACGCCGTCGCCGGGCCGCCCCGCCTTGCGCCCCGTGATCATCGCACCCACCAGGTTCTCCCGATGCTGCCAGCTGGCCAGAACCACCCCGGCAACGTGCGCGCCGATCACCGCCAGCATGAGGTTTGCCGCAATTTCGTGCAAATCCTCAAGCCATTTGCCACCGACTTCGTTGTAGGTGGCCCAACCCGACGCGGTAATCACTACGGCCATCCCGAGCAGGGCCAGGATGGCAGCGGCCCCGGCCGGGTTGTGGCCGAGATGATGCTCGGGCTTGCCGCGCAGGATCGCGCCGACATAGCGCATCACCGCAGCCGGTCCGCGGACGAAGTTCGAGAAGCGGGCGTACCGGGTGCCAACGAGGCCCCACAGGATGCGAAACGCCACCAGTCCCGCCATCGTGTAGCCGAGCGTCACGTGGACCAGGCGCCAGCGCTCGCCCTCGGAGGTGAGATAGGCGCCGGCGAAACTCAACACCATCAGCCAGTGGAAGACGCGTACCGGCGCGTCCCAGACGAGTACCCCGGAGCGGCGTCGATGCGTTCACGCCGGACTCAGCGCGGGATGCGGACATCGTGTTCATTGAAGTTTCCTTTTTCGGCTTGCGGGTGACAGGCCGCACAATTGGCGGCACTTTTGACCGCAGGGTTCTTCCACGCGGCAGCCGAGACTTCATCGTGCTTGCCGATGAACCACGCCGAACGCGTGATGCGATCCTGCGGCGGTTCCTCGCGCACGCGCCTGTAGCTGCCGGCGTTGGCGAAGATCCACGTCGCCACCTCCTTCAGCGTGGCCGCATCCAGCGACGCATCAGTGCCGAAGTGGCGGGGCAGATTGGTCGTCAGGCGCTGCCACGACGCGGCCGGCAACATCCCGGGCGGGTAGGCCACGTGGCAGGCCCCGCATTCCTGCTGATAGGCGGGTAACAAGGGGGTACGTACGGCGCGGGTGTCCCCATCCGCCGCCGCATGGCCGCAGAGACTCGTCACGGCGAGCAATCCCGCCAGGACACGCATGGCATTCAACGATCGATCACTGGGCATTGCAATTCCTTCGGGATATTGGATCGGGCGGCGCGATCAGGGCTTCAACGTCAGCAACCAGCTCAGCACGTCGGCCTTTTCGGCGGCGGTGCATTCGCGGGCCACCACGTCATTGCAGTTGCGGCGAAACCATTTCTCCGTCTTCGCCGCATCGGTGAATCGATCCGGGTTGGCGGCGGGCGCCATCGCGCCGATCGTCTTGCCGGTCGTCGCATGCTTGCCGGTCTGCACGGGAACGGCACCATGGCATGTGGCACAACTCCAGTCGCTGCCGTGGCGCGCAGTGAAGAATTGTTGCCCGCGGTCGGGGTTGGTCGCCGCGCCCGCCTGCGCCTTGTAACTCGCCAGCAATTCGGCCGGCGTGGCGGCGCTCGCCGCGGCGGCAAATCCTGGACCTGCAAGCATCGCAACCAACAGGGTTCGAATGATCATCGGGTGGCGCATGGCATCTCCTTGATTGCCATGGTCGCGTCGCCGTCTTAGGGCTTTCTTAACGCGGGCACGCCGGTCGGGGGCCATGGACGCGCTCCTGCCACATCGCACGCTGCATGTCATGGATCAATGATTGCGCATGTTCCGAGGCGTAGCATTGAGCCGCGTCTACGTCTGCCCAGCGTCATTGCCGCGCACGTCCGCCTCATTTGCCATGATTTTCACCGATCCCAACGACGACATCGAGGACGCGTCGCACGACTCCGTTGCACGCGCTGCTGCGGCGTCACGCGGTGTTGCGGCGCCACCGCGTGCTGAACCTGATGACCCATGTGGATCCGTGGCGGCGCCCCGATCTCGACCACGGCACGATCACCACGCCAACCGAGCCTTGCGCGGGCATGCGCCATCGTGAGCGATCGACGGCTCTCGTCTGAAGGACTGACCGAGTCAGACGCGCGCCGGCGTCTCACGCTGGACGGCCCCAACGAACTGCCGGTGTCGAAACAACGCGGCGTGCTGCGCCTGCTGCGCGAAGTGGTCACCGAGCCGATGTTCCTGCTGCTGGTGGCCTGCGGCGCCATCTACATGGTGCTGGGCGACCGCCACGAAGCATTCATGCTGCTCGGCTTCGTCTTTGTCGTGATGGGCATCACCTTCGTCCAGCAGCGGCGCGCGGAACGATCGCTGGAGGCGCTGCGCGACCTGTCGAGCCCGCGCGCGCTGGTGCTGCGCGACGGGAAGGCGCGCCGGATCGCCGGACGCGAGCTCGTGGTCGACGACATCGTGCTGCTTGCCGAAGGCGACCGCGTCCCCGGCGACATGCAGCTCGTCGAATCGTCGAATCTCGCGGTCGACGAGTCGCTGCTCACCGGCGAATCCGCGCCGGTGATCAAGCAGTCGGTGCCACCGGCAGATGCCGTCACCGGCGACGAAGGCACCGATGCCACGCAGGTCTTTTCCGGCACGCTGGTGACCCAGGGCACCGCGCGCGGCCGCGTGATCGCCACCGGCGAGCGCAGTGCGCTGGGCCGCATCGGCAAGTCGCTGGAGGGCATCCGCAGCGAAGACCACGCCGATCCAGCTGGAGATGCGCCGCGTCGTGCAATGGGTCGCCGGCGTCGGCCTCGCCCTTGCCTGCGCACTGGCCATCGCGTAGTGGCTGCTGCGCGGCGACTGGCTGCACGGCCTGCTGGCCGGCCTCACGCTCGCCATGGCCATCCTGCCCGAAGAACTGCCGGTGATGCTGACGCTGTTCCTGGGGCTCGGCGCGTGGCGGCTGGCGCGCGAGAAGGTGCTGGCACGCGAGCATCCCGGCCATCGAAATGCTGGGCGCGACCACGGTGCTGTGCGTCGACAAGACCGGCACGCTCACCGCCAATCGCATGGCTGTCCGCCAGCTGTGGACGGAAGATGACGGCTACGACACGCGCGGATTCCGGCGCCGCGCCACTGCAGGAAGCGCTGCATGACGTGCTCGAGTTCGCCGTGCTTGCAAGCCATCGTCGCGCCTTCGACCCGATGGAATCGGCGATCGGCGACGCAGGGCAGCGGCTGCTGGCCGGCACCGAGCATCTGCATACCGACTGGACCCTGGTCGACGACTATCCGCTGTCGCGCGAGATGCTGGCGATGTCCCGCGTGTGGCAGTCGCCCGACCACCGCGCACGGACTGATCGCCGCCAAAGGCGCGCCCGAGGCCATCGTCGACCTGTGCCACCTCGACGCCGCACGTGCCGCCGGCATCGCCGCGCAGGTGCGAGATCATGGCGGGCGACGGGCTGCGCGTGCTGGGCGTTGCGCGGGCCGCCTTCGACGCCGCGGTGCTCCCCGGCAACCAGCACGACTTCGCGTTCGAGTTCCTGGGCCTCATCGCGCTGGAGGATCCGGTGCGCGCCGACGTGCCGCAGGCCATCGCGCGAATGCCACGCCGCGGGCATCCGCGTGGTGATGATGACCGGCGATCACCCGGTCACCGCGATCTCGGTCGCGCGCCAGGTGGGGCTGCCCACCGACGGCACCTGTCATCACCGGCACCGAACTCGCCGCCATGACCGACGACGAACTGCGCGAGCGCATTGCCGACGCCTGCATCTTCTGCCGGGTCCAGCCCGAGCAGAAGCTGCGCCTGGTGCAGGCCTATCGCGCCCGCGGCGAGGTGGTGGCCATGACCGGCGACGGCGTCAACGATGCCCCGGCGCTGAAGGCGGCCGACATCGGCGTGGCCATGGGCGCGCGCGGCACCGAAGTCGCACGGGAAGCCGCCGCCTGGTGCTGCTCAACGACGACTTCGCGTCGATCGTGATCGCGGTGCGCTACGGACGCCGCGTGTTCGCCAACCTGCGCAAGGCCATCGTGTTCGTGGTCGCGGTGCATGTCCCCATCGTCGGCCTGTCGATCATGCCGGTGCTGCTGGGCTGGCCGATGCTGCTGATGCCGGTGCACATCCTGTTCCTGCAGCTGATCATCGACCCCGCCTGCTCCGTCGTCTTCGAAGCCGAGCCGCTCGAGGCGGACGCCATGACGGCTCCGCCCCGGCCTCGCACCGCGCGGCTGTTCGATCGCGCCGTGATCGGCCGCGGGTCTGTTGCAAGGCGCGGGACTGCTGGCGATGCTGCTGGCCGTGTATGCCGGTGTGCGCTACGTGTCGCGACCTCCGACGACATGGCGCGCGCGCTGATGTTCATCGTGCTGGTGCTGGCCAACCTTGGCCTCATTTACGCCAACCGGTCGTGGCGCCTCGCCGCATGGCGCGGCGGTGGTGCGTCCAACGCCACGTTCCGCTGGATCGCCGCGGCGACGCTGGTCATGCTCGCGCTCGTCCTCGGGATTCCGCAAATCAGCGGTCTGTTCGCGTTTGCCGCGCCTACGCCGGCGATGCTGCTGGCCGGCGCGGGAGTTGCCGTCCTGGCGCTGCTATGGTTCGAGGGCGTCAAGTGGATGTTCGCGCGCCGGCGGGCACCCGCGGCCTGAGCAGCGGCGGAGAGTTGAGGCAGCACCGTTGCCGGAACGGCCGGTTGCGACGAGACGCTACGCGGCGTAACCCAGCACGGCAAAGACGTGGAACCCGGTGCCGGCCACCACGAAGGCGTGCCATACCGTGTGGGCATAACGCACCTTCGAATCCAGCATGAAGAACACGGTTCCCACGGTATAGGCCACACCGCCGGCGACGAGCAACGCGATGCCGGGCAGCGGCACGTGTTGCGCGAGCGGGACCGCGGCGATCAGCACCAGCCAACCCATCAGCAGGTAAAGGCCCGTCGACAACCACGGACGCGACAGGCGGTCGAAGGCCTTCAGCGTCACGCCCAGCGCGGCCATCGACCAGACGAGGCCGAACAGCGTCCAGCCCCAGGACCCCGCCAGCGCGCCCAGTGCAAAGGGCGTGTAGCTGCCGGCAATGAAGATGTAGATGGCGCCGTGGTCAAGCTTCAGGAAGACGCGCTTGCCACGGCCCGCCGGCAGCGCGTGGTAGAGCGTCGACGTGAAGTAAAGCAGCACCATCGTCGCCGCAAACACGCTCGCGCCGACGATATTGGCGGCGCCGCGATCCACGGCGGCAAGGATGAGGAAGGGCACGGCCGCGACAGCCGCCAGCAGCGCCACACCGTGGCTCACGCTGTTGGCAATCTCCTCGCCCAGGGTCTGCGTACGATCGATCATCAGGGGCATTTTCGCACATCGGACTTTGCCGGCACCCGGCGACGCGGGTTTTGCCGCCACCCAATGGCAGCCGCGCGCCAACGAGTGGAACAATTCATGCATGTGATTGCGCGAAAGTTTTCCCGGCCGACTACAAGCGGGCCTATTGATGCAGTAGGATTTCATTCTGCCGCCGGGGCCATGGATGCCCTGCGAACGCGGCCTCACGAAGGAGACGTCATGAAACTGCAGCCCTACTTGTTTTTCGACGGCCGGTGCGCGGAGGCCATCGCGTTCTACACCAAAGTTCTCGGCGCCAAGGTGGAGATGGTGATGCACTACAAGGACAGCCCCGAGCCGCTGCCGCCGGGCATGGTGCCGCCCGGGTCCGAGAACAACGTGATGCACGCGACACTGCAGATCGACGACAGCGTACTCATGGTCTGCGACGACTGCAGCCCGAATCCACCGCACTTCAAGGGGTTCTCGCTTTCGCTCAATCCGCCAACGCAAGCCGACGCCGAGCGCATCTTCACGGCGCTGGCCGACCAGGGCAAGGTGGGCATGCCATTGACCAAGACGTTCTGGTCGGCATGCTTCGGCATGCTCACCGATCGTTTCGGCGTGGGCTGGATGATCAACGTCGACGCATGATGCGCGTGTCCTCCGGCGCCAACGGGCCATGAAACGCGTCATCGCAGGCGCCGTCGGTGGTGTCGCCATCGCAATCGCTGCGACGCCCTGGCTCATCGGCTGGCAGGCGGAGCGGCTGGTGCGCGCGCGGGTCGCGCAGGTCGATGTCGACCCATCGGCCTCGATTCGGTTGCGGATCGATGCCTGGGACCGCGGGTGGAAAGGCGCGACGGCACGGATCAGCGTGATCGAGCGCGACGGGACGCCGATGTTGACCCTGCCTGCCACGATTCGGCACTGGCCATTTTCGGGCGGTGGCGTCGCCGACTGGGTGGCCGTGCCCGAGCTCGGCCAATCCGCGCGCCAGGCACTGGGTCCGTGGGGCGAAAAGTTGCCGGAGCTGAGCACGCGCACCTCGATCGCGTGGGGCGGCGACGTGTCGACCAGCATCGAGTCGCCATCCTACAAGCGGCGCGTGCCCGAGGTTGCGGGTGGCACGCTCGAGATTGCCGCGATCGCCGGCACGGTGAACTGGAAGCGCGACGGCACGCTGACCTACGACATCGCGTTGCCGGTGCTCCGCGTCGAACGCCTGCCTCTCGGGCGTACCGGCGCACCCGACATCGCGGAGTTCCGTGACGCAGTGCTGAAGGGCGACGGTGCGCTGGGAACCGCGGAACGTCGCTGGAACCAGAAGGGATCGGTCGCAGCGGCGTCGATGCTGGTGACGGAAGGTGGCGTCACGACGCTATCCGCGAAGTCCCCCGCCATCACGTATGCCACGCGCGATGAAGGCGAGCACGTAGGCGTTGCACTGACCTTCGCGGCGTCGGAATTCAGCAGCAGGCAGGCGATGCCCGATATCACGAACGCCACCGTCGATTTCACCTTCGACGCGCGACATCTCGCGAAGGAGCCGCTTGGGCGCATGTTCGATGCTGCCGCTGCCGCAACGGGCCGCAGCGACGCTTCCGCAACCCGCAGGAGCTCGCGGGCGCCGGCGCGGAATACGCCGCCCGCCGACCTCGTCAACGACATCCTTCGCGGCTCGCCCGCCGCGGACCTGCGGTACCGGATGATCGCCCGCGAAGGCCGCATCGACATCAAGCTACTCCTCGCTTTCAACGGCAGCGGCATCGAGGCGAACAGCGGCATCGGCAGCTGGATCACGCGAACCGAACTGGAACTCGATGCCGTCGCCAGCACGGCATTGGTGATCAGCGGCGCGCGCGCCGGCGCCAAGGCCGCGGCCGACATGATGCAGCCACCTCCGCCGCTGCTGGTGCGAGCGCCGCCTCGCCCGCCATGCCGATGCCGGCCGTGGATCAGGACGCCGTGGTCCGGCAACAGCTGCAGGCCGCAGCGGCACAGGGGTGGGTTCGCATCGAAGGCGATGAGGTGGCTGCGACCGTGGTGTGGCGCGGCGGGCGACTGATCGTCAACGGACGGGACATGGACGCGCTGCGCGCGCTCGCGCTGGGTCTCGTCGGGCGCTGACGCCATCGCGCGGACCATGCGGGCCTTCGTTGCCGAAACCAGCGGAAAATTCGTGCATGCCGTCGCGCGCTGTGCGTACGCCTGTTCATGATCCATCGCCTGCTTGGAAGCGGCATGGCGGCCATTGCGCAAGACGCCGTCGCCGTCGTGCGACTTCAGCAAGGGTCCGGGCGATGGCATTTACAGCTTTGCGTCGTCCACGCCGGCGCGATTGCTCGACCTGATCCAGCCCCTTCGTCCGCGACCCGCGGCTATCGCGCGGGGCCAACTGCTGTTGCCCTCCCATGGGCCCGCCGGCACCGAAGTTACCGGCAGTGGTGCTGGTGCACGGTTCGGGCGGCATCTACCCGGAAGAGGTCACCTACTGGGCCAGGCTCCTCAACGAGCACGGCATCGCCGCCTTCGTGATCGACGTGTTTGGTGCCCGTGGCGTCAAGTCAACGGGCCAGGACCAGAGTCTGGTGCCCTTCGCCGCCGATACGGCCGATGCCTTTGCCGCGCTCGGCCTGCTGGCCACGCATCCGCGCATCGATCCGAGGCGAATTGCGGTGATGGGATTCTCGCGCGGCGGCATCACCGCGGTGCGCAGCGGCGTGGTGCGCATCATCGATAGCGCCAGGCCTTCGGGGCTGCGCTTTGCCGCGCATGTCGCCCTCTACAGCGGCGGCTGTGCCGGCGCACTTTCGGTCACCGCCAGGCCCGGCGTGTTCAGTCCCGAGCCCATGTTGTTCGTGCACGGCGATGCCGACGACTACGCCTACCTCAGCGACTGCCGCACCTACGCCCAGCGCATCGCGGCCGCCGGCACGCCCATCGAGTTCGTCGTGCTGCCGGGCGCGCGCCACAAGTTCGACACCGACAGCACCCGGCTCGTCCATGTCCGCGGCAATCCCAAGACGAAGGAAGGGTGTCCGCTCGAATTCGATGTCGTCGAGATGAAGATGCGCGATCGCCGCAGCGGCGAGGTCGTGCCGCAGGAAGCGGTCAGGATCACCCGCGACGAACTGTGTGCCGCCATAGGTGCGACGCTGCAAGGTGATGCAATCGCACGCGACGCAGCCGGCCGCGCCGTCGTGGCCTTCCTCGACAAGGTGTTCAAGGGTCCCGGGGCCGGCCCGGGTCAGGCCGCCGCGATCCCGTAGCGCCGGCGCAACGTATCGGCAAGGTGCTTGCCCGCGGCGGACACGAGGAAGATGCAGACGATGTAGATGGCCGCCGTCGCCGTGAGGATCTCGATCGGCTCGTACCCGATGTTGACGATCTTCTGCGACTGGAACATCAGGTCCTGCACGGTGATCACCGAAACCAGCGTCGACGACTTCACGATCACCGTGAATTGGTTGACGATCGACGGGGCCGCACTCAGCAGCACCTGCGGCAGCGTGATCCGGAGGAACACCTGCAACGGCGACATCCCCACCGCGTACGCGGCTTCCAGCTGGCCTTTGGGGATGGCCTCGATGCCTCCGCGAAAGGTTTCCGCCAGGTAGCCGCTCGATTGCACCGCCAGGGCCGTACAGGCCGCCGCAAAAAAGGTGTTGGGCCAGCCAAACAATTCGGGCCACACATAGTTCACCCAGAGCAGTTGCACCAGGATCGGCGTGGCCCGGAAGAACTCGATCAGGCCGATGGTGATGATTCGCAATGGACGCACATAGAGGCGCACCAGGCAGAGCAACAGGCCGCCGAGAATGGCGCAGGTGAACGCGATAACGCAGACCTCTACGGTGACGGCAAGGCCCGACGCCAGCGCGTCGCGTTGATTCCAGACCAGGCGTTCCCAATTGCCCATGCCCGCCCCTACGCCAGGATCCGCGTACGCCAGCGTTCCGCCAGCGCGCGCAATGCGCTGCCGGCCGCCAGCACGATCACGAAGTAGGTGAGCGCGGCGCCGGTGTAGAGCGGCAGTGGGCGCATTTCCTGCTGCGTGATCATCGACACCTGATACATGAGGTCCGGCACCGCGATCAGCGAGACGATAGTCGTGGCCTTGAACAGCGAGATGAACTGGTTGATCGACTCGGGCAGCATGCGCCGCACGACCTGCGGCAGGATGATCCGCCACAGGATCTGCCGCTCGGACATGCCGCACGAGCGCGCGGCCTCGAGGTGACCGACCGGGACCGCTTCGATGCCGGCGCGAAACGTTTCCGCGAAGTAACCGCTGTAGACGAGTCCCAGTGCAATCACCGCGGAGACGAATGGATTGAACTCGAAGCGGCTGTGCAACAACGTGCCAATCAGCAGCGGCAGCACGAAATGCACCCACACCACCATCACGTAATCGGGCGCATTGCGGAAGATCTCCACGTGCAGCGTGCCCAGCCAGCGCAACGGCCGGAATCCTGCTGACCCGCATCAGCGCGGCGCCGAGACCCACGCTCAGTGCAACCGTGGCCGCAGCGGCGAACACATAGAAGTTGACGGCCAACCCGCGCAGTAGGATGTTCCGGTACTCCCAGAAGACCCCGACGTCGAGTACCTCGCGCAGCGACTCCGACATCGTCGCTACTGCACGTGCTTCGAGATGAACTGGCGGAAGCGCTCGGATTTCGGCGCGCCGAACATCTGCGCCGGTGGTCCTTCTTCCTCGATCAGGCCGTTATGCAGGAACATCACCTGGTCGGACACATCACGAGCGAAGCCCATCTCGTGCGTGACCACGATCATGGTGGTACCGTCGTCGGCCAGCTCGCGCATCACAGCCAGCACTTCGTCGGTGAGCTCAGGGTCAAGTGAAGACGTGGGTTCGTCGAAGAGCATCACCTTGGGCTGCATCGCCAGCGCACGCGCAATGGCCACCCGCTGCTGCTGGCCGCCGGAGAGCCGGGCCGGGTACTCGCCGGCCTTTTCCGCCAGGTGCACACGCTGCAGGCACGCCTGGCCAAGTTCCGTCGCCGCCTTGCGCGACATGCCGCGCACGCGCTGCGGCGCTTCGATGACATTGCCCAGCACCGTCATGTGCGGCCACAGGTTGAACTGCTGGAACACGATGCCCAGGTCGCGGCGGATCCGGTTGATCTCGGCCAGCGGGCGCGGCTTGCGCTGGCCGCTGGCATCGTTGCGATAGCACAGCGATTCGCCTTCGATGAAGATATCGCCGGAGGTGGGCGTTTCGAGATAGTTGATGCAACGCAGGAGCGTACTCTTGCCCGAACCACTGGCGCCGATCATGCTCACCACGTTGCCGCGATGGACGTCGAAGGACACACCCTTCAACACGTCGAGCGCACCGAAGCGCTTGTGCACGTCGGCGACGCGAATGGTCGGCATCGCGTTCTCGGAAACGCCGGCAGGATTGCGATCGGGGTTCAAATCGGGCGACGTGCGGTGGCGTTCGAGGTGGAATGCATCTGCTATATCATCACTTAGCGAAACCCGTATTGGCAAGCGAAGGAGCGCAACGCATGAACATGATTCCGGCCCAAATCGGTGCGCCCGTCGACGAAATCGACACGCCGGCATTGATCGTCGACCTCGATGCCTTCGAGCACAACCTCGACAAGATGGCGGCATTCGCGCGCGACGCGGGGGTGCGGCTGCGCCCGCACGCCAAGACCCACAAATGCCCCACCATCGCGCGCAAGCAGGTCCTGGCCGGTGCCGTGGGCCAGTGCTGTCAGAAGGTCGGCGAAGCCGAGGCGCTGGTGCGCGGCGGCGTCCGCGATGTGCTGGTCAGCAACGAAGTGGTGGGTATGGGAAAATTGCGTCGCCTGGCCTCGCTGGCCACCGATGCCACCATCGGCCTGTGCTTCGACGCGCCGGAGCAGGTGGCCGAAGCATCGCGGGCCGCAACTGAATTCGGCGTGGAGTTCGGCGCGCTGATCGAGATCGAGGTCGGGATGCAGCGGTGCGGCGTCGCCACGCCGGAAGCCGCAGCGAGGCTTGCCGACCAGATTGCCCATGCGCCGGGCCTGCGCTTTCGCGGCCTGCAGGCGTACCACGGCACGGCGCAGCATATGGCCACGCTCGCCCAGCGCCAGCAGGCGATCGCACGCGCCGCCGATGCGGTGCGCGCGACAGTCGATCGCCTGCTGGCCCTGGGCCTTCCCTGCGAATTGATCTGCGGCGCCGGTACCGGCACGTTCCGCATGGAAGGCGGCAGCGGCCTGTGGAACGAGCTGCAGGTGGGATCGTACGTGTTCATGGATACCGAATATGCACGCATCGGTGGCGACGATGGCCAGCGCTACCGCGAGTTCCGCCATAGTCTCTTCGTGCTCGCCACCGTGATGAGCGCGCCCGCCGCCGACCGCGTCGTCGTCGATGCGGGCCTCAAGTCGTACAGTGCCGAGAAGGGCCTGCCGTGGGTTCACATGCGCGATGAACTCGAAGTCGTCGGCGTCTCCGACGAACACGGCAAGATCAAGGTGCCGCCCGGGGCAGCGCCGCTGCGCCTGGGCGACAGAATAATGCTCATCCCGGGCCACTGCGATCCTACGGTGAACCTGCACGACTGGTACGTCGCCGTACGCGGCGGCCGCGTCGAGAGTTTGTGGCCGATCAGCGCGCGCGGCGCCAGTACCTGACGCCGCGCCGGTTCACGCCGTGAAGCTGACACTGGCGCAGCTGGAGGCGCTCTACTGGGTGGCGCACCTGGGCAGCGTGCGGGCCGCGGCCACGCGGCTGTCCATCACCCAACCTGCGCTGTCGTTGCGGATCAAGGAACTCGAGGCCGCGCTGGGTGGACGCCTGCTCAATCGCGACTCGTACCGGGCCACGCTGACGACGCTGGGGATGGAGGTCACGCAGCAGGCGGAACGCATGCTCGACATCGCCGAACGCATCAGCGACCGCAGCCTGCCCCACGACGACATCCGCGGCCTGATCCGGATGGGCGCCACCGACACCTACGCGGCGCGCTACCTGCCCACGCTGCTCGTGGATATCGAGACGCATTATCCGCAGGCGCAGATCGAGCTCGTGGTGGAGTTCAGCGTCAACCTGTACGCCAAGTTGCTGCGCGGCGAGCTGGACGTGGCCATCATCTCCGGGCCGACGCTCTCTCCGCTGCTGGCCTTCGAACGCCTCACCGACCTGCCGCATTACTGGGTGGGCACGCCGCGGCGCCTGGGCAAGATGAAGATCGCCACGCCCTCCGCGCTGGCCAGGATCCCGATCGTGACGCATCCGTCACCGTCCTTGCTCTTCGAAACCATCCACGCGTGGTTCGCCACGGGCGGGCTCACGCCGCTGCGACTCAATACCTGCACGAGCCTCTTCATCAGCAAGGCGCTTACCGTCGAGGGCGTGGGTCTCAGCCTGCTGCCCGCCGAGATCATCGAGGCCGAGGTGCGGGCCGGCACGCTGCGCATGCTCAGTGCCCGTCCCGCCATTCCCCTTTTCCCGATGTTCGTGGCCTACCGTCGCGACGCGCCACCGGCCAACGTGCGGCTATTCATCGAGCGTATCCGGGCGAGCATGCACCCTCTCGCGCCGGGCTCGGTGCCCCGGCGGCTGCGCAAACATGATTAATTTTATTTATGTACCTTGCAAAAAAAACAAACTATGCCTTATTTACCGGTGACCCCATAATCGGCAGCAGAAGTCATGCGCCGACAAACATTCCCCGAGTCCTCCACGTTCAACGCATCCGCCGCAACGGATGCGGATGACGCGAGTCCGCGCACGACGCCGCGGCGCGCCTCCTGGGTGGAGATCGATGTCGATGCCATCCGCCACAACCTTCGCCTGATCCGCAGGCTTGCCGGCCGCGCCCGCGTGTACGCCGTGGCCAAGGGCGACGCCTATGGCTTCAACGCCGCCACCATCGCCCGACTGGCCGCCGGTGAAGGCATCGACGCGCTGGCGTGCGGCGACCCCGATGACGTGCAGGCGATCCGTGACGCGGGCGTCACGTTGCCCATCCTGCTTTACGGCAGCACCACCGCACAGGCACTTCCCGCGCTCGCGACACCTGGCGTCATCGTCACCGCCCACGACGCCGCCACGCTCGACACGTGCGTCGCCCACCAACTTGCCTTCAGCGTGAAGCTCGATGCCGGGTTCAACCGACTGGGCTTTCGCGACGAGGACCTCCATCACGTCCTTGCCGCTGCGCAGGCGAATCCCGCGGCGCGCGTGCATGGCGTATATACGCACCTTACCGACATCGACAACCCGGCGGCGATGGCCGCGCAAGTGCAGCGCTTCAACGCGATGGCAGGGCGCATCGAGGCTGCCGGCTGGCGTGGACTCGAGCGCATGGTGGCGAGCAGCCGCGTCATGATCGCCGCGGCCGAGCTCGCCTTCGACGCGGTGAATCCCGGACGGCTGGTCTACGGCATCTTCGAGGAACCGTGGGACCGGATGGTGGCGGCACGCAGCGCGTTGGCCAGCGTGAAGGCGCGGATCATCGCGCTGAAGCGCGTCGCCTCCGGCGCGGTCCTCGGCTACGGCGGCATCGCGGTCACACGCGACACGCTGCTCGCCGTGATTCCCTTCGGCTTCGCCGACGGCTATCCGCGCTTTCCCGCCGGCGGCCCGGTGCTCGTCCGCGGCCAGCGCGCATCGCTGGTCGGTCCCCGCCACACCGAGCATTGCATCGTCGACGTCACCGACATCGCGGGCGTGGCGCTCGGCGACGAGGTCGTGCTCCTCGGCATGCAGGGCCACGAGACCATCGGCGTCCATGAGCTGGTCGCCTTTACCGGTGTGCCGCTGATCGAACTCGTGCCGCGTCTCGCGCGCAACCCGCGGCGCGTGCTGCTCGACAAGTCCCCTGTGCAGTCCCGCCCGAAGCAATCGCAAGTCCCGCGATCCGTCCCTCACCCCGAAGGAGTTACCCATGAACGATGACGTCAACGATGGCAAGCGCGATTTCCTGCGCACCGCGGCAGTCCTAGGTGTGGCTACTGGCGTCCTCGGCGCCGCCACGGCACCGCGGGAGGTGATGGCGCAAATGCTGGAGACCGGCATACGCGAGGATTCCAGCCTCGCCAAGATTCGCAAGGAAGGCGTGATGCGCGTCGGTTACTCGCAGACCGGACCGTGGTTCTACAAGGACGCGAAGACGGGAGACCTTGGAGGCATCTACAAGGACGCCGTGGAACGCCTTGCCAAGGAAATGGAAGTGAAGGTGGAGTGGAAGGAAGTCACGTTCCAGAATTCCACCGTGGGCCTGCGCAAGGGTGACTACGATCTCTACGGCTCGTCGCTCACCTACACGACGCCCCGCGCGCTGGTCGTCGACTACGTGGGTCCGCTGTGGGCCAAGGGCAGCCTGCTGATGGTGCACAAGGACAACGCGGCCAAATTCAAGAAGCTCTCGGACTTCGATGACCCGAAGGTCACGTTCTCGGTGGTGGCGGGCGGCAGCGAGGAGCCGCGCATTCCGATTCTCTTCCCCAAGGCCAAGCTCATCACCACGGCCGGGCAGGTGGTGCTGGCGGCCGAACCCATCCGCGCCAAGAAGGCCGAGGTGTGGATGAGCGGCGACAGTGACGTGCTGCTCTTCGCCAAGCGCAACAGCTGGGCGCACGTCTTCGACCCCGCGAATCCGATCGACAAGCGTCCCAACACGTGGGCCGTGCGCTACGGCGATGTCGAGTGGAAGCACTTCCTCGACATGTGGGGCGAGTTCATGGTGATCAACGGCGAGATGGAGCGCCTGTTCAAGCATCACATGGAAAAACTGGGCGCCGCCTGACCCTGCCGTCCTGTCGTTACCGCGGGCCGGCCGCACGCCGGCCCCGCTTTCTTCGTCCCTCAGGTCGCCAACAATGATCGTCGATTGCCACGCCCACGTCTTCCAGCATTGGTCTGGAGCGTGCGGTCACGCGTCCGCCGCCGTCCACCTCAAGTACCTGCAGAAAGTGGTGACGCGACCGGCGGCGCGCACCTTCCGTGTCCGCGACGGCCTGGAAGTGAAGCCTGCAATGCTCTTCCGCGCCGACGACAGCACCTGGGCAGGTCTCACCGACGTGAACTTCCGCGTCGGCCGCTTCGGCCAGCTGCTCTTCACCCACGACGGCGAGGACTACGCGTCCCAATACCTGCCGGTGGGCATGCAGGAGCTGGCGTGCCCGCCCGAATTGATGCTGGCGCAGATGATGGTGGCCGGGGTCGACCACTGCATCCTGCAGGCGGGCGGCGGCTATGGCGCAATGAACGACTTCAACGCCTTCACGCAGCTGCAGTACCCGCAAAAGTTCACCGGACTGCTGCATGTGGACGAGGCGACGGCGGACCAGCCGGCAACACTCGCGGAACTGGACCGGGCCACGAATGCGCTGGGCCTGCGGGGGCTTTATTACGCGCAGGATTTCTCGCGCCACGGCTACGCCCGCAACGTCGATCACGAGGACTACCGGCCTTTCTGGGAGAAGGTGGTGGCCTATGGCCTGCCCGTGTTCATCGAACTCTCGTCCACGCCCACCTACGATCGCGCCGGCTATCTCGGCAACCTTGCCGCGCTTGACGCGCTGCTGCGTCGCTACCCTGCGCATCGTTTCCTGCTGGTGATGGGGCCCCCGGTGGGACATTTCGGCAGCACGGGCGCCTGGAAGTTTCCCGACGACGTGCTCGCCACCTACAAGCGCGAGAACCTGCAGTTGGAGGTGATGTTCCCGATCACCTGGGGCGGCGTCTGGGACTACCCGTATCCCGAGGCGCAGTCACTCATCCGCGGCATGCGCGATGCCTTCGGCGCGTCCAAGCTCGTCTGGGGCTCGGACATGCCCAACGTCGAGCGCTTCTGCACCTACAGGCAATCGCTGGATTACGTGCGCAAGCACTGCGCGTTCCTCACGGCAGGCGAGAAGGACCGCATCCTCGGCACCAATGCCGCGGAGCTCCTCCGTCTGCGCTGAACGCGCGCCAACCCATTCACGAACCGCGAACGGACCATGGAACAACGAATCGGCATCGACATCGGCGGCACCTTCACTGACCTCGTGTTCATGAGTCCGGAGGGACGCATCCTGCGCGCGAAGGTGCTGTCGACGCCGGACGACTACAGCCAGGGCATCGCCAATGGGCTGGAAAGCGCGACGACGCGCAATGGACTGGACCTGGCGGACCTCACGCAGATCATGCACGGCACCACGGTGGCGACCAACGCACTGCTCGAGGGCAAAGGTGCCAGGGTGGCGCTGATCACGACCGACGGTTTCCGCGATGTCCTCGAGATCCGCCGCCTGCGCATGCCGGTGCTCTATGACATTCGCTGGCGCAAGCCCGAGGCACTGGTGCCCCGGCAGCGCCGCTTCGAAGTGGTGGAACGTATCGACCATCGCGGGGCGATCGAGCGGCCGCTTGATGACGATGCTGCGCGCGCCGTCGTCGCTCGCGTGCTGGCCAGCAATGTGGAGGCCGTCGCCATATGCCTCATCAATGCCTACGCCAACGGCGCGCACGAACTGCGCCTGCGCGAGTTGATCCGCGAACGCAATCCGGGCATCCCCGTCACGCTGTCGAGCGAGCTGCTGCCCGAGATCCGTGAATACGAGCGTACGAGCACCACGGTGGTCAACGCGTATGTGCTGCCGCTGGTCCGGCATTACCTCGCGGGCCTGGAAGAAAAACTGCGGGCGCGCGCCATTGCCAAGCCGCTGACCATCATGCAATCCAGTGGCGGCGCGATGAGCGCGGCCGCGGCGGCGGAACGTCCGATCCACATCATCGAATCCGGCCCGGCGGCCGGCGTCGTCGGCGCCGCGGAACTCGCGCGGCGGCTCGGCAACCTGAGCCTCCTGAGCTTCGACATGGGCGGCACCACCGCCAAGGCCGCGCTCGTGGAAAACGGACACTACCTGCGCGTGAATTCCCTCGAAGTGGGTGGCGGCATCAACATCGCCGGCCGCCTTCTGAGCGGTGGCGGCTATCACGTGCGCGCACCGGCCATCGACATCGCCGAGGTCGGTGCCGGCGGCGGCAGCCTCGCGCGCCTCGATGCGGGCGGCGCGCTGCGGGTGGGCCCCGACAGCGCGGGCGCTGCACCCGGCCCGGCGTGCTATGGCCGCGGCGGCACCATCCCCACCGTCACCGATGCCAACGTGATCCTGGGCTTCATCAATCCCGTGGCACTCGCCGGCGGCGGTCTGCCCATCCGTCGCGACCTCGGCGAGGAAGCACTGCAACGCGAAGTGGCCGGTCCGCTGCAGCTCGCGCTCGCCGATGCCGCGTGGGGCGTGCATCGCGTGGCCAACGCCACGATGGCGCGCGCCTTGCGCGCCGTCTCGACGGAGCGCGGGCGCGATCCCCGTGATCTCGCCATGCTCGCCTTTGGTGGCAACGGGCCAGTGCATGCGGCAACGCTCGCGCGACTGCTCGACATCCGCACTATCCTGGTGCCACCGGTGCCCGGCCTTTTCAGCGCGCTCGGAATGCTTTTTCCTGAGATCGAGCATCATTACGTGCGTACCTGCAAGCAACGCGTCGACCGGCTCGACCCCGTCGCCCTGAATGCCCTCTTCCAGGTACTGGAGGCCGAAGGCGCCGCCGCACTGGTGACTGAAGGCTTCGCCGCGACCGATCACCGCTTCGAGCGCCTCGTGGACCTGCGCTATGCCGGCGCCAATTCGGAGTTGACGCTGCCCTTTCCTGCGCAGCACGCCGGCGCGTCGCTGCGCGAGCAGTTCTCGGTGGCGCACGAACAGCAGTACGGCTATCGCTCAGACACGGAGACCATCGAGACAATGAACGTCCGGGTGATCGCACGCGCGTCAAACAGCGCATCGCGGGTGCCCGAAAGCCTCTCGCTCGGCGATGGCGTGGCCGGCACCGGCGGCTCGCGCAGCGTCTATTTCGGCCCGGATTTCGGGTGGGTGGAGACTCCCATCTGCATGCGCAGTGACCTTGGCACAGCGTGGCGCGATGGCCCGCTGCTGGTCGAGGAATTCGACAGTACTACCGTGGTTCCACCGGATGGCCGCGCGCGGCGCATCGCGTGGGACACCATCGAGATCGAACTGGAGGCATCGCAATGAACCGGCTTACCGACCTGCCGGCCACGGCAGGCGCCGCGGCGCCTTCGATCGCGCGCGACCCCTTCGCGCTGGAGCTCATCAAGAATGCCCTGGTGGCGCTGGCCGACGAAATGGCGCTTACCGTGTACCGCACCGCGCGCTCGTTCGTGGTGAAGGAGGCGCTCGATTTCTCCACCGCGCTGTTCCTTGCCGACGGCCAGCTGATTGCGCAGGGCACCTGCCTGCCCTTTCACCTTGGCGCCATGCCCTTCGCGGTGAAGGCCGTGGCGCGTGCGTATGCGGGGCGCATTCTTCCGGGCGACCTCTACATCACCAACGACCCCTACGATGGCAGCACGCACCTGCCCGACATCGTGCTGGTGAAGCCCATCTTTCATGGCGGCGTGCTCGCCGGTTTCTCGGTGGCGCTCGCGCACATGACCGACATCGGCGGGCGCATGCCTGGCGGCAACGCCAGCGATTCCACCGAAATCTACCAGGAAGGGTTGCGCATCCCGCCGTCACGCCTGTGGCGCGAGGGCGAACCCGACGAGAGCATGTTCCGGCTGATCGAGCGCAACGTGCGGGTGCCCGACAAGGTGCTGGGCGACATCCGTTCGCTGGTGGCGGCGTGCGTGGTGGGCGAGCGCGAGATGATCAAGCTCATCGACCGCTACGGCCCTGCACCGTTCGAACAATATTGCCGCGACCTCCTCGACTACACGGAGCGGTTCACGCGCGCCGAGATCGCGAAGCTGCCCAAGGGCACCTGGCATTTCGTCGACTATCTCGATGGCGATGGCCTCGACCCCGGCGCGATTCGCATCGAGGCCGCGGTCACCATCCGCGCCGACAGCATGACCATCGACCTCACGGGGTCGGCGCCGCAAGTGCGCGGCGCCATCAATTGCGTCTATCCGTTCACGTTGTCCACGGCGCTGGCGTGCGTGCGCTCCATCGTCGACCTGTCGATCCCCAACAATGCCGGCTACTTCCGCCCCATCGAAGTGATTGCGCCCGAAGGCACGGTGGTCAATCCGCGCATGCCAGCGGCGGTGGCGGCGCGCGGCATCACCGGCATCCGCATCGCCGATGCCATCTTCGGCGCGCTGGCGCAGGCCATTCCCGACGTACTGCCGGCCTGTGGCTCCAACGCGCCGGATGTCGGCGTGTCTTTCGGCGGCATCGACGAGAACGGCGAGCCGAGCGTCTATCTCGAATTCCTGCTGGCGTCGTGGGGCGGCGGTCCCGACCGCGATGGCATGGATGCGTGTACGGGAACGCTCGTCAACTACTCCAACGCGCCGGTGGAAATGATCGAGGCCGATCAGCCGATCGTGGTGGAGCGCTATGCGATGGTGCCGGACTCAGGCGGCGCGGGCCGCTTCCGCGGCGGGCTGGCACTGGAGCGCCACCTGCGCTTCAAGGCGAACAACGCGACGCTGCAGATCCGCTCCGACCGCCGCGACCATCCGCCCTACGGTTTGCAGGGCGGACAATGCGGCGCGCCATCCAACGTGAGCATCGTCCGCGCCGACGGCACCACCGAAGCATGCCGCGCCAAGTTCCTTACGACCGTCAACCGCGGCGATGTGCTGCGCGTGCGCCTCGCCGGTGGCGGCGGGCATGGCGAGGCGGCGCAGCGGGACGCGGCCGCGGTACTGCGCGATGTCATCGAGGAAAAAATATCGGTGGCGCACGCGCGCGACGCCTATGGCGTGGTCCTGACCGGCCTGCCGCAGACCGTTGACGAAAGTGCCACAGCAGCGTTGCGCACCATCATGCAGGCGCAGACCGGCCACTGAGGAACACCTTCATCGCCCGGCCGGCCCGCGACACCCATCGTGCTGGCCCCATGCGTCTTTAGCTTTGGCGCCGGGCCGGGGCTACCGCGGCACACCCGCCGCATTTTTCGTGATCCGATCTTTGCCGTGTCGAATCGGCTGATGGTGGGGTCGGTGTGACGATCTGCCTCGCCGGGGTGCCGCGGCCATCGCTTCGTCCGGCGGACCCTCATTTCGTCCGAACGCGCCTCGACATTGCCCGGGGCCCCGCTATCCTCATGCCATCGCAGCCCAACTCCGGCCCGCCCATGAAATCCGCCTTCCGCTTCTATGTCCGCCTGGTATTCGCCTGGGCACTCCTGCTCGTCTTCACCCTCATGCTCCTGTCGGCGGTCACCCGGCGCGGCCACGATATCGTTTTCCTGGCCTGGGTGACGGTGATGATCTTTGTCTTCGCATCTGCGATTTCGCATGTCCGGCGCGTCCGGCTGGTCGGCGGTGGCACCGATGGCGGCACCTTTGCCAACCGTCAGTACCGGCAGATCGAGATGCCGATGGTGGCAGACCGGGCGTTCGACCTCCTGGATGCGACGATCCGCGAGCTGCCCAATATCGAGCAGGTGGAGAGCGTTCGCGACAGTCTGCAAATCCGCGCGAAGGTGCGGCGCGGCCACGCCGATGGCACGCCGATTCCGCTGCTCGAGCGCATGCTGGGATGGTTCGGCGCACCGCGCAACCAGATATTCGCCACCGTCACCCCACGTGCGGACACCGGTACGGTGACCCTCGTCTGCGAGCCGGAGGGCGGCATCTGGCGCGACTGGTTCATGGTGGACGGCGGCACCAACCTCGAGAACGCGGAGGCGATCAGCCGCGCCATGTCGCGTCGCATCGCGCAGTTGCGCCGCGACGAGCAGGCCACGACCAAGGAAACCGAAGTCGAGAAAGAACTGGCGATTGCCAAGTTGCAGCTGCTGCACGCGCAGGTCGAGCCGCACTTCCTCTACAACACGCTGGGCAGCGCCAAGTACCTGGTGAAGAGCGACCCCGACGGCGCGGAACGGATCATCGACAACCTGATCCTCTACCTGCGCCACTCGCTGCCGCGGATCGAGAACTCGCTGACCACGCTGGGCGAGGAACTGGATCGCGTGCGGGCCTATCTGGAGATCATGCAGATCCGGATGCGCGCGCGCCTGAAGACCGAGCTCAACGTGCCCGATGCGCTCAAGTCCGTCCCGTTCCCGACGATGATGCTGCAAACGCTGGTGGAAAACGCGATCAAGCACGGCCTCGAACCCAAGTCCGGCGGCGGCACGATCTGGATCCTGGCCTCGCCGAAAGCGGACCGCGTGGCGGTCACCGTGGCCGATGATGGCAACGGCTTCGGCAACGGGACCGCCGGCAGCGGGATCGGACTGCGCAACGTGCGCGAACGCCTGCAACTCGCGTATGGTGCCGATGCCGCGTTCGACATCGCCGCCAACTTCCCGGCGGGCGTGGCCGCGACCATCACCGTGCCGCTGGCCGGTCCGAAGGAGTCCCGCCATGACTAGTCCCGTCACCTGCGTGATCGCCGAAGACGAGCAACTATTTCGCGATGCCCTGTTGCAGCTCCTGCGCCAGGAGTGGCCCGCACTGCAGGTGGTGGCGGCCTGCGAGGACGGCGGCACCGCGCTGGAAGCCATTGGCGAGCACCAGCCCGACGTGGCCTTCCTCGACATCCGAATGCCGGGCTTGACCGGCCTCGAAGTCGCAGCCGCTGCCGCGGAGGCCAGTCCGGCCACCCGGATCGTGTTCGTGACGGCCTACGATCAATACGCCATCCAGGCCTTCGAGCGCGGCGCCGTCGACTACCTGTTGAAGCCCATCGCGCGCGAGCGCCTGGCCGCGACGATCAAGCGGCTGCAGGAACGGGTCGCGCCGGCCGGCGCGCATGGCGCCACGCTGGCGGCACTCGTCAAGGAACTGGGCGCAGCGCTACCCGCAACCAAACCCGCCGATGCCCCGCTGGTGTGGATCACGGCGAGCGCGGGCAAGGAAACGCGCCTCATCATGGTCGACGACGTCGCCTATTTCCGTTCCGACCACAAGTACACGACGGTGATGACCGCGCAGGGAGAAGCACTGCTGCGCACGCCGCTGCACGAGTTGCTGACCAAGCTCGACCCGACGCACTTCAAGCAGATTCATCGCTCAACGATCGTCAACCTGCGGATGGTGGCTGCCGTCGTGCGCGACGACAGTGGCCGCGGCACGATGCGGATCCGCAACCGGCCGGAGACGCTGCCGGTGAGCCTGACCTTCATGCCGCTGTTCCGGAACATGTAGTCCGCCTCACCGGCGGGGCCGGTCAGCCGCGCAGCCAGGCGGCCAGGTCGTTCTTCAATTTCTTCAGGTCGGCCTCGCGCGTGTACATCATGTGGCCGGCGTCGTAGTAGTGATGCTCGACGCGCGCCATCACTTCAGCGGGCACGTCGAGCTGCGCCAGCGACCAGTCGGACGCGCTGTACGGCGTGCCGAGATCATAGCGGCCGCTGGCCACCAGCACGCGCAGGTGCGGATTGCGCCGCAACGCGCGTGACAAATCCGGGCTCGTGCAGGCGAAGCCGTTGCCCTTCTCCTCGCCGCGGTTCCAGTTCCAGTGCTTGTGGGCGTCCATCGACAGCACTTCGTAGCGCGCCTCGCTGGCAATGCCGAGCTGTTCGCTCATGTAGGCGTGCGCCGCCATCGTGTACGGCGCGACGATCGCCTCGATGCCGGGGTCGAACTCCCAGTCGCGCGTGCGGCTCGCCGCCATCGGGCCGGTGACGCGCGCTTCCAGTCGGCCCACGATCCGGCCGCGGTCGCGCAGCAGTTCGAAGAAGAACGTCTGGTCGCTGATGCGCAGGTTCTTCTCCTCGATCAGCGCCGGCGCGAGACCGGTGAGCTGCGCCAGGCGGCTGACTACGCGGCGACGCGCGGTCTTCGACAGTCGCGCCCCTGCGTGCAGCGCCGCGAGGTACTCGCCGGAGGCGAATTCCTCCGCGGCCGCGCGCGCGGCTTCCGGCGACGCGCCCACGGCGCCCTTCAACTTGCCGTGGTACTGCGCCACGTTGGCGAATGCGGGCAGGAACAGCGCGTGGGGCAGGTCGTTGCGCGGCGCGAAGACAATGCTCTGCAGGTCCATCGCGCACGACACCAGGATCAGCCCGGACAGCGCCACGCCGCAGTCCTGCAGCTTGTCGGCCAGCGCGGCGCCACGCGTCGTGCCATAGCTTTCTCCGGCGAGGTACACCGGCGAGCGCCAGCGGCGGTGGCGGCCCAGCCACGCGCGCATGCATTCCGCCAGCGCATCGACGTCGCCATCGACGCTCAACATCTTCTTGCGCGCGTCCTCGCTGGCGGTCAGCGAGTAGCCGGTGTGCGGCGGATCGACGAACACGAGGTCGAAATGCTCGAACCACGACTCGGGATTGTCGGTAACCGCGTAGGGCGGCGGCGGCATCGTGCCGTCTTCTTCGATCACGACGCGTTTCGGCCCCAGCGCACCGAGATGCAGCCAGATCGACGCCGAGCCCGGTCCGCCGTTGAAGGCGAAGCACACCGGACGCGTGGCCGGATCCGCATCGGCCAGCAGGTAGGCGGTCGTGAAAATCGCGGCCTCGGGCTCGCCGCGTTTTTCGTCGAGGCCGCCGCCGACTACGGGGATGAAGCTCGCCACGGCCTCGTACTTCATCGTCTTGCCGTTCAGCGTGATGCTGCCCTCGCTGCGGCTGGGTGTGCCGGCCAGCAGCTTGTCGACGTTGTCGCGCAGGCGCTTCTTCGCCTCGTCGGTTGCGGGAACCGCGGTCGCTTCGCCCATGATCAGGGCCGCAATCCGGTGTGCAGCGTGAAGCCCGCCTTCCGGAATTCCCGCTTCGCCATTTCACTCGCGCTGCCGGCCACCAACAGCTCGTTGCCCTTGCCGCGCAGCTCCTTGCGCTGCGTGAAATCGGAGGCCATCTTGTCCCAGAAGACGTAGTCGACCGCGGCGGAGATCACCAGCTTGCCGTCGTCTCTCACCCCGATGGGTACCATGTTGCTCATCCGGATCTTGGCGAGATGGGCCTGCTTTTCGTTGTACCGCTCCAGCATCCGCACCGACTCGATCACGAACCGGACGTGGGCCTCACCTTGCACCTGCACGGCGATCCGGATCACGGCATCCGCGCCCGCAATGTTGCCCATCTTCGAGAGTGCAACGACCAGTGCCGTCTGCAGCGACGGCGTGAACCACCGGTTGCGCAGGAAGTCGCGCGTCACCCGAGGGTCCACCCCCATCGACAGCAGGCGCGACTCATTCTGCCGCGCAAGATCCACCGCGGGCTGGTTCCAAACGGCATCGCGAACGTCCGTATCGAAATTGACGACCATGCCCGCACCCATCGAGGCGGCGCCGATCGCCGTGTTGACCGCGAAGCTGCCGGCAAAGCTGGCCGCCGAGGCCCGGTCGAGCAGCGGCCGCAGCACCGGGTTGCTGGTGTACGGATCGATGTTCAATTGCCGCGCCCAATCGCGGCGAGCCTTGTTGTAGCCGAAGGGATCGCCGGTGAACGCCGAAGGCATCTGCTCGCCCGCGGGCGCGGGCGGCAGCGTTGAGGGCGCCGCCGGCGCAGCGTTGCTGTCCGACGACGCATCGGCCACTGCCTGCACGCCCGACCGGGCCAGGAAGCCAACGCGCCCCAGCACCGAGCCCAATCCCTGTCCGATATTCTCGACCGTGCCCAGCGGATTGGTCACCGCGCTCTGCACGAGTTGGACCGGCGCCGATGCAGCCTGCACCAGCGAATCCTGGAAGGCCTGGCTGCTTTGGACTTCCTGCAGCGCCGCGATCGCCTGCAATTCGTTCACGCGCACGCCCAGCATGTTCACGCCCACGACGGCGAACTTGCCGAACTTCGACTCGATCACGAACTGGCCGAAAAATCCGTTCAACGCAATCGGCTCGGCCACTGTGTGCAACGGCCCTTTCAGTAATGCGGGCGGCGCGAGTTCGGAACCGGCAAGCACTGGCGATTTTTCGAAGCGGCCGACGGATTGCGCGGTCGCCATGGAAGGCACGGTGGATACGGATGCCGCAAATAAACAGGCCAAGGCAAGGTGTTGCGTGATGCATTTGGAATTCATGGTCAGCTTCTTGAAAGGTTGAGGCGCGTCCCGGTGGGTGAGACCACTCGTGGCGCGCCGAGGCGGCGAGCGAGGAGACCTGCCGATATCGCGGGCATTTTACGCTGCCGCGGGCATGGCAATGCCGGGCGTTCGGCACCCGTGCGAGAATCGAGCAGGTTCCGCGCAGTCTCGACCGCCCGCCTGAATAACGATGGAAGGGAGCAATGCCAATGAATGTCCGTACGTTGTCCGTTTTGGCCGCCATCGTGGTCCTGGCCGCAGGATGTCAAAGCACCTCGATCCGGTCAGCCTGGTTCGACACGGACTTTGCCGGCCCGCCGATGAAAAAGTCGTGGTCGTCGGCAGCGTCGACACCGCTGCCGGCAACCGCATTCTCGAGGACGTCCTGGTGGAACGATTGCGCACCGCGGGCGTTGAAGCCATCGCGGGTCGAACTGTGAGGCTCGACGACCTGAGCCTCCCGGAGGCCGCCTTTGTATCCACCGTGGTCGATACCGGCGCGCAGGGCATCCTGCTCGTCACCCTGCTGGGCGTGGATACCCGGACCCAGGTATCGACGACCATGGTCTCCGGCGGCCAGGGATGGGGGCGCGGGCCGTGGGGTGGCCCCGCCACCCGGCCCATGCCGATGGTTCCCGTTCAGCAGGTCCGCCAGTACGACCTTGCCACCGTGGAGACCAAGTTGTTCGATGTGCGAACAAGGCAATTGGTATGGGCCGCCACCACGACCACTTTCAATCCGGGCTCCATCGGGCGGGAGGCCCCTGCCTTCGTGGACCTGATCATCGGGCAACTGGCGAGCCGGAACATCATTGCGCGCCAGTAGATTCCGGCCGGTTCAGGCATTACGGCGCGCAACCCAATAAGTGGCACCCGCATCGCCGTAGCGCTCGGCGTGCGGCACGCCACTTCGAGCGTGAACTCATCGCCTGGATGCAGATGGCGTATCGCGTCCCCGACGGTGAGCCACATTTCGCCCTGCACGACGAGTGCGCGAACCGCAAACGGATGCGCGTGCGTCTCCAGCACGGTGGCTGGCGCCCATTGCCGTTCCAGCACCTCGTCAAAGCCCTGCGCTCGCGCGTTCGCTTCGAACGCCTGGAAGTCAGGTTGCTTCACGCAAATTCTCCTCTAGCGCGTTCGTCCACCGCCGACGAAATCGATCGCCGCCTGGAACAGCGGCAGGTCCTTCGCGTAGTCGGCTGCATCGACCCGATCGATCTGGATCCACTCTCGCGTGCTGGCCATGCCCCCAGGCGCGAATGCAACAACGTTGTCCCGCGAAAATTTTAGCTCCGTCGTGACCGCGATCGGCAGCCGCAAACCGACCCCTTTGCCGCTGATGCAGGCGAACATCTTGTCGGCGGTGTAGTAGGCATCGAGACCATTGATCGCACGCGCACTGACGCCGGGAAGCGGCAGCAACAACGCATCGAGCACTGCCTTGCAACGGGATTGGGGCGTGTCGGTCATGGTGCGTCGACCGCGATCGTCCCGCCCGTTCTGGCGGACTCGTACAACGCTGCAGCAAGCGCGATGCTGCGCCGGCCTTCCCGTCCGTCGCAGGCCGGACGCCGCCGCTGCTCGAGTGCTTCGACGAAATCCTCCACTACGCGGCGATGCGGTGTCGCGTCGGCCACCACGGCGGTGGACGCGCTCTTCGATGTGCTCGTCAGCGTCGTGCCGTCCTCGTGCCCGCTCTTCAGGTCCCAGCCGGCAATGCGGTCATGCTCCAGCAGCAGTGTGCCTTCGGTGCCGCTGATCTCGATGCGGCGCGGGTAGCCGGGCCATGCCGCCGTCGTGGCGTGAAAGGTGCCCAACGCACCCGATGCAAACGCCAGGGTCGCAACGAGCGTGTCCTCCACGTCGATTGCATGCAGTTCGGTGGCCGCCCGGGCCTGCACTTCTTTCACGTCGCCCAGCAGGTACAGCAGCAGATCGATCGTGTGAATGCCCTGGTTCATCAGCGCGCCGCCGCCGTCGAGGGACGGCGTGCCTCGCCACGCGGCGCTGCGGTAATACTCGGGCGTGCGGTACCACTTCACCCGCGCATCCACCAGCAGCACGCGGCCGAGTCGGCCCGACGCGATGGCCTCCCGCGCTTCGCGAAACGCCGGCGTGCAACGGTCCTGGAAGAAGAGGCCGAGTGAAACGCCGGCACGCTCGACCGCCTCGATGGCCGCATCCACGCGTTCGAGCGTCACGTCCAGCGGCTTCTCGCACAGCACATGGCAGCCGCGGGAGGCGGCGAGCTTGATCTCGTCGGCATGAATGCCGGAAGGCGAGCCGATGCAGACGATGTCGAGTGGGGTCTGGTCGAGCAGCGCCGCAAGCGACGGCGCCGCGATGAGCCCTTCCCTCGCGGCAAGTGCGGCAACCTTGGTGGCGTTGGGACCGCATACGCCGACCGTCTCCAGGCCACGCACCTCCCGAACAGCCCGAATGTGCGTGTCCG
Source organism: uncultured beta proteobacterium (assembly GCA_963805355.1). Classification (GTDB taxonomy): domain Bacteria; phylum Pseudomonadota; class Gammaproteobacteria; order Burkholderiales; family Casimicrobiaceae; genus VBCG01. Next base: position 270,112 of record CAWDTZ010000001.1, on the reverse strand, counting down.
TGATATTGCCGCCTCCGGTAAAGCCCACGCGCATCGTCACCACCTCTTTCATATTGATGGTGGCGAGTGGATTCAAGCCACCGTCACCTTGCGTTCAAAGCCCTGGCGCAATGATGCCGCGACTCGCTATAGGTCAGGTCATCTTACAAGCAGTTGCCAAAGCTTCACCCTGGTCCCGGCTCGGAATGCCCGCCCCGTTCGCGGCGATGGCATGGCATGCGAATGGTTGCGGGGCCTTGACCAAGCCGTTGCGGCGGGGTATATCGTTGAAAGCATAGAAAAAAAGCTATGGTGCCCCGTCAATCATCGACGACCAAGGCGCCAAAAAAATAAACCAAACCCGGAGGAACACCCATGAAATCACGTATTTGGATTTGCAGCGCGCTTGTCCTTGCGACCGCGGCGATCACCTCGGGCGGTGGCGCGCTCGCGCAGGACAAGTTGGTGCTGAAGGCATCCGACGTGCACGCGGCCGGCTATCCGACCGTCGTCGCCGTCGAGGACATCGGCAAGAAGATGTCCAAGGCCACTAACGGTCGGATAACGGTGCAGATGTACCCGTCGATGCAGCTGGGAGGCGAGAAGGAGGCGATCGAGCAGGCACAGGTCGGCGCCATCGCGTTTGCGCGTGTTTCGGTAGGTGCGCTGGGCCCCGTGGTCGACGATCTCAACGTGTTCAACCTCCCCTATGTGTTCCGCAATACGGCGCACATGCAAAAGGTGATCGACGGCCCGATCGGCGATGAGTTGCTTGCCAAAGTGACGAACAGCGGCAAAGGTCTCATTGGGCTGGCCTGGATGGATGCCGGCGCACGCAGTTTCTACAACACCAAGCATCCGATCAAGACCATGGCCGACCTCAAAGGCATGAAGGTGCGGGTCATGGGCAATCCAATGTTCGTCGACATGGCCAACGCCATGGGCGGCAACGGCGTCGCAATGGGCTACGACCAGGTCTTCAGCGCGCTGCAGACCGGTGTCGTCGACGGGGCCGAGAACAACCCGCCCAGCTTCGTGTTCGACAATCATTATCAGGTGGCGAAGTTCTATACCATCGACGAACACCTGATCGTGCCGGAAATGGTCGTCTTCTCGAAAAAGATCTTCGACACCATGTCGAAGGCCGAGCAGGCCGATTTGCTCAAGTTCGGTCGCGAAGCGCAGATGGAAGAGCGCAAGCTCTGGATGGCGTACGAGAAGCAAGCCATGGACAAGGCTCGCGCCGCCGGTATCCAGATCATCGAGGTGTCGGCCGCCGACAAGAAGGCCTTCCAGGAAGCCGTCAAGCCGGTCTGGGACAAGTACGGCCCGAAATACGCAGACATGGTCAAGCGTATTCAAGCCACACAATAAGCGCAACGCAAGCGTGCCGGCGGCCGCCCTGACTCGAGGGCGACCTTCGGGCACGCGCGTGCCCCGCAGGAGACCGTAATGAAGGCTGCATATGCGCGGGCAATGGAGGCGCTTTACATTTTTTGCGCGTTGATCTCCGGGATTTGCATCGTCATCATGACGATCATCATTCCCTGGGGCGTGTTCACGCGTTATGTGCTCAACAGCGCCTCGTCCTGGCCCGAGCCGTTGTCGATCCTGCTGGTGATCCTGTTCACCTTCTTCGCCGGTGCGGCGTGTTATCGCGGCAATGTCCATATCGCGGTGGCCATGGTGGTCGACCGGTTGCCGCCCGGCGGACAGCGCGTAGCCAACGTCACGCGCGATGTCGTGATGGCGCTGATCAGCGTGTTCGCGATTTTCTGGGGCATCAAGCTCGTTGAGGCCACGTGGCTCAACACCATTGCGGAGTTTCCCTGGCTCTCGGTGGGCCTGACCTATCTGCCAATCCCGATCGGCGGCGCGATCACGCTGCTTTTTGTCATTGAGCGGGTGTGGATCGGGCCGCCTGGAAAAGATTCCTTTGTTCACCGCGACCCGGTCAGCGCCGACTAGCGAAACACGCCGAGAGCCACCATGGATGCACTGGTTCTGCTGGGCAGCCTCTTTGCCCTGATCGCCATCGGCGTGCCGGTCGCTTATGCGCTCGGCGCGGCTGCACTGGTAGGCGCGATCTGGATCGGCATCCCGCTCGAAGCGGTCATGCTCAAGATTTCGGACGGGATCAGCAAGTTCTCGCTGCTGGCGATCCCCTTCTTTGTGCTTGCGGGAGCGATCATGGCAGAAGGCGGCATGGCGCGGCGCCTGATCGCGCTGGCCAGTGTGTTCGTCGGCTTCGTCCGCGGCGGCCTCGGTTTGGTGAACATCGTGGCGTCGAGCCTCTTCGGGTGCATTTCGGGCTCGTCGGTTGCCGACACTTCGTCCATCGGCTCGGTGATGATCCCGCAGATGGAGAAGGCGGGATACCCGCGCGTATTTGCCACCAATGTGACGATCTGCGGCTCGGTGCAGGCCATCCTGATTCCGCCCAGCCACAATGCGGTGATCTATTCCATTGCGGTCGGCGGCTCGGTGTCGATCGCGCATCTGCTCGTGGCCGGATTCATTCCCGGCCTGTTGCTTGGACTGGCATTGAGCACCCTGGTCGTGATCACCGCCTACCGGGAAAACTATCCCAAGGGCGAAGTCGTGCCCTTCCGCAAGGCCGTAAAGATTGCGATCGAGGCCCTCTGGGGGCTGGTCACGATGCTGATCATCACCGGCGGCATCCTGTTCGGCATCTTCACGGCCACGGAGGCTGCAGCCGTCGCGTGTGCCTGGGCGTTCTTCGTCACGATGTTCATCTATCGCGATTATCGCTGGCGGGACCTGCACCTGCTCGTGCACCGGACGATGAAGACCGTCGGCATGGTGATGATCCTGATTGCCTTCGCGTCGGGCTTTGGCTACATCATGGCGCTGATGCAGCTGCCCGCGAAGGTGACGACCTTCTTCCTCACCATCTCGAGCAACAAATACGTCATCCTGCTGCTGATCAACATGCTGTTGCTGTTCCTCGGCACGTTGATGGACATGGCTCCCTTGCTGCTGATCTGCACGCCGATCCTGCTGCCGGTGGTGCAGACCTTCGGGGTCGATCCCGTGCACTTTGGCATCATCATGCTGGTCAATCTCGGCATCGGCCTGGTCACGCCGCCGGTAGGCTCGGTGCTGTTTGTAGGATGTGCCGTGGCCAAGCTCACGATCGAGGAGGTCACACGGAAGATATGGCCGTTCTATGCGGCGATGTTCATCGTGCTGATGATCGTGACCTATGTCCCGGCCGTCTCGCTTTGGCTGCCGCGACTGATTGTCAGCTGATCGGACGACGCAACACATTTCCATGCGTCGCATGGAAGCGATTGCCGGACTTGCCAGGAAATTGCGCAGCAGATGCGGGCCAAAATCGTTTCCGCCGTTTTCCGCTTCCAATTGCGCATTGCACGCAATCGATTTGCCGTGGGTAATTGGTCGGGGTGAGAGGATTCGAACCTCCGACATCCTGGTCCCAAACCAGGCGCGCTACCAAGCTGCGCTACACCCCGAAGCCCTCTATCTTACCTGTTACGCCGCATCCCCGCCAAACGGGCTACCGCGCACGCAGGTTGGCGTTGTTGGTACTGGACCACGTCAGCGTCATCCGGCGGTGGGTGATGTCGACAGGCGGGTCGCGAAAGGTCACGGCGTCGGGGCCGGATTGCCGCGGGCCGCGATCGAGCGTCACGATGCGCGCACCGCTCTGCCTGACTTCCTCGCCGCGGAAATCGAAAGACGCTAGCGCGGATGCCACCTTGCGCATGCCGCCGCCACCGCAGTGGCGATCCCGGTGCGGCTAAGCCGCCACATCGAATCCCGCGTCCTCGACCGCGACGCGCAGCGCCGGCACATTGGTGCGCGCCGCATCGAACGTAACGGTGGCCGCGCCGGGCGTCAGCGTGACATTGGCCTCGGTGACGCCGGGGACCGCTTTCAGCACGCGCGTGACGCTGGCCACGCAGCCGCCGCAGGTCATGCCTTCGATACGCAAGGTGGTTGTTTCCATGGGGCCTCCATCAATGAAGATCAATCGTGCGGTCGCCACCGCTTCAACAGCAATGCATTCCCGACGACGGAAACCGAGCTGGCCGCCATCGCCGCGCCGGCGATCACGGGGTTGAGCATACCGAAAGCGGCCAGGGGAATGCCCAGAACATTGTAGGCAAAGGCGAAGAACAGGTTCTGCCGGATCTTGGACAGCGTGGCGCGAGACAGCATGATGGCGTCGACCACGGCGTTGAGATCGTCGCGCATCAGCGTGACATCGGACGCCTCGACCGCGATGTCCGTGCCCGCGCCCATCGCAAAACTGACGTCGGCCGCGGCAAGCGCGGGTGCGTCGTTGACACCGTCACCCACCATGCCGGTGACGATGCCGCGCGCGACATGCGCGCGCACCGCCGCCGCCTTGCCTTCCGGCGACACGCTGGCCTCGTACGATGCGATGCCCACGGCTTCCGCCACCGCGCGCGCGGTGCCGAGGTTGTCGCCCGTCAGCATGACCACTTCGATGCCGGCCTCGCGCAGGCGCGCCACCGCGCGTGCCGACGTCGGCCTGAGGGCGTCCGCCAGTGCGATCCAGCCAACCAGCTGCTGGTCGCGGGCCACGCCTACCACGGTGTTGCCCTGGGCAAGCAAAGGCGCGATCAGGTCGAGGTCGGCCGCGACGTCCTGTTCCGCCAGAAACGCGGGTGACCCCAGCCGCAACGTGCCGTTGCGCGAGGCCAGGCTACCCGCCACGCCCTTGCCGGGCACCGCAAGAAAATCCTGTACCGGCTCAATGGTCAGCGCGCGTGCGGCAGTGCGAACGGCCAGGGCCAGCGGATGGCTGGAGCCAGCTTCGAGGCTGGCGGCAATCCCCAGTACGTGCTCGCGCGTGGCGTCACCAACGGTCAGCACCGTCACGACTTCGGGCCGACCTTGTGTAAGCGTTCCCGTCTTGTCGACGAACAGCGCACGCAACTTGCCGGCGCTTTCCAGCGCCGCCGCGTTGCGGATCAGAATACCGGCACGGGCGCCGCGACCGGTGCCCACCATGATTGCGGTGGGCGTGGCCAGGCCCAGCGCACAGGGACAGGCGATCACCAGCACCGCCACGGCGTGGACCAGCGCACGCGTCGCATCGCCGAGAAGCCACCAGGTGGCGATGAACGTGATCAGCGCGATCAACACGACCACGGGGACGAACACGCCGGCCACCTGATCTGCCATGCGCTGGATGGGTGCCTTCGACCCCTGCGCTTCAGCGACCAGCCGCACGATGCCGGAAAGCAGCGTGGCACTGCCGACGCCGGTCGCTTCACACTGCAACAGGCCATCCTGGTTGAGTGTGCCGGCGAAGACTCGATCGCCCGCCTGCTTGACGATGGCGCGGCTCTCGCCCGTCAGCATGCTTTCGTCGACGCTCGACGTGCCTTCGCGCACCGTGCCGTCCACGGGAATCGCTTCGCCCGCGCGCACCGCGAAGAGCGCACCGGCGGTCACCTCGGCCAAGGGTACGTCGACGACCGCGCCGCCGCGCACCAGATGCGCCGTCTTCGGCTGCAGCCGCAAAAGCCCCTCCAGCGCCGCGGAGGTGCCGCTGCGTGCCCGCGCCTCCAGCAACTTGCCCAGCAGCACCAGCGTGATCACGGCCGCGCTCGCCTCGAAATAGACGTGCTGATGCGTCAAACCGAACAGGGTGACGACCGCGCTGAATGCGTACGCCATCGTCGTACCCAGCGCGACCAGCACATCCATGTTGGCGCCGCCGCCGCGCAGTGTGTTGAAAGCGCCAATATAGAACCGTCGTCCGATCCAGAACTGCACCGGCGTGGCCAGCAGCAGTTGCAGCCAGCGTGGCAGGAGGTCGGCGTGGTTCATGCCGAGAAAATCGCCGCTGGCCAGCATCGGCACCATCTGCACCAGCAGTGGCGCCGTGAGCAGCGCGGCAATGACGAAGTCGCGCTTCGTGGCCGCGTATTCCGCAGCCTTGCGCGCCTGGTCGCGCTTGCGATCGGCCTCGACATCCTGGCGCAGCGTCGCGCCGTAACCCGCGCGCGTCACGGCTGCGAGCAACTGGTCGACGGAAGCCACGGCGGGATCGAAGTCGACGGCCGCGATCTCAGTGGCGAAATTGACATTGGCGTGCACGCCTGGCACGCGATTGAGCGTCTTCTCGATGCGCGCCGCGCACGCCGCGCAGGTCATGCCGGTCAGGCCCAGTTCGGCCCGTTGCTCGACCGGCGCGATCGTCTCGGTATTCATGCAACTCAGATGGGGATCAACCCTCGCGCTTCAACTGCGGAAACAGAATAACGTCGCGTATCGACGGCGCGTTGGTGAGAAGCATCACGATGCGGTCGATGCCGATGCCCTCGCCGGCCGTGGGCGGCAGGCCGTATTCCATCGCGCGCAGGTAGTCGGCGTCGAAGTACATCGCCTCCTCGTCCCCTGCGGCCCGTGCATCGACCTGCGCCTGGAAGCGCGCCGCCTGGTCTTCCGGATCGTTCAACTCCGAGAAGCCATTGGCCATCTCGCGCCCGGTGATGAACAGCTCGAAACGGTCGGTGACGGCCGGATTGGCGTCATTGGCGCGCGCCAGCGGTGATACGTCGGTGGGATGCGCGATGATGAACGTGGGCTGCATCAGCTTCGCTTCGGTGTTGGCTTCGAAGAGCTTCAGCTGCAGCATGCCGAGGCCATCGGAGGCATACACTTCCGTGCCCGAGCCGCTCAGCGCCGACTTGAGATAGTCGAGCCGGCCGAGATCGGCCAGCGCGTGCTGCGGATTGTATTGATGGATCGCCTGCGCCATCGTCAGCCGGTCGAAGGGCTTGCCGAGGTCGATGGCGGTGCCCTGGTAGTCGAGCAGCGTGGTACCCAGCACCTTGCCGGCGACGTCGCGCAGCAACGCCTCGGTGAGATCCATCAGGTAGTGATAGTCCTGATAGGCCTCGTAGAACTCCAGCATCGTGAACTCGGGGTTGTGCCGCGTGGAGATGCCTTCGTTGCGGAAGTTGCGGTTGACCTCGAACACCTTCTCCATGCCGCCGACCACGAGTTTCTTCAGGTAGAGCTCGGGCGCGATCCGCAGGAAGAGCTCCATGTCCAGCGCGTTGTGATGCGTGACAAACGGTCGCGCGGCGGCGCCGCCAGGAATCGGATGCATCATCGGCGTCTCGACCTCGAGATAGCCGCGCGCGACGAAGAACTCGCGCATCGACTGCACGATCTGCGAGCGCTGCCTGAAAACCTTGCGCGCGTCCGGATTGGTGATCAGGTCGACATAGCGCTGCCGATACCGCTGCTCCTGATCGGTCATGCCGTGGAATTTTTCCGGCAGCGGCCGCAGCGCCTTGGCCAGCAAACGAATCTGCGACGCCTTCACCGACAGCTCGCCGGTCTTGGTCTTGAACAGCGTGCCCACGGCGCCGACGATGTCGCCCAGGTCCCAATGCTTGAAATCGTCGAGCCGGTCCGCGCCCACCGCGTCCATCGTCACGTAGAGCTGGATGCGGCCGGACATGTCCTGCACCGTGGCGAAGCACGCCTTGCCCATCACCCGCTTCAGCATCATGCGGCCAGCGACCGCAACAACGATCGCCTGCGGTTCCAGTTCCTCGTTGCCCTTGGCGCCATGCGCCGCATGCAGGTCGGCCGCCAGCGCATCGCGCCGGAAATCGTTGGGAAACGCCTGGCCGTGGCCGCGCAGCGTCGCGAGCTTGCCGCGGCGCTCGGCGATGATCTGGTTTTCGTCCGCGGCCACCACCGGCGACGCGGGATTCTTGTTGTCGTCCATCGCTACACTCCCTGCTTCAGGCTCGCTGCGATGAAATCATCCAGGTCGCCGTCCAGCACTGACTGCGTGTTGCCCGTTTCGAAAGTGGTGCGCAGATCCTTGATCCGCGACTGGTCGAGCACATACGACCGGATTTGGTGGCCCCAGCCGATGTCGGTCTTGGAGTCTTCCAGTTTCTGCTGCGCCTCGCGCCGCGTGCGCAGCTCGAGTTCGTAGAGCTTCGACTTCAGCATCGTCATCGCCTCGGCGCGATTGCGGTGCTGCGAGCGGTCGTTCTGGCATTGCACCACCGTGTTGGTGGGCAGGTGCGTGATCCGCACGGCGGAATCGGTCTTGTTGATGTGCTGGCCGCCGGCGCCCGACGCGCGGAACGTGTCGATGCGCAGGTCCGCCGGATTGATGTCGATCACGATCGAATCATCCACCTCGGGGTATACGAACACGCTGGCAAACGATGTATGGCGCCGCGCCGCGGAGTCGTACGGACTCTTGCGCACCAGCCGGTGCACGCCCACCTCGCTGCGCAGGTAGCCGTACGCGTACGCGCCTTCGACCTTGACCGACGCGCTCTTGATGCCGGCCACTTCGCCGGAGGATTCCTCGAGCACCTCGGTCTTGTAGCCCTTGCGCTCGCAATAGCGCAGGTACATCCGCAACAGCATCGAGGCCCAGTCCTGCGCCTCGGTGCCGCCGCTGCCGGCCTGGATGTCGATGAAGCAATTGGCGGGGTCCATCGGATCGCTGAACATCCGCTGGAACTCGAGATCGCCCACCGTTCGGGCCAGACCGGCCACATCGCCCTCGATCGCGACGAGCGTGTCGTCGTCGGATTCGATGCGCGCCAGTTCGAAGAGGTCGCGACTGTCGGCGATACCCGCATCAAGCTGCGTCAGCGTGCCGACGATGCCATCGAGATTCTTTTTTTCCTTGCCCAGTTCCTGGGCCCGCGTTGCGTTGTCCCAGACCTTGGGATCCTCGAGTTCGCGGTTGACGACGGCCAGGCGCTCCGACTTCACATCGAAGTCAAAGATACCTCCGCAGTTCGGTGGTGCGGGTGACGAGATCCTCCAGGCGATTGGCGATCTGGTTGAGCTGCTCGGCTTCCATGGCGAATTCCGTTTGCAAAACAAAAGATTATACGCGATGGGCGCGCCCGATGCGTCCGCCGCAGATGCCGCGAAGCCGGTCCCGCGGGCATGTGTCCGCCGCGCCGGACCCGCGTTCCCGCCATGCCCGTTGCCGGGGCCGGTAAACTCCGTCCTTTCGTGGGCCGCATCGAGCGGCCCACGGTCCCGGAGAACTCAAGTGCCCACCTTTTTCGTCAACAAGGAGCGCGTGGACATCGCGGCCAGCGTGCCCGGCGATACCCCCCTCCTCTGGCTCCTGCGCGATAACCTGAACCTCACCGGCACCAAGTACGGCTGCGGCATGGCGCTGTGCGGCGCCTGCACCGTGTATCTCGACGGCCAGCCCACGCGCTCGTGCGTGACGCCGCTGTCGGCGCTGAAGCCCGGCGTGGAGATCACGACGATCGAAGGCCTGAAATCGAAGGAGGCCACTGCCGTGCAGGCCGCCTGGGAAAAACTCGACGTGCCGCAATGCGGCTACTGCCAGTCGGGCCAGGTGATGGCCGCCACCGCGCTGCTTGCGAAGAAGAAGCGCCCCACCGACGCCGACATCGATGCCGCGATGGCCGGCAACGTCTGCCGTTGCGCCACCTACGTGCGCATCCGGGCGGCGATCAAGGAAGCCTCCAAGGCACTGGGCTGAAGGAAACATTGATGAACCCCATGCGCATGCGTCCCCCGCATTCCAACGTCCCCGGTGCCGTATCGCGCCGGGTCTTCCTGCAATCCATCGCCGCGGCCGGCGCCGGACTCACGCTCGGCATCGCGTTCGACGAGGCGTCCGCGCAGACGTCGGCGCCGGACCGCACCGACGGTGCCCTCGCCGCCGGCACCTTCGCGCCGAATGCGTTCCTGCGCGTCGGGCGCGACAACACGGTCACCGATCGTCTGCAAGCATCTCGAGATGGGCCAGGGCGTGTTCACCGGCCTGCCCACGCTGGTGGCCGAGGAACTCGACGCCGCCTGGTCGCAGGTGCGTGCCACCGGCGCGCCCGCCGACGCGAAGCTCTACAACAATCTCCTGTGGGGCCCGGCCCAAGGCACTGGCGGTTCAACCGCGATGGCGAACTCGTTCGAGCAATACCGGCAAGCCGGCGCCGCCGCGCGCGCGATGCTGGTGGCCGCGGCAGCCGAGCAATGGAAGGTACCCGCGGATTCGGTGCAGGTGAAAAACGGCGTCGTGTTCCATGCCAACGGCAAGAAAGCGTCGTTCGGCGAGCTGGCCGACGCCGCCGGACGCCAGCCGGTGCCCACGGCGATCAAGCTGAAGGACGCCAAGGATTTCGTCTTCATCGGCAAGCACGTGCCGCGCACCGATGCCAGGGCCAAATCGAACGGCACCGCGATCTTCACGCAGGATTTCAAGCTGCCGGACATGCTCACCGCCGTCGTGGCGCATGCACCGCGGTTCGGCCAGAAACTGAAGAGTTTCGATTCGTCGGCGGTCACGACGGTACCAGGCGTGCGCTTCGTCGTCGAGGTTCCCACCGGTGTGGCGGTGCTGGCCACCACGTTCTGGGCGGCCAAAAAGGGGCGCGATGCATTGAAGCTGGTGTGGGACGACACCTCGGGCTTCAAGGGCACTTCCGCCGACATGATGGCGGACTACAAAAAGCTCGCGGCCACGCCGGGCAAACCGGCGCGCAACGACGGCGACGCGGCCAAGGCGATCGCCGGCGCGGCGAAAAGGCTGGACGCGACCTTCGAGTTTCCCTATCTCGCCCATGCAGCCATGGAGCCGATGAACTGCGTCGTCAAACTCACGACAAGTTCATGCGACATCTGGAACGGCGAGCAATTCCAGACCGGCGACCAGATGGCGGTGGCCAAGTACACGGGATTGAAGCCCGACCAGGTGCGCCTCAACATGCTGTTTGCGGGTGGCAGTTTCGGTCGCCGCGCCAGCGCCACGTCGGATTACGTTCTCGAGGCCGTTTCCATCGCCGTCGCGCTGACGCAGGCCGGCAAGCCCGGCATTCCCGTCAAGATGGTGTGGACGCGCGAGGACGACATGAAAGGCGGCTACTACCGCCCCATGTACCTGCATGCGCTGCAGGCGGGCATCGATGCCGCCGGCAACATCACCGGCTGGCAGCACCGGATCGTCGGCCAGTCGATCCTGACCGGAAGCGCGTTCGAGTCGATGATGGTCAAGGACGGCGTCGACATGACGAGCGTCGAAGGTGCGTCCTCGCTGCCCTACGCCATACCCGATCTCGCGGTGGACCTGCACTCGCCCAGGTTCGGCGTGCCGGTGCTGTGGTGGCGCTCCGTCGGCTCGACGCACACCGCGTTTTCCACCGAAACCTTCATCGACGAACTCGCCACGGCCGCCGGCAAGGATCCTGTCGCGTTTCGCCGCGCGTTGCTGGGCAAGCATGCACGCCATCTCGCCACGCTCGACCTCGTGGCGGACAAGGCCGGCTGGAGCAAGCCGCTGGCCGCAGGCAAGCCCGGCGAGAAGCGCGGGCGCGGCGTCGCAGTGCATGAGTCCTTCGGCACCGTGGTTGCGCAAGTGGCCGAAGTCTCCGTCGACAAGGACGGCAAATACACGGTGGACCGCGTCGTGTGCGCGGTGGATTGCGGACTCGCGGTCAATCCGGATGTGGTGCGCGCGCAGATGGAAGGCGGCATCGGCTTCGGCCTGTCGGCCGCGATGTCCGGACGGATCACGCTGAAGGACGGCGTGGTGGAACAATCCAATTTCCACGACTATCCGGTGCTGCGCATCAACGAAATGCCGGCAATCGAGGTCCATATCGTGCCGTCCACGGCCAAGCCCAGCGGTGTTGGCGAACCCGCTACACCCGTGATCGCGCCTGCCGTGGCCAACGCGTTGGCGATGGCCACGGGCAAGCGCATCCGCACGTTGCCCATTGCCTTGGTATAAGTTACAGCTTCCGACATCCGCCAACTTCCAGGAATCGCCATGCCCGATGCGCCCGACCGCGAAGCGATAGCCGATGCCGCCAACCCGCTGGGGATGGACGGCATCGAATTCATCGAGTTCGCCACGTCCAAGCCGCAGGCGCTGGGCCAGGTGCTGGAAATGATGGGCTTCCGGCCGGTGGCGCGGCATCGCTCGCGCGAAGTGCTGCTGTTCCGGCAGGGTGAGATGAACATCATCGTCAATGCGCATCCCAGTGGCGTGCCGCGCACGGCGCAGCCTTCCGACACGCCGGTGATTGCCGCGGTGGCGCTGCGCGTGCGCGATGCGGCGGCTGCCTATAAGCACGCGATCGCGCGCGGCGCATGGGTAGTGCCCACCAATGTCGAGGTGATGGAATTGAATATCCCGGCGATCCACGGCGTGGGCGCCAGCCGCATCTACTTCGTCGACCGCTACAAGGATTTCTCGATCTACGACGTCGACTTCACGCTGATCCCCACCGTCGAGCCCAAGCCGCCCGCGCTCACGGGCCTGCATTGGTACGGCATCGTCCAGTACATCGGCAGCTTCCGCACCGACGACTGGACCGAGTTCTACGCCGAGCTGATGGGCTTTCGCGCGCTGCCCGACGACCAGCGGCACGGCATCCTGCCCAAGGGCCGCATCCTGGCGAGCCCCTGCGGCTCGTTTTTCCTGCAGCTGATCGAACCCAAGCCCGGCATCTTCGATGTCGAAGGTGACGAACTGCTCCAGCGCATCGGGTTGGGCACGCCCGACGTGCTGGCGTCCGTGAAGGCGCTGCGCGAACGCGGGGTGGCTTTCGTCGAGTCCGACGACGTGCATTCCGAAACCCGCGGCGCGCTCACGCAAAGTTATCTCGGCGGCGTTATGTTCGAACTTGTCCACGACGACAAGCGCTGAAAGCGCCGCCATGGATACCACGCGCGGCAACATCCTCGACTTCGGGATGGACACGATCACGCTTTCGGGCTCGCTGCCGGCCAAGCTGGACGCCGTGCGCGCGGCCGGCTTCACGCAGATCATGCTGTCGGCCAAGGACCTCGCCGGGCATCCCGACGGCATCGACGCCGCCGTGCGGGTTGTCCTGGCCAGCGGATTGCGGGTCACCGGCTTCCAGGTACTCCGCGATTTCGAGGGCCTGTCCGGGCACCTGCACGACTACAAGGTCGACGTGGCCAAGTCGATGCTCGAGATGGCGCATGCGGTGGGCGCCACGATCCTGCTGGTGTGCTCCTCCACCTCCACGCACGCCTCTGCGGATCCCGACGTCGCGGCACGCGATCTGCGCAAGCTCGCGATGCTGGCGCTGCCGCTCGGCATCAGGATCGCCTACGAGGGCCTGTCGTGGGGCCGCACGATCAACGAGTTCACCACGGCGTGGGACGTGGTCTGCCGCGCCGATGCGCCCAACCTCGGTATCGGCATCGATTCGTTCCATGCGATCGCGTCGAAGACGCCGCTCGAGGACTTCGACATCCTGACGCCCGACAAGATCTACCTGGTGCAGCTCGCCGATTTCATGTGGCAGGACGCGCGCACGTTCGAGGAACGCATGACCACCGCGCGTCATTTCCGGGTGTTCCCGGGCGAAGGGGTGCACAGCGACGCGCTCGCCGAGATGGTGCTGCGCCTCGATGCGATGGGCTATCGCGGCGACTACAGCTTCGAAGTGTTCAACGACGACTACAGCCAGATGCCGCTTTCCGCCGTCGCGGATCGCGCGCGGCGCTCGGCCACCTGGCTCGGCGAGGACGTGCTGCGGCGTTCGGCACCGCTACCCAACCGGATGCGGCTGCGGCCGGTTGCGGGCTGATGCGTTCGCGCTCATTGCCCCACCCCGGCCGCAACGACTCGCGCTGACGTCATGCACACCCCCGACGGCTTCGTCCCCACGCACGCGTTGCCCGACGCGTTGCCCGCGTCGGCGCATGCGTTTGCGTTTCGCGGCGACAAGGTGCTGGCGCTTACGCTGCCCGACGATGCGTTCGCCATCCCCTCCATGGCGGCGCTGGTCGCCGCGGGCATCCACGGCATCCCGCACTTTCTGGGCCACCTCGATGGCACGGCGTGCATCGCCCTCAATCTCGCGGAGGATGCCGTCGAGCCTGCGGGCATGCGCTTCACGGGGCTGCGCACGTTGTTCTTCAAGATTCCGGACGCGCTGCTGGCGCTGGCCGCGCGCGCGTTCCAGGTCGTCGACTGGGACCGCTGTCATCGCTTCTGCGGGCGCTGCGGCGCGGCCACGCACAACCATCCCGGCGAACGATCGAAGGAATGTCCGGCCTGCGGCCTTGTGGCCTATCCGCGCGTATCACCCGCCATGATGGCGCTGGTCACCCGTGGCCGCGACATGCTGCTGGCGCGCGCGCACCGATTTGCGCCCGGCATGTTCAGCGCGCTGGCGGGCTTCGTCGAGCCGGGCGAAACCATCGAGGATTGCGTGCGCCGCGAAGTGCGCGAGGAGGTCGGCGTCGAAATCGGCGAGATCACGTATTTCGCCAGCCAGTCGTGGGCATTCCCGCATTCGTTGATGATCGCCTACACCGCCGACTATGCCGGGGGCGACATCAGGTGCGAGGATGCGGAGATCGCCGAGGCGCGCTGGTTTCCCGCCGATGCGCTGCCCTACCTGCCGCCTTCCGTCTCCATTGCCCGCCGCCTGATCGACGCCACGGCCGCCCGCCTGCGGGCGCTCTGACGCCCGTGTACGGGCCCAGGCGCGGCCGGGCTGCTAGAATTGCAGGCTATGCCCGGGGCCATGCCCGGGTGCATCCGGTGCCCCAAACCATGCGTGCGTTCGTTCCACTGCTCGTTGCCGCCTTCATGCTCGCGTCGCCCCTGGCGCGCGCGCAATCGGCCGCGGCCACCGATCCGCGCGAATTCACCGAAGCCGGACGCAAGGTCTACGCCGAGAGCCTGAAACTGGCGCGCACGCTGATCGGCGAGAAGCAATATGGCGAGGCCATCACCATCCTTGATCGGCTGACCGCGGAGCGCCCGCGCGAGCCGCAGGCGCGATTCCTGCGGGGCGTCGCGCTGGCCGACAGCGGCAATTCCGCCGAAGCCACCGCGACCTTTCTCGCGCTGCTTGGCGAATATCCGGAGCTGCCCGAGCCGCGCAACAACCTGGCGGTGCTCTACGCGGAGAAAGGTGAGTACGGACTCGCGCGCGAACAGCTGGAAGCCGCGATCAATGCCGCGCCCGAATATACGATCGCCTACGAAAACCTTGGCGACATCTACGCCCGTCTCGCCGCCGTCCAGTATGAAAAGGCGCTGGCGCGCGATCCGCGGAACCGCACCGCCCCCGTCAAGCTGAAACTGGTGCGTGAAGTGCTTGCACCCGTTGCGGCCACGTCGGCACCCGTGGCCGCGGCACCCAGCGCCGATGCAACGTCGACCACGCCAGCCCCTTCGCCCGCCGCCGCGGTGATCGCGCCCGCGACGCCAGCACCCGCCGAACCGGCACCCGCCGAGCCGGCAGCGCCGGCGCCGGCGCCGCACTGAATTCGCAGTCATTCATCATCACCAAGGAGAGTTGCCCATGTTCCGCAAGTTCATCTTCACGATCGCCTTCGCCGTCGCTGCCAGCTCGGCGCAGGCCGCGAACCCGCAGGTGGAGTTCGACACCACCGCCGGCATCATCAAGGTCGAGCTGTTCCCGGATGCCGCGCCGAAGACCGTCGCCAACTTCCTCGACTATGTGAAGAGCAAGCATTTCGACGGCACGCAGTTCCATCGTGTCATCGACGGCTTCATGATCCAGGGTGGCGGCTTCACCGCCGATTTCAAGGAGAAGCCAACCAAGCCACCGATCGCCATCGAATCCGAGGCGTCCAGCAAGGCCGGCCTGAAGAATGTCATCGGTACGCTGGCAATGGCCCGCACCAGCGATCCCAATTCCGCCACGTCGCAGTTCTTCATCAACGTGAACAACAATGCGCGCCTCGATTTCAGCTCCGCCACCGCGCAGGGCTATGGCTACACCGTGTTCGGCAAGGTAGTGAGCGGCATGGACGTCGTCACCAAGATCGCCAAGGGCCCCAAGGGCGCCAAGGGTCCGGTCGCACCGGGAATCAATCCCGGCGATGTACCGTCGCCTCTCGTCATCATCACGTCGGCCAAGGTCGTCGGCGGCTGATTCGCCCCCGACGCCCATCAAGACTAGCCTGGAGAAAAGCATGGTCGTACTCAAAACCAATCACGGTGACATCACGCTCGAACTCGACGCCGAGAACGCGCCGGCGTCCGTCGCCAATTTCCTGCAATACGTGCGCGACGGTCATTACGACAACACGGTGTTCCATCGCGTGATCGACGGCTTCATGATCCAGGGCGGCGGCATGGAACCCGGCATGAAGCAGAAGCCCACGCGCGCGCCGGTGGCCAACGAAGCCACCAACGGCCTCAAGAACAAGAAGTACACGGTGGCGATGGCACGCACGTCCGACCCGCATTCGGCCACTGCGCAGTTCTTCATCAACATCGCCGACAACGACTTCCTCGACTACAAGGCGCCCAGTGCCAATGGCTGGGGCTACTGCGTGTTCGGCAAGGTAGTGGCGGGCCAGGACATCGTCGACAAGATCCGCACGGTGCCCACCGGCAGCAGCGGCATGCACGAGAACGTGCCGACGCAGGATGTCGTGATCCTCAAGGCCGAGGAAAAGTAGGGCCAGGTTCCCATCGCGGTGTCATTGCCGCGATGGGCATTGGCTCCGGCGCTGGCCAGCACGACCTGAAGACCGCGACCTGGCCCCATCGAGATGCCATCGCCATTGTCATCGGAACGTCCCACGCTCTTCGCATCGGATCTGCACCTGTCGCCGGATCGTCCAGCCGCGCGGGCGGCGTTTCATGAATTTGCGCAGGGGCCGGCACGCGCGGCGCTCGCTGTCTACCTCCTGGGTGACCTCTTCGACTGGTGGGTGGGCGACGACCAGATCGCCGATCCGTTTGTCGCGGGAATCGTGGCGGACCTGCGCGGCATCAGTGCCACCGGCATCCCACTGTTCATCGGCCACGGGAACCGCGATTTCTTGCTGGGTGCGCAATTCGCGCAGGCTACCGGCGCTACCCTGCTGCCGGAGCAGCAGGTGCTGGATCTGGCCGGGATCCGCACCGTCGTCTGCCACGGCGACGAGCTGTGCACCGACGACACCGAATACCTCGCGTATCGCGCGCGGATGCGCAACCCGGCCACGCAGGCAAGGCTGCGGCGGCTGCCCTACTTCGTGCGCCGCATCATCGCGTGGTGGCTGCGCCGCAAAAGCCGCGATGAAAAAGCGCTGAAGGCGGAACACATCATGGACGTCAGCGATGCGGCCGTGGTCGCCGCATTGCGCGCCCACGACGCGCAGCGGATGATCCACGGGCACACGCACCGACCGGCGCGGCATGTGCACGTCGTCGACGGCAACGACCGCGAGCGCTTCGTGCTGGCCGACTGGCACGAGCAGGGACAGTATCTTGCCGTGGACGCGGACGGCGTCCACGATCACGTGATCCGCGGCTGACCGCGTGCAACATATCGCGCACGGTCATCGATTGCGATGACTACGCCAAGGCCTGGCCGAAATCTCCGATCAGGTCGTCGCAATCCTCGATGCCGGTCGAAATCCGGATCAGCGAATCGGCAATGCCCATGTTCGCGCGTCGCGCAGCCCCCATCTCGTAGAAGATCGTGTGCGCGACGGGGATCGCCAGCGTGCGGTTGTCCCCAAGATTGGACGACAGGATCACGATCTTCAGGCGATTGAGAAAATCGAACGGATCGATGCCGTCGCGCAGCTCGAACGACAGCAGACCGCCATAGCCGCGGAACAATTCACTCGCCAGCACGTGCTGTGGATGGTGTGCCAAGCCCGGGTAGTACACCTTGGCAATCTGCGGCGACTGCTGCAGCCACTCTGCAAGGGCCAGCGCATTGGCGCAGATGCGCTCCATGCGCAGTCCCAGCGTCTCGGCGCCTACCGCGATGTGATGCGCCTGCTCCGCCGCCAGCGTGCCTCCCCAGTCGCGCAATCCCTTCTTGCGCAGTTGCTGCAGGCCCCAGTTGCGCGGCGGTTGGCTCTTGTACGCGTCGACGATGTTCGGGAATTTCGTCCAGTCGAAGAGGCCGGTGTCCGTCACGCTACCGGCCAGCGCATTACCGTGGCCGCCGATGTACTTGGTCAGCGCGTTGACGATCAGCCCTGCGTGCACAAGGCGCGGCTGGAACAGCCACGGCGAGGTCATCGTGTTGTCGACCACGTAGAGAATGCCGCGCTCGCGGCATAGCGCGCCGATCTGCGCGAGATCGGCGATCTGCACGCGCGGATTGGCGATGGTCTCGACGAACACAAGCCGCGTGGCCGGCGTCAGCGCCGCCGCCACCTGCGCGACATCGGTGGCATCCACGTAGGTCACCGCGTGGCCATGCGTCTCCAGCGTGCCCAGGAGACTTGTCGTGTTACCGAACACGAACTGACTGGCGACGATGTGATCGCCCGCCTTCAGCAGTGCGATCATGATCGCGCCGATCGCCGCCATGCCGGTGGCAAACGTCACGGTACCGACACCCCCTTCCATCGCGGTGACCTTGGCCTCCAGCGCGGCAGACGTGGGATTGCCCTGGCGGCCATAGGCATAGCCCTGCGCGCGGCCCTGGAACACTGCGGCAAGCTCACGCGAATCGCGATACCCATAAGCCACCGACAGATGCAGCGGCTTGTGCAGGGCGCCGTGCTCGATCGTGGCGCCGCGGTCGGAGTGAAGAATGGCGGTGGTGAAGCCGCGCGGAGGTGTCGTTGTGCTCATGATGTGCTCGGAGTCGGTTGCGGCAAACAAAAAACCCGTCGGGCTTCCGCCGAACGGGTTTTGTGGGCGCCGCCAACAACGTGCTGGCCGGGGCAAACGAACCTCGCTTTAGCGGAATTTATTATGCGCCCGCAAGCTGAAGCTCTTCAAATCGGCGCAGGACAAATGCTACGCGACAGCGCCGCGCGGTGTCAAATGCTGCGCAAAACAATGGAATTTGCCTCACCAAACGACTTTTTTCGGGAACGCAAGGGGCCAAATTTTCCCGCGCCAAACGACGATCGCGAAATGGCGCGGCAGACCGCTTGCAAGTTGAATTGGAGGGGCCGTCGATTTGGCCCCGACTTCAACTGGAAAGCGGTCTGCCGCGCCATTTCGCCAGCACAACTGAAACTAACCCAGTCGCCAAGAGACCGGCGACTACCCCGGCTGCTTCTCTTCCTCGAGAAGATCCGCCTCCGCCTGTCCCCGCGCCTCGTTGCGCTCAAAGGCCAGATGCGACAGGTAGTCGGCGGTGATGTCGCCGGTGATGTAGTGGCCGTCGAAGCATGACGCCTCGAAATTCTTGAGCGAAGGATTGGCCAGCCGCACCGCGTCCTTCAACGCTTCGAGATCCTGGTAGATCAGCAGGTCGGCGCCAATCTCGCGCGCCACCTCGGCTTCGGTGCGGCCCGTCGCCACCAGTTCTTCCTGGTTCGGCATGTCGATGCCGTACACATTGGGAAAACGCACCGGCGGGCTCGCGGAGGCGAAGTACACTTTTTTTGCGCCCGCATCGCGCGCCATCATCACGATCTCGCGCGACGTGGTGCCGCGCACGATCGAATCGTCGACCAGCAGGACCACCTTGTCCTTGAACTCGATGCCGACGGGATTCAATTTCTGGCGCACGCTCTTCTTGCGCATCGCCTGCCCCGGCATGATGAACGTGCGGCCGATATAGCGGTTCTTGACGAAACCCTCGCGGTACTTGATCCCGAGACGATTGGCCAATTCCAGTGCCGACGGCCGGCTGGAATCGGGAATCGGAATCACGACATCGATGTCCTGCGCCTCGGGCATCCTGCGAATCTTCTCCGCCAGCGCGCCGCCCATGTTGAGGCGCGTTTCGTAGACCGACGTGCCATCGATCACCGAATCGGGTCGCGCCAGGTAGACGAATTCGAAAATGCACGGATTGAGCGACGGATTCTCCGCGCATTGCCGCGAATGAAACGCCCCGGTGTTGTCGACGAACACGGCCTCGCCAGGCGCCACGTCGCGCAGTACCTTGAACCCCAGCGGTTCGATGGCCACGGATTCGGAGGCCACGACATACTCGGTGCCGCCCATTTGCTCGTTCTTGCCGATGATGAGCGGACGGATGCCGTACGGATCGCGAAATGCCAGCATGCCGTAGCCGGCGATCATCGCCACCACCGCATAAGCGCCGCGACAGCGCTTGTGCACGCCGGCCACCGCGCGAAAGATGGCATCGTGATCGAGGCGGTGATGCTGCGCGGCGCGTTCCAGTTCCAGCGCCAGCACGTTCAGCAGCACCTCGCTGTCGGAGTTGGTGTTGACGTGGCGGAAATCGAGTTCCCACAGCTCGCGTTTCAGCGCCTCGCTGTTGGTCAGGTTGCCGTTGTGTCCCAGCGTGACCCCGAATGGCGAATTGACGTAGAACGGCTGCGATTCGAGGTCCGAGAAAGCCGAGCCGGCGGTGGGATAGCGGCAATGTCCGATGCCGGCGGACCCCATCAGGTCGCGCATGTTGCGGGTGCGGAACACGCTTTGCACCAGCCCCGGCCCCTTGTACATGTGGAAAATCGGACCTTCGCTGGTCACGATGCCCGCGGCGTCCTGCCCGCGATGCTGGAGCAGCAGGAGCCCGTCATACAGGAGTTGGTTGACGGGCGTATGCGCGACAACGCCGACGATTCCACACATGGGGTGATCAAGCCTTCCGGTCAGCGGGCGAGACAGGCAGATTGCGTCCGTCGCGGGAAAAATCAAGCCGTTCCGACCACTCGGGAGGCAACCAGGGCTTCAATGACAAGGCCAGCCCGCCGAGCTCCGGGGCAAGGAACGAATTCTGCCACCAATCGTGTCGCGGCAGGGTGGTCAGGCCCGCAACCAGCGTCAGCGCGAGCACGACTACAACACCGCGGACGATGCCGAAGAGGCCGCCCAGGAAGCGGTCCAGAAAGCCCATGCCCGATTTGTGCAGCAAATCACGCAAAGGCCACGCGATCATGGCGCCCGCCAGCAGTGCCGCGATGAGAATGGCCCCGAAAGCGATCAGGTAACGCAGCGTGGGATTGTTGACGAAGCCAGGCAGCAGGCTGCCGAGGCTCTGCGAGAGCGTGATCGCGGCAACGAAACCCAGCACCCACGAGAAGAGCGCGATTATCTGGCGCGTGAAGCCGCGAAAATACGCGAACACCACGGACAGCCCGAACAGCGCGACGATCGCCCAGTCGAATACATTCATCCCCTCGCCACCCGCGCCTATTTGGAGGGCGCCACAATGCCGATGTATCCGTCGCCCTTCAATTTATCCCGGGCAGCCGCCGCCGCATCCCGCGTGGCGAACGGTCCGACCCGCACGCGCCACAATTTGGTGCCCGATGAAGTGGTCATCGGCTCGGTATACGCCGCGTAGCCGGCCTTTTTCAATTTATTGGCGAGCGAGTTGGCGCCCTTGTCGTCGGAGAACGCGGCCAGTTGCACCGAGAAGCCCGGCGCATCGGCTGCCGGTTTGGGCGGTTCCTTTGGCGGCTCGGACTTCGCCGCTGCGGGCTTGACCGGCTCGGACTTCGGTGCCGCGGTTGCGGCGGGCGCTGGCGTGTTCGGCGCCTTTGCCACCGGCGGCGTCACCGGCGTCGGGGCCCTGGCGGACGGCGCCAGGACCTTTTGCTCGGCCTCGGCCAGCGAACGCTTCGCCGGCGTCGTGGTGGACTCGCCCGCGGCAGGAGCTGCGGCACTGCCGGACGATGCCGCGGACACGGCTGAGGGTGACGTTGCCGACTCGCTTGCGGCAGGTTCGGCCTTCGGGGACTCGGGCTTGGTCGACTCCGGTTTAGGGGCCTCGACGCGCACGGCTTCGGACTTGGCCGGCGCCTTGGCGGCATCGCTGCCGCTGTTGGCATTCAGCTTGTTGACGAACTTGCCATTGTCGACCGGCGGGATCTTGACCGACACGTCCTCGCCCAACGGCTTGGGCTCGCTTTCGAGCAGCATCGGCACGAACACGGCGGCGGATAGCGCCAGCACGATTGCGCCCACGAGCCGCCGCCGCGCGCGGCGGCGAAGGTCGTCGACATTCACATCGGAGGGTTTTGCCATCGGCCTTGTGCTGACGAAGATGGAATTACGCGCGCGCCAGGGCCGATTTGGCCGCAGCCACGGTCAGGAACGACCCGAACACCACGATTCTATCAGCCTCGCCCGCATCGGCCCGCGCCGCCGCCACGGCCTCCTCCATGGCCTCGAAGGTGCGCACCTCGGCAGGGGGCACGCCAGCCCACAGCAGTGCACTGCGCACCATTGCCGCATCGGCCCCGCGGGCACCGGGCAGCGAGGCCACGTACCAGTGGTCGATGCGCGCACGCATCGACGCGACCACGCCCGCGATGTCCTTGTCCGCGAGCATGCCGCATACCGCGTAGGTCTCCGGGTGGTACCCCATGTCGCCCAGCGCCTCGGCCAGCGCCCGCGCGGCGTGCGGGTTGTGCGCCACGTCGAGCACGATCGTCGGTCGTCCGGGCAGCACTTCGAAGCGCCCTGGCAACACGACATTGAGCAACCCGTCGCGCAGCGCGCCGGCACTAACCGGTAACCGTTCATGCACCAGGTCGAGTGTCGCCAGCGCCACGGCCGCGTTGCCCAGTTGATACTTGCCGCGCAAGGCGGGAAACGGCAGGCCGAAGCGCTCGCGCCGTCCGCTGTAGCGCCATTGCGTGCCTTCCGCGACGTGGCCGAAGTCGCGCCCGGCCACATAAAGGATCGCACCCACTGCCGCGGCCGTCGCGATCACGGACGCCGGAGGATTGCGATCGCCGCACACTGCGGGCTTGCCGCGGCGGAAGATGCCTGCCTTCTCGCGGCCGATGCTCTCGCGCTCGGTACCGAGGAATTCGACGTGATCGATGTCCACGCTCGTGAGCACGGCGACATCGGCATCGACCAGGTTGACCGCATCAAGCCGCCCGCCGAGACCCACTTCGAGCACGAGAGCCTCGAGTCCGGCGCGCGCGAAGAGCCACAGCGCGGCCAGCGTACCGAACTCAAAATAGGTGAGCAGGATGGGTTCGCCCTGCGCAGCGGCCGTGGCAAGCCGGGCGTCCTCGACGGCGCCGAACGCGTCGAGCAACTCGACGTCCGTGGCATCGACGCCGTTCACGCGTACCCGCTCGTGATAGCGCACGAGGTGCGGCGACGTGTAGAGCCCGACACGATAACCGGCGCCGCGCAGGATGGCCTCGAGCATCGCGCAGGTCGAGCCCTTCCCGTTGGTGCCGGTGACGGTGATCACCGGACAGGTGATGTTCGCGTCGAGATGGGCGGCGATGGCGCGCACACGATCGAGGCCGAGCACAATGGCCTTCGGGTGAAGCGTTTCGAGGTACGCAAGCCACGCGTCGACCGTGGCGGGTCGAGTCATCGGCAGGGTCCGGGCAAACCGGGATAGTCGCGCGGTATGCGCCGCAACCGGTTCAACCTGCCGGAGCGGGCTGCCGCGTCAGCAGCGCGAGCAACTGGGCCAGTTCGTCGCGCAACTGGCGGCGGTCGATGATCAGGTCGAGGGCGCCTTTTTCCATCAGGAAGTCCGCCCGCTGGAATCCCTCCGGCAATTTTTCGCGCACCGTCTGCTCGATCACGCGCGGCCCCGCGAAGCCGATCAGCGCGCCTGGCTCGGCGATCACGATGTCGGCGACGAACGCAAACGAAGCGGACACGCCCCCCATCGTCGGGTCGGTCAGGATCGAAATGAACGGCAGCTTCGCCTTGTTCAGTTCCTGCAGAACTGCCGTGGTCTTGGCCATCTGGAACAGCGAGTTGACGCCCTCCTGCATCCGCGCGCCACCGGAAGCCGAGACGCACACGAAGGGGATGCGGTTTTCGTACGCGACGCGCACGCCGCGCACCATGCGCTCGCCGACCACCGAACCCATCGAGCCACCCATGAAGCCGAAATCGAACGCGGCCAGTACCAGCGGGACGCTTTTCACGCTGCCCTGCATCACCACCAGTGCATCGGTCTCGCCCGTTTCCTCGAGCGCAGCGGCCAGTCGATCCGGATACTTCTTCTGGTCCTTGAACTTCAGGCTGTCGATCGGAACGACCTCGGAGCCGATCTCGAAGCGGCCCTCCGGATCGAGCAATTGCTCGATGCGCTCGCGCGCAGGCACGCGCGAATGATGGCCGCACTTGGGACAGACATGGAGATTGTTCTCAAGATCGGCACGGTAGAGCACCGTCTCGCACGCGACGCACTTGACCCACAGGCCCTCGGGCACCGGGGTTCGCCGGTCCCCGGGCGTGCGCTTGATGCGCGGCGGGAGCAGTTTCTGCAACCAGCTCATTGGATCAGCCTCCGCGCGCAGCGGCCTCCGGAACGTCCGGCATCGCATCGAGCGCGTGGCGAATGGTAGCAAGCCAGGCCCCGACACGGGAAGCGGCATCGGCGGGCGCACCGTTTTCGATTTCCTGGATGACCCGGCTGCCGATGATGACTGCGTCGGCATGTGCGGCAATGGCCACGGCGCTGTCCGCGTCGCGAATGCCGAAGCCCACGCCCACGGGCAGCTTCACGTGGCGGCGGATTTCCTCGAGCTTGCGGCCCACGTCGGCGATGTCGAGGTTGCCCGCGCCGGTAACGCCCTTCAACGAAACGTAATAGACATAGCCCCGGGCAACACTGGCCACCAGTTCGATGCGCGATTCCGGCGTGGTGGGCGAAAGCAGGAAGATGGGCGCGATCGCATGCGCGACCATCAGCGCAGCGAACTCGGTGGCCTCCTCCGGCGGATAGTCGACGACCAGCACGCCATCCACACCCGCGGCTTGCGCGCGCAGGGCAAATGCCGCCGTGCCCATCGCCTCGATGGGATTGGCGTAGCCCATCAGCACCACTGGCGTGGTTGTGTTGCCTTTGCGGAATTGCGCCACCACGTCCAGCACATCATCCAGGCCCACGCCCTGCGCGAGCGCGCGCTCCGACGCCCGCTGGACCACGGGACCATCGGCCATCGGATCGGAAAACGGCACGCCGAGCTCGATGATGTCGCCGCCCGCGGCGACCATGGCGTCCATGATCGGCAACGTCGCGGCAAGCGACGGATCGCCGGTGGTCACATAGGGAATGAGCGCCTTGCGTCCTGCGGTTTTGAGCCGCGCAAACGTGGCGTCGATGCGACTCAAGACAGCTTCGCGTTCTTGAGGGCGTCGCGCTCGGCCACGGTGTTCATGTCCTTGTCGCCTCGGCCGGAAAGATTGACGAGCAGGATTTCGTCCTTGCGCATCGTGGGCGCGAGCTTGGTGGCGTAGGCCAGCGCATGCGCCGATTCGAGTGCCGGGATGATGCCCTCGATGCGGCAGCACTGATGAAACGCGGCGAGTGCTTCCTCATCGTCGATGGCCACGTATTCGGCCCGCTTCGAATCCTTGAGCCAAGCGTGCTCGGGACCTACGCCCGGGTAGTCGAGCCCGGCCGACACCGAATGTGTCTCGGTGATCTGGCCATTCGCGTCCTGCAGGAGATAGGTGCGATTGCCGTGCAGCACACCGGGGCGCCCAGCCGACAGCGATGCCGAATGGCGGCCGCTGGCGATGCCATCGCCACCCGCTTCGACGCCGATCAGGCGTACATTCTCGAATCCGATGTACGGGTAGAAGATGCCCATCGCATTGCTGCCACCGCCGACACAGGCGATCACCGCATCGGGCTGGCGCCCCGCGTATTCCGGCATCTGCACTACGCATTCGTCGCCGATCACGCGCTGGAAATCGCGCACCATCATCGGATACGGATGCGGACCGGCCACGGTGCCGATGATGTAGAACGTGTTCTCGACGTTCGTCACCCAGTCGCGCATCGCCTCGTTGAGCGCATCCTTCAGTGTCTTGCTGCCCGACTCGACCGGCACCACCTTCGCGCCGAGAAGATTCATCCGGTACACGTTCTGCGCCTGGCGCTTCACGTCTTCCGAGCCCATGTAGACGATGCATTCCATGCCATACCGCGCCGCGATCGTGGCGGTGGCGACACCGTGCTGCCCGGCGCCTGTCTCGGCGATCACGCGCGGCTTGCCGAGGCGGCGCGCGAGCAGCGCCTGTCCGATCACGTTGTTGATCTTGTGCGCACCGGTGTGATTCAAGTCCTCGCGCTTCAGCCAGATCTGGGCGCCGCCCAGTTCGCGCGACCAGCGTTCCGCGTGGTACACCGGCGACGGCCGGCCCACGTAGTGTTTCAGTTCGCGCTCGAACTCGGCGCGAAAATCCGGATCGTGCTGGTAGCGCGCGTAATGCTCCTTCAGCTCCTCGAGCGCGCGGATCAGCGTTTCCGCGACGAACACGCCGCCGTAGGGACCAAAATGACCACGGGCATCCGGCAAGTCATACATCTGCATCGCGAACTCCCTGCATGAATGCGTTGATGCGCACGGCGTCCTTCAGGCCTCGGCGCGACTTGCCGTCGGGACCGAGTTCCTCGACGCCGCTTGAAACGTCCACCGCCCACGGCTGCACGGCGCGAATCGCCGCCACCACATTGTCCGCATCGAGGCCGCCGGACAGGACCGCCGGCGCCGGCAACCGGGCCTGCACCGCCGGCGACAGCCGGGACCAGTCGAACGCCCGTCCCGTGCCGCCAGGCAGGTCGCCCGGCCAGAACGAATCGAAGACGAATCCGCTCGCATCGTCGTAGAGTGCGGCGAATTCTACCAAATCGACCCCGTCCTTCATGTGGATCGCCTTGAGATAGGGGCGCCCGAACGCGCGACACAGCGCGGGCGCCTCCGCCCCGTGAAACTGCAACACGTCGAGCGGCACGGCATCGAGTATCGCACGCACGTCGGTTTCCGTCGGGTCGACGAAGAGACCGACGCGGGTGACAAAGGGCGGGAGCGCGTCCGCGATCGCGCGCGCCTGTCCCGCTTCGACAAAGCGCGGCGTACCCGACCAGAACACGAGGCCGATCGCATCCGCGCCGGCGCGCGCCGCAGCCAGTCCGTCGGCCACGCGCGTGATCCCGCAGATCTTGACGCGCGTGCGCACGCCATTCATGCAGTCACCTGCACCGCGCGAACGGTCGGCGGCAACGCGAAGCGCGCGTCATAGTCGGCGCCGGCGAAATAGAGTCCGTCCGCGGCAAACGTGGGCGGCGCGTGCGTGCGGTCACGTGCCGCCAGCAGCGCGCGCATCGACGGGGGCGACTCGCGACCCGCGCCGACATAGACCAGTGCACCGACGATGTTGCGAATCATGTGATGGAGAAATGCATTGGCCGAAAAATCGAAACGAAGCAGGTTGCCCGTGCGGGTGATCTCCGCGCGCAACAGCGTCTTGACGGGCGATTTCGCCTGGCACTCTGCCGCCCGGAAGGACGAGAAATCGTGGGTGCCGACGAGATGCGCGGCCTCGGCGCGCATGGCTTCGAGGTCGAGTGGCAGATGGTACCAGCCCGTACGTCCGGCGTTGAGGCCCGGGCGCTGCGCGCGATCGACCAGCAGGTAGGTGTAGTGCCGGGCGGTGGCGGCAAAGCGCGCGTGAAATTCCGCAGGCACTTCCTGCGCCCACAGCACTGCCGCGGATGCAGGCAGATGGGCATTGACGCCGCGCGTCCAGGCGGTGAGCGGGCGCACCGCCTCCGTGTCGAAATGCGCGATCTGGGACGTCGCATGCACGCCCGCGTCGGTGCGCCCGGCCGCGACCACACCCACCGGATGGTCCGCGATCGCCGCCACCGCGCGCTCCAAGGCATCCTGCACGCCGCAACCGGACGACTGCGACTGAAATCCGCAGAAGGCGCTGCCCGCATATTCAACGGCAAACGCGATTCGCATCGGGGATCACCGGCAACGAGGAAGTGAGCCAAGGGACGCCAACAAAGACAACGGGCGGCGGATCCACGATCCGTCGCCCGTGTCCGATACTACGCGAGTGCCGCGTTCAGCCGAGCTTGGCCAGCAACGACTTGGCTTCCACCTTCTGCTGGTCGTCGCCCTCGTGCAGCACTTCCTGCAGGATTTCGCGCGCGCCCTCGACGTCGCCCATTTCCTGATAGGCCTTGGCCAGGTCGAGCTTGGTCGCTGCGTCGTGCCATTGGCCGTCGAGCACCGAAGGCGTCGGATCCTCGAACGTGGTGCGCTCCGGATCAAAGGACAGGTCCAGCTTGTCGAGTTCCATCGCCGCAGCGGGACGCGTGAGCGTCGACGAGGCGGGTGCCACCGCAGCCGTCGTCGCCTCGAGCACCGGTTCCATGTGCGCCTTGCCCATCGGGGCCGGCTTGTCGACATCGTCCAGCTTGAAATCAAGATCGAAACGATTGGACTCGACGGCCGTGTCCTTGGCGTGGTCGACGGATTCCGTCAACGGCGATGAAAAGGACTCGATGCCGGATTTGCCGGCCATCTCCGCGTCGGCTATGGCCGCGCCGGCCATACCCATCGCGCCCACGCCCATCGCGTGTGTCTTGTCGAGCGCGGCGTCGCCGGCATGTGTGGTGGCCTTGGCCGTACGCTCAAGTTCGGACTGGGCACCTGCCAGGATATCCGCGGGCGATTTCGACATGCCCGACGACGGCGAGATCGAAATCTCCTCATCCATCTGGAAATCGAGACCCGCATCGGCGGGTGGCGCCGTGCGCGCCGCGGTGCCGACCTTGCCGGCGTCCGCACCGGCGAAACTCACGGCGCCTGCCGCCGCGGCAGGCACGCCACCCTCTCCGAACATCGGATTGTTGGGATCGAGCTGCCGACCCAGCGCCACAGCCTTCTGCCAGGTCTCGCCCTGCCCATTGGTGACCGAATACAGCTCGGAGGCAACGGTTTCGAACGCCGACGGCTTGTTGTGCTGCGCGTGGATCTCAAGCAACTTGAGATAAATTTCCTGGCGTTGCGGGTCCTTCTTGAGCGCGTCCTTGAGGATCTCTTCCGCCTGCGCATCGCGGCCATAGGCGAGATACACCTCGGCCTCGGCGATCGGATCGACTTCGTCCGTATCGATGTTGCCAAGTCCCTCGCGACTGAAGTCGCTGGCGAGCGAGTTGTCGCCCGTATTGACAACGCCACCGCCGGTGGAACCGAACACCGTATTGGTCTTGATGTCGGTGCCCGAGATGATGCTGTCTTCGAACTTGGTCGTCTTGCGGCGACGCGCGGCGATCAGCGCGGCGATGCCACCCAGGATGGCGAGGGCGCCCGCACCGATGGCCCACGGCGGCGTGCTGCCGAGCAGGTCCTCGAAGAACCCTGGCGGCTCCTTGACTGGCGCCTTCGTCGCAGCCTTCGGCAAGGCCTTGGGCGGCTCGACCTTGGGCGCTTCGACCTTGGGAGCCTCCGCAACCTTCGGCGCCTCTGCCATCTTGGGCGCCTCGGCAACCTTCGGCGCTTCTTCAGCCTTCGGGGCCGGCGTCACGACCGGTGCGGGTGCAGGCATGGCCGCCTTCGGCGGCTCGACCTTGGCCGGTTCCGGAGCCTTGGTGACAGGCGCGGGCACCGGTGCGGCCTTGCCATTGGCGGCATCAGCCTGCGCCTGGGCTTGCGCCAGCGTCGGATTCCTGAGTTCGGTGGCGCGCTGCAAATCCCTGACCGTTTTTTCCAGTTCCGCGATGCGGCTCTGGGCGTCGCGCAACTGCGCCTCGCGAGCGACCGAGGTCTCGGCAGCGCCGGCACCCTTCGCAGTGCCGGCATCTTTCGATACCCGCAACTGGTCGCTGCCCGGACGCGCGGCCGGTGTGCGCTCGTCCACAGCCGTGCCGATGCGGCCGCCCGATGTACGGCGCGCGCCCTCTTCAACCACGGGCGCCGCACCCGCCACACGATCGCGGTAGGCGCGCCAGTCGCTGGCTTGAACCCGCACGGTATTGGCCGCTTCGGGCGCCGGCGTCGATGATGCTTCGACTGCATTGGGCAAAGTGATGATCGCGCCCGAACGCAACCGGTTCATGTTGGCGCCATCGAAAGCATTCTCGTTGCTCTTGAACAACGCAACCAGCATTTGCTCCAGTGTCACTGTTTCCGGTTTGTATTCCTTGGCGATCTTCGACAGCGTGTCGCCGCGCTTCACTTCGTAGTTGTCGCCATCGCGTTTCCCTGCCGGACCTGCAGGCGCCGCCGCAGCGGCGGCGGGAACCTGCGGCCTCGCGGCCGGCGCCGCGCCTTGCCGCAACGGCGTCACGGGCTCCACGGCAACAGCCGCAGGCGCACCGGGTGGGTCAAGCAGGAACGTGTAATCTCGTACGACGCGGCCGGCGGACCAGTTCACATCCACCAGCAGGTCCAGATAGGGCTCGGTCACTGCCGTCGGCGACACGACGCGAAGATAGGCCGTGTCACCGGCACCACGCTCGATCGAAATACGCGTCCGGGTGAGTACGCCTTGATAATTAAGGTTGTTCTGCCGGTAGAGCGCCGAATCGGCAACCTTGGCGGTTAACGAATCAAGCTCGTCTTTGGTGGCGGACAATAGTTCGATGCGCGCGGACAACGGCTGCCCCAGCGCGGAATCGACCGTCAGTTTGCCCAGACCCAGTGACCATGCGGCGCCCGGCAGCGCGAGCGCGCCCGCGACGAGGCCGAATTGGAGGATTGGTTTTACGCGCATGCCGACCCCTTCGGTAATGCTGTTTGGCTCAAGCTAACTTAACATCATGGGTTTAGCGGTGCAAGCTAAACCCCCGTATTAGCTTGGGTTTTGGCTTGCACCACCACGCCAACCGAAAGCAGTTTCATGCCGTTGTGCTAACGGCCAGCGCTACGGCTAGATAGCATCGAATACTTCGTTACTACATCTAGTGGCGGCGCGGTGCTGCCCCCCGGTGTTGCAATCCTGACGAACGAATGCAAGGAGCGTGCCCCCGCCAAGTCGCCCGTACGGGCGGAACGACGCGGGGCAAAACCCGCCAGTCGTCACCGGCGTTCGAGCAGGATCCGCAGCATCCGGCGCAGCGGCTCGGCGGCGCCCCACAGCAACTGGTCACCGACGGTAAACGCGCTGATGTATTCCGGCCCCATTGCAAGCTTGCGCACGCGCCCGATCGGGATGCCAAGCTTGCCCGTGACCGCGGCAGGGGTCAGTTCGCGCACGCTGTCGTCGCGATTGTTCGGCACGAACTTCACCCACTCATTGGCACCGGCAATCAATGCCTCGATCTCCGCCAGCGGAAGGTCGTGCCGCAGCTTGATCGTCAAGGCCTGGCTGTGACAGCGCATCGCGCCGATGCGCACGCACAGCGAATCCACCGGGATTGCATCGAGGCCGCTGCGGCCCAGGATCTTGTTGGCCTCGGCGCCGCCCTTCCACTCCTCGAGACTCATCCCGTTGCCCAGGTCCTTGTCGATCCACGGGATCAGCGAACCCGCCAACGGCACGCCAAACTGCGCCGTGGGAAAGCGTTCGTCGCGCAGGATGCCTGCCACTTCGCGATCGATGTCGAGGATGGCGGACTGCGGATCGGCCAGAAGGTCCTTCGCGACGAGATGCGTCTCGCCCATCTGCTGCAGCAACTCGCGCATGTGCTGCGCGCCGCCACCCGATGCCGCCTGGTAGGTCATGCAGGTCATCCATTCGATAAGATCGCGCTGGAAGAGCCCGGCCAGCGCCAGCATCATGAGGCTCACCGTGCAGTTGCCACCGATGTAGTTCCGCACGCCGCGCGCCAGCGCGGCGTCGATCACGGGACGGTTGACCGGGTCGAGGATGATCACCGCGTCGTCCTGCATCCGCAGCGTTTTGGCGGCATCGATGAAGTAGCCGTCCCAGCCGGCCGCGCGCAGCTGCGGATAGACTGCAGTGGTCCAGTCGCTGCCCTGGCACGTGATGATCGTGTCGAGGCGGCGCAATGCGTCGACGTCGGACGCGTCCAGCAGCGGCCCGGTCGGGCGGCCGATGTCGGGACCGCGACCGCCCGCGCTCGAGGTCGAGAAAAATATCGGATCGATGTGCTCGAAGTCGCCCTCCGCCAGCATCCGCTGCATCAGCACCGACCCCACCATCCCGCGCCATCCCACGATTCCTGTTCGCATCATTGCCTTGCTCCCCAGCATGTTGTTCGACGAAACGATTCTGGTGCCGCACCCACGTTCAGTTGGGCTGGCGTTTTCGGGTCGTCTTCGTCGCCTTGCGCTGTCCGCGCGGCGGCAGCGCGTCCGCCGCGGCGGTGGCCGGCATCAGCGGTGCCGGGCGCAGGCGCGCCATCATGTACGTGTCGACATAGCGGCCATTGCGAAAGGCATAGTCCACCAGTGTGCCTTCGACCACGAAGCCGAACTTGCGATATAGCGCCAGTGCCGGCGCGTTGTCGGTGTACACCGTCAATTCAAGGCGCAGATAGTTGAGCCAGTGATCAGCAACCTCGATCGCCGCGCGCAACAGCGCGGTGCCCACGCCGCGATTCTGGAAATCGTCGCGCACCGCCATGCCGACCGAAGCCGCGTGCCGGCGCCGCGCGCGGCCCGCCGGGTGCAAACCAAGATTGCCCACGACCTGGCCTTTCACTTCCGCCACCAGCAGGAAGTCCTCCGGCCCCTGGTCCGCGATGCGCTTGCGCCACAACTCCGCTGACGGATAGGGCAACTGCAGCGTGCCCGCCATGGCGCGCGGCGACGAGAATGCCGCCATGATCGCCTCGGCGTCGCCAGGGTGCGCGCGCCGAACATGGATGGCGGTCAGGCGCGGCGCCATTACCGTCTCGCCAGCGCCGCAACCACGGCGTCACCCATGGCGCGCGTACCGATCACCGCCTCGCCCGGCAGCGCGATATCGCCGGTGCGCAGGCCAGCCTGCAGCACGGTGCGCACCGCGGCTTCGATGCGGTCTGCCACATCCGTTCGCGCAAATGTGTAGCGGAACATCATCGCCAGCGAAAGAATCGTCGCCAGCGGATTGGCCAGGTCCCGTCCCGCGATATCGGGCGCCGACCCGTGAATGGGTTCGTACAGTCCCTTGCCGTTGGCATCGAGCGAGGCCGACGGCAGCATGCCGATGGAACCGGCGAGCATCGACGCCTCATCGGACAGGATGTCGCCGAAGAGATTGCCGGTGACGATCACGTCGAACTGCTTTGGATTGCGCACCAACTGCATCGCCGCGTTGTCGACATACATATGCGACAGCGCCACGTCGGGATATTCGGCGCCTACCCGCGTGACCACCTCGCGCCACAGGATGCTGGTGTCGAGCACGTTGGCCTTGTCCACCGAGGTGAGCCGGTGATTGCGCTTGCGCGCGGTGTCGAAGCCCACGCGCGCGATGCGCTCGATCTCCGGCACGCTGTAGTGCATCGTATCGAAGCCTTCGTCATTGCCGGCTGCATCGGTGCGGCGGCCGCGCGGCTGGCCGAAATAGATGTCGCCCGTCAGTTCGCGGATGATCATGAGATCGAGTCCCGCCACCACCTCCGGCTTCAACGTCGAAGCGGCGGCCAGTTCCGGATACAGCATGGCCGGGCGCAGGTTGGCAAAGAGCGACAGCGCCTTGCGAATCCCAAGCAACCCCTGCTCCGGGCGCAGCGCGCGCGGCAGCGTGTCGTAGCGGGGCCCGCCGACCGCGCCCAGCAGCACCGCGTCGGACGCCTGCGCGAGCGCCAGCGTGGCGGGCGGCAGCGGATGGCCGGCGGCGTCGTGCCCGGCGCCGCCGAACGGTGCCGCCTGCGTGGTGATGGGCAAGCCCTCGTCGCGCAGGACGGCCAGCACGCGCTCCGCCTGTCCGACGATCTCGGGTCCGATGCCGTCACCCGGCAACACTGCGATCTTCATGGATTTCGTGCCTCATGAAAAACAAAAAGCGGCGCCGTTCCACCCTGGCGCCGCCTCTCATCGAGAAGTTTCATAACCAGGGCTGTTCGGTCAATCGTTTCGTCTCGAAGGCGGTGATCGCCTCCTTGTGCTGCAGCGTGAGACCGATGTCGTCGAGGCCATTCAGCATGCAATGCTTGCGGAACGGCTCGACGTCGAACGCGAATACCGTGCCGCCGTCCGTCGTGCTCACGATCTGCCGCTCGAGGTCAATCACCAGCTTGAATCCAGGGAAGGCCAGCGCGTCGGCAAACAGGCGATCGACCTGCGATTCGGGCAGCACAATGGGCAGCAGGCCGTTCTTGTAGCAATTGTTGTTGAAGATATCGGCATATGACGGCGCGATAACGGAGCGAAAACCAAAATCGTAGAGCGCCCACGGCGCGTGCTCGCGCGAGCTGCCGCAGCCGAAATTGCGCCGCGCCAGCAATATCGACGCGCCCTTGTAGCGCTCCTGGTTCAGCACGAAGTTGGGGTTGCGCGGACGGTTCGTGTTGTCCATGCCGGGTTCGCCGCGATCGAGGTAGCGCCATTCGTCGAACAGGTTGGGGCCGAAGCCCGACCGCTTGATCGACTTCAGGAACTGCTTCGGAATGATCGCGTCGGTGTCCACGTTCGCGCGGTCGAGCGGCGCGACGAGACCCGAATGAATCCGGAATGGATGCATGGCGGCGCGCCTTACTTCGGCTTGGCCTTGTCGGCCGCGTTTTCGATGGCCTGGCCCGTGGCCTTCACATCCTTGCCGGCGCCTTCGACGGTGTTGCAGGCGCTCAAACCGATCACGATGCCGGCCAGTGCGGCCAATGCGGCGAGTGTCTTCAACATGGCTTGCCTTCCCCTTCTCAGAACAGTCGACGCACGTCGACGAAATGCCCGGCTACCGCAGCGGCTGCAGCCATGGCCGGACTGACCAGATGCGTGCGACCGCCATTGCCCTGGCGACCTTCGAAATTACGATTGGACGTCGAGGCGCAGCGCTCGCCCGGCTCAAGCTTGTCATCGTTCATCGCGAGGCACATCGAGCAGCCGGGTTCGCGCCACTCGAAACCGGCATCGCGGAAGATACGGTCGAGGCCTTCCGCTTCGGCCTGCGCCTTGACGAGGCCCGACCCCGGGACAACCATTGCCAACTTCACGTTGTGCGCCACGCGCCGGCCGCGGGCCACGGCGGCGGCCTGGCGCAGGTCCTCGATGCGCGAGTTGGTGCAAGACCCGATGAACACCTTGTCGACCGGGATGCTGGTGATCGGCGTATTGGGCGTGAGTCCCATGTAAAGCAGCGCGCGCTCGATGCCGTCGCGGCGCGTGGCATCGCGCTCCTTGTCGGGGTCGGGCACGTGGCCGTCCACCGCCACCACCATCTCGGGCGACGTGCCCCAGGTGACCTGCGGCACCATCATCGTCGCGTCGAAGACATGCGTGGCGTCGAAGCGCGCGCCGTCGTCGCTGGTCAACGTGCGCCACTGCGCCTCGGCCTGGTTCCACATCGCGCCGGTGGGGGCGAATGCGCGGCCCTTCACGTAGTCGAGCGTGCGCTGGTCCACCGCGACCATGCCCGCGCGCGCCCCGGCCTCGATCGCCATGTTGCACATCGTCATCCGCGCTTCCATCGATAGCGCGCGAACCGCCTCGCCGCCAAACTCGATGGCATAGCCGGTGCCACCTGCGGTGCCGATACGGCCGATCACCGCCAGCACGAGATCCTTGGACGTCACGCCGGCCGGCAGGCGCCCATCGATGCGCACCAGCATCGATTTCGCCTTCTTCATCAGCAGGCATTGCGTGGCCAGCACGTGCTCGACTTCGGAGGTGCCGATGCCGAAGGCCAGGGCTGCGAAGGCACCATGGGTGCTGGTGTGCGAATCGCCGCACACCACCGTCATGCCCGGCAGCGTCGCGCCCTGCTCCGGGCCGATCACGTGGACGATGCCCTGTCGCTTGTCGAGAAACGGGAAATACGCCTTGGCGCCGTATTCGCGGATGTTGCTGTCGAGCGTCTCGACCTGTGTGCGCGAAACCGGATCCTGGATGCCGCGATTCCAATCCTTGGTCGGCGTGTTGTGGTCGGCCGTCGCCACCACCGAGTCCACCCGCCACGGCTTGCGACCGGCGAGCTTCAACCCCTCGTAGGCCTGCGGACTGGTGACCTCGTGGATCAGATGGCGGTCGATGTAGAGCAGCGCCGTGCCATCCGCTTCCTCGCGGATCACATGCGCGTCCCACAACTTGTCGTATAGCGTGCGTGGCATCGGGTCGTCCGCGCACCGTATGAGCGGTACGCGGGACCCCGATTATTGCATGGCAGCATTGGGGCCGCACGGCACCCTGCAATCGGACCGTCCTGCCGCCGCCAAACCGGGCGGCAAGCCTCATGCATGCCCTGCGGGCGAGGCTTCAGTCGCGCAGGTCCGGCGCGCGCTTCGCCTGCAGGGTTACCACCTCGCCTGCAGGCATAGACGCGCTCGCCCGTCCTGACCACGCCAACACCAGCGCGCTCACGGTCTGCGCCAGTTCGCTTGTCGCGGGATCGAAGGCGGTCACGGCCGTGGAACGCAGCCACGTCAGCTGGCGCTTGGCCAGTTGGCGCGTCGCCGCAATGCCCTGTTCCCTCAGTGTCGCCGCGTCGATGACGCCGTCGATGAATGACCATGACTGTCGGTAGCCGACACAGCGCATCGAAGGCAGATCCGGCGTCAATGCGTAACGAGCGCGCAAACCCCGCAACTCGTCGACCAGACCGTGCGCGAGCATCGCGTCAAAGCGCTGGGCGATGGCCGCATGCAGACGCTGGCGATCGCCCGGGATCAGCGCGACGGCAATGGTCTCGCCCAGCGCGGCCGGCACCACTGCGCGGCGGCCCTGCAACTGCGACAGCGGCAGCCCGGTGATGCGTTGCACTTCCAGCGCGCGCTGGATCCGCTGCGCGTCGCCGGGCGGCAAACGCGCAGCCGTCGCCGGATCGATGCGCGCAAGCTCGGCGTGCAGCGCGGCCCAGCCGTCGCGCGCGGCCCATGCGTCGAGTTCGGCGCGGATCGACGCGTCCGCCTGCGGCAATGCCGACAGGCCTTCCAGCAGCGCCTTGAAATAGAGCATCGTGCCGCCCACCAGGATCGGCATGCGCCCGCGACCGCGGATCGCGGTGACGGCGGCCTGGGCATCACGCGTGAACATCGCGGCGGAATAGGCCTGCGTCGGCTCGAGCAGGTCGATGAGGTGATGCGGGATGCGCGCCTGCTCGGCGGCAGATGGCTTGGCCGTGCCGATGTCCATGCCGCGATAGACCTGCGCCGAGTCGACGGACACGAGCTCGCCGTCGAAGCGCTCGGCCAGTGCCATCGCCAGCGCGCTCTTCCCCGACGCCGTCGGGCCCATCAGCAGGATCGCGGGTTGCAACGGAAGGCGCGCTAGCGGCCGCGCATGAACAGCCGGTCGATGTCGGCCAGCGGCAGCTGGTACCACGTCGGCCGCCCATGGTTGCAATGCCCTGCGCGTTCGGTGTCTTCCATCTGCCGCAGCAGCGCATTCATTTCCGGCACCGTGAGCGCGCGATTGGCACGCACCGCGCCGTGGCAGGCCATCGTCGACAGCATTTCGTCGCGGCGCGCCGTCAGGGCGGCACTGCCGCCGAATTCGCGCATGTCGTGCAGCACCGCGCGCGCCAGCGTGACGGGATCGGCATCCGCCAGCGGCGCGGGCACACCGCGCACGGCCAGCGTGGCGGGACCGATGGCCGATAGCGCGAAGCCCAGCGCTTCCAGCGCCTCGACATTGTCGGCGGCGGCCGCCATTTCGAGCGGTTCGGACGCGAAGGTCGCGGGCACCAGCAGCGGCTGCACCGGCAACGATGCGTCGTACG
Organism: uncultured beta proteobacterium; assembly: GCA_963805355.1. Taxonomy (GTDB): domain Bacteria; phylum Pseudomonadota; class Gammaproteobacteria; order Burkholderiales; family Casimicrobiaceae; genus VBCG01. The sequence continues at coordinate 232,674 of CAWDTZ010000001.1, read as the reverse complement.
ACGTCTTGAGGCGTTCGTAGACGATACGTTCATGCGCGGCATGCATGTCGACGACCACGAGCCCGGCGCGGTTCTGGGCGAGGATGAAGATGCCGTGCAGTTGCGCAAGCGCGAAGCCCAGCGGATGCAGGTCGTCGGCCGGCAGCGCGGGCGCGGCGGGACGCGCGCCGAACAGCGTGGCATAGAACGACGAAGGCTCGCCGGCGGTGCCTGGCGATGCCTCGCGCGCGGGCCAGGCGAGTGCCGCCTGCGTGGCGAAGCCCGCATTGCCGGCGAGTGCTGACGATCCCGTCGACGTCGACATGCCATGGCTCGCAAATGCGGGTGGGATCTGCGCCGCGACGAGCCCCAGACGTTCGGCGGCCGAAAAAGCCGGCTGCTCGGCCGCTGTAGCGGCAAGGGCACGTTCCACCGCGTAACGGACGAATTGATGGATGGCCCCCGCGTCGCGAAAACGCACCTCGATTTTTTGCGGATGCACGTTGACGTCCACGCGCCGTGGATCGATCGTGAGCCATAGCGCGTAGGCCGGCTGCCGGTCGTGGTGCAGCACATCGCGGTAGGCTTCGCGCAACGCGTGCTGCAGCACCCGGTCGCGCACGAAACGTCCGTTGACGAAGCAATACTGCGCGGCGCGCTGTGTTGCATGTGCGGGGAGCACCGCGAAACCGGCCAGCGTGATTTCGGGGGTGGATGCATCGACCGGCGCGGATTGTGCTGCGAATTCGGGGCCGAGCAGCTGCTCGACGCGTGCCTGCCGGCCGCCGGGCGTGAGCCGCTGCGTGACGCGGCCGTTGTGCTGCAGCGTGAACCCGGTCGCCGGATGCGCCAGCGCGATGCGGCGGAACGCTTCATCGCAGTGACCCCATTCGGTGGCTTCCGTGCGCAGGAACTTGCGCCGCGCCGGTGTATTGAAGAAGAGTTCCTCGATGGTGACCGAGCTGCCGGATGCCAATGCGGCCGGCGCGATCGGGCTGACGGTGCCACCTTCCACTTCGATGCGCCACGCATGCGGCTTGCCTGCCGCGCGCGACACCAGCGCCAGTCGCGACACCGACGCGATGGATGCCAGCGCCTCGCCGCGAAAACCGAGCGACGCAATCGCCTCGAGGTCGAGTGCAGACGTGATCTTGGACGTCGCATGCCGCGCCACCGCCAGCGACAAATCCTCGCGCTCGATGCCGCGACCATTGTCCGCGACCCGCAAGCGCTTGACGCCACCCTGTGCAACATCGACATCGACCTGAGTCGCGCCGGCATCCAGCGCGTTCTCCAGCAATTCCTTCAGCGCCGCCGCGGGCCGCTCAACGACTTCGCCGGCGGCGATCTGGTTGATCAGGAGATCGGGCAGCGCGTGGATGGCGCCCATTACCGCAGCAGGCCCTGGGCCCAACGCGTGTAGACGCCGTCCGCGACTGCACCCAGCGCGGCCAGGCGCGCATCGAGGTCGCTTTGCATGTCGGCGGCGCTTTGCACGTGCGTGCTCGAGCGCGACGGCAATTCATCCGCACTGCTGCCGCACCACGACAGGACGAGTTCGCGGGTCATCTCGATGTGACATTGAAAGCCGACGTGGCGATCGTCGATGATGAAGCCCTGGTTGGCGGCAAAGCTGTTGGTGAGCACCCTTGTCGCAATCGGCGGCAGGTCGAACGCATCGTAGTGCCATTGGAAGACGGGAAGGCGAGGCAGTCCGCCGAACCAGTCGCGGCGCGCACCACGGTCGCAGACGTCGACGTGCATCCAGCCGATCTCGGGTTCCCGCATGCGGGATACCGGCGCGTCGAGTGCCTTGGCCATCAGCTGGCCGCCGAGGCAATGGCCGATCACCGGCACGCCGTCGCCCATCGCCTCGCGCAGGAAGCCGCACAGCGGCGCCACCCACGGCAACTTGTCGTTCACGCTCATCGGGCCGCCCATCATGCCCACGCCGGAATAGCCCGCCGTGCTGGTGGGCACGGGTACACCCTCGTCGAGCGGCACCAGCACCCATGGCACGTCGTGCGCGGTGAGCCATTCGCCGAAACGACCGGGCGTCTCGGTGGGCGAAAAACGAATGACGGCGACAGGCAGCATGGTGGCGGAGGGCAAGGGGAGGTGGGCGTTCGCGCGAGCGAACAGACCGCCAAATTCTAACAGTCGGGGCGAAAGCGCCGTCCCCGACCCGCCGCCCGCCTACATCTGCTTGAAGAGATGCGTGAATTGCCGTGAGATCGGCAGCTTTTCCTGCCGGTTCTTGAGCAGGATGAACTGACGCTCGGCATCCTCCCGCAGGACACCGGCCACGGCGTCAAGATTGATGATCGTGCCGCGATGCACCTGCCAGAACCTGTCCGGATCGAGTTCCGCCAGCAGTTCCTTCAGCGGCGTGCGGATCAGTGCCTCGCCGGCCGCCAGCACCACGCGCGTGTACTTGGTGTCGGACTGGAAATACACGACGTCGGTGACCGGGATGAGCTTGATCTGCTTGCCAACCGCAGCCGTGATCCATTTCATCCGCGGCATGCCACCCGGCGCGTTCCCGCGCAACGCGGAAAGCAGCGCCGAAAGATCCTGCGGCGGCGAGGCGAGCTTGCTCTTGATGCGCTCGACTGCGGTCTGCAGGCGCTCGGTCTCGATCGGCTTCAGCAGGTAATCGACGGCACCCGCGTCGAAGGCCTGCAATGCGTATTGGTCGTAGGCGGTGATGAACACCACGTGACATCCGCCACCGATGGCGGCGGCGACATCGAGGCCGGTCATGCCGGGCATCCGGATATCGAGAAACGCCAGTTGCGGCCGGAGTTCCGCATAAAGCGCCAGCGCCTGCTCGCCATCCTCGGCCTCGGCCACGATCTCGAGTTCGGGCCACACCTCGGCCAGCCTTTCCTTCAGCCGCTCGCGCATCAGCGGCTCGTCTTCGGCAATCAAAGCAGTCGGACGACTCATGACGTATGACCTCCCGGGTCAAGCGCGGCAACCGCCGCACGACGGGCCGGTGCCACTACCGGCAACACGATGCGCGCGCGAAACCCGCGCGGTTCGTTGGCTTCGAGTTCAAGGATTGCCGCGCGGCCGTAGAGCAGTTCGAGGCGCTCGCGAATATTGGTGAGGCCGATGCCGCTGTCGGAAGGCTTGTTGGTGAAGCCCGCGCCGGTGTCGGCGACCGTCAGCCAGAGGCAGTCTCCATGGCGTTCGACGCTCACATCGATATCGCCGCCTTGCGGCCGCGGCTCGATGCCGTGCTTGATCGCGTTCTCCGTCAGCGTGATCAGCATGCCCGGCGGGATCGCGATCTCCGCGAGTTCCTCCGGGATGCGCACCTGCCACGTGAGTCGCCGCGACAGCCGGGTCTGCATGATGCCGAGGTAGGCGCGGATCATGCCGGCTTCGGCCTTCAGCGTGGTCACCTCGTCGCGCATCGCCGGCGTAGCCGCACGCAGGAACCGGATCAGGTCGGCGATGAGACGCGCTGCATCCGGCGCACCCTTCTCGGCAAGTTGCTGCGCGCTGCCCAGCGTGTTGAACAGGAAGTGCGGCTCGATCTGCAGTTGCAGCAACTTGAGCCGCGATTCCGCAAGCTGGCGCGACGTTTCGCTCTGGCGCGCCTCGGCCTCGAGATTGGCGGTCAGCGCCCGGTACTCGCGGTTGCGCAGGTGGGCGATCAGCGCAGTGACCAGCGCATACAGGAAGCCGAAGACCAGCCCCGCCGTGACGACATGCCGCAGCTTGGCGCTGTCGGACAGGAACGTGAAAGGGTCGATTCCCTTCACGAAGCCCGCGATGCTGGCGCCCACCAGCGCGCCGGCCAGCGCGAGCAAAGGCCCCGCCACGATGTAGCGAAATATCCGACCCTGGAACCGGCGATACCCGAACCATGCCGACAGCCCCGACCAGATCAGTGTCAGCACCACCAGGTTGAACAGGATCGCCGCTTCGGCGAAGGTCATGTTCCACGGCAGCTGCGCGGCGATCCACGCCACCAACGTGGTCGCGGCCACAATGCCGATCAGCCATTGCCACCCGCGCTTCGCGTAGAACCAGCGGTCGAACGCGCGGACGTCACGCCGTTCGATTTCCGACAACGATGCAAGAACGCGTTGCGCGAACGCGTCGTAACGAGATTTGAAGGCGTCGATCATCGCCGGCGCATTGTAGGCGCTATGCGCCGATTCGGGACGCGACGCCTGGACGAATGACGACAGGACGAGATCGGCAGCGACGGGCCGCGACGAGTGGCGACCGGCGCGTCCATGCGCAATGGCCATTGGACGCGGCTTAGGCGTCGCGGGTCAACCGCAGTCGGCACCGCGGGGCCGTAGGCTCGCCTATAACCCGCGGGCGATCCGCGCGTACGCCGAATGATTGTGGATTGACTCGAAGTTTTCCGCCTCGACGGCAAACCCGGAAAAGCGCGGATCGGCCGCCAACCGAGCGGCCACGCCGCGGACCAGGTCCTCGACAAAACGCGGGTTGTCGTACGCGCGTTCGGTGACATATTTCTCATCGGCGCGTTTCAGGATGCCGAAGAGTTCGCACGACGCCTCATCTTCGGCAATGCGGATCAGGTCCCGCACCAGCACCGCTGCTGTCGGCCGGACGGCAATGGTGATCGTGGAGCGTTGGTTATGGGCGCCGTAGTCGGAGATTTCCTTCGAACACGGGCACAGTGACGTGACGGGAACGGCCACCGACACGGTCGCGGTGTAGCGGCCGTCGGTGAGATCGCCGGTGAGCCGGACTTCGTAATCAAGCAGGCTGGCCACGCCCGAGACCGGGGCAATCTTGCGCACGAAGAACGGGAACACGAGTTCGATCCTGCCCCCCGGGGCGTCGAGGCGCACCACCAGTTCGTCGAGCAACGCACGCATACCGGCCACGGTGAGCGGCGGCGCACCGGGTGCCGCGCGTTCCTCGAGCAGCATCACGAGGCGGGACATGTGGGTGCCCTTGCGGTCCTCGGCCAGCGCCACGACCACGCTGGCAACCGCGATGGTGGGCTGCGCCACGCCATCGTGGTCGGCAAACTGCAGCGGGTACTTGATGCCGCGAATACCGACCTGGTCGATGGCCAGGTGACGCTCGTCGCGCTCCGACTGCATGTCGGGGATCGGCATCAGGGTTCCGGGTTGTTCGGGACGGTTCATGAGGATCTTGGCAGAATTGTAGGGGAGTTGGGGAGGCGCCGACCTCCGCGCTGCGCGCTTCGGTATTCGCGCTTGGGGCGGCCCGGCGCGCTCTTGACGTGCCTACCTCCGCGCTGCGCGCTTCGGTATTCGCGCTTGGGGCGGCCCGGCGCGCTCATGCGTCAGGCCGCCGGCTTGGCCCACGGCTCGGCCACGCGCACGCCGAAGCGCTTGCGCACCGCGCTGGCTATGCCGGCGGCGTCGAGACCAACCTGGGACAGCAGGAAAGCGGGATCGCCATGGTCGATGAATTGATCGGGCAGGCCGAGGTGCAGGATGGCGGTGGACACGCCGGCGCTGGCCAGGGCCTCGGCGACGGCGCTGCCGGCGCCGCCCGCGATCACGTTCTCCTCGATCGTGACCAGCGCGTCGTGCTCGCGCGCCATGCGCAACACGAGCTCGACGTCGAGCGGCTTGACGAAGCGCATGTTGACCACCGTGGCATCGATTTGTTCAGCCGCGGCGAGCGCCGGCTGCAGCATCGAGCCGAACGCGAGCAACGCCACACGATGCGTGCGCGCCTTGGCCTCGCGCCGTACCTCGGCCTTGCCGATGGGCAACGCGTGCATGACCGGATCAATGGTAACGCCGGGACCGGCGCCGCGTGGATAACGCACGGCTGCCGGCGATCCCAGTGTGGCGGCGGTGTAGAGCATCTGCCGGCATTCGTTCTCGTCCGCCGGCGTCATCACCGTCGTATTGGGCAGGCAGCGCAGGTACGAGAGGTCAAAGGCGCCGATATGCGTGGCGCCGTCGGCCCCGACCACACCCGCGCGATCGATGGCAAACACCACCGGCAAGTTCTGCAGCACGACGTCGTGGATCAGCTGGTCGTACGCACGCTGCAGAAACGTCGAGTAGATGGCCACGATCGGCCGCATGCCCTCGCATGCCAAGCCGGCGGCAAACGTAACCGCGTGCTGCTCGGCGATGCCGACGTCGAAATAGCGCAGTGGAAACTGCTGCGAGAACCTGACGAGGCCCGACCCTTCGCGCATCGCCGGCGTGATGCCGACTATGCGCTCGTCCAACGCGGCCATGTCGCACAGCCAGTCGCCGAAGATCTGCGTGTACGTAGGCTTGCCGGGTGCCTTCGGCACCATGCCTACCTCGGGATCGAACTTGGTCACTGCGTGATAGACGATGGGCTCTTCTTCCGCCTTCGGATAACCGTAACCCTTTTTGGTGATCACGTGCAGGAACTGCGCGCCCGGCAGTTCGCGGACATTGGCCAACGTACGCACCAGCATCTCGAGGTCGTGGCCGTCGATCGGGCCGATGTAATTGAAGCCGAACTCTTCGAACAGCGTGCCGGGCAACACCATGCCCTTCATGTGCTCTTCCCAGCGCTTCGCAAGATCGTGCACTGGAGGCAGCTTGGCCAGCACTTCCTTGCCGCCGCGGCGCACCGTGTTGTAAAGGCGTCCGGACAGGATCTTGGCCAGATAGTTGTTGAACGCGCCCACCGGTTCCGAAATCGACATCTCGTTGTCGTTGAGGATGACGAGAACGTTGGCGCCCTGCGCGTTGTTGAGTGCTTCGAACGCCATGCCGGCACTCATTGCGCCGTCGCCGATCACCGCCACCACGTGCCGCTCTTCGTGCTTCAGCTTTGCCGCGACCGCCATCCCCAGCGCCGCCGAGATCGACGTCGACGAATGCGCGGTGCCGAAGGTGTCGTATTCCGACTCGCCGCGTCGCGGGAAGCCCGACGGGCCGCCCCATTGGCGCAGTCCCGCCATCGCCTCGCGCCGGCCGGTGAGGATCTTGTGCGCGTAAGTCTGGTGTCCAACATCCCAGACGATACGGTCTTCGGGCGTGTCGAAGATGTAGTGCAAGGCCACCGTCAGCTCGACGGTGCCGAGATTGGAAGACAGGTGGCCGCCGGTCTGCGCAACCGACTGCAGCAGGAAAAGTCGCAGCTCGCGCGCCAGGTCGTGCAACTGCGCGCGATCGAGCAGGCGCAGTTCGGCGGGACTGTTGATGCGTTCGAGCAACGGAAACATGGTCGCGATGTTGTCTTTCAATCAGTGGCTGCGCCGAGTGATCCAGTCGGCGATCTCGCGCAAGCGCCGCGCGCCGGGTCCAAAGCCCACCAGTGCCGCGACCGCTTCGGCGTGCACCGCCACGGCGCGGCGCTTGGCCTCCTGCAACCCCAGCAGCGTGACATAGGTAGGCTTGTTCTGCGCGGCATCCTTGCCTGCGGTCTTGCCCAGCACAGCCGCCGAGCCTTCGACATCGAGGATGTCGTCGACGATCTGGAAGGCCAACCCCGCAGCGCTCGCAAAGCCTTCCAGTGCCAGGTGTTCGGCCGGCGCCAGCGGTCGACCACAGGCGGCCCCCAGCAGGACGGCGGCGCGGATCAGCGCACCGGTCTTCATCCGGTGCATCGATTCCAGTGCCGGCATGGCCATCGGTTGCCCCACATGGACGAGATCGATCGCCTGCCCGCCGGCCATGCCGGCACCACCGGCAGAACCCGCAAGCAATACGCACGCGCCACCCAATTCCCGCAACGGCGCCGCACCCAGCACTTCGAAGGCCCGTGCCTGCAACGCGTCCCCGGCCAGCAGGGCCATCGCCTCGCCGAATCGCACATGCACCGTGGGCTTGCCGCGACGCAGTACATCGTTGTCCATGCACGGCAGGTCGTCGTGGACGAGCGAATAGGCGTGGATCATCTCGAGCGCCGCGGCGGGTGCGTCGACCAGCAGCGGATCGGCGCCGGTGAGCTCGCCGGCGGCGTAAGCCAGCAGCGGACGCATCCGCTTGCCGCCGCCCAGCACGGCATAACGCATCGCATCGATCAACGGCGCGGGAATGGCCGCGTTCGGCGGCAGCGCACCGGCCAGCACATCTTCGATGCGCTGCTGCCGTTCGCCGGACCAGACTTCGAACGCGAGATCAGGATCCATCGCCAGCATCCGGTGCGAATGGTTTCAGCACACCGTGCTCCAGCACCTCGACCTGTTGTTGTGCGTCGGAGAGCGCCGCTTGGCAGAAGGCGATCAACGCAGCGCCCCGCTTGTACGACGCCAGCGACTCCTGCAACGGCAACTGGCCACCCTCCATCGACGCCACGAGTGTCTCGAGTTCGGTGAGTGCGGCTTCGAAGGTCTTGGGCAGTTCGGAAGACTTGGCCATGAACGGAGGTGGTCGCGCGATAGGGACGGAACCCGGGCTTGCGTTGCGTAGTCCAACGGCGAGCCGGACGCGAAAAACGCGCTAAGGTCTTGACCTGATGGCAGAAAGTCGATTATTATATCATCTTTTGACGACGCGGCCTCAAACGATTCTTTCGTGCGGCCGACTTAGCAAAGCGGTCCGGGGCGGCTTTTTTCGCAAGACCAAAGCCGTAAGCGTCCCGGGTTGTTGGGTTGGGTTGGTTGCCAGCAACCGATAGGTTACGAAAGGATAGGCCGATGTCTGACCTCGCCGCGGCGGGTCGTCTGCGTCAGTCCACGACGCAGTTCCCAGTCTCCTGGTATTGCGATCCACGGGTGCTCGAAGCCGAGCAGCGCCTGCTGATTGCGCGCGGGCCAAACTATGTGGGGCACGAGCTGATGGTCCCCAATACGGGCGACTTCCAGGCGTTGCCTGCGCGCGGGGAGGCGCAGATGCTCGTGCGCAATCCGGGCGGGGTCGAGTTGCTCTCCAACATCTGCCGGCACCGGCAGGCGTTGATGTTCAACGGCCGCGGCAATGCCAGCAACATCGTGTGTCCGCTGCATCGCTGGACCTACGACCTGAAGGGCGAGTTGCTCGGCGCGCCGCACTTCGCGGACAAGCCTTGCCTCAACCTCGGCCGCACGCCGATGCAGAACTGGAACGGTCTCCTGTTCGACGGGCCGCGTGATGTCGGGCGCGATCTCGCCGCGCTTGGCGTACGCCATTTCGATTTCTCGGGCTATATGCTCGACCGCGTCGAGATCCACCGATGCAACTACAACTGGAAATCGTTCATCGAGGTTTACCTCGAGGACTACCACGTCGGTCCGTTCCATCCCGGGCTCGGCCAGTTCGTCACCTGCGACGACCTGAAATGGGAATTCGGCGACGGCTATTCGGTACAGACGGTGGGCATCAACAACAGCCTCAAGAAGCCCGGTTCGCGCATCTACGAGCGTTGGCACCGGGCCGTGCTCGACTATTATCGCGGCGAAGTTCCCACGCACGGCGCGGTGTGGCTCACCTACTACCCCAACGTCATGCTGGAATGGTATCCGCACGTGCTGGTGATCAGCACGCTGATTCCCGAAGCCGTCGATCGCACGATGAACGTGGTCGAGTTCTACTATCCCGAAGAAATCGCGCTGTTCGAGCGCGAGTTCATCGAGGCCAACCAGGCGGCTTACATGGAAACGGCGAAGGAGGACGACGAGATCGCCGAGCGGATGGACGCCGGCCGCAAGTTGCTCTACGCCGCCAACAAAAGCGAGATCGGGCCCTACCAGTCGCCAATGGAAGACGGCATGCAACATTTTCACGAGTACTATCGGCGTGAGATGGAAGCGCACCTCGGCCATCTGTAGCAGCCTCGATTGCAGGGCGCCGCCAGCGGCGGCGCATCCTTCTTCACCAACGATTGCACGTTACCGCCATGCTCAACACGCTGGTTTCCACCGATGCCCTGGCTGCGATGCTCGACGATCCCGCGCTGGTGATCTGCGACGTGCGCCACGATCTCGGGCGGCCCGAGGCCTGGGGCGAGGACCAGTTTCGCGCCGGCCATATTCCCGGTGCGCGCTTCGTTCACCTCGACCGCATGCTGTCCGCACCGCTTACGGGCACCAACGGCCGCCATCCTTTGCCCACGCCCGAGGCTGCGGCGGCGCATTTCGCGCGGCTTGGCATCGCCCAGGGCAAGCAGGTCGTGGCCTACGATCAGGGTCCTGGTGCGTACGCCTCGCGCCTGTGGTGGATGCTGCGCTGGCTCGGGCACGACGCAGTGGCCGTACTCGACGGCGGTTTCGCCAAGTGGACCGCCGAGAAGCGGCCGTTGGAAACGGCCGAACAACCGTTTGAACCTGAGGCGTTCACCGTTGGCAAGGTCACGCCGCACGTCAATGCCAGCGGAGTACGCGCAAGCATCGCCCGCAGAACGCTGCTGCTGGTCGATGCGCGCGGACCCGAGCGCTTTCGCGGCGAAGTGGAGCCGCTCGATCCGGTCGCGGGTCATATTCCCGGCGCGCGCAACCGTCCATTCACCAGCAATCTCGATGCGGCCGGCACGTTCAAGTCGCCTGCGACATTGCGCACCGAATGGGATGCGTTGCTCGACGGCACCTCGGCCGACCTGGTGGTGCATCAATGCGGATCGGGCGTCACCGCGTGCCACAACCTGCTGGCGATGGAAGTGGCCGGCCTGCACAACACCCGGTTGTATCCAGGTTCATGGAGCGAATGGTGCGCGGATCCGTCGCGTCCGGTCGTCAAGGGTCCGGCCTGACCCCGCCCGCAAGCAGCTACGGATTGCTGTGGCGGCTCAGGTAGCAGGCGGGTCGAGCGCCAGCGGCCACGCGCCCAGCTCGCGATAGATGGGTCCGTCCGGACCCAAGGCCGAGCCGATGAGACAAAGCCGGTCCGCCGGCCAGCGCACGGGTTCGCAGCGGGCGCGTGGCTGAACCTGGACACAACGGCGGGCGAGCGTGACATGCGGTCGGAAAGCCCGAGCGTCCAGCGCGAAACCGGCCGCGGTCAGCGCCTCCGCCAGGCCGGCGTGCAAGGCCAATATCGGAGGCGGCACCACCAACGGCGCCACCCATGCGACGCCCGAGGCCCGCCACGCGCCGAGCGTATCGAATACGAGCACAGCGCCGGCCTGCGGCATGCTCGCACCCACCTGATGCAGCGCCGGCAGCGCGCTGGCCGGGACGTCACCGAGGAATGCCAGCGTCAGATGCAGGTGCTCGGACGAAACGGCCCGCCCGCGCGATCGCCGGGCCACATTGCGGGCCAGATCGGCAAACGCCGCGCGCACCACGGCACTGGGCGCCAGGGCGAAGAACATGCGCGACGATCCCCCGGCGTCGGCAGCGTCGAGCGGCATCTCGGGAACAACCACGGGTGCGTCCATGGAAGTCTGACCGCGAACCGTGGCCGGGGTTCGCGGGCCGCTACCGGCGCCGGAAACGACAACGCCGCGATATCCCCACAATTGGTGGGGTCGCGGCGTCGGCGCTGGCCCGCTGGCGCGTGATCAGGCCACGTGCAGCTCGGACTTCGGCTTGTCGAAGAACTGCTCATCCTCGGTCGAGCCCTTGAGCGCGGTCGTGGACGCCGCGCTGCCCTGCACCGTCTGCGTCACCGCATCGAAATAGCTGGTGCCCACTTCGCGCTGGTGCTTGATCGCCGTGAAGCCCTTCGCAACGGCGGCGAACTCAGCCTCCTGCAGCTCGACGAAAGCCGTCATCTGGTTGTGCGCGTAGCCATGGGCCAGGTTGAACATCGAGTAGTTGAGGCTGTGGAACCCTGCCAGCGTGATGAACTGGAACTTATAGCCCATCGCGCCCAGTTCGCGCTGGAACATCGCCACGGTGGCATCGTCGAGGTTCTTCTTCCAGTTGAACGAAGGCGAGCAATTGTAGGCGAGCATCTTGCCGGGAAACTTGGCATGGATGGCGTCGGCGAACTGCCGCGCGAAGTCGAGATCCGGCTTGCCGGTTTCGCACCAGATCATGTCTGCATAAGGGGCATACGCGAGTCCGCGCGATACTGCCTGGTCGAGGCCGTTGCGCGTCTTGTAGAAGCCCTCCTGCGTCCGCTCGCCGGTGCAGAAGGGCTTGTCGATATCGTCGATGTCGCTGGTGACGAGATCAGCCGCTTCGGCGTCGGTCCGCGCGAGAATCAGCGTGGGCACGCCCATCGTATCGGCCGCCAGACGCGCGGAGATCAGCTTGTCGACGGCTTCCTTCGTTGGCACCAGCACCTTGCCGCCCATGTGGCCGCACTTCTTGACCGACGCCAGCTGGTCTTCGAAGTGCACGCCCGCGGCACCGGCGTCGATCATCGACTTCATCAGCTCGAACGCATTGAGCACGCCGCCGAAGCCAGCCTCGGCGTCGGCCACGATCGGCGCGAAGAAATCGATGTCCCCGGTGCCTTCCATGTGCTGGATCTGGTCGGCGCGTACAAAGGTGTTGTTGATCTTGCGCACCACCACCGGCACCGAATTGACCGGATAGAGCGATTGGTCCGGATACATTTCACCGGCGATGTTGGCGTCGGCTGCAACCTGCCAGCCCGACAGGTAGATGGCCTTCAGTCCGGCCTTGACCTGCTGCATCGCCTGGTTGCCCGTCATCGCGCCCAGCGCATTGATGAATGGCTCCTCGGTGACGAGTTTCCAGAGTTTTTCCGAGCCGCGGCGCGCCAGCGTGTGCTCGATCTGGATCGAGCCGCGCAGGCGGACGACATCTTCCGCCGTATAGCCCCGCTGGATTCCCTTCCAGCGCGGGTTCTCCGCCCAGTCCTTCTTCAGTCGCGCTGCTTCGAGGTCGTAGTTCATGGCTTGGTGCTCCCATTGCGTCGGTCATGTCGCCCGCACCAGTGCGGACGGATCAGGGTTCTGCGAAGGCACGCGCCGCAAGTGAAGCGAGCCCGTGTTGGATGAACATTAGCAAGCTGGGACCCGTGTTGCAAGCCCAAATGGCGCAGTGCGATATAAAAAAATATATAACAAATCAATTAGTTAGAAATCATTTCCGTCTATTGGAACAAAACTATGGTCATTTAGCCTGTGGGATGCTGCACGGCATGTATATCTTATATAAGATATTAGACTAAAAAACCGAAACCTTGAACTCAACTTGCTGTTTAATAAAGACTTGTATTTGGGCCGCCCCGGTAAAGTGCATATGGTCGCCATTTCCGGATCGTGGATTTTCTTTCCATTAATGGGCGTCGATCGGCTGTTCCCGCGGTTGCGTACGCGCCGCCCGAATCCACGATGGACCGTCCCACCTCGCTGTCTCGATGTTGCCGCGGGGAATGACGATCGCTGGAAATTGCGCCTACTATTCGATCCATCGATGCGCACACCAGAGCACCTGCCCCCCTGAGGAGAGTCCCCTTGTTCAAGCCGCTGTTGTTGGCGTCACTGTCGCTGTTCGCCTGCGCGAATACCGCGATGGCGCAGGGTGCGGATCCGAACCTGGCCCGCAACATTGCCGCCGGCTGTGCCAGTTGCCATGGCACCAATGGCGTGAGCCGGGGCGGCATGTCCACGCTCGCCGGACAATCGAAATCCGACCTCGCACGCAGGATGCAGGATTACAAGGCCGGTCGCGCGCAGGGAACGGTGATGCCCCAGCTTGCCAAGGGCTACACCGACGAGCAGATCGATCTCGTCGCCGGCTGGTTCGCCGCGCAGAAGCCCTGATCAGGAGAGCGGCATGGCGATGCAACGACGCGATTTCCTGCATTGGCTTGGCGCCACCGGCCTGGTGACCTCGGCACTGGGTGGTTGTGCCGTATCCATGCGCAACAGCCCCAAGGTGGTGGTGGTCGGCGGCGGCTATGGCGGCGCCACGGCCGCGAAATACCTGCACATGTGGTCCAACGGCGCCGTGGACGTGGCGCTGGTCGAGGCCAATCCGGCCTTTGTCTCGTGCCCGCTGTCGAACCTGGTGCTGGGTGGCAGCAAGCAGATTGCCGATCTCACGGTGAGCTACGAAGGCCTCGCCAAACGCGGTATCAAGGTCATCCATGCCACAGCCATGGCGATCGACACCGAAAGTAACATCGTGCGGTTGTCCAATGGGCAACACCTTCCCTTCGATCGTGTGGTGCTCTCGCCCGGCATCGCGTTCCACTACGATCAGGTGCCCGGGTTGAGCGGCCCGGCCGCGCAGGAAAAAGTGCTGCACGCGTGGAAGGCCGGCCCGCAGACGGTGGCACTGCGCAAGCAGCTGGAGGCGATGCCGGACGGCGGCGTCTTCGCGATCTCGATCCCGCGCGCTCCCTATCGCTGCCCGCCCGGCCCGTATGAGCGCGCCTGCCAGGTGGCGTGGTATTTCAAGCGCGCCAAGCCGCGCAGCAAGGTGCTGATACTCGACGGCAACGAGGACGTGATCTCGAAGAAGGCGCTGTTCATGAAGGCCTGGAACGACGACTACAAGGGCATCGTCGAATACCGTCCCAACTACGTGCTGACCGATGTCGACGTCGCCACGTTGACCGCCAAGTTCGAGACTGAAGACGACGTGAAGGCCGACGTGCTCAACGTGATCCCGCCGCAAGGCGCCGGCGCCATCGCCGCGCAGGCGGGCGTGATCACCGCCAACAACCGCTGGTGCGAAGTCGACTTCCTGTCCTTCGAGTCGATCAAGGTGCCGAAGATCCATGTGCTGGGCGACGCGATCCAGGTAGCGCCCCTGATGCCCAAGTCCGGCCACATGGCCAACCAGCACGGCAAGGTTGCCGCCGCCGCAATCCTGAACGCGTTTGCCGGCACAGCGCCCAATCCGATGCCCGTGCTCAACAACACGTGCTATAGCTTCATTACGGACAAGGAGGTCGTGCATGTGGCGTCGGTGCACCAATACGACAAGGAACACAGGACGCTGGTGACGGTGCCGGGCTCGGGTGGATTGTCGCCCGCGCCGTCGGCTGTCGAAGGCGAGTATGCGTTTGCGTGGGCGAAAAATATCTGGGCGGACGCGCTGGCCTGAACCGTCGCGCCACGGATTCGCCATCGTCGGGAACGCAAACGGCGCCTCGCGGCGCCGTTTGCGTTGATGCGTGTTGCGATGACCCTACGCGACCGGCTCGACTTCCTTCGGGTTTTCTTCGAAGGAGAGCTTCACATTCTCGTCGTCTCCCATGTCAATCGTGACCTTGCCGCCCGACGTGAGCTTGCCAAACAGCAATTCCTCGGCGAGCGCCTTGCGGATGGTGTCCTGGATGAGACGGGACATCGGTCGCGCACCCATCTGCGGATCGAAGCCCTTTTTCGCCAGGAACTCCTTCAGCGCCGGCTTGAACGTGGCATCCACCTTCTTCTCGTGCAGCTGGTTCTCGAGCTCGAGCAGGAACTTGTCGACCACCTTGAGGATGGTGTCATGGTCAAGCGCCGCGAACGAAATCGTGGCGTCGAGCCGGTTGCGGAACTCGGGCGTGAACATCCGCTTGATTTCGGCCATCTCGTCGCCGGACTGCTTGTTCTGCGTGAAGCCCATCGTGCTCCTGGCCAGCTCGCCGGCGCCCGCGTTGGTGGTCATGATGATGATCACATTGCGGAAGTCGGCCTTGCGTCCATTGTTGTCGGTGAGCGTGCCGTGATCCATCACCTGCAACAGGATGTTGAAGATGTCCGGATGCGCCTTCTCGATTTCATCGAGCAGCACCACGCTGTACGGATGCTTGCTGATGGACTCGGTGAGCTGGCCGCCCTGATCGAAGCCGACATAGCCCGGGGGCGCGCCGATGAGACGCGACACTGCGTGCCGCTCCATGTACTCCGACATGTCGAAGCGCAGCAGTTCCACGCCGAGGCAATACGCGAGCTGCCGCGCAACCTCGGTCTTGCCCACACCCGTGGGACCGCTGAACAGGAAGTTGCCGATGGGCTTGCGCGGATTGCCCAGGCCCGAACGCGCCATGCGGATGGCCGACACCAACGCATCGATGGCCTTGTTCTGGCCGAACACGACGTTGCGCAGGTCGCGGTCGAGCGTCTTCAGCGAATTGCGATCGTCGGACGACACGTTCTTGGCGGGGATGCGCGCGATCTTGGCGACGATCTCCTCGACCTCACCCTTGCCGATCACCTTTTTCTGGCGCGACTTGGGCAGGATCTTCTGCGCCGCGCCGGCCTCGTCGATCACGTCGATCGCCTTGTCGGGCAGGTGCCGATCGTTGATGAAGCGTGCGGCAAGCTCGGCCGCGCTGGTGAGCGCCGCCGGCGCGTATTTGACGCCATGGTGCTGCTCGAAGCGCGTCTTGAGCCCCTTCAGGATCTCGATGGTCTCGGCGATCGACGGCTCGGGCACGTCTACTTTCTGGAAGCGGCGTGACAGCGCGTGATCCTTCTCGAAGATCTGTCGGTATTCGTTGTACGTGGTGGCACCGATGCACTTCAGCGCACCCGACGACAATGCGGGCTTCAGGAGGTTGGACGCATCGAGCGTCCCGCCGGAGGCCGCGCCGGCACCGATGATCGTGTGGATCTCGTCGATGAAGAGTATGGACTTGGGGCTTTCCGCCAACTGCTTCAGCACGGCCTTCAGACGCTGCTCGAAATCGCCGCGATACTTGGTGCCGGCCAGGAGTGCGCCCATGTCGAGCGAATACACCTGGAACTCGCGCAGCAGGTCGGGCACGTCGCCCTCGAAGATGCGCCGCGCCAGGCCTTCGGCGATGGCCGTCTTGCCGACACCGGCCTCGCCCACCAGCAACGGATTGTTCTTGCGCCGGCGGCACAGCACCTGGATCACGCGCTCCAATTCGTGCGCACGACCGATCAGCGGATCGATCTTGCCGGCCTTGGCCATCGCATTGAGGTTCTGCGTGTAGGCTTCGAGCGCGCCTTGCGCCTCGTTGCCACCTTCCTCATCGCCTTTTTGCTCCGGCTTTTCCTGCTTCTGCTGCGGCGTCTTGGTGATGCCGTGCGCGATGTAGTTGACGACATCGAGACGGGTGACGCCGCGCTGGTTGAGGAAATAAACGGCGTGCGATTCCTTCTCGCCGAAGATGGCCACCAGCACGTTGGCGCCGGTGACTTCCTTCTTGCCCGAGGACTGGACGTGCAGGATCGCGCGCTGGATCACGCGCTGGAAACCCTGCGTGGGCTGCGTGTCGGCGTCGGAATGTGGCGCCAGCCGCGGCGTGTGTTCCTGGATGAAGTCGGCCAACACGCCGCGCAATTCGTCCAGGTCGACGCCACAGGCCTTCAGCACCTCCGCCGCGGAGGGGTTGTCGAGCATTGCCAATAACAGGTGCTCGACCGTTATGAACTCGTGCTGCTTCTGCCTGGCCTCGACAAAGGCCATGTGGAGGGAGACTTCAAGTTCCTGCGCAATCATCGGCCTTCCTTCATCCTTTCGTCACTTTGCGGGCTACCGTGGAATACCGGTCCCGCAAAGCTATAACGCCTACGTCTCCTCCATCGTGCACTGCAGCGGGTGCTGATGCTTGCGTGCAATATTGATTACTTGTTCGACCTTGGCTGCCGCTACTTCCCGCGTGAAGGTGCCACAGACGCCTACCCCTTCACGATGAATCTGCAACATCACCTGCGTCGCTTTCTCGCGGCTCATGGCGAATACAGTTTGCAGGACGACGACGACGAAGTCCATCGGTGTGTAGTCGTCATTTAGCAACATGACCTTGTACAACGGCGGCGGCTTGACTTTGGCCTTGGCGGCTTCAAGAACGCTGCCTATTTGCTGCTGGTTGCTCATCGCCTGCACGATACTCCGGATCAAAGTGGGGTCAATGTTTGACGATTGCAACAGTTTTTACAAGAGGACGGCACGACTGTCGGCTCCTGCTTGACGCTTTCCGGCGGAGACGCGTAAAAGTGGAGTGTTCGGCGCACGGTGTTTCCGGTCGCGGACGGGGGCAACGCGCCAGGCGCCGGCCCCCCGTTCCTCCCACCGGTCAGCGGCACCCGGGCTTCTCATTCATCTTCAAAAGGAATACGCAGTATGGCAACCGGTACAGTCAAGTGGTTCAATGATGCAAAGGGATTCGGCTTCGTGACGCCGGACGGCGGCGGCGAAGACCTTTTTGCGCATTTCTCGGCGATCAACATGCCGGGCTTCAAGTCGCTGAAGGAAGGCCAGAAGGTCTCCTTCGAAGTGACGCAAGGCCCGAAGGGCAAGCAGGCGTCCAACATCCAGGCCGCCTGATCGGGCTAAAGCGCCCACAGTCGCCGCCCCAACGGCAGCGACTGATGCAATTCCCGGGCCCGCGCATGCGCGGGCCCTTTTTATTGCCCGCACCGTCCTTCAATGCGGGCGGTACCGCCCAAACAAAAGCCCGCCGGCCGGCGGGCTTTTGTCGACGACAACGCGATCACATCCGGTCGATCATCGCCTGCCCGAACGCCGAACAGGACAACTGCGTGGCGCCGGGCATCAGCCGCGCGAAGTCATAAGTAACCACTTTGTCGAGAATGGCTTTCTCGAGACCGGTCTCGATCAGCGCCGCGGCTTCCTTCCAACCCATGTGCACCAGCATCATCTGGGCCGACAGGATTTCCGAGCCCGGGTTGACGTAATCCTTGCCGGCGTATTTGGGCGCCGTGCCATGCGTCGCCTCGAACATCGCCACCGTGTCGGACATGTTGGCCCCGGGCGCGATACCGATGCCGCCCACCTGCGCGGCCAGCGCGTCGGACACGTAGTCGCCGTTGAGGTTGAGCGTGGCGATAACGTCGTATTCGGCCGGCCGCAGCAGGATCTGCTGCAGGAAGGCATCGGCGATGACGTCCTTGACGATGATCTCGCGCCCCGTCTTCGGGTTCTTGAAACTCATCCACGGACCGCCATCGATCGGCTTGGCGCCGAACTCCTTCTCCGCCAGGGCGTAGCCCCAGTCGCGGAACCCGCCTTCCGTGAACTTCATGATGTTGCCCTTGTGCACCAGCGACAACGACTTGCGATCGTTGTCGATCACGTACTGCATCGCCTTGCGCACGAGGCGCTCCGTGCCTTCGCGCGAGACCGGCTTGATGCCGATGCCCGACGTGTTCGGAAAGCGGATCTTCTTCACGCCCATTTCGTTGATCAGGAAGTTGATCAGCTTCTTCGCCTCAGGCGACTCGGCGGGCCACTCGATGCCGGCGTAGATGTCCTCCGAGTTTTCGCGGAAGATCACCATGTCGGTCTTCTCGGGCTCCTTCACCGGCGACGGCACGCCCTTGAACCAGCGCACCGGGCGCAGGCACACGTAGAGGTCCAGCTGCTGGCGGAGCGCGACGTTGAGGGAGCGGATGCCGCCGCCCACCGGCGTGGTCAGCGGACCCTTGATCGACACCACGTAGTCCTTGAGGATGGCCAGCGTCTCGTCCGGCAGCCATACGTCGGGACCGTAGACGTTGGTCGACTTCTCGCCGGCGTAAATCTCCATCCAGTGGATCTTGCGCTTGCCGCCATAGGCCTTGGCCACCGCCGCATCCACGACTTTGAGCATCACCGGGGTGATGTCCACACCGGTGCCGTCGCCCTCGATGTACGGAATGATGGGTTGATCCGGTACATTGAGGCTGTTGTCAGGATTGACGGTGATCTTGGTGCCGCCCGCCGGTACCTTGACGTGTTGATAGCTGGACATGGATGCTCCTGTTGAGGGGGATGCCGGGGACGTCCGCAGTGGCGCTTATGCGACTGGCGCGCAACGAGTCTCTCGTCAACCTGAAATTATCCGTGAAAACACGCCTTCCCGCCACGCCCGCCCTGCCCTCGGCAGAAGCGCTGATCGTCTTCAACAAGCCTTACGGCGTGCTCTGCCAGTTCACCGGCGACGGTACGAAGCGCACGCTGGCCGACTTCATCCGCGTGCCGGACGTCTATCCGGCCGGCCGGCTCGACACTGATAGCGAGGGTCTGATGCTGTTGACGGCCAATGGGCGCATCCAGGCCCGCATCGCGGACCCGCGCCACAAGCTGCCCAAGGTCTACTGGGCGCAAGTGGAAGGCGAGCCCAGCCCGGAACAGCTGCAACGCCTGGAACAGGGGGTCGAATTGACCGACGGCCTCACCCGGCCGGCGCGCGCGCGGCGCCTGCCCGAACCCCCTGATTTTCCACCTCGCGATCCACCGATTCGCCACCGGCTGACCGTGCCGACGGCGTGGCTCGAACTCACACTGACCGAAGGCCGCAATCGACAGGTACGCCGCATGACGGCTGCGGTAGGACTGCCCACGTTGCGCCTGATCCGCGTGGCCATGGGCCGGTTCACGCTCGACGGGCTGGCGCCAGGCGCATGGCGCGCGCTCGAAGGCGCCGACGCCGTGCTATGATCCCCGGCCTTTGCTGCATCGAAGCGCCGTCCTCTTCTCGACCGCCACGATGCCCTGCCGCCACTTCGTTACGCGGTCCGCCGCCCTTCCAGCCCAATTGAAGTGATACGCCGCCTGCTCGCCCGCCTGATCCCTGGCCGGCCGACCCGCGACCCGAAGATCTATCGCGCCAGCGACCACCCGGTCCGCCGCGACCAGATTCCGCGCGGCGCCCGTCAGGTCACCGAGAAGCTCCAGGAAGCCGGATTCGTCGCGTTCGTCGTCGGCGGCGCGGTCCGCGACCTGCTGCTGGGGCTCGTCCCGAAGGACTTCGATATCGCCACCAATGCGACGCCGGAGCAGGTGAAGCCGCTGTTTCGCCGTTCGTTCATCATCGGCCGGCGTTTCCGGCTGGTGCATGTGCACGCCGGCGCTGAAGTTCTCGAAGTCTCCACGTTCCGCGCCGCCCAGACCGGCGCCGATGCCACCGACGAACACGGGCGGCTTTTGTCAGACAACGTCTACGGCCTGCAATCCGAGGATGCGGTCCGCCGCGACTTCACGATCAACGCGCTTTACTTCGATCCGACCACCGAGGAGATCTGGGACTACGTCGGCGGCGTGGTGGACGTTCGCGCGCGCCGCCTCAAGTTGATCGGCCCGCCGGTCACGCGGTTTCGCGAAGATCCTGTGCGCATGCTGCGCGCGGTCCGCCTTGCCGCAAAGGTGGGCGTGGCCATCGACCCGAAAACCGCGGCGCCGATTCCCAAGCTCGCGAGCCTGATGCACAACGTGCCACCGGCGCGGCTGTTCGACGAGATGCAGAAGCTGCTGCTCTCGGGCCATGCGGTGCAGACGCTGAAGAGTCTGCGCGCGCACGGGTTGTCGCACGGCCTCCTGCCGTTGCTGGACGTGATCCTCGAGCAGCCGCTGGGCCCCAAATTCATCGAGGCCGCGCTGGCCGGGACCGACGCCCGCGTGCTGGCGGGCAAGGCCGTGTCACCAGCGTTCCTTTTTGCAACGCTGCTGTGGCACGAAGTGCTGCTGCAGTGGAACGCCGCCAAGGACCGCAATGAGAAGCCGCTTCCCGCGTTGTTCGACGCGATGGACCGCGTGCTGGCGGCGCAGGGACAGCGGATCTCGATTCCGCGCCGCTTCGAAGCCACGATCAAGGAAATCTGGTCGCTGCAGCCGCGCTTCGAGCAGCGCGCCGGTGCGCGGCCGTACCGCCTGGCCGAGCATCCGCGTTTCCGTGCCGCCTACGATTTCCTGGAATTGCGCGGCAAGTCGGGCGAGATCGAGATGTCGCTGGTCGACTGGTGGACGCGATTCCAGGATGCCAGCGAGGCCGAGCGCGCGGCCATGCTGAAGCCCGACGAAGCGCCGAAGAAGGGGCGCCGGTCGCGCGGCCGCGGACGCAAGCGCCGCGAGGACGATGGCGCCGACGCTGCGCCTGCGCACGACCCGGCCGAGCCCGACTGATTGCTGGCGTGGCAAAGCCCGCTGTAGCCATCGTTGGACTGGGCAGCAATCTCGCCCACCCGCGCCGCCAGCTGGCCCGTGCCACGATCGCGATCGCGCGTTTGCCCGGCACCCGCCTGTTGCGCGTGTCGAGCAACTACGTCTCGGCGCCGGTAGGTGCAACGATGCCGCAGCCCGACTATGTCAACGCGGCGATCGCGCTGCGCACCACGCTGGCGCCGCGCGCGCTGCTGCGGTACCTGCACGCAATCGAACGGCGGCAGCAACGCCGGCGGGAACCCGGCGCGCCGCGCAACGCGCCGCGGACGCTCGACCTCGATTTGCTACTATACGGTCGCCGTCGCCTTCACATCGCGCAACTCACGATTCCCCATCCGCGCATGCACGAACGGGCCTTCACATTGCGACCGTTGCGCGACATCGCGCCGGCGGCCACCATTCCGGGACGCGGGCTCGCGCGCCGCTTCATCGCGGCGGTGAAACACCAGCGCATCGCGCGCACCCGCGTTCATCCGCTGCGCTGACCTCCACGAAGAAACCGCCCGATGGACATCGAGAAGTGCCGCTACATCGTGGTGGAGGGCCCCATCGGCGCCGGCAAGACCAGCCTCGCGCGCGAATTGGCCGACCGTCTGGAGGCGGACATGCTGCTGGAACAGCCCGAGGACAATCCGTTCCTGTCGCGCTTCTACGAGGACATGCCGCGCTTCGCGCTGCCGACTCAGTTGACGTTCCTGTTCCAGCGCGCGGACCAGCTGCGCGAACTGGCGCAGCTCGACCTGTTCCGCCAGCCGACGGTCTCCGATTTCCTGCTGGACAAGGATCCGCTGTTCGCGCGGCTCAACCTGCGCGACGATGAATTCACGCTGTACGAAAAGGTCTACCGGCACCTGAAGCCACAGACCGCGACTCCCGATCTCGTGATCTACCTGCAGGCGCCGGTATCGACCTTGGTCGAGCGCGTGCGACAGCGCGGCGTGGACTTCGAACAGGCCATTCCCGACGAATACCTCGCCCGCCTCGCGGACGCCTATGCGCGATTCTTCTACCAGTACGACGAGGCGCCGCTCCTCATCATCAACAGTGAACGGTTGAACTTCGTCGACAATACCGCGCATATGAAGCTGTTGCTGGAGCGCGTGGCGAGCATGCGGGCGCGCCGCGAGTTCTTCAACCTGGGACAGGCTTAAGGCATGCCGCCGATGGAACTGATCCGTACCGCAGCCGAACTGGCGGCGCGCCTTGACGGCGCAGGCCGTGTCGCGTTCGTACCCACGATGGGCAATCTCCACGCCGGTCACCTCGAGCTGTGCCGCATCGCACGCCGCCACGGCGATGCGGTGGTGGCCAGCATTTTCGTCAACCGGCTGCAGTTCGGTCCCAACGAAGATTTCGACCGCTATCCGCGCACCTTCGATGCCGACAAGGCGGGCCTCGAGCGCGAAGGCGTGGACGTGCTGTTCGCGCCGCTCGAGCACGAAATGTATCCGACGCCCCAGGTGTATCGCGTGGAGCCTCCCGGCATTGCCGACGAGCTCGAAGGCGCGTTCCGGCCCGGCTTCTTCGGCGGCGTCTGCACGGTGGTCTTGAAGCTCTTCAACCTCGTGCAGCCCGACGTCGCGGTATTCGGCAAGAAAGACCGGCAGCAACTGAAGATCGTCCGCGGCATGGTCCAGCAATTCAACTTGCCGATCGAGATCGTGCCGGCCGAAACCGTGCGCGCCGAGGATGGGCTGGCGCTGTCGTCGCGCAACGGCTACCTGACGGCGGACGAGCGCCGCGAGGCCCCCCATCTGCACCGCGTGTTGCGCGGCATCGCGGACGCCATCATCGGGGGCAGGCATGACTATGCCAACCTCGAAGCCGCGGGCCGGGCCGAACTGGCTGCGCGTGGCTGGAAAGTCGACTACATTGCCGTGCGCAACGGCTTGGGCCTGCACATCCCGCATCCGGAGGGCTTCGATAGTCCCAGCGTGCTGATCGTGCTGGCGGCAGCGACGCTGGGCGCAACGCGGCTCATCGACAACCTCGACGTGATTCGGCAGGAAGGCAAGGACTAGCCGGCGGTGGTGCGTTGCAGTCACCGCGCTGTCATGTCGCATTGCCAATATCGAGCAACCTTGCGCACACTGTCGCCCATGAAAATCCTGACCCTGCTACTCGCCGCGCTGGCCGCGGTCGCGCCCGGCGCTTCGGCCCAGGAAGCCTGGCCCGCCAAATCCATCCGGCTGATCGTGCCGTTCACGCCGGGTGCGGGCACCGATACGGTCGCGCGCTTCATCGCGCAGAGACTCGGCGACGCGTTGAAGTCCACCATCGTCGTCGAGAACAAGACCGGCGCCGGTGGCGCCATCGGCGCGGCAGAAGCGGCGGCCGCGCCGCCCGACGGCTACACGTTCCTTTTCGTCGCGTCGCCCTTCACGACCGTGGCCGCGTCCGCGCGGGTGCCGGGCTACGATCCGGTCAGACAGTTCGTACCCGTGGCGCCCATCGCCTCGGGTCCGCTGGCCTTCGTCGTCAACGTCGACGTGCCCGCCAACACCATGCGCGAATTCATTGCGCTGGCCAAGGCGCAGCCTGGCAAGTTCAACTACGGCTCCGCCGGTACCGGCAGCGTCAACCACCTGGCGCTGGAACTGATGAACAACCGCGCCGGCACCAACATCGTGCACGTACCGTATCGCGGGATCGCCGACGCCACCAAGGATCTCCTTGGCGGCACGATCCAGGCGATGACCGCGTCGATTCCCGCGGCATTGCCGCTGCAGGCCGAAAAGCGCGTCAAGGTGCTCGCGGTCACGGGGCCGAGGCGGATTCCGCAGATGCCGGGCGTGCCCAGCTGGCAGGAAGAAGGCGTGCCCAACGCCAGCGTCATCAACTACTGGGGCATCGTGGCGCCACTGGGCACGCCGCCGGCCGTCATCCAACGGATCAATGCGGAAGTGCAGAAGATCCTCGCGATGCCGGAAGTGCGGGAGCGGCTCGAGCGAGAAGGCGCGGAGCTGATTCCGGGGCCGCCGGAGCGCCTGGGCGCGTTGATCGAGGGCGACCTCGATCACTGGAAGAAGTTGATCGCCGACGGCAACCTGCGCTTCGATTGACGGCGTGCCAATCGCGCGGCCGCCCGGACCCCGCGCGTGCGGATCCGGTGCAACCCATCAGCGTGCCGCCTGCGTGACTTCCAGCGCCGCCGCACCGACGCAATCGCGCAGCCGTTCGCACTCTGCCGCCAGTGCATTGCGAAACACTGCCGAGCCCGGTGGCGAGACGACGAATTGGGTCTCCACCCGCAATGTGCCAGCGTCCACGCGCGCATTGGCCCAACCGACGACGTCATCGCGCCACAGCAGCGGCAACGCGTAGTAGCCAAATCGCCGCTTTGGTGGCGGCGTATAGGCCTCGAGGCGATATTGCCAGCCCCAGAAGGCCTCGAAACGCAGACGATCCCACACGACCGGATCGAACGGGGTCAGCAAACGCACGGTATCTGCAACGTCATCGCGAAGCAGCTCGCCAGCGGGCATGAGCCAGGTGCCGCCGTCGACATCGTGACGCGCAACGTCATCGCCTTCACGCAATGCGCCGAGCATGCGTTCGCGCAGCGCGACAGCGATCGAACCGGGCGTGATCATGCGTACCAGCTGGCGAAAGGAAGCCTCGGGCAACGGCGCGTAGAGGTCGAGCAGCAACAGCATGAGCGCCCGCGCCCGCGTCGCGGCCGGCAAGGGCTCGGCCCATGGCGCGGCGGCGGTGTAGACCTTGATGCCCTGCTCACGGCGCACCACGTGCAGCTTGCCGCGATAGTGCAGCGCCTCCAGCGCGCGCGTGGTCGCCGACGAGATGCCACCCCATTCGCTCCTCACCTGCACGCGGCCAAAGGCGGCCGCAAGGTCGCGCGGATGTGAATCGCCACGCGCCTGCACATGGGCCAGCACGCGCGCCGGGAGGCGCGGATGCTCGCGTTCGATGGTGAGGCTATGGGGCCGCCCACGGGGATGCAGTAGTGCGCGCGTGGCGGCGGTCATCACGCCGTAGCAATGGATGTAGTCCTCGGCGAGCGGCAGCTGCGGATATTGCCGGTCGAGGTCGCCGGCGCGATAGCCCGGCACACGCTGGCGCAGGATGAGGTCGGCGGCGCGCGCCGGCGCGCGAATGGGATCGAGTTGAACGAAGCGCAGTTGCCCCAGCGCCGCCGCCACGTCTCTGACGGGCGCCAGCGAGCGGCTCACCGCATGCGCGCGTAGCGCGCGCAGTGGCTTCGCGAAACGCACGTCAGGCCGCGCGCAACGCGTCGACGATCTTCATCCGCGATGCGCGCGCTGCCGGCAGGAAGCCGCCGATGAAGCCCATCATCAGCGAGAATGCAAGCGACATCGCGATGATCTGCGGCGTGAGCGTGAAGTGAAACGCAATCTCGGCAAAGGTCTGGAAATTGGTGGTGGAGATCGGCACCGCCTGCATGAACGACGCGCCGATCAGGCCGACGACGCCGCCGACGAGACCCAGCAGAAGCGCCTCGCCCAGGAAAGCCGTCAGGACGGCGGTGCGCGAGAATCCCAGTGCCCGCAGCGTGCCGATCTCGTTTGTGCGCGACGCGACACTTGCATACATCGTGATCATTGCGCCGATGATGGCCCCGATCGAAAAGATCACCGAGATCGTGGTGCCGAGATAGGAGATGAATTTGGCCAGCTGTTCGGACTGATCAGCGTAGAACTGCGATTCCCGCTTCACATCGACCTGCAGGCGCTGGTCGCCATCGATGGCGCGTTTCACGTCGTCGAAGCGATCCGCGTCCACCAGGCGAAAGATGACTGAGGAAAAGGCCTGGCGCCGGAACGTCTGCATCAGCTGCTCGGCATCGCCCCAGATCTCCGAATTGAATCCGGTGCGCCCTGCGTCGAATACGCCGACAACCGTCCAGTCGCGCTGCCCGAAGCGCAGGGTTTCGCCAATGGCCGTCCCGCGAAAACCGGTGGCTACCGCCTGCCCCGCGATGATCTCCGAGGTCCCGGGCCGGAACATGCGACCGTCGGCGATCGTCACCTGTGGACGCAACGCGAGGCCGTGCTCGGTGACGCCGCGAATGACGACGTTCGAGGCCTTGCCGGAATCGCGCTTGGGCAGGTTGATCAGTACCACCGGTTCCTTCGACAGTAGCTTGGTGCCGTCGGCGCCGGTGGCGATGAGCGGCAGGCTCTCGATGATGGAGGCCGAGCCACGATCCACGCCACTTTGCACTTCCGATTGCGAACCCTTGCGGATGACGATCACATTGTCGGGCTGGCCGGTGCCGACGAGTGTCTCACGCAGTCCGGCGGCCAGCATCAACACGGTCGCGAACACGTAGACCACCAGCGCCATGCCACCAGCGGTCAAGAGCGTGGTGAGCCGGCGCGCCATCAGGTTGCGCGCGATGTAGGAAAGGGGGATGCCCGTCACGCCGCTAGCCCACCGAACGCAGACCGTCGACGATCCTGATCCGGCCGGCACGCCACGCGGGCACGGCGGAGGCCACCAAACCCACGACCAGTGCCGCGCCGATCTGCATCAGCATCGTTTCGCGCGATACGAAGAACACGGGGAAAAGCGTTCCCATCGCGGTGCCGAAGATATCGGCCACTGGAATCGTGAGGGCCACCGCGACCAGGCCTCCGGTGAGAGCGATGCTCAACGACTCGGCAATGATGAGCATGGCGACGAAACCGCCACCGAATCCAAGCGCCTTCATCGTGGCGTATTCGGAATAGCGCTCGCGTGCCGTCATTGCCATCGTATTGGCCATCACCGCCATGATGATGATGATCACCACGAACGACACGGCCTGGATGGCCACCAGGATTGCCTCGGTCATCGCGACAAAGCCCAGCTGGAAGGCTTTCTCGGTTTCGGTAAGCGTTTCCGCCAGCGAGTTCTTGAACGTCGCGTCGACGCGCGCGGAAATCTCCGCGGCCTGTCCCGGGTCGCGAATCTCGACGATGTAGACCCCGGCCAGGTCGCCGCGGCGGGGAAAGCGCGCCTTCACCGTCTCGTTCAGGTAGTTCCAATGAAACAGGAACTGGGACTCGTCCACCTTGGCGTCCGCGCCGTCGTAGATACCCCTGAGCGTGAAGGTCCAGGTCCCGGGATAGATCGTGCCGCGCAGCGGGATCTGGTCGCCGATCTTCCAACCGTAGGTGTCGGCCAGCTTGCGCCCGACCACCACGCCCTGGCGATCGAACTGGAACGCCTTTTTTTCCTCCGGCTTGAATACGTATTCCGGATACATGTCGAGATACGTGGCCGCGTCCACCGCGAATTGCGGAAAGAAATTGCCCTCGGTGATGTAGACGCCGCCAAACCAGTTGGCCCACGACACGCCGGCGACGCCTTCGACCTGCCGGATCTTCTGTGCGTAGTTCAGCGGCAGCGCAAAGACGAGCGAAATCGCATTGCGGGTGATGAGCCGCGCCGACGACGTGGCCTCGGCGCCCGCGTACCACGCGTCGACGATCGTGCGCAGCAGTCCGAACGCAACGATGGCGACGATGATGCCGACCATCGTCAGGGTGGTTCGCAACTTGTGGCGGAAGGCGTTGCGAATGACGAAGAGGGGAACGAACATGGCCCGGCCGCAAGCCCGTCAATGGACGAGCACGCCCTTTTCAAGATGCACGAGGCGGCGCGCGTGCCCCGCGGCCTTCGGATCGTGCGTGACGAGGATGATGGTCTTGCCGAGATCCCGATTGAGGCGCTCGAGAAGCACAAGGATTTCCTCGGCAGTGGTGCGATCGAGGTCGCCCGTGGGCTCGTCGGCCACGATCAGGGTCGGGTCGCTGATCAACGCGCGCGCGATAGCGACGCGCTGCTGCTGCCCGCCGGACAGCTCGTTGGGATAATGCTCCATCCGGTCCTCGAGTCCCACCAGCGCCAGCGCCGTCTCGACGCGCTCGTGACGTTCGCGCCGCGACAGGTCGGTGAGCTGTAACGGCAGTTCCACGTTCTGAAACGCGGTCAGTACCGGCATCAGGTTGTAGAACTGGAAGATGAAGCCGACCTGCGCCGCGCGCCATGCGGCAAGGTCGCCATCGGACAGCTGCGCGATGTCCACGCCGGCCACGAGGATCTGGCCCGACGATGGTTTGTCGATGCCCGCGATGAGATTGAGGAGGGTGGACTTGCCGGATCCGGATGGCCCCATCAGTGCGATGTAGTCGGCCACGCCGACATCGAGATTGATGTCCACCAGCACGGGAATGATCTGGTCGCCGCGCGTGTAGTACTTCGACAACGAGCGCACGGCCACCAGCACCTCGCTGGAACGGGCGGCGGGCGCGTCCGGCATGGGAGCGGTCAATGCATCTTCCGCCACGGCGTTACTTCGCGGCCCTGACGAGCGTGCCATCGGCAAGCGCCGCGTCGGGCCGCGCCACCGTCTTTTCGCCGCTCTTGAATTCGCCGGTCACGGCCGTCAGGTCGCCGATCTTGAGGCCCGTGGTGACCGGAACGACCACGGCATGGCCGTCGCGAATCACGAACAACACTGTGCGGCCGTCGCGCTGGGCCAGCGCGTCGCTCGCCACGGCGATCAGGGGCTTCTGCTGCTCCGGTGTGATGTCTTGCGAGAGGAAGCTGACCTTGGCGCTCATCTCCGGCAGGATGCGCGGGTCGATCACGTCGAACTTGACCTTGGTCATCACGGTAGCCTTGGCGCGATCCACCGTCGGCACCATGCGGCTGATGCGGCCGCGAAAGCGCGTATCGGGCAGGGCATCGAGCATGATCTCGGCCGGCTGCCCCACCTCGATCTTCGACAGGCTCGACTCGGCCACGTCGGCCTCGACCTCGAGCGTGCTCATGTCTGCCATCGACACCACGGCGCCTTTGGAGTCGGCCGCGTTCGAGAACGGCGTGACGAGGTCGCCCACGTTGGCGCTCTTCGACAGGATCACCCCGTCGAAAGGCGCGCGGATCACCGTGTAATCGATGGAAACCAGCGCATTGCGCGCCGTGGCCTGCGCGGCGGCAATCGTCGCCCTGGCGTTGGCGACGCCCGCGACGGCGCGGTCGGCGCGCGCCTTCGCGGTGTCGACCGAGGCCGCTGACACAAAACCTTTGGCCAGCAGGTCCTGCGCGCGCTTCAATTGCGACAAGGCGTCGCGCTCTTCGGCCTGCGCCTGCGCAAGCGTCGCATTGGCGACGTTGACGTTGGCCGCCGCCGCTTCGGATTGCGCATTGACATCGCGCGCGTCGATGCGCGCAATGATGTCGCCCTCCTTCACCCGTGAGCCTTCGGCCACCCCCAGCCATTCAAGGCGCCCGGTGGCCTTGGACGAGATCGCAGCCTTGCGCTGAGCCACCACATAGCCCGTCGCGTTGAGGAGCACGAATTGCTGTGACGGATAGGTGGTGACGAGCGTCGTGGTCTGCACGGTCACCACCCGCGGCTGCGACGCGTACCACGCCGCACCGCCCGCGACGGCCAGCGCGATCGCGCCCCACCACCACCATTTGCGCCGCCGCCGGCTGCGGGCGGGCGCCAGGGAACGGTCGATCTTGAGCTTCGAGAGGTCGGGAGGCGCAGGTTGCGTCATGGCAGGGCGAAGGGCGCTCGCGGCGGGCGCGGACGCGGTCAGAGGAGCGGAATCGCATTCTACCGGCACCTCCGTTGGCCCTTCCGTCGGCGCCGGTGGACGGAAGCCTCGATCACCCCTTGCTTTTTTGGCCGGCAACGTCCAAAATACGAATCATTCGCATTTATAGCCCGATTCCGCACGCTGCGGAGTCATCGAATCGGACCCACCATGCTCGCTACTCTGCTGGTTACGCTGCGCGAAGGCATCGAGGCCTTCCTGATCGTGGCGATCACGCTGGCCTATCTGCGCAAGACCGACCGGATCGCACTGTCTCCCGCCGTCTATTGGGGCACTGGCGCGGCCGTGGTGCTGTCCGTGATCGCCGGCATGTTCTTCGGCGAAGCGGAAAACAAGCCGCTGTGGGAAGGCCTCCTCGCCTCGGCCGCGGCGATCATGGTGCTGTCGATGGTCGTCTACATGATGAAGGCGAGCAAGCGCATGCGCGGCGACATCGCGGCCAAGGTCGATGCCGCAGCAGCCAAGTCCGGCGCCGGCGCCTGGTTCGGCGTATTCGCCTTCGTGTTGCTGATGATCGTTCGCGAAGGCATGGAGACCGCGCTGATCCTGTCGACATTGCTGTTCGAGCAGGGCTCGCGCAACCTCTTGATCGGCGCGTCGGCGGGCGTGCTGCTGGCGGCCCTGGTGGCGTGGGCGTGGTCGCGCTATGGGCAGCGCGTAAATCTCAAGCGATTCTTTCAGGTGACGTCGCTCTTCCTCGTGCTTTTCACCGTACAGCTCTTCATCTACGCGTTCCACGAATTCACCGAGGTCGGCCTGGTGCCCGGCATCAACAACGAGTACTGGCACCTCGCCACCGAGCCCTACGGCCCGGAAGGCGAATGGGGCGCATGGCTGACGTACCTCATGGTGTTGGTCCCCGCCGGCTGGCTGGCGCTGTCGTGGTGGCAGGACCGGCACGCGCCGGTCGCCGGCGCGCCGCGGAGCGCGTGACGCTATGTACGTCTGCGTCTGCAACGCAGTCACCGATCACGAGATTCGCGGCGCAGTGAAGCTCGGCGTGCGCACGCTCGCCGACCTGTCGGCGACGCTGGGCGTTGCCACCTGCTGCGGCCGCTGCACCGACTGCGCGCGCGGCGTGCTGGCCGAAGCGGTGGGCGAACCGCAGCCCTGCGGCTTCGGTGACGACTGAAGCCTCGGGTCGCCGGCGCGCGGTCGCGCTGCGCTAAACTCGTCGACGTGGCAATAATCCGAAGTGGAGAAACAGCATGCGCGGCGACAGCGAGGTCATTCGTCACCTGAACGTGGTGCTCACCAACGAGCTCACCGCGATCAACCAGTATTTCCTGCATTCGCGGATGTTCCGCAACTGGGGCCTGCACCGGTTGGCGGCGCACGAGCACCACGAGTCGATCGACGAGATGAAGCATGCCGATAAACTGATCGAGCGCATCCTCTTCCTCGACGGCCTGCCCAACCTGCAGGACCTGCACAAGCTGTTGATCGGCGAAAACGCACAGGAGGCGATCACGCTCGACTTGAAGCTCGAAATGGTGGCGCACCCCGCCCTCAAGTCCGCCATTGCCCATTGCGAAAAGGCGGGCGACTACGTCAGCCGCGAACTCTTCGAAGACATCCTCGAATCGGAGGAAGAGCACATCGATTTTCTGGAGACCCAGTTGGGTCTGATCGAGTGCGTGGGCCTCGAAAACTACCTGCAGTCGCAGATGGGCGAGACGTCCTCGTCGTAGAGAGCCGGATCAGCCAGCCGTGTGGATCGCGTCGCGCACCACCGGATAGATGCTGCCGTTCCAGCGCTTGCCGCTGAACACGCCGTAATGACCGGCGCCCGCCTGGACGTAATGCGTGCGCATGAACTGGCGCAGGCTCGTGCACAGGTCCTGCGCCGCCAGCGTCTGGCCGAGCGAGCAGATGTCGTCGCGTTCACCTTCAACGGTTAGCAGTGCCGTGCGCCGGATCGCCGCCGGATCGACCTTGCGGCCCCGCCACTGCAGCTTGCCGAGCGGCAGCGCGTATTCCTGGAACACCAGCCGCACCGTTTCAATATAAAATTCCGCCGGCAGGTCGCACACTGCGAAATATTCCTCGTAGAACGCCTTGGTGGCGCTGGCCTTCTCCGTTTCGCCCTGCACGAGATCGTGAAACAGGTTGCGGAAGGAATCGAGATGGCGATCGAGGTTCATGCTCATGAACGCCATCAGCTGCAGGAAGCCTGGATACACGCGGCGCATCGCTCCCGGATAGCGCAATGGCACCGTACTGATCAGATTGCGTTCGAACCATTCGATGGGCTTGTCGGAGGCCAGGCGGTTGACCTCCGTGGGCGAGATGCGGCAATCGATGGGTCCTGCCATCAGTGTCAGGCTGGCGGGTACGGCGGGATGGTCGTCTTCAGACATGAGCGCAACGGCACTCAACGCGGCCACGCAAGGCTGGCAGATGGCCATCAGGTGCGCGTCGGGGCCGATGACTCCGAGAAACTGCATGATGTGCTCGGTGTATTCGTCAAGTCCGAAGGGCCCAGCCAGGACCGGAATGTTGCGGGCGTTGTGCCAGTCGGTGATGTAGACGTCGTGGTCGGCCAGCATGGTGCGCGCGGTCTCGCGCAGCAGCGTGGCGAAATGGCCGGACATCGGCGCCACGATCAGCACCCGCGGCCCCGGCTCCGGCGTCTCCTTCCGGAAATGCAGCAACGTGGCAAAGGGAGTGCGGTGCGCGACTTCCTCGTGCACCACGATTTCACGCTCCCCCACTTTCACGGTCGACAGGCGAAACGGCGGACGCGCATGCGTGAGCGAGGCCAGCAGGAATACTTCGCAGGCCGCAGACAACTTGCGCAGCGCCATCTCCTCGTCCGGCGCGGACGCCGCACGGGTCAGCATCGGTTGGGCCGACTCGGCCAACGTGCGCAGCGGCCACATCAAATCCGACTGCGCCTGGTATGCCTGATAGATCAGACCGTTCGATGATGGTGCAAGCATTGCGTGGTGGTCTCCCTATCCTTCTTCATGCAACTTGCGCGCCACCTCAGCCCCACACTGGCACGTCGCTTGCAAATGCAGTGTCAAACGGTGTGCATCGGTCCAATTCGGAACCAATTCGGTGCGCGCCGCCCAAAGGAGGGCGCCCTCGTGGCCAAAGCAACATTGACGATCAGCAGCAAGAATTATTCATCGTGGTCGCTTCGCGGGTGGCTGCTCGCGCGCTTCGCCGGCCTCGACTTCCGCGAAATCCTTATCCCGCCTGACGACGCCGACGCGCGCAAGGAGATCCTGCTGCTGTCGCCTTCGATCCTGGTGCCCTGCCTCACCCATGAGGGCATCAAGGTATGGGACACGCTGGCCATCGCCGAGTATCTTTACGAGATCAAGCCGAAGAGTGGCCTGCTGCCCGCGGACCGGGCGGCACGCGCACACTGTCGCGCCATCTCGGGCGAAATGCATTCCGGATTCACCAACCTGCGCTCGGCGCTGCCGATGAACCTGAAGCGCACCTTCCCCGAACACAAGGTGTGGGCGCGCGCGCAGGCGGACATCGAGCGCATCACCACGATCTGGCGCGAGTGCCTGACGAAGTATGGCGGCCCGTTCCTGTTCGGCAAGACCCGCTCGATGGCCGACGCGATGTACGCACCGGTGATCACTCGCTTCGTCAGCTATGACGTCAAGGTCGACAAGCGTTGCGCGGCCTACGGCGCGGTCATTCTCGCCATGCCCGAGATGCAGGAATGGACGGCCGCCGCCCTGCTCGAACCGGACGAGATCGACGAACTCGACATGGAGTTCTGAAGCCCGGCCGCGAGCAGCGTCACGCAGGTCGCAGGTTCTTACTTCCAGGGCGCCGGCGCCGGAACCGCGCACGGTCCGGCGGCATCGATGGACGTGAAGTCAGTCGGCCCGACGACCTCGAGATATTCCATGTCAGGCGAGTAGTCGAACAGGTAATGCACGATTCCGGGGCGCTGGTGCACGCAGTCGCCCGCCTCGACCAGGGTCTCCTTATCCTCGTACATGAAGCGCGCCCAGCCCTTCAGCATGTAGACGATGTGGAAATCGGCACCATGGATGTGCCAACCCGTGCCTTTTTCGGGTGCGTTGTTCGCGCGCACAAGCTGCGCCAGCACCTTGCCTGCTGTCGCCTCCGCCACGCCGAGATCGCGGTACACAAAGAAATCGCGCAAGCCTTCTTCTTTGAAATCAGTGTCCCCCGGTTTGACATGCGAGAACTTCATCACGGTCTTGTCGAGCATGTTGGCAACTCCTGGAAGGTGAAGAGGTACTGCCATCAAGCAGGTACCGTTCCACCTTCGCGCCGCACATCGGTGCACGCGCCCGGCACCGGGTGGTCGCACTGATTCGGCGCGATCGCACGAAAACAGAGCGTCGAAAATGCTTCGACGACGTTGCCCATCGTGCAGGAATTGCGCTAACGCCTTGAATGCGCAACAGGTCGGACGAATGTGCCGCACGGCGCGCGCTTGGTTTGGTTCTTGCAATCCGCAAGCGTGCGCGCAACGACAGGCGGCAACGGCCGCCGGTGTGCCACGCGCGCGATGAATGGATGCCATGCGCAACGTTCAGGTCGAAGCCGAACCCGCGCCGATCGCGATCGATCCCGCCGCGACGGCGCTGCTGCTCATCGACATGCAGCGGGACTTTCTCGAGCCCGGAGGCTTTGGCGCATCGCTCGGCAACGACGTCGCGCTGCTCGCCGCGGCGGTACCGCCGTGCCGGTCGTTGCTGGACCGCGCGCGCGCGTTGCAGATGGCGGTGATCCATACCCGGGAAGGCCACCTGCCGGATCTCTCGGATGCACCGATTGCCAAGGTCGAGCGCGGCGAACCCCACCTCCGCATCGGTGCACTTGGTCCTATGGGCCGCATCCTGATCCGGGGCGAACCGGGACACGCACTCATCCCCGAACTCGCGCCGCTGGCCGACGAATATGTGGTCGACAAGCCCGGCAAGGGCGCGTTCTACGCCACCGGCCTCGAGACCTTCCTGCGCGCGCGCGGCATCGACACGCTGCTGGTCGGCGGCGTCACCACCGAGGTCTGCGTACACACCACGGTGCGCGAAGGCAACGACCGCGGCTACCGCTGCATCGTGATCGGGGATGCGTGCGCCTCCTACTTTCCTGCTTTTCACACCGCGGGCCTCGCCATGATCAGGGCCCAGGGTGGCATCTTCGGCTGGGTATCGGATTCACGTCGGGTATTGGCCGCACTTCGCCATTGACGCAACGGGAACGGGAGCGTTTGACATGACTACCAATTCAAAACCTGCACTCTGGACCACCGGCGACTGGAATGCGTTCTTCGGCTTCGGCACCAACATCCTCGTCAACCTGCTGGTGATGACGGGGCTGCTGCGCTTCGTGCTCAAGATGCCGGACGACCTGGTCTTCGGTCGCATCATTCCCGCCGCGGGACTGATGATGGCGCTGTCCACGATGTACTACGCGTGGCTGGCTTACCGGCTGGCGCAGCGCACCGGACGCAAGGATGTCTGCGCGTTGCCTTCCGGCATCAGCGTGCCGCACATGTTTGTCGTGGTCTTCGTGATCATGCTGCCGATCGCACTCAAGACCGGCGACCCGGTCAAGGGCTGGGAGGCCGGTCTCGTCTGGGTCTTCGTGCAGAGCTTCGTGCTGATGGCCGGCGGCTTCATCGCGCCGCTCGTGCGCAAGATCACACCGCGCGCCGCGCTGCTTGGCACGCTGGCCGGCGTGTCAATCGCGTTCATATCGATGCGTCCCGCCGAGGAAATGTTCATGACGCCGGTGATCGGCGTGGTGTGCTTTGCGATCATCCTGGCCAGCTGGTTTGGCGGCGTGCGCTATTGGAAGGGATTGCCGGCCGGCCTCATCGCCATCGCCGTCGGCACCGTCATCGCGTGGGCATCGACCGCCTTCGGCGTGCCGATGGGCGGCATGAGCATTGGCAACGTCACCCAGGCCTTCGCGCAATTCGGATTCTCGGTACCCGTCCCGGCCGTAAGCCACGTCTTCGCGGGATTCGAATTCCTGGGCGTGATCCTGATCACCGCGATCCCCTTCGGCATCTATGACCTGGTCGAGGCAATGGACAACGTCGAAAGTGCCTCGGCCGCGGGCGACAGCTACCCCACCACCCGCGTGCTTACCGCCGACGGCGTGGTCAGCCTCATCGGCTGCCTGATGGGCAATCCGTTCATCAACGCCGTGTATATCGGGCATCCCGGCTGGAAAGCGATGGGTGGGCGTCTCGGCTATTCGGCCGCCACCGGCCTCATGGTGCTGGTGCTCGCGTGGTTCGGCATCATCGCGCTGGTATCGTCGCTGATCCCCGTCGTCGCCATCTCGCCGATCCTGCTGTACATCGGCATGCTGATCGGCGCGCAGGCATTCCAGGAGTCGCCGAGGGCACATGCGCCCGCCGTCATCCTGGCGCTCACGCCGCACCTCGCAGCGTGGGGCAAGCTGATGATCGACAATGCACTGGGCGCGGCAGGCACCAGCGCAGCGGCCATCGGGCTCGACAAGCTTGCGCAGGTGGGCGTGCTCTACCAGGGCCTGTCCATCATGGGCGGTGGCGCTATCCTGGGTGGACTGGTGCTGGGCGCGATTGCCGCGTTCATCATCGACGGCGCCTTCCGCAAGGCCGCGGGCTTCGCGCTCGCGGGCGCGGTGCTGACGTTCTTCGGATTCATGCACGGCGAGGCGATAGGATTCGCGCAGACGCCGCTGGTGGCCTTCAGTTACCTGCTGGTGGCGGGCATCCTGTTGTGGTGCTCGAAGTCCGCAACGAGAAGCGTGCCCGCCACGATGCCGGAGCATGGAGCACCGGTCCATGCCGCCGCAGCGGACTGACGGGCGCGCCTATCCGCCGTCAGCCGGCGTGGGTATCGGAATCGACGATTCCCCCTGGCGGCTGGTTCGCCAGGCATTGAACGACACGATCGCCAGACCCGCGCCGATGCACGCGATGCCGGTCCATTCGTTGACGGTGAGGCGTTCGTCGAAGACCAGCATTGAACTCACCAGTGCAATGACGGGAATGGCGAACATGTTGAGCGACGCCGTTCCCGCCGGCAAGAAGCGCAGCACCGCGAGCCAAAGCAGGAACCCGAGTGCAGTGGACAACCCACCGATATAGAGCAACAGCAGCACCTGGCCCACGCTCCATTGCGTGGCGGGAAAGTCGAAGAAGAGCGGGATCAGCGTTAGCGGCAACACGCCGATCAGCATCTGCCATGCCAGAAAATTGAGCAGGTCGAGCTTGCTGTCCCGCGTGAAATATTTGGTGGCCACCGAGCCCGCGGCCCAGCCGAATCCCGACAGCACGGCCCATAGCTTGGGGTGGATATCGCCCTGCCAGTTCCATGGCTCCACCACCAGCAGCATGCCGGCCACCGCGAAGCCGATCGCGAACCACTGTGTTCCCTTCACGCGCTCGTGCAGGAAAATGGCAGCGAGCAGCAATGTCCAGAACGGCATCGTGAAGACCAGGACCGACGTGCGGCCGGCGCCCCCGCCAGCCAGCGCCATCGCGGTCGCCGTGAAATTGATCGTGGTCTGGAAGGTGCCGGTCACGATCACGGCCATCCATGATGTCGGCCAGAACGCGCCGCCGCGCGCCAGCATCACCGCAAAGAGGACCAGCGCGGCCACCCAGGTGCGCTGCATGTTGAGCACCATCGGGTGGGCGGCTTGCAGCGCCAGCTTCATCACGATCCAGTTGCTGCCCCAGATCAGCGTGAGAAGCGCCAGCGCGACGTAGGCGCCGCGGCGGGAGCGGACGAGGCCCTGCGTGGCCATCAGGCAGCGAAGAACGCTTCCAGCAGCCGCGCCAATGCCTCGGGTTGGTCGTGATGGAGCATGTGTCCGGCGTCCGCAACCATTTCCAGCCGGCCATGGCGCAGGTGGGTGAAGCGGCGCGCGACTTCTAGCGCGGGATCACGGTCGGCGGCGAGCCAGCCCGCGATGTGCGATTGCGCGCCGGCCACCCACAGCGTCGGCGCATCGATGGCGTTCCATAGCGCATACATATCGTCCATGCGCGTGGTAGTGGGGAACGGCAGCTTGTGCTTCGGATCAGCGCGTAGCGTGGCCGTGCCATCGGCCGCAACGGTGGCCCAGTGTTGCGCGATGTACAGCGCCTTGTCGCGCGCCAGGCGCGGATTGTTCTTGCACAACCGGTCCGCCACGGCGTCGAGGCTGCGATAGCCCGCAAACCCGGGCGGATGCGCCAGCGCGTCGAGCCAGTGCGCGAGCTTGGACGGCGCATGGTCGGACGTTTCCTCCGGCACCCCGAAGCCATCGAGCGCGGCGAGCCGGGCCACCCGCGCAGGCCGCGCGCCGGCAAAGGACATCGCCACGTTGGCGCCCAGGCTGTGGCCGGCGATCAACACAGGCTGGTCCGGCGACAGCGCGCGCGTAAGCGCATCGAGATCGCCGACATAATCCTGAAACCAGTAGCCATCCCGTGGCGTCGCGGACAATCCGAATCCACGCCAATCGGGAGCCAGCACATGCCACGGTTGGCGCAACGCGTCGACCAGGAACTGGAACGACGCGGACACATCCATCCAGCCGTGCAACAGGAAAAGTTTGCGCGCATCGGGGTCGCCCCACGTGCGCACGTGATACTGCAATCCGCGCACGTCGACGAATTGGGACTGCGAAGGCGTGTGTGCGTTCACCGGGATGCGCCCGGCAACGCAACGGATGGCATCACTTCTTCTTGCACTGCGCGCGGCCGTCCACCCAGCCGGTGCGATAGTTGCCATCGTTGGCATAGCGCACCGGGTCGCGCTTGTCGATGCCGCGTCCGGAGTCGCAGCCATCAGCAAATCCCAGCCGATAGGTCGGCGGAAATCCTTGCAGGTTGACAGGTGGTGGTGGCGGCTCGACGTAGGGCTTGGGCGCCGTTGGTACCGGCGTGGCAGAACCCGCCGGCGTGGCGGGCGACTCAGCTGACGGCGTGACGGTGGCGCAGCCCGCGACGAGCGCAGCCAAGATTGCCAGCAGCGAAAGACGAACGTGCATCGTGAAAAGGACCTGTGGATTCTGCGGGACTGCGGCACGATTGAACGGAGTAGAATTCTACCATCCGCTGCCGCGCTCCCATGACTGCTCC
The DNA here is from genome assembly GCA_963805355.1 of uncultured beta proteobacterium. Lineage (GTDB taxonomy): Bacteria > Pseudomonadota > Gammaproteobacteria > Burkholderiales > Casimicrobiaceae > VBCG01. Next base: position 193,370 of record CAWDTZ010000001.1, on the reverse strand, counting down.
AACCTTCGTCCACCTGCGTCTGCACAGCGAGTTTTCGATCGTCGACAGCACGCTGCGCATCGATGCGGCGGTAGAGGCCGCCGCACGCGACCGCATGCCTGCGCTGGCCATTTCCGACCTTGGCAATGCCTTCGGCCTGATCAAGTTCTACAAGGCCGCCCGGGCCGCGGGCATCAAGCCCATCGCCGGCTGCGACGTCTGGATCACGCACGAACGCGAACGGGAAACGCCCTACCGCGCATTGCTGCTCGCCGCCGACCGAGCGGGTTACCTGCGCTTGTGCGAATGGCTGTCGCGCGCGTATCGCACCAACCAGCATCGCGGCCGCGCCGAATTGCAGCAGGCGTGGTTTGCCGAAGGCACGGAAGGCCTGATCGCGCTGTCCGGCGGCGCGCTCGGCAACGTCGGCGCCGCACTGGTCCAGGGCGATATCGCCGCCGCCACGCGCGCCGCGCGGGCGTGGGCCGACGCCTTCCCACAACGCTTCTATCTCGAAGTGCAGCGGGCAGGCCACCCCGAAGACGATGCGCTGGTCACCAGTACCGTGGCGCTCGCAGAGGCCGAGGGGCTGCCGGTGGTGGCCACCCATCCGGTGCAGTTCCTTGCCGCGTCCGACTTCCGCGCCCACGATGCCCGGGTGTGCATCGCCGAAGGTCACATCCTCGCCGACACGCGGCGCCCACGCCGATTCACGACGGAGCAGTATTTCACCACGCAAGAGGAAATGGCGTCGCGCTTCGCCGACCTGCCCGAGGCGCTGGCCAATTCGGTGGCCATCGCGCAGCGCTGCAACCTCACGATTCCGCTCGGCGAAAATCATCTGCCCGAATTCCCGACGCCACCGGGCGTGACCATCGACGAGCATCTGCGCGCCGAGGCGACCGCCGGCCTCGAGCAGCGCCTGGCGCTTTTGTATCCGGACCCAGCCGTGCGCGACGCGAAACGCCCGGAATACACGGCGCGCCTCGATTTCGAAGCCACCACCATCGTGCAGATGGGATTCGCCGGGTACTTCCTGATCGTGGCCGACTTCATCAACTGGGCCCGCGAGAACGGCGTGCCGGTCGGGCCGGGCCGCGGCTCGGGCGCGGGCTCGCTGGTGGCCTATTCGCTGCGCATCACCGACCTCGATCCGCTGCGCTATTCGCTGATCTTCGAGCGCTTCCTCAATCCGGAACGTGTGTCGATGCCCGACTTCGACATCGACTTCTGCCAGGATGGCCGCGACCGCGTGATCGACTACGTCAAGAAAAAGTACGGCGCAGACTCGGTGTCGCAGATCGCCACCTTCGGCACGCTGGCCGCCAAGGCCGCGGTGCGCGACGTCGGCCGCGTGCTCGACCTGCCCTACATGTTCGTCGACGGCATCGCCAAGCTGATCCCGTTCCAGCCCGGCAAGCTCGTCACGTTGCGCCGGCGCGAAGGCGATGGCGAGTCCAATGTCATCTACGCGCGCGAAGTGGAGCCGCTGCTGAACGAACGCGAGGCCGCCGAAGAAGAGGTGCGCCAGCTGCTGGAACTGGCGGAGCAACTTGAAGGTCTGCCGCGCAACGTGGGCATGCACGCAGGAGGCGTGCTGATTGCGCCCGGCAAGCTCACCGATTTCTGTCCGCTGTATGTGCAGCCCAATGCGGAGTCCATCCTCTCGCAGTTCGACAAGGACGACGTCGAGGCGGTGGGCCTCGTCAAGTTCGACTTCCTGGGTCTCACGACGCTGACGATCCTCGACTGGACCGTGCGCTATGTGCGCATGCTCGATCCGGCCTCCACCGTCGACCTCGACCGCTTGCCGCTCGACGACCAGGCCGCGTTCAACATCTTCCGCAAGCTCAATACCACCGCCGTCTTCCAGTTCGAATCGCGCGGCATGCGCGAGCTGTTGAAGCAGGCGCCGGTCGGCCGCTTCGAGGACATCATCGCGCTCGTGGCGCTGTACCGGCCGGGGCCCATGGAGCTCATCCCCGACTACGTGGCGCGCAAGTCCGGACGCGAGCGCAGCGCCTATCCCGATCCGCGGCTCGAGCCCATCCTGGCGGAAACCTATGGCGTGATGGTGTACCAGGAACACGTCATGAAGATCGCGCAGGAAATCGGCGGCTATACGATGGGTGGCGCCGACCTGTTGCGCAAGGCGATGGGCAAGAAGAAGCCCGAGGAGATGGCGAAGCATCGCACCATCTTCGTCGAGGGCGCGACCAAGAATGGCGTGGCGCCGGTCAAGGCCACGTTGATGTTCGACCTGATGGAGAAGTTCGCCGGCTACGGGTTCAACAAGGCGCACGCCGCGGCGTATGCCCTGGTCGCGTACCAGACCGCGTGGTTCAAGGCCCATCATCCGTCGGCGTTCATGGCCGCCAACCTGTCGCTGGTGATGGACGACACCGACAAGGTGAGGAGCTTCCGCGACGATGCGCATGCGCAGAGTCTCAAGGTGCTGCCACCCGACGTCAATGCGTCGAATTACCGCTTCGAACCGGTGGACACGACCCAGATCCGCTACGGCCTGGGCGGCATCAAGGGCACGGGCGAGGCGGCGATCAACGCGATCGTGGCTGCGCGCACGGCGGGAGGTCCGTTTCGCGACCTCTTCGACTTCTGTCGCCGCGTGGACAAGCGCGCGGTCAACCGTCGCGCGGTGGAGGCGTTGGTGCGTGCCGGGGCATTCGATGCGGTCGAGCCGCGCCGCGCCGCGCTGCTGGCGTCGGTGGGCATTGCGCTGGAAGCCGCCGAGCATGCCGAGGCCAACGCCGCGCAGGTGTCGCTGTTCGGCGATGAGGGTTCCGGCCCCGCCATGGGACTGGCCGCCGCGCGCGAATGGACCGATGCCGAGCGGCTCACCCATGAAAAAAGCGCGATCGGCTACTACCTGTCCGGCCATCCGTTCGCGGGGTACGCCGCGGAGCTGGCGCCCATCGTGAAGACGACCATCGCCAACCTCGCGCCCAAGCAGGGCACCACGCTGGTGGCAGGCATCGTCACGCAGATGCGCGTGCAGGCCAGCCGCCGCGGCAAGATGGCGTTCGTGACGCTCGACGACGGCCACGGCAGCGCCGAGATCATGGTGTACAGCGAAGTGTTCGACAATGCGCGCGCGCTGCTGCGCGAGGATCAGCTGGTGATCGCCGAGGTCAAGGTGTCGCCGCGGATGACCGACGACGGTGAGATGCAGGGGCTGCGCATCATCGTCGAGAATATCTTCGACCTGGCTACCGTGCGGCGCAAGCATGCGCGCGGCTTGAAGCTGGCGTGCAATGGCAACGCATCGACGGCGACACTTGCCGAGATCCTGCAGCCGTTTCGTCCCGGCGCCACGCCGATCACCGTAGCCTATCGCAACGACCGTGTGGCCGGTGAAGTGGTACTGTCGCCGGAATGGCAGGTCAACCTGGACGATGCGCTGCTCGAGCGCCTGCGCGAGTGGCTGGCTCCCGAGAATGTGCAGGTCTTGTACTGACAAGCTCCCGCGCGCCGTAGGCAAAACCTCCGCCGCCTGTGCACGCGAGGCTGATGCCACGCCCACGAATCATTGACTCACTTCGAAACGTCGCCATGACTCTTCCCGCTTCCATGCCCTACATCGCCATCCGCGAACCTGGACCGCCCGATGTCCTGGTTCCCGCCGAGGGCCCATTGCCGGTGTTGAAATCCGGCGAGGTGCTGATCGAGGTGGCCTATGCCGGCGTCAACCGGCCGGATTGCCTGCAACGTTCCGGCGCGTACCCGCCGCCGGCAGACGCGTCTCCAATCGTGGGGCTGGAAGTATCGGGCCGCATCGCGGCCGTGGCCGCAGGGGTCACGCAATGGAAGGTCGGCGATGAAGTGTGCGCGCTGACCCCGGGCGGGGGCTACGCGCAATATTGCGCCACGCCCGCCGGCTTCTGTCTCCCCATTCCTGTCGGCGTGACGTTGCGCGAAGCTGCCGCGCTGCCTGAGAACTTCTTCACCGTCTGGTACAACCTCTTCGACCGCATCCAGTTCAAGCCCGGCGAAACCATGCTGGTCCACGGCGGCACGAGCGGCATCGGGCTCACTGCCATCCAGCTCGGCAAGGCCTTCGGCGCCGTGGTGATCGCCACGGCCGGATCCGCCGAAAAGGTAGCGTTCTGCCTCGCCGTGGGCGCCGACCACGCCGTCGACTACAAGCAGCAGGATTTTGTCGCCGAGGTCGCGCGCATCACCAACAAGCGCGGCGTCGACGTCGTGCTGGACATGGTCGGCGGCACCTACGTGGATCGCAACCTCAAGTCGATGGCCCTCGAGGGCCGCCTCTCGCAGATCGCGTTTCTCGAAGGCAACAAAGTCACCATCGACATGCGCCACGTGATGATGAAGCGCCTGATCGTCACCGGTTCCACGCTGCGGGCCAGTCCGCAGGCGCGCAAGGAGGCACTGGCCATCGCGCTGCGCGAGCGCGTGTGGCCGCTCTTCGTCCAGAAGAAGCTTCGCGTGGTGATCCAGCAGGAATTTCCACTGGCGCAGGCCGCGAGGGCCCATGCGCTGATGGAATCCGGCACGCTGATCGGCAAGATCGTCCTCGCCGTCTAGACTCGACTAGTAGGTTGCGCGGCCGCCGGACAGGTCGAACACGCCGGAGGTCGAGAACGAGCAGTCCTCGCTCGCGAGCCAGCACACCAGCGCGGCGATCTCGTCGACGGTGCCGAAGCGGCCCATCGGGATCTTGGACAGCATGAAGTCGATGTGCTGCTTGGACATCTGGTCGAAGATTGCGGTCTTCACCGCCGCCGGCGTCACGCAGTTGACGGTGATGCCGGTCTTGGCCAGTTCCTTGCCCAGCGACTTGGTCAATCCGATCACCGCCGCCTTCGATGCGCTGTAGGCCGACGCATTGGGATTGCCTTCCTTCCCCGCCACCGAAGCGATATTGACGATGCGCCCGTACTTGCCGCGCTGCATCACCGGCACGATGGCGCGATTGCACAGGAACACTCCGTTGACGTTGACGTCGAAGACACGCTTCCACTCGTCGACCGGATAGTCGGCCAGCGGTACGTTGGGACCGGTAATGCCGGCCGAGCACACCAGCACATCGATCTTGCCGCACGCCTGCACGGTGGCGTTGACCACGCGATCGACCGCGGCGGCATCCGCCACGTCGAGCTGCGCGGTGAAGGTATCGGCCGGCAGCGTGGCCTTGGCCTGCGCCAGCGCCTTGTCGTCGCGATCCCATAGCGCCACGCGCGCACCGCTTGCCGCCATTCGCTGCGCGATGGCCAGTCCGATGCCGGCGCCGCCACCGGTAATGGCCGCCACGCGGCCGTCGAAGTCGAGACGATTCATGCAGAAGTACCCATCGTTGTTGGCGAGAACGCCGAGAATAGCAATGCGCGCGCCTTTGCGGCAAGCACCGCGTCAGCGGAAGAGCAGCACCACGGCGATGGCCAGGGACGTGAGCGCGACAACGCCCAGCACCGCCAGGACGCCCAACATCGTGTTCCGGGTTTCCGCCTGGAACACGAGCAGGTCGTCCACGAGGTCGGCCACTTGGGCGTTGGTGGCCACGCTCACGATCTCGCCATCGCTGCGCACCAGCGCTTCGCTGGTCGGCGCCGCATTTTCCAGTGCCATGATCATCACGCAGTTCCCCACCGGCAGCACGCGGTGCTCCAGATTATTCCAATGCTTGATCCGCACGCCGGCGCGCGACCGGAATCCGAATGCCGGCGCTTCCACATGCGCGTCGTGCTTGCTGCCCACATCGACGAAGAATTTCGCCGGAAGGTGCCCGGCGTTGATCGCGCGCAGGATCGTGGCAAAGCGATCGGGGGAAAGATGGACGGAGATCTGGAACTTGCCCGCGTTGGCGTCGCCGCCATTGCCTGATTCGGGAACGAAGGTCAGCGCGCCAAGGTTCTTGTCGCGGCCATTGCCATTGCCACTGCCCGAACGCTCGCGCACCCGCAGCACGCCGGAGAGCTCCTCCAGCGTCCCGCCCGATGCGAGTTCCACCGAATCGTCGGAATCAACCACACAGCGCATGACGAGAACGCTTTCCTTCGCGTCTTCGATAATGAGCCGCGCCTTCGTCGGCCGAAATCCCACCAGCGGCATGCTTGCGAATCCCCCGGGGCACACGATCGGGCGCGTGCTCCCAACATCCCTCCGCGACGCAAACGCGCAACGCGGAGGGCATTGCCCAGGCCGTGCGCCCCGCTTCATGACGCTGGGGCACGACCCGCTGCGCGATTCTAGGGCATTTGCCTGCTACAGTGGGGCCGCCGAGGCCGTGCGGCGATGTCCGGTCGGTGGTGTCGTGCACAACTTCAAGGGGGCGAATTTTCACATGTCCCGGCACACCCGCTGGTACATGATTGGTGAGTACAATCTGCAGAGCATTTCCCTCCAAGGAGAAATCCATGTCCACCATCCGCAACTTCGCCGCCGCACTTGTGGGCGCGGCCATCCTCTGCGCAAACATTCCAGCCGCCGAGGCCCGCATCGCCACCAAGGTGCAGACCGGCGTGCGCAAGATCGGCTCACTCAACCCCTCGGTCGATGCCACCGCCCTGGTCGCCCAGCTGGCTGGGGCCGGTGTCACGCTTTCCAATGCCCGGTTCACCGGCTCCGCCCAGGCCGTTGGCACCTTCGCTGGCGCGGCATCGTCCGTGGGTATCGACGGCGGCGTGGTGCTGTCCACCGGCGACATCCTGGACCTGCAGGGGCCCAACGACGACGACGGCAAGAGCGGGATTCTCGGCACGCCCGGTGACAGCGCCCTTGGGTTGCTCGTAGCGCCCTACGCCAACTACGACGCCGCGATCCTCGAGTTCGACCTCGTGACCGCCAGCCCGACGATCAGCGTCCGGTTCGTGTTTGCCTCCGAGGAATACAACGAGTACGTCGATTCGCCGTTCAACGACGTCGTCGCGATCTACGTCAATGGCGTCAACTGCGCCAACGTGGGTGGCAAGCCGGTGGCCGTCAACACCATCAACAACGGCAGCAATCCCACCCTCTACATCGACAACACCAACGGCGTGCGCAACACACAGATGGATGGCATGACGGTGCCGATCGATTGCACCGCGTCGGTAATCCCGAATCAAGTGAACAAGATCCGCATTGCGATCGCCGATGTATCCGACCCCATCCTTGATGCCGCCGTCTTTCTTGCGGCCGGCGGCGTCCGCTCGCCGGGTGTCGGCGCGCCTACGCTGAGCGACAGCGTCAAGGTGATCGAGTACTACCACGCGGGCTTTGATCACTACTTCGTCACCGCCATTCCCGCCGAGATTGCCAACCTCGATACCGGCGCGCTGGCCAATGACTGGAGGCGCACCGGCGAAGCCTTCGATGTGTATGTCACCGGCGTGGCCGGCACGTCGCCCACCTGCCGGTTCTTCAGCACGTCGTTCGCACCCAAGAGTTCGCATTTCTACACGCCGAGCGTGTCCGAGTGCGCAATCGTGAAGAACAACCCCAACTGGCTGTTCGAGGACGAAGTGTTCAACATGATCCTGCCCTCGGCCGCGGGCACGTGCCCGGCGGGAACCAAGTCGCTCTATCGCCTGTACAACGACGGGATGGGCGGCGCGCCGAACCATCGCTACACGACCGATCTGCTGATTCGTGAGGACATGATCTCGGCCGGATGGACACCGGAGGGATTGGGAATCGGCGTCGTGGGATGCGTGCCCTGAACGGGTCGCACCGGCATTGATTCAAACCTGGTGGCAGGCCGCTTCAGATCAGGCCGGCCACCAGGTTGATTGCCAGTGCCAGAATGCCCGTGGTGTAGAAGAACGAAGTCGCGCCGTGGGCGAGCACCACACGCCGCATCTCGCAATCGGTGACCTGGACGTCGGACACCTGGAACGTCATTCCCACGGTGAACGAAAAATAGAGGAAGTCGCCATAGTTGGGCATCTTTGCGCCGGGAAAGATCAGTAGCGGCTTCGCGGCGCCGGATACGGCCTTCGACAGGTCCACGTCCACGTAGTAATCGTGGGCATAGTGCACGGCGAACACCGTGTGGATGAAGGCCCACGACAGGACCACCGTGAAGATCACGAAGATCACGCGGATGGCCTGCTCGATGCCTGCGGCATTCTTGACCAGCGGCATTTCCGAGGCGATTACCACCAGGCTGGCCGTGGCGGCCACCAGCGCGATGATCAATACCGCCCACTTGCGCGCGTCCTGTCGCTGCGCATTCCGCTGCATCGCCTGCGCCGTGGCGCCGCGCAGGCCGAAGTAAAGCGCGACCAGTGCCACGCCGGTGCCGATATCCCAGGCCGTGATGAACCGCAACCGCCAAGGCATGGCGGTGACGAACTGCAATGCGAAGTAGACCGCCAGACCGACCGCCAGGCCTGACAGCAGGCGGGGATGATGCAGCTGGCTCCACCAGCGGGCAGGGACGGCGTCCGATTTGTCCTTGGTCATCCCGATGACTCGCTCGACGCGGAAGTTGGTGCCGGCAGTAGGAATCGAACCCACGACCAACGGTTTACAAAACCGCTGCTCTACCCCTGAGCTATGCCGGCAGTGACTACTTGATGACCTGCAGGTGCGACGGCCGCGTCCTGGGCTTGGTCGGATCCTTGCCGCCCTTGTCGGGGTCGGGGGTGAGTGTGGGTGCTTCGAGATCCTTGGGCGCGGTGGCCTCCACCAGCGAGGCCGCGGCATCGGTGGGCGCGCTGAAGGCGAAGCCGTAGCCCGTTTCCTTGGCGAAGATGCCGGAGACGGCGCTCATGGGCACGGACACTTCCTGCGACGCGCCGTTGAAGCGCGCGGAGAACTGGACCCATTCGTTGTCGATGGTCAGCTTCCGCGTGGCGGACGGGCTGACATTGAGCACGATTTCGCCGTTCTTGACGAAGGCCACCGGCACCCGCGTCTCGTCGTTGACCTTGACCGCGAGGTAAGGCGTCAACGAGTTGTCACCGCACCATTCGCAGATGGCGCGGATCAGGTAGGGCTTGGCGGATTGCTCGGACATGGAGAAAGCATACTTCGGGCGCGCGTCCGGGTGCAACCTGACCCCATTCGCCCGCCCTCGGACGCTACTTGCGCATTCCGCGCTCGGCGCTGGTCAGCGCCTCGGAAAAGGCCGGCCGCGCAAACAGGCGCTCGGCATATTTCATCAGCGGAGCAGCCTGCTTGGGCATCTGGATGCCGTAGTAATCAAGGCGCCAAAGGAGCGGCGTGATGGCCACGTCGAGCATCGAGTAGTCCTCGCCCAGCATGTGCTTGTGCTTGGCAAACACGGGCGTGATCTGCAGCAGCGCGTCGCGTACCAGGCCGCGGGCCTTTTCCGCATTCTTCTGGTTGTTGCCTTCCAGCGCGTCGAGGTGGCAGAACAATTCCTTCTCGAAACGATGCAGGAAGAGCCGCGCACGGGCACGCATCACCGGGTCCGCCGGCATCAGCTGCGGATGCGGAAAGCGCTCGTCGATGTACTCGTTGATGATGTTGGACTCATGCAGCACCAGATCGCGCTCGACCAGCACCGGCACCTGGTTGTACGGATTCATCACGGCGAGGTCCTCGGGCTTGTGGTCGAGGTCGACGTCGATGATCTGGAAATCCATGCCTTTTTCGTGCAGCACGATGCGGCAGCGCTGGCTGAACGCGTCGGTGGTGCCGGAGTAGAGGGTCATCATTTTGTTATCTCCCTGCGCGCGGCGAAGCGCCGCGTGGTGTCAAGCGTGAGCCGAAAGGCGGGACTTTCGGCGCGGAAACCCAGAGACGGGTCCGCTGCAATGCAACGGGGCACGGACGCTGCCGTGCCCCGCGCGAAAGATTCGTAACGCCCGGTCAATGCAACTTCTTCCAGATCGAGCGCTTGAGGGCGTAGACCAGCGTGAACAGCACGCCGAGGTACAGCAGCACGATGATGCCGAGGCTGATGCGCTTGTTCTTGATGGGCTCCGCCGCGTAATCAAGGAAGTTGACGAGGTCGGCCACGAATGCCTGGTACTGGACCGGCGTCAGCGTGCCCGGCGCATCCGGGTCGGCGGCGACCGTAATCACTTCCCACTTGCCGCCCTCGGCAGGCTCGAGCTTGCTCAAACCCTTGACGGCGATGGACGCGGCGAGCGCGCGCTCGTGGCTGTCAAACGTCGTGGTGACAAGCTTGGTGGGACCCGACAACTGCCACAACACGTGCGGCATTGCCACCTTGGGGAACACGAGGTTGTTCCAGCCGGTGGGCGTGCTCTCGTCGCGATAGAACGACAGAAAATAGTTGTAGAGCCAGTCGGCGCCGCGGATGCGCGCCTCCAGCGAGAGATCCGGCGGCACCGCGCCGAACCAGTTGCGCGCGTCGGTGGCGGACATCGGGCTCGTCATCGGCGCGGAGATCCGCTGGCCGCCCATGATCAAATTGTCCTGGATCTGCTGCTCGGTGAGGCCGAGATCGGTCAGGCGCTCGTACCGCAGGTATTTGAGGCCATGGCAGGTCTGGCAATAGTTGACGTAGTTGCGGGCGCCGCGTTGCAGCGACTCCGCATCGAGACGATGAATTGGCGCAGGCTCGAGCCGGAGGTCGGCGCCCCCGGAAGCCCCGGCAACGCCGGCAACTGCGAAGAGAACCGCGGCGGAAAAGGTGGCGAGCTTGTTCATGCGATCACGTCGTCCTTTCCGGGACGGGCTTGGTCTTGTCGCGCGCCGTGTACCACGGCATCAGCAGGAAGAAAGCGAAGTAGACAACGGTAAGCAAGCGGGCGACGACCGTCGCCTTGTCGGCAGCTCCCAGGATTGGCCAGCTCGGCGGGAACTGTCCCCAGACCGTGACCGGCACCACGCCGAGATAGCCAAGGATGATGAATGCGACCACGAACGCGGCCAGCCAGCCCTTGTACAGGTTGCCGCGATAGCGGATCGAGCGCACCTTGCCGCGATCGAGCCACGGTAGCGCGAAGAAGATCATCACCGCAGCGCCCATCAGCAGCACGCCCCATACCTGGGTTGCAAAGAACGACGGCACGGCGCGCAGGATGGCGTAGTACGGCGTGAAGTACCACACGGGCGCGATGTGCACGGGTGTCTTCAGCGGGTCGGCCGGGATGAAATTGTTGGCTTCGAGGAAATAGCCGCCCATCTCCGGAACGAAGAACAGGATGGCCGAGAAAATGGCGAGGAAGAACACCACGCCGACCATGTCCTTGATCGAGTAATAGGGATGGCTATAGATCGCGTCGAGATGCAGTCCGGTTGTCGGATCGATGGGCTGCTTCTTGACGTCGATGCCGTCCGGATTGTTGGAGCCCACCTCATGCAACGCAATGAGGTGTGCCGCGACGAGGCCCAGCAGCACCAACGGGAACGCGATCACGTGGAACGCGAAGAAGCGGTTGAGCGTGACGTCGGAGATCGTGAAATCGCCGCGGATCCACAGCGCGAGCCCGTCGCCGACGACGGGCAGCGTCGAGAACAGGTTGACGATCACCTGCGCGCCCCAGAACGACATCTGCCCCCACGGGAGGAGGTAGCCGAAGAAGGCCTCGCCCATCAGCACCAGGTAGATGAGGCAGCCGAAGATCCACAGGAGCTCGCGCGGCTTCTGGTAGCTGCCGTACATCAGGCCGCGGAACATGTGCAGATAGACGACGATGAAGAACATCGACGCGCCGGTGGAGTGCATGTAGCGGATGAGCCAGCCCCACTCCACGTCGCGCATGATGTATTCGACCGAGTCGAATGCAACCTTGGCATCGGGCTTGTAGTTCATCGTGAGGAAGATCCCGGTGAGGATCTGCATCACCAGTACCATCATCGCCAGCGAGCCGAAGTAGTACCAGAAGTTGAAATTCCTCGGCGCGGGGTATTTGCCCCACTGGCTTTCCCACAACTGGGTCAGCGGAAATCGCGCGTCGATCCAGCCAAGAATCTTGTCCATCCATCCACTCCGTCAGTATTCCGTTCCGTCTCTCGACCCGCGCCAGGGCGCGGCGAGGTCCGGGGTCGTGCTGCTTGCCCTCGCCGCCTGCAACTGCCTGTCAGCCGACACCGATCACGATCTTGGCGTCGGACAGGAACTTGTAGGGCGGGATGACGAGATTGGTGGGGGCCGGCATGCCGCGGAACACGCGTCCCGCGAGATCGAATTTCGACTGGTGGCACGGGCAGAAGAAACCGCCCATCCACTCGGGGCCCAAGTCAGCGGGCGCGACATCCGGTCGGAACGTGGGCGAGCAGCCCAGGTGAGTGCAGATGCCGATGGCGACCCACATCGAATCCTTGATCGAGCGATGCTCGTTCTTGCAATTGGCGGGCTGATGGTCCACGTCCGAATTGGGATCGGCCAGCCGGTCGTTGAGCTTGGGCAGCGAGGCGAGCATGGGCTTGGTGCGGTTCAGCACCCAGCAGACTTTGCCACGCCATTCGACGGTGATGAGCTGACCCGCCTCAACCTTGCTGATGTCGACCTCGACCGGCGCCCCGGCGGCGCGCGCGCGCGCCGACGGCCAGAACGACATCACGAACGGCGTGGCGGCGGTGACCGCGCCTACGCCGCCGACGACACCGGTGGCTCCGAGCAGGAACCGCCGTTTTTTCGAATCAACCGCTTGATCTGCCGCAGCTTCGGACATCTTTGAAGACCTCAAGGAGCGCTAAAACACAAGGTGGCCCGCCGAATATCACCGCGCGCGCCACCGTTTTCGCGACAAGTTCGCAAAACCTGCGGATTATACGGGATTTGTGCACCGCTTCGGAAGCCCCCGCTCCGGTTTGACGTGGAAAAGCGATGGTGAATCAGCCGCTTGCGCGCATTTTGCCCCGCGTTGGGCAAGCTTCAGGGACAAGCGCCTCCTCCCCGCCCGCTCTATAATTTGCCCCATGTTGCGCAAATTCTGGCTTCTGTTTGCCCAGGCCTGCACGGTGTGCGTGGCCGCGCTGTTCATCGTCTCGACTTTGCGCCCCGACCTGTTGCAGCGCATCGGTGGTCGCGTGGCCAACGTGATCGTCACGCAGGAAACGCAAACGCCCGTTACCGGCGCCCGCGTCACCTCGTATGCCGACGCCGCGCGCAAGGCGATGCCGGCGGTCGTCAACATCTACACCAGCAAGGATGTGAAGTCGCGCAATCCGCTTGCCGACGACCCGGTATTCAGGCGCTTCTTTCCCGATCTCGACCGCAGCCCGGCGCGACGGCAAACCAGCCTCGGCTCGGGCGTAATCGTGTCCTCCGAGGGATTCGTGCTCACCAACCACCACGTGATCCAGGGGGCGGACGACATCCAGCTCGTGCTGTCGGACGGACGCCGCGTCGCAGCGCATGTGCGCGGCACCGATCCCGAATCCGATCTCGCCGTGCTGAAGATGGACGCCCAGGATCTGCCGGCGATGACCTTCGCAGCGACGGACAGCCTGCAGGTGGGCGATGTCGTGCTGGCCATCGGCAATCCGTTCGGGCTGGGCAACACGGTCACGCTGGGCATCGTCAGCGCGCTCGGCCGCAACTATCTCGGCGTGAATCGCTTCGAGGATTTCATCCAGACCGACGCGGCGATCAATCCGGGCAACTCGGGCGGCGCGCTGATCGACACCGCCGGCAACCTGATCGGCATCAATAGCACGATCTATTCGCAATCCGGCGGCTCGCTCGGCATCGGCTTCTCGATCCCGGTGTCGCTGGCGCGCACGGTGTTCGAGCAGATCGTGCGCGACGGCGAGGTCACGCGCGGCTGGCTGGGCGTGGTACCGCAGCCGCTCACGCCCGAGATGGCCAAGTCACTGGCCTTGAATCGGCTCGATGGTGTGGTGATCGGCGACGTGCAGCGCGGCGGCCCGGCCGAACGCGCGGGCATGCTGGTGCGCGACGTGGTGCTGGAGATCGGCGGCAAGTCCACCCACAACGTGCCGCAACTGCTGGCACGCATCGCGGAATTGGCGCCGGGTTCGAGTGCCAAGGTGCGCGTGCTGCGCGAAGGCCTCGACATCGAGATCAGCGTGCTGGTGGGCAAGCGACCGAAGCCGGACGCGCAGTGATCGATCCTACGGCGTTTTGGCAGCGTCGTCGGTATCCGCTTCGGCGTCTCCGTCTTTCGCCGGCTCGCTGATGAAGCGTGCCAGGAACAGCCCGAGTTCGTAGAGCAGCCACAGCGGCACGGCCAACATGAGCTGCGACAGCACATCCGGCGGCGTGAAGATGGCACCAACGACAAATGCGCCTACGATCACGTAGGAGCGGATCGAGCGCAGCTTCTCCAGACTGACCACGCGCATCCGCACCAACACGATCACGATCACCGGCACTTCGAAAGTCATTCCGAACGCAAGGAACATTCCCAGGACGAAGGACAGATACTTGTCGATGTCCGTCATCATCTGCACGCCCGCCGGCGTGTAGCTGGCGAAGAATCCGAACATGACCGGGAAGACGAAAAAATACGCGAAGGCCATGCCGATCAGGAAGAACACGAAACTCGACACGATGACGGGCACCACCAGCTTCTTTTCGTGCTGGTAGAGGCCGGGAGCGACAAAGGCCCAGGCCTGCCACATCACGTAGGGCAGCGCGATCACGAACGCTGCCATCAACGTCACCTTGAGCGGCACCAGGAAGGTGCCCGTTACGTCGGTGGCGATCATCGAGGCGCCCGGCGGGAGCGCGCGCAGCAGCGGCGCGGCCAGCAGCGCATAGATTTCCTTGGCCCACGGAAAGAGGCACACCAGTACCACCACGACCGCGACGATCGCGTGCAGGAGCCGGGTGCGCAGTTCGAAGAGATGCGACAGGAAGGTTTCCTGCACCTCGCTGAGGGGCTTGGGGTCGGTCATCGCTTTCCGGGGACGCTAGATCTTGTCGAAGCCAGGCAGCGACGATTGGCGTGCCGGCGGTGCGGGCGTGGCATCCGCAAGTTCGCCGCCAGGCTCTCCGGCCGGAGGCAATGACTCGAACAGCGATGCGGTGCGCGTATCGGCGGTCGCGGGATCGACGGCCGTGGGGTCGGCGGCCACGGAGTCGGTGGCCGCAGATTCAACGGTATTTTCCTGCAGTTGCTGTTCCACGCTCCTGAGACCGGCTTGCGCGTCGCTTGCGGCGCTTTCCACCGAGGACTTCAAATCCTGCGCGGCAGACTGCACTTCCTTCTGCAGCTTGCGCAATTCGTCGAGTTCCATCTCGCGGCTGATGTCGGACTTCACCTCGTTGACGTAGCGCTGCAGGCGGCCGAACAAGTGCCCCATCGTGCGCGCCGCCTTCGGCAACCGCTCGGGGCCGATGACGATCAGCGCCACGACGGCGACGACGACGAGTTCAGAGAATCCGATATCGAACATGATGGGGCCAGTGGTGCATGCGAAGCGATGCCGGAAGCGTGCGGGTCACGCCGGGTATTGCAATGGCGCAGCCGTGGCACGCCTGCTGCATCAAAACCGGGCCGTATGCGCCCGCTCGCGCGGTCAGGACTTCGTGGTTTCCTTCTTGATCTCGGCATCGATGGTCTTGCCGGGGATCTGCTGCGCGGGCGCGTCGGCCGCCGTGCTGCTGGCCGCATTGGGGTCGTCGGCCGTCTTCATGCCGTCCTTGAAGCCCTTGACGGCGCCGCCTAAGTCCTGCCCGATGTTGCGCAGTTTCTTGGTCCCGAAGATCAGTACGACGACCACCAGAACGATCAGCCAATGCCAGATACTCAAGCCACCCATGGTGTGCTCCTTCAGTGCGTTGGTCGGAGGATCATCGGACCCAGTGGCTCCGGACCGCCGACGACGTGAATGTGAATGTGCTGTACTTCCTGCCGGCCCACGCGCCCGGTATTGATGATCGTGCGAAAACCGTCGCCGGCACCCAGCTGCCGCGCCAGCGGCCCCGCCATCGCCAGCAGTTTGCCCAGCACCGGCGCGTCGGCGATCGTGGCGTCGTACATCGTTGCAATATGCGTCTTCGGAATCATCAGGAAATGGATCGGCGCCACGGGCTGGATGTCGTGGAACACCAGCATGTCGTCGTCCTCATAAACCTTGCGGCTGGGAATTTCACCGCGAACGATACGGCAAAAAATGCAATTGGGGTCCGTTGCCGGCATGGGAAGAGGGTTTCCGTGAGAGGCCGGGAGTGCGCCAGACCCCCCATTGTATCGCCCCCCGCGTTTACTTCGGCCGCGCCGCCTTTTCTGTGTGGCCGGAAACGCCTTCCCGCCGCGCCAGCTCGGCCAGCACATCGGCAGGCCCGAGGCCATGGTGGGCAAGCAGGACGAGGCAGTGGAACCACAGGTCCGCCACCTCGGCGGTGATCCGGGCCGGGTCGCTGCCCTTGGCGGCCAAAACCACTTCGGTGGCTTCCTCGCCGACTTTTTTCAGGATGGCGTCGTCGCCACGCGCGAACAGCGAGGCGACGTAGGATGACCCCGCGTCGGCGCCCTTGCGCGACGCGATCGTGGCCGCCACGCGTGCCAGTACGTCCTCCGGTGTGAGTCGATCAGCCATCGCCGTAGATCGCCTTCGGGTCCTGCAGCACGGGCTCGACATCCTGCCAGCCACCGTCGCCGAGCTTCAAGAAGAAGCAGCGCTCGTGACCGGTATGGCACGAAATGCCACCCACCTGGTCGACCAGCAGCAACACCGCGTCGTTGTCGCAGTCGAGCCGGATCTCGCGGATCTTCTGCACGAATCCGGACGATTCGCCCTTGCGCCACAGTTTTTGGCGCGAGCGCGACCAGTAATGCGCCTCGCGCGTAGCCGCGGTCTGCAGCAGCGCTTCGCGGTTCATCCACGCCAGCGTCAGCACGCGCAGCGAGCCTGCATCCTGCGCGATGGCCCCGACGAGGCCGTCGGCATTGAAGCGCACCGTGTCGAGCCACGCTTCGCTCACCGCATCTCCAAGCCGGCGCCGGCCATCACCGCCTTGGCCTGCGCGATGGTGAATTCGCCGTAATGAAAAATGCTGGCGGCCAGCACGGCATCGGCGCCGCCGATGCGGATGCCGTCGACCAGGTCCTGCAGCGAGCCCACGCCACCCGAGGCGATGATCGGCACGTCCACCGCATCGGCCACGGCGCGCACCAGGCGCAGGTCGAAGCCGGTGCGGGCGCCGTCGCGGTCCATGCTGGTCAGCAGGATTTCGCCGGCGCCCAGCGCCACCACTTCCTCTGCCCACTCAATCACGTCGATGCCGGTCGGCGTGCGCCCGCCATGGATGTACACCTGCCACTGGTCGACCGCGCATTTCTTGGCGTCGATGGCGGCCACGATGCATTGCGCCCCAAATCGCGCCGCCGCTTCGCCGAAGAGATCGGGATTCTTCACGCCCGCCGTGTTGATGCTGACCTTGTCTGCACCGGCATTGAGCAGCGCGCGTACATCCTCGACCGCGTTGACGCCGCCGCCTACCGTCAGCGGGATGAAGACCTGCGCCGCCACCGCCTCGATCATTTCATACAGCAGGCCGCGATTCTCCACGCTGGCCTTGATGTCGAGGAACGTGAGTTCGTCGGCACCTTGCTCGTCATAGCGGCGCGCGACCTCGACCGGGTCACCGGCATCGCGCAGGTTGACGAAATTGATGCCCTTGACGACGCGGCCATCCGCGATGTCGAGGCAGGGGATGACGCGCTTGGCGAGGCCCATGGCTGGCGGTCAGCTACCCGCCGCTGCCTTGAGCGCTTCCTTGAAATCGAGGGTGCCCTCGTAGATCGCGCGGCCGGCAATGGCGCCGATGATGCCATCGGCTTCGTACTGCACCAGCGCGCGGACGTCCGCCATCGACGACAGTCCGCCGGAGGCGATCACCGGCACCTTGATCTCGCGTGCGAGACGCACCGTGGCTTCGATGTTGATGCCGGAGAGCATGCCATCGCGCCCAATGTCGGTGTAGATAACGCCTTCAACACCGTAGTCCTCGAACTTGCGGGCGAGATCCACGACATCGTGCCCCGTCATCTTCGACCAGCCATCGGTGGCAACCTTGCCTTCGCGCGCGTCGAGTCCGACGATGATGTGACCGGGAAAGGCGGAGCACGCCTCGTGCAGGAAACCGGGATTCTTCACTGCGGCCGTGCCGATCACGACATAGGTCAGCCCATCGTCGAGATAGCGCTCGATCGTGTCGAGGTCGCGGATGCCGCCACCCAGCTGGATGGGGATGTCCTCGCCAATCACGCTGACGATTTCACGGATGACCGACTCGTTCTTCGGGATGCCCGCGACGGCACCGTTCAAGTCGACGAGGTGCAGGCGCTGCGCGCCCTGCTCCAGCCAATGTTGGGCCATGGCCGCTGGGTCTTCCGAAAACACAGTGACTGCATGCATGTCGCCCTGGCGCAGGCGCACGCAGTGGCCGTCCTTGATGTCGATGGCGGGAATGATTTGCATGGCGGTGGCAGCGGGAGCTGCGGAAGCGACTGGGTGGGAAGCCGAAGGGGTCTGGGTAGGAGGACGACCGTCAGGCCCGGCCGTCCCAGTCGACGAAATTGGCGAGAAGCGCCAAACCGGCGCGTTGACTCTTTTCCGGATGGAACTGGGTAGCGAAGATATTAGCCCGCGCAATGGCGCAAGTAAACGGCGCCGGATAGTCGGCCGTACCCGCCGTCAGTCCGGTATCCGCCGGTTCCGGGTAGAAACTGTGCGCGAAGTAGAACCGCGCGCCGTCCTCGATGCCCGACCAGAGCGGGTGCGGTCGCGCCTGGCGCACCGGGCTCCAGCCCATATGCGGCACCTTGAGGCGCTCGCCGCGCAACACCATCCGCTCGTCGCGAAAGCGGACCACCCGTCCCGGCAACACGCCCAGGCAGGCCGTGGGGCCTTCCTCGCTGTCGTCGAACAGCATCTGCATGCCAAGGCAGATGCCCAGGAACGGACGATCGCGCATGACCTCGAGTACCGTGGCCTTGAGTCCGCTGGACTCGAGGCCAGCCATGCAGTCGGGCATCGCGCTCTGCCCGGGCAGCACGATTCGCGTCGCCGCGAGGATGGTGGCGGGGTCCGCGGAAACGACCACTTCCGCGCCGGGCGCGACATGCTGCAGCGCCTTGGCTACCGAGCGCAGGTTGCCCATGCCATAGTCGACAACGACGATCATCGCGGAACCCGAAGAAACGAAACTGCAAGGGCGTTACAGGGCACCCTTGGTGGAGGGGAGCACGCCGGCGGCACGCGGGTCGCGCGTGGCCGCCATGCGCAACGCACGGGCGAAAGCCTTGAACACCGTCTCGGCCTGGTGATGGGCGTTGTCGCCACGCAGGTTGTCAACGTGCAGCGTGACCTGTGCGTGATTGACGAAGCCCTGGAAGAATTCGTGCGCCAGGTCGACGTCGAAGGTGCCGATCATCGCGCGCGTGAACGGCACGTGGAATTCGAGCCCTGGCCGGCCGGAGAGATCGATCACCACGCGCGAAAGCGCCTCGTCCAGCGGCACGTAGGCATGGCCGTAGCGGACGATGCCCTTCTTGTCGCCGATGGCGGCGCGGAAGGCCTGCCCGAGCGTGATGCCGATGTCCTCGACCGTGTGATGGCCGTCGATGTGCAGGTCGCCGTTGGCGCGCACGGTCAAGTCCACCATGCCGTGGCGCGCGACCTGGTCGAGCATGTGGTCGAGAAAAGGCACGCCGGTGGCGAGGTCGGCGCGACCGGTGCCGTCGAGGTTCAAATCGACCTTGATCTGCGTTTCCGCCGTATTGCGCTCGATGGTCGCGCTGCGGGGGACGGATTCGGTGGGTGCATTCATGCGTAGCGTTCGAGGGCCGCCAACAGGGCGTCGTTTTCGGAAGGCGCGCCCACGGTGATACGCAGGCAATGCTCGAGCAGCGGGTGCGCCCCGTGGAGATTCTTCACCAGTATGCCCGCGTCGCGCAATGTCGCAAACCAATGCGGCGCATCCGGCACCCGGATCACGAAGAAATTGGCATGGGTGGGGAAGACGGTGACGCGGCGCATGTCCCGCAGCGCGGCCAGCACCCGGTCGCGTTCACGGCAAATCAGCAGCACCTGCGCGTCGAGCTCGGCAGCATGGTCGAGCAGCACCGGCACCACGGCCTGTGTCAGCGCATTGACGTTGTAGGGCGAACGCACCTTGTCGATCTCCGCAATCCACGCCGGGTGGCCCACGGCGTAGCCGAGCCGGATGCCGGCCATCCCCACCTTGGACAGCGTGCGGACCAGCACCAGGTTGGGGAAGTCGAGCACGCGGGGCAGGAAGGTATCATCGGCAAAGGCCTGGTAGGCCTCGTCCAGCACAACCAGCCCCGGGGCGGCGCGGATGATCCGCTCGAGAGCCGCGGGCGCGAACGCGTTGCCGGTCGGATTGTTGGGCGACGGCAGCCATACCAGCGCCGGCTGTTCCGCGGCGATTGTCCCCAGCATCGCGTCGATGTCGAGCGTGAAATCGGCACGCAGCGGCACGCCTACATAGCGCAGGTTGGCAAAGAGCGCATAGAGCCGGTACATCACGAACGTGGGATCGGGCGCGAGCACCACGGCGCCCGGTCGCGCGATCACGGCGGTGATGAGTTGCAGCAGCTCGTCAGCCCCCGTGCCCAGCACCAGTGCGGCATCAGGATCGAGCTGCAGGTGGCGGCGCAGCGCCGCCTTGACCGCGTCACCGCCGCCGTCGGGATAGCGATTGACAGGCACGTTGGCTACCGCAGCCGCCATGCGGGCGCGCCCCTCGGCGGAAAGGCCGTGCGGATTCTCGTTGGCGTCGAGCTTGATCATGCCGTCGGCGTTGGCGACGTGGTAGGCGCCGATCGCGCGAATCTCCGGGCGCACGATCGCCTGCACCCGAGCGGCGACATCGGCGGCGGGGGCCGCGTTGCGGGGTGGTCGCGGATCGTTCATAACGTGCGCGTGTCGGCCAGCAGCAGGTCGACGCCGCCCGTGGCGAAGTTGCCGAGGTCCGCGGCCGTGGCCCGCCCTTCGGGCGAGGCCAGCGCTGCGTGCACGGCCGCCATCGAATCGAAAGTCAGCGTCGCCACCAGGTACCACGGCGATGCGCCGGTCGGCGTCATGACAAGGCCCGTGGTCACTTCGTAGTTGCGCAGGCCGGGGACCGTCTTGGCCAGCGGCACATGCGTCGAGTAGTAGTAACGATCGAATGATGCCGGATCGGCCGGCTGCCCGTACATTGCCATGACCTTCGCCATCACGAATCTCCTTGCCTGGAGGACAGGCGAAGTTCCGCCGATCGCGCATGCGCCGGCAGGCCCTCGCCACGCGCCAACTCCGCGGCGATCGGGCCCAGTGTCTGCGCCCCCGCCTGCGTCACGCGCAGCACGCTCGTGCGCTTCTCGAAATCGTACACGCCCAGCGGCGAGGAAAACCGCGCCGTGCGTCCGGTGGGCAACACGTGGTTCGGCCCGGCGCAATAATCGCCCAGCGCCTCCGACGCGTGGTGCCCCATGAAGATGGCGCCAGCGTGCCGGATCTGCGGCAGCAGAGCCTCGGGATTCGCCACGGCCAGTTCGAGATGCTCCGGCGCGATCCGGTTGGCGATCGCACAGGCTTGCGCCAGGTCGCGCGTGCGGATCAGCGCGCCGCGACCGGCCAGGGATGCCCGGATGATGGCCGCACGCGGCATTTCGTCCAGCAACCGCGCCGCGCTCCGCTCGACCGCATCCAGCAGCGCGGCGTCGGGCGACAGCAGGATCGCCTGCGCCATCTCGTCGTGTTCCGCCTGCGAGAAGAGATCCGCGGCAAGCCAATCCGGGTTGGCGGTGCCGTCGGCAATGATCAGGATTTCCGACACGCCGGCCACCATGTCGATGCCGACCACGCCGAACACGCGTCGTTTCGCGGCCGCGACAAAGGCGTTGCCCGGTCCGCAGATCTTGTCCACGGCCGGCACCGTCTGCGTCCCGTAGGCCAATGCGGCCACGGCCTGCGCGCCGCCGATCGTGAAGGCGCGCGTGACACCGGCCAGATGCGCCGCTGCCAGCACCAGCGAATTGCGCACCCCATCAGGTGTGGGTACCACCATGATGATTTCGCGCACACCCGCCACGTTGGCGGGAATGGCATTCATCAGCACCGACGACGGATAGGCCGCCTTGCCGCCGGGCACGTAGATGCCGGCGCGATCGAGCGGCGTGACTCGTTGTCCCAACTCGGTGCCATCCGCTTCGGTGATGCTCCAGTCAGCGGATTTTTGTCGTTCATGAAAGGCGCGCACGCGCCGCGCGGCTTCGGACAACGCCGCCCGTGGCGCGGCGGGGAGGTCGGCATACGCGCGCGCCATGTCGCCGATGGAGATTTCAAGCGCGGACACGCTGGGCGCATTGAGGCGGTCGAACTTCTGCGTATATTCCAGCACCGCGACGTCACCGCGCGTGCGCACATCCGTAATGATCGAGGCGACCGTGGCGTCGACGTCCGCATCCTGCGCGCTCTCGAACGCGATCAGCGTCTCCAGCACGCGATCGAAACCGGGGTCCGCCGCATCGAGGCGGCGCATGGTCAGCGGCGCCATGTCAGGCTGCCGCGTCAGTGTGCAGGTGCGCGCTGCCGGCGGCCGCGGCGGCAGCCAGGGCTTCGATCAGCGGCTGCACCAATGCGCGCTTCAGCTTGAGCGCGCCGGGATTCACGATCAGCCGGGACGAAATCGGCATGATGTCCTCGACCACGACGAGGTCGTTGGCCTTCAACGTATTGCCCGTGGACACGAGATCGACGATCGCGTCGGCGAGCCCCACCAGCGGCGCGAGTTCCATCGAGCCGTAAAGTTTGATCACGTCCACATGCATGCTCTTGGCGGCGAAGTGCTCGCGGGCGGTGCGCTCGTACTTGGTGGCCACGCGAATGCGCCCGCCACGCTGCATCATGGCCGACCAGTCGCAGGAACGGCGCGTGGCCACGACCAGACGGCAGCGGCCGATGCCGAGATCGAGCGGCTGGTAGAGGCCGTCGCCACCGTGCTCCAGCAGCACATCCTTGCCCGCGACACCGGCGTCGGCCGCGCCGTACTGGACGTAGGTGGGCACGTCCGTGGGCCGCACGGCAAGAAACCGCACGTCGACCCGGTTGGTGGCCAGCACGAGCTTGCGCGACGTTTCCGGATCGTCGACCGAGACGATCCCCGCCTGCGCGAAGAGCGGCAGCGTTTCGTCGAGGATGCGGCCCTTGGCCAGGGCAATGGTCAGCGTGGACATGTGAGTACCGCGGGTAAGGCAGTTTGCCGGGAGCGGGACGGATGTCGATTCTACCGTAGGCAAGGCTTTCCGCCCCGCCACCCAGGCCAGGTTGCGTCCTCGCGCGGAAGCGGTAGCGGTAGCGGTCGCACCCAACCTGCGGGCGGCGTGAGGGATAGGGAAGGCGATCAGGTCGCCGCGTCGCGGTCCCATGCCAGCCGGCCGGCGACGTAGGTGGCACGGATCGCGCGGTCGTCGCCCAATGCCATCTGGATGGCGAGGACTTCGTCGATGTCGCGGGCGTGGCGCATCCGGAAGTCGAGGATGGGCGTGGAATGGAGGTCGAGCACCGTGGCGTCCGCCTCCATGCCCACCCCGAGGCTGCCCACCTGCCTTTCGACATCGAGTGCGCGCGCCGCGCCACGCGTGGCGAGATACAGCGCGACCGAAGGGGCCACCGGAAAGCCGGCGAGCGCCGCGACCTCGTATGCCGCCTGCATCGTGCGCAGCATCGAGAAGCTGGTGCCGCCACCCAGATCCGTAGCCAGCCCCACCCGCACCGGGCGCGCGGCCTGTGTGGCGTCGGCCAGTTGAAAGAGTCCGCTGCCGAGGAAATTGTTCGATGTCGGGCAATGCGCGATGGCCGTCTGCGTTTCATGCAGGAATGCGAAATCGGCCTCCGCGAGATGCACCCCGTGGCCATAGATGGTGCGCGGTCCCGTCAGGCCATGACGCGCGTACACATCGAGGTAGGACGATGCCTCGGGAAACATGCGCCGCACCAGCGCCACCTCGGCCAGGTTCTCGGATATGTGCGACTGTACATACGCGTCGGGAAACTCGCGCTTCAGCGCGCCAGCCGCATCCATCTGCGCCGGCGTGGAGGTGACTGCGAAGCGGGGCGTGATCGCGTAGGCCAGCCGCCCCTTGCCGTGCCAGTGCTCGAGCAATGCCTTCGAATCGTCGTAGCCCGCCTGTGCCGTATCGAGGAGGCCTGACGGTGCGTTGCGGTCCATCAGCACCTTGCCGGCGATCAGTCGCAGGCCCAATTCGTGGGCCTCCTCGAATAGAACGTCGGCCGACGCGCGATGCACGGTACAGAACACCGCGGCCGTGGTGATGCCGTTGCGCAGGTTCTCCGCGAGATAGCGGCGCGCCACCACGCGCGCATACGTCGAGTCGGCGTAGCGCTCCTCGGCGGGAAACGTATACGTGGAGAGCCATTCGAGCAGTGGCTTGCCGCCGGCCCCGATCACGGGCAGTTGCGGGTAGTGGACATGACTGTCGATGAAGCCGGCAGTTATCAACGCGTTGGCGTAGGTGGTCACCGGCGTGCCGGGGGGCAGTGTCGGCAGAACCTCTGCCGCGGCTCCGCTGGCCATCACCCGCCCGCCCGCCATCGCGACGACACCGTCGGGCTCGTATCGCCGGGCGGCCACCATGCCGTCGACCAGCGGGTCGGCGCGAAAGTCGATCAGCGCGCCGCGAATGGCGGTGATGGCGTCGCTCATTGGCGAGCCATGCGCGCGTCAACGGGAGGCGGCAGCCCGATGCTGGCACGCCACGGATTGATGTCGACGCCGCCGCGACGCGTGAAGCGCGCCGCGACCGACAACGTCGCGCAGCCGCAAACGCGCTGCAAGTCGACGAAGATGCGCTCGACACAATGCTCGTGGAATCCGGCATGGCATCGATAGGACACGAGATAGCGCAGCAATCCGGTGCGGTCGATGCGCGGCCCGGTATAGCGGATGGCCACGGAGGCGAAGTCGGGCTGCCCCGTGATGGGACACACCGACCGGAAGAGATCCGTACGCAACGTTTCGGCCGCCATGCCTCCGGTCACCCCCAGCGCCGATGGATCGAGTTCGTAGCGGTCGATGTCGAGCGGCAGCGCGTCGAGGCTTTCACCTTCCATGGCGGCGAGACGCAACCCGGGGAAATGGGCGGGCAACGTCAGCGCCACGCGCACGGCGGCGCCCGTGGCCCGGGTGATGTCGCCCTCGATGACGGCAGCGACGGCAACGGCATCGCGGAAACGCGTTTGGGCAAATGCCCCCAGGTACAGCTTCACCGATTTCGACTCGACAATGGCCGGGGATGTGGCCGGCACTTCGAAGGAGGCGATGGCGATGGCCGGTTTGCCATGGTGATCGAGCCAGGTCAGTTCGAAGGCGGTCCAGACGTCTGCGCCCGCGAAAGGCAGCACATCGGCGATGCCGATATTTTCACGCTGCGGCGCGCGGGCGACGGGGAACAGCAGCGCCGGATCGTAAGCATCCGGATAGTCGGTGGCGTGACCGAGCGGGGACGCGGCGAGTTCGTCGTGCGGCGTGGCCATGCGTTTGCCGCCGCTGTTACCGGACCCGCTCGATGCGTGCGCCCAGTCCGGAAAGCTTTTCCTCGATGCGCTCGTAGCCCCGGTCCAGGTGATAGATGCGGTCGATCGTGGTGTCGCCTTCGGCAATGAGTCCGGCGATGACGAGGCACGCCGAGGCACGCAGGTCGGTGGCCATCACGTCGGCACCGGTGAGCTTGCCCACACCCTTGACCACGGCGGCGTTGCCCTCGACCTCGATGTCGGCGCCGAGGCGACGCAATTCCTGGACGTGCATCATCCGGTTCTCGAAGATCGTTTCGGTGATCACGGCAGTGCCGTTCGCGCGCGTGACCAGCGCCATGAATTGCGCCTGCATGTCGGTGGGGAATCCCGGATGGGGCGCCGTGCGCACGTTGACGGCGTGCAGGCTCCCATCGCGGCGTACCCGGATGCGATCACCGTCGATGGCGATCTCGGCGCCGACTTCGCGCAGCTTGTCGATCACCGCGGTCAGCGAGTCGGGTTGCGTCCCGGTAATCGTGACGTCGCCGCCGGCGGCCGCGACGGCGGCAAGAAAGGTGCCGGTTTCGATGCGGTCGGGCATGATCGCGTGCGCCGCGCCGTGCAGCTGCGCCACACCTTCGATCGTGATGCGGTCGGTGCCGGCGCCACCGATCTTCGCGCCCATGGCAATGAGGCATTGCGCGAGATCGATCACTTCCGGCTCGCGTGCGGCGTTTTCAAGCACCGTGACGCCATCGGCGAGCGTCGCCGCCATCATGAGGTTTTCGGTGCCGGTGACGGTGACCATGTCGAACACGATGTCGGCGCCGCGCAACCGGCCGCGCGCGTTGATATAGCCATGTTCGAGGTCGATCTCGGCGCCCATCGCGGTCAGCCCCTTCACGTGCTGGTCCACCGGCCGCAGGCCGATCGCGCAGCCGCCGGGCAGCGACACCCGCGCTTCGCCGCAGCGCGCCAGCAGCGGGCCGAGCGCCAGGATCGACGCCCGCATCGTCTTCACGAGCTCGTAGGGGGCCAGCGGCCAGTCGATGCGCGCAGCATCGAGCAGGACCGCGCCGGGGGTGCGCGCGTCAAGGCGCACCCCCATCTGCGCGAGCAAGGCTTCCATCGTCGCGACGTCCTTCAGTCGCGGCACGTTGGTGAGATGAAGGGGCTCGGGCGACAACAACGCTGCGCACAGGATGGGCAACGCGGCGTTCTTCGCGCCGGAAGCGCGCACTTCGCCGCTGAGCGGCGACCCACCCTTGATCCGCAACTTATCCACGCGCGCGCTCCGCCCATTGCGCCGGCGTGAACGTCTGCATCGAGAGCGCGTGGATTTCCTCGCGCATACGGTCGCCCAGCGCGCCGTAGACAAGCTGGTGCTGGCGCACGCGCGAGAGGCCTGCGAAGGCCGCCGAGACGATGACGGCTTCGAAATGCGCGCCGTCGCCGGAAACCTCGACGTGGTCGCAAGGGAGGCCCGCCTCAAGCGAGACCTGGATTGATTCGGGTGTGACCATGGTTGCAGTTTCCTAGGGACGCAGCTTCCAGCCGCTGCCGAGCAGTTTCAAGGTGAGCGCCGACAATGCCAGCGCCGAGAGCGTGACGATCGCAAGGCTCCACGCCGGCGCGACGTCCGCGATGCCGAAGAATCCGTAGCGGAAGCCGTCGATCATATAAAAGAAGGGGTTGAAATGCGACAGTGTTTGCCAGAACGGCGGCAGCGAATGGATCGAATAGAACACGCCGGACAGGAATGTGAGCGGCATGATGATGAAATTCTGGAACGCGGACAGCTGGTCGAATTTTTCCGCCATCAGCCCGGCCAGCAGGCCCAGCACCGCCAGGATCGCGCTGCCGAGGAACACGAAGGCAAGCGCCCACAAAGGCCTGGGCAGCACCAGCAGGCCCGGATTGAACAGCACAGTGACGATGTACACCCCGGCACCCACTGCGATCCCGCGCACCATCGCACCCAGCACATAGGCGGCAAAGAGATCCAGCGCCGACAACGGCGGCAGCAGCACGAAAATCAGGTTGCCGGACATCTTGGACTGGATCAGCGATGACGACGAGTTGGCGAAGGAATTCTGCAGCACCGCCATCATCACGAGACCGGGCACCAGGAACGACGTGTAGCTGACGCGGCCGTCGTACATCGTGACGTGACCTTCCAGCACGTGCGAGAAGATCAGCAGGTACAGCAGCGCCGACAAAACCGGCGCCGCGATCGTCTGGAAGGCCACCTTCCAGAAGCGCAGCACTTCCTTGTAGAAGAGCGTGACCCAGCCGTAACCCATGCCTTGCGCCGGACCGATCATGTATGCATCTCGTCCATGGCTTCGGGCTGCTTCATGATGCGCAGGAATACCTGCTCCAGGTCCGTTTCGGCCAGGGCCATTTCCTCGATCGCGATGCCTTCCTCGCGCAACGAAGCGAGCAACGATTCGAGTTGCGCGTGGGAATCAAGCCCGACATGCACGTTGCGCCCGTCACGCCGTACGATGCGATCCTGCCATGCCGCCGGCACGCGGGAGACGACCAGCCGACATGTGAGTCCGGCGAAGCGCGATAGCAGGTTGGCCGTGGTATCGAGCGCTACCACGCGCCCCGCCTTCAGCATCGCGATGCGACCGCACAGCGCCTCCGCCTCTTCGAGGTAGTGCGTGGTCAGGATGATCGTGTGTCCATCGGTATTGAGCTTGCGGATAAAGGTCCACAGGTTCTGCCGCAATTCGACATCCACGCCCGCCGTGGGCTCGTCGAGGACGATCACGGGCGGCTTGTGCACCAGTGCCTGGCCGACGAGCACTCGCCGCTTCATGCCACCGGAAAGCGCGCGCATGTTGGCACTGGCCTTCGCGGTGAGGTCGAGATGGTGCAGGATCTCGTCGATCCAGTCCCCCTGCTTGCGCAGGCCGAAATAGCCGGCCTGGAACTCGAGCGTCTCGCGAACCGTGAAGAACGGATCGAACACCAGTTCCTGCGGGACCACGCCCAGGTTGCGACGCGCCTCGCGGAAGTCGCGCACCACGTCGTGGCCCAGCACGCTGGCACTGCCGCGGTCCGCGCGCGTCAAGCCGGCCAGGATGGAGATCAACGTCGTCTTGCCTGCACCGTTGGGTCCGAGCAAGCCGAAGAATTCGCCCTGCGCCACGTTCAGGCTGACCCCGTCCAGCGCCTGCACCGTGCCAAAGCGGCGGGCAAGGTCGACGATTTCAACAGCGGCGTTCGGCATGGCGACGATGGTGCGGATGGACGACGAAAGCGCGCCCCTGCGGGCCGCCGGTTTCAGGCGGCCAGCACCGCTTCGATATCGTAGACGCGCGCAAGCGACTGCAGCACGGCAGGCATCGCGACGAACTGCAATGGCGCGTGTTCGGCCGCCGCCCGGCGCTTCAGCGCCAGCAGCACCGCCAGCGCCGACGAATCGGCATGGGCAAGGCCGCTGAAATCGACGACTCCGGACGCGGGCAGCGGCATGCTTTCCATGGCGCTGAACACCGCCGCAGCATCGCCGAACACAAGCTGGCCCGCAAAGCGCCAGCGGTCGCCATCGACGGCAAACGTGCCCTGCGCGCCGTTGGCTTCCATGGTCACTTGAGGCCCTGGTTCTTGGCGGAGAGCGTCTTGATCAGGCCGTCGATGCCGCCGTTCTTGATTTGCTCGTTGAATTCGTCGCGATAGTTGGTGACGAGCGAGATGCCGCCGACCACCACGTCGGCGACCTTCCAGCCGCCGGCGGTCTTGATCATGCCGTAGTCGATCTGTACCGGCACCTGGCCGGTGCGGATCACTTCGGAACGCACGGTGACATCCGTGGCATTGGGATCGCCGCGCATCGGCTTGAATTCCATCACCTGGTCACGGTATTGCGACAAGGCGCCGGAATAGGTACGCACCAGCAACGCGCGAAATTGTTCGATCAACTGCTTCTGCTGCTCGGGCGTTGCCTGCCGCCAGTTGCGCCCCATGGCCAACGCCGTCATTCTCTCGAAGTCGAAGTTGGGCAGGAGCTTGGTTTCGATCACTTCGCGGATGCGCTGCTGGTCACCCGCCTGCACCTTGGGATCGGTCTTCACGATCTGCTGCACTTCGTTGGCGACGCGCTTGACCAGCGCGTCGGGCGCCTCCTGCGCCCATGCGGCAGGCGCGAGCAACAGCATCAGATTCATCGCGGTGAACCACCGCACGGCGTGTAGCCACGTCTTCATTCATCGTCCTTTGGTGGCGGCGGATTGCCGTCGTAAACAAGATATTCGCGCCGCTGCAGGTAGGCGCGGCGCACGAAGGTGTAGGGATCGAGCGAAGCCTCGTCGATCAGCGACGTGGCACCCAGGGCCTGGGCACGCAGGTCGAGGCCGCCCAGGCCGTAGATCACATTGCGCACCGCGACGTCCGGAATCTCGGTGGTAGGCGACCACAGCACCCGCAACACGAAGCCTGTGCCGTCGCGCACCGTCGTTGGCCCGAAGAGTGGCACGAACAGGTAGGGACCCTGCGGGAGGCCCCAGTAGCCGAAGGTCTGGCCGAAGTCTTCGTTGCCCCGTGGAATGCCAAGATCGGACGCGACGTCGATCAGGCCGAGGATGCCGGGGAACGTGTTGATCATAACCCGGCCCATGTCGTTGCCCGCCTTGTCGAGCTTGCCCTGCAGGAGGCCGTTCAACGCGGAAAAGAGGTCGTCGATGTTGTTGAAGTAGTTGCTGATGCCCGTGCGAATGACCGACGGCACATAATCGACATAGGCCTGCGCGACCGGCTTGATCAGGTTCTTGTCGATCGGCTCGTTGATCGCGTACATCGCCCGGTTGACCGGTTCGAAAGGATCGTAGGCGCGGCCACCACCTGTTGTGGCGCAACCGGATAGAACCAGCGTGGCCGCCACGGCCAGCAGGCCGATCGCGCGCCGAACATCGATGGATCGATTCACTTGGTGCTCCCGGAGGAAGCCTTGTCGAACATGAACTGGCTGATCAGCTTCTCGAGCACGACGGCCGACTGCGTCTTGGCGATGCGTCCATCGGCCACGAGCATTTGCGGATCGCCGCCCGCATCGAGTCCGATGTAGACCTCGCCCAGGAGACCGGAGGTAAGGATGGAGGCAATGGTGTCCTTCGAGAATTCGTAACCCTTCTCGACATTGAGCGCGACCACCGCCTGGTAGGTCTTGGGATCGAGGCTGACGCCGGCGACCCGACCCACGACCACGCCGGCGGCCTTCACCGGCGCCCGGAGTTTCAGCCCGCCGATGTTGTCGAAACGCGCCTCGAGCCTGTAGCTGGGCTGGGCATTGAGCGACGTGAGATTGCCCACCTTGAGGGCGAGGAACACGATGGCGCCGACGCCGATGGTGACGAAGATGCCAACCCAGAGGTCGATGGTGGAACGATTCATGGTGCAATTCCCCGACGCGGCATCGCGTGCTACCCGATGCCGCGGAACATGAAGACGGTGAGGACGAAATCAAGCGCGAGGATCGCGAGCGACCCGCCGACGACCGTGCGCGTGGTGGCCGACGAAACGCCCTCGGCCGTGGGTTTGGCATCGAAGCCCTCGAAGACGGCAATGAGGCTTACCGCAATACCGAACACGAAGCTCTTGATGATGCCGTTAGTCACGTCCGGCCAGAAATCGATGCCGGCCTGCATGTTGCCCCAGAACGTGCCGTTGTCGACGCCGATGAGACGAACGCCGACGATGTACGCCCCGAATACGCCCATGACGGAGAACAGCGCGGCGAGCAGCGGCATCGAAATCACGCCGCCCCAGAATCGCGGCGCGATGATCCGGGCCAGCGGATCCACCGCCATCATCTCCATCGCGGACAATTGTTCAGTGGTCTTCATGAGGCCGATCTCGGCCGTGATCGCACTGCCCGCGCGGCTGGCAAACAACAGACCGGCAACCACTGGACCGAGTTCCCGCACCAGCGACAATCCGACGAAGATACCGAGCGAATCGCCCGCACCATAGCGATTGAGCGTGTCGTAGCCCTGCAGCCCCAGAACCATGCCGACGAAGAGGCCGGACACCATGATGACGACGAGCGACAGCACGCCGGCGAAGTATATTTCGCGCAACGTGAGCTGGATGCGCCGGATCGCTGCCGGCGTCTGCCGCAATACCGCGACGAAGAAACGCGTGGCGAAACCGATGCGCGTGATCGCCTGCAGCGTTCCCGCGCCGACGCGGCGAAATCCGGAGGCGAGCGCGCTAGGCAACACGGGCGGTGAACTCGTCGGCGTAGGGACGCGCCGGGTAGTGAAACGGCACCGGGCCATCGGGTTCGCCGTCGACGAACTGGCGAACAAATGGGTCGGTGGAGTCGCGCACTTCCGCGGGGGTGCCCTGGGCGATGATGCGGCCCGCCGAAACGAAATACATGTAGTCGACGATCTTCAGCGATTCGTAGACGTCGTGAGTGACCACGATGGATGTGCTGCCGAGAGCATCGTTGAGCTGGCGGATCAGCTGTCCGACCACTCCCAGCGAGATCGGGTCGAGCCCGGCAAAAGGCTCGTCGTACAGCACCAGCATCGGGTCCAGGGCCACCGCGCGGGCCAGCGCCACGCGTCGCGCCATGCCGCCGGAAAGTTCAGCCGGTCGCAGCGTCGCGGCGCCGCGCAGGCCCACTGCGTGCAGCTTCATCGTCACGAGGTCGCGGATGAGCGTTTCGGGCAGGTCGGTGTGCTCGCGTATCGGGAACGCGACATTTTCGAAGACGGTGAGATCGGTGAACAGCGCGCCGAACTGGAACAGCATCCCGATCTTGCGCCGCAATGCAAACATGCCGTCGCGGTCGAGCCCAGCGACGTCCTGTCCGTCGACCATCACGGTTCCCGCCTGCGCGCGAATCTGTCCGCCGATCAGGCGCAGCAGTGTGGTCTTGCCGCAGCCGGACCCCCCCATGATCGCCACCACCTTGCCGCGCGGGATCGTCATGTCGATGCCCGTGAGCACGGGGCGTGCGGGGTCGTAGCCGTACGTGACGCCGGCCATTTCGACAGCATTGGGAGACGCCGACGCACTTGCTCCGGCAGATTGCGGCATTGCACTTGACAAGCGGGGAGTCCTGACGGAAATGGACAGCGATTGTAGCCGTACACTCTCGCAAGCCGCAATGACCCGCGGTCAGTTAGGGTTCGACACCAGCGATTTTGTTGTGTCCAAGGTGCTGCGGTTGTGGCGGCGCGGCGGGCAGGCCCTCTATTCGGTTTTGCCGGGCCCGCGAGTTGCACTGCCGCGACCGCCTGCCCTGCCGGCAGGCAACACCAAGCCTCGACCTGAACCGGCGCAAGCCTCAGGCCCGCAACAACCGCTCCTCCGCGGCGGCCAGCCGGTCCGGGCGGCCCAGGAGCACCACGGCGTCGCCCGCCTCGAAGCACCAGTCGGGTGGCGGTCGCAACGAACGCGCACCACGACGACGCACACCCGTGACTTCGACCAGCCCGGCGAGGTCGAGCGCGTCGAGCTGCTTGCCCACTGCGTTGGCACGGTCCGAGAGCACCACCGTGTGCAGGCGCGGCTGCAGGTTTTCGGCTGCATCGGCGGCATCCGTAATGCCGTGGAAGAAGCCCCGGAACAGGCCGTAGCGCTCCTCGCGGACCGTGCGGATCCGCTGCAGGACACGATTGAGCGGGACGCCAAGCAGCATCAGCGACTGCGACGCCATCATCAGGCTGCCTTCCAGGACCTCCGGCACCACTTCAGTGGCACCCGCCGCGAGCAGGCGTTCGATCTCACTTTCGTCCAGCGTGCGCACGATCACCGGCAAGTCGGGCCGCACCTGATGCACGTGATGAATGATCTTCAGTGCCACGGGCGTGTCGGCAAAGGTGATCGCGACGGCCCGGGCCTTGGCGAGACCCGCTCCGAGCAAAGCCTCGCGCCGGCTGGCATCGCCGAATACGACGGTGCTGCCATCGGAGGCGGCCGCCCCTCGGACACGCTGCGGATCGGAATCGAGCGCGACGCAAACGATGTCCTCGGCTTCAAGCAGGCGCGTGAGGTTCTGGCCGCTGCGCCCATAGCCGCAGATGATGATGTGGTCCTGCCGCGACATCGTCAGCGCGGCGATCTGCGTCAGTTGCGCCGCACGCGCCAGCCAGTCGTTGGCCGTGAACTTGCGCACCAGTGGCTCGCCGAACTGGATCACGAGCGGCGCGGTGAACATGGAAATGATCATCGCCGCCAGCACCGGCTGCAGCAACGCCGCTGGCACGATCGCGTCGCGGTTGGCCAGCGCCAGCATCACCAGGGCCAGCTCTCCCGCCTGCGCCAGATAGAAGCCGGTGCGCAACGCCGTCGGGAGCGGTGCGTTGAAGGCGCGTGCAAGCACCACAATCAGCACGAACTTCGCCAACACGGGAATGACGAGCAGCAGGAGAACCCAGCCGAAATTGTCGAACACCTCGGCAAGGTTGAGGGCCATGCCCACGGTGATGAAGAACAAGCCCAGGAGCACGTCGCGAAACGGCTTGATGTCCTCTTCCACCTGATAGCGGTATTCGGTTTCCGCGATCAGCATGCCGGCCAGGAACGCACCGAGCGCCAAGGACAGGCCCATCAATTCGGTGAGCGCGCCGAGTCCGAGGGTCACCAGCAGCACGTTCAGCACGAAAAGTTCCGACGAGCGCTGCCGCGCGACCACGTGGAACCACGCTCGCATCGGCTTCTGCCCGAGGTACAGGATTAGCGTCAGCGCCGCGGCGGCCTTCATGGCGGCGATCAGCAGCGCCCAGGCAAGGTCGGGCGCCGGCTGTCCGAGCGATGGTATGACGATGATGAAGGCGATGACCGCAAGGTCCTGGAAGAGCAGGATGCCCATCACATCGCGGCCATGGGCGCTGGGCAGCTCCATCCTCTCCGTCAGCATCTTCGACACGATTGCCGTCGAACTCATCGCCAGCGCGCCGCCAAGCACCAGGCCGGATTGCCAACCCGCGCCGAAGAAGTGCAGGACCGCCATCGCTCCCAACGTCGTGATCGCGACCTGGGCCAGCCCGAGACCGAACACCGCCCGGCGCATCGCGTGCAGTCGAGCCAGGCTGAACTCCAGACCGATCGAGAACATCAGGAAGACGACGCCGAACTCGGCCAGGTAGCGTGTAGTGTCGTCGTTGGGGACCCACGCCAGCGCATGCGGCCCCAGGGCCACGCCGACCGCCAGATACCCCAGAATCGGCGGCAGGCGGAGAAGACGGCAGATCACCACCACGACCACCGCAGCGGCGAGCAGCGTAAGAATGAGTGAAAGCGTGTGCGGCATCGTGGTTCCGGCGACGGCGGTCACGCCATGGTAACGGCTGGCCCCCGATCATGGCCGCGTCCGCTGCCCACCATCATATAGGCAGGCCGACGGCGGGACCGCGCAGGTTCGCCGAACGTCCGCCTGGGGCCACGGTTATACTTTGGCCATGAATCTTCGCGCTTCGCCGGCGGCGCCGCGCGCCCCAGACCGCATCGTGGTCGAACCCGCGCGCGCGCTGGCGCTGGCGCGGCAGGTATTGGCCACCGAGGCTGATGCCATCACCACGCTCGCCGGTCGCCTCGGCGAACCGTTTGTGGCCGCGGTCGAACTGGTCCTCAATTGCCGCGGGCGGGTCGTCGTCTCCGGCATCGGCAAGTCGGGTCATGTCGGCCGCAAGCTGGCGGCCACGCTAGCCTCCACCGGAACACCGGCGTTCTTTGTCCACCCGGCGGAGGCGTCACACGGCGACCTTGGCATGATCACGCCCGACGACGTGGTGCTGATGCTGTCCAACTCGGGCGAAACCGACGAACTGGTGTCGCTGACCCCGCACCTCAAACGCGAAGGCGCGCGCCTGATCGCGCTCACCGGCAACGAGCAAAGCTCGCTGGCGCAGGCCGCCGACATCCACCTCGACGCCGCAGTCGACACCGAGGCCTGCCCGCTCGGCCTCGCCCCGACCGCGTCGACAACGGCGGCCCTGGCGCTTGGCGATGCCCTGGCGCTGGCCCTGCTCGACGCCCGCGGCTTCTCGGCCGAAGACTTCGCGCGTGCCCACCCGGGCGGCGCGCTCGGCCGCCGGCTGCTGACGCGCGTATCGGATGTGATGCGGACCGGCACGGCACTGCCGCTGTCGCGCGTCGACGCGTCGCTGGGCGACGCGATCGTCGAAATGAGCCGGAAGGGGATGGGCATGACCGTGATCGTCGACAACGACGGCAAGGTGGCGGGAATCTTCACCGACGGCGATCTGCGCCGCTGCCTTGATCGCGTGCGCGATGTGGCCGCGGTCCCGGTCTTCGACGTGATGACCCGCGCACCGCGGACGATACGGCCCGGGCAACTCGCCGTGGACTGCGTGGAGATCATGGAAGCGGCGCCCAAGGTCTCGCAACTTCTCGTCGTCGACCAGGACGCAAGGCTCGTCGGCGCGCTGCACCTGCACGACCTTTTTCGCGCGCGAATCGTCTGATGCCCACCGACACGCTTGCCCGCGCCCGCCGCGTGCGCCTCCTGACCTGCGACGTCGACGGTGTGCTGACGGATGGCCGCATCTACGTCAACGACCTCGGCCACGAGTTGAAGGCCTACCATGCGCTTGACGGCGTGGGCCTCAACCTGCTGGCCCGCGCGGGCATTGCAGTGGCATGGATCACCGGCAGCGCGGCGCCTGCCGTCACCCACAGGGCGCGCAAGCTCAACATCGAGCACGTCGTTCTCGACGCCGCCGACAAGCTCCCGCCGTGGGAAGCACTGCACCAAAAGCTCGGCGTCGAGCCCGAGGCCTGCGCGCACATGGGTGACGACCTGCCCGACGTGGCGATCTTTCGTCGCTGTGGCTTCGCGGTGGCGGTACCGCATGCCATGGCCTCGGTCCGCGAGCACGCGCACTATGTGACATTCCGCGACGGCGGCGCCGGCGCCGTGCGCGAATTGGCCGAACTCATCCTGTCGGCGCAGGGCCACGATTTCACCGGCGGCCCCCCGCCCCGCGCAGCCTGAACGCCTGCCAAGATGGCCCGCGCCAGCAATCCCCGCAGCTTCCTCGACCGCATCACGGCGTGGTCGCCGGCCCTGCTGCTCGGCGCGCTTGCGGCGCTCACCTTCTGGCTCGATTCGCAGGTGCAGGCGCCCACCCTTCACCGCGACGGTTCGCAGCGCCACGACCCGGACATTTTTGTCGAGGATTTTCGCGCCGTCACGCTCGACGTCAACGGCAGGGTGACCCAGTCAATAAGTGGCAAGCGCGCGGAGCACTTTCCGGACGACCAGACCACCGAAATCGAGGATGTGATGCTGGCACAGACCGACACAGGAAAACCCGCGTTTCGCATCTCCGCGCAGAAAGCGCGCATCACGGGCAACCGCGAGGAGGTATTCTTCGAGGGCCACGTGCGGGCGACGCGTGAAGCGGGGCCTGCGGCGCCCGGCGAAAAGCCGAGCGGACCCATCCTCGTGACCACCGAATACCTGCACGTGATCCCGGGGAAGGACATCGCGCGCACCGACAAGGCGGTGACGATCGAGGAGCCGCGTGGAATAATCCGCGCGGTCGGGCTCGAACTCGACAACAAGGCGAAAACGCTCAAGCTGAAATCGGCGGTGAACGGCACGCTGCAGCCCCAGGCACTTCCCAAATGACGACACCCTTCACTTTCTCCACCTCCGTAGCAGCCTTCATGCTCGTCGCGATGCTCGCGTCACCGGCGCATGCCGAGAAGGCCGACCGCGAAAAGCCCGTCAGTTTCACGTCGGATACCGGCGATGTGAATTACGAAAAGCGCAGCGGCGTGCTCAAGGGCGGCGTCGTGATCACGCAGGGCACGTTGACCATCAAGGCCGACCGCATCGAATTCCAGCAGAATCCCGACAACTCGATTTCGGCCACTGCCGTCGGCAATCCGCTGGCCTTCCGGCAGAAGCGCGATGACGCCGAGGGCTACTACGAAGGCTGGGCGCAGCGTGCGGTGTACGACGGCGTGAAGGAGCAGCTCGAGCTCTTCGACAACGCGATCCTGAAGCGCGGCACCGACGAAATCCGCAGCAATTTCATCTCGTACAACGCCGCCACTGAATTGTTCAAGGCTGAAGGACGTCCGGGCACCACGGCCGGGGCGACGCCCGGCGTCACCCGCGACGACCGCGTTCGTGGCGTGTTCCAACCCAAGAGCGAAGCCACGCCGGGCAAAGCCGCACCCGGCGCCGGCAGCAAAGGTGCGCAGCCGCTCAAGCTGAAACCGTCCGGAGAACTTGCTCCGGGCGCCAAATGAACACTGCACTTGGGCGAGACAGGGTCGCCGCCGGGCCGCCCCAAGACGATCGCCCCCTCAGGGGGAGGCGTCGCGACGCGACGCTTCGGGGGAACCACCATTGAGCCAGCTTCGCGCCGAGCGGTTGCAAAAGCGCTACAAGGCGCGCACGGTCGTCCACGACGTATCGCTCGAAGTCGCGAGCGGCGAGGTCATCGGCCTGCTGGGCCCCAATGGCGCCGGCAAGACTACGTGCTTCTACATGATCGTCGGACTGGTCGGCGCCGACGGCGGCACCATCGAACTCGATGGTGAGAACCTGTCGCACCTGCCCATCCACCTGCGCGCGCGCCGCGGCCTGTCCTACCTGCCGCAGGAGGCCTCGATCTTTCGCAAGTTGACCGTGGCCGAAAACGTGCGCGCGATTCTCGAGCTGCAGGATCTCGACAGTGATACGCTGTCCAATCGCCTCGATGCGTTGCTCGAGGACCTGTCGATCGCGCACCTGGCCGATGCCCCCGCCGTGTCGCTGTCAGGCGGGGAGCGCCGTCGCTGCGAGATCGCGCGGGCGCTGGCCACGCGGCCGCGGTTCATCCTCCTGGACGAGCCGTTTGCCGGCGTGGATCCGATCGCCGTGCTCGACATCCAGAAGATCATCGGCTTCCTGAAGGAGCGCGGGATCGGCGTGCTGATCACCGATCACAACGTGCGCGAGACGCTCGGCATCTGCGACCGCGCCTACATCATCAACGAGGGACGAGTCCTGGCTTCGGGGATTCCGGGCGAGATTGTCTATAATGAAGATGTGCGCAAGGTGTACCTTGGCGAACACTTCCGGCTGTGAGTGAATCGCTGCAGCAATGAAACAGACGCTTCAACTCAAGCTCTCCCAGCATCTCACGCTGACGCCGCAATTGCAGCAGTCAATCCGGCTGCTGCAATTGTCCACGCTCGAGCTCAACGCCGAGGTGGACCGGATGCTGCAGGAAAATCCTCTACTTGAGCGCGAGGATGGCGACGACGAGCCGCCGCAGGAATTTGCGGTGGCCGGCACCGCGCCGGGCCCGGTGACCACCGAGCGCCCCACGCGCGACGACGGTGACGGCGAGAGCGACGGCGATGGCGACAGCATGGCCGGGGCCGATGTCGCGCCCTCGCGCGACGACCTGCCCGACGTCACCGATTTCTCCGATTTCGGCGGCGGCGCCACGGATGGTGACTGGGGTGGCGGCAGCGGCACGGGCAACGAGGACGACGATTTTTCGCCGCAGCAGATGGCCACCAGTTCGCTGCGTGATCACCTGCTCAGCCAGTTGATGGTGATGAAGGTGCCGTTGCGCGACCAGCAGGTCGTCGCCGCGTTGATCGATGCCCTCAACGACGATGGCTACCTTGCCTCGTCGCTGGAGGAAATCGCCGAGATGTTTTCCGAGGACGACGCGATCGAGCCCGAGGAGCTGCAGATCGGCCTCAACTATTTGCAGAGCTTCGACCCCGCAGGCGTGGGCGCGCGGGACCCCGCCGAGTGCCTCGCATTGCAATTGAAGGCGCTGCCCGCGGCTACGCCGTACCGAGGCGAGGCCCTGAAGATCGTCGACGGTCACCTGGCACTGCTCGCCGCGCGCGACTTCACCAAGATGCGCCGCGTGCTCCATTGCGACGAGACCTGCGTGAAGGCGGTGCGCGAGCTGATCCGCAGCCTCAATCCGCGGCCGGGGGCGTGTTTTTCACGCGACGAGGCGAACTATGTCGTGCCGGACGTACTCGTACGTAAAGTACGCAATCAATGGACCGCCTCGCTCAACGAGGCGGCCATGCCCAAGCTGCGCCTCAACCGCATCTACGCCGATATCCTGACCCGCAACCGTGAATCGTCCAACCAGCAGCTCTCCGCGCAGTTGCAGGAAGCCAAGTGGATGATTCGCAACGTGCAGCAACGTTTCGAGACCATCCTGCGGGTCACCCAGGCGATCGTGGAAAGGCAGCGCCGTTTCTTCGACCACGGCGAAGTCGCGATGCGTCCAATGGTGCTGCGCGAGATCGCTGATATGCTTGACCTGCACGAATCCACCATTTCGCGCGTCACCACCCAAAAGTACATGCTGACACCCAGGGGTACGTTCGAACTCAAGTATTTCTTCGGCAGCCACGTGGCCACCGACACGGGCGGGGCCGCATCGGCCACGGCCATCCGGGCCCTGATCAAGCAGCTGATCGGCGCCGAGAACACGCGCGTCCCATTGACCGACAGCCGGATTGCCGATTTGCTGGGCGATCAGGGCATCATTGTCGCGCGGCGCACGATTGCCAAATACCGGGAGGCGCTGTCCATTCCTCCCGTCAACCTGCGCAAGGCGCCGTAACGGCCGCCCCCTTGCGTAGCGATACCGCGGCCAAATGTACTTTCGCGACAGGAGAGCTAGATGAATCTGAACCTCACCGGCGTCCACCTCGATGTCACACCCGCCATTCGCGCCTACGTGGTCGCGAAGATGGACCGGGTGAACCGGCACTTTGACCATGTGATCGACGTTAGTGTCGTGCTGTCCGTGGACAAGCTGCGGCAAAAATGCGAGGCCAACGTTCATGTTCGCGGCAAGGAAATCCATGCCGAAGCCATCGATCCCGACATGTATGCCGCCATCGATTCGCTCGCCGATAAGCTGGACCGCCAGGTGCTTAAGTACAAGGAGAAGGCCGTGGCGCATCGCACTGATCGCGAAACCATCGAGCGCACGCTTGCAGCAACGCTGCCGCCGGGCGCTCCCGCCGAATGAGCGGCGTATAATCGCCCGCAGACCATCGCGGCGGGGGTCAACAGCATTGGCCACCCGCCGCTTCATTTGCGGCGGTCGAACGCCGACCGCTGCCACCCGATGAACCAGATCGCCGAACTGCTGCCAGCCGCGAACATTGCCTTCGATGTGGACGTGGCCTCCAAGTCGCGCCTGTTCGAAGTCGCCGGCGCCATGTTCGCCGCCGGCAGCGGCCTCGACGCCGGTACCGTCGCTGCAAGCCTCTCCGCTCGCGAGCGGCTCGGCTCCACCGGCCTCGGCCAGGGCATCGCCATTCCGCATGGCCGCATCAAGGGTCTCACGCATGCGGCCGGCGCCTTCCTGCGCCTGAAGCAGGCCATCGTATTCGACGCCCCGGACGGCAAGCCCGTTTCGCAGGTCTTTGTCCTGCTGGTGCCGGAGCAGGCTACCGACCTGCATCTGCAATTGCTGTCGGAACTGGCGCAGATGTTTTCCGAACGCGCATTTCGCGACAAACTGGCCGCGGCGACGAGCGTCGCCGATCTCGACACGTTGTTCCGTACGTGGGTGCCCGGCACATGATTCCGTGCCGCGGCCGTGCGAAAGCGCCACGCCGATGAGCTCGGAGGCCGCGATGCGACAGGTCAGCGTACAGCGCCTCTTCGACGACAACTGCGATCGTCTCGGAATGCATTGGCAGGGCGGCCGCCAGGGTGGCAGCCGGGTGTTGACCGGCGACAGCGCGCTGAAACCCAACGTCGGCCAGGTGGGCCACATGAACCTCATCCATCCGTTTCGCATCCAGATCCTGGGCGCGGCGGAAGGCAACTACCTGGGCGCGCTGCCCGAAGGCGAGCTCCAAAGTTCGGTGAACCGGCTGTTCACGCCCGAGCTCGTGGCCATCGTGATGGCCAACGGCGAGAAAGTGCCACAGTACCTGCTCGACCAGTGCAACCACCACCACATTGCGCTGTTCACGTCGACGCAACCGTCGCCGCACATGGTGGACGTGTTTCGGCTTTACCTCGCGCGGGTGCTCGCCGAGTCGACGAGCCTGCACGGCGTATTCCTCGACGTGCTGGAAATGGGCGTGCTGATCACGGGTGCGTCCGCCATCGGCAAGAGTGAGCTGGCGCTTGAGCTCATCTCGCGCGGCAACGGCCTCGTCGCCGACGACATCGTCGAACTGTTCCGCATTTCGCCCGACACCATCGAGGGTCGCTGCCCTGCCGTGCTGCGCGACTTCCTCGAAGTTCGCGGCATCGGCGTGCTCAACATCCGCACGATTTTCGGCGAAACTGCGGTGCGTCCGCGCAAGCTCCTGAAGCTCATCGTGCACCTCGAGGATCACGGCCACGAGGCGTTTGCCGAACTCGACCGCCTGCAGGTGAATGCCACCTACCAGGACGTGCTGGCGGTGCCGATTCGCAAGGTCACCATCCCCGTCGCAGCGGGCCGCAACCTCGCGG
Organism: uncultured beta proteobacterium; assembly: GCA_963805355.1. Taxonomy (GTDB): domain Bacteria; phylum Pseudomonadota; class Gammaproteobacteria; order Burkholderiales; family Casimicrobiaceae; genus VBCG01. The sequence goes on along the minus strand of CAWDTZ010000001.1, from coordinate 151,576 downwards.
TGCTGGTCGAGGCCGCGGTGCGCAACTTCGTGCTGAACCAGCGCGGCATCGACAGCACCAAGGAATTCATCGAGCGGCAACAGAAACTGATGGACGACGGCAGCTAGCGTGGACCTGCTGCTCATCGGCGGCGTTTCCGGATCGGGCAAGAGCGTGGCCCTTGCCGCGCTCGAGGATGCCGGCTATTACGCGGTCAACAACCTGCCGCCTTCGCTTCTGCCGCAAACGATCGCGCACCTCGCGGTCAGTGGCCAGCATCGCGTGGCGGTGGCACTCGACGTCAAGACCGGCCCCGGCCTGCCCGGACTTGCGGAAGCCATCGTGCATGCGCGCGGCGCCGGGTGGAACGTGCGATTCCTCTATCTCGATGCCAAGGTCGACACGCTGGTCAAGCGGTTCTCCGAAACGCGCCGCCGCCATCCGTTTTCCAGCGACCAGCGTACGCTGACCGAAGCCATCGCTTACGAACGCCACCTGCTGGCCGAAGCGCGCGAACTCGGCTTCGCGTTCGACACCAGCGACCTGCCGGCAGCCGCGCTGCGCGGATGGATCAAGGACCTGATTGCCGTCGATCCGTCGAAGCTCACGCTGCTGCTCGAGTCATTCGGCTTCAAGCACGGCGTGCCGCTCGATGCCGATCTCGTGTTCGATGTGCGCTGCCTGCCCAACCCCCACTACGAGCCGGCGCTGGCGCCGTTGACCGGCAAGGAGGCGCCGGTCGTCGCGTTCCTCGAAGCGCTGCCTGAAGTGGCGCGGATGTACGGCGACATCCATCACTTCGTGGCGAGCTGGCTGCCCGACTATGCGCGCGACAACCGCAACTACCTGACGGTCGCCGTGGGCTGCACCGGCGGCCGGCATCGCTCGGTCTACCTGGTCGAACGGCTGGCGCGCGCGTTCGGTGATCGCCAGCAGGTGCTGGTGCGGCATCGCGAGCTGGTCTGACCCGACCGGCCGCGAAACACCTCAACCGGAATCGTACGATGTCCACACCCTCGACGATCACGCTGGCGTTGACCGGCGCGTCCGGCATGCCCTTCGGGTTGCGCCTGCTCGATTGCCTGCTTGCCGCGCGGTGCCGCGTGCACCTCGTCTATTCGTCCGCGGCGCAGATCGTGGCCAAGCAGGAATGCAACCTCGTCTTCCCGACGCAGCCGCGCGAGGCGCAGCGATTCTTCAGTGAGCGCTTTGGTGCGACCGAAGGCCAGTTACGCGTATTCGCGCGCGAAGACTGGATGGCGCCGATGGCATCGGGCTCCAATCCGGCCGATGCGATGGTGATCTGTCCGTGCAGCATGGGCACACTTGGCGCGATTGCCGCCGGCCTTGCCGACAACCTGATCGAACGCGCGGCCGACGTGATGCTGAAGGAGCGACGCCTGCTGGTGCTGGTGCCGCGCGAAACGCCTCTGTCGGTCATTCATCTTGACAATATGGCGCGACTGGCGCGCGCCGGTGCAGTGATCCTGCCGCCGTCACCCGGCTTCTACATGCATCCGCAAACGGTGGCCGACCTGGTCGACTTCGTCGTGGCGCGGATCATGGATCAGCTCCGGGTGCCGCATGAACTCACTCCGCGATGGGGCGACCCGGGCCCCATACCGCGGACGGAGTCGATCTGATGTGGCCGTTCGCGGCAGGCGGCGACAGCGCCACGTTACAGTCGCTGCCGCTGTTTCCGCTCAAGACCGTGTTGTTTCCCGGCGGCCACCTGCCGCTCAAGATCTTCGAGCAGCGCTACATCGACATGGCCAAAGCGTGCCTCGCCGACAGCCGCCCCTTCGGCGTGTGTCTCATCACGCAGGGCGAGGAAGTGGCCATGCCCCAAGGTGGCGCCCCTTCCATCGCGATGGTGGGCACACTGGCCCGGATCATCGACTGGGACATGCCGCAGCTGGGCATCCTGCATGTCGCCACGATCGGTGGCACGCGCTTCAAGGTCCGTGACCACGCCGTCGCCGCCAAGGGACTCGTAGTCGGCAACGTGACCGCGATTGCGGACGAACCCGCGCTGGCGCTGCCCGACGAATTCGAACCGCTGGCGCGCCTGCTCGAACTGATCGCCACGCGGGTCGGACCGCAGAATTTTCCCGCCGAGCGCAACTACGAGGATGCGTCCTGGGTGGGCTACCGGCTCGCCGAGTTGCTCCCGCTGCCCCTGACGATCAAGCAGAGCATGCTCGAGATCAACGACGCCGGCGTGCGCCTCAAGGTGCTGCAGCAGTTTCTCGCCCAGCAGGGCGTGCTCTAGCGCCTGGCGGCAACGCCGCGGCGCGCCCGACGCGGCGCGTATAATTTCGCCTTTGCACGAACCCTGCACGGAACATCATGGCCGGTCACAGCAAGTGGGCGAACATCAAGCACAAGAAGGCCGCGACGGATGCCAAGCGCGGCAAGATCTTCACGCGCCTGATCAAGGAGATCACGGTGGCGGCCCGGCTGGGCGGCGGCGACACGTCGATGAATCCGCGCCTGCGCCTCGCCGTCGACAAGGCCATGAGCCAGAACATGCCCAAGGACACGATCGAGCGCGCGACCAAGCGCGGTGCCGGTGACCTGGAAGGCGTCAACTACGAGGAAATCCGCTACGAGGGCTACGGCATCAACGGCGCGGCGGTGATCGTCGATTGCATGACCGACAACCGCGTACGCACCGTGGCCGATGTGCGCCATGCGTTCTCGAAATACGGCGGCAACCTCGGCACCGACGGCTCGGTGGCCTTCCTCTTCAAGCATTGCGGCCAGATCCTGTTCGCGCCCGATACCAACGAAGACAAGCTGATGGAGGCCGCGCTCGACGCCGGCGCCGAGGACATCGTCACGCACGACGACGGCAGTTTCGAAGTGATCACCGGTCCCTACGATTTCGTGGGTGTGAAGGACGCGCTGGCCAAGGCCGGCTTCACCGCCGCGTTCGCCGAAGTCACGATGAAGGCGTCCACCGAGGTCGAGATGGCCGGCGACGAGGCGGCGCGCATGCAAAAGCTGATTGACGCGCTCGAAGTCCTCGACGACGTGCAGGAGGTCTACACCTCCGCGCTGCTCGACGAAGCCGTGTCGTGATGGCACGGGCCGGCGCATCCCGCGCGGCCTGACCCGTCGCCCATGGGCCCGATCGCATCCCGTCGCATCCTCGGCATTGACCCGGGCCTGCGGGTCACCGGCTTCGGCGTCCTGATCCAGCAGGGCAACACGCTAACCTACGTCACCAGCGGCTGTATCCGTGCCAGCGGCGACAGCCTGCCGGTTCGCCTTGGCATCATCGCCCGCGACATCGCGCACGTCATCGCGGAAGAGCGCCCGGATGTCGTGGCCGTCGAGAAAGTGTTCGTCAACGTCAATCCCAATTCCACGTTGCTGCTGGGCCAGGCGCGCGGCGCCGCAATCGCCGCTGCCGTGCTGGCCGGCCTGCCGGTGCATGAATACACGGCGGGCCAGGTGAAGCAGGCGGTTGTGGGCCAGGGTCGTGCGTTGAAGCCGCAAGTGCAGGCGATGGTGCAGCGACTGTTGCAGCTCTCGGGCATTCCGTCGCCCGATGCCGCCGACGCACTGGCCTGCGCGATCTGTCACGCCCATGGCAGCGTGGGGGTCGGCGCATTGCAAACCGCCACCAATCGACGCCGCGCCGGCCGCATGCTGCGATGACCGGCGCGCCCGTTCCCGTGCGGCGCCCGCGCGCGGTGATTTTCGACATGGACGGGCTGATGCTCGACACGGAGACGCTGGGCCCGCGTGCATGGGAGGGTGGTTCACTCACCTCCGGCGTGCCCTTCGACCAGACATTGCTGCCGTTGATGATCGGGCGCAACCATCGCGATACGCGTGACTTTCTGCTGCGCCATTATGGCGACGACTACCCTGTCGATCGCCTGACAACGGCGTGCACCGCGACCTTCGATGCCATCATCGAGGCGGAAGGGATCATGCTCAAGGCCGGCCTGGTCGAACTGCTCGACTGGCTGGATGGGCAGCACATCGAGCGCGCCGTCGCTACTTCGACACGACACGCGCGGGCATGCGCACAACTCACGAGGCTCGGGCTCCTCGGCCGGTTCGTCACGCTGGTGGGTGGCGACGATGTTGCCCACGGCAAGCCTGCGCCGGACATCTTTCTTGAAGCGGCATCGCGACTTGCCCTGCCGCCCGCGGAATGCATGGTCCTCGAGGACTCCGAACCCGGCGTCCGGGCGGCGCTGGCGGCCGGCATCGCTCCGATCATGGTGCCGGACATCCATGCGCCGTCTGCCGCTCTGCGCGGCACCGGCATTGTCGTCCTGGCCTCGCTGCACGATGTGACAACCTACCTGGCGCGACTCCCACAGTGATCATGCCCCGACGCCCATGCGATAATCGGCGATCATGATCGGTCGTCTTTCCGGCACGCTGCTCGAAAAAACCCCGCCGCAGCTTCTGCTCGACGTCCAGGGCGTCGCCTACGAGGTCGACGTGCCCATGAGCACGTTCTACAACCTGCCCGCCACCGGCGAGCGCATCGTGCTCTACACGCACCTCGTGGTCCGCGAGGATGCCCACCTGCTCTTCGGCTTCGGTACCGACAACGAGCGCCGCGCGTTTCGCCAGCTGGTAAAGATCACCGGCGTCGGCGCGCGCACCGCGCTGTCGGTGCTGTCCGGCATGTCAGTGGCCGAACTCGCCCAGGCGGTGACACTGCAGGAGGCGAGCCGCCTGACGCGCATTCCCGGCATCGGCAAGAAGACCGCCGAGCGCCTGATGCTGGAGTTGAAGGACAAGCTTGGCATGGATCTCACCAGCGCGGTCGGCGTCCATCGCCTGCCGCCGGCCTCCAGCGACATCCTGCATGCGCTGCTGGCGCTCGGCTACAGCGACAAGGAGGCCGTGGCCACGATGAAATTGCTGCCCGACGGTCTCGCAGTGGACGACGGCATCCGGCAGGCGCTGAAGCTTTTGGCGAAGGCATGAACGCGCCGGGCCGCCCCAAGCGCGAATACCGGAGCGCGCAGCGCGAAGGTTTGTCTATCCGCTCGCGTGGCCGCCCCAAGCGCGAATACCTGAGCGCGCAGCGCGAAGGTTCACCCAGGCGTTGTTCGCAGTGATCGAGAACGACGAACTCAATCGTGTCATCGGCGCCAAGGTGGCTGGCGTGCAGGAGGAGGTCGTCGAGCGCGCACTGCGCCCGCGCGGGCTCGCCGAGTACGTGGGCCAGGAAAAAATCCGCGAGCAGTTGTCGATCTTCATCGAGGCCACCCGCAAGCGCGGCGAAGCGCTCGACCACGTGCTGCTGTTCGGGCCGCCGGGGCTCGGCAAGACCACGCTGTCGCATATCATCGCGCACGAGCTGGGCGTGAACCTGCGTTCCACGTCCGGCCCGGTGCTGGAGCGCCCCGGCGATCTCGCCGCGCTCCTCACCAACCTCGAGCCGCGCGACGTGCTGTTCATCGACGAAATCCATCGGCTGTCGCCCATCGTGGAGGAGATCCTGTATCCGGCGCTGGAGGATTTCCAGATCGACATCATGATCGGCGAGGGCCCCGCGGCGCGCAGCGTCAAGCTCGACCTGCCGCCGTTCACGCTGGTGGGCGCCACCACGCGCGCGGGCATGCTCACCAATCCGCTGCGTGATCGTTTCGGCATCGTCGCGCGACTCGAGTTCTACAACACCGAGGAGCTGACGCGCATCGTCACGCGTTCGGCAAGCCTGCTGGACATCAAGGTGGATCCCGACGGGGCGCACGAGATCGCCCGCCGGTCGCGCGGCACGCCGCGGATCGCCAATCGCCTGTTGCGCCGCGTGCGCGACTTCGCCGAGGTCAAGGGCAATGGCGAAGTCACCCGCACGATTGCCGACGCCGCGCTGGTCATGCTGGACGTCGACGCCTCCGGGCTCGATGTGATGGACCGCAAGCTGTTGCACACGGTGCTGCACAAGTTCGCCGGTGGACCCGTGGGCGTGGACAACCTCGCCGCCGCCATCGGCGAGGAGCGCGACACCATCGAGGACGTACTGGAGCCGTACCTGATCCAGCAGGGATTCCTCCAGCGCACATCGCGCGGCCGCATTGCCACGGCACTGGCGTGGCGGCATTTCGGCCTCACGCCTCCCGCGTCCGGCGCCGGCGCCGATCTCTTTCCCGGCGCGTGATGCCGGCGCAACCCTTTCGCTTCCCCGTGCGCGTTTACTACGAGGACACCGACGCTGCGGGCGTCGTCTACTACGCCAACTATCTCAAGTACATGGAGCGCGCGCGCACCGAGTGGCTGGCCGCCGCCGGCCACCCGCTCGCCGCCTTCGAGCGTGACCACGGCGTGGTATTTGTCGTGCATCGCTGCGAAATCGACTACCACCGCCCCGCGCGGCTGAACGATGTGCTGTCGGCAACGGTCGAAGTCGAGACCGTGAGCGCCGCCCGCCTCGTCGTCACGCAACGGGTGGAACGCGACGGCGGGCTGCATGTCGAGATCCTGACGTCGGCGCGCGTGACGCTGGCGTGCATCAACACCGCGCGATGGCGCCCTGCGCGCATACCTGCACCTTTGGTGCAAAGCCTGGAGAACATCGTTTGAACGTGCACGCCGATCTATCCTTTGTCTCGCTGGTCCTGCAGGCGTCCGTCGTCGTCCAGGCGGTGATGGCGCTGCTGGCGCTCCTGTCGCTGTGGTCGTGGTGGCAGATCTTCCTGAAGATGTTCCAGCTGCGCCGCGCCAAGCGCGATACCGACCGCTTCGAGGACGATTTCTGGAAGGGCGGCGACCTGGCCGAGTTGTACCAGCGCACCGCCCAGGCCCGAACCGGCAGCGGAATGGAGCACATCTTCACTGCGGGATTTCGCGAATATGCCAAGCATCGCAAGCAGGGCAGCGTTTCCGCGGTCACGCTTGACAGCGCCCGCCGCGCGATGCGCGCGGCGTACCAGCGTGAAATCGACACGCTGGAATCGAGCCTTTCCGGGCTCGCAACCGTCGGCTCCGTCTCGCCCTACATCGGGCTCTTCGGCACGGTTTGGGGCATCATGAATGCGTTCCGTGGTCTTGCCAACGTCAGCTCGGCCACGCTCGCCAATGTTGCGCCGGGCATTGCCGAAGCCCTGATCGCCACGGCCATCGGCCTCTTTGCCGCCATCCCCGCCGTCATCGGCTACAACCGCTACACGCACGACGTCGATCGCCTCGCCACACGCTACGAGACGTTCATCGAGGAATTTTCCAACATCCTGCAGCGGCAGAACTAGGTCCGCCCCACGTCAGGAACCCATCGTGCGCCGCCCCCGCAAAGCCATCAACCAGATCAACGTCGTGCCGTACATCGACGTGATGCTGGTGCTGCTCGTCATCTTCATGGTGACCGCACCGCTGGTCAGTCCCGGCGAAATCGAACTGCCCTCGGTGGGCACGAAGCTCACCGCGCCGGTGCAGCCGCTCGAGATCACGCTGCGCACCGACCAGACCCTTTGGCTGCGCGACCAGTCCACCAATGTGCCGGCCGCGCGGGTCTCTCGCGAAGAACTCGTCCTGCGCGTGCTGGCCAAGCAGGGCAAACAGGAGCAGCCGGTGGTGATCGCCGCCGACAAGGGCGCGCGCTACGACGACGTGCTGGGCATCCTCGACCTGCTGCAACGCAATGGCGTGCGCAAGGTCGGCCTGCTGGCGAAGCCGCCCGCAAGCTGACGCCCGCGATGATCCGTTCCGAGCGCCCGCGGCCTCCGCGCAAGATCAAGGGTAAGTGGTGGGCCTTGCTGCTCGCCATTGCCGTGCAGGTTGGGTTCCTTTCCGTGATCGTGTTCTCGGTCAGCTGGCAGAACCGCGCGCCCCTGGCGGTCACGGCGGAGCTCTACGCGCCTCCCGTGCCGCCGACCCCTGCCCCGACACCGAAACCGACACCTCCGCCAGCACCGGTACCGGAGCCCGTTCCACCGCCCATCCCCAAGGCGGAGCCGGCGCCGGTGCCGAAGGTCGAACGCGCTGACCCGCGTGACGCCGAGATCGCGCTGAAGGCCAAGCAGGAAGACGAACGCAGGAAGCAAGCCGAAGCCGAGCGCAAGGAAGCGGACAAGAAACTGCGCGAGGCCAAGGAAGCGGAAGACAAGCGCAAGCTGGAGGAACGCCGCAAGCAGGAGGAAAAGCGCGCGGCCGACACGCGCGAACGCCAGCAGCGCGAAACCGAGGCGCTGCGCGCCCAGGCCGACCGCGAGGCCAAGGCGCGCGCGCAGGCCGAAATCGATGCGCAGAAGCGCGCTCGCGAAGCCGCCGAGGCGTCCGCGCTGGACAAGGCCAACGCCGACTGGGTCAGCCGCATTCAGGCCAAGGTGAAGGGCAACGTGATCGTGCCGCCGGACCTCGCGGGCAATCCGACCGCGATCTTCGATGTGGTGCAACTGCCCACCGGTGAAATCCTCGAGGCGACGCTGCGGAAGTCAAGCGGCTCGCGCGCCTACGACGATGCCGTGCAGCGCGCGATTCTCAAGTCGTCGCCGCTGCCGCGACCGGGTCGCGCCGAATTGTGGCAGCGGACGCTGGAATTGAAGTTTCGCCCCAAGGATTGACCATGCAGTGAATTACCGCAGGCGAGGCCTCGGCTTCGCCTGCGATCCGCCGCATCGATCCCGCGCTGCTGCAGCCTGCTACAGGCGGCTTTTCTTCTCGACGATCTGGATGGTGGCCCAGCTCCAGTCGGCGCGCTGCTCGACCAGTTGGCGCAATGCGACCGTATAGACCGAGCGTCCGGTGGTGAGGATGACGTTGCGACCTTCCGAGTATTCCTGCGTGGGCACGATCAACGTCTTCACCGCCAGCGGTTTGTCGGGACGCGACGGCGGCGGCAGGTAGAGTCCATGAAAACGCGCGCCGACGGTGGACACATCGATACCATCGACGACGAAGCCCATGTCGTCCTTGGGCTGGCGCACCGCATGCAGCGTGACGGGCACCATGCGGTCGGCGATGATCGACATGCCGGCCTCGACCTCATCGTTGTTGACCTTGTTCAACCGGCGCACTACGCCAAGCACCCAATCGGTGAGGTCGGATTGGCGGACGGCCACGAGAGCCCCGAGCGCCAGCGCCTGGCCAATGCCGCCCGACGCCGCGATGCGCAGGCCGGCGATGCTGCGATCCTTCACCTGCCACATCGGATCGGAAAACGACGACAGGCTGGCCGCGAGCGAATCGTGTTCGTCCGGAACGCGGCGCTTCATGCGCGACGCATCGGCCACCGCATACACCTCGATCTGCTCGGATCCCGCCATGGGTTCGGCCGGGATGTCGTCATCCCTTTGCATCAGCTCCTGCGAGATGCGCGAAAGACCGATGCGAACCTTGGCCGCGACGGCACAGGCGATGCGCGGATCGCGCCGCAACTCGGAATTGAGATTGGGCGAAACCGACGGACTGACTTTTTCGAGAATGGCGATGCGCAACTGGTTGATGGGACCGGCCGGCCCCTGATCCGTCGATTCGGCCTGGCGCAGCGCAGCCGTGGCGCGCTCGAGCTGGTCGGCCAGCGGCGTCGTATCGAGGTACCGCAGCATGGAGCCTGAATCGTTGCCGGTGCGGCGCGCCAGACCTGTCTTGCCCGCGATGTCGACGAAGAATCCCTCGGGGGAACGCGGCACGCTGTCCATCTGCAGGCGCCGGCTCCATGCCCGCAACTGAGACATGGCCCAGTCGAGTTGTGGCGGCGACATGTTGCCGGTATTGAGCTGGTGGATCAGCAGGACGTACAGGTATTCCTGCTCGATCGTCCATGCGGTGGCATTGGGACCGGCGCTGGACAGCACGGCGGGGACACGATCGACGCCCAGCTCGGAAGCCCGCATGTACACGCGATGCAGTTCCATCCACTTGCCGGGAATCCAGCGCTCGTAGCGAAACACGCGCAGCTTGGCGTCCGTGCCGAAGTAGTGCACGAGTCGCGCAAAGAGCAGGGGCGCCAGCGGCTTCCAGCGTGCATTGCCGGTTTGCCGCAGCGCTTCTTCAAGCGCCGTCTGGTACGCGTAAATGAAGCCCTGCGACAGGTCGTAGATCGCCTGCCAGATGCGCTCGGCAAGCTTCGGCGCGCTATCGTGATTCTCGACGTATTGCTTGATAAGCTGTCGGCGGTCGGCACCCAGCGCCGCATCGAGGAATTCGATGGCCTGCACCCGCGCCAGGTCGACCGGCTTGCGCGACTGGCGCATCCCGTCGAAGGCGCGCATCACCTGCTGCTGACGACCGATGACGTCCTGCGCGGGCAGTTGCCGCAGCCAGGTCGAAACGGATTTGGCCGATACCAGCGGATCGGCCGCGTCCTTGGTACCCGGGGTCAGGAAACCGAACATCGAACCTCGCTGTCAATCCTGCAATGCAGATCGGGTCGGTGGGCCAAACCGAAGCCCGCAGCGCGAGTAGCCCGCGTGTTTCACCGCAAACAGGGGAACGTTCATATATAGCTCAAATTGTTCGGCCGCGCAAAAATCCAGCGCTGGTCGGATAAAATCGCGTATCGGCTCACATCCACGGGGGCTCCTTATTTTGTTGATTACAACTCCCCAACTCCACATTGGAAAATCATGAATCCGCGCCCATCATTGGAAACACCGGTCCGTGGGGCCGTTGCGATCCGGCCAAGCGCCGGGCTTTGGTCCGTTGTTGCCCTGGCGGCTTTGGTTGCGGCGATGGCCGGGACAGCTGCCGCTCAGAACACCCCTCCACCATCATCTACGCAAGGAATAAGCAAGTTGGATGCCATGCCTACAGAGTTGAAGAAAATCGATGTAAAACAAGGTGTTGGTAAGGAAGCCGTTTCCGGCAAACCCGTGATCGTGCACTACACGGGGTGGCTCTACGACACGTCCAAGCCCGACAACAAGGGGGCGAAGTTCGATAGCTCCCGTGACCGTCAGGTGCCATTCGGGTTCTTCCTGGGCGGCGGCAAGGTCATCAAGGGGTGGGACGAAGGCGTCGTCGGCATGAAAGAAGGTGGTCAGCGCACGTTGATCATCCCGCCGTCGTACGGCTATGGCGAGCGCGGAGCGGGTGGCGTGATTCCGCCCAACGCAACGCTGATCTTCGACGTCGAACTGATCGAAGTTAAATAGTCTGAATGGACGAGGGCCTCGCGGCCCAGTCCTTTCGCCTGTGCTTCCTCGCGACAACGCCTCCCCGGTCAAGCGGCGCCTCGACTATCGGCCGCCGGCTTTCCTGGTCGACACGCTCGAACTCGAGTTCGACCTCGATCCGGAAGCAACGACGGTTATGGCGCATCTGGCGTTTCGCCGTAATCCGCAGGCGCACGCGGCGGATCGCCAGGTGCCACTGGTGCTCGACGGCGAGCAGCAGGACGATATCCGCGTCGAAGTCGACGGGAAGGCGCTCCTGTCGGGGCAATGGCGGGTCGCCCCAGGCTCGCTGACGATTCTCGACGCGCCGCCCCAGGGGCGGCTTACCGTACGGTCGCGGATTGCGCCGCAGCGCAACGTCGCGCTTGAGGGCCTTTTCGTTTCGTCCGGCATCTTCTGCACCCAATGTGAGCCGGAAGGGTTTCGCCGTATCACCTACTTTCCCGACCGTCCCGATGTACTCGCCCGCTACACGGTCATCCTGCGCGCGGACCCTGTCGCCTATCCGGTCCTGCTGTCCAACGGCAACCTGGTCGCCCAAGGGGTGCTGGCAGACGGCCGGCACTACGCGAAGTGGGAGGACCCGTTTCCGAAACCGTCGTACCTCTTTGCGCTGGTAGCGGGCAAGCTTGCGGCGCTCGAAGACCGCTTCACCACGGCATCGGGCCGCGAGGTGAAGCTGAAGATCTTTTCCACGCCCGCCAACCTGCCGCGCTGCCGGCACGCGATGGAGGCGCTGCAAAAGTCGATGCGCTGGGACGAGGAGCGCTTCGGCCGGGAATACGACCTCGATGCCTTCATGATCTTCTGCGCCGACGACTTCAACCTGGGCGCAATGGAGAACAAGGGCCTCAACATCTTCAACAGCCGGTTGGTGCTGGCCAATCCGTCCACCGCCACCGACGACGACTATGCCTCGATCGAAAGCGTGGTCGCGCACGAGTACTTCCACAACTGGACCGGCAACCGCGTCACCTGCCGCGACTGGTTCCAGTTGTCGCTGAAGGAAGGCCTCACCGTTTTCCGTGACCAGGAATTCTCGAGCGACCTCCATTCCCGCGCCGTCGAGCGTATCGGCGCGATCGAATACCTGCGCCGGGACCAGTTTCCTGAGGATGCCGGCCCAATGGCACATAACGTGCGGCCCGACGAATACCTGGAAATCAATAATTTCTACACGTCCACCGTGTATGAAAAGGGCGCCGAAGTCATCCGGATGCAGGCCACATTGCTGGGACGCGAACGCTTTCGCCGCGGCATGGATCTCTACTTCGATCGCCATGACGGCACCGCCGTCACCTGCGACGATTTTGTCGCCGCGATGCAGGACGCCTCTGGCGTCGACCTGTCGCGGTTCAAGCGCTGGTACAGCCAGGCGGGTACGCCGGTGGTGGCGGTGCACGAGTCGTGGAACGCCGCCGCGCAAACCTACACGCTGACGCTGGCGCAGCACACGCTGCCCACGCCCGGGCAGCCGTTCAAGGAACCATTCCACATTCCGTTCGCGGTGGGACTGCTCGATGCCAGCGGCCGCGACATTCCGTTGCGCCTTGCCGGCGAGGCAGCGCCAGTGGGCACCACCCGCGTGCTCGACCTGTTCGAGGCGCGGCAGTCGTTCACGTTTGCCGGCATCGATGCGCAACCGGTGCCGTCATTGCTGCGCGGCTGCTCGGCGCCGGTGATCATTCACTTCGACTATTCCGCCGATCAACTCGCGTTTCTTGCTGCGCACGACAGTGACCCGGTCAACCGCTGGAACGCAGTGCAGAGCACCCATGCCTCCGCCATCGTGAGCCTCGCGACAGCGCGGCGTGCGGGACATCCAATGCAGGTGCCCGCGGCAATGCTCGACATGGTGCGGATGCTGCTTGCCGACGCTACCGGCGACCCGGCGTTGCTGGCCCTCGCCCTCACGTTGCCGGACGCCGGTTATGTCGCGGCACTTGAAGACGTGATCGATGTCGATGGGATCGCTGCCGCGCACCGATTCCTGCGCCGCGAGCTGGCGCTGCAATTGCGCGACGCGTTCACGCACCGATTCGAGGCCCGCCGCGTGCGGGCACCCTACGCTCCCACGCCAGACCAGACGGGTGCGCGCAAGCTCGCCAACACCTGCCTGGCCTATCTCGGCACCATCGATGACGAGGCGTCGCGCGCGCTGGCCGTGGCGCATTTCGATGCCGCCGACAACATGACGGACACGATGGGCGCGCTGGACGCGTTGCGCGACACGACGTCCGCCGAACGCGAGCAGCTCTTCAAGCGCTTCGAGGACAAGTGGCGCGAGGAACCGCTGGTGCTCGACAAGTGGTTTTCGCTGGAGGCGCTGGCCTGGCGCGGCGGCACGCTGGAGCGCATTCGCAACCTGCTGGCGCACCCGCGCTTCAACGCCCGCAATCCGAATCGGGTGCGCGCCCTCGTGGGCGCATTCGCCTTGCGCAATTTCGAACAGTTCAACGCGGTCGACGGCAGCGGCTATGCATTCGCCGCGGATCAGGTATTGGCGCTGGATGGCACCAATCCGCAGATTGCTGCGGCGGTCGCCGGCGCGTTCAATCTCTGGAAACGCTTCCCGGAACCGCGCCGCGGACTGATGGAAGCGGCAATGCAACGCGTTGCCGCAGCACCAGGCCTGTCCCCCGACGTAACGGAAGTGGTGACACGAACGCTGGCGGACTGACTACCAGTACGTTTCCACGGTCACGTGGCCCGGTTCGCGCCGCCGGTGCCGCCGCATCCCCCGCGTCGCCAGTACCCCCTGCACGTCGTCCACCATCGCGGGATTGCCGCACAGCATCACATGCGAATTCTCCGGCGAAATGGCCAACCCCGTGCGCGCCTCAAGCCGCCCGTCAGCTATGGCCAGCGGAATCCTGCCGGCCAGCGCTCCCGGATGCGCCTCGCGACTGACCATCGGCACGTAGGCAAAGGCACCCGGGTGCAGGTTCCTGATGTCCGCGATTTCATCCTTGAAACTCAATTCCTCGGCATGGCGCACGCCATGGACCAGCACGATGCGCGGGAATCGCGTCCAGGCTTCATCCGTTCTCAGCATCGACAGGAACGGACCGATCCCCGTGCCGGTGGACAGGCACCACAGTACTTCCGCCTCGGGCAACTCGCCAATGCTGAAGAAGCCATTGGCCCGCGGCGCCAGCCAAATGGCGTCACCGGCCGCCAGCGCAGCCAGGCGAGGCGTCAATGGCCCCTCGGGCACAACGATGAAATAGAACTCGTGGGGTTGGCGATGCGGCGGGTTCACGAACGAGTACGGCCGGCCGATCATCGGCTCGTTATGGCCCTCGGGCGCAGGCAGCGCAAGGCGGCCGAATTGCCCGGCCACGAAGGTGACCTCCGGCGCGTCCACCTGCAGCGAAATGAGGTCGCGGGTCCATTCCCGCCGGCCCGTCACGCGCCCTTCCACCCATGCCACCATCGCAATGCGCCTCGCATCGTCAAGTAAACTTCGCATTATGCCTACGCGCGCGCCTGCCCCGACGATCTCCGGACCTCGCGTCTATCTGCGTCCCCCGCTGCGTGGCGATGCGGCCGCCTTTGTCGCCGCCTCGCTGCGCAGCCGGCGCGATCACGGCGGCTGGACCAGCGCCCCGGCGACACGCACGCGTTTCGTGGCGTTCGTCGATCGTTTCACCGGCACCTCGCCTCCCGCCACGCACGCAAGCTTCCTCATGCTCACGCGCGATGACGATGCGATCGCCGGCGTATTCAATTTTTCGGAAATCGTCCGCGGCGTATTTCGCAGCACCTACCTCGGTTACTACGGGTTTTCACCCTACATCGGCCACGGGTTCATGCGCGAAGGAATGGCGCTGGCGCTGGACGTCGCTTTCCGGCACCTGAAACTCCATCGGGTCGAGGTGAACATCCAGCCGACCAACGTGCGCTCGGTGGCGCTGGCCGAGCGCACCGGGTTTACCCAGGAGGGCTATTCGCGCCGTTATGTGAAGATCGGGGGCCGCTGGCGCGATCACCTGCGCTTTGCCATGTTGGCGGAGGACTGGCGCGTGTTGCGCAAGCAGCGCGCATGAACATTCGCGCCGCAGCCGCGTGGCTGGTGCTGCCGCTGGCGGCGTGCGCGGGCGAGACGATGCTTGCCGGCGAGACCAAGTCCGTGACCGCATTCGCGATCGCGCCCTACGAAATCCACGAGGAATGCATGCTGATGACACCAGGTGCCCGGATCGATTACCGCTTCGAGGCCAGGATGCCGGTCTACTTCGACATCCGCTATCGCGAAGGCAGCGCAATCATCAGCACGATTTCGCGCGAAGACGTGAAGGAGGCGGCTGGTGTATTTGCTTCGACGGGCACCCGCCGCTATTGCGTGCACTGGGAGGCCGGGCTCGAGGGCGCGCTGGTCGACTACCGGGTGCGCTTGCTGCCCGCCGGCAGGGCGCCATGAGCATGTCGGCTGCCGCGTGGCTGCTCGATCTCGATGGCACGCTCACGGACAACTATCCGGGCATTTCCCGCTCGATCCTGTTCGCCCTCGACCGCCTCGGCGCGCCGATGCCCGACGATGCCGCGCTGCGACGATGCGTCGGGCCGCCGCTGCGCGAGTCGTTCCGCTGGTTGCTCGATACGGAGGATGCCGACACGATTGAACAGGCCATCGGTTTATATCGAGAGCGTTTCGGCGACGTGGGGTGGCGCGAGAACATCGTCTACGAGGGCATCCCCGAGGCGATGACGCTGATGGCCGGCAGCGCGACGCCGATGTACCTTTGCACGTCGAAGCCGGAGATCTTCGCGCGGCGCATCGTCACGCTCTTCGGGTTCCATGGTCACCTGGCAGGCGTCTATGGCACCGACCTCGCGGGCCGCTTCGACGACAAGGTCAAGCTGCTTGCGCATCTTGTCGCAACCGAGCACATCGATCCGGAGCGCGCCATCATGATCGGCGACCGCTCGCATGATTTGCGCGCGGCACGGATGAATGGCGCCCGCAGTGTCGGCGTGCTGTGGGGCTACGGCACGCGGGAAGAACTGGCTGGTGCCGATGCGATCGTGACCCGGCCACAGGACCTGCCGCAGGCGCTGGCAGACCTGGGCGGTCCACGCGCGTGATTTGAACTGCAGCGATCAGCGTCGCCGCGAACCGGACCTGCCCAGTATGAAGCCGGCCAATACGCCGGCGGCGATCACCGCCATGTCGTAGAACGGCTTGTAATAGTAGATGATCGCGTTCTCGAACCCGTCGGGCGCCACGAACACGCGCGCATAGGCGAAGAGCTCGACCGCCAGCATGACAATCGCCACGGCCGCCAGGGCGCGTGCAAATGGCGAAAGCAGCGCCAGCACGCCCAGCACCACCCACGGGCCGGCCTCGTAGGCAAACCAGCCGAACGAGCGCTCCACGTCGGCGGCGCGCGGCGAGCCGAACTCGACATAGGCGGCCATGGCCACTCCGATGATCGCGAGGACGACTGCAGCGATGCGACTGGCCTTCACGATGCGGTCCGCCTTTCCCAAGCCCACACGGCCTGCCTTCACACTAGCACGGACGGCCGGAACACAGAAACATCGTCGAAGAGGCGCGGGCCCAGCGCCTCGCTATCCCAGCCGGGCAAGCCCGCCACCGGCAATGGCGACAGCGATGCCGGCAGAAACGGTTGCCTACGCAGGCGCGCCGCCACGGCGGCGTCCAGCGCCGCAATCGTGGCTGGGTCGGTCGGATCACCGGCCGCCACCGGCACGACGAGCACATGCGCGGTGATGCCGCGCCATGGACGGCGCAGCTTCTCGAGCATTCCGTGGCCGACCGTGAGCGGCACGAACGCGGCCTCCACCCGTGCGCGCGCCGAGACGAACAGCGCCTTCCAGGCGCGCTTGCGCAGCCAGTCGACGAGCTCGTTGTCGGCACACGCCAGGATCAGCCCCGATTCGTCGAACAGCGTGGCGGCGTCGCGCTCGCGGGCGCGCGCATGCCGCACCGGGGTCGTGGCCGCCCCGACGTGGAGCGCATTGAGCGCGCACTTGGTTCGCGGCAGCGTGAGCCACACCAGCGCGTTGAGGGCGTCGTGCCAGCTGTCCGGGCGCATGCCGACCTGGCCGTGCGTCGCGATCGCCCGTTCGTAGTCCAGCGCCGGCACGGGCACGGCCGCGACAAACGTCAGCGGCATCCCGCTGTCCAGCGCGACGCCGCGGGCGCCCGCCCATGCGTTCAGCTGCGACAGCGCAGGCATCCGGTCGGCCGCAAGCAACGAACGGAATGGCGCGAACGCCGGATGCTCGAATGGCGACGCTTGGAACATCACCGGTGTCGCGGTCAGCGGCCGCCCCCGGCAACCGCCAGCACGATTACCAGGCCAATGAGGATCGCGAGCACGAGGAACGCGACCTTCCACGGGCTCTTCGGATATTCGCCCTGGATGGCCCCGGTGACGCCATTCTGCACGCACTGGAACGACCGGGAGCCGTAGGTGTAGGACATGAGCCACACCGGTGCAAGAATGTGCTTGAAGGTCTGCCGCGTATAGCTCGTCTGCGCGACGAGATTGCGATACGTGTCGCCCGGAACCTGTTGCGCGCACATCATCCGCACCTTGCTGTCCATCGCCGCGCGCGCCTTCTGCGCCGCGCCGATGAGATCGATCTGATAGCGCTCGACCACCCAGCCGGCGACGTAGCCGGCATCGTAGGGCCGGAGCGTTGCCGTCGGGAAAGGCTCGATGCCGCGCAACAGCCCCGGATGCACGCCTACGGAGGCGCAAACGAGATCGTCGTCGAAGAAATGCGACAGCGCTCCCGCTGCGGGTTCCCAGCGCACATGCTGCACCTGTCGCGTACGGGTCTGCCCGCCTTCGGAATAGGACTCGGTCGTGTAATAGTAGTGTCCGGCATCGGCCGTCCATTGCGCGTCGGCCTGCGCGTCGAAGGTCCAGTACGGCAGGTAGAGACCCTTGACGGTATCGGTGAGCGCGCGACGCTTCAGCGCATTGGGCGCGAGCCAGAGTTTGCCATACCACTGGCGAATGCGATCGCGCGCCGTGGATTCGCTGACCGTGAACGGCAGCACCGACTCCGGCCGGAAGGCCGGCCTGGTTTCCTCGTAGGGGACGAGTTGCGCCGACCCGCAGAACTCGCAATTCTGCGCCTGCCGCTTCGGATCGAACACCGAGATCGCATTGCAACTCTGGCAGCGCACCTGGCGCTTGTCGGCCTTCCAGCCACGGGCCTCGTCGCCGATCCCGCGCATCGCCGCGACCAGGTCGTGCTCGACGATGTTGCCCGTGGCCGTGTCGAGCTTGGCCGGCGATTCGACGCCGCAAAACGGACAGACGAGTTTTTGCTTGGCCGGATTCCAGTTTGCCTCGCCGCCGCAGGCCGGACAGGCGAACTTGGAGATCGCGGACGTCTCGCTCATTGGCGCTGCAGGCGCGTCAGGAATCTAGTTGATCGAATAGCCGACGAGGCGCCAGACACCGTCGCCTTCGCGCTCCATCGTGACCGTTTCAGCGGCATCGCGCGCAGCGAAATTAGTGCGGTAGTGCAGCATCACGTACACGCCGTCGGGCATGTTGGCCGCCTGCGGCACCGGCTGCGCCGAAGCGAGCGTGCGCGCCTTGACCGCGCCGTACGGCGCGCGGGCTCTAGCCAGCGCCTGTTCCCACTGCTCCGCGGTCAATGCGCTCTTGAACTTGGCGGAGGCCGACGCGTAGGTGGCCTTGGCATCGCCGGCATCCGACAGTGCCAGCCATTCGCGCGCCACGCGCTGGGCCTCGCTGGTGCGTGGGTCCTGCGCCAGCGCGGGCACAGCCAGCCCAAACATGCTCGACCACAGTGCCAGCGTGAGCAGCGCGCGGCGACTGCCGTGAAGCGAAATCATCGTCATCCCTTCAGAAAGGCGTCGATGGCGCCGCGCGTGACCCGCCACTGCGTGCCGATCTTGCGGCCCTTCAAGTCGTTGGCCTCGAGACTCGCCAGCACATCGGACTCGGCCACGCCGAGCATCTGCGCGGCCTGCGCCGGCGACATGAGCTCCGGCGCGGCAACGGGTCCGGCGGCCGTGGCCGGCGCCTGGATGCCGGGCGTGCTCTGCCCCATCAGCCCGCCGGTCTGGTTCATCATCTGCTGCGCCATCGCCATGCCCATTGCGAGTTCCGCGCCGGCGCCGCCGATGCCGCCGCCGCCTCCGGGCTGCCCCAATCCTTGCGCCATCTGGAACTTCACGTAGTCATTGAGGTTGCCCACCGCGGCCATGCTCGAGCGTTTGTCGATCGCCGCCTCGACCTCGGGCGGCACCGAGACGTTTTCGACGATGAACGTGGTCATCTCGAGCCCATACTTGGCGCTGATCGCCGGATTGATGAGCGGCAGCAGTGCCTCGCCCAGCTCGGTGTAGCGCGAGGCCACATCCAGCGCGGGGATCTTCGAGCCGGCCAGCGCATCGCTGAACACGCTGACCAGGCGTGAACGCATCGTGTCGTTGAATTCGTCGAGCCGGAAGTGGTCGTCTGTGCCGGCCACTTCCTTCAGGAACTTCTTGACATCGACGATGCGGAAATCGTAGGTGCCGAACGCGCGCAGCCGGACGATGCCGAAGTCGGCATCGCGCATCATGATCGGGTTGGCGGTACCCCACTTGTTGCCGGTGAAGAGCCGCGTGACGACGTAGTAGACATCGGCCTTGAACGGGCTTTCGAGCGCGTACTTCCAGCTCTTGAGATTGGTGAGGATCGGGATGTTGTCGGTGGTCAGCGTGTGCTTGCCCGGCCCGAACGTGTCGCCGAACTCGCCGAGATAGACGAACTGCGCCGCCTGCGACTCGCGCACGATGAGCTGCGCGCCGTTCTTGATTTCCTTGTCCTCGTCGGGGAAGCGATACGACAGCGTGTCACGCGAGTCGTCCGTCCACTCGATGATGTCGATGAACTGTTTCTTGAGAAAATCGAGAATCGCCATGGAAAATCCTTTGCCAAAAGGAAAACGCGGCCCGCGGCGCAGTGCCGTGGCCGCATCTTAAACGAGGAGCGGGTTACTTCTTGGCTGCCGTGATTTTTTTCAACTCGGCATCGGCGCTCTTCAACTCGGTATCGATGCGCGAGGCCGGAATGGCTCCCGGTACGAGCGTGCCATCGGCAAACAACAGCGTCGGCGTGGCGGTGACCTTGAACTTGGCGCCGAGTGCGGCCGTTTGAGCGATAGGATCGCCGCAATCGCCCTTGTTGTCCGGCAGCGCGCCGTTGTCGAAGAACGCGTCCCATGCCTTCGCGCGGTCGGCGGCGCACCAGATCGCGCGCGACTTGCGCGCGGAATCCGGATGCAGCTGGTCGATCGGGAACAGGAACGTGTAAGTGGTGATGTTGTCGACATTTTTCAGTTCCTGCTCGAGCTTGGCGCAGAACGGGCAATCGGCGTCGGAGAAGATCACCATCGTGCGTTCGCCGGTGCCCTTGACCCGTTTGATCGCGAGATCAAGCGGCAACTTGCTGACGTCGACGCGATTCAGCTTGCGCTGCCGGTCTTCCGTCAGATTGGTTTTCGATTCGGTGTCATAGACCGAGCCCACGAGGAGGTACTTGGCCTTGGCGTCCGTGTAGAGGACGCGGTCGTCGAACTGGACTTCATACAACCCGAAATAGGGCGTCTTGACGACGCCGCGAATATCGCCGCCCGGGAATTTCTGCTCGAGCGCTTTCTTGATCGCCTGGGCCTCCGCGGTAAGGGGCGCAGGCTTTTCGACGGCCTGGGCAGCCGCGGGCAGCGCGGCGACGGCCAGCGCTGCCGCTGCCATCAGGGAGATGCCAGCCGTACGGATACGGGCAGCGAAAGGGGTTGCGAACGGAATTGCCGACATCATGATTTCTCCACGCGAATAGGATGTTGCGTACTTCGACAGTCTATCGCAGCGCAGGTTGCGCCATGAATCGCTTGATGGCGGGGAGCCGATCAACGGCGGCGAGGCCGGCGTTGCGCAAGGTCTTCAACCATGGCGCGGGCGGCCCGAACAGCCGGACCAGGCCGTCGGTCACGGTTTGCATCGCGAGCACCGGCTCCGCCCGCCTCCGCGCAAAGCGCTCGAGCAGAATCGGCGCGCCGGGATCGCCCACCGGTCCCCGCTCCCGCAAGACCTGGACCAACGCCTCGACATCGCCGAAGCCGAGGTTCACTCCCTGTCCGGCCAGCGGGTGAATGCCGTGCGCTGCATCGCCCACCAGGGCCAGCCGATGCGCCACGGTGGCCGGAAGTCGAAGCAATGCCAGCGGGAATCCGGCCGGGGGGGTGATGGGGGTCAGCGGGCCCAGCACCCCGGCCCCGGCCGCCGCGACGCGATCGGCCAGTGCCTCGGGCGAAAGCGCCATCAGTTCGCTGGCCAGCGGGTCCGGCGCCGACCACACCATCGAGATGCGCCGGCCCGGCAGCGGCAGCCACGCCAGAACTCCCCCATCGTCGCGGAACCACTGGCGGGCGACCCCGTGGTGCGGCGTGGCGCACCCGAAATTGGCCACGACCGCGGTCTGGCCATAGCTCTTCGGCTCGGCCACGATGCCGGCGGCGGTGCGCACCCAGGAGCGGATGCCGTCGGCGCCCACGACCAGGCGGGCCCGCAATTCCTGTCCCATGCCATCTGTGCTGCCGAGGGTCAGCCGCGCTTCTTCCGCCGACCAGGACAATCCGACGAACGGTGCCTCGCCGATCATTGCCACCCCTGCGGCGAAGGCCTGCGGCAGCAACGCCGCCCGCAAGGCGCGCTCCTCGACGATCCAGGCCAGCGCCCGCTCATTCATTTCATAGGCGGAAAAATCGAGGCTGGCGCCCGCATCGCCAACCACGTGCATGGCTTCGATGGGCGTGATCCGCTCCGGCGGCAGCCCCTGCCAGGCACCCAGCGCGTGCAGGAAGCGCGCACTGCCCGGACTGATCGCATAGACGCGAGCGTCCCAGGTCGACGGGTCGTCATCCGACAGTGCAATGGGCGCGCGGTCCACCAGCGCCACCGCCAGCCCGGTCCGGGCGAGCGCCGGCGCCAACGCGAGGCCGACAAGGCCCGCACCGGCAATCACGACGTCGTAATGTTGGGGCGTCACGCCGCGGATTCCGGCGGCGACCCCAGCACTTCGATCACGTGGTTCTGGTTGGTGTAGATGCACAGCTGACCGGCAATGGTCAGGGACTGCTTCACGATCTCGGCAGCGGAGAGCGTCGAATGTTCGAGGAGTGCCGTTGCGGCGGCCTGCGCAAATGCGCCGCCGGAACCGATCGCGACGATGCCATGCTCCGGTTCCAGTACGTCACCGTTGCCGGTGAGGATCAGCGATGCGGTGAGATCGGCCACCGCGAGCATGGCTTCAAGCCGGCGCAACACGCGGTCGGAGCGCCAATCCTTGGCGAGTTCAACCGCCGAGCGTACCAGGTGGCCCTGGTGTTTCTCGAGTTTGGCTTCGAAGCGCTCGAACAATGTGAACGCGTCGGCCGTGGCGCCGGCGAAGCCGGCAAGCACGCGATCATGATGAATCCGGCGTACCTTGCGTGCGGTGGCCTTGACAATGATGTTGCCGAGCGTGACCTGGCCGTCGCCACCCAGTGCGACCTCGCCGTGCCGCGCGGACGGAGAGAATCGTGGTGCCGTGAAAGGGTTCCATAGGCATGCCCGCCGCATCGCGCTCGCGCGCGCTACTGCGGTTTCTTGACGAAGTGACGCGGGGAAATGCCGATCAATAGCAGCAGCGCGCGGATGATCGGCGTCGCGCCGACGATCTGCACGGACTTGCGTTGCTGCTCGATCCGGTTGATTGCGTTGAACAACGCGCCGGCACAAACGAAGTCGATCCGTTCAACGGCGGTCATGTCGATCGGGACCAAGGCGTGCTTGATCGCATACTCGGTCAGGCTCGCGAGCTGCGGAGTGGCCTGGCCCGCCAGCACGCCGGACCACGCCAGCAATTCGGCGCCCGGGGTTTCGCTTGGCGGCGGTTCCGTATCGGCGGCGTCGGCATCTCCATGGCCGGACAGGACCGCGGGGGAAGGTGGCGGATCCCACGACGGCGGCGACTGCTCGAAGGCGATGGCATATTCAATCGCCCGGTTCTCGAAGGCATCCTGGTCGGACTGGAACTGCAGCAACTCCAGCGCCAGCAGCCAGACGCCCTCGCCACCCTCGCGGCCGCGGCGAATCAGGATGTCGAGCGCATTGCGAACCTTGTCGGCCCGTTCCAGCTGCAGCGGCAAGCGAAACTTCCGAACCTCCGCCAAAGCATCGGCCAGGAGCCGCGCGCCGGCGTCGTCAAAGCCCGCGACCTGGGCCAGGTCGAGACGAGCGTTGGCGATGCCCTTGGCCGCTGCCTTGCGCAACGTATCGACCTGCGGCGCCGACGCTGCCGTGAGCTTGCCGACGATCGCGACGTAGCCGCCGCCGCTGGCCTTGGCCGACACCATCGATGCCGGCGCCGCAATATCGGATTCGTCCCACATCGGCGCCGAGCGCTCGAATTCCACCACGTAGGTCATCGCCACGCGCTCGAAACCCACGCGATCGTGGCCGCGCTGCATGAGATCGAAGAGCGCGAGCCAGGCCAGCGGCGACGTCTTGGCTTCGTGGTCGTGCACCACGCCTTCTTCGAGCAGCGCGCGCGCAGGTTTCGCCTGGCCGCTGGCATAGAGCAGCGCGGCATTCTCCAGTACCGCGCACAGGCCGGGATTGGTTTGCGCCACTTCGATCGAGGTGCGCACGGGCGACCACTCGATCAGACTGGCGCCGGTGACGGTGATGTCGCCCGCGGGTTCGGCCCGCGGCCGCTCCACGGGTCCACGCCGACCCTGGGCCTGCACCGCCACCTCGCGTGCGGACACCGGCGGCTGCGGCGTGCGGACAGCCGCCGATGGCCTTGCCGCGGCAGGGGGCGTATTCGGTTTCTTGGCGGGCGGCTTGGAGAACAGTGCCATGGGTGCGGCAGGTTATGCCGTTGGAATGCCGTTGAACATTATGGTCCCAAGCCCCGCAGGGAACAAGGCGACAACCAACGCAGCGGCGCGTTCAATCGCGCGGGCAACGACCGTTGGAATGCAAACGGCCGGACAGGCCGGCCGTTTGCAGCGCGAACAGAAGCGCCGATCAGCCGAGATTTTGCGTGGCGAAATCCCAGTTGAGCAAGTTGTCGATTACAGCATCGACATAGGCCGCACGCTTGTTCTGCTGGTCGAGGTAATACGCATGTTCCCAGACGTCGATCGTCAGGAGCGGCTTCTGCCCTTTGGTGAACGGGACCTCGGCATTGGCGGTCTTCACGACCTTGAGCGCAGCGCCGTCAAGGACGAGCCAGCCCCAACCGGATCCGAACTGCGACACCGTGGTCGTGGCAAGTTCCTTGCGGAAGGCGTCGAAGCTGCCAAAGGATTCATCGATCATGGTGGCCAGCTTGCCGGTGGGCTTGCCGCCACCCTTCGGCTTCATGCTGTGCCAGTAGAACGTGTGGTTCCAGATCTGCGCGGCGTTATTGAACAGCGCCGCCTTGTCCGCCTTGCCAGCGGTCTCGTTGATGATCTTCTCGAGGGTCGCGCTTTCGTAATCCGTGCCCTTGACGAGATTGTTGAGGTTGTCCACGTAGGTCTTGTGATGCTTGCCGTAGTGGAACGACATGGTGTTGGCCGAAATCACGGGCTCGAGGGCGTTTTCGGCGTAGGGCAGTGGGGGCAGCGTAAACATGCGGGCGCTCTCCTGTGTGTGGATGGATGAAGCCTTGGACAGACCGCAAATTGTACCCGGCTCCAGCGGCGACGCTGTCTTAGCCCGTCGTCGAGGCTGCCGCCTCACGAAGGGCTGCCGGGGTCACAACGGCATTGCGCTCAATCCCCGTACAGCTTCTGTACGCGCTCGCGCCGTTCCTGCGCTTCGAGCGACAGCGTGGCGGTTGGGCGCGCGATCAGGCGGGGAACGCCAATCGGCTCGCCCGTCTCTTCGCACCAGCCATACGAGCCGTCGTCGATCAGCCGGATCGACTTCTCGATTTTCTTCAGGAGCTTGCGCTCGCGATCGCGGGTGCGCAGTTCGAGCGTGTATTCCTCTTCCAGCGTGGCGCGGTCGGAAGGGTCGGTCGTGATCTCGTTTTCGCGCAGGTGCTCGCCGGTGTCGTCGGCATTCTGCAGCAACTGGTCGCGCAGCTCGGTGAGCTTCTTCCTGAAAAACGCGAGTTGCGCGTCGTTCATGTAGTCCTTTTCCGGTGCCTTCAAGATTTCCTCGTCGGTCAGTTCCCGGACTTTCTTTACTGCGGCTGCGGTTTTGGTGGCCATACGTTGTTTCACCTTGCTGAATGCGTGCGCCCCGCGCGCGGGGCGCGGCCTGCTGAAACGGGGCGAATCTGCGGCCGGGTCTGCTACCCAGAATGCGGCCTCATGCGGCCCGCGCCAAATTCCCTATTATAGCTTGCAAGATCGTTGCGTTGCCATTCCCTCGATGGTCCCGGGTCATGGGGGTCCGGCCAGCAAGCCTGGACGGGGCCGCCCCGTATAATCCCGGAAAAACAAGGTCTTCCGATGACAAGCCTCGCTCCTTCCCTGACGCTCCGACGGCCGGACGACTGGCATCTGCACCTGCGCGACGGTCCCGCACTGGGCGCGGTTGTCGGGCATACCGCCAGCGTCTTCGGACGTGCAATCGTCATGCCAAACCTGAAGCCGCCCATCACCACGGTGGCGGCGGCAGCCGCCTACCGGATGCGCATCGTGGCCGCCCTGCCCACCACGACGCGCTTCACGCCATTGATGACGCTTTACCTGACCGACAACACGCCGCCAGCGGAAATCGCCGCGGCCAAGGCCTCCGGCTTCGTGCACGCGGTCAAATACTATCCGGCCGGCGCCACGACCAATTCGGACTCGGGCGTGACCGCGCTGGCCAACGTGTACCCGGCGCTTGCCGCCATGGAAAAACATGGTGTCGTGCTGTCGCTGCACGGCGAGGTGACCGATACCGGCATCGACATGTTCGATCGGGAACGCGTGTTCGTCGATACGCTGCTGCTGCAGATCGTGCGCGACTTTCCCGGCCTCAGGATCGTGCTGGAGCACATCACCACGCGCGAAGCCGCGGACTTTGTCGAAGGCGCGTCGGCGCAGGTGGCCGCCACGATCACGCCGCAACATCTGCTGTGGTCGCGCAATGCGCTCTTCGCCGGCGGCATCCGGCCGCATTACTACTGCCTGCCGATCCTGAAGCGCGAGACGCACCGGCAGGCGCTGGTCGCCGCCGCGACGTCGGCCTCGCCGAAATTCTTCCTCGGCACCGACTCCGCGCCGCATGCGCAGCACACGAAGGAGAACGCGTGCGGCTGCGCAGGCTGCTATTCCGCCCACGCCGCCATCGAGCTCTATGCGGAAGCGTTCGATGATGCAGGTGCCCTGGATCGGCTGGAAGGCTTTGCCAGCCGCTTTGGCGCGGATTTCTATGGCCTGCCGCAGCACACGGACACGATCACGCTGGTGCGCGAACCGTGGACGGTGCCGGCATCGTATCCCTATGGGACGGATGCGCTGGTGCCGCTGCGCGCCGGCGAGGCGATGCGCTGGCGTGTTGCGGCTGCAGGTGTTGTCGGCTGAATCCTGTAGGCGAGGCTTCAGCCTCGCGGGTTCGGCGCATCACACTCCGTTGGCGACGTCCTTGTGCGCAGCTCGCATACCGGGCACGGTGCGGCCCTCTGCTTTTGGTCGTTTGGTCCCCTGAACGGGGACACAACCAAAAGCGCCGCGCCGCCCCCTGCCCGGCATGCTCTACCATTACGCGCGCGAACACTTGCAGACCGGTTTTCGCATTTCCGGTGTGCACCTGTACGCGTCAACGCGGGGGGGTGGGAGGTCGTGGAGCTTTCCGGCTGTGTCCCCGTTCAGGGGACCAAACGGCCGGAATGCGGAAGGACCTCCCACGCCCCGCGCCTGCGAGCGGTTCCAATCTCCGCCCACACGAAACAGCGAATCCGCGAGACTGAAGCCTCGCCTACATCGGCGCCTGCCGCGCCGCGTGCAAGCCCCACCCGAAAGCCGGTAAAATGGTCGTCCGAAGCCAGCCAGACCGTCGCCGCTTCCGCAGTCGGGAAGGGGAGGAAAGTCCGGGCTCCGCAGAGCAAGGATGCCGGGTAACGCCCGGACGCTATAAGTCGCCGCTAGCGCGGCCGATGAAGGCGAGGAACAGGGCCACAGAGACGAGTCGCCTGCCCTCACGGGCAGGCGGGTGAAACGCGGCAACCTCCATCCGGAGCAACACCAAGTAAGCGGACGTGCTGTTGGCAACACAGGCTGCTCGTCTAGTCCGCGGGTAGGTGGCTTGAGCGCCGCGGCAACGCGGCGCCTAGAGGAATGACGGCCATAGCGCATACAACTGCGCCGTAACAGAACCCGGCTTATCGGCTGACTTTGGATTTACAACGTGACGGCGCCTCGACGGATTCCCCGTCGGGGCGTTTTCGTCGTGGCCGGTCTTGCGCATGGCTGCAGCCTCGCCTACGGAAGTCGATGGTCGCGGACAGCCTCACGCAATGCCGTCTTCAGCACCTTGCCGGTATTGTTCTTCGGCAATTCGGCAAGGAAGCGATAGACCTTGGGCCGCTTGAAGCGCGCGATGCGCTCGAGGCACACCGCGTCGAGCGCGGATTCGAAGACCCGCCGTGCAGCGGCGTCCACCAGCGGCACCCGCGCCACCACGCAGGCCACCACCTGCTCGCCCCAATCCGGATGCGCCTGCCCAATCACCGCCACCTCGGCCACATCGGGATGCGCGAGCAGCGCCTCCTCGACCTCGCGCGGGTAGATGTTCGAGCCGCCGCTGATGATCAGGTCCTTCGAGCGGTCCTTGAGCGTCACGAAGCCGTCCACGTCCATCGCGCCGAGATCGCCGGTGTGCAGCCATTCGTTGCCAAGCGCCTGCATCGACGCTTCCGGATTGCCCCAGTAGCCCTGCATCACCGTCGCGCCGCGCAGCAGTACTTCGCCGATCTCGCCCGGCGGCAACGGCGCATCGTCCGCGCCGCCGATGCGAAGTTCGATGCCGGTCTGCGCGCAGCCCACGGATGCCAGCCGCGCTTCGTCGCCGCGCGCCACGGCATCGGCCAGCAGCGCGCGATCCATCGCCGTGATCGTCATCGGCGATTCGCCCTGGCCGTAGATCTGGGCGAGGCGCGGTCCCAGCACCGCCACGGCCGCCTTGCAATCCTCCACATACATCGGGCCGCCGCCCACCACGATGCACTTCAGCCGATCGAGCCGGGCGTGCGC
The DNA here is from genome assembly GCA_963805355.1 of uncultured beta proteobacterium. GTDB lineage: Bacteria > Pseudomonadota > Gammaproteobacteria > Burkholderiales > Casimicrobiaceae > VBCG01. The sequence continues at coordinate 123,281 of CAWDTZ010000001.1, read as the reverse complement.
CAGCGCGGGCGCCATCGTGAAGCGCTTCAGCATGGTCGGTGCCGCGAAGAACAATGCATGGTCCCAGCGCGCCAGCAGCGTCACGATCTCCGCCGGATCGAAGCCGCCCGATGCCGGAATCACATTCACGGCACCGCGCGCCACATGCGGAATCACATAGAGCCCCGAGCCATGCGACAGCGGTGCCGGATGCAGGATGGCGTCGCCGGGCGCGATGGCTTCGACATCGGCCAGGAAGCACAGCGCCATCGCGTACAGGTTGGCGTGCGCGATCACCACACCCTTGGGCCTTCCGGTGGTGCCACTGGTGTAGAAGAGCCATGCAGGGTCGGCCGGGGCCACGGCCTCCGGGTTCGCGCTGCCCTCGGCCGAGGCCATTTGTTCGTATCGGGTGTCATTGAAGGCCTGCACATGCTCCAGCGCGGCGACGTCGACAGCTTCGCTCGCCAGCGCAGTCGCCCAATCGTCGTCAACGAACGCCCAGCGGGCGCCACTGTCGGCAAGCACGTAGGCCAGCTCCTTCACGTGCAGCTTGGCATTGACCGGCACTGCCGTCAGCCCCACCCACCAGCACGCGAAAAGCGTCTCGATGTACGCCGGCACGTTGCGCGACACGATGGCCACGCGCTCGCCGGGCAACAGCCCCTCGTGGCGCATGGCGGCGCCCAATCCCGCGGCGCGACGCGCCAGCGCGGCGTAGTCGTGCAACACCGCGTCGCCTAGCGCCACCGCAGGCAGGTGGGGCCAGTTGCGCGCGGTACGCGCCAGCAGGAAGGCGAGGTTGTCGTCCGGTGCCATTTCAATGCTTGCGCCGGCGCGCGTCCTTGATGACCTCGCGCGCTGCATTGCGCCCGGGAATGCCAGTGACGCCGCCGCCCGGATGCGCGCCCGCACCGCACAGGTATAGCCCGCGGACCGGCATCCGGTAATTGGCGTTGCCCAGCACCGGCCGTGCCGAAAACAACTGGTCGAGCGACAGCGCGCCGTGGAAGATGTCGCCGCCGGTGAGGCCGAACTCGCGTTCGAGATCGAGCGGCGACAGGACGCGGCGCCCCAACACGCTCGCCGCGAATCCCGGTGCATATCGATCCGCCGTCGCCACCATCAAGTCGGCCACTTCGTCTCGGGCGTCATCCCACGAACGTCCCGGTTGCACGCTGGGCAAGTCGGGATGCACATGCTGGCAGAAAAGACTGGCCACGTGCATCTCCGCGGGCGCAAGCGAATCGTCCACCGTCGATGGAATCAGCATCTCGACGATCGGTGCCTTCGACCAGCCGTGCGTTTTCGCGTCGAAATACGCGCGCTCCATGTAGGCGAGCGACGGCGCCATGATGATGCCGCTGCTGTGATGCGGCTGCAGGTGGCTGCCCGGCAGCGCGGTGAAATCGGGCAGCCTGGATAGCGCGACATTCATCCTGAAGGTGCCCGAGCCACAGCGATAAGCCGCGATGCGCGCGCGAAAATCGGCATCGAGATGTTCCGGTGCCACCAGATTTTCGAACAGCAGCTTCGGATTGACGTTGGCGATCACCCGCCTGCCTTCGATCACTTCGCCGTCCGCCAACTCGACGCCGGCCGCGCGACCTGCCTTGACGAGGACCCGCGCCACCGGCGCTTGCGTGCGCAGCACGACGCCGCGCGCTGCGCATTCGCGCGCCATCGCCTGCGTGATCGAGCCCATGCCGCCGACGGCGTGACCCCATTGCCCGGGCTTGCCGTTGACCTCGCCGAACACGTGGTGCAGCAGCACGTAGGCCGATCCCGGCGTGTACGGACTGGCAAAGTTACCCACGACCGCATCGAAGCCGAAGGCCGCCTTGATCGGCGCGCTCTCGAACCAGCGATCGAGCACGTCGCCCGCGCTTTTGGTGAAGAGATCGAGCAGGTCGCGCCGGTCCGGCAGCGTCAGCGCACGCAGGTGCTTCGCCGTCCCAAGCAGCTCGACCATCGTGCGGACGTCGGCAACGCCGCCGGCGCGGATATTGGGCGGCGTAACGCCGAGCATCGCGCGTAGCATTGCCGCCACGCGATCGAGCATCGCGTAGTAGTCGGGCAGGACCACCGCATCCCGGCGCGAAAACTTCGCCACCTCGGCCTGTGTCGCCGCGAGTCCGCCGCCGACTTTCAGATACTGCCCATCCGGCAGCGGCAGAAAATTGGAGAATGGACGCTCGCGCACCTCGAGGCCATGGTCGGCCAGGCGCAGGTCGCGGATCACCTGCGGATCGAGCAGGCTGACCGTGTAACTTGCCGTGGAATTGCGAAAGCCGGGATGGAAATCCTCGGTGACGGCGGCACCGCCCAGCACCGCCCGCCTTTCGACGACGCAGGTCGACAAGCCGGCCGCCGCAAGATACGCGGCGCAGGTCAGCCCGTTGTGGCCGCCACCGACGATGACGGCGTCGAAGCGGCGGCCGGCCACGGCGGCGCTACTCGTCGACGCCGGCGGCGACCGTCGAGAACCCGCAGTCGACGTACGTGATTTCGCCGGTGATGCCGCTGGCAAGATCGGACAGCAGGAAGGCCGCGACGTTGCCTACCTCATCGATCGTGACATTGCGGCGCAGCGGCGCCGATTTCTCGACGAAGTTGAGTATCTTCGAAAAGCCGCCGATGCCGGCCGCCGCCAGCGTCTTGATCGGGCCGGCGGAAATGCCGTTGACGCGAATCTGCTCCGGCCCCAGCGCCGCAGCGAGATAGCGGACGTTGGCTTCGAGGCTCGCCTTGGCGAGACCCATGACGTTGTAGTTGGTCAGCGCGCGCACGGCGCCGAGATAGGTCAGCGTGACGAGCGCGCCGTGGCGACCCTGCAGCAGCGGCCGTGCGCCCTTGGCCAGCGCAGCAAAACTGTAGCTCGAGATATCGTGCGCAGTGGCGAAGGCGGACCGTGTCAGCGAATTGAGAAAGTCGCCCGCCAGCGCTTCGCGCGGCGCGAAGGCGATGGAGTGCAGCAAGCCGTCCAGGCCGCCCCACTCGGCGCCCAGTGTGGCGAACAGCGCGTCGATATCCTCGTCACGTGACACGTCACAGCGCAGGACCGGCACCGTGCCGAAATCGGCCGCCAGCTTGACGACGCGGTCCTTCAGGTCATCGTTGACGTAGGTGAACGCGAGCGTGGCGCCTTCGCGCTGGCAGGCTCGCGCCACGCCGTAGGCGATCGAGCGGTTCGACAACACCCCGGTAATCAGGATCCTGCGGTCGGAAAGAAAGCCCATGGTCATCCCGGAAGTCGCCGGAAGACGGCGAAGAGCGCAAGGATACGCGCACCCGGCGCACCGGTCTCGACGAAGCGGTCAGATGATCGGCTTGACGTACTCCAGAACGCCGCAGGCCATGCGCTTGTTGGGCAGGCCGGGTTCGGCATCGGACACCCCGCGTCCGAACTGGATCACCACCACCTTGCCGACCAGCCCCTGCGGACCGTCGACGTGCGCGCCACGAATGAAAGCGCCGTAGTTGTGGATGTCGCCTTCGGTATCGGTGTAATAGGTGGGCAGGAGATCGCCCGGCGCTTTGCCGGAACCCGGGGGCGCCCACGCCGGCCCGGCGGAAAAGAGGTTGGGCGACCTGCAGTTGCCGCGCTCGTGCAGCGTGATGAGATAGGTGCCGGGCAGTGCGTTGATCAGCGTCAGCTGCACATTGACGCCGGAGCCGTCCTTCGCATCGTAGACGCGGAAGGAACCCGACGCGGTCGAGCCGGAGCCCACCATGCGGGCGTCGAGGCCGATGGAGGGCTCGTAGGCCGGCTCCCTGGTGGAACTGCAGCCCGCGGCGAGTGCCGCGAACGCCAGCACGGCGAAGGTGCGAACAGATGGCTTCATGCCGGCAATTGTGGCATTTCCCGCGCATCCGGGCGAGGCAAGTCGCCATCGGCGCCGACAAGGACGCGCCGGCGCCGACCCGCTGCGCAGCGCATTACTGGGCGGCGCGCTTCTGGAAGTATTCGTCGTAGCGTTGCACGAAGTCGACTTTGGCGCCGAGCGTCAGGTGGCATGCGCGGCAAGCGGTCAGATTGTCTTCGGTCTTCTTGCCGTCCGCCCCGTACGACGCATAAACCCATTCGGCGTTGCGCAGCGGCTCGGGTACGTTCACGTCGGCACCCCGGGACTTTTCCATCACGAAGATACGCAGCAACGGGCCCTTGACGAGCTTGCCGTCGGGTCCGGTGGCAAGCGTGCCATCCGGCCCGGCGACCGCGGCGTAGTTTTCCATCACCATCACGGTGCCGTACGGAAACTCGCCCCCGGCCTTGGTCTTGTTGCCGTAGGGATCGATGTACATGTCGCGCACCTGCTTGGCATCGGGCCGTTGCACGTCGCCGAGCATCTTGGGCCATGACTTGTAGTTGGCAGGCACCTCGGGGTCGCCGTCCTTCAACGGGGCCTTGGCCTGCATCGATGGCGACTGGCTGCAGGCAGCCAATGCAAGAATCCCTGCGATCGCGAGCATTCGCTTCAACATGGTTGCCTCCGGAGAATTGAACTGCCGATGCGGCCCGCGCGCTTCGCACCAACCTGGCGCACGGGAACCGTCGATCGAATTACGGCAATCATAGGCCTGTGGATGCGGCGCGCAACAAATGAGACATTGTTTGTCCAACCTTCGCGCTAGAATCGGCGCAGCGCGCATTTCGACGCGCCGATCACCCAGGGGATTCCACAATGCCGCATTTCCACCGCGCGGGTTCGCTCGTTCTCGCCTCCACGCTTGCGTTCCTGCTCGCAGGCTGTGGCGACGACACCAGTCCGACCGAAACGAATACGAAACCGACTTTCGTCGGCACTGTCACCAAGTCGACCTACGACGGCAACACCAACGACCTCCTGACCGCGGGCCTCGGCAAGACCGGATTGGCCGGCGCCTCGCCCATCGTCGCCGTGCCTGCGTCCCCCACCATCACGGAATTGCGCACGCTCGCCATCTACAACAACTATCGCGCCATCGTCGATGTCGCCACCAACGGCGGCTACGGTTCGCTGTACGGTCCCAACATCGACAACAACGGCAATCCGACGCTGGGCGAAGGCAAGGTTGCCGGCACCGAATACCTGGCGTATGCCGATGACGGCACCGGCAAGCTCAATGTGACGATGATCGTGCAGATTCCAACGTCGTTCAAGGAAGGCAGCGCCTGCATGGTCACGGCAACATCGTCCGGCTCGCGCGGCGCCTACGGTGCCATCGGCAGCGCCGGCGAATGGGGCCTGAAGCACGGTTGCGTCGTCGCCTACACCGACAAAGGCACCGGCAGCGGCATCCATGACCTGTCCGCCGATACGGTCAATACGCAGAACGGCGTCCGCGCCGCGGCCGCCACCGCCGGCAAGAACTCCAACTTCACCGCCGAGCTGACGGCATCGGAACTCGCCTCGTTCAACGCCGCGACGCCCAACCGCTTCGCGGTCAAGCACGCGCATTCACAGCAAAATCCGGAGCGCGACTGGGGTGGCGATACGCTCAACACCATCCGTTTCGCCTTCTATGTACTCAACGACGAGCGCGCCGCGCGCAACGGCGACGGGACGGCGAAGGTGCAGTTCAAGCCCGGCAACACGATCGTGATCGCATCGTCGGTGTCCAACGGCGCCGGCGCGGCCATCGCCGCATTGGAACAGGATACCGAAGGCCTGATCGACGGCCTCGCCGTGACGGAACCCAGCGTGCAACTGGCGCCGGGCGGCAACCTCGTGGTCACGCGCGGCAGCGTCACGACCACAGGCACGGGGCGGCCGCTGTATGACTACTTCACCACGGCCAACCTGTACCAGCCGTGCGCGTCGCTCGCCGCGGCTGTCACTGCATCGCCCGGCCTCGCCTTCGTCCCAGCGGCGTTGGCCACCAACCGCTGCGCGGCGCTGAAGGCCAAGGGCCTGCTGTCGAGCACGACCCTCGCTGAGCAGGCCAACGAGTCGCTCAACGTGCTGCTGTCCACCGGCTGGCAGCCGGAATCGAACCTGCTGCATGCGTCGCACTATGCGTTTGCCGTACCCGCGATCGCGATGACGTATTCCAACACCTATGGCCGCTTCAGTGTGAAGGACAACCTGTGCGGATTGTCGTTCGCCGCCACGGATGCCGCCGGCAAACCCACTGTCATCGGGGCGACTGCACTGGCACAGGGTTTCGGCACCAGCAATGGCGTGCCGCCCACGATCGGCATCAACATCGTCAACAACGACGCACCGGGTGGCCCGGTGAACAGCCCCGCGTCGATCTCGCCGTCCACAGGGGTGCTCGACTTCAACGTCGATGCCGCGACGTGCCAGCGCACTCTCTGGACCGGAACCGATGCCGGTGCATTGCGCGTGCAGAACGGGGTGAAGGAGGTTTATCGCACCGCCAACCTGCGCGGCAAGCCGGCCATCATCGTGCACGGCCGCTCGGACGCGCTGATTCCGGTGTCGTTCAGCTCGCGTCCGTACTACGGACAGAACAAGATCGTGGAAGGCGCCACGTCGAAGTTGACCTACATCGAGGTGACCAATGCCCAGCACTTCGATACGTTCATCGACAATGCGCTGCTGCCGGGTTACGACTCGATGTTCATTCCGCTGCACTATTATTTCGTCAAGGCGATGGACGCGATGTACGCCCAGCTGACGAACAATGTGCCGCTGCCGCCGGCCCAGGTGGTGCGCACGATTCCCCGTGGGGGCACGCCGGGTTCGGCACCGCTGATCACCACGGCCAACGTGCCGCCGATCGCGGCCGCGCCCGCCGCCGCGAATCAGATCACGTTTTCGGGCAACACGTTGACGATTCCGGACTGACGTTGCACGCCCCGGGTGCTGCCGGCCCGGGAGCGTGAACTCGAAGCCGACGCTTCAGCCTTGCCTGCGGGCTGATGCCGTGCCGGCAGGAGCCTTCCGGTACAATTCGACGGCCGCCCTTGCGAGGGCGGCCGTTGCATTTCCAGACCTCCATCGAGAGCCACCATGTCGTCGCACATGACGCCGGAAGAAATCGTTTCCGAGCTCGACAAGCACATCGTCGGGCAGGATGCCGCCAAGCGCGCAGTGGCGATCGCGCTGCGCAACCGCTGGCGCCGGCAGCAGGTGCCCGAGCCGTTGCGGCAGGAAATCACGCCGAAGAACATCCTGATGATCGGGCCCACAGGCGTGGGCAAGACCGAGATTGCGCGGCGCCTGGCGCGGCTGGCCGACGCGCCGTTCGTGAAGGTCGAAGCCACCAAGTTCACCGAGGTGGGCTATGTCGGCCGCGACGTGGATACGATCATCCGCGACCTGGTCGAAGTGGCGATCAAGGAAACGCGCGAGACCGAGACCCGCAAGGTACGCGACCGCGCCGCGGACAACGCGGAGGAGCGCTTGCTCGACGTGCTGCTGCCGCCGGCGCGCGAGGTCAATTTCGCCGACATGAAGCCGGCCGACACCACCACGCGCCAGAAATTCCGCAAGATGCTGCGCGAAGGCGCGCTCGACGATCGCGAAGTGGAAATCGAGGTATCGAACCAGCCGGCGAACATGGAGATCATGGCCCCGCCCGGCATGGAGGAGCTGACGAGCCAGATCCAGGGCATGTTCGCGCAGATGGGCTCGGGCCGCCGCACGCTGAAGAAATTGCCGGTGCCCGAGGCGATGAAGCTCCTGACGGACGAGGAAGCCGCGCGCCTCATCAACGACGACGACATCAAGACGCGTGCGCTCGCCGCCGCCGAGCAGAACGGCATCGTGTTCCTCGACGAGATCGACAAGATCGCGTCGCGCTCGGAGATGCACGGCGCCGACGTGTCGCGGCAGGGCGTGCAGCGCGACCTCCTGCCACTGGTGGAAGGCACCACCGTGACCACCAAGTACGGCATGGTCAAGACGGATCACATCCTGTTCATCGCATCGGGCGCGTTCCACCTGTCGACGCCCTCCGACCTCATCCCCGAGTTGCAGGGACGCTTTCCGATCCGCGTCGAGTTGTCGTCGCTGTCGGTGTCCGACTTCGAGAAGATCCTCACCGCCACCGATGCCTGCCTCACGCGACAGTACACGGCATTGCTGGCCACCGAACAGGTGCATCTCGAATTCGCGACAGAAGGCATCCGTCGCCTTGCGGAAATCGCCTTCGCGGTGAACGAGAAGCAGGAAAACATCGGCGCGCGCAGGCTCTACACCGTCATGGAGCGGCTGCTGGACGAACTCTCGTACCACGCCGCGCGCCGCACCGGCGAGCACGTCACGATCGATGCCGCCTTCGTCGACGCCACGCTGGCCAACATCGCAGGCAACGACAACCTGTCGCGGTACATCCTGTGAACGCGTGCCGCGGCCGCGGCCGCTGACCGGCGCACACGATGCTCGAGCGCATCCTCGGCATCATCCTGCCGGTGTTCCTGGTGGTGCTGGTCGGCTACCTCTACGCGCGCCGCGTGAAGCCGGACATGACCATCGTCAACCGGATCAGCATGACCATCCTGGCGCCTGCGCTCATTTTTTCCGCGCTGGCCAGCAAGGATTTCGACGTCGGCGAAAACCTGCCCCTCATGCTTGCCAGCGTCGGTGTCGTGCTGGGCTCGGGGCTGCTTGCATGGCCCTTCGCCAAACTGCTGCACGCCGACCATCGCACCTTCGTGCCGCCGATGATGTTCAACAACTGCGGCAACATGGGGTTGCCGCTGGCCGTGCTCGCCTTCGGCCAGGCCGGCTTTTCGGCGATGGTGGCGCTGTTCACGATCTCCAACCTGCTGCACTTCACTTTGGGCGCGTGGATGATCGATCACCATGCGCGGTTCGGCAACCTGCTGCGCAATCCGATGGTGTGGTCGACGTTTCTCGGCTTCGGCTTCGCGCTGGTGCATCCGCCGATGCCGGAGTGGGCAAGCGTCGGTATCAAGATGGTGGGCGACGCGCTGATCCCGATGATGCTGCTGTCGCTGGGTGTCAGGCTTTACGAGGTGCGTTGGGACGACTGGCACCTGGGTGTCGTCGGGGGCCTCGTGTGTCCGCTTACCGGCATCGCCATGGCGGCGCTGCTTTCGCCGCTGCTGGGGCTCGACCACCAGCAGCAGGGACTGCTGATTCTCTTCGGCTGCCTGCCGCCGGCCGTGCTCAACTTCATGGTCGCCGAGCAATTCAAGCAGGAACCCGCCAAGGTGGCGTCCATCGTGCTGATCGGCAACGTTCTCTCCGTCATCTTCATTCCCATCGGGCTCACGCTCGCCCTGCACTGACGCCATGAAAAACTCCGACATCGACGTGATCCTGTTCGACCTGGGCGGCGTGCTGATCGAGTTGGCCGGCGTCGAGAAAATGCTCGAGTGGTCGAAGGGACTCGCCAGCACCGACGAACTGTGGCGGCGCTGGCTGCAATCCGAGGCGGTGCGCGCCTTCGAAACGGGGAGGATCGACACCGATGCGTTCGCGGCCGGCGTGATCGAGGAATTCGGCGTGCCCGTGGCGCCGGCTGAATTCCTGCAGGCCTTCCATGGCTGGCCTCGCGCACTGTTTCCCGGCGCCAAGGAGCTATTGGGTGAACTGGCGCCGCATTACCAGTTGGCCAGCGTCTCCAACACCAACGTCATGCATTGGGGACGCTTTACCGGCGACTGGTCGCTCGACCAATCCTTCCACCACAATTTTCCATCCCATCAGGTCGGCAAGCTGAAACCCGATGCCGAGTACTTCGAGCATGTGCTGGACGCGGTGGGTGCGCCGGCGACCCGCGTGCTGTTCATCGACGACAACGCGATCAACGTGGACGCCGCCTCGCGGCTGGGCATGGTCACGCGACGTGTTCTCGGCGTGCAAGGCGCACGCAGCGCCTTCCGCGAACTGGGGTTGCTGCCGCCGATGTAACGCGGCGCAGGCCGAAGCGCATTCCTGCAGCCATGCAGGAGATCGCACCGGCGCCAGGCGACAGGCTGGTGAGCCAGGAGGCAGCGAAAAAGGCGAGCCAGGTTTCGAGCGTCATGATCCGGGTAATTCCGCAGGCTTGACTTCAGCCTCGCCTCGACATCGCGGCATCAAGCCGTGGAAGTTGAAGCCGCGCCTGCGAAGTGACAATCGGCGGCGACGTATCAGTACTTGACGCTGCAGCCATAGGGCTGCGTACTGGCCACGGTCACCGGCTTGCCCGCCAACGATTCGTTGAGCGCCGCGCGCACATAGTTGTTGGCGGACTTGGCATCGGCCGGATTGGCGGAGCGCTTGTCGTCGATCGCGCCCGCATAGACAAGCTTGCCGGAGGGATCGACGACGAACATGTGCGGCGTGGTGCGCGCCGCATACGTGCGACCGGTGGCGCTCGACGCATCGATCAGCACGGCTTTGGGTGCCGCCCCCTGCGCCTTGATCCACGCATCCATCTGCGCGCCCGTCTTGAACTCGCCGCTGCTCTTGTGGGTGGAGTTGATGGCAAGCCACACGACATCCCGGGCGCCGAATTCCTTCTGCAGGCCCTGCATGTTCTGACTGTCGTAGTGCTTGCGCACGAACGGACACTCGGGATTGGTCCACTCAAGCACGACGAATTTACCCTTGAAATCGGCAAGATGCACCGACTTGCCGGCGGTGTCGGACACTGTGAAGTCGGGGGCCGGCCCGCCGGTAACCGCGGCCAGGGCACTGCCGGTAGCGAGGGCGACAAGAAGTGGAACGCTACGCAATGCGGAAATCGGGGTCATCACACGCTCCTGCGAATGGCGAACATCGCCAATCCTACCTCGGGCGCCGTGCGATGACTACAGCGTGGCCAGGGCGTCCAGCACGGTCTGCTTCTGCAGGACCTCGGGCAATATCATGGGTTCCTTGCCTGGCCTGTACAGGACGTACACCGGCACGCCCTGCCGGCCGAAGGTGGCGAGCGCGCGCGTGATCGATGGGTCGCGACGTGTCCAGTCGGCGCGCACCAGCTTGACCCCTCGTTTCGAAAATTCGTCCTTGATGCCCACGTCGTTCAGCACCAACCGCTTGTTCACCTGGCAGGTGACGCACCATGCCGCCGTGAAGTCGACGAATACCGGCGTGCTGCCCGCCGCGAGTTCGTCGAGATTCACCTGGGAGTACGACAGCCACGTATCGACGTTTCCTGCGGAGCTGCGCGCCTGCGGCGTCGGCGCATCCTTGTCGGCAGCCGGTCCGTACAGCGGGGCGACCACCACGATAGTGGCCACGAAGCCGGCCAGGCCCAGCACGCTCCAGGCGCCGCCGCCGCCCCCTCGAAACGCGCGCCAGGCCCATAAGGCAAAGGCCAGCACGACCAGGGCGACCAGCAGGCGTACGACCGCATCATTGTCGACTTGCGCGCCCAGCACCCACACCAGCCACGCCACCGTGGCGTACAGCGGAAAGGCGAGGAACTGCTTCAAGCGTTCCATCCAGGCACCCGGCTTCGGCAACACGCGCCGCCAGCCCGGGAACCACGTCAACAGCACGAAAGGCAGTGCCATGCCGAGACCGAGTGCCACGAATACGAGCAGCGTGAGCCCGGCCGGCTGCGCCAGCGCGAAGCCCAGCGCCGCACCCATGAACGGCGCGGTGCACGGCGACGCAATCACGACCGCCAGCACGCCGGAGAGCGCCGCATTGACATAGGGATTGCGCGCGCTCCAGCCGGCTGCCGACGACGGCACCAGCGTGGCAAATTCGAAGGCGCCGGAGAGATTGAGCGCCAGCACGAAGAACAGGATGGCGAGCGACGCCACGACGGCGGGCGACTGCAGCTGGAAGCCCCACCCCAGCTGCTCGCCGGCAGCGCGCAGGATCAGTAACAGGCCGGCCAGCCCGACAAAGGTGACGATCACGCCCGCCCCGAAGGCCAACCCTTCGGCACGCAACACCTTGTGATTGGAATGGCCGGGCGCGGACAGCGCCAGCACCTTGATCGACAGGATTGGAAATACACACGGCATCAGGTTCAGCACGATGCCGCCGACGAAGGCGAATACCAGCGCCAGCACCAGCGACAGGCCCTCGCCGGCAGGTTTGGCCGGCGCCGCGAAGGTGGCGGCGGCAGCGGGCGCCTGCGTAGGCTTCGGTCCGGCCACGACGGTGCCGGTGAGCGGCACGTCGATCGTGGTGGCCAGCACTTGCGCATCGCCGACCGTGAGCCCCTTGCTGGTGGAAAGCACGCCCGCGACCCGCTTGAAATCGGGCGCCAGCTGATACGACACGGGAAGCGTCAGCGCGAACGTACCGTTGGCTTCGCGCACGAAGGTCTGCTTGCCCGCCGGCTCGATGCGACCCTCCTGGAACGGGAAGAAGTGCACGTCGCCCGGGGCCGCGGCCCCGGCCGGCGCCGTGGCCGTGACGACCACCTTGTTGCCATCGCCACGCGCCTCGAAGAGCCATCCCTTGGCCGGGCCGGGCATCGCGGCACGGGTGGCCGCGATCGCATTGCCCCACTGCGGATAGGCATCGGCCCGCTCTGCCACGGGCAGCGAGAACTCAAGTTGGGCTTCTTCCGGGATGCAGGTTTCGCGGCACACCAGCCACTCGGCCTTGGCGCTCATCGAGCGGGTGGTGCCGGGAATGGCATTGGCCGGAACCTGCATGTCGACCAGGAGCAGCACTTCGCCTTCGTAGCCGTAATTGACCAGCGGCCCGGAGGGCAGCGCATGCGGCACGGGCCATTGGATCGGCCCGACGGCCATGTCCGGCGGCAGCGTCCATGCGAGTGACGTAGGCAGTCCGGAATCGCCGGGGTTCTGCCAGTAGGTGTGCCATCCCTCCGCCATCTTGAGTCGGAGCGCGACGGTCGTGGTTTGGCCCGGCACGAAGGCGGTGCGCTCGGAAACGAGCTCCGCCTCGACGTGCGGGGTCTTGACCGGCGCGGCGGCCGCAAGTCCGATCCCGCTTATCGTAAGCAGCAGGGCTATCCAGAGGCGAATCGGGTGCGGCATGGTTGTATCGGGTCGGATCAGGATGCGTTCAACAGTCGAACTTACGCGCTTTGGGCGCCTTCGGGTCGGGAGTGGTTCCCGCCGAAGCTATAATTATCGCCCTTTTCCTGATCCTTCCCTTTCCGGTGGGAAGTGATTTATGACATTAGCATATTTTGACGGGCGTGGGTTGTCCTGATCGCCCATGCTTGAAGCCCTGCTGGTCTCCATCGCCGTCGTCGCCGTCGGCGAATTGGGGGACAAGACCCAATTGCTGGCCCTGGTCCTGGCCGCGCGCTATGGCCGCCCCTGGCCCATCATCGCCGGCATATTCGTGGCGACCCTATTCAACCACGCCATCGCCGGCTGGGTCGGCAACTGGGTACGCGGCATGGTGCCGCCCGACGTGCTGCGCTGGCTCCTCGCGCTGTCGTTCTTTGCCGTGGCGGCATGGGCGTTGAAGCCCGACAAGCTCGACGAGGACGACGCACCGCCGGTGTCGCACTGGGGGGTATTCGGCGTGACGGTGGTGGCGTTCTTCCTGGCCGAGATGGGCGACAAGACGCAGATTGCCACTGTGATGCTCGCGGCCAAGTTCGAGTCGCTGGTGGCCGTCGTTGCCGGGACGACGCTGGGCATGCTGCTCGTCAACGTGCCCACCGTGTTCATCGGCCGCGCGGCCGCGGAGAAGATTCCGTTCCGTGCGGTGCGCATCGCCGCCGCCGCGCTCTTTGCCGGACTGGGATTGTGGGTGCTGCTGGCGCCGGCCTCGCAGGGCTGAAGCGGCACCGCGCCGCTATAATCGCAGGTTCTCCCCGTTCCGTCGGTACGCCATGAAGCCGTTCAATCACACCGTCATCGAAGCCGCCGCGCAGTCCGCGTGGAAGGCAGGTGACGTCTATCGCTCGCCCGACCAGTCGAAAAAGCCCAAGTATTTCTGCGTGTCGATGCTGCCCTACCCTTCGGGCAAGCTGCACATGGGCCACGTGCGCAACTACACGATCAACGACATGATGTACCGGCAGTTGCGGATGCGCGGCTTCAACACGCTGATGCCAATGGGCTGGGACGCTTTCGGCCTGCCGGCCGAGAACGCCGCGATGAAGAACGGCGTGGCGCCGGCCAAGTGGACGCGCGAGAACATCGTGGCGATGAAGGGCCAATGCGAGGCGATGGGCTGGGCCATCGACTGGTCGCGCGAATTCGCGAGCTGCGACCCGTCTTATTACAAATGGAACCAATGGCTCTTCCTCAAGATGCTAGAGAAAGGCGTCGCCTATCTCAAGACGGGCACCGTCAACTGGGATCCGGTGGACCAGACGGTATTGGCCAACGAGCAGGTGATCGACGGCCGCGGCTGGCGTTCCGGCGCGGTGGTAGAGAAGCGCGAGATCCCGATGTATTACCTGCGGATCACCGACTACGCCGAGGAATTGCTGACGTCGCTCGACGCGATGCCAGGCTGGCCCGAACGCGTCAAGACGATGCAGGCCAACTGGATAGGCAAGAGTGTCGGCGTGCGCTTTGCGTTCACGCATGACATTCGCGGGGCCAATGGCGACCTGATCGACGATGGCAGGATGTGGGTCTTCACCACGCGCGCCGACACGATCATGGGCGTCACGTTCTGCGCGGTGGCCGCCGAGCACCCGCTGGCCACGCACGCCGCAATAGGCAATCCTGCCATCGCCGCCTTCATCGACGAATGCAAGCGCGGCTCGGTGATCGAAGCCGACATGGCGACGATGGAAAAGAAAGGGATGCGCACCGGGCTGTTCGTGGCGCATCCGCTGACGCGCGCCCCGGTCGAGGTGTGGATCGGCAACTACGTACTGATGAGCTACGGCGACGGCGCGGTGATGGGCGTGCCGGCGCACGACGAGCGCGACTTCGCCTTCGCGAAGAAATACGGCCTGCCCATCGAACAGGTCATTGCCGTGGAGAACGAGGCGTTCTCCACCGAAATGTGGCAGCCGTGGTACGCCGACAAGACACGCGGCCGCTGCGTTTTCTCCGGCAAGTACGACGAGCTTGGCTTTGCCGCCGCCGTCGATGCCGTCGCGGCCGATCTCGCGGCCAAGGACCTGGGCGAAAAGCGGATCACCTACCGGCTGCGCGACTGGGGCGTGTCGCGCCAGCGCTACTGGGGCACGCCGATACCGATCATTCATTGCAAGGCCTGCGGCGCGGTACCGGTGCCGGAAGCCGACCTGCCGGTGGTGCTGCCCGAGGACTGCATCCCCGACGGCAGCGGCAATCCACTGAACAAGCGCACGGATTTCACCGACGTCCCGTGTCCCAGGTGCGGGCAGCCGGGCAAGCGCGAAACCGACACGATGGACACCTTTGTCGATTCATCGTGGTACTACATGCGCTACGCGTGTCCCGACGCGCCGGTGATGGTGGACCGCCGCAACGACTACTGGATGCCGATGGACCAGTACATCGGCGGCATCGAGCACGCGATCCTGCATCTTCTCTACGCGCGCTTCTGGACGAAGGTGATGCGCGACATGGACCTCGTGCGCGTCGACGAGCCGTTCACGCGCCTGCTCACGCAGGGCATGCTGCTCAACCACATCTTCTTCCGCCGCAACGCGGGCGGCGGCATTGACTACATCCCGCCGGAGGAAGTGGATTTCGGCCACGACGACGAGGGCCGCATCGTGAATGCCGTGCACAAGACAGACCACCAGCCGGTGGAATACGGTGGCGTGGGCAAGATGGGAAAGTCCGAGCGCAACGGCGTCGACCCGCAAACGCTGATCGATCGCTATGGCGCCGATACGGCGCGGCTCTATGTGATGTTCGCCGGATCGCCGGAAGACTCGGCCGTATGGTCCGATACCGGCGTGGAGGGCGGCTACCGCTTCCTCAAGCGCATGTGGGCGTACGGACAAGCGCACGCCGACGCGATCAAGGCCGCCACCGGCCCGTTCGATGCCCGCGGTGCGGCGGACGTCGTCAAGACCGCGCGCCGCGAACTGCATCTCGCCTTGAAGCAGGCCAACTACGATTACGAGCGCATCCAGTACAACACCGTCGTCTCGGCCGGCATGAAGATGCTCAATACGCTGGAGGCGTTGCCGCCCGCGGCGGCAGGCGCCGGCGCGCTTGCGCGCGAAGGCGTGGCCATCCTGCTGCGCGTGCTGTATCCGGTGGTGCCGCACACCACGTGGGTGTTGTGGAGCGAACTCGGATTCAATGACGAGCTGGGCGACCTGATCGATGCACCGTGGCCGGCGGTGGACGATGCCGCGCTGGTGCAGGACGAGATCGAGCTGGTACTGCAGGTCAACGGCAAGTTGCGCGGCAAGCTTTTGGTGCCCGCGAAAGCCGGCAAGGAAGAAATCGAGGCCGCGGCCCGTGCAAGCGCTGAGGTGACGAAGCATGCCAACGGTGCCGCGGTGAAAAAAGTGATCGTGGTCCCGGGAAGGCTCGTCAATGTCGTCACCTGACGCGTTCGGTGGCGATCGCCGCGCCTGGCTGCGCGCGCTGGCCGTTGGCGTTGCCAGCGCCACGCTGGCGAGCTGCGGCTTCCATCTGCGGGGTGAGGCCAACTATCCTTTCGAGTCGCTGTACGTGAATGCGCCGGTATCGCCGCCGCTGGCGGCGGAACTGGTGCGCACGATCGGAGCTGCCAGTCAGGCGAAGGTGGTGGACACGGCGTCGGCCGCACAGGTGATTCTCGACGTCCCGTCCGTGCTCGACGACAAGGAAGTGCTGTCGCTGTCCTCCGGCGGTTCGGTGCGCGAATACCAGCTGATCAAGCGCGTGCAGTTTCGCCTGCGCGACAAGGACGGCATCGACTGGATGCCCTCCGGGGAAATCATCATCCGCCGTTCGTACACGTTCAATGAGACGCAGGTGCTGGCGCGCGACCTGCAGGAACAACGGCTGCAGCGCGAGATGCAGACCGATGCCGTGCAGCAGATCGTGCGGCGACTGCAGGGAGCGCGCAAGCCGACGTAAACCGCGCGTTCGCCACCATCCGCAGGCGAACCTGCATTCCCGCGGCAGCCCCGCTACATCGACAGATTGACCGAACCGCCGTCGATCAGCAGGTTCTGGCCGACGATGTAGCCCGCCTGCGCACTGCACAGAAAGGCGCAAGCCTGTCCGAACTCCTCCGGCGTGCCGAAGCGATTGGCCGGCACCCCCGCCTGCTGCGCCTTGGCAAACGTTTCGAAGTCCTGTCCCGCCTTGGCGGCGAGCTTATGCAGTCCATCGATCTGGCGCTGGGTGGCAAACGGGCCGGGCAGCAGGTTGTTGATTGCGACGTTGTGCTTCGCGACCTGCCGCGCGAGACCGGCGACGAAACCCGTGAGCCCCGCGCGCGCGCCGTTGGACAAGCCGAGATGCGCCAGCGGCGCCTTGACCGAGCGCGACGTGATGTTGACGATGCGTCCGAAGCGGCGCTCGATCATGCCGTCGACGACTGCCCGGATCAGCATGATCGGCGTGATCATGTTGTCGTTGACGGCCTTCTGCCACATCACCTCGTCCCAGTCGCGGAAATCTCCGATCGGCGGACCGCCCGCATTGTTGACCAGGATGTCGGGTGCCGGACAGGCCGCCAGCAACGCCGCGCGCCCGTCGGCGGACGTCACGTCGCCCACTACAACGGTCACTGTCACACCGGTGGCGGCGCGAATCTCCGCGGCGGTGGCGTGCAATGCTTCCGCACCGCGGGCGATGACGACGACATCCACACCTTCCTGCGCCAACGCCATTGCGCATCCCTTGCCCAGCCCCTGACTTGCTGCGCACACGATGGCCTTGCGGCCGCGAATTCCGAAATCCATGATGTCCCGCTTTCGATGAATGATGAAGCGCGCGTGTTGCGCCACGTACGCGTGCGGCTATGTTGCAGGCGTTCAGTGCGCGGCCATGCGCGTGTTGCCGTCGGCGCTCCACTCTTCGCTGCCCACGCCGTGATGCACGGTGAAGAGTCCATGCGGATCGTATTGACGCTTGACCGCTCGCAGCCGCGGATAGTGGATGCCCCAGTAGTCGCTACGCCAGGTGCGCTCGAAGTAGCCCGCTTCCGACACATAGGAACCCGCCATTGGCACGCCTGCGCGCAAGGTGCGCATGGCCCGATCGATGTTCGCCGCATCCTTGCGCGCCTTGGCCGTATCAGGCTCATGCCCCGGCACGCCGGGGAACGCGGGCGGACCACCTCCGGCGATGATTACCAGCGCTGCCGCGTCGAGCACGACCGGGTTCATCGCCGTTTCGCGCGATGCCGCAATGGCCTCGGGCGGTGCCCCGGCCAGGCCCTTGTTGAAGTGCAGGCCGACACGCCAGTGGCGCGACGCCGCGAAGAGCGCCTCGACCAGTTGCTTCTGCTTCGCCGGCTGCAGCATCGATGCCGGCAGCCAGGACGAAACGTAGTTGTGCAGGAACTGGCCGGCCTCGCCCAGGTTGCCGGTCCAGAACACATTGGCCTCCGGTGCTCCGGGGCGGTCGTCCGGCAGGATCACCGAAGGCACGTTCGCACGCAAGAATGCCGGATCCCACAATCGGCGCGCGGGAAGCGCCACGATGCGCCAGGGTTGAAGCAATGAATAATCCTCAGAAACTGAAGCCACCCAATCGAGAAAGGGTTTCCATGTCGCCTCGGCCTCAGCCTGGCCCAGGCCCTGGAACACCATCGCGACGGTCAAGGTGTTGTCGGTTTCAAACGCCGCCTGCTCGCCCCAGTGCGGATTGAAGAGCTGCTCGCGATAGAACGCGACGAAGCGCGCGATCAGGCGCTTGAAAGCCGCGTCGGACGCGGCCTTGATCGTGCCACTTGCCCCGCCGAAGAATTCGGGCAGGTCATGCGTGCGCAGCGTGACCCGGGCGACGATGCCGAAGCTGCCGCCGCCGCCGCCTTTCAGCGCCCAGAACAGGTCGGGATTGGTGCAGGCGTTGGCGATGCGGATCTCGCCGTCGGCGGTGACCACCTCGGCTTCCAGCAACGATGCCGCCGCGGTTCCGTAGCGCTTCGAAAAACTGCCGAAGCCCCCGCTCTGGATCAACCCCGCCACGCCCACTGTGGCGCAGCCGCCTCCTTGCACATAGCGTCCGGCGTCCGCCACCACCGCGTGATAGGTCCGCATCCAGATGTTGCCGGCTTCCACCGTCACGGCCGGCTGGGGCGCGGCATTGCCGGAACAGCCGGCTCCGACGAAGGCGTCGTGCAGCGTGATGCCCTGCATCGCGCGCGTCCACACGAGCAACGAGCCTGCGGCGTTCGACGTGCCCTGGTAGCTGTGGCCACCACCCTTCACCACCAGCCGCAGATTGTGGTCGCGAGCGAAGTTGACGGCATGCACGACGTCTTGTGTCGTTTGCGCGGCCACCATCCAGACGCTGGTGCGCGATGTCCAGCCATCCGCCCATCCGCAGGTCTGCGTCAGCGCGGGATTGTCGCCGATGAAGTACGGATTTTTCAGTTCCTTGAAAATCTCCATGCAGGCGGTACCTCGAGGCGCCCGAGCACATGCCTCGAGCGGCGACGCGAGCTTGACCAGTCGGCCACCCACCGCCGCGTCGAGTTGTGTCCATTCGCCATCCGAAGGCCACGCCGGGTCGCCGGGCAGGTTTCGACGCGCCGTCTTGCCTCCCACCGCCGTGGTGGCGCCGAATGCGGCAGGCAAACCCGCGAACCACGACAGGATTGGCAACGCACCCAGCTGGCGCAACAGCTGACGTCGATTCATCGCCCGCGATCCTTTCGCAAATGGAATGTTGCGGTATTCAATCACATAGCGGCAACCTGCGCGGGCGGAACCTTGTGGAACACGCCGTTCTTCATGATCGCGAGCAGGTGCTTGCGGTCTTCGAGAATTCGCAGATTGGACAGCGGATCGCCATCGACCAGCAGCAGGTCCGCCAGAAAGCCCTCGCGTACCTGCCCCAGCTCGTTGCCCATGCCCATGATCTCGCCGCCCCATTTCGTGGCGCCGACGATAGCCTCCATGGGCGTGAAACCCAGCAGGTCGACGAAGAACGTGAGGTCGCGCGCGTTGTTGCCGTGCGGATTCCACTTGAAGCCGTAGTCGCCGCCGGGGAGCACGCGCACGCCGCGATTTTTCAGCTCGATCATGCAGGCAATGGTCAGGTCGAGGTCGCGCTGGATGCGCGCCTTCATCTCCGGCGTGGACGGCAAGCCGTGGTTGCCGGATTCGTGCAGCCGCGTCCAGGTGACCGAAAGCGCGGGCGCTACAAACACCTTGTCCCGATGTGCCTCAAGCAGGTCGAGGCTCTCCGTGTCGGCGCACGTAGCGTGATAGATCACCTGCACGCCGTTGCGCACGCAGAGCTTGATCGACTCGGCGCTGCGAGCGTGGGCGGCCACCACGCAGTCGTGCGCCCGCGCCACTTCGCACACCGCTGCGATCTCGGCCTCGGTCATGGTCGTGCGCGCCGAGGGCACGTCGGGTGTGGACGTGTCGCCGGACGGCACGATCTTCAGGACATCCACGCCCTCGCGGCACGCCTCACGCGCCGCGCGACGAAACGCGTCGGGTCCGTCGCAGGGCAGCGTGTACATCGCGTCGCCCGGATCGAGATGCAACTGGCGCAGGTCGCCAACGCCTCCCGTGACGGTGAACTGGACGCTGGCGGCCAGCGTACGCGGGCCCGGAAACTGGCCGCTGTCGATGGCGTTGCGCGCCACGATGTCCAGACGCGGCTTGGTGGCCGCCGCGGAAAAGCACGCCGTATACCCCTGATCGAGGTAGAGCTTTGCATGTTTCAGTGTCAGCAGCAGGTGTTCTTCGACGGGAATGGCATGGAATGCAAATGGTGTCGCCTGGTCGACGAACGACAGGTGCGCATGCGGCTCGACCAGCCCGGGCATCAGCGTGGCACCATCGCAATCGACCGCCTGCGCGTCGACGTGCGCCGACATCCGGCCCGCCGGCATGACGGTGGTGATCCGATTGCCGTCGACCAGAACATCGCCGGCAAAGGGCGCCGCGCCGGTCCCGTCGAGGATCAACGCATTGCGAAAGTGGATGGCCGTCATGGCTTGGGCGGATGCGCCAGCATCCGGTCGATGCCCTGCTCCAGCGTGGTGGTCGGCACCAGGCCCAGCAGGGCCTCGATACCGTCGTTGACCAAACCCCACGCGGCCGGCGGCGTGCGCGCCGCCACCGGAGTAACCACAAGATCGGGAAAGCGGAATTTGAGGTGCGCCATCGCGTCGCGCACATGCCGCTTGTCGCCAACGACATTGACCACGGCACAGCGCGGCAGCGGCCGCTCGATCGCGCGCAGCAGCACGGCCGCCGCATCGTCGATCCAGGTCCAATCCATCGCGTCGGGATAATCCGGAAACGCAATGGCGCGCTCACCGGCGGCCGCGCGCTCGATCAGCGCCTGCACTTCGACCCAGCCGCGCACCCGGCCCGGACCGTAGACATAGCCGAAGCGCAGCCCCAGATACGCGGGCGCATGGGGGCGCGTGCTCATCGCGTGGGCAAGGTGCTCGCTGAAGGCCTTGGTGGCGCCGTAGACGTTGCCGGGAGCAAGACGCGTGTCGTCGCCAACCCGCGCCGAGGTGGGTCCGACGGCGGAAATGGAACTCGCATAGATCACGCGCGCCGTGCGCGCATGCTCGGCCGCCGTGAAGATCGCCGCGGTGCCCAGCGCATTGAGGCGGGTGGCAGCCACCGGATCGCGTTCGCCGGCGTCGGTGAGGCCGGCGGCCAGATGCACGATCGCGTCGGGCTGCAATGTTGACACGAGCGCGGCTATCGCAACGGGGTCGCCGGCGTCCAGCGCCACATCGGCCCCCGGCAGGATGTCCGCGGTGGTGACGCGATGCCCCGCGGCGCGCGCGCGCTGCGCGAATGCCGCGCCCAGGAATCCGCAACCGCCAGTGACGAGGACGTGGGCCATCCGATGTTTCCCTCCGTGGGCCGTGCGCGTCTTAAGGAATTGTTCGGCGCAGGCATGAATCGACCGCTGGTCGCGATGATGCGCAGACGCGACCAATGCGACAATGGTGCAACTTCGTTCTCGTCTTTGCAAATGCAGATCAAGCCCGACGACCTCCTCTCCCACCTGCAGCGCGGCATGCAATCGCTGTATGTGATTCACGGCGACGAGCCGCTGCTGGCGCTGGAAGCCGGTGACGCGATTCGCGCCGCGGCGCGCGCCGCCGGCGCGACCGAGCGCGAGGTGCTGGTGGTCGAGCCCGGCTTCAAGTGGGACGCGCTGATCGGCGCCAACGCCAATGCCAGCCTCTTCGGCGACCGCAAGGTGGTCGACCTGCGCATCCCGTCGGGCAAGCCCGGGGTCGAAGGCGGCAAGGCGCTGGAGGCCTACGCCGCCAACCCGAATCCCGACAACGTCACGCTGATCACGCTGCCGCGGCTTGATCGCGCGACGCAGTCGTCCGCCTGGTTCTCCGCACTGGCCGATGCCGGTGCCACCATTGCTGTGTATCCGGTCGAACGCGATGCGCTGCCGGCGTGGATCGCCCAGCGCCTCGCCCGGCAGAACCAGAAGGTGTCGCGCGACACGTTGTCGTTTCTCGCGGCGCATTGCGAAGGCAATCTGCTGGCTGCGCGGCAGGAAATCGAGAAACTTGCGCTGCTGCTGCCCGTGGGCATGCTCGACCCGGAGGCCGTCGAGCAGGCGGTTGCCGACGTGTCGCGCTACGACATCTTCGCGCTGTCGGAGGCCTGGCTGGCAGGCGATCCGGCGCGCGCCGTGCGCATCCTGCAGGCGCTGGCCGCCGAAGGCGAGCCGCCGACGCTGGCCGTCTGGCAATTGTCGGAAGACGTCCACGCGCTGGCCGCGGTGCATGCGCAGGTGCGCGGCGGCATGTCGATTGCGTCCGCCGTCAAGGGCGCGCGGGTGTGGGGTAAACGGCAGCAGGCGCTTGAACGCGCCGCGCACCGCGTGCCTGCCGACCTGATTGCGCCGATGCTGCAGGCACTGGCCCGCGTGGACGCGCTGGCCAAGGGCATCGGTCGCGGCAATGCGTGGGACGAACTCGCCACCGCCGCGCTGGCGTTGGCGGGCAAGCCGGCCTTGCCGCTGCCCACGTTCATCCGCTGAACGGCCTGGCAGCCTTGGTCGCCCGCTTCCCGCGGTAGCTTTCCGCGGCAGCCCGCAAGCCTTCGCGATCGGGAAGCAACTTCGCCGCAACGTCGTCGGAACGCAGGCCGGCCGCGCGTGCCGTCAACGAAACGCTGCAGGAACGGCCCGACATCGGCGGGCAGCGCGGAGGTGAACGGTGTCATGGCGGCCCATTCGCCCGCTCAATGCCTGTGCTTCTTCTTGCTGTCGTTGCCCGACCCGTCGAGCACCAGCGTCGATGCAGCGGTCGCGTCGCCGCGTTTCTTGAGGTCCGCCATCAGGCCCGCATCGGAGAGGTCGAGCGGCGTCGAGCGGTCCCAATCCTGCCGCACCACGCGCAGAAGCGGCTCGATCACGGCCGGATCCTTCACCTCGATGGCCAGTTCGCGGCGGGCATCGAAGCTGCCGGGCGCAAGGTTGACCGAACCGATGATGGCGCGCGCGCCGTCGGCCAGCATCATCTTGCCGTGCAGCTTCATGCCTTTCATCCGGTGCACCTTGCAGCCCACGTCGTGGAGGATGCGCAGGCCGCCTACGCCCTCGACCAGCTTGTCCTTCTTGAGCGTATGCGGCGCTCGGGCCAGCACGTTGACCTTGACGCCGCGACCGGCCGCGCGCACCACGCGCTCGATGATCACCGCGTCCTGGTAGCGTTCGTTCTGCAGCCACAGTTCGCTCTGCGCGCCGTCGATGAAGTGCGCGAAGCGCTCGCGCCCATTGGCGTTGCACCAGATGAGGTGGGACCCCTCGCGCGGCACGAATGCGACGCGATTCCAGTCGGCATCGAAACACTCGAGGACTTCGGCCACTTCCTTCCTGTGATCGGTGACCACTGCATAGTCGCGGGTCACGGTGACGTTGCGGGTTTCCCAGTTGAGCGACATCACCGCCGCCAGGGTGTCGTCGACGACGAGCGACTTCTCGTGCGTGAGGTCGAACGCCGGGCTGCTGTCCCGTACGGAGACCGCGGCGGCCTCCAGCGCCTTGCGCGTTTCGTCGTTGTCCGACTCACCGCTGCGCCGGGCCGCGTTCAGCATCACGCGCACATCGACGCCGCGCTTGCGCGCATCGAGCACCGCGCCCAGCAGGGAAGGATCGGTGAATACGAACATCTTGATCCGGATCGACGTCCGGGCGGCGGCGATCAGCGCCACCAGCGGAGCGGCGGTGGCGTCCGGAAGGATGAGCAGGGAACGTGATGCCATGGCGCGATCAGGCGACGGGATGGTCGGGTATCCGGCCATGGTACAGGTCGGCATGCAGCCCCGCACCAGCCGACGGCTGCTTGCGCGTGTCCTGCTCCAGGTTCAGGAGGGTGGTCAGCGCCGCATCCACGGATTCTCGATCGGGGCACACCGAGCCTTGCGTCCAGCCAGTGTGCAGGTGGTGAGCGCGCCGTCGCGCACGTCCCATGCCGTCATGTTCCAGCCGGTGGCCGCGCGATCCATCGTCATGAAACCGAAGCGATTGCTGGCCACCAGTTCGGCCACGACCGCGCCGGGCGCCGGTTGCTGGCCCGGAGGAAATGGCGTGGGGAACGGTTGATCGACCCAGTCGCCGCCATTGCCGGACACGAATTGCGGCGGCTGCGCCGTCGCGAAGCTGACCATCTGGAATACGTGGTTGTGCCCCGCCAGCAATGCTTCGATGTTGCGCGGAAACAGCGCGGTTGGATGCAGGTTCTGCAAGACCGATTGCATGCCGGCGTTGCCGGGAAAGGGGGTTTGCGGATTCGCTGGATTGGCGGCAAAGCCCAGCACCGGCTGGTGGCTCAAGAAGAATGCATGCGGCGTCCGCGCCGTACGCGCGAACACCGCCGCCAGCTGCGCGTGGTAGTTGCGATACATGAGATCGGTGGGCGCAAGCGGCGCGACCCCGACCAGCGAGGAGTCGAACACGATGAATTCGAACGTACCGACGACATCGAGCGGCACCACATAGGGATCGCTGTAATCGCCGACGCTGTCGTCGGCGGCCACGTTGCAGTCCTGCCGTGGGGCGACCGGCCGCGGATCGAGAAAGCGCCACCAGCCCTGACCCGCGCGCGCGCAGGATTCGTGGTTGCCGCGAATGACGATCCACGGCGCCGCGGCGAACAGATTGCGCGCGGGATCGAAGAGATCGGCGCGCCAGGCATCCCAGCCAAAGCCCCAGGGCGAGCCAAGACACCCGAAGTCCGCTGCCGGGCAGGCATTTTCGCGGTAGTGATAGTCGCCGACGTGGATCACGAGATCGGGCATGGTGGCAGCGGCCGCATTGGCCACGCGTTCGAACGGCCATTGCGCCGGATCGTCGCAATTCTGGAAGACGTTATCGCCGGTCTTGATGCGGCATCCGGTATCACCGAGCACGACGATGCGTTGCGCATTGGCCTTGGGCAGCGGCAACGGCTGTCCGGCGATGCTCGCCGACTGCGCTCCCGGTGGAATGGTCGCCTCGCAGGTCAGCACCGGAAACACGGATGGCTTCGACTGCGACGGATCGCTGCGTGTGGGCCGCAACGGAATCGTCTCCGGCGGCATCCGCACCGTCATGGCGCGCGCCGCACCGTCGATCACAATAGCAGGACAGCTTGCGGCTTCGGTGATCGCGCGCGCCACCGGCACCCCCTCGGGCCCGAGCAGCACGAACGGGTAGGTACGATCGGCGACCTGCGGCGCTTGCGGGCCGGCGCAACCGGACAGCACCACCCACAGCGCCAGCAACATCCGCCTCATCGAAAATCGCCCCACAGCAGGTTGATCGCGCCCAGCGCCGCGGTGGCCGCCGTTTCCGTGCGCAGGATCCGTGGTCCCAGGCGGACAGCGGTGATGCCTGCCGCCATCGCGCGCTCGCGCTCACGTTGATTGAACCCTCCCTCGGGGCCGATCAGCACATCGAGCGTTTCGTCCGGTGGCGGCAACGCGGGCAGCGTCAGCGCAGCATCCGGTGCGAACATCACGCCGCGCCGTGCCGGATCGCGCTGGCCCAGCCACGCGCTGAAGTCCTGCGGATTTGCGACAACAGGCACGCGGTTACGCCCGCACTGCTCGCATGCGGCAACGGCGATCTGCTGCCAATGTGCAAGCCGCTTGTCGCCGCGCTCGCCCTCGGGGAAGCGCGCGCCCTGCGCGGACACCACGGGAGCAATGGCGGCAACGCCCATCTCCACGGCTTTGCGCACCGCGTAGTCCATCGCGTCGTTGGCCGCAATGGCCTGGACAAGCGTGACCGCAAGCGGTGCTTCGCGTTCAATCGGGTCGATGCGCTCGATCCGGACCACGGCCTCGCGCTTGTCGGCACGGCGGATCGTTGCCGTCATTTCACCGCCTGTTCCGGTAAACAGGACGACGGTGTCACCAACGCCCAGTCGCAGCACACGCAAGGCGTGATGCGCCGCCGCGGCGGGAAGCACCAACTCGATGCCTGCTTCGGGGCTGCCGGGCAGGTCAGGCACGAAGAAGCGCGGCGTCGCCATCAGGTCGGATGCAGGTTAAATTGCACTGGGAGGTACGCGAACATCAGCGGCGGAGCGCGTGCGGTGCTACGATTCTGCCACACCCTCGTGAATAGGAACGCCATGGTCAGCCTCACTACGCCATCCGGTACCACAGGATGGCCAGCATTCCCGTTCGACCTGTCGGGTGTGGACGGTCGGCGCCACAGCCTGCAATCGGTCCATGGCCGCAACGGATTGGTCGTGATGTTCATCTGCAATCACTGCCCCTACGTCAAGGCGGTGCTCGAAAAGATCGTGCGCGACACCGATGCGCTGCGCGCGCAGGGCGTGAACAGCGTCGCGATCATGAGCAACGACCCCTCCGAATATCCCGAGGATTCGTTCGACAACATGCGCGCGCTCTCGATCCGGTACCGCTTCGGCTTTCCCTACGTGCTCGACGAGACGCAGGGCGTGGCCAAGGGCTACGGCGCCGTCTGCACGCCTGACTTCTTCGGCTTCGACCGCGACCTTCGTCTCGCCTATCGCGGCCGGCTCGATGCGTCGGGCCGCTCGCCCGATCCCGACGCCCCGCGTGAACTGTTCGACGCCATGGTCGCCGTGGCGCACGGCCAGCGCGCGCCATTGACACAGCATCCTTCCATCGGCTGCTCGATCAAGTGGAAAGCATTGGCCTA
Organism: uncultured beta proteobacterium; assembly: GCA_963805355.1. GTDB lineage: Bacteria > Pseudomonadota > Gammaproteobacteria > Burkholderiales > Casimicrobiaceae > VBCG01. The sequence continues at coordinate 96,250 of CAWDTZ010000001.1, read as the reverse complement.
GGTTAGCCGCGCCGTCAGAGGAATCGGCGCAACGCGTCCAGCACGGCATCGGGCTGCTCGGCCATCATCGCGTGCCCGGTGTCCGGCAGGGTCACCACCGTCGCTTGCGGCAGCGCAGCCAGCATGGCCGAAGTCCCCTTGGGGGGCGCCATTACATCGCGCGCGCCCACGATCACCAGCGCGGGACAGCGCAGCGCGGCGGCGGCGGCAAGCCCGCCTGCATAGTCGGCGCAGGCCTTGAGGTCGTTGTAGAGCACGCCGGGCCCGGAGCGCTCCATGAGCCGCATCGATGCGCCCGTCATCCACATGCCGGGCACCTGGTTGCCGCCCAATTGCTTGCCCGCGCTGTGCGACCAGCCGTTGATGAGTTCGAACGCCAGGTGATCGTCGGCCTGCGCAGCGGCAAGCAGGGCATCGCTGACCGCCATCGGCACCGCCGGTCCCAGCAGCGCAATCCTGGTCACGCGATCGCCATGGCGCCCCGCGCAGGCGAGCGTCGCCAGCGATCCCATCGAATGGCCCACGATGGCGGCATTGGCGAGGCCGGCCGTGTCGAGCACGCGCGGCAGCCAGTCGGCGATCGCGTCGATTGCTTCCAGCGGGCGACCCGCCGAACGACCGTGCCCGGGGAGATCGACTGCCAAGGCGTTGAAGCCGTGATGCGCGAAGTAGCGCGATTGCAGCGCCCATACGCTGTGGTCGTGCGCGGCGCCATGCACGAACAGCACAGTCGGCTGCGTCGCCGCGAGTGCGCGCGAACCGGTGTAGACATACGTTTCGAGTTTGTCGACGACGATGCGCATGAACGTGGCGCTAGCCGGCCGCGCCGGATGTCGCCGCGGGATAGACCGCGGCCGAGCCAGCCACGGGTGTCGGCACCGGCTGTCCGGCAAGGAACGCGTCGAGATTGGCCAGCACCAGCGCCTGCATCGCGGCCTGCGCCTCGATCGATGCGCCCCCGATATGCGGCGTCAGCGCGACGTTGGGCAAAGCCAACAGCGCCGCGGGAACGTCGGGCTCGTGCTCGAATACGTCGAGCCCGGCGCCCTCGATGGTTCCGTCGCTCAGCGCGACGATCAATGCAGCTTCATCAATTACCGCGCCGCGCGCGATGTTCACCACATGTCCGGTGGGTCCCAGCGCGGCCAGCACATCCGCGTTGACCGCATGGCGATTGCCGTCGTCGGCACGGACGGCCACGAACAGAACGTCGGCCCAGGTGGCCAGCTCCAGCAATGTCGCGTGATACGCATAGGGTACATCGCTTCGCCGGCGGCGATTGTGATACGCCACTTCCATTTCGAACGCGGCGGCGCGCAACGCAATCCGCTCGCCGATCGCGCCGAGGCCGTAGATACCCACGCGGCGGCCCGTGAGGCCGCGCACGGGCGGCATCCGGCGCGTTGCGTTGCCGTTCCACTCACCGCGAACCAGGAAGGCATTGGCGTCGAACATCCGCCGCACCGAGGCGATCATCAGTCCGAGCGCCAGGTCGGCCACTGCCGAAGCATTGGCGGACGGACTGTGGGTGGCGACGATGCGCCGGGCCCGCGCGGCGGCGAGGTCCACGCCTTCGTAGCCGCTGCCGAGGCAACTGACGATGCCCAGCGCCGGCAGCAGGGACATTGTCGCTGCGGTGGCGCCGACGGTGCCCATCGTGACCATGGCGCGCACGGTGTCGCGATCCGCGGCAGGCATCGTGGCCACGAATTCCGGGAACGACGCAGAGGGCGGACCGAGCACGCGGCCGCGCCGCGCCAGTGCCTCGACGAACTTGCCGGAGACCCGCATGCCCAGCAGGATCGATGGCGTGGCGGGCGTCATGCCGCCTTGCCCGCCGCGTACAGCGCGCGCGACAGGTCCTCGATCAGATCATCCGGGTCCTCGAGGCCGATGGACAGGCGGATGGTGCCTTCGGTAATGCCGGCGCGGATGAGATCGTCCGTCGACATGCGGAAGTGGGTGGTGGACGCCGGATGGATCACCAGCGACTTGGCATCGCCCACATTGGCGAGATGCGAAAAGAGCGACAGGGTCTCGATGAACTTGCGGCCCTGCGCGCGGGTGCCGCGGATGCTGAACGAAAAGACGGCGCCGCAACCGCGCGGCAGGAGCTTCTGCGCCAGCGCGTGATCGGGATGGTCGGGCAACTCCGGATAGCCCACGGACTCCACCAGCGGATGCGCGGCGAGAAAGGCCACCACCTTGCGTGCATTCTCCACATGCCGCTGCATCCGGATCGGTAACGTCTCGATGCCCTGCAGGATCTGGAATGCGCTAAATGGCGCCATGCACGCCCCGAAGTCGCGGATGCCTTCGCGCCGCGCGCGCAGCAGGAAAGCACCGGTGGTGGATTCCTCGCTGAACACCATGTCATGAAAGCCGTGATACGGCTCGGTCAACGTCGGAAACCTGCCGCGCGCCGCGCCGGCATCCCAATCGAACTTGCCCGAATCCACCAGCACGCCGCCGATGACCACGCCGTGGCCCGACAGGAACTTGGTGGCCGAATGAAACACAAGATCGGCACCGAGTTCGAAAGGCTGGATAAGATAGGGCGTGGTGAACGTCGAATCGATCAGCAGCGGCAGGCCATGTTCGTGCGCCAGCGCCGACACGCGCGGGATGTCGAGGACGTCGAGCCCGGGATTGCCGAGCGTCTCGCCGAAGACAAGGCGGGTCTCCGGCCGGATCGCCTTACGCCACGCGTCGATGTCGCGCGGATCGACGAACGTCGTGGTGATGCCGAAACGGGGCAACGTGTAGTCGAGCAGGTTGTGCGAACCGCCGTAGAGCGAACGCGACGCCACGATGTGCGCGCCGGCGCCCAGCAACGTGGCGATGCCAAGATGCAGCGCTGCCTGGCCACTGGCGGTGCCGATGGCGCCGACACCGCCTTCCAGCGCCGCCATCCTCTCCTCCAGCACGGCGACGGTGGGGTTGGAAATGCGCGAATAGACGTGCCCAGCGCGCTCCATGTTGAAGAGTGCCGCCGCATGGTCGCTGTCGGGAAACACGAACGACGCGGTCTGGTAGATCGGCGTCGCCCGCGCGCCCGTGGCCGGATCGGGCCGTGCGCCGGCGTGCAGCGACAACGTGTCGAAACGATGCGTCTTGGGCTTGCTCATGACTTCCCTTGGAAGAGCGCCGATTCTAGGCGGATTCCGGCGCGATCGCACGCGCGTCAGGCGTAAAATATTCCGCATGAAGCCGCCGGTCACCGACGAGTCCTGCACTGCCCCGCCCGATCGGATGCGGCGCGCTGCCGAAGGCGCGGCCGAGCACGGTCGCGGCGCCACCTTCAACCCCGCCAACCGCTTTCGCAGCGAGTCGCGCGAGACCACCGACGACGGCTGGCAACCGCTGCTGCCCGAGGAGATCACCGCCTCCGGCGAGGTGGATCTGCCGCCGCTCAAAACCATCGTCAACTTCACCCGGGCGCGCACGATCATCGCGCGCAACGACTCGCCCGATATCCCGTTCACGCAGTCGATCAACCCCTATCAGGGCTGCGAGCATGGCTGCGTGTATTGCTATGCGCGGCCATCGCATGCCTATCTCGACCTGTCGCCCGGCCTCGATTTCGAGACGCGGCTCTTCGCCAAGCCCGACGCCGCCGCGCTGCTGCGCGCCGAGCTCGGCAAGCCGGGCTATGTCTGCGATTCGATCGCACTGGGCACCAACACCGACCCGTACCAGCCGATCGAGCGCGAACACCGGATTACGCGGCAGATCCTCGAAGTGCTGGTGGAGCACCAGCATCCGTTTTCCATCGTGACCAAGTCGGCGCTGGTGGAGCGCGATCTCGATCTGCTCGCGCCGATGGCCGCCAAGAACATGGCGCGCGTCTATCTCTCCATCACGTCACTCGACCGCGACATCGCCCGCACGCTCGAACCGCGCGCTGCCGCGCCGCGCCGGCGCTTGCAGGCCGTGCGCACGTTGGCGGATGCCGGCGTGCCGGTAGGCGTGATGGTGGCGCCGGTCATTCCCGGGCTGACCGACAAGGACCTCGAAGCCATTCTCGAAGCCGCCGTCGCCCATGGCGCGACCTACGCCGGCTGGATCATGCTGCGCCTGCCGCGCGAGGTGGCGCCGCTTTTCCGCGACTGGCTGGAGGCCCATCATCCGCTGCGCGCGGCGCACGTGATGAGCCTGGTGCAGCAGGTTCGCGGCGGCCGCGACTACGACGCCGCGTTCGGTACCCGGATGCGCGGCACCGGTACCTTTGCCGAGCTGATCGAGCAGCGCTTCGATCTCGCCAGCAAGCGGCTGGGCCTGGCGCGCGACCGCACACCGCTCGACCGTTCGCGCTTTCGGCCCCCGAAAGCCAATGCCACGCAGCAGGAGTTGTTCTAGACTTGACGGTCTGCCGCTCAACGCTTCGCCCACAAAGGATTCATCGGATGCGTACCACTCTGAAAAAATGTGCAGCAATCGTTGTCCTCGCCGGGTTGTCATCGCTCGCCTCGGCGCAGGGGGTTACGGTAGCGGCCGGCACCACGATCGAATCGATACTCATCGCGCAGCAAGGGAAGAAGGTCACGCTCAAGCTCGGTCCCAGTGATGAGTTGAGCGGCACCGTCAAGGTGGTGACCAAGGATGTCGTGCTGCTTTCCGAATTGACCGGGCGCGAATTCTTCGACGCCGTGGTCGACCTCAAAAGCGTGAAGGCGGTGATCGTTCGCGCCCGCAATTGACGTGTCGGAATGAATGAGGGCCGCCAAGCAGCCTGACGCAGCACCCTCCCTTGCATCGGGGACGATGCGCGGGCAGACTTCCCGCAGACTCATTCACCCTCGGGGACAAGCGCAATGACGTCCATCACGCAGCGGCTTGCCGCCTGCTACACCGGCGCCGTGCACGACGTGCTGCGGATGATGGGGTACGAGAACATCGTGCTGCCGCCCGCCATCAAGGCCCTCGCGCCGGGTACCAAGCTGGCGGGGCCGGCATGGACGGTATCCGGCCACATCGATCGCACCAAGACCCGCCATGAAACCCTGCTCGGTTGGTGCACACTCCTGGCCAAGGCACCATCAGGGCACGTGATCGTGTGCCAGCCGCACAATCACGAAGTGGCGCTGATGGGCGAGTTGTCCGCGCAGACGCTGCAGGCGCGCGGTGTGCTGGGCTACGTGGTCGACGGCGGCTCGCGCGACACCGACCTGGTGCTGGCGCAACAATTCCCGGTGTTCTGCTCGTTCCTCACGCCGTCTGATATCGTCGCCCGCTGGATCCCCGATGGCTATGGCGTGCCGGTCACGATCGGCACCGTTACCATTTCGACCGGCGACTACCTGCTGGGTGATCGTGATGGCGTCGTGATCATTCCGCGTGCCCTGGTGGACGAAGTGGTTGCCAGGACCGAAGAGGTCGTCGCCACCGAAACGGACATGCGGCGCGCGCTGGTCGGTGGCATGGATCCGGTGGAGGCCTACAACAAGTATGGAAAATTCTGACCCGCAGCCGGCGTTGCAAGGCGCCCCGTGATTATCCGCCGCCTCGTGCCAGCGGATGCCGCGCCGTATCGCGCGCTGATGCTGGAGGCCTATGCCAGGCATCCGACCGCCTTCACCTCCAGCGCCGAGGAACGCGGTGCGCTGCCGTTGACTTGGTGGGAATCGCGCCTCGACCCCGCGCCCGATGCGGCGACTGTCGTGCTGGGCGCCTTGGAGCACGACCGCCTTGCCGGTACCGCAGGCATTGAATTCGAAACGCGCATCAAGGCCCGCCACAAGGCCACGCTGTTCGGCATGATGGTGCCCGAATCGTCGCGTGGCCGTGGCATCGGGCAGGCGCTGGTCGAGGCCGCGCTGGCGCTGGCGCGCGTGCGCAATGGCGTGCTGCTGGTCAACCTGACGGTGACGGAAGGCAACAAGCAGGCGCAGGCGCTGTACGAGCGCTGCGGCTTCGTCGCCTTCGGCGTGGAGCCGCTCGCGGTCGCGGTGGGCACCACGTTCGTGGCCAAGACCCATATGTGGCGCGACCTGCGTACGCCGTAGCCGATTGCATCGGTGCGTGACGCGACGGGTCGCAAGACCGGCATCGACATCACGCGTTCTGGTGTCTAATGCGCATGTCCGGGCACGATTCCCCTGCCCGTCGGAGCCCGATTGCCATGAATGACGAAAAAATCAGTGTCCGCGTGACGGAATCCGGCCAGACGCTCGAGGTTGTCGTCTTCAGCAAACGCGCGGAGGTGATCGAAGTGGTCCTGGGTCAGGGCATCCACAACGTCCGCTGCCAGTTGACGCCCACCCGCAACGGCATGGCCTATGTCGGCAATGCACTGGGTCGCGAAATCGTCTACGAACGCAGCCAGGCGCTGGTGAAGGCCGACCTCGAAAAAGTCGGCGCAGCACAGAACGCCTCGCGGAGACGCTGATGGGCAAGATCGCCACCACCTGGGAACTGATGAAATCGTCGTGGCGCATCCTGATGCAGGACAAGCCGTTGTTGCTGCTGCCGATGATCTCGGGCATTGCCGGGTTGCTGGTACTGGCCGCGTTCATCCTGCCGTTCATCGGCGTCGGCGGCGGCCTGCGCCACACGGCATCGCCGTCTTTCGCCACCTACGTCGTCGCCTTCTGCTACTACCTGTGCAATTTCTTCGTCATCTATTTCTTCAATGCCGCGCTGGTCGACTACGTGGTCACGCGGTTGCGCGGAGACGAGCCCACCATCGGCAACAGCCTGCGCGAAGCGGCCAGTTGCGCGCCGCAGATCGCGATGTGGGCCATGGCGGCCGCCACGGTGGGCGTCGTGCTCCAGACCATCCAGTCGCGCGCCGGATTCCTGGGCAAGTTGGTGGCGGGATTGCTCGGCATCGCATGGACGCTGATCACGTTCTTCGTCGTGCCGATGATCGTGATCGAGCGCAAGGGCGCCATCGAGTCGATTTCCGATTCGACGGCGATGGTGAAGAAGACATGGGGCCAGCAGGTGGTCAGCGGCGTGGGCTATGGCTTGATCGGGTTCCTGTTGACGTTGCCCGCCTTCGTGGTCGGCGTCATGCTGCTGGTCCTGCTGGGGGCCAGCGGCGCGCATGGCTTCGCCCCGTACGCGCTTGTGGTTGCCGCCTGTATCGCGTGGGTCATCGCAGTGGCGGTGGTCATGTCCGCATTGAAGGCCATTTTCGGTGTGGTCCTTTACCTGTTCGTCAAGACGGGGAAGGTGCCCGCGGGCTTTGCCGAGCGGGACCTGCGCAACGCCATCGCGGCCGTGTGAGCAGCAAGCCCGCTTCGCCGCCCCCCCCTGCCAGCTGGTCGGAGCGCGGGATCAGCGTGCTCAACGGCGTGGTCGGGGATTATCTCGACCGCAATCGCAACGGCCTGGCGATTCCGATGGCATTCGTGCAGGATACGCGCCCACTGGCGCTAACCGCGGCCGCGCTGCGTGCGGCGCAGACAACGCTGACTGGCAAGCTGGTCATTCTCGTGCACGGCTGGTGCTGCAACGAGGATGTCTGGCGCTCGCGCGAGAATGGCAAAACCTACGCCACCCGGCTGCAGCACGATCTCGGGTACACGCCATTCGCAGTGCGCTACAACTCCGGCATGCCGGTGGCAGACAATGGCGCCGCATTTGCAGGCTTGCTCACATCGCTGGCTGAGGTCTATCCGCGCCCGATCGATGACATCGTGCTGATCGGGCACAGCATGGGTGGTCTCGTCATCCGCTCCGCATGCCAATTCGGGGCGGAGGCCAATGGCACGTGGCTGTCGCGCATCCGGCACATTTTCTATCTGGGCACGCCGCACGACGGCGCCGACCTCGAGCGATTCGCGCAGGGCGCCACGGTGGCCATGACCTCGTCGCGCAATCCGATCGCGCGCCTGTTCGGGCGGATGCTGGATGTGCGCAGTGCCGGCGTGCGGGACCTGCACGATGGGGAAGCCAAGGCCGGCGCCGGCAGCGCCGGCACCCAGGCGCCGCTGCCATGGCTGGCGACAGCCCGGCATCACCGGCTGGTCGGGACGCTGACCAACAATCCGCAGGACGCCGTCAGCAAGACCTTCGGGGATGGCCTGGTCCGTGTCCCCGACCGACCGGAAGGCACGCCGCCCGGCGAGATGCATCCGGACGTGACCGTCTTCCCCGGTATCCACCATATGCAGCTGGCGCGCGATCCGGCGCTCTATGCTGCCATCCTTGCGGCCGTCTCCGCACCGTGACACGATCAACACCATGGACAACACAACGCGCCGCAAGCTTGAGGGGCTGAACCACCTGGTGCACGACAGCGTGCACGCGGCCGTCAGCGAGACCGAGAAGGTCCACAACGAGATCGCCCGCTATCCGTATGCGATCCTCGAACGGGTTACGCCCCTCGCCAGGCCCGTGCGGATGATCGAATTCGTGCAGGCGTCGATCACGGGACTGGTCTATCGCTCGATCCGCATGGGTGCCACGGTGGCCAGCACTGCTGCGGCCGTCACGCTGGCCGCGCTACCGGACGACACGACACCGTAGCTGAAGTGCAGGCGGGGCTTCGGCCTCGCCTGCTGCACGCTACCGGATCGGCGCGGATTTCAGGGCAGCGGCACCTCGAGCAGGCACCCGAACTCGCGCGCGAAATCGATCGACACGCGTGCGTGCACTGCGCCCTGGCTGTCGAAGAATCGTTGCGTGCCGGCGCGGGCGAATACGCCTTCGTGCCAGACCTCGGGATGAATGTAGAGCCCGCGGCGCCCGTCGCAGCGAAAGCACACGAAGTCCCCGGGCCGCACGTCGTCGCCTGGCAATGCCAGCGGCACGTAGTACGTGCGCGCATCGAGCGGAAAAAACAACTGGCCGCCATCCGGATGATAGTTGCAATGCCACAGCATCATCTGCATCGGCTCGCGGGCATGGGTTTCGACGGCCACTGAAGGCTCGGTGGCATAGGCCAGCACGTAATGGCCGCCGACGGCTTCGTTGCGCCCGTACAGGATGTCGCCCTTCCACTCGCTGACGAAGACGCCCTGCGTGGTGCCGCCTTCGTCGCCGGAATCTTCGTCGACCGTGCGCCAACCCTTCGCGGGCCAGCGGACGATCTCGATCCTGCACGCGTCGCGGTCGTCGACCAGGAAGCCGTAGCCGCGCAACGTTTCGTCGGTGGCATCGACCACGGGCATGCGCACGCGACGCAAGCCGTCGGTCAAGCCTGGATTGAGATAATCGGGGGCCCTGGCCATGGGCCGATTATCGTTGCGATGCCTCGCGTTCGACAAGCCATGCAATCGCCGCGAATGACCGGCGCTCAGTATGGTGGAAATCCGAGGCGCGGCTCGAGCGTGCCCCATTGGGCAGGGGCCCCCGCGACTTCGCAATACGCGCGGAAGGCAGGTGCATGGGGATCGACATCGGCGCGGCTCCCCGACTTCTCCGGGCGTGATTCGATCCAGCGGCCGCCGTGGTCCTTGCACAACGTGAGTTCCGATACGCACCCCCGTTCGCGAACATAGAACGTATCGGGCGCCGGTCGATTGCGTGCATCGGTTTCATCGCTCGGCGTGCAGGCGCACGGTCCGCCAATCCATTCCGGTCGCACTGCATCGCGCCGCCAGACGCCACCCGACCGCTGGCAAAGCCCGAATTGCCGGACGTGCTGCGCCAGGTTTTCCTTGACGGCAAAGCCGCATCCAGCGAGCGTGACAACGGGCCGACATGGCGGACTCTTGCATTGAACGACCTGCGGCTTGCATACGAAATCGCGTGTGCACGTATTTCCCTGACGGCTGCTGCAGGCGGTGTCGGCGAAGGGCTCCCCGCCACACAGGTATCGCCGCGCTCCGGGAAACGCCGTGCTGGCAGCATCACTTGCCTGCAGGATGGCGCAGGCTTCGGCAACAGGATCGGCCGCATGCGGCGTCCGATCCTGGCCCAGGGCAACCTGCGAAAGCACAACGATCGCGGCAACCAGCGCCATGCCGATACCGATGACCCAACACCGCCTGCAGCCATTCATGCGTCACCCCGACCGGCGATCTCGACAGAGACTTGAACGGCGAGGAACCGCAAACGGGGTTACATCACCCGACCGAAGCCTCAGTGACTGACCTTGCCCACCTTGGCGCCCGACTTGCCGACGAGGAAATCGAGATCCACGCCACGATCGGCCTGCAGCACCGTATCGCAATAAAGCTTGACCCAGCCACGCGTGGCATGCGGCGGCAGCGGCTTCCACTTGAGCTTGCGCTTCGCCAGGTCCGCATCCGACACGTGCAGGTGGATCGTGCGCTTGGCCACATCGATCTCGATCAGATCGCCGTTGCGCACCAGCGCCAGCGGTCCGCCCGCAGCCGCTTCGGGTGCGGTGTGCAGCACCACGGTGCCATACGCCGTCCCCGACATCCGCGCGTCTGAAATGCGGATCATGTCGGTGACGCCCTTCTTCAGGATCTTGGCCGGCAGCGCGAAATTGCCGACTTCGGGAAATCCCGGATAGCCCTTCGGACCGCAATTCTTCAGCACGAGCACCGACGACGGGTCGACGTCAAGCTTGGGATCGTCGATGCGCGTGTGCAGGTCCTCGATATTCTCGAAGACCACGGCGCGGCCCTTGTGCTTCAGCAATTTGGGCGTGGCGGCGGACGGCTTGATCACGCACCCGTTGGGCGCCAAATTGCCACGAAGCACCGCGATGCCGCCCAGCGGCTTGAAGGGCTTGGCGATCGGTGTGATCACGTCGGTGTTGTAGTTGGCCGCATCCTTGCTGTTTTCCCAGAGCGTCTTGCCGTTGACGGTCAGCGCCTTCTTGTGCAGGTACTTGCCGAGTTCCCGGATCACCACCGGCAGGCCGCCGGCATAGTAGAAGTCCTCCATCAGGTACTTTCCCGACGGCATCAGGTTGACGAGGCATGGCACGTCGCGACCCAGGCGATCCCAGTCGTCCAGCGAAAGATTGATGCCCATGCGGCCTGCGATGGCCAGCAGATGCACCACGGCATTGGTGGAACCGCCGATGGCACCGTTGACGATGATTGCGTTCTCGAAGGCTTCCTTGGTGAGGATCTGCGACATCCGCACGTCGTCGTGCACCATCTCAACGATGCGACGCCCCGCCATCCGCGCCAGCACCTTGCGGCGCGAGTCCACGGCCGGGATGGCGGCATTGGTGGGCAGGCCCATGCCCAGCGCCTCGACCATCGAGGCCATCGTCGATGCCGTGCCCATCGTCATGCAATGCCCCGGCGAGCGCGACATGCACGACTCCACCTCGAGCATGTCGGCCGGCTTCATTTCACCGGTTTTCAGCATTTCGGTGACCTTCCACACCATCGTGCCGGAACCGATGTCCGTGCCACGGTACTTGCCGTTCAACATCGGCCCGCCGGAGACGCCGATCGTCGGCAGGTCGCACGATGCGGCGCCCATCAGCAATGCGGGCGTGGTCTTGTCGCAACCCATCAGCAGCACGACGCCATCGAAGGGATTGGCGCGGATCGACTCCTCGACATCCATCGCCGTCTGGTTGCGAAACAGCATCGTCGTGGGCCGCATCAACGTTTCGCCGAGGCTCATCACCGGAAATTCGAGGGGAAAGCCACCCTCGTCCCACACTCCGCGCTTGACCTGCTCGGCCAGATCACGGAAATGGGCGTTGCATGGCGTGACCTCCGACCACGTGTTGCAGATGCCGATCACCGGTCGGCCGTCGAACTGGTCGTTGGGGATGCCCTGGTTCTTCATCCAGGAACGATGGGTGATCGCGTCGCGGTCATCGAGGCCGAACCATTGCTGGGAACGGAGTTGACGTTTTTTCTTGGGGGCTGCTTTGCTCATAGTGGGAAGAGAGAAGGAAGTGGAAAAATGGATACGTCGAGTAGCTGAGGCGTGAGCCTACCGGTGCGACTGGCGAGGCTTGCGCCCCGTCCGCGGCGGGTAACCATCACATTACCGCACCGAGGTACCACGGAACGAACTCGCTTTGCCCGTAGCCGTGGTTCTCGCTCTTCGATTTAGTGCCTGAAGCCGTGGCCAGGATCATCTGGAAGAGGCGCTCGCCCAAGCCTTCCACCGATGCGTTGCCATCCGCGATCTCGCCGCAGTTCAGGTCGATATCCTCTTCCTGCTTGACCCAGAGCGGCGTGTTGGTGGACAGCTTGAGCGACGGCGCCGGCGCGCACCCGTAGGCCGAGCCGCGTCCCGTCGTGAACACGATCATGTTGGCGCCACCGGCCACCTGTCCGGTGGCCGACACCGGGTCATAACCCGGCGTGTCCATGTAGACGAAGCCATGCGCGGTCACCGGCTCGGCATATTCGTAGACGGCGACCAGGTTGGTGGTGCCGCCCTTGGCTACCGCGCCCAGCGATTTTTCAAGGATGGTCGTCAGGCCGCCGGCCTTGTTGCCCGGCGACGGGTTGTTGTTCATCTCGCCCTTTTCGCGGGTGGTGTAGTCCTCCCACCACTTGATCCGCGACACGAGTTTTTCGCCCACCTCGCGCGCCACCGCGCGCCGGGTGAGCAGGTGCTCGGCACCGTAGATCTCGGGCGTTTCGGACAGGATCGCGGTGCCGCCATGGCGCACGAGCAAATCGACGGCGGCGCCCAGCGCCGGATTGGCGGTGATGCCCGAATAGCCGTCGGAGCCGCCGCACTGCAATCCGATCGTGATGTGCGACGCCGGCACCGGTTGCCGCGACACCTTGTTGGCGTGCGGCAGCATCTCCTCGATGATCTTGATCCCATGCGCGATGGTCTTGGCCGTGCCGCCGGTGTCCTGGATGCTGAACGTGCGCAGCAATTCGCCTTCCGTGAGGTTCTGCGCGCCCAGCAGCGAACTGATCTGGTTCGACTCGCAGCCGAGGCCGATCATCAGCACGCCGGCGAAATTGGGATGGCGCGCATAGCCGCCGAGCGTACGACGCAGGAGCGTCATGCCCTCGCCGTGCGTATCCATGCCGCAGCCGGAGCCGTGCGTGAGCGCCACCACGCCGTCGACGTTGGGGAACGCCGCCAGCCGCTCGCGCGTGAAGTGATCCGCGACACCGCGCGCCACGGTGGCCGAGCAATTGACCGTCGACAGGATGCCGATGTAGTTGCGCGTGGCCACGCGGCCGTCTTCGCGGACGATGCCCATGAACGTGGCCGCGGGCTGCACGTATTGCGTCGGTTTGACGTCTGCGCCGAACGCATAGTCGCGGTCGAACGCGCCCATCGCAAGATTGTTGAGATGCACGTGCTCGCCCGGATTGATGTCGCGGCTGGCGAAACCGATGATCTGGTTGTAGCGCCGCACCGGCTCGCCGGACTTGATGGTGCGCGTGGCCACTTTGTGCCCGGGCGGTACCAGGCCGGAAATGGTGATCTTCTCGTCGAGGAGGTTGGTGCCGCCCACGAGCTGCGAGCGGGCGATCACGACATCGTCGTTGGGATGCAGGCGGATGACGAGCGAGCTGCGGGTCAGCATGATTTTTCCTTTTCCTTACGTGACGACGACGCGTGCAACGGCCTGGCGCTCGATGGCACCGGCATCCCACTCGATGCCCAGTCCCGCCGAGTCGGGCGCGATGGCATGGCCGTCACGCATGATAAGCCGCGACGTCGTGATCGAATCCAGCTGCGGGATGTACTCGACCCAGGCGCCGTTGGGCACCGCTGCCGACAGCGACACGTGCAGTTCCATCAAAAAATGCGGGCACACGGGAAGGTTGAAGCTCTCCGCAGTGTGCGCCACCTTGAGCCACGGCGTGATGCCGCCCACGCGCGCGCAATCGACTTGCACGACGGAGCAGGCATCGCGCTCCATGTATTCGCGAAAATGCGCCGGGTGATACAGCGACTCGCCGACCGCGATCGGCATCGTTGCCTTGGCCGCGAGTTCCACGTGGCCGCCCAGGTCCTCCGCGGGCAGCGGCTCCTCGAACCACGCAAGCATCAGGTCGCGGAAAGCGTAGGCGCGGCGGGATGCCTCGGCCACGGTAAACGCCTGATTGGCATCCACCATCACTTCGAAGTCGGCGCCGACGGCATCGCGCACGGCGGCCAGGCGCGCGACGTCCTCCGCCAACGACGGCTTGCCCACCTTGACCTTGGCGCCGCGAAATCCCTGCGCCCTGGCGGCCAGCGCTTCGTCGACCAGTTGCTGCTGCGACAGTTGCAGCCAACCGCCTTCGGTGGAGTAAACCGGCACCTGCCTCTGCGCGCCGCCTGCCATCTTCCACAGAGGCTGCCCGGCACGCCGACAGCGGATGTCCCACAACGCGGTGTCGATCGCGGCCAGCGCAAGACTGGTGATGGCGCCCACGGCCGTCGCATGCGTGTGGAAGAACAATTCCTTCCATAGCGCCTCGATTTCCGCGGCGTCCCGGCCGATCAGCTTCGGCGCGAGATGGTCGCGCAGAAGCGCGCAAACCGACGAGCCGCCGGTGCCAATGGTGTATGCATAGCCGGTACCCACGACGCCGTCCGCGCAGGTGATCCGCACCAGCGGGGTTTCCTGCGTGACGAACGACTGGATGGCGTCGCTGCGCGCCACCTTGGGTGCGAGGTCGACCTGCAGGATCTCGACACGTTCGATCGGGGACATGGATGAGCACGAACTATTTGTAGAACATCCTCGGCAGCCAAAGCGAGATGATGGGCACGTAGGTGATGAGGATCAGGCTGCCCAGCAGCGGAAAGAGCCACGGCAGGATCGCCATCGTTGTACGTTCGAGCGACATTCGCGCCACCCGCGCCAGCACATACAGCACCATGCCCATGGGAGGATGCAGCAGCCCCACCATCAGGTTGAGCACCACGATCAGGCCGAAATGCACGGGATCGATGCCAAGCTGAATCACCGCCGGCATCAATACCGGTATCGCAATGAGGATGGCCGCGGTCGGTTCCAGGAAGCATCCGACGAACAGCAGCAGCAGGTTGACCAGCCCCAGGAACACCCACGGCGAATTGGTGAACCCCAGCACCCACGCGGTGACCATGTCCGTTACGCGCGTGGCGGTAAGTAGCCAGCCGAAGATCGATGCGGCCGCCACGATGAACAAAACCGTCGAGGTCGTCTCGATCGTTTCCATCGAGACCTTCACCAGCATCTTGAAGCTCAGCGTCTTGTACCAGACGAGGCCCAGGAACAACGCCCAGATCGACGCAGCCACCGCGCCTTCGGTCGGTGTGAAGAGGCCCGTGGTCATCCCGCCGATCAGCAGCACCGGCGTCATGATCGGCAGCACGGCCTCGAATTTCCACTTCCAGTCCGCCGCGAACAACAGCACTATCGCGACGCCGGTCGCAACGACCACATTGGCGCCAAGCGTGTAGGCGAGCCAGATCAGCAACGGGAACGCGATGACGATCATCAGTTCCATCATGGCCTTGCCCACGCGCGGCCATTGGAACTTGATGTCCGCGCCCCAGTTGTTCTTGTGCGCGAAATAGGCCACCGTCAGCATCATCAGCACCGTCATCACAAATCCGGGCAGGATGCCGGCCAGGAACAACTGACCGATCGACACGTTGGCCACCATGCCGTAGATCACGAATGGCAGCGACGGCGGAATGATCGGGCCCAGCGTGGCGGATGCAGCGGTGACGCCGACGGAAAATTCCTTCGAGTAGCCGTGGTCGCGCATCGCCTTGATCTCGATGGTGCCAAGACCCGCAGCGTCGGCAATGGCCGTGCCCGACATGCCGGCGAAGATCACCGAGCCGATGATGTTGACGTGGCCCAGGCCGCCCTTCATCCAGCCGACCAGCGCCAGCGCGAAATTGTAGATGCGATTGGTGATGCCGGCGTTGTTCATCAGGTTGCCGGCAAGGATGAAGAACGGCACGGCAAGCAGCGGAAAGCTGTCGATGCCGCTGATCATCCGGTGAACCACCACCATCGACGGTGAGGTACCCGACACCCAGATATAGATGAACGAGGCCGTGGCCATCGCAATGGCCACCGGGATGCCGGTGACCATCAAGGCCAGGAACGAGGTGAGCAAAGTGCCGGTCATTGCGGAACTCCGGTGCGGGCGCGGGCGTTCAAAGCGTTTCCTCGATCGCGTGCTCGGGCCTCTCGAGCAGGCTCCAGCCCTGGCGCCAGTTCTCGATGGCCACCTGGACCGAGCGGACTGCGGCGCAGGCAAAGCCGAACGCGCAGACTCCGTAGATGATGTTCATCGGCAAGTCGATGATCGTCATCTGCAGCTGGCCCATGCGCGTCATCATCTGGATCGTCAGGCCGACGGCGAGGATGAAGAACAGGATTCGGATGATATCGACGATGGTGGACATCACTCGGCCCACAATGGACGGCAACAATCGGTACAGAAAATCGACATGAATGTGGCGCGTGCGGCGAACGCTTGCGGCGACGGCGATGAACACCATGCAGATCAGCAGGTAGCGGGCTATTTCTTCCGTCCACGCCGCCGAATCGTTCAGCACATAGCGGGTGAAGAACTGATAGAACACGCACAACCCGAGCAGCCAGAAGAAACCCAGCGATACCCAATCCTCGAACAGGTATTGCGACAGATCGATCGGGGCATCTTCAGTGTGAAAATGCCCTTCGTCGTCGATGATGGGTGCCGGAGCTACCACGGTCTCGTTCGTGTCGTTCATGCGACCTCGCTTCGTGCATGTTGTTCACCACGCGGGAACGGCGCCGCCGGCGCCTGTCGCAGCCGCGACGTGCCTCCCCCGCGTGGCCCTGCCAGTTACTTGATGGCGACGATCTTGTCGTAATCGGCCTTGGTGAATCCGAGCGACTCCGGCGTCGTCGTCTTGAGGACGGCGTCGATGAAGCTCTGACGATTCACCGGCACGATCTGCAGACCCTTCTTCTTGAACTCGTCGGCCAGCTCGGATTCGCGCTTCTTGATCTTTTCGGTGGCGCGTTTGGCCGCTTCCCGCGTGACTTCGGTGAAGATTTGTTTCTCCTCCGGCGTCAGCTTGTTCCAGACGTGCGGTGCCACCTGCGTGGTAAGGCCGTCGACGATGTGCGAGGTCATCATGATGGCCTTCTGCACTTCATAGAATTTCTTCGCCTCGATCGTGGTCAGCGGATTTTCCTGCGCGTCGACGGTGCCGTTCTGCAGCGCCAGGTAGACCTCGGCAAACGCGATCGGAGTCGGATTGGCGCCGCAGGCCTTGGGCGTGGCCATGTAGGTGGGCACATCGGGTACGCGGATCTTGAGACCCTTCATCCCGGCACAATCGGTGAACGCCTTCTGCGCCGTGACCTGCCGCGCGCCGTAATACGTGTACGCAAGAATCTGGATGCCCGTCTTCTTGCGGAATTCCTCGACCATCTCCGCAAAGATCGGGCTTTTGGAATAGGCCAGCAGGTGATCGGCATCACGGAAGATGAACGGGTAGTAGGCGATGCCCAGGCGCGGATAGCTGCGCGCCGCGAACGATGGGCCACTGATGATCATGTCGACCGTGCCCAGCGCCATGCCCTGGTTGATATCGGTTTCCTTGCCCAGCGTGCTGGCGGGAAACACTTCGATGTCGAACTTGCCGTTGGTGCGCTTCTTGATTTCAGCAGCAGCCCACACCGACTCGGTGTGATAGGGCTCGCTGGCTTCGTACACGTGCGCCCACTTCAGCTTCTGCTGCGCGACTGCGGGACCACCGGCAACCAGGGCCGCGGCTGCAACTGCAGCCAACATCAATTTCGAGATGAAACGCATGACTCCTCCTTGCGACTGATGGAATGGCGCGGGTGTCGATCCCGCGTCCGGATGAAAGTGATTGCTATACGACTACCTGAACCTTGGTGCTCTTGTTTTTATCAGCCGCAGCGGCAAACGCCGCGACCGCATCCTTCAATGGATACTGCCCGGACAGGAGTGGCCGCACGTCGACGCGACGCGTCGAGAGGTAGTCCACCGCCCAGTCGAATTCGATACCCCAGCGAAATGCGCCACGCAGGTCCAGCTCCTTTGCCATCAGTTCGTTGACGACGAACGGCAGCGGCTCGTGCGGCAGCGTGCCTACCTGGACGATCACGCCGCCACGCTTGGTTGCTGCCACGCAGGACTTCAGCGCATTGAAGTTGCCCGACACCTCATAGGCCACGTCAAACTGGGGCGCGGACAGTTTGTCGCCATCGCGATCGGCACGCAACACCGCATCGGCGCCCACCGTCATCGCTTGCTGCAGCGGACGGTCGAGGACGTCGGTGACCGTGATCTTGCGCGCGCCTGCCAGCCGCGCCGCCAGCACGGTGACGCAGCCGATGGTGCCCGCACCGGTGATCAGCACGGACTTGCCGAGGAGATCGCCGCCGCGATTGACCGCATGCAGGCCTACGGCCAGTGGTTCGGCGAACGCAAGTTCGCCCAACGTGATGTCGCCACCCACCGGATAGCACTGCCGCTCGCCCATCACGAAGTATTCCTGGAAGAGCCCCTGCACATGGGGAAAGCGGCTGGCGCTGCCCAGGAACTTCATGTTGGCGCACAACTGCTCGCGCCCTTCACGGCAGCCCTCGCAATGACCACATGCATGGGACGGCGACACCGCCACGTTGTCGCCTTTTTTCACCCGCGTGACGCCCTGGCCGACCGCTTCGACGACACCCGAGGCCTCGTGACCCGGGATCAGCGGTTCGCGCACGATGAAGTTACCGTTGCGGCCTTCGAAGTAATAGTGCAGATCCGACCCGCAGATGCCGGCGGCGCCCAGGCGCAGTAAAACTTCGCCGGGTCCCGGCGACGGCATGTCCACGGGCTCGATGCGCAAATCTTCCTTGGCGTGAATTCGGCAGGCAAGCATGGCAGTGTCCCTCATTCGCTCGGACCGGCCCCTACTGCAGGTGGTCCCAGCTCGTGGAAAATCGTTTGTAGGCCTGATTGAGATGCCGTTGCATCGCGGTACGCGCGGCGTTGGCATCACGCAGCGCGATCGCCTTGTAGACGGCGCGATGTTCGGTCATCGCATGTTCCCACAACGACGGCGTATCGTAGTGATTTTCAAGCTGCTTGTAGAGCGGTCCGGTGCGCTCGTCCCACAGCATCCGCACCACCGCCACCAACGCGCTGTTGCCCGTGGCTTCGGCGATGCGCATATGGAACTGGCGATCGCCATCCTGCGCCGGATGCTTGCTGGTGACGTCGTGTTCCATCGCCGCCAGCGCTTCGGCAATGGCTTGCATCTGCGGCTTCCTGGCCGATTTGGCCGCCAGTGCCGCGCATTCCGATTCGATCACGTAGCGTGCGCGGATCAACTCGAATGGACCCGCGGTGACGTCGCCTTCGTGCACTGCATGCGCGATACCCGCCTCCTGCACATAGATACCCGAACCGATGCGCACTTCGACCAGGCCCTCGACCTCGAGCGCGATCAGCGCCTCGCGCACCGACGGACGCGATACGCCCAGTTGCTTCGCGAGATCGCGCTCGGGCGGCAGTCGCGCGCCGGCCCGGTACTCGCCGCTCTTGATGAGCGTACGAATCTGGTCGGCGATCTGGCGATAAAGCCGTCGGGGTTCGATGCTATGGAATGGCATGGGACGGTGCGCGTCGCGGCAAGCCGTGGTGGCTCCCCGTCGCGCCCTTCCTCGAATGGACCGACAGGAAGGCTAACTCCCGACCGGGGACTGGTCAAGTGGTCTAACCAATTTTCCGCCACGCTCGTCGTCTGCGGCCGCTCCGGGCGCCGGTCGAGGCGCTACACTCCGCTCTCCGCGCGGCCCGGCATACCGGCCGCCGGGCCGGGTGCGATGTCACGCGTCGCTTCGTCCCGCCAAAACATCCAAAGCCAGGAGGAATGCAGCATGCGACACCCAGACTTATGGCGCGCCTTCGGCGCGGGACTTCACACCATCGTTGCCGCGATTGCCGCCATGACCGCGTGCGGAGCCATGGCGCAGGAAATCACTTTGCGTTGGGGCGATGTCGTACCCGCCTCGCATCCGTCGGTGCAGATGATCGACCGCATCGCGGCCGACGTGAAGGCCAAGTCCGGTGGACGCATCGCCGTGCAATCGTTCCCCGGCGGCCAGCTGGGCTCGTCGCGCGATATGATCGAAGCGGTGGCCAACGGCACGCAGCAGGTCGTGACCGAAGGCGCGGCCAATTTCGGCGCGTGGGTGCCGGCGATCTCGGTCGTGGAAAGCCCGTACATCTGGCGCGACGCCGATCACCTCGTCAAGGCGATGGCCGGCCCGATCGGACGCGAATTCAACAACGAACTGGTGGCCAAGCGCGGCATGCGCATCCTGGGCACCACCTACTACGGCACGCGGCACGTGACCACGTCGACCAAACCGGTGAAGACCCCCGCCGATCTCGTCGGTTTCAAGCTGCGCGTGCCGGAGAACGACGTGTTCAAGGCGATGGCCGAAGCGTGGGGCGCGAAGCCCACGCCGATGAATTTCGGGGAGCTGTATCTTGCGCTGAAGCAGGGGACGGTCGACGGACAGGAAAATCCTCTGCCCACGATCAAGTCAGGCAAGTTCGACGAGGTGCAAAAATACCTTGTGCTGACGGCGCACATCATCACGCCGCGGCTGGTGGTCGTGAACGAAGCCTTCTGGAAGGGCTTGAAGCCCGGTGACCAGAAGATCATCCAGGACGCGGTCGACGCCGGCATCACGTGGCAGAACGCCGAGCTGGTGCGGCAGGAGAAGGAACTGGTCGAAACCTTCAAGACCGCGGGCATGACCGTGGTGCCTGTCGATATCGAGGCGTTCAGGAAGCCGGTGGTGGCCGCCGTGGTGCCGAAATTCGAGGCGCGCTGGGGCAAGGGCACGTACGAAAAGCTGCACGACCTGAAGTAACGGTGGACGTCTTCCGTCGCTACGCCGAGCGCTGCATCGACTGGGCGGCCATCGTCGTGTTCACGGCGATCTTCGGCTGCGTGCTCGGCCAGGTGGTGCTGCGCTACGTGTTCAACAGTCCGATGACCTGGAGCGAGGAACTCGCGCGCTATCTCTTCATATGGTGCGCGTTCCTGGGCTGGGTGCTCGCGTCGCGGCGCGGCGGGCATCTTGCGATGACCTTCGTGGCCGAGCGCCTGCCGCCGCGCGCGCAGGCCGTGCTGTCAGTGGTCATTGCTCTGGCTACGCTGTTCTTTGCGTGGATCCTGGGGAGCCGCGGCTTCAGGCTCGTCACCAACAACTGGGACATCGAGAACGTGGCGGTGCCGTTCACGCTGGGCGTCGTGTATCTGATCGTGCCCGTGGCGTCGCTGGCGATCGCGGCCTACGCGTGGCTTCAACTCGACGCCAACGTGCGCAAACTGGCACGCCGATCTTGACACCGCCGCCCGCATGATCGCCACGATGCTCGTGATCCTGGCGGTGTGGTTCGCCGTGCTGTTTCTCGGCCCGCCGATCTGGCTGGCGATGGGGCTCGCCGGCTGGGCATTCCTGTATGTGACGGGCATCCCCGACCTGGCCGTCGCGCAGCGCATCGCCAAGTCTGCCGATTCGTTTCCGCTGCTGGCCGCGCCGCTGTTCATCCTGATGGGCAACATCATGAACAGCGCGGGCATCACGCAGCGCATCTTCCGCTTTGCCATCGTGTGCGTCGGGTGGATGCGCGGCGGACTGTGCCACGCCAACATCGTCGCCAGCGTGTTCTTCGCAGGCACGTCGGGCTCCGCCGTGGCCGATGCGGGCGGCCTCGGCACCATCGAGATCAAGGCGATGGTCGACGAAGGCTACTCACCCGATATCGCGGCCGCGGTCACCGCGTCATCCGCCACGATCGGCCCGATCATTCCGCCGTCGCTGCCGATGATCATCTACGGCGTGTCGGCGGAGGCGTCCGTCGGCGCGCTGTTCATTGCCGGCGTGATTCCGGGATTGCTGATGGCCGGCGCGTTGATGCTGATGATTCGGGCCATTGCGATCAAGCTCGACCTGCCTCGCCATCCGTTCCCCGGATTCCGGGACCTGTGGGTCGCGTTTCGGGACGCGTTCTGGGCACTGCTGACGCCGCTGATCCTGTTCGCCGGGCTCTTCGGTGGCGTGTTCACGCCCACCGAAGCGGCCGCCATTTCGGTGGCCTATGCGTTGCTGCTCGGTCTGGCGATTTATCGCGAGTTCAAGCTCAGCGATCTGCCACAGATCATCCTCGATACGGTCGAAACCACGGGCGTCGTGATGGCGCTGGTGATGACGGCTTCGCTGTTGGCCTACTGCCTGTCGCTGTCGCAGGTGCCGCAGGCCACGGGCGCGTTCCTGACCGGGCTCACCACCAACCCGCTGGTCTACCTGATGATCGTCAACGTCATCCTGCTGGTCGTCGGTTGCTTCATGGAAGCGATTGCCGCCATGCTGATCCTGGTGCCCATCCTCGTGCCGACCGCCTTGAAGCTCGGCATCGACCCCACCCAGTTCGGCGTGATTTTCGTGTTGAACCTGATGATCGGCACGATCACGCCCCCGGTAGGCGTGGTGTTGTACATCACCGCCAAGGTGGCAGGCATCTCGTTCGAACGCGTCACGCGCGCAACGCTGCCATTCCTCGCGCCGCTGCTGGCGGTGCTGGCCGCGATCACGCTGTGGCCGCCGCTGACCACGTGGCTACCCAGGCTGGTCCTGGGGCACTGAATCGAATTTCCGTCGGGGACGAGGCGGTGGGGTGGCACTGCTTGACAACGTCGCGATTGCGTCTTGTATACTAGCATACAAGCTGCAAATTTCGCCCTGATATGTCCGCCATCCGCCCCCTTCCCGCGCCGGTTTCGCTGGCCGACCGCCGCCGCGGTGCGGCCGGCACCGCCTACGCGTGGCTGCGGGCAGAGATCCTTTCGGGACGGATGCGCCCCGCCCAGTCGCTGTCCGAAAACGAGGTCGCGCATCACCTTGGCGTCAGCCGCACGCCGGTTCGCGAAGCGATCATCCGCCTGGAAAGTGAAGGCTTACTCACAGTGCGCCCGCAAGTCGGCACGGAAGTCGCGCCCATCGATGTGGATGCCGTCGCCGACGGCCAGTTCGTCCGCGAGGCGCTGGAATGCCGCACGGTGGCCATGGCCGCCAAGGCCGTCACGCCTGCCGATGCCGCCGAGTTGCGCGCCATGCTGGAGGAGCAGGGCCGCGTGGCCGCGCTGGGCGACCACGCCGCCTTTGTCCCGCTCGACGATGCGATGCACCAGAAACTGGTGGCCATGGCGGGGCGCCCACAGGTATGGCACGCGGTCGAGGACGTGAAAGCGCAACTCGACCGCGTGCGCTTCCTGTCACTGGAAGACCCCGCGTGGCTCGCAACCATTCACCGCCAGCACGAGGATATCGTCGTGCGCGTGATCGCGGGCGATGCCGACGGCGCAGCTTCCGCCATGTCGCGACACCTGAGGAATGTCTTTGCGTCGATCGAGACGATCGCGCAGTCCCACCCCGAGTATTTTCGCAGCGCGTCCACTTCGCCGGAGAGCGGACGCGTCAAACAAGACCCATGACCGGCCTGGAGGATTTTCGATGAAAACGCTGTCCCGCTGGATTGTTCCAATCGTGTTCGCGCTCGGTACCGTCGCCGCACCCGCCGTGGCGCAGACCGTGCTCAACGTCAACACGGCCCTGACCACCGACGACCCGATGTACGCGGGCCTCGAGCGCATGAAGGCGAACGTGGAAAAGCGCACCGCCGGCAAGCTCGCGATTCGCATCTACCCCGGTTCCCAGCTTGGCAAGGACGAGGATGTGCTGGAACAGGCACGTGCCGGCGCCAACGTGGCCGTGCTGGTCGACGGCGGGCGGCTGGCGCCGTTCGTGAAGGAATTCGGGATCATGGGCGCGCCCTATCTCGTCGACAACTACGAACAGGTGCTGAAGCTCACGGCGTCGCCGCTCTTCAAGGGCTGGGTCGTGAAGCTGCGCGACGCCGCCAATCTGCAGGTGCTGTCCTTCGACTGGTTCCAGGGCCACCGCCATGTGCTGACCAACACGCCCGTGAAGGTGCCGGCGGACTTGAAGGGTGTGCGCATGCGCACGCCCGGTGCACCGGTGTGGCTTGAAACCGTGCGCGCGATGGGCGCCACGCCCACGGGCATGCCGTGGTCCGAGGTGTACTCGGCGCTGCAGACCAAGGTGATCGACGGCGCGGAGGCGCAGTTCCCCGCCATCTACGGCGCGCGCCTCTACGAGGTGATCAAGATCGTCACCAAGACCGAGCACATCTACCTCCTCACCGGCATCGTCACGTCGCGGACCTGGTTCGACAAGCTGCCCGCCGACCAGCAGAAGATCCTCACCGAAGAATCCGACGCCGCGGGCAAGTGGGCCTCCGAGAAGACCATCGAGTCGCTGGCCGATTACGAAAAGAAACTGCGCGAAAAGGGCATGTCGATCGTCGAGATCGACAAGGCGCCGTTCCGTGCCGCCACGGCCGGCGTGTATGCGACGCTTGGCTACACCGACCTGCGCGTGGAAGTCAACAAAGCACTCGGAAAGTAGGCTGCGATGACGGGTTTCTACGCGGCGCTCGCGCGCGCCGAGGATGTCGTCGCGCGCGCGTGCCTCGTCGGTTGCGCGGTGCTGGTGTTTGTCGCCGCGGTCAGCCGCGCGATGGGCACCCCGGTGCTGTGGGCGATCGACATCGCCATGCTGCTGTTCATCTGGTGCGCGTTCCTCGGTGCCGATGCGGCACTGCGCGCGCGGCAGCACATCATCATCGACATCATCGTGCGGCTGTTTCCGCAGCGCGTGCAGCGCGCGTTGCTGATCTTCAACTGGACGGTGATTGTCGCGTTCCTGCTGACGCTGGTGGCGCTGGGCATCCAGCTGACTTTGCTCAATGTGCAGCGGCCGATGGGCGATACGGCCATTTCGTATGCCTACGTCACGGCAGCCGTGCCCGCGGGCGCGCTGCTGATGGCGATCACCGCGGCACGGCAGCTGCTGCAGTTCTGGCGTGATCCCGGGCTGCACTTCGGCACCGGCGGCGAGAGCCCGCTATGACCATCGGGCTGACCGCGCTGTTCCTGGTGCTGATGTTCCTCGGCATGCCGGTCGCGTTCTCGGTCGGCGTGTCGAGCCTCATTTTTTTCGTGACCTCCGACACCATTCCCGCGCAGATCGGCGTGCAGCGTATTGCCTCGGCCACGCAATCGTTCCCGCTGCTGGCCGTGCCGCTGTTCGTGCTCGCCGGCAACCTGATGAACGCGTCGGGCATCACCGACCGGATCATCACGCTGGCCAAGGTGATGACGGGCTGGATCACCGGCGGCCTGGCGCAGGTGGCCATCGTCGTGTCGGCGCTGATGGGGGGCGTGTCCGGCTCGGCAGTGGCGGACGCCGCAATGGAAGCTCGCATCCTCGGCCCGGCGATGCTCAAGAACGGATTTTCGCGCGGTTTCACCTGCGCGGTGATCGCAGTCGGTTCGCTCATCACCGCCACCATTCCGCCGTCGATCGGCTTGATCCTGTACGGCTTCCTGGGCAATGTCTCCATCGGCAGGCTTTTCATCGGCGGTGTGGTTCCCGGCATCCTGATGACACTGCTGCTGATGAGCATGACGTACCTGATCGCCACCAGGCGCGGCTACAAGCCCGACAACCCGACCTTTCCGGGCGTGGTGCACCTGTTACGCGAATTGAATCACAGCAAATGGGCGCTGCTGTTTCCCGTATTCCTGGTGATCGGCATCCGCTTCGGCATCTTCACGCCATCGGAAGTGGGCGCATTCGCGGTGTTCTACGCGATCGTCGTGGGCGTATTCGCGTATCGGCAACTCACTTGGGCGAAGTTCAACGAGGCGTTGCGCCACAGCATTCACGACATCGGCATGATCATGCTGATCATCATGCTGTCGTCGATGATCGGCTACGTGATATCGCTGGAGCAGGTGCCCGCGCACGCGGCGGAATGGATCGTCGGCGTCACCCAGAACCAGAACGTGCTGCTGGCGATGCTGGTGATCTTCATCCTGCTGCTCGGCATGTTCCTCGAAAGCACCGTGATCGTGCTGCTGTTGACGCCCATCCTCGTGCCCATCGTGATCAAGGCCGGCATCGATCCCGTGCACTTCGGGCTGGTCATGATGACGGCCACCACGCTGGGTGGCATGACGCCGCCGGTGGGCGTGGCCATGTTCACGGTGTGCGGCCTCCTGAAGACCCCGCTCGACGAATACACGCGAGAAGCGCTTCCGCTGCTGGTGGCGGTGGTCGCGCTGATCTTCCTGATGGCGTTCGTGCCGCAGATCGTGCTGTTCCTGCCCAACCTGCTGATGTAGCCAGCGCGTGACGGGTCAAGGGGTACGACCGGTCACGCGGCGTTTGATAGAATCCGCGATGGCCTCGCCCGCGCCGCCGATCGGCGCGCATCGTGCGCCACGCACCGATCCCTGGATTTTCTTCTCCGGATTCCCGAAATGCCCACGACTATCGCTGCGATCCGCGCCACTCCCGTCACGGTGCCGCTCGAGGCGCCACTGCTGCACAGCAACGGCGCGCACTGGGGACGCTTCGTCCGCACGGTGGTGGAGGTCGAAACCAGCGACGGCTATGTCGGGCTGGGCGAAATGGGCGGCGGCGGCGAGGATGCCACGCGCGCATTCGCCGGATTGGCAGCGTACCTTGACGGACACGATGTCTTCGCACTCGAGGCCATGCGCCTCAAGGTCTGCAATCCCACCGCCAGCCTGTACAACAATCGCACGCAACTGCACGCGGCCATCGAATTCGCCTGTCTCGACATCATGGGCCAGAAGCTCGGCGTGCCCGTGCATGCGTTGCTGGGCGGCAAGCTGCGCGACGCGGTCGAGTTCGCGAGCTATCTCTTCTTCCGCTACGCGGACCCCGTTTCCGGCAAGGGCGAGGTGCGCACGCCGGAGCAGCTCGTCGCCAATGCCATGGCGTTGCAGGCGGTCCATGGCTTCAAGTCGCACAAGCTCAAGGGTGGCGTCTATCCGCCCGCGCACGAACTGGCCTGCTATCGCGCGATAGCCGCAGCGCTGCCCGGCGAGCGTTTTCGCTATGACCCCAACTCCGCGCTCTCGCTAGCCGACGCCATCGAGTTCGGCCGCAACATCCTCGACATCCGGAACGACTATTTCGAGGACCCGGTGTGGGGCATGCCGCAGTTGAAGCGGCTGAAGGAATTCGTGCCACTGCCGATTGCCACCAACACGGTGGTGGTCAACTTCGAGCAGCTCGCCAGCAACGTGCAGTCGGGCGCGGTCGACGTGATTTTGCTCGACACCACGTTCTGGGGCGGCATACGGCCGTGCATCAAGGCGGCGGCCGTCTGCGAGACGATGGGGCTGGGCGTGGCCGTGCACAGCTCGGGCGAACTCGGTATCCAGCTGGCATCGATGCTGCACATGGGTGCCGTGGTGCCCAACCTGGGCTACGCGGCCGACGCGCACTATCACCACCTGACCGACGACGTGATCACCGGCGGCCTGATGAAGTATGTCGATGGCGCCATCCGCGTACCCGACGCGCCCGGGCTGGGCGTGTCGCTCGATCGTGCGAAGCTGGCGCAGTATCACGAGCTGTATCGCGAGCTTGGCGGCTACCCTTATGATCGCGATCCCGGGCGCCCTGGCTGGTTTGCGCACGTGCCCAACAGCCGCTGGGCGGATCCCGCCGCGAGCCTTTCGCCCGCACTGCGCTGAAAGTCCCAACGATTGACGGAGGTATGACGATGGCTGGACGACTTGCGGGCAAGACCGCCCTGGTAACCGCAGCAGGACAAGGCATCGGCTTTGCCAGCGCGATGCAGATGGCGGCCGCGGGGGCGACGGTGATCGCCACCGACGTGAACCCGAAACTGCTCGACCAGTTCAAGGGCGTGGCCAACATCACCGGGCGACCGCTCGACGTACTGGACGATGCCGCGGTGCGCGGGCTGATCGGCGAACTGCCGCCGCTCGACGTGCTGTTCAACTGCGCCGGCTACGTGCATCACGGCACGGTGCTGGAGTGCAAGGAGACCGACTGGGACTTCAGCTTCAACCTCAACGTGCGCGCCATGTACATCGCCATCCAGGCGGCGGTGCCGAAGATGCTGGACAAGCACCAGCGTGAAGGGACATGGGCCTCGATCATCAATATGGCCTCGGTGGCCGGGTCGATCAAGGGCATCCCCAATCGCTTCGTCTATGGCGCCAGCAAGGCGGCCGTGGTGGGCCTGACCAAGGCCGTGGCGGCCGATTTCGTGCAAAAGGGCATCCGCTGCAATGGCATCGCGCCCGGTACCGTGGACACGCCCTCGCTGGGCGACCGTATCAACGCCTTCGCCGATCCGGTGGAGGCACGCAAGATGTTCATCGCGCGACAACCGATGGGACGTCTTGCCAAGGCCGAGGAAATTGCGCCGATCGTCGTGTTCCTCGCCTCCGACGAATCCGTTTTCGCCACCGGCCAGATATTCTCGGTCGATGGTGGTATGACAATTTGAAACTTCCTAGGGAGACATCATGAAACTCGTACGCTACGGCCCGGCAGGTAAAGAAAAGCCCGGACTCATCGACGCCGACGGCAAGCTGCGCGATCTGTCGAAGAAGGTGAAGGATATCAACGGCGATTCCCTTGCCCCGGCGGTACTCGCGATGCTGAAGAAGCTCGACACCAAGAAGCTGCCGCTGGTCAAGGGCAAGCCGCGCCTTGGTTCCTGCGTGGCCAAGCCGTCGCAGTTCGTCGCGATCGGCCTCAACTTCGTCGATCACGCCACGGAAACGGGCTCGCCCATTCCGGAGAATCCCATCGTCTTCTTCAAGTCGCCGGGTTCCATGGTAGGCCCGAACGACAATGTGATGGTGCCCCGCAACTCCACGCAACTCGACTGGGAAGTGGAACTGGGCATCGTCATCGGCCGCAAGGCCAGCTATGTCGACAAGAAGGACGCGCTGAAGTACGTGGCTGGCTTTTGTGTCATCAACGATGTGTCCGAACGCGAATTTCAGCTGAAGCGAAGCGCCTCGCAGTGGAGCAAAGGCAAGGGCTGCGACACCTTCGGCCCCACCGGCCCGTGGATGGTCACGCGCGACGAGATCAAGGACGTGCAGAACCTCGACATGTGGCTTGACGTGAACGGCGTGCGACGGCAGACCGGCAACACCAGGACGATGATCTTCAGCGCAGCCGAAGTAGTCGCCGATGTGTCGCAGTACATGACGCTGCTGCCGGGCGACGTGATCACCACCGGCACGCCGCCGGGCGTGGCCATGGGCATGAAACCGCCACAGTGGCTGAAGGCCGGCGACGTGATCACGCTGGGCATCGCGGGGCTGGGTGCACAGAAACAGAAAGTGGTGCCGGCCAAAGGCGCGAAGTAGGACAGGTGCGATCCGCCTGCGGTCCACGCCGCAGGTTTGTCCGGCAACGAAGGCGAGGCTCAAGGCCTCGCCTTTGTCGTTATCGGGTTACCCGACAGTGCATCGGGTTGCCTGCTGGCCCCACGGTCAGGGTGCCGTATACGCGGTCTTCACGGTGGTGAAGAATTCCGCCGCGTAGCGCCCCTGCTCGCGCGAACCGTAACTCGAGCCCTTGCGGCCGCCGAACGGAACGTGATAGTCGACGCCCGCCGTGGGCACGTTGACCATCACCATGCCGGCCTGCGCGTGCCGCTTGAAGTGCGACGCGTGTTTAAGCGACGTGGTGACGATGCCCGACGCGAGTCCGAACTCGGTGTCGTTGGCCACGGCCAGCGCCTCGTCATAGTCCTTCACGCGCAGCACCGCGGCCACCGGCCCGAAGATTTCCTCGCGCGCGATGCGCATCGTGTTGGTGGCCCCGGTGAAGAGCGCCGGCGCCATGTAGAAACCCTCGGTGGCGCGCTGCAGCCGTTCGCCACCCACCGCCAGCTTGGCACCTTCGGACTTGCCGATCTCGAGATACTTCATGTCCTGGTCGAGCTGGCTCTGGTCCACCACGGGACCGATCTCCGTTCCAGCAGACAGCGCGTTGTCGACTTTCAGTACCTTCAGCTTCTCGACGACGGCAGCGACGAAGCGGTCATGGATACCGTCGGTCACGATCAGGCGCGACGAGGCGGTGCAGCGCTGGCCCGTCGAAAAATAGGACCCCTGCACGGCGACGTTCACCGCCGTGGCGAGATCGGCATCATCGAGCACCACCAGCGGATTCTTGCCGCCCATCTCCAGCTGCACCTTGGCCATGCGGGCAATGGCCTTGCCAGCCAGCGCACGACCGGTGCTTACGCTGCCGGTAAAGCTGATCGCGGTGACGTCCGGATGATTGACCATCGTTTCGCCGACCACCGAGCCGCGACCCATGACCAGGTTGAACACCCCGGCGGGCAGGCCGGCACGAACGAGGATGTCGGCAATGGCCCACGCGCAGCCCGGCACCAGATCGGCCGGCTTGCACACGACGGTGTTGCCATACGCCAGCGCCGGGGCGATCTTCCAGGCGGGAATCGCGATCGGAAAATTCCACGGCGTGATGAGGCCGATGACCCCAAGGGGTTCGCGCGTGACTTCGACGTCGACACCGGGGCGCACCGACGGCAGCTTGTCGCCGGTCAGCCGCACGACTTCGCCGGCGAAGAACTTGAAGATCTGTCCCGCGCGCATCGCCTCGCCGATTCCCTCGGGCAGCGTTTTGCCTTCCTCGCGCGACAACAGCGCGCCGAGTTCGTCCTTGCGGGCGATGATTTCGCCACCGGCGCGATCGAGGATGTTGGCGCGCTCCTGGATCGATCCGGTGGACCACGCGCCAAACGCCTTCGCGGCCGCGGCAATGGCCATGCGCGTTTGCTCGACGTCGGCCTGCGCATACTCGCCGACGACGTCGCCGACGTCCGATGGATTGCGATTGACCGACACAGTGGCGCCGGCCAACCACTCGCCGTTGATCAGATTCTTGAACGTTTCAGCCATGATTGAAATCCAGTTCATTTCAGATGAGCTTGCGCAGCGCCAGGCTCCGCATGAGGGCGCCTGCACCGAAGGTCCACGGTGCAATGCGGTCGGTGTGTTCAACACGGTTGACGAGCGCCCCGAGCTTCGGAGTGGACACCGTCACCACGTCGCCCACGACGTGCGTGAAGCCTTGCCCCGGGCCATGCCGATCCTTGGTCGGCGCGAACATCGTGCCGAGGTAGAGCATGAGGCCATCGGGATACTGGTGATGGGCACCGATCGCCTGGCCCGTAAGGTCGAGCGGATCGCGGCTGATCATCGCCATCGAAGAATGACCATCCAGCGTGAACCCGTCCGGGCCTGCGATGTGCAGCGTTATCTGTGCCTGACGCACATCTTCGATGGTGAAGTGATCATCGAACAGCCGGATGAACGGGCCGATGGCGGTGGACGCATTGTTGTCCTTCGCCTTGCCAAGGAGCAGCGCGCTGCGGCCTTCGAAGTCGCGCAGGTTGACGTCGTTGCCCAGCGTGGCGCCGGCCACGCGGCCGGTGCTGTCGATGGCCAGCACGATCTCCGGCTCCGGGTTGTTCCATTCCGACTTGGGATGGATGCCGATGTCGGCACCCGTCCCTACCGCCGACATCGGTTGCGACTTGGTGAACACCTCGGCGTCGGGTCCGATGCCCACTTCGAGATATTGCGACCACGCGTTCTGCATGATCAGCGCGTTCTTCAGGTGCGCCGCTTCAGGCGAACCGGGGCGCACGCTCGACAGGTTGTCGCCGATGATCCCGACGATCGTGCGCCGCACGCTCTCCGCGCGCGACGGGTCGCCACGAGCCTGCTCTTCGATCACCCGCTCGAGCATGCTGGCCACGAACGTGACACCGGCCGCCTTGACGGCCTGGAGGTCGCAGGGGGCCAGGAGCCACGGGCGCATGGGGTCGCGGTTGGCTTCGTCGCTGTTGCGCAGGGCGGCCGCCAGCGAATCAACGCGTGGCAGCGCCCCGGCGGCGCGCACGAGCGCCGCCGCATCCGGCCGGGCCAGCAGCATGCTGGACGTCGGCGCCAACGCGGACAGGTCCACCAGATCGTCGCCGCGCACGGCCACCACCACTGGGCCGTCGACGGCGGGCACCCACGCGCGTCCGATCAGCATGGCATCCGCGGCATCCACAGGCAGGCACGCGGCCTTCGTCAATTGCGCGTCAAGGGTCGGCATCGGGGTTGTTCGGGTCGTTGAAATTGAGTTCAAGCATAACCGACTGGCACACATCGAAGCTATGCCAGAATATCGACGCGTGCCGGACTTGCCCGGCGCCGCCCCTGCACAGGACGCCACGCCATGTTGACCGACACCCAGGAAGCCGCCGCGCAGTTCCTTTTCGCCGCAAGGGGCGCGGGCCGCGTGGGGCCGCGGATCGACGAGGCCGCGCGCCCGGCGACCGTGGACGATGCCATCGCCGTGCAGCTGCGTGTGGCCGAGCTGATGGGATTGCCAGTCGGCGGATGGAAGTGCTCGGTGCCCACCGCGGACCGGGCGATCATCGCGGCGCCCATCTTCGCGCCGACGATTCATGACGTGTCGCCGTGTCCGATGCGGATCACAGGCGACGTGGCGCGCATCGAGCCAGAGATCGCCTTCGTCATTGCGCGCGACCTGCCGGCCCGCGGCGAACCGTACTCGGATGCGGACGTGCGCGCCGCCGTGGGCACCGCCCGACTGGCGCTCGAATTGATCGGCCCCCGTTACGCTGAGCCGAAAGCGGTCACCTATCCGGAACTGCTGGCCGACTTCATCGCCAACCAGGGACTGTACGTGGGACCGGCGCTCGCAGCACCGTGGGACTCCAACCTGGAAACGTTCCCGGTCGTCATCCGCGCCAACGGCGCCGTGATCGCATCGGCGGAGGGCAAGCATCCGGACGTGCATCCGCTGCGCCCGCTGGTCTGGCTTGCCAACTATCTCGCCGCGCGCGGCGATCACCTGCGCGCCGGCCAGATCGTGACCACGGGGTCGTACGCCGGCATCATCGATGTCCCAGTCGATACGCCGCTCACGTTCGAGTACGGCGATCTCGGCCGACTCGCGGTCACGCTGACGCGGCTGCCATGATTCCGTCATCGAGATCCGCCACCTGCAAGCGAGCGCGGCCTTGAGTCTCGCCGGCCTCGGCGCGGTGGCGATCTGGCACGACCTCGAACCGGCGGCGCGCGATGAATTCTACGAATGGCACAACCGCGAGCACATGCCCGAGCGCGTGGGCATTCCGGGCTTTCATCGCGGGCGCCGCTATGCGGTGATCGGCAGCGGGCCCGAGTATTTCAATCTTTACGAGGCCGACAGTCTCGAAACGCTCACCGGGCGGGACTATCTCGACCGCCTGAATGCGCCCACCGCCTGGACGCAGCGCGTGGTGCCGCATTTTCGCAATGTCGCGCGCGCAATTTGCCGCGTGGCATTCACGCATGGCGTGGGCAGCGGCGGCGTGATGCTGACGCTGCGCTTCGCGCTGCCGGACGCTGCGCAGGACGACCTGCTGGGCGCGTTGCGCGCGCGGCACCTGCCGCCGCTCGTCTATCGCAAGGGCATTGCCGGACTGCATCTCGGCATCGCCGACCGCGCCGGCAGCAGTATCGAAACGGCCGAAAGGAAAGTGCGCGCGGCCACGACGCTGGTGCCGTCCTGGGTGGTCCTGATCGAAGGCAACAGCGTGCCCGATGTGGCCGAGGCCGCCGACGAGCTCGTGCCGCCGCTGCAGGCGGCGGGCGGCCTCGATCTCGAGCGCAGCACCTACCGGCTGGAGTTCACCCGGTTGAAGACTCCGTGGAGCGCGGGCTGAGGCGCCATTGCGCCGCGGCCACCTGGCCCATTCCCTTTAACCCCTGGGCGGCCGATGTCGCCAACTGCGAAAGAAGTCCATGGCCATCGTTGGATTGATCGAATACGAAGACGCGTCCCCCGAGGTCCGGGAGGTTTACGACGACATCCGCGCCACCCGCAAGGTGGAGTGGATCAACAATTTCTGGAAGATCCTGGCCAACGAGCCGGCCACGCTGCGGCGGATCTGGAGCTCGGTCAAGGAGGTGATGGGCCCCGGCCACCTGGATCCGCTGACCAAGGAATTGATCTACGTGGCCGTGTCGGTCACCAACAACTGCGAATACTGCATCCTGTCGCATACGGCCAGCGCATCGAACAAGGGCATGACGCAGGCGATGTTCAACGAGATGCTGGCCGTTGTGGCACTGGCCAACGAGACCAATCGTCTTTCCAATGGCTATCGCGTCGACGTCGACGAGCGCTTCCGTACCCCACTCGCCACCTGAACCGGGAACGTTCATCACGATGATCGACGCCACGCGCCGCGGCGCGCTCGATACGCCGCTCTTCCCGGAGATCGAGCCCTATGCAAGCGGGCGCCTGCAGCTCGATGCGCCCCATACGATGCACTGGGAAGCTTGCGGCAGGCGCGACGGCGCGCCGCTGCTATTCCTGCACGGCGGACCAGGCGGCGGGTGCCTGCCGCACCACCGCCGCTTTTACGATCCGGCCTACTGGAACGTCGTGCTGGCCGACCAGCGCGGCGCCGGACAGTCCACGCCCCTGGCCGAACTCGCGGGCAACACCACCCAGAACCTGATCGCCGATCTCGAAAAGCTGCGCGAACATCTGCACATCGAACGCTGGATGCTGTTTGGCGGATCGTGGGGCTCCACCCTCGCACTGGCCTACGCGCAGGCGCATCCGGAGCACGTGACGGGGCTGGTGCTGCGCGGCATCTTCCTCGCCACACCGCCGGAACTCGACTGGTTCATGCACGGCATGCGCACGATCTTTCCCGAGGCGTGGCGTGCATTCGCGGACTTCCTGCCGGCCGCCGAGCGCAGCGATCTGCTCGGCAACTACTACCGCCGCCTGACCGATCCCGATCCCGCCGTCCACCTGCCCGCGGCCCACGCGTGGGACCGCTACGAGAGCGCGTGCTCGACGCTGCTGCCGCAACCGGATGCGCTGGCCACTTTCGACAGCGACGCCGCCGCGCTCGCCATCGCGCGCATCGAGGCACACTACTTCGTGCATCGGGCATTCCTCGCCGACAACGCATTGCTGGCGGGTATCGATCGCATCCGGCACCTACCGTGCACGATCGTCCAGGGGCGCTACGACATCGTGTGCCCACCGGTCACCGCCAACGCGCTGGCGCAGGCCTGGCCGGAGGCGGAGTTCGTCGTCGTGCCCGATGCGGGCCATTCCGTGCGCGAGACCGGCATCACTCGCGAACTGCTGGCGGCCGTGCGGCGGATGCAACAGCGGTTCGGCACGCAGGAAACCCGGCGCATCCGCTGAGCCCCAATACTTGACGCCATCAAATATTTTGTTGACGACGTCAAATATCGAAGCAACGCCGGGGAAACGCCCATGGACAACGAAGCGACCCGCGCGGTGGCCTCCGTGCGGCATTTCAATCGCTTCCATGCCCGACGGATCGGCGTGCGCGACGAAGGCCTGCCGGCCAGCGAGTTCTCGCTGGCCGAGGTGCGCGTGCTTTGCGAACTGGCGCACCGGCACGATTGGCTCGCCGGCGAACTGGCCGAAGAGCTGGCCCTGGACACCGGGTACCTGAGCCGCATTCTTGGTGACTTCGAGCGTCGCGGCTTCGTGACGCGCATGCGCGCCAAGGAGGATGCGCGCCAGCGCACGCTGGCCCTCACCGCCAGCGGCAAGGCGGCATTGGCGCCGCCGGAGCGCCGGTCGCAGGCCGAAGTCGCCGCGATGCTGCAGCCGCCGCCCTCGCGCGCGGCAGCGGCCTTGGCCGGCTCCTGGTCGAGCAATGCATCCGGTTTGCGCGCGAATGCGGGTATCGCCGCATCACGCTGTGGACGCAGGAAAATCTCCTCGCCGCGCGGCGCCTCTATCAGGGTCTGGGCTTCAATATCAAGGCGCGCGAGCCGCACTCGATCTTCGGCGTAGCGCTGGTGGGAGAAACGTGGGAGCTGGACCTGAAGCGGACCTGAACGAAGCAGCCGCCAGGTTCAATACGTCTCCGCCTCGCTGCGCACCGGAACCGCAAAGGCCGTGACCAGGAACCGCAGGTCGATTTCGTCGCCGATCAGGAGTGGTGCGTAGTTCATGCCGTAGTCGGAGCGCTTGATGGTGCCGGTGGCCTCCGCGCCGCAGCCGGCCCGACCCGTGCCAGGATCGGTGCCGCAATCGAGCCGCGTGACTGCAAAGGCCACTGCGCGCGTGACGCCGTGCAACGTAAGATCGCCATTGATACCGCGCAGGTGCCCGGCGTCGAAGTCGAGTCGCGTGGAGCGAAAACGCATTACGGGGTACTCCGCGACATCGAACATGTCTTCGCTGCGGATGAACGCATCGCGCACGTTCCACCCGGTATTGACCGAGGCCGGGTCGACGACGAAATCGATGTGGCCGGTGGCATGGGCGCCATCGAGCTCGATGCGCCCCCAGGTCTGGTCGAAGGTGCCGCGCTGGTGCGATATGCCGAGGTGCGAGACGCCGAACTCGAGCGACGTCATGCCGGGCTCGACGCGATAGATATCCGGCGTGGCCAGCGCCACCGGTGCGCAGGCCAGCGCTGCGACCACCATCGCCATCCACGCAACGGCCCGGGCAGAGCGGGTCAGGCGGCGGCCGGCAACGACAGCGGAAGCCTGGAGGGAAGTGCTAACTGGTGCCGCCATTCTCGCGAATGCCTTCGAAGGGGATGGTGATCTTCACGTCGTCGCTCGCCGCCTGGGAACCGTACTTCATTCCGAATTCGGAGCGCTTGATCGTGGTGGTGGCCTCGCCGCCACACATCGCCCGCTTGTTGAACGGATTGGGACCGCACTTGAAGCTACTGACCTTTAGCGCAACCGGCTGCGTGACGCCTAGCATCGTGAGCTGACCTTTGGCACCCACCAGGTTCTCGCCATCGAATTCGAGATCCGTGGACTTGTACGTCATCGTTGGGAATTTTTCGACGTTGAAGAAATCTTCGCCTTTCATGATAGGCACCATGCGGGGCAGGCCCGGCGCAATGGACGTCGTGGGGATCACGATATCCATGGCGCCTGTTTTCGCAGCGCGATCGAGCGTCACCCGGCCGGAAACGCCGGTGAAGGTGCCGCGTTGCACCGAGAAGCCCATGTGGATGACTTCGTACATCGGAATGGTGTGGTTGGCGTCGAGCACAAAGACTTCCTGTGCATTGGCGCTGCCTGCGGCGACCAGAAAACACGCTGTGGCGGCCACGGCAACGATGCGAGGGGACGACAAAATCATGGGTTTCTCCGGCCTGTCTTGCGAAAATTAAACGACAAAATGGGGCGAGCCCCGATCATGCGGCGCGCGGCAACACCATCCGCACGCGCACCAGGACGTCGTCCGCAACGACCGACGGATCGGACCATTGGCCATCCCCGAGCTTGAAATCGAGCCGCTTCAGCGTGAATGTCCCTTCGGCCACGGCATTGCCGGAGTTGTCCTTTTTCATCGAAACAGGGATGGCGATGTCGCGCGACATGCCCTTCATGGTGAGCTTGCCGTTGATCTCGTAGCGATCGCCGCCCAGGTCCTTGAGCCCGGTGGAGGCAAACACCGCCACGGGAAACTTGGAGGTGTCGAACCAGCGGGGACGCTTGACCTCGGTTTCGGCCTCTTCGCTGGCCAGGTCGATGCTCGCGAGGTCGATTTCGAAATCGGCGCGGGACCGGGCGAGATCGGCGGGCTTGAAGTCGACATTGGCTTTCCAGCGCCGGAACTTGCCCTCGACGTTGACGCCCATCTGCTTGGACACGAACCGGATTTCACTGCGGTCGATCAGCACGCCCTGGGCGCCGGCACTGCCGCTGGCAAGCAGCAGCACGGCCAGCGGGGGAATGAAGGGATGAAGAATGCGCATGGAGGCCTTTGGCTTGGTCGAGGTCGGGGTCAGTGGCGGGTGGGAATCAACGCCGCGCGGGCAACATCCGCGCCAACACGCCATCCCGGTCCACGAGATGATGGCGTACCGCGCCCGCTGCATGCACTACGACCATGGCGGCCAACGTGAAGTTCAAGGTCTGGTGCACGACCAGCAACACCTTCGCCAGCTCCCGGTCCTTGGCGACCAGGTTGGGCAGCGGGACCAGGTTCAGATAAACCACCGAAATGCCCGTGGCCGAGCTGTAGAGCCAGCCGGAAAGGGGGATGCCCACCATCAGGACATAAAGTAATCGGTGCATCCCGATGGCCGCGCGCACCTGCCACGCGGGCATCGTGGCCGGCAGCGGGGGGGGCGGATGCCCAGCGCGCCAAGCCAGGCGTGCTGCGGCCAGCAGGAAAATCGTGATACCGATCCATTTGTGCCATGCGTAGAGCCGGAACATCGTGGGCGAGATTTCAAGCCCGGTCATGAACAACCCGAGGCCGAAACCACCAACAATCAATAGTGCGGTGAGCCAATGCAGCGCCATCGCGACACCGGTGTAACGGGTTGTAACCATGGGGCCGATGCCGGGTAGAGTGAAAGCGAACAATGATACGTCGCCGTTATTCCGCGACGACGTCCTGATAGCGACAGCGCGTGCGACCGCCATTGCGCGGGCGAGGTGCAGCGGGAACCGCATGTCCCCGCGGGTTCGCGTCGCTATAATCGGACACCTTCCCGCACCGAAGCCCTCCGTGCCCTTGCACGCATTCCGCCCCACGCTGCAGCGAATCGCCAGAAATATCTCCCGCCATCGTCGCGTGCCCTTGGCGGCAGCGTTGTTCGCGTTTCTTGTCGCGCCGGGAACCTTGGCCCAGACCGCGCCGGCGCCCGGGGCCCCGATGGTCGGCAGCGGCGCGGGCACGCCGGTGGCCGCCGCGCCCGCCCGCCCGAAAATCGGACTGGTGCTGTCCGGCGGCGGCGCGCGCGGCATGACGCACGTGGGCGTGCTGCAGGTGTTGAAGCGGCTGAACGTTCCCATCGACTACATCGCGGCCACGTCCATGGGCGCGATCGTGGGTGGCCTCTACGCCAGCGGCATGTCGCCCGAGGACATGGAAAGGCAGCTGGAGGACGTGAGCTGGCCGACATTGCTGTCCGACAGCCCGGCGCGCAGCGACGTGAGCTTCCGCCGCAAGGAATTCGAGGCCGCGTTTCCGCTGGGTCTCGAACTCGGCTATCGCGATGGCAAGTTCCGCACCTTCAAGGGCGCGCTTTCGGGTTCCAACCTCGAGCTCTTCCTGCATGAACTCACGCGCAACGTCGATCGCATCGAGAATTTCGACCACCTGCCGATCCCATTCCGCGCGGTGGCGACGAACATGGTCGACGGGCAGCAGGTCGTGTTCGATCACGGCCGTCTCTATCAGGCGATGCGGGCGAGCATGTCCGTGCCCGGCATGTTCGCCCCGGTGGAACTCGACGGGCACATCCTGGGCGACGGCGGACTCGTCAACAACCTGCCCGTCGACATCGTGCGCGCCATGGGCGCCGACATCGTGATCGCCGTCAACATCGGCACGCCGCTGATGAGCCGCGACCAGTTGTCGTCGCTGGTCGGCTACGCGTCGCAGATGATCAACATCCTCACCGAGCAGAACGTGCGCACGCAACTGGGAACATTACGGCCGCAGGATGTGCTGATCTCGCCTGACCTCGGCGAGCTGACCTTCCTCGACTTTGCGAAGGCGCCCGAATTCATCGATCTGGGCGTCAAGGCGGCCGAAGCCGTGCAGGGACGCCTGGCGGAACTGAGCACGTCCCCGGCGATGTATGCGGCGTTCGAGCAACGGTTGCAGGTACCCGCGCAATCGATGCCCAAGACGCTGGACTTCGTCCGCGTGGAGGGCACGGTCTACGCGAACCCGAAGGTGCTAGAGGACCAGATGCGGACCAAGCCCGGCGAACCGTTCCAGGTCAAGGTACTGGATAAGGACCTGTCGCTGCTCTACGGCCGTGGCGATTTCGAGCAGATCGACTACCAGCTGGTCGGCGAGGGCGCGAAGGAAGGCGTGGTCGTCAACGTCACGGAGAAATCCTGGGGCCCCAATTTCCTGCGCTTCGGTCTCCTCCTGTCCACCGACCTGCAAGGCGATTCGACCTTCAACGCAATGGCCGGGCACAAACGGGTGTGGCTGAACAGCCTCGGGGCGCAATGGACCAATGAAATCATCCTGGGCAGCACTCGCCGCTACGCCACCGAGTTCTACCAGCCGCTGTCGCTGGGTAACGCCCTTTACCTGTC
The DNA here is from genome assembly GCA_963805355.1 of uncultured beta proteobacterium. Lineage (GTDB taxonomy): Bacteria > Pseudomonadota > Gammaproteobacteria > Burkholderiales > Casimicrobiaceae > VBCG01. Next base: position 56,317 of record CAWDTZ010000001.1, on the reverse strand, counting down.
GGCCTACGGCTTGACGCAGCGTGCGCCCGAGTACGTTTTCGATGACGCGTCGCGCATCGCGGAGTACGACGTGCTGACCCAGACCGCGGGCCTCGATCTCGGCAGCACCTTCGGCACCTCGGGCGATGTTCGTGCCGGCTTCAAGTGGGCCCATATGCGCGGCGATCCGGAAATCGCGGAAAAGGCCTATCCGACAATCAAGTCGACCGAAACCGGAGCACGGTTCCTGGTGCGCTGGGACAACCTCGACAATTCGTTCTTTCCACGCACGGGGCTGCGGGCCTTGGCGGAAGTGTTCACGGGCCAGCAGCAGCTGACCGTGGCGGGCCTCGAATTCGACAACAACGGTGCGAGCCGAGCCGGTGGCGAAGCCAACTACGCGTTCCAGATCGACCACAGAAATTTCTTCAACGTCTTCGCGAAGGCCGGCGGCGTCCGCAACGAGGACAACACGGTCATCAGCGACTTCAACCTCGGCGGCTTCCTGCAATTGTCGGGCTTGCGCACCAACCAGATCTCCGGCAACTTCGTCGCCTTCTCCCGTGCCGTCTATTATCACGAGATCATGCAACTGCCGGTGATCGGCGGTGCGGTGTTCGCCGGCGGCTCGATTGAGGCCGGCAATGTTTGGCTTCAGCGCAACCAGATCTCCTCGCGGGACCTGTACACCGCGGGCAGCCTGTTCCTGGCCGCCAATACCTGGATCGGGCCGTTTTACTTCGCCTACGGCCGCGCCAGCGGCGGCCAGTCGACGTTCTACATGTACCTCGGTCGGCCCTGACGTGGCGGCAACGACCAACGCCGACTGGGTGATGCGCAGCCGGGAGGCGGTGTGGCACCCATGCACGCAGATGAAGGCGCACGAGTCGTTGCCGCTGTTGCCGATCGCCCGCGCCGAAGGCGCGTGGCTGCACGATTTCGAGGGTCACCGCTATCTCGATGCCATCAGCTCGTGGTGGGTGAATCTCTTTGGCCACGGCCATCCGCGCATCGCCGCAGCGCTGCGCGACCAGCTCGACCGCCTCGACCACGTGCTGCTGGCCGGCTGTACGCATGCGCCGGTGGTGGAGCTTTCCGAGCGGCTTGCAGGGCTGGCACCGGCCGGACTGGGCCACGTGTTCTACGCCTCCGATGGCGCATCCGCCACCGAGATTGCGTTGAAGATGAGTTTTCACTTTTGGCGCAATCGCGGCTTCCCCGACAAGAATACCTTTGCCAGTCTCGTCGGCGGCTATCACGGCGAAACCCTTGGCGCGCTTGGCGTCACCGATGTCGCGGTGTTTCGCGACGCCTATGGACCACTGCTGCGCCGGCCCGCGTTGTTGCCCTGTCCCGACGCGCGGCAGGGCGTCAGCGTCGACGCGGCCTGTGCTGCGCTGGATGCGTACCTGGCTGCGCATCACGCCACCACCGCAGCCCTGATCGTGGAGCCGCTGGTGCAGGGCGCGGCGGGCATGGTGATGTACGACGCGGCGTATCTGGCGCAGGCCCGCGCGATCACCGCGCGCTACGGCGTGCACCTGATCGCCGACGAGATCATGACGGGCTTCGGGCGCACCGGCACGATGTTCGCGTGGGAACAGGCCCATGCGCCGGCGCCGGACTTCCTGTGTCTCTCGAAAGGCATCACCGGCGGCGTGCTGCCGCTGTCGTGCGTGCTGTCCAGCGACGACGTGTATGCAGCGTTCTACGACGACGACACGGCGCGCGGCTTCCTGCATTCGCACTCGTACACGGGCAATCCGCTGGCGTGCCGCGCTGCGCTGGCCGTGCTGGACATCTTCCGCGACGACGACGTGATCGCGTCCAATCGCGCCCGCGCCGCCCGTTGGCGCCAGCTGCTGGCGCCCGTGGGCGCGCATCGCGCCGTGCGCAATTTTCGCCAGTGCGGCATGATCTTCGCGTTCGAAGTCGATGGCGCGCGCGCCGACATTGCGCAATGGTGGTTTCGTGAGGCGCTTGCGCGCGAACTCCTCGTGCGTCCGATGGATCGAACCGTGTACTTCATGCCGCCGTATATCGTCACCGACGACCAGATGCATATGCTGGCCACCCGCACCCTCGAGATCCTGGAGCGCGTGTGATTCGCGCCCTGTTGCTGACGCTGGTGGCGCTGGCGGCGCTGGCAGCGCAACCTGCGCAGGCTGCGCTGCCCGGCGCAGTGGCGCGCGCGTTCAAGGATGCCGGCATTCCGCTGGACAAGGTGTCCGTGGTCGTGCGCGAGGCCGGCGCGCCATCCCCGCTGTTTGCATACGATGCGGAACGGCCCATGAACCCGGCATCGGTGATGAAACTGGTCACGACGTTTGCGGCGCTCGAGCTCCTGGGCCGCGACTATCGCTGGAGGACGGAGGCCTATCTCGACGGCAAATTGAGCGCCAACGGCACGCTCGATGGCAACCTCACGCTGAAGGGCTATGGCGATCCCAAGATCACCATCGAGCAATGGCAGCTCTTCATGGCCGACCTCCGCGCGCGCGGGCTTTCCACGATCACCGGCGATCTCGTGCTCGACCGCACCTTCTTCAAGCTGCCTGTGCACGATCCCGCCGCCTTCGACCAGGAACCGCAGCGCCCGTACAACGTCGGCCCCGACGCCCTGCTGGTCAACTTCAAGTCGGTGCGTTTCGCGTTCGCCCCCGATGCGCAGAACAGCGCGGTCGCCGTCATGGTCGATCCGCCACTGCCCGAAATTTCGGTCGCCGCCTTGCCGCACCTCGGCACCGGCGACTGCGGCGACTGGCGTGCCACGATCGGCGCCGACTACGTCAATCGCGGCGACGTCGCCTCCGCCAGTTTTCAGGGCCGCTATCCCCGCAACTGCGGCGAGCGCGACTGGTATATCAGTCTCCTCGATCACCAGCACTATGTGCACGGCATCTTCGAAACCTACTTCCGTGCAGCGGGCGGCGTATTCGGCGGCGGCGTCCGGGACGGCCGCGCGCCCCGCAATGCGACACCGTTCGCCGTGCTCGAATCCGCCCCTCTCTACGATGTGGTGCGCGACGTCAACAAATTGTCCAACAATGTGATGGCGCGGCAGATCTTCCTGACGCTGGCCACCACGGCGCACCCGCCGCCCGCCACGACGGCGCTCGCCATCGATGCAATCCATAAGTGGCTGAAAGACAAGAAACTGTCGCTGCCGGGGCTGGTGCTCGAGAATGGATCCGGCCTGTCGCGCAACGAACGAATCACGGCGGGCGGGCTGTCACGGCTCTTGCTGGCGGCCAATGCCAGCCCGGTGCGCGAGGAATTTGTGAGTTCGCTTTCCGTGGCCGCGCTCGATGGCACGCTGCAGAAGCGCTTCCAGAATGGAGCGGTGGCCGGCCAGGCGTTCCTCAAGACCGGATCGCTGGAGGGCGTGCGGGCGTTGGCCGGGTACGTGATCGACGCCGAAGGCCGGCAGTTCACCGTCGTGGCGATCATCAACCATGCCAACGCCGTGCGCGGCACCGCCGCCCTCGATCAGCTGGTGCAGTGGGTCTACCGCGAAGCGCGGTCATGGGACCCGGCGTTGCATCGGTAGGCCGATGCAACGCCGGTTTCAAACGCCCGGGATGGCGCGGCTGTCTTTGAACAGCAGGTAGCCCTTGACCACGCGGTAGAGCACCCACACTCCGGACACGAACCAGATGGCGAGCGCGATCGGGATGCCGATCAGGATCAGGCCGAGGGTGAACAACGTGATCCAGCCAAGCACCGACCACAGCAGGGACCACCAGAAGGTGCGAATCAGCCACGTCATGTGCGAGGCCACCCAGCTCCCCGCGGCATCGTCGCGCTTGACGTAGCAGACGATGACCCCGACGATGCCCAGCAGGCCGAACACCGGCGCGATGAACGGCAGGCCGGAAGACGCGATTGACGTGATCGCCGCGATGGCGAACAGCGCGTAGGCGAGCACGCCTGCCGTAATGGGCACAGTGGAACTGCCGGGAGCGGATTGAGGAGCAGGAAAATCGGCCACGGCTTGTCTCCGGATCGTCTGGTTCGCCGCACGTCGGCGCCCGTGGCGAAGAAGATGAGGCCGCCCCCCTCCACGTCAATAGCCGGTGGACGACTGGTGCCAGGGGGCGACGATGTGGCGTGTTGCCCCGGCGGAGGCCCGTAAGGTGCCCCCTCCCTCCACAGTGGCTATAATGACTCCCCAGGTTGATCAATGCGCCTGCAACTTGTTCCCCGCCAATGGAGCCGACCATGTCCGACACCACCCGTGGCAAACTCGCCGACGAATTTTCCAACGTGCTCTCCGAAGCCGAAACGCTTCTGGACAAGGCATCCCGCGAAACCGGCGACAAGGCGCGCGACCTGCGCTCACAGGTGGAATCTCGCCTGCTGTCGGCCAAGCTGAAACTGCAGGAACTCCAAGGCGAGGCGGTGGACCGCGCCAAGCATTCCGCGCGCGTCACCGACGACTATGTGCATGATCATCCATGGCAGGCGATCGGCATCGCCGCGGCCGTCGGCCTAGCCGTCGGGCTGTTGATGAATCGTCGCTGAACGCGACACTGGCGCGCCTACCCTATGGCCGATTCCGACGACAATGACGCCGGCACTCGGCCGCTGAGCGCGTCGATTTCGTCGTTGCTGGCGGCGTTGCTGGGCACGGTACGTACGCGTGCCGAGCTTGCGTCCGTCGAATATGCCGAGGAGCGCGCGCGTGTCGGGCAGCAATTGGCCCTGCTCGTCGCCGGGCTGGGATGCCTGCTCTTCGCAGTGCTGTTCGTCGCGGTCGGTGTCATCACCTGGTACTGGGACACCAATCGCATGGCGGCCATCGTCGGCGTGATCGTCGTGTTCACCGGTGCCGGGGCCGCGTGCCTGTGGTGGCGCGCCGGCGTGGCGCGCACCGCGCCTACACCGTTTGCCGCATCACTCGCCGAACTTGAAAAGGATCGCGACGCGCTGGCCCGGGCCACTTCCAGGCACACCGCGCCATGAGCAACGCCAGCGACCTGGCCGAACGCAAGGCGCGACTCATCGCGCAGGCCGACCTGGAGCGGATGCAGGCGCTGCTGGCTTGGTACGACATGCGCGCCGTGGTGTCGCCGCCGCGCCGGCCCAGCACGCCGGGTTCGCGCGCGTTCTCGATCGCCTCGAAGGTACTGGCCGTCGCGATCCCGATCATCGGCATCGGCAAGATGCGCCGCGTGTTGCGCTACGTCTCGCTCGGGATGATGGGGATGCGGATCTTCCGGTCCTGGCGCGGGTAGGCTTATCCGTAAGTGGCCTTAGTTCTGGCGCGAGTCCAGGCAGTCGTCATGACGTCCGGACGAAACGGTACGCGCGTTCTTGCGTCGAGAAGAGCAGTTTTACAAAGACGCAGCGCGACGTGGCGCGAACGCCGCACGTTTCCATCGCACAATGACAATGCGCGACGTGGCGTGCGGTACCGCTTTCCGGCTGAATTGGAGGGGTCGTCGATTTGACCCCGACTTCAGCAGGAAAGCGGTACCGCACGCCGCGGCGCCGGCAGAACTGAATACACGCCATAACGAACAACGTCGCGGCAACGAATAAGGAAGACGCGTCTACAGCCCCAGTTCCCGCCATAGCACGTCGACGCGTGACTTCACTGCAGCATCCATCGCGATCGGCCGACCCCACTCGCGCGACGTTTCCCCCGGCCACTTGTTGGTGGCGTCGATGCCCATCTTGCTGCCCAGTCCCGCCACGGGCGATGCAAAGTCGAGGTAGTCGATCGGCGTGGACGCCACCAGCAGCGTGTCGCGGGATGGATCCACCCGTGTGGTCAGCGCCCACACCACTTCCTTCCAGTCGCGGATGTCGATGTCGTCGTCCGTCACGATGATGAACTTCGTGTACATGAACTGCCGCAGGAAACTCCACACGCCGAACATCACCCGCTTGGCGTGACCTGCATATTGTTTCTTCATCGACACCACCGCCAGCCGGTACGAACAGCCTTCCGGTGGCAGGTAGAAGTCCGTGATCTCCGGAAACTGCTTCTGCAGCAACGGCACGAACACTTCGTTCAGCGCCACGCCCAGCATCGCCGGTTCGTCCGGCGGCTTGCCCGTGTAAGTCGAGTGATAGATCGGATCGCGGCGCATCGTCATGCGCGCTATCGTCAGCACCGGAAAACGCTCCACCTCGTTGTAGTAACCCGTGTGATCGCCGAAGGGCCCCTCCGCGGCCGTCTCGTAACCCGACGGATCCGCCGCATCGGGCGCGATGAAGCCTTCCAGCACGATCTCCGCCGCGGCGGGCACCTGCAGATCGTGACTCAGGCACTTCACGATTTCGGTGCGCCCGCCGCGTAGCAATCCAGCGAACTGGTACTCGGACAGCGAATCCGGCACCGGTGTGACCGCGCCCAGGATCGTGGCCGGATCCGCACCCAGCGCAACGGCAAGGGGAAACGGCGTGCCCGGATGGGCGAGCGCGTGATCGCGGAAATCGAGCGCGCCGCCGCGATGGGCGAGCCAGCGCATGATCACCTTGTTGCGCGCAATCACCTGCTGCCGATAGATGCCGAGGTTCTGTCGCTTCTTGTGCGGGCCGCGCGTGACGGTCAGGCCCCACGTGATCAGCGGCCCGACGTCGCCCGGCCAGCACGTCTGCACCGGCAGGCGCGCGAGGTCGACCTCCGCCCCCTCCCACACCACGTCCTGGCACGGCCCCGAACTGCGCTCCTTCGGCGCCATGTCCAGCACCTTCATGAACACCGGCCGCGTGTTCTGCCATGCATCCTTCAGGCTCTTCGGCGGCTCGGGCTCCTTCAGGAACGCGAGCAGCTTGCCGATCTCACGCAGGGCCTCGCGCCAGTTGTCACCGTCCGCGCCCATCGCGCGCGCCACCCGCTGCGGCGTGCCGAAGAGATTGCCCAGAACGGGAATCGTGCCGCCACCGGGCGCGCCAAAATCGCCCACCGGATGCTCGAACAGCAGCGCCGGACCACCGGCCTTCAGCACGCGGTCGCACAGCTCGGTCATTTCAAGCCTCGGGTCCACCGGCTGCAGCACACGCCGCAGTTCGCCGCGCGCCTCGAGCTGTTGGATGAAATCGCGGAGATCGCGGTAGGCCATGAGGGATGATTGTCGCGCGGCGGATAGGCGCCGCAACTGGCGTCGCGGCCAGCGCATTGTAACCAACGCTAGAATGGCGGATGGAGAAAGCGCACGACGACCGTTTTTTGCATGCGCGTCGCGTCGTGTTCGGAATCGTGCTCGCCAGCTTTGTCCTCTCCTTCTTCCATCGGACCGCGCCCGCGGCGATCGCGGGTGAGTTGTCGCGCGCATTCACGATCAACGCCGCCACGCTCGGCACCGTGGCGGCGACGTATTTCTACGTCTACACGCTGCTGCAGATCCCGGTCGGTGTGCTGGCCGACACGCTCGGCCCGCGCCGGATCCTCACCTTCGGCTCGCTGCTCGCCGGCATCGGTTCCTTCGCTTTTGCGCTGGCGCCCACCTGGGAAGTGGCGGCGCTGGGGCGGACGCTGGTCGGCGTGGGCGTCGCGGTCGCATTCATCGGCATTCTCAAGATCAGCGCGGTGTGGTTTCCCGCCAATCGCTTCGCCACGCTGAACGGCGTGACGATGTTCGCCGGCAACATCGGGGCGGTGATCGCAGGCGCGCCGCTGGCGTGGCTGGTCACGCAGACGTCGTGGCGCAACGTGTTCCTGGGTCTGGCCGCATTGTCATTGCTGCTCGGCGCGGCGACGTGGTGGAAGGTGCGCGACCGTCCGCAGGACCTGGGCTTCGCACCCGTGAACACCACTGCACCGACGACCAGCGTCGGCGCGCACTGGTCGCACGCGTTGCGCCAGGTGCTGGCCAATCCCGCCACCTGGCCCGGCTTCTTTGTCAACTTCGGCATCGGTGGCAGCTATCTCGCCTTTGCCGGACTCTGGGCCGTGCCCTATCTCGTTGAAGTGCACGGCATGTCGCGCGTGACCGCGGCCCAGCATGGCAGCCTGTTGCTGCTCGGCGTGGCGTTCGGCTCGCTGGCCATCGGCACGCTGTCCGATCGAATGGGCAATCGTCGCGGCCTGATGCGCATCTGCACGCTGCTGTTCGCGCTGACATGGCTGCCGTGGCTGCTCGACGTGCGGTGGCCGCTGGCCGCGACGCTCGGGTGGTTCCTGCTGATGGGCCTGCTGATTCCGGGCTTCACGCTGTCGTGGGCGGTGGCCAAGGAGGTGAACCGGCCCGAATTTTCCGGCATGGCCACGGCGGTGGTCAACGTCGGCATCTTTCTCGGCACCGGCATCCTGCAGCCGTGGGTTGGCCATGTGCTGGACCGCGGCCGCGCGGCGGGCGACGCCGCGCTGGCGTGGCAGCATGCGTTATGGCTGCTGGCCGGAAGCGCCTGCATGGGCGCCGCGGCAACCTGGCTGGTGCGCGAGCGCTCGCCTTCGCGTTAGATCACAGCGGCCTGTCCGCCATCCATCGGGATGATCGCACCAGTGACATAGCTGGCGGCATCGGAGGCGAGGAACAGCGCCACCTGCGCCACTTCCTCCGGCGAACCCAATCGCCGCAGCGGGATCTTCGCCTGCTGCCGCGCCAGCAATTCGGCCTCGGGCGTGCCGGTCATCTTCGCTTCCACCGCCAGCCCCTCCTGCACGCGACCGGTCAAGGTCCCGCCCGGGCTGATCGCGTTCACGCGCACGCCCTGCGGTCCGTAGGCTGCGGCGAGGCCCGCTGTGGCCAGCATCAAGGCAGCGTTGGCGGAACCGCCCGGCAGGTGGATCGGATTGGCCGTCTTGCCCCCCATGCCGATGATGTTGACGATGGCACCGCGGCCGCGCCTGGCCATACGCTTGATCACGAGATCGGTCGGCTGGATATAGCTGAAGAATTTGGCGTCCATCGCATCGCGCCAGGCCTGCGCGTCGAGATCGGCAGGGGCGGTTCTCTTGGCCGCGCCGGCCGAATTGACGAGCACGTCAATCTCGCCGAGCGCCGCGACGGCTTCGTCCACCATCCGTGCCGCGTCCGCGGCACGGGTGAGATCGGCGACGATCGCCAGCGGCGCGTGCCGCACAGGCGGCATCGCGGCCAGCGCCGCATCGAGATTGGCGCGGCTGCGCGCAACGATCGCCACCCTGGCGCCCGCGACGGCAAAGGCGCGTGCGCACGCGAGGCCGATGCCCTTCGAGGCGCCTGTGACGACGACGATCTTGTCCTGCATGGTCGAGTTCAAATGGATCCTCGCTGCGTTGAGTTGTTGTTGTCTCGCCAGCGGCGGGGACGGGCAGGCGCGTGACTCGCTATTTGGGCATCGGATGAAGCTTCGGTGCCAGCTGCACCATCCAGTCGACCGGCCCGGTCTCGAAGCGCTGCTTCAGCTTGGTCAGCGACCACGCATTGCCGTCCTGGAACATCTTGTAAAGTGCGTCGAAGCCCGGTTCCGGTCCGTAGCCCACGCCCGACATCACGATCCGGGTGGAGGCCGGACCCAGCGGGACGAACTCGACCACGGTAACGACCTTGGCAAACAGGTCGGCGTTCGGAAGGTCAGGCGGCGCCTGCACGTTGCGAAAAACCAGCAGGCGCTCGGGCAGCCACGCGATGAACTGGTTTTTGATGTTGCGACGATCGCCCGCCTTGGCATCGAGACGATAGGCAGTTTCCATGATCGCGCCCACGCGCGGCTCACCCACCGCGAATGGCACGGCCCACGTCTTCCAGCCATCCGTCGTGGCGAAGGCCGCGAACGCGTCCTTGGCCGAGGCCGGCACGACGATGTAAAGCTGCAAGGTGCGATCGCCGTTGCCTTCGGTGAACGACGAGTCGACGACATCGGGGAAACCCGCCACGGCGCCGCGCACGGGCAGTGTCGCGCACAGCAGGACCAGCGCCAGCAGCATTCGTGTGCGTAGGTGTCGCATCGGGCGCTCCTTATCCGTCATCCTGTCGTTCCGATCAACCATCCGCAGGCGAGGCCAACACCGCAACTGTGGACGTTCCGGCAAGGCCCTCCGCCAGATGATCCGCAATCGCTTGCCAGGCGGCAAGCTTCTCCGCCAATGGCAGTGTGTAGGCGGGACTGGTGGATGGCAATGCCAGCGTCGCATACCCGGCGGCCTCCCACTCGGGCGCGGCCCGCGCCGCGGTCTTGCCGTTGAAGCACACGAGACGCAGCGCCGGGGCTCGCCGAGCCACGCGCGCCGGCGTGGCGGGCATCGGATCGCGGATCGCCGCGTCGAGGCTGCCGGGGCGTTGGCAGGCGACAATCGTGTCCCACAGTCCGACCCGGTGTGTGCGCAATGTTGCAAGCCGCGCCGAATAAGGCATCGCAACCAACGGCTCGCGCAGCAACGCGGCCATGATTGGCCAGAAGTGATTGCGCGGATGCGCATAATAGGCGCGTGCCGCCAGCGATGCGGCCCCAGGGAAGCTGCCCAGCACCAGCACGCGCGTTTCCGCGGCGAGTACGGGAGGCAGTCCGCGCAGCTGCACCGATCACGACCTTAGAACACATGCGGCCAGGCGTGCAATCGCACCGCGAAATCGAGCGCCACGCCCACGAAGATCGCGAAGCCCAGCCAGTGATTGGACAGGAAGGCTCGAAAGCAGCGCTCGCGCTCGCGCGTGCGAATGAGCGCAAGGTGGTAACACGCCAGCACGGCTGCCACCGCGAGGCCACCCCAGTAATTGACCCCCATCCGCAGCTGGTAGCCTGCCCACGCCATCCCGCCGAGATAGATCGCATAGCAGACGGCAACCGCCAGCACGTCGAAGCGGCCGAACGTGAGCGCCGACGTGCGCATGCCGAGCTTGACGTCGTCATCGCGATCCACCATCGCATATTCGGTGTCGTAGGCCACGACCCAGAACAGGTTGAGCGCGAACAGCACCCAGCCCATCCAGGGCACGCGACCGTAGACCGCGGCATAAGCCATCGGAATGCCGAACGAAAACGCGAGGCCGAGGAACGCCTGCGGCAGCGCGAAGAACCGCTTGAAGAACGGATAGGCAATGCTGATGGCCAGGCCGACGCCGGACAGGATCAACGTCATCGTATTGGTGGCCACGAGCACCAGCGCGAACCCCGCCAGCGCGAAGCCTGCCGCGACCACCAGCGCCTCCCAGGGCGCGATCACGCGCCGCGCGAGCGGCCGTTGCGCCGTGCGCTGCACGTGTAGATCGAAATCGCGGTCGGCCCAGTCGTTGAAGGCGCAGCCAGCGCAACGCATCACGATCGTGCCCACCACGAATACCACCACCAGCGCACCCGTGGGCTCGCCGGACGCGGCAATCCACAGCGCGGTGAGCGTCGGCCACAGCAGCAGGAGGATGCCGATCGGCTTGTCGAGACGCACCAGTTGTTCGTAGGCATTGAGCCGCTCGCGCCAGGTCAACGACGGCAATCCGGCGGGATCGCGAGTGGGGGGCCCCGACTGGCCCTGTGGCGCATTCACAGCGCGAGCGGCAGCTGCTTCTTCAATTGCCGCGGCGCCACCGCGGACAGCATCACTTGCGGCGTCGGATAGGCGAGGCGCACGCGCAACTCGCGCTTCATCCGAGTGTTGGACAGCCGCCGCGATTCGCTCATGAAGGACATCAGCATCGGCGCGATGCGCTGCTCGGCCTCTTCCCAGGACACGCGTGGCGGACGCTGCAGGTGATGGGCATCGGCCACCGCATCGAACCAGCCGCCCATCTTCATCTCGGCGTCGTCCGTCACGTTGTAGGCGCGGTTGGGGCTGCCGTGATAGATCGCCGCAATGGCGGCGCGCGCCAGATCATCCGCATGGATGTGATTGGTGAACACATCGTCGTCCGGTGTCAGCACCGGGGTGCCCTGGCGGATGCGCTCGAGCGGCAGCCGCGACTGCGCATAGATGCCCGGCGCGCGAATGATGGCCAGCGGCACACCGGCCCGCGCGGCCCAGGCGCGCAAGCGCGCTTCGGCGGCCACGCGACGGCGCGCGCGCGGCGTCTGCGCGCGCAACGGCCGGGTCTCGTCGATGCGCGCGCCGGCGCAATCGCCGTACACCCCCGACGTGGAAATGTACACAAAGCGCCGGGGTATAATCTGCGCCCGCGACAGGGCCGCCACCAGCCGCTGCGTCCGCGGATCATCGCTGCCATGGGCCGGCGGCGGCGCGAGGTGCACGACGGCGTAAGGTGCGGTATTGAGGCGGCGCAAGGAGGACAAGTCGTCGAGATCGGCCACCAGCGGTAGGATGTCGTGGGCGCGCAATTTGGCTACGTCGTCAGCGCGTCGCGTAAGCCCCACCACCTGCGCGCGTCCGCGCAGCATGCCGGCGATGCGCAGGGCGACATCACCGCAACCGATCAACAGGATTCTTTGCACGCTCGCGACTCGTGTCTCGCGCCACCGTGTTGCAACGAATGGCGCGAAACGGAATGGCCTGAATGACTTTCGAGATTACCATAAAGCCCAGCGACCATCGGTACCCGTGCGCTGGGGACGAAACCATTTTGGCGGCCGCCATGCGGGCCGACCTCCTGCTTCCCTATGGCTGCCGCAACGGCGCCTGCGGCACCTGCAAGGGTCGCATCCTCTCGGGCGACGTCGACTACGGCCCGCATCAGGCCGCCACGCTCACCAATGACGAAAAGCGCGTGGGGCTGGCGCTCTTCTGCTGTGCCCGGCCGCTGACCGACGTGGTGATCGAGGTCCGCGAAGTGCGGCGGGCCGGCGACATTCAGATCAAGCGGTTGCCATGCCGGATCGAGTCCATCGAGCGTGCGGCTGCGGACGTGGCCATCGTGCGCTTCAAGCTCCCGGCCAACGAGCGGCTGCAGTTCCTGGCCGGACAGTATGTCGATTTCCTGCTGAAGGATGGCAAGCGTCGCAGCTTTTCACTGGCCACCGCGCCGCACGACGACAATCTCCTCGAACTGCACATTCGCCACGTGCCCGGCGGTTTCTTCACCGACCTCCTGTTCACGCAATACAAGGGACGGGAGATCCTGCGCTTCGAAGGTCCGCTCGGTTCGTTCTACCTGCGCGAGGAATCCACCCGGCCCATCATCTTCGTGGCCGGCGGCACCGGCTTCGCGCCGATCAAGGCGATGATCGAACACGCGCTCTACAGCAAGGTGGACCGGCCGATGGTGCTCTACTGGGGCGCACGCGCGCTGCCCGACCTCTACCTGCCCAACCTGCCCGGGCAGTGGCAGACGGAGCATCCCGATTTCACGTTCATTCCCGTGCTGTCGGATCCGCAGCCGGAAGACGGGTGGCCCGGGCGAACCGGATTCGTCCACGAGGCGGTGATGGCCGACTTCCCGGACCTTGCCGGATACGATGTGTACGCGTGCGGCGGTCCCGCCATGATCGAGGCCGCCCGGCGTGATTTCACGCTGCGCTGCGCGCTGCCCGCCGAGCAGTTCTACGCCGACAGCTTCACCTACGCAGCGGTCACGGAAGCCCGGGAATAGTCCGGGCTGCCACCCGTCGCTCGGGAAGCATCAGTGCCGCCTGGACTCCAGTTCCGCCAGCGACAGCTTGAGCGCCGCAGCGAGATGCACATTGGCCTCGTCGTGCCGCTCGAGTCGCGACAGCATCTCGCCCAGCGCCACATGCGTGCGCCAATGTTCGTCGAGTGCCAGGCTGGCCTCGTAGTAGGTCTGCGCCTTGCCCCACAGCGATTCGCGCTCGCAAAGGCGGCCCAGCGCGTACAGCAGCGTGGCGTCGGCATCGTGGGCCAGCAGCCAGCGTTCGGCGGTCTGCAGCTGCGCCGACGTGTCCGCGGCACGGCATTGCGCATAAAGCACTGCGAGGTCGGCATCCCAGTTGCGGTCGAGCGCGCGCACCACGATTTCCGCGGCTTCGCGATCACCGCCCAGTGCGAGAAACGCGGTAGCGCCGGCGCGCGCCACCTTGGGGTCCGTGCGATCGGCCTCCGGAATGCGGTTCCAGTACGCGCGCAATCCCGCCGCGTCGACCCGTTGCTGCGCCAGCACCTGCGCGTACGCCGTGGTGCGCAGCAGGCTGCCCTGCTCGGTGTCGTACACCTTGCGCTTGACCAGTTGCTCGACCAGCGGCGGCACATCGGCATGCCGCCCGGCATTGATCATCGCGCGCAGTTCCAGCTTGAGCGCCGCAGTGTGCAGACCGGCCTCGCGTTTGAGCTCGGCCAGTCGCGCCAACGCTTCGCCGGGTTGCCCCTGTTCGAGCGCCATTTCGGCCTCGAGCATCAGGCGGGGCACGGCCAGGCTTGCGGTGCCCGCGTCGGGTCGCGACAGTAGCGTGTGCGCATCATCGAAATGGCGCATGTCCGCCGCGGCCCGCGCGCCGACCAGTGCCGCCAGTCCCGACGAGTGGGGAATGGCCAGTGCCTCGTCCGCAAATTGCCGGGCCTTGCCGAAACGGCCCTCCAGCAGCGCGACGGTGGCGGCGTCCTGCTTGCTGCGCGCGCGCTCGATGTTGCGGTGGCGGCGGCTGGCACGAACCTGTGTCGGCAACCCTGCAATGCGGAAGAATAGCCGCAACAACAGGTACGCGACGACGAAGCCCGCGACGGCGATCATGATGAACGCGTTGATCGAGACTTCCACGCGATAGGGCGGCGCGACGAACATCGCGTAGCCGGAATTGAGCTTGAACAGCAGGGCCGCGACGACAGCCAGCGTGGCAAGGAGCAGAAAGGCGAACAGCAGGCGCATGGACTTCAGCGAGTCGCGGGGGCGCCACGCTCGCGCGTGGCCTTCAGCGTGCGCACCGCCGTGAGACTGGCCGCGAGGTCGGGCAATTCGGCGGGCATGGGCGTGGCGGCAAGCTGGGTAAGGCTTGCCACCAGTGTCTGCACGGCCTTCGCGCGCGTGTCGAAGTACTTCTTCATCCACGCGTTGGCGGCGGTGACATCGGTCCTGAAACCGGCCTCATCGTGCGACAGCAGCGAAATGCGCGCGGAAAGGAGCCGCAAGCGCAGGTTCTCGCGGAGGAAGTAACTTTGCGTTTGCGGAACCAGGGGGGCTGCGGGTCGATCCGCCACCTCGATCCGCACCAGCGACTTCAACTCGGTCCACGCGTCGCGCAGCGAGCGCAGCCAGGCGGACTCCTCGGGTTGAGGGGCCGGTGGCGCCGGGGCCGGCAATCGCTCGTCGCGCGCCAGCGGCAGTCCGTCGATGGCGGCGATGGCCTGGTCGAGCTTGACCGACATCCCGGCCACGTCCACATACGGCAGTGATTTCAGCTTGTCGATGTCGCGCACCAGCGCACGACGCATAGCCACCCATTGGGGCCGGTCGGTGCGCGCGAGCTTGGCGTCAGCCAGTTGGAGCGCGGCCAGCGCGGCCTGCACGTTGCCCGCGATCGACAGCTGCTGGCTGGCAAGCAGAAGCACCTGCTCGATCTCGTTGAGCGCCAATTCGTCGCGCGACGGCGCCAGATCGCGATACAGCGCCTCGAGCGATGCCTGCTGCGTCTGCGATTCGGACAGGCGCGTTTCCAGCAGAGCGAGCTTGGCCTGCGCCTCGCGCATTTCGTTGCTCAGGCTCGACTCGCGGACCTTGGCCTGCGCCAGGGCCGCATCGGCGTCGGTGAGGCGTTTCGCCACTTCGGTCCGCATTTCGGTTTGCGCGTACCGGCTTTCCCACCAGCCTGCGGCAGCGATCGCAATGGCCAGAAGCGCCAGCGCGACGACGAACCCGCGGGAGGCGGGTCGCGCAAGCGGCGTTACGGGAGGAGGCGCGCCGCCGGCACTCTCACGGGGAGCGCCGGCGGACGCTGGCGCAGTCGGGTCCATGGCCTGCAGCGTACGATGAATTCGAAGGCCTATTCTAGCAGCCACGCCAGGCGCGCCGATGACAAGCGGCTGGCCCGCGCCACCCGTCGTCGCTTACAATCGTGGGTGCTCCCGGTCGCGTGGCCGGGCGGCCCCACCTTTTCCTGCCTGTCCCGCCCCGTGAATGGTCTGACCCTCCTCCTTTTGCTCGCCCTGGCGATCGGCGTTTTCATCGCCTATCGCACCGGCGTGATGCATGGGCGGCGCGACATGCAGGCGGCAGTGCCTTTGCGCGCGGCGGCCGTGGCAACGCCGCCGCCTGCGCCGATTGACGTGACAGTCGAGGTTCCTGCCGCGGGGCCGCAGCCCATGGACGATGGCGCCGCAGCCGAACGCGCGCGACTCATCCGCAGCCTGGAAAGCGAGAACGCCAGATTGCGCCAGCAGGCCCGCGGCACGGCGGCAATCGTTGGGCACCTGCAGGCGTTTGCCGAGGACAGGCGGCATCTGCTCGTCGATCTTGCGGCCGCGCGCAGCGATACGGCGCGCTATCGTTCGATCGTGATCGATCTCGAGAACAATGCACCGCCGCGACTGCTCGACGGGCCCACGATGCCCGACGACCTGAAGCTCATCGTGGGCATCGGCCCGGTACTGGAACGCATGCTGCACCAACTCGGCGTTTCCTCATACCGGCAGATTGCCCGGTGGAGCGAACGCGACATCGACGAATTCGATGCGCGCCTGCCCGAGTTCTCCGGCCGCATCCGTCGCGACACCTGGGTCGTGCAGGCGCGCGCGCTGCATCAGTCCAAGTTCGGCGAGGCACTGCCAGTGCGGAACCGCGGATGAGCTCCGCCGTGCCGTCCGCGCGCCATCCGCTGGCGCATGCCTTCCTGCCCATCGCAGTCCTGACGCTGATCTGGGGCTGCAACTGGCCCGTGCTGAAGATGGGCGTGATGGAACTGGCGCCGCTTACGTTTCGCTCCCTCACCCTGCCGTTTGCAGCGATAGGCCTGCTACTGGTCTCCCGCCTGAGTGGCGACTCGATCCGCATTCCTCGCGCATGGTGGGGCCGCGTGGCAATCCTGGCGCTCTTCAATATCGCGGGCTGGAATGGCTTCGTGCTGTTCGGCGTACAGCAGTTGCCGGCCGGACGCAGTGCCATCCTGGCCTACACCATGCCGGTGTGGGCCACGCTGATCTCGATCGCGCTGCTGCACGAGCCGCTCAACCGGCGCAAAGTCATCGGCCTGGTGCTGGGCATGCTGGGGATGGTCCTGCTGCTTGGCGACGATCTGCGCCACCTGCGTGACCTGTCGACGGGAGCGCTGATGATTCTCATTGCGGCGATCGTGTGGGCCTTCGGCACCGTGCTGCTGCGCAAGTGGAAGCCGCCAATTCCGCAGAACACACTGGTGGGGTGGATGATGCTGGTGGGGTGGCTGCCGCTGGTGGCGATGGCGCCGATCTTCGACCCGCATCCGCTTTCCTACCTCGGGCACCTGGCGGGCGGGACGTGGTTTGCCATTCTCTACAACATCTTCCTGGCTGGCACGCTCGCGCACTGGGCTTGGTTCACGCTCGCGCGCACGCTGCCGGTGGCGGTATCGTCGATGTCGTCGCTGCCGGTGCCTGTGGTCGGTGTGTTCGCGGGCATGCTGGTGCTGGGCGAGCGCCCGGGCTTCAACGAATTTGCGGCGCTGGCGCTCGTGCTCTGCTCGCTGGTGGCGGTGCTGATGCCGTCATCGAAGAAGGCGGCGCCGCCGCCTGCGGCGGCATCAGAGCCGTCGCCCTGACGTTTCCGTCGCACCGGCGTGCATGGCTTCAGCCTCGCACGCCGGCCCTGCGGAACCGCGATTGATCAGCCCTGCAGCTCCGGGATCAGTGTCAACACTTTCCCGGTGCCGAACCACGCATCGAGGTTGGCCTTGCACAGGTCGCCCATCGCCTTGCGCGTTTCGTTGGTCGCGCTGCCCACATGCGGCAGCAGCACCACGTTGTCCATCGTCAGCAGCCCCGGCGGGATATGCGGCTCGTCGGCAAATACGTCGAGGCCCGCGCCCTTGATGGTGCCGGCCCGCAGCGCGGCCTCCAGTGCTGCTTCGTCGACGATGGAGCCGCGCGCGATGTTGACCAGCGTGCCCTTCTTGCCGAGCGCCGCCAGCACCTCCGCATTGACGACGTTTTTGGTCGCCGCGCCGCCCGGACACGCAACCACCAGGAAGTCGACCTCGGTGGCCAGCGCTTGCAACGTCGGCACATAGCGATAGGACACGTCCTGCGGCTTGCGGCCGGTGTACGAAACCTCCATGCCCATCGCTTCCACGCGCTGCGCGATGGCCTTGCCGATGCGGCCCAAGCCGAGGATCCCCACGCGCTTGCCGGACAACTTGGTCATCAGTGCGGGACCGCGCTTTTCCCAGTCGCCGGCATGCACGAAGCGATTGAGCTGCACGAAGCCGCGACCGGTCATCAGGATGAGGCCCACCGCCACGTCGGCCACGTCGTCTGTGAGTACGTCCGGCGTGTTGGTGACCTTGATGCCGCGCTTGCGGCAATAGTCGACGGGCACGCCGTCGTAGCCGACGCCGAATACCGAGATCAGCTCCAGCTTGGGCAGCGTATCGAGCAGCGTCGCGGGCGTGACGGTGCCGCCACCCTGCACCAGGCCGCGGATCAGCCCGCCATCGGCAGCGAGCAGGCCCGGCTTGTCGGCGGCCGCGTTGTAGTCGTGGCAATGATAGTCGGCCTTCAGCGGATCGTAGAGGAACGGGGGCAGCGGTGCGGTAATCAGGATGTGATGATCGGCCATGGTTTCAGTGTTGTTGTCGTGGGTGGGCAGCAAACCATTCTAGCAAGCCTGCGATGAGTCCGGCATCCGAGCCACCCGTGGCGATGGCGGTAAAGCCCTTGCTGCGGGCATGTTCGGCAATGCGCGGATGCGGCACGAAGGTGGGCAGCGCCTGCAGCAGGCGCAGCGACGCCGCATCGAGCAGCGTGCACAGGTTGTCGAGGCCTTCGCTCGATGTCAGCGTCAGCGCATCGGCGCGCTGTTCGCGCAACACCGCGGTGAATCCCTCGGCGCCGGACTGCGGCACGGCGCGGCGATAGCAGTCGACGTAGTCAACCTCGGCGCCGCGTGCGCGCAGCGTATCGCCCAGCACCGTCCGCCCGCCTTCGCCGCGAAAGATCAGCACGCGCTTGCCGGCCACCGCGGTCAGCGCGGGCAGGGCCAGCAGACCCTCGCTGTCGAAGGTCGTGTCCGGGATCGCCGGATTCGCAATGCCCGCTGCGGCGAGCGCCGTCGCGGTGCCCGGACCGGGCGCAAATGTCGACAACGACGACGGCCATTGCCGTGGATCGGGCACGCCGTACTCCACCGCGTTGGCCGAGATGAAGATCGCGATGTCGTAGCGCCGGAGCGACGCATGCGCCGCATCCAGCGCCGTGCGATCCGCCGGCGGCAGGATCACGATCGCGGGAACAATGATGGGCGTGGCGCCGAGCGCATCCAGCGCCTGCGCGATGCCCGCTGCCTGGCGCGCCGGGCGCGTGACGATCACACGAATGTCCTGAAGGGGTCCCGCGGCACGCGGAAGAGGCGCCAGCGAACGAACGTTCATTGCATGGTCATGCGGCAATCAGGCGCGCGCCGCCACGGCGGAGGAAATCGTCCGCCAGGCTGCGCCCCAGCGCTTCCGCCTCACCGTGGTCGGATACGATGGCGGTCATCTCGCCCCGCATCACATCGGTGCCTGCCTGGCTGGCCAGCAGGCCACGCAACCACAGCGATCCCGCCTTCCACTCGCCGTACCCCGCCAGCGGCGTGTGACAGCTGCCTCCCAGCGCGCGCGAAAAGGCGCGTTCCGCCAAAGTGGCCAGCGATGTTTCGCGGTCGGCAAGTCCGTCGAGGACACCGACCAGATCGGCGCGGTCGCTGCGGCATTCGAGTCCGAGCGCGCCTTGCCCCGGCGCCGGCAGGCTTTCATCCGGCGCCAGCAGCGAAGTGATGCGTGCGCCGAAGCCGAGCCGCTTCAGTCCGGCGGCGGCGAGAATGATCGCGTCGTAGCCGCCTTCGTCGAGCTTGCGCAGGCGCGTGTTCACGTTGCCGCGCAACGGTTCGATCCGGATCTGCGGATAGCGTTCGCGCAGCTGCGCCTCGCGCCGCAGGCTCGAGGTGCCGACCACTGCGCCGGGCGGGAGCGCCTGCATCGAGCCGAACCGGTTGGATACGAACGCATCGCGAGGATCCTCACGCGCGGTGATGCCTGCAAGCGCAAAGCCCTCGGGCATTTCCATCGGCACGTCCTTCAGCGAATGGACGGCAAAGTCGGCGCGGCCTTCCTCCATTGCAACTTCGAGCTCTTTGATGAAGAGACCCTTGCCGCCGATGTCGGTGAGCGGACGGTCGATGATCTGGTCGCCTTTGGTGGTCATGCCCAGCAGCTCGACCGTGGTCACCGGATACAACGTCGCAAGACGCGCCTTGATGTGTTCGGCCTGCCACAGCGCAAGTGCCGATTCGCGCGTGGCGATGATCAATCGGTTAGGCTGCGCGATGTTCATGCGGCCGAGGTATCCATCTGCATCATCCCGAAGAGATTGCCCTCAGTGTCGGAGCCATACGCAAGCCAGCCCATGGTCGGGATCGGCATCTTCGGCACGGTGATCATGCCGCCGGCTTCCGCTACCTTCACGATCATCGCGTCGAGATTCACGACACCCACCGTGCAGACGAACGCATTGACGGCCGCCATCGGTACCGGACCACCGCCGCGGCGTGGCATCAACCCGCCGTTGATCCCCGGCTCGGAGCGCCTCGCCGGTCGTGACCAGCCAGTAAGCCTCCTTGCCCCATTGCGCAAATTTCCAGCCGAAAAGCTGCGTGTAGAACTTCATGGCCCGCTCGGGGTTTTCCGCATGAATTTCGAAATGAATGGGTCGGCTCATGGCCCTGCTCCTCGAAAGCAACTGGAAGGGCGATTATCATAGCGCCATCCCCCCAACGGCAGAAAATCCATGCGAATCGTGATCACCGGCGGCGCCGGCTTCCTTGGCACCCGTCTCGCCCGCAAGATCCTGGAGCGCGGCACACTGACCGACGCGAGCGGCCGCGTGCGCGAAATTTCTTCGGTAACGCTGCTCGATGTGGCGGCGCCCACGGCGATCGCAGACAAGCGCGTGAACGTGGTCACCGGCGACCTCGCCGATCCGGCGGTGATTGCGCGCGCCGTGACGGCCGACACTGACACCGTGTTCCATCTTGCAGCCGTGGTCAGCGGGCAGGCGGAAGCCGACTTCGACATCGGCATGCGGGTCAACCTCGACGCCACGCGCGCGCTGCTGGAGCGCTGCCGCACGCTGACGAAACCTCCCAAGTTCGTGTTCACCAGTTCGCTGGCCGTATTCGGCGGGCCGCTGCCCGACCCGGTGCCAGACAACGCGCCCGGTCACGCCGCAGGCGTCCTACGGCACGCAGAAGGCGATTGGCGAGTTCCTCGTCTACGACATGTCGCGCAAGGGCTTCATCGACGGCCGCTCGATGCGGCTGCCCACCGTCACCGTGCGGCCCGGGAAGCCGAACAAGGCCGCGTCGTCGTTTGCCAGCGGCATCGTGCGCGAACCGCTGGCCGGGGTCGAGGCCATCTGTCCCGTGGCGCCCGCGACCCGAATGTGGGTGCAGTCGCCGCGCGCCGTGATCGACAATCTCGTGCTCGGCCACGAGACGCCGGCCACCGCGTTCCGCACCAGCCGCTCGATCAATGTCCCGGGATTGTGCGTGGGCGTGGGCGCGATGGTGGATGCGTTGCGCGCGGTCGCCGGTAACGCCGTCGCCGATCGCGTGCGGTGGCAACTCGATCCTGCGATCGACAAGATCGTCGCGACGTGGCCCGCCAACTTCGCACCTGCGTTCGGTCTGTCACTGGGCATGCGCGCCGATACCGACTTTGCCGGCATCGTCCGCGCGTACATGGCCGACGACATGCCCGCGGCCTAGGTCCGCGCTTACCGCCCGCCCGCGCCGGAACCGATGTCGCCGCTGCTGATCGCGCAGATCGTCGTCCGCAACGTCGTGCCGGTGGCGGGCATCCTGCTGTTCGGCTGGTCCGCGCCCAACGTGCTGGTGCTGTACTTCATCGACACCCTGCTGTCGCTGGGCGTGATCGCGACGGGGGTTGCACGCCACATGCTACCACCCGTGACCGACCAGGGCTGGGCGGCGCGCGCCAATGCCGAGGCGGGGTACGTGGGCGCCGGCTTGATGATCATGGCGGTGTTCGCCATCCCGATGGGCGTGCCGCTGATCTTCATGCTCGTCCCATCAGGTGCGGATTGGCGAGTGATGATTGCCGACCGCAGCCTGTTTCTCGGCATCGCATTGCAGCTTGCGGCCGCTTGCTGGTCAGGCGCCGGCCTCTATCGAGCGCTGCGCAACCACACGCCCGACCAGTTGCGACTGAAGCGCCGGGCCGCGTATGTCTTCCTGCGCTGGCTGGTGCTGTTGATGACCACGTACTCCGGCATCTTCCTGATCTTCGGGCACTACAGTGCGCTTTTCTTCGTCGTGCTGTACGTGGCAACGTCGATCGTGATCGACGTTGCGCCCGATCGCTTCCTGCACGCGATGCCGGGAGGCGACGAGATTGCCGCGTCTGAGCCGGAGGGTGGTGCCGAAGCATCACACCACGCGGCACCGGCGCAGCGCCGGCCTTCGAGACCGCCTGCAGTACCGAAGCCGTTGCATCGGCAAGGCTCCCGCAAACGGTGAAGGCCCGCGGAATGCGCTAATCCACGTCCGCCAGCGAAGGCTCCACTTCCAGCAGCGCTTCGAGCAGCAGTGCCGATGTCGCATCGCGCAGACGCGTGGCATCCGACAGGATCTGGCGAAAGCGGCGGCCGCCGGGCATGCCGTGGTAGAGGCCCAGCATGTGCCGAGCGATCGAACGCAACGGCACGCCGCGGGCACGCTGCGCGTCCACATAGGGAATCATCGCGCGCAGCACCCTCTCGCGCGTGGGCGGCCGCGTTTCCACACCGAACAGGCGCCAGTCGACCAGCGCCAGCACCATCGGGTCGTGGTACGCGGCGCGGCCCAGCATCACGCCGTCCACCGCGGCGAGCTCACGCTCGATGCCTGTCCACTCGGTGAGCCCGCCGTTGAGCACGATCGTCAGGGTGGGGAATTCGCGCTTCAGGCGATGCACGACGTCGTAGCGCAATCGCGGCACCTCGCGGTTTTCCTTCGGCGACAAACCCTTCAGCACCGCGTTGCGTGCATGGACGATGAACACCTCGCTGCCCGCGGCCGCCACCGTGCCGACGAAATCACGAACGAAACCATAGTCTTCGCCCGCGTCGAGGCCGATGCGATGCTTGATGGTGACGGGCAGCGCCACCGCATCGCGCATCGCCTTGACACAATCCGCCACCAACGCCGGCTCGGCCATCAGGCACGCGCCGAAACTTCCGCTTTGCACACGCTCCGACGGGCAGCCGCAATTGAGATTGATCTCGTCGTAGCCCCACTGCTCCCCGAGCCTGGCCGCGTGCGCGAGTTCGCCCGGATCGCTGCCGCCCAGTTGCAGCGCCACCGGATGTTCGGCCGCATCGAAGTCGAGATGGCGCGGCACGTCGCCATGGATCAGCGCGGGCGCGGTCACCATCTCGGTGTAGAGGCGCGCATGCCGCGAGATCTGGCGCAGGAAGAACCGGCAGTGCCGGTCGGTCCAGTCCATCATGGGTGCCGCGCAGAATCGATGCGAAAGTGAGGTCATGCGGTCGATACGATACAGGTTCGTTACTTCCGCATTTCTGCTCGCCCGATTTTCGTTCTTCAACGCACGTAACCGCGGATGACTGCGTTACACCCTGGTCAGTCGTAACAGGACGCGGAAAGCGGCCCTTCGCGTTGCTGCACGGGTGCTCCTGGTTGCAAGCCCCGATGAGAAGCGGTGCGAATTCCGTCCATGTTGATCTCCTTTCGGCTGAAGGAAACTCAACATTACGACGAGGCTCGCCCTACGCCCGCGCTTCGCCCTCAGGAATGGCTGGTATGGAGGAGCAAAGGCGAAGTGCAAGTCCGCCCCCTTGCAGCGGTCGCGCTGCGCGCTGCGAACGTGACCAATGCGCGATAGCGGACCTTGAGATCCGCATCGCCGAGCGCCACAAGCGGTAAATGTCAATGGCGTTTGAAATTCCTGTACGCCTGCAGGAAGACCATCGTTCTCCCGTAAAGGCATTTTTCATTGAGGTCGCCGTTACGGGTCATGTCATCCCGGCAGGTTGACGTCGGAGACAACGATTCCCGGCAGTTTAGTGTGTTTGATCACCCATCGCTGCGTATCGTTGGTCTGTGCCGGCCGCGTGACGATGGCGAAGTCCTTCGGCTCGACCTCGTGGGCATCCAGGAATCGACCACTGCTCAACTGCTTGATCGTGTACTCATCATTGCCCAGAGGTTTGAAGACCCATTGTTGCGTGTTGTTGTGCTGTTGGGGCCGGGTCACAACGGCGAAGTCCTTCTGCTGAATCTCGTGGGCATCCGCAAATCGGCCGTTGCTCTTTTGCTGGATGGTGTACGTGTTGTCGCCCAGCGGGGTGATGACCCAGCGTTGAGTGTCGTTGTTCTGTGCCGGCCGGGTAACCATACCGAAGTCCTTCCCTTCGATTTCATGGGCATCCGCAAATCGGCCATTGCTCTTTTGCTGGATCGTGTAAGTCGCTGCATCGGTCGGGTCTGTGATGCTGACTGAATACCCTCCGGACAGGGCCCGGGTCACATGGACCTGGATGCCCGTGTTCGAGTTGAACGTTTGCCCCGGCATGAGTGCATTGGGAGTGAGCAGCACAACGGGAGCCGCGTTCTGCGGCCACCCAAGGGGATTCGTGGTCTGCACGCGGTAGACAATCACGCCCTCACTGGAAATAGTCGAGTCGAACTGATCGACCCTTTGCCGCGCCTCAACCATCAAGTAGGGGGACAGAGAACCAATCCGTACTGCGGCCACTCTGCCGGTTGGCGGAGGCTGAACGAGGCCGACCGAATGCAGGTCATAGTTCGCCGTATAGACGGTGTGCTGCGCAATCGCGTGCCATGCCAGCCATCGGATGGCCGCTTTGGTATAGGCAGATGGATGGCTGCCGCAGGAGCAGGCCATCTCGTCGAAGCGGGACATGTTGCCGCTGAAGGGATAGAGATCTCCGAACCCTGTCAGCACATGCATGAACTCCATGGCCCACACGCCAACACCTTCAACCATGACGAACCGCGCCCAGAAGCCGTTGGGCTCAGCGGTGCCTGCTCCGGGTCCGCCGAGCATGACGATGGCCGCGGCATCGAAACCCTGAGCACGTAGCTGCGCGCCAATTTGCGGTTCCAGGAAATTCACAGGCACGTCCTGCCGGTCCGCGTGCATCCTGGGCATCACCACCGCATCGAGATCGGCCTGTCCGGACGACGCGGCGTGGATGTACGCACGAAGTGACCTGTCCACGCTGGTTCCGGGCATCGGATCGAAAAGCATGCGCCGCAGAATCTGGTCTTCCCAGTCCGTGGGCACTTGGTCCGGGGGATGCGCGTTTGTTCGGAACAATGGCACGAGTGCAAGTCTCTTTCGGCCAATCCAAGCCATGGTCTCGCCCTCCTACAGTCTGCGCACCGAGCAACGCTTACCTCGACTGGATTAAACGCTTCATCCATTTCCATGGCAAGCGGCACTCGCCCGCGGCCCAGCTTTGACATGTGGATCGGACGCGTGAGTGATCGCTCGCGGCGGACAGGCACCAACCTTTGTCTGCAATGGAGCGCAATGCGCTATGGCTGCACCTGGCCAATGCGGAAGTTACCGAACCTGCCAATGGAGGAGCGGATACCGCGTCTGCAGGATCAGCCACGGACGCTGCCGCCGCGCAATCGCCGCGCGTCTATGGCGGTCGTGCGTCGTGGGCCGGCGCGGCCTGTTCAAGCCCGCGCCGACAAGTACGCTCCGATGCACAACGCCGCACCCACAACGTACAGCAGCCAGGTTGCGGATATGGCATACGGATAAAGCATCATGGCGACCCCGATCCATTTGGTGACGGGAAGGGACCTCCTTTTTCCATACCGCCACGCGACCCACCCAATGATGCCGAAGATGACGGCGCCGATGATGTACGAAATACTGGGCAGCGTAATGCCCAAAGCTTCGAGTGCAATGAGGTTGTCCTTCATGGCGTGGCGCTACGGTGCTTTCCAAAGTGTGGGTGCCCGAGTTCGACCCATCGGAAATATTGCCCTGAAGTGACACGGAACGTTGCCCGCGTAGACCCGCGGGCGCGTGTCGCCCTGCATCGACACCCACGCACGCGCCGATCGCTGGCGTGAACGAGGGTCTGCCCACCACCACCCGACTGGTCTCGGAACGCCCGTCAAAACCTTCATCGTGCGCGTAAAATACAGCCTGAGGTTTCGCAATTCACCATGGGCACCGCCATGAATCCACAGCAGTACGAAAAGGTCAAATCCGCCAAGGGCTTCATCGCTGCGCTTGACCAGAGCGGCGGCAGCACGCCGAAGGCGCTTAGCCTATACGGCATCAAGCCGGACGCCTATTCGGGCGATCAGCAGATGTTCGACCTGGTCCACGCAATGCGCACGCGGATCATCACCAGCCCGGAGTTCACCGGCGATCGAATCCTGGGCGCGATCCTGTTCGAACAGACGATGGACCGCGAGATCGAGGGACGCCGCAGCGTGGACTACCTCTGGTCCGTGAAGCAAGTGGTTCCTTTCGTGAAGGTCGACAAAGGCCTGGCCGAGGAAGCGAACGGCGTGCAGATGATGAAGGCGATGCCCAACCTGGACGTTTTGCTTGCGCGTGCCAAGGGCAACGGCATATTCGGGACCAAGATGCGCTCGGTCGTGAAGCGGGCCGACGCCAAAGCGATCGAGGATGTCGTCGCCCAGCAGTTCACGATCGGCAAACAGATCCTGGCGGCGGGCCTCATGCCCATCCTCGAGCCCGAGGTCGACGTTCACGCCACGGATAAGCAGGCCGCCGAAGGGCTCCTAAAGGCGACCATCCTCAAGCATCTGGATACCCTGGGACCGCAGCAACAGGTGATGCTGAAGCTGACAATTCCATCCGTCGACGATTTCTACGCCGATCTCGTCAAGCATCCGAAGTTGTTGCGCGTGGTTGCGCTCTCGGGAGGCTACTCGCGCGATAAGGCAAACACGCTGCTTGCGCGTAACCATGGCTTGATCGCAAGCTTTTCGCGGGCCTTGACCGAAGGCCTCACCGCGCAGCAGAGCGCCCAGGAATTCAACAGGGCGCTTGACGCGTCGATCGCCAGCATCTACCAGGCGTCGGTGACCTGACCTCGTAAGGCACCGTTCGCGCGATTGCGGGGCACGAGAAACGCGGCTATCGTCCTGGCCGCGATTTCGGATCTGGTCGACGCGACTCGCGGAAGACCGCTTGGGACTGGTTGCGGGAGTTCGGTTTCTGCCCGCCGATGGCCTGGGTCGACCCTGGGCCGCCCCTCGATCTTCCTGAAAGCTGCCAGTCAGTTTGAGGGAAGCTGACGTTCGCACCACCGTTACTTTGGCCTGCCGTCCTGGCGCGAGTCCTTCACCGCCGGACCACGTCCGCTGGACCCGGGCACCCCGGCAACTGCCCGCATCGCGGCTTTTCACCGGATGCCCAACGCCTTGATGCGTGAGGCCAGCGTCGTTGGTTTCATGTTCAGCATGCGGGCGGCCCCATCGGGCCCGAAGACCTTGCCACCGCTGCGTTGCAGCGCCGCCGAGATGCTGGCGCGCTCCTGGCGCTTCCAGTCCTCGCGCGTGGGAATTGATGCCGCTTCGCCGGCAGTGGTGTCCGGCGGCGCCGGTCGGGCGTTGCCGGTCGGCGTGAGTTCGAACTGCAGTGGGCCCTGCGGCGCAAGTATCACCGCGCGCTCGACGGAATTCTGGAGTTCGCGAATGTTGCCCGGCCAATCGTAGGCGACCAGCTGGTCGGCCTGCGCCTTGGTCAGGACCTGCGGCGGACGATTCATCCGGATGGCGGTCACGCGGACGAAGTGCGCCGCGAGCTTCGCGATGTCTTCACGCCTCTCGCGCAGCGGCGGGATTTCCAGCGGGAAAACGCCGAGGCGATAGTACAGGTCCTGGCGGAAACGCCCGGCCTCCACTTCCTTCCTCAAATCGCGGTTGGTGGCGGCGATGATGCGGACATCGAACTTGCGCGTGCGCGTGTCGCCGACGCGTTCGACTTCCTGCTCCTGCAGCACCCGCAGAAGTTTGGCCTGCATCCCGAGCGGCGTCTCGCCAATCTCGTCCAGGAACAGGGTGCCGCCGTCGGCGAGTTCGAAACGACCGGGCTTGTCGCGCACCGCGCCGGTGAACGCGCCCCGTATGTGACCGAAGAATTCGCTTTCGAACAGGTTTTCCGGGACCGCACCGCAGTTGACCTTGATCAGGGCGCGGCCCTTGCGCGGGCTGTTCTCGTGGATGGCGCGCGCGACCAGCTCCTTTCCCGTCCCGCTTTCGCCATTGATCAGCACCGCCGCATTCGTCGGCGCGACCAGCTGGATCTGCTGCAGCACTTTGCGCAGGCCGGCGCTCTCGCCGATGATGTCGCCATAGTCGTGTGCGCCGCGGATTTCATCCATAAGGTATTCGTTCTGCGCCTGCAGCCGGGCCTGCTCCTGTTCCAGGAGCACCCGCTCGGTGATGTCCAGGAACATCGTGCGCGTATAGGCGCCACCCGGCGCCGGCTTGGACCACCATTGCACCCAGATCGGATTGCCGTTGTCCTGGCGCTGCAACTCGAGCACGACACCGCTCGTATCGGTTCCCCGACCAACGGACTCCAGCGCCTCATTGAGCCGGCGCCGGGCGTCCGGCGTGTCTGGCACCAACGAACTGCCGTAGGTACCGGCGAGATCCTCGGCTGCGATACCGAGCGTCTTCAGCGCTACACGGTTTGCCCGGATCAGCCGGGAGTCCAAACCCTCGTACACGTACGCGATGGGCGCCTCATCGAACAGATCGCGAAATTCCTCGTTGAGCTGGATGTTTTCCGCTTCGAGCTGGCCGCGAAGCGTATCGATCTCTTCGAAGGCGCGCGCGTTGGCGATGGCCGCCGCGGCGTGGTCGGCTGCCATGCTCAGCAACTCGAAACCGTCGGCATCAACCGTGGCCCGGTCGTAGAGTGCCAGCACGCCCAGCACCTCGCCGTGATGGACCAGCGGCTGCACCACGACAGTAACTATGCCTTCGCGATGCACCCAGCCAGGGTCGTCGATCCAGGCGTCATCGCTGTGCGTGGCGGGCAGCAGGAGCGGCTCGCCGGCCTTTGCCGCCCGCCCAATGTCTCCTGCGCCGAGTGGTATGCGGCGGAAGGCTCCGGCCAGCGTCGAGAAATGCTCGCCGGTCTCGAGGGAGCGACCGGCGCTTGCGACCAGGTGCAGGCATTGCTCCTGATTGGGACAGGCGGAGCGAAGGCGGCACTCGCCGCAGAGGTCGCCAGGTGCGGCCAGCCAGACCCGGGCGAGAGCGACCGTCGGTGAATCGGCAAACCCACCGACAATCTTCCCCAGCACCTCCGACATCGAGCGTGCCTGCGCCACGCCCAGCAATACGGAATGCAGCGAATCAAGCTTCACCTTGAAAGTGTCGCACGAGAATTACGAGAATTCGCAATTGCGCTGCGAACATTCGTAATTTGACGAGTATTCGTAGCGTGCCCGCCATGAGAATTGGATAATTTTATTCATTAATTTCAATTGGTTATAACGCATATCGCAGTTGGCACGGAACGTGAGTAGTAACGGGTGTGGCCGAGTATCGCGGCGCAACGACAGACTCTGTGAACGGAACCGAGAATATGAATCGCATCCAACCACTCGACCCGGCCAGCGCAACCGGCGAATCCAGGCGGCTCCTCGCCGTCGTGCAGTCAAAACTCGGCATCGTCCCGAACCTGACGCGCGTGCTGGCCCATGCGCCGGCGGCATTAGATGGGTATCTCAGCTTCAGCGGTGCATTGGCCGGCGGAAGCCTCGCCGCCAAGGTCCGCGAGCAGATCTCGCTTACCGTCGCCGAGAGCAACTTGTGCGGCTACGGCCTGAGCATGCACGCGTTCATCGGCGGCACGCTGGGCCTGACGGCCGATGAAATCGCGGATGCGCGGCATGCAAATGCCGCGACCGGCAAGACCGACGCGGTGTTGAAGCTCGCTCGGAGCGTGGTCATGCAGCGCGGAGAAATCAGCGATGCAGATCTTGCCTCGGCCCGCGCCTCCGGCGTCACCGATGAGGAAATCGTGGAGACCGTCGCCAACGTCGCGCTGAACATCTTCACCAATTACATGAACCACGTCGCCCGTACGGTGGTGGATTTCCCCGACGTGAAGCCCGGCAACGGCTACCCGCCTAGGCGCGCAAGCAGCAGCGAATCGTGAACGCCTCCGGGCCAGACTATTCAACCAGGAACGAATCCTGCCATGAAAACAGACATCGTCAGTTCCGCCATCCGAAGTTCAATCGAAGCCTCGGGGCCACAGCCTGCCATGACCACATCGATTCGACCGGCGAACACGCGCGCCGACGCTCCGATACACCCGGCATGGATGCGCGCCTCGCACTGGCTCAACGTGCTTGCAGTAGTGCTGATGGTCACCAGCGGCTGGCGAATCTACAACGCCGCGCCGTTCTTCGATTTCAGCTTTCCTGGAGAGATCACCCTTGGCGGCTGGCTTGGCGGCGCGCTCCAATGGCACTTCGCAGGTATGTGGCTGCTTGTTCTCAACGGCCTCATCTATCTGGCGCTGAACGCGTCCAGCGGTCGTCTTGTGCGCAAGTTCTTTCCGCTCACCTTTGCTGCCGTTTGGCATGACCTGCGCGATGCGCTACACGGACGACTCTCGCATGCGGACCCGCGGCACTACAACAGCCTGCAACGCCTGGCCTACCTGTTCGTGATAGCCGACCTGGCGCTATTGGTGCTGTCGGGGCTGGCGCTTTGGAAGTCGGTGCAGATCCCGTTCCTCCGAGAGTCATTTGGCGGCTACGAGGGTGCGCGTCGCGTCCATTTCTTTGCAATGGCTGCACTGATGGCGTTCGTCGCCGGACACGTGGTGATGGTCGCGCTAGTGCCCAGAACACTGCTCGTGATGATCCGCGGCCGCTAAAGGAACCCATGATGAAGATCACCAAGCGCTCTCCCATTGATCACGTCGATGGCGATGCTGCCGTCAAGGAAGCGTTGAAGCTGTTGGCGCGCCGCGTCGAGCAACCCTCGCGTCGCGCATTCCTGGAGCGCTCATTGACCCTGGGCGGTCTGGCAATGCTTGGCGGCTGCAGCATAACGAACGATGTCGGCGTCGAAGCTGCCTTGATGAAAGTCTCGCGGTTCAATGACCGCGTGCAGGGGTGGCTATTCGATCCGACCCGCCTGGCTGAGACCTATCCGGATTCGATGATCACACGACCCTTTCCGTTCAATGCGTACTACGGCGAGAGTGAGGTACGCGAGGTCGACGGCGACGCTTGGCGACTCGAGGTCACCGGGCTCGTCGCAGACAAACGAAGCTGGACGCTGGCCGATCTGCACTCAATGCCTCAGCAGGACCAAGTGACGCGGCACATTTGCGTCGAGGGCTGGAGCGCCATTGGCAAATGGGGCGGTGTTCCCTTCTCACACTTTCTCCAACGCGTTGGCGCAGATCTGGGCGCGAAGTATGTCGGCTTCAAATGCGCAGACGACTACTACACCAGCATCGACATGGCTACCGCGCTGCATCCGCAGACCGTGTTGGCGCTGACCTATGACGGGCAAGTGCTACCGCCAAAGTACGGGTATCCCGTGAAACTGCGCATGCCTACCAAGCTGGGCTACAAGAACCCGAAACACATTCGCGCGATCTTTGTCACCAATACCTACCCCGGAGGCTACTGGGAAGATCAGGGGTACAACTGGTTCGGCGGCAGCTGAGTTCACTCGGCGCCCTGAAACTTCGGCAACTCTGCCACTTACTCAACGCACTCAACCAAGGAAGACACCATGAACAAGCTCAACGCAGTCCTGCTTTCCAGCTGTATGTTGCTCGCCGCCGGAAGCGCCTTTGCGCAAGACGCAATGTCGAAAGACGCAATGAAGAAGGATGGGACGAAAACGGACGTGATGGCGAAGGACGCGATGCACAAGGACGTGATGGCGAAGGACGCCATGACCAAGAGTGCCGTGACGAAGGATGCAATGGCGAAGGACTCCATGTCGAAGGACGCGATGCACAAGGACGCGATGAAGAAGGATGCGATGAAGCCCGACGCGATGGCGAAGGACGCGATGGCGAAGGACGCCATGGCGAAGGACGCGATGAAGAAGTAAGTTGGCGGCCGCTTGGATGCAAGGCGCGTCTCCGATAGCGGGGACGCGCATGCGGCCGGATACCAGTCAGGCGATCTGGAGTCCAGGTCCGGCACCGCCGCAAACCAAACTGAATCGAGGTGTGTCGTGACGCTCTTTGTTCTGTCCTATCTTGCCGGTGCGCTGACCATCCTCGCGCCCTGCATCCTGCCCGTCGTGCCCTTCGTCTTTGCGCGGGTGGATCAGCCCTTCGTCCGCAGCGGATTGCCGCTGCTGGTCGGCATGGTACTCAGCTTCGCCGGCGTCGCCACCCTCGCGACCCTCGGCGGTGCCTGGGCCGCCGACGCCAATGAAGTGGGGCGTGGTCTGGCACTCGTCGTCCTTGCGGCGATGGGGTTGGCCCTGCTGCTTCCGACGGTGGCCGAGCAATTGACGAGACCACTGGTGGCGCTGGGATCTCGGCTCACGAATGCTGCAGAGGACAATGCGCGGGCCACGGGACGTTCGGTGCTTCCGTCATTCGTGCTCGGCGTCGCGACCGGTCTCCTGTGGGCGCCCTGCGCAGGGCCGGTGCTTGGGCTCGTCCTGACGACGGCCGCCCTGCAAGGGGCAAGCACGCGGACCTCCCTGCTGCTATTGGCCTATGCCGCTGGTGCTGCCACCTCGCTTGCACTCGCCTTGTGGGCAGGCGGTCGCGCCTTTGTGGCGATGAAGCGCTCCCTCCCGATCGGTGAATGGGTTCGTCGCGGTTTGGGGGTCGCGGTGCTCGCCGGCGTAACGGCGGTAGCATTGGGCTTGGACACCGGGCTTTTGGCGCAATTGACACCGGCCGGCGGCAATTCCATCGAAGAGCAATTGTTGAAGCGTTGGCACTCACAGCCTTCATCTCCTGCGGACCAACCGAACGGGTTGAAGGAGGTCTCGTACGAACCCACGATCGTGACTGCCGCCGTGGCTAGTCCGGCGCCACCTGCCGCGCCACCGGCTGCGCTCCCCGTGGAAGGACGACTGCCGGAACTCTCGGGCGCCACCACCTGGCTCAATTCGCCGCCTCTGTCATCGGAGGCGCTTCGCGGCAAGGTCGTACTCGTCGACTTCTGGACTTTTGCGTGCATCAATTGCCAGCGCGCCCTGCCCTATGTGCGAGCCTGGGCCGAGAAGTACAAAGACCAGGGACTGGTCGTCATTGGCGTTCACGCGCCCGAATTCGCATTCGAGCGCAAGGTCGACAATGTGAAGCGTGCGGCGAATGACCTCGGCCTGCATTTTCCAATCGCGATCGACAACGACTTCACCATTTGGCGCTCATTCAACAACCAGTACTGGCCAGCGAACTATTTCATCGATGCCCAGGGACGCATCCGCTTCCACCATTTTGGCGAAGGCGAGTACGAACGCTCGGAGCAGGTGATTCGGCAGCTGCTCGACGAAGCGCGAGACTCGCCGGGTGGGAAGATCGACCGCGACGCTCCGAAAACTACGGAAGCCCCCGTGGTCAGGCCCAAAACAGACAGGCGAGGAACCACTTGAATACGACAGCCGCAACCAGCGACGGAACACCGCAACGGGACCAGAGTTTCGCCAAGAACCTCTTCTTTGGCGAAATCCTCGAAGAGAATCTGTTTCCCTATCCCGCGATGTGCGAGCGCGACCGCGAATTGCTCGGATCGATGGTAGATGCCATCGACAACTTCCTCACCGACAAGCACGCTGACTTCAAGCGGTGGGACCGTGAGGCCCACCAGCCCGAGGAGTTCCTCCAGGGCCTGCGCGATATGGGACTGTTTGGCCTGATCATTCCCGAGCAGTACGGGGGACTTGAATTGTCCAATGCCGCCTATGCGCGTGTGCTGTGCCAGACCAGCGGCCATGACAGCTCGACCTCGGTGACCATTGGCGCACACAGTTCGATCGGCATGAAGGGCCTGTTGCTGTTTGGCAATGATGACCAGAAGACCCGTTATCTGCCCAGCCTCGCCAGTGGTGCGAGCATCGCGGCCTTTTGCCTGACCGAATCGGGTGCTGGTTCTGACGCCGCCTCGGTGCACACCAAAGCGGTAAAGAATGACGATGGTACCTGGACCCTGAGTGGTGAGAAGATCTGGATCTCCAACGGCGGCATCGCGCAGCTCTACACGGTGTTCGCCCGCACCGATACCGCTGAGGGCAAGATGACCGCGTTCGTCGTCGAAGCGGCCTGGCCCGGTGTCAGCCACGGCCCGCACGAAGACAAGATGGGTATCCGCGCGTCGTCCACTACCACTGTGGCCTTCGCCGATGTGCGGGTGCCCGCCGAGAACGTGCTGGGTGAGGTCGGCAAGGGCTTCAAGGTCGCGATGGCGATTCTCAATAACGGTCGCACCGGTCTCAGCGGTGGCGCAGTCGGCGGAATGAAGGCTCTGATCAAACTGTGCAGCCGTCAAGCCAAGGACCGCCGGCAATTCGGCCGCGCGATCGCCGAATTCGGACTCGTACGCGAGAAAATCGCGCAAATGACCGTTGACTGCTTCGCCGCCGAGAGTGCGGTCTGGATGGTCGCGCACTACATTGACTCTGGGTGCGCCGATGCGTCCATCGAGGCCGCCATCAGCAAAGTCTTCGCCAGCGACGCCATTCAACGCGCCGCGCACGAAGCTACTCAAATTGCAGGCGGCAACGGCTTCATGCGCGAATTCCCTTACGAACAAATCACCCGGGACGCACGCATTCTCTCCATATTCGAGGGCACCAACGAAATCCTGCGCCTGTATATCGCGCTTTCCGGTTTGAAGGACGTTGGCGCTAACCTGAAAGAGATCAGTTCGTCCATCGACGATATTTTCAACAACCCGATCAAGGGATTTGGCGTATTGGGCGAATATGCCCGCCGCCGCGCCGCTGAGGCCACCGGCTTCGGAACGGCAAAGATCCTGCGTGAGTTGCATCCCGACCTGCGCGTCGCCGCTGCGACCTATGAACGATTCGCGGTCGAATTGTCAAAGTCAGCCGATGCGCTCCTGCGCGAACACGGCAAGAGGATCGCGGACTTCCAGTACCAGCAGAAACGCATCGCCGACCTCGCCATCGATATGTTTGTCGGCCTGTGCACCCTGTCCCGGGCGGACAGCCTGGTCCGGGCAAACCACCCCGCCGCCGAATCTGCCATCGCCATCTGCGAAATCTTCACCCATCAAGCGCACCGCCGCATGTCCCGCAACGTCCGCGCTTTGACGCACAACGAAGACGAGCAAGTCGACAAACTCGCCGGAAAGGTCTTGGAGCTCGAGACATATCCGTTTGATGTCATTTAGGACATTTGCCATGCTTCCTTCCGGGTGCAGGCTGACCGTCGCGCGCGTCACCAGCCTTCAGGGTGTTGATCTGCACCGAAAACTGACCCACTTTCAGAAATGGGGGATGCGGCGCAAATCCGCAATCATGGCTTGGCTAGCGGTCGACGGTTGCTACCCGACACTTTGCGGCCGCTCAGCGTATCGAATCGGAAGCCCGAAAGCCGACATCGCCTTGCCCGTGCCTCGGTGGTTTCACTTGCCGGTCTGAGCGCCGCCGAACGGCGGCGCTCGCCGTGACAGCTCCGACCCTCGTTCAAGGATGAACTTCGCCAGCAGCGCCGGATAGTCTCGCCGCACGGCGCGGCGGACCGAGTCACGCGAGGCAAGCTGCATGCGCCAGGCCGTGACCTTGGGCAGGTCGCGGAAGAATCCGAAGTCGGCGATCTCGTCGAACACGTCGAAGTAGCGAAAGACCGGCCCGAAGACCGCATCGACGATGCTGAAGTGCTCGCCCGCGAAGTACGGCCCGGCACCCAGAACCTGTTCGATCTGCGCGAAGCGAGCATGAATGTCCTGAGCCCGTGCAGCCAGGGTGTTTGCATCGGGGGCGTTATAGAACGCACCGATGGCGTTCAGCACAGCTGAGCCGAACTCCATCCAGGACCGGTGACGCGCTCGCTCCGGGGCGGATGCGGGATGCATGCGTGGCTCATGCGTCTCATCGAGGTATTCGCAGATCACCGCCGACTCGAAGATCACGTCCTCCCCCACCTGCAGTACCGGCGTCTTGCCAAGTGGAGAAAGCGCCAGGAACCAGGCGGGCTTGTTCTTCAGGTCGACATCGCGACGATTGAACAGAACGCCCTTCTCCATCAGCACGATGGCAGCGCGCTGGACGTAGGGGCACAGCGCGTGGCTGACCAGTGTGAGTTGAGAGCCCATCACACGCCCCTTAGTGAAGTCATCGCCGGCCAGGCGCCACGTCGCAGGGCCAGCGCACCGTCGCCAAGCAGCCACAAGGCCACCGACGCCATGATCAGGAATACCGGGTACTCCCAACCACCGTTCGGGCTGGTGTGAGCCCAGCCGTTCGGGAAATGCACCCACGCGGCCACGGCCATGATCGGCACAAGTGCCAGTGACACCTGCCGTGCATAGATGCCGAGGATGAGAGCAACCCCACCCACAAGTTCGATGGCGAACACAGGGTACGCAAGCAGCCCGGGCAGGCCGACGCTTGCGAAGTAGGCCGCAGTTCCTGGCAGCGTGAAGACCAGCAGTTTCAGCAAGGCGTGTGCCACCCACATGACGCCCAGGCTGACTCTGAGCAAAGTAGCGCCGTAGGCAGGGGCATCGCTGGTGTTTCTCGGATCCATTGGAGTTCTCCATTGAGTTGAAAGTGGAGGAAGTCTATGATTGCTTAATCGCAATGAAAATAGGCGTTTTTACAAACCATGACTGCGCGCACGCAATACCGACTGAACGCCTCCGACCTGGAAGTGGTACTCGCTCTAACGCGATCGGGGACCCTTGCTTCTGCCGGCGAGCGGCTGGGCCTGGACCCTTCCACGGTGTTTCGCGCGATACAGCGCATCGAGCGGGGTCTGGGCCAACCCCTTTTTGAGCGATCGCGCTCGGGGTATCTGGCATCGGAACAGGCGCAGGTCCTGGCCGGCCACGCCGAGCAGATGGAGACCCATCTGGAGTCGGCGCGATCGTCCGCGCAGCTCGGACCCGAGCTGGTATCCGGCACCGTGCGCATCACGACGACCGACACCATCCTGCATGGCCTGGTCGCGCCTGCACTGAAGGCACTGCATGCGACGCATCCGCTGCTCGCCTATGAATTGCACGCCGGCAATGAACTCGCCAGCCTCACCCGGCGTGACGCCGATATTGCGGTACGGGCGACCAAGCGCCCACCTCAGCATCTGGTGGGCAAGCATGTCGGTCCGATCCGCGTGGCGCTTTATGTCGCCCGGAAAAGTTCGGTCCGGCGCTACGACGAGTCGAGATTGTCCTCGACCGACTGGATTGCCCCTGACGACGCGTTGCCCGAGCATCCGTCCGTGGTGTGGCGCAGGAAACATTTTCCGAAGGTGTCACCGACCTACCGGGTGAGCAGCATCCTGACCGTGATGGAACTCGTGGCACAGGACCTGGGCGTCGGCTTGCTCCCCATCTTCCTCGCGCAAGGACACAGCGAGTTGCGCGCATTGACCTCGCCACTCGACGAATGCCAGACTGAACTCTGGCTGCTGACTCACCCAGAGTCGAGGCACCTCAGAAGAGTATCGACGGTCTTTGGTCACCTGTCGCAGCAGATGGCGCTCGCCTGAGCGGCGAAGGCTGAATAGGCGCTGAAGTGCCTCCGGCCTTCGGGCCAATCGAAGACCTGCGGAAACGGATAGAGTCGGCAGTCGCTGAGGACCTCAACCTGGAGTGGATGGGCGTGGCGTTTCCATTTTTGGGAATGATTCTTCGCGCGACTTCGCAAGAGGTGGTGCAGCTCATGAAATTGTCCTCGCGCACGGCTGAATCGACCCCTCGGTAGTTGCCGATCGAAACGCAGGGCGCGCCAGCGCGTGCTAGTGCGCGTAGGGAGAGTCCAGCAACGTTTCGCGCTCGCCTGAGACTGCTGGGGGCGTCAGTCGCACGCCGACCTCACCATGACCGGCGCGCGGGTGAAACGTGCGAAGCCAAGGTCGCTGAAGTACCTGACGAGCTTGGCGGTTGCCGCTGGCCGCAGGTCCGGTTCCTCGATACACCGAAACGTTTCCATCGTCCCGCACTTGAAGGAAGTAGTAGCCTCGCGGTCCTATCGACTCGCTGGGTCCACTGCGTCATACAACGACCGCTCTCGGCGACTGTGCAATATGGCCGCAGTTGGCCGATAGCACTATTTGGCCAGCGCCAGCTCAATGACCGGAATGCGGTAGGCAGTCGTTCGTGACCGGGGAACGAACCTGAGCTATCGACCTATTCTGTTGAAAAACTCGACGTTTAAGGGGCGCGGTTCCACCACGGCCGATGGGCGGGGAGAGGTTCGGTCAGTGGAAGCGCTCTTTCTTGAGTTGGCGATGCTGTCCGGTACCGATTTAGATCGCCATTTTTGCCATTTCTTGTTCTACCGGGCACAACCACTTTGCCATGCGTCGTAGATTCTGCGCGGTTGCCGCCAGAAGAAACTCGTCGTGAGCGCCGCTCGGTCCGCGCAGTCGCAATCGATCAAGCTTTAGGATTCGCTTGAGGTGAGCGAAGAGCATCTCGACCTTTTTGCGATCCTTCCGCGATTGCTTGTAAGCGTCGGTCTTGGCAACGTCGCGAGCCACATCCCGTGCCGATTCATGGATGCTGCGAGCGATCTTCCGCGTCGGTGTGTTCGGACAGCAACGTGATTTCATCGGGCACTTGCTGCAAGCGGCTTGGCTGGCGTGATAGATGATGGTGTTTGCCTTAGTGATGCGCGTTCGCGGGTGTTTGAAGATCCGCCATTCACTCCGCAGCGGCTGCCCCTGTGGGCAGCGATATTCGTTGACCTGTTCATCCCATTCGAAGTCGCTGCTGGATAGCGTTTCGTCGCTACGCTGTGTTTTGTCCCACACGGACACATGCGGCTCGATCTGCTTCTCGTCGACCATCCACCCCAGAATCTCTGCCGTGCCGTAATTGGTGTCGCCGATCAGTCGCTGCGGCTTGAGATCAAACCGCGTCTCAACCCGCTCGATCATTGTCTTGGTGGCGTTGATTTCGTCGAGCTTGTGGGCGGGAGTCGCCTCAACGTCAACCACAATTCCCGCGGCAATGTCGATCAGGTAGTTCGCCGAATAGGCGTAGAACGCCGGTCCCCATGCGGCACTCCATTGCGCCGCCGGATCGGTCAGCGAGATGTTCTTCGGCGTGTTCTTCTCGAGGTCAGTCTGATCCAAGGCTGTCAGATATTCACGCACTGGGCGGCTGATGGATTGCCCCTGGGACCAATCGGCCTCAGCGCCCGGCACGCCCCGCTGACGATTGGCATCGGCTTTTACGAGGCTGGCGTCGATGGCGAACCCTTCGCCACCCACCAGTCCTTCCCGCACGCAGCGCTCCAGGACCTGCTCGAACACGAAACGCAGTGTGTCGCTGTCACGGAAACGGCCATGCCGGTTCTTGGAGAAGGTCGAGTGGTCCGGCACCGGGTCTTCAAATCCCAGCCGGCAGAACCAGCGATACGCCAGGTTCAGATGTACTTCCTCGCACAACTGCCGCTCGGACCGGATGCCAAAGCAGTAGCCAACGATCAGCATCCGAATCAGCAGCTGCGGATCAATCGAGGGGCGCCCGGTATGGCTGTAGTACGGAGCAAGGTGCTGGTGCAGATCACCCAAGTCAAGAAATTGATCAACGCCACGTAACAGGTGATCCGAGGGAACGTGATCGTCGAGATTGAACGAGTAGAACAGTTTCTTCTGACCGTCAGACTGTCGTCCCATCATTCCCGCGTCTCCCTCTCGAACGCCCTGGCTTCAACATAGCCAAGAACCAACCAATTTCAAGGGGGTTTTTCAACAAAATAGACCCCAAGCCGTCCTCCGGGCTACCGCAGCGCCGTCATGACGCTGCGATCGGCCCAGCTTACCGATACCGCTGCGGGTCAGGTGATTCGAGCACAATCCTTCCCGCTGCTGCGCTAGTACGCCCGGTGCCGTGATGGACGTTTACTCGGCGCCAACGGGCTACCCGTGCACCAAGATGCGGGCGTACGCGCGAGGCTCCTGTCCCTGGCGGCGTGACGCGGACCGCTGCCTGCGTCGGCCAGCCAAGCCAAACGCCGCGCGAGTGCTCAGGCCGGTCATTGCGCACGCTGCGTCCGCTGCCGCGCAAGGTGCGACTGCCGCTTCGCCATCAGTCCGGAGATCACCGAGAACATCGCACTTGTGGACCAACTGAACATGATCCACCCCGTCAAGCCCTCCGCAGCGCCGAGCACCAGCCATTGCTTCGGCAGCGTTCCCTGCCCGTCAGCCATGGTCGTTAGCATGAGTGCGGAGTGGTACAACGCGACGGAGGGCGGCGACAAGCCTGCGTAATGCAAGTAGAACCAGGCCCACACCGACATCTGGCTCAAGTGCATGACGACGATGCAGAAGACCACCGCGTTCAGGGCGCCGAACTGTGCCAAGAAACCTGTGTGACGGTCCAGAAACGGGTCGAAATGGGCCATGCCCTGCTGCAGCGACGTGATGACCGTCGCTTGAATGAGCAGGGAAATCGACATCAGAATGCCGATGGCGAAGAGTTGCGGTACATCGCTGATGATTTCCAGAGCTTTCAGATCCATGGCACCCCCGTCGTTGACCTTCCACCAAGTTAGCGCAAGTTTGCGTGAAACCATCCGGAAAGATGCTAAAACGAAGGCTCACTTCGCGCCGTCGGGAGCGGCGTAGCACGTCGTCACCTGTTGGACCGACGGGAGCTCCGGTGATCCGGGGCTGACGCGAGGCCAGCTGCCTGGGCGCAGGTCTTATGCGGCCGGCGGGATGCCCGCGTCGCAGATGTGGCGGCCGGCGCGAAGGCAGCGACCGCTGCGTGCCGGTGCGAACGGCCACTCGCAGGAAATTTTCCCGGAGCTCGCGCACGGCCGGATTTGCCGGTTAGCCAACATCAAGCAACTGGCTCCGAAAGTTGGCCAATCCGACCCGCGAATCACTGCACATCCCGTGCACGCGACCGCCTGGAAAGCCGCTCTTCGTTCGACCATGAAAGACTCGCGCGAAGCAGGCGCCTTGCATTCCGTGTCGACAGCAACGGGCGAAACTCAGCGCACCAGTTCAATCTCGGTCGGGCGCCAGGTCTTGGTGAAGAATGTTTCCTCCGGGCTGTACAGGCGCAGGATCGTGAACCATCCTTTGCCAGGCATCGTCTGGATCCAGGTGCCCTCTTTTGCCGCAGCAGGCCTGGAAGGACCGAAGTAGATGGTCGTCGAACCATCCGCGTTGGCAGCGGCGGCCGGCGACGGATAGGTCTGGCTTCCGGCGCGCGGGTAACGTTGCGGTGTCTGCAGCATGGAACGCGATTGATTGTCGTAGACGGTGAATGACCAGAACTTGGCGGCAGGAATGTTGGCCGGCAGCGTTACCCGATACGTCTTGCCACCATCGAAGGCATTCTTGTCGGCGTCGGTGAAGCCCATCAGGTACTGCGATCCGACGTTGGGCACGCGCATGATCATGCCGGGCGAGTCCATCGTGTAGCCGTAGTAAAACGCGGCGCGTGAGTCCAGCGTGCGCGCCCCGGTCGGCGGCAGCGGCTTGAAGCCATCTTTGGTGACCATGGGCGGCGGTGTCTCGAAATTGAAACCGCCCTGCCACAGCATGTTGGCCCACATCGAACCGGGGTAGTAGGCCCAGCCGGGATACTCGGCGCCGCGCCAGTTCAGTGACCGCCCGGCAGCATTGCCCACAGCCGCGGCGTCGGTAAGAATCGCGCGCATCCTGGCGTCCGGGTTGAAGGGCTTGCCTTTGACAATGCCGATGGACGCCAATTGCCCCAACAGCTCGGGATCAAAGGAAGTAGCGGGCTCCAACTGGACCAGCTTGTCGACTATTTCAAAGTACGAGAGGTCGTTGGGCGGGACCGTGTTGAACGACTTTCCACTGGCCTCGACGAACTTCGTCGGCGGGACCGGCGGGTTGGCGGCGAGCCGGACCTTGCCCTCGAGCGCGGTGGCAATGCTGGTGCCGTATCCGCCCGGTGTGTACGGATAGATCTTGAGCCCCCTCTTGATGGTCGCAACCGCAGGCTTGGGGTCGTTGTTTTCCATGAACGCGCGCACCGCATAAAGCGCGTGCGTGGTTTTCGAATGTCCGACAAAGAATCCGCTGTCCGGAAGCGGGCCGTCATAACCCGGCGGCACGATCAGGTACCTGCCCCCTTCCCCACGATCGGGGCCCGGACCACCGATGTCGATGATCCATCCGAACCACATGTCGTTGACCGTGCCGAGCTGCTGCGGTGGAACTTCAATGACCAGCGGGCCCTTGGTCAAATCGAGGACCGCGAGGTTATAGACGGTGTCGGCATTGGCCGTGAGAAATAGGGAATTCGAGTCCATGAGCTCGGAGAAGATGACAACCGTGTTGTCTTCAGCGCCGATACTGTGGAAGCCCTCGCGGATGGCGTAGGCCGATGCTCCTGAAAAGCTGTTCATGAACGCGCCGATACCGCGCGCAAAAGCCACGCTGTCGTAGACCTTGCGCGTGGTGTCCGCGCTGGGGGCACCGTCCTTGAATTCCAGCGTACCGATTCGGGTTTCGATTCGGTTGGGTGTAGTGATGCCCGCGGGAATGGGTGGTATCTGCGCGAACGCGAAATTCGGCAACGCCAGAGCGGCCACCGCCACGAGGGATGCCACGCGTGTAATGTGTGCTTTCATTTGCAATGACCTGTTTGATGAAATAGGGACCGAAGTACAGAGTTTACCGCAGGCGATCAGCGGTCCGCCGCTGGCCGAATGCAGCCGAAATGAAATCAATGATCTGCGTCATGGACGAAATTCGGCGATCACACTGTCAGGTCGCGCCTTGCCCCATCGGGCCTACAGTCCGCTGCGCCCGATAAGAGGACCCGGATACGTCGGCGGTCGTTTTCTCGCTTCTACTCACGCGCCATGGGCGAACCGCCGTCCTGGGATGAGGCACGTTGCGCACGTTGCTTCTGCCGCCGCTCGCGGATCCGTCGCAGGATTTCCCGCGGACTCAGCGGCAGCAGAATCGCGGGCCCCGGAATCATCCTGTCCAGCAGCCGGTCGCGATCGAACCATTCATGCTTGATGACTGCAAGGACATGGAGCGCGATCACGACAAGGAGAATGCGCGCGGTGGCCTGGCCAACGAAGACGCATAAGCGGTTGAGCGCGGGCGACGAACCGTGTTCTGCCACCAATGGCGCGCCGAACAGGACAACAGGATCGCCGCTCGCTATCCAGCCCACGGTCCCGGCAATTCCATTCACAACCAGCAGCGCATAGATCAAGAGATGGACTAACTCGGCAATCCGCGACTGCACTTCGGGCATGGGAGCAGGCGTTGGCGGTCGAATCATCCGCCACCAGACCCGCACCAGCACCAGCGCAAAAACCGTGACGCCGATGGAGCGGTGAAAATTGAGTTCGACGAGGTGCTGATTCTCCTCGACATGCATCATGAGGAATCCGTGGATGAAGAGGAACGCGATCCCGGCGGCGACCAGCCAGTGCAGCAACATCGCGAACTCGTTGTAACGCCGGACTCGTCGAAAAAATCTCACGAATGCGCTCCGTTTGCCGGGATTTTTGCCCCCCGTACTGTACCGGCTGCCCCGTTGGCTGAAAAGCTGCGCCGGTGCCGGTCAAGCCCGTTGCCGACTTCTGAGTTTCGAGCGGTTCGGTGCAGGACGCGATGCCAGAGTTGTTACCCGGCCGCCACGACGTCTCTGTTTCAGGCCGCGGATTCGCCCGGTAGCCGGACGGTTTCATCCGCCCAAATACCGATTTCATCAGATTGGGCTTTCGCGCTCTGAACCGCTGCGTTGCAATTGTTCCCGTTGAAAACAATGGAGACGCCACATGCGACTATCGCAAGCGTGGGCAACGTGCGGATGGCTTCTTTTGCATGCGGGTGCGTCCTCTGGGGCGATCCATGGGGTGGGTATTGGAGACTGTGCCGATCAACCGCGCGGACCACTCCTATCCTGCTTCGCGCCTGCCGAAACGACGATCAACATCGGCGATTCGGTCCGTTTCTACCAATATGCGGATTTGCAATTCACAGGCGCGCACAACGTAGTGGCGGATGACGGTTCGTTTCGCTGCGCGAGGGGCTGCGACGGCGAAGGCGGGGATGGCACGCCCACGAGTGATTTCACGTGCAATCCAGCGAACGCTTGCGGCTGGAACCCTGATCGGATCGATTTTGTCCGGGTCTTCAAAGCACCCGGTGTTGTCGGATTCCACGACGAGGTGAGCAACGCTGCCGGTACGATCAAGGTGTTGGCCCCCCCCACCATCCACCTCGATATTTCGGAAATT
Organism: uncultured beta proteobacterium; assembly: GCA_963805355.1. Classification (GTDB taxonomy): domain Bacteria; phylum Pseudomonadota; class Gammaproteobacteria; order Burkholderiales; family Casimicrobiaceae; genus VBCG01. The sequence goes on along the minus strand of CAWDTZ010000001.1, from coordinate 11,960 downwards.
TATTCCAATGCCGATGGCACTTCGCAGTTCATCATGCTGTGGCTGAACGCGGGCGATTCATTCGCAGCGCGGGAGCTGATCTCACTTTCGACGTCGGGGCGGCATACGTTCACTTTCTCCGGAGACGTCACCAATGGCTCGGCGGGTAGGGTGCTGCTTGCCACACGTGCATTTGCCGAGCTTCATTCGTTGAAGTCTGACGCGGTGTTACCCGATGGTTTCCTGTTCGCGCCGGGTGGCACGCTCAGCGTGATGAACGCCCTCTTCCGCTTTCCCTACACATCGCTACCTACCGACGGTGGCCATGCCCTGTACCCAGTGGTTGACTACGACATCGGGACGGTCGACTACTTGACCGGCCCGGCCGTGGCCGTCAATCATGCCGGCGAATCGGTCGCACTTGCGCCCATCGAAATCACGGAGGTCCTCGAGTACTACCACGCCGCCCTAGACGATTATTTCCTCACCGCCTATCCCGCCGAAATCGCGGCACTCGACGCAGGCCGGATCGCAGGCTGGCAGCGCACGGGCTTCACGTTGCCTACGTGGTCGGGGGCACCTGTCGATGCCAGGGTCGTCCCCGGATTGTGGCCCGTGTGCCGTTTCTTCCTGGGCACGTCCCATTTCTTCTCGGTGAATGGATGCGTCGACGCAGCGGCGCTGCCCGGCGCAACGTCTGAATCCGGCAATGCGTTTTTCGCAATGACCCCCGACCCCGAAACCGGCCAATGCCCTGCAGGTCAGGTACCGGTGTACCAGTTGTGGAATCCTCGCGGTACAACACATCGCTACGTTACCAATCCCGCGGTTCGACAGCAGATGCTGGATATCGGCTACGTGGCCGAAGGGTACGGCTCAACGGGCGTTACGATGTGCGTTCCCATCAACGCTTTCCCTGGTAGCCGCAAGCGCTGACGCTTGCCTGTGCACCACGCCCGACCACCAATCAAAAGGGGCCCGGAGATCGCTCTCCGGGCCCCACACCATGTATTACGCGGTCCTGGTTACCTGGCGGCAGCTGCGCAACTCGCCAGCGCACCCTTGGTCGCGCCACTGATCACGCCGGTGTTGCGCAATGCATTAAGGTACTGCGTAGAGCAACTCTGGAATGCGCCCTTGTTCTTGGCATCGTTGGCACAGTAGTAGATCGGAGCGGCGTAGATATCGCCCACGCCGTCCACCCCCGGGGCCCCGGAGCCCGCGCCACAACCACCCAGGCTAAGCTCAGTTTTCCAGCCGATGTCCTCGAACAATGCCGCCGTCAGGTCGACGTTGGCCGAGGCCCGCAGCAACGGCGTGATCGCGGGCTCCATCAGCAGACTCGGATCGGCGGCGGTGTCAAAGTGCGAAATCGAGGAGCCGGGTTCCACAGGGTTGGGCGCATACAAGCGCACGCGGCCGGCCGCGTCCGCACCTGCAAGCAAGCTTGCGCTGCCCGTCAAACCTCCTGCGCCCACTCCACCCGCTGCCAGGAAATCGTTACCGAGCTGCGTCGAAATGCTAATCGCCGGGATCGTGATGGTCGGATCCACGCCGCCCAGCCCGAGCGGCCCGGCACCGGCCACATTGTTGGCGATGATCACCCCGATGGCACCGGCATCCTGGGCATTTTTTGCCTTGACGATGAAGCCGCAGGTTCCGCGCTGCACTAAAGCGATCTTGCCGGCGACAGCGGCGGCGTTGGTGAATGCGGTGCAGCCGTCGTTCATCGTTGACGTGGCGGGAATGGCGTCGTCCAGACCGGCAACGATGGGACCGGAAAAGTTCGCCGGCGTCGGGATGGCGCCAAAGCCTGCTGCAGTACCGTATTCGTACTCGCCGGCGAGTGACCCAGGCGCCGTCAGCTTCAGCAGGACCAGTGGGCCGAGCACGGCGGGTGCGCGCGCGGTGACATTCGGGCCAGTCCAGACTTCCTGCCCGCTCCGGATGGCGGCCGCCTTGATTTCAGCGGCATTCATCACGTTCCAATACTTCCCGGTGAAGTTGTCGAAGCTGTTGGCCATGTACACGTCGGGATAGCCCGCAAAGACTGCGCCGGTCGATTCATCGGCGAAGTTCGAGAAACCGAGGCCATGCGAGAGCTCGTGCATGAACACGTTCAGGAAATCGATGTCGCCCGCAGCGTTATTCGCCTGGCTGTCCAGACCGTAGTACCACCGCGAATTTTCGAGGCAGCCGGGCGTGCCGAGGTTGCTGTTGAAAAACGCAACGACGTCGGCACCATCGATGACATCCGTCCCCGGGTACAGGTCGGTGCCCGCGATCGAATTGGCGAGCGCGGAGTGATACCAATGGCCCGCCAACGGTGCGCCGGAGAAATCGCGCTCGATGTTCCAGGCGCCGGCCGAAGCCAGCACGCCAGAGGTCGCCGCGCACGGCCGTGGTTGGAACGAACCCAGAACCACGATCGGCACGTTGCTTTTCAGAATGCTGCCCCACAATTGAAGTGCACGGCTGTAGGCGATCAGCCGCTGCTGGCCCAGGGTGGTGCCGGCATTTCCGCCAACCGGCGTCGCCGGCGTCGTGTCATTGAAGCCGGCGCCCGCCGGATCGGTATTGACCAGTACGAACTGGGCGGCATGTGCCGGCGCGTAGGAGATCAGCCCGAGCAATACCGTGGCGCAAAGCGCCTTGAGAATGTTTTTCATTGGTCGCTCCCTCAGCTGTTATTTCGTGGGCGCCGAGGGCGCCAGTTTGTCCGAGTGATGCAGGACGGTCTTGCCGTCCGCAGTGCGCGTCACATGGAGATTGTCCATCTCATCGAGCGAACGTTTGCCGACCGCGCTGCCGTCGGCGCGGGTTTCAACGGTGGAGACCGGACGACTCAGGACCACCACGTTCGGCGCAATCGAACGTGACTTGGCATCGAGTGCGGCATTTTCCTCAGCGGTCGGCGTGCGCAGCTTCCCGGTTTCCTTGTCGCGCGACACCCGCATATCGCTTAGTGGCCGGGTAGCCTTTGCGGGTGCTGCCTTGGTCTCGACAGCGCTGGTTGATGCCGGCTTGACGTCGTCGGCGCGCACCATGCCCGACGCAAATGCCGCGCCGACGCAGGCCGACATGGTGAGCATCTTTACAGTGAGGTTCATCGCTTGATTCCTCCACAGATTGTTTGAAGTGAACCCAATTTGCGCCGTGAATTCGCGCGCTTGTCCTTTTTACTTGCGTGATGTAGCCTACCTTATGTTTCGACGCGATGGAAGTAAACATCGAAGCGGCGCAGCGACCGCGTAAGCCGGAGCAGGAATTCGCCCGGTTGAATTGGTGGGTGGAGCAGCGTGATGCAGCCATCGACGTGATGCAGCCATCGACGTGATGCAGGAAAATTCCGCAAGAATGGCGTGCGCGCTTGCCCGGCGCGCGCCAATCTACCGTCGGCTCCGTGCGGAAGACGTGCAAACAGGATCATGAGGGCGGTCCGACTGGGGAAACCAGGTTGCGTACCCCGCCCAATGAATTGTGATTCCCGTTTCGCCTGCCAAAGGCGGTCACTCCAGTCGGATCGCCACGTCAAAGTGCCAGGTTCGGCGGATTTCCACCACATCGAACTCGCGAGCCAGGTTGGGCGGGAACGCTTGAAAGGGTGTTTGGGACTGCACGATCTGCCGTATTGCCTCGTCGATGGCCGGCACGCCGCTGGTCTGCACGAAGGTCACCGATTCCACCGATCCGTCGCGACGAATGGCCACCGTCACGAGGGGATCGGTGTGCGGCTGCTTCGCTGCTTCGCGGATCATGTTGAAGGTGTTGTTCAATTGAATCTTTCGGCCCCAGGCTTCCGCATACAGGACGAGTTCGGCGTTGGGGTCAGCGCGCCCGAAGAGCCGATATCGACGCAAGCTGCTCGATGAGGGGGCAAGGCGTGCTGCAGCGGCTGCGGCATCGCGTTGGTCGGCCTCTGCATCCAGTTGTCGCCCAATTGCCCGAAGCTTCGCTTCCCGCCGTGCGGCCGCTTCCTGGGCAACATCGACTCGCGCGGCGTCGACCCGCGCGGCTTCGATCCGTGCGGCTTCAACTCGTGCGGCTTCAACTCGTGCGGCTTCGATTCGTGCGGCTTCGATTCGTGCGGCTTCGATTCGTGCGGCTTCGATTCGTGCGGCTTCGACTCGTGCGGCTTCGACCCGTGCGGCTTCGACCCGTGCGGCTTCGACTCGCGCGGCTTCGATTCGTGCGGCTTCGATTCGCGCGGCTTCAACTCGTGCGGCTTCAATTCGTTCGGCGTCAACTCGTGCGGCTTCGACCCGTGCGGCTTCGACCCGTGCGGCCTCGACCCGTGCGGCTTCGACCCGTGCGGCTTCGACCCGTGCGGCCTCGACCCGTGCGGCCTCGACTCGTGCGGCCTCGATCCGCGTGGCTTCGATCCGCGTGGCTTCGATCCGTGCGGCTTCAGCTCGTCCGGCATCTACTCGTGCGGATTCAACTCTCGTAGCCTCCTGCCGCGCTACTTCCCGCGCTGTCTCCTGCAACGTTGCCTCTTGCCGCATTGCCTCTTGCCGCACTGCCTCTTGCCGCACTGCCTCTTGCCGCACTGCCTCTTGCCGCACTGCCTCTTGCCGCACTGCCTCTTGCCGCACTGCTTCTTGCCGCGCCGCCTCTTGTCGCGCCGCCTCTTGGATTTTTGCTTCCTGGCGTTCGACTTGAAGCCGCGCGTTTTCTGCCCGCGCGGCCTCCTGCCGGACAGCGTCCTGTCGCGCCGTCTCTGCCTGCTCCAGCTGGCGTTGCCGTTCCTGCCGGAACGCTTCGAGTTCGGCCAGTGCGACGGCGCGCTCACGCGCCCGCTGGTCGATTTCCGCCTGCTCTGCCTCGCGGGAATCGCGACGCGCGGTCATCGTGATCTCGGCGCTCGCAGTACTCGGCTCGGTGGCGATAAGTGGTGTTGCGATAGGCGGTGGGGTGGGGACGGTCCATGTGGGCTCGTCGGTTCGCGTCACGGCAATGACAGGCGGCGACTGAATGGGTGGAGGCGGCGTGTCACTGGCCTGGCCGCCGCGCAACGGAACGTTCGCGAGCGACGCTCCCGGGGAAGCGTCCGGCAGTGGATTGGCCTCGGCCCCCGAACCGGTCTCTGGCAAGATTAGAGTTTCAGTCCGCCGCGGAACCGGCACGCGCAACGCAGATGGCGGCATTGCCGGCCCAATGCTAACGGACGGGGGGGACGCGGTCTGTGGCGATCCCTCTGCAACCGGCGTGGCCGCCGGCGCTGTTGCCGCGACCTGCCCCGGGACAATCAGGACGCGCAGATCGGGTACCTCGATACGTCGATTCTGCCAGGGGAAGGCGAAGCCCGGAATCCAATGCCACTGACCACCGGCCTGCAGGCTCAACAGCAACGCGTGCATCACCAGCGAAAGCAGCAATGCATACGCCAATCGTTGGCGTTCAGGACTCATGCATTGGCTGTCTGCGCATGGGGGCTATCCTGGGAGCGCAGGCGTACGCCGCCAGCGCCTGCACGGGCAATGGTCCTTGTGCACGGGTGGAGAGCACCATGCCCGACGTGCATGTCGAAAGGACAGGCCTGCCGTTCATATCGTTGCCGATGTGCCCCAAAGATTTGAACCGCTTCCCGTCCATTGTCGTATCCAAACCCCGCCTGCCAAGGTTTCGATTCTCACATGTTCACAGGAAATATTGGCGCAGCCCGCGTAATTGCGGCTACCCGATGCACGCACCTGCGCCTGACCGTGGGGAATGAGGCGCCACGGCCAACAATGCACGCTTACCCTACAGGGTATCGAGTCGACCCGGCTCGACGAATGGATCGCTCGCCTGTTGTGCGCCCAATTTCTCGTGCGTCAAGCGACACGGCTTCGGCGACGTCGCGGAACGACATCGGCCGCCGCGAGCTCGAGATGTTTGCGCAGGAATGCGTGCGCCGGCTCAGCCTCCCGGTTTGCGGTCCACACCAGCTTGATCGGGATGGCATTGCGCGGTGGTCCCGCCTTCAAAGGCCTGAGTCCGAAGACGTCACGGGCAAACCTGAGCATGCTAAGCGGTACCAATCCGAACAGATCCGAATGGCGCACAACCATGAACACCTCGAGGATTTCCGACACCTCCAGGACGAACTTCAGTTTGAGCTTTTGCCATTCCCGCAGCCCCGCCACCGGATGTTCGCCCTCGACGCGCGGACGCAGCGATACAAATGGGTGCAGGCCCAGATCGCCGACCGAACGCGTCGTCCTGATGGCCGGATGATCATTGCGTGCCACGGCCACGATGCCATCATCGAACAGCGTGACATCGTGAAACTGGCCGTGCGCGGGCACCAGCCAGTCCACTGCCGCGTCAACGCTTCCTTCACGCATGGCACGTTCAAGTTCGACGGGGCGCGATCGCGTGCTGAAGACGACATCGACCCCAGGGGCCACGCGGCCGAGCCGCTCGCGAAGCCGGAGGGCAATCAGCGGACCAAGCGGATGCGAAATGCTGACGAAGAACTTGCGATCCGAAGTGGCGGGCTCGAAGCTCCGCGTTTCAGCAATCGAGTCCCGCACCGCCGCCAGCGCGCCGCGCAACTTCGAAAAGAGCGCGTTCGCAGTAGCCGTTGGAACAACGCCTCTTGATTGGCGAATGAACAGTTCGTCGCGATACACCAGCCGCAACCGGGACAGCGCGTGACTGACCGCCGATTGCGTCATGGCCAGCCGGGCCGCGGCGCGGGAAAGACTCCGTTCTTCATAGATCACCTCGAAGACCGGCAGCAGGTTGAGATCAATCGCACGAATATTGAACACGGTGCATATCTCCCATGCAATTTATTCACGTGATTCATTGACGACGTCCCGTTAGCATAACGGGCATTCGGGGATTCTGCCGTGAATTTGCAGGCATCTGAGCCTGTTTCGGAGCAACAACCTGCAGTCCAAAGCGAATCCTGAAAGGCCGCATGGCCTGCCGACCGCGGTTGCACCGCAGGTTGGCCGCGCCGCCACCCGCGGCGCCCACCCATGAACCTGGTTGACCTGATCGGCACGAGGCACGTTGTATGGAGAATTTTTGGCTGCTTTTTGGCCTGCTTGGCTGGGCGCTGGCAATCCTGCTGGCTTTCGTTCTGATGCATGTGTCGGGCAACCAGGATCGTATCGCCCGCCACATGGAAATGAAGATCCGCATCGCCGGCAACTCACCCGTGCCCAGGAACGATGCCCGCCCGCGGAGCGATGTGGGGGGATCAGCTTCCGTGGACAAGCCCAATCCCGGATGACAATAGCCGAGACACCCGCCGGCTGACCACGCAACAACCGGCGACGCCATCCAGGCACCGGCCAATCGGCCGCACCGACCTGCGACCTGTTCGCGCATATTTTCCTCAGGGTCGCGGGTTGTCCGACGATGCCAGCACGGGGAAATGGATGCAGAAATCCGCCACTTTCATCGCCATCTGGCGGTGCGTCATCGTACTTGTCGCCGCGGTCGCCGCCGTCCAGCTCGCAGTGGAAACATGGCATGCGCCGCGCGTGTTGTCGCTCGGCACCCGCGCGGAGAGGCTGTTCGACGGCGACTACCTGCGCGAACGCGGCCCCACCACCTGGCCTTTCGCAGCCTCGCCGCGGCCGCGCTGCTTGCCACCATTGCATTTCCCTTTTCCGCACCGGCGGGCGCACACATCGGCTGGCTGGACTTCGTCTCCTCGGTCTCCAGCGACCTGGCGCTCGGCGCACTGGTCTTTTTCGCGATCAACTATCCCGATGACCGTCCAGGTGGATGGCGCGCCATCCTGAAGCGCTATTACCCCTGGATGTTCGGTGTGCAGGTGCTGGCGGAAGTGGTTTACTTCGCGCAGTTGTACACCGGCTCGTATGAGCCCGCGTTCCGGTGGATTTTTCGGATCTACGAAGTCACCTTGCCTGCCTTGTTCTTCGTGACGTTTGTCGCGACCTGGAGACAGGCGCGCGGCGAGTCGAAAGTTCGCCTGCAATGGATCATCGCGACGCTGGGCGTAATGATGGCAACGGTCCTGTTCTCTGCATTGAACCGACTGGCCGAATTTCCGATCGCCGGACCTGATAACGACCTGATTCTCAATGACGTCTTTCTGGGGGCGATGCTTGGTCTTTTCTACGCAATACTCAGGCAGCGGATTTTCGACTTCGGGCTTGCGGTCAACCGGACCCTGGTCATCGCCATCGTGGGCGCCATCCTGCTGGGCGTGTTCCAGATCGCGCACGCTGTCGTGGGACGCTATCTGCAGTTTGGCGACCGCAACGGCAGGACCAGATCGAAGCCCTCGAAGCGGCGGTGCACAAGTTCGGGATCGATTTCCATGCGCTGCGCATCGAAGGCCTGGAAAGCGAACTTGCCGATGAGCGCGTCGGCATGACGATGGTGCGGGCGCAGCTTGCCGCCGTCACGACGATGACGCTCCGCGGGGCGGAATGACCGCTACCCCCGTTCGTTTGCTCGACGCTCGTGCGACGCGCCGGTCAACGCCAGCATGAGGATGAGCGCAACCAGGCTCCACTGCGCCAGCGTCGGAATCGCGGACGACGGCGGCGGTCCTTCGCCTGCCTTGGCGACATCGCCGTTGCGGACCGCAACCGCACCGTGCGATGGGTAATACGTCAGGATGAGTGTGTAGGTTCCCGTGGTCGGATCGACGATATAGCACTCGACGTACAGGTACTGGCAGCTTCCCTTGCCTGTGCTGAATTGGATCCAGTACGGGCCGGTCTGCATATTCTGAAAGGGTCCCGGATGCACCGGCGTGATCATTTCGAGCACGGCCAGGTAGCCCATCTCGGTGCCGTTGCAGAGGTCAATGCCGTATGCATTCAGGCACTCCGCTGGAATCGTCGAGAGCAGTTTCGGCAATCGCCAGCCACCGCCAAAGTAGCCGAGACCCTGGGCCCACGCGAATTGCGTCGGAAAATCGTTCGCCCCGTTGGCGTTCCAGTTGCGCAGCCAGGTGATATTGAGGTTGGGGTCGTATTCGAAGACCGCCTCAGTGGCGTCGGCGGCGACCGGGTGCCCGTTGATGTCCCGGCCCTGCAAGGGCTGGAGGGCCTGGGCCGCCATGGCGCCCGCGACGAATAGACCCACGACCAGCAGCCGCAGCGGCTGCAGCAGCTTCATTCTTACGATGCTTCGAGTGATCATGCGGAGCGTTCCTATGCGGGAAAGTTTGCCGGATACACGGCGCCCCTGCTCGCCATGCTGCGCTCATTCCCAGGTCGCGTACATCGATCGCTCGCGCCAAAGCGGTTTGGCCTCACTCGAGACCGTACATCTTCCCGCGGTCGAGTTTCGCGGTCCACGGCAGACCGGCATTGCGCCAGCCATTGACAAGCCGCTCGCCCTTATGCGCGCCCTCCGCGACCGGATCGCCCTCGAAGCCATCGATCGTCGTGTAGACCTTCGAGTAGCCGGCCTTCGTCAGCGCGTTGGCTGCGCGCGCGGCGCGCTGGCCGCCCTGGCAGATCACGATCACCGGGTCGTCGCGCGTGATGCCCTTTTGCGCGAGGCGTTGGTCGACATCGTCGACGAAGGTAGTGTTGGCGACAAGCCTGAGCGTCGCATTCGCATCGTCCCATTGGGGCGGCGACGTCTCGACAAGAAAGGGCACGTGCGCATCGACCAGCGTTGCCATGCCAATGAACTGCAGCTCGCCGCGCGTGCGCACATCAATGAACAGCACCTTGTCCGGCGTTGCGCTGACCATCTCGTACGCGTCTTTGGCGGTGGCGTAGAGCCCGCGCGTCGTGCGTTTCGCAGCCGGGACGCTCGATTCCGGCCGCGTGAAGAGATCGTCGGCAATTTCACGCGCAGAGGACGTCACCGCCGCATCATCGGCGACACAGCCGGCGGCCTCGCCGGCTGCGTATGCGCCCGGCATCGCGGCCACGACCAATGCGGCAAGAACCAGCGTACGGAAGAGCACTGCACACTCCTGCGATCGGAAGAAGCAGACAAACCTTACCCTTGCCGCCCTGCGTGTGTATTGATCTCCCGCAATGCGGCGGTGCGTCCGCCGCCTACTTCGGGGCGCACATCGCCACGACGTCCGACCCTTCAAGCTTGGGCAACCCACCACCCGCCGCCATCTGATCGCGTACCGACGTGTCCGTCGTGTAGCGATAGCTCACGTCGTTGATGCGCAGGCGATGGACGGGCACGGTGCCGACCGGACACCAACCCACGTGCGGCGGCACCATGCGTGCCGTGAAGTTGGGCGATTCAAGCAGGTAGCCCGGATTGTCCCGCGCGATCGCGCTGCATTCGTCGGCGCCCAGTCCCAGGACGTGTGAACCGCCGAGACCGGGCGGGATGCGGAAGCGGCACACCGGCAAGGTTCCAGGCTGCGCCGTAGCGTAAGTCCGGAACGCGTGCCCGGTACGCACCCACCCCGTGACGTCGACATCGGCATCAAGGGTGGCGATTTCGTCGGCAACCCAGGTGACGAAGTAGCGGTCAAGCACAGGGTTGTAGTACTCGATGACGGGCACGACCGGAACTACCGCACCGGGGGCACGCGTGCTCGCGTAGGCCTCGGCGTAGGTGGATTCGGCAATCGCCAGCCGGTCGAGGCGCACAGCGCCTCCCGGTTCGCACGCAAAAGAGATCTCGAAGTTGCCGGGGCCGTCAATGCCAGCAGGCCAGGTCGCAGTGCGCGTTGATATGCCGAACGAAAACGTGTGGGCACCGGCCTTGCCTGCGAGATCGAACGGATAGTAGGCCACTGGAGCCAATGGATCAGGATTCGCAGGTATCGGACGAAACTGGATCAAGCCATCACTGCAGACGCTGCTGCCAGGGAGTGTGGTGACCTCGAGGATCAGGAACAGGCTGCGCTGCCAAAACCTCGCGTTGCCGGCAATGCCTTCGACATCGGGCAGCGCGATCCGGATCGAAGGTACTTTGGCGGTTGCGGTGAGCGCATTGGGGTTACGGCCGGCAACGAAGCCATTGAGCGACCCGTCGGGGGCGCCACGTTGTTCCCAGACGACCCGGTGCGGAACACTCGCGCTGAAATGAAGCGGAACAACAGCGCCTTCAAGCAATCGGATCGTCTTTCCACCGTAGATGGCCGCGGCGATCGCAAGCGCAAACAGCAATGCATTGCGCGGCGACCAATGCGAAACGGCAGCGAAACCGCATCCCGCGAGCAGCGCCAGCCACAGGTCGAGCGCGCCCACGGAATAGCGCGGGGTGTAGAGCAGAGGCATGTGCGCCAGCACTTGATAGAACGTCGCCGCCACCGCCAGCAGTACGATGGGCGAGCGCCGCCGCGAACCACGCCGACGGCGGCACCCGCCAGCAGCGCGATGCGCCAGGAGCGCAGCGTGAACAGGCTGTCACTCACCGCGACGTTGGGATAGAACAGAAATGCCCATGTCTTGCGCAGGTAGTTCGCGAGCGTCACGTCCAGCGGTTGGGCTCGCAACATTTCCCAGCCGATCGCGAAGAGTTTGCGATCGGCCTGCACGGTGAGCTGGAGTTCCTGCGCGACGCCGTTGACGTCGAAGAACAAGCCGACTACGTCGGGGTCATAGCCTCCGGTCAGCGGATGATTGCCCAGGTAGAAGGCATTGCCGCCGCCCGTACTGATCTGCGGCAGATCGAACAGCAGCCAGTTTTGCGATCACGACGACGTGACGCGCGGCCGCGACCAACTGCACGCCGGCCAATTTTTTCCAGGTGTCGCGACCGGGCCCCCGTACCTGCTCATGAACACTGCGAGCATCGCCTGCCGAAAACGAAAAGCACCAGCGAGCGCGCAAGTTCGCCGCACAGGCCAGCGCCAAGGCGGCGATCAACGCCCAGCGTCGTTCGCCGGACGCACAGCTTCGCTGAACCCCAGCATCCGCAACGCGCATAGGAAGAGGTAGGGAGGTTCGGTCAAGGCATTTGATGGCGAGCGGCGCCACCGCGGGCACGCCGCGAACATCCGGCCGCAACGATCCCGGCGAGCACCGAGTACGCCAAGGTTGCGATGCGGTACAACAACAGCACGACCGTCC